>NZ_CM147706.1:4800000-8460081 GCF_055792885.1 Streptomyces sp. DSM 42067 | reverse complement strand
CCGTTGATCAGCGCACTCCCCCCTATGGCTGCTGCCCCAGGCAGGCGCCCGCGTTGTCGGCGAGGGTGTGGAAGCGGGCGAGGCGTTCGCGTCGGACATGGCGTCGGCGGGGCAGCCGTACGCCAGCCAGCAGTCGGTGGACACGGCGGCCGACTCGAAGGCCTCGGCTCAGCTGGCTGCCGAGCCGCTCACGGACTGCTGCTCGCCGCGGATGCCCCGGTAGACCCTGCTGCGCAGCGTCGCGAACCCCGGGTTCTCCTTGGTCGAGATCTGGTCGCGTTCGTGGCCGAGGTCCACCTCGACGAGGCCGACGACCTGGGTGGGGCGCTTGCCGAGCACCAGGACCCGGTCGGCCAGGTAGACCGCCTCGTCGATGTCGTGGGTGACGAGCACGACCGTGATGCCCATGTGGTTCTTCAGTGAAAGGGTAAGGTCCTCCAGGTCCGCGCGGGTCTGGGCGTCGACCGATGCGAACGGCTCGTCCATGAGCACGACCTGCGGCCGGTAGGCGAGTGCGCGCGCGATGGCGGCCCGCTGCTGCATACCGCCGGAGAGCTGCCACGGGTACTTCTCCAGGTGCTCGCCCAGACCGACCTCGGTGAGTGCGGCGACGGCCCGCTCCCGGCGCGTGCTCTTGTCCAGCTTCGCCGAGCGGAGCGGGACGGTGACGTTGTCGAGAACCGACAGCCACGGCATCAGCGAACGGGAGTAGTCCTGGAAGACGATCGCCATCTCCGGCGGGGTCTCACGGATCGCCTCGCCGTTTCAGCACCACCTGGCCGGAGCTCGGCTCCGACAGGCCCGACAGGCACTGCAGCAGGGTCGTCTTGCCGGCGCCGGAGGGGCCGACGACGCACATGATCTCGCCGCGCTGCACCTCGAACTCGATCCCGCCGAGCACCTCGTGGTCGCCGTAGGCCTTCGAGAGCTCCCGGACCAGGAGCAGTGGCGTCCCGGAGCGGTCGTTGCTGCGGATATCCATGACAGTTCCTATCCGTTCTTCTGGTGGTGCCACGCCAGGATCCGCGCTTCGGCCAGGCGGAGGACGAGGTTGAGGGAGTAGCCGACGAAGCCCAGGACGACGATCCCGGACCACATCGCCACCATGTCGAAGCTCCGCTGGGAGTCGAGGATGGACCAGCCGATGCCGCCCTTGGAGCCGACCATCTCGGTCACCACCATGACGACGGTGGCGATCGCCAGTGCGAGGCGGCAGCCCGTGAAGACCTGCGGCGCCGCGTTTGGGCTGTGCCGACTCGGTTGAGGTCATGGAGCGTCCCGGTTTCCGTGGTGATGCGTGACAGTCATGTCCTGGGCGTACTGGCTCCAGCTCGTACGGGTTGGGCGAGACAGATCTTCCCCAACCCCGACGCCCTCGAACGCCTCACCACCGCCGTGCTCATCGAGATGCATGACGAGGCACCACCAGCTCCATCGGCCCGCAGGCGGTGACGGTGGCGCTGCGCGGCGCGCCGTCCAGCGCACCCATCTCGCCCACGCAGTCCCCGCCGACCCTGACCGCGAGCAGCGCCTGGTGGCCACTCTCCGTCTGGGCGAGGACCTTCGCCGCCCCGCTCATCAGCAGGAGTAGCGTGCGCTCCTGCCCGCCCTGCCCCACCAACACCTCACCCGCATGCGCCGTGCGCCGCCGCCCGGCGGCGACCAGTTCCGCGGCGATCCTCCCGTCCAGCCTCCCGAGCAATGTCGAGACGGGCCAGGGACCTTGGGCGACGGGGACGGAGTACGGTCCCATGACCGACTTTCTACGGCACGGGGCCACCAACGGGAAGGTCTGCCAACCGCCCGGATCGGCACCAGCGGCGCCAGCGTCGGCTGCCCCCAGGACTGCGCCGCCCCAGAGCCTCCACGCTCACCGCTGTCCGTCACCCACCCCGGCGACAGCGACTCCACCGGTGCGGTGTACGGCAACCTCCTGGGCACAGCCCACGGGCTGAAGACGCCACCCCAGGACTGGTGCACCGCCGTAGAGGGGCATCGAACCGTACTGAAAATCGCCGACGCGCTGCTCGAACAGCGAAAACCCGCCCCATGGCCGGGGCGGCGCCCCTGCTCAAACGCACCTCTGCTCTGCTGCCGGCTCTCGACGTCGGCCTCTCACCGTTCTGCACATCCTTCAGCTGGACGCCCGATGACGGGCCCGGTCGCCTCTACGGCTGACGATAGATGCCGTGTCGCCGATGCGGCGCCAGACCAGCAGCGCCTCGCCGTCGGCGGTCTTGTCGAGATGGAAGGTGGGCCGTCCGTCCGGGGAGGCAAAATTCCAGGTAAGTGAGTCGTGTTCATCCTGAACGTGCAGGTCGCGGGGGTGGCGTGGGCGGATGAGGCCGTGCTCGTGCTGGTCGTTGGGGCTTGTCTGCGGTGAAGATCATCTGTCAGCGGGCGATGTCGCGCTGGTTGAGGATCATGAGCGCCCTCACGAGTCGGGGGGCCCACTTCACGTCGAGGCGGAGCCTGGTCAGCACGCGCCAGTTCTTGAGATGCGCGAACGCGTGCTCACACACCGCCCGTTCCGCGGCGATCAGCTGGTTGACCAGCTTCTTCCCCAGCGAGAGCTTCTTGCCTTTCGGCTTCTTGTAGCCAGTGATGACCGTCGGGTCGCCGGCGTTGTCGTCCAGGCCGACGAAGCCGAGGCCGGCGATCGCGGCGAGACCGGTCTCGCGCAGGCGGCCGACCAGGTCGTCGTGGCGGCAGGCGGTGACCTCCGAGCCGCGGGCCGGGCGGGCCGTGGAGGTCCACAACAGTCGTCCCCGGGTGTCGGTCAGGGCGATGACCAGCAGCCCGTGGCGCTTATGCTTCGCCGACCAGCGGCGCCTCATCGGGATGCCGGTGCGGCGCTGGGTGGGTATCGGCGACCCGTCGAGCAGCACCACGCTGCCGCCCTCGCGGGCGATTTTTGCCAGGGCCCGCTCCAACCTGGGAGCCCGCGCGGCCAGCAGCTCGATCAATCTCCTTCAGCCACCGGTCCACGGTGGTGCGTGAGAGGTCGTTGCCCCCGGCGAGGTCGGCAAGGCGCTGGTCATGCCGCAGCGCGGCCAGCACGATCACCGCGATCCGCCCGGCCGGACGCTTCCGCCACCGCGACCGGATCTTCTTCAGGTGAGCGGCAAGCAGCCTGGTCATAAAGCGCAGGGTCTGCGTGGACAGCGGCAGTCGGCACTGGTAGACAAGCTCACCGTGGTCCCCGGCCGGGTTCTTGGTTGTAGGCATACCTCCTCAACCCGGGCCGGGGGCCCGCCCGTTACGGCCTGACAGGCACCGTTCACGGTCGGGTGGTGAAGGTGCCGTTCGGCAGCTTGTGCAGCCAGCCACGGGCGGCCAGCTTCGACAGCTTCCCGCGCAACGGCTCCAGCCGGCCCGGCACCGAGACCTCGATCCCCAGCTCGGCGCCGACCTCCTTGACCATCACCGGCCCGCCCGCGGCCTTAACGATCTCAAGCATCCGCTGGTAGTCGCCGGGCGGCGCGGACGCATCCGGCACCTCCCGGCGGTGTGGCACCTTCAGCACCGACCGGCCCGCGACCTCCACCCGCTGCCCAGCCTCAACACCCAGACCGGCAGCAGCAGCCTCGGCTTCCTGCTCGTACAGACGCCGCAAGACCCGCTCCGCGACAGAGGGTTCCTCGCGCTCGGCGTCCACCCTGGCCAACTGCTTGGCCAGCGTCTCGGCCTGCTGGTCCAGTTCCGCGCGGCGAGCCGCGATCTTCTCCAGCGACGACACGGCACCCTCCCGAACGGCACAACACCCTGACCGGGGGCGTAGGAGCCCCGGGGGCACCGACGAAAGTCCTCAGCCAGGGCTGATTCCGTTGTTGGTGCTCATCACTTCCCACGCTCGCGGAGATCA
The DNA here is from genome assembly GCF_055792885.1 of Streptomyces sp. DSM 42067. NCBI lineage: Bacteria > Bacillati > Actinomycetota > Actinomycetes > Kitasatosporales > Streptomycetaceae > Streptomyces > Streptomyces sp. DSM 42067. Next base: position 8,456,216 of record NZ_CM147706.1, on the reverse strand, counting down.
TTTCCCAGCGGTGACACGGCGGAAGTTGCCACCCAGGATCGCGGTCACGCACGGGCTGCGGGGCAGAGCTCGAAGAGACGAACAGCCCGACCAGAACCATCGAGGGTTGGCCTGGTCGGGCTGTTCACGGGGGAAGGGGTCACTCCGCCCACGGAAGCGGGATCTTGTCCTCGCTGCCCGGCATCATCGCCTGGCCGCCCACGGCCATGGCGACCACAGCCTCTGCCGGGCCACCCACGGCCTTCAGCTGCCGCACCGCACCAGCGGGCACGATGATGGCCTGACCGGCCTTGGCGCGCCCGGCCTTGCCCTCCACCTCGATCTCGAACTCGCCCGACAGGGGCATCCACACCTGCTCGCGGTCGATGATGTGCACCGGCGTGGCGGAGTCCGCGCCGACTTCCACCCGCCAGGTGCTGACCTCAGCACTGCCCTGGCTGGGGGCAGCCAGGCCGAACATCGAGCCAGTCGGCGTCTTGGTCGTCCGCTGCTCGCTCTCGCTGACCACGTACATGTGCACACCCTCCATGTAAAGCGCCTTTACTCGCAGCGAGTAAAGCGACTTTATTCAGGTGTGTCAAGATGAGCTGGTGGAGACCCATGACCCCCTCGAGCGCGCCGAGCTCACCTTCCTGCTCGGAATGGCCTTCCAGTTGGTCCTCTCCGAGTTCGTGAGCCGTCTTGACGCCGCCGGCTATGCCGATCTCCGCCCCATGCACGGCTTGGTCTTCCAGGCGCTACGCGGTTCCGGTGCGACGAGCAGCGAACTGGCCGAGCAGCTCGGGGTCACCAAGCAGGCCGCCGGCCAGATCGTCGACGATCTGGAGAAGCGGGGCTACGTCGAGCGGCAACCGCACCCTACCGGCGGCCGTCGCAAACTCGTTGTCCTGACCGAGAAGGCGCTGGAGCACCTCGCTGTGGCCGGACGGATCCTGCATGAACTGGAGGCACAGTTGACCAAGCAGCTCCACGAAGCCGGCCAACAGGTTCCGCGATCCGAACTCGCGGCAGTCATCCGCACTTTGGCCGGAGACTCGATCCCACCATGGCGCCCCGTCTGGTGAAACGGTACGGCGTCGTGGCGAAGGGGCGCGGCGGCAACGACGGCAACGGGTTGCGTCACCAGGCCAGAAGAGAGCGAGTCCGATGAGTGAGACTGCCCGCACTTCAATAGTCCACTGAAGATCAACAACCGCAAGGCCGACTGCCCGGTGACTCACCAGCCACCGGGCAGTCATACGTGTAAGCGCCATCACGCCGCCCCTGGCCTGCCCAGACATAGCGAAACCGGCTCATCGTTTCGTCAGTGCAACCAGCGCACTTTCGTCGGCGCTCCCCCCGCCAACCCGAGGCGCGGCCGAAGCACAGAACCCCCATCCGCGACATGTCAGATGATCTAGACTCCAGCCTCCCGCCCGCGGCCAGGACAAGTACGCCACCGGCCACCCACGCCAGCACCGCTGACCAGCGGTGATCAGGATGGGCATCTCTCAGTGAGTAGATCTCGCTGTTGGAGAGCCGGTGGATGCGCAGCCTGCGCGGCCAGGGCGGGGTGCCGGAAAGCAGCCGGCTTCGATGGCCGGAAGGAAGTGCTGGCGCACGGCGAGCGTGCCATGTCCACGTCGTCTCTCGTCTCCCCCGGACGCCTGTACCGCACCTGCGGCTGCCGCGACACCCACCGCATGGACGTACGGCGCCACGGCACGCCCGGCCCTCGGCGGACCGTTGCGGGGTCTCCGGAAACAGCCCCGGAGGTCCAGGCGTGGCAGACAACCCACGGCGCTAAATGATAGGTGCGTCTATAATTAACACGCTCATTATTGCAATGCCATCCCGGAGGTGTCCCGTGAGCCAGCCGAAAACCCACAAGCCGGACGGCATGTTCGACCGTGACTTCGAGTGGTCCGAGCTGGTGCGCTTCGTCACCTACCCGGGCCCCGAGGCGACCCTCGGTGTGGTCTCCGGGCGGCGCAGGCAGGGCAAGACCTTCCTGCTCGATGGGATCGCACGGGCCACGGACGGCTTCTTCTTCGCCGCCAGCGAGGCCACCGAGGCGGAGTCGCTGCGCCAGTACGGCGTCGCGATGGCCCGTTTCGAGGGCCGAACCGTCCCGTACCGGTTCACGCACTGGGACGAGGCCGTCGAGGCCACGATGCACCTCGCCACCGCGCGCACCGGCCCCCTCACCGTCGTCATCGACGAATTCCCCTTCCTCGCCAAGGCCTCCCCCGAACTCCCCTCCCTACTGCAGCGCGCACTGGGCCCGCAGGGCCGCCGCGAGGTCGGCCCCGTACGTCTCCTGCTGTGCGGCTCGGCGCTGTCCTTGATGGGCAACCTGCTCTCCGGCACCGCACCGCTGCGCGGCCGCGCCAGCCTCGAACTGATCGTGCCCACCCTCGACTTCCGCCTCGCCGCCGACTTCTGGGGCATCACCGACCCGCGCCTGGCCATGCTGGTCAACTCCGTCGTCGGCGGCACCCCGGCCTACGGCCGCGAGTTCACCCTCGGCGACGTCCCCGCTGACCTGGACGATTTCGGCCCGTGGATCCTGCGCAACATCCTCAACCCCGGCCGCCCGCTCTTCCGCGAAGCCCGCTTCCTCCTCGCCGAGGAACCCGACTTGCGCGACACCGCGCTCTACCACGGCGTCCTCGCCGCCATCGCCCAGGGAAACCACACCCGCGGCGGCATCGCGAGCTTCCTGGAGCGCAAGTCCACCGACCTCGGACACGCCCTGACCGTCCTCGAGGACACCGGCATGATCAGCCGCGAACCCGATGCCTTCCACGGCAAACGCTCCGCTTACCGCATCAACGAGCCGATCCTGACCTTCAACTACGCCCTGATGCGCCCCGAGTGGAGCGACCTCGAGCGCCCCGGCCAGGCCGAATCCGTCTGGCAGCGCTCGCAGCCCACCTTCCGCAGCAAGGTCATCGGCCCCCACTTCGAGCAGCTGTGCCGCACCTGGACCCGCTGGTACGCCTCCCCTGACACCCTCGGCGGACAGCGCACCCGCGTCGAGTCAGGCACTGTCGCCGACACCGCGGCCCGCGCCAGCCACGAAGTCGACCTCGCCGCCTTCGGACGCGACGAGGACGGCCGCGAGACACTCCTCGCCATCGGCGAGGCCAAGTGGAACGAGACCATGGGCTTCGGCCACGTCCAGCGCCTCGAGCACATCCGCGACCTGATCCGCGCCCGCGGCACCGTAAACGCCCCCGCCACCCGCCTGCTCTGCTTCAGCGGCGCCGGCTTCACCGACGACCTGCACACCCGCGCCGCCCACGACCCGAACATCCAACTCGTCGACCTCGAACGCCTCTACAAGGGCGCCTGACCCGCCGTATCCCCGGGCACCTCAGCGCCCCTCGGCCCGCCCCCTGATCATGACCTCTGTCGTGCCGAGGCAGTCTTCGGCGAGCACGGACTCCACTACCGCGGTGGTGTCGGCACCACGGGTGCGCATCATTCACGGCCCCCCTCGTCGCAGCCGCCCGCAGCCCCTACACAATCACCGACCCGTACCAGGGATAAGCCCGCGCCGCTGTCGCGTCCGGACCGCCACGTTCCGGCGGTCCGGCCACCACACTTCAGGCCCACCAGGCCGCACGCGGGGATCGACTGCCATCGGAGTCGGCCTGCCGACCATGACGCCGCTGCAGCACGATCGTCCATGCGGCGGCGTGACGCGCCGCCCGTCGGTGACCAACGCCACCTAACTCAGCACGTGTTGAGGAACCGGCCGAGATCAAACTGTCGCACGAGCCGGTCGGCGCCCACGGTGCAGACATGACATCACCCTCGCCGCCGTCGTCCGGCCCCGCACCGACGAGGCCCGTACCCGCCCCTCCCCTGCCGATCGCTCCCGGGCAGCAGTCCGCCCACTGCCTCCCGGATCTCGCCGCCGCCCTGCTGACCGCCCTGACCTCGCTCGCCGAGCGCCCGGTGCCCCACCTTCCCGACGCGCCCTCCCTCGCCGGCTACGGAGCCCGCGTCAAGGACCTCGCCCTCGCCGGCCTGGAACCGACCACCCGCGGCGCCTACCTCGCCGCCTGGCGACAACGACTCCTGCCCACCCTCGGCACCATCCCCATCGACCGCCTCACACCCGGAACGATCGACCGCGCCGTCCACCACTGGGCTGCCAGCGGACACCGACAGTCCGCGATCAAGAACACCCTGGCCGTCCTGGCCCGTATCACCCGCCAGGCCACCCGCGACGGCTGACTCACCCAGCCCCCGCAAGCACTAAAGGGCTGGCAGCGCCTCTACCTCACCCCCGAGGACGCACTGACCGAGCCACGAGGCCTGGCACTGCCCGACTTCACCACGCTCCGCCGACTCGCCGACGCGCTCACCGACGCCTCCCACCACCACTATCCCAGCTGGGGCCAGGCCGTGATCTTCGCCGCCTGCACCGGCGCACGCCATCGGCGAAGTCTCCGGCATCCGCGTCCGCGACATCGACCGCCACCACTGGATCTGGAACGCCCGCCGCCAGACCACCCCAGCCCCCGGCGGACTCGCCGACAAGCCCACCAAAGGCAAACGCGCCCGACCCGTCCCCATCATCGAACCCCTCCGCCCCCTCGTCACGGCCCGCATCGCCGCCGTACACGGCACGCCCGACACCCGCCTGTTCACCGGCCCCTCCGGGGGCCGCATCACCACCGCGGGCCTGCGCCGCGCCACCCACTGGGACGACGTCACCCGCCTCCTCGGCCACGAACACCTGCGCCGCCACGACCTCCGACACACCGCACTGACCTGGATGGCCGACGCCGGCATCCCCCTCCACGCCCTCCAGCAGATCGCCGGACACCGCAGCATCACCACCACCCAGCGCTACCTCCACCCCAGCATCCGCCACCTCACCACCGCCCGACAGACCCTCACCGACTACCTCAACGGCGACTGCCACCCCGTCCCGGGCACCCCACAACGCTGGTAGAGGCCCCCTCGCCCCCACCACCCGAGAAATCGAGCAAGAAAATCGAACGACTGGGAGCACGTGGGAGCGAAACACCTTGACCGCCACGGGAATGCGCTCCCAGAACTCCGGCATGGCAGGCACTCCCGACTCACGCGCATGCGGCACTCTCACGGACGACCGGCCGTAGACGTACCTGAGCCGCCGTACACGCACGTTCGGGCACTCACGACCCCTTACCCGCGAGACATGTTGTCCATCGAACAGCCGCTACTCCCCGAAACCGTGACGACCTGCACGAACGCACGACCCATCGACACCGTCCGCGGGACGCTTTCGATTCTGGGAGCACCCGAGACCCTGGGCCGCTCCCATTCGGTCAAACAGACAACGGCCGGCTCGAGATACCTCGAACCGGCCGTTGAACTGCGGTTTCCACCGACATTCCTGTCGGGACGACAGGATTTGAACCTGCGACCCCTTGACCCCCAGTCAAGTGCGCTACCAAGCTGCGCCACGTCCCGGTGCGCGCCCCGCGGGTGTTCCGCGTGATCGCGCAGACAGAACATTACCTCACGTCAGAGGGTGCTTCGAAGTCAGTACGCGGAGGGTGGCGATCTACGGCCGGCGAGCGTGAGGGAACGGGAAGCCGATGCTGTCAGCCCTTCGAGGTGAAGACATCGACTATGGCTTCGCATCGCAGCGGATCCTCCGTGAAGCCGGCGCCCAGTCCCCAGAGCCAGTAGTCGATACACCGCACCACGGTCCAGGCGTGCGCGAGGTCCGGATCCAGCTCGGCGGCGTCGACAAGGGCGTGGAAGTGGAAGCAGAGGTCTGCTCGCCCGTCCATCTCATCGAGCCGGGTCCACAGCAGCTGAGCGACCTGATACTCCGGGTCTCCCGCGAAGACCTTCGGGTCGACGGCCAACCACGGATCCCGGTCTGCAGCCAGGACGTTGTCGTAGTGGAGGTCGTGGTCGACCAGCAAGGTTCCGGTCCGGAGGCTGAGTCCGTCGGCCAAGTCCCGCACCTGATCCACCAGTCTCATGGGGAAGGGGCGGCCGAGCTGTTCCCACCGATCGACCAGGCCGTCGCGGATCTCGGCGGCGACCTCGGAGAGGCGTCGGGGCCCTGCCGGTGCGGGCACCGCGAGCCTGCGCAACAGCATGCCGGCCACGGGCACGGCTTCGGTGAGGGGGAGGTCGCGTAGGGGTACGCGGCTGTGGGCGCGTTCGAGGAGCAGGGCGCCTTCGGCTGGCGAGGTCTTCAGGAGGCGGACGGCGCCGCGGCCGTTCCAGGTCTCCAGGGCAAGCACCTCGTGGCAGACCGAGGTCTCCTGCGGCCAGGAGACCTTGAGGACGCAGCGCTCCCGCCCGCGGCGGACCGGGAGAACCATGCCGTTGTAGCCGTGCATGGCCTCGCCGTCGGAGGCCAGGTCCCATCGGGCGAGCAGTGCGTCCACGTTGTCGGGCAGGGCGTGGATCCAGGCGCGTCCCTGCTCTCCTTCGTGCTGCCAGCGGCCGAAGGCCAGGAGTCCGGGAGGCACGGAGATCACAGCATCGCCCTTTCGTGTCCAAGGGTGAGGGTTTCATGCGGCCCGTCCCAGCGGTTCCCTTCTCCGCTGCAGGTACGGGCGTGTTCGCGGCGCTGGGAGCCAGCCGCTGCACGCCGTGGGTTCCATGATGGGCGGGCGTGCAGTCCGACCGGACGTCACCGCACATCCAACCGCCTCCGGTACCGCTCACCAACACTGCGGGCCTTGCCGGTTACCGCACCATGTGGATGACGGCCCGGCGTAGCAGTGGCGCGGGGGCGTCGGGGGCCGCGCCGTGGAGGGGGCCGGGCGAGGTCGGGGCAGGCAGGCAGCGGTGGGGCGCGCGAGAATCTCCGTATGAGCACAGCACCTCAGGCCGACGCGGGCGGCGGACGGGACCGCGACAGGGAGGGCCGCGCACGTAGTGCGCGGCCGCGGGACGGTCTTGGACGGCCGTTGCCGTACGGGACGGAGGGGGTCGCCCGGCAACCGGAAGGAGTGACGCGCACGCCCGGCGAGACGGTCGCCGAGGCACAGTCACTACTGGACGCGGGCAAACCGTTCCATGCCCACGAGGTGTTCGAGGACGCCTGGAAGTCGGGGCCGGCGGAGGAGCGCGCGTTGTGGCGGGGGCTGGCACAGCTCGCCGTGGGACTCACGCATGCGGCACGCGGTAACGCGACGGGCGGGGCGCGGCTGCTGCGGCGCGGCGCCGCCGGCATCGAGGAGTGGCGCTCGGCCGCGGGGCAGGACGAGCCGCACGGGATTGGCGTGCTGGGACTCTGCAGGTGGGCGCGGGAGTTGGCTGACGCGGTGGAGCGGGACGGGGTGGCCGTCGATGCCGGGGTGTGGGCCCCGCGGTTGCTGGGGGATGGGGTACGGCGGACCGTGCGCGACGGTGAGGTCGCGGACTCCGGGTGACCACGAGATCGTGGGATCCCCGCGACACAGGGACATGCGGCGCATCCCGAAGGCCGTAGAGCCCCGCGGGCACCGCCGGCCCTCGGCTACCAGTAGCCGTAGCCCGGCCGGTGCGTCGGTTGTCAGTGGCGTGGGGCAGACTCGGGGCGTGCGAAAGATTCATGTCATCGGCATCGGTGCGGGCGATCCCGACCAGTTGACCCTGCAGGCGGTCAAGGCCCTGAGGAGCACGGATGTGTTCTTCATCCTGGACAAGGGCGAGGAGAAGTCGGACCTCGTCCAGCTTCGCCGTGACATTCTCGACGCCCACATACCGGACGGGGCGTACCGCCTGGTCGAGGCGCGTGATCCGGACCGCGACCGGGCCGCCGGCGGCTCGGCCTACTCCCCCGCCGTCGGGGACTGGCGCAGCCGCCGCGCCGACATCTACGAGGATCTGATCGCCCGCGAGCTGGGCGAGGACGAGAGCGGTGGCTTCCTCGTATGGGGCGATCCCGCCCTCTACGACAGCACGCTGGGCATCCTCGAGGAGATTCTGGAGCGCGGCGCGGTGACCTTCACGTACGACGTCGTGCCCGGCATCAGCAGTGTCTCGGCGCTGGCCGCCAGGCACCGGACCGGGCTCAACAGGGTCGCCCGGCCGGTGCAGATCACCACGGGCCGCAGGCTGGCGGAGGGCTTCCCCGAGGGCGTCGACGACGTGGTGGTGATGCTGGACGCCCACCAGGTGTTCCAGCAGTACGCGGACGCGGACATGTACATCTACTGGGGCGCCTACATCGGTACGGCCGACGAGATCCTCATATCCGGCCCTCTCGCCGAGGCGGCGCCGCGCATCACGAGCACCCGCGCGGAGGCCCGGGAGCGCAAGGGCTGGATCATGGACACGTATCTGCTCCGCAGGCGCCTACGGGATGAGCGGTAACAGGGTTACGGAGGAGGGTCCGACCGGGGCGCGGGGTCATCCCAGCCCGAGGTGGGAAAGGGCCGTCGCGACGTCCGGCACCACTGCCATCCCGTCCGGGGCGGGGGGTCGCCGGACGATGACGACAGGGACGGCGAGTGCGCGGGCGGCCGTGAGCTTGGGCGCCGTGGCCGCGCCGCCGCTGTCCTTGGTGACCAGGACATCGATGCGGTGGTCGCGCATCAGCGTTGCCTCGCCGTCCGTCGTGAACGGGCCGCGGGCGAGCACGATCCGGGTGCGGCGCGGCAGGGGCGACTCGGGCGCCTCCACCGAGCGGATGAGGAACTCATGGTCGTCCAGATGCGCGAAGGCCGCCAGGCCCAGGCGCCCGGTCGTCAGGAAGACGCGTCGGCCGAAGTCCGGGAGCAGCGCCGCGGCGTCGGCGAGCGTCGCTGCCGCGTGCCAGCGGTCGCCGGGGCCTGCCTCCCAGCCCGGTCGGCGCAGCAGGACGGCGGGTACGCCGGTGGTGGTCGAGGCCCGCGCCGCATGGGCGCTGATGGTGGCTGCGAACGGGTGCGTGGCGTCGACGACGGCGTCCACGTCATGCTCGCGCAGCCACGCCGCCATGCCCTCGGGGCCGCCGAATCCCCCGATGCGTACGTCGCCGGGAAGCGCTCCCGGCCGGGTCACACGCCCGGCCAGTGAGGTGGTCACCCGTACCCCTGGGCTCACCGCCAGCGCGGCCGCGAGCTCGCGGGCCTCGGTCGTGCCGCCGAGGACCAGTACGTGCGCAGACATGCCGTCGAGCGTACGGGGACGGCGGAGCGGCGCGGCACACGGGCTCAGACGGTGCGCGGGCCCACCGGCACGCGAGCTCAGCCGACACGTAGGCCCAGACTGGCACGCGAGCCCAGCCGGCACACAGGCCCAGACACCACGCGAGCCCAGCCTCTCCGCTCGCTCACCGCAGCAGCAGCTGCACCCCGCCCACCACGGTCGCCGCGATCACAAGTTGCTCGAACAGACGCTGGTTGATGCGGTCAGCGATGATCTTGCCGAGATACGCGCCGGGGATGACGAACAACGCGAGGGCGGCGTCCAGCAGCAGCGTGTGTCCGTCGATCAGGCCGAGGCCGACGCTGAAGGGCACCTTCGAGGCGTTGACGATCAGGAAGAACCACGCCGACGTGCCCAGAAAACTCAGCTTCCGGAAGCCCGCCGAGAGGAGATACATCGACATCACCGGGCCGCCGGCGTTGGCGACCATCGTGGTGAACCCGCCGAGCACACCGTACGAGCGGGCCTTGACGTGCCCTGCCTGCCTTGTCACCTGCTCGTCCGGCGCCTCCTCGGTGGCTCGGCGCCTGCGCCACACCGTGACGGCCGCCATCAGCAGCAGGATCGCGCCGATCGACGTACGCACCGCACCGTCGCCCGCCCACATGAGGAACACCGTGCCGGCCAGCACCCCTGCGATGACGGCCGGGAACAGCCGCCACAGGGTCGGCCAGTGGGCGTGCCGCCGGTAGGTGAGCACGGCGAGGACGTCGCCGACCATGAGGAGCGGTAGGAGCACGCCGGTCGAACCGCGGGCGGGCAGTACGGCCGCGAAGATGGCGAGGCTGACAGTGTTGGCACCGCTCACGGCGGTCTTGGAGAAGCCGACGAGCGCGGCTGCCGCCGCGAGAGCGGCGAACTCCCACGGGGTGATGTGCCAGAGTGTGATCGTGTCCATGCGGGAACCGATGCTATGCACCGGCGGTCCCGCCGCGTAAGGGGCGTCTCGCGTGATCACCACCACCGCGGGACCACGACCACCGCGGGGACCACGACCACCGCGAGACGTCACCACCGCGAGACCACCGCCTGATCACCGCCACCGCCCGAAGACGCCTGCTGCGCGATGCCCGCGCACTACCGCGTGACGCCGCGCACTACCGCGTGACGCCGTGGCTACCGCGTGACGCCGTGGCTACCGCAAAATGCCCGTGGACCTCCATGATGCCCGTCGGCTACCCCGTGATGCCCGTGGACCCGTGCGGTATCCGTGGGCTACCGCGTGCTGCCCGGCCTCAGCCCAGCGCCTTGACCACCTCGGAAGCGAGCGGGGCGGACGAGGCCGGGTTCTGGCCTGTGAACAGATTGCGGTCCACGATCACGAACGGTACCCAGGGCTCGCCCTCCTGGAAGTCGGCGCCCATCTCCACGAGGCGGTCCTGCAGCAGCCACTTCGCCCTGTCCGCAAAGCCGCCCTGGGTCTCCTCGACGTTGGTGAAGGCGGTCATCCGGTAGCCCGCGAAGGGGGAGGTGCCGTCCGGGTTCCTCGCCGCAAGCAGCGCGGAGGGGCCGTGGCAGACGACGGCGAGCGGCTTGCCCGACCGTAGTGCCCGGGTCAACAGCGCGCCCGAGGCCGCGTCGGCGGACAGGTCCTCCATGGGGCCGTGGCCTCCTGGGACGTAGACGGCGTCGTACTCGTCCAGGTCGACGTCCTCAATGCTGACAGGACCCTGCAGTTCGGTGAAGGACTCCAGGCCCTTGGCGATGCGCTCTGCGCCTTCCTGCCCGCCGTTGAACTCCGGGGCCAGGCTCGCCGGGTCGACGGTCGGCACGACGCCGCCGGGGGTGGCGACCGTGATCTCGTGGCCGGCGGTCTTGAAGGCCTCGTAGGGGACGACGGCCTCCTCGGCCCAGAAGCCGCTCGGGTGCTCGGTGCCGTTGGCCAGCGTCCAGTGGTCGGATCCGGTGACCACGAAAAGGATCTTCGCCATGAGTTCTGTTGCTCCCTGCGGTTCTGCGACGTGCCCGCTACGTACGGTGGTCCCTACAGTGCTACCCGCGGATCGCCGGATCGATGACCCTGAGCGTGTCGCGTCACGCGGCCTTGCTCCCCGCGAGCGGCGGTGTCGGCATACCGGCACCCCTGCGCATACCGCGTAGCAGCTCCTCGAGTGCCTCGATCGCGGTGTGCTGGGGCCGCCAGTCGAGTTCGTCCCGCGCTCGTGAGCAGTCCATCAGCGGCAGCCTGATCACCGCGTCGAACAGCTGCGGTGACGCCGGCACCAGGTGCAGGCCCCAGGCCGCGGCCAGTGCGGACCGCGCCGCGCGGGTCGGCACCCGTACGACCCGGGCGTGGAACAGCTCGCCGAGCGCCAGGGCGTCGATCGGCGGTTCCGCGGCCAGGTTGAAGGCGCCCTGGACGGTGCGGCTCAGGGTCAGTCGGCAGGCGCGTGCCGCGTCCTCGGTGTGCAGGGCCTGGAACCGCAGGCCCGGTATATCCGGTACGACCGGGAGCAGCTCGGGCCGGGCCAGCTGCCCGGGCATGAACCGACCCGCGAACAGGCGGCGCTGCTCGCTCGCCGACTCCTGCTTGAACATGAAGGCGGGCCGCAGGCGCACCACGCGGATGGCAGGGTTCTCCGGCTCGAAGGCGTCCAGCGTCCGCTCCAGGTAGGCCTTTTCACGGCAGTACGCCGCCTCGGGCCAGCCGTGCGTGGGCCAGGACTCGTCCACGGCGCCGTCCTTCGCCTTGGGCGAATAGGCGCCGACCGACGAGGCGTGGACCAGCACCGGAACGCCGGCGGCCGCGACTGCCTGGAACACGCGGACGCTGCCCAGGACATTGGTACGCCATGTCGCCGCGGGATCACGTGCGGGCTGGAACTGCCAGGCCAGATGGACGACCGCGTCCGCTCCCCGGAAGTGCTGGGTGAGGTCGGTCTCCTCCTTCGCGACGTCCGCCGACGCCCACTCGGTCTTGGGGGGTGTCCAGTCGGGCACTCGGCGTGCGAGTCCCAGCACGGAGTCGATCGTCTCGTCCTCGGCGAGGCTCTGCAGCAGGCTGGTACCGAGGTTCCCGGTGGCTCCGGTGACCACGATCCTCTTTCCGGAAGTGCTGCTCACGATCCGCTCCTTTCGGAAACGCTCTCCGAGGGGCGCCGTACCGCCAACCGCCCGGGCAGTCGCCGGGTGCCCACCGCCACCAAAGGACAAATGCCCGATTTATTAGTAAATGACTCTCATGGACGTGCCGCCAGGGCGAACGAGTGCCCGGCAGGATCGGCGTAGGTGCGCTCGTCCCGCGGACCGCCGTTGTCCCTGGTCACGATGGGCCGGGCGCCGAGGCGGACCACCTCCCGTTCGGCCTCGTCCATGTCTCCGGGCTCGACCAGGATGCGCAGATGCGCCTGCTGCGAGTCCTCGGGTCGCGGCCAGGTCGGTGGCGCGTATCCGTGGTCCCGGTGCACGGCGAGGAAGACGCCGTCCTGCCCGGCCACCTCCACGTAGTCCGGGTCCCTCCCCAGCCTCGCCGTACCGCCGAGGAGGCCGGCGTAGAACTCCGCGAGCCGCTCCGGCTCCGCGCAGTCGAGAACGAGCACAGTCGTCTTGCGAACGGTCATGGGGCTCCTCCCTGCCACCCCGGGTGCCACCGGCCGCGGCGCCCAAACAAGAGGGGCCCAAACAAGAGGGGCCCGAATAGGCAGGGGCTCTACGGGCTCTTATCCAGGTGTGCTCAGGTTCGTTCCCGGGTTTACGGATGGGGCGCTGCTTCCGCTCGCGCGCTCCGGTTTTCCCCCGCGTCCTCCGGGCACCCGACCGTCTGAACCGAGTGAGTCGTACGCCCGACAGGCGCGCCCCAGTACGCCGTGCAATCCATGCGATCCGTGCAATCCATGCGATCTGCGATCCAATGCGATCCGCATGAGCCACGTGATCCGCGTACGCCCGACGCGCCCGAAGGAGATGGGAAGAATGGCCGTTGTGAAGAGCACGCTCCCCGACACGGCACTCAAGACCACCGGGGAGGCACTCCAGAGCACGTTGGTGGATCTGCTCGGGCTGTCCCTCATCGCGAAGCAGGCCCACTGGAACATCGTCGGCCCGCGCTTCCGCAGCATCCACCTGCAGCTGGACGAGGTGGTCGATGCCGCACGGTCGTACGCGGACGCCGTGGCGGAACGCGCGGCCGCGCTGGGCGTTTCGCCCGACGGCCGTCCCGAGACCGTCGCCTCGGCCGGCGCCCTGCCCGCTGCGAAGGACGGATGGCTGCAGGACACCGAGGTCGTGGAGCTCCTCGTCGACGCCCTGGGCACGATGATCGGACGCCTTCGGGAGCACATCGCGGCCACCGAGCAGGCGGACCTCGTCACACAGGACCTCCTGATCGGCATCACGGCCACGCTCGAGAAGCAGCACTGGATGTTCCAGGCCGAGGACTCGCCACTGCGGGCGTAGGAACGAGTCCGTTACGCACCGGCCTGTCACGCACCCACCCGAGGATCCCGGATGACCGATGCACTCGAACTCGACGCGCTGTGGGACGAGTTCCATCGCGTGGTTAACATGACCTCGCAGGAGCTGAGCGCCTGGCTCAGGGTCAGCGAGGCGGACGACGACACCGAACCCCTGCCGGACCAGGCGGGCGACCCGCTGGGGCAGCACGTCCTCGCGATCCTGCAGAAGCGCCGTACGGACCTCACCGACGCCGACATCGAGGTCATGTACCAGGTCGTGGACACCGTCACGGCGCACAGCGACACGGAGAACGAACCCGAGGCTGGCGACGAGCACCGACGCCACCGCCTGATGACCCTGGGGCATGACCCGCTGAAGCCGGGGTGAGAGAAGCGGGAGCGGAACAGAAGCCCGGGCGCGCGAAGTCGGGGCTCGAGAAGCCGGGGTGAGACGAGGAGGCGTGCCATGCCCTCCCAGCAGAAAGTGATCAAGGAGCTGCTCACCTCCTACGGTCACACCTTCACCGAGGATGCGGGCATCCGGCTCAAGAACACCCCGCAGCCGCTCTACCAGACTCTCGTTCTGGCCTGTCTGCTCAGTGCGCGGATCCGCAGCAGCGCCGCCGTCGCATCGGCCAGGGAGCTGCGCGGAGCCGGGCTGCGCGACCCCCGCCGCATGGCCGATTCCGACTGGCAGGAGCGGGTCGACGCCCTCGGCCGCGGCGGCTACCGGCGGTACGACGAACGTACGGCCACGCAGCTCGGGGACGGCGCACAGCTCGTCCTCGACAGGTGGGGCGGCGATCTGCGCCGGATGCGCGACGAGGCGGGCGGCGACCTCGACAAGCTGCGCGGTCTGCTGCAGGAGGTGCCGGGACTCGGCCCGGCCGGAGCGGACATCTTCCTGCGCGAGGTGCAGGCCGTCTGGCCCGAGGCGTCTCCCTACCTGGACGCCAAAGCCCGGGAGGGAGCGAAGCGCCTGGGCCTGCCGGACGCTCCGCCGAAGTTGGCGCGTCTGGCCGGGGACGCTGAACCCGCGGTGTTCGCGGCGGCACTTGTGCGCGCGGCCGTGGACAAGAACGTGGCCGAGGAATGCAAGCGCGCGGCAGAGGAGAGTGACCGGGACTAGGAATAGGCCCTGTGGTCAAACTCCCGTCGTCCGCCCGAAGGACGGGGACTGAGGCGGGGAGCGAAAGGCCCCGCCTCAGGCCGCGCTGCGACACTTTGAGCGGCCGCCCCACGACCCTTTGAGGCGCTGTCAGCAATTGCGGCCCCATACCAAGCACGCGGGCCCACTCGCCGCGCTCTCTTCCGCATACGGCAGGATGGGCGATCGCATCGGACGCATATTCGCATTCGTCCGACGTGACCGAACACCGCCGCACGGGAGAGAGAATGAACCGGGCCCTCACACTCCACGACCTGATCGTCGCCGGGATCGCGGTGGCCGCCGGCATCGCGGCGGGCCTGCTGCTACGCGCGCTCCTGCGCTGGCTGGGGGAACGCGCCCGCAGAACACGGTGGAGCGGGGACGACGTCATCGTCGACGCCCTGCGGACGCTGGCGCCCTGGGCGGCGATAGCCGCGGGAGCCGCGGTGGCGGCGACCGCGCTACCGCTGACCGCCCGAGTCGGACACAACGTCAATGTCACGCTGACGGCACTGCTCATTCTGGCCGCCACCCTCACCGCGGCCCGGGTGATCACCCGCCTGGTGCGCTCCCTCGCGCAGTCCAGGTCGGGAGTCGCGGGATCGGCCACCATATTCGTCAACATCACGCGGGTCGTGGTCCTGGCGATGGGCTTCCTGGTCGTCCTGCAGACCCTGGGCATCTCCATCGCCCCCCTGCTCACCGCGCTCGGCGTGGGCGGTCTGGCGGTCGCTCTGGCGCTGCAGGACACCCTGGCCAATCTCTTCGCCGGCGTGCACATCCTCGCCGCCAAGACGGTGCAGCCCGGCGACTACATCCGGCTGAGCAGCGGCGAGGAGGGATATGTCGAGGACATCAACTGGCGCAACACCGTGGTGCGCAATCTGTCGAACAACCTCGTGATCATCCCGAACGCGCAGCTCGCCGGCACCAACATGACCAACTACAGCCGTCCTGAACAGCAGCTGTCGATCATGGTCCAGGTGGGCGTCGGATACGACAGCGACCTCGAGCACGTCGAACGGGTCACGAACGAGGTCGTCGAGCAGGTCATGACCGACATCACCGGCGCCGTTCCGGACCATGAACCGGCCGTACGCTTCCACACGTTCGGTGATTCCCGGATCGGTTTCACGGTCATCCTGGGCGTCGGCGAGTTCAGCGACCAGTACCGGATCAAGCACGAGTTCATCAAGCGCCTGCACCAGCGCTACCGGGCCGAGAGCATCTCGGTCCCCGCCCCGAGGCGCACGGTGACCGTCCGGCAGGCGGAACTACCCACGTCGGCCATCCCGCACCAGCGCGAGGCGACGGAACTGATCAAGTAGCGACGACGGCGGGGGCGGGGCCGGGGCCGGACGAAGTGCCGCCGGCCCGCCTCTTCGTTCGCCCCGCGGGCGTACACCCCTCCCGTACGCTCCCTCCATCACCCACCGCCGGCGGCCTGGCCGCCGTACGCCTCCTCCCCTGCCTGCCACAATCGCTCGAGATCGGCGAGCATGGCCTCGGCCAGCTCCAGCTCCGCCCGGTGGTGCCGTTCACTCCAGCGCAGCGCCACCTCGGGGTACGGCCAGTGGCCGATCTCGTGCGAGACGTCCTGGGCGCGCTCGATCTCCCGCAGCTGTGCCTGCGTACGTTCCAGGTGTGCCCGCAGCTGACTGCGCAGGCCGTCGGGGTCCGCGAGGTGTCCGAGCCAGACCCGCAGCACCAGCGGGTGTTTGAGCACCGCGGGCCCGGCGTCCGCGGTGTCCGCCCAGCGCGCGAGCGCCGCCCGTCCGGCTTCGGTGATCGTGTAGAGCCGCTTGTTGCGCAGATCGCCCTGGGCGGCGACCCGCGAGGAGGCGTACCCGAGCCCCTCCAGGCGGCGCAGCTCGGCGTATATCTGGCTGATCGCGGGTGACCAGTAGAAGAAGGCCAGGGACGCGTCCGCCCACTTCTTCAGCTCGTATCCGGTGCGTTCGCCGGGGAACGACAGCAGACCGAGCACGGCCCACGCCGTGGCGGGCAGCCGCCCGCCCTGATCGCCCGGGTGGGGTCCGCCCGGATCGGACCCACCCGACTCGGAACCGCCATCCCCATCCAGCCCCTTGACCTGACGAGTAGTCATATGACTAATTGAAATAGCCGCACCGCACCAGCGCAAGGTCTGCAAAGTCCCGTAAGTGGTTCCGCAAGATCCGCGCAACTCCCTGGAGGTGCAGTGAAGTTCTCCGTCATCTTCGAGGCGCAGCTGGCGAACCCCGACCCCGAGAGTGAGCAGCAGGTCATCCGCGACTGCGTGGAACAGGCCGTGCTCGCCGAGGAGATGGGTTTCGACCGGGTCTGGGCCGTCGAGCACCATGCCCTCAAGTGGTATGCGCACATGAGCGCCCCGGAGGTCTTCCTCACCTGGGTGGCCGCCCGTACCAGCCGTATACGGGTCGGGCACGGCGTGGTGTGCATGCCGTTCCGCTTCAACCATCCGGTGCGGGTCGCCGAACGCGCCGCCATGCTCGACGTGTTGTCCGGCGGGCGGCTGGACCTCGGAGCAGGTCGCGGCGGGACACGGCAGGAGACCTCTCTGTGCGGGGTCGATCCGGAGCGCACCCAGGCCGAGGTCGAGGAGGCGCTGCGGATCATCGGCCGCACCTGGCAGCAGGACGAGCTCGAGTGGCACGGCGAGCTGCTGGACATCGATCCGCACCCCGTACTGCCGCGTCCGGTGCAGCGTCCGCATCCGCCGCTCTTTCTGGCCTGCAGCAAGCAGCAGACCCTCGCGCGGGCCGCCGAACTCGGCGTCGGGGCCTTGGTGATGGGCTTCGCGGGGCCGGATGAGGTCGCGTCGATGAAGCGTTTCTACGACTCGTGCGTGGCCGGACGCGACGGCACACAGCTTGTGTCGACCGAGGTCAACGACCACTTCTCGGCCCTGTGCCCGACGATCGTGCTCGACGACCGCGAGCGTGCCCGCGCCGTCGGGATACGCGGGCAGCGCTTCTTCGCACAGGCCATCGCCCACTGGTACGGGGGCGGAGGAGTGCCCGACGACGCGGTCGCCGACGACACCGACAGCGAGACGGAGGCACAGCGGATGCGGTCCGCGGCGGAGCAGGTCGTCGCCCACCTGAACGAGGCACGCATCCCCGTACGGCCGAGCACGACCGCCGTCTACAACCCCGAGCACGCCTACGGCGACGCGGCCGACGCCATCGCGTATGTGGAGCGGCTGCGCGCGGCCGGCGTGGACGAGGTGATGTGCCTTGTGCAGATGGGCACCGTGCCGCAAGAGGTGTGCATGGAGACCATCCGGCAGTGGGGGCGACACGTCATCCCGCACTTCTCACCGGACGGGACGGACCACATGCCCGCGGCTCCACAGGGGGCCGCCCGATGATCTCGCTGAAGGGCAGGACGGCGCTGATCAGCGGGGCAGCGCGCGGTCAGGGCGAGGCGGAGGCGCGGCTGTTCGCCCTCCTCGGCGCCAGTGTCGTGATCGGCGACATCCTCGACGAGGAGGGCACCGAGGTCGCCCGCTCCATCGGCCCCGCAGCCCGCTACACACGGCTCGACGTGACGGACGAGTCCCGGTGGGCGGCCGCCGTGGACACGGCCGTCGCCGAGTTCGGAGGGCTCGACATCCTCGTCAACAACGCGGGCGTGTACCGCAGCGGGCCGCTCGCCGAGGAGACCGCGGAGTCCTTCGAGTCGGTCATCAGGGTCAACCTCGTCGGACCCTTTCTCGGCATCCGTGCCGTGATGGAGCCCATGCGCCGCGCGGGTGGCGGCGCCATCGTCAACGTCTCGTCGGTGGCCGGACTGACCGGACTGGCCCGCACGGGCGGCTACGGCGCGTCGAAGTGGGGGCTGCGGGGACTCACCAAGACGGCTGCACTCGAACTCGGTGAGTACGGGATCCGGGTCAACTCCGTGCACCCCGGCCTGATCGACACGCCCATGGTCGCGGGGGTCGCGCCACCGCGCGGTGCCGGGCAGCACCAGGCCGTCGCCCTGCGCCGGGTCGGGCTGCCCGAGGACGTCGCCGGGCTCGTCGCCTTCCTCGCCTCCGATGCGGCCTCGTATCTCACCGGAGCGGAGATCGCCATCGACGGCGGCTGGAGCGCCGGCCCCACTCCGCCTGGGACAACCGTTTCCGACGCGCAGGGAGGCTGACGTCCCATGGCCGAACCCGCCCGCAGTGGAACTCCGGACGTCCTGGCCCCCGCCGAGCTCGGCCCGGTCAACCTGCGCAACCGTGTCATCAAGGCGGCGACCTTTGAGGGCGTGACGCCGGACGCCCTGGTCACCGACGAGTTGATCGAGTACCACCGGCGTCCGGCGGCAGGCGGTGTGGGCATGACGACGGTCGCGTACTGCGCTGTCGCGCCCGAGGGCCGTACCGAGCGCCGCCAGATCTGGATGCGGCCCGACGCCGTTCCGGGCCTGCGCCGTCTCACCGATGCCGTGCACGCCGAAGGCGCGGCGGTGTCGGCGCAGATCGGCCATGCCGGGCCGGTCGCCGACGCGAGATCCAACGGACTGCCCTCGCTCGGCCCCGGCCGCCTGTTCAACCCCCTCAGCATGCGGATGACCAGGCCCGCCACCGCGCACGACATCGCGCGCATCACACGCGCCCACGCTGAGGCGACCCGCATCGCGGTCGAGTCCGGCTTCGACGCCGTGGAGATCCACTTGGGGCACAACTACTTCGCGAGCTCGTTCCTCAGCCCGAGGATCAACAAGCGCAAGGACGGCTACGGCGGGAGTCTCGTCAATCGGGCGAAGGTCGCGCGTGGGGTGGCGCGGGCCGTACGCGACGAGGTCGGCGGGCGGATCGCGGTGACAGCCAAGCTGAACATGGACGACGGCGTCCCCGGCGGCATCCGGCTCGACGAGAGCATCCAGACAGCGAAGTGGCTCGAGGAGGACGGCACCGTCGACGCCCTCGAACTCACGGCGGGGAGTTCGCTGCTCAACCCCATGTACCTTTTCCGCGGCGATGCCCCCGTCAAGGAGTTCGCCGAGGCCTTCCCTCAGCCCCTGCAGCTGGCCGTCAAGCTGCTCGGGAAGAAGTTCCTCATCGCCTACCCGTACCGAGAGGCCTTCCTCCTCGAATCCGCCCGGCAGTTCCGGGCGGCGCTCGACCTGCCGCTCATCCTGCTCGGCGGTATCACCGACCGCGACACGATGGACCGGGCCATGGCCGAGGGCTTCGAGTTCGTGGCGATGGCACGGGCGCTGCTCCGCGAGCCGGATCTGATCAACCGTCTGGCGGCCGATCGCGACGCGCGATCGCTGTGCATTCACTGCAACCTGTGCATGCCGACGATCTACACGGGCACCCGGTGTGTGCTCGTGGAACCCGCCGTAAGTGGAAGGTGGCCGACGGGATGACCGTTTGGGCCCTCTGCGCGCGGGGGCCGGCTGGTCAGCCTGCGCCGAAGTCCTTCGTCCTGACGAAGACGACGACGTCGGCCTCGCCGTCGCAGGCCGGCAGCGCAGTCGCGCAGAGACCGGCCAGGACCGCAGGGAGGCTGTGGCGCTTCATCGCGCAAGTCTGCACCACTCTCAGTCGACGATCGCCTCGTCGACGAGTCGTTTGAGGTCGGCGTAGAGGGTGTGGGACGTCGTCGGGCGTACCTGGGTCAGGAACTGCACCGTCAGGTCCTTCTGCGGGTCGACCCAGAAGGTCGTGGTCGCGACTCCGCTCCAGCCGTAGGTGCCCAGGTGGGAGGGTGCCTGCGTGATGTCCGGGTCCACGACGACGGAGACGCCGAAGCCGAAGCCTATCCCCGAGTTGCCGGGTTCGGCGTGGGCGGGGCTGCCGAAGGTGCGGAGGTCGGCGCCGCCGGGGAGCTGGTTGGTCACCATGGCGTCGACGGTCGCCGGGGACAGCAGACGCGTGCCGTCCAGTTCGCCGCGCCGGCGGAGGAACTCCATGAAGCGGTGGTAGTCGAGGGCGCTCGCGACCATGCCGCCGCTGCCCGACAGGAACCGTGGCCGCCCGTGCAGCGGCAGACCGGCAATGGCGGAGATGCTGCCGTCCGCGTTCTCCCCGTAGAGCTCGCCCAGCCGCTCGGCCTGATCCTCCGTCACACACAACCCGGCGTCCGGCATGCCCAGCGGGCCGAAGATCCGCTCGGCGAAGAACTCGTCGAGCGGCCGGCCCGACGCCACCTCGATCACGCGTCCCAGCACATTGGTGGCGACGGAGTAGTTCCACTGCGTCCCCGGCTCGAACTGCAGCGGCAGGCTCGCGTACACGTCGCAGGTCTCCGCCAGGTCCGCGCCCGATGGCACGGAGGATTCCAGGCCGGCGGCCCGGTACAGGCGGTCCACGGGATGCGAGTAGTAGAAGCCGAAGGTCAGGCCCGCGGTATGGGTCAGCAGGTGCCGGATGCGGATGGGCCCCTCGGCCGGGCGGGTCTTGATGTCGTTGCCCTCCCCGCCGTCGTACACCCGGGGGTCGGCGAAGGCGGGCAGATAGCGGGCGAGAGGGTCGTCGAGTCCGATCAGCCCCTCTTCGCAGAGCATCAGCGCGGCGACGGATGTGACCGGCTTGGTCATCGAGTACATCCGCCACAGGGTGTCCCTCTCGACCGGCAGTGCTGCCTCCCGGTCGCGGCAGCCGTACGCCGTGACATGCGCGACCTTGCCATGGCGCGCCAGCGCCACCAGATAGCCCGGCAGCCGGCCCTCATCGACGAGGCGGGCGAACTGCCGGTCCAGCCGCTCCAGTGCCTCCGCGTCCAGCCCGGCCTCGGCCGGCTCCACCTCCTGCCGCAGCTGTGCCATCGTTCCCTCTCGCCGCAGCTGTGCCATCGCTCGCCTCCGCCTGATCAAGGTGCAAAACCGCGCCGCGCTCTCGGACCACGCACTTCATCGTCTCGTAAACGGCTGGAAACCGTCCCGTGTGTTGCTGACGTTCCTGACATTTCTGATGCTCCTGCGCCGGCAAGCGCCTCAACGCGTGCGCTGACGCCCCGCTGTGCACGGGTGACGGAATTCCCGACGGGCCCGCCCGCGTTGAGCAGTGCATGACTCAGGATGCGCTCCTCAGCTTGCTCTCCGAGTACGACGGCGGGGTGCTCGTCACCCTCAAGCGCGACGGACGGCCGCAACTGTCGAACGTCAACCACGCGTACGACCCCCACGAACGGATCATCCGGGTCTCACTCACGGACGACCGCGCGAAGACGCGCAATCTGCGCCGGGACGCGCGGGCCTCCTACCACGTGACCAGTGAGGACCGATGGGCCTACACCGTCGTCGAAGGCACCGCTGAGCTCACGCCCGTCGCTCAGGAGCCTCACGACGAGACCGTCGAGGAACTCGTCCGGCTCTACCGCGACGTCCGCGGTGAACATCCCGACTGGGACGACTACCGCGCGGCCATGGTGCGCGACCGCCGCCTCGTCCTGCGGCTGCATGTGGGGCGCGCGTACGGCATTCCGCGCGCTCGCTGACCCAAGCGGCCCTCGTCCGGTGTCACCCCTTCGTGTCGGAGCCGTTCGTCTGCGGTAGTCGAACCAGTCGAAGGCCGCGGTGCCCTCGGTGACGTACATGCCGATCACGCGGCCGGTGAAGCCCGGGCCGACTTGGCCGGTTGACGGGCGGGGCCGACTCTGGCGATCAATAGCGTACGCCGCGCGTGATCATGACCACGCCAGGGCCATGGCTACGCGCGGGCTCGGGTCAGCCCTTGAAGGCGCCGTCCATGATCCCGGCCACCAGGCGGCGCCCGACGAAGACGAACAGCACGAGCAGCGGGATGGTGGCGAGGAAGGAGCCGGACATGGCGAGACCGAGATCGATGTCGCGGTTGTTCTGCAGAGCCTTGATGGCGATCTGCGCGGTGTAGTGCTCCGGGGACTTCAGCACGACGAAGGGCCAGAAGAAGTCGTTCCAGGCCGTGATGTATCCGAAGAGTCCCAGGACGAAGGCCGCGGGGCGGACGATGGGGAACGCGATGTGCCAGAAGATCCGCCAGCTGTTCGCCCCGTCGATGCGGGCCGCCTGGATGATCTCGTCGCTGAGGGTCGAGGCGATGTGCTGCCTCATCCAGAAGATCCCGAAGGCGCTGGCCAGGCCGGGCACGATCAGCGCCTGGAGGGTGTCGACCCAGCCGAGCTCCGACATGATCAGGTACTGCGGGATGATCGCGAGCTGGGTCGGTACGGTCATGGTGAGCACGACGATCAGGAACAGCGTGTTGCGGCCCCGGAACTCCAGCTTGGCGAAGGCGAAGCCCGCCAGCGCGCAGAGCACCGCCTGTCCGGCACCGATCGCCCCCGCGACGATCAGGCTGTTCAGGACGGACCGGAGGAACGGCACGGTGCTGAAGACGAGTTCGGCGAGGTGGAAGAAGTTGTCGCCGGGGACGAGCCGGGGCGGCATCTGCGTCGCCGCCGCCGAGTCCGTGGTGGCGACCACGAACATCCAGTACAGCGGGAAGACGGAGACGAGCACCGCCAGGATCAGGAAGGTGTAGGTCCACCAGCGGACCCGTTCGACGGGACGGCGGCGCCGCGGCGGCCGCGTCGGACGTGCCTGTCGCGGGGACGGAGGCATCGCGTCGGTGGGCTGGGTCATCATCGCTCCGGGCGGATACGGGTGGACAGGAGGTAGTTGACGCCTGCGACGACGAGGACCAGTACGAGCAGGGCCACGCCGATGGCCGCCGCGTAGCCGAACTGGAACTGACCGAAGCCCTGTTCGTAGAGGAGGAGGGTGAGTGTCTGGCACTGCCGGGTCGGCCCGCAGGTCAGGGGGGTGCTCGGGTTGAGGAGGAGCGGCTCGGTGAAGATCTGCAGCCCGCCGATCGTGGAGGTGACCACCGTGAACACGATCACGGGCCGCAGCGAGGGGATCGTGATGTGCCGGAACTGCTTCCAGCCGCCGGCACCGTCGACCGAGGCCGACTCGTAGATCTCACGCGGTATGGCCTGCAGTGACGCCAGGTACAGCAGGGTGGTGTAGCCGAACCAGCGCCAGGTGACCATCGCGGCGATCAGCACCCGGCTGCCCCACGTCGACTGGGTGAAGTCGATCGGCCCCACTCCTCCGAGCCCGAGCAGCCAGTTGAGCAGCCCGTAGTCCCGGTCGTACAGCTGAGCGAAGACGATCGCCGTCGCGGCCACCGAGGTGATGTACGGGACCAGTATCGACATCCGGAAGAGGAGGGCGAAGCGCAGTCGCGCGTGATTGAGCAGATGGGCGAGGAAAAGCGCCGCGATGAGCTGTGGGACGGTCGACAGCAGCCAGATGCTGATCGTGTTGCGCGTGGCGTTCCAGAAGCGCGGGTCGTCGTAGAGCCGGGTGAAGTTGTCGAAGCCGATGAAGGTGTGGCCGCCGATGGGGTTCCAGTCGAACAGGGCGACGTAGAGGGTGAACAGCAAGGGGATGAGACTGAAGACCCCGAATATCAGGAAGAACGGAGCGACATAGGCATACGGGGCTATCCGCTCACCGATGCTCCGGCGTATGCGCGTCAGGGACGGGGCCGGGGCAGGTCCCGCCCGCTGCGGGCTGAGTGTTGTCGTCACAGGTCGTCACTTCCTCGCCGGCGCCGCGCTCACTGCCCGATAGCGGTCTTGATGTTCTTCACCGCGGTGTCCCATGCCTTGTCGGGGTCGCCTTTGCCCTGTTCGACATTGGTGAGGGCGTTCAGGAATTCCTGCCCGATGACGGAGCTGTCCGGCCCGATGTAGAAGGGCTCAAGGCCGAGCAGCGACTTGGTGTAGATCTGACCCGTCGGAGCTCCGGAGAAGAACTCGTCCTTCAGCGATGTCAGGCGGGAATCGTCGTAGACGGAGGGAGTGGTCGGCAGGGAGCCCGAGTCGAGGAAGTGCTCGAGCTGGCCCTTCGGGGACTGCGTCGCCTTGATGTAGTTCCAGGCGGCCTGGGGATTCTTGGCGTTCCGCGGGATCGCCAGATAGCTGCCGCCCCAGTTGCCGTTGCCGCCGGGGATCGTTGCGACGTCCCACTTGCCCTTGGTGTCTGGTGCGTTGGTACGTATCGCGTTGAGCATCCAGGAGGGTGCCGCGATGACGGCGTACTTGCCCCGTGCCATGCCGGCGCTCCAGCCGTTGGAGAAGGAGCTCTGCTTCGCCGTGATGCCTGCGTCGATGGCCTTCAGCGCCGTGTCGAACGCCTCCCTGACCTGCGGGCTGTCGGCGTAGACGGGGCTGAGGTCGTCATTGTCGTAGTACTTCTCGGGCCCCTGGTTGACCGCCTGGTAGAAGACGCTCGTCGCCGCGTTGTCGACGAACGGCTTTCCCGTGGCCTTGGTGTACTTCTTCCCGGTCTCGATGAACGCGTCCCAGGTGGGCCAGAGTTCGCTGACGGCCGCCCGGTCGGTCGGCAGCCCGGCGGCGGCGAACATGTCCTTGCGGTAGGCGACGGCCATCCCGCCGACGTCGGTCGGAACACCGATGATCTGGCCGTCCTTGGTGGTGCTCTGGCTGATCACCCAGTCCAGGTAGTCGTCCTTGACCTTGTCGGCCCCGAACTCCCTCAGGTCGTGGAAGTTCTGCGGTTGCTGGACGAACTTCGGCAGGTCGTCGCCCTGGATCAGGACGAGGTCGGGGACCTTGCCTCCGGCCAGCGCTGTCGTCAGCGCCTGGGCGGTCTCCGTCGAGGATCCCACCTCCGTCAGCTTCACCCGGATGTCCGGGTGCTCTTTGCGGTACTCCTGGACTGCCGCCTTCTGGTTGATGCCGGTGAACGACCAGAAGTCGAAGGACTTGTCGTCGCCCGTGGTGGTGCCTGAGCCACTGGAGCAGCCGGCGGCGGCGAGCGTGAGGGCCACGGTGATCGCGACCTGCGCGGCGAAACGGAACTTCACGGCGATTTTCCTCCCATGTGGGACCGTCAGGGTCCGGCGGCGGGCCGCAGGGAGAGTCCAAGGGCCGTCGGAGGGACCGGTCCACAGAACTGCCCGGCCTCTGTCGCGACGCGTATCGCTCGCGCGCCGAACGCCGCCGCATGCGTGGAGAGTTGCCTGTTCGTCGAAAGTTTCGGTGAAGCGACGAATCTTAATTGCCAGCACCCTAGGGGCGGTTTTCAGAGGGGGTCAAGGTTTGTCGCAACATTGCATGCCTTCTCTGAAACATTCGGCATATGACGACGTAACGCTAGACTCCTGGCCATGGCCGAGAGCAAGGACGGCAAGGCTGTGAAGGCGCCCGGGGGCGCGAGTGGCCGGCCGTTGACCATCGCGCAGATAGCCGAGTTGGCGGGGTGTCGACCGCGACCGTCTCCAAAGTGGTCAACGGACGGTCGGAGGTCGCTTCGGAGACCCGTGCTCTGGTGGAGGGCGTCATCAGCACGCACGGGTACCGGCGGCTGAAGAAGCCCGCAAAGCCCGCCAGCCTGCTGGAACTCGTCTTCCACGAACTGGAGGGACACTACCCGCTGGAGATCATCAAAGGAGTGGAGCATGTGGCGCGCAGGCACCACCTGGCCATGGTCCTGAGCCGGTTGGACAGCGAGCACACACCCGGCCGCGACTGGATCGAAGGCGTTCTCAACCGGCGCCCCACCGGGGTGATCGCCGTGTTCTCCGGCGTCACCGCCGACCAGGGCAACCAACTACGGGCGCGCGACATCCCGTTCGTACTGGTCGACCCCACCGGAGAACCAGGCCACACCTGCCCCTCGGTGGGCGCCGGCAACTGGAGCGGCGGACTGTCCGCCACCCGCCACCTGCTGGACCTCGGACACCGCCGCATCGCCATCATCACCGGCCCCTCCCACGCACTGTCCGCCCGCGCCCGGCTGGACGGCTACCGCGCCGCCATGGACGCCGCCGGCGTACCCCTCGATCCCCAGCTGATCCGTGTCGGCGACTTCCAGCCCGCCGACGGCCTGACCCACACCCGCGAACTGCTCCACCTCGCCCATCCCCCGACAGCCGTCTTCGCCTCCAATGACGCACAGGCCCTGGGCGTCTACCAGGCCGCCCACGAGGCGGGACTGCGCATCCCCCACGACCTGAGCGTCATCGGATTCGACGATCTGCCGCCCGCACAGTGGGCCGTCCCACCACTGACGACCATCCGGCAGCCCCTCACCGAGATGGCGGCCATGGCCGCGAGCATGGTGCTGACGCTCGCCCGGGGAGAGGCCCTCACCCGAAACCGGGTCGAGCTCGCGACCGACCTCGTCGTCCGGGGTAGCACCGCACCGCCCGGCCGGTGACCGTCGTGCCGACCCTCCCCGGCCGTCCGGCCTCGAGCCGCGCGTTTCGGAGGGCATCCGAGACCGGCCTCGACCCTCGGAAGGGGGTCGGCGCCGCGGTCGCGGCGCCGACCTGGGCGAGGGTCCCGCTCAGTCCCTCCCGTACGCAGTCGTCTGGGTCAACAGGCCCAGCTTCCAGGGAAGTTGGTTGTAGTCACCGCTCGAGGACGGATCCATGCCCTGGTAGAGGTACCGGAGCCGGCCGGGGTCGATCTCCATGTTCTGCTCGACGCCCGAGCGGATCATCTCGCCGTGGCTGATGTCCTTGGTCCAACTCCCGTCCGGGAAGGCGACGTTGTTAGAGCGCGCGAACGGATTGTCCTCAGTCGCGGCGAGCGGTGTCCACTGGCCCCCGATGTCGTCGGAGGTCCAGGAACGGAAGTAGCGGCGGCCGTCGCTGCCTATCGCCTCGACCAGCAGCAGGTAGGTGTCGGTCCCCTTGACCTTGTAGACGTTGGCGGCCTCGAACAGGGCGAACCTGGAGTCCTGCAGGGCGATCTGGGTGTTTCCGAAGCCGTTGGGGAAGTCGGCCACGGTCGTCTCCGACCGGTACAGATGGCCGTTGTCGTCGGAGGAGAACAGGTAGCACTTGGCGGTGTCACAGGTGACCCAGAAGTCGACCCAGTAGCCGTTGCCGATGTTCTCCTTGATGATGTCCGGCATCGCGTCCTGGAAGTTGCGCGGCGCGGACCAGGACTCGGGCTTCGACGGGTCGTCGGTGGTGGAGAAGGACGGCAGGCCGGTCTGGTAGACCAGGTACCACTTCTTCTGCGGGGCGAAGTAGAACACCTGCGGCGCGGCGCGGTAGCCGGGACCGATCGCCGACTGGTCCAGGTAGTAGTGCGGGGCGGAGTCGGCCTGAGACCAGTCCTCGAAGCTGGTGTACATCAGGTTCCAGCCGCCCGAGCGGATCGCGGCGGTCGCGTAGACCAGCCACTTCCCCTTGTAGCGGATGACGGTCGGGTCCTTGACGGCGGCGATGTCGTGCGTGGCGTCCGACTTGGGGCTGATCAGCGGTCCGCTGGAGGACCACTCGAAGCTGGACGGAATGTGGGTCCCGGCGGTCCCGGCGGTCCCGGCTGTCCCTGTCGCGGACGCGGACGTGCCGTCGGGCGGCAGATCGGCGGCGGCCGTGGGGGCGTTCGCGGCGGCCAGGCCGGCGAAGGACAGCGCCATGGCGGCTAGTGCCGCGCGCCAGCGCTTACCCGTACGGGTGAGCGGCCGTGGCCGCGGTGGACGTTCGGCGGTGGGCCGAGCGCTGCGCATGAGGCCGAGCTTGGGTCTGATACGTCCCGCTGATCGCATTGGCGGCTCCTGCATTCGATGTTGGAGTTGTTCGATATTTCGAATGTTGTTCAATGCGCTGGACAGAAACTGGGCTGGACTCGTTCGCCGTCGATGCTGGGTGTAAGGCATGACGCCGCCGCGCGGGGCGACGGCGAGAAGCGGTCAGTGGAGACGTGGCCGCCCCACCGACCCCGCCCGAGTTCCCCGAAATTTTCGAGGTGTTTCCCGATAGTTACGGCCCGGAACTCTAGGTACAGCCCTCAGGAGCGTCAAGACGTCGCGCAGGAACTGGCGGAAAGATTCAGCGAGTTCGATCGCCGACTGCTTCGACCGCCGGGCCGACGGCTCCGACGGCAGGGCCGACGGTGCTCACCGCCACGTGTAGAACCCTTGGCCGCTCTTGCGGCCCAGCTCCCCACGGGCGACCTTGTCACGCAGCAGCTGCGGCGGGGCCAAGCGCTCCCCCGCCAGCCGTCTTGTGTTCGGCACCGTCAACTCCCTCATCGAGTGGTACCGGCCGGAGGGCGGGCTGCCGGTGCCGCCGCTGGCGCACGCCCTGACGGCGTGCTCTTAGAGGTGCGGCAGGGTCGCGCAGAATGACGTGATGGCGAAAAGAGGCAGCGCGTGGCCGCCGTCCGATCACTGCAGGTCCCGCAGTCATCGGCCACGGAAAACGCGGTGGAACCGCACCGGTCCCGACGCTTAGGGTCGGGGGATGAACACCCGCTCCTTCCGTATCACTGTCCGCGGCTTCTTCGACGCACTCACCCCCGACCAACGCGCCGAACTCCTGGCCCGTGCGCCGGAGCACGACGTACTGCGCGCGGCCTTCATCCCCGAGGGGCACCTCAGCTACGACCTGGCCGCACGGTCTGCCTTCACCTTCCGGTTCCTGGACTCGGGAGAGGCCGAGGAGGACATCCTGGAGGCGACCGAGCGCGCCGAAGCCGCCGCGGAAGCATGGCTGACCGAGCGCGGCTACGGCTACAAGAACCTCAGGTCCCAGGCCCAGGACCTCTCCCAGGCGCCCCTCGGCAAGCGGCAGCGCCGCGCCGCCGCCCACCAGAACGGCTGACCCCGGACCACCGGCGACCCGTACCGGCGCCCCGTACCGGCGTGCCGTGTCAGCAGTCGGCCTCGGCGCCGATGAGCACGAAGGCCATGGTCACAGGGCGGTCGCTGCGGTTGCGCCAGCCGTGGCGGGTGCCGTTCTGGATCACGATGTCCCCTGCCGAGAGCGGGGTGAGCCGACCGTCGTCGAGTTCGAGGGCGACCTCTCCCTGCAGCACGATGCCGTAGTCCACGGTCGGCGTGGTGTGCATGCCGTCGGGCTCCATGAGTTCCGCGATGCCGGGCGAATCGGCTCGTTGCTCCCGGTCGAAGGCGACAGGGTCGAACGTCGGGTCGGCCATCGCGGTGTCCGGCGGCATGGTGAGGACGATGAAGCGCGTACCGCCGGGCGCGGGAAGCAGGCCGTCAAGCTTCGGCGTGGGGTCCTCCCCGGTCCGGCTGACGGGTTCGCCGGGTTCGGTGGCCCACGGCACGGTGGACACCCAGCCCGGCAGACTGGTGAACTCGCGGCTGCGGGGGACGGGGCCGTCGCTGACGACGATCGACTTCCCGTTCTCGTCATGGCCGGTGACGACTCTGCGCATGTGTGTCTCCTTGGTGGGTGTGTCCTCGGTCGGGTGGGTCTCCTCGGTCGGGTGGGTCTCCTCGGCGGGCCCTCGGTGGGCATCCTCAGCCGTGGTGCCCGCGGTCGGGGGACGCTCAGACCGCCCGGCTCTCCGTGGCGAGTCCCTCAAGGGCGTCCCACCAGGTGTCCAGTACGTCCTCCACGGTGGGCGCGAACGCACGGAGCAGGGCCGACGCCACGGTGCGTACGAACTGCTTGCGCCGGTCGTCGGTGAGGTACTCCACCGGGGACTTGCCGTCCACGCGCGCGAGCAGCAGCGCCGGCAGCAGCGACGCGGCCCGCGCCTCGAGAGCGGCGCGCGGCTCCCAGTCGGCGCAGCGGAAGTACTCCTCGGCCAGCACGCGGGCGGAGCTCAGGAGTTCGGCTCGGCGGCCGGGCACCACCAGGCTCTTGAGCAGCAGATGGTTGAGGCAGAAGGCGAGGTCGAAGGCCGGGTCTCCATACCACGCGCATTCGGCGTCCAGCAGCACCGGCTGGAGGGGGCCGACGAGGATGTTCTTCGGGCTGACGTCGCCGTGCACCAGAGCCAGGTGTGTGGTGGCCGTGCGGTCGGCGAGGCTCTGGAGAATGCCGCGCAGACTCGGGTGTGCGGCCGCGGTGGCAAGTAGATACGGCTCGATGCGCAGCGCGTGGAAGTTCTCGTCGGTGGCGAATTCCGCCGCCAGAGCGGCGTCGCCCGCGCTCGCCGCGTGCAGGCTGCCGAGCACCTCACCGACGGCTGCCGCGGTCGCCACCTTCACCTCGCCGTCGAGCAACTGCGCCTTCCACACCGGGTATCGCTCGGGGGGCAGGTACGCCATCGCGAAGAGGCCGGCCTCGGCGTCATGGGCCAGCAGCACGGGCACGCTGTCCGGCTGGTGTTCGGCCGCGAACCTCATCCATGCCCACTCGTAGGCGTTGCGCGACACCGGGGCCTGCCAGTCGGCCGCGACCCGAAGCCTGGCCAGGGCCCGCTTGACGCACAGGGAACGTCCCGGCAGGTCCACCTGCCAGAGATCGGACGAGACGCCACCGGCCAGCGGAGTCCAGCGCGCGACTTCGCCGGGGTCGGCGAGCTTGTTGGCCAGCAGGAAATCGGTCAGCGCGGGCTCGGGGACCGGCGGCTCCGGGGCATGGGGAGCGTCGTTCGGGGGCACGGGGCTGGTACTCATCGCCGCGCACCCGACCCGGCAGCTGCATCGCGGGGACTGTTGCAGGGATGGGCCGGCGCCTCGTCCCTCATTACCCGGACGACCTCCTCGGCGGCTCGGCGGCGCAGCTCCGTGACCGAGGCGTCGGAGGAGAAGGCCACATGCGGCGTGAGTATCGCGCCCGGCTGGTCCAGCAGCCTGGCAGGGACGTGCGGTTCGGTCTCCAGTACGTCGAAGGCGGCACCGTCCAGGTGGCCGCTGTCCAGCGCCTTGACGACCGCGTCGGTGTCCACCAGGCCTCCCCTGCTGACGTTGACCAGCAGGCCGCCCGGCGGCATCAGCTCCAGTTGCTCGGCGCCGATGAGGTGGTGCGTGTCCTGCGTCAGCGGCACATGGAGGATCACCACGTCGCTGCGGCGCAGCAACTCCTCCAGTTCCACCATCTCCACCCCAGCAGCATCCCGGGGCGGATACGGGTCATGGGCCAGGATCCGGCAGCCGAAGGCACTCAGCTTGCGCACGGTGGCGCGCCCTATTCGCCCGTAGCCGACGACGCCGCAGGTCAGTGTCGACAGCCGGCGCAGCCGGGCGCCGGCGGGGTCCCATCGGCCCGAGCGGACCTGCCGGTCGCACACCGCCAGTCCACGCGTCCAGGCCAGCACCATGCCCACGGCGTGGTCCGAGACCTCCTCGACGCAGTAGTCCGGCACATTGGTGACCCAGACGCCTCGCTCCGTGGCGGCATCCACGGCGATGTTGTCCAGGCCGACGCCGAGCCTGGCCACGATCCGCAGGTCCGGGGAGGCCCCGACCGCGGTGGCGGAGACGGGCGCCCAACAGGTGAGGATCCCGGCGGGCCGGTGCTCGGCGACCAGTTCCTCGATGGTCTCGGCGGTCGCGGGCTCGGCGGGGCCGCTCACGAGTGTGTAACCCGCATCCTCGATGACCGATCGCTCGACGGCGTCGTCGGGCCAGGCGTAGTCGGTGAGCAGCACGGTGCCCGGGCGGCTCGGTGGTTTCATAGCAGGTCGTCCTCGCAGAATCGTGCGGCTCGCAGCGGCAAGACGGGGATCTCGCTGGGGCACATCGGGTCAGCAGGTCTGATCACCGCCCGGCGGGCCGCCGGCTTGTGCCCGGTGGGGCCGCCGGGTGGCCACGCATGGGGTGGAAAGGGGGTCGCTGGGCTTGCATCGGGTGTCCCTGGCGCTCGCCGACTCGTGGTCGGAGCGGAGGACGCCACGGTACGCCCCTGGTACTGATCACAAGATGCCGGGGCACATCAAACCAAATTGTCACAGCCACGTGATGCTAACGATAGCACTCGGGCTTCTCCACGCGTCAAGAGCTGGACGTCCGCCATTTCGCCGCGCAGCCACACCACAGCCGCAGCAGGTCCGCCTTTCGAGGGCCACCACACGGTTCATGCAAGGAAATCGAGGACCGCCAAAGAAATCCGGTGTTCACATCTTGACGCGCCAGGGACTTCGCTTCATGGTTTCTGCGAGCCCATGACCGTGTGGCCGACAAGTGTCCGCACAAGGTCCGGTTGTCGAAGACGCCACAGCCACGGACGTCCCCGACGGGCGATATACGGCTGGAATTCACGCGCGGCGGTCGATCGCGCGGCAGCCCGCCGCCCCCTCATCCATACGGCGACATCAGCGTAGTCGCCGACTCGAGTCCGTGTTCAGCTCACCGCTTCTCATCATCGCCCGAACCGCGATGGATCTGCCGCGGCCTGCCGTGGCCCTTTCCCATAGGAGCCGCCATGAATCACGCAGCGCAACTCGACACGAGCGCCGTGCCCGCCCCGAACAAGGCGGACATCGACGAGGCCCCGCTCAGCCGCACCCTGGTCGCAGTGGGCTTCCTGGTGCTGACCCTGTCCTACATGATCAACGCAATGGACCGCCAGGTCTTCCCTCCCCTGCTGCCGAACATCCGTGAGGAGTACGGGTTTTCGCTGGAGCAGGGCGGGCTGCTGGCGACGAACTTCACCCTCGGCATGGCGCTGGCCGGCCTGCCGGCGGGCTATCTTCTGGACCGTTTCCGACGCAAGACCGTGCTGCTGGTCAGCATCGTGATCTACTCCTTGGGCACGATGGCCACTCCACTGGCCTCCGGTTTCGCCGACATGACCGCGTACCGGGTCCTCTCCGGCTTCGGCGAGGGCATGCAGTCCGCCGCCATCTTCGCGGCCGTCGGCGCGTACTTCGCCCGACGACGAGGCCTCGCCTTCGGCATCATCGGCGCGGGCTACTCCCTCGGCGTGTTCATCAGTCCGCTGATCGGCGTCCGGCTCATGAACACGCACGGCACCTGGCACTCGCCCTTCTACCTGTTCGGGGCGGCCGGGCTGGTGATCGCCGCCATCGCGGTCGTCGCGGTGAAAACCGGTCTGACCGAGCGCAGCGTCGAGCAGGTCGTCTCGAGCAGGACGTACGAGTACATGCCCGAATCCCCCTACAACCGCAACACCATCGCGTTGGCCGTCCACTCCATCGTCAGCGGTGTGGCCATCTACGGGTTCATCGGCCTCTACCCGACGTTCCTCATCACCAGCCTGCACTTCACCCCGGCACAGGCCGCACTGGCCATGAGCTTTCTCGGCTTCGGCGGCATGCTGGCCATTTTCGGCGGGTGGCTCGGCGACCGCGTCAACCAGCGCAATCTGCTGATCCTCAGCCTGTTGGCCTGTTCCGTCATCAGCGTCTGCATCTACCAGCTGCACGGCGGAGTCGGCTGGCAGTGCCTGCTCGCCTTCCTCATGGGCGTCTTCGGCCTGGGCTTCCTCTACCCCAACACCAACAGCGCGATCCAGCGGGCCGTCCGCCCCGAACAGATCGGACGTGCCTCCGGCCTGTTCGTCACCAGCTACTACGGAACAGCTGCGTTCTCCGGCTTGATCTTCGCCACCCTGGTGGAGAACTTCGGCTGGCGCCACGCGGGGCTGCTGCAGGTCACGCTCCTCCCACTCGCCGGCGTCCTCGCGATGACCTTCGTCCGCACCTCGCAGTTCAACAACGCGGTCCGCTAGCGGCGGACCAGCGGATCTGCGGACCAGCGGACCTGCTCACCTGCGGACCTCGGTCGGCCGGCTCGCGGCAACGAGTGGGACGCAACCGACCTTGGCCGAACCGTCGCGTGGTTCAGCCGAGGTCGGTTGTGTGTTTCCCGAATTGCATTCCTTGCGCTCGATGATGCAGTCGATGACGCGGTCGACGTCATTGGAGCACGGATAGCCGAGTATGCACTCAAGGGCTTCGGATGCCTTCGCATGGCGGGCTTCCTCACCTCGCCACTTCGAATCGCCCTTACTAACGGACCCCGCCCACGCAGTATTTGACGACCCGCAAGGAAAACCCGCGACCATGCAGCCGCGGGCGATCACACGACCCCGCCACTAGTGCTAACGTTAGCAAAGAGGCCGATGATCAAGCCGGTGCCAGATTCCCCGACCGCGAGCTCGACCACGCAGCGCGACATCAATGCTATCGTTGGCACACAGACAGTAACGACACGGGATCAGTCACTCGAGGGGGCGCCACCACGTGATCACCACCAGGGACATCGCCGAACGCCTCGGGATCTCCGTCTCGACGGTCGGCCGAGCACTCGCTGACGACAGCCGTATCAGCGAGGAGACCAAGTTCC
The DNA here is from genome assembly GCF_055792885.1 of Streptomyces sp. DSM 42067. Classification (NCBI taxonomy): domain Bacteria; kingdom Bacillati; phylum Actinomycetota; class Actinomycetes; order Kitasatosporales; family Streptomycetaceae; genus Streptomyces; species Streptomyces sp. DSM 42067. The sequence goes on along the minus strand of NZ_CM147706.1, from coordinate 8,421,563 downwards.
GGGTCCGCCAGGCCGCGTCCGAGATGGGTTACGTGGCCAACCGCGCCGCACGGATGATGCGGGGCGCGTCGAGCAACGTGGTCGCGCTGGTGATCCCGGACATCCGCAACAGCTTCTACTCGACCATCGCGCACGAGCTGTCCAAGAACATGGAGGCGCAGGGCTTCCAGCTCATGCTCTCGGAGACCGACGACGACAGGATGGTCGAGCTGCGACATCTGCGGGAGCTGTCCGCGAGCCGCGTGGCGGGCATCATCATCGTCCCCACCGCGCGCCCTCACACCGACTCCGTCAAACTGCTGCGCGCGGTGCCGCACCTGCAGCTGCTGCGCAAACACCCATCGCTGGGCTCCCAGTGGTTCGGCGTGGACGACTACGAGGCGCTGCGGCAGGCCACGGCCCACCTGGTGGCACAGGGACACACCCGTATCGCCTACCTGGGCGGTCCCGTCGAACTGCCCACCGGCGCCGAGCGCCTCAAGGGCTTCCGCAGCGCCCTGCGCGAAGGCGGCCTGCCCGACGACGCCGGCCTGACCGAACTGGGACCACCGTCGGACGTGGACCATGGCCGTCAGGCGGTACGCCGGCTGCTGGAGGGCCCGTCGGCACCCACCGCGCTCGTACTCGGATCCATCCAGCTCACCCTGGGCGTCCTGGAGGAACTGTCCCAGCAGGGCGTGAAGGTGCCCCAGGAGCTGTCCGTGGTCGGGTTCGGAGACGAACCCGGATTCTCCTGGTGGGGCCCGGGACTCACCACCATCGGCCTGCCCATCCAGGAGATGGCCACCGGCTGCGCGCTGTGGCTGATGCGTCGCCTCACGACAAAACCCGGCAACGACGGCCCGTACACCTCCGTCTCGCCGGGATCACTGATCGTGCGCGGCAGCACAGCACCGCCCAGCGGCCCGGTCCGCGCCCGTCGCGGCGGTCGGCCCTCCCCCCAGGCCGGCTGAGCGTCGACACGGTCGTCCGCCATTCCCGCTGACCGGCGGCACGGTCGTGCGCCACTCCGGCTGACCCGCGGCATGGTCGTCCCCGTTCAGCCCCTCCGGATCGACCAACCTCCCGCCTTGAGTCAGGGAGTTGTGTTACGCAGTCGGCGCATGACGCGGGCCGTACGCTCGAGCTCGTCGAGCATCTGCTCGGCCGCCGCCTCATGTATCTTGCCGCCCCGAAAGGCGCCGTCGTCCATGACTTCACTGATGAACGGGATGCTCACAGTGGGACCGATCGGCAGCATCCTGAGGTTCGCGACGACCTGCTTGGACATCTGCACCGCACGGGTGCCGGCCGAGACACCCCCATAGCTCACGAAACCGGCCGGCTTGTACTGCCACTCCACGACGAGGTAGTCCCATGCGTTCTTCAAGGAGGCCGGGAAGGCGCCGTTGTACTCGGGGGTGACGAAGACGAAGGCGTCAGATCTGTCGACGATCCGGCTCCATTCCCGGGTGTGGCTCTTCGTGTACTGCCGCAGGGCCGGCGGATGCGGCTCATCGTAGAAGGGAAGAGCGAGTTCACGCAGGTCGACGATGTGCGGCTCGAACTCGTCGTACTCCGCGGCGCGCGCGGTGAACCAGTCCGCGACGGACCTGCCCACACGTCCGGGGCGTGTGCTGGCGACAACAGTGGTGAGGGTCATCGGTGCCATATCGGGCTCGCTTTCCGTTCGGCTGCGTTCCGGCCCGGGGCCCGCGCTCTCCCTGCGCTGTCCGCCTTCCCAGGGAGAGCGTGGGCCACCGGAGTCTTCCGGGACTCGCACTGGGTGTGCGAACGATAGCACTCACATACACCCCAGCCAATGCCCGACGGCGGGCGATGCCCAGCGACTCAAGCGGAGTGCCACCTGCCTCTTGACACATGACACCCGCCCTTCGCACCATTGCGCTATCGTTAGCACTTCAAGAGCCGCGGCAGGCGAGAAACTCTCGCCATCGCCCTTCCTGTCCACTGCCGACCGGCCCCGCGACGACAAGAGCCGTACGACGCGTCGCTCGCGCCCAGCACATGCCCCGCCGATCCAACGGATGGCGGGTGGCTGTCACCGACTGCCGTCGCGACATCCGCCGCTTCGACGGGCGGTTTCCACGCAGCGTGGCGGCTTCATGCCCGCGCACGCTCGTCCGCCGCCGGCAGGGCAACGGACGGCTGTCGCCCGACGAGCGGCCCCGGACATCACTGATGGTTCAGATCCCGAAAGGTTGCACCGCAATGACAGACGCGCGGATCGCCAAGCTGTACGGCCGCAGGGTGTGGGACTCACGCGGCCGGCCGACCGTCGAGGTCGAGGCCCACCTCACGGATGGTGCGGTCGGGCGGGCGATCGCTCCGGCCGGCGCCTCGACGGGCCAGGGGGAAGCCCTGGACCTGCGCGACGGCGGCAGCCGCTTCGGCGGGCTCGACGTCCATCGTGCGGTGGGCTCGGTGAACAGCGAGATCGCGCCCGCTCTCAAGGGCCAGGACACGACCGACCAGGAGTCCGTCGACCGGCTGCTGGTGGACCTCGACGGGACCCCGGACCGGAGCCGTCTCGGCGGCAACGCGATCGTGGCCACGTCCATGGCCGTGCTGCACGCCGCCGCGGCCTCGGCGGACAAGCCGCTGTGGCTCCATCTCTCGGGTGGACGTCCGGTCCGGATCCCTCTGCCGGAGATCCAGATCTTCGGCGGCGGGGCCCACGCGGACCGGCGCGTCGACGTGCAGGACTTCATGGTGGTCTGTCCCGCGGCAGGGAGCTTCTCCGAAGCCCTGGACTGGACCGCGGAGATCTACCGGGCCGCCGGAAGTCTGATGCGCAAGGCGGGGAAGACGGGAGGCGTGGCCGACGAAGGAGGCTTCTGGCCGGCGTTCGACTCCAACGAGGAGGCGCTGGAGACGCTGACCCTGGCCATCGAGAACGCGGGGTTCCGCCCCTCGTCCCAGGTCGGCATCTCCCTGGACATCGCGGCCTCGCAGTTCGGCAGCGCCGGGAAGTACACGTTGGCTCTCGATGATCGCGCACTGGACACCGGCGCGCTGATCGAGATGCTCGGGCGCTGGATCGAGCACTATCCGATCCTGTCCATCGAGGACCCCCTCGGGGAGGACGATCACGAGGGCATGGTGGAGTTCACCCGGCTGTACGGCGACCGCTGCCAGGTGATCGGCGACGACTTCCTGGTGACGAACGCGAAGCGGGTGGAGGCGGCCGCGGCCGGCAAGGCGGCCAACGCGGTGCTCATCAAGCCGAACCAGGCCGGGACGGTCACGGAGGCTCTCGCCGCCCTGCGGGCCGGAAAGGAAGCAGGCTTCGGCACGATCGTCTCGGCGCGGTCCGGAGAGTCCGAGGACGTCACCATCTCCCATCTCAGCGTCGGCTGGGACGCCGGCCAGCTCAAGGTGGGATCGTTCACCCGGTCCGAGCGCATGGCGAAGTGGAACGAGGTTCTTCGTATCGAGGAGGCTCTGGGGGAATCCGCGGAGTTCAGCGGTTGGTCCGCCTTTCCCTTCGCGGCACCCGACTCCCCCATTCCCACGTCGTAACAGCCCTTCGAACACCGAAGTCAGCGCATGTGAACATCGGTATCAGCGCATTTGATGATCGGAATCAGCGCATCCCAGAGCGGTGATCGGAACACGGAGACCAGCATGCTGCCACCAGTCAATCTTCGCCCGCTTTTCAACATCACCCGCTCCAGCCACGTTCGTCTCACCGTCGCCGATCTGGCCGAGAGCCGGAACTTCTACGTGAATGTGCTGGGGCTCGTCGTCACTGAGGAAGACGACCGCACGTGTTACCTCCGCGCTCTGTCGGAGGCCTGCCACCACAGTCTGGTCCTGGAGCAGGACGAAGAGGGCGGCGGTACGTGCAAGAGGATCGGCTTCCGGGTCTTCTTCGACGAGGACCTCGACGTCGCGTACGAGTACTTCCGCGAGCGCGGACTCCCCGCTGCCTGGGTCGACGTTCCCCACCAGGGCCGCACCCTGCATGTCAGCGACCCCATCGGCACGCCGCTCGAACTCTGCGCGACCATGGAGACGCGGCCGAGGCTGCATATTCAGTTCGAGCTCCACAAGGGCGCGCACGCGCAGCGGCTCGATCACTTCCAGACCTGGGCCCCCGACGTGTACCAGCTGTGCGCGTTCTACAGCGAGCTCGGCTTCCGCAACTCCGAGTACCTCGCCCACGGGGACAAGCTGCTGGGCGCGTTCATGTACCGCAAGGGCACCTGCCTCGACCTGGCCATCGTCGAGCAGGCCGGCCCCGCCCTGCACCACTTCGCGTACACCGTCTCCGAGAGCCGCGACATCTTCACCGCCTGCGACTTCGCGGGAAACCTGGGCTACGGCGATTCGGTGGAGCGGGGACCGGGACGCCATGGGCCGGGCGGAATGCTCTTCGCCTATCTCCGCGACCCGGACGGTCACCGGGTGGAGGTCTTCAACAGCCATTACCAGACGATCGACACCGAGATCGAGCCCGTGCGCTGGGACGCGGCATCGCTGAGCACCAATGCCCGATGGGGACTCCCGGCGCTGGAGAAGTGGTATTTCGAAGCGTCGCCCTTCGTGGGAGTGCCGCAGATCCCGCCGGCCGAAAAGCCGAATCCGATGACGCTCGAACGGTTCCTGCTCGAACAGTCCGCAAACTGACCTTTTCGCCCCACAGGAGATGCCATGGCACGAGTTCCCTATCTGCACCGCGAGGACGCGGACGAGGCACACAAGCCCCTGTACGACCGCCTCGAGGCCGAACGCAAGGTGCCGACGGCGAACATCTTCCTCGCCCTCGCCGGTGCGCCGGCACAGCTTGACGCCTTCCTGACCTACGCCAACGCGCTGCGGGCCTGCGAACTCAGTCCCAGGCTCCGGGAGCTGGCGATTCTGACCGTGGGGCACGCGACGCGGTCGGCGTACGAGGTCGCGCATCACCAGTCCCACGGGATAAAGGCTGGCCTCACAGAGGAGCAGCTCGCGGCGGTCGCCGATTTCGAATCTGCCGATGTCTTCGACGAGGTGGAGAAGGCCGTCATGCGTCTTGCCAAGGAGTCCACGCTCGTGGTCGATGTCTCCGAGGAGACATGGCGTGCCGCCGCTGCGCATCTGACCGACAAGCAAATGGTCGAACTGGCCTTGTCCATCGCCTGGTACAACTCCGGCGTCCGCATCATGGGCCTGTTGGACATCGATCTTGAGAGCGGTTATCCGAACCCGTTCGCGGACCCGCGTCCGTAGGCAATTTCAAGGAGTATTTCAATGGCGAAAATGCTCGCTGCACGACTGCATGCGCTCGGTGAGCCCATGTCGGTGGACACGATCGATGTGCCGACGCCGCGACCGACCGATGTGCTGGTGCGGGTCAAGGCCTGCGGAATCGTGCCGAACATGGCCAACGTGATCAACAACTGGCCCACCTGGTTCCCCCATCAGCCACTGCCCAGGTTCCCCGCCATCTTCGGCCTGGACGCCGCCGGCGTGGTCGAGGCGGTCGGCGAGGCGGTGATCAACACCAGGCCCGGTGACAGGGTGTACGTGAACCCCCTGCGGTCCTGCGGAAGTTGCCAGGTGTGCCGCGGAGGCGAGCTCAGCAGATGCCGCTACTTCACCCTGAACGGCTACTTCAGCACGTCGCGTGACGGCCAGCGGATCTTCGACCTCTACCCCTACGGCGGCTTCGCGGAGTACATGACCGCACCGCAGTACTCGATCGTCAACATCCCGGACAACATGACCTTCGAGCAGGCCGGAAAGCTCGGCTACATCGGCACGTCCTACGGAGCCCTCAAGAACGCCGCAGCCGGGCCCGGCCAGGTGGCGCTCATCGACGGGGTCACCGGAACCCTCGGTGTCGCCTCGACCGTGCTCGCGCTGGCGTCCGGTGTGTCGCGGGTCCTCGGGACCGGCCGCAACGAGGCACTCCTCAAGCGCGTCAAGGACCTGGATCCGGACCGGGTGGAGGTGTTCAGGCTGGGTGACGGTTCCTCCGGTGAGTGGGCGAAGTCGCTGACCGGCGGCGAGGGCGCCGACTTCGTCATCAGCGCGCTGGGAGCCAGGGCGCCGGTGGAGACGATGCTGGACTCCATGCAGGGAGTCCGCAGGGGCGGCAGGGTCGTCAACGTCGGCGGTGTGGCCGACCGGCTGCCCGTGGACGTGAAGTGGCTCATGGACGAGCAGGTCCAGCTGATCGGCTCCAACTGGTTCACCACCGCGCAGGGGCAGGAACTCGCCGACATGGTACGCACGGGAGCCCTGGACCTGTCGTACCTGGAGTCCAAGCCCTTCCCGCTGGCCAGGGTCAACGAGGCGATCTCGGGACTCGAGGACCGCGACGGCGGATTCAGCAACTACGTCGTCATTCCCTGAGCCGGGGCGGGGACTGCTCCCCGCGCCCCGCCCCGGTACTCACCCCGCGGCGTTCCTGCCCGCCGCGGGGTGATTTCCTGTTCGATGCTCTCGTTGGCACAGACCCAGCAGGACGGAGGAGCCGGTGGAACTGCGCTGGCTGGAATCGTTCGTCACCGTCGCGGAGGAACTGCACTTCGCGAAGGCGGCGGACCGACTGCATCTGGCTCCGTCAGCACTCAGTGCCCAAATCAGGGCGCTGGAGTCGCACCTGGGCGTACGCCTGATCGACCGCGGACGGCGCAGCCGCCCGGCGCTGACCAGCGCCGGGCGGCTGTTTCTCGAGGAGGCGCAGCGCACGCTCGCCCAGGCCGCCCGTGCCGAGGCCGTGGGCCGGCGGGCCGGCCGCGGGGAGCTGGGACATGCCGAGATCGCCTACGTGGCCTCGGCCGCCTTCTCGGGTGTGCTGACCGACGTCCTCACTCGGTGTGCGGCCCCGGGAACCCAGCTCACGGTGCAGGTCCGCGAGCTGGAGACGCCGGCCCAGCTGGAGGCCCTGGCCTGCGGGGACATCGACGTCGGCTTCCTGCGCTGGAGGCCGGAGTACCCGCCGGGAGTCACGGCCACCTGTCTGCTCACCGAGGAGGTCGTCCTGGCGCTGCCGGCCGGCTCGCCTCTGGCGGCGTACGAGGCCGTGCCGGCGGCGGAGCTGTGCCACGAGCGGTTCGTGGCCCCCCACTTCGACGAGGAGTACGGCTGCCGCGACCAGATCCTCGAGGTGGCGGACCAGGGTGGTTTCAGCCCCCAGGTCGCTCCTCCGGTACGGGACTTCATCGCCGCTCTCACACTGGTGGGCGGCGGTCTCGCCGTGGCCCTGGTGCCGGATTCGCTGCGCCGCGTGCAGATACCGGGGGTCACCTGTCGTCCGCTCGCGGACGTACGGCTGACCACCCGGCTGGTCGGCGCGTACCGCAAGGGCGAGACCTCGCCGGCGGTACGCGGCGTGATCCGCCGCCTGCGGGAGGCGGCGGCCGTCACGGTCGCTGTCAGCTGAAAGCCGGTATCAGCTGACAGCCGGCGTCAGTCGAAGACCCGGTGCCCGGTCAGCGCCTGGCCGGTCTTCGGTGAACTGGAGCTTGAGGCGAGTGTCGTAGGCTGCGTGGCAGCTCTGGTTCATCAGACGGCCAAGCGTCGGAACCGGCTGTTGTGGAACACCAGGGGTTCTCGGTCAGGCTCGGCCTTCAGACCCTGGATCTGCAGCAGGACGATCGTGTGGTCGCCTCCGGGGAGCTCGGCATACACCGAGCAGTCCAGCCAGAGGCCGGCACCGTGAATGTACACGCCGCCCTCCTCGTCGGTATCCCAGTCGACGCCGGCGAACCGGTCTCCCTCCTTGCCGGCCAGCGACCGGCAGATCGTGTCCTGTCCCTCGGCGAGCACGCTCACTCCAAGACGGCGCTGCCCGCGCAGCCTCGGCCACGTCGACGATGTGTCCTGCACACAGACCGATATCAGAGCCGGCGACAGGGAGACCGGGGTGAACGTGCTCGCAGCCATGCCCACCGGGGTGCCGGAATCAAGTGCGCACACGGCTGTCACCCCGGACGGGAAGCAGCCGAACGCCCGGCGCAGTACGGCGGGATCCGTCGGCGTGGTGTCGAAAGGGCTCATCGGGGATCACCCGTCTGGTGTCGGCGTGTGGAGTGCGGCCGCCCTGCAGCGCGGATCGCGCTGGTTCGCAGGACGGGGTGGAGCAGGGGATGCATGCGTCCTCCCGAAAACGTGAAAGGTTCGTGGCTGGCTCAGATGTGGGGCCACTCGGCCTCATTGACGTCCGACTGCCGGCCGTCAGCCCTGCCCGGACAGGACCGCGCCCAGCTGCCGCAGTGAGCCGTTGTTGCCGGCTACGTGCTGGGAGACGCAGCGGACGTCGCGCCAACGACGCTGCATCGGGTTGGTGCTGTAGAGCCCCGCACTGCCCGACAGCGTCATGATCTCGTTGAGGAGCCGGATGCCCTCGTGATGGATGTGCTGGTGGCCGCCGGTGTAGCTGAACCACTCTGTGGGTGTGGGCGCGTCTCCCGCGAGTGTCCGGTCCATGACGGTGCGGCCGGTCCACTCCGCCAGGGCCGCCAGTGCTGCCGTGCGCAGGTGCAGCTCGGCGAACTTCTCCTGGAACACCGGGTCCTCGCCGATCACCACCCTGGGGTTGAACGCCGGCCGCTTGGTGGCGGCGAGCTCGGCGAGATCGTCCAGCGCGCCCTCCAGGCACCCCAGGATGACGGCGTCATGCGAGGCACCGGTTGCGGAGTACGGCAGGTTGTAGAAAGGAGCGGGGATGTTGTTGTCACCGATCAGCGGCCCCGTGAAGCGCTCGGGCACGAAGACGTCGTCCATCGTGAAGTCGGTGCTCTGCGTGGCACGCAGCCCCACCGCGTCCCACGTGTCGAGGAACGTGACCTGCTCGGGGCGGATCAGCGCGACGCGCATGTCCGGGCGGCCGTCCGGCAGCGGGGGCGCACCCTCGACCACGAAGCCCGCGAGCATCCAGTCCGGGGTGAACGAACCGCTGGCCAGCGGCCAGCGACCACTGATGCGGTAACCGCCCTCAACCGGCGTCGCCTTCCCCTTCGGGGCTATCGCTCCACGGAGCAGCAGGTCGCCGCCGTTGCAGAACACCTCTTTCTCAAACGTCTCCTGGGGCAATGACCGCACGAAGAACCAGGCCATCGAGGCTGCCTGAACGGTCCAGCCTGTCGAACCGTCGGCCCGTGAGATCTCCTGGACCACCCGAGCGCCCTCCACCAGGTCGAGTTCCTCGCCTCCCCATGCCTTGGGCAGGCTCATCCGGAACACCCCGGCCTGACGCAGGGCCGTGATGATCTCCGCGGGGACCGCCCGGGCGGCCTCAGCCTCGGCAGAGCGCGCCTCAATCTCGGGCAGGTGCACGCGGACGCGGCCGAGCACACTGTCGCCGGTTCCCCGGCCCTGGGATCGGGTGCGGTCAAGAAGCGTGGTCATGAATGGTCTCCTAACTGGACGTGCGGGGTCCTGCTCGTATACCGAGCCTTTTTCAAAAGGGGACTTCGGCTTAGGATGACACCCGCGTTACGCCCAGGAAAACCAGGATTTTCTGATGTGGTTCATCAGGAGTTCCCATCACAGCAGGGAGAAATGTGGCAGCCGATTTTTCCCTTCGACAATTGGAATACTTCGTCGCGGTGGCGGACACCGGCTCCATGAGCGCGGCCGCGGTGCGGTGCCATGCCTCCCAGGCCGGCATCTCCACAGCGATCGCCGACCTGGAACGCCGCCTCGGGGTCCAGTTGCTGGTGCGACGCCGAGCGAAGGGCGTCTTTCTCACCGAGGCCGGCAGCCGGATTCTCGGACGCGCCCAGGCCATGCTGGCTCAGGCCGACGACCTCAGGGCCAGCGCCAAGGCAGAGAAGGGCCAGCTGGCCGGCCGCCTGACGATAGGTTGCTACTCGGCCCTGACGCCCTTCCTCATCCCGCCACTGGTCGACGGGTTCACCCGGGACTACCCGGCAGTCGACCTGGAACTGATCGAGGGCCAGCAGGAGGAGATGCGGCACGCCCTGCTCCAGGGTGCGTGCGACCTGGCCCTGTTGTACGCGTTCGGTACCGGGGCCGGCCTTTCCTGCTCGACGATCCGCGCGAGCCGTCCGTATGTCATCGTGTCCGCCGGTCATCCGATGGCGGGGCGCGCGGCCGTCTCGCTCGCCGAACTGGCGGACGAACCGCTGATCATCTATGCCGAGCCGCCCGCCCGGCAGAACGCCGACCAGTGGTTCGCGCTCGCGGGAGCACGGCCGAACATCCGGTACCGGACCTCAAGCATCGAGGCGCTCCGCAGCATGGTGGCCCGCGGCCTCGGCTTCGCCACGTTGATCCAGTCCTGGCCGACCGACACCAGCATCGAGGGGCTTCCCCTGGCATCTGTGCCCATCAGCGACCCGCTGGACGAAGTCGAGCTCGTGATCGCCCATGCGGCCAACGTCACCCCCACGCACCGGGCCCGCGCCTTCCTCCAGTACGCAAAGGAGACGCTCGCCGGTCCGGGCTGGCCGCGGCCAACGGACTGACGGGCGCCGGGGCGTTCATACGAGTGGTGGGCGAGACGGTCCTCCGCCCTCGGGATCAGCCCTTGCGGGACTTGATCTCCTCGGTGAGCTGCGGGACGACCTCGAACAGGTCGCCGACCACGCCGTAGTCGACCAGGTCGAAGATCGGGGCCTCGGCGTCCTTGTTGATCGCCACGATCGTCTTCGAGGTCTGCATACCGGCCCGGTGCTGGATCGCACCCGAGATACCCGAGGCGATGTACAGCTGCGGCGACACGCTCTTACCGGTCTGGCCGACCTGGTTGGAGTGCGGGTACCAGCCGGCGTCCACCGCGGCACGCGATGCGCCGACCGCCGCGCCCAGGCTGTCGGCCAGCGCCTCGATGATCGCGAAGTTCTCCGCACCGTTCACACCACGGCCACCGGAGACCACGATCGCGGCCTCGGTCAGCTCCGGACGACCCGTCGACTCACGCGGCGTCCGCGCGACGACCTTCGTACCCGTGGCCTTCTCGGAGAAGGACACGTTCAGTGCCTCGACCGCACCCGCGGCCGCAGCCGCCTCGACCGGCGCCGAGTTCGGCTTGACCGTGATGACCGGCGTGCCCTTGGAGACACGGGACTTGGTGGTGAACGACGCGGCGAACACCGACTGGGTGGCCACCGGCCCCTCGCCGGACGCCTCCAGGTCGACGGCGTCGGTGATGATGCCCGAACCGATACGGACCGCCAGACGCGCGGCGATCTCCTTGCCCTCGGCGGACGACGGCACCAGCACCGCGGCCGGGGACACGGCCTCGTACGCGGCCTGCAGCGCGTCCACCTTCGGCACGACCAGGTAATCGGCGTACTCGGGCGCGTCGTGAGTGAGGACGCGGACCGCGCCGTGCTCACCGAGCGTGGCGGCAGTCGCCTCCGCGCCGGCACCCAGCGCGACGGCGACCGGCTCGCCGATCCGGCGGGCCAGGGCCAGCAGCTCCAGCGTGGGCTTGCGGACGGCACCGTCCACGTGGTCGACGTAGACGAGAACTTCAGCCATGGGACTTCTTCTCTCCTGCTTGCGAAGTATTGCGGGGCGGTTAGGGGTGATGACCGAAGCTCAGATGAACTTCTGGCCGGCCAGGCTGCTCACACGAATTTCCGCTCCGCGAGGAAGGCGGCCAGCTGCTTGCCGCCCTCGCCCTCGTCCTTGACGATCGTGCCGGCCGTGCGGGCCGGACGCTCCGCCGCCGCCTCGACCTTGGTCCAGGCACCCTCGAGACCGACCTCGTCCGCCTCGATCTCCAAGTCCTCCAGGTCCCAGGACTCCACCGGCTTCTTCTTCGCCGCCATGATGCCCTTGAACGACGGGTAGCGGGCCTCACCCGACTGGTCCGTCACCGACACCACCGCCGGCAGCGACGCCTGAAGCTGCTCGGACGCGGTGTCACCATCACGACGGCCCCTGACCACGCCGTCCTCGACGGAGACCTCGGAGAGCAGGGTGACCTGCGGGACACCCAGGCGCTCGGCCAGCAGGGCCGGGACCACACCGGCGGTGCCGTCGGTGGAGGCCATGCCGGAGACCACCAGGTCGAAGCCGGCCTTCTCGATCGCCTTGGCCAGGACCAGAGAGGTACCGATGACATCCGTACCGTGCAGGTCGTCGTCCTCGACGTGAATCGCCTTGTCCGCGCCCATCGACAGCGCCTTGCGCAGCGCGTCCTTGGCGTCCTCCGGGCCCACCGTCAAAACGGTGATCTCCACGTCGTCGTCGGAGTTCTCGGAGATCTGCAGCGCCTGCTCGACCGCGTACTCGTCCAGCTCCGACAGCAGCCCGTCGACGTCGTCACGGTCGACGGTCAAGTCATCGGCGAAGTGCCGGTCGCCAGTGGCGTCGGGCACGTACTTCACACAAACAACGATCCTCGAGCTCATATGACTTTCCTGATGTGAGGTGGTCCCGGGCAGGCCGGCCCATACCGGCCTGCCCGGCGCGTTTCAGCGGTACGCAGCGATGCCCGTCACGGACTGGCCGACGACGAGGGTGTGGATCTCCTCGGTGCCCTCGTAGGTGAGCACCGTCTCCAGGTTGTTGGCGTGCCGGAGCACCGGGTACTCGGTGGTGATGCCGTTGGCGCCGAGAATGGTGCGGGCCGTGCGGGCGGTGTCGAGTGCGGCCCGGACGTTGGCGAGCTTGCCGAGGCTGACCTGTTCCGGGCGCAGCTTCCCGGCGTCCTTCAGCTTGCTCAGGCGCAGGGCCAGCAACTGGGAGTTCACCAGATCGACCTGCATCCGGGCCAGCTTCTGCTGGGTGAGCTGAAAGCCGCCGAGCTGCCGGCCGAACTGCTCGCGGGTCGTGGAGTATTCCAGAGCCGAGAGATAGCAGGTGCGGGCCGCGCCGACGACACCGCACAGGATGCCGAAGCGCGCCTCGGACAGGCAGGACAGCGGTCCCTTCAAACCCGTCACGCCCGGGAGCACCGCCGAGGCGGGCAGCCGTACGTCTTCCAGGTGCAGTTCGGCGGTGACGGACGCGCGCAGCGACAGCTTCTTGTGGATCTCGCTGGTGGTGAAGCCCGGGGTGTCCTTGGGTACGAGGAAGCCGCGGATGCCCTCCTCGGTGCGGGCCCAGACCACGGCGATGTCGGCGACCGAGCCGTTGGTGATCCACATCTTGGTGCCGTTGAGGATCCAGTCGTCACCGTCGCGCTTGGCCTGGGTGCGCATGTTTCCGGGATCGGAGCCCTGGTCGGGTTCGGTGAGCCCGAAGCAGCCGATCGCCTCACCGGAGGCGAGCTTGGGCAGCCACTCCTGCTTCTGCTCCTCCGAGCCGTAGCGATGGATCGGGAACATCACCAGGGAGCCTTGGACGGAGACGAAGCTGCGCAGGCCCGAGTCGGCCGCCTCCAGTTCGCGGCAGGCCACACCGTAGGCGGTGGCGCTGACACCGGCGCAACCGTAGCCCTCCAGGTGCATGCCGAGGAGGCCCAACTGGCCGAGTTCCGGGCCCAGTTCGCGAGTCGGGAAGGTACCCTCCTCGAACCAGTCGGCCACATGCTCGGTCACACGGTCACGGACGAAGACGCTGACCGTGTCACGGATGAGCCGTTCGTCGTCGTCGAGCTCGTTGTCGAGTTCCAGGGCGTCAATGGGGTTGAGGTGGGGCATCAGGGATTCCTCCAGGACCGTTGAGAACGAAGAGCAGCGTTGCAGGTGAGTCTGTGCGGTTGCGTAGGGGTGGCGGTCATGCGGTTTCGGGGGTGTCGCCGGCGGTGCGGCGGAAGACCTCCGCCGTGTGTTCGCCCAGACCGGGCGGCGGCAGGCGGTACTGCGCGGGTGACTCGCTCAGCGCGATGGGGTGGGCGACCTGCCGGGACACCGGCGCGGGCGCCGATCCGTCCACTGATCCGTCCGCCGATCCGTCCGCCGATCCGTCCGCCGGGAAGGGGGCCGGGGCCGGGACGCTGACGATGCCGGGCAACCCGAGCCGGTGGGCGAAGGCGAACGCCTCGTCGAGCGTGTTGACCGGGCCCGCGGGCACCCCCGCGGCGAGCAGGGTGGCGGACCAGTGGTCGGCGCCTGCGGTCAGCAGCCGCTCGCCCAGCAGCTTCCGCAGCTCGGCACGGTGCGCCACCCGGTCGGGGTTGGTGCGGAACCGGTCGTCGTCGGCGAGGCCGTGGCACCCGAGGACCGCGGCCAGCGCCACGAACTGCCCGTCGTTGCCGACCGCGAGTGCGAGCGGGCGGTCCGCGGTGGGGAAGCTCTCGTACGGGGCGATGCTGGGGTGGGCGCTGCCCAGCCGTCCGGGTACGACGCCGGCGACGGCGTAGCTCGAGGCCTGGTTGACCATCGCCGACAGCAACGAGCCCAGCAGACTCACCTCGACGCGCTGTCCTTCGCCGGTGGCGTCCCGGTGCCGCAGGGCCGCCATGATGCCGAGCGTCGCGTGCAGACCGGTGATCACGTCGACGAGAGCGACACCGGTCTTCACCGGTTCGCCGTCGGGCTCCCCCGTCACGCTCATCAGCCCGCCGACGGCCTGGACCAGCAGGTCGTAGCCGGGGATCGCGGCGCCGCCGTCGGCCCCGAATCCGCTGATGGAGCAGTAGACGAGGCGGGGATGGCGAGCTCGCAGGTCCGCGTATCCCAGACCGAGCCGGTCCATCGTGCCGGGACGGAAGTTCTCCACCAGCACATCGGACTCGGCGATCAGAGCACGTGCCCGCTCGCGTCCCGTCTCGCTGGTCAGGTCCAGGGCGACGGAGCGCTTGTTCCGGTTGACGCCGAGGAAGTAGGTCGATGTCCCGTTCTCGTCCGCGGGGGGACGCCATTCGCGGGTCTCGTCGCCCGTCCCGGGCCGCTCGACCTTCACGACGTCGGCCCCGAGGTCGGCCAGAAGCATGGTGGCGTACGGTCCCGCGAGGACACGGGAGAAGTCCGCGATCCGCAGCCCTGCCAGCGCGCCGCACCCCGCTCCCCCGACAACGCCGGAACCGTCGTCCGGGGGGCCGTCCTTGGTACTCACGCCTGCCTCCTGATGATCGTCCTCGGCCACCGGGCCTGCCCCGGGCGCGATCAGCGTGACCCCCCGCAGTGCGGCAGGTCAACGACGAACTCACGCATCTTTGTGCGCGGAAAACGTTCTGTACGAGCAGGTCAGCGAGGCTGTGGCCGGATTACGCTCACGGCGGCACCACTGCTCGCGGCGACGCTGGAGACCGTCGCCGCAGGGAGGGACACATGACAGCGATCAAGCACGTGGGCATCGTCGGCGCGGGGCAGATGGGGCGGGGCATCGCCGAGGTCTGCGCCCGCGCCGGACTGACCGTCACGCTGTGCGACATGACCGAGGACAGGGCCCGCGCCGGGCTGGCCGGCGTCGCGGACTCCCTGCTCAGGGCGGAGAAGAAGGGCACGCTCACCCCTGAGGACCGCGCACATGCATTGGCCGGCATCGCCGTTGCCGGAGACATCTCCCAGCTGGCCGGTGCGGACCTGGTCATCGAGGCCGCGGCCGAGGACGAGGAGGCCAAGACGGCGCTGTTCCGGCGGCTGGACGAGGTGGTCACCGACCCGGCTGCCGTGCTGGCCAGCAACACCTCCTCGCTCCCCATCGCCCGGCTTGCCGCCGCGACCAGGCGTCCGGAGGCGGTCGTCGGCCTGCACTTCTTCAACCCGGTCCCCGCCATGCCGCTGGTCGAGGTCATTCCCTCGCTGCACACCTCCAAGGCCACGGAACTGCGTGTGCGTGCCTTCGCGGGTGAGGTCCTGGGCAAGAAGACGATTCTCGCGAAGGACCGCGCGGGCTTCGTGGTGAACTCCCTGCTGGTGCCGTACCTGCTGGCAGCGGTACGGATGGTCGGCTCCGGCACGGCCACGGCCGAGGACATCGACACCGGTATGACGGCCGGATGCGCCCACCCCATGGGCCCGTTGCGCCTGGCCGACCTCATCGGCCTGGACACGGTGGCCGCCATCGGGGAGGCCCTGTACGAGGAGTACCGGGAACCGCTGTACGCCCCTCCCCCGCTGCTGCGCCGCATGGTCGAATCGGGCCTGCTGGGCCGGAAGTCCGGACAGGGATTCTTCAGCTACCGGGCGGCATGAGCCCGTCCGGACCGCCTGTCCGATCCCCCTGAACTGTCCGATCCCCCCTGAAGGAGATGGACCCCTCTCTGTCTTCAGTGGCCCCTGGCGATCCACTCCCGGAGGTGGCCGGCCTCGGCTCCGATGGTGCAGCGGGTCCCCCGGGCCTCCGGCCGCCGCACGATCCTGAGCGTCGGCATCGGCACCGCCGTCTACGTCGCCCTCGTCAACGACCCTCTGGCGCCTGGCCGTTCCCGAGAAGAGGCCAGTTGAACGGAAGATGCGGAGTCACTCGTCGTTCACCCAGCGCATGAGCCGCTGCAGGGGGTAGAAGCCGTCGTGGGAGAGGCCCTGGGGCATTCCGCCTGCCCTGCCGAGCGACACCACGCGCTGCACCCCGGCACAGGCGAGGGCGTCGCGCAGTTCCGTCTTGCGTGCATCGGGGTAGACGCCGACCGTCTGTGTGGCGACCCCTGCATGCGCGACGGCCTCGGACAGCGCGGTGACCGGAACGACGTTCACGATCTTGCCGTCGGGGTGGAAGTCCACCGGTTCCGGCGAGCGGATGACCAGGCCCCGGCCGTCGTACCCGCCCCAGACCCGGTACTCGGGCGCCAGAGACCGCAGTATGTCGATCTCCTCGCGGAGTTCCGAGGCGACCCGCGGCCCGTCGGCCGAACTGAACTCCCGTGCGATGCCGAGGCGTTCGCACAGCAGCGCGGCGTAGCGGTCGACGTCCTCCTGGGAACCCTCGACGAACTGAAAGCGACTGGCCACGCACGCCTGCTGGTTGAAGAACGTGGCGTCCGCGGCGGCCGCGTCCGCAGCCTGAGCCAGGGCCTCCTCGGACCCGAAGGCCTCGCGGCCGATCATCGAGATGGAGGTCTTGGGATCGAAGGAGACGAGCTCGAATCCCGGACCGACGTACTTCAGGGCCCCGCGGATCGTGGCCTCGCCGCCCCAGGCCACCAGCTTGTCGAAGAACTGCGGGCGGAACAGCACGCTCTCCACCGTCTCGTCGCCGCCCCGCCAGTACACCGCGGAGAACGAACGCACCACGGGGTGGCCCGGCGCCACCGACGCCATCGTGCGCAGGATGGCGGTCGCGGTGAACAGGTCGTTCGAGGGAAGCTTCAGCAGGTTGACGCCCTTGGTGAGGGCACCGCGGACGACGGACGTCGCCGCCACGCCGGGAGCGTTGCCGGCGATGATGTGCACCAGACGCGGCGGGAACGCGCGGGTGGACGCGATCCGCCCCTCGGGCAGCGGCACCTCGCGCCAGCCGTCGAGCACGTCCGCTCCGCCGAGCTCGTGGTCGATCTGGGCGTACAGGCCGGGCCGCTGGAAGCTGCGCCACAGCACGGCGTAGGCACGTTCGAGCACCTCCCTGGGGAGCGGGCTGACCGGTGCCATACGGTCCAGGGCTTCGGCGAGCAGGCCTTCCCGGTCCGCCTTCAGGGCCTCGCCGGTCTCCACCAGCAGGTCGACGATCTGCGCGCTCGGCACATGGAAGGCGGGCCCGGGTTCGGTACGGGGCCACACGAGACGGTCCAGGTCGAGCGCTGGCGCCGTGAAGGCCGCGCCCGATCTGCCGTGGCCGATGTGCGGGCCCCGGTCGATCTCGCCGCGGACAATGTGCACCACGGCCACCGGGCCGGGGGTTCCCCCCTGCCATGGGGGTGCTTCGGCACCGCGCAGCGTCGTGTCGGTCATCCGTGGATCATCCCTCGCACGTAGGAGTCGAGTGTTGCGGCGCAGGTGATCTTGTCGTCGCCGCCGAGGTCCCCGTAACGCTGGATGTCCGGCAGGATGACCGGTCCTGACCTGCCGCAGTCGCAGGACGAGAAGTCCAGCCGGACCCGGTCACCGGTGATCAGCCCGCCCCAGCGGCCTTCCAGGGAGACGTCCAGGAAGGCGAACCTCCCCTCCACGATCCCCTGTTCGGCGTTCAGCAGCGTCTCGCCTGTCTGGTCGAGGACCAGCGGGATCACCCACGGCGGTACGTGGTATTTGCCCTTCTCGCAGGCGGGGCAGGAGCCCTGGAGCTCCGTCATGCCGTAGCTGCGCACGCGTCGTACGCCCTGGTAGAAGGCGGCGAACTGCTGCTGGTAGTCGTCGGGCAGCGCACGGCCCTTGTTGCCGCCGCCGCTGAGCACCAGCGTGTCCGGGTGGAGATCCCCGTCGGGTACACCGCGGGCACGCAGGGCCTGGATCAAGGTGAACTGCTGGTTGTTCATCCCCGCGATGAACAGCGGCTCGTGGCGGTGCGCGACGATATCGTCGACCATCCGGGCCACGGCCGCGCCCAGCTCCTCCTCGCGGGCCTCGGACGCGGTCTCGAAGGCGCTGATCTCCTGCGGGGTCGCCGTGCCCTCCGCCATCCGCCGGCGCAGCAGCGCGCTGCTCATCAGCTCCGACACCCGCAGCGGTTCCTCGGTCAGCAGCTGTGTCTCGCCGGGCCGGGCGAAGACCTCCGCGTGCCACCGGAAACCGTCGATGGAGCGCATCGGGCCGCTCGCCGGAGCAAGCAGGTAACCGCGGCGGGTGGGCTTCGGCGGCAGGGGGTCGGGCCAGCAGGTGAGGTACTCCAGGATGTCGTGCAGGAACTTCAGGTCGCTCGCGTCGCAGTTGAGGAAGGAGACCTTCCCGGATGTACCGCTGGTGATGTACGGGCGGTGGCCGGCATCTGTGATGCGTTCGGTCCACTCGTCGATGTCGCGTACACCGTCGACGTCGACGTCTTCCGGTTCGACCACCGAGACGGTCGAGTACCAGCGCAGGAGCCGGTCCCACCGGCCGCCGGTGATGACGGAGAGGGGATACGACTTGTAGCTGGTGTGCGAGAACAGCAGGGGAACGAGGTCCTCGGGACCGGTGATCTCGTGCACGCCGGTCTCCTCCGCCCGGGTGCGCAGCAGCGGAATGCGCTCACGGTGGGCGGTGAACGCCTCCCGCGCGGCGTCGAGCTGTAGTTCCCGCAGCTCCTGTGCGGGCTGGTCGAAGGTGTCGCCGGAGCCGGCCAAGGCCCGGATCTGCTCACGTGCGCTGGTCACAGCACCCACCTGAATCAGTGATGAACGTGGTCTTCTCGGCGAGGTAGGACGACTCGATCGCGTCCAGGTTGCCGCGCAGTTCCTGCGGGGTGCCGGTCATGACGACGCGGCCGCGGCGCAGGACGTACACGCGGTCTGCGATGTCCAGCACCTTGCGTACGTGCTGTTCGACGAGCAGTGCGCCGAGACCCCGGTCCGCGGCTTCACGCACCGCGCGCAGCAGACGCTCGACCACCAAGGGGGCCAGGCCGAGCGACAGTTCGTCGGCGAGGAGAAGGCGGGGTTCCCGGCACAGTGCCCGTGCCAGCGAGAGCATCTGCTGCTCGCCGCCGGAGAGCATCCCTGCGCCGGTGCCCAGCCGTTTCTCCAGCTCCGGGAAGAGCTCCAGGGCCCGGGCGGCCTCCACCCGGCCGACCCGCAGGTTGTCGGCGGTGTCGAGGCGGGTGAAGACCGCGCGCTCACCGACGTACGCGAGGCCCTCGCGGGCGCGGCGGTGCAGTGGCGCCCGGCTGGGCTCGCCCAGCCAGCGGACTTCGCCGCTCATCGGGGCCAGGTCGCCCGCGAGGACTCGGAGCGTCGTGCTCTTGCCCGCGCCGTTGGGGCCGAGCAGCGCGACGACCTCGCCGGGGCGTACCTCGATGTCGAGGTCGCGTACGACGGGCTGGGTGCCGTATCCGGCGGACAGGGAGCTGGTCGCGATCAGTGCGCCCGAGGTTGTCTCGGGCACGGCGTCGGGACGGTCGTGTGCAACGGTGGACACGTGTTTCTCTCCTTTCCCGGGTGCTGCGATGCGGGCGGATGTCGCGGACGAGGCGGGCTTCATTGAGGCCACGGGGCTTCGCCACTGCGTTCGGCGGCGGGCCACCGGCCGGCTCGGGGCATGGCCCGTCGTCGGCCGTGCGGCCCGCGCTGCCGCACCGCGGGGCCGTCAGCCGGCCGGTGTCGTGAGCGCCTTGCGGACGTCGACGAAGGTCGAGCCGGACTTGGCCCACTCGATCTTGCCGTCCTTCAGCACCAGTTCGGTGGCGGTGGTGTTGTGGATGCGGTTCAGGCCCGGCAGGGGCAGGGCCGTCGACGACTGCCAGTTCAGCGCCGGAGTCAGCCCGCCGGTGTCGATGCCCTTGGTGGTGTTGAGCTCTTCCACGAGGGCCTTGGATGTGATCTTCGGCAGCTGTCCGGCAGCCTCGGTGAAGACCTTGAACGCCACCCAGGTCGTGGCGTTGGCGCCGTTGGAGAGATCGACGTCCTTGCCCTTGGTGGCCGCGACCCCGTCCTTCCAGGCGGCGTCGGAGATGGGCGGGTAGTACCCGGTGATGGCGGCGCCGTTCAGCGGGCTCGAACTGCCTCCGGTGCTCTGGGCCAGTTCCGGGGTGAGGTTGCCGACGACACTGCCGACCTTGGTCTTGTCCCCGGACTGCAGATACGCCTTCACGAAGAGGTCCGAGTGCGTGCCCAGGATGACGCTCACGCAGTCACTGCCCTTGGTCGCGGCGGCCACCTGCGGAGCGAGGTCGGTGGCGGTGAGGGGCACCTTCAGGTCCTTCGGCGCCTTCGCCCCGGCGGAGGTCGCGCCCAGCGTGAGGAACTTGATGACGATCGCGGCGGCCGCGACGTCGTACCGCACACCGGAGATTTTCTTGCAGCCCTCCTCCGCGAGCTGCTGGCCATGGGCGGTGAAGACGACGGGCGTGCCGCCGTTGACCGGGAAGGACAGGGGGTTGGAGAACTCCGCGGCCGAGACGCCGGTCCCGCCGATGTAGGGGATGCCGGCCTTCTCCAGGATCGGCATGTAGCGGTCACCCGCGAGGCTGTAGGAGCCGACCACGGCGACCACGCCGTCACTGACCGCCTTCTGGGCGCAGTTCTCGGCCTCGTCGGGGTCGCCCTTCTCATTGCAGGTGATGACCTTGAGCGGACCGCCCTTGATTCCG
The DNA here is from genome assembly GCF_055792885.1 of Streptomyces sp. DSM 42067. Lineage (NCBI taxonomy): Bacteria > Bacillati > Actinomycetota > Actinomycetes > Kitasatosporales > Streptomycetaceae > Streptomyces > Streptomyces sp. DSM 42067. Next base: position 8,400,608 of record NZ_CM147706.1, on the reverse strand, counting down.
CCGTTGTCGTTGATCCACTTTTCGTACGCCTGGGCGGTGACGCGGACACCGGGCTGGGCGCTGCCCTGGGTGTTCTCCGGGGCCCAGACCATCACCTTGACCGGTGCGCCGGTCAGTGAGGACGCCGACGTGCTGCCGACGGACTCCTCTCCGCCGCCGCAACCGGCGGCAAGCAGCACTCCGGCCATCGCGAGACAGCTCGCTGCGACGGTTCTGCGTCGGGGTGAGTCGTTCATGATCCCTCCGCGGGGATGTGGGGTCCCCTGCTCGATCGAAGGAGCCGGGGAGCCTGGATGGGCGTTGCCGAGATGGCGAACAGCATGGAGGGAGTCGATTGGTTAGAGAAGTACTCTTGCCGAAATTATCTAAATAAATGTTCTATCTGTCTTGCCGGGCCATCCGGCGTTCGCTACTCATGGAGCCCTGGAGGTTCTCTGGTGGACGACATCCTGCGCTTCGCGCTCCTGGGCCTCGGCCTCGGTGCGCTGTACGCGCTCACCGCGCAAGGCATCGTGCTGATCTACCGAGGCTCCGGCGTCCTGAACTTCGCGCACGGCGCGATCGGGATGGCCGCGGCCTATGTGCAATGGGAGCTCGCCGTGCAGCACGGCGTGCCCTACTGGACCGCCGTCGTGTGCGGGGTACTGGTGGCCGGGACGCTGGGGGTGCTCACCCATCTGCTGGTGATGCGCCCGCTGCGCAGGGCCTCCTCGCTGGCCCGGCTCGTCGGCACGCTGGCGGTGTTCATCGTGCTCACCGCCGCCGCCGTCAAACGCTACGGCGACAGTGTGCAGCTCGTGCCCGGCAAACTGCCGACCGAGCTGCTGACGGTCGCCGGGGCGACGGTGTCCGAGGACCGGATCTGGCTGCTCGGGATCGCGGTCGCCATCACCGTCCTGCTTCATCTGCTCTACAAGCGCAGCATGTTCGGGCTCGGCACCACCGCGGTCGCGGAGAACCAGAGCGCCGCCTCCGCACTCGGCTGGTCGGCGGATCTGATCGCCGCCGCCAACTGGGGGCTCGGCTCGGCGCTCGCGGGGCTGACCGCGATCCTGATCGTGCCGGTCATCGGCCTGTCGGTCACCGGCCTCACCACGCTCCTGCTCAGTGCGCTGGCCGCCGCCCTCGTCGGACGCTTCTCGTCGTTCCCCGTCACCCTGGCGGGCGGCATCGTCATCGGCGTCGTACAGTCCGAACTGACCCGATTCGGAACGAACGTCACAGGACTGGCCGCGTCGGTGCCGTTCCTGGTCATCGCACTCGTACTGGTGGCGCGCGGCCGGGCGCTGCCCATGCGCGGCACGTTCCTCGACCGGCTGCCCGCGCTGGGCAGCGGACGTGTGCGGCCGGTGGCACTGGCCGTCACGGTCGCGGTCGCACTGCTGCTGGTGAGCGTGTCCTCGCCGCTGTGGGCCGACGCGATCACCAACACCCTGGTGCTGTCGCTGATCATCCTGTCGATCGTGGTGGTGACCGGTTACGCGGGGCAGGTCTCCCTGGCCGCCTACGCGCTCGCCGGGACCGGCGCCTTCATCGCCGGGCACGCGGTGGCCGACTGGGGCTGGCCCTTCGAACTCGCGCTGCTTGCTGGCGTGCTGGGGACGGTCCCGATCGGTCTGCTGTTCGCTCTGCCCGCGGTCCGTACCCGGGGCGTCAACCTCGCGATCATCACGCTCGGTCTCGGCACCACGCTGGAGGTCATGGTGTTCCAGAACACCGACCTCGCCACCACCCCGGGCAGTGACGGCATCGCCATCGGCAACCAGACGCTCTTCGGCATCGACATCTCCGGCGTCGACCATCCCCAGCGGTACGCGGCCCTGGTGCTGCTGCTGTTCGTCGGCGCCGCGCTGGTGGTCGCCAACGTCCGGCGCAGCCGCACCGGGCGCCGGCTGATCGCGGTCCGGGCCAACGAGCGGGCCGCGGCCGCGCTCGGTATCGGCGTCCGCGCCACGAAGCTGTACGCGTTCGGGTTGTCCGCGGCGGTCGCCGCGCTCGCGGGGGTGCTCACCGGGTTCCGCTCGACCTCGGTGGTCTTCACCGACTTCGCGAGCTTCGACTCCATCACCGCACTCGGGCTCGCCGTCATCGGCGGGGTCGGCTTCCTCGTCGGCCCGCTGTTCGGCGCCACGTTCGCCGCCGGCACGGTCGGCGCGCGCTTCGGGGACCTGGTGCTGCCGGGCCTGAGCGAGTGGATGCCGCTGATCGGCGGGGTGATTCTGCTGCTGACACTGGTGGGCAACCAGGACGGGATCGGTCAGGAGCTCGGCAGGCAGGCGGCCGGCGTCGAGCGCAGACTGGTGCGACGGCGGTCCGGGCGGCCCTCGGCGACCGCGACCACACCGCTTGGACACCTGGCGCCAGAGGCAGCCGACGTACAGCGCGCGACGCCCCTCCCCCTCCAGGTCACGGGCCTGACGGTGCGCTACGGCGGCGTCACCGCCGTCGACGGCCTCTCCTTCGACATCGAACCCGGCCGGATCGTCGGCCTCATCGGCCCCAACGGCGCGGGCAAGACCTCCGCCATCGATGCCGTCACCGGATTCACCCGGCCCGCGTCCGGCAGCGTCAGCCTCGGCGGCCGGGACGTGACCGGTGTATCGGTGCACCGGCGCGCGCAGGCCGGGCTCAGCCGGTCCTTCCAGTCGCTGGAGCTCTTCGAGGACATGACCGTCCTGGACAACCTGTACGCCGCCTGCGACCGGCCCGGCCCGGGTGCGTACCTGATGGACCTGATACGCCCCGGCAGCCGCCCGCTGCCCGCGCAGGTCCTCGTGGCGGTACGGGAGTTCGGCCTGGACGGCAGTCTGGACCGGCCGGTGGGCGACCTCTCGTACGGGGAGCGCCGGCTGCTGGCCATCGCCCGCGCGGTGGCGACCTCGCCGTCCGTGCTCCTGCTCGACGAGCCCGCCGCCGGGCTGTCGGACGACGAGACCCGGGAACTGGCCCGTCTGGTCCGCAGACTCGCCGAGGACTGGGGTATGGGTGTGCTCCTCGTGGAGCACGACGTCGACATGGTCATGAGCGTCTGCGATCAGGTCGTCGTCCTCGACTTCGGACGCCGGATCAGTGTCGGCACTCCGGACGAGGTACGCCGCGATCCTGCCGTACGGGCGGCCTACTTGGGCGATCTGTCGCCGGAGGAAGCGGTCGGCGAGAGCGTGCCGGGGGCGGAAGGGGACCCGGTCAGCGCGTAGGGCACCGCACAGAGCGCGACGAGCGCGATGGCCGGAGAGGTTCCTTGGGAAGCTCTCCGGCCATCGCGCTTTCATCCGTCGCGCCTTCATCGCGGTTCGCTCACTCGTGACGCAGGTCCGCCACATACGGCTGGTGGGCCAGCAGCCCGCCGTCCACGCACAGGGTCTGCCCGGTGATGAAGGCCGCCTCGTCGGAGGCGAGGAACACCACCGCGGCGGCGATGTCCTCCGGCCGCCCGAGGCGCGGCGTGAGGTGGTGGCGCAGCATCGTCTGTTTGATCCCGTCGTACGCCGCGCCGGACTTCGCCTCGGTGATGATGAACCCGGGAGAGACGGCGTTGCAGCGCACGCCCTGCTTGCCGTACTGGGTGGCGACATACTGGGTCAGGTTGATCAGCGCGGCTTTCGAGGCGCCGTACGCGGGATTGCGCAGGTCGCCGGCAAGCCCGGACCCCGACGTGGTGTTGATGACCGAACCGCCCCCGCGCGCGACCATGTGCGGGACCGCGGCCTGGATCGCGACCATGGTCCCGCGCAGGTTGATCCGCATGGTGTCGTCCCACACCGCCGGGTCGGCCTCCACGACGGCGAGGTCCTGGCGGGCGGCCAGGTGTGTGGCCGCCGCGTTGTTGTGCAGGACGTCGAGGCCGCCGTACGCCTGAACCGCCGCGTCCACCATGGCCCGTACGCTCTCTATGTCACCGAGGTCGACCGGGACCGCCGTCGCGGATCCTCCGGCGGAGCGGATCTCCTCCGTCACCGCCTTCGCACCGTCGAGGTTCAGATCGGCGACCACCGTGTGCGCGCCCTCGGCGGCCACGCGGCGTGCGGTGGCCGCGCCGATGCCGGACGCGGCTCCGGTCACGATGGCGATCTTGTCGTCGAGTCGCCCCATGATTGAACTGCCTTTCTCAGTCGGTGAGTTCATTGCCGACGACCGACACGAAGGAGACGCATTCCCCCGGTCCGCCGCCGAGGTTGTGCGTGAGGGCTAGCGAGCGCCCTTCGACGAGCGTCTTCACCGTCCGCTCGGGCGGTGCCTCGCCCCTCAGCTGGAGCCACGCCTCGAACATCATCCGCAGGCCCGAGGCGCCGATGGGGTGGCCGAAGGCCTTCAGGCCCCCGTCGGGGTTGACCGGCAGTGAGCCATCCAGGTCGAACAGCCCGCTGGTGACGTCCTTCCAGGCCTGTCCGCGCTCGGAGAAACCCAGGTCCTCCATCAGCACCAACTCCGTGGGAGTGAAGCAGTCGTGGACCTCGGCGAGCGCGAGTTCGGCGCGCGGGTCGGTGACGCCCGCCTGCCGGTAGGCCTCCTGCGCGGATGCGACGACCTCGGGGAAGGTGCTGAAGTCGTACTCCGGGTCGAGGAGGCCGTCCGCCGGGCCGGCGACGAAGGACAGCGCCTTCACGAAGATCGGCTTGTCGGTGTACTTGTAGGCGTCCTCGGCACGCACCACGATCGCGGCGGCCGAGCCGTCGGAGACCCCCGAGCAGTCGAACACCCCGAGCATGCCCGCGACGATCGGGGCCGACCTGATGCGCTCCAGCGGCACCTCCTTGCGGAACTGTGCGCGGGGGTTGCGGGCCCCGTTGACGTGGTTCTTCCAAGCGATGCGGGTGATGACGTCCTTCATCTCCTCTTCGGCCAGCCCGTACTTGGCGGCGTACGCCGGGGCGAGGAGCGAGAAGTTCGCCGGGGCGGTGATCTCCCCCCGGCTGTCGTCGCCCGCGCCCGGGATGGCGGTGCCGGACAGGCCGGACATACCGGAGTCCTTGAGCTTCTCCACGCCGACCGCCATCGCCACGTCGTACGCGCCGGAGGCCACCGCGTAACAGGCGTTGCGGAGAGCCTCGGAGCCGGTCGCGCACATGTTCTCCACGCGGGTGACCGGCTTGCAGGGCAGGCGGAGCGTACGGCTCAGGGTGAGCCCGGACACGCCGGACGCCTGCGTGCCGAACCAGAACGCGTCGATGTCGTCGAGCGTGATGCCGGCCGAGGTCACCGCCTCGCCCACGGCGTCGACGAGCAGGTCGTCCGCCGAGCGGGTCCAGTGCTCGCCGAAGGGCGTGCAGCCCATACCGACGATGGCGACCCGGTCCCGAATTCCGTGCGAGCTCATCCGCGTGTCTCCTCAGCCTCGCCCGTGCGCACCGGCCGGGCCTTCCAGAAGTAGTTGTGGATGCCGGACGCGGTGACCGTGCGCCGGAAGGTCATCTCCACCCGGGCGCCGATGACGGCGTCGGCCTCGGTCGCGTCGGTCAGCTGGCAGCGGAACCGGCCGCCGCCGTCGTAGTCGACGACCACGACGAGCATCGGCGGACTCGGAGTGTGGGCCAGGCGGTCCACGGTGAAGGTGGCCACCGTGCCGCGCACGTGCTCCATCGGCTCGTCGGTCATGGCGTCGACGCTCCGGCACGACACGCACACCCGGTCCGGCGGCAGGTGCCGGGTGCCGCACTTCTCGCAGCGGGACGCGACGAAGCCGTACTTCCAGCCGTTGCGGCGGTGCGCGGGCGGGGCGTAGGGCGGCTCGGGGTCCGGCCGGCGAGGCGGCTCACGGTCGAGGAGACCGCGCCAGGAGAGGTAGGTGGCATACGGCACCGGGGCGCTGCCCGCGGCGATCTGTGCGGCGACCGGGCGGGGGCTGCGGTGCGTCGGCAACGCGTCGGTGGTGCGCAGCAGCACGACTCCGGCGCCGTCGCCGAGCACGACGAGCGCGATGACCTCGCCGGGCCGGGCGCGGTCGAGGACGTGGGCGAGGAGCAGGCCCGGCTGGGCGGTGCCGGCGTTGCCGATCGCCCCGGTGAGGTCGGGGGTCACCGCCTCCGGCCGGACACCTGCCGTACGTCGTATCGCCGCACAGGCCCGCGCGTGCAGGCCGGAGACCACGAAGTGGTCGACCGCGCCGGTGTCCAGTCCCGCCTGGTCGAGCGCGGCACTGAGCGCCTTGCCCGCGAGGGACACGTAGATCTCCTCCGCGAAGCGCTCCTCCCAGACCCGGGAGGCGGGCGAGCCCGGCAGGCGCCAGCGCTCGAGGATCTCGTCGCTCACGGTGTCGTGGGCGAGCAGTTCCGCGATGACGGGTGCGCCGTTGCGGTGTCCGCCGAAGACGAAGGCCGCCGCGCCGTCGCCGCCCGCGACCTCGTCGGTGCCGCCGGGCAGGCCGGTGCGCAGGTCGGAGAGGACAGTCAGGGTCGGGACCGGGGAGCGGGCGGCGGTCACCAGAGCGCCGAGGCCGGAGCGCACGGAGCCCGCCATGTCGGCGGCGAGCACGTGCTCGTCGAGGCCGAGCGCGGCGTGGACGGCGGTCGCGTTCGTCTTGTCGAGGTAGGCGGGGGCGGCGGTGGCGAGGAAGAGCTGGCCGACACGCGGGCGGAGTCCGTCACGGGCCAGGGCGCCGCGGGCCGCCTCGACGGCCATGGACGTGGTGTCCTCGTCGTAGCCCGCGACCGCCCGCGTGCCGCGGGGCGCCGCCGTCCCGAGGGCGGCGGCGACATCGGCCCGGGCGAGGCGGTGGTACGGCACGTAGGCGCCGTATGCGATCAGTCCGGCCATATCAGCGTCCTCCATGAGCGTTGATTGCGTCCGTCGGCCGTTCGAAGACCGCGGCCAGGCCCTGGCCTCCGCCGAGGCACATGGTCTCCAGGCCGTAGCGGGCCTCGCGGCGGTCCAGTTCGCGCAGCAGGGTGGCGAGGATGCGGCCCCCGGTGGCCCCGACCGGGTGGCCGAGTGAGATGCCGGAGCCGTTGACGTTGAACCGCTCGAAGTCGGCCTCGGTCAGGCCCCATTCGCGGGTGCAGGCCAGCACCTGGGCGGCGAAGGCCTCGTTGAGTTCGATCAGGTCCATGTCGGCGAGCTTCAGCCCCGCCCGCTCCAGGGCCCTGGCCGTGGCGGGGACCGGGCCGATGCCCATCGTCTCCGGCGGCACGCCCACGACGGCCCAGGAGACCAGGCGGCCCAGCGGGCGCAGACCCAGCTCGGCCGCGCGCTCGGGATGGGTCACGATGCAGAGGGCGGCGCCGTCGTTCTGCCCGCTTGCGTTGCCTGCGGTGACGGTCGCCTCCGGGTCCTGACGCCCGAGCACGGGACGCAGCTTCGCGAGCTTCTCCAACGAGGAGTCGGGCCGCGGGTGTTCGTCCGTGTCGATGACCGTCTCGCCTTTCCTGGTCCGTACGGTCACGGGCACGATCTCGTAGGTGAAGCGGCCCTCCCGCTGGGCCGCGACGGCCTTCTCGTGCGAGCGCAGGGCCAGCCGGTCCTGTTCCTCGCGGGGGATGGCGTACTCGCGCCGCAGGTTCTCGGCGGTCTCCAGCATGCCGCCGGGGACCGGGTGGTTGGCGCCGCCCGAGGTGACCCGGCCGCGGGCCAGCCTGTCGTGCAGCGTGGTGCCCGCGCCGCGCACGCCCCAGCGGACGTCGGTGGTGTAGAACTCGGCCTGGCTCATGGACTCGACGCCACCCGCGAGCACGAGGTCGCTCGCGCCGGTCTGCACCTGCATCGCCGCGGTGATGATCGCCTGCAGTCCGGAGCCGCAGCGGCGGTCGATCTGCAGTCCCGGCACCTCCACGGGCAGTCCGGCGTCGAGGGCCGCCACGCGGCCGATGGCCGGGGCCTCGCCGTTGGGGTAGCACTGGCCCAGGAGTACGTCGTCCACGGCGGCGGCGGGCACACCGGTGCGCTCCAGCACGGCGCGTATGACCGTCGCCGCGAGCTCGGCCGCCGTCACGTCGCGGAAGACGCCTCCGTAGCCGCCGACGGGAGTACGCACGGGTTCGCAGATCACCGCGTCACGCAGGAGGGCGGGCATCGGTCAGGCCTTTCATGAGGGGAAGGGTCGTCACATGTACCGGCTGCCGGTCACATGTACCGGCCGCCGGTCACATGTACCGGCCGCCGGTCACCTCGACCACGGCTCCGGTGATGTAGCTCGCCATGTCGGAGGCGAGGAAGAGCACGACCTGGGCGACCTCGGCGGGTTCGCCCGCGCGGCCCATGGGGATCTCGGCGAGTTTCGCGTCCCAGGCCGCCTGGGGCATCGCCTCGGTCATCGCGGTGCGGATGAGGCCGGGCTGTACGGCGTTGACCCGGATCCCGGCCCGGGCCAGCTCCTTGGCGGACGCCTTGGTGAGGCCGACGAGTCCGGCCTTGGCCGCGCTGTAGTTCGTCTGCCCGAAGTTGCCGACCTTGCCGGCGATGGAGGAGATGTTGACGATGCTGCCGCCCTGGCCGTGCGCACGCATCGCCTCGGCGGCGTACCGGGTACCGTTCCAGGCGCCCGTGAGGTGGACGTCGACGACGGCGCGGAAGTCGGCGAGGGCCATCTTGCGGAGAGTCGCGTCCCGGGTGATCCCGGCGTTGTTGACCATGACGCCGACAGGCCCGAAGGTGTCCGTGCCGTGGGCGACGAGAGCGGCGACCTCGTCCTCGTCGGTGACGTCGCAGCGCAGCGAGGTGGCGGCCACGCCGTTCTTGGCAAGACGTTCGGCGGCTTCCGCCGCGGCGTCCTCGTTGATGTCGCCGATGACGACGGATGCGCCTTCGCCGCCGAGTACAGCGGCGATCTCGAAGCCGATGCCCTGCGCGGCGCCGGTGATCACCGCGTTACGGCCGTCCAGCAGTCCCATGTCAGCCCGCCCCTGGCTCGCCGCTGCTCCTCGCTATTCCTCTAAAATAGATAACCTATTACGCTGAAACTATCAACACGGCGAAGGGCTGGCCGAACCAGGAGGCAGTACAGGTGGACATCAGCTATCCCCCGGAGACCGAGGCGTTCCGCAGCGAGGTCAAGGGCTTCCTCTCCGACGCCCTCCCGGCCGGCTGGAAGGGCATCGGCGCTCTCGACGAGGACGCCGCCTGGGCCTTCGCCCGCGACTGGCGCCGGCGGCTGGCCGAGCGCGGCTACCTCTCCCTCACCTGGCCCGAGCAGTACGGCGGCCGCGGCCTGTCCAAGCTCCACCAGGTCGTCCTGATGGAGGAACTTGCCCTGGCCGGTGTGCCGTTCGGGCTGCCGCAGGACACGTTCGGCGTGAAGATGCTGGCGAACACCTTGCTGCGCTGGGGCACGGAGGAGCAGAAGACCCACTTCCTCCCGCGCATCCTCAGCGGCGAGGACACCTGGTGCCAGGGGTATTCGGAGCCGGACGCTGGTTCGGACCTCGCCTCGCTCAGGACTCGCGCGGTACGCGACGGCGACGAATGGATCATCGACGGCCAGAAGGTGTGGACCTCAGGCGCCCACCACAGCGACTGGATCTTCGTCCTGGCCCGCACGAACCACGACGCCCCCAAACACCGCGGCATCTCCTTCCTCCTCGTCCCGCTCCACCAGCCCGGCGTCGAGGTGCGGCCCTTCCGCATGATGAGCGGCCAGCTGCACTTCAACGAGGTCTTCTTCAACGGCGCCCGCACCCGGCCCGATCTCGTCGTGGGCGGCGTCGACAACGGCTGGACGGTGGCCCAGAGCCTGCTGGGCGTGGAGCGCGGCGAAGAGGCCGCGACCAACCCCATCCTGTTCAAGGCGGAGGTGGAGCGCCTCGTCGAGCTCGCGCGCCTGTACGGAAAGGACCAGGACCCGGTGATCCGGCAGCGGATCGCCTGGTGCTGGTCCAAGGTCGAGATCATGCGCTATCTCGGCTACCGCATCCTCACCGGCTGGCTCAAGGGCGCAGAGCCCGGTCCCGAGTCGTCGATCGCCAAGCTGTACTGGAGCGAGTACCACACCAAGGTCACCGACCTGGCGATGGACATCATGGGCCTGCACGGCCAGGTGCCGGTCGGGCGGCCGCCCCTGCGTACGTACCGCACAGACGACCCCGGCGCGGCGAACTCCTCGGCGTCCTGGTCGACGACGTATCTGATCGCCCGCTCCGGCACCATCTACGCGGGGACGTCGCAGGTGCAACGCAACATCCTCGCGGAGAAGGTGCTCGGGCTGCCTCGGGAGCCGAGGGCCTGATCATCCGCCGCCTGCCGTCAGCGCAGGGCTCCCTTCGTGGCGTCGGCGATGAAACCGCGGGCGAAGAAGGTGAACACCAGCACCAGCGGGATGACCGCCAGCAGCACCCCGGACATCACCATGCTGTAGTCGGTCGAGTGGCCCGCGTACAGCTGCGCCAGCGCCACCTGAAGGGTCAGCTCGTCCGGGTTGACCAGCATCACCAACGGCAGGATGTAGTCGTTCCAGGCGGCGATGAAGGTGTAGATGCCGAGGAACGCCAGGGCCGGGCGGACGCACGGCAGCACCACGTGCCAGTACTGGCGGAAGAACCCGGAGCCGTCGATCCGGGCCGCGTCGAGCAGTTCGTCCGGGACGCCGGTGCTGGTGTACTGGCGCATCCAGAAGATGCCGAAGGCGTTGGCGGCGGCGGGCACGATGAGCGCCTTGAGCGTTCCCAGCCAGCCCAGCTGGACCATGATCTCGTACTGCGGGATGATCGCCAGCTGGGTCGGCAGGATGTACATCGCCAGCAGCAGGCCGAACAGGAACTTCTTACCGGGGAATTCGTACTTGGCGAAGGCGAAAGCCGCCAGGGAGTCGAAGAACAGCACCAGCAGCGTCGTGCAGACCGCCACGATCACCGTGTTGAACAGCGACCCGAAGAAGTCCATCTTGTCGAACAGGTGCTGGACGTTGGTCAGCAGATTGCCGCCGAACCACAGCTTCGGCGGGTAACTGTAGATGTCCTGCGAGGTGTTGGTCGCCATGACGATGATCCAGTAGAACGGGAACACCGAGATGACGACACAGATCATCAGCACGACATGGACGCTCAGGCCCCTCAGGCGCTTGCGGTTCTGGCTGTTCACGGCCGTCGCTCCTTACGCTGCACCAGGCGCCAGTTGATGGTGACGATGAGCAGGATCAGCAGGAAGAAGGCCCAGACGATCGCGGCGGCGTAGCCGAAGTCGTTGTTGTCGAAGGCCTGGTGGTAGAAGTACAGCAGCGTGGTCAGGCCGGCCTGGCCCGGTCCGCCGGAGTTGGGGTTGGTCGACGCGTCGCTGCCGAACAGCACCTGGGGTTCGGTGAAGCTCTGCAGGCCGGTGACGGTGGAGACGACCACGGTGAACAGGATGATGGGCCGCAGCATGGGGATCGTGATGGAGAAGAAGATCCGCACCGGTCCGGCCCCGTCCATCTTCGCCGCCTCGTACAGCTCCGAGGGAATCGCCTGGAGGCCGGCCAGGTAGATGATGGCGTTGTAGCCGGTCCACTGCCAGGTCATCAGCGCCGCGATCACCAGCTTGATCGTCCACTCGTTGCTGAGCCATGGCACCGCCGACAGGTGCATCGCCTGCAGGATGGCGTTGATGAGCCCGAAGTTGTTGCTGAAGATCGCGCCGAAGAAGATGGCGATGGCCACCAGCGAGGTGATGCTGGGGATGAACAGGGCGACCCGGTAGAAGGCCGTGAAGCGCCGGACGGAGTTCACCAGCACCGCGAGCACCAGCGCCATGAAGAGCATCGGCACGGTGGCCAGCACCCAGATGACCACGGTGTTGCGGAGGGACAGCCAGAACACCGGGTCGTCCCAAAGGAAGCGGAACTGCTGGAGCCCGACGAACTGCATCTCCCCGATGCCGTCCCACTTCTGGAACGCCAGATACACGGTGTAGAGCATCGGGAAGAGCATGAAGACCGAGAAGATCAGGTAGTACGGCGAGACCGCCAGGTACTGCGGAAGGTACCTGGCGATCCCGCGTCGCGGCCCGCGCCGGCCCTCGGCCGACACCGGCCGGACCCGGCGGCCGGACCGCCCCGGACCGCGGTGGCGGTCCGGGGCCGGCTGCCCCGAGGCTCCGGTGGCGGGTCCCGAGGACGGACCGGTGGCGGCCGGGCCGGCTACCGGGCTTGACGACATGTCACTTCACTCCCTGCCGCTGGGCTATCTGCTTTGCCTGGCTGACCGCGTCCTTCCAGGCGGTCTCGGGGTCCTTGCCCTTGGCCTCGACGTTGGTCAGCTCGTTGAAGTAGGCGGCCGAGACCGCCGCGTCGGCCGGGGCCTCGTAGGCGGCCGGGATCTTCTCGGCCGCCGGGCCGAAGATCTCGATGGTCTTCTGGCCGCCGAAGAAGGCGTCGCCGCCGGTCAGTGCGGGCAGTTCGTACGCGGCGGGTGCGGTCGGGAACAGGGCCGCGTCGGTGAAGCCGCGGCCCTGGTTCTCGGGGCTGAGGATCCACTTGATGATCTCGAAGGCCTTTTCGGGGTTGGCGCAGGTCGAGGGGAGGCACAGGAAGGATCCACCGAGGTTGGACGGTCCGCTCGGCAGGCTCGCCACCCGCCACTTGCCCTTGGTGCCCGGGGCGGCGTTGGAGATGTCCAGCGCGTGCCAGGCGGCGCCTATCTCGGTGCCCAGGGTGCCGTTGCCGATGGCGGCGTTCCAGGTGTTGTCGTTGATCTTGGCGTCAATGCCGAGGGTGTACGGCTTCACGGCGGTCGTCCAGGCGGTGCGGATGTGGTCCTGGTCGCCGATGAACTTGTTGTCCGCGTCGATGAACCGCGAGGTGCCCTGGCCGACGGCCATGCTGAACACCGAGCCGATGTTGTTGACCAGGAACGTCTTCGGCACGGCCTTGTGCAGTTCGACACCGGCCTCGAAGTAGGCCTCCCAGGTGGACAGTTCGGAGGAGACCTTGGCCGGGTCGGTGGGCAGCCCCGCCTTGGCGAAGAGGTCCTCGCGGTAGTACATCGCGCAGGGGCCGATGTCGATCGGGAAGCCGATGAGCTTGCCGTCCTGGGTGGTGGCCTGCTTCAGCTTCCACGACAGGTACTCGGGCGCCAGCTTGTCCATGCCGAGGGAGTTCAGGTCGAGGAAGCGGCCTGCGTTGGGCAGGAAGGAGGCGATGTCCTCGCCCTTGATGCCGGTGATGTCCGGGGCGGTCTGGGCGGTCTTCATACCGGTGAGCAGCTTGGTCTTGAAGTCGCCGCCGATCACGGACGTCTTCAGGCTGACGTCGGAGAAGTGCTTCTCGGCGTCGGCGACGACCTTGTCGCTCAGGCCGCCGGCCCAGTACCAGAACTTCAGGTTCTTGCTGTCCTTGCTGCCGCCCGCACCGGTGCCGCCGCCGCACGCGGCGGTGGCACCTGCTGCGGCGGCTGTCAGTACGGCGGCCTGGAGGAATCGTCTGCGGGAAAGGTCCACGGTCTTCTCCTAGTATTCGGCGTGTCCGGCGAGGACCTGCGAGCGTGGGCGACGGCGGGGCGGCTGGTATCCGGCAGTTGAGGGGCGGCGGCGTCCCCCGAGCACACCTCGCTGCCCGGAGCAGGCGACGTGGTCCTCTCGGACGGTGACGACGCGTTGGTGGCGGCGAAGACGCCGTTTCCCTGGCTTCGGCCGACCGGAGTGGGGTCCGGGCCTGGCTCGAATTACGCAAGAGATTGCACGCTGTGCGCGGCTTTGACAAGGCTCAAGCAGATAACAGTCAATCCATGCGTGACTTTGCTCGGCTCTGACGAGTATGGTCAGCGCCATGCTCCCGGACCGACGACATCAGCTGATCCTGCGCGTCCTGCGCGCTGACGGGCCCACCACGGTGACGTCCCTCGCCGAGAAGGTGGGGGCCAGCCAGGCCACCATCCGGCGCGACCTCGTGCAACTGGAGGACGAGGGACTGCTGAAGCGGGTCTACGGCGGCGCAGCCCCCCTCGTCGGTGAGGACGATCCGTTCGCCGACGTGGCCGCGGTCCGGGTCGAGGCCAAGGACGCTCTGGCCGCCTGGTGCGCGGATCTGGTCAAGGACGGCGAGACGGTGCTGCTCGACATCGGCACCACGGCCCACCGGGTGGCCCGCCATCTGCACGGGCGGTCCCTGACCGTGATCACCAGCAGCCTGGCCGTCTACGAGGAGCTCCAGGACGACAAGGACGTCCAGCTGATCCTGCTGGGCGGCATGGTCCGGCGCGACTACCGCTCCCTGGTCGGGTTCCTCACCGAGGACAACCTGCGGCAGATCCACGCCGACCGGCTGTTCCTCGGCACCAGCGGTATCCGCCCCGACGGCCAGGTGCTGGACACCACCGCCGTCGAGGTGCCCGTCAAACGGGCGATGATCGCCGCGAGCGCCCAGGTGGTCCTGGTGGCGGACGCGGGCAAGTTCCCCGGCACCGGAATGGCCCGGGTGTGCGGGCCGGAGGACCTCGACATCGTGGTGACCAACGCCCCCGGGGACGAGAAGACCTGTAGCCGACTGCGCGAGGCGGGAGTTGAGGTGGTCGAAGTATGAGACTCACGATTCTGGGTGGCGGCGGCTTCCGGGTGCCGCTGGTCTACCGGGCGCTGCTGGGCGACCGCGGCGAAGGACGCGTCACCCACCTGACTCTGTACGACCTGGACGCCTCCCGGCTCACGACCATCCGCAAGGTCCTCGCCGACCAGGCGGCAGGACACCCCGACCCGCCGGCCGTCACCGTCACCACCGACCTGGACGAGGCGGTCACCGGAGCCGATTTCGTGTTCTCCGCCATCCGCGTCGGAGGCCTCGCCGGGCGCGCGGCGGACGAGCGGATCGCCCTGGATGAGGGGGTGCTGGGCCAGGAGACCGTGGGCGCGGGCGGCATCTCCTATGGGCTGCGCACCGTCCCGGTGGCGCTCGAGATCGCCCGCCGCATCGCCGCCCTGTCCCCCGACGCCTGGGTCATCAACTTCACCAACCCCGCCGGCCTGGTCACCGAGGCCATGACCGCCCACCTCGGCGACCGCGTGATCGGGATCTGCGACTCCCCGGTGGGCCTCGGCCGCCGGGTGGCCGGGGCGCTCGGCGTCGATCCGGCGCGCACCCGCCTGGACTACGTGGGCCTGAACCACCTGGGCTGGCTGCGCGGCCTGTACGCCGACGGCCGGGACCTGCTGCCGTCCCTGTTCGAGGACGAGGCCGCGCTGACCTCCTTCGAGGAGGGCAAGCTCTTCGGCGCCGACCTGCTGCGCACACTCGGCGCGCTGCCCAACGAATACCTGCACTACTACTACTTCAACCGCGAGTCGGTCGGTTCCGCGCGGGGCGCCGAACAGACCCGCGGCGCCTTCCTCCACTCCCAGCAGCAGCGCTTCTACGCCTCCATGAGCACCGCCGACACCGCCCCGCCCGCACCCCGCGCCGCCTGGCACGCCTGGGACGCCACCCGCCTGGAACGCGAGACCACCTACATGGCCGAGAACCGCGACGCCGTCGGCATGGGCGAACGCGACTCCTGCGACCTGGAATCCGGAGGATACGAGAAGGTGGCCCTCTCGCTCATGCGGGCCATCGCCCTCGACGAGCGCGCCACCCTCATCCTCAACGTCCGGGGCCGCGGCCGGATCCCCGTCCTCGACGACGACGCCGTCATCGAGGTCCCCTGCCACGTGGACGCCAACGGCGCCCACCCCATCGCCGGAGCCCCGCTGCCCGACCACGGCACGGGCCTGGTGTGCTCGGTCAAGGCGGTCGAGCGCGCGGTCATCCACGCCGCCACCACCGGAGACCGCGCCCACGCGGTCAAGGCGCTGACCATCCACCCGCTGATCGACTCGTACGCCGTCGCCAAGCGCCTGCTGGACGCCTACCAGCGCCACTTCCCCGAACTGGCCTACCTGGGCGAGTGACCGTTCGCAGCGCTGCCCGGACTGCCGCTCGTCGAGCGGCAGGAGGAGCGGGAGCGGCTGTCCCCGAAGCCCCGGAGCGCCTTCGGGCTCGCTCTCAGCGGCCGGACGGGCGGGCTCGAAGTCAAGGGCCGGACGGGCTCGATTCCCGTCCCTCGAAAATCTCGAGCGGCGGCACCGGGCGCGGCCCGGTACCCGGACGCCAGCCCGTGTCCAGCTTGCGCAGGCCCACTCCATCCGGCGCCCAGATGTGGCAGCTGTTCAGCACGCCCGCGGTCGACCGCGGGTCGTGGGTCGCCTTGCCGGCGGCGGCACGGCGCCGTGCGCGCGCCGAGATGGCCGCCTGTACGACGGCGGGGCCGAGCACGCGGGCCAGTTCGTACAGGTGCGAGCAGCCGGACACCCCGCGGAACCGCTCCTGGATCGCCCGGTTGTATCCGGCGGCGACGCTGAGCCCGACCAGGCTGTCGAAGGCCGGGGTGATCCGCGGGCACTCGGCGTGCGGGAAGGTCCGCATGTCCGCATCGGCGGCCACGATCACCATGTCCGCGAGGCGAATCCGTACCGCGAGCACCATCCGGTGGACGACGCCGCCCGGCGGCTCCTCCCAAGGGCGCTCGTCGCGCAGTTCCGCCTCGACCGAGATCTCGTCGCCATCCTCCTCATGGGCGGTGACGGTGATCGAACGGCGGTGCAGCGGCAGTTCGGCGCGGGTCATGCCGACACCTCACCCAGCGCCGCGAACTCCGGCTGCCGGCGCTCGATGAAGCTCCGTACGCCCTCACGGTAGTCCGGGGCACGCTTCGCCGTGGCCAGGAGCGCGGCGGCGCTGTCGCGGCTCTCGGTGAAGGTCTTCGACTGGTCGTCGGCGAGCTGCCGCTTGATGAGGGACATCGCGTACGGGCTGGCCGAGCGGGCCAGATCCGTCGCGTACGCGATCGCCGTAGGCAGCAGTTCCTCAGGCTCGACCAGGCGGTTGACCAGGCCCATCGCCAGAGCCTCCGTCCCGGCGATCCGGCGCGAGGACAGCAGCAGATCGCTGGCGTTCCCGTAGCCCACGAGCCGGGGCAGGATCCATGACACACCGTCCTCGGCCACCAGGCCGCGTGCGCTGAAGGCGGCGGCGAACTTGGCGTGTGGCACGGCGAACCGCACGTCGCACATCAGCGCCTGGTTGAATCCGATGCCCGCGCAGGCGCCGTTCACGGCAGCCACAACGGGCTTCGGAAAGGACATCGGCCGGGTGCGCGGCGGCAGCTCGTCGGTCGGCCACGGCCTCGCGCCGGACGATGCTCCGTCCAGCACGCTCATGTCCATCCCCGGGCAGAAGCTGCGCCCGGCGCCGGTGAGGACCACGGCCCGCACGCGGGGATCCACCTCGGCGCGGTCGAACAGCTCGTTGTAGAGCAGCTCCATCTCCAGCGTCCAGGCGTTGTGCCGCTCGGGCCGGTTCAGGGTGAGCAGCATGACCCCGTCGTCGGTGAGGTCGGTGAGGATCACCGGGGTCGGGTTCTCGGTCATCGAGGTCACTCCCACGAGGCCCATCGGATTATAGCTAGATGAATCATCTATATACCAACGGCCACCACGAGACCAGTGATATCGCGTCCGGGAGAGCGATCACTCAGCCTTGACCCTGGTATCCTCGATGCACTAAGCAGATTCATTTTGCTATATACGAGGAGACTCCACCGTGGCCGAGGCCGCCCGCGCAGCAGAGACGCCGACCGTGCCCACCCCCGCGCGCGGCCGCGTCGGACGCCAGGTGCGCGTACCGAAGACCGCCGAACTGGTCGCCGGGCACCTGCGCCGCCAGATCGTGCGGGGCGAGCTGAAGCCAGGTGACGCACTGCCGCCGGAGTCCGGGCTGATGGAGCAGTTCGGCATCTCCCGGCCGACCCTGCGCGAAGCGTTCCGCGTCCTGGAGTCGGAGTCCCTGATCACGGTGCGCCGTGGGGCTCACGGCGGCGCCCGGGTGAGCGCCCCCGACGCCGATGTCGCCGCCCGCTTCGCAGGCCTGATCCTCGAGTACCGCGGCGCCACCCTGGGCGACGTCTACCGCGCTGCGGCCCTCATCGAGCCGCCCTGCGCGCGCCAGCTCGCCACCAAGCACACGCCAGCCGACATCAAGCGGCTGCGTGACGCGGTCGCCGCCGAGAAGGCCGTCCTGGACGACCCCCTCGCCCTGGTGGACTCACAGGACGCCTTCCACGCCCTGCTGGTCGAACTCACCGGCAACCAGACACTGATCCTCCTCTGCGGCATGCTGCGCACCATCATCGACCGGGCCAACGCCTCGTACACCGCGGCCGCCGCCGACGCCGAGACCCAGAAGGCCCAGGCCCTCAAGGGACACCGGGCCCATGTCCGGCTGGTCGGCATGATCGAGGCCGGAAAGGCGGACGAGGCCGAGAAGCTGTGGCAGCGCCACATCTCGGGCGCCGACGACGTCGTGAACGCGGCAGGGCCCAAGACGGTGCTCGAACTCATCGACTGACCGGCAGACCGAACACTTCCGAGCCATATCGCCACCACCCCTTGCAGCCTCCGAAACAGTTAGATAATTATAGGAGGCGTACTGAATAGCTCTGGGGTCCGGAGGCGACGGCCATGGCCGAACAGCGCAAGCGCATCTTCGACTGCGACCAACACATGTACGAGGAGCGGGATTCTTTCACCCGCTATCTCCCGAAGGAGTTCCTCGGGCAGGCAGTCGCCCCGGTGACACTGCCGGACGGCCGCGAGGTCATCCTCGCCGGGGACCGGATCGTCGTCTGCCTCGAGCCGGAGTTCGGGCAGGTCTACCGGCCCGGTTCGCTCAAGGAGATGCTCAAGGCGATGGCGTCGGGCAACCCCGACGAGACGTACCAGTTCGAGCCGATGCACGAGGCGTACCAGAACCGCGAGGCCCGGCTGCGGGTCATGGACGAGCAGGGCCTGGACCAGACGATCATGTACCCGGGCGGCTGGGCGCTGGTCGCCGAGGAGTACGTGCAGGGCGTCGAGCCGCTCTACGCCAACTACCACTCGTTCAACCGCTATATGAACGAGGTGTGGGGCTTCAACCACCAGGACCGCATCTACTCCCCCGCGCTGCTGTCCCTGCGCGATCTGGACCACGCGGTGAAGGAGCTGGAGTACGTCCTCGAGCAGGGCGCCCGGTTCATCATGCTGCCGACCGGTCCGCAGTACGGCCGCTCACCGGGCGACCCGTACTTCGACCCGTTCTGGAAGCTGGTCAACGAGGCCAAGGCCAGCGTCTGCTACCACATCAGCGAGTTCTACTACAACTCGCACGTCGCCCCGGCCTGGGGCCACGACGCGAGCCCGATCCACTTCCGGATGTCCGCGTGGCAGTGGATGAACACCTACGGCCAGCGCCCGATCGAGGAGACGCTGTCCGCGCTGATCTTCGACAACCTCTTCGGGCGCTTCCCCGACATCAACGTCCTGGTGTCCGAGTTCGGCGCCGAGTGGGTGCCGCACTTCGTACGCCACATGGACAAGAGCCGCGGCATGGGCCGCAACGGGCCCTGGATCGGCGGGCAGCTGGACGAGCGCCCCAGCCAGATCTTCCGCAAGCACGTCCGCGTGGTGCCCTACCCGGAGGACGACGTCCCGGGCCTGGTGAAGCGCCTCGGATACCACGAGTCCATCGTGATGGGCTCGGACTTCCCCCACGCCGAGGGCATCGCCAACCCGGCCGACTACCGCAAGCTCCTCGCGGGGCTCGACGAGTCGGTCCAGGACGACATCATGTACAACAACGCTCAGCAGCTGATCAGCCGCTGAGCGACGCGGACCAGTAGCGCGGGCCCGGTACCGAAATCGGTACCGGGCCCGCTCAGCAGGTCGGCCAGACTCAGTCGACGAGATCCGCCGCCATGTTCGCCAGATTCGTGAGCAGTGCCGTGCCGCGCCGCGAGTGGTCGTAGCCCGCGAGCGGGTAGCCGTTGCTCAGGCAGGCGAAGGACAGGCCGGTCTCGGGGTCCATGAAGCCCAGTTGGTACGCGGCTCCCGCGCTGCCGAAGAGCGACGGCGAGCCGGTGGACGGCAACTGGCTGCCGGCGTCCGGCCCTGCAACGGTGACGAACAGCCCCATGCTGGTACGCCTGCCGCTGCCGCCTCCATAGATCTGCTCACCGTGCGGGTGGTCCGTCAGCCGGATCCGGGAGCCCTCCGCCACCGCTTCCGGCTTCCACAGGCCCGAGTGCTCCAGCGCCTGGAAGTACAGCGCGACATCGGCGGCGGTGGCGACCAGCGCATGGCTGGGTTCTCCCGCCGCCAGGACGCGCGGATCGGACAGATACCAGGGTCCCCAGGGGTCGGCCTCCTGATCGTCGCTGGTGCGGTCGGTGGCGATCATCGGGGCGACGGTGCCGGGCTGCCGGTCCACCGGGACGCCGAGCTCGATCGACGACAGGCCGAGCGGCCGCGCTATCCGCTCATGCAGATACTCGGCGAAGGGCAGGCCCGTACGCCGCTCGACGATCTCGGCGATCAGCCAGGCCGCCGAGGTGAGATGGAACTGAAAGCGGCTGCCCGGCGGATAGTCGAGCCGCCAGCGGCCGAAGGCGGCGAGCCGCTGCTCCCGTTCCAGCATCTTCGGATAGCCGAGCGGCGCGAAGGGGAATCCGGCGGTGTGCGTGAGCACCTGCTCGACGGTCACCGTCTCCTTCCCGTTCGGTGCGAACTCAGGGATGATCGCGGCGACTTGCTCGCTCACATCCAAGAGCCCCTCACCGATCAGCTTCCACACGACGCCCGCGACGATCGACCGTCCGACGGACTGCAGGATGTACCGCGTGTCCGGGTCGCCGTCACCCCACGTCTCGAAGGCCACCAGCCGGCCGCCCCGGGCGACGGCGACCTGCGCGGACGGCAGCGGCCCGTGGTCGACTTCCAGGCGGATCCGGCGCAGGAGCACGTCCAGCCGGTGCGGGTCGACGCCCACGGTGACCGGGCTGACAACCGAGTGGTCAATCATGGCTTCCTCCTTGGTACGGCTCCCGCAGGCCCCGCCGTACGACCTTGCCGTTGGCGTTGCGCGGCAGGTCGTCCACGAACCACCAGCGGACGGGGACCTTGAACCCGGACAGCCGGGCGCGGGCGTACGTCCTGAGCGCCGCCGGTTGCGGTGGGGCGTCGGGGTCGGCCGGCACGACGAAAGCCACGACGGTCTGGCCGAGCCGCTCGTCCGGAGCGCCCGTGACCGCCACGTCCGCGACGCCGGGATGCGCGGCCAGGACTGTCTCGACCTCCAGGGGGTGGACGTTCTCACCGCCGCGGATGATCATGTCGCTCCGCCGGCCCGACAGGTAGAGGTAGCCGTCCGGCGACACCCGGCCCAGGTCGCCGCTGTGCAGCCAGCCGCCCGCGTCCACCCGGAAGAGATGGTCGGCGCGGGCGAGGATCTCGCCGACGCCGTCCGGACCGGCGTCCCGTACCCGCACCTCCACGCCGGGGGCGGCCCGTCCGACGGACCGCAGGAGCTCGGTGCGTCCGGCGACCGCCTCACGGTGGTCCTCGGGGGTGAGCACGCTGATGGGCGAGCCCTCGGTCTGTCCGAACATGTTGAGCATGCGGACACCGGGCATCGCGTCGTACGTCCGCCGCAGTGTGCCGGGGCGGATGGGCGCGCCGCCGTACTGGAGGACCCGTAGCGCTTCGTGGCGCGCCTGACCTGCCGCCAGCAGCGTCTCCAGCATCGCCGGGACCATGCTCGTGTGCGTGGTCCCGGACTCCCGCAGCAGAGCCCAGCCCTCGACGGTGAAGCGGGGCAGTCCGGTGACCACCGCGCCGGCGGCGAGGGCGACGGCGATGTTGCCGAGGCCCGCGATGTGGTGGAAGGGCGCGCTGCCTCCGTAGAAGCTGTCGGGGTCGAGGGCGCACAGCAGTCCGTTGACGCGGGCACGGGCGGCCAGCCTTCGCTGGGTCATGGGGACGGGTTTGGGGATGCCCGTCGTCCCGGAGGTGTGCAGCACGGCGGCGAGCGCGTCGGGTTCTGCGGTCAGCGCCCGACCGCTCGGGTGCAGTTCGGGGGCGACGGCGACCCGCCGGCCCGACAGCTCGGCGACTTGCCTGCCGAGTTCGGCGAACTGGGGCTGGGCCAAGAGGACTTCGGCCTGCGTCGCCTTGACCACCGTGGCGATCTCGTACGGGGTCATGCGGACGCCGAGCGGGGCGAGCGGATGGCCGGAGCCTGCGCCGCCGATCACCAGCGCGAGGGCGTCGGCGGAGGTGGCGACCAGCGCGGGCACCGGTTCGCCGGGTTCGAGGCCGAGCGTGTCGAGCCAGTCGGCCGCGCCGCCCGCCCGGTCGAGGAGCTCGCGTCCGGTCCAGGTCAGATCACCGAACCGGACGGCGGGACGGGAATGGTCGTACGCACGGCCCACCATGGCGGTCCAGGTGGCTGCCGTCACTGCCTCCTGCGCGCCGCCCACCCGGCTCAGGGCTCCAAGCGGACCGTCGCGGTGCCGGTGACCACCTCGGCGCCGTCCTGGTTGACGGTACGCAGGGAGAAGTGGGCGACCGGTCCGGTCGGCGTGTCCTCGATGGATTCGACGGTCGCCGTGGCGGTCAGGGTGTCGCCGGGCCAGACCTGGGCCTTGAAGCGCACACCGAAGCGCAGCAGCGACTCGAGGCCGACCCAGTCGGTGAGGACCCGCCCGGTCATGCCCATCGTCAGCATCCCGTGGGCGAAGACGCCGGGATATCCGGCGGCCTCGACGGCGAACTTCTCGTCGGTGTGCAGCGGGTTGAAGTCGCCGGACGCGCCGGCGTACTGCACGATCCGGGTGCGCTTCAGGTCCTCGACCAGCACACTCTCGCGGGTCTCGCCGACCTTGATCTCATCGACGCTCAGGCTCATCGGGCGTCCTTCCGGGTTGCGGGGCCCTCGGGCACGACGGCCACGGTGACGGCGCTGACGACCGGCTCGCCGTCGGCGTCCCGGTACTCGGTGATGCGCTCGCTGAACAGCAGGCGGCCGGTGCGGCCCTGCTTCTCCCAGCTGCGTCCGGGGACGGTGTGCGCGTAGAGCGTCTCGCCCGCGCGCACGGGGCGGTGGTACTCGAAGTGCTGCTCGGCGTGCAGCCCTCCGCCGCCCTCGGCCATCACCCCGGGGCCTCGGCCGGACCCGAACCACTCCTCGCCCGGCTTGGGCCGCAGGTGGTAGTCCGGGTCGTAGTGGGCGCTCGCCATGGTGAAGGTGGGCGGGGCGAGCGCTCCTTCGCCCTGATACGCCGGGTTCTCGTCGCCGATGGCGCGGGCGAACATCATGATGTGCCCGGCCTCGACGGGGAACGGCTGCCCTGTCATCGTCCAGTCTCCTCGATCGGTACGGCAGGTCGGTATGGCAGGTCGGTACGCCAGGTCAGTCGGGTCAGTAGGGCAGGAACGCGTCGCGGGTGGCCTCGTCGGGGTCGAAGTCCGGGGGCAGCCCCTCGAACTTCGGCTCCCGCTTCTCCATGAAGCTGGCCACCCCTTCGCGGAAGTCCGGCGAGCCCGCGAAGAACTCCATGGCGGAGTAGGAGCGGGCGAGGGCGTCGGTGAAGGTCCGGTCGAGGTCGCCGTACACCTGGTGGCGTACGACAGCCATGGCGCGCGGGGAGCAGTTGCGGGCGATGTCCCGGGCGTAGGCGCGTGCGGCGTCGAGCAGATGTTCCGGTTCCACGACGCGGCTGACGAGGCCGAGTTCCTTCGCCTCGTCGGCGTCGAAGACCCGGCCGGACAGCAGCAGGTCGAGTGCGTTCTCCAGGCCGATGACGCGCGGCAGCACGTATGGCATGTTGTACTCGCCGGCCAGGCCACGGCGGGTGAAGGCCGTGGTGAAGCGCGCCCCGCGGGCGGCGAAGCGGATGTCGCAGATCAGCGCCTGGACCAGGCCGATGCCCGCGCAGGCGCCGTTGATGGCGGCGATCATCGGCTTCGGCATGTTGCGCCTGCTGTACATGGGGACGCGGGCCTGGAGGTTCAGGGACTGGCCCGGCTGCGAGTTCTGCTCCAGTCGCTGGACGTCCATCCCCGGGCAGAACGCCCTGCCCGCCCCGGTGATGACCACGACACGGACGGCGGGGTCGTTCGCGGCCTCGTCCAGGAGCGCGAAGAAGCGGCGCTCCATGGGGATGCTCCACGCGTTCTTGCGTTCGGGGCGGTTGAGGGTGACGGTGGCGACGCCGTCCTCGTCGACCTCGTACAGCACCAGGTCCTGGGCGGACTCGGATTCCTCGGGCATCACGTCACTCCTCGGTCAGCGGCTCGATGCGGTCGATCGGCTCGATGCGGTCGATCGGCTCGATGCGGTCGATCGGTTCGATGCGGTCGATCGGTTCGATGGGGTCGCCGACGCCCGGGCGCTCCCCGGAGATGGTCACCACCACCTGCCCCCGGGCACAGATGCGTCCGTCGGCCGTCACGTCGACGTCGGCGAAGTGCAGCCTGCGGCCACGCCTGACGCACCGCGCGTGCGCGACCGCCTCCCGGCCCCGGGCGGGCGCGAGGTACTGCACCGACATCGACACGGTGCTGAGCAGACTCCCCTTCTCGAAGTCGTGCCCGGCGATCACGGCTCCCGCGCCCGCGGTGTCGATGAGCGCCGAGATCACTCCGCCGTGGAAGACGCCTTCGTGGGCGGAGAGTGCCTCGGCGTAGGGAAGCGCCACTTCGACGCCGTCCGGGTCCCAGCGGAGAACGCGCATACCGCAACCGCGGTTGAACTTGACCCCGCGCTCCCAGCGGGCCCGGAACCACTCACGGCGTTCGCGCTGTTCCTGGTCGGTGAGGGTTCTCGCCGCGACGGTCATCCGCACGCCCTCCGGTCTCGGCTGCCGGCAGCCGCTCGATATAGTTACATGATTTGGATAGTTCAGGCAATCATACGGGGCACAGCCAAGCTGCAGATGTATTATTTATATAACTCATTCTCGCGTGTTGCAGAAGGAGGCCTCGATGCCGTCGACCGCCCTGGCGGGGATACGCGTCCTCGACCTGTCCCGCATCCTCGCGGCACCCCTGGCCACCCAGATGCTGGCCGACCTGGGCGCAGAGGTGATCAAGATCGAGCGGCCGGGAACGGGCGACGACTCACGCGCGTACGGCCCGCCCTTCGCCGACGGACCCGAGGGCGAACGGACGGACACCGCCGCGTTCTACCTCTCCTGCAACCGCAACAAACAGTCGGTCACCGTCAACCACGCCACCGCCGAGGGGCAGGCCCTGATCCGTGCCCTCGCCGCCCGGTCGGACGTCCTGGTCGAGAACTTCCGCGCCGGAACGCTGGCGAAGTACGGACTCGACCACGAGAGCCTGCGGGAGGTGAACCCGCGGCTGGTCTATCTCTCCGTGACGGGCTTCGGCCAGTCCGGACCCTACGCCCAGCGCCCCGGATACGACGGCATCTTCCAGGCCATGTCCGGGATGATGAGCGTCTCCGGACACCCCGACGAGCCGATGAAGGTCGGCGTCAGCATGGTCGACATCCTCACCGGGCTGTACGCCGCCACGGCGGTGCTCGCGGCGCTGCGGCACCGGGACACCACCGGCGAGGGCCAGTTCATCGATCTGTCCCTGCTGGACTGCGGGCTGGCCTCGCTGTCGCACTTCGCGATGAACTATCTGGTCTCCGGCGAGGTTCCCCGACGGCGCGGCAACGGCGGTTACGGCGGGATCCCGTCGCAGGCCTTCATGTGCAAGGACAGGCCGCTCTTCCTCGTCGCGGGCAACGACAAGCAGTTCGCCGCGTTCTGCGCGGCGGCCGACCGCACCGATCTGCTCCAGGACCCGCGGTTCGCCACGACCTCCGCCCGGATCACCCACCGCGAGGAGATCCTGCCGGTGCTCGAGGACATCATGCGGACGCGGACTCGGGACGAGTGGCTGGCCATACTGGACGAACACGATGTCCCGGCCGGCCCGTTCAACGAGATGCCGGAGGTCTTCGCCGACCCCCAGATCCAGCACCGGGGGATGCTGGTGGAGGTCGAGGACCCGGTGTCGGGGCGGCTGCCGCTGCTCGCCAATCCGATCCGGTTCACGGCGACTCCGGTCGAGGGGTACGCCGCGCCGCCTGCGCTGGGCGAGCACACGGCGGACGTCCTCGGCCGACTGGCCGGGGTGACGGAACATCAGCTCGCGGAGCTGCGGGCGCGGGGGGTTGTGTGAGGTGGGTGGGTGTGCGTGTGGCAGGTTGTTGTTGTTTGGGGGTGCGCATGGCAGGTTGTTCGCCCCCGCCGCCCCTACCCGTCCCATCCCCGGGGCTCCGCCCCGGACCCCGTTTCGGGGGCCAGCCCCCGGACCCCCGCTCCTCAAACGCCGGAGGGGCTGAATTCTCGGGGCCTGGGCCGCATTTCCCCCTGCCTCACCCGATCAGCGTCCGCCCACCCTCCAGCATCAGCGTCGCCCCGGTCAGATACGCCATGTCGTCGCTGACAAGTGCCGCCACAGCCCGCCCGATGTCGCCCTCCGGATCCCCCATCCGCCCCAGCGGAATACCCGCAAGCACACGCTCGGCGTTCTCCGGATGGGCGGCGAAGTACGCCTCCGCCGCCGGGCTCAGCGCGGCCGGGCAGACGACGTTCACGCGGATCCCGTACGCACCCCATTCCCGCGCGGCGACCCGCGTCAGTCCCCGGATGGCCTCCTTGGCCATGGCATACGCCGCAAACGTCGCCTCGCCCTGCACCGCCGCCGAGGAGCCGAGGTTCACGACGCTGCCACGGCTCGCCTTGAGATGGGGCAGGGCGGCCTGCATCGCATGGAACGCCGCCAACGGGCCGCTGCGATAGGTGAGTTCGACATCGCCGTACGACGTCTCCTCCAGCCGGCGCTGGACCGAGGTCTGCGCGTTGTTGACGAGTACGTCAAGGCCGCCGAACTCCCGTACCGTGTCGGCCACCATACGGTCGACGTCGTCCCGCTCACCCACGTCCCCGACCACGGTGTGCGCCCTCCCACCGCGCTCGGCGATCTCCCCGGCGGTGTCCTTCAGCTTGCTCTCGGTACGGCCGGTGATCACCACGGCCGCGCCCTCAGCCGCCAGCGCGAGCGCGATGCCGCGGCCCACGCCTTGCCCTCCGCCGGTGACCAGTGCCGTCTTCCCAGACAACCGTGCCATTACGTCTCCTTCCAGAAGGGTGCCCAGGAGGGAAAGGCGTCGGGCAGCGCCGGTTCGCCGGATCCCTCCCAGCCGTTGAATCCCACGGCCTGGGGGCGCTCGGTCACATCCGCCGCGTACCAGTGCTGCTCACGGCGCCGGGAGAAGTACCACTCGCCGTCCACGCGCGCGTAGTCGTCGAGGTAGCGGATGGCCATGACGATCCACCGGTCGCCCACCTCGTGCTCGGCGCGGCAGTACACGGAGCCGGTCGCGGTGTCGCGGCCGGTGAACTCGATCCGATGGCCGCAGATCTGGTGGACCGACCGGTGGAAACCGCGGACGAGGGGCTCGATGTGCTGCCGCAGGACCTGCCGTCCCCGGCCGTGGCGCCCCATGTCCACGTCGGGCCGGAAGCAGCCGACCCAGGCGTCGAGGTCGCGGGCGTCCACGGCCAGCGCGTAGCGGACGGGCAGCTGCTGGATGGCCAGGTGCGACTCGATGCGGTCGATGCGGTCCTCCAGGGACCGGCCTTCGGCGGCGCTCACGGCCGGGGTTCCTTGGGCAGACCGAGGACCTGCTCCCCGATGATGTTGCGCTGGATCTCGCTCGACCCGCCGTAGATCGTCTCCGCGAGGGAGAGCAGGAAGGAGCGCTGCCGGGTGTCCAGGCCGTAGTCCTCGCCGACGATCTGCCCGGCGGGTCCGGCCAGCTCCATGGCCAGATGGCCGAGTTGCTGATGGCGCGTCGAGGCGTACAGCTTGGCCGTCGTGGCCTGTGCGCCCGGTGTGCGGCCCGCGGTCAGTTCGGCCAGGGTCCGGAGATTGGTGGTGCGCATGATGCGGACGGAGATCCAGGCGTCCACGATCCGGCGGCGCAGCATGGGGTCGTCGAGCGCGCCCCGCTCCCGCGCCAGGTCGATCAGCGCCTCGGCTTCCCTCTCGAACGTGAGTTGCTGGGGCAGCAGCGTGGTGCCGCGCTCGATGCCGAGCGTGCCCATCGCCGTGCGCCAGCCCTGGCCGACCTCGCCCACGACCATGTCCGCGCCGGTTCGTGCGTCGGAGAGGAAGACCTCGGCGAACTCGTCCTGGCCGGCGAGATTGCGGATGGGCCGGATGTCCACGCCCGGCTGGTCGGCCGGGACGAGCAGCATGGTCAGGCCCTTGTGCCGCTGGGAGTCCGGGTCGGTACGGGTGAGGACGTAGAGCCAGTCGGCGTGCATGCCGAAGGAGGTCCACACCTTCTGCCCGTTGACCACCCAGTCGTCGCCATCACGCTCGGCCCGGGTTCGCACGGACGCCAGATCGGACCCGGCCCCGGGTTCGCTGAAGCCCTGACCCCACAGTTCCTCGACGGCGACGATCGGTGGCAGGAAGCGCTTCTTCTGCGTCTCGCTGCCCATCTTGAGGAGCATCGGTCCGAGCAGGTCGATGGCGTTGACTGTGGCCCGGTAGGGAGCGTTCGCACGGGCGTACTCGTACTCGAAGACGATCTCCTCAAGCAGTCCCAGCCCGCGTCCGCCGTACTCCTGCGGCCAGCCGACGCCCAGCCAGTTCCCTGCGGACAGCTCACGGTCCCAGGCCAGGCGGACGTCCCAGGCCGCGCCGTCGGTGGGGCCGCCCACGCCCCGGTGCTCGGCGAACTCCCCCACGAGGTGGTCCGCCAGCCAGTCCCGCAGCTCGTCGCGGAAGTCGCGTACCGCGGGCCCGAAGTCGAGCTCCATGCCAGCTCCTTTGCGGTGATCGGATGCCGATGTCAGATGCCGAGCCGGGCGGCGAGCAGCTCCCGGTGGTACGACGGCGTGCCGAGCAGCACCTCGGAGCTCTTGGCACGCTTGAAGTACAGGTGCGCGGGGTGCTCCCAGGTGAAGCCGATACCGCCGTGGACCTGGATGTTGTCGCCGGCGACCAACGCGTAGGCCTCCGAGCAGAAGACCTGGGCCAAGGCCGCCGAGACGGCGATCTCGCTCTCGTCTCCCGCGTCCAGCGCCCACAGTCCGCCGTACGCGGCTGAGCGGGCGGACTCGACCTCCACGAGCATGTCGGCGCACTTGTGCTTGATCCCCTGGAACGAACCGATGGGCCGTCCGTACTGCACGCGGATCTTGGCGTACTCCACCGCCGCGTCCAGGGCGGCCGCGGCTCCCCCGACCTGTTCGGCGGCCAGCATTACGGAGGCCGTGGCGAGGGTGCGTTCGAGGACCGGCCACGCCTCACCCTCGCCGCCCAGCAGACGGGCGGGGGTGTCCGTGAACTCCACCCGGGCCTGCCTGCGGGTCTGGTCGAGGGTGGGCAGGGGAGTGCGGGTGAGGCCCGGTGCGTCGGCCTCGACGGCGAAGAGGCTGATGCCGGAGGGTGTGCGGGCGGCGACAAGGAGCAGGTCGGCGACGTGGCCGTCGAGGACGTAGGTCTTCACGCCGGTCAGCTGCCACCTGCCCGCCGTCTTGAGAGCGGTGAGCCGGATTCCCGGCTCGTCCCAGCGGCCGCCCTCCTCGGTGAGCACCAGCGTGGCCATGGTCTCCCCGGACGCGATGCCCGGCAGCAGGTCGCGTCGGGCCTGCTCGTCGTCGCAGCGCAGCAGCGCCTCGGCGGCCAGGGCTACGGTGGCGAAGTACGGCGCGCACAGCAGTGCACGGCCCGCCTCCTCGAAGACGATGCCGAGGTCGACGTAGCCGAAGCCGGATCCGCCGTACTCCTCCGGTACGGCGAGTCCCTGCAGGCCGAGTTCCGCGGCCATGCGCCGCCAGGCGCCGGGGTCGTAGCCCCGAGGGTCGGCGGCCAGGCGGCGCACGTCCGCCTCGCTGGAGTACTTGGTGAGGAACGACCGTACGACCTTGCGCAGTTCGTCCTGTTCCTCGCTGAAGGTGAGATCCATGCCGAGCTTCCCGTCCTCGGTGTCGCCCGCTTGTCGGCCCGCTCCACGATACAGTTAGATAATTATAGTATCCGCACTGAATCGACCAGGAGCGCGACGTGACCGATCTCTACGACCAGTTCACGAGCCTGACCTTCGAGCGGCCCGCGCCCGGCGTGCTCCGCATCGTGCTCGACGCCCCGAACCTCAATGCCGTGGATCCGCGCATGCACGGTGAACTGGCCGACATCTGGCCGGTCGTCGACCGGGACGAGCAGACCCGTGCCGTCCTGGTTCAGGGAGCGGGCCAGGCGTTCTCAGCCGGAGGGACCTTCGACTCCATCGAAGCCATGACCGAGGACTACGCGGTGCGTGCCAGGGTGATGCGCGAGGCCCGGGACATGGTGTACGGGGTGATCAACTGCTCCAAGCCGGTGGTCTCCGCCATCCACGGCCCGGCGGTCGGCGCGGGGCTGGTCATCGGCATGCTCGCGGACATCTCCATCGCCGCGCGCAAGGCGAAGATCGTCGACGGTCACACCCGACTCGGTGTCGCGGCCGGTGACCACGCCGCCATCTGCTGGCCCCTGCTGTGCGGCATGGCCAAGGCGAAGTACTACCTGCTGACCTGCGAAACACTCACCGGCGAGGAGGCCGAGCGCATCGGGCTGGTGTCCAAGTGCGTGGACGACGAGGACGTACACGCCGAGGGCCTGCGCGTGGCGACCGCACTGGCCGCCGGGCCCGCCAGCGCCATCAGCTGGACCAAGCGGTCCCTCAACCACTGGTACCGCACTGCCCAGCCGATCTTCGAGGCCTCTCTGGGGCTGGAGTTCTTCGGATTCGGCGGGCATGAGGTCACGGAGGGGCTCGCCGCCCACCGGGAGAAGCGCGCCCCGGACTTCGAGGGCGTGGGCAGCAAGCACCCGCTCGACCTGTGATGCACGGACGCATGAGGAGACCGCGATGACATACGAGGACACCACCACCGAAATCCCTCCGCTGGTCCGAGGGATGACGTACGAGGAGATGCCGAAGGGGCAGATCTTCCGGACCGCCCGCCGCACCATCACCGAGACCGATCTGGTCAACTTCATCACCTGGGGCGGCTTCAACGAGCCGCTCTTCTGGGACGCCTCGCACGCCGCGGACGGCGGTTACACCGGCCGGCTCGTCCCGGGGGCTCTGACGTACTGCATCGCCGAAGGACTCGTACTCCAGACGAACGTGCTGCACGGCACGGGCCTCGCCTTCCTCCACATGGAACTGACCGTGCAGGGCCCGGTGTACGTCGGCGACACCCTGTACGCCATCGTGGAGACGACGGACTCCCGCGCGTCCAGCAAGCCCGGCCGAGGCGTGGTGACCAGCCGGATCACCGTACGCAACCAGCGGGACGAGGACGTGCTCGTCTACACCCCGGTGCGGCTGATCCGGGGCAAGGACTACGGGGCTCCGGCGCTCTGACCCCGGGGAGCGGCCGGCACCAGGGTCAGTCCCGCTGCGGCCCCTCCACCGGGTACGACGGCATCGGCGAACGCTCCTCGGTGCATCCAGTCGGACGGCATCGGGGGGCGCGGCGGGGGCTCATGGTCCGGGACCGCCATCGCGTAGAGGCGGGTGTAGCGGAACTTCGCCTCGAGGTTGTCGAGCACCGACCAGTACTCGTAGGCGCACACGTTCACGCCGCACGAGACGACCTGGGCCAGCCAGGACAGCCTGGCGCGCAGCAGGGCCCGGCGGCGGGTGTCGTCGCTGTGCCCCGTCTCGTCGACCAGGTCGAGATCACCCATGCCGTTGTCGATGACGGACAGCGGCGGCAGGAGGTCTCCGTACAGCTCGTGGAGGCCGGCGACGGCGTCGGCGAGCGCCTCGGGGAGGATGGGCCAGCCATACGCCGTGGTCTCCACGTCGTCGAAGGGGACGATCGCGAACCCGAGGCGCGCGAGCAGGCGGTTCACCTCGTTGAGGGCGCTCAGGCACTTCGTGGTCGGCAGCACGCGGGGCAGGTTCTCCGGTGCGGTGACGCGGAAGGGGGTGTGCCAGGACAGACCCAGCAGGTCCTGTGTGGTCGCGATGATCTCGAGGTCGCCGGGGCATACGCAGCCGGTGGCCTCGACCGGTGAGACGTCGTCCTCGGTCACCATGTGCTCGCCGAGCAGCATGGGGTCCAGGAAGAGGCGGTTGGTCCAGCTCTCCAGGCGCTCCAGGGCGAGGCGGTCGAAGGGGTCGTCGGTGGCCGTGTATCCGCCGACGAGTGTGACCGTGGTCCCGATGCGGCCGCTCGCGCCGGCAGCCCTGAGGGCCCGGACCGCCAGGCCGTTGGCGAGCAGGATGTGGTGGACCGCGGGCAGCCCCGCCCGGCCGATGCCCCGGCCCGGGCCGTACATTCCGGCCACGTGATCGGCGAGCGTGGGCCCGGCCAGATCGGTTGAGGTGATCCAGCGCTCCACCCGGTCCCCGAAGCGGCGGCCCATCTCGGCGGCGTACGCGGCGAAGTGCTCTGCGGTGTCGCGGACGAGCCAGCCGCCGGAGGCGTCCAGCCACGGTGGCAGTGACCGGTGGAGCAACGTGAGGCTGGGCCTCACACCGTTCTCGAGCATGAAGTCGAGTGCGCGGTCGCAGCCGTCCAGGGCGTCGCGGTCCCAGGTGCCGGGGCCGTCGGGCTGGAGCTGCTGCCATCCGGCGACCATCCGGTGCGAGTCCGTGGTGGCGCCCACCACGTGCCGGATGTCGTCGGTCCACTGCCGGAAGTGCCCGCTCCTCCCCGGCAGGGGCGGCGGCGGAGCCGCGATGGCGTCCGCGGTGGCGACTCCCCAGTCGATACCGCGGAAGGATTCGTGCAGGAAACCATCGCTCACGGGTCACCGTCCAGGCGATGAATGGTTCAGCGCATTCAACTGAATGCCGCCGTGCGGACGCTAACACTGCGAGGACACTACGACAATGTTTCCGACAGATCTCCTCGGTCCGTACAGTCGGCGGCGGCCTCGGTCACGCCGTCCCGAGGATGAGGTCGGACGCTCGCCAGGCCATGGCCATGATCGGCGCGTTGAGGTTGCCGGACACCACCACGATGTAGTCGAACGTTGTCATCAGTTCCCCCCTGCTCCAGTGATGCCTACTCCCCGAAGGGCCGGAACTCCTCCTCCGGCCACCAGGGGTAGACGGCCGGCATGTCCTTGCTGACCCGGCCCGGAAACGCGGGCGGCCGCTTGGCGAGGAACGACTCGACGCCCTCCACCGGGTCCGGGCCGCCGCCGATCTGGCTCATGATCCGCGAGTCGAGCCGGTGCGCGGTCATCGGGTGGGGCTCGCCCAGCATCCGCCACATCATCTGCCGCGACAGGGCGACCGAGATCGCCGAGGTGTTCTCGGCGATCTCCCGGGCGAGTTCGTACGCCGCCGGCAGAAGTTCCTCCGGCGGGTGGACGGAACGGACAAGACCGGCCGCCAGCGCCTCGTCCGGGCCGAAGACACGGCCGGTCGCCACCCATTCCATGGCCCGCTGCATGCCCACGGCACGCGGCAGGAACCAGCTCGCGGCGGACTCCGGCACGATGCCGCGGCGCGCGAAGACGAAGCCGAACTTGGCCGATGTCGAGGCCAGCCTGATGTCCATGGGCAGGGTCATGCTGGCCCCGACGCCCGCCGCCGGGCCGTTGATGGCGGCGATCACCGGCTTGGTGCAGGAGAAGATCCGCAGCGCGACCCGGCCGCCGGTGTCCCGGTGCCAGGCACCCGCCTTGCGGTGGTCGAAGGACGAGCCACCGGAGCTGACGTCGGCACCCGCGCAGAAGCCGCGACCGGCGCCGGTCACCACGACCACGCGGACCTCGTCGTCGGCGTCGGCCGCGTCCAGGACGTCGAGCAGGTCCCGCATCATCTGCGGGTTGAAGGCGTTCAGCTTCTCGGGCCGGTTGAGGGTGACGGTGAGGATCCCGTCCGCCGCCTCGGCCCGCACGGTCTCATACTCTCGCTCGTACTCCTGCTCCGGCATTCGCGTCCTCCGTCACCCCACGAGCTGGTTCTCAGAAAGCTGAATTAGTTATACCATTCAACTCTACTGACTGAGTCATGTCTGCGGCGGTTGAGAGGACGGATCTGATGGCGGATCTGGAGGTGACGGCCGTCGGGCCGGTCCGGCTGGTCGAGCTGAACCGGCCGGAGCAGCGGAACGCGATGAGCGATGAGCTGCATGCCGGCCTCGCGTCGGTGTGGGACGACCTCACCGCCGACCCGGAGGCGCGCGTGGTCGTGCTCACCGGGCGCGGCCGGGCGTTCAGCGCCGGCGGCAATCTGGACACCATGACCCGGGTCCAGCGCGACAGCGCCTACCGGGAGCAGCAGGTCGACGAGGCCCGCCGGATCATCACCGGCATGGTCCGCTGCCCGCTCCCCGTGATCGCGGCGGTCAACGGCCCCGCCGTGGGCCTCGGTTGCAGCCTGGCCCTGCTGAGCGACCTGGTACTGATCGCCGACGACGCCTACATCGCCGACCCGCACGTCCAGGTCGGGCTCGTCGCGGGCGACGGCGGCGCCTATGTCCTGCCGTTGCTCGTCGGCCTGACCCGGGCGAAGGAGCTGCTGTTCCTCGGCGACCGGGTGAGCGCCGAGGACGCGGTCCGGCTGGGCATCGCCAACCGTGCCGTACCCAAGGACAAGCTCCTGGACGAGGCCATGGACCTGGCCGGTCGGCTGGCCGCCCTGCCCGTGCAGGCGCTGCACCAGACCAAGCTGGCGGTGAACCGGCATCTGGAACAGGCCTTCGACACCGTGATGGAACCGGCCCTGCTCGCCGAGCGGGACACCATGCACGGACCGGACCACATCGCCGCCGTCGAGCGGATCATCGCCTCGCGCGGCCGTCGCTGAGCCGGAGAGGAGTTTTAGGATGGACTTCGCGTTCAGTGACGAGCACGAGGATCTGCGGCGCACGGTGAGGGCGTTCCTGGCGGACACCTCGCCGGAGACCGAGGTACGGCGCCTGATGGAGACCCCGGAGGGCTTCGACCGGGCGCTGTGGCGCCGGATGGGGACGGAGCTCGGTCTCCAGGGACTGGCCGTTCCCGAGGAGTACGGCGGAGCCGGGTGCGGACCGGTCGAAGTCGGTGTGGTCATGGAGGAGATGGGGCGGGCGCTGCTGTGCGCGCCGTTCCTGTCCTCGGCGGTGCTGGCGACCACCACGCTGCTGCGCTGCGACGACGAGGACGCCCGCAAGCGACTGCTCCCGGGGCTGGCCTCCGGCGAGGTCGTCGCGACGCTGGCCCTGACCGAGGACTCGGCCCGCTGGGACGCCGAGGGGGTCGCGCTCACCGCCCGTGAATCTGCCGGGGGCTGGCTGCTGACCGGGCACAAGATGTTCGTACTCGACGGTGCCACCGCCGATGTCGTCCTCACCGTGGCCCGCACCAGCGACGGCATCGGAGTGTTCTGGGTGGACGGCGACGCGTCCGGGCTGATCCGGGAGCCCCTGCCCACGATGGACCCCACCCGGCGGCAGGCACGCCTCGACTACCAGGACGTACGGGCGACCCGGCTGCGTACGCACGGCGACGGCTGGGACCTGGTGTCGGAGGTGCTCGACCGGGCTGCGGTGGCGCTGGCCGCCGAGCAGGTCGGGGTGGCCTCCCGCGCGCTCGACATGGCGGTGGAGTACGCCAAGGTACGGCACCAGTTCGGGCGGGCCATCGGGTCCTTCCAGGCCGTCAAGCACCTCCTGGCCGATGTCCTCCTCGAGGTGGAGTCGGCACGCGCCGCCGCGCACTACGCGCTGCTCGCGGCCCAGAACGAGGACGCTGAGCTACTCTCCGTGGCCAGCCTGGCCAAGGCCTTCTGCTCCGACACCTGCGTTCAGGCCGCGGCGGAGAACATCCAGGTGCACGGGGGCATCGGCTTCACCTGGGAGCACCCGGCCCACCTGTACCTGAAGCGGGCCAAGACGTCACAACTGCTGTTCGGCGACCCGGCGTACCACCGGGAACGGCTCGCACAGCACATCGGCATGGGCATGGGCATGGGCATGGACACAGTCGGAGGAGCGGCATGAAGGTCGACGGCAAGCTCAACGTGTGGGGCACCACCGAGGTGGTCGAGGAGGCCCGGCATCACGAGAAGGCCGGCTACGACGGCCTGTGGGCCTCGGAGTCCAAGCACGACCCCTTCCTGCCGCTCCTGCTCGCGGCCGAGCACACCGACCGCCTCGAGGTCGGTACGGCCATCGCGGTGGCCTTCGCGCGCTCCCCCATGCAGCTCGCGTACACCGCGCACGACCTGCAGACCTACTCCGGCGGGCGCTTCGCGCTCGGTCTCGGCAGCCAGATCAAGCCGCACATCGAGCGGCGCTTCTCCATGCCGTGGAGCCGGCCGGCGGCCCGTATGCGGGAGTACGTGAGCGCGCTGCGCGCCATCTGGGCCGCCTGGAACGAGGGCGAGAAGCTCGACTTCCGCGGCGACTTCTACACGCACACGCTGATGGCGCCGTTCTTCTCTCCGCCGCCCGCCACCGGTGGCGCGCCGAAGGTCTACGTCGCCGCCGTCGGGGAGGCGATGACCAAGGTGGCGGGCGAGGTGGCGGACGGGCTGCTTGCGCACGGCTTCACCACCGAGCGGTATCTGCGGGAGGTCACCCTGCCGACCGTGGAGGCCGGGCTGGCGGCGTCGGGCCGTACGCGCGCCGACTTCTCCCTCTCGCATCTCCTGCTGACCGCGACCGGCCGCACCGAGGAGGAGTTGGCCCGTGCGGTCGACGGCACCCGGCGTCAGATCGCGTTCTACGGCAGCACTCCCGCGTATCGCGGCGTGCTGGAGCTGCACGGCTGGGGCGAACTCGGCGACGAGCTGAACGCGTTGTCGAAGTCCGCGCGCGAGGACAAGTGGGAGGCGATGGGCCGGCTCGTCGACGACGACGTACTGCACACCTTCGCGGTGGTGGCGGAGCCGGAGCGGGTGGCGGCCGAGATCAGCCGCCGGTACGGGACGCTCGTCGACCGCGTGTCGTTCTACACCGCGTACGAGATCGACGCCGAGGTGTGGGAGCCCATCGTGCAGGAGCTGCGGAGCAGCTGACGGGACCAGCGGGGCAGTTGACGACGGTCAGCCGAGCAGGTCCAGGACGGTCGTCATGGACCTGTTCTGCAGCAGGTAGTCCTCGGCCTCCTGGAGGTGGACGCGCCACAGGTCCTCGGCGGCCTCGGCCCGGCGGGCGGCCACCAGGTCGACGAGCGCCGCATGGGCGCGGAAGCCCCTGCGGTTGGCCCGTATGTTCTCGGGGCTGCCGGCGTCGAGGTCGACATGGGACCAGTTCGCCTGGTCGATGATGTGCCGGACCATGCCGTTGAGGACGGTCAGCGTCTGGTTGCCCGCCAGTTCGACGACGAGGGCGTGGAACTCCATATGGGCGCGGATGAAGGCCGACGGATCGTCCATGAGCCCCTCGGCCTCGGCGACCGCGTCCCGCAACCGCTCCAGGTCCTGGTCCGTGCGCCGCTCGGCCAGAAGGCCGGCGCACGGCGCCTCGATCACCGTGCGTGCGTCGTAGACGTCCTTGAGGGTCGTGCCCCGGTATTCCAGCACCACTCCCGCGTAGCGAGCAGCCACCGTGCCTTCCGGGACCTGCACCCGCGCCCCGCCCCGGGCGCCCCTGCGCACGCTGATCAGCGACTCCGACTCCAGCACCCGGAACGCCTCGCGCAGCGTCGGCCGGGAGACCTCGAACTCCTCCATGAGCGCCGTCTCGGAGGGCAGCGCATCGCCCTCGACGAGCTCTCCGCGCACGATCTTGCGGCGCAGCTGCGCCGCCACCAGCTCGGCCATCTTGGGGACCCGTACCGGCGTGTTCGCCACCGCGCCCACCTCCGCCCTCATTCGGTTGTCAGTCGCTCGGGTCTCGTGTCCGGAACGAAGTACGGCAGTGTGATCTCGTCCGTGAACGGCCGGAAGTCCACGCGTACGCGCATACCGATGACGACGTCGTCGGGGTCGACGTGGGAGAGCAGGGTGGCGCCGTCGTCCAGGTCGATCACGGCGAGCGCGAAGGGCGTGTCGAAGCCGGGGCCGGGTGCGCGGTGGACGACGGTCACCGAGTAGACGGTGCCCCGGCCTGCGCTGGAGACGTACTGCCAGTCCCGGGACATGCACCCGGGGCAGGCAGGCTCGGGGACGAAGAAGCGCAGGTCGCAGGACGGGCAGTAAGGGATGACCAGGTCGCCGCCGCGGGCGGCCTCCCAGAAGGGCTCGGAAAGCGAGGTGGGGACGGGTACAGGCCGGCTCATCGCATCCTCCCCAGCACGCTCATCTCGTAGTGCTGCGCCCCCGACCCGGCGTTGCCCACCACCGCGAGCTCCGCGCCCTCGACCTGGTGCACCGCACTGCCGCGCAACTGCCGTACGGCCTCGACGACTTTCAGCGTCATCTGCTGCGTCCCGTTCCACGCGTACGAAAGACAGCCGCCGTCCGGATTGACGGGATGCTTGCCGCCCACGGCGATGGCGCCGCTGGCCGCCAGGGGGCCGCCCTCCCCCTCGCCGCACAGGCCGAAGATCTCCAACTGCCTTATGATTTCGAATGAGTTGGGGTCGTAGAGGGAGAAGACGTCCACGTCGTGCGGGCCGACTCCGGCCATGGCGTAGGCGCGGGTGGCGGCGTCCCGGCCGAGTTGCCCGACCTCCCGGTACAGCGCCGGGTTGGCGTACGCGGCCTGGTGGTACTCCATCCCGCCACCGAGTACGGCGACGGGCGGGTGCGGCAGGTCCCGGGCCCGTTCGGCGGTGGTGACCACGAGTGCCGCGCCGCCCTCGCCGACGATGCAGCAGTCCAGCAAGTGGAATGGCGTGGCCACCATGCGGGATGCGAGCACGTCGTCGGCGGTGTACGGGCCGCGTCCGTACATCATCGCCTCCGGGTTGGTCGTGCCGTTGTTGCGGATCGTGGCGGCGACCTCCGCGAGCTGGCGGGAGGTCGTCCCGTACTCGTGCATGTGCCGGGCCGCCACGAGCGCGAACTGGGCGACGACATAGCTGCCCCACACGTCGGCGAACTCCAGTGGCACACCGGCGCCGACGGGTCCCGCTCCGCGCGAGACCAGCTTGCAGCCGCCGACCACGACGGTGTCGGCGAATCCGGCGCGGACCGCTGCCGCTGCTTTCAACAGGCCCCGGGAGCCCGCGTTGTCGAGCATGGAGTCGCTGGTCCAGCGCAGGTCGCGGCCGAGGATGCGCGCCCAGGAGCTGCCCTCACCGGGTACGCCGCCGGGGCCTGGCCAGTCGACCTGGGCGCCGTCGACGTCCGCCGGAGTCAGCCCGGCGTCCTCGATCGCGCCGCGCACCGCTTCGAGGGCGAGGTCCATGGCATCGCGGTCCGGGAGCGAGAGTGCCTGCTCGGTGGCGTACACGCCGACGACGACAGGCTGGCGACCGTTCACGACGTCACCGTCCCGCGCCCAGCGTGTCGCCGCCGGGATAGCCACCGCCGCCGAAGCGCTCGTCGAGCGCCTCGTAGTCCTTGGCGAAGTCCTTGGTGCGCGGCAGTGTGTCGACGAACTCCACCGTCTTCGGCTTCTTGTACGAGGCGATACGCGCCCGGCAGTGCTCGATGACGTCCTCGGCCGTGACAGGCTCCGCGTCCTGGTGGAGCACCACGACGGCCTTGACGTCCTGGGCCCAGCGCTCGTTGGGCACGCCGATCACGGCGGCCTCCTTGACGGCCGGGTGCGACTCGATGCAGTTCTCGACCTCGGCCGGGAAGATGTTCTCGGCCGCCGACTTGAGCATGCGGGTCGTCGTCCCGAGGAAGCTGATCGTGCCGTCGGGCGCGCGCCGTCCGAGGTCGGTGGTGTGCCACCAGCCGAAGCGGAAGCGCTCCTCGTTGATCTCTGGCCGGTTCCAGTAGCCGAGATGTACGAGATCACCGCGGACGCAGATCTCGCCGGCTTCGCCGATCGCGCACTCCTTGCCGGTGCTGTCCAGGATGCGTACGGCGGTGAAGGGGCCGGGGCGTCCCGCGTTGCCGGCGCCCGCGCCTCCGTAGGCGCCGGTTACGGCGAATCCGGTGACCTCGGTCTGCCCGTAGCCGCGGCCCTCGCCGCCGCCGTTGCGGGTGAAGCGGCTGGTGTCCGTGGGCACGGTGCCCTGCCACAGCGGGGCGGCGACACTCGCCCGCAGGTGGGAGAGGTCGTGGCCCGCTTCGCGGTTCAACGCGACGAGTTGCGCGATGGTCGGGGGCATCAGATACGCGTGGGTGCACTGCTCCGCCGCCAGCAGCGGCAGCAGTTCCTCGGCGATCACGCGGCGGACGATCACGTTCTTGCCGCCGTGGACGAAGGCCGGGACGCCCCAGAACTGGTAGTTCCCGATATGGAACATCGGCCCGGCGCCGAGGAAGGCGGCTTCCTGGCCGATGTCGCCCATCCAGGCGGCGCTCGCGCCCATCGCGAGGAGGTTGCGGTGCGAGAGCATCGATCCGGACTGCCGCCCGGAGATCGCCGCGGTGTAGATGACCAGGAGCGCGGAGTCGGGGTCGACGTCGAAGGCCGGGTCCTCGGGCGAGCCGGAGGCCAGGAAGGACTCGTAGGCGTCGGGGCCCTCGGCGTCGTGCCGCAGCCACAGCGCCCGGTGGTCGCTGCCCAGCTCGGCCCGCGCCTTGCTGACCGTGTCGCCGATCTCCTCGTCCTGCCAGACGACGACGCGGGGGTCGAAGTCCTCGACGGCGAAGGCCATTTCGGGGGCGGCCCAGCGCCAGTAGCCGGGGCAGACCATGGCGCCGATCTTCCCGGCGGCGCCGAGCAGCTCCCAGATCCGGAAGGAGTTCTGCCCCAGCCACAGGATCCGGTCGCCGGGCCCGACGCCCGCGTCAGCGAGGGCGTGGGCGAGCCGGTTGGTGCGCTCGTCCAGCTGGGGCCAGGTCAGCCGGACGTCGCCGTCGACGAGGGCGATGGCGTCGGGGTAGGACCTTCGGTGCTCGCGGATGATGTCGCCGAACGTCAGGCGGCGGGCGGGATGCATGCTGTTGGCTCCAAAGGCTTCGAAGGCGGGGTGCCGTCAGACGCGGCTGATGCCCACGCCCTTGACGTTGATGAACTCGTCCAGACCGGCCTTACCGCCCTCCCGGCCGAACCCGCTGATGCCGACACCGCCGAACGGGGTGGCGGGCGAAGTGATCGGGTTCGGGCCGGGGTTGACGTAGACCGTCCCGGCCTTCAGCCGCGGCACCAGGCGGTTGACGCGCGCGATGTCACGGGACTGGATGTAGGCCGACAGGCCGTACTCGGTGTCGTTGGCGAGGGCGACGGCCTCGTCCTCCGTGTCGAACGGGGTGATGGCCAGGACCGGACCGAAGATCTCCTGCTGCGCGAGGTCGCTGCGGTTGTCCACGTCCGCGAAGACGGTCGGGGACACGAAGTACCCGTCGGAGTGGATGCGTTCACCGCCGTACACGAGCCGTCCCGCACCGCCCTCGACCGCCTTGTCGATCGCGCCCTGGACGCGGTCGCGGGCGGCTTCGTTGATGAGCGGTCCGATGTACGTGGCCGGGTCGAGCGGGTCGCCGACGGGCAGGTGGGCCACGACCCCGGCGACGCGCGCGACGACCTCCTCATAGATCGGGCGCTCGACCAGCAGCCGGGTGGGCAGCGCGCAGCCCTGGCCGGTGTTGCTCATGGCGAAGGCCGCGCAGTACGGCACGACGGTGTCCAGGTCGGTGTCGGCGAAGAGCAGGTTGGCGGACTTCCCGCCCAGCTCGAACACGACCGGTTTGAGGCTCAGCGCGGCGTCCGCCATGATGCGGCGCGCGGTGGCAGGCCCGCCCGTGAACGAGATCTTGTCCACGCCGGGGTGGGTCACCAGGGCCGCACCCGCGTCGCCGAGCCCGGTGACGACGTTGATCACGCCTTCGGGTATGCCCGCCTCGTGGGCCAGGTCGGCGAAGAGCAGTGCGGAGAACGGCGTGGACTCGGCCGGTTTGATGACCACGGTGTTGCCTGCGGCGAGGGACGGCGGGACCTTCATCGCCAGGGACAGCGCGGGCGAGTTCCAGGTGATGATGTGCCCGATGACGCCGTACGGCTCGGCGATGGTGTACTCGACGTTCTCGTGCGGGCTGTAGGCGGCGCCCACCATGCCCTCGATCTTGTCGGCCCAGCCGGCGTAGTACTCGGTCCACTCGGCGACGTGCGGCCCGACGTTCTCCGCCCAGCCGCCTATGCAGACGCCGTTCTCGAGCGGGCAGATGGCCGCGAAGTCGGGGATGTGGTCCCAGATCAGCTGGGCGAAACGGGTGAGCAGCCGGCGGCGCTCGGCGGGGCGCATGGTGCCCCACACGTCGAAGGCCCGGCGTGCGGCGGCCACGGCCCGGTCCACCTCGGCGGCGCCCGCGAGCGGGATGTGCGCCTGGACCAGGCCGGTCGCCGGGTTCCGGTGCTCGTGGACTCCGCCGCTGGCGTCGGTGACGTCCTTGCCGCCGATGACGAGCCGCGGTTGCGGCAGCTCGTGCTCGGCCCTGTCCTGGTGCAGCTTCACATCGACCGTGACCACGGATGCCTCCTCGAACCGTCCGGCGCCGTCCGCGCACCCTCAAGGAAATAGCTAACCTATTTACCCAAGGTAGTCAATGCGTTGAGCGGACCTCGACACGCCGGCTCACAGACCCAGCGAGCGCCCGATGATCTCCTGCATGATCTCCGACGTTCCGCCGAACACCCGCTGGACCCGGCTGTCCCGCCAGATGCGCGCGATCTCGTACTCGTTGACGTAGCCGTAGCCGCCGAAGAGCTGCATGCAGCGGTCGATGGCCTCCCAGCCGGTCTCTGAGGTCCAGTACTTGGCCGCGGCGGCCTCTTCGGCCGTCAGCTCCCCCTGGGAGAGAGCCATGATGCAGCCGTCCAGATAGACGCGGGCGGCACCAAGCTTGGCCTTGATGTCCGCGAGCGCGAACCTGTTGGCCTGGAACTCGCCGATGGGCTGACCGAACGCGGTACG
The DNA here is from genome assembly GCF_055792885.1 of Streptomyces sp. DSM 42067. Classification (NCBI taxonomy): domain Bacteria; kingdom Bacillati; phylum Actinomycetota; class Actinomycetes; order Kitasatosporales; family Streptomycetaceae; genus Streptomyces; species Streptomyces sp. DSM 42067. Next base: position 8,357,921 of record NZ_CM147706.1, on the reverse strand, counting down.
GGTCTTGGCGTATTCCAGCGCCAGCTCGAAGGCCCTCTGGGCCGACGCGAGGGAGGCGACGGCGATGGCGAGCCGCTCGGTCGGAAGGTTGCCCATCATGTGGTAGAAGCCGCGCCCCTCCTGCCCGATGAGGTTGTCGGCGGGGACGCGTACCTCGTGGAAGAAGAGTTCGGCGGTGTCCTGGGCCTTCATCCCGACCTTGTCGAGCTTGCGTCCCCGCTCGAAGCCCTCGGCGTCGCGCTCGACGACGATCAGGCTGATGCCCTTGTGCCCGGCGTCCGGGTCGGTCTTGCAGGCGACGATGACCAGGTCGGCCAGGATGCCGTTGGTGATGAAGGTCTTGGATCCGTCGATCACCCACTCGTCGCCGTCTCTGCGGGCGGTCGTGCGGATGCCCTTGAGGTCGGATCCTGCGGCCGGCTCCGACAGTGCGAGCGCGCAGATCGTCTCGCCGCTGATCACTCCGGGGAGCCAGCGGGCCTTCTGCTCCGGGGTGGTGAGGTGCGTCAGATAGGGCGGGATGACGTCGTTCTGCAGCCCGAGTCCGATACCGACCGAGCCGGTGGCGTGCATCTCCTCCGCCATGATGGCGTTGTACCGGAAGTCCCAGATCCCCTGTCCGCCGTACTCCTCCGGGAACTGCCAGCCGATGAGTCCGGCCTTGCCCGCGGCCGCCCAGGCGGCCCGGCTCACCTGGCCGTCACGCTCCCACTGCTCGGCATACGGGGCGCATTCGCGCAGGTAGTACGTGCGGGCGGTCTCCCGGAACAGCTCGTGCTCCTCGGTGAAGATCGTACGGCGCATGCTCGGCTCCACTCGTACATCTCGCTTATTTAGCTGAAGTAGTTATACGATAGCGCTGTATCGGGACCTGGGCGAGGGAGGGCGCGTGAGCGTACGGGACAAGGTGGCACTCGTCACCGGAGCGGGCCGGGGCATCGGCGAGGCGATCGCCGACGCGCTGGCCGCCGCCGGAGCCTCGGTCGCCGTCTGCGACGTGGACGCGGAGGCCGCCGGGAAGGTCGCGGCGCGGCTTGCGGAACGGTACGGGGTGCGCGCCGCGGGTGTAGGCGCGGACATCTCAGACAGCACGGCTGTACACGCCGCCGTGGAACGGGTGACCGCCGAACTCGGCTCGGTGGACGTCCTGGTCAACAACGCAGCCGTCGATGTCATCGGCCGGTTCGTCGACAGCACCGAGGACACCTGGGACCGGATCATCGCCGTCAATCTGCGCGGCACCATCACGATGACCCGGGCCGTGCTCGACTCGATGATCGAGCGCGGAGGCGGCCGGGTCATCCACATCGCCTCGGACGCGGGCCGGGTCGGCTCGTCCGGCGAGGTGGTGTACTCCGCGACGAAGGGCGGCGTCATCGCCTTCGGCAAGGCGCTGGCCCGCGAGGTCGCCCGTCACGGCATCACAGTGAACAGTGTCTGCCCGGGTCCGACCGACACGGCGCTGCTCGGCCAGGTCGCCGAGTTCAGCCAGAAGATGTACGACGCCACCGTGCGGGCGATCCCGCTGCGCCGGGTCGCCCAGCCGGGCGAGATCGCCGGTGTGGTGGCCTTCCTCGCGTCCGACGACGCCGCCTACATGACCGGGCAGACGCTCTCGGTCAGCGGCGGCCTCACGATGGTCTGAGGGGGTCCGACGTGGGAAGCGTGCTGCGCGTCGAAGTCCGCGACCGTATCGCCGTGTTCACCCTGGACCGTCCCGAGCGGCTCAATGCCATCGGCACGGACACGGTGGAACAGCTGAGGCAGGCGCTGGAGGACGTGCGGGGTGACGACGACGTCCGGGCCCTGGTGCTGGCGGGAGAGGGCCGCGCCTTCTCGGCCGGGGCCGACCTCGGGGAGATCGAGTCGTTCACGGCGCCCGGGCAGTTCCGTGCCTTCGTGGGCCGTCTGACCGAGGCGTACGCGCTCCTGGAGGACTTCCCCAAGCCCTCGGTCGCGGCCGTCCACGGGTTCGCCTTCGGCGGCGGTCTGGAGCTCGCGCTCTCCTGCGACCTGCGGGTGGCGGAGCGCGGCGCCCGGCTCGGCCTGCCCGAGATGAAGCTCGGCGTCCTGCCGGGCGCGGGCGGCACCCAACGGCTGCCGCGACTGCTGCCGACGCCGATCGCCAAGCAGATGATCCTCACCGGCGAACCCATCGACGCGGAGCGGGCGTGGCAGCTCGGGCTGGTGAACGAGGTGGCCGAGCCCGGCGGTGCACTCGCCGCCGCCGAAGCGCTGGCCGCCAAGCTGACGGCAGGCGCCCCGCTGGCGCTCGCGGCGGGCAAGCGGCTGATCGACCACGGGCTCGGCATGGACCTGGAGGCGGCGATCGCGTACGAGCGCGAGACCGTCTCGGTGCTGTTCTCCACCGAGGACCGGGCCGAGGGGCTGAAGGCCTTCCGGGAGCGGCGCCCGGGAGAGTTCCGCGGCATGTAGCGAGCACCCCGAGAGACCCGAGAGACCCGAGAGACCCGACAGATCCGAACCAGAACCGGCGTGGAGGTGGGCCGTGCGGCCACTGGAGGGCTATTCCGTCGTCGAGCTGGGCATGTGGGTGGCGGCACCGGCCGCGGCCACCATGCTCGCCGACTGGGGCGCGGACGTGGTGAAGGTCGAGGCGCCGACCGGCGACCCCAACCGGTACACGCTCCGGCACGTCGGCCAGGACATCGACAGCGAACCACCGTTCGAGACCGACAACCGCGGCAAGCGCGGAATCGTCCTCGACCTTCGGTCCGAGGAGGGCAAGGAGGTGCTGGAGCGGCTGCTCGAGCGGGCCGACGTGTTCGTCACGAACCTCCGCCCCGGCGCCCTGGAGCGGCTGGGGCTGGCCCCGGACGCAATACGGACCCGGCATCCCCGCCTGGTCATCGGCACGTTGACGGGGTACGGCTGGAGGGGGGCCGAGCGCGACCGGGCCGGGTACGACGTCTCCGCCTTCTGGGCCCGCCCCGGCATCGCCGCCATGCTCAACCCGGCGGGTGAGCCGCCGCCGGGCATCCGCCCCGGCCTGGGCGACCGTACGGCCGCGTCCAACCTGGTGGCGGGCGTGCTGGCCGCGCTGCTGCGCCGGGAACGCACCGGCGAAGGCGGCGTGGTCGACGTGTCCCTGCTGCGTTCCGGGACGTACGCCAACGGAAACGACCTCGCCCTGCAGAACTTCTTCGGCAAACGCGGCCGTACCCGCCCGCGCACGGAGCACGAGTCCCCGCTCTACAACTGCTACCGGGCCGCCGACGACCGCTGGTTCTGGCTGGTCGGCCTGGAGGGCAACCGCCACTGGCCCGGCGTCCTCAAGGCGCTCGGCCGCGAGGACCTGGCGGAGGACGCGCGGTTCGCCACCGGCAAAGCCCGGCGTGGCCACGTACGCGAGCTGATCGCTGCCTTCGACGAGGAGTTCGCGAAGCGGCCCCTGGCCGAGTGGGCGGAGCGGTTCGACGCCGAGGGCGTGTGGTGGGCGCCCGTGCAGACCCTGGCGGAGGTGTCGGCCGATCCGCAGGCGGAGGCGGTGGGGGCCTTCGTCGAGCAGCCCGGCATGGGCGATGCGCCGCCGCTGCGGACCGTGGCCACCCCGGTCAGCTTCTGGGGCGTGGACGACAAGCCGCGCTCCGGCGCCCCGACGCTGGGCGAACACACGGACGAAGTACTCAACGAGCTGGGTCGAACAGGGAGGTAGGGCGTGGGCATCCTCGACGACAAGGTCGCCATCGTGACCGGCGGCGGAAGAGGGCTGGGCCGGGCACATTGCCTGGCGCTCGCCGAGGCCGGCGCGACCGTGGTGGTGAACGATCTCGGCTCGGGCGTGCACGGCGAGCGGACGGGCGACTCCCCCGCCGACGACGTCGTCACCGAGATCACCAAGCTCGGCGGCCGGGCGGTGGCCAGCCACTCGTCGGTCACCGACTGGGCCGCCACGGAGGCGATGGTGGCCGACACGGTCGCGGAGTTCGGCCGCCTGGACATCGTGGTGAACAACGCCGGCATCGTGCGCGACCGCATGCTGTTCTCGATGAGCGAGGCCGAGTTCGACGCCGTGATCGCCGTACATCTGAAGGGCACATTCGCTCTGACCCGGCACGCGTGCGCGTACTGGCGCGAGGCGTCGAAGCGGGGTGAGCGCGTCACCGGCCGCGTGATCAACACGACGTCCGGAACCGGGCTGTTCGGCAACCAGGGCCAGTCCAACTACGGCGCCGCGAAGGCCGGGATCGCCGGACTCACGGTCCTCACCGCCCTTGAGATGCGCCGATACGGCGTCACCGCGAACGCCATCTCGCCGATCGCGGCCACGCGGATGACGGAGGGCCTGTCCGTCGGCGCGTCCCTGCAGGCCGACGGCGACTTCGACCCGCGCGATCCCGCCAACGCCTCCGGTGTGGTCGTCTACCTGGCCTCCGATGCCGCGGCGTGGCTGACCGGCCAGGTCCTGCGCATCGAGGGCAACCGCCTGAACCGGCTGCAGGGCTGGACCGTCACCGGCGTCCACCCCAGCGAGTCAGGCAAGGCCCTCACCTACGAGGAACTCGTCGAGGCCGTACCGCAGTTGTACGGCGTCGCTCCCGCCGGGCGGGCAACAGGAGTGGGCCAGTGAAGGGCCACGACATCGCCGCTCTCGCCCTGCGCGCGACGCTCGGCCCGATGCTCTTCGCCCACGGCTGGAACAAGGTCGCCGGGCCGGGCGGGCTGAAAGGCACGACGGGCTGGTTCGAGGCGCTCGGTCTGAAGCCCGCCGAGGTGCACGCCCGTATGGCGGCCGGGACCGAGATGGCGGCGGGGGTGGGCATCGCTCTGGGGGCAGCCAACCCTCTCCCGGCGGCGGCGACCGTCGGCCTGATGACCGTGGCGGCCCGCACCGACCACCGGGGCAAGGGCTTCTTCGTCTTCAAGGGCGGCTGGGAGTACGTCGGCGTCGTGGGCGGCGCGGCCGTCGCACTGGCGGCGCTGGGCAACGGCAGGTACTCGCTCGACGGGCTGCTGCGACGGCAGCGCGCCGGCGCGGGGGCGGCACTGCTGGCGGCGGGCATCGGGACGGCGAGCGCGGCGGCGCTGCTGGCGGCGTGCTACCGGCCCGAACAGAAGCCGGATCAGAAGCCGGACGAGACAGAAACAGATCGATAAGGCCACCAAGGTCAACAAGGGAGTCGACATGGACGCGGCTGACTTCAGCGCGGTGCTGTCCGAGGTCCGGCGCTTCGTCCGGGAGCGTGTCGTGCCGCTCGAGGCGGAGATCGACGAAAAGGACGAGATGCCCGCGGACATCCGCGAGGCGGCCAGGAAAATGGGGCTGTTCGGCTTCGCTCTGCCGGAGGAGTACGGCGGTCTTGGACTCTCGATGTACGAAGAGGCCCAGCTCATGTTCGAGCTCGGCTACACGACCCCGTCGCTGCGTTCGATGTTCGGCACCAACAACGGCATCGCCGGACACGTCCTGATGGTCGGCGGCACCGAGGAGCAGAAGGCCGAGTGGCTGCCGAGGATCGCCTCGGGTGACGTGCTGGCGTCGTTCGCGCTCACCGAACCCGAGGCCGGCTCCGACCCGTCGACACTGACGACACGCGCTCACCTGGAAGGCGACGAGTGGGTGATCAACGGCGCCAAGCGCTACATCACCAACGCCCCGCTCGCCGACGTCTTCATGGTCTTCGCCCGCACCGACCCCGACGCCCCACGCACCCGCGGCATCTCCACCTTCCTCGTCCCGGCCGGCACTCCGGGCCTCACCGTGGCTCCCAAGGACCACAAGATGGGCCAGTTCGGCGCCTGGACCGCGGACGTGTACTTCGACGACGTACGCGTACCGGCCTCAGCCCTCGTCGGCGGCGAGAACGGCCTGAACCGCGGCTTCAACACCGCGATGGGCTGCATCGCGCACGGCCGGGTGCACATCTCGGCCCTCTGTGTGGGCATGGCCGAGCGCCTGGTCGACGAATCGGTCGAGTACGCCCGCACCCGCAAGCAGTCCGGCAAACCCATCGGCTCCTTCCAACTGGTCCAGGGCCTGATCGCCGACTCGATGACGGACTACTACGCAGGCCGCGCCACGGTTCTGGAGGCCGCCCGGCGCTTCGACTCGGGCGAGGACACGAAGATCGGCCCGTCCTGCACGAAGTACTTCGCCAGCGAGATGGTGTGGCGGGTCGCAGACCGCGCGGTCCAGGTCCACGGCGGCGCGGGCTATATGCGCGGGGTCGCCGTCGAGCGCTTCTACCGCGACGCCCGGCTGTTCCGCATCTACGAGGGCACCAGCCAGATCCAGCAGGTCATCATCGCCAAGGCACTGCTGGGCGAGGCCGCGCGCGGGTGAAACGGGGCGGGCGGGCGCCGTCACCTGATCGGACCGCCCGCCCACCGCTACAGGTGCTCGGCCTGTACCCCGCGGCTAGGGTCGAAAAGCACGCCGTGGTCGTCGGCGGCGCCTCCCCTGTCCCCGTCCTGCCCAAGGTGCGTGATCGGCGTGGCCCGCAACCGTCGTCTGATCCTGAGCTCGCCGTCCGAGGTCTGGAGCCTGCTGGCCGACGGTCACCGCTATGGGGAGTGGGTGACCGGAACCCAGCAGGTTCTCGCCGCCGACCCGCACTGGCCGGACGTGGGCGCCCGCCTCCAGGTCCGGGTCGGCGCCGGCCCCCTCGCCCTCGACGACACCTGCGTCGTCCGCATCTGCGAGCCGCAACGCCGACTGGAACTGGAGGCCAAGGCGGACCCCTTCGGGGCGGCCCGCATCGCCATGAACCTGATCCCCTGGGGCGAGCACACGCTCTTCGTCCTCGACTGGCATCCCCTCCGGGGCCCCGGCACCCGGATGCACGGGCTCCCCGTGGACTACGTCGTCGCGATCCGCAACGGCATGATGCTCACGAAGCTGGCCCGGATCGCCGTACGCGAGCATGACGCGCTCGTTCAGACGCCGAGCCGGTCCAGCAGCCGCTCATGGTAGATCGCCGGCCCCCCGAACAGCAGCTGCGAGGACTTGGCCCGCCGGAAGTACAGATGGGCCGGATGCTCCCAGGTGAAGCCGATGCCGCCGTGGACCTGGATGTTCTCCATTGCGTTGAACATGTACGCCCGTGAGCAGCACGCGTGTGCCACGGCGGCGGCGACCGGGAAGTCCGGCGCGTCCTCGGCGGCCAGCAGCGCCGCCTCCCGGGAGGACGCCTCGGCCAGTTCCACCTGGACGAGCATGTCGGCGCACTTGTGCTTGACGGCCTGGAAGGAGCCGATCGGCCGGCCGAACTGATGCCGGGTGCGGGCGTAGTCCGCGCTCATCTCCAGGCACTTGCGCGCCCCGCCCGCCTGCTCGGCGGCCAGCCCCACCGAGGCGATGTCCAGGACCCTGGCCATGATGCGCCCGCCCGACCCGTCCGCGCCGACGGGCATCGCGGGCACGGCGTCGAACGTCAGCCGGGCCATCGCCCGGGTGGTGTCGAGGGTCTCCATCGCCTCGGCCGCCACCCCGGTGGCCGACCGGTCCACGGCGAACAGCGAAGGGCCGGCGACGGTGCGGGCGACGACGAGGATCAGATCGGCCGTCGTGCCGTCGATGACGAAGCACTTGCGGCCGCTCAGCTTCCAGCCGCCGTCCCCGTCCGGCACGGCGCGTGCGGAGATCAGGGCGGGGTCCCAGGAGCCGCCGTCCTCGGCGACGGCGAGGGTGGCCGTGGTCCGCCCGGCCGCGATGCCGGGGAGGTGGCGCGCGCAGGCCTGGCTGTCACCCGAGGCCAGCAGGGCTTGGGCAGCCAGGACGACGGTGGCGAAGAAGGGCGCGCACAGCAGGGCGCGGCCCATCTCCTCCATGACGACGCCGAGTTCGACGAGGCCGAAACCGTCACCGCCGTACTCCTCCGGGATCACGAGGCCCGGCAGGCGCAGTTGGTCGGCCGCCTGGGCCCACACCGCCGGGTCGAAGGGCGGCTCGCTCTCCATGAGCTTCCGCACGGCCTCCTCGGGTGACTTGGCCTCCAGGAACTCCCGTACGGACGCCCGAAGTTCCCTCAGCTCGGTTTCGTCGGCGCTCATGCGCGTGCCTCCTTCGGCAGGCCGAGGACACGTTCCGCGAGGATGTTCTTCATGATCTCCTCGGTGCCGCCGAGGATCCGCAACGCCGGGGTGGCCAGAAGGAGTTCGGACCAGGCGTACGTGCCCCACTGGCCGGTGTCGGCGATGATCCGGGGTCCGAGGCACTCGGACACGAAGTGCGCGGCGCGGGTGAGATTCTGACCGTACATCAGCTTGGCGACGGACCTCTCGGGGCCGGGGGCGATCCCCGCCCGCAGGGTGCGCTGGGCACGGGCGTTGAGGTAGCCGGTGGCCATGGCGTCCACGAGGAGTTCGGCGAGGCGTCCGCGCAGGGCGCGGTCGTCCCAGGTCCAGGTGGCGCGCATGAGCGCCGAGAGGTGGTCCGGGGACAGGGCGGCGGCCACCGGGCCCGCGCCCTCGGTGCCGACCGTGTTGCGCTCGTTCATCAAGGTGGTCAGGGCGACCGTCCAGCCGCCGTCCACCTCGCCGAGGCGGTGGTCGTCGGGGACGCGGACGTCGGTGAGGAAGACCTCGTTGAAGTCGGCCCCGCCGGTCATCTGGCGCAGCGGCCGGACCTCGACGCCAGGGGCGTCCATGGGGACCAGGAAGGCCGTGATGCCGCGGTGCTTGGGCGCGTCGGGGTTGGTGCGGGTCAGCGCCAGGCCGATCTCGCTGTGCTGGGCGACCGACGTCCACACCTTCTGCCCGTTGAGCACCCAGTGGTCACCGTCCCGTACCGCGCGGGTCGCCACGCTCGCCAGGTCGGATCCGGCGCCGGGCTCGCTGAACAGCTGGCAGGCGATGGCGTCCCCGCGGTACATCGCGGGCAGCCACCGTTCCTTGATGTGCGGTTGTGCGTGGGCCAGGATCGTCGGGCCGATCATGCCCAGCCCGACCACACTGAGCACGCCGGTGTCGGCGACGTCGTACTCGGACTCGATGGCGTCGTAGAGCAGGTCGTGGACGGGGGTGAGGCCGCGGCCGCCGTACTCGGTCGGTCCGGTGATCCAGCCGAAGCCGTTCTCGTAGCGGATCCTCTGCCACTCCCGCGCCCGCAGCACGTGCTCCCGCTCCTCCTCGGGCGGGAGGCTGCTGAAGTACGCCATCGTGTCGTCGCCCTCGCCCCAGGTGAAGGCGGTGCGGTCGGGGGCCTTCGCCGCGTGCGCGTCGAGGAAACGGCGCACCTCGGCCGCGAAGTCCTGCATGTCCTGGTCCATAACGGTTCCCTGTGCTCTCAGGTCGAGAGGATCGTCACCGCCGACGCGCCGGGCGCGCCGTACAGGTGGGTGTAGCCGACGCGGGGCGTGCCTGGAATCTGCCGGTCCCCCGCGGTACCCCGCAGTTGGAGCACGATCTCGTGGATCTGGCGCAGTCCGGACGCACCGATGGGCTCGCCGTTGCCGAGCAGACCGCCGTCCGTGTTGACCGGGAGCCTGCCGCCGATCTCGGTGGCGCCCTCGGCGATGAGGCGCTCCTGCTCGCCGTCCTTGCAGAGGCCGTTCTCGGCCATGTGGATGATCTCCGAGCCGGCGTCGGTGTCCTGGAGCTGGGCGACGTCGACGTCCTCCGGGCCGATGCCCGCCAGTTCGTACGCCGCCCGGGAGGCATCCACCGTCGGACTCTCCACGACCTCACCGACCGGGAACGACGGGCTCTGCACCTCGAAGGCGCCGAGCCTGCGGCTGCGCAGGGCGGTGGCCCGGACCCGTACCGGTGTGGAGGTGTACTTGTGGGCCTGGTCGGCGCGGCACAGCACGATGGCCGCGGCGCCCTCGTTCGGGCCGCAGTACATGTACTGGCGCAGCGGGTAGTTGAGGACGGGCGAGGCGAGGACCTCGTCGGCCGACAGCGGGGTGCGGCGCCAGGCCTTGTCGTTGCCGGCGGCGTTGCGGAAGTTCTTCGAGGCCACGCGCGCGAGCGTCTCGTGGGAGATGCCGTGGTCGTGCATATAGCGGTTGATCTTCATGCCGAAGAAGTGGGTGGTGAGGAACATCCCGGTCTGCCCGTACCAGGAGGGGATGCCCGCCACGGACGGATCGGCGGCGAACGCACCGCGCGGGTGCTTGTCCAGGCCGATGGCGATGGTCAGGTCGTGCTCGCCGGTCTCGATGGCCCGGGCGGCCAACGCCACCGCGGTACCGGCCGTGGCGCAGCCGTTGAACACCCCGCGCAGCGGCACTCCGGTGAGGCCGAGGCGCCCGACGATCGCGTCCGGGTTGGCCACCTCGTAGCTGCCGATGTAGCCGCCCTGGATCTGCGGCCAGGTCACGCCCGCGTCGGCGAGCGCCAGCCGTACCGCGTCCGCGCCCATGTCGAGCGCCGGCTTCCCGGGAAACCGGCCGAAGGGGTGGAGCCCCACCCCGATGATGACGGCGTCGGTCACTGTTCCTCCTCCTCAGCCGGGGCGAACTCTTCGACCGGGGCGAACGCGAACGTCATGACCTCGGTGCCGTCGGCCCCCACGGTGTAGGGCACGAGCGTCAGCCGCATGTCCTGCCCGATCCTCAGCTTCTCCGGCTCTGCTTCGGTGAGGCGGCCCTCGACCAACAGCTCACCGGGGAGCTCGACGTATCCGACCGCGTACGGTTCGAAGGCCTCGGGGCCGTCGTACGGCGGGGACGGCGGGCGGAAGTTCTGGGTCGTGTACGTCCACAGCGTCCCGCGGTCCGACAGCAGCCGCTCCTTCGACTCCTCGCCGCCGCACCGCAGACAGTGCGTAGCCGCGGGGAAGCTCACCTCACCGCACGCCGTGCACTCGGAACCGATGAGCCGGGGCGCTGCGGATGCGGAGGACGGCCAGGTGAACAAGCCCTCGGCGACCGGCCGTTGCGTCGTCGTCATCTCACGCCCCGTTCCGGTTGCCCAGGGCGTCGGCGTTCGGAGCCGCCTTGGCGACCAGGTTCGGAACGACGGAGGACAGTTCCTCGGGCGTCCACCGGGACTCCGTGGACGCGCCGGGGCCGTTGACCCAGCCCTCCAGTACCGTGATCCGGTTGCCGACGACGCCGAACACCCGGCCGGTGACCTCGCGCGAGGCGGCCGAGCCCAGCCACACCACGAGCGGCGAGATGGCCTCCGGGGTCAGGTCCTGGCTCTCGGCGGCCCGCTTCATCATCTCGATGTCCTCGGTCAGCCGGGTGAGCGCGGTCGGCGCGATGGCGTTCACCGTCACGCCGTAGCGAGCGAGTTCGGCTGCGGCGATGATGGTGAGGCTCGCGATTCCTGCCTTGGCCGAGCCGTAGTTCGACTGTCCGGGGTTGCCGAAGATGCCGGACGGGGAGGTCGTGTTGATCACCCGGGCGTCGTTGTCGTGACCGTTCTTGGCGCGCTCACGCCAGTACGCGGCCGCGTGGTGCAGGGTGGCGAAGCTGCCCTTGAGGTGGACGGCGAGCACACTGTCCCAGTCCGTCTCGGTCATCGACACGATCATCCGGTCCCGGAGGATGCCCGCGTTGTTGACCAGCACGTCAAGGCCGCCGTAGGTGTCCACTGCCTGCTGGACGAGGTGGCCGGCGCCCTCCCAGGTGGAGATGTCGTCCGTGTTGGCCACCGCCTCGCCACCGGCCGCGACGATCTCGTCCACCACGGCCTGGGCGGGCCCCGCCGAGGCGCCCCCTCCGTCGCGCGAGCCGCCCAGGTCGTTGACCACGACCTTCGCTCCCTGCGCGGCGAACGCCAGGGCGTGTGCCCGGCCGATCCCGTTGCCGGCGCCGGTGACGACCACGACACGGCCGTCGACCACTCCTTGGGACATCCTCAACTCCTTGATGACGACGTTGCGCCGGCCTGGGCGAGCAGTACCCGCGGGTCCTCGCTGCCGCAGGCGCACTTTCCTGTTTCCACCCGGCCCGGAATACCCAGGGGAGTTTCGGCGAGCCGGGACCGGCGGCCCTCGCCCGCCGCGATGACCAGCTCTCCGTCCCGCTCGCCGACCCGCCATTCGGCGGCGTTGACGTGCGCGCCGCACCGCTCGGGGCACTCCAGTGCGAGGGCAGGGCCCACGGCGGACATGAGGCAAGCGGAAACGCCTGCCCCGCGGAGCACCGGTACGGCGGCGGGCCGGGCCAGCACGACCGACGTCGACCGGAACATCTCGCCGATGTCAGCCGAACCGGCGAGTCCCTCCAGGGTCTCCGCGGACAGGCCGATCACCACGTCCGGATCCAGTTCGCGGTGGAAGACCGCGGTGCGGCGGTGGTCCCAGCCCATCGCCTCGGCGATGCCGTACGGCACCCGCAGCGCACGCAGGGCGCCGATCACCGTATGGCCCCAGAACCCCTCGAATCCGGAGGTGGTCAGCAGCGCCCGCTGCCCGGCGGCCAGGCCGTGCCCGCGCAGCCGTTCGGTGACCCATTCCGTGTCGCGGGCGAGTTCCGCCCACGTGAGCTCCATGTCCTTCATGCCGTCGGCGGCGGGGAAGCGCACGAGGTAGGCGAGTTCGGGCCGGTCCAGTTCCCTGGCCCGGGCGAGGGTGTCGGCGCGTGCCATCAGCTCTTCACCACCCGGGGGAACTTGGCGACGCTGGTCATGGTCTTCAACAGGTCCTCCTCGGTCCGCATGTCGAGCACCGGCTTGACCCCGGTCCGCTCGAGCACGGCCTCACTCAACCGCCCTGCCAGGGCGTCGACATCGCCGGTGAGCTCGGGGTCGTAGCCGACACGCAGCCGCAGTTCGTCGACCTCGCGCCGCTCCCGGACGATCTGGAACACGCCCGCGACGGTCTCCGGCTGGTCCTCCACCGCCTGCCAGATGTCCCGCAGGACCACGGAGCGCCCCTGGACCAGCGTCTCGTCGCCGCGCCGTCCGGCCACCCACATACGGGCGTGGGTGCGCCCGCAGCCGCAGCGGCCGCGCGAGAGACGGACGAGGTCCTCGCTGCGGTAGCGGATCAGCGGTGCGGCCCGGTTGTCCAGGTCGGTGGCGACCAGTTCACCGAGGTCACTCTCGGGGACGTCGCGCCATCCGTGCTCCTCGATCTCGATGCACTCCGCGAAGACGGTGTCCTCCCAGAGGTGGAAGCCGTCGTGCTCCCGGCACTCCCAGGCGGTGCCGGTGTCGGCCGCGCTGGTGTACTCGTAGACGTCGATGCCCCAGTCGTCGCGGATCCGCTCGCGCATCTTCCGGCTGAGGGGCTGCCCGGCGCACGAGGCGCCCTTGAGCGAGGAGAACGCCTCCCTCAGATCCACCTTCTCGGCCAGGTGCTCCAGCTCGACCATCTGCGGATACATCATCTGCAGGTAGGCCGGTCGGTAGGTGCGGAGGGCCTCGACGACCTCGTGCATCTTCCCGATCCAGGTGTCCACCTCGATGACCACCGCGCCCAGCGCCTGATAGCCGGGGTCCATGAGGTTGCGGAAGGTGCCGGGCGGGCTCAGCACCCGGTCCCCCGGCCTGAGGCCGAGCTCCCACAGATCACGCACCTGTGCGGTGACCAGGGGCGGCGCGTCCGCCCAGATCTCGGCGAAGAACTCCGGGTCGCCGGTGGTGCCCGAACTGGAGGAGACCGAGGTCAGCTCTTCGGTCGGGACGCAGAGCAGACCGCCGAAGGGGTCGCCGGTGCGGGCCCGGTAGGCGCGCACCATGTCCTTGGTGATGAAGGGGACGCGCGCCCGGAAGTCCTCAAGGGAGCGGATGTCGCGCGGGTGCACCCCGTGCTCGTCCCAGAGCTCGCGGTAGAAGGCGGAGTTGGCATAGGCGTACTCGACGAGTTCGAGGACCCGTTCCTCCTGCTGCGCCCGCAGCTGTTCGCGGGGCATGGTCTCCACCTGTGGCTCGAAGTACCTGTCACCGGTGTCCCTGTCACCGACCATGGCGCCTCCTTGCGGCCTAAGCTGACCAGATCTTCCAGCTAACAGCTCAATCAGTCAACCAATTCGACGGATTTACGGCAGGGACTCGCGCTCCCTCGATTCATATAGTTAACTATTAACACTCATTCGACCCACGGGAGAGCGCTGTGAAGATCGTTGTCTGCGTGAAGCACGTGCCCGACGCCACGGCGGACCGCACCTTCACCGAGGACGGCGTCACGGACCGCGAATCGGTCGACTCACTGCTGTCCGAACTCGACGAGTACGCGGTCGAGCAGGCCCTGCGGGTCGCCGAGTCGGGCGTCGACGCCGAGATCAGCTACCTCACCATCGGCCCCGACGACGCCAAGGACGCGCTGCGCAAGGCGCTGGCCATGGGAGGCGACTCGGCGGTCCACGTGAGCGACGAGGACATCGAGGGCAGCGACGCGTTCGGTACCTCACTCGTCCTGGCCAGGGCGATCGAGCGGCACGGCTTCGATCTGGTCGTCTGCGGGATGGCTTCGACGGACGGCACGATGGGAGTCGTACCGGCGCTGCTGGCCGAACGGCTCGGCGTCCCGGCCATCACCCACCTCGACGAGCTGGCGCTCGAGGACGGCACGGTGACCGGCCGCCGAGAGGGCGATTCAGCGACAGTGCGGGTGCAGGGCACCCTTCCGGCCGTCGTGTCGGTGACCGACCGTTCCGGCGACGCCCGTTACCCGTCCTTCAAGGGGATCATGGCCGCGAAGAAGAAGCCGCTGGAGACCCTCGACCTCGCGGACCTCGGTATCGCTCCCGAGCAGGTCGGGCGGACCGGCGCGCGGTCGGCGGTGGACACCGCGGCCAAGCGCCCGCCACGCACCAAGGGAGAGCTCGTCACCGACGACGGTGCGGGCGGCGTCGGACTGGCCGCGTTCCTCACCGCCAAGAAGTTCATCTGACCCGGCCCGCCACCAACCCGCCACCAACCCGTCCCCAGCAGGAGGAGTGCATCACCGTGGCCGAGATCCTCGTACTCGTCGACCACACCGACGGCGCCGTGCGCAAACCGACCCTCGAACTGCTCACCCTGGCGCGGCGTCTGGGCGAGCCGTCGGCCGTCTTCCTGGGGCAGGGAGCGGACACCGCAACCGAGCTCCTCGGCCGGTACGGCGCGCACAAGGTGTACGTCGTCGACGCCCCCGAGGTCGAGGACTTCCTCGTCACTCCAGCCGTCGACGCGCTCACCCAGATCGCCGAAAGCACCACCCCGGCGGCGATACTCCTGCCCTCCGGGCCGGACGGCAAGGAGACCGCCGCACGGGTCGCGCTCCGCCTGGACTCGGGGCTGATCACCGACGCCGTCGACGTCACCGCCGGCGAGGGCGGTCCGGTCACCGAGCAGTCCGTGTTCGCGGCGACCTACCAGGTGACGGCACATGTCACCCAGGGCGTACCGGTCATCACGGTCAAGCGCAACGCCACCGCCCCCGAACCCGCCCCCGTCACACCCACCGTCGAGAAGTGGGACGTCACCTTCGGCCCGGCCTCCGGCGCCGTCAAGGTCCTTTCCCGGTCGCCACGGGAGCGCGGCGACCGTCCCGAGCTGACCGAGGCCGACATCGTGGTCTCCGGCGGCCGCGGCGTGAACGGCGCCGAGAACTTCGCCGTCATCGAGCGCGTCGCCGACGCACTGGGCGCGGCCGTCGGGGCCTCCCGCGCCGCCGTGGACGCGGGCTGGTACCCGCACAGCCACCAGGTCGGCCAGACAGGCACCCAGGTCTCCCCGCAGCTCTACCTCGCCGCCGGCATCTCCGGCGCGATCCAGCATCGCGCGGGCATGCAGACCTCCAAGACCATCGTCGCGGTCAACAAGGACGAGGACGCACCCATCTTCGACCTCGCCGACTACGGCGTCGTGGGCGATCTCTTCAAGGTGCTCCCGCAACTGGTGGAGGAGATCGAGCGGCGCCGCGGCTGATCTCCGTCCTCCGCAGCCGATCTCCGCCCTCCTGGCCTTCCACAAGGTCGCCGATACACTTAAAATCGCTAACTGATTGCGTCCATTCGTCCGAAGGAGCGCCATGACGAAGATCTGGGTCAACTCGGGGGACTCCCACGTACTGGAACCGGACGACCTCTGGACCGAGGCCCTGCCGCCCCGCCTCGCCGACCGGGCGCCGCGCAGTGAGCGCGGCGACAAGTACGAGGTGCTCTACATCGACGGCGAGCGCATCGACCGCCAGCTCAACGACTTCATGGACGCCATGCGACCGCCGGGCGCCCGGGACCTCGATGTGCGGCTGAAGGACCTGGACCAGGAGGGTGTCTGGGGCCAACTGGCCTTCCCCTCCATGGGGTTCTGGCTGGTGTCGATCACCGAACGGGAGCTCGCCCGAGAGACCGTACGGGCCTGGAACGACTGGGCGCACAGCGAGATCCTCGGCAAGAACAAGCGCGTCATCACCCCCGCCTGCGTCTCGACGGCGAACATCGAGGACGCGGTCGCCGAGGTCGAGCGCGTGGCGGAGATGGGCTTCCAGTCGGTCTTCCTGCCGTGCGCCACCCGGCCGGGCGAGGAGTACGCGCTCGACCGCTGGGAGCCGCTGTGGACCGCGGCCGAGCGGGCCGGTCTGGTGCTCGGCTTCCACATCGGCACGGGCGGCGAGAACGTCGTCTTCCGGGGGCCCGGCGGCGCGGTCGTCAACTACATGGAGACGACCTATCCGGGCATGCGCGTCGTGTCCCACATGGTCGCGGGCGGTGCCCTGGACCGCCACCCCGACCTGCGCATCCTCATCGCCGAGGGCGGCGCGGGCTGGGTGCCGGCCATCGGCGACCGGATGGACGAGGCCTACCGCCAGCACGGCATGTTCGTCCGGCCGAAGCTGAGCCGGCTGCCCAGCGAGATCATCAGGCAGCAGGTGTACGCCTCGTTCCAACACGACAAGAGCTCCGTGGAGATCGTCGAGGCGACGGGCTACCGCAACGTGATGTGGGGCGACGACTACCCCCATCTGGAGGGCACGTACGGCCACACGCAGTCCACGCTCCACGACCTGTTCGACGGCGTGTCCGACGACATCCGCGAGCGCGTCACGCGCGGCACCTTCAACGAGCTCTTCCGCCTGCCGGAGCAGACTCCCCAGGAGGCGGCCGTCTGAGCGGCGTCGACGACGCCGGGGCGCCGCACGAACCCGTGACCACTCCCCCGTATCCCGAGGACCTCGAACAGCCCGGACTCGTCAGGACCGGGCGGTCGACCTTCGTCCGGCCCATCCGGCCGGAGGACGCCGACCGCCTGGTCGCCTTCGTCGGCGGCTTGTCGCGGGCGACACTGGCCTACCGCTCGCTCGGTCCGGTCGTACGCGTCCGCGACGACGTGATCCGGCGCGGCGCGCACGTGGACTACCTCAACGAGCTGGCGCTCGTCGCCCTGGCAGGCGACGAGATCGCGGGCCTGGTGCGCTACGTCCGCAACCCCGAGGAACCCGACCACGCCGAGGTCACGTTCACCATCCGGGACGACCACCAGAGCGAGGGGTTCGGCAGGCTGCTCCTGGAGCACATCGCCGCTGCCGCCCGCGACCGGGGCATCCGGGTCCTCGAGGCCGACGTCCTCGCGGACAACACCCGCATGATCAACGTGTTCCTCAGCTCCGGCTACCGGGTCGAGACCGGGCCGCCGGGCCAGATAGTCCACTTCGAGATCGCCATCGACCCGCAGGCCCAGGCCCTGGCCCGGGCCGAGCGGCGCGAGCACACGGCCGTACGGCGCTCCCTGCGACCGCTGCTCGAACCGCGGTCGGTCGCGGTGATCGGCGCCAACCGGAGCCCGCTGACGATCGGTCACGAGATCGTGGCCAACCTGCTGCGCGGTGGTTTCCGCGGCAGTGTGTACCCGGTCAATCCGGGGGCCGAGCAGATCGCCGGAGCGCAGGCGTACGCAAGCGTCCGGGATCTCCCCGAGCCACCGGACCTGGCGCTGGTGGCGGTGCGGGCCGAGGCCGTACCCGACGTCGTACGGGAGTGTGCGGAGGCCGGCGTCAAGGCGGTGGTCGTCGTCTCCACCGGCTTCGGCGAGACCGGTGCGGCCGGGCGGGAGACCGAGCTTGAGCTGGCTCGCTTCGCCCGTGCCTCCGGGATGCGGCTGGTGGGCCCGAACTGCATGGGCGTGGTCAACACGACGCCCACGGCGCGGCTCGCCGCGACCTTCTCGCCCGCCCTGCCGACGCCCGGCCGGGTGGCGATGTCCAGCCAGTCCGGGCCGCTGGGCCTCGCGGTGCTCGACTTCGCCCGGCGGCTCCGTCTCGGCTTCTCCGGCTTCGTGTCGGTGGGCCACGCCGTGGACGTGTCGACCAACGATCTGCTCCAGTGGTGGGAGGAGGACCCCGAGACCTCGGTGGTCCTGCTGCACGTCGAGCACTTCGGCAATCCGCGCCGGTTCGCACGCATCGCCCGCCGCGTCGCGCCGCGCAAGCCGATCATCGCGGTCCACCCGGGAGACGGCAGGCACCCCGGACACGGGGACGCGGCGGTCAGTTCGCTCTTCGCCCAGTCCGGTGTGATCCGTACGCGCAGCCTCCAGGAGCTGTTCGACGTCGCGTTGCTGCTCGCCCACCAGCCTCCCCCGCCCGGCAACCGGGTCGCAGTGATCACCAACGCGGGCGGGCCCGCTGCCCTGACCGTGGGAGCATGCGCGGCAAGCGGCCTGTGCGTACCGGCACTTGGTGAACATACCCGGCAGAGGCTCCGTTCGGCGCTCACGCCCCGGGCGGACGTCGCCAACCCGATCGACCTCACCCCCACGGCCACCGCCGCGCACTACCGGCAGGCGCTGGACGCGGTACTGGCCGACGACGACATCGACGCCGCCATCGTCCTCTTCATGCCCCCGCTGGCCGACAAGCCCGACGAGGTGGCGTCGGCGATCCTCGACGCGGCCGCAGCCGCACCCTCGAAGCCGGTCGTGGCCAGCTTCCTGGGCGGCGCGGGCGTCGCCGATCTTCTGCACCGGGGCGAACTGGTCGTACCGACGTATGCGTTCCCGGAGTCGGCGGCGGCCTCGCTCGGACACGCGGCGGCCTACCAGGCATGGCGGAGCACCCCGGCGGGTGTCGTACCGGATCTCGCGGGGGTCGACGTCGAGCGGGCCCGGTCGCTGGTCGCCGGGTGCGCTCCCGGACCCGTCCCCACGCAGATCGCGGCCGAGTTGCTGGACTCGTACGGAATCGCCATGGGGGATACCGAGCCGGGCTCCGGCGGCCCGGACGCGTTCCTCTCCGTCAGCGCCGACCCGGTCTTCGGCCCGGTGGTCGCGTTCGGCCTCACCGGGGACTACGCCGACCTCATGGCGGATGTCGCATACCGCGTCACCCCTCTGAGCGACCGCGACGCCCGGGAGATGGTCCGCTCGCTGCGGGCGGCCCCGCTGCTGGACGGCCGGATAGGCGGCCCAGGTGTGGATCTGGCGGCACTGGAGGAGACAGTCCTGCGGCTCTCGGCGATGGTCGAGGACCTCCCCGAGATCGAGTCGTTGGAGCTGCGTCCGGTGCGGCTGCTGCCGCCCGGGCAAGGGGTCGCCGTCTCTCGCGCGACGATCCGGCTGGCGGACAACACAACTGGAGGTGGCCCCTCGTGAAGGTCGGCATCTACTTCGACATGCGCAATCCTCCGCCGTGGCGGCAGAGTTGGTCCCGGGTGTACGGGTTCGCTCTGGAGATGTGCGAGGAGGCGGACCGGCTGGGCCTCGACTCCGTCTGGTTCTCCGAACACCACGGCTTCGAGGACGGATATCTCCCGCAGCCGCTCACCATGGCCGCAGCGGCCGCCGCCCGCACCCGCCGGGTGCGCCTGGGCACCGCGGTCATCCCTGCACCGCTGCACGCGGCCCCCGAGATCGCCGAACAGGCCGCGATCGTGGACATCATCAGCGACGGCCGCCTGGACCTCGGACTCGGCACCGGCTATCGCGTGCCCGAGTACGGGCTGTACGGAGCCGATCTCGGCAAGCGCTACTCCACGACCGACCAGCGTGTACGGGAGATCCGCGGCCTGTGGGCCGAGTCCACGGTCACCCCCGGCCCGGTCCAGGATCCGCTGCCGATCTGGCTCGGCTACCAGGGCCCGCAGGGCGCCCGGCGCGCCGGCCGCCTGGGCACCGGGCTGCTGTCGCTCAACCCCGCTCTGCTGACGCCGTACCGGGACGGCCTCGCGGAGAGCGGGTACGACGTGTCGGCGGCCCGGATGCAGGGCTCGTTCACCACGTTCGTCACCGAGGACCCCGACGGCGACTGGCCGGTGGTCCGCAAGCACCTGGCGTACCAGTGGGACAGCTACCGCCGGTACATGGTGGAGGGGACGGATCAGCCAGTCCCCCGTCCCATCGACCCCGAGAAGTGGCGGGAGACGGGGCTGCACGCGACCGGCGTGGGGCAGTTCCTCTACGGCACACCGCAGGAGACCGCCGACGCCATCAAGGCGTACGTGGCAGGGTTGCCGGTCGAAGGGGTGTTCCTGTGGGCCTCGCTGGCCGGGATGCCCGAGGACATGGTCGCCCGCCAGGTCCAGCTCATCGCCGGGAAGCTGCGTCCGCTGCTTGCCGATGCCTGACACGAGGAGTTCCACCATGTCGACGAGAGCCGGTTCCTTCTCCGGTGAGACCGGAGCCACGACGTCGGCCGCGCACTGGGCCGGGGCGGACTTCCAGGAGCCGCCCCGCACCCCCGGCGGGGTGGCCCTGTGCGGTGCCTGCCACGTCGCCGGTTCATGCCGTCTGGGTCTGGAGCGCGAACGGCTCGACGAGGACGGCGTGGCGTGGTTCGAGCTCGCCTGCCCGCGTGACCAGGAGGGCGGACCCAATGTCGCGCACGGCGGCTGGACTGCGGCCGTGCTGGACGACTGCCTCGGCCATCTCCCGCTGCTCCACAAGGTGTTGAGCGTGACGGCTGAACTGACCGTGAGCTTTGTGAAACCGGTGCCGGTGGAACGGCCGCTGGAGGTCAGGGCCTGGGTCGAGCGGCGGGAGGGCTCCCGCTGGTACATCGCGGGCGAGATGGTGCTGCTCCCGGGCCGGGCCGTGCTGGCCCGGGCTTCCGGGATCTGGGTGACCCGGGACCGGGGCCATTTCGGGCGCCACGAGGAGTGGCTGGCAGGCCAGGACGCCGACGGCCGGTAGGTGTCAGTCGGACGGTCGGTAGGTGTCAGTCGGACGGTCGGTAGGTGTCAGTCGGACGGTCGGTGGGTGTCAGTTGGGCGGTCGGTGGTGTCAGTAGGACCGCAGCCCCATGCTGCGGGCGATGCCGTTGCGCTGGATCTGGCTGGTCCCCCCGGAAATGGTGGCCACGATCGACTCCCGGTACCGGAAGCTCATCACGCTCTCCGTCGAGAAGCCGTGCCCTGCGCAGACCTGCATTCCGAGACGGGCGGCCGCCACATACGTCTCCGAACCCTTCAGCTTCGCCATCGACCCCTCCCGCGTGCACGGCTTGCCCTGCGCGAGCAGCCAGGCGGCGCGGTACGCGAGCAGCCGGGCCGAGTCGATCTCGGTCTGCAGATCGGCCATGGCGTGGGCGAGCGCCTGGAAGTTCCCGATCGGACGGCCGAAGGCGTGCCGGGTGCGCGCATACTCCAGCATCTCGTCCAGAGTTGCCTGGGCGGCGCCCAGATAGCCGCCGGTGATGATCACCTTCTCCAGCTCGATGTTGGAGAGCATGACCTTCCAGCCCTCGTCGCGCGGACCGACGAGGTTCTCCTTCGGCACCAGCGCGTCGTTGAAGAAGACCTCGTTGGTGCCCAGGATGTGCCGGGCCAGCGTCGGGGTCCGGCGCACCTCGACACCGTCCGTCGAGGGGTCGACGAGCAGCAGGCTGATACCGCCGTGCTTGGGCTCGCGGGGTCCCGTACGCACGTACGTCGCGATGGTGGTGTCGGGCAGCCCGCCGCCCGTGCACCACGCCTTCTGGCCGCGTACGAGGAAGTGGTCGCCGTGGTCCTCGGCGCTGGTGCGCAGCGCCGCGGCGTCGGACCCGCTGTCCGGCTCGCTGAGGCCGACGGCGAGGCGGTGGCGTCCGGTCATGACCTGCTCGCGGATGAACTCGCGCTGCGCCTCGCTGCCCCACCGGAACACGGTGATCCCGGGGATGAGCACCCCGATGTAGCACATGGCGACGTCGAAGCTGGCACGCCCGAGCTCCTCGGCGATCAGGATGAGCTCGAGCGGCCCACCGCCGTCGCCGCCCTCCTCTTCGCTGAACGGAAGCGAGAACCAGCCGAGCTCGGCTATGCCCCGGAACAGCTCCGGCGGTACGACACCCTCCTCGTCCCACTGCTTCGCCTTCTCGGCCGGGCACACGTCGGCGACGAACTGCCGTGCCGTCGCGCGCAACATGTCCTGCTCGTCGGTCAGTCCGAAGTCCACGGCCACTCCTCGCGCACGCGCCGATTCATCTACCTAATTATTCTATGTTAGCGGATAATGAATCGGGGAGCCCTTCCCACGCGCGAGACGGACGGCCCGGCGGGACGGTCGGCGCCTCCCGGATCGGCTGCGCCGACGAGTCACGGCAGGATGACCGCATGCTCATCGTCATCGGCGGCCTGCCCGGCACCGGCAAGACCACCCTCGCACGCCTGCTGGCCGCGCGGCTCGGGGCGGTCCATCTGCGGATCGACACCATCGAGCAGGCGATCGTCCGCTCCGGCCTGGCCCGGCATCCCGTGGGGCCCGCGGGTTACGTCGTCGGATACGCCCTGGCCGAGGAGCATCTGCGGCAGGGCCTGACCGTGATCGCGGAGTCCGTCAATCCCCTTGGCGTCACGCGCGACGCCTGGCGCGACACGGCGGTCAGGGCAGGTGTGCCTGCCGTCGAGGTGGAGGTGGTCTGCTCGGATCGGGCCGAGCACAGGCGCCGCGTGACCTCGCGGTCGGTGGACATCCCGGATCTGCCGCTGCCCGACTGGCAGCAGGTCGCCGACCGTGAGTACGAGCCGTCGGACCGGGACCACATCGTGGTCGACACCGCGGGACAGGGGCCCGAGAAGTCGGTGGCGTCGCTTCTCGCTGCCGTGGTGGACGGGCGCTGCTGAAACTGTGGTCACAGGGCCTGTGCTGCGGTGGATCAGGAGTGGCCGCCGGTATGGGGTCGGGGTTCGTGGGTGAGGGTTTTGACTCGTCGCAGCGTCACGACGGTCTCCGCGGTGTGGACGCCGGTCAGGGCACCGAGCTTTTCGCTCACGAAGGTGTAGAGGTCGTCGGTGGTACGGCAGAGCACCGAGATGACCAGGTTGGTCCGCCCGGTGACGGCGGCGACGAACCGTACCTCCGGGTGGGCCGCGGCGGCACGTCCGGCCTCGGCCAGGGCGTGGGGAGCGACAGTCAGCCAGCACAGCGCTTCCACTCCCTGCCCGAGGGGCTCGTGGTCGTATTCGACTGCGAGGTACAGCACGCCTGTTGAGCGCAGCCGCTCCAGGCGTCTTTTGACGACGGTCTCGGACAGGCCGGTGGCCGCCTGAAGTTCGGTGAGCGTGGCCCGGCCGTCTCGCCTCAGCACCTCCAGCATGGTGTGGTCGGTGGCGTCGACAGTGACCGGTGCCGTCGTCGGTGCGGGCCTCGGCGTGCGCAGTGCTGCTTCCTCGTCCGGCTCGAGGGCGCTGATCTTGCGCAGCCATCTCAGGGAGTTGCCGTAGTAGGCGTGCAGGATGCAGTGGGCACTGACCGAGGTGACGTGCGGGGTGCGCTGGAGGCGGTCGAGGAGCAGGTCGTCACGTTCCTGCCGGCTGCGCGGCTTGATCGCGCACACGATCTCGGTGCCGCCGGCGGCCAGGTCGACGTAGTGGGTGTCGGACCGCGCGGCGAGGGTGGCGGCCAGTTGGGCTGCTGCGTTGTGGGTGCACCCGAGCCGGACGATCCAGCTGGTGCGGCCCAGCCGGCTGTCGTCGACCATGCCGGTCACGCGCAGGTGTGCGGTGGTGCGCAGTCGCCTGAACCGGCGGGCGACGGTCTGGTCGGAGACTCCCAACACCTGGGCGATCCGGCTGAACGATGCCCGCCCGTCGAGTTCCAGTGCCTGCAGCAGTTTCAGGTCGAGCACGTCGAGAGTCGGGGGCACCACAAGGTTCTCCTGGTTCTCCTGGTTCTCCTGCGTTCTCCTGCATGAGCCGAAGGGGGGGCTCGGCCGTGCCCGTCTGTGTGATGGGACACGGCCGGGCGATCATCGTACGGGCGGCTCAGGCGCTGTACGGGGATGAAGTGGCCGCCGGGCATAGCACTCGGCCGTACGGAAACGGCGGCTGGCTTGCTCGCCGGCTGTACCGTCCCGGCTGCCGCTGCCGTGCGCCGACGCAGCGGTCTGCGGCGCCTGACCGTGCGCCTTGTCGTCCGGAGCAGCCTGCCCGGGCCGAGGCACGGCGGGGCCGGCGGCGACGACCGTGCCGGGGGCCTGGTCCTGCTGTCGGCGTCGGCGTCGCAGGAGGACGACGGCGACCAGGGCGGCGAGTACCAACAAAGCCGCAGAGACGGTCAGGCACAGTCGCAGCCCGTCGAGGAACGCCTCAGACACGGCACCGAGCACCCGGCTGGTGTCCGCTCCGAGATCCAGCCGGCCCACGGCGCCGAGCCCGCTCGCATCCGCGGCCCTGAGAACAGGCTGGGCCGCCGCGCCTGTCAGGCCCGCGTCGGCGAGGTGGCCGGGCAGCGTGTCCATCGCCTTCGTGGTCAGCAGCGCTCCCAGGACCGCCGGGCCCAGTGCTCCACCGACCTGCCGGAAGGCGTTGTTGCCCGCGGCCGCCATGCCGGCCTGATGTCCCGGCACCGCGGAGACGGCTGTGCTCGTGATGCAGGGGAACGCGATGCCCAACCCCAGACCGAGCAGGGCCAGGCGCCAGGCCAGCGACCAGAAGGAGGTGTCCGTACCGAGCGTCGTCATCATCAGCAGGGCGCCTGCCGTGATCAGCATCCCCGCTGTGATGAGCAGCCGGGCGGACACGTGACGCATCACGCGGCCCATCACCACACCCAAGATCATGGACACGACGTTGACCAGGATCATGCGGAGCCCGGACTGCCAGGTGTCCAACTGCTGCACCAGACCCAAGTACAGGCTCAGGACGAAGAAGAAGCCGATCAGGCCGAGGAAGCTGACCAGGGCGACCAGCGTGGAGGCCGTGAACCCGGGACTGCGGAACAGCGACAGGTCCAGCATCGGGGTGCTGCTGCGCCGCGCCACCACCACGAACACGGCGCCGCTCACGACGGCCACCACCAGAGCGATGACGGTGCGCGGATGCGAGAACGACTCGGCGCCGCCCTCGATCACCCCGTACACCAGGGCCGTGATCGCCACCGCGGCAGTGCACTGCCCCGGCCAGTCCAGCCGACGCTTCCCGGGCGCCCGTGACTCGGCCAGCCGCCGTGCGGCCACCGCCATGGTCACCAGCGACACAGGCACCGGCAGCAGGAAGATCCACCGCCACCCCGCATGCTCGACGACCACGCCGGCGACCAGCGGCCCCACGACCATGGCCGCCATCATGCAGGTCGTCCACCAGCCGATGTACCTGCCGCGCTCACGCGGATCCGGCACCGCCTGGCTGATCAGTGCCAGCGTCACCGGCAGCAGGGCGGCGGCCCCCGCACCGGCGAGTGCCTGACCGGCCCACAGCACCTCGACCGAGCGGGCGCACAGCGACACCGCGGCGCCTGCCGCGCACAGCGCCAGGCCCAACTGATAGACCTTCTTGCGCCCGTGCACGTCACCGAAGACACCCGCGGTGAGGATCAACGCGGCCACCGGCAGCACGAAGGCATCGGACACCCACGACAGCTGCGCGGTCGACGCACCCAGCGTCCGCTGGATCACCGGCAGACTCACCGCCACCGTGGTCACCGGCAGGTAGGCGACGAAGACCCCCGCGCACGCCAGGGCGATGGTGGCTGCCCGCCCGCGCCCGGCCGACGTCTCCTTACTCGAAACGTTCAACGAAATTCTCCTGTGCAGTGCGGCGCACTGCGGTCGATTGCATCGCCCCACTGTGAGCCTCTGAGCGCCTGTGAGCCAGCCAGCAGTCACTGCACCACGGAAATCCGACATCAGCGTCCGGGGAATGCGGGATTTCCGTCGCACACCACACCCGGGCGGGCGCCCGCCGCATATGAAACCGCAGCTCATGTCCTGTATGGCAGGTGACGAAATCCGTCCTTCGAGAGCGCCTGAAATGAAGGAAACGGATCGCCTTAAATGAAGCACGCCCGCATGCAGCCGATTTTTTCGAGAGAGCATTCCAGCCGATTGGGCAAGGCGATGGAGGTGCAAGTTAACTGTGCATTTCCGTCTGCTTCCCACCTGCCGTGCCGGACATTACGTTCGCCCACCATCGGCCTCGTGCACTCCTGCATCGAGGCCCAAGCGGACGAACCTAGGTGGTTGAAATGAGCCGAGGCAGTGTTCTCATCGTCGGCGGCGGGATCGGTGGACTGTCCACCGCCATCGCGCTGCGGAACGTGGGATACGACGTGAACGTGGTGGAGATCCGGGAGGACCTCCACTCGTCCGTGTACGGCGTGGGGATCATCCAGCCGGTCAACGCGCTGCGGGCACTGGATGCGATCGGCTGCGCGGCAGCGTGCCTGGCCGTCGGGTACTCGACCACCGCCTGGGGGCAGATGCTCGACGTGGACGGCAATCTGATCCGCGAGATGCCCGGTGCGCGGATCCCCGGGTCGGAACTGCCGCCCATGAACGGCCTCACCCGGCCGCAGCTGCACAAGATCCTCACCGACAAGGCCCTCGAGGTGGGCGCCACCATTGAGTACGACAAGACGTTCACGAAGCTCGCCGACGGGTCCAAGGGCGTCGAGGTCGTCTACACCGACGGCACGAAGAACACGGTGGACTTCGTCGTCGGCGCCGACGGTGTCTACTCCACCGTTCGCCCCTACGTCCTGAGCGAGGACCTGAAGCCGGTCTACCTCGGCCAGTCGGCGTTCCGGCTCAACATCCCCCGGGAGCCGGAGATCGACCGGATCATCCTGCAGCACGGCCCGGAGGGTATGGCCGGCTTTGTGCCGATCGGCCGCGACCTGGCCTACCTCTTCTACAACACCTCGTGGGAGGAGGGCCGTTGGCTGGACCAGGCCAAGATGGCCGACGAACTCAGGGAGCGCCTCGCCCCGTTCGGGGGCCTGACCGGGCGGGTCCGCGACAAGTACGTCAACGACCCCTCCCAGATCGTGTTCCGCCCCGAGGAGTGGCTGATCGCGCCGGCACCGTGGCACAACGACCGGATCGTGCTGATAGGCGACGCCGTCCACGCCGTCACCCCGCACCTGGGTCAGGGAGCCGCCCAGGCGATCGAGGACGGAGTCGTCCTGGCTGAATGCCTGTCCTCCCACAACAGCCACGAGGAGGCGTTCGCCGCGTACAGCGAGCGCCGTTACGAGCGTTGCAAGCTCATCGTGGAGTCCTCGGTCGCGATCGGCGAGTACGAGATGGACCCGGCCGGGCACCCGGACTTCGACCACGCCGGACTGACCCAGCACGTCCTGGAAACGATGGTCCAGCCGATCTGACCACCTTCCGCCGACCGATCTCTGCCCAGCTGCCGTCACGGTGCACGCACCGGGCGGGCGAGGCAGAGCGGTCAGCCTGTGCATCTCCCGTGGCCCGCGTTGGCGCTCGCGCTCGCCGAGGTGGGGCCTTCAAGACTGCTCACCCGGCGGGGCGCGCCTCGGCGACCGGCTGACGCAAGCCACTGAATCTTCAGCGGTCCACCACTTCTCGAAAGGCCGGGCCGCCGGCGCCTCTGTCCCCGGCGGCCCGGCCGCCATCCCATCTGCAACCAGAAGGCGGTTCACCATGAGATATCCCGCCCGTTTTTCCCGAACGCTGGCCTCGACCGTGGCCGTCGGCACCGCCGTGCTGCTGAGCGGCTGCGGCACCGGCTCCGCCGGCGGCAGCGACGACTCCGTCACCATCGGGTTCGTCAACGGCGACACCAGCGAGTTCGCAACCTGCCTGCAGAAGGCCGTCGAGCAGGAGGCCACGGCACAAGGAGTCACACTCAACGTCGCGAATTCCAAGATGGACCCCGGCAACGAGCTGTCCAACATCGAGGACATGATCTCGCGCAACGTCGACGCGCTGGTTCTGCAGACCGTCAACGTCGACGCGCTCGAGGGCGGCATTGCCAAGGCCAAGGCCGCGAAGGTACCGATCTTCCTGACCTCGGTCGCCACCGGCAACGTCTCCGACGTTCTTGGCGCGGCCGTCGTCGACCTGAAGAAGCTCGGCGCTCTGGACGCCGGCTGGGTTGCCGAGGACGCCGGCGGCAGGCAGGTGAAGGTGGGCATCGTCGCGGGCTCCCCCGGCGCCGCCTCCGACCTGATGGTCTCCGGCTTCACCGAGGCCCTGCCCGGTAACGCGAAGGTGGTGGCGAACCAGCCCGGGATGTTCAACCCCGTCAAGGCCCAGGACGTCGCCGAGAACATGATCCAGGGCCACCCCGACCTGGACTACGTCTTCGTCGCCAACGAGGAGATGGCCTTCGCTGTGCGCAAGGTCTTCGATGCGGCCGGCGCCGAGGACGTCGAGATCGTGACTGAGAACGGAACCGACAAGGGGATCGCCGCCATCAAGGACGGCCGGTTCGCCGCCACCGTCGCCAACTCCCCGAAGGTGATCGGCGAGACAGCGGTGCAGAACACCGTCGCCCTGCTCGACGGCAAGAAGGCCGACAAGATCGCCAAGATCCCTCTCACCTTGATCACCAAGGACAACGTCGACGAGGCCCCCCAGTACTGCCCGGCGTAGCGTCCGCTGACCGGTATCCGAGGCGCATGTCGCCTCGCCACTGCGGCTGACGATCCTGCCTTCCACTGCGAACTGGGGACGATATAGGGGCGACGAGCGGGCGGTCCTGCTCAGCGCCTGCGGAAGTACCGCCTGCGGTCACGCTGTACTGCGATCCCAGTACCCCGGCTGTCTGCAGGCGAACGACGACGCGTGGGGCGCTGACCGGGGAACGTGGTGCACGTCGGCGCCGGCACGGCCTGGCATCCACCGCCCCTGCGACGGGTCCTGCGTGCCCGGCGCCGAGTCCCACGAGCAAGCGATCGACGGATCGCACGGGATCCGCGTGTCCCCCCGCGCGCCGCCGGAAGCCGGCCACAAACGTGAACCGCCCTGAGCCTGAGTCTCCCTGGGCCTGAGCTGCCTGGGGCCGAGCGGCGGACAACTGTCACTCCGGCGTCGGCGGCACCAGCCGGGAAACACCGGCGAAAGCGCCCTCATGATGGACCAGCGCCGTGGCGTCGTCACGGACCTCGCCCGATTCGACCTCACCGACGACGAGGAAGTGGTCTCCGATGCGCTGCACCGAGGCGACACGGGCGGTGAGCCAGGCCGGTACGCCGGTCAGTACGGGAAGACCGTCGCTCTCCTCCAGGTAAGGGACGCCCATGAAGCGGTCGATGCCGCTGCGTGCGAACTGCCGTGCCAAGGCCGCGTTGTCCACTCCCAGGATGTGTACGGCGAACCGGTCCGCCCGCTGCACGGCATCCGCGGTCGATGCGGTGACCCCGAGGCAGAAGGAGACGAGGGCGGGTTCCAGGGATACGGAGGTGAAGGACGTGGCGGTGAACCCTGCGGGGCCCGGGACGGTGATCACTGTGACGCCGGATGCGTGACGCCGCAGGGTACGGCGGAGTATCACGTCGACCGGGGGATCCGCGGACAGTTGCGCGGAATGGTCGATGGAGGTGGTGGTCATGCCGCTTCCCTTTCAACTGGGTGTGGGACGGGGCCCGCCCAGGACGGGCGGGCGGGCGACAGTCCGCATGCGTGTGGTGCTTGTTCGCCCGGTGTCGGTCAGCGCTGGTTCAGCGGCTCGATAGTGAGAATCGGGCGCAGTTCCGCATCGGCTCGCAGCCGCTCCAGCCACTGGACGACGGTGGCAGCGGTGGTGCGGTGCGAGGCGTCGTTGAGGACGTCGTGCAGGCCCTCGTGCAGGACACCGAACGTGGCGCTTGGAAGGCGGTGTGCGAGGGTGCGGGCCTGCTCCAGGGGCGTCAGCGGGTCGGCGGCGCCGTGCAGGACCAGGGTGGGGACGTCAGGGAGGGCGTCGGTGAGGAGGCGGTGCGGTACAGGGCCGGTGAGCAGGCCCCGTGCGAAGTCCGGGTCTGCCGTCAGCTTCTGACGGTGGGTCGGGCAGGCCGTGCGTGCGTTGAGCTCGGCATCCCAGTCCGAGGCGGTGTCCGTATCGGCGTCGGCCCAACCGGTACCGGTGGTGGGGGCTGTTCCGGCAAGGACGAGGCCGTGGAGAGTCGGACGGGTCGGCTCGTCGGCCGTCGCGGCGTGGAGGGCCTGGAGGGCGCCGGTGTCGCTGCCGATCAGGACGACGGGGGCGACGGGGTCGGGGCCCACGGCCTGGGTCGTGGCGGTCAGGATGTCGTCGGTGTGGTGCTCGGGCGTGGTGTCGAGGGCGTGGACGACGTATCCGTCGAAGGACAGGCGGCGGCCGAACCGCTCGTAGACGAGGCCGTGTTCACCGCGCCCGGGGACGACGACGAGGGTGCCCCGCGGAGCGATGCCGGCGGGCGGCTGCCAGCTGTGAACGGTGGCGGTACGGGGCGTGGGAGTGGTGGCGAGGTCGGTCATCGGGCACTTCCGGCGGGGGTGAGGGGCGCCGCGGTGGCGGCGCGGTGGGCGAGTTCCTGGCGGACGAGCGGCAGCAGGTGGCGGCCGTAGTCGATGGCGTCGTCGAGCGGGTCGTAGCCGCGTATGAGGATCGTCGTGACACCGATGTCGACGTAGTCGAGCAGTGCCTGGGCGACGGTCTCCGGCGTACCGACGAGGGCGGTGGTGTTGCCGCCGGCGCCGGTCGCGGTGGCGGTGGGTGTCCACAGGCAGCGGTCGTGCACGTCGGCCTTGGCTGCGGCCGCGAGCAGGCGTTGGGATCCGGTGTTCTGGGGAGCAGGGGTGCCGCTGTGGTGGGGGGCCTGGTCGAAGAAGGGGCGACCGGAACCGGACTTGATGG
Organism: Streptomyces sp. DSM 42067; assembly: GCF_055792885.1. Classification (NCBI taxonomy): domain Bacteria; kingdom Bacillati; phylum Actinomycetota; class Actinomycetes; order Kitasatosporales; family Streptomycetaceae; genus Streptomyces; species Streptomyces sp. DSM 42067. The sequence goes on along the minus strand of NZ_CM147706.1, from coordinate 8,327,103 downwards.
TGTCGAGGATGCGGTGCGCGCGCTCCCAGGCGAGTTCCTCGGTCGGGCCGAGGATGGGGCGGAAGGAGACGCTGATGCCGGGCGGTTCCGTGCGGCCCGCGGCTTCGGCGGCCGCGCGGACGGATGCGATCTGCTCGGCGGTCTCGGCGAGCGGCTCGCCCCACAGCGCGAACGTGTCGGCGTGCTTGCCGCCCACCCGGTACGCGGCCCGCGAGGAGCCGCCGAAGTACAGCGGGATGCCCGAGGGCCGGTACGGCAGCACGCCGGGCGCGTAGTCCTCGAAGCGGTAGTGGCGGCCTTCGTGGCGGAAGGGCTCGGAGGAGGACCATGCGCGCCTCAGGATCCCCAGGTACTCGTCCGTGCGACCGTAGCGCTCGTCCTTGTCCAGGTAGTCGCCGTCCCGGCGCTGTTCGGCGTCGTTGCCGCCGGTGATGGTGTGCACGGCGACGCGGCCCTCGGTGAACTGGTCGAGGGTGGCGAAGCTACGGGCGGCCAGCGTCGGGGCGATGAAACCGGGCCGGTGGGCGATGAGCAGGCCGAGGCGTTCGGTGCGGGCGGCGACGTACGCGGCGACCTGCAAGCCGTCGGGCCGCGTGGAGCTGTAGCCGATCAGGATCCGGTCGAAGCCGGCGTCCTCGTGGGCGCGGGCGAACCGGGTCGTGTACGCCGGGTCGATCGCCGGGCCGGTGGTCGGCCGGGTCTCGGAGGCGTCCTGGGTGCCGATCATGCCGATGAACTCGACGGACGGACTGGTCATGGTCAGGTGCCTTTCACTGCGGTGGGGCGGCGGTGGTCGAGTGCGGCGCGGCCGACGGCGGTGACGACGCAGTCGTCCTGCGGGGTGTGGACGCGGCTGCAGAGCACGTCGCGGTAGTGGCGCTGGAGGGGGTTGGCGCGGGTCAGGCCGTGGTTGCCGGTCAGCTGCAGGGCCTGTTCGACGGCGCCGATGGCGGCGCGGGTGCCGAGGACCTTGGCGATGCCGGCCTGGGCCGGGGCATCCGGGTCGCCCGCGTCGACGCGCGCCGCGAGGGACTCGACGAGGACGGCGGCCCCGGTGAGAGCACTCTCGATCTCACCGACGGCGGTCTCGAACCGGGGCAGCGTGGCCAGCGGTGCGCCGAGCCCGGTGGGGACGCGTTCATGGAGGAAGCCGATGAGCCAGTCGCGGGCGGCATCGGCGACGCCGAGGTACAGGGCGGTGAGTCCGAGAGCGTTCCACGCTCCGGCTGCCGCGTCCTGGCGGGCACCGGGAGCGGCGGCGCGCGCCTCGGTGAGGCCGACGACCTCGTCGACGGGCACGCGGACGCCGTCCAGCAGCACGTCGTCGCTGCGGCTGGCGCGCAGCCCGACGTGGTCCCAGGTCGGCTCGATGGACAGCCCTGGGCTGTCGCCCCGGACCAGGAACGAGCCGACGCGTACCGGGTCTTCGTCGGTGCGGGCGTAGACGAGCATGCGGCTCAGTCCGACCGCGCCCGTCGAATAGATCTTCCGGCCCGTCAGCACCCAGTGGTCGCCGTCGCGGCGTGCCGTGGTGGCGGGCAGGCCGCCACGTACCGGGCTGCCGAGCTCCGGCTCGACGCGCAGGGCGTTGACGAGGGCGGGCCGCGTGGCGGCCTCGCTGAGGAACTCGGCGTAGGTGGCTGCGGGCCAGCTCGGGTTGCGGGCCTCCCCGGCGTGAACGAACAAGGTCATGGCGGTGACGAGGGCGACGGCCGGATCGCCGGCGCCGAGAGCGCGCAGGATGCGGACGGTGTCGAAGAGGCCCGCGCCCGGGCCGCCGCACCTGGGCGCGACGGTCGCGGTGAGCAACCCTGCCTCGTGAACGAGAGCGATGCCCTCGGTGGGGAACGATGCGTCGCGGTCGTGTTCGGCGGCACGGGCGGCGAGGGCGCGGGTGACGTCGGGGAGACGGTCGAGATCGAGGGGTGGCAGCGCGAGGGCGGAGCGGTCGGTGCCCCGGCCCTGTGTGTCGGTGCGGCCGGTAAGGAGGCCGTCCTCGTCCGGGCGGCCGGTGCGTCGGCCGTCGGTGCCCGGGCGGCCGGTGTGGGAGCTGTCCGCGTCGGGCCGACCGGCACGAGATCCGTCCCCGTCGGAGCGGCCGGTGGCGGTCAGGTCGGTGGTCTGGCCAGTACGTGTCATGGGGTCTCCGGCCGGTCGAGATGAGTGAGGTGGTCGGCGTGGTCTGGGTCGCCGCCTGCGGCTGATCGGGGGCCACGGGCATAGCGCGGCACGGATGCGCCGTCCTGGAGCCGTGGCGGGCGCCGCACCGTCACGGGAGGCGCCTCGCCCTCGTACCTCTCCGCCTGGACGAGGGCGTGCTGCCCGGTGCAGCCCTGCGTGAGCCGGGAGCTGGGCACGTCGGCGGTGAGGGCGTTGGGGTTGCCGTGCAGGCACAACGGCACATCGCCGTCTCCGTCGCCATCGTCGGGAGCCGGGTCGAACCACGCACCGGTGGGCAGCCGCAGCACGCCGGGGCGCAGCCCGTCGCCGAGCCGGGCTCCGGCGAGGACGGCGCCGCGGTCGTTGAAGATGCGTACGACGTCGCCGTCGCGGATGCCGCGCACCGCGGCGTCGTCGGGGTGTAGTTCCACCGGCTCGCGCCCCGCGACCTTCGAGGCCATGCTGTGCGCGCCAACGTCGTACTGGCTGTGCAGCCGGGTGGCGGGTTGGTTGGCGATCAGCAGCAGAGGGTGGCGCTCGGCAGCGACGGCTCCAGGCCATTCGTCGGGCTCCAGCCAGGCGGGGTGACCCGGGCAGTCGGCGAGCCCGAGATCGCCGATCGCGGCCGAGGCGATCTCGATACGGCCACTCGGGGTGTCCAGCGGAAAGGCGTCCGGGTCCCGGCGGAAGTCCTCGAAGAGAGTGAAGTCGCTTGGCCCGGAGGGAAGTTCGTACTCCCCGGCCGCCCAGAATTCCTCGAAGCCAGGAACGTTCGCGCTGGTGGCTCGGCTCAGCTCCTCGCGCCACTCGCCGTACAGGTGCTCCAGCCACTGGCGCGGCGTACGGCCTTCGGTGAAGCGCTCTCCGAATCCGAGGCGGGCGGCGAGCTCCCCGAGGATGGCGTAGTCGTCACGGGCTTCGCCCACGGGGTCGACGGCTCGGTGCATGGCGATCAGATGGGTGTCGCGCCGTCCGCCGCCGAAGTCCTCGCGTTCCAGTGAGGTGGTGGTCGGAAGGACGATGTCGGCATGGCGTGCGGTGGCCGTCCAATGGGGTTCGTGGACGACGATGGTGTCGGGGCGGGCGAAGGCCCGGCGCAGCCGTCCGAGGTCCTGATGGTGGTGGAAGGGGTTGCCGCCGGCCCAGTGGACGAGCCGGATGTCGGGGTAGGTGCGCTGCTCGCCGTCGTAGTCGTAGCTCTCGCCCGGGTGCAGCAGCATGTCGGCGATGCGGGCGCAGGGGATGAACTCGTCGACGGGGTTGGGTCCTTGGGGCAGATGCGGCAGCCGCAGCTGGGGGCCGTGGTCGCCGACGTCGCCCATCGAGCCGTAGCCGTGTCCGAAGCCGCCGCCGGGCAGGCCGATCTGGCCGAGCATCGCGGCGAGGGCGAGGCCCGCCCATACGGGCTGCTCGCCGTGCTGGATGCGCTGCAGCGACCAGGTGACGGTGACCAGGGTGCGCGATGCGGCCATGCGCCGGGCCAGCCGGCGGATGTCGTCCGCGTCGAGACCGCAGATGTGGGCGGCCCAGTCGGCGCTCTTCGCCGTGCCGTCCGTGCGGCCGTCGAGGTAGCGGGCGAAGGTGTCGAAGCCGGTGGTGCAGCGGTCGAGGAAGGCACGGTCGTGCAGGTTCTCGGTGAGCAGAGTGTGCGCGAGGCCGAGCATGAGAGCGGTGTCCGTGGCGGGAACGACCGGGTACCACGTGCTGTCCGGCCCATCCGGCAGGTCGGCCCGCAGTGGGCTGATCAGCGCGATGTGGGTGCCCGAGGCGGCGAGGTCGGCGAGACGACCGGGGGTGCGGTGCCGGGTGACGCCGCCAGGCGTCACGTACACGTTCTTCGCCGGGATGCCGCCGAACGCGACGATCAGCTCGGTGTGCTGCACCAGCGTCGGCCAGCTGGAGGCGGCGCGCAACACGGCTTCCGTGCCCGCTCGTCCTACCAGGTGGGGAAGCAGGACGAGCGAGGTGCCGAGGCTGTAGGAGTTACGGGACGCGGTGTAGCCGCCGAACTGGGCGAGGAAGCGGTGCAGTTGGCTCTGCGCGTGGTGGAAGCGGCCGGCCGACGCCCAGCCGTAGGAGCCGCCGAACACCGCCTGGGGGCCGTGTTCGTCGCGTACGCGGGCGAGTTCGGCCGCGACGAGGTCGAGCGCCTCGTCCCAGCCGACCTCGACGAACGGCTCGCGGCCGCGTGCCCGGCTCGGGCCGGGACCGTGCTCCAGCCAGCCGCGCCGCACCGCGGGCCTGCGCACACGGGTGGCGTGGCGCAGCGCCCCGTCGATGTTGCCGAGCAGCGGGGACGGCGCGGGGTCGGCAGGATGTGGCCGGATGTCGAGACGGCCGTCCGCGTCGGAGCCCACGCTGTACGCGCCCCAGTGGGAGGTGGTGGGCACATACGCGGTCACGGGCGGCCGGGCGTCGGCACGACCGACGGGGGCGGAGGCTGTCATGCCGGCACCACGGGGTCTTCCAGGGCGGCAGGGGCGGTACGCGCATCGCGTGCGGCTCCGGAGCGGACCAGGTCGATGAGAGTGCCGTAGTCCCGGGCGTCGGCAAGCGGGGAGAAGCCGCGGATGAGCAGGGTCGTGACGCCGAGAGACACATAGTCCAGCAGGGATTCGGCGACCTGCTCGTAGCTGCCGACCAGCGCCGTGGAGTTGCCCGCCGCACCGGTGGTCTTCGCGATCGCGGTCCACAGCCGCTTGTCGTGTACCTCGCCCTGAGCCGCGTACTCCAGAAGGCGCTGGGAGCCGCGCTGCTCGCTGTGGTCGATGTTGAAGGCCTTGCGCAGCTCGCCGAAGCGCTCGTTGGTCAGCCGCAGGATCTCCCGGGCGCGCTCCCATGCCTCTGTCTCGGTCGCGGCGGGAATGGGCCGCAGGCTGACACTGAATCGCGGGTTGCGGCCGTACGGTGCGGCAGCGGCCCGCACCTCGCGGATGCGCTCGGCGATGCCGGCCAGCGGCTCGCCCCAGAAGGCGTAGACGTCGGCGTGCTTGCCGCCGACGCGGATGGCGTCGGCGGAGGCGCCGCCGAAGTAGACGGGGATGGGTGCGGCGGGGCGCACGGCGGAGAACCCGCCTTTGACCTGGTAGAAATCGCCGTCGTGGTCGAAGGGTTCCGTGGCGGTCCACTCCTTGCGGACCACGTCCAGGAAGTCGTCGGTGCGGCGGTATCGGGTCGGCTTGTCGGTGAAGTCGCCGTCGCGGGCTTGGTCGGCATCGTCGCCGCCCGTGATGACGTGCAGGGCGACCCGTCCGGGATGGAAGGCGTCGAGGGTGGCGAACTTGCGGGCTGCCAGCGTCGGGGCGACGAAGCCTGGGCGGTGCGCGAGCAGGACTCCAAGGCCCTGGGTGTGGGTGAGGACCTGGTCGGCGACGGTGAAGCCGTCGGGGCTCGCCGAGGAATGGGCGACCAGCACACGGTCGAAGCCGGACGCCTCGTGTACGCGGGCGACCTCGCGTACGTAGTCGGGCTGGACGACGGGACCGGGGGCGTGGCCCGCGCCCGGCTGCGGGGAGCCGCCGTTGCGGGTGGCGGTGGGTGTGGCGGAACCGCTCTCGCTGGTCTCCTGGGTGGCGGCGAAGCCTATGAATTCGATGGCCATGGTGGCGTGACTCCGGGATGGTCGAAGGGATGGGGGGCGGGGCGGCGGATACGCCGGGTGCCGTTGCGAAGGGCGGCTCAGCCGAGACGCGCGCGCCACGAACCGGCGTGGTGGCAGACGACGGTGTGCCCCACGGCCGAGGCCTTGTCGCCGGCCGATGCTTCGAGCGCCCCGTGCTCGTGGTCCTGCGGCACCGAAGGTCCCTCTACGGCCGCCGGTCGGGGCTCCGTGCGGCATGCGTCGTCGGCGAACCGGCAGCGCGGCGCGAAGACACAGCCCACGTCGTCCGGCCACAGGTCGCGTCCGGCCGGTGCACGCAACTCCGCAGGTACCAACCGGTGTTCGGAGCGCACGCTGGGTGCGGAGGCGGTGAGCAGCGCCGTGTACGGATGCCGTGGGTGCTCCAGCACCTCGCTGATGGGCCCCTGTTCGACGAGTCGGCCTCGGTAGAGGACGGCCACTCGGTCGGCGATCCCCGCCAGGGAGCTGAGGTCGTGGGAGATGACGACGACGGCGAGCCCGAGTTCGCGGCGGAGCCGGTCGAGGAGGCCGAGGACGAGGTTGCGGTTGGAGGCGTCCAGAGCGCTGACGGGTTCGTCGCTGAGCAGCAGCTGCGGCCTGGTGACGATCGCCCGGGCCAGTGACACGCGCTGGCGCTGTCCGCCGGAGATCTGCCCGGGGGTGCGCGACCCGATCTCCGCGGCGTCCAGTCCGACCAGGCTCAGCGCCTCCTCGGCCCGCACCGCTCGCTCCTGTCGGCTCAGCGCGCCGACGGCCGCGAACGGCTCGGCCACGATCTGGCGGACAGTGAGGTCGGGGTCCTGGGACCGCAGCGGGTCCTGGAACATGTACTGGACGCGTCCGGAGCGGCGGAAGTCCCGCAGCTCGCTCCGGCGCAGGGCAGTCAGGTCGCGGCCGTCGAAGCGGATGCTGCCCGCGTCGGGGCGGACCAGTCCGACCGTGGCGCGTGCGAGCGTGGTCTTCCCCGAACCGGTCTCGCCGATGATGCCGACGATCTCCCCCGCCCGCACGGTGAGGCCGACGTCGGCCAGCACACGCGTGCGCCGGGCCGAGCCTCGTGCGACAGCCCGGCGGCCGTAGGACACACCGAGCCCCGTGATCTCCAGCAGCGGCGCCGGGGTGCCGGACTCGGAGGCCTCTGCGCTGCGGTCGGTGGCCAAGGTGCTGCTCACAGGGCCGCTCCTTGCGGTACAGGCAGGCCGGGGTCGGCCGCGGCGGCCGAGGGTGTCTCGCCGGACGGGCCGGCGGGGCGAAGGCAGCGCGCCCGGCGGCCGCCGTCGAGCGTGCGCAGCGCGACGGGCCCGGCGGTGCACTCCTTCGTCACGTACGCGCAGCGGTCGGCGAAGCGGCAGCCCGGCAGGTCCGCGCCCGTCTCGGGCGGTCGGCCGGGGATGATGTCGAGTTCCCGGCGCCCCCAGTCGCCGATGGACGCAACGCGCAGCAGCGCTTCGGTGTACGGGTGCGCGGGCGCGGCCAGGACCTCGGTGGTCGGGCCGTCCTCGACGATCTCGCCCGCGTACATCACGACGACGCGGTCGCAGCTCTCGGCGACCACGGCGAGGTCGTGCGTGACCAGGAGCAGCGCGAGGCCTTGTTCCTTGCGGAGGGTCTGGAGCAGTTCAAGGATCTCTGCCTGGATGACGACGTCGAGAGCGGTGGTCGCCTCGTCGGCGATGAGGAGTTCCGGTTCGCAGGAGACGGCGATGGCGATGAGGACGCGCTGCAGCATGCCGCCGGACAGCTCGTGCGGGTACTGGTGGTAGAGCTCGGCGGGACGGTGCAGTCCGACGGCGGCGAACAGTTCCACGGCGCGGGCGTATGCCTCGGACCGCGACAGGCCCCGTCCCACGCGCAGTTGCTCGCCGAGCTGGCCGCCGACGGTGAGCGAGGGATTGAGGTACGAAGCGGGGTCCTGGAAAACGGCGCCGATGCGGCGGCCTCGTATCGCGTTCCATTGCTTGCGGGAGAGCGCCGTCAGTTCGGCGGACTCGGACGCCGGCAGCGTGGCGGCGTCCGCATCCGTGGCCCCGTCTGCGGCCGTGTCCGTGCGGGGAGAGAGCGTGATCCGTCCGTCCGAGACCCGGCATCCGGGCGGCAGCACTCCCAGCACGGAGCGGCACGTCAGGCTCTTGCCGCTGCCCGACTCCCCCACCAGGCCGACCGCTTCACCGCGCGCCAGGCTGAACGACACGTCGCGTACGGCTCGTACGGTCCGGCCGATGGTGACGTCCAGGCCCTCGACGGTGAGTACGGCGGCCGCGGAGGCGGGCACGTGGGTGTGCGCGCCGGTGCTGGGGGCGCTCTCCGCACGCAGCGGCTCAACCGTTGCTTCAGCCGGTCGTGACACGGTGCTCGGCCTCCTCTGGCTGTTCGATGTGGGTCCGCTCGATGGTCGCCGCCGTGTCGGCATGGTCCTCAGACAGCAACTCGGGATCCTCCGATGGTGTCGCACGCTTCGCGGAACGTCCTTGCGTTACCGGGGAGTTGAGGGGTTCATGGTCCTCGGTCACCAAGGCGGGAGCCGTGCCCTCGGCCCTGGGCGGCTTCCCCAGCTCACCGGCCGTGGGAGCTCCGCTGTCGCGGATTGCGTCCGCGAGCAGGTTGAGCGCCCCGACGGTGATCATGATCGCGGCGCCCGGGATGAGCGGCGCCCAGGGCTGCTGAGCCAGATAGCCGAGGTCGGACGCGAGCATCCCGCCCCACGTGGGCGCGGGCGGCTGGACACCTAGACCGAGGAAGGTCAGCGACGATACGACGAGCAGGGCCTGCCCGACCGTCTGCGCCGTGGTCACCGCGATCGTCGGGAGGATCTTGCCCCAGACGTGGGTGCGCAGGATCCACCAGCGCGACGCGCCCATCAGCTCTGCGGCCTCCACGTACTGCGCCTGCTTCAGGCCGAGCGCTGCCGCCCGCGTGACGCGGAAGTACAGCGGTGCGAACAGCACGCCGAGTGCCAGCATCGCCTGGTGCATGCCGTTGCCCAGCGCCCCGACCACCGCGATCGCGAAGACCGTGAACGGCATGATCATCAACGTGTCGGCGGCCCGCTGCGTGGTCCACTCCACGGTCCGGCCCAGCCACACGGACGCGACGCCCGGGATGACGCCCAGCAGCATCGCGGCCGCCACCGCCTCCAGCGCACCGGCGATCGACAGCCCGGTACCGGCGATCAGCCTGCTGAGGACGTCCCTTCCGAGATAGTCGGTGCCCAGCAGATGTGCGGCGCTGGGCCCTTGCAGCATGTCCGCGGGATGCTGGGCCAGCGGGTCGTCGGGCGCGAGCGCACCGCCGGCGACGGCAAGCACCGCGACCACTGCGAGCACAGCCAGCGCGATACGGGCCGAGCGCTGGCGCCAGGTGAGACGGAGAACCCTCATGCGCCGCCTCCCTCGGCCGGTGCGGTCAGGGCGCGTCCGCCCCTGTTCCTGCGTGCGGCGGGGTTGAGCGCGGCGAGCACGGCGTTGACCGCGATGTTCGCGACGAGCACGACGGCCACGGTGACCAGGAGGGTGCCCTGGACGACCGGGATGTCGTGCCGCTCCGCCGCCTGCAACGACAGCTGCGCGATCCCTGGCAGATTGAAGATCTTCTCGGTGACGACGGCACCGCCGAGGATCACCGGCACGCTCATGCCGAGGACGGTCAGCGCCGGTCCTGCGGCATTGCGCAGCACATGCCCGAACAGCACGCGGCGGGCGGAGTATCCGCGCATCTCGGCGCCGGTGACGTAGTTCTCGCGCAGGGCACCCACCAACGAGGTGCGCAGCTGCCGGGCGATGGAGGCGGCGGCGTCCAGACTCAGCGCGAAGGCAGGCAGGATCGCGTACCGCAGCCACTGCCCGACCCCGGCGTTCAGTGGTTCGTAGCCCCCCGTGGGCAGCGCGCCGAACTGCACTGCGAAGACGACGATGAGCACGATGCCGATCAGGAACGGCGGAAGAGTCGACAGCACCGAGCAGACGAGCGTGACGGCCCGGTCGATACGGCCACCGCTGTGCAGAGCCGCAGCGATACCGGCGCCTCCGCCGATCACCACAGCGAGCAGCAGTGCGAGTCCGGCGATGGACAGGTCGACGGGCAGTGCCTGCGCGATGCTGTCCGCCACCGGCACACCGGTGAACCACGACACGCCCAGATCACCGCTGAGAGCGCTCCCGAGCCATGTCACGTACTGCACGTACAGCGGGCGGTCCAGGCCGAACTGGGCCTCCATCCGGGCGATGTCGGCCGGTGTGGCGAGGTCGCCGAGGACGGCGGCGGCCGGGTTGGCCTCGGACAGGGCGCCGAGTGCGAAGGTGAGCAGGGAGGCAAGGACGAACACCGTGGCGGTGACGACGAGGAGTCGGCCGAGCGGGCGGGGCGCCGCGGTGAGGCGCCGGAACAGCGACTCCCGTACGCGCGGCCGTGCTGCCGGCCCGGCGGGAGAGGGGCCCGGCCCCCGGCCTGCGCGCCCCGGGCCCCGGCCGGTCAGTGCTGCGGGAGCGGTCATGAGACGGTGACCCCCTCGAACCGCTGGACGACGGTGTAGGCCGGGATCTCGGAGACCTTGGGATTGCGGGCCAGGATGCGCGGCACGGTGTAGAGGAACACGTTCGGCATGGTGCGCACCGCGATGCCCGTCGCCTTCTGCAGCACTTCCGGGTACTCCGGCGCGTCGAGCGGCGTACGGCGGACGACGTCGAGAGCCTTCTCGAGCTCGGATGAGGTGGTGCGCCCCGGGTTCATCAATCCTTCCTCGCCGAAGAGCACCTGGAAGGCCTGCGTGGCGGAGTCGCGTCCGGCGAACTGGTCGACGTACAGGGCCTTGCTGCGCTGGATGTAGACGATCTGCGTGGCCTGGTCCGAGGGAATGGCCTCAAGGGTTGCGGTGATCCCGACCTTCTTCAGCTGAGCCTGAATCAGCTCCGGGACGCCTTCGGCCTTCTGGGCCGACAGCGTGATCTTCAGCCCGTCCGCATAACCGGCCTTGGCCAGCAGCTCCCTGGCCTTCGCCGGGTCGTACGGGAACAGCTTGTCGAGCGCTTCGTCGTGGCCCGCATAGCCGCGTGGGAAGGGCTGGCGGGTGACTTCTCCGTAGCCGAAGGCGGCGGTCTTCAGGAGCTCTTCGCGGTCGATCGCGTACTTCAGGGCGAGGGCGACGTCCGGGTCGGTGAAGGGCTTCTTGCCGATGTGCACATCGAGGACGGCCACCACCATCGACGGGATGACCTGGACCTCCAGGCCGGCGGCCTTGGCTGCCTTGACCTGGCTGCCAGGTATCTGCGCGACGTTGTACTGCCCGGACTGCAGCGCCGCGACGACCGTCGAGGGCTCAGGAAGCGGGTGGAGCTCGAAGTTCTCGGTCTTGATCTGGCCGGCGTCCCAGTAGGCCGGGTTGCGGCGCAGGACCGCCTTGGAGTTCTCGACGTACGAGACGAGGGTGTACGGCCCGGCGCCGGCGGGTTTCGTGGAAAGGCTCGCGGCGTCCTTCTCGAGGACCTTCGGGTTGACGATCATTCCGGTCTTGCCTGCGAGGAGGGCGGGAATCTGGAAGTCGGGTGCGGCCAGCCGCAGTTCGACGGTGTGCTCGTCGAGCGCGGTCACCTTCTCGACCCCGATCAGCTGGGCGGCCACCAGGGACTTCTCGTAGTCGCGGCCTCGCTCGAGGCTCTTCTTCACGGCGGTGGCGTCAACGGGGCTGCCGTCGCTGAACGTCTCTCCCGAGCGGAGGGTGAAGGTCACGACGGTGCCGTCGTCGTTGTACTTCCACGACTTGGCCAGGGCGGGTACGGCGACGCCCTTGGGGTCGAGCTTCGTCAGCGCCGCATAGACAAGGGAGAGAGCGTGCACGTCCCACCCGGCCGACGAGGTGGCCGGGTCCCATGAAGTGGGCAGCGCCCAGCCCCACTTGAGGGTTCCGCCGCCGCTCTTGGCGGCCGAGGTGGACTGTCCTCCGCAGGCGGTCAGGGCGAGGGTGGCCCCTGCTCCGAGCGACAGTCCGAGGAAGGAACGCCGGTCCAGGGCCTTCAGGGCCGGAAGACGGTTGTGGCGCGGGCTGTCCGCGTCAGCACCCTCGAAAGGCGACCGGCGGGATGGTTCCGAGGTGGAGGGCGAGCGAAACTTCGGCATGGAAGCGCACCTTTCTGGGCCGCGCCGTTGTGAGACGGGTACGCGGGCGGGCCGTGGGGCGCCCGGTCGGCGGGGCGCGGGCGGGGAGGCGAGGGATGACAGGAGGCAGGACGGGCGAACGGGATGCCATACGGAGGCGGCCCCGGAGAGGTCGGCGGTGGCAGACGAGGGCGTCCGGCGATGACGGTCTGGCGTATCGGCCTATGGGCGTCAGGCGGAGCGTCTGGATGGCCGCGGGCACGCACCGCCGCACCGCACTCCGCGTCAGAGGTGCGCTGTCCAGGGCGCGGATCATCTGATGCGGAAAAGGTGATGCGTCATCAAACCGGTGATGGATTTCAGGCCACTCGGGCCTTCTGCTGCCTACGGCGCTGTCCAACGAGGCAGCACCGGGCGGGAGTCCCGGGATCCGGAGTGCGGAAGGCGCCGACCGACCGGGTCAGCGACAGAGCGCACTGGAGGTGCGTCGATAGTCCACGTAGCGGCAGACCACGCCGGGATGCAGCGAAAGCATGTCTCGTATCCTCACGGCTGCGCACCCCCACTGTCAATGGACACCTTTAGGTGTCTCATTGTCCGAGACCCCGGCGACCTGCGCGTTCGCTCAATCTCTCGGCCGATGCACGGCGTTCGCACGTCGGCTGCCGACATCGCTTTCGTGCGAACGGCGGCCGGAAACCGCTCCGGCCGACGACGGCGCGACATCAGCTCGTCCGCCGGCGTGTCGCCGGATGGGTCTCGGCCTCCTCCGGGTGCAGCCACAACGGCCCGTTCGCCGTCTCCACCACGGTCGCACCGTGCGGCGGCTCCAAGGCGCCGGTCAGCAACTGGAGTTCGGGCCGGGTGACGCTGCGCCAGTGGTTCAACGCCGCTTCGGCGGACACGGCCTCCGGAGCGGGAAGCGGTGTCCCGGCCGCCGCGGCAGCCGCCTCGAGGTAGCTCTTCAGGGGCCTCCACCCCGGTACGCAGATCCGCCCGCCCGGGCCGTCGAACAGCAGCGTCGGCAGGGCATAGCGGCGCCCGTCGCCCACCTCTTTGGCGCGCCCCGGATGCGGCCCCGGCCCTTGCAGATCGCACACCTCGGCCAGGGGCCGGCGGGTCTCCGCCCAGTCATCCCGCACCGCCGCACGCGCGTCGGCCATCGTCCGGTCGTCGAGCAGTTTCCGGATGTCGAGCCCCGGAACACCGCGTATGGCCTCCTCCACACCCGCCGGAGTGTCCGCAGGCGTGCCCAGCACGAACGTCGTCTCCCGCAGCCGGCGCAGTACGCGCTCCGCCACCCGCTCACCTTGTGCCTCGGCGGCCTTGGCCGCGATGGACGCGGGCCAGCTGGTGCGGCTCAGCCAGTGCAGACGGGCGGCGTAGGGTGCGTGCGTGTGCTCGGCGACGCCCTTGATGAATCCCTCGTACCAGCGTGCCTCGGCATCGGGGTCGGGGGCGGGGTCGTCGTCCTCGTCGAAGAGGATGCCGAACACCCGCCGCCAACGCAGGTGAGGTGCCAAGCCGTGCCGCAGCAGACGGAAGACCGGTTCGGAGCCCCAGGCCCACGGGCAGGCAGGGTCGGTGAACTCGGTGACGTGTACGAGCGGTTGCGCAACAGCGCCCGCCTCGCCCGTTTCCGCAGCTTGCGTGCTCATGCCGTGACGGCCGCAGAGGCGTCGCGCGCCCTGCCGGCCTCACCGTCCCCGTTTCTCGCGTCCGCGCCCCGCTCGGCGAGATCACCGATGGTCGTCCGTGCGAGCAGCGCCTGTGCGTCGGACTCGACTCCGCGCCACAGGTCCGGCAGGCCGGACGCGGCACCCGGGTAGCCGAGCGCCTCGGGGCGTATGCCGCGTACGGTGAAGAACTCGCCGTCGACGGCCGTCATCACCTCGGCGACCGTGATCGTGGCCGCGTCCCGACCGAGCCAGTAACCTCCCTCGCAGCCGCGCTGGCTGCGCACAAGACCGGCCGACCGCAGGTCGCGGAACACGGACTTGAGGAAGCGGAACGGGATGTCCTGCGCCGAGGCGATGCCCTCGCACGTCAGCGGCCGCGCACTGTCGGCGGCGAGCTCGACGAGTGCCCGCACCGCATAGTCCGCCCTGGCAGAGATCTGCATGTGCACCGTCTTCCCGAAACGTCGGTTCCAGCATCGGCCGACCCAGCAGGGCCCGTGGTACGGCCAGGTCGGCGACAATGGACACATCTTGACATCCATTTCCCGGGCTCTCTACGGTCATCTCAAGGATCTTGCGCACGCCCTCGGTCGATGAGCCCCTGCTGCGGCCTTCCGCAGCATCTGCCCGGCCCCCACACCGGCGGGCGCCCGCCCCATTCCGGCCCGGCCGCCCCGGCCCGCCCCGACGAGCAGGACTCCCTCCCATGGCCCCGCACACCCCGCCCAAGCCGTCCGACGAAGCCGCCCCCACCCAGCAGGACGCCTTCCATCCGCACCTTCCGGACAACGGCCACGACCACATCGGTGACGGCAGCGCGCTGCCGCTGCGTGCCCGGCTGCACCACATCCGTGCCGACGCGCTCGACGGCGACACGGCCCAGACCGGCGGCATGCGCCGCTTCGCCGCGATCAGCGGGCGGACCGTCGGCTCCGAGCGCATCTGGATGGGGCAGACCCATGTCGCCCCCGACACCGCCTCCTCCAACCACCACCACGGAGCCTCCGAAACGGCGATCCACGTCGTGAAGGGCCACCCGGAGTTCGTGTTCCTCGACGACTCCTCGGGCACGCCCGAGGAGATCCGGATCCGCACGGCACCGGGCGACTACATCTTCGTCCCGCCATTCGTCCCGCACCGCGAGGAGAACCCGAGCCCGGACGAGGAGGCCGTGGTGGTGATCGCCCGCAGCACCCAGGAGGCCGTCGTGGTCAACCTGCCCGAGCTCTATGTCCTCGGCAAGGAGCCTGGCAGGGACTGAAGAGCGCTCTCAGCAGAACGCTCTCAGCCGTGGGGCCCGGATCGGTCGGCCGGTACGGGGAGTACTGGTGCTGTCTGCGGCGGCTGTGCTTTGCTGACCCCAGGACCGTGCTCGTGACCCGCCGCCACGTCGACTTCGTGCGCGTCACGACCACGGCGTGTCCCGCCGGGCGCTGACGCCGCGCCCCAGGCGTCGTGCCGCTGCCTCGCGGCGCTTCGTTCAACGCCACGCGCCGCCCGGCCCGGTTCGTGCCACGCCCGCCCGGCCGGCCCTGTTCGTGCCACGCCCCGCCCTGCCCCGTTCATGCAGGCTGTCGCGGCCTCGGCCGCCTGGCTGTCTTTCTGACCGAGGCGGTGAACAGTCACGGCAGCGGCCTGGACCGGTGCCAGCTGGGTCGGAGCGCGCTTCGCTCATCACTGGAACTGACGGCAGGGCAGGCCCCCACCCTTCACCCCATCGACCCATCGGCCCATCGACCCATCGACCCATCGACCCATCGAGGAAAGGCATCAGCATGTCTCCCCGCACCGCGAACATGGCCGTGGCCGTCCACCCACTGCTCGCCGAGCGCTGGAGCCCACGCTCCTTCGACGCCACGCACACGATCAGCGACGAGGAGCTCGTCTCGCTCCTCGAGGCGGCCCGCTGGGCGCCCTCCGCGCGCAACTCGCAGCCGTGGCGCTTCCTGGTCGGCCGGCGCGGCGACACCACGTACGAGCAGATCTTCTCCACCCTCATGTCCGGCAACAGGCTCTGGGCGGGGCAGAGTTCGCTGCTGGTCGCGGCGGTGGCGGCGGAGCGCCTTGAGGACGGCACGCCGCACCACGGCGCCGCGTACGACACCGGGCTCGCCGTGGCTCAACTGGCGGTGCAGGCACACGCCTTGGGGCTGCACGCCCACCAGATGGGCGGCTTCCACCCCGAGCAGCTGTGCTCGGCGCTGGGGATTCCGGACGGCTACCGGCCGCTTTCCATCACCGCGATCGGGTCCCTGGCCCCGGCGGAACTCCTCCCGCAGGAACTGCGCGACCGCGAGACCGCCGACCGCGAGCGGCGCCCCCTGGCGGACACCTTCTTCGCGGAGAGCTGGGGCAAACCGCTTCCGGTCCGGCACGACGGTTGAGCGGGCACACCATGCGCGCATACGGATTCAAGTCGAACGGCGGCCCGGAGGTCCTGGAGGAGATCCAGGTGCCGACGCCGGTGCCCGGCCCGGGCCAGGTGCTGAACAAGTCGCGTACGCCGGTGTGAACTTCGCGGAGGTGCAGCACCGGCGTGGCGAGTCACAGGCTCGTGGCGTCCTCGTAACGGCCTTCGGTGCCATGTCGCCAAGCGGCCGGTCAGTGTCACGACGCTGCTGCGGAGGCCCCGGTTGCCTTGCCGATGGCCGCGATCACTTCCGCGCGCCGGGGCTCTCCGGACGCCCTGCCGACAACCCGGCCCGACGGGTCGAGTACCAGCACGGTCGGCGTCCGCAGGATTCCCAGCCGCCTCACCAGCTCGATCCGGTCCTCCGCGTCGAGCTCCACATGCGCCGCTCCCGGCACCGTCCCGGCGACCTCCGTCAGCAACCGCCGCGTGGCCCGGCAAGGCGAGCAGAAGTCAGTGGAGAACTGAACCAGAGTCACCCGCTCCCCCAACTCGGCCCCGATCTCCGCCGCCGACAGGCGCTCGGCACCGTTCCGGGGCCGCTCCCGGACCTTGCCGCTGCGCGCCGCCCGTACCACCCCGAAGATGCTCGCCACTACGAGCACCGCGACACACACCACCCACCCGGTCATACGACCAGTCTGCACCACCTCCGAACTCACCCTCGAACCCTCCTGGCTCTCCGAACCCTCCGTACCGTCCGAACTCTCCGGATCCCTCCGGAATCTGCCCGCCACCACGCCATCGACCGCTCGGTACCCCACAGCTAACATGACGGCCATGGACTCCTCTCCCCCTCCGCTGCGGCTGACCACCCGTCGTGTGGTCGACCTCTGCCGGGTCACGGTCTCCCGCTGTCGCTGACACCTGCACCGGCCCGACCACCGTCCCCCTCCTCCCGGAGTCCTCCCTCATGCAGATCGACCCGCGCGGCCCCCGCTTCGCCGCCGCGCTCACCACACTTGTCCTGTGCGCGGTACTGATCACCGGCAGCGGTGCCCTCCTCGCCGTGCAGACCGCGGTCTTCGCTCTCGGGGCGTTCGCCGGCCTGCAGTACTCCCCGTACGGCTGGCTGTACCGCGTCGCCGTTCGGCCCAGGCTCGCCCCGCCGAGCGAGCTGGAGGACGCCCGGCCACCCCGCTTCGCCCAGGGCGTCGGGTTCGGCTTCGGCCTGGTCGGCACCGTCGGTTACCTCGCCGGCGCCGACTGGCTCGGCCTGACCGCTACCGCGTTCGCCCTCGCCGCGGCCTTCCTCAACTCGGCCTTCGGCTACTGCCTCGGTTGCGAGATGTACCTGCTCATCCGCCGCGTCCGAAGCACCTGAGCACACCCTCAGGGCCGCACTCCCGTAGCTCACCGGTACCTCCCCGTGGCTCGACGGCGCCATGGCCAGCGATATGACGACTCGTCACGCCCGCTACCGGACTGGGAGAGGCCGGGGTGGAGCGATGGCACCGCGGCCAGCAGTGCGCGTGCGAGATCCTGTTGCTTCCTTTGGCCGGGCGCAGGTCCGGGGTCATGCCATGCCATGCCGCGGTGCGACCGGTTCGACAGGCCGGGGCCGGATGGCGCCATGCGACAGGCGACAGGCGACATACGACATACGACATACGACATACGACATACGACATGCTGATCGAATGAGCTTCCGGTTTGCCGGCATACCAGACCTGGCCGAGACGCCATCCGTCGCTGTGGTCTTCGACGTCATGCGAGCCTTCACCGTGGCGGCCTGGGCGTTCGCGCGGGGAGCCGAGAAGATCGTCCTGGCCGAGTCCCTGGATGCGGCCCTTGAGTTGAAGAGCGGAAACCCGGATTGGGTTGCCCTGAAAGACGGTGCGCCCGCTCAGGGCTTTGATGCGGTCAACTCCCCGGGGCTGGTACGGGACATGGACCTGACGGGCCGGACCGTGGTGCAGAAGACCACTGCTGGAACGGTGGGTGCGCTGGCAGTCGGGGACGCCTCGCTGGTGCTGTGTGCGAGCTTCGTGGTGGCGGACGCGACGGCCCGGTTCCTGCGTGCCGAGCGCTGTGAGGATGTGACGTTCGTGATCACGGGCGAGGACGGGAACGCCGACGAAGACCTGGCGTGTGCGCACTATGTCGCTCGACGGATCGACGATGTCCGGGCCGAGGCCGCCGAGTTCGTCAGCCGGGCCGGGCGGTCCCGGGCGGCCGCCGATCTCACCGACGGTCTCCGCCGTGGATACCAAGGGATTCATCCCGACGATGTCGCGCTGTGCCTCGAGGTGGACGAGTTCCCGTTTGCGCTGAGGGCCTCGCGGGAGGACTCTCTGATGGTCGTACGTCCCGTAATGCCGCCGGCACTGGGTTCGTAGCAGTCCGGATCCCGCCCAGCACTAGGACCAGGTCACCCATCCGGGCCTATCCCCCCACGACCGATCGCCCCGTCACATTACCCATGCCCTACGCCGTCCGCGTCGACCAGCTCGACATCGGCCCCGCCCCATCGCTGATCGCCTCGGAGGGCGGGTCCTGACCCGGTGTGATCCGGGTCAGGACTTCAGCGCAGGTCGGCCCGCGCGGCACTGTCGGCCCGTGCGGGGGCGTCGTCGAGGAAGCCGCCCGACTGGTGCTGCCACAGCTTCGCGTAGGCGCCGTCCGCCGTGAGCAGCTCCTTGTGCGAGCCCTGCTCGACGATCCGTCCGCGGTCGAGGACGACGAGCTGGTCCATGGTGGCGACCGTGCTCAGCCGGTGCGCCACCACGAGCGCAGTCCGCCCCTCCATGAGCCGCCACAGCGCCTCCTGGACGAGGATCTCGCTCTCGGAGTCCAGGGCGCTGGTCGCCTCGTCGAGCAGCAGGATCGGCGCGTCGCGCAGGATCGCCCTGGCGAGGGCCACCCGCTGGCGCTGTCCGCCGGACAGCTTGACACCGCGCTCGCCCACCATGGTGTCGAAGCCGTCCGGCAGCGCGTCGGCGAACTCCGTGACGTGCGCCGCCTCGGCCGCGCGGCGGATCTCGGCTTCGGTGGCGTCCGGGCGGGCGAACGCGATGTTGTCCCGCAGGGTGCGGTGGAACATCGCCGGATCCTGCGGCACGTAGGCCATCAGGCCCCGCAGGTCGGCCTGGCGCAGCCTGCTGATGTCCTGGCCCCCGATCAGGATCCGCCCTCCGTCGATGTCGGTCATGCGCAGCAGCAGCCGGGTGAGCGTGGTCTTGCCGCCGCCGGACCGGCCGACGAGACCGATCTTCGCCCCGCTGGGCACAGCCAGGTCGAGGCCATCGAAGAGCGGCTTCCCTCCCCCGTGGGCGAAGGTCACCTGGTCGAAGCGGACGTCGGCGCCCCTCGATTTCAGCGGCTCCGGCGACTCCGGGTCGAGCACGGTCGGCGGCTTCAGCAGCAGTTCGGTGAACTGCGCGGCCTCCGTCATCGAGCTCTCCAGGCGACGGTAGATCTGGTTGAACTCGAACATGATCCGCGTCGCGTTGGTGTAGTACGTGAAGGCGACGACGACCGCCTCCACGCCGTGTCCGCCCCCGGCGAGCGCGACCGCGACCAGCAGGCCCAGCGCGTTGGTCAGCACGGACATCGGCGCGACCAGCGTGTCGATGCGCAGGTTGCCGTAGTCCCACGACCGCAGCGTGAGCCGCCGCGACTCCGCGACGCGGGACCGGTGCTCGGCGGCCTCGCGTTCCTGGGCGGCGAACGCCCGGACCGTGTCCATGTTCATCAGGCTGTCGGCGACGTGCCCCGACACCCGGGCGATCGCCTCCTCGCGCTGGCGAACGAGCGCCTGGCGGCGACGGATGAGGGGCACCACGCACAGCGCCGTCAGTGCGATCATCGCCAGGAGCCCGACGACGAGCAGCGGTTCGTAGCGCCACAGCACCACCGACCCGAAGATCAGCGGCACGAAGCTGCCCACGACCGAGAACGTCAGCGTGTCGATGAACTCCTCGAAGCGGGAGGCGAAGCTCAGGACCCGCTTGGTCAGCGACCCGGCGAAGTTGTCGTGGAAGAACACGGCGTCCTTGGCGAACAACTCGTCCATGCCGATCACGTACAGGTGCTCGATGCCGAGGGCGTCAAGGCGGTTCAGGCAGTGCAGGCCGATCCGCCACAGCGTCTCGGCGAGCAGCAGGACGCCGGCGAAGCCGAGGACGTAGGGCAGCGTCGAGCCGACGGTGATACCGGTGTCACCGGCGATTCGGCCGACGAGCTTCGCGACGACCAGCGGCGCGATGTAGTTGAGGCCGATGTTGCCCAGAGCCGGCAGCAGCAGCGCGGGCACCGTCCACCGCCGGAGCCGGGCTAACTCCCGTCCGTAATAACGAAGTGCGAGGAGCACCGAGCCCTTGCCCGGCGGAACCTCGCGCGATTCAGGCGATCCCATCCCAACCCTTTGTGGTCGTGCGGCAGCCCGCCACATGCTTCTCCGCGGAGAAGCCGTTGCCCTCACTGGCCGCGCGGAGCTTCGGTTCGGTTCGAGTGAGTGCCCTCGCTCGGGTCGTCCTCCGAAGGCCGGGGCACGACGACGGAGCCTCCGCGCGGCTCACGGGCGACGCGGGCGCCGCTACCGTGCGAGTACGCGCAGGCAAGGAACCGCAGTGTCCCGCGACGGCGCCCGCGGAGTCCAAGCGTTTTCTCAGCCGGCGGCACGCCGCACACACGTGCGGTCCCTGGGGATGGCAGGGACCCCATGGCCGTGGATCAGAACCACTCGGGACGGCTGTCCGCCGCGGTGCGGTCCAGGCTGTCGAGCAGGTCGAACTGCGGCCCTGTACGGGGGAGTTCCACCCGGAAGAAGTACCGGGCCGCCTGTCGCTTGCCCTCGTGGAAGTCGTCCGCGTCGTCCTTGAGCGCGAGGAACTGCTCCAGCCAGATCCAGGCCAGCACCACGTGGCCGACGGCTTCCAGATAGACGGAGGCGTTGGCCAGGGCGGTCGCGGGGTCTCCGGTCGACCACAGTTTGCCGGTGGTCCGCTCGACGCGGGCTGCGGCCTGCTCCAGCCGGGCGGCCAGCTCAGCCGCCTCGCCACCGGCCTCCGTGCCCCGGGCGACGGTTGCCGAGAGGGTCTCAAGCAGCAGCTTCAGCCCTGCGCCGCCGCCCATGACGACCTTGCGGCCGAGCAGGTCCAGCCCGTGGATGCCGTGAGTGCCCTCGTGGATGGGGTTGAGGCGGTTGTCCCGGTAGAACTGCTCGACGTTGTACTCGCGGGTGTAGCCGTAGCCGCCGTGCACCTGGATGGCGAGGTCGTTGGCGGCCAGGCACCACTGCGACGGCCAGCTCTTGGCGATGGGCGTCAGGACGTCGAGCAGCAGCCGGGCGCGGGCGCGCCCGGACTCCTGCTCCGCGGTGCGCTCCTCGTCGAGCAGGCGACTGCAGTAGAGGCTGAGCGCAAGGGCGCCCTCCACATAGCTCTTCTGTGCCAGCAGCATCCGGCGCACGTCTGCGTGCTCGATGATGGGGACCTGCGGGGCGCCTGCGTCCTTGCCCGTCAGCGGGCGGCCCTGCGGGCGGGTGCGGGCGTAGTCGAGGGCGTGCAGATAGCCGGTGTAGCCGAGCGCCGTGGCGCCGAGTCCGACGCCGATGCGGGCCTCGTTCATCATGTGGAACATGTAAGCGAGCCCGTGGTGGGCCTCACCCACCAGGTAGCCCACCGCGCCCGGGGCGCCGCCCGGAGTGTGACGGCCCTCGCCGAAGTTGAGCAGTGTGTTGGTGGTGCCGCGGTAGCCCATCTTGTGGTTGAGGCCGGCCAGCACCACGTCGTTGCGCTCGCCCAGGCCCCCGTCCGGCTCGACCAGGAACTTGGGCACGATGAACAGCGAGATGCCCTTCACGCCCGCCGGCCCGCCGGGGATCTTGGCCAGCACCAGGTGGACGATGTTCTCGCTGAGCTCGTGGTCGCCACCGGAGATCCACATCTTGGTTCCGGTGATCCGGTACGTACCGTCGTCCTGCGGCACCGCCCGCGTGGTGATGTCGGCCAGCGAGGAGCCTGCCTGCGGCTCGGAGAGGCACATGGTGCCGAAGAAGCGGCCCTCGACCATGGGCCGCACGTAGGTGTCGACCTGCTCCTTGCTGCCGTGGGCGAGCAGCAGGTTGGCATTGCCGATGGTGAGGAACGGATATGCGGCGGTGCCGACGTTGGCGGCCTGGAACCAGGCCGTGCACGCGTTGGCGACCACGGTGGGCAGCTGCTGCCCGCCGACCTCGTAGTCCATGGCCGCGCCCGTCAGGCCTGCCTCGCCGAAGACGCGCAGCGCCTCCTTGACCTCCGGGATGATGTGCACGCGCTCGCCATCGAAACGGGGCTCCTCGGCGTCGTTCTTCTTGTTGTGCGGGGCGAAGTGCCGGGTCGCGATGGCCTCGCTGAGGTCCAGCACCGCGTCGAAGGTGTCCCGGTCGTGGTCGGCGTAGCGGGCGCGGCCGGTCAGGGCCGTGACGTCCAGCCAGTCGTGGAGCAGGAAGTCGAGGTCGCGGCGGGAAAGCAGCAGGGAGTCCATGGCGTGGGTCCGATCGGGGAGGGCGGCGGCAGCGGGTACGGGGAACGGGTACGAGTACGTGTCCTGGCGGCGGTTCAGACTGTGGTGCCGATGCCGCCGTCGACGGGGATCACCGCGCCGGTGACGTACGCTCCGGCCCGGCTGGCCAGGTAGACCGCCACGCCGGCCATGTCGTCGGGGCGTCCGATCCGGCGCAGCGGAGCGGACTCGGCCAGGGCGTCGCCGTGCGCCGTCAGTGTGGCGGCCATCATCTTCGACTCGAACGGGCCGGGGGCGATCGCGTTGACGGTGATGCCCTGTGGGCCGAGTTCCTTGGCCAGGACCCGGGTCAGGTGGTGCAGTCCGGCCTTGCTCGCCGCGTAGGAGTACGCCGGCAGGGGGCTCACGTGGAGACCGTCGATGGAGCCGACGTTGATCACGCGTGCCGGGTCGTCATGGGAGCCGGCCTTGCGCAGCAGCGGCAGCAGCGCCTGGGTCAGCAGGAAGGGGCTGCGCAGGTTGAGGTCCATCACCTTGTCCCAGCCGCTGACGGGGAACTCGTCCAGTGGTGCGCCCCAGGTCGCGCCGGCGTTGTTGACCAGGATGTCCAGCCGGTCCTCCCGGTCGGCGATCTCCGCGGCGAGCCGGTGGCACTCCTCCTCCCGGGACAGGTCCGCGGGCAGCGCGATCGCCTCGTTCGCCTCGCCGAGCGCGGAGAGCTCACGTACGGCCTCCTCGCACGCGGCGGCGTTGCGGGAACTGACGTAGACCCGGGCCCCGGCTTCGACCAGGCCGCGGGCGATCATCAGGCCGATACCGCGGGACCCTCCGGTGACCAGGGCGGTTTTGCCGGAGACGGAGAAAAGTGAGGTCACGGCGGACTCCAGGGGCGGTGATCGGGCAGGCAGACGCGAACTCCCTCGGATACTAAGCAGTCGCTTAGAACGCGTCAACCAGCCCGTCCGCGACGCGGCGACGACGGTGACGTCCCGCTGGTGCTCGGCGGTCACCTGGCGCCGTCGAGCACAACGGCGAAATCGCGAAGTTCGTAGCTGCCGATCGCGTCGTTGAAAGCGACCCTCGGCGGGGTCGCCATCCGGAGTCCCGGCAGGGCGAAGAGCCGGCTGAGGAGGACATCTGTCTCGAGGATTGCAATATGGGCGCCAGGGCACTTGTGCGGGCCGTCGCCGAAGGAGAGCCCCGGAGGGCCTGCGCCCTCGGTCATCGCGCGGCCGGGACAGATCCGTTCCGGACTCGCGCCCACCGCACGTCCGTCGAGATTGACCCCGTCGATCAGGATGTCCACCACTTCCCCAGCCGGCACTGTCACGGTCTCATCGCCACCGCCCGGCAGGGCGAGAGGAGCGGTGGTACGACGGCTGAGACGGCCGACGACCGGTTCGAGCCTCAGTATCTCGTGCAGGATCGCGATCCTGTCGGGCTCATCCGCCGCCTGATAGCGCGTGAGCAGTGCGGGATCGCTGAACAGATGCCAGGCCGCGGCGCTGACGAACTCGCGGGTCGTGACCATCCCCGCCGCGGCGAAAGTGAGGCACTCGCCGAGGATCTCGCCGGCCGAGCACCCCTCGTCGAGCAGGTGCGAGATCAGGTCGTCACGACGTTGCCGGCGGCGGACCCGCACGGCCGGTCGTACGTCCCCCAGATAGACCCGCAGCCAGTTCGCGTTCTGCCGCAACAGCCAGTAGATCCCATGGAAGCTCGTCAGCCCGGGCTTCCCGAACTTCTCGGGGAAGAAGCTTTCCAGCCGCTGCCGGATGCCGGGCCGGCTCTCCGTCAGGCCGATCACTGCGCAGGCGACCTCGATCGCCAACTGGAAGCTCAGATCGGGGAGATGTGCCCGGCCGGCGTCCTGGAGCTTCTGGATCTGGGTCTCCGCGACCCGGACCATGACATCGCGGTACCGCTCGTCGACGCGGCGAGGGGTGAAGAACCGGGCGGTCTGCCGCCGGTGTTCACGGTGTTCCGGGCCGTCCCGGTAGAGGACCGGCCGCCGGATGCCCGAAGGGAGCTTCTCCACGGTCTCTATCCCGAGACCGGCCTGCACGGTCGTGGTACTGCGTAACACAGCGCGGGCTTCCTCGTATCCGCGCACCTGCCAGACCCCATCGGGCCCGCGCCACACCGGACAGCTGTTCTCGGCCGGGCCCCGCTCGATCCTGCGGCATCCGTATTCCGTTTCCTCGCCGCCCACAGCGGCACCTCCGTTCGCCAGTGTCCCCGCCCCAACGGATTCACGTCCCCCTCTGCGAGGTCGAACTAACGTGTTGTGGCAGGGGAGTTGAGACTTCCGCGCTCACCTCACGGGCGGCGGCTTGGCGAGCATCCAGGCCAGGCACACGCGCTGCGGGCTGACGCTGCGGGCCTTGGCGACCCGGGCGAACGGGGCATATGCAGAGCCCAGTTCCCGGGCATGGGTGATGCCGCCGAGCGGGCTCCAGGGCAGGAACGCGATGCCGAGCTCGTCGCACAGCCGAAGCTCCGGCTCGCTGGGAGCGGAAGGCCGGGGAGAATTGGTTCTGGACCTCAGGAGGCGGTGGCGGCGGTGCAGGGTCTTTTGTGTGCGGAACCCTCACGATCGCCACGGAGCAGTGCATCACCGGAGTGTGGCCCCGCCCGCGCTGCCCGCCCGCGGCAGTCGTCCCCTCAGACACTGCCCGGCAGTGTCTGTTCGCACCAGATGGTCTTGCCGGAGGCGGTTTGTCTGGTGCCCCAGCCCTGGGTGAGCTGGGCGACCAGCAGCAGGCCGCGGCCGCCCTCGTCGAAGACCCGGGCCCGCCGCAGATGGGGTGCGGTGCTGCTGCCGTCCGAGACCTCGCAGATCAGCGCGCGGTCGCGGATCAGCCGCAGTTGAATCGGGGGAGCCCCGTAGCGAATGGCGTTGGTGACCAGCTCGCTGACCACGAGTTCGGTGATGAACTCGACTTCGGCGAGCCCCCATGCGTGGAGCTGGTCGGTGGCGAGCGTCCGGGCGTGTGCGACCTGAACCGGGTCGGCTGTGACGTCCCAGGTGACGACCCGGTCCGGCGACAGGGCACCGGTGCGCGCGACGAGAAGGGCGACGTCGTCGGCCGGGCGGCCGTCGAGGAGGGCGTCGGTCACGGTGTCGCAGGTCTCCTCCAGCGACGCCGTGGGCAGGGCCAGCGCGCGGCACAGTTCCGAGAGGCCCTGGTCGACGTCGCGGCCGCGGGATGCGATCAGGCCGTCACTGAACAGGGCGAGCACACTCCCCGGGGCAAGGTGGAGCTCGATTGTTTCGAAGGGCAGGCCGCCGACGCCGAGTGGGGGGCCGATGGGCCCCTTCACGAGCTCCACGATGCCGTCGGGAGCCACGACGACAGGCAGCGGGTGGCCGGCTGTGGCCAGGGTGCAACGGCGCGAGACGGGGTCGTACACGGCGTACAGGCATGTGGCTCCCAGTTCGCCGAATGCGGCCGCGTCGCCGTGTGCGGTATCGGCCTCTTCATCGCCGGTGAAGTGGATGACCAGGTCGTCCAGGTGCGTGAGGAGCTCGTCGGGTGGCAGGTCGACGTCCGCCAGGGTGCGTACGGCGGTGCGCAGCCGGCCCATGGTGGCGGAGGCGTGGATGCCGTGGCCGACGACGTCCCCGACGACGAGGGCGACGCGGGCGCCGGACAGCGGGATCACATCGAACCAGTCGCCGCCCACTCCGGCCTGCGAGCCCGCAGGCAGGTAACGGGAGGCGATCTCCAGCGCCGACTGCGCCGGGAGCCGCTGCGGCAGCAGACTGCGCTGCAGGGTCAGCGCGGTGTCGCGCTCGCGGGTGTAGCGCCGTGCGTTGTCGATCGCCACGGCGGCCTTGGCGGCCAGCTCCGCCGCATAGGACAGTTCTGCGTCCTCGAACGGCCTGGGCTGCCGCGAGCGCCAGAAGGTGACGACGCCCATGGGTACGCCCCGGGCGCACAGCGGAGCCGTGATGAGCGAATGGATGCCGTGGTCCAGGATCCGGCGGGCCCCTTCCGGGTCCGCTGACCGCCATGCTGCGGAAGCCCGCAGATCGGGCTCGATCGTCGCGAGCCCGCTGACGAAGCTGCGGGCCTGGGGCGTGATCGGAGCCCATGTGACGAGCGCGCCCTCCGGGTGAAGTGGAGGGGCGTCCCCTATGCCGCCGACGGCGACCCGGCTCATGGTCGCGCGCTCCCCTGGCGGCTCCTCGTCGCCCCGCAGGACGGACACGGCAAGGTCGACGGTGACGAAGTCGGCGAACCCGGGGACCACGACCTGCACGAGCTCCTGCGCGGTCCGTCTCACATCGAGGGTGGTGCCCACCGCCACGCTGGCGTCGTACAGCAGCTTGAGGCGTCGGTGCGCGACCTCTGTCAGCCTGTGGCTCTCCTCCAGCGAGTCCCCCATGGCGTTGAACGCGACCGCGAGCTCGCCGATCTCCCCGCCACCGGTCTGGGGCATACGGGCTGAGAGGTCTCCGCCCGCGAGGCGGCTCGCGACGGACGCCGCCTTACGGACGGGTTGAACGACCGCGCGTGTCAGATATCCGGTGTAGGCGACGACGAGGACGACCGATCCAGCGAGTCCGGCCGTCGCCGCATCGATCGCCAACTGAAGCTTGTCCTCGGCAGCCTGCTCCCGCGCCGCCAGGAGGGCGCGCGCGTCCATCTCGAAACGGTCGAACTGGGCCCTCAACGCGTCGACGCGTCGTTTGCCCTCGTCCGTCGTCTCCACACTCGATGCGGCGGGATCGCCCTGCCTTGCGGCATCGACCAGGGGAACGGAGTAGTCCTGGATGAAGGACTCCGCGTCACGGGTGATCCCATGCGCCAGGGTCCGCAGCTCAGGAGAGCCCTCGGTGTCGCGCAACAGCTCCTCTGCCTGTCCGGGGAACGCAGCCCTGGCCGATTCCCACGGTTGGAGGAAGCGCTCCTGCTTTGTGATCAGGAAGCCGCGCTCGCCCGTCTCGACGTCGAGTACGAGCCTTTCGAGGTGCCCGGACTCGAAGAGTGCCGCCCGGACGTGCTTCCTCGCGTCCGCGGCCTCGCGTGTATCACTGATCGCCCACAGCAGCACGCTGAAAGCGAGGCCGATCAGCAGTGCGAGCAGGCTGGTCGCGACGACCGTAAGGCGCGTCAGGCCCCATCCGACGCGCCGCCTCGATCGGGTTGCGCTCATGGTCGGCCCTGTCGGGTTGCAACGCTCTGTCCCAGTCTATGGCTCGGTTCGTACGGGCTCGCCCCGGTCGTTGATCACATGCCGGTTGATCACATGCCGGGTGGTGCCGGAGCCGCCGCAGGACCCTGTGATCGGCTATTGCCCGGCCGCGGGTGGGAGGGGCTGCTCCGCCCAGATGGTCTTGCCGTGGGTGCTGTGCCGGGTGCCCCAGCGCTGGGCCAGCAGGGTGACCATGGCCAGCCCACGTCCGCCCTCATCGGTCTCGGCCGCGCGGCGGACCCGGGGAGTGGTCGTGCTGCCGTCGGACACCTCGCAGACGAGCGACTCGCTCCGGAGCAGGCGGAGCCGGATGGGGCCCCGTCCGTGGCGGACGGCGTTGGTGACCAGTTCGCTCACGAGCAGTGCGGTGATGTCGACCAGGGGCTCGAGCCGCCAGGCCCTCAACTGGGCGGCTGCCAGACTCCGTGCCTCGCCGGCGGCGAGGGGGCTGTCGGGTAGTGCCCAGTCGGCGACGTGCTCGCGGGGCAGACCGCATGGCCTGGCGAGAAGGAGGACCGCGTCGTCTTCGGCGCCGTTCGGGCTGGTCAGTGCGGTGGTGAGGGTTTCACACAGCCGGTCGAGCCGAGAAGTGGTCTCGGTACCCGTCAGCGGGTCGGCGAGTGCGTCCGTGAGCGCTGTGGTGAGCGCGTTGATGCCGCTTTCGATGTCCCGGCCGCGGGTTTCCACCAGTCCGTCGGTGTAGAAGGCGAGAAGGCTCTGATCGGGAAGCTCCAACTCGACCGTCTCGAACGGCGGGGTCCCCACCCCGAGGGGCGGATTGTTCGGCAGGTCCAGGATGTCGATCTCTCCGCCCGGATGGACGAGCGCCGGCGGCGGGTGCCCGGACCGGGCGAAGGTCGCCGTGCGAGCCGTGGGGTCGTAGATCGCGTAGAGGAACGTGGCGTAGAAGTCCTCACCGAGGCGCGAGACCAGGTCGTTGAGCTGCGTGAGAAGGTCCTCGGCCGTCATTTCCAGGTCCGCGAGCGTGTGGACCGCGGTACGGAGACGGCCCATGGTCGCCGCCTCGGGCAGGCCGTGCCCCATCACGTCGCCGATGACCAGGGCGACCCGGTCGCCGGACAGCGGGATCACGTCGTACCAGTCGCCGCCGACCTCCAGGCCCTCACTGGCGGGCAGGTAGCGGACCGCTGTGATCGCGCCGGGCACCTGTGGGAGGACCTGGGGCAGCAGGCCGCGCTGCAATTCCAGGGCGCGGGCATGTTCGGCGTCGTAGAGCCGGGCTCGTTCCAGGGCGTGCGCCACCAGGCCGCTCAGCGCGGCGAGCAGCGCGCGCTCTTCCTCGTCGAACTCCCCCGGCTCCCGGAAGGCCATGATGCAGCAGCCGATGGGCCTGCCGGAGGCGATCAGAGGCAGGAACGCCCACGCCTGCATGCCGGAAGGGCCGATCCGCCACTCCAGGTGGGGATAGCGACGGCCGTATTCGGCGCCCGAGCCGATGAAGACGGGGGTGCGGGTGCGCAGTGAGTCGGAGGTGGGCGACACCTGGGTCACGGGAGCCGACTCGAGCACGCTCAAGAAACTCTCCGAGTAGCCGGCGTGACCGACCACACGCAGGCGGTCCCCTTCCAGGGTCTGGACCACCAGACCGGTCCCCCCGAACGGGGTGAGGAGGTGATCGCCGACGGCGTCCACGACGTCCTGCACGGTGACCGCCTCGGACAACGCCGCGGTCAGTTCCTGGGTCCTCGTGGTCCGCAGCGCCGCCCCGCGCTCGACACGGACCCGCTCCGCCCCCCGCAACCGCGACTCGGTGATGTCGCTGAGCGACAGCGTCAGTCCGTCCTCGCGCGAGGTGATCCGAAGGCGGTACCACGTGCCCAGAGCCGGGACATGCACGTCGAATTCCGTGGGCAGACCCGTGGCGGCGGCCTCACGGCAGCGTGCCTCGAGACCGGGCTCGCCCGGATACGGCACGGCCTCCCACAGGATCCGTCCCAGCAGATCGCTCCGCGAGGTCCGGAGCATTCCCTCGGCCTGGACGTTGACGTAGGTGATCCGCCCGTCGGTGCCGGTGAGGACCACGCCGTCGGCAGGGTGCTCCAGCTTGTACGCGATGCCGTCCGCGGTCGCGTGGCTCCCCGTGTTGTCGAAGAGCGTCCCCACCGCACGACCCGGCCGGCCGTCGGGCCCGGGCAGGACAAGCCCGCCGGCCCGTATCCAGCGCATGTCACCGGCCGGGCGCGTGACCCGGTACTCGCAGTCGTAGCGCCCCACCACCGCCTTGGGCAACGAGACCGAGTGAAGGTCGTCCGGGTGCACCATCTTCGCCCACGTCTCGTACCTGGTGTCGAAGGTTTCCGGGTTCAGACCGAGGATCAGGCAGGCGCGCTCGTCGAGGAAGAGCTGACCGGTGCGGACATCGCAGTCGTACGTGCCTACCTGGGCCGCATCCAGCATCCACCCCGGCCCTTCGCCGGACCCCGACGGCGTGTCTGCTGTCGTGGGCCCCCGGCCTCGGGCCGGGCCTGCGAGGTGACCGTGCAGCCGGATGGCCGCCGCCCGCAGGGAAAGCCGGGTCTCGCCCGGCTCCTTCCCGCGGTCCAGGAGTACCGACAGGGTTCCCACCGGGGCGGTGTCCGGACCCAGCGGCACAACGAGGACGCGGGCGCCGGGAGGGCAGGGTGCATCAGGGCCTGGAATGCTGCCGAGTTGGTCGGGCGCGTCCGTCCGTCCTGCCGGGCAGCTGCGCCGCACCGCTTCCGCCGGTGCCAGATTCCGGTCGACGGGCACCTGGTCCCAGGCTTCGGCGAAGGCCGGGGGCAGGCCGGCCATGGCCAGCAGGCGCAACCGCGACCGATGGCGTTCGAACAGGTGTATGGCGGCTCCCTGCGCGTTCATGCCGGACACGGCGCTCTGGAGCGTCCTCACGAGTGGCTCGGCGGTGTCCGCGCCGGCGTGCCGCCACTGCCTGGCGAGATCATCGGCCGTCCCGCTGGACGGGGTGGGGCCACCGTGCTCCTGCTCCGCCTCCGCGCTACGGACCGCGGGGACGCCCCGGGAGTCCCGAGGGGGTTTCAGCCATTTCACAGGCACTCCGTCGGCTCTGATCATCACAGTGTTGGACCGGATGACCGCGAGGTTCACCCAGAACAGAATGTCGAATGTCGTTTTTCATACACTAAATAGCGTTTTCTGTCACTCTCGAGACCCCGGGTCCGGACACCGGTCGACCTTGCATACGCCGGCTCTGAGCTGCATCGGGTCTTGCACTGCGCCGGACACGGAGGCAACCAGAAAATCCGCTGGCTCGTGATCCAGACCCCGCCCGGGAGCGGGGGAACCCCGCTTGACTTCCGGGGCCTGTTACGCCCGAGTAAGAACGCCATGACGATTGACGTCCGGCCGATGTCGCGACAGCGAGGTGCGCCTATGGTGACTACGCGATTGGTCCGACCATCCGTCCAATATGCATCGATCCCTGCACCTGTCACCTGAGAGGACCCCTCCATGCGCCCCCTCCTGCCCAAAGGTGTCCACTGCCTGATCCGCAAGAGCGCCTTCGGGGGGTGCACATGATCGTGGATCACTGCCGGTACGGGACGCCATCGCAGGTGGGACCACCTGGCCGGGGTGATCGGGCACGGTACGCTGGCTGCACTCTGGGCAAGGAGGTCGAGGGCATGGCAGTAGCGAAGGTTCCGCCACTGCGCAGCCGTGCCCACAGCGTCAGCGACGCGCTGGTCGCCCACCTGGAACAGCTGATCGCACTAGGTGAACTCGGCCCGGGCGACAGGCTGCCGGCGGAGCGCGAACTGGCCGAGTCGCTGTCGGTGTCGCGGACCTCGCTCCGGGAAGCCCTGCACCAGCTGGAAGCCAAGCACCTCATCGAGCGGCGGCAGGGCAGAGGCACCATCGTGCTGGCACCGCCCACCCAGGTCGACGATCTCTACGCGAGGCTGGCCGACGTGGCCGAGGACGACCGGGAACTGGCCAACGTGGCCGAGCTGCGGACGGTCATCGAGCCGAAGATCGCCGAATTCGCCGCAGTGCGCGCGACCAGCGCCGATCTCCTGCAGATGGACGACATCCTGCACGCCACGGACGAGAACCTGCTGGCGGCCAAATCGCTCGAGCTGGACGTCCAGTTCCATCTGACCCTGGCCAGGGCGAGCCACAATCCGCTGCTCACCGCGCTGACCACGATGGTCAGTTCATGGACCACCCCGGTGCGCAAGGACTCCCACAGCACACGGGAGGGCCGGCGGAAATCCCTGATCGGTCATCAGGCGATCCGTGACGCGGTCGAGGCCCGTGACCCGGCGGCGGCATCCCAGGCGATGATCATGCATCTGGCCGACATCGACCAGGTGATCCGACGCACGCGCCACGACGGCGCGGCCTCCGCCGAGCAGGACTGACCTCCCCCCTTCTCACCGGTCTCACCCTTTCTCCCCCGCGTTTTCCTCGCCCGCGTCCGCTCCCCCGCGACCACCCCGCACGGCCGCGCGATCCCCGGCAATCACGCCTGCACGCACCCGTCATCGATACGCGACTGCTCACGTGTGCCAAGCCATGCCGGGAACCGATCACTCCACACCACGAATGGATGACTCATGAACACCTCCCCCATGGATCCCGGTAAGGCCCGGGAGCTGCTCGTCTCCCGGCTCGGGCGCCGCAGGTTCCTGGCCGCCGCCACCGCCGTGACCACGGCGGGCGCCGCGGCGGCGCTTCCCTCCACGGCGATGGCACAGACGGCGGAGCCTGCGAAGGCTCCCGCGACCGTGTTCCCCAAGGAGATTCTCCAGCCCGGCAAGGGACCGGTGCAGGGCAAGCACTACCTGTCTTCCCTCCCTGAGCAGATCCGCTGGGGGTACGTTCCCTCGCTCGGCAGCAAGCCGGTGCTGCGGATGCGTTCCGGCGAGACGGTGACCGTCGACACGCTCTCCCATGAGGGCCTTCTCGAGGACCAAGGGCGCGACCCGAAGGCCTACTTCGCGCGCCACGGTGTGCCTGCCGGTCAGGTGCTCGACGACGCGGTCGCCATCGCCCGCGACTACGAGCGCACCACCCGCAACTTCGATGTCGACGGCCCCCACGTGGTCACCGGCCCGATCCATGTCGAGGGCGCCGAGCCCGGCGACGTACTGAAGATCGAGATGCTGTCCCTCATGCCGCGCGTGCCCTACGGCGTCGTGTCGAGCCGCCACGGCAAGGGCGCGCTGGCCCGCCAGGCGGGCGGCTCGGCTCCGGCGGGCATCACCTTCGACGAGGTCATGCCGCCGGTGTCGACGGACGGACGGTCCACTGGCGACCCCGAACGCTACGGCAACGTCTCGCTGTTCACACCGGTCCGGCGGGGCAGCGGCGGGGCCGTCAACGGCGTGATGACGTACGGCGGTTCACATGAAGTCGCCTTCCCGCTGCGCCCCCACATGGGCATGATGGGCGTCGCCTTCGCATCCGCGGACAGCCTCACGGCACCCGAGCTCAACTCGATACCGCCGACCCTCGGCGGCGGCAACATCGACATCAACCTGCTCACGCAGGGCTCGACCTTCTACGTCCCGGTCTTCGCCGAGGGTGCGCTGTTCTACACCGGTGACCCGCACATGGCCATGGGGAACGGCGAGGTGGCGCTCACGGCCATGGAGGGCTCGCTGCGCACCACCTTCCGGCTGACCGTGTGCAAGAAGGGCTCCGGCGACGCCCCGTCCGTCGCATTCCACTACCCGTTCGCCGAGACCCCCGACGCATGGGTGGCCGTGGGCCTGTCCGACCCCGACGGCATCCAGAACGGCCAGGGCAACGACCTCGACATCGCCATGCGGCGCGCCGTGGTCAACGCTCTGGACTTCCTCGAGCACGACCTCGGCATGGAACGCCCGGTGGCGTACGCGTACCTGTCGGCGGCCGCCGACTTCGAGGTGTCCCAGGTCGTGGACCGCACCGTCGGCGTCCACGGGGTCATCAGCAAGGGCCACTTCGACGCCTGAATCCCGCGCGCGTGGGGCCGGTCATCCGCGGGCAGGCCGGCCCCCGGTCGTGCACGAGCAGGGCGGCCCCTGCTCCGCCTCGCTCGTCGACGCCAGCCGAGCGGCGGGCGGTCTGATCCCCGCCCTTTGACCACCACGCGTGTGACCGACATCACAGTATGCCAAACAACATCCTCAGGTCATCATATGACCTGATCTCTTCACCGAGCCGGCTGCGCCTCGGACGGCGCAGCAAGATGAGGATTTGGCATGAACGACCAGGACAGGCCTGCACGGCCGCGCGTGGGCGTGGTGGGACTCGGGGCCATGGGTCTCGGCATGGCCCGCAGCGTGCGGAACGCCGGCTACGACGTGGGGGTCCACGACCTGCGACCCGATGTGGCCGAGACTTTCGCCCGTGACGGTGGGACCGCGTTCGCCTCCGCCGGCGACCTGTCAGCCGCGGTGGACGTCCTGGTCAGCGTGGTGGTCAACGCGGCGCAGGTCGAGTCGGTGTTGTTCGGCGCCGACGGGGCGGCCGACCGGCTCCGCGAGGGCGCCGTCTTCGTGATGTGCTCCACGGTCGACCCGGCCTGGTCCGCCGAACTCGAGGGGCGCCTGGCCGAGAAGGGCGTGCTCTACCTGGACGCTCCCATCTCCGGTGGCGCCGCGCGTGCGGCGGTCGGCGAGCTGACCATGATGACGTCGGGTTCCACGGCGGCGTACGCGGTCGCCGACCCGGTGCTCGAGGCCATGAGCAGCACGGTCTACCGCCTGGGAGACCGTGCCGGACTCGGCTCGAAGGTCAAGATCGTCAACCAGCTGCTCGCGGGTGTGCACATCGCCGCGGCAGCCGAGGCGATGGCCCTCGGCATCAAGGCCGGTGTTCCCGCCGAGGCGCTCTACGAGGTCATCACGCACAGCGCCGGCAACTCGTGGATGTTCGAGAACCGCATGGCGCACGTGCTCGCCGGTGACTACACGCCCCTCTCCGCGGTCGACATCTTCGTCAAGGACCTGGGACTCGTGCTCGACTCCGCCCGGCCGGAGCGGTTCCCGCTCCCCCTCGCCGCCACCGCCCACCAGATGTTCCTCCAGGCATCGGCGTCGGGTCTGGGGGCCGAGGACGACAGCGCGGTCATCAAGATCTTCCCGGCAGTCGACCTGCCCAAGCCGGTGGAGGGCTGACATGGGGATCCGACTCGGGTGCATCGCCGACGACTTCACCGGCGCCACGGACCTGGCCAACAACCTGGTGCGCGCGGGCATGCGCGTGGTTCAGCTGATCGACGTACCGTCAGAAGGCGCCGAGCAGGCGGTGGACGCGGACGCCGTGGTCATCGCCCTCAAGTCGCGGACCATCCCGGCCACCGACGCCGTCGACGCGTCGCTCCGGGCACTCGCCTGGCTGCGGTCCATGGGTGCCGAGCAGATCTACTTCAAGTACTGCTCCACCTTCGACTCGACACCGGCCGGCAACATCGGTCCGGTCACCGAGGCCCTGATGGACGCGGTGGGCACCGACTTCACGATCGCGACGCCCGCCTTCCCCGATAACGGGCGCACGGTCTTCAAGGGCCATCTCTTCGTCGGTGACGTGCTGTTGAGCGACAGCGGCATGCGCCACCACCCGCTGACGCCGATGACCGACTCCAACCTGGTCTCCGTCCTCGGCGCGCAGACCACGCGAGCGGTCGGCCTCATCGACCACAGGGTCGTCGCCGACGGCGCGGAGGCGATCCGGGCCCGTATCGACGCCCTGCGCGAGGACGGCGTCGGGATGGCCATCGTCGACGCCGTCTCCAACGACGACCTCGTGCGCCTCGGCGCGGCGGTCCAGGGGCTGCCCCTGGTGACCGCCGGCTCGGGCCTGGCGATCGGCCTGCCCGCGAACTGGGGCTTCAAGCCGTCCAGCGCCGCAGCACGGTTGCCGAAGGCAGGCGGCCGTCGGGCCATCGTCTCGGGATCGGTCTCCGTCGCCACGAACCGTCAGGTTCTTCAATACCTGCGCGGCGGCCGACCCGCGTACAGCGTGGACCCCTTGCGTGTCGCGGCCGGAGAGGACGTGGTCGGCCAGGCCCTGTCCTTCGCCGATGCGCACCTGGACGACGGGCCGATCCTCGTCTACTCCACCGACTCGCCCGACACGGTCCGGACCGTCCAGGGCCGGCTCGGCGCCGCCGAGGCCGGTGAGCTCGTGGAGCAGACCCTTGCCCGCATCGCGGAGGGGCTCGTCGAGCGCGGGGTCCGCCAACTCGTCGTCGCGGGCGGCGAGACCTCGGGAGCCGTCGTCCAGGCGCTCGGCATCACCGGGCTCCGCATCGGACCGCAGATCGCCCCCGGTGTGCCATGGTGCGCGGCGCCCCTTCCCGGCGGGGACACGCTCCACATCACGCTCAAGTCGGGCAATTTCGGCGGCCCCGACTTCTTCACCACCTCGTTCGCCCTCCTGGACGAGGAGGCCTCATGACGCAGCACCCGGGCACCGCCGTCGACGAAACAGTCGACGGGACACGCGACACGGCCGTCGACGAGGCACGCGACGAGATCGTCCGGGTGGGCACGAGCCTGTTCGCCCGGGGCTACGTCCACGCCAGCGCCGGCAACATCAGCGCCAAGGTCGGCGACAGCCATCTGATCACTCCCACCGACGCCGCCCTGGGCTTCCTCAAAGCCCACCGCCTCGCGCTGGTCGACGCCCGTGGCGAGCAGATCGCGGGCGACCGCGCCAGCAAGACCCTGACGCTCCATCGACGCATCTACGCCGCCGACCCCACGGCCCGGTTCGTCGTCCACACCCACTCCACGCACCTGGTCGCGCTCACTCTGGCCGGCGTGTGGAGCCAGGACGACGTGCTCCCGCCCATCACGCCCTACTACGTGATGAAGGTCGGGCACGTCCCGCTCATCCCCTACCACCGGCCCGGCGACCCGCGTGTGGCCGACCTGGTGACCGCCCGGATCGCCGCCCACGCGAGCACCGGCACGCCGATCAGGGCCGTGCTGCTCGACCGGCTGGGCCCCGTCGTCTGGGGCCCCGACGCGGCCACCGCACTCGCCGTCCTCGAAGAACTCGAGGAGACGGCACGTCTCTGGCTCCTGACCGACCGTCGACCCGAGCCGCTCCCCTTCCACGCACTCGACGAACTGAGGTCCACGTTCGCCGCCGCGTGGTGACCAGCTCCTCGCCCGTCAGAATCCCCTGAGCCGCACAAAGGATTCGGTCATGTCCATGCCTATAACCACCGAGGTCACGGACCTCACCCGCGAGAACGCCGTCTTCCGCAAGGTCGTTCGCCGCATCGTCCCCTTCCTCATCCTCTGCTACGTCTTCTCCTACCTGGACCGGGTCAACGTCGGCTTCGCGAAGCTGCAGATGTCCGCCGACCTCGGGTTCAGCGAGGCGGCGTACGGCCTCGGCGCCGGCCTGTTCTTCATCGGCTACTTCCTCTTCGAGGTCCCCTCGAACCTGATCCTGCAGCGCGTCGGCGCCCGCACCTGGATCGCCCGGATCATGATCACCTGGGGCCTGGTCTCGGCGTCGTTCATGTTCGTCACCAACGAGGCGATGTTCTACGTGCTCAGGTTCCTCCTCGGTGCCGCGGAGGCGGGCTTCTACCCGGGCGTGATCCTGTACTGCACCTACTGGTTCCCGTCCCACCGTCGGGCCCGGGTAATCGCGATGTTCATGTCGGCCATCCCGGTGGCGGGCATCTTCGGCAACCCGCTCTCGGGTTGGATCATGGACCGGTTCCACGGCACGAACGGCTGGCAGGGCTGGCAGTGGATGTTCCTGCTCGAGGCGATCCCCGCCCTCGTCATCGGTGTGGTCACGCTGTTCTACCTCGACAACAACGTGCGCAGCGCGAAATGGCTCACGGATGAGGAGAAGGCCGTCGTCGAGCGGGCGATCGCCGATGACGCCGCGCACCAGACGGTGCACGGCCGGGTCTGGGACGCCTTCCGCGAGCCCAAGGTGTGGCTGATGTGCCTCATCTACTTCTGCTTCGTGATGGGCCAGTACGCCCTGACCTTCTGGATGCCGACGTTCGTCCAGTCCACCGGAATCGAGGGCAACCTCGCGATCGGGGTGCTCAGTGCCGTGCCGTTCCTGGCCGCACTCGTCGCGATGAACCTGTTCGGCCGTTCGGCGGACAAGCGCCGCGAGCGCCGCTGGCATCTGGTCGTCCCGGCCCTCATGGGCGCCGTCGGATTCTCGCTGGCCGCCGGCTGGGCCGGGTCGACCGCGCTGTCCCTGATCGCGCTGTCCTTCGCCGCGGCCGGGGTGCTGACCTGCGCGCCGCTGTTCTGGTCGCTCCCCACCGCGTTCCTGGGCGGCGCCGCAGCAGCAGCCGGCCTCGCCGTGATCAACTCGGTGGGCAACCTCGCCGGCTTCGTCAGTCCCTACATGATCGGCGCACTCAAGGACGCCACCGGCTCGACGTCGATACCGATGTACGTCCTGGCGCTCAGCCTCGTCGTCGGCGCCGCCGCGGTGCTCACCACCAACAAGCAGGTCGTCAACCGCTGACGGGTCCAAGTCCCGGTCCGAACACAGGAGCCAGCATGCCGAGGTTCGCCGCGAACCTGTCCATGATGTACACCGAACACGATTTCCTCGACCGCTTCGCCGCGGCCTCGGCGGACGGCTTCCAGGCCGTCGAGTACCTCTTCCCCTACGCGTACGACGCCACCGAGCTGCGCCGTCGGCTCGACGACCACGGCCTGAGTCAGGTGCTCTTCAACGCACCTCCGGGGGCGTGGGAGTCGGGAGAACGCGGGATCGCGGCGTTGCCCGGCCGCGAGGCGGAGGTCCGCTCCGGGATCGAGCGGGCTCTGGAGTACGCCGCGGCGCTGGACTGCCCGCGGGTGCACGTGATGGCCGGGCTGGTGCAGCCGGACGCGACGCCGGCACAGTCGGCCAAGCACCGCGACACCTATCTGGCCAACCTCGCCTGGGCCGCGGAGCGGGCCGCCACGATGGGCGTCGACATCCTGGTCGAGCCGATCAACGGCCGTGACATGCCGGGCTACTTCCTGAACCGGCAGGCCGACGCCCACGCCGTGGTGCGGGACGTGGGCGCCTCGAATCTCAAGGTGCAGCTCGACCTCTACCACTGCCAGATCGTCGAGGGCGACCTCACCGAGACCCTGCGCCGCGACGTACCGACCGGGCGGGTCGGTCATCTGCAGATCGCGGGCGTGCCCGACCGCCATGAGCCCGACGTGGGTGAGCTCAACGTCCGCCACCTGTTCGGTGTCATCGACGACCTGGGCTTCGACGGGTGGATCGGCTGCGAGTACATCCCCCGCGCCGGCACGAGCGAGGGTCTCGCCTGGCTGACCGACTACCGAGGAGAAAGCGCATGAGGATCGTCATCACGGGTGGCTTCGGCTTCCTGGGACGGCTCGTCGCCGGCACGCTGCTCAAGACGCGCACGTTCCGTGGCGTACCGATCGACCGGCTGGTGCTGGCCGACCGGATGGTGCCGCCCGAGTCGCCGGCGGCGGCCGACCCGCTCGTGGACATCGTTCAGGGCGATCTGATCGACCGTCTCGACGAGGTGTTCGCGGAGCCGGTGGATGTGCTGATCCACCTCGCCGCCGCGGTCTCGGCCGAGTGCGAGGCCGACTTCGACCTCGGCATGTGCGCCAACGTCGACGTGACGCGCGCGCTGCTCGAAGCCGCCCGGGCACAGTCGGCTGCGGGCGGTCCGACGCCGCGGGTGGTGTTCTCCAGCAGCGTCGCGGTCTACGGTTCCGACCCGGCGCTGCCGCTGCCCCTGGTGGTCAGCGAGTCGACCCTGCCCACGCCGAGGTCGAGCTACGGGACGCAGAAGTTCGTCTGCGAGCAGCTGGTCGCGGAGTACACCCGCCGCGGCTTCGTCGACGGACGCGTCGCCCGCCTGATGACCGTGTCGGTACGGCCGGGCAAACCGAACGCGGCCGCCTCCGGCTTCC
This sequence comes from Streptomyces sp. DSM 42067, assembly GCF_055792885.1. Classification (NCBI taxonomy): domain Bacteria; kingdom Bacillati; phylum Actinomycetota; class Actinomycetes; order Kitasatosporales; family Streptomycetaceae; genus Streptomyces; species Streptomyces sp. DSM 42067. The sequence continues at coordinate 8,287,596 of NZ_CM147706.1, read as the reverse complement.
TCTCGGGCATCATCCGCGAGCCCCTCGCGGGCCTCCCGGCGACCTGCCCGGTCCATCCCGGCCTGCGGGTGGCCCTGGCCTCGCCGCGGCGCACGGTCGAGGGAATCCTTCGCGTCGCCGAAGTGGAGCGCGGTACGGGACCGGGCCGGCTCGACGGCGGGCTGCCGGTCAACCTTCCGGCGCTCACCGTCTCGGTGGCCGAGATGCTGGCCACGCTGCGGCGGGTCGCCGGGGACGCCGTCGCCGACCTGGTGACGATCACACCCGACGCAGGCGTCGAAGCCATCGTGGGCTCGTGGCCCGCCGTCTTCGACAACGCGCGCGCCGCCGCGCTCGGACTGCAGCCCGACCCGGGCTTCGAATCGGTGGTGCGGGACTACCTCGCCGACCACGCCGACGCCGTCGCGGTCGGCACACACCTCACGGCGGGACGGTCGGGGACGGATCGATAGACTGACAAGCATGTTTTCCAAGGTGACCGGTCCGGTCCGGCTCGCGGACCGGGTCGCCGCGGTCCTCGCGGAGGAGATCGAGTCGGGGCGCCTGGCCGAGGGCGACAAGCTGCCGACCGAGGTCGAGCTGGTCAAGCAGCTGGGCGTCAGCCGCACGGTGGTGCGCGAGGCCGTATCGAGGCTCCGCAACGCGGGCCTGGTCGAACCGCGCCAGGGTCTCGGCGTGTTCGTCATGCCACGGCGCACACGCCCGCTCGACATCGAGGCCGAGGCCGCCGGTACCAAGATCAAAGTGCTGCAGATCGTGGAGGTACGCCGCGCCATGGAGGGCGAGGCCGCCGGTCTCGCAGCCGAGCGCGCCACACCGGGCGACCTCGCCCGGATGCGGGAGGCCCTGGACGCGATCGACTCGGCGGTCGCGGCCGGCGGTGACGGCGTGGACGAGGATCTCGCCTTCCACCGGTCCATCGCCGAGTCGACCGGGAACGCGGTGATGGTCTCGACGGTGCGGTACCTCGGCGAGGTGATGCGCAGCGGTATCCGCGTCACGCGCGCGAACGAGGCGCGACGGCGAGACTTCATCGAGGCGGTCCGGCAGGAGCACCACGCCATCGTGGCCGCGATCGAGACAGGCGACGCCACAGCGGCACGCGACGCCGCCCGCCACCACATGAAGCACGCCGCGGCTCGGCTCCAGGATGCGGATGACAGATTCTGGACCGAGACCGAGGACCTCGACGTGGATCTCGACGCCGCTCCCTGACGCGCGGGCGTCCGGCGCGGACGCGGGCCATGAGCCAGTGACTCACCGGTCCCCTGATGGAGAACCGGGGACCGGTAGGCGTCTTCAACTCGGTTGTAACAGAAGGGATCAGAGCGAGGCCGCAGCCCGGCGGCGGGCCCCGATCTTGACCGCGAGGTCGAAGGCGTTCTGGATCGAACCGGTGGTGGCGATGCCCTTGCCGACGACGTCGAAGGCGGTGCCGTGGGCGGGCGTGCAGATGGGAACGGGCAGTCCACCTGCGACGGTGACGCCGCCGTCGAAGCCCATGAGCTTCATCGCGATCTGCCCCTGGTCGTGGTACATGGTCAGGATGCCGTCGAAGTCCCCGGCCTTGGCGCGGAGAAAGATCGTGTCCGAGGGGAACGGCCCCTTGGCGTCGATGCCGTCCTGCTCCATGTCGCCTATCGCGGGGGCGATGATGTCGAGCTCGTGGCGGCCGAACTTGCCGTTCTCACCCGCGTGCGGGTTCAGGGCGCAGACACCGATGCGGGGCGAGGCGATGCCGGACTCGCGCAGTACCTTGTCCAGCAGCCGGCCGGCGGCGGCCACGTTCTCGCGGGTGATACCGGCGTCGACCTCGGCCAGGGAGACGTGCGAGGTGACCCGGGCCGTCCAGAGTCCCGGCAGGACATTGAGCTCGGAGGTGTAGTCCTCGGCGCCGAGAATGATTTCGAACCAGCGCAGTTCGTCGTTCTCCCGCATGCCGGCCAGGTGCAGTGAGGACTTGTTGAGCGGGGCGAAGAGGATGGCGTCCACGTCGCCCTTCTTCGCGAGCTCCAGGGCATGGCGCAGGTTGCCGAGAGCCCACCGGCCGCCGGCCTCGGTGGCCGCCCGACGTTCGAACACCTCGACCGGGCGCCCGGCACTGTTGTCGTACAGCAACGGCTTTCCGGGGGTGGGTTCGGTGACGTACTCGATGGGACACTTCGCGTCCTCACCGGCGTCACGCAGCTCTGTCTCGTCGGAGATCAGCAGGATGTCGGCGGCTGCGACGTTCTCGGGACGGGACAGGAGCTTGGCTATCAGCTCGGGTCCCACGCCGGCGGGGTCGCCGAAGGTGACGGCGACGCGGGGCCGGAGCTCGGTGGCCTGTGCGGTGTTCATGAGCGCCTTTCGGTCGAGGTGTCGGGGCGATCGCGGTCACGGTCGGGCGGGTGCGTGCTGTCGTCGTCGACCCTTGCCCGACCGGCCCCGAGGGCGGCTTCCGCAACAAGCGGAGCGGTGTCACCGGCTGCGGGATCGGATCCGGTGTCCGCTTCGGCGGGATGGGCGGCACGGCGGCCCGGGCGAAGGCTCTTGACGGCGGCCGGTCCGGCCACCAGTACGAGGGCGAGCACCAGGATGCCCACGGCGGTCGGGCTGGAGAGCAGCACCAGGCTGTCCCCTGCGGCCAGCGCCGAGGTCTGCACCAGGGCCTTCTCGAACAGTGGTCCGATGACCAGTCCCAGGACGAGGGGAGCCACCGGGAAGTTCAGGCGCTTCATCGCGTAACCGACCAGACCGAAGAGGATCACGATCCAGACGCTGAGCATGCTGTTCTTGACCGAGTACGCGCCGATGAGGCTGGTGGCGATGATCAGCGGGTACATGATCGAGTAGCGCACGCGCAGCAGCTGCGCCATGACGGGAGCCAGCGGCAGGTTCAGCACCAGCAGGATCACGTTGCCGATGAAGAACGAGGCGAGCAGGCCCCACACCAGGGAGGGCTGGTTCTCGAAGAGCAGCGGCCCGGGCTGGATGCCGTAGATCAGGAAGGCTCCGAGCAGGACGGCGGTGGTGGCGCCGCCGGGCACGCCGAGCACCAGCGTGGGAACGAAGTTCGCGTTGGAGGCGGCGTTGGTGGCCGCGTCCGGAGCGACGACACCCTCGATGGCTCCGCTGCCGAGTTTCCGGCGGTTCCTGGACAGCTTCTTCTCCACGCCGTACGCCATGAACGAGGCGAGCGTCGTGCCGGCACCGGGCAGGCAGCCCAGCAGGAAGCCGACCACGGTGCCGCGGGCGGTGGAGGGGGCGGCCCGCTTCAGGTCCTCCTTGGTCAGCATCAGATCCCGGAACCGGGCCTTGACCGGCTCGGCGAGTCCGATGTGCAGCTGGTTCAGCAGCTCGCCGATGGCGAACAGGCCGATCATGACCTCGACGTACGGCACACCGCCGAACAGGGAGATCTGGCCGAAGGTGTACCGCGGCGTGCCGCTGCCGACGTCCACGCCGATGCAGGCGATCAGCACACCGAGCAACCCCAGGCCCATGCCGAGCAGGAGGTTCCTCCCGGAGAACACCACGATGGTGCACAACCCCAGGATCATCACCGCCAGCATCTCCGGCGGCCCGAAGTCCAGTGCCAGCCGGGCGAAGAAGGGCGCCACGGCCGCCAGGGCGACCAGCGAGACCATCGCGGAGACGAAGGCTCCCAGCGCCGAGACGGCCAGGGCGGGCCCGGCCCGGCCGTTGCGCGCCATCCGGTAGCCGTCGAGCGTGCTGACCACGGATGAGGCCTCACCGGGCGTCGCGATGAGGATGGCGGTGATCGTGGCTCCGAACTGCGCGCCGTGGTAAATGCCGGCGAGCATGATCAGTGCGGTGAGCGGGTCGAAGGTGAGCGTGACGGGGATGAGGATGGCCACACCGGTGGCGGAGCCCAGGCCCGGCAGGATGCCGATGACAGTGCCGAGCAGCACGCCGACGAAGCACCACAGGAGGTTCTCCGCGCTGAGCGCCGCCCCGAAGCCGGTGACGATGTTGTCGATCACAGCACGCTCCAGGTGGTGGGGTCGAACAGGCCGAACGGCAGCGGGACTTGCAGCACCACGATGAACAGCAGGTACGACACCCCGAACACACCCGCCGACACCGCGGCGGCCCGCGGCAGCGGCAGGCGCTCGACAACGGCCGTGAGGAACAGGGTCATCACCGTCAGGGCGGGCAGCATGCCGAGGACCGGTATCAACAGCGCCGTGGCCGCCATGGTCAGGGTGACGACGAGCAGCTTGGCGCGGATGCGGCGGGTCTCCTCCGGGGTGTGTTCGGCGGTCTCGGCCACATGGCCGTCGCCTTCGAGCACCGATCCGGTGCCGGTCTCCTGACGGATCAGTGCCAGGGAGAGGACGAACAGCAGGAGCCCGGCAACCCGGGGCAGGGCACCGGCCCCGATCGTGCCGTCCTCCGGATTCGTCCACGGATAGGCGAAGGAACCCAGGAAGAACGCGCCGCCGACAGCGGCGAGGACGCAGTAGGCGACGAGAACGGGTCGGCGGCGGGCGGGCCGCTCGGTACCGGCCGGGGTACTCATCTGAACACCTCCCGTACCTGCTTGTCATAGGCGTCGAGGTAGCGTGCGAAGTCCTGCCCGTCCGTGTCGGCGGGGATGAGCAGGTCGGTCTTGATGTAGTCGCGGTAGGTTCCGGACTTCAGGGCGCCCTGGATGGCCTTGATCCAGTAGCGGCGCTGCACATCGCTGATGTCCGCGGGGGCGAAGACGCCTCGCCAGATCAGGACCTCGGCATCGAGTCCCTGCTCCTTGGCGGTGGGGACCTTGCTGAGGACGGGGTCGTCGTAGCGCTTCGCGGTCAGCGTGCACAGGGCCTTGAAGTCCCCGCTCTGCAGGTACGGCTTGGCTGCCGCTGCGCTGGCCGGGGCCACGTCGATCTGCCCGCCGAGCAGGCCCGTCAGGACCTCTCCCGTGGAGCCGTAGGGAACGACGGAGAACTTTCCTCCGCTCTTCTTGAACTCGGCGATGACGAGTGAGTCCGCGCCGGTCTTGCCGCTGGAGCCGGTCTTGACCGCCTTCTTCGCGCTCGCCCGGACGAGTTCGGCGCAGGTGGAGTACGGCGAGTTCTTGCGGGCCACGACGATCCGGGAGTCCTTGGCGAACATCACCAGGGGTGTGAAGCTGCGGTAGGTGAACGGCACGTCGTAGACGATCGGCAGTGTGTTCAGCGCCGATTCCGCGACGAGCAGGGCGTTTCCGTTTCCCTTCTCGGACATGAAGGTGGCCCAGCCGACCGCCCCGGAGCCGCCTTCCTTGTTCTCGACATTGACGTCGAACCCTGCGTCGAGTTCGTTGAGGCTCTGGGCGAGCACCCGGGCCGAGCGGTCGCTCCCGCCGCCCGGGGCGAAGGCGACCAGCGCCGACACCGAGCCTCGTGGTTTCCAGTCCTCGCCCACCGGGGTCTTGGCGTTCGCCAAGGAGCATCCAGTGAGCAGCATGGTGGCGCTCGCCAGGACGAGCGGGATGCGCAGCGGTGACTTCATCGTCAGCCTTCCTGCGTCGGGAAGGTGTGGGATCTCTGAGCGACTGCGTCACTACGCAACATCAGAGATCCTATTGGATATGCGGCTTGACGGTACGGTGCCCCCATCGGCGTGACAAGAGGCGAGCCCGAGGAAAATCCGATGGGCCGGCGCCCGGCGTCGCGCGAACGCATCACGGCACCCGCAACACCAGAGGGGCGCGCCCGGTTGGCGCGCCCCTCGCGTGTGTGGTGCCGTGGTGCGGCTAAGCGGTCTCGGGGAAGTGAGGCACGCCCCCACTTCCCCGAGACCGCTTAGAGATCGACGGCCGCTCGCCGGGCCAGCGCCGACATGTGTGCACGCATCGCCTCCACGGGGCGCTGCGGATCGCCGGACTCGAAGGCGGCGAGGATGGCCGCGTGCTCGCTCACGGCCTCGTCGAGGTCCATGTCGCCGTGGTCGACCGTCTGGCGCAGCCGGTGCACATGGGCGCTGAGCGATTCGACCAGCTGGAGCAGGAATCCGTTGTCGGCGGCGCGGATGATGGTGAGGTGGAACTCCCAGTCCGCCGTGAAGTACTCGCGCAGGTCGGCGTAGTCGGGCGGCTGGCCCCCCTCGCCACGCAGCTTCCTCACCCGGTGTGCGCTGAGCACATGCTGGGCGTGGGCGGCGCGCAACTCCGGCACCAGGCCGTCGGCGTGGGCCACGGCCCGTTCGACGGCGGCCACCTCGAGCACCGTGCGGGCATCGAGGAGTTCGGCCATCTGGCCCGGTGACAGCGGCTCCGCCACGCGGTAGCCCTTGAGGGCCACGCGGGAGACCAGCCCGGTGTTCTCCAGCTGCACCAGGGCCTCGCGCACGGGCGTCGGCGACACCCCCAGCTCGCGGGCGAGGGAGTCGATCGACATGGAGCTGCCGGGCGGGGTCGATCCGTCGAGCAGCTTCTCCAGGATGGCGTCGTACACACCGTCACGCAGAGCACGCCGGGGCACCACGGGCGCCCTGTTCGGGCTCCGGCCGGTGCCCGCCCTGCTCACGTCGCTTCTGTTCATCTCGAGGTGATCCTACGCGAGGAAATCCTTCCGCCTACTCTATCGAGAACAAAAAAGATCCTATATGGTCCACGATCCAAGAGCTCGCTCGGACGGCGGATCGACGGAGACGACGATGTCCTACTCGGCAGACAGCTGGCCCATCGGCGCGGCGCTACTGCAGTTCCCGAACACCACCAAGGACGGACGCAGCGTCCAGGACGCCCCAGCCCGGCACTGGGCCCGTGTGTTCCGCGAGGTCGCCGCCGCAGGCTTCGACCATGTCGACCTCACCGACACCTGGCTGCGCCCCGGGGACCTCTCCCCCGAGCGCCTTGCGGAGCTCGCCCGAACCCTCAAGGAGGCAGAGCTGGGCCTCACCGCCGTCACCACGGCTCGCCGCAGCGTCATCGACCCCGATGCCGGCACCGCCACCGCGAACCTCGAGTACCTGCTGCGCACTGTGGACGCCGCGGCCGAACTCGGCGTCGGCACGGTGTGTGCGGGCCTGCACCGGCCCTTGACGTCCGCTCAGCGCGAGGCCGTGTGGTTCTGGCACGAACAGGGCGGCCGGGACCCCGACGGCGACGAGGGGATACGGGCGCTGGCCGTCGAGAGGTTCCGGGCCGTCGGCGAGCGCGCCGCTGGGCTCGGCGTGCAGATCTCGCTGGAGATGTACGAGGACACCTACCTCGGGTCGCCGGAAAGCGCGGTGCGGATGGTCCGCGACATCGGTCTGCCCAACGTCGGCCTCAACCCGGACGTGGCCAACCTGGTGCGGCTGCACCGCCCCGTGCCGCACTGGGAGGAGCTTCTGACCCCCGTGCTGCCGTACGCCAACTACTGGCACATCAAGAACTACTACCGCGATCTCGACCCGGCCACGGGCGCCTATTTCACCGTGCCCGCCCCCGCCGAGTCCGGCGTCATCGACTACCGGCAGGCCGTCGAGCTGGCCCTGGACGCCGGCTTCGAGGGCCCGATCTGCGTCGAGCACTACGGCGGCGACGGCCTCAGCGTGTCCGCCCGCAACCGTGACTACCTGCGGAAGATCCTCTCCGTGAAGCTGGCGGAGCGGTCATGACCCTGTTGCACAACGACCCGCGGTCCTTCGCCGACGAGGCCCTCAGCGGCTTCGCCGCCGCCCATCGCGACCTGATACACACCGTCCACGGAGGCGTCGTACGCGCCACCGCCACGCCCGCCGGCCAAGTGGCCGTGGTGATCGGCGGCGGCACAGGCCACTACCCCGCCTTCGCCGGGTGGGTCGGCCCGGGATTCGCCCACGGCGCCGCCTGCGGCAACATCTTCGCCTCACCCTCGGCCTCCCAGATCTGCTCCGTCGCCCGGGCCTGTCACACCGGCGGCGGCGTGGTCTTCGCCTTCGGCAACTACGCCGGGGACGTCCTGCACTTCGGGCAGGCCGCCGAGCAGCTGCGCGCCGAGGGCATCGACGTACGCGTGCTGCGCGTCACCGACGACATCGCCTCCGGCCCCGCCGACGACCCCGCAAGGCGCCGCGGCATCGCCGGCGATCTTCCCGTGATGAAGGTCCTCGGCGCCTCGGCGGAGAGCGGCATGGCCATCGACGAGGTGGAGCGCATCGGCCGCAAGGCCAACGACGCCACCCGCTCCTTCGGCGTGGCCTTCAGCGGCTGCACCCTTCCCGGCGGCGACGGCCCGCTGTTCACCGTGGCGTCCGGGCGTATGGGCGTGGGTCTCGGCATCCATGGCGAACCGGGCATCGAGGAACGGGCGTTGCCGTCTGCCGACGAGGTCGCCGACCTGCTCGTGGACGGACTGCTGGCAGAGGCCAAGCAGGCGTCGGCAGCGGTCGGCGGCGCCGACCAGGCCGCGGTGGTCCTCAACGGCCTCGGCGCCACCAAGTACGAGGAGCTGTTCATCGTCTTCCGGCGCGTGTCCGAACGCCTCGCCGCCGAAGGAATCGACGTCGTCGCTCCGGAGGTCGGCGAGCAGGTCACCAGTCTGGGCATGGCCGGCCTGTCGCTCAGTCTCACCTTCCTCGACGAGGAGCTGCGGGACCTGTGGACGGCGCCCGCGCTCACCCCCGCCTTCCGCCGCGGCGCTCTCACCCCCGGACCACAGCGCACCGACGACCTCTCGCACATCCACCAACTGCCCCCGGTCGTCGCCGGCAGCAAGGCCTCCCACTCAGCCGCGGCCCGCATCGCCGACGCACTGCGCGTGGTACGCGACACCGTCACCGCCCACGAAGCGCGCCTCGGCCACATCGACGCCGTGGCCGGGGACGGCGACCACGGCATCGGCATGCGGCGCGGCGCCGAGGCGGCCGCGGAGGCGGCGGCACAGGCCGTCAGCCTGGGGGCAGGCGCGCGTACCACTCTGGCCAGGGCGGGTGCGGCGTGGTCCGAGCGGGCCGGCGGCACCTCCGGTGCCCTGTGGGGGGCCGCGCTCACCGCCTTCGGCACCCTGCTGGGCGACACGGACACGCCCGGTCCCGAGCGGATCACCGCCGGCATACGCGCCGCCGTGGACGTGGTGATGCGGCTGGGCGGAGCCACGCCCGGCGACAAGACACTGGTCGACGCGGCCGTGCCGTTCGTCGACCGGCTGGAGACCGCCCTGCCGGGGGCCGGCTTCCGCGCCGCCTGGACGCAGGCCGCGGAGGCGGCCACCCAGGCCGCCGAGGCGACCGCCGCGATCACCGCCCGACGCGGCCGCGCCCGCACCCACGGCGACCGCAGCCTCGGCACCCCGGACGCCGGCGCCGTCTCCTTCGCGCTGGTCGTCACCGCCCTCGGCGACACCCTTCGCTCCGAATTCACGGAGGAATCCCGATGAAGCCCCTGCGCATCGTCGTCGGCTCAGACAGCGCCGGTTACGACTACAAGGAAGCCCTCAAGAAGGACCTGGAGGGGCACGAGGCCGTCGCCGAGGTCGTCGACGTCGGCATCAGCGCGGGACAGGACACGGATTACCCGCACGTCGCCGTGGACGCCGCGCGGCTCGTCGCCGAAGGCAGGGCCGACCGCGCCCTACTGGTGTGCGGCACCGGTCTGGGCGTGGCCATCGCCGCCAACAAGGTGCCGGGGATCCGCGCGGTCACCGCCCACGACTCCTTCTCCGTCGAGCGGGCCGTGCTCTCCAACAACGCCCAGGTGCTCTGCTTCGGCCAGCGCGTCGTCGGCCTGGAGCTCGCGCGCCGACTTGCTCGCGAGTGGCTCGGCTACCGCTTCGACGATACGTCGCCGTCCGCCTCGAAGGTCGCCGCGATCTGCTCGTACGACCGGAGGTGACGGACCGTCATGCTGTGGATCGGCACGAGTTTCAAGATGACGAAGACCAGGGCGCAGGCCGCGGAGTACGCCGCGCGGCTGCGCACGGAAGTCGGCCGGGACGGCGTCCCCGGCGTCCAGCCGTTCGTGATCCCCTCTGCGACGTCGATCACCGAGGTGGCCGCGGTGCTCGGCGGCGATTCACACGTGCTCGTCGGCGCGCAGAACGCGCACTGGGAGGACGCCGGTGCGTGGACCGGTGAGATCTCGGTGCCGCAGGCAGCCGACGCCGGTGCCCGCATCGTCGAGATCGGCCACTCGGAGCGGCGCGAGCACTTCGGGGAGACGGACGCCACCATTGCGCTCAAGGTGCGGACGACCCTGCGGCACGGCCTGATCCCGCTGCTGTGCTGCGGAGAGAGCGCGGACGTGTTCGCCCGGGGTGACTCCGTGCAGCACATCCTGGGCCAGGTCGCCGCGGCCCTGGACGGGCTGGCTGACACCTCCCGCGTCCTCATCGCGTACGAGCCGGTGTGGGCCATCGGCGAGCACGGCCGTCAGCCGCGCCCCGACGAGATCGCCGACGTCATCACGGCGCTCAGCGCCAAGTGGGGCGACCGGGTCGCCGCCGTCCTGTACGGCGGCTCGGTCGATCAGTCCAACGCCGGGACGCTGCTGCGCGTACCGGGCGTCGACGGCCTGTTCGTCGGGCGGGCCGCCTGGGACGTGGACGGCTTTCTGTCCATTCTGGCCACCGCACGGGCGATGGTGGGCGGCTGAGGGCCGCGCGGAGCCCGCCGAGAAGAGCGCGCGGAGCACTGCGACGACACCCCACGGAAGTCAGCCGGGCACAGTCAGCGTGTGAACCGGAGGATTATGGCCTACGACGTCAGTCCGGCCTCATCGCAAGCCCGCTTGACCTCCGGGGTGCAGATCTGGTCGATCGTGTACAGGCCGTCCTTGACGACGGTGTCCTTGATGGTGTGCCGGGTCACGGCAACCGGGGTGAGCACGACGGCAGGGATGTCCTTGGTGGTGGGGCTGCTGACTGTGTCCTTTGCGATGCGGTCCAGTCCTTCGCCGCGGCCCAGGGCCACAGCCATCTCTGCAGCAGCGCCGGCCTGAAGCTTGTAGGACTTGTAGACCGTCATGTACTGCTCACCGGTCAGGATGCGCTGCACGGCCGAGAGAAGGGCGTCCTGGCCGACGACCGGCGGAAGCGGATCGATGTGGGCGGCCTTGAGGGCAGAGATGACGCCGGAGGCGAGCCAGTCGTTGGCGGCATAGACACCGTCGATCCTGTCCGCGCCGAGGTCGGCGATGGCGTCGGTCATGTTGCTGTGGGCGGTCGCGATCTCCCACCCGGGTGTGTCATAAGCCTTGCCGATCTTCACCTTGCCCTCGAGGACAGAGAGCGCACCCATCTTGAACTCTCTTGCGTCCGGGTTGATGGGGTCGCCGTTCATCATGACTATCTGGCTGTCATGAGCCCTGTCGCCCAGGGCCTTGAGAAGCGCCTCGCCCTGGAGCTCGCCGATGCGGCGGGCGTCGAAGCCGACGTACGCCGAGATCGGCCCCTCCGCGAGGTGGTCGTAGGCGACGACCGGGATGTTCGCCTCGTGCGCCTTGTTGATCGTGGAGCGGATCGTCTCGGAGTTGACGGAAGCGAGGATCAGGACGTCGACCCCCTTGATGATCATCGCCTCCGCTTGCTGCTGCTGAGTGGCCGCGTTCAGCCCGGCGTCGGCGTATGCCACCGTGCAGTCGCCGCACAGATCTTTGATCTTCGCTTCGACCAGGGGCTTGTCGAACTGCGCCCAGCGGGTGGCTCCCCCGTAGCCCGGGAGCAGCAGCCCAATCTTCAGCTGCTTGCCGGAGGCGTTCTCGCCCGAACCGCCGGACTCGCCGGACTGCCCACAGGCGCCGAGGCCGACGGCCAACGACACAGCGGCCACGGCGCGGACAGCACCCCACAGACGCGCATGCATGTCACCCGCCTCCCCCACCAGTCCACCGCGCGAGTGGCCCCGGCGCCAGCGGGCGCCTGCACCAACACCGGACGGGGCACACCGCCGCGCAGCAACGGCGCCGGGCAGAGCCTGTTTACCGCACCGGCGAGTAGGCCAGGCCGGAGCGTGCAGCGGCACCGGCGGGTGGATGCCACGGCATCCACCCGCCCTTCAGCCACGCGGGGGCCCGGCGCACGCGACCCGCTCCCCCGCGGCGAAGCCGCGCGGTGCGCGCCGGCTCCGCGCGGTTGCCGCGCGTGCGGCAACGGCCTGGGCGCGGGCTGACGTCTGCTGGGCTGTCGCGGAACGCTGCGCGGCCTGTGTCGCACGCCCTGCGATGTCCTGGAGTTCTCGGAGATCTGCGGCCCGTGCTGTCACTCGGACGACGATCCTCATGCGTCGAGTCCTCCGCGCTTCACCAGCTGGCTCGCGATGACGTTCCGCTGGATCTCGTTGGTGCCCTCGCCGACGATCATCAACGGTGCGTCGCGGAAGTAGCGCTCCACGTCGAATTCGGTCGAGTAGCCGTAACCGCCGTGGATGCGGACGGCGTTGAGGGCGATCTGCATGGCCGTCTCGGAGGCGAACAGCTTCGCCATCCCCGCCTCCATGTCCACCCGCCGTCCCGCCTCCGCCTCCCGTGCCGCGTACAGGGTGAGCTGGCGGGCCGCGGTCAGTGAAGTCGCCATGTCCGCCAGGTAGTTGCCGATGGACTGGTGCTTCCAGATGGGCTTGCCGAACGACTCCCGCTCCTGCGCATAGGCGAGCGCGTCCTCGAATGCCGCCCGGCCGACGCCGAGGGCGCGGGCGGCGACCTGGAGGCGGCCGGTCTCCAGGCCCTTCATCATCTGTGCGAAGCCCTTACCCTCCACGCCGCCCAGTACGGCGTCGGCCGGAGCACGGTAGTCCTCGAAGGACAGCTCGCAGCTCTCCACGCCTTTGTAGCCGAGCTTGGGCAGGTCACGGGAGACCGTCAGACCCGGTCCGTGCTCGGCCAGCAGGATCGAGATGCCCTTGTGTGCGGGGCTCGCCGCCGGGTCCGTCTTGCACAGCAGCGCGATCAGCTGTGAGCGGCGGGAGTTCGTGATCCATGTCTTCGCACCGTTCACCACATAGCCGTCAGCGTCCTTGCGGGCGACCGTACGCAAGGCCTGCAGATCCGAGCCGCCGCCCGGTTCGGTCAGGGCCATGGTCGCCCGGATCTCACCGGTGGCCATCCTCGGCAGGTACCGCCGCTTCTGCTCCTCGGTGCCGAAGTGCAGCAGAAGCTTGGCGACCACGGTGTGCCCGCCCATCGCACCCGCCAGGCTCATCCAGCCCCGCGCCAGCTCCTCGGTGATCAGCACGTAACAAGGGGTGGAGACGGGTGTGCCGCCGTACTCCTCGGGGACGGCGAGGCCGAAGATGCCGAGCTGCTTCATCTGCTCGATCAGGGCTTCGGGGTAGGTGTTGGCGTGCTCCAGCTCCTGGACGACCGGCCTGACCTCCTTGTCGACGAAGTCGTGCACCGTCCTGACGATGAACTGCTCGTCCTCGGACAGGATGTCGAGGGTGCTCATGCTGTGACGCTCCTTGCTGGATGGCCCTGGCGCCTCGCGGGCAGATGGTCAGACGACGTGTTCGGCACGCAGACGAGCCGTCTCGTCCGCGCTGTATCCGAGTTCGGCCAGGATGCTCTCGGTGTGCTCACCCTCGGCCGGGACGGCTCCCATGCGGGGGGGCCGCGCCGGCCAGATCCACTGGCGGGATGAGGGCCGGCACCGTGACGCCCCCGGGAATCGGTACCTGCCGCCAGCGGCCCCGGGCGCTGAGCACAGGGTGGGCCAGGAAGTCCTCGATGTCGTTGACGCCGGCGTTGGCGATGCCCGTCTCGTCCAGCAGTTTCATCACCTCGCCGCTGTCCGACTCGGCGAACCGCCGGGCCACGATCGCGTTCAGTTCGTCGCGGTGGGCCACGCGGGCCGAGCCGGTGGCGAACCGCGGGTCGTCGACGAGGCCGGGGGCTTCGAGGAACCGCTCGCACAGGGCGGCCCACTCGCGTTCGTTCTGGATGGAGAACAGGACGTCCTTGCCGTCGGCGGCGGTGTAGGCGCCGTAGGGGGCGATGGTGGCGTGCTGGGTGCCGACCCGCGAGGGCTGGGCGCCGCCGAAGCGGGTGTAGTAGGCGGGCTGGTTCATCCACTCCGCGAGGGCCTCGAACAGCGAGACCTCGACGGCCCGGACGACACCGGTGGTGGCCCGGGTGAACAGGGCGGTGAGGATGCCCGAGTAGGCGTACATACCGGCGGCGATGTCGGCGATCGAGATCCCGACCCGGGCGGGCTCGTCGGCGCTTCCGGTCAGGGAGACCAGGCCGGTCTGGCACTGCACCAGCAGGTCGTACGCCTTGCGGTCGGCCCAGGGGCCACTGGAGCCGTAGCCGGAGATCGAGCAGGGGATCAACGACGGGAGGCGCTCGCGCAGCGCCTCCCCTCCCAGACCCATCCTCGCGGCCGCTCCCGGCGCCAGGTTCTGTACGAACACTTCGGCGTGGCCGAGGAGTTGCTCCAGTACGTGTCGCCCGTCGTCCGACTTCAGGTCGAGGGTCAGGGACTCCTTGGACCGGTTGAGCCACACGAAGTAGCTGGACTCGCCGTGCACGGTGGTGTCGTACCGGCGGGCGAAGTCGCCCCCTCCAGGGCGCTCCACCTTGATCACGCGGGCGCCGAGGTCGGCCAGCTGACGGGTGGCGAGCGGGGCGGCGACCGCCTGCTCGATGCTGACGACGGTGATGCCGGCGAGCGGCAGGGCTTCGGGCGGCTCGGTCACGCGATGACCTCCGGGTGCTTCTCCATTACGGGAGTACCATCATGGTCACTCATGAGAGCCCGAGTGAAATAGTAAGTCTTGATGGCACCATGCCTGATGCGGATGGCGGGTGGGAGAACCGTGGACGTCAAACAGCTCAAGGCCCTCGTCACGATCGCCGAGGTGGGCAGCGTCACCCGGGCCGCCGAGTTGCTGCACCTGGTGCAGCCTGCCGTGACCCGGCAGATCCGCACGCTGGAGGAGGAACTCGGCGTCCCGCTCTTCGACCGGACCCGGCAGGGCATGCGGCCCACCGAGGCAGGGACGATCATGGTGGACCGGGCCCGGCGGGCGCTGAACGAGCTGGAGCGGGCCCGTGCCGAGGTGCAGCCCGCTCCGGGCGTGGTGACCGGTATCGTCACGGCCGGCCTGCTGGAGAGCACGACCGATCTGCTGGCCGAGCCCCTCGTCTCGGCCCTGGCCAGGGACTATCCCGGCATCGAACTGCGCCTGATGACGGCCTACTCCGGGCATCTCCAGCAGTGGCTGGACGACGGCGACCTGGATCTGACGCTGCTCTACAACCTGGACAGCACGCCGTCGCTCAACGTCCGTCCGCTGGTGCGGGAGCACCTGTGGGCGGTGGCTCCGCCCTCGGCCGGGCTGCGGGCGGACCGTCCGGTCCCGTTCGCGGAGGTGGCCTCCCATCCGCTCGTCATGCCGGCGTCCGGTCATGCGCTGCGTGCGCTGATCGACGCCGCTGCGGCGCGGGCCCAGGCCGCCATGGACGTGGTCGTGCAGACCAACTCCATGCGGGTGCAGAAACAGCTCGTCGTGGCCGGTCACGGCTGGACCGTCCTGCCGGGTGTGGGCATCGCCGAGGACGTCACGAACGGCACCCTGAGTGCCGCGCCGCTGTGCGAGCCCGACGTGCGGCGCTCGGTCGTGCTCGGCACTCCGCGGTCCGGCCGGACGCCGCCCGCCGTGCAGGTCGTCGCCCGTGAACTGGTCCGGCAGATCAGCTCTGCCGTGGCGCAGGGCGGATGGCCCTCCGCCCAGATGCACGGGGCCGAGGCCCTCGCGCAGGACAAGTGACGCCAGGCGCCGGGCAGTGACGCCAGGAGCCGGGCAGTGACGCCAGGCGCCGGGCAGTGACGCCAGGGGCCGGGCCGGCGCCGTGAACACCCCTTGCAGATGTGCCCGTTCGCCCTTCCTGAAACTGGTGGCGATGCGGGGCGAGTACGCCGAGTTCAACCCGTGGCAGGGCCCCATGGGCCGTACGACGCAGCAGGCCCTGGAACTCATGGGCATCGCCGTCCTGCGCGCCGACACCTCTGAAGAGGTCGAGGAGACCGTCGAGGCCGCCCTGGACTCGGTGTGCGAGGCGGGCGAGCGCGTCGCCGTGCTCCTCGGACAGAAGCTGATCGGCCCCAAGGAGTGGGAGCGCGACTGATGACCAGGCATGGCGAGCACGGCACGGGCAGAAGACGCATACTGAACCGCGTGTCCGGCAGGGATTGGGTGCTGCACGTCGATCTCGACCAGTTCATCGCCGCCGTGGAAGTGGCTCGCCGGCCTGAGTTGCGTGGACGGCCGGTGGTGGTCGGCGGCTCCGGCGACCCGACCCAGCGAGGGGTGGTGGCCACGGCCTCCTACGAGGCGCGCGAGTTCGGCATCCAATCCGGCATGCCGCTGCGTACGGCGGCCAAGCGCTGCCCCGAAGCGGTGTTCCTGCCCTCGGATCCGCCGGCCTACCAACGGGTTTCCGACCAGTTCATGGCCGCGCTGCGCCGGTTTCCGGTGGTCGTCGAGGAACTCGGCTGGGACGAGGCATTCCTCGGAGCCCACATCGACGACCCCGAGGCCATGGCCGCCGAGATACGCGAGGCCGTGCGGGTCACGACCGGGCTGTCCTGCTCGGTGGGCATCGGAGACAACAAACTGCGTGCCAAGCTGGCCACCGGGTTCGCCAAGCCGGCCGGTACGTACCGCCTCACCCGGGACAACTGGGCGGCCGTCATGGCGGAGCGACCGACCGACGCGCTGTGGGGCATCGGGAGCAAGACCGCGAGAAGGCTGGCCGAGGCGGGCCTGCTCACCGTCGCCCAGCTGGCAAGGGCCGACCCGGACGAGCTCGCCGCCCGGTTCGGCCCGGTGCAGGGGCCGTGGTACCGGATGCTCGCACTGGGTGCGGGTGACACCGAGGTCAGTGGCGCTCCCTACGTTCCGCGCTCACGCAGCCGCGAGATCACCTTCCAGCACGACCTGACCGACCGCTCCGAGATCGGCGAACACGTCGCAACCCTGGCCAGACGCGTGGCACAGGATGTGGCCGCCGAAGGCCGACCGGCGCAACGCGTCGCGGTGAAGGTGCGGTACGCGCCGTTTCTCACGCAGACCCACAGCGTCACCCTGCCCACGCCGACCAGCGAGCCCGCCGAGATCGAGCGCGCGGCGCTGGCAGTGCTGGAACTGTTCGAGCACGACCGCCCGGTACGCCTCCTCGGCGTGCGCGCCGAATTCCGCGAGACGTAGGACACGTCATCCACGAGCGCTGAGCCACTGGCGGAGACCGCCCTGCCGCGACGGCGCGGTAGTATGTCATCAGGCGATGACATCACTTGATGACAAGATTGGCCCCTCTGTGCAACCAACGCGCACCCCATCCCCCCACCGGCAACGGGCACTGGTCCCGGTACTCATCTCCCTCGGCATGCTCGTCGCGATCGTCAGCAGCCTCGGCGCTCCGCTGATCCCGACGATCGCTGCGGTGAACCACGTGTCCATGTCCAGTGCGCAGTGGTCGCTCACGGTGACGATGCTCGTGGGCGCCGTCGCCACCCCGACGATGGGGCGCCTGGGCGACGGGCCGCACCGCCGGAAGGTGGTCCTCACCGGCCTGGCCGCGGTGCTGGTGGGCAGCGTGCTGGCGGCTCTGCCGCTGGGCTTCGGCGCGCTGATCGCCGGCCGGGCGCTCCAGGGTCTCGGGATCGGGCTCACGCCGTTGGCCATGGCCACCGCCCGTGACGCCCTGCCGCCGGAGCGGTCGCGGTCGGCGGTGGCGACGCTGTCGCTCACAGCCGCCGCAGGCATCGGTCTCGGCTATCCCGTGACCGGGCTGCTCGCGGAGTACTTCGGCCTGTACGCCGGGTTCTGGTTCGCGGCGATCGCCGCCGCCCTGGCCCTGGCAGCGGCCATCGTCGTACTGCCTCCGTCGCCGCAGCGCCCGGCGCACCGGTTGGACGTACTCGGCGCCGCGCTGCTGGCCGGGGGCATGGCCGGGCTGCTGTTCGCGCTCACCCAGGGCGGGCACTGGGGCTGGTCGTCGGCCCGTCTGCTCGTACTGGCCGTCGTGTCGGTCCTGCTGCTGGTCTGGTGGGTCGCCCATGAGCTGCGTACGCCGCATCCCCTGGTGGACGTACGGCTGGTCCGGGACCGGGTGGTGCTCGCGGCCAACCTCACCGCGGTCGTGGGCGGCGTGGGGATGTACCTGCTGATGTCACTGGTGACCCGCTTCGTGCAGACGCCGACGAGCGCCGGCTACGGCTTCGGCGCCTCCGTCGTCGTCACCGGCCTGGTGCTGGTTCCGTTCTCGGCGGGCAGCCTGCTGGCCGGCCGGCTGGTGCGCGTCCTGAGTCGCACCATCCCGCTCGCCCGGCTCCTGCCCCTGGGCTGCCTGATCTCCCTCGTGGCCGTGCTGTCCTTCGTGTTCGCCCGCCACAGCCTGTGGCAGGTGTTCGTCACCATGGCCCTGGCCGGGCTCGGCATCGGCATCACCGTCTCGGTCATGCCAGCACTGATCGTGGGTGCGGTGCCGGCGCAGGAAACCGGCAGCGCGATGAGTTTCAATCACGTCGTGAAGTACATCGGCTACTCGACCGGCAGCGCGCTCAGCGCGGTGGTGCTCCAGGCCCACACCGCCGCGGGCCAGGCACTGCCCTCGAACGACGGCTACCGTTCGGCCGGACTGCTGGCCTGCGCAGTGTGGGTGGCCACGGCCCTGGTGAGCTACCTCCTGATCCGGTCGCGTCGCGGCGGCACGCGGACCGTGCTGACGGCGGGTACGCAGAAGCCGGCGGAGCAGGCGGACGCCGGCCCGTTGCCGCCCCAGGCGGGCGGCCCGCGACACACCTCGGCCGACCGGTGAGCGCCCGCATGCCGGCGCGCCGCCGCGACGCCGCGCGCAGCCGTGAGCTGCTGCTGCAGGCGGCGAGCGAGTTGTTCGCCGAGCGCGGCTTCGACCGCACCACGGTCCGCGAGATCGGAGAGCGCGCGGGAGTGGACGCGGCGCTCATCGCGCGCTACTTCGGCAACAAGACCCAGCTGTACGTGGCCACGCTGCAGAACGCGACGGACGACGCGGTTCCCGCCGACCTGCTGGACCCGGACCGGCTCCTCGAACTGCTCGAGCGGGTCGACCTCCGCGGCCCCGGCCCCATCACCCAGGTCGCCGTCCAGCCGCACAGCGACCCCGCGGCCCAGGACGCCGCCCGCGCGGCACTGCACGCCCGACTGGTCGAGCCGCTGCTCGAGCGCTTCACCCGCGAGGGGCTGGACCGGCCGCGGCTGCGGGCCGAGATCGTCGTGGCGGCATTCATCGGGGTCCTGCTGGGACGCCGATCGGGCGCATTCGACGAACTCGGCCGAGCCGAATCCGGTGACCTGGTCACGCTGCTGCGGGACACGCTCGCCGGCGAGGGCTGACCAGCCGGCAGATCCGTCACTCCGCCGGTAGAGGAGGCTGGCCCGCGTCATAGACGAGCAGGCGGCGTTCGGGCCCGGAGACCTATCGCATGCTCAGCCGGGAGCGGCTGGCGCTCAGCGGGCAAGCCTCGGGGCTTGGGAGGTGCCGTTGCAGTGTGCCGTCGTGCAACACCCGTCTGGAAGGACCGTCCCCAGGTCGCCGGAAACCGGAGACACCCCTCCCGAATCGGAATCCTCAGCCGAAGACGATCAACGAACACCGGACGGCCGTTACGTGGTGGCTTCGTCCTCAGAGATCGAGGACGTGCGGAAGGCCCAGCCGGTAGCGGGTTCGGTCGGCCGCCTTGAGCTCGGCGAATCCGGGAGGTTCGGCGCCGCCGAAGAGACGGACCTCGTCGGCGCCGTCGGCTCCGGCGGCCTCCAGCACGCCGTTGGCGGCGCGGCGGCCGGTCTCGTTCGCGGCCTCCATGGACGTGAAGTCGACGTTGCTGTGCGCGCGTACGTGATCGCCGGCGAGGAAGAGGTTGGGGATGGCGGTGACGGCCTCGGAACGCAGTTCCCAGGAGGAGACGTCGTTGAGGTAGTAGGTGTCGTCGTTCTCGAGCCTGCCGCCGGCGGTCCGGGTGACGGCCGGGTCGAGGAACCAGGAGTGGACGATGCCGTCGGGGAGGACGACGTCGCCGTCGTCCTCGAGGCCCGCCTTCATCTGCGCCCAGACTTCCTCGGAGATCTCCTTCGGGGTGCACTCCTTGGCGGGTTTGCCGTAGAGGCGGCCTGGCGTGTCCCAGTCGGAGATGACGACGGAGAGGGATTCGGCGGCCACGCCGTCGCCCCAGGTCTCGGTGAAGGGCTCGGACCAGAGGCGGGACTGCCCGACGAGGACCAGCGCCCACGGTGAGTCGATGAGACCAAGGTGGGCGACGGGGCCGCGGAACGTCTCCTTGAGGTAGTACATGATGCCCTGGCACCACGTGGTGCGCATTCGGTCCATCTTGGCGAGTTGAGGATCTGCCGCCCGGATGTCGGGAGACCACAATTGCCGTACGCGGTCCACGGGGAGAGCGGCCACGTACCAGTCGGCGTCGATCCGGGCGGGACCGGCCGCGGTGCGGGCGTGAGCGGCCGTGATGCGTCCGTCGGAGCCGAGTTCGAGGGACTCGACGAGATGCCCGGTGACGAAGCGGACGCCCAGGGATGTGAGGTGCCGCACCCACGGGTCGATGAAGCGTTCACTGGTGGGGCCGTCGAGGATCCGGTCGAAGGGGCCGTCGGGGCCCATCCCGAGCATGGAGTAGAGGATCTTCGAGATGCCCTGCCCGCAGGTCCGGGTGCTGGCGGTCTCGGGGCGCAGAGCCTGGATGACCTTCGCCGAGCCGCCCCACATCACCTGGTAGTAGTCCGACTTGCCCTCGGCTTCGATGAAGTCGAGCCAGCCGGTGTGCTCCCACTGCCCGAACTGGCGCTCGTCGCAGCTCGTCATGAGGACGGCGAGTTTACGGCCGAGCAACGCGCATTCGTGGGGCAGGAGTTGCGGCATCGTGCGCAACAGGCCCGCGATGACGAGGGGGAGGGTGGCGGGGTCGAGAGTGCGTGTGTCGGGCGGGATGGTGGGGAGGTAGAGGTCGCCCTTGCCGTTGTCTCTGTTGAACGCGAAGTAGGGGACGGTGACGAGGTTGTCCCAGACGCCGTGTGTGCGGTCGCCGAAGGGGATGCGTCGCATGGTGTCCGGAAGGTTGGTGTAGAAGCCGAAGAAGCCTCGATGGCCGTGTTCACCGGGCAGGTCGCGGCGGCCACCGGTGGCCGTGCCGGTCACCGGGAGGCTGCGCGCCTTACCGCCCCATTCCGCGCGCCGGTCGTACACGGTGACGTCGAAGCCGCGCTCGGCGAGCTCGTGGGCGGCGGTCAGGCCGCCGATACCGCCGCCGAGTACGGCCACTCTCGTGCGGGCCCGCTGCGCCGCGGTCGCCTTCGCGGGCCGAAGTCCGAGTGCCCCGGCTGCCGCCAGTGATCCACCCCAGCCCAGCACCTGCCTGCGTCCCGGCATCGCATCCTCCCCGCTCGACGACGTCATCGCCGGGACGCTAGAGAAGCGCCCACAAGATGGGAACGCCTGTCTCGCCACGTTCGCATCTTCCGCACGTCGGTGAACCAGTGGGCCCAGTGCGGCACTTGATCTGCACGAGCCTCGCACGCACGGAGGCCCTGGGCACGTGCCGCGTCCACCGATGCCCCTGGCTGGCGCGGCAAAGAGCGCCGGGAAGGGTCCCGATGCCGTTCAGCGTAAAACGACCAACGAGGCCCTCGACCAGCAGCTCATCCCCGTCCAGCTCGCCACCAGCCGCCCCGAAGCCGCCCAGTCCGCCTACCGCGTCCTCGCTGCCCGCGGGCCTGCGCCCGCCGTCGGCGGGCCGACTCGGGACGCGGTGCACCTCGACTTGATAGGCAAGTGAGCAATTGCCTATCCTGTGGTCGTGGCCGACGACCTGTTCAAAGCCTTGGCCGACCCCACCCGGCGCACCATCCTCGACGAGCTCGCGGAGAAGTCCGGACAGACACTGTTCGAGATCTGCTCGCGACTGAGCATGAAGCATCAGCTGGGCATCTCGCGCCAGGGGGTCTCCCAGCACCTCGCCGTGCTGGAGGCCGCCGGGCTCGTCGAGACCAGGCGGGAGGGCCGCTACAAGTTCCACGACCTGAACACAGCCCCGCTGCGGCACATCGCCGAGCGATGGCTCGTGCCCGGCACATCCGGACCGGAGGAGAGCACCTCATGAAGATCCATCTGACCAGCGTCTTCGTCGACGACCAGGCCAAGGCCGAGCGTTTCTACACCGAGATCCTCGGTTTCGTGAAGAAGCACGACGTCCCGGTGGGCGAGAAGGACCGGTGGCTGACCGTCGTCTCGCCCGACGAGCCCGACGGCACCGAACTCCTCCTGGAGCCCGCCGGCCACCCGGCCGTCAAGACCTACCGCGACACGCTCGTCAAGGACGGCATCCCGCTCGCCCAGTTCGCCGTCGACGACGTGAAGGCGGAGTACGAGCGCCTGCGCGACCTCGGCGTCCACTTCATCCAGGAGCCCCTGGAGATGGGCCCCGTCACCACCGCCGTCTTCGACGACACCTGCGGCAACCTCATCCAGATCGCGACACAGCCGCAGTAGGCGGTCGGCCGCGTGCAGGCTCGGCCGCGTGCAGGGCTCGCCCGCGGCGGCGACTGAACCCGCGCCCTGGAATTCGCCGGCGGCGTGGGCATGACGCCGGAGTTCCTCGAATGACCTCGGCCGCGCCCTCATCGAGATCAGTCGCTGCCGCTTGGCGCGGGTGCGGGTGACGGCGATCGGCGTGGCGCCTACGCGGTTGGCCGTGTGGACCGCGGCCACACGCGCGCTGCTGAAGGCCGCGTTCAGTACCGCCACGTCACCGGCCCGCATCCCGCCCACCTCCACCATCGCGCCGTAGGCCGTGAGGCAGGGCATCCACACCGCCGCGCCGGACACCGCGTCCACGTGCTACGACCAGACGTCCGCTCGGCAACTGCGCCGACTTCGGGTAGACCGCGCAGTTGACCCGCCCTTTCAGGCACGGTTCGTTGCCGAGCTGGCTCTTCGGCGTCCGTCACGGTGACGGCCGTTGCGGACCGCGGTTCAGTCGAGGTCGTCGTCGGCCGGGCCGCCTGCGCGCCCGGTGACGAACACCCGCACGTCCCATGCACCGAGCTCCAGTTCGGCCCCCGCGGCGACCGCGCTGTCGTCCAGGACGTCGGTCAGCTCCACGGGGGCGGCGACACGGGCGGGCTCCCAGCTCCAGTTATGGACGACGTGGACGCGGCGCCCGTCGGGGGACGTACCGGTCGTCGCGGTGACCGATTCCGGGAGGTCCCGCCAGCCGTGGCGTGCCGAGGGTGTCAGCCATGTCGCCAGCGCGCGGGCGAGGGCCCGGCCGGGGACCGTGCCGACGTAGGTGACGCGGCCCTCTCCGTGGCGGCGGGTGGTGATGGCGGGCCAGCGGCCGAAGTGCGGGTGATCGTATGCGGCGAGCACCTCGGCGTCAGTGACGGTCAGGCCGTCGGCCCAGCGGGTCGCCGTCGCCTCCCGCGGCAGCTGCAGCGGGCTGCCGGGCACGGGGTGGACCGGGATGTCGCGCGCGAGGTTGCTGAACTCGTCGTACGTGACTCCCGCCGCCTCGGTGAGGCGTCCGGGTACCGCTTCGTGCCGGGCCCGGGCCTCGTGGTCGGCGTAGCCGGTGCGCGGGCCGAGGACCAGGTGGCCGCCCGCTTCGGCATAGGCCGCGAGCCAGTCGAGGGTCGCGTCGGCGGCGATGTACAACCCCGGTACGACCAGCACGGGGTGGCGGCGTGCGGCCTCATCCGGCGCCATGCCCTCCCTCCCCCTGGGGGCACCTCCCAGCGGTAGCTGGGGGACTTCGGCCGGGGAGACCCCCACGCCGCGCGGGTCGTGCAGCTGCCGGGCGTGCACGATCCGCACCTGGCGGCCGGCGTCGAAGGCGCCGCGGTAGAAGGGGTCGAAGAGGCGGTGGTAGGCGGCGGGGTCGGGGTCGCCGTCGGCGGTCGCGAGCGGTGGGTGCTTCTGCATGAGCCACTTGCTCGGCGTCGAGTAGACCATCGTGATGTCGGCGTCCGGCTCGAGCCCGGCCACGACGGGGCCTGCCGCCTCGAACTCAGCGCCGAGGCGGGCGAGTTCGGCGTACGCGCGGCCGGGCTGTCCGCTGTGCGGCAGGACTCCGCCCCAGTAGGTCTCGGCGCCGAAGCGCAGCGTCTGCCACTGCCAGTACTCGATCATCCGCGCGCCGCGCGCCACGTGCGCCCACGCGGCCTGCCGCCATTGGCCGTCGTAGGCGGGGCGGTTGTCCCACGGGGCGCCGATGCACTGGGCGTTGGTCTCGGTGATCAGGAACGGCTCCTGGCGGGAGGAGAACATCCAGTCCGCGGTCTGGTACATCGACCAGACGCCGGTGGTCTTCCAGATCTGCTGGTGGTCGTCGGGCGTGGGGTCGGGGAGCAGGAGACCGTCCTGCATGTCGTAGTACGGGTTGCCGGAGGCGATGTCGAGCCGGGCGGACAGCTCGTCGTCCTCCACGCCTTGCCTGGTGTAGGAGATGCAGGTGGTGACGAACTGCTCGGGACGGGCGTACTCGCGGACGATGTCGGCCTGCCAGCCGATGAACTCGGTGACCTGGCGGGCCTGGAACTCCCGCCAGGCGACGTCGTACTGGGGCTGGGCGTTGCCGTCCGGCGTCCACAGGTCGGCCCAGGTGGACAGCCGGTGGGACCAGTACACCAGGCCCCACTCCCGGTTGAGGGTCTCGACGTCCCCGTACTCGTCGCGCAGATGGTCGACGAAGCGCTGGAAGACGCCCTGGTTGTGGAAGAGGTGCACGCCTGGTTCGTTGTCCACCTGCCAGCCGATGACCGCCGGATGGTCGGCGTACCGGGGGACGATCTTCCGGATGATCCGCTCGGCGTGGAAGCGGAAGGCGGGGTGGGTGAAGTCGGCCTCTTGGCGCCCGCCCCAGCCGAAGCGCTTCCCTGTGGCGTACTCCCCCGCGATCTCCGGGTACTGCCGGGCCAGCCACGGCGGCACCGCGTACGTCGGGGTGCCGATGATGACGGAGATGCCGCGCTCGTGGGCGCCGTCGAGGACCGGCTGGAGCCAGTCGAGATCGAAGCGCCCGTTCTCCGGCTCCCAGGTCGACCAGACCGATTCGCCCACCCGGATCACGGTGAAGTTCGCCTCGGCCATCAGGTCGAGGTCGGTCTTGAGCCGTTCGTCGGGCCGCAGTTCGGGGTCGTAGGCGGGCGTGTACTCGTGGTAGTACGCGGCGCCGAACAGGACGCGGGCGGGCAGATCCGCCATGAAGGGAACCTCCGGGAAAGTAGGGGGCGTTACTGCTTGACGCTTCCGGTCGCCAGACCGCTCTGCCAGTAGCGCTGGAGCAGGAGGGCTACCAGGAGGCCAGTGAGCCGTCCGTGTTGCGCCAGACCGGGTTGCGCCAGTGATGGCCGCGTTCGGCGGCGGACCGGACCGCGTCCTCGTCGATGGTGATGCCGAGACCGGGAGCGGTCGGGCGGTCGATGTAGCCGTCGCGGAATGTGAAGGGCGTGGTGTCGGCGAGGTAGTCCAGCAGTCCGCTGCTGTCGCCGTAGCCGATGCCCAGTGCCTGTTCCTGGATGAGGAAGTTGGGGATCGCGAAGTCGAGTTGGAGGCTGGCCGCGAGGGCGATCGGGCCGAGCGGGCAGTGCGGGGCCACCAGGACGTCGTAGGTCTCGGCCATCGCGGCGATCCGGCGGGTCTCGGAGATGCCTCCGGCGTGGCTGATGTCGGGCTGGGCCACGGCGATGCCGTCGGAGAGCACCGAGCGGAAGTCCCAGCGCGAGTAGAGCCGTTCGCCGGTGGCGATGGGGATGGAGGTGGAGCGCACCACGGCGCCGAGGTCCTGGGAGAACTCCGGCAGCACCGGCTCCTCGACGAACATCGGCAGCAGGGGCTCGAGCAGGGGCAGTACGCGGCGGGACATCGCCCCGCTGAACCGGCCGTGGAAGTCGAGTGCCAGGTCGCGCTCCGGGCCGATGGCCTCGCGGACCGCGGTCACCCCGTCCACGATGGCGTTGATCGCGGCGGGCGCGGCGAGGGGCTCCAGCTGGCCGCAGGGGTTGAGCTTGACCGCCGTCATGCCCTTGGCGACCTGCGCGGCAGCCGAGTCGAAGAGTTCCTCGGGGGTTGCGCCGCCGACCCAGCCGTAGACGCGCACCCGGTCGCGGACGTGGCCACCGAGGAGCTGGTGGACCGGGACGCCGTGGGTCTTGCCGGCGATGTCCCACAGTGCCTGGTCGATGCCGGCCAGGGCGCTGTTCAGGACGACGCCGCCGCGGTAGAAGCCGCTCTTGGCGAGCACCTGCCAGTGCTCTTCGATGCGGGCGGGGTCCTGACCGACCAGGTAGTCGAACATCTCCTCGACACAGCGGGCGACGGTCTGGGCCTTGCCCTCGACGATGGGCTCGCCCCAGCCGGAGATGCCCTCATCGGTGTCGACGCGCAGGAAGAGCCAGCGCGGTTCGACGAGGAAGAGCTCGTATCCAGTGATCTTCATGGGGTGGACCTCCGGTCCTGTGCTGTGTACCGCCGGGCGGGGCCTGGGCGAGACGGCGGGCGTGTGAGTCGTGTGGTTGGGGCGGGTGAGAGCAACTGCCCGCTCCGGGGGGAGAGGCGAGCTGTGAGGAACTGGCTGCTTTGTGGGCGCCGGCGGCCCCTGGATGCGGAGGCCGGGTCGTGCCTGGAGCGGGCAGGGTCCCGCCTGGAACGAGCGAGGGCGCCTTACTCCTGGGAGCTGATGCTGCGGCCACCGTCCACGAGCAGGTTCTGGCCGGTGACGAAGGCGGCGTCCTCGGAGGCGAGGAAGGCGACGGCGGCGGCGATGTCCTCGGGGGCGCCGAGCCGGCCGACGGGGGTGCGTGCGATGGCCTGCGCCTTGTACTCCGGGGGTACCTCGGCCCACAGGGCGGTGGCCACGGCTCCGGGCAGGACGGCGTTGACCCTGATCTGCCCGCCGTACTCGACGGCGAGCTGGCGGACGAGGGCGTCGATCCCGCCCTTGGCCGCCGCGTACGCGGGGAAGCCCTTGAAGCCGATGACCGCGTGCACGGACGAGGTGATCACTACCGCGCCCCTGGCCGTCCTGAGCAGGGGCACGGCGGCTCGGACACCGTAGAAGACGGAGTCGAGGCAGAGCCGCAGCTGGTGGTGCCAGACGGCGTCGTCCAGTTCGTGTGCCGCTCCGGGCAGGTTCTGGCCGGCGTTGAGGTGGAGCACGTCGAGGCGCCCGGTCCAGGACTCGGCCTCGGCGACGGCCTCGGCCCACTGACTCGGTGAGGTGACGTCGAGGCGCTGGTCCTGCGCCCGCCCTCCTGCGGCGCGGATCTCCTCGGCGACGTGATGGGCGCCCTTGGCGTCCACGTCGGTGACGAGGACCGACGCTCCCTCCGCCGCCAGCCGACGGGCGGTGGCCGCCCCGATGCCGGAGGCGGCCGCGGTGAGAAGGGCCGTACGGCCGGTGAAACGCGCCGGTGCGGCGGCGACGGTCATGGCGTTCCTCCTGGTCCTGGCGGTCTGGCCGTGGAGCCGCGCAGCACAAGCCGCGGCTCGGTCGGTACGACGACGTCTCCCACCGGCGCACTTTCGATGGTGGCCACCAGGGCGTCCACGGCCGCGGTACCCAGCTCGTACAGGGGCATCGCCACGGTGGTCAGCGGGGGATGGAGGTGCGCGGCCACGGGCAGGTCGTCATTGCCGATCACGGAGACGTCGTCCGGAATCCTCAGGCCGAGCTCCCGGATCGCGGCCATGGCACCGATCGCCTGGGCGAGCGAGCTGGTGTAGACGGCGGTGACCGGCGGGCGCTCGCCACCGTCGGTGGGGCGCAGCAGTTCCCGCGCCGCAAAGCCGCCGCCGTCCTCGGTGAAGTCCCCGGAGGCGACCGGAGCCGCATCCAGCCCGAGTGCGTCGGCGTGGCGCAGGAACGCCTCCTTGCGGACCTCGCTGGGCGTGATCCCGGGGGGACCCGCGATGTGGCCGACTGCGCGGTGACCGAGGCCGTGCAGGTGGTCGAGCGCGGTCACGCTGGAGCGGGCGACGTCCATCGTGACGTTGCGGCCGGATTCCGGCACGGAGCGGTTGAGGAAGACGTGGGGGACCGGGCTGCGGCTCAAGGTGTCCAGCAGGGGGTGGCCGGGGCGGGCCGAGGCGATGAGCAGCCCGTCGACCCTGCCCTCCTGCACCAGGTCGTTGAAGGACTCGTCGGCTTCCTGACCGTCGAAGTCCTCGGCCAGCAGGGAGAGATAGCCGAGCTGACGGGCGCGCTGGTAGACGCCGCGAGCGATGGTGACGTACGTGGGGTTGCCGAGGGCGGGGACCAGCAGGGCCAGTACGTGCGTGCTGGCGCCGGCCAGCGCCCGGGCCCCGGAATGGGGCCGGTAGCCGAGTGCCTCGGCGGCCTCATGGACGCGTCGGCGCGTCTCCGGCCGCACGGACAAGTCCTGTCGGCCGTTGAGCACTTTGGACACGGTGGCCTTGGAGACTCCGGCCCTCTCCGCCACGTCCACCAGCCTCGCCCTGACGTGCTGTTCCGGCACGTAGGTCCCCCCCTTTCCGGTGGGCGCCAGGGGCCGCTCGGCGTGTGCGGCGGTGGCGCGTTCTGATCCGTTAGTGACTCTTGACACCTTCTGGCGCTGCAACTTAACGTTCGCCAAAGTTCGAGTCAACCGGTTTCCTCGGACGGAAATAGACGACATGTCTGGGCAGAGCCGCAAAAACCTGCCCATGTGAACGCAGCAGTGTCAACGCCGGATACGGGCCATGGGCGGGGTGCGCTACACGGCGCGCCGGGAGGGTCACCGCGGACGCGACCACCGTCGCCGTCGCGGTCGGACGATGCGGTGCCGACACACGTGCACGACAGCCGTGTGCGTGCCCGTCCGGAACTTCTCGCGCCAGGGCCGAGTGAGCCATGCGCTTCCCGCCCGATCCATCCCCACGCCCCTACCCCGTGTCCCTTTGCCGCTCCTCCCCGCGGCAACTCCGCATTTCCCATACGTCCCGCACGAAAGGCTGTCCAGTTATGTCCGTCCCGACCACAGGGTCTCTCGACAGACGTCGTTTCCTCACCTTCTCCGGTGCCGCGCTCGGCGCGGCCGCGCTGTCCGGCTGTGCCGCTTCCGTCGATGACGGTTCGGGTGGTGGTGGTTCGTCGAGTGGCTCGTCGACGGTCACCGTCATGTCGACTGAGGATGACAAGAAGATCTTGCAGGCGGTGGGCAAGTCGATCGGTATCAAGGTCAATTTCGTGGCCGCGGACCCGACGAAGCTGAACGCGTTGCTGGCGTCGAAGAATCCGCCGGACCTGGTGCGGGGTCTTGGTGCGACGGAGACGCCGTACTTTGCCGCGCGTGGGTTGATGACCGATCTGGACCCGTACTTCGAGAAGAGTTCGGTGCTGAAGGCGTCGGATCTGGATCCGGTCAACGATGTGTGGCGCTATGACGGCGAGAAGCAGGGCGCGGGGCCTCGTTATGGCATGGCCAAGGACTATTCGCAGGACCAGATGTTCTGGTACCGGACGGATATGTTCGAGGCGGCGAAGCTGGATCTGCCCAGTGAGAGTGAGCCGCTGTCCTATGACGAGTGGCTGGATCTGGGCAAGGAGCTGACCAAGCGCAGGCTGGGCAAGGTGAAGGTCTACGGGCTGAATGCGACGGGGCTTGGTGCGTTTTCGCAGTTCATGGGTATGACGGCCTCGGCCGGTGGAGGCCTGTTCGCTGAGGATCTGGCGTCGGTCGATTTCTCCTCGCCCGAGGCGCTCAAGGCTCTCACGTGGTACCTGGAGTATGCGCGGGCCAATGTCGGCCCGAACGTGGCCAATCCCAACCCGGACGGCTGGGACTGGCCCACCTATCAGGCCGGGCGGATGGCGATGGCCTGTGACGGCTACTGGTTCGGCGGGGCGATCGGCGCCGAGGCCAAGATCGCTGAGGTGTCGCGTCTTGCGCCCGCCCCCCAGCTGGGCGGCAACCGCATCAGCCCCTGTTTCGGTGCGACCGGTTACTGGATCCCCAAGGACGCCAAGAACAAGGACGCGGCCTGGAAGCTGTTCGAGTACTACTTCGCGGGCAAGCCCGCCGAGGAGCGGGCCACCAGCGGCTGGGGCATCCCGACGTTGAAGTCGCTGCGTTCGAAGATGCCGCAGACGAATGCGTTCCAGAAGCAGGCGTTCGGCGTGCAGGAGCAGGAGCTTAAGCACTTCTCCGTGCTGACGTTCACCCCCTATGCGCAGCTGACCGCCCTGGACGGTGTGATCAACAAGGTGCTGCCGAAGGCGATCAAGGGCACGACGTCCGCGGGCAAGGTCGCTGATGAGCTCAACACGCTCATGAACGAGCAGATCGCCAAGGGCAAGGAGCTGGTGGGGTGAGCACCGGCCAGCTCACTGATCAGGCCGCCGGGACGGGCGAGGCGTCATCGTCCCCGTCCCGGCGGCCGGCCAGGGCGCCCCGCCGCCCGGCCTCACTACGCACCCGCAGGGCGCGGGCGTTCTATGTGTTCACCCTGCCCTGGGTGGTCAGCTTCCTGGCGCTGACGGCCTTCCCGCTGGGGTATGCCCTGTGGCTGAGCTTCACCAACGCCGACGGCCTGTCGAACAATTCGCGGTTCGTGGGACTGGACAACTACAAGGAGGTCTTCACCGACCCCGAGACGATGTCCTCGCTGGCGCGCACCGGAGTGTTCACCGCGATCACGGTGCCGCTGGGGATCCTTGCGGGGCTGCTGCTGGCGGTGCTGGTGAACCAGCCGATCCGGGCCCGCGGCCTGTTTCGCACCCTGTTGTATCTGCCCGCCGTGGTGCCCCCGGTCGGCGCCGCCCTCACCTTCAAGCTGATCTTCGACCGTGACTCGGGAGCCGCCAACGGCGTCCTGGATGTGGCCGGTATCAACGGCATCAACTGGCTGGTCGACCCCTACGCCCGCTGGGTGCTGATCGTGCTGACCATGTGGGCCGTCGGCAACGGCATGATCATCTCGCTGGCGGGGCTGCAGGACATCCCCAGGGAACTGAACGAAGCGGCCAGGGTGGACGGCGCCAGCCCCTGGCAGTCCTTCACCCGCATCACCCTGCCCCTGCTGTCCCCGGTGATCTTCTTCCAGGTCGTCACCGGCATCATCGCCTCCCTGCAGACCTTCATGCCCCTGCTCATCGCGCTCGACCCCACCCCCAGGGGCGTCTCGGCCGTGCCCGAGAGCAACTACTTCTACATGATCCACGTCTTCGCCCAGTACTTCGCCAACGGCCGCTACGGCTACGCCTCCGCCCTGCTGTGGGTGCTCTTCGCGATCATCTGCATCATCACCTTCCTCGTGTTCAAACTCAGCAAGGGCGCGGTCTTCTACTCCGTCGAACCCGAGCAGGCAAAGCCCAAACCCCGCACGATCGGAGACAGCCGATGAGGGTTCTCTCCCGGCGCAGCACCATCTACATACTCCTGGTCGGCATCCTGGTGCTCATGCTCAGCCCCTTCGGCTGGCTCGCCATCACCGCGCTCAAAGACTCCTCCGAACTACGCGCCTTCCCCATCCACTGGTGGCCCCACCAGCCCAGCGTGGGCAACTTCCACGACGCGCTGACGATGTTCGACTACCTCGGCTACGCCCGCAACTCACTGACCATCGCCACCCTCTACGCCGTCCTGGTCACCCTCGCCTCGGCCTGGGCCGGCTACGGCTTCGCCCGGCTGGAAGCACCCGGCAAGAAAGCCATCTTCGCCGTGCTGATGTCGACGATGATGCTGCCCGCCGTGATCACCCTCATCCCCACATACCTGATGTTCGCCAAGCTCCACCTGGTCAACACCTACATGCCCTGGGTGCTCTGGGGCCTGTCCGGCGCCCCCTACCTGATCTTCCTGTTCCGGCAGTTCTTCACCAACATGCCCAAAGAACTCGAAGAAGCAGCCATCGTCGACGGCTGCGGACAGATCCGCATCTTCTGGCGGATCTTCCTGCCCCAGTCCTGGCCCGTCATCGCCACCAGCCTCATCCTGTCCTTCTCCTGGACCTGGGGCGACTACATCGCCCCCGCCCTGCTCCTGGACGACGCCCGCACCACCCTCGCCGTCAAACTCGCCACCGGCTACGTCAACCAACACGGAGCCCAACTCGGCAACATCGTCGCCGCCGGCGCAGTGATGTACGTCCTACCCGTCCTCGCACTCTTCCTGATCATGCAACGCGGCTTCATCTCCGGCATCTCCACCTCCGGACTCAAGTAAAAAAACGCCCTTTACCAACGCACCACGCTGGAAAGGAACTTCGCATGACCACCACCCAGCGCTTCGGCACGTCGTCCGCGGCGGTGAGGTCTTGACCGAGCGTCCCCCACTCACCCCGCAGCTGAGCCGGACCCGGGTCATGGCCATCCTCCGGTCGGCTGACGCGACGGGACTGCCCGCCGTGGCCCGGGCCCTCGCGGACGGCGGCATCACATGCCTGGAGGTCACCCTCACCACATCGGGTGCCCTCGACGCCCTGGCCGACATCCGGGACGAGCTCGGGCCCGAGGTGGCGGTCGGCGCCGGCACGGTGATCACCACCGAGCAGGCCCGGGAGGCGCTCGCGGCCGGGGCCGAGTTCCTGGTGGCCCCGGCCGTCGACACCGACGTGATCCGCGACGCCGCCGGCCGGGGCATCCCGTGCTACCCGGGCGCCTGGACACCCACCGAGGTGTCCACCGCCTGGCGGGCGGGTGCCGCCGCCGTCAAGCTCTTCCCCGCGAGCACCGGCGGCCCCGCCCACCTGCGGCAGCTGCGGGCGCCGCTGCCAGACGTCCCGCTCGTCGCCGTCGGCGGAGTCGGCGTCGACCAGGCCCGCGACTACCTCGACGCGGGCGCCCTCGCCGTCGGCATCGGCTCACCGCTGCTGCGCGGAGCGGACCGGAACCCGGCGCCGGAGATCCTGGACGCCCTCACGGCGAGGACCCGCACGCTGCTCGACGCGATCCGGGCCACGCCCAGTCATCAGGAGGTGGACCCGTGAACGACCCTTCCCAGCAACGCTACTTGGTGACCGTCGGCGAGGTCCTCGCGGTCCTGGCCGCGACGGACACCGGCCCGCTGGCCCTGGGCTCCGACCTGCGTCTCGGGCTCGCCGGAGCCGAGTCGAACGTCGCCGTGGGCGTCAGCCGGCTCGGCGGGTCCGCCGCCTGGATCGGCCGCGTCAGCGACGACGCACTCGGCGACCTCATCCTCCGCGAGCTGCGCGCGGAAGGCGTCACCACGGTCGCCGCACGCGACCCCGCCCCCACCTCGCTGCTGCTGCGCGAACGCCGTACGGCCACGCACAGCCGTACGCGCTACTACCGCACCCACACGGCCGGTTCCCGGCTCTCCGAGGAGGACATCCCGGAGGCCCTCGTCGCCGGATCGGCGGCCCTGCACATCACCGGCATCACCCCGGCGCTGGGCGAGGGGCCGTCCCGGGCCGTCACCCGGGCGGTGGACATCGCCGTCGCCTCCGGAGTACCGGTCTCCCTGGACGTCAACTACCGCTCCCTGCTGTGGGGTGAGGCCGAGGCCAGGTGCACGCTGCTGCCGCTGCTGCGCAGGAGCGACCTGGTCTTCGCAGGACCGCACGAAGGCCGGATCATGGCTCCCGACGCCGACGGACCGGAGGAGCTCGCCAAGGACATCTGCGCCCTCGGCCCCGCCGGGGCCGTGATCAAGCTCGGCGCCGAGGGCGCGTACGCCCTCCTCGACGGACGGTCGTACCGGCAGCCCGCCATGCCCGTCACCGTGCACGACTCGGTGGGAGCGGGAGACGCGTTCGCCGCCGGGTACCTCGCCGGACTGCTCGCGGGTGAGCCCCCGGAGCTGCGGCTGCGGACGGCGGCCCTGCTCGGCGCCTTCGCGGTGAGCACCACCGGAGACTGGGAAGGTCTGCCCCGGCGCTCCGAACTGGGGCTGCTGGACCACTACGACGACATCGTGCGCTGAGCCCTTCCCAGCATCGCCCGCTCAACTGCCCACCCGTTCAAAGAACTTCCAGGGAACACACCCATGCCCACGCGTTCCTCCACCGATGAGGTCGCTGTCCTCACCGGCTCCTACACACCCGACTCCGGCGGGGACGGCGCCGGGATCGCAGCCCTGAGACTCGCCCCGGGCACCGGCCACCTGGCGCACGACGCCGGAGTGCCGCCGGTGCCCGTCAGCGGGGCGTCCTTCCTGGCGGCGCATCCCTGGCTCGACGTCGTCTACAGCACGAACGAGACCGATCCGGGCACCGTCAGCGCCCTGGTCCGGCACGGCGACGGCCAACTGTCGCCGTCGGGCGGCCCGTTGAGCAGCGGTGGCGCCAACCCGTGCCACCTCACGGTCCACCCGGACGGGGGCTGGCTGCTGACCGCCAACTACGGCAGCGACACAGCGCCCGGCAGCGTGGCCGTGCACCGCCTCGACGCGGACGGACGCCCGGTGGAGCTGACCGACATCGCCGTCCACGAAGGGTCGGGCCCGGTCGCCGGACGGCAGGAGAACAGCCACGCCCACCAGGTGCTCGTCGACCCGGCGGGCCGTTACGTCCTCGCCACCGACCTGGGCGCCGACGCGGTCTTCACCTACCGGCTCGACACCCGCACCGGAACCCTGGATCGGACGGCTGTGAACCAGCTGCGCCCCGGCTCCGGTCCTCGCCACCTCGCCTTCGCCCCCAGTGGTGAGCTGGTGTTCAGCGCGGACGAACTGTCCTCGACCGTCACCTGCCACCGCTACGACACCGGTACGGGCACCCTGACGGGCCTCTCCTCAGTGCCCGCCACGGCCGTCCCGGATGTCATCAACCAGCCGGGCGGCATCGTCGCCTCGCCCTGCGGCCGATTCGTGTGGGTGACCAATCGGGGCGCGGACACGGTGGCCGCGTTCCGGGTCACCGGCACAACACTGGAACGGATCGACGAGATGTCCGTCGGCGGTACCTGGCCGCGCGGCCTGACCTACGCGGACGATCATCTGCTGGTCGCCAACCAGCACAGCGGGACGTTCGTCGCGCTGCGTGTCCTGGACGACGGGGCGCTGCGGCAGGCGGGCCCGGCGATGTCCGTTCCGTCGGTGGTCTGCGCGCTCGTCCTCTGACACCCGCTTCGCCCCGAACACCTCGTCCGCAAACGCCGGACAGCCTGAAACCAGCCAACGAAAGGCAGTCATGTCCCGCCCCACCACCCCCGCACGCTTCACCCTCGACCCGGCGTTCGGCATCGGCGCCGTCCACCCCCGGCTGTACGGATCGTTCGTCGAGCACCTGGGCCGCTGCGTCTACACCGGCATCTACGAACCCGGCCACCCGCAGGCCGACACCGACGGCCTGCGCCAGGACGTCCTGGAGCTGATCCGGGAACTGGGCGTCACCACCGTGCGCTACCCGGGCGGCAACTTCGTCTCCGGCTACCGCTGGGAGGACTCCGTCGGCCCGCGCGAGGAACGCCCGGTCCGACTGGACCTCGCCTGGAAGAGCACTGAGACCAACGAGTTCGGTCTCGGGGAGTTCATGGACTTCTGCGCCAAGACCGGCACGGAACCCATGATGGCCGTCAACCTCGGCACCCGCGGCGTGGAGGACGCCCTGCGGCTGCTGGAGTACAGCAACCACCCGGGCGGCACCGAGCTGTCCGACCGCCGTGCCGCCCACGGCGCCAAGGAGCCGTACGGCATCAGGATGTGGTGCCTGGGCAACGAGATGGACGGGCCCTGGCAGACCGGGCACAAGACGGCGGAGGAGTACGGACGGCTCGCCGCCGAGACCGCCCGCGCCATGAGGATGATCGACCCCGGCCTGGAGCTGGTCGCATGCGGCAGTTCGAGCTCCGGCATGCCGACCTTCGGCTCCTGGGAGGCGACCGTCCTGGAAGCCGCGTACGACCTGGTCGACCACATCTCGCTGCACGCCTACTACGAGGAGATCGACGGCGACCGCGACTCCTTCCTGGCCTCCGCCGTCGACATGGAGCACTTCATCGAGTCGGTCGTCGCCACCTGCGACCACGTCCGGGCGCGGCTCAAGGAGAAGAAGCGGATCAACCTCTCCTTCGACGAATGGAACGTCTGGTACCAGAAGCGGCCCAACCCCCACCAGGTCGAGGACTGGCAGCAGGCACCGCGCCTGCTGGAGGACGTCTACACCGTCACCGACGCCGTGGTCTTCGGCTCGCTGCTCATCGCCCTGCTGCGGCACGCCGACCGGGTGACCGCCGCCTCCCTGGCCCAGCTCGTCAACGTCATCGCGCCGATCATGACCGAGCCGGGCGGACCGGCGTGGCGGCAGACCACATTCTTCCCCTTCGCCCAGGCGTCGACGTACGGGCGCGGCCGGGTGCTGCGCGTCGACGTGGACAGCCCCACGTACCCCACCGCCCGCTTCGGTGACGTACCGCTGCTGCACGCGACCGCCGTCATGGACGACGAGACCGGCGACATCACCGTCTTCGCGGTCAACCGCAGCCAGGCAGACGCGCTGCCCCTGGAGATCGACCTGCGCGGCGTCGGCGCCCGCACCGTGGCGGAGCACCTGGTCCTGGCCGACAGCGACCCGGAGGCCACCAACACCGCGGACCGGCCCGACCGGGTCACCCCTCACCCCGCCACCGGCACCACCGTCACCGACGGCGTCCTCCACGCCGAACTCGAACCGCTCTCCTGGAACATGATCCGGCTGACAGGCCGGCAGGACTGACCACTCCGACGTACCGACTGCCCATGGGCCGCTGCCACCGCCGTCGTCCACGTCGCGGACGCTTGGCTCATGGGCCTGCATGCGGCACCAACACACTCACGCCTGGGAAGAACTGATGACAACAGTTGCCCGACCCCTGTTCCGAGACCCCATGCACGACGGCGCGACCGACCCCACTGTCATCTGGAACCGGCAGGCCGGCGAGTGGTGGATGTTCTACACGAGCCGACGAGCCGACGCGCCGCCGATGAACGACGTGAGCTGGGTGCACGGGACCGACATCGGCATCGCGTCCTCTGCGGACGGCGGAGCCACCTGGCTGTACCGGGGAATCGCCGAGGGGCTGGACATCGAGCCCGGGCGGCATACCTACTGGGCGCCTGAGATCGTCGACGACGGAACCGAGTACCACATGTTCGTCAGCGTGATCCGCGGTGTGCCGACCCAGTGGGAGGGCCATGCACGCGTGATCCGTCACTACACGAGCCACGACCTCTTCTCATGGACCTACCGTTCCACCTTGTCGCTCTCGTCCGACAGAGTAATCGACGCCTGCGTCCTGCGGCTCCCCACAGGCGGCTACCGCATGTGGTACAAGGACGAGGCCGATCACGCGCACACCTACGCGGCGGACAGCGACGATCTGGCGCGGTGGACCGTCCGGGGGCCCGCCGTCGAGTGCTCGAAGCACGAAGGCCCGAACGTCTTCGAGTTCGGCGGCAGCTACTGGATACTCGTCGACGAATGGCATGGGCAGCGGGTCCTTCACTCACGGGACCTGGAGACTTGGGAACCGCGAGGACTCATCCTCGATCGTCCCGGTCAGGGCCAGGACGACGGAGGGTACGGCTACCACGCCGACGTCGTCACCAGCGAACTCGGCGCGTTCATCTTCTATTTCTCGCACCCCAGGCGATCCGACGACGGCTCTGGACCCCACATCGACCACAACGACCGCCGAAGCTCGATCCAGGTCGCCCGCCTGCGGGTGAGCGGAGACACCCTCGTGTGCGACCGCGACGAAGCCCTTGAGGCCCCCATCCTCCCTCTCGAAGGACCTGACCGGTGACACGGGGGGACATGCGGTTCCCGCCCTGACGGCCGTTCACATCGACCTCAGGACTCCGGGCGGTCGTCCACAACTCACGCCGAACACGCCCCACCGGCTGAGCGGCGCGCTCGCGAGCCGGATCGCCGGCACCACGCCGCCGCTTCCCCGCAGGGCCGAAGCGTTCGAACGAAGGAAACGAGCACCCATGCAATCACTCCCCCGCAGCGCGGTACGCCTTCTCCCCGGCCCGTTCCTGGACGCACAGGCCACCGCTCTCGACTACCTGCTGTCCCTCGACACCGACCGGCTCCTCGCGCCCTTGCGGCGCGAGGCCGGCCTGCCGCCGGTCGCCGAGTCCTACGGCAACTGGGAGAACTCCGGGCTCGACGGCCACACCGTCGGGCACGCGCTGTCGGGTGCCGCTCTCATGAGCGCGGTGACGGACGACCCCCGGCCAAGGGCCATGGTCGAGCGTCTGGTTCGGGGCGTCGTCGAGTGCCAGGACGCGCTGGGCACCGGCTACGTCGGGGGCATCCCCGACGGCGTTCGGCTGTGGCAGCGGGTGGCCGCGGGGCAGGTGGAGCGGGACTCCTTCGAGCTCGGTGGCGCCTGGGTACCGTGGTACAACCTGCACAAGCTCTTCGCCGGCCTGCTGGACGCCCACCGCCACACCCGGTCGGACCTGGCCCTGACCGCCGTCCGACGGCTTGCCGACTGGTGGGACCAGATGGCGGCGGGGATGGACGACGACACCCACGAGGCCATGCTCCGCACCGAGTTCGGCGGGATGTGCGAGGCTCTGGCGGACCTCGCCGACATCACCGGCACGGACCGCTACGCCGCCCTGGCCCGGCGCTTCCTCGACCAGTCCCTGCTCGGCCCGTTGCGCGAGCACCGCGACGTCCTCGACGGGATGCACGCCAACACCCAGATCGCCAAGGTCGTCGGATACCAGCGGCTCGGCGAGGTCGTCGACGACCACGGCCTGCGGGACGCCGCCCGGTTCTTCTGGCAGACCATGACCCGCCACCGGACGTTCTCCTTCGGCGGCAACTCCGTACGCGAACACCTGCACCCCCGCGACGACTTCACCTCCGCGCTCCAGTCGCCCGAGGGCCCCGAAACCTGCAACACCTACAACATGCTCAAGTTGAGCCGCGCGCTGTTCCTCCAAGAGCCGGACGCCGAGGTGCTCGACCACTACGAGCGCGCGACGGTCAACCACATCCTCTCGTCCCTCCATCCCAAGGGCGGGCTGGTGTATTTCACACCGGTCAGGCCGGGCCACTACCGCGTGGTGTCGACGCCCCACAACTGCTTCTGGTGCTGCGTCGGCACCGGACTGGAAAACCACGCCAAGTACGGCGAGCTGGTATACACCGCCGAGGGCAGCGACCTGTTCGTCAACCTCTTCATCGCCTCCCGGCTCAGCCTGCCCGAACAGAACCTGGTGCTGGAGCAGACCGGGACAGCCCCGTACGACGATGAGGTCAGACTCGTGGTGCGCGAGGCTCCCGCCAGTCCCGTGGCGATCCACCTACGCGTCCCCGGCTGGCACGAAGGGACGCCGCAGGTCCGTATCAACGGCGCACCGCCCGAGGACAGACCCGCCCCACTCACGACGCGCCACGGAACAGACGGACAGCCCCTGACATACGTGCGTCTGGAGCGGCAGTGGCGTGAAGGGGACACGATCACCATGCGCCTTCGCCCGCGCATCACCGCCGAACTGCTCCCCGACGGCTCACCGTGGGTGTCCTTCCGCTTCGGGCCCACCGTCCTCGCGGCCGAGGGCGACCGGAACGACCTGGTCGGGCATTTCGCCGACGACTCGAGGATGGGACATGTCGCCGACGGCCCGCTGCGCCCCTTGGAGCACCTGCCCGTCGTGCTCACCCCGAGCACCTCCGATCCGGCGGCCGGCGTACGCCGACTCGCCCCGGACCGGCTGGCGTTCGCCCTGGAGCACGTGGACACGCGACCGGGCGAGTCCGTCACCCTCGTGCCGTTCGCCGGCATCCACGACTCCCGCTACCACCTCTACTTCCCCCTGGCAGAACCCGAACGCCTCCAGGAACGGCGGGCGGAGCTGCGCGCGGCCGACGAGGCCGCCCTCGCGCTGCACGACCGCACCGTTGACGCCGTTGCCGCCGGCGAGCAACAGCCCGAAAGCGACCACCGGTTCGAGGGGCAGGACACCTGGTCGGGCCTCACCGACGGGCAGAGGTGGCGGGCCGCCACCGGATGGTGGTCCTACCGCCTCACAAACCCGGACGGCACCGCCACCGGCCTCCAAGTGATCCACCTCTCAGACGGAAGTGCCGGACCGACCCGCGTACTGGTCGACGGACACGTGCTGGACACGCTCACACCCTCGGCCGGCCCCGACAGCGAGGAAACCTCCCAGGTACTCCCACTCGACGCGGACCGTCCTGCCGGGCCCGTCGAGGTCCGCTTCGAAGCGGTCGGCCCTGCAACCACCATCCGGCTGCGCAACGTGCGCCTGGTGCGCTGACGTAACCCACAACACAGACGATTCGAGATGAACACCCGCATCGGCCGCCATACCGATGCGGGTGCGTAGTCCTTGGCGCGCAGCCAGGTGCCGAGGGCGAGGGCGACGATGTCGCCGTAGTAGCGGTTGATGCACAGCACGTCGAAGAGGTCCGACGATGTCGAGGCCTCGTTCCAGCAGCCACTGCGACTCCAGGCCGTTGAGCACTGCCTGGAGCAAAAGCACCGCGCCTTTCGGGCGAGCCCCTTGTGCAGTTTGCCGCGGACCGCCGTCTCAGGCACGCCCTGGACGAAGCGCATGCACCCGACGGCGTAGTGCCGGACGAAGTAGGCGTGTGCCGGACGATCCCGGTGGGAGATGCAGCAGGCCCGCGTGGGCCGCCGCCTTGGCATACGGGCCGCCAGTTTTTGCCCTGCTCACAGTGTGCGCGCTTTCCCACTGACCGAGACGCCGCCACGTAACGTTCTGATCACGAAGCCGAGCGACAGACTTCCTGCCCTTGCGATCCCGGTCTACCGTCCAAGCCAAAACCAACCACATGGTAAGAGTTGGCGCTCGGGCGCCATGTACCTGCGCACTGGCGAATTGACGAAGGTCGCGGCCCACCGGCTCCCCACGAAGGAACCCACCTATGAGCACTCACCACCCACACGCGGGACCGGGCCGGCAGGAGATATCGCCTCAACCCCTTGACGACCCTCCGCACTGAGGCCGTTGCCCACCGCGCCCGAACGGCCAGGTCGTGGCGCAAGCGCCACCAGGCCCTCACCACCGACACTCAGGAAAGCAGTCGATGATGACCGAATTCCCTCCCGGGTTCCTCTGGGGAGCCTCCACCGCACCGCACCAGATCGAGGGCAACAACCTCAACAGCGACTTCTGGGCGAACGAGGGGCGCATGCCCGGCATGGAGCGCAGCGGTGACGCCTGCGACAGCTACCACCGGTACCGCGAGGACATGCAGCTGCTCGCCGACGCCGGCCTCAACGCCTACCGCTTCGGCATCGAGTGGGCACGGATCGAGCCGGTCCCCGGGATGATCTCGCGGGCGGAACTGGCCCACTACCGGCGCATGATCGACACGGCCTTCGAGCTCGGCCTGACCCCGGTCGTGACCCTGCACCACTTCACCAGCCCGCTCTGGTTCACACAGGAGGGCGGCTGGCTCGGCGACCGTGCCGTGGAGCGGTTCCGGGCGTACGCCGAGGCGGTTACCCCGATCCTCGACGGCGTCGAGTGGGTTGTCACGATGAACGAGCCGAACATGCTGGCCATCATGGTCGGCATGGCACGGGCGTTGCAGGACGACCCGCACGCGGCCGACCCGTGGATGAGCCCCACCCTCGACAACGAGGGCCCGCGGCCGAAGACGCCGGCCCCGGATGTGGAGGTCGGCGAACGGCTGGTCGAGGCGCACCACGCCGTCCGGGAGGTATTGCGCGAGCGCACCGGCGCCAAGGTCGGCTGGACGGTCGCCAACCGCGCCTTCGCCGCCCGCCCGGGAGCCGAGGAGAAGAAGCGGGAGCTGGAGTACGTCTGGGAGGACCTCTACCTGGAGGGGTCGCGCGGCGACGACTTCGTCGGTGTGCAGTCGTACTCCAGCCAGTGGGTCGGCCCCGACGGCATCGAGCCCCACCCGCAGCACCCGGACAACACGCTCGTCGGAACCGCCTACCGGCCCGACGCCCTGAGCATCGCCGTGCGCCACACCGCCGAGGTCACCGGTGGCATGCCGATCCTGATCACCGAGAACGGCATCGCCACCCACGACGACACGCGCCGGATCGCCTACACCGGCGAGGCTCTGAAGCACCTCGAGGCGGCGATCGCCGACGGCGCCGACGTCCGCGGATACCTGCACTGGAGTCTGCTGGACAACTACGAGTGGGGCCACTGGGCGCCGACGTTCGGACTGGTCGAGGTCGACCGCGAGACCTTCGAGCGCCGCCCCAAGCCCAGCCTCGCCTGGCTGGGCGAGACCGCCCGCCGCGCGGGCAACTGACCGCCCCCCACCGGAAGGACACATCGTGCAGGTATCCGTACCCGACGTCTCGTCCCGGTCCCTGGCCGAACTGATCTCGCTGTCCGGGCGGCGCGCCGTCGTGACCGGCGCGGGCCGCGGACTGGGCCGGGCCATCGCCGAGCGCATGGTCGAAGCAGGCGCGGACGTGCTCGTCGCCGATATCGAGCACGGGCTCGCCGCCACCGTCGCCGAGGACCTCAACGCCCGCCGCACGGGCTGCGCGGTGGCCGCCCACGTGGACGTCACCGACGCCGGGAGCGTGGCCGCGGCCGCCGACCTCGCGGTCCGGGAGCTCGGCGGGGTCGACATCTGGGTCAACAATGCCGGGATCTTTCCCAGCGTTCCCGCGCTGGAGATGTCCGAGAAGACCTGGGACGAGGTGTTCGCCGTGAACACGCGCGGTGTCTTCCTCGGATGCCGGGAGGCCGCGCGCCGGATGCGCGAGGCCGGGAGCGACGGCGTCATCGTCAACGTCGTCTCCACGGCAGGCTTTCGGGGAACGGCCCCCGGGCTCGCCGCTTACGTCGGCTCCAAGCACGCGGCGCGCGGCATCACCCGGCAACTCGCCCTCGAGTTCGCACCGTTCGGCATTCGGGTCCTGGGCGTCGCACCGACGTACATACCGACCGAGGGGAACATGGCGGCGGCTGCGGCGGCCGCCGCGGCCGCCGGGGCACACGCGGACGCCGGGGACATCATGTCCGTGATGCAGCCGAGCCTGCTCGGTCGCCTCGGCGTCCCCGACGACATCGCACGCGTGGTGCTGTTCTGTGCGAGCGACCTCTCGGCCTTCATGACGGGGAGCACGCTCCTCGCAGACGCCGGTGAAACGATTTAATCCGCGACGCCCTACCACCCCCATCCTCCTTGGGCCACGGCCCCGCAACGACGCGTAGGATCCCCATGCTCTCGCCCCGCACCAGCCCCACCCGCGTCATCGTCAGCCTCGACGGCCTGTGGCGGTTCGTCCTCGACACCCGTGCCGGCGCCACTCCGTGGACGTCGCGGCTCACCTCGCCCCTCGAAGTCCCCGTCCCCGCCAGCTACAACGACCTGTTCGTGGACGCGGAGATCCGTGATCACGTCGGCGTCGTCTGGTACCAGCGCGATGTGCGGGTGCCGCGCGGCTGGGCGGGCGAGCGGGTGGTCCTGCGCTTCGGCTCCGTCACCCACGCCGCGCAGGTCTACGTGGACGACCGGCTGGTGGCCGAACACACCGGGGGCTACACCCCGTTCGAGGCGGACCTGACCGGGATCGTCCACCCCGGCGCCGAGTTCAGGCTGACGGTCGGCGTCGACAACCGGCTGACGAACGAGACGCTCCCGCCCGGCACCGTCACCACCGGCCCCGACGGCCGCGAACGCCAGTCGTATCTGCACGACTTCTACAACTACGCGGGCATCGCGCGCCCGGTCCGCCTGTGCAGCACGCCGCTGACCTTCGTCGACGACGTCACGGTCGTCACCGGACGGGACGGCGCGGCCGGCATCGTCGAGTACCGCGTGGAGACCGCCGGCGAGGCCGCCGACGCGATCGCCGTCCGGGTGCGCGCGGTCGACGAGGCGGGCCGGATCGTGGCGGAGGCACATGGGCCCGAGGGCGCCCTCCGCATCGAGGACGTCACCCTCTGGCGGCCCGGCGCCGCCTACCTGTACGACCTCGTGGTGGAGTTGGCCGCCGAGGACGAGACTGGTGTGGGACAACTCGTCGACAGCTACACCCAGCCCTTCGGCGTCCGCACCGTGGAAGTGCGGGGCACCGAGTTCCTCATCAACGGCGAACCGTTCTACTTCACCGGTTTCGGCAAGCACGAGGACACCCCCGTGCGGGGCAAGGGCCACGACGACGCCTACCTCGTCCACGACTTCCAGCTCCTTCAGTGGACCGGCGCCAACTCCTTCCGCACCTCGCACTACCCGTACGCGGAGGAGGTGCTCGACTTCGCCGACCGGCAGGGCATCGTCGTCATCGACGAGACCGCCGCCGTCGGCCTCAACCTGGGCGTCATGGGCGGCCTCACCGGAACCGCGCCGACCCCGACCTTCGCGCCGGAGAACTTCGGCGGGGCCACCCGCGACGTCCACGCCCAGCACCTGCGGGAGCTGATCGAGCGGGAC
The DNA here is from genome assembly GCF_055792885.1 of Streptomyces sp. DSM 42067. NCBI lineage: Bacteria > Bacillati > Actinomycetota > Actinomycetes > Kitasatosporales > Streptomycetaceae > Streptomyces > Streptomyces sp. DSM 42067. Next base: position 8,243,351 of record NZ_CM147706.1, on the reverse strand, counting down.
AAGAACCACCCGAGCGTGGTGATGTGGTGCCTCGCCAACGAGCCGGCCTCCAACGAGGACGGTGCGCGCGAGTACTTCGAGCCGCTGGTCGAGTTGGCCCGCAAGCTCGATCCGACCCGCCCTCTCACCTACGCCGCGGTCATGTTCGCAACGCCGCAGAACGACCAGATCGGCGACCTGTTCGACGTACTGAGCATCAACCGCTACTACGGCTGGTACCTGTTCACCGGTGACCTCGCCACCGCCGAGCAGTACCTGGAGCAGGACCTCCGCGGCTGGGTCCAGCGCTTCGGCAAGCCGGTCATGATGTCCGAGTACGGCGCCGACACCCAGCCCGGCCTGCACTCCGTCTGGGACACGCCGTGGAGCGAGGAGTACCAGAGCGACTACCTCGCCATGTACCACAGCGTGTTCGACCGCATCCCCGAGTTCATCGGCGAACACGTCTGGAACTTCGCCGACTTCCAGACCTCCGCCGGCATCCACCGCGTCGACGGCAACAAGAAGGGCGTCTTCACCCGCGACCGCAAGCCCAAGACGGCAGCGTTCGCTCTTCGCCGCCGCTGGCACGGTCTGAGCGGACGCAAGCCCGGCCAAGCCGCGGACGACTGAGGATTCTCCCCGCGGCCAGGCCGCGAACGGCTGAGGCTTCTCCCCGCGGCCAGGCCGCAGACGACTGACGCCTCTCCCCGCACCCCCTGATCCGCCGCGAACCTCGACGGCGCCACAGCAGCTTTTGAAACGTTCCAATAAGCATTTTGCCCAAGCAACTGAGAAGGGCCGCACGCCATGCCCACCGCCTCTGCTTCTTCCCCTCCCCCGCTCACCGCCCACAGCACCATCGACGCATGGCTGACCCACCCGAAGGGCGCTCCGCTCATCAAGGCGCTGCTGGACCAGGCCGGGGTGCCGCAGGAAATGCTCGCCCCCGTCCGCACGCTCCCGCTCCAGCAATTGGTCGCCGTCAGCCAAGGGCAGTTGCCGCAGGCGGTCGTCGACGAACTGGTGCTCCAGGTCAACGACGGCGTCATGCCCACCGAAGAGAGCGCCCCGGGCGTGTGGACCGAGCGCGTCACGCCCGGACGGTTCGACGGCAAATCCGTCATCGTCACCGGCGCGGCCGCCGGCATCGGCCGGGCAACCGCATCGCGCATCGCACGGGAAGGCGGCCGCGTGATCGCTGTGGACGTCTCGGCCGAACGCCTCGAAACCATCGCAGCGTCCTTCCCCGACGGCGCGATCGCCACCGTCGTCGGTGACATCACACGGCAAGATGACATCGACTGGATCGTCACGGCAGCCGACGGCCGCATCGACGCCCTGGCGAACGTGGCCGGCGTGAACGACGACTTCTCGCCGGTCCACGAGACCTCCGACGAGGTCTGGGACCGCGTCATCGGCATCAACCTCACCGGCGGCTTCAAACTGTCCCGCGCGGTCCTGCCGGCCATGATGGCCGCAGGCGCGGGCTCGATCGTCAACGTCGCCTCGGAAGCGGCGCTCCGCGGCAACTCCTCGGGCACCGCGTACACCGTCTCCAAACACGGAGTCATCGGCCTGACCAGGTCTGCCGCCTTCATGTACGGCCCGCACGGCATCCGGGTCAATGCGGTGGCACCCGGCGGCGTGGCGACCGGCATCCCCATGCCCGCGCATGTGTCGCAGACGGGTTCCGCCCGTCTCGCCCCCTTCCAGCAGGCGATTCCGAGCCTGGCCACCGCCGAACAGCTGGCGGCCTCCATCACCTTCCTGCTCAGCGACGACGGCATCAACATCAACGGCGCCGTCCTGCCGTCCGACGGCGGCTGGTCGGTCCAGTAATGCCCAAACCCCGTGGCAGTAGATCGGCAAGCGGGCCTGGTGACGCGCTGCTCCGTATGCAGCCCCACCAGTTCCCCCACGAGCGCATGGGCCCTCCCGCACCAACTGCCGCGCCACCTGGCACTCATGAGACGAAGGAGTCCTCATGCCTCAGAACGACCGTGACATCAGCGTGGCCGGACCCCCGCCGACCGAACCGGCGAAGGGGGACGGCGAGGAGCCGACAGGGCCTGCCAAGGTCTTCGGTGATGAACCGGCCGAGACCCCCGCACCCGAGATCGAGGCCCCGCCGCTGGAGAGGGTCAGCAGGAGTTACCTCGCCTGGATCATGATCGCCAGCTTCGGGGCCTCCCTGGCCCTGATGGTTCCGCTCTCCTACTCGCTGGCGCTGCGGATCGACGACCTCGTCCCCGGACGCGAGGAACTGCTCGGATACGTCACCGGATCCGCCCAGTTCGTCTATCTGGTCCTCAGCCCTCTGATCGGCTTCTGGAGCGACCGGATGCGCTCCCGCCTGGGCCGCCGGACACCGTTCATGTTCGCCGGCACAGCCATCGGAATGGTCGGGCTCCTGGGGATCGCCGTCGCACCGACCGTCTTCCTGGTGGGCCTGGCGTGGGTTGTCGGCATGGTCGGCTGGTCCACGGTCGGGCAGGCCATCCAGAACGTCCAGGCCGACCGCGTGCCCGAGGAGCAGCGCGGACGCGTCTCGGCGGTGACCAGTGTCATGACCCAGATCGCGCCGGTGATCGGCATCGGCATCGCGTACACGGTGGCCTCCAGCACGCTTCTGGTGTTCCTGGTCCCGGGCGTCATCGGAGCGGCCATGCTGTTGCTGTTCCCGCTGTTCAAGCCGGAAGGCGACTCCCGCGCACTCGTCCACACCAGCGAGGTGAGCCTGAAGGGCCTGGTCGCCAGCTACGGGTTCAATCCGCGGCAGTACCCCGACTTCGGGTGGAACTGGCTCGGCCGCTTCGTCTTCTTCATGGGCCTGTATTTCAACACCACCTTCGGGACCTTCTTCTACGCCCAGCGGCTCGACATGCCCGTCAAGGAGGTGGCCGGCGTCGTTGCGGCGATCGGGATCATCGGGGTACTGGCGGCAACCGGCGGCGCCCTCGCGGGCGGCTTCCTCTCCGACAAGCTCGGCCGGCGCAAGCTCTTCACCCTGATCGGCTCCGCGATCTTCGTCGCCGGGGCCGTCGCCGAGGCGTTCGCCTACTCGCTGCCCCAGCTCGTCGTCGGCGCGGTGCTGATGCAGCTCGCCATCGCGATGTTCAGCGCCGTCGACCAGGCGATCGTGTTCGCCGTCCTCCCGGACCGGGCCCAGGCCGGCCGCTATCTCGCGGTAGTCGCCTTCGCGCAGAAGATCCCCAGCGCCATCGCTCCGCTGATCGCCCCGCTCATCATCACCATCGGCGTCACGGGTTCCGACAAGAACTACACATACCTCTATCTGAGCGGCGCGGTCCTCGCGCTGGTCGGCGGCCTGACCATCAAGTTCGGGGTCAAGTCGGTCCGGTAGCGGGGCACGTCGGCAATCGCCGTTGCGCGCAAGGGATGCGGTCCATCCCGCTCACACCGGCCGACACCAATCCGTCATCGTCCGAGGAGCACGTCCCTTGTACCCGCCCGCTGGACGCCCTCCCGGGGCGTCAGCGGACAGCCCGGCTCTCCGCGGCCCGCCCTGGCGGACCGGACGACAGCCTGCGCCGGCCGGCCTCACCGCGAGAGGCCCTCGCCGAACGCGCGCGGGCACAACCGCCGTGGGAAACAACAGGGTTCATCGAACTTCCGAGAAAGCAGAACATGAACAACGCACCGTATGACCTGCGCATCGACAGCGGCGGTGACCAGTTCACCGTGTCGGGCCCCGCACCTCGCCTGTCGTGGAAGCCGCCGTCGGACGCGGGACGCCCAACGGGATACGAACTGGAATGCACCATCGACGGCGAGGCGCAGCCCGCGGTGCAGGTCGCGCCCGGCCGGCACCGGTTCCTCCCCTGGCCATGGGCGGCTCTGCGCAGCGGCCGGCAGGTGGCCTGGCGGGTCCGGGCCCGGGGCACCGAGGGCACGTCCCCGTGGTCGGAATGGAACGCGTTCGAGGTCGGCCTCCTCGACGAGGACTGGCAGGCGCGCTGGATATCGCCGGCCGAATCCGTCGACCCCGGCTACGGCAATCGCCCGGCCCACATTTTGATGACGCGGTTCGAGGCACGGGCCGGGGTGCGCTCGGCGTGGCTGTACGCGACGGCGCTCGGCGTGTACGAGGCGTACGTGAACGGCGAGCGGGCCGGCACCGCCCAACTGTCGCCCGGGTCCACCTCCTACGATCGCACGCTCTACGCCCAGGCATCGGACGTCACGGCCGCCGTCAGGGCGGGCGGCAACCTCGTCGAGATCGTCCTCTCCGACGGCTGGTACCGGGGCCAGGTCGGCGCGTTCCGCCTGCCGGCCGGCTGGGGGACGGTGCTCGGCGCACGTGCCGAACTGCACATCGCGTACGAGGACGGTTCACGCCAGTTCGTGCGCAGCGACGAGACCTGGACGAGCACGCGGTCGAACATCACCCGGGCCGACCTCATGGACGGTCAGACCACCGACTTCCACGCCGGGCCGGGCGCCGAACAGCCGGTCCTCGTCGATCAGGTCGAGGCCCCCGCGATCGACTGGTCGCCCGCACCCCCCGTACGCGTCGTCGACTCCCGCCCGGCGCAGTCCGTCAAACAGCTCGAGGACGGGCTCTGGATCGCCGACTTCAGCCAGAACGCCTCCGGCTGGATCGCCCTCAGCGACCTCGGACCGGCCGGCACCCGCACCGTCATCGACTACGGCGAACATGTCGGCGCGGACGGCGACCTGACGACGGCCCACCTGGACTCCGTACGCCCCGGCGAGGACCCGATCCCCTTCGTCCAGCGCGACGAGGCCATCTCTGCGGGCCGCGGCGAGACGTTCGAGCCACGCCACACCGTGCACGGCTTCCGGTACGTGCGCATCCGCCGCGACGGCGCCCCGCTCGACCCCGCGAGCATCACGATGCGCGTCGTCCACACCGACCTGCGTCGCACCGGCACCTTCGCGTGCAGTGACAACGACCTCAACCGCCTTCACGAGATCGCCGACTGGAGCTTCCGCGGCAACGCCGTCGATGTTCCCACGGACTGCCCGACCCGCGAACGCCTCGCCTGGACCGGCGACTACCAGGTCTTCGCACCGACCGCCACGCGCCTGTACGACGTCCTCGGCTTCAGCCGCAAATGGCTCCGCTCGGTCCGCGACGACCAACTGCCCGACGGCCGGATCGCCAACTTCTCGCCCGACGGCCGCCGCATCAAGCACCACCTCGACGACCAGTTCGCCATGATGACCGGCTCGGCAGGCTGGGGCGACGCGATCGTCGCCGTCCCCTGGGAGCTGTACGAGTCCTACGGCGACCGGGAGGTCCTCGCCGAGAACTGGGACGCGATGGTCCGCTGGGTCGAGTGGGCGCTGCAGACCGCCCGCACCACCCGCCACCAGTCCCGGATCGAGTGCTCGGCCGAGCCGCTCCCGCACGAGCAGTACCTCTGGGACGGCTCCTTCCACTGGGGCGAGTGGACCGAGCCGAAGGAGAAGGCGGCCGACGGCACCCGCATCGACCCGGTCCAGACCGACCCGATCGCCTGGTTCATGGCGGACAAGGGCGAGGTCGGCACAGCGTTCCTGTACCGCTCGGCGTCGACCCTCGCCGATGTCGCAAGGGTGCTGGGCCGCACCGAGGACGCAGCCCGCTACACCGAGACCGCCGAGCGCATCCGCGACGCCTGGCGCACCGAGTTCCTCACCCCCGGCGGACGCACCACCGGCGACACGCAGGCCGCCTATGTACGCGCTCTCTCCCTCGGACTCGTCCCCGACGAGCTGCGCGCGGCCGCCGCCGCGCGCCTCGTCGAACTGATCCGCACCGCCGGCACCCACCTCGGCACCGGCTTCCTCGCCACCGGCGACCTGCTCCCCGTCCTGGCCGAAACCGGCCACGCCGATATCGCCTACGAGCTGCTTTTCCGGCGCACCGCACCGTCGTGGCTGTACATGCTCGACCGCGGCGCGACGACCATCTGGGAGGACTGGGAAGGCATTGACGAGAACGGAGATGCCCACGACTCCCTGAACCACTACAGCAAGGGCGCCGTGATCCGCTTCCTGCACACCCACACGCTGGGGCTGCGACAGACACCGGGGTCAGTCGCCTGGGAGTCCTTCGAGGTCGCGCCCGTCCCCCACCCGTCGCTGACGTGGGCCCGGGGCACTCACGAGTCCCCGCAGGGCACGATCACCGTCGAGTGGCGAACGACCGGCGACGAGCTGACCATCGCCGCCGACGTGCCGCCGGCAACCACCGCACGGGTGGTCTTCCCCGACGGCACCACCGAGACCGCCACGGCAGGCACCTTCCGTGCCACCCGACGTATGCCGAAAGGGGGTTGAGACGGCCACAGACGAACGACCGGTGATGCTGGAGGAGAAGACGGCGCTCAGGGCAGGGGGTGAAGGCCAGGCATGCGGACTGCGCCAGGGTCAGCAGCTGAGCCCTGCCTCGATCCCCCGGTCCTGGGCATGGAGCCGAGCGTCGATCTCCGCCACGAACGGTGTGTCCTCTGCGAGCTCCGGGGCGCCGAGGATACGGAGCAACTCGCGTACCGCGTCGGCCTGATGGTGCTGCCAGGCCTGCCGCAGTCCCTCGGCTGCCGGATCATCGATCCGCTCGTCCCGGGTGTATCGGGCCCACGCGGCGAGGGCCGTCGCCAGTACGGGGGTGTCGTGGCCCGCGGTTCGCAAGTCCCGCAAGGGTGCCAGCCATCGCTCCGGGATCTTGAGCGAACCGTCCATCGCGATCTGCTCTGTCCGGTGGTGCATCGCGTGGTTGCCGAAACGGACCAGCAGGCTGTCGACGTACGCGGGGATGTCGAGGTCCGCTGCCGAGGTCAGGCTCTGGGCGACCTCTGTGGCGTAAGCCCGCACCACCGGCTCTCCCCATGGGGTGTCCATGACGTCGGCCACGGTCCGGCATCCGGCGGCCAGCCCCAGATAGGCGAGGAGTGAGTGTGAGCCGTTGAGCAGCCGGAGCTTCATCACCTGGTAGGGGGCGACGTCGGGGACCAGCTGTGCGCCGGCGGTCTCCCACTGCGGCCGGTCGGCGGCGAAGGCGTCCTGGAGCACCCACTGGGTGAACGGCTCGCCGACCACGGCCCCTTCGTCCCGCAGGCCGAGGGCGGCTTCGGCGGCGTGCAGGTCTGCCGCGGTGGTCGCGGGCACGATGCGGTCGACGACGGTGGAGGGGAAGGCGATCGAGGAGTCGATCCACTCCAGGAGGCGGTCGCGGTCGCTCCACGAGGTCGCGGCCACGAAGTCGAGCACAAGGCGGCGTACGACCTGGCCGTTGTCGGCCATGTTGTCGCAGGGAGCGATGGAGAGCGGAGCGCCCGTGTGACGGCGCGCGCGCAGTCCGGTGGCCAGCTGTCCGACCACGGTTGCCGGGACCGGCGCCCCGGCCAGGTCGCTGAGCACCTGGGGGTCCGTCAGGGCAAGCCCGCCGCCGACGGGATCGCGCCGGTAGCCCTTCTCGGTCACCGTGGTGGTGATGACGGTGACGTCGGTCGAGGCGATCAGCCCGGTGAGTCGCTCGCCGTCGTCGGCCGCGTGGAGTACGTCGGTCACCGAGCCGACCACGCGGGTCCTCGGGCCGTCGGGCTCGCGCAGCGTCAGCGAGTAGAGCCCGTCCTGGGGGCGCAGCGCGTCGACGACGGTGCGGCTGCGCTGCGAGACACCGACGATGCCCCACCCGGCGCTGTGCCGGGCCTCGGCCGCTTCGGTGTAGACGGCCTGATGGGCGCGGTGGAAGGCGCCGATGCCCAGGTGCACGATCCGCGGGCGCAGGGCGTCCGGGTCGATCGCCGGCCGGCTCTCGGGCGGGAGGGCGCCAAGGGTCTTGCGGGAGAGACGCTCGTGGGTGGTCACCAGTCGTGCACCGATCCGTCCGTCCTGCGGCCCACCGGCAGGTACTTGGGGTTGTACGGGAAGCGCGCGGCCGCCTCCTCGTCGAGTTCGACGCCGAGGCCCGGGGCGGGCGAGGGGTGGAGGGCGCCCTCGTGGAACTCGTACGAGGTGCGGAAGACCTCGTGGGTGAGCGGGGAGTGCTCCATGTACTCCTGGATGCCGAAGTTCGGCACGGTCACGTCGAGGTGGACGGCGGCGGAGAGGCTCACCGGCGAGAGGTCGGTGGCGCCGTGCGAGCCCGTGCGCACCTGGTACAGCTCGGCGAGGTTGAAGATGCGCCGCAGGTGGGTGATGCCGCCGGCGTGGGACACCGAGGCGCGGATGTAGTCGATGAGGCGCTCGGTGATGAGCTGCTGACAGTCCCAGATGGAGTTGAAGACCTCGCCGACGGCGATCGGTGTGGTGGTGGCCTGGCGGATCTGGCGGAACGACTCCTGCAGTTCGGCGGGCGTCGGGTCCTCCATCCAGAACAGCCGCAGGTCCTCGAGCCGACGGCCGAGCCGGCCGGCCTCGGTGGGGGTCAGCCGGTGGTGCACATCGTGCAGCAGATGGAAGTCGAAGCCGAACTTCTCCCGTACCTCGGTGAGGTAGCCCGGGGCGAAGTCGAGGTACGCCTCGGTCGACCACAGCTGTTCCTCGGGCAGGGATGTGGCCGCGGGTTCGTAGATCGCGCCGTGGCGTACGCCGTAGCTGCCCGGGGAGCCGGGGACGGCGGCCTGTGCCCGGATCGCCTGGTAGCCGAGGTCGCGGAAGCGGGCGACGTCGTCGAGCAGTTCGTCGACGCTTCCGCCGCTCGCATGGCCGTAGACCATGGCGCCGTCACGAGCGCGGCCACCCAGCAGGTCGTACACCGGCATGCCGGCGACCTTGCCCTTGATGTCCCAGAGCGCGATGTCCACGGCCGCGATCGCGGTCATCGTCACGGGGCCGCGGCGCCAGTAGGCCCCCTTGTAGAGGTACTGCCACATGTCCTCGATGCGGTCGGCATCGCGGCCGATGAGCAGCGGGACCAGATGGTCCTGGAGGTAGGAGGCCACGGCGAGTTCGCGGCCGTTCAGGGTCGCGTCGCCGAGGCCGGTCACGCCGTCCGATGTGGTGATCTTCAGGGTGACGAAGTTGCGGCCCGGCGAGGTGATGATGACCTTCGCCTCGGTGATGGTGGCCATGGGTGCTGCTCCTCTGCTGTGCCGCGCCGCCGGCTTCCTGCGGGGTGCCGGTGGCGCGGCGTGGTGCTGAACTGTCGGTCAGTGGCGCCCGGCGCCGATCGGCGCGGTCTCCTCGCTCGCCGTGGTGTCGTGAGCGACCTGCGGCCAGTGCGCGTACTCGCGGCCGCCGCGGCGGCCGGGCGCGGTCTCCGGCATGAAGCACAGGGCCACGATGCTGACCGCGATGAGGGCAGCGACGTACACGGCGACCCAGGTGTACGAGCCGTCGCCGGCCAGCAGCAGCGCGGTGGCCACCACGGTGAAGGGGCCGCTGGCGAGCATCGAGCCGAACTGCCAGACGATCGAGATGCCGCTGTAGCGGGCGACCGAGGGGAAGAGTTCGGGGAAGTACGAGGCCTGCGGGGCGTAGGTGCCCGCGTGGCCGAGGGCGAGGCCGGCGATCAGCAGCAGCACGATCACGGCCATGTCGCCGGTCTGGATCGCCTTGAAGGCGGGGACGACGAGCAGCAGGTTGAGCACGGCTGCGGCCAGGTAGACCGGGCGCCTGCCGACGCGGTCGGTGAGCCGGCCAAGCAGCGGGATCATGACCAGCTCGGCGCCGATCGCGATCAGGACCGCGTTGAGCACCATGCCGGAGTCGACGCCCTGGTCCTTGGCGTATGCGACGAGGAAGACGGTGTAGAAGGGGAAGACCGCGGCCTCGACGAACTTGGTGAACAGTCCGCCGAACACCTCGCGGCGGTTGTCCCGCAGCAGCAGCTTCACCGGCGCCGTCTGGGCCGCCTGCGTATCCTTCGCGGCCTTGAAGGTCTCGGACTCGTTGATCCGCAGCCGGATGAAGAGGCCGATGACCACGACCAGCGCGCTGAGCAGGAAGGGGATCCGCCACCCCCACGCCAGGAAGGCCTCGTCGGACAGCTGGGTGGTGAGCAGGGCGAACAGGCCCGTGGGGATGAGGTAGGCGGCCGGGGAGCCGAGCTGGACGAAGCTGGCGTAGAAGCCCCGTCTGGCCGGCGGGGCGGCCTCCGCGGTGAGCAGAACGGCGCCGCCCTGCTCACCGCCGACACCGAAGCCCTGGATGAGGCGCACCAGCACCAGGATGACCGCGGCCCAGATGCCTATCTGGTCGTACGTCGGCAGAAGTCCGACGGCGAAGGTGCCGAGGCCGGTGAGCAGCAGGGTGAAGACCAGGGCCTTCTTGCGGCCGATCCGGTCGCCGATGTGGCCCCAGACCAGGCCGCCCAGCGGGCGGGCGAAGAACCCCACGGCGTAGGTCGAGAAGGCGGCGAGCGTGCCCACCGCCGAATCGACCTCCGGAAAGAAGACCTCGTTGAAGGCGAGAGCGGACGCGGTGCCGTAGATGAAGAAGTCGTAGTACTCGGCAACGGTGCCGACAACGGATGCTCCGACGGTGCGCCGCAGCTCCTTCGGTGGTGCCGACGTCACGGGCGCGGCGCTGTCGTGTCCGCTCATAAGGCTGCCTCCTTGCAGTCCAAACGCTACCCAAGTCCCCTTGGTGTCGGCTACCATACAAGTACTTCAGTCGCGCTAGTCAAGGGATGGGAGAGCCCGGATGGCATCCACCGAAGGACTGCACGCCGCACGCGCCCGGGGCCGCAACACCCGGCAACTGGTCCATGAGCTGCTGCGCTCGCGGATCATCAGCCTCGACCTGGAGCCCGGGGCGGCCCTGTCGGAGAACGACCTCGCGGCCGAGCTCGGCGTCAGCCGGACCCCCGTGCGGGAGAGCCTGATCCTGCTCGGGGAGGAGGGACTCGTCGACGTCTACCCGCAGCTGGGGACCTTCGTCTCCCGCATCCGCGAGCGAGACATCGCCTCCGCGCAGTTCATCCGCGAGGCACTCGAGTGCGCGGCCCTGCGCGATGGCGTGACCAAGGCGACCGCGCATGACGTGGCTGAACTCAGAGCCCTGCTGGTCGCCCAGACCGAGGCCGAGCAGCGAGAGGACCCGGAGGCGTTCTTCCGACTGGACGAGCAGTTCCACGCCCGGCTCATGGCCGCCGGCGGACATGCCGAGGCATGGCCGGTCGTGAGCCAGGCCAAGGCCCAGCTCGACCGGGCGCGACGCCTGTCCCTGCCGCTCACCCAGCAGCTCTCCCTGCTGATCAGCCAGCACACCGCGGTGGTCGATCAGCTCGAACAGCACGATCTGGACGGGGCCGACCAGGCCCTGCGGGGACATCTGCGTCAGGTCTTCACCGACGTGGAGACCATCCGGGCGCAGCACCCGGAGCTCTTCAGCGACACGGACGCCCCGGTCCGACCGCGCCGTGACACACGTCGCGGGACACGCGTTCCCGACGCGGGCTGATCTGCCCCTGCCTGCCGCCACACGCCCAAGGGACGAAAAACCATGCACACAGCGAACCAGCACTCAGCGACTCCACGGCAGCCGCTGAGCCGCACCCTGCTCGAGAGCCGCATCATCGCGGTTCTGCGGGCCTCCGATGCCCGATACCTGCTTCCGGCAGCCGAGGTGTTGGTGGAGCAGGGCATCCGCAGTATGGAGGTCACCCTCACCACGGCTGGAGGCCTCCAGGCGATCTCCGAGCTGCGGGCCACGCTGCCCGACGAGGTCGAGGTGGGGGCGGGCACCGTCCTGTCCATCGAGGACCTCGACGCGGTGCTCGACGCGGGCGCGGCCTATGTGGTCACCCCGCACACCGATGCGGAGCTCATCCGCGCCGCGGTGGCCCGCAAAGTGCCGATCATCCCGGGCGGGCTGACCCCCACCGAACTCAGGACGGGTTGGGCGGCCAGCGCGAGCGCGGTCAAGCTCTTCCCGGCCTCCACCGTCGGACCGCAGTACGTCAAGGACCTCCACGGCCCCTTCCCGCAGATGCCGGTGATCCCCTCCGGAGGCGTCGGCAGGGCGACTGCCGGCGACTGGATCAAGGTCGGCTGCCCTGCGGTCAGCATGGGCGGCCCCTTGCTCGGCGACGCCCTGAAGGGTGGCGACCTGGCCGCACTGCGCGAGCGTGCCAAGCAGGCCGTCGAGTCCGTGGCCGCCGCAGCGCAGGAGGCCGGTCGTGGCTGAACTCATCCGCAGCGGCGTCGTCACCGTCGGCGAGACCATGGCACTGCTGGCCGCGGAACGCACCGGGCCGCTGAGCCATGTGCCCAGCATGTCCGTGGGCGTCGGCGGCGCCGAGAGCAACGTGGCCATCGCCCTGCAGCGGCTCGGCGTGCCTGCCACCTGGATCGGAAGGGTGGGCGAGGACTCCTTCGGCAAGCTCGTCCTGCGCGAGCTGCGGGCCGAGAGGCTCGACGTACGCGGGATCGTCGACCCTGCAGCACCCACCGGGCTGATGGTCAAGGAACGCCGCACGGCCCGGTCTCTGGGCGTGTGGTACTACCGCGCCGGCAGCGCGGGATCCCGGCTGCGGCCGGAGGACATACCCGAGGGCGTCTTCACCCATGCCGCCCTGCTCCATGTCACCGGAATCACCCCGGCGCTGTCCGACTCGGCCGCGGAGGCGGTGCGCCACGCGATCGAACTCGCCCGCCGGAACGGTATGACCGTGTCGTTCGACGTCAACTACCGCAGCAAACTGTGGTCTCGCGAGGCGGCGGGCAAGGGCCTGCTCGACATCGTGCGCGCGTGCGACGTCGTCTTCGCCGGCCCTGAGGAGGCCTCGCTCTTCGTCCCGGAGGAGGCGGACCCCCACACTCTGGCGTCCGCGCTGTGCGACCTCGGTCCCTCGCAGGCCGTCATCAAACTCGGCGCCCAGGGCTGTGCAGCAGTGATCGACGGCGAGCAGTACTCCCGCGCGGCGGTGAAGGTCGACGTGGTCGACTCCGTGGGCGCCGGCGATGCTTTCGTCGCCGGATACCTCGCCGAACTGCTGGCCGACGCGCCGCCGACCGTACGCCTGGGCACCGCCGTGACCACGGGTGGCTTTGCCTGCACTGTGCCCGGCGACTGGGAAGGACTGCCCACCCGCGCCGAGTTGGGGATTCTGGGCATCGCGGAGGACGTCATCCGGTAGTCACTGCGGCGATTCGCTGCGCGTGCCTGGCACTGCCGAGTGATCTGCGCAGCCCGGCCGTCCCGATGGCCGGGCTGCCGGTGCCGATGGCGGCCCAGCCGTGGGCGGGGAAGGGGACGAGTGGGCCCGTCGCCTCCTACTCGGGGCCGCGTCTATGCGACCGCTGGCATGATCTCCTCTGCGACCCACTGCGTGTAGTCGAAGTAGTCATTGATGTGCCCCACCGGGGGGATCGGCAAGGAACTCATCGTCACGCCGAGCTCCTTGAACCAGCCCAGGCGATCGATGATCTCCTGCTTCGTCATGCCCGGACGAGCTCGCGGATCGTGCTGCACCGTGTGGCTCTCCCCCACCCGGCTGGTGGCGAAGCCGTAGTAGACGTCTGTCAGCCTTCCGCTGTAATCGGGCTGTGACTTGATGAAGTCGATCTTCGCCGGGATGTCCTCCGGTTTCGTGTGGGCCGGCCACCAACCCGATGCGTAGCGGGCGACCCGCTTCAACACCGGCTCCGCCTCACCCCCGAACCACACCGGCAGGTGCGGCTTCTGAACGGGCTTGGGCTCGAAGGCGACATCTCGGAACGACACGTACTTCCCCTCGAACTCCGGCTCGTCCTTGGTCCAAAGCTCGATGATCGCCTGGATGTACTCCTCGCTCATTGCGCCGCGCTCGTGGAACGGGACGCCCAGGAGCTCGAACTCCTCCTCCAGCCAGCCAACGGCGAAGGTCACGGTCACCCGCCCGCTCGACAGCCAGTCCATGGTCGAGAGCGCCTTGGCGGTAACGATGGGGTGCTGCAGCGGCAGGATGGCAATGCACGAGTTGACCCGGATGCGCTCCGTCGCCCCGGCCAGATACGACATCGCCGTGTACGCATGGAAGTAGTGCGGCCCGGAGAGCTCCACGTGGGCGCGCGGGATGATGTGGTGCTCGGGCACGCTGATCATCGCGTAACCGAGCTCCTCGGCCCACTGGGCCAGGCGCGTCTGGTCCGCCCCTGTCACCGCCACTTCCCACGGCTGGCATGTGGCCTTGAGCCGCAGCAGATGCGGCATGGCAAATCCCAGTTTCATATCCCCTCCTGCTCGTCCGTTCCCTTCGGCTCCCCGCATGCACGGGGTGTAGGTCCGGCACCACGCAGCGACTCAGGCTTCACAATCCCCGTGCCGCCGCGGAACGTTCCGTCGTAAGGACGCACTGTGGAATGCACTCGGAAACCGGAGTCCGGCGCGGCGTCGAGCCCACGCGCTACCAACTCCCCGATATTCTCCGAGGTCCGGCAGGACGAGCATCTCGACGACGAGGTCCTCCACACTGAGCAGTGCCCTCGCCGCGCCGGTGACGACGGCGACCCTGCGTTGCGTTGCCGAATCCACGTGTGGTCCCTGCCTTCTGTCGGGCGTCATGTGCGGACGCGCGGTGATGTCCCGCCGCGCAACCAGCCCTGGAAGATGTCGATGAAGGTCCCTGGGTACTCGTCCGGGAGCCGCGTCGCCTCTTCGAGTTCGGCCGCGACCTGCGACGGGACGGTGATGTCGAGAGCCGCAAGGTTGTCGTCGAGCTGGTCGGGCGTGCGCGCGCCGATGATGACGGACGTCACGGGCCGAGTCCGCTGCCAGGCCAGGGCGAGCTGAGCGGGTGTGCACCCGGACTCGGACGCCAGCTTCTTCACGAGGGCGGCCACGTTGAAGCCCCGCTCGTTCTTGACCAGCGTGTCGAGGGCGACCTCACGCTGCTCCAGCCTGGTGGCCCCGCCCGGCTCGACCTTTCCCGTGAGCATTCCGGCGGCGAGCGGGCTCCAGCTGACGAAGCCGAGCCCTTCCTCGGCCACGAGGCGGAAATGCTCCCGTTCCATGGCCCGCACGATGAGGTTGTACTGGCCTTGGAAGGCGACGAACCGCGCCGCGCCGAGCCGGTCGCTGACGGCGAGGGCCTTCATCAGGCGGTGGGCGCGGAAGTTGGACGCCCCCGTGTACAGGACCTTTCCGGCGCGTACGAGGTCGTCGAGCGCGGCGATCGTCTCGTCGAGCGGTGTCGCCTCGTCGTCCACGTGCACCTGGTACAAGTCGATGTGGTCGGTGCCGAGGCGGCGCAGGCTGGCCTCGCAGGCCCGTTTGATGTGGATGCGGCTCGCGCCCCGGTCGTGCGGACCGCGCCCTACGGGCAGGCCGAACTTGGTGGCGAGGACGACCCGGTCACGCCTGCCCCTGAGGGCGCGGCCGACAATCTCCTCCGACCGGCCGTAGACGTCGGCCGTGTCGACGAAGTTGCCGCCCGCCTCCAGGTAGCGGTCGACGAGGGTGGTCGCGGTGGCCTCGTCGCAGCCCCAGTCCTTCATGCCGAACGTCATCGTGCCGAGGCCGAACTCCGAGACATAGAGTCCACTTTGGCCGAGTCTGCGCAACACCATGCTGCTCACACCGCCTCCGCCGACTGGTCGACGACCCAGCGGACCATGCGGCGCAGCGGCTCGGTGCCGTCATGTGGCAGACCGAGCGCCTGTTGCGGGTCGGCGGACTCGGCCGCCTGCGCGGCCTGCGCGCTGAGCGAGGCACCGAGCGGCAGGGTGCGCTGCACACCGCCGCGGGCGAGCTCGTCGCGCAGCTTCTCGCGCAGCCGTTCCGGATAGACACCGACGGTCTGCGTCGACTCGTCGACCCAGCCCGCGACGCGGGTGATGTCGGCAACGGGAACGAGGTTGACGACACGATTGGTGAGCCGGCCGGAGAACTCGACGGGCTCGTCGGTGCGGGAGACGACGACGCCGGCGCTTGCCGTGTCCCCGATGACCCGGTAGAACTCCTCGTCCAGGGCCACGGCCCGCAGCTCGTCCTCCAGGTCCGGGTCGGGGCGCCGGGGTGCGGTGGACTCGTGCGAGGGCAGGGTGAGGAACGCCCGGTGGACGGCGCACCCGAACTCCTCCAGGCGATCGAGGCTCCCGTCGTCGTCGGCGTCGCACTCGACGTACACGACGCGTGTGCTGGAACAGGCCGTCTGGTTCATCCGTCCCGCCATCAGCGCGACGCCGAGCGCCGCCTCCTGCATCGCCTCACTCGTCTCCAGCGCCTCCCGGCCGACGATCGAGATCGACAGCTTCGGGTTCATGCTGATGAGTTCGATGCCGGGGACGAGGTACTTCGGGATGTGCGTCATGGACGCCATGCCGCCCCACGCGGTCAGCTTCTCGATGCGCGAGGGACGATAGATCTCACGCTCGATCTCCTCGTCGCCGCCCTTCCAGTACGCGACGGCGAAGTGCTTGGTGACGGGGTGGTCCGGGTCGAGGTCGATCATCGTGCGGACGATCGCGGCGGCGGTGAACGGGTCGTTGGACGGCGTCTTGATCAGGCAGTCGCCCTTGGCCAGGGCGCTGCGGATCACGGTGATCCCGGCGGTGACGGGCACATTCCCGGCGATGATGTGCATGTTCCGGGTGCCGACGGCCCGCATGCGCAGGGTGGAGGTGCCGGGGCGGCCGAGCTCCACCCAGCCGTCGAGGAACGCCTTGCCGACCATCTTCTCCACCTGACCCGAAAGGCGCTCACGGCGGAACATGCCGGGGAACTGCTCGTACACCGGCCGCAGCACGGGCTCGGTCAGCTCACCCGCCTCCAGGCACAGCCGGAACGCGGTGCGCATCAGCGGGTTGGCGTCCAGTGTGAGGCGCGGGCCCAGTTCGGCGAGGAAGTCGATGATCTCGTCGATCGGGGTGTCGGCCAGGTCCTTCAGGTCGCGGGGATCGTGCAGGGCCAGCTCAGTGGCGTACTTGTGCGGATCGGGGGTACGGAAGCGGGCGCCCGAACGGCCGCCGAACTCGACCGCGTCGTCGCCGGGTTCGATGATCCGGCCGCGGATGACGATCGGGACGTCGACGACATCCGTGGCAGACGCAGGTGCCGGGGGCGTGGTCATCGCCATGCCGCTCAGACCTCCTTCACGTAGTCCATGAAGGCGCTGTAGGCCTGTCCCGTACCAGCACATGTGATCTTGTCGTCGCCGCCCTCCAGCTCGGAGAAGCGCACGATGGAGCGCTCGATGCGCGGGCCCTTCCAGCCGCACGGGCAGTCCTCGTCCCAATGGACCGTGACGCGGTCACCGGAGATGAATCCGCCCCAGTACGTCTCGGCCAGCAGGTCGAAGAGGGCGAGGCGGCCGGTGTGCACGCCTTCGCGCGGTACCGGAACCGCGTTCTCGTCGAGGACGACCGGGATCGTGACGGGCAGGAAGTGAAAGTACCCCTCAGGGCACAGCGGGGCGGTACCCATGCACTCCGACATGCCGTACATGCTGCGGATGCGGTCGATGCCGAAGAAGTCGCGCAGGAGCTGCTCCCACTCCTCCGGGGCCTCCTGATAGCCCTTCATGCCACCGCCCGCTATGAGGACGGAGTCGGGCGCGAAGGCGCAACTGACCCCGTTCTCACGTCCCTTGAGAGCTATGCGGACCAGATCGGCGGAGGTGCCGCCGATACGCACGCGCTGCCCGCGGTACCCCTCGGCCAGCTTGGCGAACCAGACCTGCAGATCGTCGTCGCGGTGCCGGCTGCGTTCGATCAGCTCCCGGCGTTCGCGCAGGAGCTTCGCGTCGATCTGCAGGCGATCCAGTTCGCCGCGCTCCTCGGCGGACTGCAGGCGCCCGGCGAGGGAGAGCAGGTCGGAGGAGATCGCGTAGTCGTAGAGCGTGTGGCGGCTCTTCTCGCCGCCCGCCTGTTCGCGGGTGAAGAGCTGCCCCATCTTCGTCATCATCTGGTGGCCGGAGCGGTAACCAGCCGAGAAGGACGGGATCTTGACGGTGCGGGTGTCGAAGCCGATGGCCGCGCGCAGCACCTCGAAGTGGACATTGCGCCAGGCGGGCCACTCGTCGCGGGAGCGCGGGATGAAGCTCAACTTGCCGGTGGTGCCGGTGGAATGGCCGATGATCAGGCCGTGCTCGTCGAGCCGGGTCAGCCATGCGTCGACCGAGTCCAGGCCGTCGAGCGGCACGGCGGACAGGTCGTGCCGGGTGAGGCGGCCGAGCCAGGAGGTGAGGCGGTCGAAGCGGCGCTTCTCGATCAGGCCGATCGGATAGCTCTTGTAGACCCGGTGGTCGAAGAGCACGGGGACGACGTCTTCGACCTTCTCGATACGGTCCACCCCCTGCCGGTCGGCGAGCTTGCCGAGGGCGGCGACTGCGGGACGCAGTTGGTCGAACCGACGGGTCAGCGCGGCGACTTGGGCTACTTCCACCGTGGATCGATCCAGGGAGAAGAGAACCTGGTGCGGGTGGTCGGTCCAAGTGGCGGGTGTGTTCGGGTCGAGTGACACGGACTGCGCGGGCTTGCCCATGAGGGTCCCCTCGTCGACTGTCGACGTTAATTAAACGCAGTCGTATACTTACATCCGTGGAGCGAGCTGAGAAGACGTCGGCACAGAAGACACGAGCAGGCCGCCCGTCCCGCCAAGAGGCGGCCCGCCTGCGGGAGCGGATCCGGCAGGCAGCCTTGGAGGCCTTCCTGGAGCACGGCTTCGACGGCACCAGCATGGAAGCAGTGGCGAAGGCGGCGGGCACCACCAAGCGGACGCTGTACGCCCAATATCCGGACAAGCGAACCCTGTTCGCGGCCGTCATCCCCTGGGCGCTGGCTCGCGCGCACGGGGACGAGGCACCCGTGCGCACCGTGAGCGGCGACCTGGCCACCGCGCTGACCGCCATAGCGCGCGCGGCCGTGGCCCGGGCGACAGATTCCGGCATCGTCCGCCTCACCCGCATGGCGATGGCCGAGTCGGCGCGCTTTCCCGAGTTCACGGCGAGCGCCCACTCACTGACCTGGTCGCATCGCATGCAGGCGGTCATGGAAGTCCTTCGCGACCATGCCACAAAGGGAACGGTCGCCGTCGACGACATCGAGATCGCCGCCGAGCAGTTCCTAGCCATGGTCGCGGCACTGCCCGCCCGCCTCGCGGCGTTCGGCATCACCCGCGACCCCGAGGTGGAGGAGCGCCACATCCAACATGCCGTGAACCTTTTCCTGTGTGGCGCACTGGCGCGCTGACGTCCCCGCGGCGCGGCCAGGACCACCGGTCCGACTCCCGAGGAGATGGGCCGGCTGCCGGAGGAGATGCTCGAGGCGGAGAGCGTCGGGCTGGTCTACGACGAGATCGAAGGGCTCAACTACCGAGACGCTCAAGCCGCGCACGTTCGTCCGCTACCGCGACCACGTGCACGCCGATCTCATCCCCGCGTTCGGACGCATGGCACGTTCCGACCTGCGACCGCGCCACGTCGCCGCCTGGAGCGAGTCCGAGCTCGACCGCGGGAGAGGACGCACCACGCACCACCATCTACCGAATCGGCGCCACCCTCTCCAGCGCTCTCGGCTCCGCCGTCCGTACCTACGCGGCTGATCACGGACAACCCCTGCCGGTACGCCCTGATGCCCCGCCCGGCCACCCAGGAGCGGACCTGCTGGGACCCCACCCAGGCGGCGGCGTTCCTGCGGTACAACCACGCCCGCTACGGCGACCGTCTGGCCGACTTGTTCGAGGTGCTGCTCGGCACCGGTATGCGGCGCGGCGAGGCACTCGATCGGCACTGGACCGATGTGCGGGCTGGACGCAGTCGATCGTGACGGCCGGAAAGCACATGCCCGCTGATCACCAGCAGTGAGGGGCCGGCCCCGGGGATGACTTTCACGGTCTGGCCAGTTGCACGATGTGGAAGCGCGAGGACCAGGCAGCGCGCCCGGCCCTCGAGGCCATACGAAGGAGCGGACATGACCGTCCAAGATGTCGACCTGGCGAGTTTCATCCAGGAATGGGAGCAGTGGCACCGTGAACACCAGGAGGTGCTCGCCGGCCCGCACGGGTTTCTCGCGATCACGAGCCTGCGCTGGCTGAGCGACGAGCCGGCCCGCTTTGATGACGCCCCCGGAGCCTGGTCGAGCACCGCCGACGGCGTGGTGGTCGCGCTCGCCGATGGCGAGGAACTGGTCATCGATGGCGCAACGGCTCACGGCCGGTACGACTTCGGGGTCATCGGCGAGCGGGACAGCGTGTACGTCGGCTCCGGTGACGCCGTGATCGAGGTCGCCAAGCGCGGCGGGCAGGACATCCTGCGGCCCCGCCATCCCGAGAACGCGCTGCGCACCAACTTCACCCGCACTCCCGCCTACGCGCCCGACCCCCGCTGGGTCCGCGTCGGCCGGTTTCTGCCCTTCGACGAGCCGCGGGCGGTGACTGTCGGCGCCGCCGTCGAGGGCCTGGAGCACGTCTACGACTCGCCCGGCCAGGTCGAGTTCGAACTGGACGGAGCGACACACCGGCTCACCGTCTTCAACGGAAGGCGCCCCGGCAGCCTGATGGTGTTGTTCACGGACAAGACCTCCGGCGTGACCACCTACGCCGCGAACCGCTCCCTGCAGATCGCGCCTCCCGACGGCGAGGGCAGGGTGACCCTCGACTTCAACCGCGCCGCGAACCTCCCCTGCGCCTACACCGACCTGGCGACCTGCCCGCTGCCGCCGGCCGAGAACAGGCTGCCTGTCGCGATCGAGGCGGGCGAGAAGATCCCCCTGGAGCGCGGCGGACAGCCCTGACACCGGCGGGCAGGCCCGGCAGTTGAGCGATCGCGCCCCGGCCCGGCGGCCTCACCCGGCGCCGGGCGGGGCGGGGCGGGGCGGTCGGCTCCAAGGAGCGCCTCACCGTTCCGGCAGCACATTCATGGCCCACGCGGTCCAGGTTGTTCGTGGGCTCGTCGAGCATGAGCAGCTGTCCACCGAACTCGTCGAGGACGGCGCGTAGTTCGTGGGCGGCGCACTCCGGCAGGATGAGCACATGCTCATCGTCATCGGCGGACTGCCCGGCACCGGCAAGACCACCCTCGCGCGGCTCCTGGCCGCACGGATCGGTGCGGTCCATCTGCGGGTGGACACCATCGAGCAGGCGATCGTCCGCTCCGGCCTGGTACAGCACCCCGTCGGACCGGTCGGCTACGTCGTCGGATACTCCCTGGCCGAGGAGCATCTCCGGCAGGGACTGACCGTGATCGCGGAGTCGGTCAATCCGCTGGCCGTCACCCGCGACGCCTGGCGCGATACGGGCGCCAAGGCAGGTGTCCCTTCCGTCGACGTGGAAGTGGTCTGCTCGGATCCGGTCGAGCACCGGCAGCGGGTGACATCACGGTCCGTGGACATCCCCGATCTGCCGCTGCCCGACTGGCAGCAGGTCCTCGACCGCGACTACGAACCGTGGGAGCGGGAGCGCATCGTCGTCGACACCGCCGGGCAGAGCCCAGACGAGTCGCTCGCCGTGCTTTTACGCCGTCTCGGCCTGCTCTGAGCGATACCAGGCAGCGGCGCGGCGCGCGGTCTCGGCCAGGTCGTCCCGTCTCTCGGCCGGATCGAGCACTCGAGACGTCGGCGCCGGTCCTGACGAAGCCGCCACTGCCCCGATGATTTCCGGGGAGCCGTACCACGATCCGAGAATTCACCGAACGGCATTGCCTTTACCTCACGGTAACTCGTATTGTCGGGGCCATGGCAGCACGAGACACTCTCGTCGGCCGCCGCCACGTCGATTTCGGTCGACTGGCCAGCGGTCTGTGTACAGCCGAGTCGGCGTGACAGCTTCGGCCGACTGCCGTCCGACCAAGCGGTAATCCGGCACCTGAACGCCAGATCGTCACCGGATCTTCCGGCAGTTTCTCCTGCCTTCCTCCTGCCCTAAGGCGCCTTCGCCTGCAGCCTGTTGCGGCAGCAGCGTGAGCGTCGGCGACCAGCTGCTGTTCGGGGGCAGCACAGTGACGGTCCCAGGGCACACCTGATCCGGATCCTTCTCGAGAATTCCCGTCAATACTCCGTTTTCGCATGCGCGGTTTCGGAACAGGCCTGCGTAAAAGCACCGCCGCGCCGGAGTATTTCGAATTCACGGCACCCTCTGCCTCCTCATGATGCGTGGGGCGTGGGGATGCCAAAACAGGAGTGAAACCGATGAGTGATACCAGCCAGCCGCAGGTCGGGCGGCGTAATTTCCTCGCAGGTGCGGCCGCAGTGGCCGCCGCCGCGGCTGTCCCCGGCGTCGCCGGGCTCGCGGCCGCCAACAAGGCGAGCGCCGCGACCCGCCCGAACGTCCTACTGGTCGTCACCGACGACCAGCCCAAGCAAACCAACTGGGCGATCCAGAAGACCATCAACTGGCTCGGCGGGCAGGGCGTGACCTTCAACAACGGCCACGTCACGACCCCGCTGTGCGCGCCCTCGCGGTCGTCGGTCTTCTCGGGCCGCTACGCCCACAACCACGGGGTGCGGAACAACGGAGCCTCGCACAGCCTGGACCAGAACACCACGGTTCAGCGGTACCTCAAGCAGGCGGGCTACCGCACCGGGCTGTTCGGCAAGTATCTGAACTCCTGGGCCCTGGCCGACAGCCCGCCGCACTTCGAAGACTTCGCGCTGCTCCAGCCGGGCTTCGTCGACGCGCAGTGGAACGTCAACGGCACCGTCCAGACGATCAACGGCTACACCACCAACATCATCAAGAACAAGACGCTGGCCTTCCTGGACAAGGCCGCGACCGACACCCGCCCGTGGTTCGCGTACGTCACCCCGTACGCCTCGCACGAGCCCAACACGCCTGCGCCCGCGTACGCCAACACGGCCGTGCCGGCGTGGAACGGCCGTCCCTCGGTCCCCGAGGCCGACCGGAGTGACAAGCCGGCCTACGTGAAGAACGCGACCAACACCCTGGCCGACGGCAAGGCGCAGCGCGAGCGGCAGCTGCGGACCCTGCTGTCCGTCGACGACGCCGTCCAGGCGTTCAAGGACAAGCTGGCAGCCCTGGGGCAGCTGGACAACACCCTGGTCATCTACATCGGCGACAACGGCTTCCAGTGGGCCGACCACGGCCTCCTCGGAAAGGGCACGCCCTACTCCCCTGCTCACGAGGTGCCGTTCTACCTGTCCTGGCCGGCCGGTGGCCTGGGCGCCGGGACCACCGACAATCGCATCGTCGGCAACATCGACATCGCCCCCACCATCCTCGACGCGGCCGGGATCACCCCGACCCACGCGGTGGACGGCAAGTCGCTGCTGTCCGGCTTCAACCGCGACCACCTGCTGGTCGAATGGTGGAAGCAGGGCAGCGCGGGCGTCAAGGACTCGTGGGCGTCCTACGTCGCCAAGGACAAGCAGTACGTCGAGTACTACGACCTGTACACCGATGCGGGCGGCAAGGTGTCCGGCACCGGGCAGGTGACGTTCCGGGAGTACTACGACCTCCCGGGCGACCCGTACCAGCTCACCAACAAGCTGTACCAGGCCACCCCGAACGACGAGCAGAACCTGGGCATTCCCGCCCTGGCCACTCAGCTCGCCGCAGACCGCACCAGCTAGGCATGCACCGCCCGCCGCCCGTCCGGACCTCCGGACGGGCGGCCCGATCTCCCGGGAAAACGCCATGTCCTCCTGCTGCACACCCGGCCGTGACCCCGTCGCCCTCACGATTGTCCCGCCCCCGGCCCCTGCCCGGAGCACGGCCGCCCTCCGGGCTGTCCGGCAGTTCGTCAGCCTCCCCGGCGGCCGCTTCCTCATGGGGACCGACGACCCCGACGGCTTCTCTGCGGACGGCGAGGGCCCCGTCCGGGAGGTGAGCGTCAACGCCTTCCGCATCGCGCCGACGACGGTGACGAACGCCCAGTTCGCCTCCTTCGTGAAGGACACGGGCCACGTCACCGAAGCAGAGGAGTTCGGCTTCTCCTACGTCGTCGACATCTATCTGCCCGCCCATGTCGCGAACGTCTCCGCGGCCGTACCGGGAACTCCCTGGTGGCGAGCGGTGTCCGGCGCGAACTGGCGCCGCCCGACAGGCCCCGGCTCATCGTTCGCGGACCGGCAGAACCATCCCGTGGTCCACGTCTCCTGGAACGACGCACAGGCCTACTGCGCCTGGTCCGGAACCCGGCTGCCCACCGAGGCCGAGTGGGAGTACGCGGCCCGCGGCGGGCTGGAGCAGGCCCGCTACCCGTGGGGGGACCAACTGACCCCTGACGGGCGGGACATGTGCACCATCTGGCAGGGCGACTTCCCCGTACGCAACACCGGGCCGCACGCCCGGACAGGCACCGCACCAGCCAAGTCGTACCGGCCCAACGGCTACGGCCTCTACAACACGGTGGGCAACGTCTGGGAATGGTGCGCCGACTGGTTCAGCCCCGACTTCCACCGGACCGGACCGCGCCAGGACCCGACCGGCCCGGCCACCGGCACCGCCCGCGTCATGCGCGGCGGCTCCCACATGTGCCACGACTCCTACTGCAACCGCTACCGCGTCGCCGCCCGCAGCTCCAACACCCCTGACAGCTCGACCGGCAACATCGGCTTCCGCGTGGCCGCGGACACGGTGAACGGCACTCGCTGAACGCAGTGGTACGCCAGGCAGCCCGCAGACCTGCCGTCAAGCTGTCAACCGTGGACGACGCCACCGGAAGCAGTTGGGCGGCCAGCGCGGGCGTCGGCACCCGCACGGCTGCCGCCGCAGATCGCCGGCGACAACACCCAGACGTACGGTGCCCAGCGCGAGCGGAGGTCGAAGACGGCGCCCCGAGGACCACCGCGGCGCCGGCCCGAGGCTGTGGCGGCGGTCGGGCGGTCATGTGGCGTTGTCCCGTCC
Source organism: Streptomyces sp. DSM 42067 (assembly GCF_055792885.1). Classification (NCBI taxonomy): domain Bacteria; kingdom Bacillati; phylum Actinomycetota; class Actinomycetes; order Kitasatosporales; family Streptomycetaceae; genus Streptomyces; species Streptomyces sp. DSM 42067. Next base: position 8,218,673 of record NZ_CM147706.1, on the reverse strand, counting down.
GGGGGAACGGCGGGACCGGCGTTGCGTCCCGTTTCTCCGTGGGCGGCGACGCTCTCGCATCCTTCAGGCGGCCGCCGCATCCCGTGGCGGCCGCCAGTTCGGCGCGCAGGGCCGCGAACCGGGGTCACCTCGCAGGGCGGCCACGTCGGTCGTCTCCGCGCGCGGGAGCGGGACCGGCGCCTCGTCGATCACGCGGCCCGGGCCTGCAGCCATCACGTTGCCGGTCTGTTGGACGTTGTACGGGTAGACCAGCGGATTGGCGGGATCCTTCACGGCGGTCGGGTGGTCGAAGGCCTCCGCGAGAGGCGTACGGCCGCGACGTGCTGATCCGGCGTGAGGTGCTGCTCGCGGAACACCAGCACCTTGTGCTCCCGGAACGCCTGGCGCAGCTCCTCGGCGGTTCGGTCGTCGACGCCGGTCGTCAGGTCGATGCCGGTCACCTCGGCACCGAACCGTGGACCTGCCCGCCGTATCTCGTAGCTCGCGACAGTGGTGGTCATGGCTTCCCCTCTCAGTGTTGCCGTACAGGAATGACGCACGGGCGGTCGCCTCACACAGAACCAGGGGGAGGCGACGTCAGGAGCGTCGACACGTGGACGCGTCGACACGCGCCAGATCCACGTACAACCTGCGGTACAGCGCTGGAGAGCTCACCTCACCATGTCTAGCGGGCAGATGAGGATCGGACGGTTGCAGCTGTATGAATTCCCTCGGGTCGCCTGCCGGTAAGCGCGTCAGAAGCCCACGCTGTCGCGGACAAGGATGACCACGCCACGCCCGGGGAGGGCTTCGCGCTCCAGGATCAGGATCTTGCCGATGAACGAGGTCTGGCCGTAGTTCTCCTGCAGTCGGCGCCACTCCTTGGGCAGGCTGTAGTCCCGGATGCGGCGGAGCCCGGTCGCGATGTCAGGGACGATTTTCTGGGCGCCGACCACCCAGATCGCCTTGGCCGCCCCCGATGCGTACGGAGCGAGCTGGCTGCCGCTCGCTGAGCCGACCAGCAGAACGCCGTCCTCGGAGACAGCGTGCACACTGCCGACGACGACATCGGGTGTTGCACCCAGCCGGATGCGGGCGTTCACATCGGCGCCGAGATCGCCTGCGGCGGCCCGTACGGAGTTGAACTGGCCGGACTCGTCGATGGCCTCGGTGATTCCGGTCAGCCGCAGCGTCTCGCTCGTGGCGGTGAACACCGACTCCTCGCGCGGGACGAGTGAGAGAACAAGTTCGCGGGCGTCTGCCACGGTGTCCGCAACGTGCACGGTGAATCCGTGACCGCGCAGGGCTTCAGCCGCGCGGTCCAGCTGTGCCTCGTCGGTGGGGATCGCGAAGGTCTCGTCGGCTGCGGGTGCGTGCGTGGTCATGGGGGTCCCCTCGGCCGGTGAATCGGTTCCGTCTGGTAACTGGCCTCAGTCTGCGAAACCATGGATCGGCCGCGTAAGACGGCACTTTTTTCTGCCTCAGTGAGCCGGAGGGAACCATGCCCACCCACGACGGCGACCCCATGACGGTGCTGGCCCGGCGCGACGACACCACCTGCCGGGTCCGCGATGTCCTGGACCGGGTCGGCTCCAAGTGGTCACTGACCGTCATCAACGAACTCGGCCCGGGCAAACGGCGCTTCACCCAGATCAAGAGGTCCGTCCCCGGCATCAGCCAGCGCATGCTCACCGAGACCCTGCGTGGGCTGGAACGCGACGGCCTGATCGAGCGCACCGTGCATCCCGTCGTGCCACCCCGTGTCGACTACGAACTCACGCCACTGGGACGGACGCTGCTCGAGACGGTGCGCGGCCTACTCGACTGGGCGCTGGACCACGTCGACGACATCGACGAAGCGCGGGAGGCGTACGACGCCCGTTCATGACGGGGTCGTCGAGGTGGCCATCGCCGCCGGGCCACATGATCGTCTCGGATGCTGACGGTGCGTTGACTCTCCGAGTCACCCGTGCTTGCATCGTCGCATGCCGCGCCAGTTCCTGACCTGCCGCCGCTGCGTCGATCTGGTTCGTGTCGCAGCCGCGCTCTGTTGCGCCGCCACCCGCTGATCACCGTCAGCTCACCACGCCGTCAGTCCGGGCGCTGATCGTTTCGCGCCTCATGTCTGGCTCCTGAAACTCACCTTCACCCGGTGCGCCGTAATCACCTGCGCCCGAAGCCCGTTGCCTTCTGTACGAGGAGACACCCATGCCCGTACCCGGGCAGGCCGGTGATCCGGCAGCCGTCGAACTCCGCGGCGTATCCCGGACCTTCGGCCGCGGCGCATCCGCGAGCCCCGTCCTCGGCGGGATAGACCTGGAGATAGCGGCCGGTGAGACCGTCGCCGTCCTCGGCCCCTCAGGCTCCGGGAAGTCCACGCTGCTGCGCCTAGTCGCAGGGCTGGACACACCCACCGGCGGAACCGTGCTCGTCGACGGTGAACCGGTCCGCGACATGGACCGGCGGGCGGCCGTCGTGTTCCAGGACGCACGCCTCATGGCCTGGCGCACCCTCGCCTCCAATGTCGCCTTCGGGCTGCCGACCGGGATACCGCGCGCCGAGCGGCGGGCCGAAGTGGCGCGCTGGCTGGAGGTGGTGGGCCTGGACGGTTTGGGGCGGCACCGGCCCAGTCAGGTCTCCGGCGGCATGGCGCAGCGCGCAGCGCTGGCGCGCGCCCTGGTCCGCAGGCCGGGTGTACTGCTGCTCGACGAACCGTTCGCGGCACTGGACGCACTGACCCGGTTGCGCATGCAGGACCTCCTCGACGAGGTCCAAACCGCCGCTCGCACCACCGTCCTCCTCGTCACCCACGATGTCGACGAAGCCCTCCAACTCGCCGACCGCATCGTACTGTTGAGCGCGGGCCCCGCCGCATCCATCACTGCCACCCTCGACGTGCCGGTGCCCCGCCCGCGCGAGCGCGGCGACCTCGAACTGGCGCCGCTGCGCACCGATCTCCTGCACCGCCTCGGCGTCGGCCGCACCCACGCCGTCTCCCCGTCCCTCTCCGTTCCATCCGTTCCATCCGTTCCGCACAAGGAGCCTCTCCGATGAACCGCCGCACCTTCGCCGCCGCCCTCGCCTCCGGGATGCTGCTCCTGACCACGGCCGCGTGCGCCGAGGGCGAGGACTCCTCGGGCAAGGCCAAGACCGGCACGGAAGGGGCAGCCCAAGGCACCACTGAACTCCGCCTCGACTGGGCGTACTACAACCCCCAGAGCCTGGTCCTCAAAGACAACGGCTGGCTGGAAGACGCCCTCAAGGCCAAGGGCCTCGACAACGTCAAGGTGAGCTGGACCCAGTCCCTGGGCAGCAACAAGGCCAACGAGAACCTGCGCGCCGGCGCCATCGACTTCGGCTCCACCGCCGGCACCCCCGCGCTGCTGGCCCGCGCCAACGGCACGCCCCTGAAGACCGTCGACGTCTACAGCCAGCCCGAATGGTCGTCACTCGTCGTCGCCAAGGGTTCGAAGCTGGACTCCGTCGAGGACCTCAAGGGCAAGAAGGTCGCCGTCACCAAGGGCACCGACCCCTACTTCTTCCTCCTGCAGGCCCTCAAGACCAAGGGCCTGGACGCGAGCGACATCACCGTCGTCAACCTCCAGCACCCCGACGGCAAGACAGCGCTGGAACGCGGCCAGGTCGACGCCTGGGCCGGCCTGGACCCGTACCTCTCCCAGAGCCAGATCGACAACGGCTCCAAACTCATCTACCGCAACCTCGACTTCAACTCCTACGGGTTCCTCAACGTCTCCGAGAAGTTCCTCGACGCCCACCCCGAACTGGTGCAGATCGTGGTCGACAGCTACGAGAAGGCCCGTGCCTGGATCGAGCAGAACCCGCAGGCGGCGGAGAAGATCCTCGCCGACACCGCGAAGATCGAACCCGCCGTCGCCACGCAGCAGCTCACCGAGCGCACCCACTTCGACATCTCGCCGGTGCCCGGCGCCGCCCAGACCAAGGTGCTCGAACGGATCGCACCCCTGCTGGTCTCGGAGAACCTCGTCGCCGACGCGAAGGACGTCGACCAGGCCCTCGACACGCTCTACGCGCCCCAGTTCGCCCGCAAGGCCGACGCATCGTGAGCGGCATCACCGGCGCTGCGGTCGTCCGATCCCGCTGGGGCCGTACGGCACTGCGCGCGGCCACGGGCCTGCTCCTGCCCGCGGCGCTCGTGATCGCCTGGCAGCTGACCGCGACGTCCGGCACGTACACGCGCAGCCAACTTCCCCCGCCTGGGGCCGTCCTGGACGCCGCGCGGAGCCTCTTCGACCGGGGCGAACTCCAGCACCACATCGCCATCAGCGTCCAGCGGGTGCTGATCGGCTTTGCCGTCGGCGCCTCGCTCGGTCTGCTCCTGGGCGGCCTGGTGGGCCTCTCCAGGACCGCTCGGGGCGTCTTCGCGCCGACCGTCCACGCGATCCGCGCCGTGCCCTCGCTGGCCTGGGTCCCGCTGCTCCTGCTGTGGCTGGGCATCGGGGAGACGCCGAAGATCACACTCGTGGCGATCGGTGCCTTCTTCCCCGTGTACACGACGGTCCCGGCAGGCCTCGACCACGTCGACCCGCGCCTGAAGGAACTCGGCCGCGCCTACGGAAGGCGCGGCCCCAACCTCCTCGTCCAGGTCCTGATCCCGGCCGCGGCGCCCGCCGTGCTGTCCGGGCTGCGACTCGGACTCGCACAGGGCTGGCTGTTCCTCGTCGCGGCCGAACTCATCGCCTCCTCCATGGGCTTGGGCTTCCTGCTGATCGACAGCGAGAACACCGGCCGCACGGACATCCTGCTGCTCGCCATCGTGCTGCTGGCCCTCCTCGGCAAGGCGAGCGACGCACTTCTGGGGGTGGCGGAGCGGCAGGTCGTACGCCGGTGGAGCTAAGCGGTCTTGAGTAAGTCCGTTGTGGTTGGTGTCAGCGCGGTGACTCGCCGCGTCATCGCGTTGCCGACGGCGTCGTGACGGATCCGGAGGCATGCAAGCACGACCTCCGTGCTGTATGCGGGTGCCAACCAGCCATCGTCGTGGGCCAATTCGCAGCCGCCGCATCTCCAGGGCCCTGCGCGAGGTCGTATACGAGCTGCGCCGGCGCGGCCGGACGCCGTGTGAGCGAGACCTGAGGCGCGTCCGACAGGTCTTCGTGGTTGCTGTGCCCACGCCCTTCCGGCCTCGCGGCTGCGTCGGCGCCGAGTCGACCGGTGGGCGCCGTGGGGGGCGACTGTCGCACGTAGTGCGCGGCCGGTCGCCGCCGCCCCGCGTAGTGGTGCCCCTGCGCGTTGCGAACGCTGGAGTCGCGCACCGTGGCGAGTACCGGCATCGCCGATCTGTGACTCTTCTCGCGCGTATGAACCTTCGTGCCGCGGCCCTGGCTGACGTTCACTGCACGGGCACGTCCCGGAGTGCCGCGAGCAGTCCGCGGAGCCCGGGCCGGCCCAGCGATGTCTCCCGCACCGCCGCGTGAATGATCCTGACCGGTTCCGGCCCCCGCACCTTGCGCACGACGACGGCGGGGTGACGGTTGGCCAACCCCATGGCCGGGATGAGGCTGATCCCGAGGCCGGCGGCGACGAACCCCTGCGCCGTGGCGTAATCCTCGCTCTCCACCACGAAGTTCGGACTGAAGCCCGCCGCGGCGCAGCCTTCGACCACGGCTTCCAGGCAGGGGCCTGGCCCATCGCTGCGGACCCACGGCTCGTCAGCGAGATCGGTGATCTTCGCTCCCTGGCAGGAATCCGGACTCCTGAGCGGGGGCACGCTCGCCCTGCTCGGGGCGTCGGCGAGCTACGCCGTCGGATTCGCCTACATGGCGAGCCACCTGACCGGCCGGGGAACCGCCCCCCTGGCTCTCTCGGCGGCCCAACTCATCGCCGCCACGGACTTCACCGCGCCGACCGTGCTGGTCGGCGGCACGGCGTCCGTGGACCTCGATCTGCGGGCCGTAGTCGCCGTCGCCGTCCTCGGGATCTGCAGCACCGGATTCACCTTGTACCTCAGCTACCGGCTCATCGCGGACGAGAGGGCCACCAGCGCAGCCACCGTCGGGTACCTCCTGCCGGTCGTATCGGTGGGGCTGGGGGCGATCGTCCTCAACGAGGAGCTCGGGCTGCGTGTCATCGCGGGGGCGACTGTCGTGCTCGCCGGTGTCGCGGCGACGCGGTGGCGGAAACAGCCGCCGTCACCCTCGCACGTGGCGGACACAGCGGGACTCGCCGCTCCGGGGAAGTAAGCGCGATGCGACGCCGCCCGCTCCGGCGCGCCCAGCAGCCGCCGGCGAAAGATGCCATGCGACCCGACTCGCCGCGGCCCGACTCCCCTTGGCGCATACGCGACTTCCGCACGCCGTTCTCCGCGACCGTCCTCAGCCAGTTCGGCACGAACACCGGTTACGTCGCCGTCCCGCTCATAGCCGTGTCCGCGCTCGACGCCGGTCCCGGCCAGGTCGGCGCACTCGCCGCACTGAGCACCGCCGCCTTTCTGCTCATCGGCCTCCCCGCCGGGGCGTGGGTGGCCAGATGCCCGAAGAACGCCACCTTCCGCTTCCTGCTCACCGGCGCACTCACCATCGGTGCCGCCGTAGCGGCCTACTCGGCGAACTGACAACCGTGCGCACCACCCTCTGCGAAGGCGGTGCCTTCCTGGCGACGGCATTCCTGCCCGTCTTCCTTTCCCCAGTCCGCACGCGGCGCGCACTGCCACAGCAACAAGAATCGCGAGCCGCCGGCGCCCCGGCAGAAGACTCCTGACCGAGAAGGCCCCGACGTCCGGCACCTACCGCCCGTCACCAGTTCGCGTGATCATCTGGCTTTGCTCGGGGTGCTCATGATCCGCCGACAGTGCTACACGCGCATCGAGTCGTATGACCGCGTCGTGGACGCCTGCACAGTTGCTCCGCTCCGGGCCACGCTGTGGAGCGCCTGCCCGGTGCGTGTCCGCCGTGGCTGCCCCGCCGCGGCGCGGGCAGCCACGGCGCTTCTTGGCCGGGGAGTGTCATAGCCGGGCCCGAGGGCGGGCAGGCGCCCCAGTCCTCGCCCTCCCCCCGGCCCGGCGTCTCAGCCGTTCGCCAGCTCTCCGAGCAGCTTCCAGGTGCGGCGTCGGTCGGCCTCACCACCCAGGTCTGTCGCGGTGAACACCACCTCCGTCGCTCCGGCCTCCCGGTAGCGTCGCACCTCGGCGGCGACGGTCTCCTCGTCACCGATCACGGCCAGGTCGGCGGCCCGGGTGCCACCGGAGAGCCCGATGACACGCTGGTAGGAAGGAATCCGTTCGTAGAAGGCGAGCGCCTCGGTCGCGGTCTCGCGCACGGCCTCGGCGTCTGCGGTGACCACTCCGGGTACGAGGGCCACGATGCGGGGTGCCGGGCGACCCGCCGCCGAGGCTGCGGCGGTGACGGCGGGGACGATGTGCTCTGCGAGGGCGCGCGGGCCGGCAAGGTACGGAAGGACACCGTCCGCGAGTTCGCCGGTGACGCGCAGTGCCTGCGGCCCCATGGCCGCGACCAGGAGGGGCACGGGCGGTTGGGCCCCCGGCACCGCAGCCGGCAGTGGCGTGGTGGCGGTCAGCAGCTCGCCGTGGAAGTCGGCACTGCCCGTTTCCACCAGCTGGCGCAGGGCGGTGAGGAACTCCCGGAGCAGGGCGATGGGGCGCTCGAACGGGATACCGAAGCCTTCCTCGGTCAGAAACTTGGTGCCGAGTGCGAGCCCGAGGTGGTAGCGGCCGCGGGTGGCAGCCTGGGCTGTCTGGGCCTGGCTGGAGACCAGCAGCGGATGGCGGCCGAAAACGGGGATCGCGGCGGTCCCGACGTGCAGCCCGGGCACCTCGCGACCGACGATCGCGGCAAGCGAGGGCGAGTCGTACGCGAAGGTCTGCGCGAACCACGCAGAGCGCAGTCCGGCCTGATGGGCCTCCCTCGCGAGCTGCACCGTACTGTCGATCTGATTCTGGTAAGCGGTCGAGCTGAGCGTTACTCCGATAGCCATAGTTGGGGCAACCACCACGTTCGTGACCGGCATTCCTGCTCGTATATGACAAGCTCGTGGCGGCCTCGTAACGGCCTTCGGTGCCAGGTGGCATCCACGTCCGGGTTTGCCCAACGTGGGCCGGAACAGGACCGGCCTGCGAAGGCCTCCATCGATCAGGGCTGCGCCACGGTGCGTTGCCCGTTCACCGGCGCGGGGCGGGGGCCGCATGTCCGGAGTGCGTCGTGGGGCCGCCGAGTACCCCGGCGGCCCCACCGCCCAAGCGCTACCGCGTCACGGCGCTCGATGCGGTCTGCGGCTCAGGCGGAGCCGCGTGGGCGCGATGGGCGGTCCCGGCGGCGAAGTGCATGTCGGAGGACCGGATGCGCGAGGTCGCCACGACGCTGACGACCGCGGTCAGTGCGAGGTATCCGCACGCGATCCAGGGCGTGCCGTCGCCCACGGCCAGGAAGGTCGTCATCAGCAGCGGTGTGATGCCGGAGGCGTAGATGCCGGACACCTGGTAGACGAACGACATGCCGGTGTACCGGACCTCGGCCGGGAACAGGGCGGCGAACAGCGTGCCCTGAGCGCCGTAGAAGTACGCGTGCACCACGCCCAGCGTCACCGCCATCACCAGGGCGAAGAGCCATACCCCGGCCGCCTGGAACAGCCAGAAGGCGGGGAACACGCTGAGCCCGAAGAGCACCATGCCGACCGCGTACGTCCGGCGGGCGCCGTGCCGGTCCACGAGGGAACCGGACATCGGGATCAGCGCGGCCATCAGCAGCGCGGCGAACGTGACCGCGAGCAGTACCGGGGTACGCGGCAGCTTCAGTTCCGAGGTGGCGTAGGAGATCGCGAACACTCCCCAGGTGTTGAACGCCGCGCCCTCGCCCCACCGGGCCAGCATCCCGAGCAGCGTGAGGCGCCTGGTTCCGGCGTCCCGCATGAGTGTGGCCAGCGGGACGCGGGAGGCCGTCTGCCGCCGCTCGACGTCCCGGAAGGCGGGGGTCTCGTCCACCTTCAGCCGTACGGCGATGCCTACGGCGACCAGGACGAGGCTGATCAGGAAGGCGAGCCGCCACCCGTACCGGAGAAAGGCCTCATCGCTGAGCAGATCGCTCAGCAGCGCGAACAACCCCGTGCCCAGCGCCAGTCCGAGGGCCAGTCCCATCTGCGGAAAGCTGCCGTAACGGCCCTTGCGGCCGTCCGGGCCGTGCTCGATCGACAAGAGCACGGCACCCGCCCACTCCCCGCCCAGCGCCACACCCTGGGCGACACGCAGGACGAGCAGGAGGACGGGTGCCCACACTCCCACCTGGTCGTAGGTCGGCAGGAGGCCGATCAGCGCGGTCGATGCGCCCATCAGGCCCATGGTGACGGCCAGGGTCCGCCGCCGGCCGATCCGATCCCCGATGTGGCCGAACACCAGGCCGCCGATCGGCCGCGCCACGAAGCCGACCGCGAAGGTGGCGAAGGACAGGATCGTGCCGACGGTGTCGTTGCCGGTGGGGAAGAACAGCTTCCCGAACACCAGCCCTGCGGCGGTGCTGTAGAGGAAGAAGTCGTACCACTCCATCGTGGTGCCCAGCAGGCTGGCGAGCACCACCGTGCGCAGGCGGCGCCGTTCGCTGCGTTCATCCGGCGTCGGGAGTGTGCGAGATGTCTCGGACATGTCGAGGTGCCGTTTCCTTGTGTGTTTCCCGGCCTCCGCCGGTGCTCAGCGGCCCGCGAAGGGCACTGTTCCGGGCTCGGTCGTCCGCGGTCCGGCAGGGTGCTGCCACAGTCCGCGCGCGGCGAGCAGCGGGAGGACGCCTTCGCCGAACCAGTAGGCCTCCTCCAGATGCGGGTAGCCGGAGAGCACGAACTCGTCGATGCCCAGCGCGTGGTACTCGGCGATCCGGTCGGCGACCTCGGTGTGGCTGCCGACCAGGGCCGTGCCTGCGCCACCGCGCACCAGGCCGACTCCGGCCCACAGGTTGGGGTAGATCTCCAGGTCGCTGGTGGATCCGCCGTGCAGGGCGAGCATCCGGCGCTGCCCTTCGGACTCGCTGCGGGCCAGCCCGGCCTGGACCTGGGCGATGGTGTCCGGGTCCACGTGGGACAGCAGGCGTTCGGCCTCGGCCCAGGCCTGGGCGGCCGTGTCCCGCGTGATGACATGCAGTCGGATGCCGAACCGGACCTCGCGGCCCTCTTCGGCGGCGAGCTTACGGATCCAGGCGATCTTCTCCGCGACCTGCGCCGGGGGCTCGCCCCAGGTGAGGTAGACGTCCGAGTGGCGGGCGGCGACGGGACCGGCCGCGGCCGACGATCCGCCGAAGTAGATCGGCGGTGCGGGGTCGGGCAGCCGGTGCAGCTGCGCGCCCTCGACGCGCAGGTGCGTGCCCGCGTGGTCCACCGTCTCGCCCCGCCACAGCGCGCGGACGATGCCCAGGAACTCGTCGGCGCGGGCATAGCGGGCGTCCTTGTCCAGGAAGTCGCCGTAGGCGCGCTGCTCGTGCGACTCACCGCCGGTGACCACGTTGAGCAGCAGGCGGCCGTTGGACTGGCGCTGGTAGGTGGCGGCCATCTGGGCCGAGGTGGTCGGTGAGATCTGGCCGGGCCGGAAGGCCACCAGGAACCTCAGCCGCTCGGTGACCTCGACGAGCATCGCCGTGCTCAGCCAGGCGTCCTCGCACCAGGCACCGGTGGGCGTGAGCGCACCGACGAACCCCAACTGCTCGGCACTACGGGCGATCTGGCCCAGGTAGGCGGTCGTGGGCGGGCGGTCGCCGCCGGCCGCGCCGGTGCGCACGCCGTGGCCGCCGCCGACGATGTCGCGGCTGTCGCCGTTGGTGGGCAGGAACCAGTGGAAGGTGAGTGACATGACGGGATCCTCGGTTGGGTGGTGCGGTGGGACGAGCGGGTCAGAGCAGTCCGTGGCGGGGCGGCGGGGTGCCGTTCAGGACGTAGCGGCCGATGTGCTGGACCTTCCAGCGGGAGGGGTCGTGCAGGGTGTGGGTGCGGGCGTTGCGCCAGTGCCGGTCCAGGTTCAAAGAGGCCAGGCTGGAGCGGGTGCCGGAGACCTCGAAGAGCGCGGCGGAGAGCTCCACCGCCACCGGGTCGGCGAAGGCCTTCACGGTGGCCACGGCGATCGAGGCGGCGGCCGCTGAGGCATCGGTGAGTTCGGCACGGGCCGCGTCCACCTCCCGGGCGGCGCGTTCAAGGAGCGCCTCAGCCGCACGCAGCCGCACCGCCAGCTCTCCGAAGCGCTGGACGAGCAGCGGGTCTTCGGTGGCACGCTCGACTCCTGCCTCGAACCAGGGGCGGGTGCGGGTGCGGACGAACTCCGCGGCCTCGGCGAGCGCGCCCCCGGCGATACCGACGTCGATCGCGGCATGCAGGAGCTGTGCCACCGCACCGTGCAACTGCGGGCCGGTGAAGGTGAGATGGTGCGGGACGACATGCTCGGCAGGCACCCGGACACCGTCCAGGCGAACCGTGCCGCTGGCAGTGGTGCGCTGGCCCATGCCGTCCCAGTCGTCGACCACGGTGAGCCCGGGTGCGTCCCGGGGGACGTAGGCGACGTGCAGCAGCTCGTCATCGGCGCGGGCAAGCACCGGCACCCAGTGCGCGAAGAGCGCACCGGTGCTGTAGTGCTTGGTGCCGTTGAGGAGGTAGCCACCGTCGGGGTCGACTGTCAGTCGCGTCCGGTAGTCCTGTACGTGCTTGGTGCCGGCCTCGGACTGGGCGTTGCCGAAACGCTTGCCTGCCAGGATCTCCGCGAAGAAGAAGCGCTGCTGCTCCGGCGTGCCCTGGGCGCGCAGCACGTTGACGTAGGCGAAGTGGCTCTGCGGGATCTGGGCGAGGCTGGGATCGGCCGCGGCGAGCAGGCGGAAGACCTCAGCCAGGGTCGCGATCGAGACGTCCGCCCCGCCGTACTGGGCGGGGACAGTGATGCCGAGCAGGCCGCTGGCGGAGAGCCGGTCGAGTTCGGCGATGGGGAGGATGCGTTCGGCGTCGCGGCGCTCGGCTCCGGCGGCGAACTCGGCGGCCAGGGCGCGGGCGGTGGCCAGCGTTTCGTCATCGGTTCGGATGACCGTGGCGGTGGAGGATGCGGTGGTGGTCACGGCTGGGAGGCTCCGGTCAGGTGTAGAGGGTGAATTCGGGCAGGGTGCCGTTGAGGTAGTGGTCGCCCACCTCGCGGCGCTTGTACGAGACCGGGTCGTGCAGCGTGTGGGTCCTGACATTGCGCCAGAAGCGGTCGAAGCCGTGGCGGTTGGCGGTCGCCCGGGCGCCGGTGAGCTCGAAGACCTTGGCGGTGGTGTCGAGGGCGACGTCGGTGGAGACCACCTTCAGCGCCGCGACCTCGACGGCGAGCTCGCCACGCTCCTCCCAGGTCAGCTCGGGCCCGCGGTCGGCGGCGGCCTGGACATTCCCGGCCACGCGGTCGGCCAGCGCGGCGGTGGCGGTCAGGCGCGCGGCCAGGTCGCCGTAGTCGGCCAGGCGGTACGGGTCCTCGGTGGCGGAGGCCAGGCCGCTGAGCACCCACGGGCGTGAGGTTTCGCGGGTGTACGCGCGTGCGGTGGCCAGGGCGCCCTCCGCGATGCCCAGGTAGAGGTGGCCGAAGACGGCCTGGATGACGGGGGTGACGAGGGAACTGCGGGGAGTGGTGTGCTCCTGCGCGAGGGAGCCGATCACCTGCTCGGGCAGGATCTCCACGCCGTCGAAGGTGACGCCGCCGCTGGCGGAGAGGCGCTGGCCGAGATTGTCCCAGTCCTGCCTGAAGACCAGCCCTGGCGCGTCGTGCGGGACGACCAGCAGCAGCTGCTCTCCCGTGCCGGTCACCTCGCCGGAGGTGAGCACCACGTCCCCGGTGCTCGCACCGGTGGCGAAGCTCTTGGTGCCGTCCAGGCGGTAGCCGTTGCCGTCCGGGTCCGGGGTGAGCTTGAGGTCGGGGTCGATGGGGTTGACGGCGTCGCCCCACAGCCACTGGCCCTCGGCGGATGGGCGGGCGTACCGCTCCTGGGCCTCCGGTCCGGCCGCCAGCCACAGGTTGTCGAGGTTGACGTAGTGGTAACCGAGCAGCTGGGCAATGGATCCGTCGGCACGGGCGATCTCGCGTACCACGGCGAGTGCGGTCGTCCAGCCCTGCCCCGCGCCGCCGAACCTGCGGGGAATCAGGAGAGCCGGCAGTCCGGCCTCGCGCAGCAGCCGCAGCTCGGCAACCGGGTCCTGCCCTGCCCGGTCGCGCTCCAGCGCGTCCACGGCCAGGGCGTCGGCGACCTCGCGGGCGCGGGCGATCCACTCCTCGTGCTCGGTGGGCCCGGTCTGAGGGTCCTGTGTGTCGTGTGTATCGGGCATGTCCGGGGTGGTCCCTTCTCAGATGATGCCGTTGCGGGGAGGCGGGACCTCGTCGAGCTCCCAGGCGCCCAGGTGGCGGATCTTCCAGCGGCGCGGGTCGTGCAGGGTGTGGGTGCGGGCGTTGCGCCAATGGCGATGCAGGTTGAGGGCGTTGTCGGCGGCGCGGGTGCCGATCAGGGCGAAGATGTCCGTGGCCACGGTGAGTGCGGCGGTGTCGGCCTGGGCGCGTGCGGCCGCGACCGCGGCCGACGCCTCGGCCGCGCTGTGCTCGGTGAGGTCGGCCCGCGCCGCGTCCACCGCCTCGCCGGCCTCGCGCACCAGCGCGCGTGCCGCCCGGACCAGCACGGCGAGTTCGCCGAAGCGGTCGATGACCGCGCCCTCGTCCGCGGCGCGTTCGACCCCGGCCTCCCACCACGGCCGGGCCAGCTCGCGGATCAGTCGCCTGCCGTCGCGCAGCGCCGCCACCGCGATCCCGGCGTCCACGGCGGCGTGCAGGTAGTTGCCGAACGCGCCGAAGGTCTCCGGCTTCTCGTAGAGCGGGTCGACCGCGACGACGTGCTCGGCCGGGACCGTGACGGACGCGAAGCGCACCGTGCCGCTGCCGGTGGTGCGCTGGCCCATGCCCACCCAGTCGTCCTCGATCGTCACACCCGGGTGGTCGGCGGGGATCCACGCGGCGTGCAGCCGGCCCTGCTCGTCGTTGGCGTAGATCGGGATCCAGTGCGCGAACGGCGAGCCGGTGGCGTAGTACTTGGTGCCGTCCACCACCCGGCTGGCGTCGGGCTGCCGCCGGAAGGAGATCGCGTAGTCCTTGGCGGTGGCCGTGCCGCGTTCGGACAGGGCGTTGCCGAAGTGGCGGCCGGCCATGACCTCGGCGTGGAAGAAGGCCAACTGCTCGGCGGTGCCGGTGTGCTGGAGCAGGTCGACGAAGTAGTAGTGGTTCTGCGGGACCTGGCCGACGCTGCTGTCCCCGGCGGACAGCTCGGTGAAGACCTCGCCGAGGGTACGGGCCGAGACCTGGGGGCCGCCGTGCTCGCGCGGGACGGTGAGGGTGAACAGCCCCGCCTCGGACAACTGCCCGACCTGCTCGCGGGGCAGCAGGCGCTCGGCGTCGCGGCGGGCGTCGGCGCCGTCCTCGGCCAGGCGTGTCCCGAGTGCGCGGGCGGCGGCGACGGCCTCGGCGTCGTCGGCTATGCGCTGCGGTACGGAGTAAGCGGTCATACGGTGGCCCCCTCGGCCGAGGTGATGCGGTAGCGGGCGGCGGGGTGGTCGTCACGGACCCGGGCCTGGCCGGCGCCGTAGAGGTTCTCGCGCAGGGTCGTGCCCTCGTACGAGGTGCGGACCCGTCCGCGGCGCTGCAGCTCGGGCACCAGGTGGTCGACGATGTCCTCGAAGGTGCCCGGGGTGATGGCGTAGGCCAGGTTGAAGCCGTCCACGTCGGCCTCCTCGACCCAGCGCTCCATCTCGTCGGCGACGGTGGCCGGGCTGCCGACGACGACCGGGCCCATCCCGCCGATGCCCACCCAGCGGGCAATCTCGCGCGGTGTCCACTCACGGTGCGGGTCGGCGGTGGAAAAGGCCTCCACGGCACTGCGGATCGCCTCGGTGTTGACGTACTTCAGCGGCTCGTCCGGGTCGTAGCCGGACAGGTCGAGTCCGCTCCAGCCGCCGAACAGCGTGAGAGCGCCGTCCAGGCTGACGTAGCGCTGGTAGTCCTCGTACTTGGCCTGCGCCTCCTCGTCGGTGGGCGCGGTGACCACGGTGAGCAGCGTGAAGAACTTGACGCTGCGCGGGTCGCGGCCAGCCGCCTGGGCCAGTTGGCGGATGTGGCGGATCTTGGGCGCGAGGACCTCCGGGCGGGTGCCGGTGATGAAGACGGCCTCGGCGTGCGCGGCGGCGAAGGCGCTGCCGCGCGGGGAGGCCCCGGCCTGGAAGACCACCGGGGTGCGCTGCTCGGAGGGCTCGCACAGGAACAGCCCGGGGACCTCGAAGTAGGTGCCCTTGTGGCCGATCGGGTGCAGGTGCTGGGGGTCGGTGAAGACGCCGCGCTTGCGGTCGCGCAGTACCGCGCCGTCCTCCCAGCTGCCCTCCCACAGCTTGTAGCAGACCTCCAGGAACTCCTCGGCGACCTCGTACCGGTCGTCGTGACCGACCTGGGTGGCCAGGCCGAGGTTGCGGGCGGCGCTCTCCAGATAGGAGGTGACGATGTTCCAGCCGACCCGGCCGTTGCTGAGGTGGTCCAGCGTGCTGAACTTGCGCGCGAGGGCGTAGGGCTGCTCGTAGGTGGAGGAGACGGTGAGCCCGAAGCCGAGGTGCTCGGTGACGGCCGCCATCGCGGAGACGGCGAGCAGTGGGTCGTTGACGGGGATCTGTGCCGCGTCGACGATGGCCGGCTCGGGGCCGCCCTGGAAGACGTCGTAGACGCCGAGCACGTCGGCGATGAACAGGCTGTCGAAGCAGCCGCGTTCCAGCAGGCGGGCGAGGTCGGTCCAGTAGGTGAGGTCCTTGTAGCGGTGCGACTGGTCGTCGGGATGCCGCCACAGGCCCGGGGACTGGTGGCCCACGCAGGTCATGTCGAAGGCGTTGAGGTGGATCTTGCGGGTGGTCATTGCTGGTTCCTTCAGGCGTCGGCTTGTGGGTGCCCCGGCGTCAGCCGGCGAGGGCGAGGGGGCGGCGGGCTGTGAGTGCGGCGGAGAACCCGTCGACGATCTGGTGCAGTTCCCGGGCGGTCTCCGGCGGGAGGGACACCGCACCGTCGGCGGCAACAGTGATCTGCTTGTCCACCACGAACCGGCCGGGCAGCACATGGTCGGCGCCCATGGAGCTGAGCACCGGCCGCAGCGCGTAGTCCACGGCCAGGACGTGCGCCGGGCTGCCGCCGGTGGCCAGCGGGAGAACGGCCTTGCCGGCCAGCGCGTACTGCGGCAGCAGGTCAAGCAGTGTCTTGAGCAGACCGGAGTAGGCGGCCTTGTAAACGGGTGTCCCTATCACTACCCCGTCCGCGCGCTCCAACAGCTCGGCCGCGCCGAGGATCGCCGGATGCGTCGGATCCGCCCCGAGCAGCGCGTCTGCGGGCAGCGTGCGCACGTCGAGCGGGACCACCTCATGCCCCTGCGCGGTCAGCCGCGCATCGAGATGACGCAGCAGGCGGCCGGTGCGCGAGGTCGGGGAGGGGCTTCCGGAGACGGAGAGCACGGTGGGCATGGGGGTGGAACTCCTTGAGTGAGTGGGCGGTGTGCGGCGGCGGACTGTCAGGCGGTCTGCGCTGCGGGTTCTTCGGTGCCGGGATCGGCCCCGGCACCGGGCGCGTCCGCATGACGGACCAGCGTGCCGATACGTCGCGCGCGCTCCGGGTCCCGGCGATGAAGCACGCCGTACCAGGCGAGCCCGGCCAGCACCACGGCCGCGAAGAGGTAAGGCAGCAAGCTGACCGGCCAGGCCGGGACCGGCACCAGGTTCTTGTAGATCACATACAGGATGGCCAGCGCGGCCAGCCCTCCCGCGACCACCGGGCCTGCCGTCAACTCGCCCCGGCGGCGCAGGTACGGGACCACCGCCAGCACCACGAGGAGGTAGGCCAGCAGGTAGCCGAAGGTTCCGAAGGTCGCGGTCCAGGCGTAGACGTCGAGTTCGCCGGCACCGGCCGCGATCAGTGCCAGCGGCACCGCTCCGGCCACCGTGCCGAGCAGCGTGATCGCCGTGTGCGGGGTGCGGAACCGTGGGTGCACCCGGCTCAGCGCGGCCGGCAACACGCCCTCCCGGCTCAGGCTGTACAGCCCGCGCGCCGCCGCGTTGACGCTCGCCGCGCCACAGGCCACCGCGGAGACCGCGATACCGAGATTGAGTACGTAGGTGAGCCACTCCACGCCGGCCGAGCGGGCGACCTCGTTCAGCGGCGCCGTGGAGGAGGCAAGCCCGTGCTGCCCGGTGAACCCGATCACCTGGACGTAGGTGCTGAGCAGGTACAGCACCCCGGCACCGAGCACCGTCCCCAGCATCGCCCGCGGGATGCTGCGGTACGGTTCGCGGGCCTCCGAGCCCAGCGAGCCCGCGGACTCGAAGCCGACGAAGATGGTCACGGCCAGCACCGTGCCGAGCATCACCCCGTTGGGATCGGCCCCGCGCGCAGTGAACTGCACAGTGTCCAGGCGCAGTCCGAAGTGTGCTGCGGTGGCCGCGAGTGCCGCGACGATCGCCGCCAGCGACACCACCTCCAGCACGATGCCGATCCTGCTCGACAGTTTCGCGCCGCGTACCGGGTACCAGACGGCCACGGCTGTGGCGGCCGCAAGCAGCACCAGCTGCCCGCCCGTCCCCGCCGCGGGCACGCCCGCCGAGTCCAGGAAGGCCCCCAGGTACATCGCCGCACCGACCAGACAGGCGGCCGCGATACCGGTGTAGCCGACCACCAGCCCCCACCCTCCGGCGAAGGCCGGCACCCGCCCGAGCCCGAGTGCGACGTATCCGTACAGCGAGCCGGCTCCGGCAGCCCGGCGGGCGAACTGCGCCACGACATAGGCCACCAGCAGCACGATCACCGTGCCGGCTACGAGCGCGTAGAGCGTGCCGGTCCCGGCGCTCAGGAAGATCACGGGCACCGTGCCCGCGATGGCGATGGTCGGCCCGGTGGCGGCCAGCGACTGTCCGAACGCCTCAAGGGCCGAGAGGGCATTGGACGCGAGTGAGGACGGCGGCGCCGAGGGAGAGGCCGAGGTCGGCGCCGGTGGCGGCGCGTTGGTCTCGATAGAAGACATGGGGATGCTCCGAAAGAGGGCCGGGCAGGCGGATATGCCTCCCAGCCAGGGAGGAAGGCGAGGGGCTCGCCAGGAATGACGGAGCGTCAGGAATCGTCAGGACACATCAGGCACGTCAGCCGTTGGCGAGGGACAGCGCGAAGGTGAGCCGGGTCAGCGCGCGGCGCAACAACAGCACGCACACAGAGCGCTGGACACACGCACGAGGTCGACGTGGCGTCGCCGCGTGAGGTCGTTGCGCTTGATCATGACCATGATTCAACCAGGTCGTATGCCGACTGGTCGAGCGGGGGCCCGTCACGGATCCGCGATGGATTGATAGGGTTTCCCTACCATGCGGATCGAACAGCTCGAGTACCTCCAGGCCGTCGCACGCCTCGGTTCCCTGCGCCGTGCCGCCGAGGAGCTGCACCTCTCGCAGCCCGCGCTCAGCGAGACCGTCCGCAATCTGGAACGTGAGCTCGGCGTCGAACTGCTGGACCGCCGCCGATCCGGAGCCCGGGCCAGCGACGCCGGCCGCGAGCTGCTGCCGCACGTCGCCGCCGTCCTGGAGGCGGTGGACCGGCTGCGCCAGGCCGCCGACCACCAGCACCAGGTCAGCCGCATGGTCAGACTCGGCACTGTGCACGCCGCGACCGTCCCCCTCCTCGTCCCCACGGTCCGCGACTTCCGCACCGCACACCCGCAGACCCAGGTCGAGGTGGTCACCGCCCAACAGACCGAGATTCACCGAATGCTGTCCGAGGGCGGCCTCGACCTCGGTCTTGTGAACTACCTCACCGGCGACGATCTTCCGCCCGACCTGGAGTCCACCGGCCTGCTGCGCGGCCGCCCGGTGGTGTGCATACGCCCGGACAGTCCACTGGCCGCACACTCCACCGTGACCGTCGACGCCCTGCTGTCCGAGCCCCTCGTCGTGATGCGAGCCGGCTATGTGATGCACCGCTACGTGCACCGGCTGCTGCGCGGGCGAAGCCCGGCCTTCTCGTACTCAACCGACGGCGCCGAGATGGGCAAACTGATGGTCGCGGAAGGGCTGGGCGCCACCGTACTGCCCGACTTCAGCGTCATCGGCGATCCGCTGGAGCGCAGCGGCGCCATCACCTGGCGCCCGCTCGCCGACGGCGAGACGGGCACCGGCACCGAGGTGCTCATGGTCGTCCAGCGCCGCCGTTCCGCCTCCCACCCTCGCGCGGCACGGGATCTGCACGACACCCTGCTGGAGCGGGCACAGCAGTACCAGCGCTGACCGCTGTGCGGCTACGGATGCCCTACCTCCGTCCCGGCGAGGGCGGTGCGGAGTCCCTGCCGCCACTGCCACCACCCAGCCTGTCGAACCAGTCGGAGTTGCTGGATGCCGCCCTTGACGCGGCGTGGTTCTGGGTCCGCCGGCCCCGGAAGGCCGACGGACGGCGCTGAGTCAGTCCTACGGACGGCGGCGCAGCGCGGAGTCGGTGAGCGAGGGCAGGGGTGTAACCGGCGTCGCGGGACGAGAGGTTGGTGCAGGGCGGGACGATCTCGTCGATCCGGTCGAGTGCGTCCCGGCTCAGCCGGATCTTGTCCGCGCCCAGCTGGCTCTCCAGCTGTTCGAAGGTACGCGGCCCGATGAGCGCCGAGGTGATTGCGGGGTGCTCCAGGACGAAGGCCAGGGCCAGTTGTACGAGGGTGAGCCCGGCCTCCTCGGCCAGCCGCCTCCTCGGCCAGCCGGGCGAGAGCGTCGGCGGCCTCCAGCGCGTCGGCAGGACGTGGTGTTGCCGAGGCCATCCGGTCGGAGTGCGCAGCGCGCTGGTGCGGAGCTTGGCGGCGTTCTCCGGTGCGTCGATGTCGAAGCGGGCCGCCTGGCATTCGACACGGCTGGAGGCTGGCTGCTCGGTGCCGCCGCGTTCCCCTGGAGCGTCCTGGTTCTCCTCGTGCCGGTCCTGATCGTCGTGATCGCCGCCCGCCGCCACGGCTTCCCGGCCAACCGTCCGCACCTGGGCCGACTTGCCCCTGACGTGCGGGTCAAGAGTTAGCTTCGCCGCACCTGCACGGCATGTGTGCCACCGCCTCGATCTGCCAGGAGCCCGAAGATGCCCGCTGCTCTCCCCCGTACCGCGCGCGAAGTCCGGATCGCCGCCCTCCCCGAGGGGCTGCCCTCGCCGGAACACTTCGCCGTCGTCGAGACGCCGCTGCCCGAGCCCGGACCGGGCCGGCTGCTCGTCCGGAACCGGTACTTCCTGGTGTTCCCCGGACTGCGCACCTTGATGGGAACGGAGACGGACGGCGTGCCCCTGCCGCCACTGCGCACCGGCGACACGCTGTTCGGCCCTGCTGTCGGAGAGGTCGTCACCGCGCCGGACGACAGTCCGCTGCGCCCAGGTGACGCCGTCCTGCACATGCTCGGCTGGCGCGAGTACGCAGGGGTGGCCATCGCGGACTGCGCCCCGCTGGACGGCTCGCTGCCCGACCCGGTCGCCTATCTGGCCCAGGGATCGGCCGCCTATGGCGCACTGACCCGGCTTGCCGAAGTCCGCCGGGGCGACGTCGTCTTCGTGACCGGAGCAGCGGGAGCGGTCGGCTCCCTGGCCGGACAGATCGCCCGGCTCCTGGGTGCCGCGAGGGTGATCGGCAGCACCGGCTCGCCGCAGAAGGCCGAACGGCTCGTGTCGGAGCTGGGGTACGACGCGGTCGTGCTGCGAGGGGCCGGCCCGATCGCTCCCCAGCTCGCCGAGGCGGCGCCCGAAGGCATCGACGTGCTGCTGGACACGGTCGGAGGCGAGCAACTGGTCGCCGCCCTCGGTGCGGCCCGGCAGGGCGCCCGCTTCGCCCTCGTCGGGGCGCTCGCCGGGCAACTGTCGCCTGGGCGGGCCGGCGGCAGCGCACCCGTGGAGATCGACTCCTACCGGCTGGTCGTCAAGGGGATCTCGTTGCGAGGCTACAGCGGCGGTGACCATCCCGACGTGGAGCAGGAGTGGACCGAGCACTTCGGCGCGTGGCTGCGCTCCGGACGGATCCGCTTCCCCTACACGCCGATCGCCGGCATCGATCGTGCCCCGCAGGCGCTGACCGGTCTGTTCGGCGGACAGCACTTCGGGGCTGCCATAGTGGAGTTGTAGGAGCGGCGCACGGCAGGTCGCCGTCCAGGGGGCAGGAGCGGGGCAGGACGGATGCGGATCGGCGAAGCGGCGGCGGCAGCCGGTACCACCCCGAGGGCACTGCGGTTCTACGAGCAGCGCGGACTGCTGCCCCCGCCCGCCCGCACCGCCTCCGGTCAGCGGGAGTACGGTCCGGGCGAGGTCGCTTTGGTACGCGTCATCCGCGAACTGCTGGCTCTGGGCCTCACCGTCGAGGACCTGCGCAGCCGCGCCCACCGCCTCCACCTGCTCGCCCAGAACCCCCAGGCGCGGTGCGACTCCTCCGGCCGCCCAGGCGCCTTCTCCGAGGTCGTCGACCGCCGCCTCGCGGCCCTGGACGCCGAGATCGACCGGCTCACCCGTCTGCGGGAGAACCTCGCACGGCGCGCCTCCGGAAACGGCTGACACCCCGACCAGGCGGCCGACCTGCTCATAGCCGCGAACAAGATGTGTCGTCGAGGTGGAGGTGGTCTGCTCAGATCCGGCCGAGCACCGGCAGCGCGTGACCTCGCGCCGCGTCGACATCCCGGATCTGCCGTGGGAGGCCTGACCGGGCAGCTTCGACGCCCCTGGAGTCCTTGGCTGGCAGTGCACGGGCGGCGTGGGCTCCAGGGCGGCGGCGAACGCCAGACGGCGGCTCCCTTCTGGATTCCGGAGCCGGGACCTGTTGCGTCATCGCAGTGACTGCACGGCGTAGAGGGTCCCGAAGGCGGCGGCCAGGGCGCCGAGCAGTAGGCGCAGGGCGGTCTCGGGCAGACGGGGCTGCAGGTGCGCCCCAAGGTAACCGCCGATCAGCCCGCCCCAGCCGCAGGCCAGCCCGAGGTACCAGTCGGGGGCGACGTCACCGGAGCCGGTCAGGGACAGCAGTGCGAAGGACGCGGCACCGGCCACGGAAGTGGCGAAGGTGGAGGCGAGGGCGGCGGGGGCGACCTGGCTCACCGGCATGCCTCGGCCGACCAGGACGAGGCCGAGGATGGAGCCGCCGCCGATTCCGTAGATCCCGCCGACGATCCCGACGGCCAAGGCCAGGCCCGTGACGATCCGGCGGGAGGGTTCCGCCGCCGGGGCGGACGGCCGGGCAGGCCGGAAGGTACGGGCGATCAGCCACAGGCCCAGCGGCATCAGCAATCCGGCGACCAGAAGGCGGAAGACGGTGGCTCCGGGGACGGCGAAGACGCGCACCACTGCGCCGATGACCACGCCGGGCAGAGTGCCGATCACCAAACGGCGGGTCAGCGGGCTGTTCAGCAGGCCCGCACGGCGGTAGCGCAGCAGGGCGCCAGGCCCGGCCACCACGTTGAACAACAGGTTGGTGGGGGTGACCGCCGGACTGGGCACGCCGAACACGCTCAGCTGCACGGGCAGCAGGAACACCGCACCCGAGACCCCTACGGGCGCGGTCACCACCGCGATCATCAGGCCGACGGCCAGACCGTACAGTCCCGTCGGATCTGCCACTTCGGCCCCCGATCGTTCGAACGTCCGCCCAGTATCGCTGCCGCGCTCACATGATGGGAGGAAGCGATCACGTGGGTCATCGTGGGCCGCCGGCACCAGCGAAGGGGACCGGGGCCGTGGGCTCCAAGTCCGCCACGGTGTGGAACGGGTGGGTCCACAGACCCTGTGCCGCGAGCTTCGGCAGGACGCCCTCGCCGAACCAGTACGCCCCCTCCAGATGCCGGTAGCCGCAGAGCACGAACTCGTCGATGCCGAGCCGGTGGTACTCGGCGATCCACTCGGCCACCTCGGTGCGGCTGCCGACCATCGCCTTCCTCCCACCCCATGCGCTCGGCCGAACGCACCGCGCAACCGGCACCCGTATAGCGCCAATACCGCTGCAAGCGGCAACCGACCGCGCCCGCCGTCTCAGACTCGGACGCCGGTCCCGTGGATGCCGTGCCGGTCGATGAGCGCAAGCTCTTCCTCGGTCAGCGGGGGGAAGTCCAACGCCTTGAGGTTGTGGTCCAGCTGCCAGGTCGAACTCGCGCCGATGAGCGCACTGGTCACCTGCGGCTGCCGCAGGACCCACTGCAGCGCGAGCTGCGCCAGTGACTGTCCGCGCTGCTGGGCGATCTCGTTGAGTGCCGTTGCCCGTTCGCGGTAGGTGTCGTCGATGTCGTCCGGCGACAGGAAGGTGCTGTTCTGGGCCCGGGCACCCTGGGGGATCGTTCCGTCGAGGTACTTGTTGGTCAGCAGCCCCTGGGCGAGGGGGCTGTAGACGACGAGGCCGAAGCCGTCCTCGGCGGCGAGCTTGAGCAGACCGTTGAGTTCCGGGCGACGATCGAAGATCGAGTACCTCGGCTGGTGGACCAGCAGCGGGACTCCCGCCTGGCGGAGCAGCTCGGCCGCATCGTGAGCACGCTCGGGGGTGTAGTTGGAGATTCCGGCGTACAGCGCCTTTCCGGACTGGACCGCGGTGACCAGCGCGCCGACGGTCTCCTCCAGCGGGGTGGAGAGGTCGGGGCTGTGGCTGTAGAAGACGTCGACGTAGTCCGTGCCGAGGTCTCGCAGGCTGTGGTCGAGCGAGGCCAGCAGCGACTTGCGGGAACCACCCTTGAGGTAGGGGCTGGAGCCGATCGGATTGCCTGCCTTGGTCGACAGGATCAGCTCGTCCCGGTAGGGCGCGAGGTCCCTGCGCAGCACCGTGCCGAAGAACTTCTCGGCGGCGCGGGGCGGCGGACCGTAGCGGTTGGCGTTGTCGAAGTGGGTGATCCCGAGGTCGAAGGCGTGCAGCACGATCTCGCGCTGACCTTCGTACGGGTAGTCGGCACCGAACTTCTGCCAGAGGCCGAAGGAGAAGGCGGGCAGGTCGAGGCCCGAGTTCCCGGTACGGCGGTACTCCAGGTTCGCGTAGCGGTCGTCCGCCGCGTGGTAAGTGGTGTCGAAGGGGCCGGAGGCTGCCATGAATCAGTTTCCGTTTCAGAACGTCAGAGAGTGTGTCAGAGGTCGGGGCGGCTGCGAAGGGCGGCCGGGGCCCGGCCGGGGCGCGGCCGGGGCGCATGGGATGAGCTCATTGACATTCTGAACGATCACGCAGAAACTCGATCACATGCGTGAGGTCCTGGAGGTTCTGCTCCTTACAAAGGAGCGTTGTGTCGACCTCGTCCGCGTGTCCAGCGCACGCTGTTGATCTCGTAACCGCACTCGATACGTCGCCGCAGATCGGGCCGGGTTCGTCGCTCGTCGACGACCGACACGCCGTTGACGGCTGGTTCCGGCCGCAGCACGCGACTGGGCAGTGAACCGGAAGACCGGCCAGACGTAAGTCGACGGATGTCAGTCCGGCTTCCTCTTTGTCGAGCCTTTTGTCGAGCCTTTTGTCGAGCAGTGGACCGCGCACGTTGCCGAGCTGCGCGAGCGCGCATACGCCCTGTCTGACGAAGCTCTCGCCCCGCCGACGCCGCAGTGCGAGGCCTCGGCAAGTCCGGTCTCTCCCGCCCTCTGACGTGTTCGTCGTGTTCGTCGTGCGGTAACGCCCGCAACCCGGGCGCGACGGCACGCGTGCCGACGTTTCTCCGCCCGCGCACTGACGCCTCACTCCCCATCACCGACCCCAACCGGCATCGCGCGCGCCGGCACGGGGCCCAAGCAGCGATCGGAAGCATGATGAGCCTCGAATTTCTCTGGTACATCCCCAACACCGTCGAACCGGGACACCGTGGCGACGACACAACATCTGGCTGGGGGTCCGTCGAATATTCAACGGAACTCGCCCGTACGGCAGAAGATCACGGCTGGGGCGGCGCCCTGATCGGCACCGGATGGGGGCGTCCGGACACCTTCACCGTCGCCACGGCTCTGGCGGCTCGGACCACGACGTTCAAGCCACTGATCGCGATTCGTCCCGGCTATTGGCAGCCGGCTCACTTCGCCGGCGCGGCGGCGACGCTCGACCAACTCACTCGTGGACGCGTCCTCGTCAACATCGTCAGCGGACTGGACAACCTGGCCGCGTACGGCGACACACGCATCGACCCGGCGCAACGGTACGCCCGCACGCAGGAGTTCCTGCATCTCGTGCGGCGCCTCTGGACCGAAGAGGACGTCACGTTCAAGGGCGAGCATTTCCAGATCACCGGATCCACGGTCGCGCCACGCCCGTACGGCACCGATGAGCGGCCGCATCCGACGCTCTACTTCGGCGGTGCGTCCGAGGCCGCGCAACGGGTGTCGGCGGCCGAGGCCGACGTTCAGCTCTTCTGGGGTGAGCCACTCGACGGGCTCGCCGAACGCATCGACCGGCTCAAGACGTTGAGCGAGCAGGTGGGCCGTCGGCACAAACCACTCGAGTTCGGGCTGCGGATCACGACACTGGTGCGCGACACCACCGAGGAAGCATGGCGCGACGCCGAGGCGAAGGTCGCGAAGATGGCCGCAAGCGCCGGCGAGACCACCTGGACGGGAAACCGCAGGACGGCAGTCGGGCAGCAGCGCCTCTTCGATCTCGCCGAGCGCGGCGAGGTTCTCGACACCTGCCTCTACACCACCCCGGGCAGGTTCGGCGGCGGCGGAGCGGGAACCACCTGGCTCGTCGGCTCCGCCGACGACATCGCCACGGCCCTGCACAACTACCGCAAGCTCGGCATCACCCACTTCGTCCTGTCCGACACCCCCTACAAGCAGGAGATCAGTCGCATCGGTGACCAACTGCTGCCCAGGCTGCGCGAACCGGCCGGGTGAGGAACACGGCACCGCCGTCGAGCCCCCAACTGACGATACGTCAATAGCCGTCGAGCGTTCCGGGCATTGGCGGAGGACCACCACACCCGGTCGGCCAGTCCAGGGACCGGCGGCTGGAGCACAGGGCCGTTCGGACGGTCCCCCAACGGCTCGCCGCGCAGTGCGCGCAACGTCCCGGCGAGCACCTCCGAGCCCGTTCCCTGCGGCGCGCCGGGTCGATACCGAAGGCTGCGAAGGCCCTTTCCGCCTCGGGACCGAATCCGCCGTTGCCGAGACCGAGTTCGATTCGTCCTTCGCTGATCTCGTCGACGACCGCGGCATCCTCGGCGATCCGCACGGGGTCCTCCAGCGGAGCGATCACGACCGCCGTGCCCAGCCGGATCCTGCTGGTCTGCGCGGCGGCAGCGGCGGCAGCGGCGAGGAACGGCAGAGGCGAGGAACGGCAGAGGTGAGGGAACGCGTCCGTAATCGTCCTGGAAGTGGTGCTGGGAGATCCAGCCGCGCAGCACCGGGCGCGCTGGATCGGGTGGGCGGCGGAGTGTGGTTGGCGCCTCGGGCGAGCCCACACCCCTGCAGACGCTCAGCGTCCATTTGGCCGTCCGCACAGCGTGCCCGACTGAAGAGGGCGACCGCGCCTGAGGCCCGCCCGGCGATCGGCGGTGGCCGGTGAGCCCACCCACGATGTTGCCTTCCCTACATTTCCCATCGACTTACTAGGAAAACCTTGACGGCCCTCCCAGCGGGTGCGCAGGATGATGCACATGTCCCACATGCAGCAACGACTCGTTCGTCGTCGGCACGTCGACTTTGGTCACGTCGTCAGCGCCGCCTGCTGTCACGTGTAAGGCACGCGGCTCACACGTTCCGCGTGCCGTTCCGCTCCTTCTCTCTCATCCCAGGTGATCAGGTGCACCCATCCACTGCGCCTGACGGCCCGACGAACTTCTGAAGGACGACCGCCATGACCACGGCACTTCCGGCCCAGGCAACTCCATCGGGTTCACCACTCCCCGACATGCGCCATCTCCGCCTCGTGAGCGACACCGCGCACGAAGGCGACGAGGGAAACGGCTCTGCTCCCCTCGTCGGCTACCTCGTGCTCGTCCCCGAGGGCACCGATCCCACTCAGCTCTTCGCCAAGGACGTGACACGGCCGGAGATCCGACCGGTCGCCTACACGCAATCACCTCCCGTGCAGCAGGCGGGAGGCGGTGTCGTCCGCATCGATCCCGCGCAACAGGTCGCCGAGGTGGACGGACGCGAACTCGACCTCACCTACCTGGAGTTCGGGTTGCTGGCCCATCTCGTACTGCATCCCCACCGCGTGCATTCGCGCGAGCAGTTGATGGCCGGCATCTGGGGCTACGACCACATCGGTGACGGCCGCACCGTGGATGTCCACATCGCGCGGCTGCGCCGCAAGCTGGGCTCGGACTACCGGCACCGCATCGTCACCGTACGGCGCGTGGGCTACAAGTACGTGCCCGACCAGCACGCGAGCGCCAACTCCACACCCTGCCGCCGACCTTGAGGAGCACACCACCATGGCCGTTGCCACTGCGCCGTCCGGCCCCGCCGCGGAATCCGACCTGACCGGCCCCTGCCGTGCGCACTGGCTGCGCGTGGCCCGCGAGACGGCGGACGACCTGGCCACGGACGCAGTGGCCAGGGAGCAGGCAGGCAAGGCCCCGTTCGACGAGGTGTCCCGGCTGCGCGAGTCGGGACTGCTGACGCTCCTCGTATCGGCAGAGCTCGGGGGAGGCGGCGCTGACTGGCCCACGGCCTACACCGTCGTCCGGGAGATCGCCGCGGCCGACGGCGCGATCGGTCAACTGCTCGGCTGTCACTACTTCCTGTCGTGGAGCGCTCGGTTCTTCACCGAACCCTCTCTCGCTGCTCAGGTCGAGCGGCAGTCCGCGGCCGGGCAGTGGTGCTGGGGCGGCGGTTTCGCCCGTCAGGAACCGCCTCTGACGCTGGCCAAGACAGCCGCCGGCTATGTGCTCGACGGTCGGCAGAGCTACGCCACCGGGGTCCTGGTCGCCGACCGGGTCGCCGTGCGGGCCGTACGAGCCGACACCGGCGAACCACTCGCCGTCGTCGTCGATCCCGCTCATCACGGCGTGGGGATCGACGGCAATGTCGGCACTTTCGGCCAGCGGCTCGCGGCCGGCGGGAGCGTGGAGTTCGACGGTGTACCGGTCGCCGCCGACGACGTACTCGGCTCCCTGTCCGCGGACGAGGACGTCCTGTCGCCCCTGGCTGCACTGGTATCGCCGGTCGGGCGCCTCCTCTCCGTCCAGCTCCGTCTCGGCATGGCTGAGGGAGTGCTCGCCGAGGCCCGCGAGTACAGCAGGTGGGCGGGCCACTCACCCTGGCACCCCGCCTGGCCGGTCGGCTCTCCCCAGGACCCGCAGGTGCTGACCGCCTACGGAGAACTCACCGTCCTCACCCGCTCCGCGTCCGCGCTCGCCGATCAAGCACTGGAAGCCGTGCACGACGGGTTGGCACGCGGCGAAGACCTCACCTACGACGAGTACGCGGAGATCTCTGTCCTCGTGGCCATGGCCGAAGCCGCCGCCTCCAGGGCTGCGCAGGAGTCGACCGCCCGCGCCCTCGACATCATCGGCGCCCGGTCCGCGGCCTCGCCGCTGGGCTTCGACCGCTTCTGGCGCAATGCCCGGACCCACACCTTGTACGAGCCCGTCGCTCACCGGCTCCGCGATGTCGGGGACTATTTCCTCAACGGAGCGCACCCCCCGTTCGTCCTGCCTGTCTGAACGTGCGGGCCGGAGTGCCGGATCAGCAACAACGCGCGTGCTTCAAATGAATTGGGCTCGGATCTACTTCGGCCGGCTCGGCTCGACAACCGCATCACCCAGCACTACGCCCCGATGACTACGGCGACCTGCCGCGCCTGCTGCACCGGGTGACCGTCGCGAGCGACGTCCCCGCCGGTGTCGAGGGCATCCTCAGCCGCGTCGTCGAACGACGACGCCTCCCGCTGCACCCTTGCCACGGCCTGAGCCCCGCGACCACCGGGCAGGGACAGCTGCCAGGCGGCCCGCCCACAACGGACACCGACCGAAGCCGTGCGGGATAATGTGCGCATGCGGATCTCAGCCAGGGCGGACTACGCGGTACGTGCCGCGCTGCAGCTCGCCGCGTCACGGAATGACGGGCCACTGAAGGCCGAGGCCATCGCCGACGCCCAGGATATCCCGCACAAATTCCTCGAAAGCATCCTGAACGACATGCGCCGGGGCGGTCTCGTACTCAGCCAGCGCGGCGGCAACGGCGGCTACCGGCTGGCCAAGCCCGCCGAGTCCATCAGCATCGCCGATGTCATCCGCGTCGTGGACGGACCGCTGGTCTCGGTGCGTGGTGTCCGTCCCCCGGAGCTGTCCTACACCGGCCCCGCCGAGTCGCTGCTCCCCCTGTGGATCGCGCTGCGGTCCAACGTGCGCGAAATCCTCGAGGGCGTGTCGCTCGCCGACGTCGCGTCGGCCCAACTACCCGCCGCCGTATCCGCGTTGACCAACGCCCCGGGCGCCTGGGTGAACCCCTGACATGCCGGGCCACCCACCGTAGATCCCAAAAAGCGAGATAGCGGCGTCCATCATGTGAACTAGCCCTTGGGGTAGACGCCACCTTCTGCCACGATCCCTAGCAACCAGGTAGGAAAACTAGGGATCTATGGGGGTGGCCATGGGAGCGCTCGACCGCACAGCCCAGTCGCTGCCCCTTCTCACCTCGCGCCGTCACATCGACCTCGGCCGTACGTCCAGTGCCATCTGTCGGCACCTCTGACGCCACAGAACCTGACTCTCTCCGAACCAGCGCCGCCTCCCGCCGCCTCGCCTCTGTCGGCGGATCGGACACTCTCGGCTGACTACGCCCCCACGTTCCACTTCTCAGCCGCGACAGCATGCCTGCCGCCGACAGCGAGGAGTGGACTGTTGGTGCGCGCCGAGAAGCAGTACGCCTCGCACTTTCGTCACCTCCCTGATCGCCCATCCCTGAGAGGACACCTCCGTGTCTGCCGCAAGACCGCTCACCGCCCTGCGCACCATCGCCGTCATAGCCGCGCTTCCCCTCCTGCTCACCGCCTGCGGCTACGGTTCCGAGTCCACTGACGACGACAAGCAGACCGGGGTCGCGGCGGACGCCAAGAAGCTCTCCGCCGACGAAGTGAAGATCGGCTACTTCCCCAACCTCACGCACGCCACCGCTCTGGTGGGCGTCCAGGAGGGCCTGCTCCAGAAGGAGCTCGGCGGCACCACGATCAAGGCCGCGACCTTCAACGCCGGCCCCTCCGAGATCGAGGCGCTGAACTCCGGGTCCATCGACATCGGCTGGATCGGCCCGTCTCCGGCGATCAACGGCTACACCAAGTCGAACGGCAAGAACCTGCGCATCATCAGTGGTTCCGCCTCCGGGGGCGTGAAGCTCGTCGTCAACCCGAAGAAGATCAAGTCCCTGGACGACGTCAAGGGCAAGAAGATCGCCACGCCGCAGCTCGGCAACACCCAGGACGTCGCGTTCCTCAACTGGATCGCGGACCAGGGCTGGAAGGTCGACGCCGAGAGCGGCAAGGGCGACGTCTCGGTGATCCGCACCGACAACAAGATCACCCCGGACGCCTACAAGGCGGGTTCCATCGACGGCGCCTGGGTGCCGGAGCCGACCGCGTCCAAGCTGGTCGCCGAGGGCGCCAAGGTGCTGCTCGACGAGGCCGACCTGTGGCCCGACAAGAAGTTCGTGATCACGAACATCATCGTGTCGCAGACGTTCCTGAAGGAACACCCGGACGTCGTCGAGGCCGTGCTGCGCGGCTCGGTGAAGACCAATGAGTGGATCAACGCCAACCCGGAGGAAGCGAAGGCTTCCGCCAACGCGGCGCTCAAGAAGGAGTCCGGTAAGGCCCTGCCCGCCGAGGTCATCGACCCGGCCTGGGAGTCCATCACCTTCCTCGACGACCCGCTGGCCGCCACCCTCGACACCGAGGCGGAGCACGCGGTGAAGGCCGGTCTGCTGGAGGAGCCCGATCTGAAGGGCATCTACGACCTCGCACCGCTCAACAAGGTCCTCAAGGCCGAGGGCGAGGACGAGGTCGACGACGCCGGTCTCGGCGCCGAGTAACGACAACCGGACCCGATGAGTTCCCAGGAGGTGACGACCATGGCCACCACGATCGCCAAGGCTGTCGAGGACGCCACGGCGGTGACGCACGCCGCCCGTATCGAGCATGTCTCGAAGTCGTTCCCCGCGCCGGGCACGCCCGGCGGACATCAGCTTGTGCTGGACGACATCACGCTCGATGTCGCACCGGGCGAGTTCGTCACCCTCCTGGGGGCCTCCGGCTGCGGCAAGTCCACCCTGCTCAACCTGGTCGCGGGACTGGACCTGCCGTCCGCCGGCTCGATCGACACGGACGGCCGGCCCGCCCTGATGTTCCAGGAGCACGCGCTGTTTCCCTGGCTGACCGCGGGCAAGAACATCGAGCTCGCGCTGAAGCTGCGCGGGGTCGCGGGGCCGGAGCGTCGGCAGGAGGCGGAGCGGCTGCTGGAACTCGTACGGCTGCAGGGCGCATACGGCAAGCGGGTGCACGAACTGTCGGGCGGTATGCGGCAGCGCGTCGCGCTGGCCCGTGCGCTGGCCCAGGACAGCCGACTGCTGCTGATGGACGAGCCGTTCGCCGCGCTGGACGCGATCACCCGTGACGTACTGCACGACGAACTGACCCGCATCTGGCGTGAGACGGGCCTGTCGGTGCTGTTCGTCACGCACAACGTGCGGGAGGCGGTGCGGCTGGCGCAGCGGGTGGTGCTGCTGTCCTCGCGGCCGGGGCGGATCGCCCGGGAGTGGACCGTCGGCATTCCGCAGCCGCGCCGCATCGAGGACAGCGCGGTCGCCGAGCTGTCCGTCGAGATCACCGAAGAACTGCGTAGGGAGATCCGCCGTCATGGCCAGCACTGACACGGGCGTCGACGCCAGGAAGGACGGCTCGCCGGCAGCCGGGGAGCCCCAGGACACGCACGATACGCAAGATCTGGCGGGGCTGGAGGCCGGGCTCGACGCGCTGGAATCGGTAGAGGCCGGCCGTACGCCGCTGCGCGAGACCCTGATGCGCAAGGTGCTGCCGCCCATCACCGCCGTCGCACTGGTGCTGGTGGTCTGGCAGCTGCTGGTGTGGGCCGAGGTCGTCCCCGCCTACAAGCTGCCCTCGCCGTCCGCGGTGTGGGACGAGGTGACGGACGCCTGGCGGCAGGGCACGCTGCTCGACTACATCTGGACCAGCGTCTCGCGCGGCCTGCTCGGCTTCCTGATGGCGCTCGCCATCGGTACGCCGCTCGGCCTGCTGGTCGCCCGGGTGAAGTTCGTCCGGGCGGCCATCGGCCCCATCCTCTCCGGTCTGCAGTCGCTGCCATCGGTGGCCTGGGTGCCCCCCGCCGTGCTCTGGCTGGGCCTCAACAACTCGATGATGTACGCCGTGATCCTGCTCGGCGCGGTCCCGTCCATCGCCAACGGCCTCGTCGCGGGCATCGACCAGATCCCGCCGCTGTTCCTGCGCGCCGGGCGAACGCTGGGCGCGACCGGCCTGCGCGAAGCCTGGCACATCGTGATGCCGGGCGCGCTCCCCGGCTACCTGGCCGGCCTGAAGCAGGGCTGGGCGTTCTCCTGGCGCTCGCTGATGGCCGCCGAGATCATCGCCTCCTCGCCCGATCTGGGCGTCGGCCTCGGCCAGTTGCTGGAGAACGGGCGGAACAACGCCAGCATGTCGCAGGTGTTCCTGGCCATCTTCCTGATCCTGCTCGTCGGTATCGCCATCGATCTGCTGATCTTCAGCCCGCTGGAGCGACGAGTGCTGCGCAGCCGTGGCCTGCTGGTCACCCGCTGACCGAACGGATCGCGCTCGCCACGGGATGCGCGCCCGATCCCGCCGCACACCGGCGCACCCGGCGCACGGCACCAGCCCCGCAGTGGCATCGCCCCACAGCGGAGCCGGTGCTGCTGTGTGCCCGGCCTCCCAGACATTCGGCAACGGCGACGAAGTCGGACAACAGGGGCCAGTCGGCACGGGACCCTGGGTTTTCACTGGCGGACGTACTGGCTGATCGTCGTGCCGAGGTGATGCGGCGGACGATCTCCGTACCCGCGAAGCCGGCCGACTCCGTCCAAACACGGCCCCGGATCCCTCCCAGCTCAGCCGCAGTTGCTCAGCGCTTCGCCTGTGCAGCGGCTGGACGCCGGTTCCTTGGCTAGTGCCCCAACAGGCATCAGACGGACGCCGAGAGAGTCTGGATGACGCGGTCGCGCTCCGCGCCTTCTCCATACGCGTCGAGGTGGATCGCGCCCCCGGCGAGCACGACGACCCGGTCGGCGACTTCCAGGACCTCGTCGACGTCCGCAAATACCAACAAGTGAGACAACGGCTTCGTCACACTCCGCCACCCGACGGCCTGGAGTTACCATCCGAGGAACCGGCATCCGACCCGGACAGTGAGGCCCTCATGACGACACCAGGCGCGACAGCGATGCGACGCTGTCCCTGCGCGGCGTGTCGCGGCTGATCCAAGGCCCCGGTCCCGCGCGCACTCCGCCGCTCCGTCGCCGGGATTCTTCCCCGGCAGCCCCTCCGGTCCGGTGCCCGTTCCGGCATCCGGACTTCCCTTCCAGATCCTGGAGTTCCCATGACCTTGCTGACGACCTGGCCGGAGTCCGGCCCGGAGACCGTCGTGCGACGCACCTCCGACCCCGCCGAGATCGCCGCCGCCCTGGCGCCGCTGGGCGTGCGCTTCGAACAGTGGCCGATCCGCGAGGACGTCCCCGCGGACGCCGACAGCGACACCGTCTTCGCCGCGTACGGCCCGGAGATCGACAAGCTCAACGCCGAGGAGGGCTTCACCACGGTCGACGTGCTGGGGCTGCACCCGAGCGACGACCCCGAGTACCCCGTGAAGGCGAAGGCCGCGCGCGAGAAGTTCCTGCAGGAGCACACGCACGAAGACGATGACGAAGTCCGCTTCTTCGTTTCCGGCGCCGGCATCTTCTATCTGCACGTGAACGGCGAAGTGCACGCCGTGTACTGCGAGAAGGGCGACCTGCTGGGCGTGCCTCGCGGCACCACGCACTGGTTCGACATGGGCACCCGGCCCGCCTTCACCGCGATCCGCTTCTTCCACGAGGAGGACGGCTGGATCGGCAACTTCACCGGCGACCGGATCTCGGAGCGCTTCCCCGACTTCGACACCATCGCCGCCGGCTACGAGAAGGGCCGGGCAGCGGCGTGACCCACCTGTTCGACGTGGACTCCGTGGTGCTCGACATCGAGGGCACCACGAGCGCCACGGGGTTCGTCGTCGACGTGCTCTACCCGTACTCACGCGCTCGGTTCGCGGCACTGCTCGCCGAGCGGAGCGAAGACCCTGAGGTGGCGCGCGCTGTCGCCCAGGTGCGCGAGCTGCTCGGGGAGCCGGACGCCGACGCGGCACGTGTCGAGAAGGCGCTGAACGCCTGGCTCGACGAGGACCGCAAGGCGACCCCGCTCAAGACCCTCCAGGGCATCGTGTGGGCGGAGGGCTTCGCCCGCGGCGATCTCACCTCGCACTTCTTCCCGGACGTGGTTCCGGCGCTGCGGCGCTGGCACGCGGCGGGCGTCCGGCTGCACGTGTACTCGTCCGGTTCGGTGGCCGCGCAGCGCGCCTGGTTCCGCAGCAGCCCCGAGGGCGACCTGCTGCCGCTGGTCGACGGGTTGTACGACACGGAGAACGCCGGGCCCAAGCAGTCACCGGAGTCGTACCGGGCGATCGCGGACGCGCTCGGCGCCGCGGACCCCGGCCGTCTCCTGTTCCTCTCCGACCGGCCCGGCGAGCTGGACGCGGCCCGGGAGGCGGGCTGGCTGACCGTGGGTGTACGGCGCCCCGGGGAGCCGTACTACGAGCAGGGCGTCGGCGGCCACCTTCAGGCCGGCGTCTTCGACGACATCACCATCGCAAGGAGCACCACGTGACCGCCGAGATCTCCGCACTCGACCTGGAGGAGGCCGGGGCCGTACTGGCCGCGGAGGCGGCCAGGTTCGCCTCCTTCGGCTGGATGCGCGGCACCTCGGGCAACCTGTCCGCGGTTCTCTCCCGCGATCCGCTGCGGCTCGCGGTCACCGCGAGCGGCCACGACAAGGGTGAACTGACGGCCCGTGACGTGGTCCTTGTGGACGGCGCAGGCGCGGCGGTCCACGGAGGCAAACCCTCCGCCGAAGCCGAGCTGCACGCGCGCGTGGCGGCGCTGACGGGCGCCGGGGCGGTCGTGCACGTGCACACGGTGGCGTCGGTGGCGATGGGCCGCCGGGAGCCGGGCGGCATCGTCTTCAACGACCTGGAGATGCTCAAGGGCGTCGGCCAGCCGGCGCATGACGTGGAGGTCACCCTTCCGGTCATCGCCAACAGCCAGGACATGAGAGAGCTGGGCGACCGCCTGGAGGCGGCGCGCGACCCGCGTATGCCCGCGGTCGTCGTGGCGGGCCACGGCCTGTACGTCTGGGGCGCTGATCCGCGTCAGGCGCGACACCACACCGAAGTGGTCGAATGGCTGCTGGAGCTGGAGTTGGCGGGGCGCTGACCGGCACAGCGAAGGGCGCCGTCGCTCCTGAGGAGCGGCGGCGCCCTTCGGCGTGCGTCAGGCCAGGTGCTGCACCGGCAGCTCACCCGCCGCCACCTCCAGGACGCCGCGCTCCGTGACGAGGGCCGTCACCAGACGGCCCGGCGTGACGTCGAAGGCCGGGTTGTGGCCCCGCGACTCGGCGGGTGCGGTGCGGACGCCGGCCCACTGAAGTATCTCGTCCTCGCCGCGCAGTTCGATGTGGATGGCCTCGCCACGCTCCGTCGACAGGTCGACGGTCGTGGTGGGCGCCGCGACCATGAAAGGTATCCCGGCGTCGGCGCAGGCCAGGGCGACACCCACGGTGCCGACCTTGTTCGCCGTGTCCCCGTTGGCGGCGATCCGGTCCGCTCCGACGATCGCCGCGTCCACCTCGCCGCGCAGGATCGTGCCCGCGGCGGCACCGTCCGCCTGGACGTAGTGGGGGATGCCCTCCTGCGCGAGCTCCCAGGCGGTGAGCCGGGCGCCCTGCAGCAGCGGCCGGGTCTCGTCGGCGTACACCGCCTCGATCCGCCCGCGCTGGTGCAGTTCGCGGATGACGCCGAGCGCCGTGCCCCAGCCCGCGGTGGCCAGCGCGCCCGTGTTGCAGTGCGTCAGGATGCGCAGCGGGCGGTCCCCGGCACGGTCGGCGGTCCGCTTCAGCAGCCAGTCCGCGCCGTACGCCCCCATGGCACGGTTGGCCTCGACGTCCTCGCGCTGCACGGCCGCGGCTTCCGCAAGCACCGCGCCGAGTCCTTCGTCGAGCCGTTGCCGGACGCGGTCGACGCAGACGGCGAGGTTGACGGCGGTGGGCCTGGCCTCGCGTATCCGGGAGACCGCCGCGAGCAACTGCTCCCGGTCCCATCCCTCGCGCTCGCCCTGCTGCAGGGCCAGCGCCACGCCGTACGCCCCCGCCGCGCCGATCGCCGGTGCGCCGCGCACCACGAGCCGCTTGATGGCGTCCACCAGAGCGTCCACGTCGCGGACTTGAAGGATCTCGGTGCGGTGCGGAAGGACGGTCTGGTCGATGAGCGCGAGACCGTATTCCGTCCAGTCGACGGCGCGAAGTTCCTGGGGCATAGCGGGGCACTCCTGATGGTGCGAGATGCGCGCCACCGTACATGACCTGGAGCAGCCACAGTTCGAGACGGTCGCGCAGGTGTCCGGATTCCGGTGTTACTCTCCTGCACCCACAGCCCGAGTGCCGATGCGAAGGAGGACGTGTGCTGCTGACGATGCGCCGCTTCCTCGACCACGGCCGGTGCGCCAGCGACGGCTGTCGCCGCTGAACGTCCGTTCGGCGCCGCCGTTCTTCCTCACCTCCCCCTCTCCTTCAGCCTCTCGGCGCTGCCGCACGCGTGCGCTGCCCGACGTCCCCGGAAGGCCATCGACGATGACTCGCAGAACCCGTTCCCTCCAGCTCGCCGCGGTCGCGGCCGGTACCGTCCTGCTCGCCACCGGCTGCAACGCCGCCGCGAAGGACAGCGCCGACGACGCCGGCACGAGCGGCGGGAAGTCCTTCACACTGGTCACCCCCGACCCGGTCGGGCAGAACGAGTTCCTCAAGCTCGCGGTCACCGGCCTGAAGTCCGCGGCGAAGGCGCACGACGGGTCGCAGAAGGTCTACCAGAGCTCGGACACCGCCTCGCAGCAGCAGAACGTGCAGGCCGCCGTCGACGCGAAGCCGGACGTCGTCGTCCTGGTCGGCTTCGAGTTCGCCGACATCGTCGCGCAGCAGGCCGAGAAGAACCCCAAGCAGCAGTTCCTGATGGTCGACGCGTGCACCACGAAGACGTACAAGAACGTCAGCTGCGCGGTGTTCCGTGAGCACGAGGGCGTCTATCTCGCGGGTGCCGAGGCCGGGCTGCTCAGCAAGAGCGGCAAGGTCGGCGCGGTCGACGTGCTCGACACGCCCCAGTTCCGGCGCTTCAGCGACCCGTTCGCGGCCGGTGCCAAGCACGTGGCCCCGAAGACGTCGACCTCGACGCGCTTCGTCGGCGGTCAGTCCCCGTTCGACGACTCTGCGCGCGCCAAGGAGCAGGCGAACTCCCTGCTCTCCAAGGGTTACGACCACCTCATGGCCGCGGCCGCGGCCGGCAACTACGGCGTCTTCGAGGCCGCGAAGGCCAAGGGCGCGTACGCGTACGGCGTCGACGTCAACCAGTGCCCATCGGCGCCCGGCACGGTCGTCGACAACGTCATCAAGCGGACCGACATCGCCGTGGAGAAGGGCATCGAGCAGGTCCTCGACGGCAAGACGGGCACGACCGTCTCGTACGGCCTGAAGGAGGGTGGCATCAGCCTCACCGGGCTCGAGAACGGCGTCGAGACCTCCCAGTGCGTCATCGCCGAGCACAAGGACGTGCTGAAGAAGGTCGAGAAGCTGCGCGACCAGATCGTGTCCGGAAAGCTGACGGTCGATGACCCGGCAGCCAGCTGACCGGTCGGCCGGGACCGGCGAGGTCCCGGGCGAAGGCCTCTCCACCGCCGAGGGCCCGTCGGCCGTCGAACCGGGGGACGCCCCCGCCCACGCCCCCGCGGCCGTCGAACTCCGCGGCATCACCAAGCGCTTCCCCGGGACCCTCGCCAACGACGCCGTCGACCTGACGGTCCGCCACGGTGAGATCCACGCCCTGATGGGCGAGAACGGCGCGGGCAAGTCCACGCTGATGTCCGTGCTGTACGGCATGGAGCGGCCCGACGCCGGTTCCCTACGCATCGACGGGCGCGAGGTGTCCTTCAGCGACCCGGGGGACGCGATGACCGCCGGGCTCGGCATGGTCCACCAGGGCTTCAAGCTGTTCGAGTCGCTGACCGTCGCCGAGAACGTCGTCTACGCGGCCGAGCCGCGCCGCTTCGGTCTTGTGGACCGGGCCGCCGCGCGCAGGCGCGTGCGCGAGCTCGCCGAGGAGCACGGCCTCATCGTCGACCCGGACGCGCGGGTCGGCGACCTGCCGGTCGGGCTCCGGCAGCGTGTGGAGATCCTCAAGCTGCTGCACCGCGGCGCCCGTACGCTCATCCTCGACGAACCGACCGCGGTGCTCACGCCCGCCGAGGCCGACGCCCTGTTCGCCGTGCTCAAGTCGCTTGCCGCACAGGGGCGCACGGTGATTCTCGTCACGCACAAGCTGCGCGAGGTGCTCGAGGTCAGCGACAACGTGACGGTGCTGCGCGACGGCCGGGTCGCCGCCCGCCTGCGGACCGCCGAGACCACCGCCGACGAGATCGCGGCCGCGATGACCGGCCGCTCCGTGGAACTGGACCGCGTGCACGCGCCCGGCACGCCCGGGGATGTCGTCCTCGATGTCTCCGGGCTCAGCGCGGGCGACGCCGTACGCGACGTCGACCTGACCGTCCGCGCCGGCGAGATCGTCGGCATCGCGGGCGTCGCGGGCAACGGCCAGAGCGAGCTGATCGAAGCACTGGCCGGGCTGCGGCCCGTCACCTCCGGCCGCGTCACCCTCTCCGGCCGGGACATCACGGACGCCTCGGCGGCCGACCGCCGCACCGCGGGCCTCTCGTACGTCCCCGAGGACCGGCACGCGGTGGGCACCGCGCCCGCGGCGTCCGTCGCGGACAACCTGGCCATGGGTCATCACCGTACGGCGCTGTCCTCGCGGCGCGGCCTGCTGCCGCCCACCGCCGCACGGGCCCATGCGCGGCGCCTCGTCGAACGCTTCGGCATCAAGGCGTCCACGCCCGAGGTGCCCGCATCGGCGCTGTCCGGCGGCAACCTGCAGAAGCTGCTGATCGGACGCGAACTCGCCCACGACGCCCCGCTGCTGCTGGTCGAGCAGCCCACCCGGGGCGTCGACATCGGCGCGATCCAGAACATCCACGACGAGCTCATCGCCTACCGCGACGCGGGCCACGCCGTCCTGCTGGTCTCGGCGGAGCTCAGCGAGATCCGCGGGCTCGCCGACCGGGTCCTGGTGATGTACGAGGGCCGGGTCGGCGTCACGTACGCGAAGGACGAGGCGGACGAACGCACCCTCGGCCTGGCGATGGCCGGTGGCACGGCGAAGCAGCCCCAAGCCGCCGCGCAGGACGGAGACGGAGACTGACATGGCCCGCATACCGGACCTGGCCGACATATTGAAGGCCCTCCGCTCCCCCGTCACCTTCTCCGTCCTCGCCGGAGTCGTCATCGGCGCGCTGTTCCTCATCGGCACGGGCGCCGATCCGCTCGCCGCGTACGGCGCCGTCATCACCGGATCCCTCGGGACCGAGGGGATCGGATCGACGCTGAGCACCGGCACCAGCGTGCTGGGCATGGCGCTCGCGCTGGCCGTACCCCTGCGCGCCGGGCTCATCAACCTCGGCGGAGACGGCCAGTTGGTGCTGGGCGGGATCGCCGCCGCCGTCACCGGGCTGTACTCGCCGCTGCCCGCGCCCCTCACCGTGGTACTCGCGCTGCTCGCCGGGATGGCTGCGGGCGCCGCGTACGCCGCACTCGCCGCACTGTGCGAGAACCACTTCGGGGTTCCGCTCCTGGTGAGCAGCCTGCTGCTCAGCTATCCGGCAGCCAGCCTCGCCTCCTACCTGGTCCGCTATCCGCTCAAGGAGCCGGGCTCCAGCCTCCCGCAGACGCGCCGGCTTCCCGAGGGCGTGGCGCTGCCCGCCTTCGGCTCGTCGACCGTGACAGTCGGGCTGCTCCTGGTAGTGCTCGCCGCGGCCGCGTACTGGTTCACCGACTCCCGTACGGCCATCGGCTACGAGATCCGCATGACGGGCCTCAACTCCCGTTTCACCGCCTACGCGGGCGTGGAGCGCAAGGGGCTGACGCTGCGCCTGATGGCGACATCCGGCGCGCTGGCCGGGCTCGTCGGCGCGATCGGCGTGCTGAGCTTCCCGTACCGGTTCCTCGACGGCGCGCTCACCGCACCCGGCTACACGTGGACGGGCCTGACCGCCGCGCTGCTCGCGGCCGCCGCCCCGCTGGGCACGGTCCTCGCGTCGTTCTTCTTCGCCGTGCTGCAGGTCGGCGGGCTGGCGATGGAGCGCACCACGGAGGTGCCGCGTGAGCTGACCCAGGTGCTGCAGGCCATTGTCATCGTGTTCCTGGCGGCCCGGCTGCGCTTCCCGCGCAGACGGAAGAGCGCCGACCGGGAGCCCGTCGCCCAGGGGGAGTTCGCCTGATGTTCCTCGACTCCGATCTCCTCATGTCGGCGCTGCGCGCGCTCACCCCGATCCTGCTGGCCGCGCTCGGCGGTGCGTTGTGCGAGCGCGCGGGCGTCTTCAACATCGGTCTAGAGGGCATGATGCT
The DNA here is from genome assembly GCF_055792885.1 of Streptomyces sp. DSM 42067. Classification (NCBI taxonomy): domain Bacteria; kingdom Bacillati; phylum Actinomycetota; class Actinomycetes; order Kitasatosporales; family Streptomycetaceae; genus Streptomyces; species Streptomyces sp. DSM 42067. Next base: position 8,177,955 of record NZ_CM147706.1, on the reverse strand, counting down.
GGTGGGCTGCTTCACCGCCGTGTCCACCAGCTGGTTCACCGGCAGCCCGTGGCTCGGCGTGCTCGCGGCCGCGCTGGCCTCCGCCGCGTACTCGCTGATCCTCGCAGTGGGCGCGGTGACGCTGCGCGGTGACGCGGTGGTCCTGGGCGTGGCCGTGAACCTCCTCGCCGTGGGCCTGACCAGCTTCCTTCTCCGTACGGTCTTCGGGGTGCAGGGCACCTTCGACGACCCGGACCTCGCCGGACTCCCGCTCGTCGGAGGCTTCTCGCCGCTGACGTATCTCGCGTGGTCCGCCGTGGCGGTCGCCGCCGTGCTGCTCTCCCGGCACGTCTGGGGTCTGCGCCTGCGGGGTGTCGGCGAGGCCCCGGACGCCGCGGCGACGCTCGGCGTGAGCCCCGTCCGCTACAAGTACGCGGCGGTGCTCGTGTCCGGTGTCCTGTGCGGGCTCGCCGGGGCCCAGCTCGCCCTCGGCAACGTCACGTTGTTCTCCGAGAACATGACGGCGGGGCGCGGCTGGATCGCGGTCGTGGCCGTCATGCTCGGTCGCGCCCTGCCGCTCGGCGTGCTTCTCGCCGCGCTTCTGTTCGGCCTCGCGGAGGCCGCGGGCTTCCGCCTCCAGGGCCTCGGCCTGCCGCAGCAGGCGACCGACGCCGCGCCCTACGTCGTCACGCTCGCCGCCCTCTTCCTCACCACGGCCCGGCGCCGTGGCCGTACCGCCCGTACCACCCGTTCTTCCGGAGCCGCCTCATGACGCACGATCTGCTGCCCGTCACCCGCATACCCCGCACCGGCCTGCCCCCGCGCGCCCTGGTCGTCGGCGACCCGGCGCGTGCGGCGGCCGTCGCCGCGCTGCTCGACGGCGCCGAGGAGGTCTCGTACCACCGCGAATACCGGGTGTTCAGCGGCAGTTGGAAGGGCCTGCCGGTCACCGTCGCCTCGCACGGGGTGGGTGCGCCGGGCGCGATCCTGCTCTTCCAGGAGCTGGCCGACGCGGGGGTCCGCACGGTCCTGCGGTTCGGCACGGCGGGCGCGATGAAGCCCGGGATCGGTGAGGGTGACCTCGTGATCGCGGAGGCGGCCGTACGCGACGACGGGGTGACCCAGCAGCTGCTGCCGCCCGAGTACCCGGCCGTGGCCGCGCCCGAGGCGGTGTTCGCGCTCCAGCGCGCGGCGCGCGAGGCGGGTGCCCCGCGCCACCGGGGCATCGTGTGGACCCGGGCCGCCTTCCAGCCAGGTCTCCTCCCCCTCAACGCGTACGACAGGGCGGGGCTGGCCGCGATCGAGATGGAGCTGTCCGCGCTGCTCGTGACAGCCTCGCTGCGCGGGCTCGTCGCAGGCGGCGTGCTCGTCGTGGACGGCGCGAACGCGGACGAACTGGTCGACGAAGAAGCAACCGGCGGATACAACCCCCACCGCGAGGTCGTGGCGCGGGGCGTGGAGCGCGGCGCCGTCGTCTCGTTGGAGGCGCTGCGACTGCTGGCGGAGGAAGAGGACGCGGCATGACCGTCCCTGCCGACCTCCTGGTCCACGGCGGCGACATCCTCACGGTCGACGACGCCGGGACCCTGGTACGCGACGGGGCCGTCGCCGTCCGCGACGGCGAGATCCTGGCCGTCGGCCCCGCGGAGGTACTGCGCGCCCGGTACGCGGCCGCCGGCACCCTCGACGCGACCGGCTGCCTGGTGCTGCCCGGCCTGGTCAACACCCACACACACCTGGCGATGACGGTGCTGCGCGGCCGCGCCGACGACGTGACGCTGCAGGGCTTCCTCGAACGGGTGATCCACTGGGAGGCCGAACTGCTGTCGCCGGAGAACGTCGAAGCAGCCGTGCGCGTGGCCGTTGCCGAGAGCGTACGAGCGGGCGTGACCTCGGCGCTGGACATGTACTGGTATCACGAGGCGGCCGAGCGAGCCGCCCGGGAGTCGGGCTGGCGGCTGCACACCGGCCCCACCTTCATGGACGTACCGGACCCGGCCGACGGCATCGCGTACGACGACCGGCTCGAGTGGGCCCGCCGCGACCTGGCAGCACGCCCGGCACGGCCCGGCACCCGGCCCGTCCTTTTCGCGCACTCGACGTACACCCTCTCCCCCGACCAGCTCACGGACATCGCCGCGCTGGCCCGGGACTTCAGCGCGCTGCTGCACATCCACGCCGCGGAGAACGCCACCGAGGTCGCCACGGTCGAGGCCGCGCACGGCAAGCGGCCCGTGGAACTGCTGGACTCACTCGGCCTGCTCGGCCCCGACCTGCTGCTCGCCCACGCCGTGGACCTGACGGGACCCGAGATCGCCGCACTGGCCCGCACCGGCACGTCGGTCGCCCACTGCCCTGTGTCGAACCTCAAGCTCGGCTGCGGCATCGCCCCCGTGCCCCGGCTGCTCGGCGCGGGCGTGACCGTCGGACTCGGCACGGACGGCGCGGTCAGCTCCAACACCCTCGATCTGCTGGGCGCGGTGCGGCAGGCGGCACTCGTACACAAGGCGGGCGGCGATCCCACGGCGGTCGGCGCCGAGCAGGCCGTGCGCATGGCGACCATCGAGGGCGCCCGCGCGCTCGGCCTTGACGCGCATCTGGGCTCCCTGGAGCCGGGCAAGCGCGCCGACCTGATCGTGCTGGGCCTCGACCGGCCCCATCTCACGCCCCGCCACGACGCGTGGTCGATGCTCGCCTACGCCGCGCAGTCCTCCGACGTACGCGACACGGTCGTCGACGGACAGGTACTGATGCGCGACCGCGCGCTCACCACCCTCGACGAGACCGCCGCCCTGGCCGACCTCGAGGCCCTGTCGAATCTGGAGGGGTTGTCGAATCTGGAGGGGTTGTCAGACGTGGAGGCCCTGTCATGACCGTCACCCGAGGCTTCACCGGACGCTCCCGCGCGGAGGACCGCGATCCGCGGCTGCCACCCGGCCAGTACGACGCCGGGGACTCCTGGCCCGTACTGTCCGCCGAAGTCACCCCCCACCTCACGCCCGCCGACTGGACATTCCGCATCGACGGCCTGGTGGCCGAGGAGCGCACCTGGTCCTGGAACGAGGCGCACCAGCTTCCGCAGTCCGTGTACGAAGGCGACATCCACTGCGTCACCAGCTGGTCGAAGTTCGGGGTGCGGTTCGGCGGGGTGTCCCTGGACACGTTCCTGGACCTTGTCCGCCCCCACCCCACCGCCACGCACGCCGTCGCGTACGCACACACCGGGTACACGACGAACCTTCCGCTGTCCGACCTGACGGGCGACCGCGCCTGGATCGCCTGGGAGTTCGACGGGGAGCCGCTGGCCCCCGAACACGGCGGTCCGGCACGGCTCCTCGTACCGCACCTGTACTTCTGGAAGAGCGCCAAGTGGATCGCGGGCCTGCGCATCCTCGACCACGACGAGCCGGGCTTCTGGGAGCAGAACGGCTACCACGCACGCGGAAACCCCTGGAACGAGGAGCGGTACGCCGGTGACTGAGACCTTCACGCCCCCGACCCGGTTCGCCGTGCCGGGACGGATCGCCGTGAGCAACCGCGCTGCGGCGACCTGGCAGCCGGGCCGCCTCGTAGAGATCCGCCGCGAGACGCCGCGCGCCTCGACGTTCCGGTTCGCCGTGCCCGGCTGGGCGGGTCATCTGCCCGGCCAGCACCTGATGCTGCGCCTGACGGCCGCCGACGGCTACGTCGCCCAGCGCCACTACTCCATCGCCTCACCGCCCGAAGACACCGGCCATATCGAGCTCACCCTCGACCATGTCGAGGGTGGCGAGGTGTCCGGATGGTTCCACCGAGTCGCCCGGCCCGGCGACACCGTCGAGGTGCGCGGCCCGCTCAGCGGGTTCTTCGCCTGGCCCGGCGACCGGCCCGCGCTGCTGCTCGGCGCCGGCTCCGGCGTCGTACCGCTGATGTCGATGGTCCGCCACCACCGCCTGCGCCGGCTGACCGTCCCGATACACCTGCTGGTCTCGGCGCGCACCCCCGAGGACCTGATCTACGCGGACGAGTACGGGGACGAGACCACCCCCGTCTTCACGGGTACCGCTCCACCCGGAGTGCGCCCCGGCCGCCTCTCGGCCGCCCACCTCGAGCCGTACCTCGCGCAGCCGCCGGCTGCGGGCTGGGAGGCGTACGTCTGCGGCTCCAACGGTTTCGCGGAGCACGCCTCCCGGCTGCTCTCCGAGCTGGGCCAGCCCGTGGAGCGGATCCGCATCGAGCGCTTCGGCTGACCCCAGGGGCCGGACCGCATGGCGGACAGCCAACCGGCGTTCCCGTCCGGGCTCCCTCGCGTGGAAGTACGGTGCGTGTCACGATATCGTGCCCGGCGGCCTGGGCTGTGACGGGCGGGGTCGATCCGGTGCCGCCGAAGTCGATTACTCCCTTGGTGAGGAGCTCTCCGGTGCGCACGCCGTTCGTGTACGTGTGGAAGTCGGCCGTCTCCCCGACGGCGGCGAGTTCTTCGGCCGCGTAGTCGAGGCGCGAGAGGTAGTAAAGGGACGGGTTGCTGTGGTGCACGCCAATCGTGATGGTCCTGATGGTCACTCAGATCACTCCGGTTTCAGCGGGGTTGGCAGTCTCGGCGAGCTGCACGCCGAGGTCGTTCAGGAGCCGACGCCGCAGCGCGGCGAAAGCGGGGTCGCCCGGGTCGCGCGGCCGGTCCACAGTGACGGGTTCGTCGGTGACGAGCCGGCCGTCGCGCAGGACGCAGACGCGGTCCGCGAGGCGTACGGCCTCCTCGACATCGTGCGTGACGAGGAGCACGGCCGGGCGGTGCACCCGGCACAGCTCGCCCACCAGGTCCTGCATCTTCAGCCGAGTGAGGGCGTCGAGCGCGGCGAACGGCTCGTCGAGCAGGAGGAGTTGGGGCTCCCGGACGAGGGCGCGGGCGAGTGCGACACGCTGGGCCTCGCCGCCCGACAGGGTGGCGGGCCAGGCCCGGGCGTGCCGTTCCAGGCCGACCTCGGCGAGCGCACGCCGGCCGCGCTCCGCCTCGCCGCTCGGCAGCGCGACGGTCACATTGGCCAGTACCCGCTTCGATGGCACGAGCCGGGGCTCCTGGAAGACGATGGTTCGCGCCTGAGGGACGAGGACCTCTCCCCCGTCGGAGCCGTCCAGGGCGCCGAGGATCCGCAGCAGTGTGGTCTTGCCGCTGCCGCTCGCGCCGAGCAGCGCCACGAACTCGCCTCTGCCGATGGTGAGGTCGAGCCCGTCAAGTACCGCTCGCTCCCCGAAGACCCGTCGCAGGCCGCGGACTTGTACGGCGGTGCTCATCGGCCCGCCCCCTGTCCCGCCGTACGCCAGGGCATCAGCACCCGTTCCAGAAGCCGCACGATCCCGTCGGCGATGAGGCCGAACAGCCCGTAGACGAGGATGCAGACCGCGAGGATGTCGGTGCGGGCGTAGCTCTGCGCCTGGGCCATCAAGTAGCCGATTCCGGCGGTCGCGTTGATCTCCTCGGCGGCGATCAGAGCGATCACGCTGAGGGTCATGGAGAGCCGGAGGCCTGCGAGCAGCGACGGCAGGGCGCCGGGCAGGACGACCTCGCGCACGATGCCGAGCCGGCCCATCCCGAAGCTGCGCATCGCCTCAACGAGCTTGCGGTCGGTGTTGCGCACCCCGCTGGAGGCCGAGACGTACATCGGGACGGTGGTGGCGACGGCGATGAGCAGGATCTTGGCGATCTCGTTGATCCCGAACCACACCATGAACAGCGGGACCAACGACAGGAACGGGATGGTGCGCAGGGTCTGCAGCGACGAGTCGAGGAGTTCGTCGCCCAGGGCGCGTACCGTCAGCGAGTACGTCCGGGAGCGGGGCCGGCGAACGGGCGCGCGCGGAACGACCAGTCCCTCGTGGGCCGCCTCGTTTTGGGGCGGCCCGTCGTGGGCCGGCCCTTCATGGATCACCTCCTCGTGGGTCGCCGTCACGACAGCTTCCCGACGTCGATGAGGTGGGCGGCGATGTCGACCTCGGTGCGGGTCACCTTCTGCTCGGCGTAGAAGCGTGCGACGTCCTTGAAGCGCTTGATGTCGGCGTCGCTGATGGGGTCGACAGTGCCGCCCTTGCCGGTGAACTCGATCTGGATGCGCTTGGCCTCGCCGTTGAGCGCCTGGGGTCCGGCGTCCGTGTTGACGTTCAGGTACGCGGCCGGGTCCTTCTTCTCCTTCACGCTGCCGTCGTGCAGATACTGGTAGAGCGCCTTGACGACCTCGGGATGCTCGTCCGCGAAGCCGGTGCGGACCGCAGTGAGGCTGTAGTTGTCGGAGCCTATGGCCTGTCCGTCGGCGATGAAGTGCGCCTTGCCGGTGCCGAGTTCGGCCACGGAGTACGTCGCCCAGACGGCCCAGGCATCGACCTTGCCCGCGTTGAAGACGGCGGCGGTCTGGTCGGGGCGCAGGTAGACCCGCTCCACCTTGCTCGCCGGGATCCCTTCCTTGGCGAGGGCCTTGAGCAGCAGGTACTCGCCGGTGCCGCCCTGGTTGACAGCGACCTTCCTGCCGACCAGGTCCTTCACCGAGGCGATGCCGGAGCCGTCCTTGGCGAGGATGCCCTCGCCCACGGGGTCCGGCGCGGTGGCGCTGAAGAACTTGAATCCGGGGGTCTGCGTGAGGGACGTGATGCCGGAGGTGATGGAGGCGGTGGCGATGTCCAGCTGGTCCGCTTTCAGGGCCTGGGCCGCGGGCGCGAAGGGACCGGCGCTGCCGGTCCAGGCGACCTTGGCGTGCACCTTCGACAGGGCCTTGGCCAGGGAGCCGTCCTTCTTGCCGAGGGCGAGCACTCCGGCGTTGCCGGGGTCCGGGATGCGGACGGTGACCTCGGCCTTCTTGGCTCCGGTGTCGGCCTCCGAGGTACCGCAGCCGGTGAGCGCGGCGAGCGCGGCAACGGAGGCAAGCAGGGCCGGGGTAATGCGGGGGATGCGCATGGCAGTCCTTACGTGTCCGTTCTGGACGGGGCGGCGGAGGGGTGGAGACGGGCACGGCGCAGCGGCTCGGGGTCGGCCCAGGCGCGTACGTCGACGGGTTCGGGAAGGACGCCGTGCGCGCGCAGGGCGGACTCCTGCTGGGCGAGCAGGGTGAGGCGTTCCTCCGACAGATCGGGGTGGAGGGTGCGGTGCGTGCAGGAGGAGCCGCGCATGACCCAGGCCCCGCCGTCAGGCGCGCAGGCGGTACGGCGCGCCCTCGACGTCCTGCACTGTTTCCACGACAACGCCCCGGACCTCAGCGCCTCGGAGCTCGCGCGCCGTCTCGAGCTCTCCACGTCGACCGCGCACCGGCTGGCCCGCACCCTGCTCGGCGCCGGGTTCCTGGAGCAGGACGCGCGAACCGCCCGCTACCGGCTGGGACCCGCCGTCACCGAACTGGGCCGCCTCTCCTACCACCAGCGCGGACTCCACCTCGTCGCGCCCGAACTGGCAGATCTGGCCCAACGCACCGGCGCAACAGTCGACTTGGCTCTGCGCAGCGGTCCACACGCGGTGATCGTGGCCGGCGGGTCCGTCACGCCGAAGGTGGGCCTGCGCAGGCCGCTGCACTCCACGGCGCTCGGCAAGGTGCTGCTCGCCTGGCCCCGCCCCGGGGAGGGCGGTGCGGAGTCGCTGCCGCCGCTGCGCGCCTTCACGGTCCGCACCATCGTCGACCCCTCGCACCTTGCCGAGGAGTTGGAACGGGTGCGCGCCGACGGGCACGCCCTCAACGACGGCGAGTCGGCGTACGGAATCCGCACCCTGGCCGTGCCCGTGCTCGATCACGCGGACTCCGCGCGCTTCGCACTGGCCGTCCGCGCCACACCGGACGTCATCACGGCGGACCGCAGGGACTGGTTCCTCACCCAGGCCCGCACCTGCGCCCGCGCCCTGGAGATCCTCCTGCTTCCTCCGTCCGAGCGCAGATCCGCGGTCATGCCATGAGGGCACCGAACCGTTCCGGATCCGACGGGGACTCCGGAGTGCCCCGGCGCTTCCGGTTCGCCTGCATCCCAGAGCCGGCCGAGACTCCGTCGGTGGCTGTGGTCGTAGACGTCATGCGGGCCTTCACCGTGGCGGCCTGGGCGTTCGCGCGGGGAGCCGAGAAGATCGTCCTGGGACTCCCTCACCTCATGCGCGTAGCCGATCCTTCCGCGCCGAGGTGTTCGGCGAGCTTGAACGACGTGTATGAGGCAACGGCGCTGCAAGGGCGAGGACCGCGAAGGCGAGGACCGCGGCCATCGTCCGGACAGCGTGGGCGATCTGCCAGCGGTCCCGTACGTTGGTCCAGTTGGTGGGCGGGGCCTGGGCGTTCCAGTGGAGCTGGTCGGAGTTGATGGGCAGGTTGACGATGAGCGTGAGGCCGAAAATGAAGACCAGGAGGGCGAGTGCGGCCACGGTCAACCATCGGGTGTTTGTTCGGTAGGTCTGGTAAACCAGTACCGCTGTGGCGATCAGCGCCGGTAGGAGTGTGGCGACGGCGAGTTTGTCGAGGGAGTCGAGTTCGACCAGCCGGACCTGGGTGTAGACGGTGCTGTCGAAGCTGCGCAGCGAGAGTTCCAGGACGAGGACTGAAGTGAGGTATCCGGCGAACAGCCCCGCGAATACGAGGCTGGCGAAACGGGCGTACTTCGTCATGATCACGTTCTTTCGTGATGGGTGACCCGGGCGGCGAAGGGGCGGGCGGGACGGCAGACGCATCTTCTTGACCTTGTTGGTGACCGTCGCGGGTTGTCGCCCGCTTTCTTACCCGCAGCCCGGATCATGTGCATGGCTGGTATTCGTCAGTTCGCGATTCCGACGACCTGCTCGATGGTGTCCGGCTGGTTCACCATGGCGAGCATGTGGTGGGCGACGTCGGCGCGTGGCACGGAGAATCCGCCCCGGATGTTGCGGTTCCACGCGGTCCGGTACATGCCGGTCAGGGGCTTGTCGGTGAGTTTGGGCGGGCGCGACACCGTCCATTGCAGTCCGCTGTCGCGCAGAGTCTGCTCGGTGACGGCGAGGTCGGCGTAGTGCCGGCCGAACATTGCCCGGGTCAACGGGACTCCCAGGTAGCGCATGAAGAAGCCGTCGCCGGGATCGTGCCTGGGTGGCGTCGGCCGGCCCGGCAGCGGCACCGGTCCGACGGGTGCGGCGCTGACGATGATGATCCGCCGGACGTGCTCGGCCTGCATCGCCGCAACGATCGCGCGGGTGCCACGCGAGGTGATGCCCGCGTCCGCGCGCGGGTTTCGCGGGCCGAGCGCGGACAGTACGGCGTCGGCGCCGCGTACCGCCGCGGCGAGCGTCCGCATGTCGGGTCGGGTGAGGTCGACGGCGACCGCCCGGACGCCGCCCGGCAGCTCACGTGGGCGGCGGGCCACGGCGGTGACGTCATGCCCGCCGGCTACCGCCTGCTCGACCAGGTGCCGTCCGATACCGCCGGTGGCGGCCACGATCGTGAGTTTCATCGGGGTCCTCCTGCGGTGAAGGCGGCACGGTGGTCTTGCGCCCAGGTGGCGTACGTGCGTGCCGGGCGGCCCAGCAGCCGCCGCACGGTGTCGGTGGTGGGCCCGGCTTCGCGGGCGTAGTCGGCCAGCGAGCCGAGCAGCCGGTCGGGTACCTCGTCGGGCAGGCCGGCGGCGAGCATGCCGCGGCGGATCTCGTCCGGTGCGGCCTCGACGAACGACAGTGTCCGGTCGAGCGCCGCGCCGAGCGCGGCGACCTTCTCCGGCTGGCTCAGCGACTGCTCTCCGGTGAGCAGGTACGTCTGACCGCTGTGCTGCGGGTGGGTCAGGGCGAGGGCGGCCACCGCAGCGATGTCACGCTCGTCGACGGTCGAGGTCCTCGCGTGGGGGTATGCCCCCCGCACGGTCCCGGTCGCCTGGATCTGCCCGGCCCAAGCCAGGGTGTTGGCGGCGAAGTCGGCGCAGCGCAGGATCGTCCAGTCCAGGCCGCCCCCCTTGGCGATGTCCTCAACCGTGTGGAACTGCTGCCGGAAGCGTGCGTGCCCAGCGGGGTACTGCACGGTCACGGCGGACAGCACGACCACCCTTGCCGCGCCCGTCTCGCGGGCGCGGGCCAACAGGTCGACAGCGGCGGATCCGACGGCTCGCGGGCTGAGCAGGATGGCCTCCACGCCGTCGAGGGTGGGAACCTTCGCGGGGTCGACGAGCTGTGTACCCGCAGGGAATTCGGCGTGCGGGTCGCGGGTGACAGCGGCGACTTTCGCTCCCCCCTCAACCAGGAGGCGGACGGTTTCCCGGCCGACGACGCCGGTGGCCCCGGTGATCAGGATCATGACTGAACCTCTCGTGGGTGTGTCGATAATCGATCTTGCGCGGTGGGTGATCGCGGTTCGTAGCGCGGTTCAAATCGCGGGAGAACGGACGAGCCGTGCGCCAGGACCCTCGGCATGCGGCACTGAAACCTCCGGTCCTGCCCTATCAGGCTGGTCGGGAGATCACTGGGTTCTACGGGTCTGCTTCACTTCCTGGTCGACGGCCCAGGCGTCGGCGACCGGGCCGAGGTGGCCGAGCTTGTCGGGGTTGATGACCGAGCGGATGGTCTGGATCTGCCCGTCGAGCACGTCGAGGGCGAGGATGTGGAGGATCTTGCCGTCGCGATCGCGGAAGAGCGCGCCCGGCTGGCCGTTGACCTCGTGCGGTTCGAACGTGATGTCGACCTGTGCCATCAGCGGGTAGACAGTGGCGAGCAGCCTGGCCACGTTCTCGGCGCCAGCGACGGCCCTGGCCAGCTGCGGGGCCTTGCCACCGCCGTCCCCGACAAGCTGGACATCGGCCGACAGCAGACTCTGCAGTCCGTCCACGTCTCCCTGCGCCAGCGCCTCGAAGAACCGCCTCGCCAGCTCCTGCCGCTCCTGGCGGTCCGCTTCGAACCGGGGCCGCCCCTCGTGCATGTGGCGGCGTGCCCGAACGAGCAACTGCCGGCACGCCGCCTCTGAGCGCCCCACCGCGGCGGCGATCTCGTCGAAGCCGAAGGCGAAGACCTCCCGCAGCACGAACACCGACCGCTCCAGCGGGCTGAGCCGCTCCAGGAGCAGCAGCGCCGCCATCGACACCGAGTCGGCCAGCTCCGCCGCGCGGGCCGGGTCCTCGTACGGATCGTCCAGCAGCGGCTCGGGGAGCCACGGTCCGACGTACTTCTCCCGCCGCACCCGGGCGGAGCGCAGCACGTCGATCGCGATCCGGGTCACCGCGGCTGACAAGAACGCCTTGGCCGACACGGGCCGGGTTCTCGAGGCGTCGTAGCGGAGCCAGGTCTCCTGCACCGCGTCCTCCGCCTCGCCCACGCTGCCCAGGATCCGGTACGCGATCGAGAACAGCAGCGGCCGCAGCTCCTCGAACTCCTCGACCTTGCCCACGCCGACTCCCCCTTTGTGGTCTGTGTGCCCGGCCGGACCCGCGCCGGCGAGGCATCCTTCGAAGATCATCCGATGTGTGGGCGGAGCAGACAACGCTCGTGCCGCGACCGCCCTGCCCGCCTTGACCACGGCGTCCTGGCCCCGGCGGGCCTGACCTGGGCCAGGGTGCGGTGGTGGTTCAGTGGAACTGGCCGACCTGGTAGTCGCCGGCCGGCTGCTGGGTGATGATGTTCAGCCGGTTCACCGTGTTCATGAACGAGACCAGCAGCACGAGGGCCGTGAGCTGCTCCTCGTCGTAGTGCTGGGCGGCGCGCGCCCACACGTCGTCGCTGACCCCGGTGGCCGCGTCCGCGACCCGGGTTCCCTGCTCCGCCAGCTCCAGTGCGGCGCGCTCGGCCGCGGTGAAGACCGTCGCTTCCCGCCAGGCCGCGATCAGGTTCAGCCGCACCGGGGTCTCGCCGGCCGCGGCGGCTTCCTTGGTGTGCATGTCGATGCAGACCGCGCAGCCGTTGATCTGGCTCACGCGCAGCGCCACCAATTCCTGCGTCGTGGCCGGCAGCGGCGATTCCTTCAGCTCCCGGCCAGCCGACATGAAGTACTTGAGGGCCTTGCCGGCGGCCGGGTTGGCGAAGTAGTTCAATCGCGCGTCCATCGTGTGCTCCTCCACGTTCGTCGATGCCTTCACCCCCAAGACGAGGCGGCCCTCACTCCTGTGACACGGAACGGTGTGACCCACGTCTCTCCGCTGTCTGGGTTCGGGCATGTCACAGGCCGAGTCGCTGCCTCGTCTCGGGTACGGAAGTCCTCGATCAGGGAGTTGATGATGAACGTCGCGCTGTGGATCACCGCTGGGGTGCTCGCCGCTGTCTGCCTGGTGGGCAGCTCCAAGATGTTCGTGCCGCAGGAGAAGCTGGCCGCGATGGGCTCCTCTGCGCAGTGGGTCCTGGAGTTCAGCCCCGGCGCTCTCAAGGCCATCGGCGCCGTCGAGCTGCTGGCTGCGGTCGGCCTGATTCTGCCCGCGGTGCTCGACATCGCGCCGGTGCTGGTGCCGCTGGCCGCCACCGGACTTGTTCTGCTGTTTGCCTGCGCGGTCACCATGCGTCTGCGCCGTGGCGAGAAGGCCACGATCGCCGGCGACCTGATCTACCTCGCCCTGGCTGCCTTCGTCGCATGGGGCCGTTTCGGCCCCGAGTGCTTCACCGGCTGACCACCGGCGCATATCAGTCGAGCGCCGAAGTGCCAGGCACACTCCAGGTCGTACCGATACACCTACCAGCCAACGGAGTTGGCTACGACGTCACTCTCTTCAGCAATGAACAACCGCCTACTACAACAGCTTCGTCGCTATTGAACCTGCGCCGCGCCGCACAAAGAACACAGCCGAGTACCGGGACCCACGTCGGCTGCCGGTGCGTGGTTCAGGCGGACTGTTCGGCGGTGGCCGCCGTCTCGCGGCGCTGGGCCCGCAGCAGTCGGCGGCCCTGCTCGCCCTTGGCCCAGGTGTGGGAGCCGGGCTTGCGTGCCTCGTTCACCAGCTGCTTGATGGTGTGCTTGCACACGAGTTCCTTCACCTTCGCGCCTGTTCGGCCGCCGAGGTAGAGCCGCTTGGCGGTGTCGTCCTTGTGGGCGAACTGGAAAATGCCCGCGCGGCGCCCCAGGCTGATGCATTGGCCGGCGAACCCCAGGTCGATCGGTGTGGGCCGCTTGCTCGTGATGCGGCTGAGCACCGTGTCGGCGGCGTGTGCGCCCAGCGGGCCCGCGGCCTGGCAGCTCATCCTGAACGGCATGTCCGACGGAGCCGCCGAGTCCCCCGCGGCGACGATCCGCTCGTCGTCGATGCTCGTCAGGGTCTCGTCGGTGAGCAGGCGGCCCAGGGTGTCGGTGCTGAGCCCGCTGCGGGCGGCCAGGTCCGGCACGCCGAACCCGGCGGTCCAGATGGTGACCTCGCTCTGCAGCTCACGGCCGTCGCCGAGCCGCACGGTGTCGCCGGTCACCTCCGTGACCTTCGTGTCGGGACCCTGCAGCACGGTCACACCGAGGCCGGCCAGCCGCTCGGCGACCGAGCGGCGGCCGTTCGGGTGCAGGTAGGGCCCGAGCAGCCCGCCGCAGACCAGGGTCACGGTGCGGCCCGCCTCCGCCAGTTCGGCGGCGGTCTCGATGCCGGTCGGACCGGCTCCGACCACCGTCACAGGGGCTGCGGCGGGAGCGGCGTCGAGGACCGACCGCAGCCGCTGCGCCTCCTCGAACGTGGCGATCGGGTGGGCGAACTCGGCAGCTCCGGGCACGTCCGGGACGGCGCTGCCGCTGCCCACCGCGTAGATCAGGTAGTCGTAGCCGGCCGTGTCGCCGCTCGCCAGCTCCACCTGGCGCCCCGTCGCGTCGATCCGGGTCACGGTGTCGACCACCAGCCGGACGCGCTCGCCCAGGACCTTCCGGTAGTCGCTGACGGCCTCGTGCGTTCCGCCCGCCAGCTGGTGCAGCCGGATCCGCTCGACGAAGTCCGGGCGGCAGTTGATCAGCGTCACGGTCACGTCGTCGCGCTGCGTCAGCCGGTTGGCCGCCATGACCCCGGCGTAACCGCCGCCGATCACGACGACCTCGATGTTCTCAGCCATGGTTTCTTTCCTCCGCTTTCAGGGATTCGCACGCAAGATGTCGACTTGGCACGCCGTCACGGCGTGCGGGACGGATCAGCTGAGGCGCTGTGGCGCCGAGCCTCGGAGCGGGGTGGAGTCCAGGTACCGGACCTCGTAGATGCGTTCGCTGAACTTCCAGCCGTCGGCGGTTCGCTCGTAACGGTCGTGGTACAAGGCGTAGTTCAGGTGCGAGCTGCCGTCGCGCATCCGTCCGAACTCCTGGACGTACGCCCGGCCGGCCGCGGTGTCGCCGTCCAGCCGGATGACGCCCGGGTGGACGTTCTGCACGAAGAACTCCCAGAGCGACTGGCCCCACTCGATCCCCGCGCGGATCTCCTCGCGACCGACGAACTTTTTGTCGATGTGCGGCCAGCTCATGGCGCCCTCGGGCGTGAACAGCGAGACGGCGCGGTCGAAGTCACGCATCATCACCGCGTCCGTGAGCTCGGCTCGCAGCGCCTCTATCTCGACGCGATCGGCGATGGCCCGCATGTCGCCCATCGGTTTCCCTCCCCATCCATGTGTGCGTCAGGCGTGTGCCGCCTGTCCGGTGGTGATGGATCCAGCATCGGTGCGGGTGGGCAGCGGAACAATGTAAGGTTCCTTGGGCTATTCATAATGTGGCGGTTATGCATGGATGGCGGTTATGCGCGGATGGGGGTTGCGCATGAGGGGGGTTATGCATGGAGCTGCGTGACATCGAGATCTTCCTGACCCTGGCCGAGGAGCTGCACTTCGGCCGCACCGCGGAGCGGCTTCATGTGTCCCAGGCCCGCGTCAGCCAGGCCATCGCCAAGCAGGAACGACGCCTGGGCGTCGTCCTGTTCGACCGCACCAGCCGGCGCGTCGCCCTGACCCCGGTCGGCCGGCGTCTGCGCGAGGACCTCCAGCAAGCCGTCGACCTCCTCCGGGAGGGGCTCGCCCGCGCCGAAGCGGCCGGCGCGGCGAGCGGGCAGACCCTGCGCCTGGGTGTGTTCGGCCATGCCGGCCACGAACTGCGACCCCTCATCGAGGCCTTCCGCTCCCGCCACCCCGGCAGCGATGTCCAGTTCGGCGAGATCAACGGCAGCGACCCGTTCACCGCGCTGCGCACCGGAGAGCACGACGCGCACGTGCTGTGGCTGCCAGTGGCCGAACCGGACCTCACGGTCGGCCCGACCGTGCTGACCGGAGGCCGCGTGCTCGCCGTGGCGGCAGACCATCCGCTGGCCGAGCGCGGCACCGCGTCGCTGGAAGACCTCGGCGACAATCATGTCGTCGACCTCGGCCCCGGCGCCCCCGAGTACTGGGTCACGACCATGGTCCCCACGCGTACGCCGCTCGGCCGCCGTATCCCGCGCGGGCCCGCCGCGCGGACTTTCCACGAGGTTCTCTCTCTGGTCGCCTCCGGACAGTGTGTCCACCCGCTGGGCGAGATCGCCGCCCGCTACAACCGTCCCCCCGGCATCGTCTTCCTCCCCCTTCACGACGCCCCCACCATGCACTGGGCCCTCACGTGGCGATCCACCGCCGACGGCCCCACCCTCCGCGCACTGGCCCAGACTGCCGCCGACCTCGGTCCCATCTCCCTGTGACAGGGGATGACGGGCAGTTGATCGGGTAGCGCAAGCCCCGGCGGTTCGACCGGAGTCGGCGGCGCCGGCTTGGCCCCCCTCCGAGCGACTGCGTTGCGGCAGGTCATCGCTAGGGGCGGTCGCCGCTGCTGGGCGCCAAGCCGGGCCCCGGCGATGGAGTGGCGTCCGCGCCACGTCAGCGCCTACCTGACGGTGTTCACCCGAGGCACCCCCGGGCCGCGCAACGGGAGCGTTCGGCTGAGGACGAGGTTGGTGGTGGTGCTCCCGAACTCGGCCAGCTCGTCGACGATCTCCTCCAGGTGGGCCATCGACGTGGCCGCCACCTTCATGACGTAGCAGTCGTCTCCGGTGGTGCGCAGGCACTCCAGGATCTCCGGGCGCTCCTCCAGCAGCCGGCGCAGCGGCTGGTGCCGGGTTCCCGGCCCCGGGTACTTGAGCCGGACCACCGCCATCACTGGGTAACCGGTCCGCTCCGGGTTCACCTCCGCACGGTACCCCGTGATCACCTCGGCCTCCTCGAGCCGGCGCACCCGCTCCTTGGTCGCCGACGCGCTCAGGTTCACCCGCCGTGCCAGCTCGGTGAACGGGATCCGGCCGTCCCGTTGGACTTCTGTCAGGATCGCCCAGTCCGTCACGTCGAGACTCTCGGTCATACGCCCATTCTACCGGCGGATCCACGGCTGAACCGCCTCTGAACAGGCGGGAATCCCTTCTGGCGATCCATACGTCCTGCCTAGGGTTGGGCCCTATGAAGATCGGAGTGAACGTCCTCAATTTCGGCCCGGGCACTGACCCCGGAGTGTTGCGAAGCTGGGCCCAGACCGTGGAAGGCCTGGGCTTCGACCTACTGATGATCTCGGACCACATAGCCATTACGCCGGATGTCGCCGAGCGCTATCCGGCACCCTTCTACGAGCCCTTCACCACCTTGTCCTGGCTGGCCGGCCTCACCACCCGTATCCAGCTCGGCACGACGGTCCTCATCGCTCCCTACCGGCACCCGCTGCTCACCGCCCGAATGGCGGCCAATCTGAATGAGCTGAGCGGCGGCCGGCTGGTCCTCGGCGTGGGAGTGGGCTGGGCGCGGCAGGAGTTCACCGCCCTCGACATCCCGTTCTCACAGCGCGGACAGCTGACCGACGGCCACCTGCGGGACATCCGGGCCGCCTGGAAGGACACCGCCTCATACGGAGACCGCCGGATCCCGGTGTGGGTCGGCGGCAACAGCGACGCGGGGCTGCGCCGGGCCGTACGACTCGGAGACGCATGGCATCCGCTGCGCCCCACCGTGCCGTGGCTGCGCGAAGCCGCAGGCAGGCTGGAGACGTACGCGGACGAGCAACACTTGCCCGTGCCCGCCCTGGCTCCCCGCATCGCCCTGCGACTCACCAAGGAACCGGTCGACGGAGCGGGACGGCTCGCCGGTGAGGGCACCATCGACCAGATCATGGACGACCTCGACCAACTGCGGCTGCTGGGCGCCAAGTCCGTCGTCCTCGACACCTACCAGGGCGACCCCCACGCGACATGTCACCCGCAGGCGGCCTGGCAGGCCCTCGCCACCGTGGCCGCGCACCTTCTCCCGCCCAGCACCCCACCCCGCACCACGATGGAGCAGTCATGACCACACCCGACGACCACACCCTCCTCCGACAGGCCATCTCTCTCGCGGCCAAGGCACACGCGAGCGGCAACCCGCCCTTTGGATCTCTGTTGGCAGGACCGGACGGGACGATCCTGGCCGAGGAGCACAACACCACCCTCACCGACAACGACATCACTGCACACCCGGAACTCAAATTGGCGAGGTGGGCCGCAAGAGAACTCGACGCGCAGACGGCGGCAGGCACCACGATGTACACCAGCTGCCAGCCGTGCGGGATGTGCGAGGCCGTCGTCCAATGGGCAGGGCTGCGGCGAGTGGTGTTCGCCCTGTCCAACGAACAGCTCCTGGACATCAGGCCGGGCAGCAGCCGACCGCCCGTGCCGCAGGACGGCCCCGCGCTGCTCGACGAGGTACGGGCTGTGGTCGAGCCCTACTATCGCTGACCGCCGGGCCCAGGGCGGAGCCCGCCATCAGCGGAACGCACCTGGGTACGCTCGTCCCTGGTCCTCGACGGCCGCTGCCCCAAGGGCGCGCCACTGCTGGAAACGGCACTGAGCAGTACTTACGGCATCTCCCGGACCCCATCCGCGAAGCGCTCAACCTGCTCGAGCACGACGGCTTGCTGGAGCGGGCGCCGCGCGGCTACCGAGTGCGCGCGGGCACCCCGGAGGACGTCGTCGAGATCTACGAGGCTTGGATCGCCCTGGAGTCCGAGGCGGCAGCCGCCGCGGCACTGCGCCGTACCGACCTGGACCTGGCACGGCTCCAGCATCAGCACGACGTCGCCCGCGCCTCCTCGGACGACGCGGCGGTCCGCGCCGCCAACTTCCGCTTCCACGAGGTCCTGTGGCAGGCCGGGCACAACACGACCATCGCCGAGCTCCTGACCAAGCTGAACACCCGGCTGCGCATCTACGACAGCGGCCCACCATCGTCCTTCGGCGAGCCCGAGGTGTTGTACGACGAGCACGAGCGCATGCTGCAGGCTCTGCGCGACCACGCCCCCGACGCGGCCCGCGCCGCTATGCGCGGACACCTCAGCGCAGTCTGGAGCAGCGTATCCGCACCCTCGTCAGCGGCGCTCAGCCCGCCGACCGCTGAGCGTTCCTGCACCACCGTTACGGTCAACGTCACCCGGAATCAGGTGACATACCGGATGACCACCAATATGGGCACTTGGTTCGGCATCGACCAGGGCAGCGCCCGCTCGCCCTCCTCCGACGCCGCGCGACTCTGCTCAACGCGTGACGCCGAGTCATCCAATGATTCTATGATCGGTCCGTGGACCACGATGAAGTGGCGTGCGCGCCCCGCGAAGATCCGCAGCAGGGCGCGTCCCGGTCCGCTGTGCGGGTGCGCCGCCTCGCAGCCGTCGCCCTGGTGCTGGCCGCGGTCAACCTCCGGCCCGCCGTCACCAGCCTCGGCCCGGTGCTGGAGGAGACCCGCGCCTCCCTGGGCATGAGCGCCACCGTCGCCGGGCTGCTCACCTCCGTACCGGCGGTGTGCTTCGCACTGGTCGGCCTCACCGCGCCCCGGCTGGCCCGCCGGTACGGGACCGACGGCGTCATCGCCGCCGGCACGGCGGCGATCGCGGTCGGCCTGGCGCTGCGCCCCCTCACCGCAAGCACCGCCCTGTTCGTCGTGCTGAGCGCCCTTGCCCTCGCCGGGATCGCGGTGGCCAACGTTCTGCTCCCGGTTGTGGTCAAACAGCGTTTCCCCGACCGCGTCGGCGCGATGACGGGCATGTACGCCATGGCCCTCAACGTCGGAGCCTCGACCGCCGCGGCCGTCACCGTCCCCGTGGCCCGGGCGTTCGGCGGCGACTGGCGGATCGGCCTCGGCTGCTGGGCGGCGGTCGCCGCCGTCGCCTTACCGCCCTGGCTCGCCCTGGCCCGCGATCGCACCGCATCCGCCACCGGTACGCCGGACACGGACCCCGCCTCACCGGGCCCGGCACCCGCCGTACGGCTCACCCGCAACCCTACGGCCTGGGCGCTCGCCGTCTACTTCGGTCTGCAGGCCACCGCCGCGTACGTCATCATCGGCTGGCTGCCGCAGATCTTCCGCGACGCCGGACTGTCCGCCGAGACGGCCGGGTTGCTGTTCGCCGTCACCTCGCTGCTCGGTGTGCCGCTGTCCTTCGCGCTGGCCGCGGTCGCCGGACGGCTACGCAACCAGAGCGGGATCGCGGTCGCCATCGGAGTGTTCGGCCTCGCCGGATACGCCGGGCTGTGGGCCGCGCCGGGTGCCGCGCCCTGGCTGTGGGCCGTGCTGCTCGGCATCGCCAACTGCTCGTTTCCGCTGGCCCTGACAATGATCGGAATGCGCGGCCGGGACAGCGCGACGGTGATCCGACTGTCCTCCTTCGCGCAGAGCACCGGCTACCTGCTGTCCATCCCCGGTCCCATCCTGGTCGGAGCGCTCTACCAGCACAGCGGCAGCTGGAAGGCGCCACTGGTCTTCATGGCACTGCTCATGCTGCCCCAGCTCGTGGCCGGCCTTCTCGCGGGCCGCGACCGGCAGATCGGCTGACTCAATATGCGCAGCCGGTACGTCCGGCGGCGACACCCAAAAGAGGCGGCACGTTCTCCGCGGTCGCCAGCCCGATCGACGACGTGCGGGAGAAGATCGAGGGCAACTTCCCCGATGCGATGAAGAAGCTCAGCAAGGGCGAGGAGGGCAACTCCTGCTTCGTGCCGCTGACCACGTACCCGTGGGCGGTCTTCTACCGCAAGAGCGTCTTCCAGAAGTACGGCTGCGAAATCCCCACCACCTGGCACCAGTTGGTCGCCCTGTGCCAGCAGATGAAGAAGGACGGCCTGGTCTACCTCGTGGGCCCGCAGCGGTGGTTCGCCGCCTGGGACAGGCTCGACCCCCGGTGCGCGGCCCTCGCGGCACGCGGCAGGCAGCGGCCGTCCGTACGCGAGGCGGCTTGGTCATCGGTCTGATCCGCGCGGAAGATTCCCACAGGAGGAGAGTGGCGCTGTGCGGACCCTTGACGCGTGCCTCTCCGGCTGCGTAGATATGACCGCGCGGTCATTGACCGCGCGGTCATACAGCTGACTTCGTCTGATGCAGGCATGCGGCCGACAGGAGTTCCCATGGCACGAGTGGTGGGGCAGGGCGAGGGGGCGTCCGCCCCGCGCAGCGAGGACGTGGCCCGTGTGGCCGGGGTCTCGCGCAAGACCGTGTCGAGGGTCCTCAACAACGAGCCGTACGTCTCCGACGGGGTCCGCCGACGCGTCCTCGAAGCCGCCGAGGAACTCGGGTACCGGCTGAACCACGCGGCCAGGGCTCTGGCCTTGGGGCGGAGCCGTTCCATCGGTGTCGTCGCTCTGGGGACGGCCGGGTACGGAACCGCCTCGCTCCTCGTGGGCATCGAGAAGGCCGCACGGGACGCCGGCTACACACTGCGGGTGGTCAACACGGCGGACGGCCACTCGGAAGGCATCGCCGGCGCCGCTACGTCCCTCCTCGAACAGGGAGTTGACGGCATTGTCGTCTCCGAACCCATCGTGGAAGGAGAAGTCTCCCTGAAAGTCGACGTGCCGGTCCTCTTCCTGGGTGCACCTCCGGCCTTCATCTCTGCCCGGACCCTGACGGTCGGTGTAGGCGCCCACGCACTAGCGCGGGCGGCCACCGATCACCTGCTGGATCTGGGACACACGACCGTTCATCACCTCGCCGGTCCCGGGCGGTGGTACGCCTCCAAGGATCGTCTCGCCGGCTGGCGGGCGGCACTGGCGGCACGGGGCGCGCACGAACCCCCGGTGGTCGAGGGGGACTGGTCACCCGCCTCCGGCTACGCGGCAGGCCGCGAACTGGCTGCGGACAGCTCCGTGACCGCCGTGTTCGCAGCGGGCGACGAAATGGCCATCGGCCTGATCCATGCCCTGCGGGAAGCCGGCCGCCGGGTGCCGGAGGACATCAGCGTCGTGGGTTTCGACGGCAATCCCGTCTTCGCCTACGTCACCCCTCCTCTGACCACCGTGCGTCAGCCCTTCGACGCCGCGGCACGGGAAGGAATCAGGCTGCTCGTGCACGCCATCGAGGAACCGGAGAACGACCTGCCGCCGGCGAGCGAACCACCGGTCGAACTCGTCGTCCGCGGCTCGACCGCACCCCCGCCGACCCGGAAGGCCCCGGCACGCGGGCGACGCACGGCCTTCCGCTCGAGCGGCTCGGCACGCTTACCCCCGGCCGGGGACGGACCGCCCACCACCGGCTGATCAGCGCTCATCGGCCCGAACGGCACCCGCCCATGGCCGGGCGGTGAGCCGCCCGCGCTCACCGCCCCACAACAACTCTCCACGACCGTGGCCTTCAGCTGTACGGCACGCAACGCGCGTGCCGGCCGCACCCCGCGCGACGCAGACCCGAACATGGCGACCCCGATGCCCTGGTAGCGACGTCCGCGCATCACCCCACGTCACCCCTCCCCCACACACCTCTCCCTTCCCACCCATGCGAAGCGCCCTCGCCAGGCGCTCCGTCACTCTGCCCATTCGTCTGCCCTTCAGCGGGAGTTCACCATGCCCAGATCCTTTGTTCCCACGTCCTCCATGAGCCGTCGGCGGTTCCTCGCCGCGACCGGCGCGGTGTCCCTCGGCGCCGCACTCACCGCGTGCAGCGGCGACAGCGACTCCGGCGGTTCCTCCTCCGCCGAGCCGGTCAGCCAGGCCGACATCGACAAGGCGATGAAGACGCCCACCGAGCTGACGTTCTGGACCTGGGTCCCGGACATCCAGCAGGAGATCGCGCTCTTCGAGAAGAAGTACCCCGCGATCAAGGTCAAGGTCGTCAACGCCGGCCAGGGCGTCGCCCACTACACCAAGCTGCGCACCGCACTGAAGGCCGGAACCGGCGCACCGGACATGGTGCAGATCGAGTACCAGGCGATCCCCACCTTCACCATCACGGGCAGCCTGCTGAACCTCGCCCCGTACGGCGCCACGGCGCTGAAGGACCAGTTCGTCGACTGGACGTGGGGACAGGTCAGCGGACCCGGCGGCGAAATCTGGGCGATCCCCCAGGACACCGGCCCCATGGGGATGCTCTACCGCAAGGACATCTTCGACAAGCACGGCATCCAAGTGCCCGAGACCTGGGACGAGTTCGCGACTGCCGCACGCAAGCTCCACAAGGCCGACCCGGACGTCTATCTGACCAACCTCGCGGCGAACGAACCCGCCGCCTGGCACGGCCTGCTGTGGCAGGCGGGCGCCAAGCCGTATGCGACCTCGGGCAAGAGCGATCTCTCCATCAGCGTCGACGACGCGGTCTCCAAGAAGCTTGCCGAGTACTGGGGCGGGCTCGCGAAGGAAGGCGTCATCAGCACCGACCCGGACTTCGCCGACCCCTGGTACGCCGGATTCAACAAGGGCAAGTACGCCACCTGGCTCACCGCGGCCTGGGGCCCGTCCTTCCTGTCCGGCTCGGCCAAGTCCACCTCGGGCAAATGGCGGGCGGCGCCGCTCCCGCAGTGGGATGCCGCCAAGCCGGTCTCGGGCAACTGGGGCGGCTCCGCGACCGCGGTCACCGCGGCCACCAAGAACAAGATCGCGGCAGCACAGTTCGCCCAGTTCCTCAACAGCGACCCGGCCAGCGCCAAGATGTTCGCCACCAAGCAGTTCTTCTTCCCGGCGACCAAGGCCCTGCTCGCGGACCCGAGTGTCACCGGCAGCGCGTCCGAGTTCTACGGCGGCCAGAAAGTCAACCAGATCTTCGCCGACATCAGCGACACGGTCTCGACCTCGTTCCAGTGGCCGCCGTTCCTCGACCAGGCGGCGACCGACTGGACCGAGACCGTCGGCAAGTCCCTCGCCGACAAGTCCGACACCGTCGCCGCACTCGGCACGTGGCAGTCCCGGCTCACGGCGTACGCCAAGAAGCAGGGCTTCACGGTCAAGGGGGCCTGATGGCCGCCACGACCGCGGCCTACGCCAGGAAGCCGCGCCGAGCTCGACCGGCGCCGCGGCGCCGGTCCGGCTCGGCAGGACCCCTGTTCGTAGCCCCGTTCCTGATCCTCTTCCTCCTACTGTTCCTCGCCCCGCTCGGCTACGCCGCCTACCTCAGCCTCTTCCAGGAACAGCTCATCGGCGGCACGGTCTTCGTCGGCCTGGACAACTACGTCACCGCCCTCAAGGACCCACAACTCCTCCACGGCGTCGGACGCGTGGCCCTGTTCTTCGTGATCCAGGTGCCGCTGATGCTGCTCCTGGCCCTGCTCTTCGCACTCGCCCTGGACAGCGGCCTGCTGCGGCTGGCGCGCGTGATCCGTCTGGGCATCTTCGTGCCGTACGCCGTCCCGAGCGTGGTCGCCGCGCTCATGTGGGGCTACCTGTACGGCCCTGACTTCGGCCCGTTCGCCCAGCTGAGCCGGAATCTGGACCTACCAGCCCCGGCCTTCCTCAGCGAGAGCTGGATGCTCGGCAGCCTGGCGAACATCGTCACCTGGGAGTTCGTCGGCTACAACATGATCATCCTTTACGCCGCCCTGCGCACCATCCCCCAGGAGCTGTACGAGGCGGCCGCGATGGACGGCGCCGGGGCCTGGCGGACCGCCTGGTCCGTCAAGCTGCCCGCACTCCGTCCGGCACTCCTGCTCACCCTGCTGTTCTCCGTGATCGGCAGCTTCCAGCTGTTCAACGAACCGAGCCTGCTGATGAAGATCGCCCCGGACGTCATCAGCAGCTCCTACACCGCCAACCTCTACGCCTACTCCCTCGCCTTCACCGGCCAGCAGGTCAACTACGCGGCCACGGTGTCCTTCCTCCTCGGCCTGGTGATCGTCATTGCCTCCTACGCCGTGCTGCTCACCGCGAACCGAAGGGGGGAAAAGTGACGACAACCATGCAGAAGGCCACGGTCGCGCCGGCCGGCCCGGCCCCCACCGCACCGAAACGGCGCCGGTCCGCATCCCCCCGCCGCAGCACCCCGCTGACGATCGCCATGCTGGCGGCCCTGGCCTACTTCCTCCTCCCGCTGTTCTGGCTGCTGGTCGCCTCGACCAAGAGCACCCAGGACCTGTTCAACAGCTTCGGCCTGTGGTTCTCCCACGCCCCGCAGCTGCTGACGAACATCAAGGAGACCTTCACCCAGGACGACGGGGTCTTCGTGCACTGGCTGCTCAACACGACGCTGTACGCCGTCGTCAGCGCAGTCGGCGCCGCGATGATCGCGGCCGCCGCCGGCTACGGCTTCGCCAAGTTCCGCTTCCGCGGCGACCGGGCCGCCTTCAACCTCGTACTCGGCGCCATCATGGTCCCGGCCACCGCCCTGGCGATCCCGACCTACCTCCTGTTCGCCAAGGTCGGTCTGGTCAACACCCCGTGGGCGATCATCCTGCCCTCCCTCGTCAACCCCTTCGGCCTCTACCTCATGCGTGTCTACGCGGCCGACGCGGTCCCGGACAGCCTCCTCGAGGCCGCCCGCATCGACGGGGCAGGGGAGGCCCGGATCTTCTTCCGGATCGTGCTCAGGCTGCTGGCCCCCGGTCTGGTGACGGTCCTGCTGTTCACGCTCGTGGCGACCTGGAACAACTACTTCCTGCCGCTGATCATGCTCAACGACCCGGACCTGTACCCGATCACCGTCGGCCTCTCGTCCTGGGCCGCCCAGGCGCAGAACGGCGGGGCGGGCGCCAGCAGCGACATGCTCGCGCTCGTCGTGACCGGCTCCCTGATCTCGATCCTTCCCCTCGTCGTGGCCTTCCTCATGCTCCAGCGGTACTGGCAGAGCGGCCTGGCCACCGGAAGCGTCAAGCAGTAGGCCACTCATCACTCGTTCTTCTGGAGGCTTCTTTATGGCGGACCTGCCCGCCCGCGTCCTGTTCGGCGGCGCGTCCGCGTCGTCCACAACCGGAGCCGGCAGCCCGTCCGTGTCGCCACCCTCATGGAGCTGATCCAACCACTGATGTGGGACGCGGTCACCGTGCGTGCCGCTGCCACCGAACGCTGATCCGTGGCCTGGGGTGAGCCGGCGCGGCAGCTCACCCCAGCCTCAGCTGTCTGTCCCTCACTCACAACGGGCTCACGCGGACTGCCTCGGCCGCGCGTCGTCGCAGAGCTTCCACTACTTCATACTCCAGCGCCAGTTCGTCAGCGGCCTCACCCTGGGCGCCAACAAGGGCTGACACCCACACGCCACCCCTCCCCTACACCTCCCGGAGCACCACCAGTGAGTACCGCCCGCCGCCTTCGTCTTCCCGGCATCGCCTTCGGAGGCGACTACAACCCCGAGCAATGGCCCGAGGAGGTCTGGGCCGAGGACATGCGCCTGATGCGCGAGGCCGGGGTGACCATGGTCAGCGTCGGCATCTTCTCGTGGGCGCTGCTCGAACCGTCCGAGGGCGTACACGACTTCGCCCGCATGGACCGGATCCTCGATCTGCTCCACGACAACGGCATCGCCGCCGACCTGGCCACCCCCACCGCCGCCCCACCCGCATGGTTCTTCCAGGCGTACCCGGAGGCACTGCCGGTCGACCGGGACGGCCGCACACTGTCGTACGGCAGCCGTCAGACGTTCTGCCCGTCCAGCCCCGCCTACCGCCGAGCAGCGCTGCGCATCGCCGAAGTCATCGCCGAGCGCTACGCCGCCCACCCGGCCGTCGCCATGTGGCACATCCACAACGAGTACGGCTGCCACAACGACGCCTGCTACTGCGACACCAGCGCCGCCGCCTTCCGGACCTGGCTGCGCGCCCGTTACGGCGACGATCTGGACGCCCTCAACCACGCCTGGGGCACTACCTTCTGGAGCCAGTGGTACTACTCGTGGGACCAGATCCTCCCGCCCCGCGCCACCAGCGCCGTCCCCAATCCCACCCACCAGCTGGACTGGCGCCGGTTCTGTTCCGACGAACTGCTCTCCCTGTGCACCGCCGAACGCGATGTACTGCTCCGGGCGGCTCCGGACACCCCCGCGACCACCAACTTCCTGGTCCTGCGCACCATCGACGCCCTCGACTACTGGCGCTGGGCACCGGAGTTGGACATCCTCTCCAACGACCATTACCTGATGTCCGACGACCCGGAAGCCGAAATCGACATCGCCCTCAACGGCGACCTGATGCGCTCGCTCGCGGGCGGCCCGTGGTTCCTCATGGAGCACTCGACCGGCGCCGTCAACTGGCAGCCCGTCAACCGCGCCAAGCGGCCCGGGGAAATGCGCCGCAACGCACTCGCGCACGTGGCCCATGGCGCCGACGGCATCGCGTTCTTCCAGTGGCGTGCGGCCAAGGCGGGCGCCGAGCAGTGGCACTCGGCGATGCTCCCGCATGCCGGCACCGAGAGCCAGACCTGGCGGGACGTCGTCCAACTGGGCGCGGACCTGCGGGCGTTGGCCGAGGTGCAGGGTTCCACCAGCACGGCGGAGGTGGCGATCGTGTGGGACTGGGACGCCCGGTGGGCACTGGAACTGCCCGCCCAGCCCAGCAGCGAGCTGCGCTACCAGGACCTGGTGCGTGACTGGTACACACCTCTGTGGCGGGCGGGGGTCGCCGTCGACTTCATACGCCCCGATGACCCCGAGCTCGAACGCTACAAACTAGTCCTCGTGCCGTCGCTGTACCTGGTGACGGAGGCAGCCGCGGCGAACCTCGCCGGGTACACCGAACATGGGGGCACACTGGCCGTCGGCTTCCACAGCGGCATGGTCGACGCCAACTGCCACGTGTACCTGGGCGGCTACCCCGGCGCGTTCCGCGATCTCCTCGGCGTGGTCACCGACGAGCTCTTCCCCCTGCTGCCAGGAGAGACGACCGGCCTGACCGGCGACGCGCTTCCCGCCGCCACGGCCGACCTGTGGTCGGAACGGATCCGGCTCACCGGCGCGCGGGCCGTCGCCTCCTACGCCGACGGCCCGCTGGCCGGCCACCCCGCCGTCACCCGACACCAGCACGGCAGCGGAACCGCCTGGTATGTGGCCACCCACCCCGACCAGGACACTCTCGCCGCCCTGCTCCACCGCATTCGCCACGAGGCGGGCGTCACACCGGAACATGAGGCGCCCGCGGGGATCGAGGTCGTCCGGCGCCGCGGCACGGAGGCCGACTACCTGTTCCTCATCGACCACGCCGGAAAGGGAGCCGAAGCACCCGCCGAAGGCGTCGAACTCCTCACCGGCACACCGATCACCGGTACCGTCACCGTCCCACCGGGAGGCGTCGCCGTCGTCCGCGAGCCACGCTGACCCGTCTGCCGAAGTGACCGGACCGCGGCACCACACCAGGTACGCGGCCCGGTCACCTGCGCTGTGCCGGAGCGTTGATCAGCGCGCTCGGGCGCTCAAGCGGCAGCGGCCGGACGGCAGCCCGCACGAGGACACCCGTCCGCGTGGCTGAGGAAACGCACCCCGACCACCCGTGCCGACGGAGTACGTCCCTCACGTACCGAATCCGCGGAGGCGGGCGGAAGGCGCAGGGTCGCCTCGCTGTTGACCGGCACGACCGCGTCGTACACGAGGCTTCGACCCTCGTCGTCGAATGGGCGGCATGTACGCGCCCATGCGGCAAGTCCCGCTGCGAGAGGCAACAGCAGCCGGGCGGACCGGCGTCAGGACTGACCGTTGCCCGCGATCCCGAGCGCTGTCCGAGTTGCCGCGGGTTCGTACTCCGGGGCGACGTCCGCGAGCACGCTCAGAGCGGTGCGCGCCAGATGGCGGGCGATCAAGCGTGCCGCTTCGGCCGGGTCGCTCAGGCGCAGTGCCTCCAGGAGCGCTTCGTGATCTGCGTGTGCCCGGCCCCATGAGCTGGGCACGCCCAGCTGAGCCAGGCGGATGTAACGATCGCTGTGCTCGCCGAGCGACGCGAGCATGCGCTGCAGATGCGGCCCCACCGCCCGGGTGGCGATGCGGTGGAACTCCCTGTGCGCGGCCTGCCACTCGTCCGGCCGGTCGTCCCCCGCCAGCTCCTGCATCCGCTTCAGGACGTCGCTCATGCGCTCGAGGTCCGCAGCCGTGAGCGACCTGGCCGTCATGCTGACAGCGAGCGTTTCGAGCATGATGCGAGCCCCGTAGACAGCGTCCAGGTCCTCGGGGTCCACCGCCCGCACCCGGGCTCGCTGGTCGGGCCGCGCGTCGATGAGCCCCTCTTCCTGGAGCAGCCGGAACGCCTCCCGCATGGGCGTGCGGCTGACGCCCAGCTTCCGGGCCATTTCGGCCTGGAGCAGCACCGACCCCGGAGGCAGCTCACCGCTGAGGATCATGTTCCGCAGCCGCCCGTGGACATCGAGAGCAAGGCGGCGACCGCCCGCGGCGGCTGCGGGGCTTTCGCCCGGCGACACGGACTGCGCCTGCCCCTCGCTGCCGATGTCGGCCGGCCACTGGTCCCCGGACGACTTGTTCCTGCTCCTGCTCACGCCCGGAGTCTACCCAGTGTGTATGCAGCCGATACGGGAGCCCCTCCCAACTGCACAGTGATGGCTCGCCTACGGGTTCGCGGCCAAGTTCAGACAGCATGTCACTGTATTCACCTGAGTCGGCGGGTCGGGTCCCCGGCGAGGACGAGTACGGCGAAGGCGCCCTGCGACAGTCCCAGGTCATCAGGCAGGAGCAGGGGCCCTGTCGCCGACCCGGACAAGGTCCCTGTGCTTCATCGCTCGAGAACGCGGGCGCGTGGGTTCCAGCATGCCCAGCACGCATTCGCGCACTGCACAGTCGCGCCCTCGGCCGCCTCGGCTGGACCAGCCGGCCGGGCCGTTGTGGCGGCGCCAGCTCCAGGTGGAAGCAGCTGTGGCGGGGCGGCGCCCTGAGCCGCTCGGCCATCGAGCCGAAGGCCTCGCCTGCGGTCCCTCCCCCGTCACCGGGGCAGCGCGCATGCCGGTCATCGCCGACGAGGCGATGGCCAGGGAGACTGCGCGAGCGGCATCATTGAGCCGTCGTGAGCGCAGTGCTCCAGGACGGCTGTCAGCGGGGCCGCGTGCCTGTCCTGTAGGGCACGCAGTTCCTTGGCGTACTCGCCAGCTGCGGCACGGCTCGCGGCAAGGTGCATCGGAGGCTCGACCGGCCCCAGCGAGACGAGCGTCTTCGGCCGCACCGCCACGATCTCCGGCGGGCGGGACTTCCGCCTCCGCGACGGCTTGCTTCAGCGTCCCTGACCGGGACAGATCAGGGACGTGAGCGGGCAGGCGGGCTGCCAGTCCGGATCGAAGCGGCGGCGCAGGCCGGCCACCGCCTCGATGCCGCGCAGGGTCACCTCGGGAGCGGTCGACAGGCCGGCGGGCCCGAGGAGGCCGGGGACAGCGGCCCGGACAGCGGCCTCGGGCAGACCGTGCCGCAGCAGAGCCGCCTCGATGCCCGGTGCGCCGGAGGACAGCAGTTCCTCGGTGCTCATACGGCAGACCTCGGCGTACGCGCGGGTGTGCCACGCGGTGGCGGTCTCGCGCGGGGTGACCACCACGTTGGTGATGAGGTCGGGTGCGACCTGAAGGTGGCCGCCTACGCGCGGGAAGCCCTGCTCGGCGGCGAGGACGTCGAACGGCGGGTGGAGTGTGGTCCCGTCCACGGCGTCCGTCGGCAGGGCCTGGAACCTCTGCAAGGTACCCCCCACCGGGACGAGCTGGTCGTCGGTCACCGGCCAGTCGGCCACGTCGGCGAGCACGGCGCGCAGCACGAACGCGAAGGCGCTCCGCGCGTTGTCGACCGCCCACCGGTCCGTCGGCAGCGGCGCTCCGGGACGCCGGTGAACAGCCAGTTCGCCCATGCCGTCGGCCCGGACGGCCACCGGATCCCGCTTCAGCAGCCCACGCAGCAGGTGGTCGGGAGAGGTGTGCATGATGTCGTAGTCGTCATCGTTCCAGCCGGACATCTGCTGGTCGGAGGAGACGACCTGCACGAGGTTCACCTCCAGCCCGGCCTGCTGGAAGAGCCCGGAGTCGATGGCGTGGTAGAGATGCACGTTGCCGGCGCCGGGGAAGACACCCACGGTCAGCTGCCGGACGGGCTCGCCGGGCGGGCGGAGCGAGCTCAGCGCGGGAAGCATGGCGGACTCCCTTGCATGGGATGGTTCCTTTGCGTTCAGAAGGCAGGGGTGTGCGTCGGCTGGGGGCGGCCGTTCGGCGGCCACGTGACGACGGTCAGGCGGGCTTTGCTTCCTGGTTGGTGATGAAGTCGGCCGGCGGCTCCCCGGGGCTCCATACGGCGGGCGGGCAGTCCCAGTCGTTCGGCTGCCAGTTCTCGGTGATGCAGTCCATGTCGCTGGAGTACTCGATCCAGCTGCCCCAGGGGTCCTGGATGTAGTGGAAGAGGTTCGAGCCGAGGGTGTGGCGGCCCAGGCCCCAGCCCTTCGTGTAGCCCTCGGCGGCCATGGTCTGCGCGCCCCTGGCGATCTGGTCGATGTCGGACACCATCCAGCTGGAGTGGTGCAGGCCCGGGTGTTCCCCGGGGACAAAGCCGAAGACATGGTGGTCGCCAGGCCCCGAGTTCATGAAAACGGGCCCGCCGATGATGCGGTCCGACAAGCGCAGCCCCAGCGTGCGGCCGTAGAAGGCCTCGGAGGCGGCCACATCGGAGCTGAAGATCAGCATGTGTCCGAGACGCTGGGGACGGGTCTCCTCTGTCGCGTTCCGCCAGCGGGCCTGGTCGATCCGGCGGACCCGGTCGCCGACGTTGGCGTCCTGGGCGTCCGTGGTACCGAATCCACGCCAGGGACGGATTCCCTCGTCACGGAGGTTGACCAGGTTCCCCTCGTGGTCGCGGAACCACAGCCCGCCGGGCACCTCGGCCGGTGCGTCCAGCAGCTTCAGGCCCAGGCCCTCCAGGTGGCGCTGCCACTCGGGCAGCGAGTCCGGCTCCACCGCGAACGCCACGTGGTGAAACCGCTTGACCGGCCCCTCCATCAGCACCGTCTGGTCCTGCTCCCGACCGTCGCAACGGATCACCACCGCGTTGCCGCGCTCAGCCGTCTCCAGCCCGAACGCGCTGTAGAAGTCCGCGCCCGTATCGAGTGACGGCACCTGGAGTCCGTAGTGCAGGAGACCTCTGACACGCAACATGTGCACTCCTCATGGTTCTGGTGAACCCGCATCCCGCACGGGCACCCGAGCTAAGTGTGTACACCTTCGCCGCTTGACGTCCAGGTGTCGGGTGAAACCTTTTCCATTCCGGGACCGCAGATCATGTCCGTCGCCTCCCGGACGTACCGGGCCACGCGACCGGGAGCCAGGTCCTCGATGGCCTCGTGCGCCGTACGGGCCAGATGCTGCGCGATCAGCCGCCCGGCCCGGCCCGGCTCCCCGGCCGCGACCGCGGCGAAGGGCACGGTGTTCCTGACGGCGCCGCACGTACGCGTCCGGCTGCCGTTCCTGCTCCGCCCGGACATAGCGCTCACTGCGCTCCGCGCGGGAGGCCATGGTACGCAGCCGGGGCAGGCCGTCGAGCAGACCGTCCACCGCCGTCCGCGCCGCTCCCGCCACCCACGTCCGGCCCATGAGGCCCGCCTCCCACCACTGACCGTTATGTATCCCGAAGCCTGGTCTTCCTCTACCAATGTGTATGCACTATGGTTCTGCTGCTTCAGAGAGCCGCTTGTCGGAGGAAAACATGACACCGCTTGAATGGTCGCTGGTGCAGTACCGGGTCGATGACTCGGAAAAAGTCGCCGTCGGTGTGTACACCGACGAAACCGTGGTCCAGGGACCGCCCGGGACAGAAGGCCTCACACTGATGGAGGTGCTGGGCCGTTGGGAGTCGCTCGCGCCGATGTTCCGTGACTGGACGCCGGCAGCATCCGACGCCGTTGCGGGCGCCCGACTCGCTCCGCCGCTGACGTATCCCGGCAAGGTGCTCTGCGCGGGCGCCAACTACTGGGATCACATCGCCGAGATGGGCTGCGAACGCCCCGATGAGCTGGGTGACCCGTTCTTCTTCCTCAAGCCGCCGACGACGACCGTGACGGGACCGGGCGACCCGGTGCCGCTGCCCGCCCACCCGGGTGCACGCGTCGACTGGGAGGCCGAACTGGCCGTCGTCATCGGCCGTGGCGGCCGCAACCTCGCGCCCGAGCAGGCCATGGACCATGTGGCCGGCTACCTGGCGGCGAACGACATCTCGGCCCGCGACCGGCTCAAGGCAGCCAGGCCGGTCGCCGAGCCGTTCACCTACGACTGGGTCAGCCACAAGGGACAGGACGGCTTCTGCCCGCTCGGCCCCGGACTGGTGCCCGCCTGGCAGATCACCGACCCGCAGAACCTGAAGATCCAACTCAGCATCAACGGCGTGCTGAAGCAGGACTCCTCCACCGCACAGATGATGGTGAAGATCCCCGAGGTGATCGCGGCGGCCAGCCGCATCACCCGACTGGAACCCGGGGACGTCATCCTCACCGGCACACCGGCCGGCTGCGGAGTACCGCGCGGGGAGTTCCTGGCCGCCGGGGATGAAATAGTCATCGAAATCGAGCACATCGGACGCCTGGAGAACACGGTGGTGGCGTCATGAGCAAAACTTCGACCGTTCCTGAGCTTTCTGAGCTCGGCTGGTCCGAAGCACTGCCGGTTCCCGCAACCATGCAAGCCATGCTCTTCCGCCGATTCGGACCGCCCGACGTCCTGGAGCAGGCCACGGTGGACACACCGCGCCCCGGTCCCGGAGAGGTCCTCGTTCAGGTCGCCGCGGTCGGCATCGGCCGACTGCTCGACCTCACGGCACGCGCGGGCAACCACCCCTACGCCACCATCGAACCGCCCCACATCCTGGGCGCGGACCACGCCGGCACCGTCGCCGCACTGGGAGAGGGCGTGGACACCGTCCAGGTCGGCGACCGCGTGGCCGTCCTGCCCGGTGTCGCCTGCGGCACCTGTACCTACTGCGCCGAAGGCCGCGAGGAAGTCTGCGACGGTCTGACCGTGATAGGCACCCACCGCCCCGGCGCATACGCGCAGTACTGCGCGGTGCCGGCGCGCAACGTCCACAAGGTCCCCGACGGCGTTCCGGCCGCGATGGCCGCCTCGCTCGCACTCGTCGGCGCGGTCGCCGCCAACCAGATGACCCAGGCAGGACTCCGCCCCGGACACTGGGTACTCGTCCAGGGCGCCGCCTCCGCGCTCGGCTCCACCACGGCCGCCTACGCCCAGCACCTGGGCGCGAAGATCATCTCGACCTCCCGCTCGCCGGAAAAGCGCGCAGCCATGGCCGCCGCGGGAGCCGACCTCGTACTCGACACCAACGCACCGGAATTCGTGAAGCGAGTACGCGAGGCGACCGGCGGTCGCGGTGTCGACATCGCCGTCGACAACCTCGGTGACCCGGCCGTCTGGGACGCCACCATCGACTCCCTGGCCCGCGGCGGCACCGTGGTCACCTCCGGCGCCTTCCTCGGCGGCAAGGTGGGCATCGATCTGCGGCGCGTGTACTCCGACTGCCACCGCATCATCGGGGTACGCACCGGCAACCCGGCCGCGGTGAAGGAACTGTGGACGCAGGTGGAGCACGGATTCCGTGCTGTCGTCGACCGCACGTTCCCCATCGCCCGCGCCGCCGACGCTCACCGCTACATGGAGGACGACAACAGCCTCGGGCGCGTGGCACTCACCCTGGGCCCCGAGGACTGGGACTCGTAACGGCACCCGGCCCCCGGCCGGTCCCCTGTGGGACAGCCTTGGTGACGATGCGGAACAGTCGTCCCCACGGGCTGTCCCGCCGGGGCTCCACCACAGCTGCGGGTCCCGCCGCCCCGGCGCCTTGGTCTGGAGATAGCCGAGATGGCGGTAGCCGACCGGCTCAGGTGGGGTGAGCCGACTCGTCGGCTCACCCCACCTGAGATCAACGTTCCGTGGCAGTAGCCCGAACGGTAGCCGAATCCCACATCAGCGGTGTGTCGTCGAAGACCACAGCGATCTTGAATCTCGTCCCGACCGCGAACGTCTCCGGAAGCGTCACGCTGCCCTTCTGGGCCTCGTCGAAGGAGACGAGACCGAGATCTGTGACCCTCCCGTCGGCTGCGAACACGTAGGCGTGGCCCGTCGCGTTCGCGTGCAAGGCGGTCCCGGCAGGATCTGACGCCGCAGCGTCGAGCGAGACGGTTGCCCGCTCCCCGGCCGGGTTACCCGCGACCAGATGACTCGACCGCTTGTCCCGCGTCAGGTTCTCGGAGGTCGGAGCCTGCTGGACGAGCCGCCACTCCTGCGAGCCGTCCTCGACGGCATTCTGCAAGGTCAGCGGCGCTCCTTGGGACGCACCGGTCAAGTACACGTTGGTGTTCTTGATCGCCTGGAACTTGTAGTACCCGCCGTCGGTCTTGATGACGTTCCAGCTGCCTGCGGCGCCGAAGTCGACCCACTGGCCGATCCTCTGGCCGGGCGTCGCGTTCCCTGTCCAGATGGATGCCGCGCGGCCGCCCGACTTGTTCAGCAGAGTCACGCCGCCCTTCGGCTTGGTCACCACATGCCAGTACTGGGTGTCCTTGTTCGCCGCCGAGCCGGCGTCCTCCAGACGGACGTCAGGAACGTCTCCGTTACCGATGTTCGCGTCGTTGGTCTTGCCTCCGGTGCCGATCACCTGGCCGGTCTTGCGGTTCACCAGCTGGTAGTAGGCGCCCTCCGAGTGGCCGAGATCGACCTCGGAGTAAGCGATCTGCGATGTGCCCTGGTGCCGGAGGATCGAGATGCGGCCAGTTCCCTCGACGTACTGCAGGTTGCGGGTGTAGCCGGCTCCCAGGGGCGTCTGGTACTCCTTCCACACGCCGTCGCTGCGTCCGCTCTCGTTGACCCAGACGTTGCCGCTCCAAGCGGCGTTGTACACCAGGCGCCCGTCGGGAAGCTTGATGATGACCGGGCTGCCGCCGGGAGAAACGGGGCGGGAGCCGGCGGCGACCGGCAGTGAGGTGATGGGGCCCGCGGAGCCCTCGTAGAACTTCAGCGGGTCGTCGGCGATGACGTACCTGACGTTGACCCCGCCACCCCAGTACTCGTAAGGGAGGAGCCACTTGCCGTCCGTCGTCCGGACGACGTTCGTCATGCCCGGCCGGCCGCCTCCGATCTGCGTCTTGCCGCCTCCCATGTCCTGGGTCAGGCCCGCGACGTCGACGACGGGCTCGCTCCACTTCGGGCTGCGGCCGTTCCAGGTCTTGTGGACGAGGATCTGGCCGTGCGAATCCGGGGCGGTGTCGTTCTCGGGGTCCAGTATCGGCACGCCGGTGACCGGGTCGAAGCCGAGGTAGTCGTTCTCATCCGAGTAGTAGCAGACAAGCTGGCCGTTGTGGACCATGAGGTACGGCTCCCAGAGGGGGTCCACCTGCTTGTACGTGTTCGCGCTCGCGACGTTCTTGCCGATCGCGCCCGCGCTGCCGCCCTGCCAGCCGCCTGTGGCGATGATGTTGAGGACCTTCCACGTCACGCCGTCGTCGGTGCTGGAGTACAGGGCCATCGCCATGTCGCTGCGGTCACCGTCATTGGACGGCGTCCAGTTCGGGTCGGCTGCCTTGTGCTCCTTGTAGTAGTAGTCGTCGCCCGTCACGATGCTGGCGAGGAGCAGCGTGCCCTTCTTCAGGTTCCCGACGTCCTGCGGAAGCGCGTAGAGGTACGGGGCCCCCCAGTTGCTCACGTACTTCGCGTAGCGGGGATCGCGGGAGAGGTACGCCGGAGCCTTGACCTCGGACAGCGGCTGCCACGTCGATCCGTAGTCGTCGCTCTTGTACACCGGGAGAGTCTCTCCGTCGGCGCTTCCCGTCTCCTCCACGACAGTGGCCTTCTCGAACGACGCGACGAGACGCCCGCTCGGCAGCTGCGCTGACTTCGCGTAGATGGCGCAGTTGCCTCGCCCTTTCAGGCACGGCTCGTTTCCGAGCTGGTACAGGATCCCGCCCGCTGGGTTGTACGCCTGCGCACTGGCCATCGGTACTGCCAGCATGGCAGACGCTGCCATGAAGGTTCCCAGTGCTTTACCCAGCTTTCTTCGGTGCATAGCTTCTCCTTTTTTGGGATGCCGACGACCCTCGTCCTGGGCCGTCGGCGCATCTGCGGTGACGAATGAAAGCCCGCACGTCCACGCGCCGAGCTCCAGCGCGGTGCCTGCGGGGATGCAACTGCCGTCCAGGACGCCGGACAGCTGACCCGGAGCGGTGACGCCGGTCGGCTCCCGGCTCCAGTTGTGGATCACATGGACGCGGTGTCCCTCTGGGGTCCGTCCCGGTCGTCGCGGTGACGGTCTCCGGCAGCTCGCGCCAGCCGCTGATCGCGGTGGGCACCAGCCAGTCGGGCAGCGCCCGCTGCTGAACTCGTCGTACCGCACGTCCGCGGCGGTGACGAGACGTCCGGGTGCCGGCTCGTGCCGCGCCCGGGCCTCGTGGTCGGCGTACGCGGTGCGCGGACCGAGGACCTCAGTGCGCCCCGCCGTGTAAGCGGGAGGCCGCGCGCCGCCCGCGCCCCGGGGGGTCCTCCGGGGCGCGGGGGTGCGGTCGAGGCACCGAGGACGAGTTCGACCGGCGGGTCGTTCGCCGACTGCAGCTCCCGTCCGGCTTCTCGATGGCCTGCGCCAGAAGCCGGAGTTCCTCGTGCGCCACAGCGTCGAACGGCTGACGCGCCTTGGTTGGGCGATGAGTCACACAGGGGAGACGGGCTGTCGTCGAAGCCGAGGACACGAACGACACCGTCCAGCACGAGCAGGAAGGCCTCCGCTGGCGCGCGGATCAGGCCGATGGCCAAGCCGCCTCGAGTACGGGCTGCTGCTGCCTGCCGCGTGCCGCGAGGGCCGCGGGCCGGCCTCCGAGCCTGTCCCGGGCGGCGAACCACCGCTGCGGGCCGGCGAGGTGCCAGGTGTTCGCGTCCACCGACAGCCAGCGGTCACACAGGGGGCGTCACCCGCCGCCATCGAGATCGGTACGCTGGCGGAGCACCCGAAGCTCGTGGCCGAGAAGCTGCATCTCGTACAGCTTCCCGCGCGCGTTGTTGAAGGGGCGGTGGAGGACCATCATCAGCTGGCCGTCGAAGGTGTGGAACAGCATGCCGTGACCGCTGTCGTTCCGGACCAGCGGTCGGCGCTGACTCCACGGCCCCTTGATGTCGCCGGACTTCGAGACGGCATAGGTCTGCACGTAGTAGCCGCCGACGGTGCCGTCCGGGTTGGCCGAGTTCTTTTCGTACGTCGACCACAGCATGATCAGGGATTTGTCAGGGCTGCGGTACAGCTGCGGGCCGTCGGTGACGTAGGGCGGGAGCTGATGCGGTACCCCGCTGGGGATCTGCTCACTGAGCCAGAACGCGTCCGATGCCTTGAACAGGTAGGTCGGATCGCCGACGGCCTTCGACAGGTCCGGAGCCAGCTGGATCGCTTCCATCGTTCCGTCGATGGTCTGCAGCCACTCGTGCGCGTACACCATGTGGGGCTTCCCGGACTCGTCGACGTAGAGCGTCCCGTCGAGGGCCATGAGGTTCTCGGGCGTGGTGGGGCGTGACGGGTCGATGACGGTGAAGGGCCCCAGCAGCGAGTCGGAAACAGCGATGATCGTCCCGCGCATGTAGTTCCCGATCGGAAACGGCGTGCCCCACTGGTTGGGTGGTGGTACTGGAAGCGGCTTTTTGTGGTTGTGCAGGGTGGCGAACAGGTAGTACTTGCCGCCGAACTCGTGCACCTCCGGCGCCCATCCGCCGTCGGTCGCCCAGAGTCCCTCCTGGTCGGCGGTCCGGAAGACCATGACGGGGCGCATCCAGTCGCGCAGGTTCTGGCTGCGGTAGACCATCGTGCCGGGGCCGGACACGCCCGATACCGACCGGATGTTGGCCGTGTAGAGGTAGTAGGTCTGGGTCTCCTTGTCGGCGAGGATGTACGGGTCGTGCAGGGGCATGTCGGGAAGCCGCATGAGATCGGTGTCAGCCGCGCTCGAAGACGTCGTTGACACGCCGTCGGCGGAAGTCGATGCGGACGATGGAGACGCTGCGCCGAGGGCGGCTGCGGTGGCGGCCGCGCCAGAGGCGGCGATGAAGCTACGTC
Source organism: Streptomyces sp. DSM 42067 (assembly GCF_055792885.1). NCBI lineage: Bacteria > Bacillati > Actinomycetota > Actinomycetes > Kitasatosporales > Streptomycetaceae > Streptomyces > Streptomyces sp. DSM 42067. Next base: position 8,139,908 of record NZ_CM147706.1, on the reverse strand, counting down.
GGGATCTTGGCAAGGTAGTTCAGCCTTTCGGGGAAATGTGGGAGGCGAGCGCTCCCTGATCCAGTGACGAACCCATGACGTGTGGCATGGCTCTTCTGGATGTGCCGGCTGCTCTTGCGGAGGGTGGTCATTGATCGCCTGCGTGGAGGGTCTGACGCAGTTGGGTAGCTGCGTCAGACGTGTGACCGTGGCGATGGGTGAGAACGTGATGATGAAGTGCGTCGTCTAGCTGAGGGAGGACGGTGGGGGTGCAGTCGAGGCTCGGACGACGAGTTCGACCGGTAGGTCGCTCGCCGGTGGCAGTTGGGTGTCGGGCTTCTCGATGGCGTGGACGAGAAGCCTGAGTCCGTCTCGGGCTGCGGCGTCGAACGGCTGGCGCACGGTGGTCAGGGGTGGGGTGACGTAGGCGAAGACGGGGTTGCCGTCGAAGCCGACGACGCTGACGTCGTCGGGCACGCGTCGACCGGCTTCTGTCAGGGCATGGATCAGGCCGATTGCCATGTCGTCGCCCGAGACGAAGACCGCGGTCACCTCGGGGTCGGCGGCCAGCTTTCGGCCCGCTTCGTAACCGGACGCGGCCGACCAGTCGCCTTCGAGGAGGGGCGGTTGGTGCCTGTCGCGTGCCGCCAGTGCTGCTCGCCATCCCTCGACACGGTCCCTGGCGGCGTACCAGCGCAGCGGTCCGGCGAGGTGGTGGACGGTCTGGTGTCCCAGATCGAGCAGGTGATCCGTGGCGGCCCGCGCCAGAAGATCGGCGCCGACCCCTGCGGTCACCGCTCGAGGGCCGCCGAAGGCCGGTGGTGCGCCGAGGAAGAGGACGGGCACGTCGACGCGGACGGACACCTCTCCTTCGACGATGGGCTCGGAGACGATGATGCCGTCCACGCCCTGATCCAGGAGGGAGTCCACGGCGCCGGCGATATCGTCCGGTTCGCCGTCCAGTGTGTTGACCACTCGGAGTGCGTAACCGGAGTCCCGCACGGCTTTCTCAATGGCCACGAGCAGTGAGGCGGTTCCGTACCCGGCCGTCCCCAGAGCGACCACACCGATGGAACGTGTCCGTCCGGAAGCCAGTGCCCGGGCCGCGTTGTTCAGCCGGTAGCCGAGTTCCTCGGCGGCTTCGATGACGCGTCGCCGTACGTCGTCGGAGACGTAGGGCTCGTTGTTGAAAACTCTCGACACGGTCTTGCGTGAGACGCCGGCCAGTTGGGCGACATCGGCGCTGCGCGGCGCAGAGGGGCTTCCACTCTGTCCTACCACTCGTGTCATGGAGTCTCCTCTGGCCGAAGGCGGAAGTCTTTCGAGCTCAACTGTATGACCGCGCGGTCATTGTCTACGCAGCCCGAGATCGCGCGTCAAGGGTGTGCGCACGGCTTCTTTCAATCTCGCGCCCTCGGGGAGAAGCCGGGAGTCAGGTGTCAGGCGACGCCCTGCCTGCGGCGCAAAACTGCCTCTGACCAGGGCGCATCCGCGCCTCCGAAGCGTCACTTGTTGCCGCCGGAGCGGACCATGTGGAGCCCTGCGGAACGCGGCCCCCGGCTTCCGCGCAGTCGTCTTGGTGCAGCTCGCATACGCGCCCCGTCGTACGACCGCCTTGACAGGAGGCCCCCAGAGGGTCTTACGTTCCTGGCGCTTGCCGGTCGGTGTTCGATCGCGTTTGGCCCTGCTCGCTCCAGTCGTGCCCGTAGATCCACTCGTTGTGGGCGAAGGGGTCCACGCTGGAGAACGAGGCGTCCCTGGCCTGCTGAGCGGGACCGTCGGGGGCCGAGCCACAGTGTCTGGGCCGGATGGCGCGCGAACTCCGGTGCGCTCTCGGCCGGTACGAGGCATCGCCAGGCGCAGATGCCCGAGAACCGCGGTGCGCCCGCCTCGGTCACGTACTGTCCGACGGTGGTGTGGACGCCGTCGGCGCCGACGACCACGTCGGCGACCGCCCGTGTTCCATCGGTGAACGTGAGCTCCACTCCCGCCTCGTCCAGTCTGGGGAGGCCGGCGAGACGCGTCCCGAGCCGCAGCGACGCCTCGGGGACCGCTGCCTTCACCGCGGCGAGGGGATCGGCGCCGTGCGCGTGGCGTTCGGGGAGACGACGAGGCCCGCACCGACCTCGGTGAGGGCGGGCGCCTGCTCGTACACGGTGGCCTCGATCCCGGCCCGGTGCAGGAACGCCGCGGTGGCAAGGCCGCCGATTCCTCCGCCGGCCACGGCCACGCGCAGGCCCGGCGTTCGTCTGTTGTCCTCGCTGATCGTTCACCGGCTCCTGTCGCCCGAGGGAATACCCGCGCCCGTGATGTCCGCGGGAGCGAGGACGATGTCGAAACGGACACTCGCCCAGGACTGGCCCGCGAGATCGCGGCCGTCGGGAGTGGGTGTGCCCGCGGCGTGCTGCACGAAGTCGTGGATGAGCGAGTCCTTGACACCGAACACGGCGTCGCTGGTGAGGAGTTCGTCGCCGCGGACGAAGATGTGGGTGATCAGGGTTCGCTTGCCTTCGGCGCGGACGTCGAAGTGCAGGTGCGAGGCGCGCATCGGGGAACGGCCCACCGCTGCGAGGAGCGCGCCGACCGGACCGTCGTGCGGAATCGGGTACGGGGTCGGGGTGATCGCCCAGAACCGGTAGTCGCCCATCTCGTCGCTGAACAGGTGGCCCCGCGCCGCGGTACGGTCGTCGTCGTACTGCACGTCGTAGAAGCCGTCGTCGTCGGCTTCCCACACCTCCATGCGGGCCCCCGGCACCGGTTTCCCGTCGGTGTCGGTGACCGTGCCCTCGACCCAGCACGGCTGCCCGGCGGCGCCGAAGGACATGTCTCCGCCCAGCGGGATCTCGGGTGAGCCCTCGACGAAGAACGGTCCGAGCACCGTCGCCTCGGTGGCGTTCGCGTACGCCTCGTTGTTGATCGCGATCGTCTGCATGGAAGCGCCGAGCACGTCCGACAGCAGGATGAACTCCTGCCGCTTGTCGTCGGTGATGTGCCCGGCCGCGGTGAGGAACTCGATTGCGGCGTCCCACTCCGCCTCGGTCAGGCGCACCTCGCGCAGGAAGGCGTGCAGGTGCCGGGTCAGGGCCTGCATCAACTGCTTCAGCCGCGGGTCCTTGGCGGTCTCGAACGAGGCCACGACCTTGTCCACCAGGGCCTGTTCGCGTGCCTGTTGCTCGGGGGTCACCTGCTCGGCCGCCCCGCTCGTCTCAGTCGCCATGAGTTCTCCTCGTCATCGAGTCGTGGTCGTCGAGTCGTCGGCCATCGTTCGCGGGTCCGCACCCCGCCACGCCGCACGCAGCAGGCGCTGGATGTCTCCGGCCGTCACCGGACGCGGGTTGCCGTCCGGCACCACGTCCAGGACCGCCTGCACCGCGTCGTCGACATCGGTCTCCTTCAACCCGTAGTCGCGCAACGCCTTCGGCGCGTCCACCTCACGCCGGAGCCGCTCCAGCCCCTCGATCGCCGAAGGCGCGCCGAACGCGGCCGCGATCCGGTTCTCGGCCTCCGGAGCGGCGGGTGCGTTGAACGCCAGCACATGGGGCAGCACCACCGCATGGGTCTGGGCGTGCGGCAGGTCGTACATGCCGCCCAGGACATGGCAGACCTTGTGATGGAGCCCCGAACCCGCCGACGAGAACGCCACCGCGGACAGGTACGTCCCGTACAACGTCCGCTCCCGGCCCGGAAGGCCGGAAGGGTCGGCGACCACCGCGGGCAGGCCCGCCGCCAGCGCACGGATCCCCTCCCCCGCCAGCGCCTGGTCGATCGGGTCCACGCGGGGGCCCCACATCGCGTCGACGCAGTGGGCCAGCGCGTTCAGTCCCGAAGCGACGCTCATCGGCACCGGCAAGGACTCCGTCAGCGTCGCGTCGTACACGACGGAGCGTGGCAGGACCCGTGCGTCGACGCCGGTGGTCTTGCGTGCCTGCTCGGTCAGACCCCACACGCTCGTGGCCTCCGAGCCCGCGTACGTGGTGGGAACGGCGACGATCGGCAGTCCACTGGTCAGCGCGATCGCCTTCGCCAAGCCGGTGGTGGACCCACCACCGACGCTGAACAGCAGATCCGCCTGGTGGACGGCCGCCGCGGCGCGCGCCCGCTCGGCCACCTCGATGGGAACGTGCATCACCACCTCGTCCCACCGCATCACGACCGGCAGTTCGGCGGTGACCGCCTGCGCGAGCTCGGCCTCGGCGGCTGCCGCGATCACCATCACCCGCGAAGCGCCGAGCCGCTCCACCTCGGCCCGTACCAGCGCCTGCGCCTCACCCGAGGCGAAACACACACGCTGAGGCAGGCTCTCGTGGTCGAAACGCAGCAACGACCTGCCTTGTGACTCGGCTTGCGACTCGGCGCCATGGCCGCCGCCGCCCTGCGACGTCTCGGTCATGCGCATGCTCGGACCCCTTTCGGCTGTTGGTCTGGGACAGAGAGTCCGAGGCGGAGACCCACGAGGTCAGTACGATGTCCGTTGAACGGACACCTTGCTGTCCGACGGCCGTCTGCCGACCGGAGAATGACGGAGGTGGAAGGCCCGCCACCACGGCGAAAGGACCTGACACGGCCAACAGCGGCGACCGTGGTCGCACAGTCACCTCCCGGGCCCTGGCGATCCGGGACGCGTTCACGCAGGGACGCCCGGAGCTGACCCTCGCCCAGATCTGCCGCCTCACCGGCCTCCGCCACGCCACCGCCCACCGGCTGGTCGGCGAACTCACGGCGTGGGGAGCACTGGAACGCCTGTCGAGCGGCGCCTACGTCATCGGCCTGCGCCTGTGGGAGCTGGGCACGCTCAATCCGCGAGGACTGCCCCTGCGTGTCCAGGCGATGCCCGTCATGGAAGACCTCCATGCCGCCACGCGGCAGCATGTGCAGCTGGCCGTCCTCGACGGTACCGACGCCCTCGTCGTCGAGAAAATCTCCGCGGCGGGCGCGGTTTCGGTGGTTTCCCAGGTCGGGGGCCGGCTTCCCCTGCACGCATCCGCCGTCGGCCAGGTGCTGTTGGCCCACGCCGGCGAGGAGCTGTTCACAGACGTCGTACGGGACGGCTTGGCCCGCTTCACGCCCAGGACCATTACAGACCCGGCCGCGCTTCGTCTGACGCTGGCGGACTGCCGACGGACCGGCGTCGCGGTCGTACGCGAGGAGATGAGCCCAGACGCCCATTCGGTGGCGGCGCCGGTCACCGACTCGAAAGGCCGCGTGGTCGCGGCCTTGTCCGTCGTGTGCGCCGACGCCCGAACCCATCTGCTGGTCCCCGCTGTCATGCTGGCCGGCCGGGGCATTTCCCGGGGCCTCGGCGCGAGCGCCGCTTCGTAAGGCACCTGCCATCAATGTGCATACACAATGAACCCTTGAGTGGCACGTAGCCTGACATCGCCAGGGACTCCCGAACCGCAACGCGACCAGGATATTCGCCGCATACAGGCCGCATACAGGCCGCATACAGGCCGAGTGAACTGCAGAGAACAGCGTAAGAGCGGCTGCCGCGGGGCGACATCTCCAGCCCCTGCCCACATCGCACACCTGGTGCAGGTTTCCCGCACTGAACCCTTTACAGCCCCGTAATAGTGTGCACACTTAGCGGTGCGACACGAGCCGCGGGCGACACAGTCAGGCCATCGCCTTCACTACCACCAACGAACCTGCGCACGCCGCATTCAAGTGCGAGAGAGATACCACCGACGAAGCCCAGTGAGAGGAATTGTCATGCACGAAGAGAGCCGCGGAGGAAGTGGCGGCAAAGCCACCTGGCCTCCGGTGACCTTGCTGGTACTCGCGATCTGTGGAATCGCCATCGTCGCCGACGGATACGACGTAGTCATTTACGGCGCTGTCATCCCGTCCTTGCTCCACGAACACGGGTGGGGTCTGACGCCTGCCGGTGCCGGTCTGATCGGTTCCTTCGCTCTGATCGGGATGCTCATAGGAGCCACGACCGTCGGCACGCTCACCGACATTCTGGGCCGGCGCAGAATGCTGATCGGCTGTCTGACCTGGTTCTCGGTGATGACGGGCCTGTGCGCGATCGCGGCCTCCCCCGAGGTGTTCGGCATCTTCCGGTTCCTCGCCGGCCTCGGCCTTGGCGGCGTGCTGCCGACCGCCTCCGCTCTCAGCGGTGAGTACTCACATCCCAAGGCACGCAACCTGGTCTTCGCGATCATCTTCAGCGGCTTTCCCGTGGGCGGCATCATCGCCGCTTTCACCGGGATGTTCGTGATACCCCGATTCGGCTGGCAGGCGATGTTCCTACTCGGTCTCCTCCCGCTTGTCCTGATCGTGCCTGTGGCCCTGAAGTTCCTGCCCGAGTCGATCGCTTTCCTCCGGGCGAAGGGCAGGCATGCCGAGGCGGAGCAGACAGCTCGGCGCTGGAACATCCCTCTGGAAGACACAGAGAAAGAAGCACCTGCGTCAACGCAGGCGCCGACCGTAACCGGCTCGGACAGCATGTCGCCGGTGAAAGCCCTGCTCTCGCGCGACTACGTCGTGGCGACTCTGTGCTTCCTGGCCATGTCCTGCCTGTGCCTGTTCATGATCTACGGATACAACACCTGGCTCCCGGAGATCATGCGCAGGGCCGGCTACTCCTCCGGCTCCGCACTCGGCTTCCTGCTCATGTTCAACCTCGGGGCTGTCGTCGGCCAACTCCTCATCTCCCTGGCCGCCGACCGGCTCGGCTCGAAGCCGATCATCGTCACGACGTACCTGCTGTCCGGCGTCGCTGTGATCCTGCTCAGCCTGCGGCTGCCCACGGCGGTGCTGTACGCGGCCGTCGCGCTGGGGGGTATCGGGGCGATGGGGACGCAGACGTTCATCCTCGCCTACGTCTCCAAGTACTACCCGGTACGGATGGGCGCCACAGCGTTGGGCTGGACACTGGGCTTCGGCCGCATCGGCTCCATGCTTGCCCCGCCGCTGCTCGGGCTCATCATCGGGGCCGGGCTGGCGCTCCAGTGGAATTTCTACGCCCTCGCCGTACCCGGCGTCATCGGTGCCGCACTGACCGGACTGGTTCCCCGTGCCCCTGGAGAGGAAGTCCCGGTGGGACACGCGAGTACGGACGCGACCGTGCGCTCCCTGCCGGAGCCGACCTGATCCGCACCCCGAGGTCAGCCTCGATACCGACCGGGCACCCAGAACAAGTGCCCAGTCGGTGTCCCCTCCCTGGCAAGCGCCGGTGACGTTCAGAGCTCGCTTTCAGACCGTCAGGCGTTGAGCGCGTCGATCAAGGCCTTGGTCACGTCCTCCGTCGTGGCCGTGCCACCGACGTCGCGGGTAAGGATGCCCGCGGCGGTCGTGGCCTCGATCGCCTTGTGCAGCCGGGCCGCCTGGTCGGGCAGGCCGAAGTGGTCCAGCATCAGCGCGGCGCTGCCGACCGCGCCGATCGGGTTGGCCAGGCCCTGGCCCGCGATGTCCGGCGCGGAGCCGTGGACCGGCTCGAACATGCTGGGGAAGCGGCGCTCGGGGTTGAGGTTGGCGCTCGCCGCCAGGCCAAGGCTGCCGGCCAGGGCGCTGCCGAGGTCGGAGAGGATGTCGGCATTGAGGTTGGAGGCGACGACGACCGAGAGGTCCTCGGGGTGCAGCACGAACTTGGCGGACATCGCGTCCACGAGCACGCTCTCGGTCTCAACGTCCGGGTAGTCGGCGGCGACGCGCTTGAAGACGTCGTCCCACAGGACCATGCCGTACTGCTGGGCGTTGCTCTTGGTGACGGAGGAGACCTTCTTGTGCGCCCGGGTACGAGCCAGGTCGAAGGCGAACCGCATGATCCGCTCGCAGCCCACCTCGGTGAACAGGGCCGACTGGACGGCGACTTCACCGCCGGGTCCGCGTCCGGAGAGGTTGCGGCCGCCGAGGCCCGCGTACTCGCCCTCGCTGTTCTCGCGGACGACGACCCAGTCGAGCTCGGTGTCGTCGGCCTTGCGCAGCGGGCTCTGGACGCCGGGCAGGAAGTGCACGGGGCGGATGTTGGCCCACTGGTCGAAGTTCTGGCAGATCTTCAGGCGCAGGCCCCACAGGCTGACGTGGTCGGGGACGGTCGGCCAGCCGACTGCGCCGAAATAGATCGCGTCGAAGTCCCTGAGCTGCTCCAGGCCGTCGTCGTCGATCATCTTGCCGGTGCGCTCGTAGTACTCGCAGCCCCAGGGGAACTCCTCCCACGCGAAGGCGAATTCGGCGTCGGAGCCCTTGGAGGTCTCGGCCAGGGCGTCCAGTACGGCGCGTCCTGCGGCGACGACTTCCTTGCCCACGCCGTCGGCGGGGATGGCGGCGATGCGGAACGTGCGGGGTGCGGCTGTCATGGGTGCCTCCGGCTCGCTGTCGTGCGGTCGGGTTCGAGTCAACACACCGACGTCACGGCGCGTCCAAGACCTGCTTCCGATACGACGTATAGGCGCGGCCGATCGGTCCTGCGTCAGGCGGCCTGTGGCCGCCGCTGCGCCAGCGACCTGGTGAGAGCGAGGAACGTCCGCGCGGCCGGCGTGAGATGCGCGGGCAGGCTGACCATCGCCACATGGAGGTGGGCGGTCGGCTCGATGGGTGCGACCACCGCGCCGCAGCGGCGGGCCAGCCGGGTCCAGGAGGAGGGCAGGACCGCGACTCCCACCCCGGTGAGGACCAGCGGCAGGATCGACGTGCGGTGGTCGACGACCGTCACGATCTCCGTTCCGGTGCCGCCCGCGGTGATGTCGTCCACGATGCTGCGCATCAGGCTGCCGGTGCGGGACGCGATGAGCTTCTGGCCGGCCAGGTCTTCGGGCCGGATCGTGACGTCGTCCTCGATCGCCCCGCCGGGCGCGGCGACGACCACGAACGGCTGGTCCTCGACGTGCAGGACCTCGAGCCCGGACGGGTGCACGGGGGCGGCGCTGCCCAGCAGGCCCAGTTCGCAGGCGCCGCTGCGTACCAGGGATATGACCTCGTCCGGGGTGAAGGCGGCCTGTGTGCTCACCGTCACCGACGGATGCAGCTCGGTGAAGCGGTGGATGAGCGTGGTGAGCGGTTCGATGCCGGGCGAGGGCATGGTGGCGACCTCGACGGTACCGCCGTGCAGCCCGGCGAGCGCGGCCGCGGTGTCCCGTACGGCGGCCAGGTCCCGCAGCACGCGCCGGCTCGGCTCCAGCAGCTCCGCACCGGCTTCACTCAGTACGACGCCCCGCCCCACCCGGTGGAAGAGGGCCACACCGAGATCGGCCTCCAGGTTCGCCATCGCCTGGGACAGCGACGGCTGGGCCACGTGGAGGGCAGCAGCAGCCTTGCTGAAACCACCGTGCTCGACGATGGCGAGGAAGTACTCCAGTTGCCGGGCGTCCACGGCGCCTCCCCGCTCTGTGCTGGTACAACAGGCGGAGCGAGCCTACCTGCCGGTTTCCGTTCCTCCGCGTCCGATCCAGCGGTCAGCGAGGGTCCGCCCGCACTCGGCGAGCAGCCGCGAAGACAGGGCGCTGTCCTGCGCGCAGTCCTGGTCGGTCAGGTCCGTCAGGGCCTGTACGGAACGGAAGTGGGCGGCGGTTCGGTGCGCGGGCAGGGTGCAGCGGCCGGCCACCGCGTGCACCGCCACGTCCAGCCGTCGGGCCCGCCGGGCGAGCGCAACCGGCAGCTTGCCCGACAGGGACTGCTCGTCGAGGCTGCCTTCGCCGGTCACCACGAACTCGCTCCCGGCCAGCAGGTCGTCGGCTCCGAGCAGGGTGAGGAAGTAGTCGGCCCCCGAGCACACCCGCCCACCCAGCAGCATCCCGGCGTACCCCAGCCCGCCGGCCGCCCCGGCACCGGGGACATCGGCATGGCGTACCGCCTCGGCGACTCCCGCCGCCGCCAACCGCCGTACGAAACCGGCGAGCGCGCCGTCCAGTTCCCGTACGTCGTCCGCGCTCGCCCCCTTCTGAGGGCCGTAGACGGCGGCCGTGCCTGTCGGTCCCAGCAGCGGGTTGTCGACATCGGTGGCCAGGACGAGGTCGACCCCGGCCAGCGCGGCGCGGGCCTCGGCGAGTTCGACCGTGTGGAGGTCGGCGAGCCCTGCGCCGCCCGGGCCGATCGGCGTGCCGTCCTCGCGGGCCAGTACCGCGCCGAGGGACTGCAGCAGGCCCGCGCCACCGTCAGTCGTGGCAACACCGCCGAGGGCGAGAACGATCGTGTCCGCCCCGCCCTCCAGCGCGTACCGGACGGCTTGGCCGATGCCTCGGCTGGTGGCCGTGAGCGGTGCCGTGCGGCCGCCCGGCAGGACGCCGAGTCCGCAGACGGCCGCTGCCTCGATGAGGACGGTACGGCCGTGCATCGCGACCTCGGCCGTGACGGGCTGCCCGGTCGGCCCGGCAACCGTGACCTTCTCGGGACGGAACCGGCCCGCGCAGGCGGCGGCCACGCTGCCCTCGCCCCCGTCCGCCAGCGCGAGCCGGCGGACCTGCGCATGCGGGGCGCCTTCCAGCAGCCCATGCTCCAGTGCGTGGGCGACCTCGTCGGCGCTGAGGGAGCCCTTGAACTTGTCCGGGGCGACCAGGACGGACACCATCAGGACGCCACCTCGGCGCTGGGAGCCACGGCCGGCCGACTCTTCGCCGCTTCCGTTCCGGCTCCTGTGTCCGCTTCTGTCTCGGCGGCCGCCTGCGGTTCCACCGCCCTGCCCGCCAGCACCTCGCGTGCCCGCGCCAGATCCAGGGTGTTCTCCCACCGGGCGATGAAGAGGGTGGCGACGGCGTTGCCGGAGAAGTTCACCATGGCCCGGCACTCGGACATGAACTTGTCGATACCGAAGACGAGCATGATGCCGGCGGCGGGAACGGTACCGACCGTCGACAGGGTCGCGGTGAGCGCGATGAAACCGCCGCCCGCGACACCCGCGGCGCCCTTGGAGGTCAGCAGCATGACGGCGAGCAGCCCGAGTTGCTGGGTGGCGGACAACGGGGTGTCGGTGGCCTGGGCGATGTAGAGCGTGGCGAGGGAGAGGTAGATCGCCGCGCCGTCGAGGTTGAAGCTGTAGCCCGTCGGCACGACCAGGCCGACCGTGGACCTCTCGACCCCCATGTGCTGGAGCTTGCGCATCAGCCCGGGCAGCGCGGGCTCGGCGGTGGACGTGCCCAGGACCAGCAGGTACTCCTCCTTGAAGTAGCGGAAGAGCTGGAAGATGTTCAGCTTCACGTACGCGGCCAGCACACCGCCGAGCACCACCACGACGAACAGGGCGGAGGTGACGTAGAAGAGCAGGATCAGCGAACCCAGGCTGGTCAGTGTGGACAGGCCGAACTTCCCGATCGCGTACGCCATCGCGCCGAAGGCACCCAGCGGCGCGACCTTCATGATGTACGACAGCACCTTGAAGACGACCTCGGTCAGCCGGTGCACACCCGCGATGACCGGCTCGCCCGCCTTCCCCACCGCCTTCAACGCGATGCCGAAGATCACCGCCAGGAAGATCACCTGGAGGATGTCACCCTCGACGAACGGGCCGAAGAAACTGTTCGGCACGATGTGGGTGAGGAACTCCCACCACTGCTGGTGCTCGCCCTTCTCGATGTACTCGCCCGCGTCGCCGGAGGTGTCCAGCGTCGACGGGTCGGCGTGCACGCCGTCGCCGAGCCGGAAGATGTTGATCGCCACCAGGCCCGCCGCCATGGCGAGGATCGTGCCGACCTGGAAGTACGTCAACGCCTTGATCCCGGTGAGCCCGACCCTCGGCGACGCCCGCTATGCCGCCGATGATGGTCAGGAACACGATCGGGCCGATCAGCATCTTCATCGCGGTGATGAACGTCGTGCCGAGCGGCTCCATGTCGGTGGCGAGATCCGGCCACCGCCAGCCCAGCACGATGCCGATCAAAATCGCCACCAGAACCTGGACGTACAACTGCCGGTACCACGGCTTCGCCGCGATGCGCGCGGCCTGTGCGGCTCGCTCGTTGTCCCGGGTTTGCGTCATTGCAACCTCCCTGATCGCGCGACACCGAGCCCGATCGGCACGCGCCAGCTTGGGCCACAGTGAACCGGCCCACACGTCAGGGGTCCACGACCAAAAATCGATGCCCCGTATAGGCCGGGCCTATCAGTACCGGCACAGGCCGCAGGCTCACTGCGTGGGTGAAGGGACCTGCGTATGACGGAGTGGACGTGCTTCTGGTCGGGTCGGCTCCCTGGGTCGCGCCGTCGCATCAACGGCCGGCCCGTCTCTGACGAGGTGCTGGAACCGGCCTGGACCAGCTACCCCATCGGCTGCTCTGGGCCACCTACGACGTCACCGGCCTGCTCGTCCCTGGCCGCAACGCCCTCTGCGCCGCGGTCGGCGACGGCTGGTACCGCGGCCATCTCACCTGGCGCAAGAACCGCAACGTCTACGGCGACACAGCGGCACTGCTCGCCCAGCTCGAATTCACCCTGGCCGACGGCACCACCGTCACGGTTGCCACCGACGACCACTGGCGGGGCGGTTACGGCGACCTGCTGGCGGCGAACCTGTACGACGGCTTCGAACGCGACCTCCGCCGCGAACCGCACGGCTGGCACCGGCCGGGCTTCGACGACCGCGACTGGGAGCAGACCACCGCGCTCTCCCTGCCCGCCGGGCTGGCCCAGCGGGCCCACCCGCCCGTACGGGTCGTCCAGGTCATCCGGCCCGAGCGACGGACACTGCCCGACAGCACGATCGCCGTCGACGCGGGCGAGAATCACCGGCTGGCTCCGGCTCCGTGCCCACGGCCCACCGGGAAGCATGGTCACCGTCCGGCACGCCGAGATCCTCGACGACGACGGCCGCCTGCAGACCAGCATTCTGCGCGGTGCACGCGCCACCGACCAGTACACCTTGGCCGGCGGCACCGTCGAACTGGAGCCGGAGTTCACCTTCCACGGCTTCCGGTACGCCGAGATCGCCACCTCCCCCGACGTCACCATCGAGGCGGTGGAAGTCGGCGTCGTGTCTGGCGACTTGCGCCGCATCGGCGAGTTCCACTGTTCCGACGAGCGCGTGAACACGCTATACGGCAACGTCGTACTCTCCCAGCGCGGCAGCTTCCTCGCCGTCCCCACGGACTGCCCAGCCCGCCTCCCCTGACCTGGGTACGGGAGTTCTCCCGGCCGGGTGCCGGCACTGCAACGGAACGCGTCGGCTGCCGGAAACATGTGTGAACTGCACTTAATTCGAACCGCGCGGTGTCGCCCGTCCCGCACCGCACGATCTCTGACTCCTCGCCGGAGAAGTCGACGGTTCGGGCCAAGACAGCCGCTCGGCCCGAAGAATCGGCGGCCGTCTGCCACGACATGGGCAAAACAGCTGAACGCCCCGACATCGGCGTCGAGCGGGACCGCCTTGGAACTCGAAGAACAAGCCGAGGCTGTGGGGTCCACCGGTCAGGCGGTGAAGACAGCCTCGGAGCGGTCGCGCTTCGTGTGACTGTCTTCCTCACCTATGGCGCGCCGCGCTCGGACGTCGGTGAACGGCCCGTTGGGGAGCTTCGGAAACCAGGGTGTGATCTCGAGGGCGTACGCGTAGGTCACGGCGCCTCCTGGGCAGAAAATGTTTGGGGTGTGGTGTCGCCGGCGGAGGACGCCGACGTTTCCGCCGACGACACCGTGGGGTGATCAGTTGGTGGCAGGGGTGAGGATCATGTCGACGGTACGTTGTGCGATCTTCCAGCGCCCGTTCTCGGCCCGGTAGTGGTCGGTCACCTCGACGATGTGGCCGGCGTTCGCGGCCGGATAGCGGGCGGGGCCCTCGCCGGCGGGGGTCGGTCCCGCGTAAGCGATCAGGGAGACGGTTCCCTGGGCGGTGGTGTCCCCGATGGTGTGGAAGTGCTGGCTGGTCACCAGGTGGCGAACCGTCAGCTCGGGACCGGAGCGGGCGTTGAGCACGTCCAGGATCTCGGCGTGGCCGCGCAGCCTGCGTCCGTGCACCTCGTACAGGGCGTCGGGGGCGAACAGGTCGAGCAGCGGGTCGTACTCGCGGCGGTCGTAGTGGTGAAAGAAGGCGTGGTTCAGCCGGGCCAGCGACCAGGCCGTTGCGTGTCGGGGGTCATGCTGTCGCCCCCTTCGGGGCGGCGATGCCGGGGCTGGTGCGGGTCTTGAGGACGAAGTCGAACTCGGCGGTCTTGTAGGGGCCCTGGAAACCGTGTTCGGCGATGTCCTTGGGGTCCTCGTGCAGGACGGTGTCGGCCTGCATGGCGGGGTGGGCCAGCTTCGGGCCGACGAAGTCGACGGGGATGACGGGGTCTCCCTTGAAATAGATTTCGCCGTACCAGGGGGCGATGAGGTCGGGGTGGTGGACCTCGTAGTGGATGTGGGCCGGGCGGTAGAGGCTGCGGCCGAGGGCCGCGGCGGCCTCGGCCGCCCCGTCGACCGACGTGACGTGGTCGTCGGCGTAGGGAACGGGGGTGATGGTGGTGAAGGTGTAGCGGCCGTCGTCGTCGGTGAACAGGTGCCCGCGCAGGTTGTACTTGGGCTGTCCGTCGTCGTACTGGCCGGAGTAGTAGCCGTTGTTGGCCGCGTGGTAGATCTCCAGCTTGGCGCCCGCGAGCGGCTGGCCGTGGCCGTCCAGGATGCGGCCGGAGGCGATCAGCGGGGTGCCGGGCTCGTCCGGCCGCATCGGCAGGGTGCCGGGGTTGCCGATGCGCGGGGAGCCGGGGATGACGGTCGGGCTTTCGACGTCCTCGGAGGGGGTGTAGCCGTCCTTGCCGCCCTGGAAGAGCTCGCTGTACAGCGGCATGGCGACCGTCGCCAGGGGGGCGCCGGTGGCCGTCTGGATCTTCTGCAGCAGGTCGGTGGCCGCGTTGAGGTCGTCGAAGGTCAGTCCCTCCTCGTCACGCAGGCGGGCCAGAGCGTCCTTGAACGCCTCGACGAGACGTACCGCGCGGGGGTTGATCCGCGCCGGGTCGACGTAGGACGGATCGGTGGTGGTCATGCCGGTCTACTCCTCGAAAAGTGGGGGGATCTCTGAGGGAAGACATCAGTTGGCCGAGGGCGTCAGCGGAACGGCGGGGCACGGATGGATAAGCCGGTGGCGCTGGTCATGCTGCCGGTCCTGCCGGCGGTGCGAGTTCCTTGCGGATGGCGGGGGCGACTTCGGTGGCGAGCAGTTCGATGGAGTCGTTGACCATGCCGGGCGGCATGCCGCCGAAGTCGACCTGTCCCATGAAGCGGTCGATACCGAGCAGTTCGCGTTCGGTGAGGATCTTGTCGATGACCTCCTGGGGACTGCCGGTCATCAGCGCGCCGAAGGGACCCGAGACGGCCTGGTACTCGTCGGGGCCGACCAGCCAGCCACGCCCGCCTGGCGTCTTGGGGCGCAGGTACTCGCGGTAGTACGGGTAGAGATCCTTGCGGGCGCCCTGGGAGGTTGTGCCGACGTAGAAGTGGCTGGTGAGGCCGAGGCGCAGGGTCTCGGCGGTGTGGCCCGCGGCTTGGCCGACGGCACGGTAGTGCTCGGTGAGGGGACGGGCGCGGCGGATGTCGCCGCCGATGAGGCCGAGGACCATGGGCAGGCCGAGGCGGGCTGCGCGCTCCGCGCTGGCCGGGGTGCCGCCGACCCCGAGCCACAGCGGCAGCTTCTCCTGCTGGGGGCGGGGCGGGACGGGGAGGTGGTCGAGGGCGGGGCGGTGGCGGCCGGACCAGGTGACGTGTTCGCGGTCGCGGATGGCGAGCAGGAGGTCGAGTTTCTCGGCGAAGACGTCGTCGTAGTGGGCGGGGTCGATGCCGAAGAGGGTGAAGGCTTCGAGGAAGGCGCTGCGTCCGGCGATGATCTCGGCGCGTCCGTTGCTGAGGTGGTCCAGGGAGGCGAAGTCCTGGTGGAGGCGGACGGGGTCGAGGGTGGACAGGACGGAGACCGCGCTGGTCAGGCGGATGTTCGTGGTGGCCTGGGCGATGGCGGCCAGGGGTATGGCGGGGTTGGCGACGGAGAAGTCGGGGCTGTGGTGCTCGCCGAGGCCGAAGACGTCCAGGCCGGCCTGGTCGGCGGCGATCGCGTAGGAGACGATCTCGCGGGTGCGCCGGGCGGCATCGTGGAGGGCGCCGGTGGCGGGGTCGATCTGCAGGTCGGACAGGGACAGGATGCCGAGTTCCACGGCGGGCTCCTCACGAGGGGGCGTGGTGCCGGCCGGTGAGCACCGGCACCACGGGGTGGGTCAGTTGCTGATGGCGGGCATGGCCCGCTGGTAGCGGGTGTCGGTGAGCTGGGAGACGAGGAACGCGGCGATGTCCGCGCGGCTCATGGCGGAGCCGACCTTGTCGTGGCCGAGGAAGCCGGAGCAGATGCGGCCGGCGGCGGGCTTGTCGGTCGGGTTGGTGATGCGGGCGAT
Source organism: Streptomyces sp. DSM 42067 (assembly GCF_055792885.1). NCBI lineage: Bacteria > Bacillati > Actinomycetota > Actinomycetes > Kitasatosporales > Streptomycetaceae > Streptomyces > Streptomyces sp. DSM 42067. Next base: position 8,123,655 of record NZ_CM147706.1, on the reverse strand, counting down.
GGTGTAGTCGAGGCCGGAGGAGGTGACGGCCTCGGTCATGCCCTTCAGCTCGGCCAGAGCGTTGGGGAACATCAGCCCGGCCATGACGGGCAGCACCTTGTGCTTCCAGTGCGGCTTGTCCCGCGGGTCGGCCAGGGAGGGGGTGGCCAGGCCGATGAAGCGGGACACCTGCTCCGTCTCCATGGCCTGCACGATGGTGCGCGTTCCCTCGGTGAGCTGGGTGCCGGTCGCGGACCGCTTCAGGGACGGGCCGAGCGCACTCATGACCGCGTCCGCGCCGGTGACGGTCTGCTGGACGGCAGCACGGTCGGACAGCTGGCCGGGGATGACCGTCAGGTTCGGGTCGGTGAGGGTGAGCTTGGCGGGATTGCGGGTGAGGGCGGTGACGTGGTGGCCGTCGTCCAGAAGCTGCTGGACGACGAGGCGGCCGATGCCGCCAGTCGCACCGAAGACGGTGACACGCATGGGGAAGAAGCTCCTTGCGGTGGGGGGCGGAGGCTGTGGGGGGCCGAAGCGGGGTAGGGGTGCCTGTCAGGCGTTGAAGACGGCTTCGGAGCGGTCGCGGTCCTCGTACACGTCCCAGTACGCGGGGGCGATCTACTCGGGGGTGACGGTGGGGATGCCCTCGGGGCAGCCGTCGTCGATCCACACGTTGATCGCGACGTGGGCGGCGTGGACGCCGCTGCCGGCCGGCTCCATGTCCAGGTTGATCACCCAGAACACCTAGGGCGCGGCAGCGGCGTTTGCGTTGCCGAGCGTCGGCACGGGGGCACGGAACCGCTCATGGGCAGACCGCAGAGTGGTTCGACCCCTCCGTGGTCACCGCAGAACTGGTTCGACGGCTGCGCGGTCAGACCGCGGACCAGCCGCCGTCCACCGGCAGTACGACGCCGTTGATGTTGCTCGCGGTGTCGGAGGCGAGGAACATGATGGCCGCGGCCTGCATCCCGGCGTCGGCCGGGGTGCCGACGTTACCCATTGCAGCTGAGAGGGGAGCGGGCGCGCCCCCTCCCGGGGAGGGCGTGGGGCCGCCGGTCAGGCGTTGAAGATGGCCTCGGGGCGGTCGCGGTTTTCGTGCAGGTCCCAGTACAGGGGGGCGATCTGCTCGGGCGTGGCCGACGGGACGCCCTCGGGCCCGCCCTCGCCGATCCACACGTTGAGCGCCACGTGGGCGGCGTGGACGCCGGTGCCGGCCAGTTCGTTGTGCAGGTTGATCGCCCAGTTGCGCAGGGCTGCGGCGGCCGCGTTGACGTTGGCGAGCGTCGGCAACACGGGGTTCACGGAGCCGCCGCCGGTCGTGAACAGCAGGGTGCCTGTCCCGGCCTCGCGCATGGCGGGCAGCACCGCGCGGACGGCGGCGACGGCGCCGTAGAAGTTGTACTCGATCTGCGGCTGCAGATTGTCCACCGTGACTTCCGAGGGAGCGGCCATGGTGAGGCCGGGCACCGGGGAGTGCGGGGCCGGGGAGTACTCCAGTACGTCGATGCTGCCGAAGCGAGCCTTCGCGGCGTCCAGGGCGGCGGTGAGGGAGGGCCGGTCCAGGACGTCGGCGGTGAACGCCTCGGCGGTGATGCCTTCCTGGCCGAGCTGGTCGACCAGCGTCTGAAGCTTCTCCTTGGTGCGCGCGATCAGGGCGACGTCGAAGCCGCGGCTGCCGAAGGTGCGGGCGATGGCCAGGCCCAGGCCAGGGCCGGCGCCGACGATGGCGATGGTGGGCATGATCAGGATCTCTCTTCTTTCGAGGGGTGTGCGGGGGGCGGGTTGGGAGGACCGGTCAAGAACAGGTGACGGTGATCTTGCCCGGGGTGCTGGCTCCGAAGGCGGCGAACGCCTCCGTGGCCTGCTCCAGCGGGTAGGTGGCGGTGACCGGCACGCGCAGCGCGCCGGAGGAGACCTGCCCGGCCAGGGCGGTCAGGGTCTGGGCGTTCGGGTTGCCCATGATCGTGTGGACGGTGACGTCCTGGCCCTTGACGTCGTCCTGGGTCAGGCCGGTGACGGAGGCGAGCCTGCCGCCCGGCCGCAGCAGGCCGGCGAGCCAGGCGCCGTCGCCCGCCAGGTGCAGCACCGCGTCCACGCCGTCCGGGGCGATCGCCCGGACCTGGGCCTCCAGGTCCCCGGTGAAGTCGACCACGTGGACCTCGGTGCCGGTCAGGCCGGTGACGAAGTCGGTCTGCGCGCCGGGACGGGCGGTCGCGATCACCTTCACGCCGCGGGCGGCGGCTATCTGCACGGCCAGCGCGCCCACCCCGCCGGAGGCTCCCGAGATCAGCAGCGTCTCGCCCTCGGCCAGGGCCACCGCGTTCAGGCTCTCCAGGGCAGTGGCCCCGGCCACGCCCAGCGCGCCCGCCTCCTCCGCCGTCACGCCCGCGGGGATCGGGGCGACGCCGTGTCCGGCGGGCACGGTGACGTACTCGGCCAGCGCTCCGGCGCCCAGGAACCGCTTCATCACCACACCGAAGACCGCGTCACCGGCGGCGAAGCCGTCCACGCCCTCACCGAGCGCCTCGACGGTGCCCGCGAAGTCCTGGCCGAGGACCAGCGGGAACCGGTGCTCCATCATCCCCTGCGTGTAGCCGGCGGCGGTGGCGGCGTCGATGCCGTTCACCGAGGACACGGCCACCTTCACCAGCAGCTCACCAGCCCCGGGACGGGGAGTCTCCACCTCGGTCACGGCCGGGGCCGCGGGCACCGAGTCCAGCGTGACAGCGCGCATGACAACACCTCCCGATAAGCGAAACGGCCTTCCCGTTTCCACTGCTGTCCAGCGTAACAACAGAAGTGGTCCGCCTGTTCCACTTGGGTAGAGTGAGGGCATGACTTCTTCCGCAGCTCCCGGCGACACCCCGGACCAGCGACCCGGAACGGGACTGCGCGCCGACACCGAACGCAACCGCGACCGGATCCTGAGGCGCAGAGCGAAGTCGTCGACGCCGATCACGCGGGGCGTCCGCCCGGTCGGCAACGGGATGCGCAGCAGGGCGCGCAGGGCCGTGTGACGAGACAGGCCCGCCGCGAGTATCGCCAGCAAACGTGATCCAGCCCGGCCCGCTAACTCCTTGACCACAGCCTTGACTTGCCTGGTCAGACGGGCCGTGCGTCGCTGGTAACGCTCCAGCACCCCGGGCACCTGCTCGCGGAAGGTCTGCCGGCAGCCGCGCGTGGGACACACCAAGCGCCGCACCCGCACACGGACCACCACCCGCCGTCCGTCGACCGGCACGTCGGCCACCGTCCGCAGGTGAGATCCGTGCACCCGCCCCGACGACGCCCCGCACACCGGACAGACCGCGGTGCCCTGGGGAGTCCGTGCCCGCACCACGATCCGCTCGCCCTCGTCGACCACATCCTCTATGACCAGCGGGGAAAGACCCGAAAACACCGTCTGCACGAGCTCGTTGACATCCTTCACGCGAGTGTCAACGACCCTCACGACTCTCCGTCACCACCGAATATGAGACAGGGCCGTTGATCAGCGCACTCCCCCCTATGGCTGCTGCCCCAGGCAGGCGCCCGCGTTGTCGGCGAGGGTGTGGAAGCGGGCGAGGCGTTCGCGTCGGACATGGCGTCGGCGGGGCAGCCGTACGCCAGCCAGCAGTCGGTGGACACGGCGGCCGACTCGAAGGCCTCGGCTCAGCTGGCTGCCGAGCCGCTCACGGACTGCTGCTCGCCGCGGATGCCCCGGTAGACCCTGCTGCGCAGCGTCGCGAACCCCGGGTTCTCCTTGGTCGAGATCTGGTCGCGTTCGTGGCCGAGGTCCACCTCGACGAGGCCGACGACCTGGGTGGGGCGCTTGCCGAGCACCAGGACCCGGTCGGCCAGGTAGACCGCCTCGTCGATGTCGTGGGTGACGAGCACGACCGTGATGCCCATGTGGTTCTTCAGTGAAAGGGTAAGGTCCTCCAGGTCCGCGCGGGTCTGGGCGTCGACCGATGCGAACGGCTCGTCCATGAGCACGACCTGCGGCCGGTAGGCGAGTGCGCGCGCGATGGCGGCCCGCTGCTGCATACCGCCGGAGAGCTGCCACGGGTACTTCTCCAGGTGCTCGCCCAGACCGACCTCGGTGAGTGCGGCGACGGCCCGCTCCCGGCGCGTGCTCTTGTCCAGCTTCGCCGAGCGGAGCGGGACGGTGACGTTGTCGAGAACCGACAGCCACGGCATCAGCGAACGGGAGTAGTCCTGGAAGACGATCGCCATCTCCGGCGGGGTCTCACGGATCGCCTCGCCGTTTCAGCACCACCTGGCCGGAGCTCGGCTCCGACAGGCCCGACAGGCACTGCAGCAGGGTCGTCTTGCCGGCGCCGGAGGGGCCGACGACGCACATGATCTCGCCGCGCTGCACCTCGAACTCGATCCCGCCGAGCACCTCGTGGTCGCCGTAGGCCTTCGAGAGCTCCCGGACCAGGAGCAGTGGCGTCCCGGAGCGGTCGTTGCTGCGGATATCCATGACAGTTCCTATCCGTTCTTCTGGTGGTGCCACGCCAGGATCCGCGCTTCGGCCAGGCGGAGGACGAGGTTGAGGGAGTAGCCGACGAAGCCCAGGACGACGATCCCGGACCACATCGCCACCATGTCGAAGCTCCGCTGGGAGTCGAGGATGGACCAGCCGATGCCGCCCTTGGAGCCGACCATCTCGGTCACCACCATGACGACGGTGGCGATCGCCAGTGCGAGGCGGCAGCCCGTGAAGACCTGCGGCGCCGCGTTTGGGCTGTGCCGACTCGGTTGAGGTCATGGAGCGTCCCGGTTTCCGTGGTGATGCGTGACAGTCATGTCCTGGGCGTACTGGCTCCAGCTCGTACGGGTTGGGCGAGACAGATCTTCCCCAACCCCGACGCCCTCGAACGCCTCACCACCGCCGTGCTCATCGAGATGCATGACGAGGCACCACCAGCTCCATCGGCCCGCAGGCGGTGACGGTGGCGCTGCGCGGCGCGCCGTCCAGCGCACCCATCTCGCCCACGCAGTCCCCGCCGACCCTGACCGCGAGCAGCGCCTGGTGGCCACTCTCCGTCTGGGCGAGGACCTTCGCCGCCCCGCTCATCAGCAGGAGTAGCGTGCGCTCCTGCCCGCCCTGCCCCACCAACACCTCACCCGCATGCGCCGTGCGCCGCCGCCCGGCGGCGACCAGTTCCGCGGCGATCCTCCCGTCCAGCCTCCCGAGCAATGTCGAGACGGGCCAGGGACCTTGGGCGACGGGGACGGAGTACGGTCCCATGACCGACTTTCTACGGCACGGGGCCACCAACGGGAAGGTCTGCCAACCGCCCGGATCGGCACCAGCGGCGCCAGCGTCGGCTGCCCCCAGGACTGCGCCGCCCCAGAGCCTCCACGCTCACCGCTGTCCGTCACCCACCCCGGCGACAGCGACTCCACCGGTGCGGTGTACGGCAACCTCCTGGGCACAGCCCACGGGCTGAAGACGCCACCCCAGGACTGGTGCACCGCCGTAGAGGGGCATCGAACCGTACTGAAAATCGCCGACGCGCTGCTCGAACAGCGAAAACCCGCCCCATGGCCGGGGCGGCGCCCCTGCTCAAACGCACCTCTGCTCTGCTGCCGGCTCTCGACGTCGGCCTCTCACCGTTCTGCACATCCTTCAGCTGGACGCCCGATGACGGGCCCGGTCGCCTCTACGGCTGACGATAGATGCCGTGTCGCCGATGCGGCGCCAGACCAGCAGCGCCTCGCCGTCGGCGGTCTTGTCGAGATGGAAGGTGGGCCGTCCGTCCGGGGAGGCAAAATTCCAGGTAAGTGAGTCGTGTTCATCCTGAACGTGCAGGTCGCGGGGGTGGCGTGGGCGGATGAGGCCGTGCTCGTGCTGGTCGTTGGGGCTTGTCTGCGGTGAAGATCATCTGTCAGCGGGCGATGTCGCGCTGGTTGAGGATCATGAGCGCCCTCACGAGTCGGGGGGCCCACTTCACGTCGAGGCGGAGCCTGGTCAGCACGCGCCAGTTCTTGAGATGCGCGAACGCGTGCTCACACACCGCCCGTTCCGCGGCGATCAGCTGGTTGACCAGCTTCTTCCCCAGCGAGAGCTTCTTGCCTTTCGGCTTCTTGTAGCCAGTGATGACCGTCGGGTCGCCGGCGTTGTCGTCCAGGCCGACGAAGCCGAGGCCGGCGATCGCGGCGAGACCGGTCTCGCGCAGGCGGCCGACCAGGTCGTCGTGGCGGCAGGCGGTGACCTCCGAGCCGCGGGCCGGGCGGGCCGTGGAGGTCCACAACAGTCGTCCCCGGGTGTCGGTCAGGGCGATGACCAGCAGCCCGTGGCGCTTATGCTTCGCCGACCAGCGGCGCCTCATCGGGATGCCGGTGCGGCGCTGGGTGGGTATCGGCGACCCGTCGAGCAGCACCACGCTGCCGCCCTCGCGGGCGATTTTTGCCAGGGCCCGCTCCAACCTGGGAGCCCGCGCGGCCAGCAGCTCGATCAATCTCCTTCAGCCACCGGTCCACGGTGGTGCGTGAGAGGTCGTTGCCCCCGGCGAGGTCGGCAAGGCGCTGGTCATGCCGCAGCGCGGCCAGCACGATCACCGCGATCCGCCCGGCCGGACGCTTCCGCCACCGCGACCGGATCTTCTTCAGGTGAGCGGCAAGCAGCCTGGTCATAAAGCGCAGGGTCTGCGTGGACAGCGGCAGTCGGCACTGGTAGACAAGCTCACCGTGGTCCCCGGCCGGGTTCTTGGTTGTAGGCATACCTCCTCAACCCGGGCCGGGGGCCCGCCCGTTACGGCCTGACAGGCACCGTTCACGGTCGGGTGGTGAAGGTGCCGTTCGGCAGCTTGTGCAGCCAGCCACGGGCGGCCAGCTTCGACAGCTTCCCGCGCAACGGCTCCAGCCGGCCCGGCACCGAGACCTCGATCCCCAGCTCGGCGCCGACCTCCTTGACCATCACCGGCCCGCCCGCGGCCTTAACGATCTCAAGCATCCGCTGGTAGTCGCCGGGCGGCGCGGACGCATCCGGCACCTCCCGGCGGTGTGGCACCTTCAGCACCGACCGGCCCGCGACCTCCACCCGCTGCCCAGCCTCAACACCCAGACCGGCAGCAGCAGCCTCGGCTTCCTGCTCGTACAGACGCCGCAAGACCCGCTCCGCGACAGAGGGTTCCTCGCGCTCGGCGTCCACCCTGGCCAACTGCTTGGCCAGCGTCTCGGCCTGCTGGTCCAGTTCCGCGCGGCGAGCCGCGATCTTCTCCAGCGACGACACGGCACCCTCCCGAACGGCACAACACCCTGACCGGGGGCGTAGGAGCCCCGGGGGCACCGACGAAAGTCCTCAGCCAGGGCTGATTCCGTTGTTGGTGCTCATCACTTCCCACGCTCGCGGAGATCATTTCCCAGCGGTGACACGGCGGAAGTTGCCACCCAGGATCGCGGTCACGCACGGGCTGCGGGGCAGAGCTCGAAGAGACGAACAGCCCGACCAGAACCATCGAGGGTTGGCCTGGTCGGGCTGTTCACGGGGGAAGGGGTCACTCCGCCCACGGAAGCGGGATCTTGTCCTCGCTGCCCGGCATCATCGCCTGGCCGCCCACGGCCATGGCGACCACAGCCTCTGCCGGGCCACCCACGGCCTTCAGCTGCCGCACCGCACCAGCGGGCACGATGATGGCCTGACCGGCCTTGGCGCGCCCGGCCTTGCCCTCCACCTCGATCTCGAACTCGCCCGACAGGGGCATCCACACCTGCTCGCGGTCGATGATGTGCACCGGCGTGGCGGAGTCCGCGCCGACTTCCACCCGCCAGGTGCTGACCTCAGCACTGCCCTGGCTGGGGGCAGCCAGGCCGAACATCGAGCCAGTCGGCGTCTTGGTCGTCCGCTGCTCGCTCTCGCTGACCACGTACATGTGCACACCCTCCATGTAAAGCGCCTTTACTCGCAGCGAGTAAAGCGACTTTATTCAGGTGTGTCAAGATGAGCTGGTGGAGACCCATGACCCCCTCGAGCGCGCCGAGCTCACCTTCCTGCTCGGAATGGCCTTCCAGTTGGTCCTCTCCGAGTTCGTGAGCCGTCTTGACGCCGCCGGCTATGCCGATCTCCGCCCCATGCACGGCTTGGTCTTCCAGGCGCTACGCGGTTCCGGTGCGACGAGCAGCGAACTGGCCGAGCAGCTCGGGGTCACCAAGCAGGCCGCCGGCCAGATCGTCGACGATCTGGAGAAGCGGGGCTACGTCGAGCGGCAACCGCACCCTACCGGCGGCCGTCGCAAACTCGTTGTCCTGACCGAGAAGGCGCTGGAGCACCTCGCTGTGGCCGGACGGATCCTGCATGAACTGGAGGCACAGTTGACCAAGCAGCTCCACGAAGCCGGCCAACAGGTTCCGCGATCCGAACTCGCGGCAGTCATCCGCACTTTGGCCGGAGACTCGATCCCACCATGGCGCCCCGTCTGGTGAAACGGTACGGCGTCGTGGCGAAGGGGCGCGGCGGCAACGACGGCAACGGGTTGCGTCACCAGGCCAGAAGAGAGCGAGTCCGATGAGTGAGACTGCCCGCACTTCAATAGTCCACTGAAGATCAACAACCGCAAGGCCGACTGCCCGGTGACTCACCAGCCACCGGGCAGTCATACGTGTAAGCGCCATCACGCCGCCCCTGGCCTGCCCAGACATAGCGAAACCGGCTCATCGTTTCGTCAGTGCAACCAGCGCACTTTCGTCGGCGCTCCCCCCGCCAACCCGAGGCGCGGCCGAAGCACAGAACCCCCATCCGCGACATGTCAGATGATCTAGACTCCAGCCTCCCGCCCGCGGCCAGGACAAGTACGCCACCGGCCACCCACGCCAGCACCGCTGACCAGCGGTGATCAGGATGGGCATCTCTCAGTGAGTAGATCTCGCTGTTGGAGAGCCGGTGGATGCGCAGCCTGCGCGGCCAGGGCGGGGTGCCGGAAAGCAGCCGGCTTCGATGGCCGGAAGGAAGTGCTGGCGCACGGCGAGCGTGCCATGTCCACGTCGTCTCTCGTCTCCCCCGGACGCCTGTACCGCACCTGCGGCTGCCGCGACACCCACCGCATGGACGTACGGCGCCACGGCACGCCCGGCCCTCGGCGGACCGTTGCGGGGTCTCCGGAAACAGCCCCGGAGGTCCAGGCGTGGCAGACAACCCACGGCGCTAAATGATAGGTGCGTCTATAATTAACACGCTCATTATTGCAATGCCATCCCGGAGGTGTCCCGTGAGCCAGCCGAAAACCCACAAGCCGGACGGCATGTTCGACCGTGACTTCGAGTGGTCCGAGCTGGTGCGCTTCGTCACCTACCCGGGCCCCGAGGCGACCCTCGGTGTGGTCTCCGGGCGGCGCAGGCAGGGCAAGACCTTCCTGCTCGATGGGATCGCACGGGCCACGGACGGCTTCTTCTTCGCCGCCAGCGAGGCCACCGAGGCGGAGTCGCTGCGCCAGTACGGCGTCGCGATGGCCCGTTTCGAGGGCCGAACCGTCCCGTACCGGTTCACGCACTGGGACGAGGCCGTCGAGGCCACGATGCACCTCGCCACCGCGCGCACCGGCCCCCTCACCGTCGTCATCGACGAATTCCCCTTCCTCGCCAAGGCCTCCCCCGAACTCCCCTCCCTACTGCAGCGCGCACTGGGCCCGCAGGGCCGCCGCGAGGTCGGCCCCGTACGTCTCCTGCTGTGCGGCTCGGCGCTGTCCTTGATGGGCAACCTGCTCTCCGGCACCGCACCGCTGCGCGGCCGCGCCAGCCTCGAACTGATCGTGCCCACCCTCGACTTCCGCCTCGCCGCCGACTTCTGGGGCATCACCGACCCGCGCCTGGCCATGCTGGTCAACTCCGTCGTCGGCGGCACCCCGGCCTACGGCCGCGAGTTCACCCTCGGCGACGTCCCCGCTGACCTGGACGATTTCGGCCCGTGGATCCTGCGCAACATCCTCAACCCCGGCCGCCCGCTCTTCCGCGAAGCCCGCTTCCTCCTCGCCGAGGAACCCGACTTGCGCGACACCGCGCTCTACCACGGCGTCCTCGCCGCCATCGCCCAGGGAAACCACACCCGCGGCGGCATCGCGAGCTTCCTGGAGCGCAAGTCCACCGACCTCGGACACGCCCTGACCGTCCTCGAGGACACCGGCATGATCAGCCGCGAACCCGATGCCTTCCACGGCAAACGCTCCGCTTACCGCATCAACGAGCCGATCCTGACCTTCAACTACGCCCTGATGCGCCCCGAGTGGAGCGACCTCGAGCGCCCCGGCCAGGCCGAATCCGTCTGGCAGCGCTCGCAGCCCACCTTCCGCAGCAAGGTCATCGGCCCCCACTTCGAGCAGCTGTGCCGCACCTGGACCCGCTGGTACGCCTCCCCTGACACCCTCGGCGGACAGCGCACCCGCGTCGAGTCAGGCACTGTCGCCGACACCGCGGCCCGCGCCAGCCACGAAGTCGACCTCGCCGCCTTCGGACGCGACGAGGACGGCCGCGAGACACTCCTCGCCATCGGCGAGGCCAAGTGGAACGAGACCATGGGCTTCGGCCACGTCCAGCGCCTCGAGCACATCCGCGACCTGATCCGCGCCCGCGGCACCGTAAACGCCCCCGCCACCCGCCTGCTCTGCTTCAGCGGCGCCGGCTTCACCGACGACCTGCACACCCGCGCCGCCCACGACCCGAACATCCAACTCGTCGACCTCGAACGCCTCTACAAGGGCGCCTGACCCGCCGTATCCCCGGGCACCTCAGCGCCCCTCGGCCCGCCCCCTGATCATGACCTCTGTCGTGCCGAGGCAGTCTTCGGCGAGCACGGACTCCACTACCGCGGTGGTGTCGGCACCACGGGTGCGCATCATTCACGGCCCCCCTCGTCGCAGCCGCCCGCAGCCCCTACACAATCACCGACCCGTACCAGGGATAAGCCCGCGCCGCTGTCGCGTCCGGACCGCCACGTTCCGGCGGTCCGGCCACCACACTTCAGGCCCACCAGGCCGCACGCGGGGATCGACTGCCATCGGAGTCGGCCTGCCGACCATGACGCCGCTGCAGCACGATCGTCCATGCGGCGGCGTGACGCGCCGCCCGTCGGTGACCAACGCCACCTAACTCAGCACGTGTTGAGGAACCGGCCGAGATCAAACTGTCGCACGAGCCGGTCGGCGCCCACGGTGCAGACATGACATCACCCTCGCCGCCGTCGTCCGGCCCCGCACCGACGAGGCCCGTACCCGCCCCTCCCCTGCCGATCGCTCCCGGGCAGCAGTCCGCCCACTGCCTCCCGGATCTCGCCGCCGCCCTGCTGACCGCCCTGACCTCGCTCGCCGAGCGCCCGGTGCCCCACCTTCCCGACGCGCCCTCCCTCGCCGGCTACGGAGCCCGCGTCAAGGACCTCGCCCTCGCCGGCCTGGAACCGACCACCCGCGGCGCCTACCTCGCCGCCTGGCGACAACGACTCCTGCCCACCCTCGGCACCATCCCCATCGACCGCCTCACACCCGGAACGATCGACCGCGCCGTCCACCACTGGGCTGCCAGCGGACACCGACAGTCCGCGATCAAGAACACCCTGGCCGTCCTGGCCCGTATCACCCGCCAGGCCACCCGCGACGGCTGACTCACCCAGCCCCCGCAAGCACTAAAGGGCTGGCAGCGCCTCTACCTCACCCCCGAGGACGCACTGACCGAGCCACGAGGCCTGGCACTGCCCGACTTCACCACGCTCCGCCGACTCGCCGACGCGCTCACCGACGCCTCCCACCACCACTATCCCAGCTGGGGCCAGGCCGTGATCTTCGCCGCCTGCACCGGCGCACGCCATCGGCGAAGTCTCCGGCATCCGCGTCCGCGACATCGACCGCCACCACTGGATCTGGAACGCCCGCCGCCAGACCACCCCAGCCCCCGGCGGACTCGCCGACAAGCCCACCAAAGGCAAACGCGCCCGACCCGTCCCCATCATCGAACCCCTCCGCCCCCTCGTCACGGCCCGCATCGCCGCCGTACACGGCACGCCCGACACCCGCCTGTTCACCGGCCCCTCCGGGGGCCGCATCACCACCGCGGGCCTGCGCCGCGCCACCCACTGGGACGACGTCACCCGCCGCCTCGGCCACGAACACCTGCGCCGCCACGACCTCCGACACACCGCACTGACCTGGATGGCCGACGCCGGCATCCCCCTCCACGCCCTCCAGCAGATCGCCGGACACCGCAGCATCACCACCACCCAGCGCCACCTCCACCCCAGCATCCGCCACCTCACCACCGCCCGACAGACCCTCACCGACTACCTCAACGGCGACTGCCACCCCGTCCCGGGCACCCCACAACGCTGGTAGAGCCCCTCACCCTCCGTCCACACCACCCGAGAAATCGAGCAAGAAAATCGAACGACTGGGAGCACGTGGGAGCGAAACACCTTGACCGCCACGGGAATGCGCTCCCAGAACTCCGGCATGGCAGGCACTCCCGACTCACGCGCATGCGGCACTCTCACGGACGACCGGCCGTAGACGTACCTGAGCCGCCGTACACGCACGTTCGGGCACTCACGACCCCTTACCCGCGAGACATGTTGTCCATCGAACAGCCGCTACTCCCCGAAACCGTCACGACCTGCACGAACGCACAACCCATCGACACCGTCCGCGGGACGCTTTCGATTCTGGGAGCACCCGAGACCCTGGGCCGCTCCCATTCGGTCAAACAGACAACGGCCGGTTCGAGATGCCTCGAACCGGCCGTTGAACTGCGGTTTCCACCGACATTCCTGTCGGGACGACAGGATTTGAACCTGCGACCCCTTGACCCCCAGTCAAGTGCGCTACCAAGCTGCGCCACGTCCCGGTGCTCGTATGACCTGGGGTTTCCCCTGGCCGAACGCGCACGGAAACAATACCGCACTCCGGCCCGTGGTCGCTCACGGCTTTTCGTCCCGATGACATCCCCTCAAGCTGCCGCCGGGCCCCGGACCGCCGCGCCACCTGCGGATACGGGCCCCTCGCGCGCCCATGGGCGGGATCAGCCGCGCGCCGATGCGCGGGAACAGCGGAAGACGTCGACGGACCGGCCCTAGCGTGTCAGTCGATGGCCGGCAGCCCCAGCTCCGGATACGCCTCGTGCAGGCGGCCCGGCGCGGCCTGGCGCCAGGAGTCGGCGAGGATGTCGTGCAGCTCGCCGTCGTCCTCCAGCGCGCCGAGCCGCACCCGGACCCATGCGAAGCCCGCCTCGTGGTCGGCGATCCAGAACTTCTCGGGCTCGGCGAGGACCAGCTCGTCGCGCTCTTCCTTGGGGCAGCGGACGGCGATGGATGTCTCGTCCTCGGGCAGCGTGGCGAACATCTTTCCGGCGACCCGGAAGGTGGGCATGGCCCAGGCGATCTTCTCCGTCGTATCCGGCAGCGAGAGGGCGATGCGGCGTACGTCGTCTGCGTCTGGCATGACACGAACCGTAGCCAACGCCACCGACAATCCCCCGGCCAATCCACCGGCCAATCCCCGCCGGAGCCCGTCAGGTGCTGGTCTGCACCGCCACGCGGCTTGCTTCGTCCACCGGCTTCACAGGATCGATGTCGTTCACTCGCTTGTAGAACAGCGTCGTCGGATGCAGCGTCCCGGCCGGGTCCGTCGCGAAGTCCGGGATCACGCCGGCCTCTGTCCACCCGGCCGCGCGGTACAGGGACTCGGCGGGACTGGCCGTCTGGGTGTCGAGGATCAGCAGGGTCACGCCCGCGGCGGCTGCGGCGCGTTCCGCGGTGGTCAGCAGGGTGCGGCCGAGCCCTCGGCCGCGCGCCGTGCGGTTCACCATCAGCTTGTTGATCTCGGCGCGGTGCCGGCCGTTCGGCTTGTCCGCGAAGGCGACGCTGACCGTTCCGATCACGCGGTCCCCGTCCCGAGCGGTCCATACGGCGAGGCGGTCGTCCGCCACCGCGGGCGCCAGGCCCCGCCACCATGCGGCAGCCGTGCCCGGGTCCAGGGGCGCCAGGAATCCAAGCGAGGACCCGCCGTCCACCACGTCGCTGAGAAGATCACCTAGAGCGTCCGCGGCGGCGAGCAGTTCTGCGGACGACAGCCGGTGTATCCGGGTCATGGGGCCACCACCACCAGGGCGTACCGCACCGGGTTCGGCCCGGGGCAGTGGAAACGGACCGGCCCCCACACGCGGAAGCGCAGACAGTCACCGCTGTTCAGGACGTGTTCGTCGCCCTGCGTGGTGAGGTGCAGCGTCCCGTCCAGGACCCAGATGTGCTGCTCCAGGCCCGGCACGGAAGGCCGGTCGTAGGCGATGTCCGCGCCCGCCTCGAGCCGGCCCTCGACGATCTCGCCGCGCAGGCCCGCGAGTGGCGGCGACACCGAGCGGCGTACGAAGCCGGAGGCGCTGTCCGTCCACTCCGCCTGGTCGGCCGCGCGCACCACCTGTGCCGGTTCCGCCTCCACCTCGCTGAGCAGTTGCGACATGGTGCGCTGGTAGACGGCGCAGATCCGGTTGAGGAGGGAGGCCGTGGGGCTGATCTCCGCGCGCTCCGCACGGGACAGCGTCGAGCGGCTGATTCCGGTGCGTTCCGCCAGCTCGCCCAGCGACCAGCCTCGTTCGGCGCGCAGCTCCGCCAGGCGCGCCGCGAGCCGGACGTCAACCGGGTCGGCGGCGAGCACACTCACGTCTTGTTTCATATTCGGGATGCTATCCCATATCTGAAACAGCCCCTACCTGAAACAGAGTGCTCAGATACCGCCGTCCTCCCGCGCCTGGATCTGTTCGGTCAGCTCCGCCGCCATCCACTTGATCGTCTCGAGTCCGGCCCTCCCCCAGGGCCGGGGCTCGGTGTCCACCACACATACCGTGCCGAGCGCGATGCCCGTGCGGTCGATGAGCGGGGCGCCCATGTACGAGCGAATCCCGATCTCGTCGACAACCGGGTTCCCGGCGAACCGCGGAAAGTCGCAGACGTCCTCCAGGACCAGCGCCTTGCGTCGGACGACCACATGGGGGCAGTACCCATGGTCCCTGGCCATATAGCGGTTCACACCATGGGACCCCTCTACCCCATGGAGCCCCTGTACCCCGTGGTGCACCCCATGTGTCGCATGCCCATGCCCATGTGTGACCGCCGCCGCTTCCGCCACACCGCGCCCGATACCGGTGTGCCTGCCGCCCGGGACATGCAGGCCTGCGAAGAACTGGCGGTTCTCGTCGATGAAGTTGACCATGGCGTACGGCGCCCCGGTCACCTCGGCGAGCCGGTCCGCGAAGGCGTCGAGCGTGGGTTCGGGCCGCTCCCCCAGACCGAGCAGGCGCAGCCGCTGCATCCGTGCGGGTGCCTCGCTGTCGACGGGCGTCAGCAGGAGTGGGGCCGCGGATGCGGGCGGGTGGTACCTCATGTGTGGGCTCCGTGGGCTCCGTGGCTGGGCGCGTGGGACGGGGCGTGGGCCAGCAGATGCTTGACGAGGGTCAGCAGGGTCTGGATGGCCGAACTGGAGATCCGCGCGTCGCACCGCACCACGGGCACGCGCGGATCGAGGTCTATCGCAGCCCGTACTTCCTCGGGGTCGTAGCGGTGCGCGCCGTCGAAATCGTTGATCGCGAGAATGAACCCCAGGCCGCGCTCCTCGAAGAAGTCGACGGCCGCGAAGCAGTCCTGCAGCCGCCGGGTATCGGCGAGGACCACCGCGCCGAGGGCACCTGTGGAGAGCTCGTCCCACATGAACCAGAACCGCTCCTGCCCGGGCGTACCGAACAGATAGAGCACGTGCTGCCGGTCGAGGGTGATCCGCCCGAAGTCCATCGCGACGGTCGTCTCGACCTTGTTCTCGATGCCTTCCAGATTGTCGGTCGCCGCGCTGACCGTGGTGAGCAGCTCCTCCGTACTGAGCGGCGCGATCTCGCTGACCGCGCCCACGAAGGTCGTCTTGCCGACCCCGAACCCGCCCGCGACGAGGATCTTCAGCGCGGTCGGGAATGCGTCAGAGCTGTCGTCGTAGTCCATCGAGCACTGCCTCCAGAAGGGACCGGTCAGTGGGGTTGTGGTAGAAGTCGGGGGGCTTGGTGGTGAGCGCCCCGCAGTCGACGAGGTCGGAGAGCAGGACCTTCGTGACGGCTGCGGGCAGCTTCAGGTGGGCGGCGATCTCCGCGACCGAGAGCGGGCCCTTGCACAGGTCGAGGACCTGTCGGTGCTCGGGTCCGAGATAGCCGAGGGGCTTGGTTCCGGTGGTCATGAACTGCGACAGCAGGTCCAGGGCCGCGGACGGACGGGTCCGGCCGTCGCTGACCGTGTAGGGGCGGACGAGCCGTCCGGCCGCCCCGTCCAACCACGGCCCGTCCTGGGGCGCCGCCACCCTCAAGGCCTCATCGCCGAAGGTTGGGCGGCGGGCTGCCGTGGCGCTGTGACCAGATACGGGCGCACGCTCTTGACCAGCATCGCCATCTCGTATCCGAGCACTGCCGCATCGGCCTCGCGCCCGGCGAGTACGGCCAGGCAGGTGCCGGAGCCGGCGGTGGTGACGAACAGCAGGGTGGAGTCGAGCTCCACGACGACCTGGCGCACCTCCCCGCCGTCCCCGAATCGGACACCCGCGCTGCGGCCCAGCGAGTACAGGCCCGACGCGAGCGCGGCCATGTGGTCCGCGCTGTCCGGGTCGAGGCCGTGGACGGACTTGACGAGTCCGTCGGAGGAGAGCAGCACGGCACTTCTGGTGTGCGGCACACGCTGCACGAGGCCGCTCATCAGCCAGTCGAGATCGGATACATGGCCGGTCGGCACATCGCTCGCCATGGGGGGATCGACTCCTTGGAGTAGTAAAGGTTCTGCGGGAGCGGGGTTGCGGGGTGCGGGGCACGAGGTGGGGGGTTGCGGGGCATGTGGGGGATGCGGACATGTGGGGGAATGGGGACATGTGAGGGGGGCGGACATGTGCGGAGTGGAGCGCATCAGCCAGCCGGTTCGCTCCCGTCAGGCTGGGCGCCGAGGTGGTGGTCGCTTGCCCGGTCGTTCGCCTGGTCGCGCGCGTACTGCGCCTCGGCCAGGCCGATGCCGCGCCGGAACGCGGCCATGAGCCCTGGGTCATGGCCGACGAGTTGCTCCTCGCGGCGCGGGACCGGCCCTTCCCTCAGCTGAGGCACTATGTGCTGCTGGGCGCGGCGCCTGGGGAGTCGGGGCCGCTCCACGGTGCCGCGCACCGCTTCCGAGCGGGGCGTGAGCAGGGTGGCGGCGTGCTCCGTAGCGGCCTGCCGGTCCTCGGGCCGGATGCCTGGCACGGATTCGGCGATGCTGGGGCGGTTCTTCCGTGCTCCGCGGACGGGCAGTGGCGCAACGCTGCCGCCCTTCGCGGGCTGGGCGGTTGTCGCGGCCGATTGAGCGGTTGTCGCATCGGCCGGTGCGTGGGCCGGGCGAGCCACTGTTCCGCCGGCGGAGGCCGTGGACGGCGCGACTGTCCCGTCGGGCGACGGCATAGACAGCGGGGCGGTCCGGTCCGGCTGCGACCAGTTCCGGGGATGGGGCTGCGACTCCCTGCGCTGGGGCTGCGACTCGCTGTGCTCGGGCTGCGACTCGCTGTGCTGAGGTTGCGACTCGGCGCGCTGGGGCTGTGTGAGTTGCTGGGGCCGTGTCGGTTGCTGCGGCTGTGCCGGTTGCTGTTGCCCCTGCCGTTGCCGCGGGACGGCGATGCGCGCGCCGTGCGCGGGAAGCGGGGCGTCGGCGACGGCGACCCGTTGCCCCTGCACATCCGCCGCGTCACCGCCGGTGCCACGGGTGCCCGTCGGCTGCGGCGAGCTGGGCGCAGCCGCTGCCTGGAGGGCACGCGCCGGGGGCTGATCCGGCTCCCCGCCGAGCAGGTCCTGCGGTACGACGATGACGGCCTGCACGCCGCCGTAGATATTGGTCCCCAGCCGCACCGCGATGCCATGCCTGCGGGCCAGTTGGGAGACCACGTACAGGCCGATCCGCCCGTCCTGGAGGAGGCTCGCGACATTGACCTGGTCCGGGTCGGCGAGGAGGGCGTTCATCTTGTTCTGCTCGGTGACGGGCATGCCGAGGCCGCGGTCCTCGACTTCGACGGCCAGTCCGGAGGTCACCGTGCCCGCGCGCAGCAGCACCTGCGTCCCGGGTGCGGAGAACGCGGTGGCGTTCTCGACGAGTTCCGCCAGCAGATGGATGACGTCGGCGACGGCGTGCCCGCGCAGGGTGCCGTCGATGGGCGGCACGAGCTTGACGCGCGAGTACTGCTCGACCTCCGCGATGGCCGAGCGCAGGACTTCCGTCATGGAGACCGGGTTGGTCCACTGGCGGCGGGAGACCGCTCCGCCGAGCACGGCGAGGTTCTCCGCGTGCCGGCGGGTGCGGGTGGCCAGATGGTCGACGTGGAAGAGTCCCTTGAGCAGTTCGGGGTCCTCGACCTCGTGCTCCAGGTCGTCGAGGATCGTGATCTCGCGGTGTACGAGCGACTGGAGCCGTCGCGCGAGATTGACGAAGACCTCGACCTTCTGCGCGCTTCCGGCCTGGCTCGAGAGCTGAGAGGCCTTGACCACGGCGGCCACGGCCACGTCGTGGGTGCGGGAGAGTTCGTCGGCGAGCAGGGCGAATTCGTCGCCGTTCGGGGCTGTTTGGGCAGGCGTACGACCGGTCGGCGGCGGCCCGTCTCCCCTACGCAGCGCCTCCACGACGTCACGCAGGTAGGACTGGTTCCGGGCGGCTGTGCGGCGCAGGGCACCGACGCGGTCGCGCACGGACCTCGCGGCACGATCGGCCGCGACGGCGGCGATCACGATGCCCGCCAGGGTGACCCCGACGGCTCCGGAGAGCACGGCCCACAGCGTGAGGCTCGGCGCGACACCCGTCGAGCGGACGGTGAACAGCACGGCGGCGCACGCGCTCAGGGCGACCGCGACGGGGGGCAGTACCGCGATGCGCAGCAACTGCGGCCGTACGGGTGCCTCGGGCAGTTGCGGCACGGCACGGCCGCCCGGTTTGCCGTGCCGGCCGCCTTCACGGCGGTCTGCACGTGCGGCCGGTGCACGAAGGTGAGACATCAGCGTCCTAGTACGAATGCTTCGGGTGCGTCGGTGTGCTTCGGATGTGCGTGAGGATGTTCCGGGGTGTTTCGGGGTGCTTCTCGGTACGTCGGAGTGGTCCGGCGTGGGTCGCGGTGCGCCTGTGGGCTCCGGCGTGCGGCGCGACTCAGGCATGCGGCGTCGCAGTGCCGTGCGTGATGCGGGGCAGGGCCCTGCGTCGCGCGACGAACACTGACGGTAGTCGCCAACTCATCATGTGCGGCGGGCAGTTGACAAACTCGCACGAGCAACGTCCCGCTCCGGTATGAACCTTCGTGCGCTAGTACGAAAATCCGCTTGGATGTCTGTTCGCATGCTGGCGCCGCAAACCAGCGTTGAAAGCGGGAACTGACGTACGTACCCCGGACATTGGGCCTTAGGTTGTGCGTGACGTACATGCTTCGGCTGAGGGAACGGTGCCCATGACCGACCATGCGATCACTCCCGGACCGGCGGCGAACCAGGAGATCGACACCTCGGTGCCGCACTCGGCCCGCATCTGGAACTACTGGCTGGGCGGCAAGGACAACCACCCCGTGGACGAGGAGGCCGGCGACGCGTACAGCGCCGTCTTCCCCGGCATCGTGACCATCGCCCGAAGCAGCCGCGCCTTCCTGCGCCGCAGCATCCGCTACCTGGTCGCCGAGGCGGGTGTCCGGCAGTTCGTGGATGTGGGGTCTGGCCTGCCGACCGTGGACAACACCCACGAGGTCGCCCAGGGGATCGCACCGGACGCGAGGATCGTCTACGTCGACAACGACCCGCTGGTTCTCGCGCACGCCCGCGCCCTGCTCGGCTCCACCCCGCAAGGGGCGACCGCCTATGTCGACGCCAGCCTCTACGAACCGGACCGTATCCTGGCGGCTGCCGCCGAGACGCTGGACCTCGCGCGTCCCACGGCCCTGATACTCAGCGGCATCCTGGGACACGTCGCGGACCACGATCAGGCATGCTCCATCGTCCGCTGGCTGATGGACGGCCTGCCGCCCGGCAGCTATCTGTCCGTCAACGACGGTTCGCGGGGCACCGACCCGGACTACGAGCAGGCCCAGGACAGCTACAACGAGACGGGCGCGGTCCCTTACTTCCTGCGGCCGGTGGCACAGATCGCGGCGTACTTCGACGGCTTGGAACTGGTGGAGCCCGGCGTTGTCTCGGTGCCGCTGTGGCGGCCGGAGAAATCGTCCGGCGAACCAGTGCCGATCGGCCAGCACGGTGGTCTCGGGCGCAAGCCCTGACGTCGTTCGCATGCCGGAGGAGAGCCGGCTCGGACGTCATGCCGCGTCGCCGCCGTGGTCGCGAGCGTATGCCTGGAAGGTCTGCCGCATGGTGCCCTCGGTGTGCAGGAACCATCGGTCGAGGATGCAGGCGAGGTCCTCGAGAGCGGCTGTGAGTACGGCTGCGGATGCCCTGACGTCCAGACGTTGGGCTCTGTTGCCGAGGGCGGCCAGTTCGGCGGCGTAGCCGACCTGGCGAGCCAGCGACATGTCGCCGTGGCCGTCATGGAAGTAGTAGGACTCGGCGTACTGGGAGAGGTCCACGCAGATACGCGCGACGTCGTCAGCCAGGCCGTCGAGGGCCACCGCGCCGGCGGCGGAGTCCAGGTGCTGCGCCGCGGAGCCGGTATGGCGGAGATGCGCGCTGCGCAGCGCCAGGGTCCGCCTCCGAGCGAGCGCCGGGTAGATGCCCAGGACCCAGGAGACGGTGGCCGTCATCAGGGCGAAGCCGACGAGGGCTTCCATGGGGGCGACGATCCGCAGCCAGCCGGCGATCGGTGCGATGTCGCCGAGACCGAGCGTGGCGAGGGTGACCAGCGAAACGTACAGGGCGTCCACCGGGCCGGAGTGCTCGCCCGGTTCGAGCGCGGCGGAGAAGGAGAAGGCGCCCGGCATGTGGGGCCAGTAGATCAGTGCCCATCCCACGGCCACGCAGAACGCCCACGTGGCCACCACGCTCACCATGCCGAGTGGTCCCGCGAGACCCGCCGCCCGCCGTCGAGGGCCGAGCCGTGAGGACAGCCGCCACAGTCCCGTCATGATGATCCTGCTGAGGCCTCCGTGGCGGGTGGGGTGCCACAGGGTGTGGAACACGTCCCTGAGAATGGTCGCCACGACGGCTGCGCCGACGAGCGTGATCAGCCATTTCATCTGGATCCTCCTGGGGCGCGCCGTATGGGGCTCAACAGACAACTGTGGAGGAAACCTCGCGACCGGTCCTGGGCGGTGCGACGGTGTTTACGGGGGGTCCTCACGGTGGCCGGCAAGGAAGGCGGTGGGAACGATGGGTCTCCCCGTGGTCGTGGGCGTCGACGGGTCGGAACCCAGCCTGCAGACGGTCGACTGGGCGGTGGACGAGGCGGCACGTCATGGGGTGCCGCTCCGCCTGATCTATGCCTCCTTGTGGGAGCGCTACGAGGGAACCAGCCCGTTGTCCGGCACCGCCCGCCCCTCCGAGGAGATCATGGCCGAACAGATCATCGCGTCCGGTGTCGAACGGGCCCGGCGTCGCAACGCAGACGTGAAGGTGTCGGGCGATGTGGTGCCCGACGACGCCGTGTCCGCGCTGCTGCAAGCGGGCCACGAAGCATCGGTCCTGGTCACAGGCTCGCGCGGCCGCGGCGAGCTGACTGAGCTGCTGCTGGGGTCAGTGAGCCTGACCGTGGCCGCGCGAGCCGGCGTCTGCCCGGTCATCGTCGTCCGCGGTTCGGAACCGAACCGGCAAGGGGCCCTTCAGCGGGTGGTGGTCGGTGTCGGCGACTCCCCCGAGAGACTGGCCGCCGTACGGTTCGCCTTCCGTGAGGCCGAGGTGCGCGGCTGCACACTCCACGCGGTACGGGCATGGCGTTTCCCCGCCCATGAGCACGTCGAACACCCCCTCATCGGGGACGATGCCGCGCGGGTACACGAGCAGCAGGCCTCAACCGAACTCACCGACGCGCTGCGCGAGGCCCTGGAGGAGCACCCGCGAGTCCAGGCGCATGCCCAGACGATCGAGGGCTCTACTCACAGGGCGCTGCTTCACGCATCAGCCGAAGCGGATCTGCTGGTCGTCGGGGCACTGCGGCGCCATGGCGACTTCGGTCTGCAGCTCGGCCGGGTCGCGCACGCCGCGCTGCACCATGCGCACTGCCCGGTCGCCGTCGTCCCGCAGCAAGCATGAACTGCGCCAGCGAGTTCTCCCCGCAGGGCTCAACCCTCGAATTGCAGGGCGCCGCCCGACGATCGCGGGCGGCAGCGAGCGGCGTCTGCGCAGGTAAGCCCCACGTCCATGCCTGGACGTGGGGCTTACCTGTGCTGACGCGACTTACACGGACGCCTGGTCGCTGTCCTTCATCGCGCCCCAGCCGTGCCAGCGTTCGACCTCGATCCAGGCGCTGACCCGGGCGCGGGCCCGGTCCGGGTACGGCTTGCCGGTGTAGTGCTCGGCGAGGCGGTCGATGTCGGCGAGACCCTCGTCCTCGTACATCTCGGTGACGCGGCCGATGAGGGTGACGTGCGTGTACCAGTCGTCCTTGTCGAGGACGGTGAGGGTCGCCCGCGGGTCACGGCGCAGGTGCTTCAGGCGCACTCGGCCCTCGTCCATGCTGATCAGCGCGCGGCCGTCCTGCCACACGTACCAGGTGGGGGTGGAGACGGGCGCGCCGTCCGAACGCAGGGTGGCGATCACGCACGGGTTGGGGCGGCTCAGCAGGGCGACGGCATCGGGGGGCACCGGCGGCTTCGACATACGAACTCCTCTGTCCTCTCAACCCTCACGACGAGGGCGCTTCTTCGAAGCTGGCGAAGTAGGCGGCGGCCATGTCCTCGTCACCGTGGCCCTGCGCTGCGGCGCGCTCGAGGCGTTCGGCGCTCGCGGCGGCGACGTCCAGGCGTACACCGTTCTGCCGACCGGCTTCGACGATCAGGCGGGCGTCCTTGGCGGCGGTGGCCACAGCGAACTGGGCAGGAGACAGCTGGTCGTTCAGGACCAACGCCGTCTTGGCGCGCAGGTAGCCCATGTCGAGCGGGCCGCCGGCGATGGCGTCGAAGAAGTTCTGCGGGTCCACGCCGAGGGCCTTCGACAGGGCAAGAACTTCGCCGGCCGCATTGGTGGCCGCGATGACCCAGCTGTTGGCCACCAGCTTCAGGCGCGTCGCACTGCCCGCCGCGCCGTCCTCACCGGTCCACACGGTGCGGGCTCCGACGGCGTCGAACACCGGCGTCACCACGTCCCTGCCCTCGCTTGGACCGGCCGCCAGGACGAGCAGTTGTCCGGACTCGGCGGGCTGGCGGGTGCCGAGCACGGGCGCGTCGTAGAAGAGCAGGTCGTGCTCGCGGGCGAAGGCGGCCAGTTCGCCGGTCACCTCGATGCCCGCGGTGGTCGACTGCACCCAGGCGGTCCCGGGGCCCAGGGCCGGCGCGGCCTGGCGCATGACGTCGAGGGCGGCGTGGCCGTCGTACAGCATGGTCAGGACGACATCGGCGCCCTGCACCGCTTCGGCGGGAGTGCCGGCGATGTGCACGCCGTCGGCGGCCAGCGGTTCGGCCTTGTCGCGGGTGCGGTTCCAGGCGCGGACGGTGTGTCCGGCGCGGGCGAGGTTCCGGGCCATCCCGGCCCCCATGATCCCCGTACCCAGGACACCAACGGTGAGCGTGTCGGTCATGACGTCAACTCCGTGCTGTGTGTTCGCGTTCTCGCACCTGGACGGTACGACACCGGGCGCGACCCGAGGCCATGGGCACACCCATGGCGCGCTTACTGGGAGGCGGCGCGGACGAGGCCGTCCAGCCACGCGTGCAGCACGTCCAGATGCCCCTCCGGCCTGCCGTCCTGCTTGGCCGTACACGACAGACGGCCCGGGACGCCCAGGCAGGCGCCTGGAACTCGACGACGCGCGCGTCCAGCGGCGGGCACCCTGACGCGGGAGACCATCTACCAACGCCTGCGTGCCATCGAGCGCCTGCTCGACTGCGATGAATCCGGCGAACAGCGCACCGAACTGCACCTGGCACTCACGGGTCTCGATGTCCGGCCAGTCCGCTGACGAGCGGGAAGAGTGGCTCTACGACCTGGCCGTCGCGGGAAGTTCGGCAGGGACGGACGCATGGCTCCGGGCCGCCGGGAGCGTGAGGACCATGGTGAGGCCTCCGCCGGGCGTGTCCTCGGCGGTGAGGGTGCCGCCCATGGCCTCGGCGAAGCCGCGGGCGACCGCCAGGCCGAGGCCGACTCCGGCGCCGCGCGGGGCGTCGCCGTAGCGCTGGAAGGGCTCGAAGATACGGTCCTTGGCCTCGTCGGGGACGCCTGGGCCGCGGTCGACGACGCGCACCTCCACACGGTCGGCGAGCGCGCTGGCCGACACCGCCACCGGCTCACCGACACGGCTGTACTTGACGGCGTTCTCCACGACGTTGGCGACGGCCCGTTCCAGCAGGCCCTTGTCGACGGCGACCATCGGCAGGGTTTCGGGGACGTCCAGGACGACGGCCGAGTCGTGGTCGGGGATGCCGACGAGTGCCATGGGGACCACCTCGTCGAGGTCCACCTCGCGGATGAGCGGGGCGACCGTACCGGTCTGCAGGCGGGACATGTCGAGGAGGTTCCCCACCAGGTGATCGAGGCGGTCGGCGCCCTCCTCGATCGCTTCGAGGAGTTCCGCACGGTCCTCCTCGGACCACTCGACGTCGTCGGAGCGGAGCGAGGAGACGGATGCCTTGATTCCGGCGAGGGGCGTGCGCAGGTCATGGCTGACGGCGGCGAGCAGCGCGGTCCGGATGCGGTTGCCCTCTGCCAGTTCCTTGGCCTGGTCGGCCTCGGACTGCAGGCGCTGCCGGTCCAGGACGACGGCGGCCTGGGCGGCGAAGGCGGCAAGCACACGCCGGTCCTCGGCGGGCAGCACCCGGCCGGAAAGGGCGAGCGCCATGTGGTCGCCGACGGGCACGTCCACGTCCGCGTCCTCGGGGCGCTCCACCACGGGGCTGCTGCCCACGTTGCCCGCGCAGGTCCAGGGAGCCGTGTCGTTCTCCCGCTCCAGCAGCGCTGCGGATTCCATGGCGAAGGTCTCGCGGACGCGTTCGAGCAGCGCGTCCAGGCTGGTCTCTCCGCGCAGCACGCTGCCCGCGAGGAAGGAGAGGATCTCCGACTCGGCCCGCAGCCGGGCCGCCTGATGGGTGCGCCGGGCGGCCAGGTCCACCACCGACGCCACCGACACCGCGACGCCGAAGAAGACGGCGATCGCGACGATGTTCTTCGGATCGGCGATCGTCCATGTGTGGACGGGCGGCGTGAAGAACCAGTTCAGCAGCAATGAGCCCACGGCCGCCGAGGCCAGTGCGGGCAGCAGACCACCCAGCAGGGCCGCTGCCACCGTCACGGTCAGGAACAGCAGCACGTCGTTGGCCAGGCCGACGTCGAGTGCGGCCGTGCTGAGCAGCAGGGTGAGCAGCGCCGGTCCGCCGAGGCCCACCAGCCAGCCCCAGATCATCCGGGCCCGGCCCAGACGCGCGCCCCGGGCCACGGGCAGCCCGCGTCCCTTGCCCGCCTCGTCGTGGGTGATCAGGTGGACGTCCAGGTCCGGTCCCGATTCCCGGGCCACGGTGGCGCCGACGCCGGGTCCGAAGACGTACTGCCAACTCTTGCGACGCGATACGCCGAGCACGATCTGGGTGGCGTTGACCCCGCGTGCGAAGTCCAGCAGCGCGGCGGGGATGTCGTCGCCGACCACGTGGTGGAAGGTGCCACCGAGGTCCTCCACGAGGGTGCGCTGGACGGCGAGTTCCTTGGGCGAGGCCGAGGTGAGCCCGTCGCTGCGGGCGATGTACACGGCGAGCACCTCGCCTCCGGCGCCCTTCTCCGCCAGCCGCGCCGCGCGGCGGATCAGCGTACGGCCCTCGGGACCACCTGTGAGGCCGACCACGATGCGCTCGCGCGAGCCCCAGATCGCCGAGACGTGGTGCTCGCTGCGGTACTCGGTCAGGTACTCGTCGACCCGGTCGGCCACCCACAGCAGCGCCAGTTCCCGAAGCGCCGTCAGATTGCCGGGCCGGAAATAGTTCGACAGGGCCGCGTCGACCTTGTCCGGCTTGTAGATGTTGCCGTGCGCCATGCGGCGGCGCAGCGCCTCGGGCGACATGTCGACCAGCTCGACCTGGTCGGCCCGCCGCACCACCTCGTCGGGGAGGGTCTCCTTCTGCCGTACGCCGGTTATCGACTCGACGACGTCGCCGAGGGACTCCAGGTGCTGGATGTTCACCGTCGAGATGACGTCGATCCCGGCCTCGAGCAACTCCTCGACGTCCTGCCAGCGCTTGTCGTTGCGGGAACCGGGGATGTTGGTGTGCGCGAGCTCGTCCACCAGGGCCACTTGCGGGCGTCTGGCCAGTACGGCGTCAACGTCCATCTCCGTGAACGTCGTTTCCCGGTATTCGAGTTCCTTGCGCGGGATCTGCTCCAGGCCGTGCAGCATCACCTCGGTGCGCGGTCGGGCGTGGTGCTCCACGAAGGCGACGACGCAGTCGGTGCCCCGCTCGACGCGGCGGTGCGCCTCGGACAGCATCGCGTACGTCTTGCCGACGCCCGGTGCCGCACCGAGGTAGATCCGGAGCTTGCCGCGTGCCATCGTCTCGTCCCTGTGGTCGTGTGCGATCGGGTCATGAGGAGCGGAGTGCGGGTCAGTTCTCGAAGCGGTGGGGCTGGCGCCCGGCCGCCAGTCGCAGGGCCGTTGCCCCGTCCGGCGCCGCGTCGACGCCGTGGTGGCGGGCCTGCTTGTTGATGACGAGCGCGCGTATGAGCTGGGGGCCGTCCGCCACGACCAGCACCCGGGTCATCGGTGTGCGCCTTTCGTGTCGTGCGCGGGGGCGGAGCGGTCCGCAGGGGCTTCGTGGCACCGGGAACCGGCGGACCGGGAGTGTGTCCCGGGCCGCCGGCTCCCGCGCAGCATGCGTAAACCCATCAGCTCTTCGCCAGGAGTTCCTTGAGCGCGATGTTGAGTTCGAGGACGTTCACGCGGGGCTCGCCGATGAAGCCGAGGGTGCGGCCCTCGGTGTGCTCGTCCACGAGCTTCTGTACCTGCTCGACGGACAGACCGTTCTTCTCCGCGATCCGGTGCACCTGAAGGTCGGCGTACTGCGGGGAGATGTCCGGGTCCAGGCCGGAGCCGGAGGAGGTGACCGCGTCGGCGGGCACGTCCGAGGGCTTCACCTTGTAGTCCGCGGTGGAGTTGTCCTTGACGACGGCGGCCTTGGCGTCCTCGACCCACTGGATGAGCTCTTCGTTGTCGCCGGAGCGGTTGGTGGCGCCGGAGAGGATGAGCTTGTACCGGGTGTTGACGCTGTTGGTGCCGAGGCCGTTCTGCGGGCGGCCCTGGAACCACTTCAGGTCGGGCTCCGGGGTCTCCTGACCCTCCTTCAGCGGCAGGTTGTACGCCTGGCCGATGAGCGAGGAGCCGACGACCCTGCCGTCCGCCTTGATCTCCGAGCCGTTCGCCTTGCCGTTGAACAGCCCCTGGGCCACGCCGGTGACGACCAGCGGATAGAGGATGCCCGTCACCACGGTCAGTACGAGGAGGGCCCGCAGGCCCGCCGCGAACAGCCGGGCGGTGTTGATGACCGAGTTGTGCATGGCGATCAGCCGACTCCGGGAATCAGAGAGATGAGTACGTCGATGATCTTGATGCCGATGAAGGGGGCGATGAGCCCGCCCAGGCCGTAGATCCCGAGGTTGCGTCGGAGCATCCTGTCGGCGCTCACCGGCCGGTACTGCACACCCCGCAGGGCGAGCGGCACCAGCGCGATGATGATCAGCGCGTTGAAGATGACCGCGGACAGGATGGCGGAGTCCGGCGAGGACAGCTGCATGATGTTCAGCTTGTCCAGGCCCGGGTAGACCGCCGCGAACAGCGCCGGGATGATCGCGAAGTACTTCGCGACGTCGTTGGCGATGGAGAACGTCGTCAACGCGCCCCGGGTGATGAGGAGTTGCTTGCCGATCTCGACGATCTCGATGAGCTTCGTCGGGTTGGAGTCGAGGTCGACCATGTTGCCGGCCTCCTTGGCGGCCGACGTTCCGGTGTTCATCGCCACGCCGACGTCCGCCTGGGCCAGCGCGGGCGCGTCGTTCGTACCGTCACCGGTCATCGCGACGAGCTTGCCGCCGGCCTGCTCGCGCTTGATGAGCGCCATCTTGTCCTCGGGCGTGGCCTCGGCGAGGAAGTCGTCGACGCCCGCCTCCTCGGCGATCGCCTTGGCGGTCAGCGGGTTGTCGCCCGTGATCATGACGGTCTTGATGCCCATGCGGCGCAGCTCGTCGAACCGCTCGCGCATGCCGTCCTTGACGACGTCCTTGAGGTGGATGACACCGAGGACGCGGGCGCCTTCGGTGTCCTCGATCGCCACGAGCAGCGGGGTGCCGCCCGCTTCGGAGATACGGTTGGCGATCCCGTCGGCGTCGTCGGCGACCTCGCCGCCGCGCTCCTGCACCCAGGCGAGGACGGAACCGGCCGCACCCTTGCGGATCTTCTTGCCGTCGACGTCCACACCCGACATACGGGTCTGGGCGGTGAAGGCGACCCACGCGGCGTTCGCCAACTCGCCCTGGTGGCGTTCGCGCAACCCGTACTTCCCCTTCGCCAGTACGACGATGGAGCGGCCCTCGGGCGTCTCGTCGGCCAGCGAGGACAGCTGGGCGGCGTCCGCGATCTCGGCTTCCGTCACGCCCTGCACGGGCACGAACTCGGCGGCCTGCCGGTTGCCGAGCGTGATGGTGCCGGTCTTGTCGAGCAGCAGCGTCGACACGTCGCCGGCCGCCTCGACCGCACGGCCGGACATGGCGAGCACGTTGCGCTGCACCAGCCGGTCCATGCCCGCGATGCCGATCGCCGACAGCAGCGCGCCGATGGTGGTGGGGATCAGGCAGACCAGCAGGGCCACCAGCACGACCAGGGTCAGGTGCGTGCCGGCGTAGTCCGCGAACGGCGGCAGCGTGGCGACGGCCAGCAGGAACACGATGGTGAGCGATGCCAGAAGGATGTTCAGCGCGATCTCGTTGGGCGTCTTCTGCCGTGCGGCACCCTCGACCAGGTTGATCATCCGGTCGATGAAGGTCTCACCGGGCTTCGTCGTGATCTTGATGACGATGCGGTCGGACAGCACCTTCGTACCGCCGGTGACGGCCGACCGGTCGCCGCCCGACTCCCGGATGACCGGGGCCGACTCACCGGTGATGGCCGACTCGTCGACGCTCGCGACACCCTCGACCACGTCACCGTCGCCGGGGATGATGTCACCCGCCTCGCACACGACCAGGTCGCCGACGCGCAGCTCGGTGCCGGGCACCCGCTCCTCGCGGTCGCCCACGAGCCGCCGGGCCACGGTGTCGGTCTTGGCCTTGCGCAGCGTGTCGGCCTGCGCCTTGCCGCGCCCCTCGGCGACGGCCTCCGCCAGGTTGGCGAAGATGACGGTCAGCCAGAGCCAGGCGCTGATCGCCCAGCCGAACCAGTCGCCCGGGTCCGTGAAGGAGAACACCGTCGTCAGGACGGACCCGACCAGGACCACGAACATCACGGGCGACTTGACCATCACCCGCGGGTCGAGCTTGCGGAAGGCGTCCGGCAGCGACCTGACCAGTTGCCTGGGGTCGAAGAGCCCGGCGCCGACGCGGCCCTCAGGGGTCTTGTGGGCGGTGGGTACGTCGCTGTGCGGCGCCCGGCTCGGAGTGGTGGCAGTGGACATCGAGTCCTCTTGCTTCTGTATACGGGTGGTCATGCCGCCAGCCCCTCGGCGAGCGGGCCCAGCGCGAGGGCCGGGAAGTACGTCAGACCGGTGATGATCAGGATCGCGCCCACCAGCAGGCCGGTGAACAGCGGCTTTTCGGTGCGCAGGGTGCCCGCGGTGACCGGCACCGGCTTCTGCTCGGCGAGCGAGCCCGCGAGCGCCAGGACGAACACCATCGGCAGGAACCGGCCGAGCAGCATCGCGAGCCCGATCGTGGTGTTGAACCACTGGGTGTCGGCGTTCAGACCGGCGAAGGCCGAGCCGTTGTTGTTGGCGCCCGAGGTGTAGGCGTACAGGATCTCGGAGAATCCGTGCGCCCCGCTGTTGGTCATCGAGTTGCCAGGCGTCGGCAACGCCATCGCCGCGGCGGTGAAGACGAGCACCAGCGCCGGGGTGATCAGGATGTAGAGCGCGGCCAGCTTGATCTCGCGGGTGCCGATCTTCTTGCCCAGGTACTCGGGCGTACGGCCCACCATCAGGCCCGCGATGAACACCGCGATGATCGCCATGATCAGGATGCCGTAGAGGCCGGAGCCCACCCCGCCGGGCGCGATCTCGCCCAGCATCATGCCGAGCATCGCGATACCGCCGCCGAGACCGGTGAACGAGGAGTGGAAGGAGTCCACCGCACCGGTCGAGGTCAGCGTGGTCGACACCGCGAAGATCGACGACGCGCCGACACCGAAGCGGACCTCCTTGCCCTCCAGGGCGCCGCCCGCGATCTCGAACGCCGGGCCGCGGTGGGCGAACTCGGTCCACATCATCAGGGCGACGAAGCCGACCCAGATGGTCGCCATGGTGGCGAGGAGCGCGTAGCCCTGCTTGACGCTGCCGACCATGACCCCGAACGTGCGGGTCAGCGTGAACGGGATGACCAGGAGCAGGAAGATCTCGAACAGGTTGGTGAACGGGGTGGGGTTCTCGAAGGGGTGGGCGCTGTTGGCGTTGAAGTAACCGCCGCCGTTGGTGCCCAGCTCCTTGATGGCCTCCTGCGAGGCGACCGCGCCTCCGTTCCACTCCTGTGAGCCGCCCATGCTGTGCCCATTAAAGAATTGTCCGACCTCGTGGATCCCGGAGAAGTTCTGGATGGCGCCGCAGGCCACGAGGACGATCGCGGCGACGACGGAGAGGGGCAGGAGGATACGGGTCACGCCGCGCACCATGTCGGACCAGAAGTTGCCGAGCTCACCGGTGCGCGACCGCGCGAAGCCGCGCACCAGCGCCACGGCCACCGCCATGCCGACAGCGGCGGAGACGAAGTTCTGCACCGCGAGACCGGCGGTCTGCACGACATGGCCCATGGCCTGCTCGCCGTAGTACGACTGCCAGTTGGTGTTCGACACGAAGGACGCGGCGGTGTTGAACGCCGGGTCCGGGTCGATCGAGGCGAAGCCCAGCGAGCCGGGCAGGACGCCCTGGATCCGCTGCAGCAGGTACAGGAAAAGCACCCCTGCAGCCGAGAAGGCGAGGACGCCGCGCAGATAGGCGGGCCAGCGCATCTCGGTGGCCGGGTTGGCGCCGATGCCCTTGTAGATCCACTTCTCGACGCGCCAGTGCTTGTCGGAGGAGTAGACGCGGGCCATGTAGTCGCCCAGGGGGCGGTGGACGAGCGCCAGTGCGGCTATGAGCGCGAGCAGCTGGAGCACGCCGGCAAGTACGGGACCCATGACGCTGGTCAGAACCTCTCCGGGAAAACGAGGGCGAGGACGAGATAACCCAGCAGGGCGACGGCCACGACAAGGCCGACGATGGTCTCGGCGGTCACAGCTTCGTCACCCCCTTGGCGACGAGAGCCACGAGTGCGAACACCGCGATCGTGGTGAGGACGAAGGCCAGGTCGGCCATCGCGAGCTCCTGGATGAGGTTCGGAAAGGAATCGGACGAGTAGAGGAAAGCGCGTCTCTGGCCGCATTCGACCGCCGTTGACGGCTCCCTTACGGCGGTTGCGACATCTTTGACGCACCTCTTACGGCCGTCCCGCTCAGCCTGCGGGAGACGGCGACGGCCCGCACAGCGAGGTGCGGGCCGTCCGGGTGCATGCGGTCAGGTCAGGCGGAAGCGCAGGCGGCAGCTCGCCGCACCCGTGTCCCGCCGCACCGCGTGGGCGACCACGGCACCGCGCTGGTTCCGCAGCAGCCGCTGCCGGATGCGCTCCGGCTCCCCCTCCGGGATCAGGACGGTGACCTGGGTGCCCGGCTCGGCTGCGGCTGTTCACAGACGCAGCAGGTGCCGGTACACAAACGCAGCAGGTGCCGCCCGGTCTTAACGCAAGCTTGACGCCCTCGAGCCGCTCAACCACGGGCCCAAGCATCACTCTCCGCTTACGCTGGTGCCGCTGATGCCGCCGTCCGAGTGATGGCCGGAACCCCACGCTGAGCCGCACCTCAGGAGAGCACGTCCATGGCCACCACCGAACACCCGCCTGCGAGCCGATTGCGGACGTGGATGCTGGAGGGCCTCTCCGACATGGCGGGCCACCAGCCGGGACCGCACGCCCGGCCGGAGCCCGCGCACAAGGGGCAGCCGTGGTGGCGGGTGATGTGCCTGACCGGCGTCGACTACTTCTCCACCCTCGGCTACCAGCCGGGCATCGCCGCACTCGCGGCCGGCCTGCTGTCCCCCATCGCGACCATCGTCCTCGTGATCGTCACCCTCGCGGGCGCGCTGCCGGTGTACCGGCGGGTGGCCGAGGAGAGCCCGCACGGGCAGGGCTCGATCTCGATGCTGGAGCGGCTGCTGACCTTCTGGAAGGGCAAGCTCTTCGTCCTGACCCTGCTCGGGTTCGCCGCCACGGACTTCCTGATCACCATCACACTCTCCGCGGCGGACGCCTCCACCCACCTGGTGGAGAACCCCCATCTGGCCGACCCTCTGCACGACAAGCAGCTGCTGATCACCCTGATCCTGATCGCGCTGCTCGGCGCCGTGTTCCTCAAGGGCTTCCTGGAGGCGATCGGCGTCGCCGTCGCGCTGGTGGGCGTCTATCTCGCGCTCAACGCCGTCGTCGTGGTGACCGGGCTCTGGCATGTGGTCACCGAGGGCCATGTGATCACCGACTGGTCCTCCGCGCTGACGGCCGAGCACGGAAACGTTGTCGCCATGGTCGGCGTGGCCCTGCTGGTCTTCCCGAAGCTGGCACTGGGCCTGTCCGGCTTCGAGACCGGCGTGGCGGTGATGCCGCACGTCAAGGGCGACCCCGGCGACACGGACGACAAGCCCGCCGGCCGGATCCGCGGCACGAAGAAGCTGCTGACCACAGCCGCGCTGATCATGAGCGTGTTCCTGATCAGCACGAGCTTCATCACCACGCTGCTCATCCCGGAGAAGGAGTTCGAATCGGGCGGCGAGGCCAACGGCCGCGCGCTCGCGTACCTCGCCCACGAGTACCTGGGCAACATCTTCGGCACCGTCTACGACGTGTCGACGATCGCCATCCTGTGGTTCGCCGGCGCCTCCGCCATGGCGGGGCTGCTGAACCTGATGCCCCGCTATCTCCCCCGCTACGGCATGGCCCCGCACTGGGCCCGCGCGGTCCGCCCGATGGTGATCGTCTTCACCCTGGTCGGCTTCCTGGTCACCTGGATCTTCGACGCGGACGTCAACGCCCAGGGCGGCGCCTACGCCACCGGCGTGCTGGTCCTGATCAGCTCCGCGGCCATCGCCGTCACCATCGCCGCACGCAAGGCCCGCCAACGGGGCTGGACCATAGCCTTCGCCGTCATCTCCGCCGTCTTCCTCTACACGACGGTTCTGAACATCATCGAGCGCCCCGACGGCGTGAAGATCGGCGCCTGCTTCATCGCGGCCATCATCCTCGTCTCGCTCCTCTCCCGCCTCGCGCGCGCCTTCGAACTCCGCGTCACCGATGTCACGCTCGACGACATGGCCGGGCGGTTCGTCCGCGACATGGCCCACCGCAAGATCCGGTTCATCGCCAATGAGCCCGACCGCCGCGACGTCGCCGAATACCGCGACAAGATCGAGCAGATCCGTCACGACAACGACCTCCCGTCCCAGGAGGACTTCGTCTTCGTCGAGGTGACCGTCGGCGATCCGTCGGAGTTCGAAGCGGGCCTCACCGTACGCGGCGAGGTGCTCCACGGCCGCTACCGCGTCCTGACCCTGGAGAGCTCCTCCATCCCCAACGCCCTCGCCGCTCTGGTCCTCCACGTCCGCGACACCACCGGCTGCACCCCGCACATCTACTTCGAGTGGACCGAGGGCAACCCCTTCGCCAACTTCCTCCGCTTCTTCCTCTTCGGCCAGGGCGAGGTCGCCCCGGTCACCCGCGAGGTCCTCCGCGAGGCCGAACCCGACCGCTCCCGCCGACCCCGCGTCCACGTCGGCTGAATCGACCAGCAGCCTCAGGATCGCGTCAAGATCTGACCGTACGGCGTCAGAGCACCGTCAGCGGTGGGCGCTCCCTCCCACGGGTCCGCCTACCGTCGCGCCCATGAAAGGGATGCCACCCCGCCGGACCGGCGACCGCCACTGGCGCCCTGAAACACTGGACGCCCACCAAAAGTCCCCCTTGTCACAGAGCGGCCATTAGTCACTGCTGTCCCTCGAACCGGTAGTGTTCCGAACCAGTTGTGTGACAGTTGGCCAAAGCAGTACGGGAGTTGGGCACGTGCAGACGGGGACGGGTGCGGAGAAGTTCCAGCCGCTACGGGACGACGACCCGCGTACTGCCGGGGGATACCGTCTTGTGGCGCGGCTCGGCGCCGGGGGCATGGGGCGCGTCTACCTGTCGCACACACCCGGCGGAAGACCGGTCGCCGTGAAGGTGATTCGCCCCGAACTCGCCGACGACGCCGACTTCCGTGACCGGTTCCGGCAGGAGGTCGCCAACGCCCGCCGCGTCCAGGGCGTGTGCACCGTGCCCGTCCTGGACAGCGACACCGAAGGGCCCATGCCCTGGCTCGCTACCGCCTACGTTCCCGGCCCCTCCCTCGCGGAGGCCGTCAAGGAGCACGGGCCGCTGCCCGAGGAGACGGTGCTCCTGCTGACAGCGGGGGTTGCTGAGGCGCTCCAGGACATCCACCGCGCCGGGGTCGTGCACCGCGATCTCAAGCCGTCGAATGTGCTGCTCGCTGCCGACGGTCCCCGTGTCATCGACTTCGGGGTGGCGCGCGCCGTGGACGCCACCGCCCTCACCCACAGCGGTTCCGCGATCGGCACGCCGGCCTTCATGACGCCCGAACAGGCACTCGGCGGGGAGATCACCGGCGCAGCCGACGTGTTCGCGCTCGGCCAGATCACCGCCTTCGCCGCGACCGGCGCGGGCGCATTCGGGGACGGGCCCTCGCACGGCGTGCTGTACCGCATCGTGCACGAGGAGCCGCAGCTAAGCCAACTCCCGGACGTGCTGGCGGAGTTGGTGGCCGGCTGTCTGCACAAGGAGCCTGCGCGGCGCCTGACCCCCGCCGACGTCATACGCCTGTGCGCCGCCGCCAATCCGGAGGGCGGTCTGCGCCGCGTCGAGAGCTGGCTGCCGCCGTCGGTGGCGGGGCAGCTCGCGCAGCATGCGGCGCGCGAGGCGCAGCCCGCTCGGGCGAACACGATGGCCCTGCGCATCCCCCGGCAGGGCTCCTTGGGACAGGGTGGCGCTTCGCTCGGCCAGGGCGTGACAGGCGGCGGCGAGTTCGGCGCACCGGCCGCATTCGGTGCCGCGTCCCCTGACCCGGCCGCAAACGGCGGCGCGTTCGGTGCACCGGACGGTCCCGGTGCTGCGGCCGGTTCCGCCGCACCGGCCGGCCC
The DNA here is from genome assembly GCF_055792885.1 of Streptomyces sp. DSM 42067. Lineage (NCBI taxonomy): Bacteria > Bacillati > Actinomycetota > Actinomycetes > Kitasatosporales > Streptomycetaceae > Streptomyces > Streptomyces sp. DSM 42067. The sequence goes on along the minus strand of NZ_CM147706.1, from coordinate 8,088,169 downwards.
CGGTACTGCGGCCGGTTCCGCTGCGGCCGCAGGTGCGGGTGCAAGCGGGCCGCTGTACTCCGCGTCGACGAGTGCCGCCCTCATGGCCCCTGCGTCACGCGGCCGTACCAAGCGGTGGGGGCTGGTCACAGGTGGGGCGGTCGTCCTGACCGCGGCCACGGTGACGGGGGCCCTGTTCCTGTCCGGCGTCCTGCGCCCCACCGAGCAGGCGGAGGACGCGAACGCGCAGGCGGGACAGACCTCGAGCCCCACGGCGGAGCAGCTCCCGACCGCTTCCGGTCACCCGTCCGCATCGCCGTCGAAGAAGCCAAAGGCGAAGAAGACGACGACTCCCTCCTCATCCCCGACCCGAACGCCCCCGCCCGGCTCCGCCGACCCGGCCACGTCCCCCACACCGGCCGCCGCCCGCAAGCCGACCGCGACGGCCGCCGCCCAGCCGCCCTCCGTCACCTACACCGGCATTCGCCTGACTGCCAGCCACGACCTGTACCTGGGCGACAGCCCCGTACGCGCCAAGGCCGACACGGGCACCAGCGACGAGGACTTCACATACGCCGTGTACTCCTCCGGCGCCGTCGTGGCCCCCGGCTCCACCAGCCAGAGCCAGATGACCCGCCTGGCGCCCCGCGCCGCGGGGACGCTGGATTCGTGCCTCGCACAGACCGGCAGCGAAAGCTACGTCTGGGTCAGGGACCTTGCCGTCGGCGACCGCCTGTGCGTGATCAGCGGAACCGGCCACGTGGGCCTGATCACCTTCCGCGGCACGGCACCCTCGCCGGATACGACGGACTACATCACGGTGGACGTCAAGGTCTGGCGTAACGCGGTGGACCCAGTGGTCGGCTGACGCGCCGGTCTGAAGTGTTCAGCTGACGGCGCTGCGGGTGGCACCGGAAACTACGCCACAGGTGCGGCCCGGATCGCCGAGATGTCGAACTGAAGCCGGATCTTCTCGCTCACCATGCTCCCGCCCGCCTCCAGCCTTTGGTTGTAGACCAGGCCCCACTCCCTGCGGTCGATGGTGGTCGTGCCGTCGAATCCGGCGCGTTCGTAGCCGAACGCGTCCCTGACCGAGCCGAGGTAGGTGAGGTCCAGCTCGACGGGCCTGGTGATGCCGCGGATGGTCAGGTCCCCGGTCATGCGGTAGCTGTCACCGCCCTCGTACACCGTGGAGGTGCTGCGGAAGACCATCTCCGGGTACCGGCTCGCGTTGAAGAAGTCGGTGCCGACCAGATGCGCGTCACGCTGCTCCACACCGGTGTCGACGCTGGCGACCCGGATCACCAGCTCGGCTCGGGACCGGGAAGGCTGCTCTCCGTCGAAGTACAGATCGCTCCGGTAGTCGGCGAATGCCCCGCGCACGGTGGTGACCATGGCGTGGCGTACGGAGAAACCGATCCTGCTGTGCGGGCTGTCGATGGTCCAGTGGCCGGTCAGAGCTGCGAGCGCCGGGTCCAGGACGGCGGTGGCCGTTCCGGAGGCGCTGGGAGCGGTGCGGGGGCCGACAGCCGGCGAAGGCTCGATTGTGGCGGCTTGGCGACGGCTGAAGAAACCCATGATGACGTCGTCTCCTTCTTACTGTGGTCACTTACGTGCTATCACGCCCCGCCCTTGGGCGCGGTACGGGATGGGACCCGTCGTCCGGATTCCAGGGCTCTACCTGCAAAGATCCACAGCATCAGCACGATTGCAGGCTCGCGCGGCCCGTCCGTGGTCCCCACGGGATGCCCGTCTGCTTCGAGTCCAGCCACGCCCCACGCGCCTCGAATTGCGCCGCAGCACGCCCAGCCCTTGACGTGCTCTCGACATGATGGCTTCATGGGAGCGCTCCCAAGCTTTCTCCTGATGCCCGAGTTTCTTGACGCTCACTCTCTGGAGTCGCAGTGAGAACAACAAGAAGCACGACACGAAAGAGCTCCGTCACCGCCCTGCTGTCCGGACTGGCCGCCCTCCTCGCGCTCGTCGTTCTCGGCGCCCTCAGCCCGACGACCGCGCAGGCACAGTCGCCCAGCACCCTCGCCACCGGCCTGCACATCAGCAACGGCCGCTTACTCGAAGGCAACGGCAACGACTTCATCATGCGCGGCGTCAACCACGCCCACACCTGGTACCCGGGCGAGACGCAGTCGCTGGCCGACATCAAGGCGCTGGGCGCCAACACCGTCCGCGTCGTCCTCTCCAACGGCCACCGCTGGACCGAGAACAGCGCCGATGACGTGGCCGGCGTCATCGACCAGTGCAAGGCCAACCGGCTCATCTGCGTGCTGGAGGTGCACGACACGACCGGCTACGGCGAGGAGGCCGCGGCCGCGACCCTCGACCAGGCGGCCGACTACTGGATAGGCCTGAAGGACGTGCTCGCCGGCGAAGAGAACTACGTCATCGTCAACATCGGCAATGAGCCCTGGGGCAACACCAACCCCGCCGGCTGGACCGAGCCCACCATCGCCGCCGTCAAGAAGCTGCGCAACGCCGGGTTCCAGCACACGATCATGGTGGACGCGCCCAACTGGGGCCAGGACTGGCAAGGAGTCATGCGCGCCAACGCCCAGTCCGTCTACGACGCCGACCCCACCGGCAACCTGATCTTCTCGATCCACATGTACAGCGTCTACGACACCGCCCAGGAGATCACCGACTACCTGAACGCGTTCGTCAACGCCGAACTGCCCATCCTCATCGGCGAGTTCGGAGGCCCCCCGGACCAGTACGGCGACCCGGACGAGGACACCATGATGGCCGCCGCCGAGCAGCTCCGGCTCGGCTACCTGGCCTGGTCGTGGAGCGGCAACACCGACCCCATCCTCGACCTGGCGATCGGCTTCGACCCGAACCAGCTCAGTTCCTGGGGCCAGCGCATCTTCAACGGCGCCAACGGCATCGCCCAGACCTCCCGGGAAGCCACCGTCTACGGCGACGACCCGGGCGACACCCAGGCCCCGACCACCCCCGGCACCCCGACCGCCTCCGCGGTGGCGGCCACCTCCGTCACCCTCGCCTGGACCGCCGCCACCGACAACGTCGGCGTCACCGGCTACGACATCGTCCGCGTCAGCGACGGCTCCGAGACCACAGTCGCCGCCTCCGCCACCAACACCGCCACCGTGACCGGCCTCACCGCCGACACGACGTACACCTTCGCCGTCTACGCACGCGACGCCGCCGGGAACCGCTCCGAACGCTCGGCCACGGTGAGCGTCACCACCGACGAGGACGGCAGCACACCCGGCGTGAGCTGCTCCGTCGGCTACCGCGTCGTCAGCGAGTGGCCGGGCGGCTTCCAGGGCGAGATCACCATCCGCAACACCGGCACCACCACCGTCAGCGGCTGGACGCTGGCCTTCGCCTTCGCCAACGGCCAGACCATCACCAACATGTGGGGAGGCACCCCCACTCAGGACGGCGGGACGGTGAGCGTCGCCCCCGCCTCGTACACCGCCACCATCCCCGCCAGCGGCTCGGTCACCGTCGGCTTCACCGCCGGCAAGGGAGGCACCAACGCCGCCCCGACCGCGTTCACCCTCAGCGGTACCCCCTGCGCCACCGCCTGACCCGGCCGCCCGCTGACCGGCGGAGGTCACTCGCACACGCCGGTCAGCACGACGCCCGCTCGCTCCTCGCGCCGGGTCGACATCAGCCCGTCTGCCGGAGGTGGAGTGCGCGGTCCCCTTGCCGGGAAGGCCGCGCACTCCGCCTCGTCGTCTCTCGTCGTCTCTCGTCGTTTCTCGTCGCTTGGTCCACACGGGCGACGACACCACGTACCGGGTCGTGGTCCTCGTTGCGGTCCTGCTGGTGGTGTCAGCGGTTGACCGTGCGGCCGAAGACCCGCTTCGCCCAGACGTAGCCGACCAGGGTGAGGCCTATGCACCATGCCAGGGCGGCCCAGGCGCTGTTGCCGATCTCCGTGCCCATCAGCAATCCACGCAGGGTCTCGATGGTCGGGGTGAACGGCTGGTACTCGGCGAACCAGCGCAGCCCGGTCGGCATGGAGTCGGTCGGAACGATCGCGCTGCCGAGGAAGGGCAGGAACTGCAGCGGCATCGGCATGTTGCTCGCCGACTCGGGTGTCTTGGCGACCAGGCCGAGACCGGCCGCGAGCCAGGTGAGGGCGAGGGTCAGCAGGGTGAGCATCCCGGCCGCCGCCAGCCATTCGACGACCGTGGCCTGCGGCCTGAAGCCCATCAGGAGCGCGGCGCCGACGACGAGGACGATGCCCGCCAGGGTCTGCAGCACGCTGCCGACCACATGGCCTGTGAGGAACGAGGCCCGCGAAATCGCCATCGTACGGAAGCGGTTGACGATGCCCTCGGTCATGTCGACGCAGACCCCGACGGCCGCGGCGAGCGCCCCGGAGGTCGCCGCCATCAGGATGATGCCGGGGGCTACGTAGTCGATGTACTCGCCGCCGCCCGAGCCGCCCACCGACGCCCCGCCGATTCCGGCGCCGAGCGCGCCTCCGAAGGCGTAGTTGAAGAGCAGGAGCATGATCACCGGCATGCCGACGACGGCGACGGTCATGGCCGGGTAGCGCTGGGCGTGCTTGAGGTTGCGGCGCAGCATCGTCATCGAGTCGCGCATCGCGTAGGTCGTTGTGCTCATCGAACGGCCTCCGTGCGGGAGTTGACGGACCGCGCCTGCGCGTCGTGTGAGTGGGGGTGGCCGGTCAGCGCGAAGAAGACGTCGTCCAGGTCCGGCGTGCGAACCGTGAGGGTCTCGGCCTGGATGGAGGTGGCTTCCAGGGCGTCCAGGACGGCGCGCAGGTTGGGGATGGAGCCGTCGCTCGGGATCTGCAGTGTGAGCGCTTCGTCGTCGCGGGTGGCGATGCCGAAGATCTGCGCTGCGGCGTCGAGGCCGCGGGGGTCCGCGAACCGCAGGCTGATGTGCCCGCCGGGGATGCGCCGCTTGAGCTCCTCGGCGGTGCCTTCGGCGACCAGGCGGCCGTGGTCCAGCACAGCTATGCGGTCGGCGAGTTGGTCGGCCTCCTCGAGGTACTGCGTGGTGAGGAAGATGGTCACGCCCTCGTCGGCGACAAGACCCCGGATGATCTCCCACATGGTGCGCCGTGAGCGCGGGTCGAGCCCGGTGGTCGGCTCGTCGAGGAAGATGATCCTCGGCTTGCCGACCAGCGTCATCGCGAGGTCCAGCTTGCGGCGCATGCCGCCGGAGAAGGTGGAGACAGGCGTGCGGGCGGCCTCGGTCAGGTCGAACCGTTCGAGAAGAGCGTCCGTGCGCCGCTTCCCCTCGCTCCGGTGCAGGTGATGGAGGTCGGCCATGAGGAGCAGGTTCTCCTCGGCGGTCAGCAGTCCGTCGACGGCGGCGAACTGGCCGGTCACGCCGATGGAGCGGCGTACGCCGTCGGCCTGCTGCACGAGGTCGTGGCCCGCGATCCGGGCCTCGCCCGCGTCGGCCGGGATGAGCGTGGAGAGGATTTCCACGGTGGTGGTCTTGCCGGCCCCGTTCGGTCCGAGCAGGGCGAAGACCGTGCCCTCGGGGATGTGCAGATCGATCCCGTCGAGGACGACCTTCTCGCCGTATGCCTTGCGCAGTCCCGTGGCCTTGATCGCCGGGGTGCGGATGGTGGTGGAGGCGGCCGTGATGGTCATGGTGGTGTCCCTTTCGGACGGTCTCAAGGCCTCAGACGGTGGAGCGGCGGACGGTGATGTCGCCGGCGCCGGTGACGGCCCGCACCTCGGCGGTGTCCTCGGCGCTGTCGCCGGGGCCCTCGGTCACCTCGAGCAGGTTGCGCACCTGCCCGATCCTGGAGTGCACGTCCAGCCAGGCGGCGGTGGCCTCGCGGATGCCGATGTCGATGCTTCCCGCGGCGGTCTTGAGGTCGACCCGGCCCCGGGCGACCTCCTCGACGCGGATGGAGCCGTTGGCCGACGTGGCATGGAGCCCGGCGTGCGCGCGGCCGATGGCGATGGCTCCGTTGGCGGACTTGGCCCGCAGCTCGCCGGTGATCTCGTCGAGCGTGATCTCGCCGTTGGAGTTGGCGACGGTGGCGGCGCCGGCGATCTCACCGACGCGCAGCCGGCCGCCGCCGGAGATGTCGGCGTCCCCGCTCACCCGGTCCACCACGATGTCGCCGAGGGAGGTGCCGAGCCGTACGGTCGCGGCGTCCTGGACCTGGATGTCCCCGAGGGCGACCTTGATCCGGCAGTCGCCCAGAGGCCCTTCTCCGACGAAGCCGCCGACCTGCGTGCCTCCGGAGACCTGGGACCCGGCGGACAGCTCGACCACGACGTCGACTGATCCCGGCTTTCCGAAAAGGGAACGCTTCTTGGGGCCGCGTACGGTCAACTGGCCCCCTGAGTAGGTGATACGGGTCTGCTCCGCGGCCTGCGCGTCGGCGCTGCTGCCGCCGCCCGGGCGGACCTCGACGGTGGTGTCGGTGCGCTTTCCGGCGGTGACCCTGATGTTGCCCACCTCGATCTCGACGGTGGCGGAGATCGGGCCGGGCGTCTCGAACGCCTCGAAATTCGACATGGCTGTGCCGTCCTCATGACTTGTGGGTGGAAGTCGTGCGGTGAAGGTGCGCGGCGCTGTGCGGTTGTGGGGTGGCGCGACGGTGTGACGCACGGCCCGTGGCAGTACGAGGTACGGCCGTGGCTTACGACGTACGCCCCGTGGCGGTACGACGCCGGGGGCGCGTGTCGGTGCGTAGTCGTTCGTACGGGTTCGGGGCTAGCGCACCCAGCCCGTGAAGCCCTGCCCGACGCTCCGGCCACGTCGCGGCGCCGGTGCGTTCTGCGGTGCGGGTTCGAGCGCGGCGGACACGGCGCGGATGAGCCAGGCGTTGACCGAGAGGCCCTCGCTGCCGGCCGCCTCCTCGACCCGGGCCTTGAGGTGCGCCGGGAGGCGGAAATTGATGCGGGATGTATTGCCCTCGTCGGCCTCGACCGGTGGCGCCACCGATGGCGCCATCGGTGGCGCCGCTACCGATGCCACCTTGGCGTCGACGACCGGCGCCTCGTACGGCTCGGGAGCCGGGGGTGGCGTGACAACGAACTGGGGGTCGAGCCCCCTCAGCCGTACGTCCACCGAACCGGGGGCGAGGTCGCGGGTGACCTCGTCCATCGCGGCGGACAGGGCGTTCAGGAGGGTGAGGCGTACGGCGGACTCCAAAGGAGTGGTCAGCCGCTCGGCCAGCTCACGTGCTTCGTCGCCACCGGCATCGGCGGCGACCGCAAGCTCGTGCCGAAGGTTGTCGACGTAGGGCGTCAGGTCCATGGCTCAACTATGGCGCCATCATGGCGCCACGTCAAGCAAATATGGCGCCACGCGGCATCACATGGCGCCAACACCAGCCTCTCAGATCGCTGACTTGCAGCTTTATCGCGGCGCCAGCGCCTTCGCCGGCACCATCGGCCAGAACGACCGGAATGGTTCGCGGTCAGAGGGGCGTCGCGGCCACCGCGCCGCCACCCGTCACAGCACCTCGTTTCCGTACATCTCGCCGAGCGGATCGGCGATGAGTTCGATGCGGGCGCCGTCGGGGTCCCGGAAGTACGCGGAGACCTCGCTGTGCACCGCATGGTCGACGCCGGCCTGCTCGAGCTTGCCGACCAGGTGGCGCCAGCGGTCAGGCTCCACTGAGATCGCCACGTGGTGCAGGCCTCCGAGGACTTCGGCGTACGGACCCACGTCCAGTCCGGGGAAGTCGAAGAAGGCGAGCAGGTTGCCATTGCCGATGTCGAAGAAGAAGTGCGATGAGCCTGGGTAGTCGCGGTTCTCGATCAGCTCCGTCAGCGGAAACTCCAGCACGTCCTGGTAGAAGCGGACGGTCCGCTCGACGTCGCTGCTGATCAGCGCGGTGTGGTGCAGGCCCCGCGCGGACGAGGCGGGCCGCTGATCGCTCGGCCGCAGGTACTGGTCCCGGATACGCTGCCGCTCCGCCTCAAACGCCGACCGGTCCGGCTGTGCATCCGCTTGTGCCTTCGCCATCTCTCTCCTCGGTAGGGGTGAAGTCCCTCTGCTCTCCCTTACCAGGATCTCGGCCGGTGCCGTGGCCGTCACCTTCTGGCCACGGTGGCAGCGAAGCGGACGCCTGAAATCCCGGTCGACGGCGGCCTGACCGCGCACGGCGGCGTCAAGTCCATCTCGGACGCGCTGCTCCCTGGAGGGTCATGAAGCGGCCAACTCCGCATCCAGCCACTGCAGGACCTCGGGAGTCACGGGATCGGTGATGTCGGTGAACTCGTCATGCTTGGTGAGGTACTTCGCCACGTAAGGGCAGACCGGCACGATGCGCTTCCCGCTCTTGCGTACGTCGGTCAGGGCCTCGTGTACGAGGAGTGAGGCCAGTCCCTGGCCGGCGAAGGCGTCGTCGATTTCCGTGTGAAAGAAGACCCGCTGTCCGTCCCGGTCGCGGTACGCGGTGAAGCCCGCGGTCTTGCCGTCGACGAGGATGGCGTACCGGTGCCGGGCGTCGATCCGCTCCACGACCGGAGCGGAGGCGTTCTGTGTCATGGCATGCCTTTCAGCTGTGTGCGGCACCGCGTCGTCTCAGCGCCGCGGCGGGTTCCTGCGCGGGCGGATGGTGGCGTTCGGCAGGGCGGGCGCCGGAAGACGGTCCCCTGCGTACCCCTCGACGACACCGAAACGCTCGGAAGCGCTCGCCCACTCCTCGCGGGCCTTGACGATGTCCTCGTGGCTGCGGCCGATGAAGTTCCACCACATGACGATCTCCTCCTCGAACGGCGTACCGCCGAGCAGCAGCATCCGCGTCGTGTCATCGGACTCGTTCGTCAGCGTCAACGTGTCGTACCCGGGACCGACATAACCCAACTCCGCCCTCCGTACGAGGGTTTCACCCAGGCGGACGCTCCCGTCATCGACCAGTACGCCGTGCTCGAAGGCGGTGTCCACGGCGAGGGTGACGGTCGCGCGCGGGTCGAGGAGCAGTTCGGCACCGAGGAGGGGCGTGAAGGTCCGGACCGGGGCGGTGTCCCCCGCGAGAGACCCCAGGAAGACCCTGACCTCTGCTCCGGCCAGGCGGACCGGCTCGGGCGCGTAGTGCTGGAAGTCGCGCTCCGCGTGCCGGTGCTCTTCGGGCAGCGCCACCCACAGCTGGGCTCCGTGCAGGACCGTGGTGCTCGGGGTCGAGACCTCCGAGTGGCTGATGCCGTACCCGCCCGTCATGAGGTTGAGCTCGCCCGGTCGTACGAAGGCGTGGCTGCCCAGGCTGTCGCGGTGCTCGATCTCCCCGCTGAACAGCCAGGACACCGTCTGCAGCCCGGTGTGCGGATGGGGAGGTACGTGCATGCCGCCCGTCTCGGCGACGTTGTCGGGGCCGTAGTGATCGGCGAAGCACCAGGCACCGATCAGAGTGCGGACCCGCTGCGGCAGGGTGCGCCGCACCGTCATCGCCCGCGGGCCGCCCAACGGCACATCACGCGCGGACAGGACGTCGACGTGCGGAATCCCGTCCCCGCGCTCCTCGGTCACCGACGCTGCGCAGCGCACCTCGGAAGGCTCTGTCTCGACGTTGCTCAACGCTCGTCACCTCCCAAGCCCGATGTTGTTGAGCGATCAACTACCATGTCTGGATCATAGGCCACCACCGTCCGAAACGCATGGCGGAACGCGTAGGACCGCCATTCCCCGAGGGAGACCGGATTGAGCGACGCGACGACGACCCCGGACAGCCGACGGATCTTCATCGACAAGCAGAGCCCCAAGGCCTACCACGCCCTGATCCAGACCTCCGAGGCGGTCCGAGCGACCGCCGCCGACGCAGGCCTGGACCGCTCACTCGTGGAACTCGTCAACCTCCGCGTCTCGCAGATCAACGGCTGCGCCTACTGCCTCAGTGTGCACACCAAGGCGGCCCTCCGCGCAGGTGAGACCACGCAACGCCTCGGAGTGCTGGCGGCCTGGCGGGACACGGAGCTGTTCACACCGCGGGAACGTGCGGCGCTGGCCCTGGCGGAGGCGACCACCGACCCCACGAACGCCACCGCACAGGAGATCGCCTACGACACCGCCCGCCAGGTGCTCACCGACGACGAGATCTCCGCGGTGATCTGGGTGGCGGTGACGATCAACGCCTTCAACCGGGTCTCGATCATGAGCAGGCATCCCGTCCGCCCGGCTCCTGGGCAGTGACCGGATGGGCACTGCAGAAGAACGTCTTCGACGTCGTCCGCTGACGAGCGCCGCTCTGGCAGTGCTGTGACGTGACGCGCCGTCGGTGGCGCGGATCCATGTGCCGGCCCGATACGCGGCGGCCGGGGCAGGTGACGCACCCTGCCCCGGCCGCCGCGCCGCCGCTCAGGCCGCGGTCACCGTTTGACGACCGGCCAGAAGGCGTCCCGTACGTCGGACTTGGCGGTGGAGACGAACTCGTCGCCGCCCGGCCCGTAGTCGTACCAGCCGTAGTACTCGTAGTGCAGGGCCCTCGGGCAGCTTCCGCCGCTGATCTGCACCTCGCGCGGGTCGACGCGCTTTCCGGTGCGCAGCTCGTAGATCTTCAGCGGGATCTTGACCTTGTGGAAGGTCACTTCGTGGGGGAGGTACTCGGACTTGTCGTTCTCGTAGTAGCACGTCTCGACGGCGGCTCCGTTCTTCGCCGTGTCCGCGCAGACCACGAGCGCGGCCTTGGTCGGGTCGCCGGTGCGCCAGTCGCCGGGGAGTTTGTCGGTGTACTCGGTGTCGCCGAGGAACATCGCGCGGTTGAACCCCTTGCGATACGGCGGGGCACCACTGTACTTGGCGGGCGTGTCGCAGTAGCCGGACTTCACGTCGGACGTGTTCTCGACCAGGCGGCGTACCGTGTCCAGTTCGATGGCGAGGGTGGCCTTCTTCACGCCGCTGCGTGCCTCGTCCGTGCGTGCGTCGTCCGGGTACTCGTCGAGGAGGTGCTGGTAGCGCGCCCGCGCCTGCTGCCAGTCGTCCTCGTCCATCAGGTCGTCGCCGCATCCCACCAGTGCGGCGGGTTCCGTACGCTTCGCGGTGTCGGCGGACCGGTCCAGTACGTCATGGGTGGGGTCGCGGTCGCGGAGCCAGTCGGTGATGTCGGCGGTGTCGCAGGAGTCCTTGGTCGGCAGGACTTCGAGGAAGGTGTCCAGGACCGTCTTGACGGTCTGCTCGTTGCCGGGCTTGCTCAGCACGCCGGCGAGGGTGCCGAAGCCTCGCTCCAGGTCCTGGATGTTCCCGTTTCGTCCGGCGCCGGCCAGGGTGGACGCGGCCCGCTCCAGCCGGTGGCACGCCTCCACCACCGCGTCGCCGGGTTCGACCACCGGTGCGCCCGCCAGGCGGTGGCCCCACCACACCTCGCCCTGCGCGGCCACGGCCGCCTCGCAGTCGCCGCCCTCGCGGGCCTCGTTCACGCGGTCCTCGATGCCGTACGCGTCGACGCGCAGCAGTACGGCGGTCAGCAGCACCGCGACCGTGACGGCGAGTGCGCCCACGCGCTGCCCGCGTCGCACGACGTGCTCCGCGCGCCGGCGTGCCAGGAACCAGCCGTGGGCGATGCCGGCCGCCCACCACAGAAGCAGCAGGATCTCGCACCAGGTCTCAGCCGTCGATGCGGTGAGGTTGAGGAGCCAGCCGGTGCCGACCACGGCGACCGCGGCCAGCCGCCAGCGACCCAGCAGGAGATAACCGATGCCGAGCAGCGAGGCGTTGCCGAGTGCCGCCGCCACCGGGTCGCACGGGGCCGGGGGCTGCCTGGGCGGCTCGGGAGGCTTCGGCGGCTCGGCAGGCGGCCGGTACGGGTCGTGTTCGTACGTCGGGGAGTCCATGAGCGATCACCCCTGAAGTGAAGTGGGCGCCGGGCTGCGTACGGAGAACCAGTGGCGGCCTCTCTCGCCGCTCACCATCCACAGGGCCGCCACATCGATGCCGGCGATCACGAACATCGCGAGGCTGGGTGCCCCGGAGGCCAGCGAGCCGAGGAAACCGAAGGCCGTCCCGAGCGTCACGAAGGACAGGCACACGATGAGCACCACACGGATCCAGGGGCGGCGCCCCCGGGCCAGTACGACGCAGACGACCATGAGCGCCGCCAGCGCCCAGCAGAACAGCGCCACGAACCAGGCCACGCTCATGGGCATGAGCAGGTCCTGCCCGTGCTCCTGCTTGCTCTGGTTCTCCCCGATGATCGCCCAGCCGCCGAAGACCGTGCCCAGCGCGTGCGCGGTGACGATCACGAGAACGAAGATGAGGGCCCCGGGCATGCGCACCTTCTCGGGCTGACCGGGTTGACCGGCCTGACCGGCCTGACTGGGCTCACCGGGCTGACCGGCCTGACCGGGCTGACCGGGCTGACCGGGCTGACCGGGCTGACCGGGCTGACCGGGCTGATACGGAGAGTTCTGCATGGCGGATCACCTCACGCTTTCGTTGTCCGGCAGGTCGTAGACCCGGGCCCAGTCCACTTCGTAGACGGCGCTCTGCAGGTCGTCCCCGTGGAAGTTGTCGAGCTGGATGGTCTGGTGCATGGACGGGGCACACTGGATGCAGTCCCGGTCCGCGTTCGCGCCGCCGGAGAAGCGGAACCACTCTTCGCCGTCGATGAAGCCGCGCAGGTGGTCCGGGCTCCACTCGACGGCGACGTTGTGCCACTGCGACAGGTCCACGCCGCACTTCTGCGCGAACTCCTGCTGCACGGGCACGCCCTCCGGGTGCGGGTAGTGCAGGAACGCCTCGGCGCACCTCTCGCCCGGGGCACCGTTCTCCAGGTAGTCGTACTCGCCGTCCTGAGGGTGCTCGCCCGAGTCCGGCCACAGGATCAGCAGCGGGTGGTACTGCCGCCCGTTGTCGGGGGCGGTGGCCCGGGACCGTACGCGGGCCTCCCACCGGCCGTACTGCCGGCCGTGCGGCGAGGCGAGCCAGCCGGTGTCGCCGTTCGCCTGGCCGGTCATGCGCAGGACGTCGCCGACGACCCGGGTGTTGACGTCGCAGCGGCGGCCGTTGCCGCTGTGGCCGGGCCAGCACTTGCCGGGGCCGCCGCCCGCCAGGCGCCACTTGTCGCGGTCGGGTATGGCGGGGTCGGCCTTGGAGCCGTAGTCGAACTCGTCCGACCACTCGGGCAGCGGGTCGCCCCAGCCGTACCGTTCGGCGGCGGTCGACGGATCGGCGTGAGCGGCGTTCACCGTGGTCGCCGTGAGCGTCACCGCGAGTGCCGCCGCGCCGAACCCCACGGCGAGGTGCCGGGCGCGAAGTCGTCTGTCCATGGCTCTCCTTCAGCCTGTCGTGCGTGTGCGGACGCGGGGCGGCCCGAGCCCTCCCCTCGCAGGGCTCGGACCGCGCCATGGCCCGTCCGGGCCACGTCCCTCGGGTATTCGACCGCCGTACGCCGTTGTTCAGCAGGCCCTCTCCCGGCGCCGAACAATCTGGAGGCGCGAACCGAACGAAAGGGTCGGGAGGAAACGTGCAGATCGAGTGAACTCCCGTGTCCCGCCTGCCGATACGCTCCACATTCGGTTGCGCCCGTCCCGTGCGACTACCTACCGTGGGCGCCCGAACGGACGCGCTGGGTGATGGCCTGGCGAAGACTTGGGTGAACGAGGGCAGGGCGGGGCACGTGTCGGCAAGACCAGGACCGGGGCGCACCGAGGGCGAGCTGGATCCGGAGGCCGGACCGTTGCCGCGGTTCGCCGCCGAGCTGCGCGCGCTGCGCGAGTCCGCGGGGAAGCCCACGTACCGGGCGATGGCTCAGCAGGCGCGGTACGGGGTGACCACCCTGTCGCAGGCGGCGGCCGGGAAGCAGCTGCCCACCCGCGCGGTGACGCTCGCCTATGTGAAGGCGTGCGGCGGCGACGTGATCGCGTGGGAGCGGCGCTGGCGCGAGGTGTCGGCCGAGTTGGCCGCAGAGGCCGCCGACGACGAGACCTCCCGGCCGCCGTACCGCGGCCTGACCCGGTTCGAGCCGGGCGACGCCGAACTGTTCTTCGGCCGCGACCAGCTCGTGGAGCGGCTGACCGAGCTGAACCGCAAGCACCGCTTCACCGCCGTCTTCGGCCCCTCCGGCAGCGGCAAGTCCTCGCTGTTGCGCGCCGGGCTGATCCCCCGGCTGCGCACCCCGGACGATGGGGAAGAGGACGTGTCTCCCGCCGCCGTACGGATCCTCACGCCCGGTGCGGACCCGCTGCGCACGCACGCCGACCGGCTCCTGCCCGTACCCGGCACCGACGCCGACACCTGGCTGATCGTCGACCAGTTCGAGGAGCTGTACACCCTCGGCGCCGACCCGGCCGACCGGGACACGTTCATCGACCGCCTCGTCGCCGCAACCGATGCCGACAGCCGGCTGCGCGTCGTCATCGCGGTGAGAGCCGACTTCCTCGGCCGCTGCGCCGAACACCCCGGCCTCACCGCCGCGTTGCAGGACGCCACGCTGCTCGCCGGGCCGATGAGCCGCGCGGAGCTGCGGGAGGCCATCGTCCGCCCGGCCGCCGCGGACGGCCTGATCGTCGAACGCTCCCTGACCGACCGCCTCCTGGACGAGGTCGAGGGCGCCCCCGGCGGACTTCCGCTGATGTCGCACGCCCTGCTGGAGACCTGGCGCCACCGCAGCGGCCGCGCCCTGACCGAGACCGCGTACGAGGCGGCCGGCGGGCTGCACGGCGCCGTCGTCCGTACGGCCGAGCAGGTGTACGGCGAACTCACCGCGCCTCAGGCCGAGTTGGCCCGCCGTATTCTGCTCCGCCTCGTCGCCCCCGGCGACGGCACACCCGACACCCGCCGTCCCACCGAGCACGCGGAACTCGAGTTCGGCAGCCCCGCCGACACCCGAGTGGTACTGGAACGCCTGGTCCGCGCCCGCCTCATCACCTTCGACGACGGCACTGTCGACCTCGCCCACGAAGCCCTCATCACCGCCTGGCCCCGCCTGCGCGCGTGGATCGACGCCGAACGCGACCGGCTGCGCGTCCACCGCTCGCTCTCCGAGGCGGCCCGCACGTGGCAGGCACTCGGACGGGAGAGCGCCGCGCTCTACGCCGGCTCCCGTCTGCACGCCGCCCGCGACGCCTTCCCCAAGGACGCCGCCCGTCCGCACGGCGCGGCGCCGGGGGACGGCCGCAGCGACGAACTCACCCCCCTGGAGCGGCAGTTCCTCACCGCCTCGCTCCGGCGCCGGCACCGCGCCGTGCGACTGCGCCGTACGGTCGTGGCCGTACTCGCCGCGCTCGTGCTGCTCGCCACCGGAACCGCCGTCGTGGCCCTCCAGGCGCGCGCCACCGCGCAGGCCGAACGGGACGACGCCGTCTTCGGCCGCCTCACCGCCGAGGCCGACCGTGTCCGCGAGACCGACGCCGGGCTGGCCGCCCGGCTCGACGTCGCCGCGTACCGCATGCGTTCCACACCGGACCTGCAAACCCGGCTGGCCTCGGACGCGGGCCGGGTGCTGGCCACCCGGCTGTCCGGGCACCGCGGTCTGGGCAGCTCCGTGGCGTACGCACCCGACGGCCGCACCCTCGCCAGCGGCGGCCACGACGGCACGGTCCGGCTGTGGGACACCGCCGCGCGGCCGGGGTCAGCGCACAAGCCGGAGGACATGGGGAGACCGCTGGGCAAACCGCTGCGCCTGAGTACGGGACCGGTCGGCGCGGTCGCCTTCGCTCCGCAGGACGGCGACATGCTGGTGGCCACCGGGAAAGGCGGAGGCATCCAACTGTGGGACGTGCGCGACAGGGAGCGGCCCCGCGCCGTCGGCCGGCCGCTGGTGAGCCACGACGAGGAGAACGTCGTCTCCGTCGCGTTCGCCCCCGGCGGCCGGACGCTGGCCACCGCCGGCGACGACGGGACCGTACGGCTGTGGGACCTGAGCGACCCGGCCCGCCCCGCGCCGCTCGGCGAGCCCGCCGAGGCCGACGACTCCGAGGCGGGCAGCGTCCGCGCCGTCGCGTTCGCCCCCGAAGGGGAGACCCTGGCCACGGGCGGTTACGACGGCACCGTACGAATGTGGCGATTCAGCGAGGACGACGGGACCGGCCTCGCACCGCTCGGCAAGCCGCTGCGCGAACACACCGCCTCCGTCTGGACGCTGGCCTTCTCCCCGGACGGCCGGACGCTGGCCACGGCCGGCTACGACGAGACCGTACGGCTGTGGGACGCGTCCGACCCGAACCGCCTCGATCCGCTGGGTGAACCACTCACCGAGCACACCGCGCCCGTCATGTCGGTGGCTTTCAGTCCCGACGGCGAGACTCTGGCCAGCGCGGGCGAGGACGACTCGCCCATCCTGTGGAACGTGGCCAACCCCGCCTACCCGCAGCAGCTCGGGGAGCCCCTGACCGGTCACACGGAGGCCGTGTGGGATGTGGCCTTCCATCCCGACGGCCGCACCCTCGCCAGCACCGGCGCCGACGGCAGGGTCCGTCTCTGGCACCGGCCGCCGAGCGTCCTCACCGACTTCACCAACCCCCTGACCGCCGTCGCCTACAGCCCCGACGGCCGCCTGCTCGCGGCCGCCAGTACCGACGACGGGCTGATCCGCCTGTGGGACGTGGCCGATCCGGGCAACCCGCGCCGCCTCCTGCGCACGCTCACCGGCCACGAGGACGAGGTGCTGTCCGTCGCCTTCGCCCCGGACAGCCGGGCGGTGGCCAGCGGCTCGAAGGACGGCACCGTACGGCTGTGGGACGTCTCCGCCCCCGAACATCCCGCCCCGCTCGGCGAACCGCTGGACGCGCACGACGGCGGCGCCCTCGCCGTCGCGTTCGCCCCGGACGGCCGGGCGCTGGCCACCGGCGGCGAGGACGACACGGTGCGGCTGTGGGACGTACGGCGACCGGACCACGTACGGCCGCTCGGCGAACCGCTGCGCGGCCACACGGACGCTGTCACGTCCGTGGCCTTCGCACCAGGCGGCCGCACCCTGGTCACCGGCAGCGAGGACAACACGGCGCGGCTGTGGCACGTGGGCGACGGGGGGCGGGCACGGCCCGCAGGCGGTGCCCTCACCGGGCACGACGAACCGGTCAACGCCGTGGCCTTCGCCCCGGACGGGAAGACGCTCGCGACGGGCAGCGACGACCGTACGGTGCGGTTGTGGGACGTGGAACAGGCGGACCGCGTACGTCCGGTGGGTCAGGAGCTGGCCGGGCATCGCGGGCCGGTCAGGTCCGTGGTCTTCGCCCCGGACGGCGAGACGCTGGCGACCGGCAGCGGCGACCACACGGTCCGCCTGTGGGACGTGACGGACCCGGCCCGTGCCGAGCCCACCGGCCAGGAACTGACCGGCCATATCGACACCGTCACCTCCGTCGCGTTCAGCCCGGAGGGCGACGCCCTCGCCTCCGCCGGTTACGACCTGACGGCCCGGGTGTGGACCCTGGACGCGGACCGCGCGGCGGACTACGTCTGCGACCGCACCGGCGGCGTCCTCACCCGCGCCGAATGGGAGGAGCACCTGCCGCAACTCGGGTACCGGGAGGTGTGCGAGGGGCGTTAGGGGCGCTCAGGGGATGGTGAACTTCACCACGGCGCCGTCCTCGTTCAGCGCGACGACGGTCGCCTTAACTCGGGTACCGGGAGGTGTGCGAGGGGCGTTAGGGGCGCTCAGGGGATGGTGAACTTCACCACGGCGCCGTCCTCGTTCAGCGCGACGACGGTCGCCTTCAGATCGTCGCCGAACCTGGCCTCACTGCCCTGGCCGCCGAGGTTCATGATGGCGCTCGGCGTCGTGAAGGTGACGGAGCCGTCCCCCGCGGTGACATGCACGCTCACCCCGTTCGCCGTGATGTCCACGGCAGAGGTCACCAGGATCTCGCACTCGCCGTCCGAGCACGCGTCGGTGTTCCTGCCGTCCGCCGCCTTGGGCAGCGGGCCGGTGGGGTCGGGCGAGGGGGAGGCCCTCTCCTCGTCGGGATTCCAGCCCGAGGCGCACTGCTCGGCCCGCTTGTACGCGGCCGCGAGCTGCGGATCCCTCTTCGTCAGCGCGAGCAGATCCGGCTGGGGCGGGGTGAGGGACTGGACGCGCTTGTCGACGTCCGCGACGATGCCCTCGGCGTCGTCGACGGCATCGATCGGTGACACCTCGTCGAGGTGGTCCGCGACGCTCTTCACCTTCTTCAGCAGGGCGTTGCGCAGCCGGTCGGCCGCGGGAACGCCCGACGGGTCGAGGTCCGTCAGGGCGCTCTCCACGTCGTCCACGGCCAGCGGTGTCCGGGAGAGGTAGCTGACGGCGAAGAACTGGGCGTCCGAACCGACCTCGTCCGGGTTCCGGATCTGCTTCAGATCCGCCGCGCTCTCCGCCCGGAGGTCTTTGAGCGCGCTCGTCTGCACGCACATCTCGCCGACCCACGTGACCAGTTCCCTGGACGGCGGCCGTGTCGGCGTCGGCTTGGCCGACGCCTTGCCCGACGCGCCGGTCTCCTCGTCCGTCCCGCCGCCGCAGCCGCCGACGGCCAGTACCAGCCCGGCGGCCACGGCGGCGACGCTCCCTCTCTTGACCATCACAGGACCTCTCTCCGTGCTGTGATCCCGACGTCTTCGCGGTGCGGATCCCGGCACCGTAGGCCCAGTTCAGCGCGGCACGGATTGTTCAGTCACCCCGTCCGCAGCAGTGAACAAACGACCGTGACTGAGAAGACCGCCCCGCGATGAAAAGCCCGCGGCCGCTGCCGGGGTGGAAGCTCCCTGCGGTCGGACCCGGGCGTTACCGAACTCCAGCCGATGGATGCCATCCCAGCCTGCGGGACACGGCCAGACCGGAGGCGACGACCGCCGGACGCACCACCCGGAGATCGACCGACCCGGCACCCACGACGACGGACAGGGCCGCGACGACCTCGCCGTCGGCGTTGAGGACACGCGTGGCCACCGAGTCGACCCCCGGTGTCGTTTCCTGCCGGACCACCGCCACGCCGGTCTCGCGGCACTCGGCCAGCATCGTCCGCAGCCGCGTCGGATCGGTGACCGTCCGGTCGGTGTACGTCGGCAGACCCTGCGCGATGACCTGCTCCACCAGCTCGGGGCCGGCGTGGGCAAGGAGCACCTTGCCCACGCCGGAGCAGTGCAGCGGCAGCCTCTCGCCGATCTTGGACATGACATCCACCGCGTTGCCCGCCGACAGCCTCTCGACGAGAACCGCCTCAGTGCCCTCCAGTACTGCGAGCTGTACGTGCTGGCGCAGAGCGCTGTGCAGGTCGTCCATGAACGGGAGCGCCGCGGTACGCAGCGGGACGCTCAGCGGCGCCAGTGTGCCCAGCTGCCACAGCCGGATGCCCACGGTGAACCCGCCGTCCGGTGCCCGCTCCAGTGCCCCGGCTTCGACGAGTTCCAGTGCCAGTCGGCGCACCGTGGCATGGGGCAGCCCGGTCTCCCGGGTCAGGTCGGCGAGGGTGAGCCGGGAACGGCCGGGCCGGAACGCGAAGAGAACCTCGAACAGCCGTGAACTCACACTGCGACCGGGCTGACCGGAACGGGGCATCAGACCTCAGCTCCTCGTGGCGACTGTCGAAACGGGGGTGTCCATTGAATGAACATAGACGTTCTCGGCTGTGAAGGACGTCGGTGAGGATCGAGGTCTTGCCACAACGTTCCCTTCAAGGCAGAGGAGTGGATCCATGCCCGCCCTTGTGCACGGCCCGCGGATCGCCATCATCGGGGGTGGCATCGGTGGTCTGGCCGCCGGCGCCTTCCTGCGCCGCGCGGGGCTGACCGCCACGGTCTACGAGCAGGCTCCCGCACTCGCCGAGGTCGGCGCCGGGCTGGTCGTGGCTCCCAACGCCGCACGGCTGCTGCGGCGGCTCGATGTCATGGAGCAGTTTCTCCGCCGGGCCGTGCCCCTGGACTGGGGTTGGGAGTTCCGTCGCTGGGCAGACGGGACCGTGCTCTCGGTGGAGGAGCTGAGAGGTGTGTGCGAGCGGCTCTACGGCGAGCGCACCTACGTCGTTCACCGAGCCGATCTGTTCGACACCCTCAGGACGGCCGTGCCCGGCGAGTGGATTCGTCTGGGCGCGCGCTGCACATCGGTGGACGCCGGCCCGGACGGCGCGCTGCTGCGCTTCGCCGACGGCAGCCAGGTCGAGGCCGACGTCGTCATCGGCGCGGACGGCGTGCACTCCGTCGTCCGCGGCGCGGTGGCCGAACCCACACCGCCGGAGTACTCCGGCATCTGTGCCTTCCGCACCATCGTGCCCGCCCACGCCGCGCCCGACTTCGCCCTCCGCCGCGCCCAGACCCTCTGGCTCGGCCCCGGACGGCACTTCGTGCACTACCCGATCCGCGACGGGAGCGCCGTCAACGTCGTGGCCTTCGCCCCCGCCGGAGACTTCACCGACGAGTCCTGGAGCGCGACGGCCACGATCGAGGAGTTCCACGCCGAGTTCGCCGACTGGGACCCGCGGGTGACGGACCTGATCACCGCCGGCGGCGTCCCCGGGCGCTGGGCGCTGCTGGACCGGGCGCCTCTGCGGCATTGGAGCCGGGGCAGGATCACTCTGCTCGGTGACGCCGCGCACCCCATGTTCCCCTTCTTCGCCCAGGGTGCGGCCCAGTCCATCGAGGACGCCGTGGTGCTGGCTCGCTGCCTGGCCGCGTCACTGGACGACCCCGAGCAGGCGCTGAAGCAGTACGAGGCGGCACGCATCGAACGCACCACGCGCCTTCAGCAGATCAGTCATGCCCGCCGGGACATCAACCATCTTCCCGACGGACCCGAGCAACAGGCCCGTGACGCGGCCCTCGCCGGATCCGACCCCCTGGTGGGCAACGGTTGGATCTACGGCTACGACGCCGCGGGAGCACTCACCTCGTGAGCAGAGGAGCACTCAGCAGTCGATGGTGACCCCGGGACCGGCGATCCGGGACACGCAGGCGCACATCTGACGGCCTTCGGCCGTTTGCCGAGGAGGCAGAAACACGTCACGGTGGTCGACGGTCCCGTCGGCCTCCACGATCCGGACGCGGCACAGTCCGCATTCGCCGCGCAGACAGTCGTACATGATCTCGACACCTGCCGCCTGCAGGGCGTCCAGCATGCTGGTGCCGACCGGGACTTCGACCGTCACACCGTGGCGCGGCGCGGTGACCCGGTACGGACGGGAGGCATGGTTGCCGCTCGTCCCGAACGTCTCGAACCGGAGGTCCGCGGGCGGCCGTTCCTCCTGCTGCCAGGCCTGGCGGACGTCCCCGAGGAGTCCCATCGGCCCGCAGACGTAGAGCACGCCGTCCTGCGGAACGCATGCGACCACGTCGGCGGGGCTCAGGCGTCCTCCGCGTGCGGATTCGGCACCCCAGCCGTCCCGCTGTCGGCGCACCGCGATGCGCAGCAGGCCGTCGTCATGGCCGAGATCGACGAGGGAGTACGACCGGGTGTCGCTGCCGCCCACGAGGCGCCTGTGTCAACGGTTCCGGCAAAGCCGCGAGGCACCTCCGTGGTCAGGCGTTCCGTGTCTGCCAGGCGCGCACGTAAGCGCGGCCGTAGTCGTTGCCGTGGGGAGTGCGCAGCACGGTGTGGATGTGGAACGGCTGCGGTGTGTCGTAGTCGAGGAAGACGCCGCAGTGGTGGTCGAGTTCGGCGATGAGCACCGGCGACTGGAGGCGGTAGTAGAAGACGTCACCGGCCTCGCGCCCGCCGATCCAGCTGAACCAGGTCTCGTCGAGGTGGTCGCCGATCTCGCGCATCCGGGCAGCGCGGGGACCGTCGGGCAGCAGGGACACGAACGGCTCGGCGATCTCCAGGAGGATCTCCCGGGCCCGCTCGGGCATGTCCGCGGCCCGGACGCCCTCGAACGGGATCACCCGGTTGTCCTGGAAGTCGCCGGCGAGATGCCGTTCGTCGCCGGGGTGGATGCGGCTGGGCGGCATCTCGGGATCGACCATCCGCCGGTACACGGTCGCGGTGTCGCGGAGGTCCGCCGGCAACGCGGCCATCAGGTCCGTGCCGAGCCGGATCCGGTCGGTGAACGCCGATGTGCCCGCATGGGGCCCTCGTCGATCTCGTCGGAGTACGGGCTGCCCGAGCTCACCAAGGAGATCAAGGCCGACATCCTCGGCCGCAACTTCCTGCGGATGCACGGCATCGACGAGAAGGACCTCCGTGAGCGCATCCGCGGCGACGAGTTCGACACCACCGAACTCCAGAAGCCCTGGGGCGGGCGGGTCGCCCCGGTCGACGACGCGCTGGCCGGTGCCCGGTGACGGTCACGGAAACCCAGGTCCGCGCGACGCTCAACGAGATCCTCGATCCGTGCAGCATCACTGCGGGAGTCCCCGCCGGGCTCGACGACATGGGACTCGTCAGTGACATTCACGTACAGGACGATGGCGCCGGCGGTCAGCGCATCACGGTCACCGTCGGCGTGACCGAGCCCAGCTGCGTACTCATCGGCTCTTTCGCGAACGAGGCGCACGTCCGGCTCACGGCTCTGACCGGTGTGTCCGCGGTGGACGTGCGATTGGCGGACGACTTCGACTGGACCCCGGACAGGCTCGCACCGCACTACCGGCAACGGCTCGCCGAACACCGTGAAGAGAAGCGTCGTACCCTCCCCCTCCTCGCCGTGACCGGGACGGGACGAACCGGTGACGAGTGAGACCTCACAGCAGCCGGACGCCTTGGAGCTCACGGCTGTACTGGCGAACAACGCCGAGGTCATGGGGCGTTTCATGGAGGGGCTCAGCCGGGCGCCGCGTCCTCCCGAGAGGGTCGACCCGGCTCCCGTCCGGGTGGTGCGCGACATCGTGTTCAGCACGCCGTCCGGCGCCGATGGCCGTACGGAACTGCGGATGGACCTGTACCTGCCGCGGTCCGCACCGGCCCCTGCCCCCGGTGATCGTCTGGCTGCCCGGCGGAGGCTGGCGCAACCAACGACGCGGCGTCGGACCGCGGTTGATCCGGCTGTTCGCCGAACGCGGCTACGCCATGGCGGACATCGAGTACCGGTCCTCCGAGGTCTCCGTCTGGCCGGCCCAACTGCATGACGTCCTCGCCGCGTTGCGCCATCTGCACGACATCGCGGACACCCACGGCCTGGACCCGACGTCGATCGGGCTGTGGGGCAGCTCCGCCGGCGCGCACCTGGCGCTGCTCGCGGCCTTCGCGTCCGACACCGGCGCCACGGCCGTCGAGGCCAGTCCGGCCCGGCACCGAGGGAGCACGCAAGACCACGGGAGTGGACACGCGGGTTCTGCCGCGTTCGATCGTGTACGACGCGACGCTGACGCTGTCGTTGCCGGTACCCATGAGTGTGGCCTCGGGACTGAACGCCGTCGCCCACTGCGTGGACTCCATGTGGGCGCCGCGCAGCGATCCGGTGGACCAGGCGCTGGCGGGAGAGGGCATCCGCGCGCTGGGGGCCGGACTGCCGGCCGTGGTGGCCGACCCGGCCGGGCTCGAGGGCCGCGAACAGGTCCTGTACGGCGCTTACCTGTCGGCGGTGGCGTTCTCCTCGGCGGGCTCGGGGCTGCATCACAAGATCTGTCATGTGCTGGGGGGAGCGTACGACCTGAAGCACGCCCAGACGCATGCGGTCGTCCTGCCGTACGTGCTGGCGTTCAACGCACCCGCCGCTCCGGAGGCCGAGCGCCGGATCGCGGAGGCGTTCGGCGCCGCGTCTGCGGTTGAAGGTTTGCAGCGGCTTCGGTTTGCCGTGGACGCACCGAAGGCGCTGCGCGACCACGGGTTCGACGAGGCCGACATCGACGATGCCGTGCACGCGATCCTGAAGGCGGTCCCGGCGAACAACCCGCGCCCTGTGACCGCCCACGGTCTGCGGCGGCTGCTGCGAGCCGCATGGCAGGGTACGGACCTGTTGACGATGGCCGACGAGGAGAGCTGAGAAAACGAGTGCTTCCCACCCGCGAGGCGCTCCGGGACACTTCGTCGTCACTGCGCCGGGTGTGGTGCACTGGGGAGAGAACGGCAACGACACCGAGCCTGTGCGGATACTCGCGCGACGCGACCTCGGGGTAACCGTCCGTATCCCACTTCGGCTCCGGGCCCTGTCACCCGCTCCTTCCCAGGAGCCGCAACAGAGGACAGGCGATGAAGCCGCCTCCATTCACGTACTGCGATCCCGAATCCGTCGATGAGGCCGTCGGACTCAAGAGCGAGTACGGCATCGACTCCCTCGTCCTCGCGGGAGGACAAAGCCTTCTCCCCCTGCTCAACATGCGGCTTGTCAGGCCGGAGGCACTGATCGACATCAACAAGATCGGTGACCTGCAGAAGATCGAGGGCCGGTCCGACATCCTGGAGGTCGGCGCCGGGGTTCGCCAGTACGAGCTGGAGGACCACCCGCTGGTCGGCGAACTGGTCCCGCTGCTACCTGAGGCCACCGGCTACATCGGCCACATCGAGACCCGCCACCGCGGCACGGTCTGCGGCAGCCTGGCCCACGCCGACCCCGCCGCCGAACTGCCGTGCACGGCGGTGACGCTCGACGCGACGGTGGTCGCGCGAGGGCCGTCGGGCACCCGCGCCATCGAGGCCCAGCACTTCTTCCAGGGCCGGATGGCCACTGCCCTGGAGCCCGAGGAGGTCCTCGTCGCCGTCCGGTACCCGGTGACGCCACAGGCCGCAGGCCACGGCTTCGTGGAGGTGGCCCGGCGTGTGGGTGACCTCGCGCTCGCCGGCGCCGCCGCGGTGGTGAACCTCGACGAGAACGGCCACTTCACCTCCGTCTCGGTCGGCGTCTTGGGCATCTCCGACACGCCGGTCCGCGCCCGGGCGGTGGAGAACGCGCTCATCGGTGAGGCCCCGACCGAGGAGAACATCACCAGGGCGGCCAACGAGATCGTGCCCTCGGTGAGCGCGGGGGACGACATCCACGCCACGCGCGCCTACCGCCGGCACCTCGCCACCGTCGTGGTGCGGCGCGCGATCACCGCAGCCGTGGCCAGCGCCCACGAGAGGAGCGACGGGAAGTGACGACCTCCACCGCCGCCAAGTACGGCACCGCCCGCCGGGCCGTGACGGTGCGCGTCAACGGGCGGCACGTGACCCGAGAGGTGTCGACGCGCACCACGCTCGCCGACTTCCTGCGTGACGGACTCGACCTGGTCAGCGTGCATCTGGGATGCGAGCACGGCGAGTGCGGATGCTGCACCGTCCTCTTCGACGGCCTCTCCGTGCGTTCCTGCCTGATGCTGGCCGTCCAGGCGGACGGGCACGCGGTCGAGACCGTCGAGAGCCTCTCCGCCAACCCGGCGGAGCTGCACCCCGTCCAGGAGGCCTTCGCCGAGGAACAGGGGCTGCAGTGCGGCTTCTGCACGCCCGCGATGCTGCTGCGCACCAAGGAGATCATCGATGCCGGTCGTGAGATGACCGATGCCGAGGTGCGCCATGAGATCTCCGGGATCCTGTGCCGCTGCACCGGCTACCAGAACATCGTCAACGCGGTCCAGTCCGCCGGCGCCAAACTGCGCGGCCCCACCGCGGGAGGTCGTGACTGATGACCTACACGTACATCGGCAAGGACCGCAAGCGGGTCGAGGACCCTCGGCTGCTGGTCGGCCGCGGCGGGTACATCGCCGACCTCAGACTGCCGGGCATGCTGCACGCCGCGATCCTGCGCAGCCCCGTACCGCACGCGTGGATCAGGTCCATCGACGCCACCGAGGCACTGAAGCTGCCGGGAGTCGTCGCCGTGTTCACCGGCGAGGACTGCAAGGAGAAGATCAACCCCTGCATGAGCTTCGGCCCGGCCGCCATCACGCAATACCCGATGGCCGTGGACAAGGTCCGCTACGCCGGCGAGGCCGTCGCGGCCGTCGTCGCGGAGAGCAGGTACCTCGCCGAGGACGGCGTGGACCTGCTGGAGGTCGACTACGAGGAGCTCCCGCCGGTCACCGATCCCATGGCGGCCATGGAGCCCGATTGCGTACTGCTGCACGAGGAGCACGGCAGCAACATCGGCTATGAGCGGACCTTCGAGTTCGGCGATGTGCACGCCGCGTTCGCCGGGGCCGACCTGATCGTCGAGGACACCCTGCGGTGGGGCCGCTCGGCCGGAATGCCGATGGAGACCACGGGCGCGGTGGCCCAGCCCGGCTTCAACGGCGTACTGGAGATCTACTGCAACTCGCTCAACTTCAGCTACTTCGTCTTCCTGATCGCGGCCACCCTGAGGATTCCGTCGAACAAGCTGACCCTGAAGCCGGTTCCGGCGGGCGGCAGTTTCGGCAGCAAGCTCGCGGCGCACAAGGTGCCCGCCCTCGCCGGCTTCCTGGCCCTACAGGTGGGTCGCCCGGTGTCGTACATCGAAGACCGGATCGACCACCTGATGAACTCCGACCACCACGGCTGCGACCGCACCTACGAAGCCCGCATGGGGTTTCGCGCCGACGGCACGATCGTCGGTCTCGACATCGACGTCGTCGACGACTACGGCGCCTACATGCAGTTCGGCGTCGGCCATCACGGCAACGCCTTCTCCCAGGTCGTCGGCCCGTACCGGTTCCGGGACGTGAAGTACCGCCTGCGGGCCGTGGTCACCAACAAGTGCCAGCAGGGCGCCTACCGCGGCTTCGGCTCCGAGGTGCACAACTGGGTGCTGGAACGGCTGGTGGACCAGGGGGCGACCCGGCTCGGGCTCGCCCCGGAGGAGATCCGCCGACGCAACTTCATCCAGCCCGACCAGTTCCCGTACAAGATCCCCGGCGGCAACCTCTACGACAGCGGTGACTACCCCGCCGTGCTGGACAAGGCCCTGTCGATGATCGACCTGGAGAGCTGGCGCGCCGAACAGAAACGGCTGCGGGAGGAGGAGGGCCGCCACATCGGCATCGGCCTGGCCACGACCCAGGAGCGCAGCGTCTTCAGCGCCACCGAGTTCTGGTTCCTGATGGAGAAGCCGACTTTCCCCCTGACCTCCAGCCCTGAGAGCGCGACGGTGACGATTGACCCGACCGGGCAGTTCCAGCTCCTGCTGCACTGTCAGGCGATGTGGGGCAACAGCCCGGAGACGGTGGGCGCCACCGTGCTCGCCGAGGAGTTCGGGATCCCGCCGGAGAGCGTCAATGTCCGGTACGCAGACTCCGCCCACGCGCTTCCCGGCACCGGCCCGGGCGGCAGCCGCTACACCGCCATGGTGGCAGGTGCGATCCGGGGCGCGTCGCGCAAGCTCCAGAAGAAGCTCCTTCACATCGCCGCGCACAGCCTCGAAACGGCCCCGGAGGACCTCGAACTCGTCGACGCGCGCGTGCAGGTCAGGGGGGCTCCGGAGACGGGACTGACCATCGCCGAACTGGCGGGCACCGCCTACTTCTTCGCGCTCAGCCTGCCCGAGGGCATGACGAGCGGACTGGAGGAGTCCTACACCTACGACCACCCCTACACGACGCTTCCGGCACCGGACGGCTCCGACCTCGGCGTCTTCTATCCGATCATGGGCCATGCCTGCCACATCGCGGTCCTGGAGGTCGACCCCGACACCGGGATGCCCTCCTTCCTCGACTACGTGGCCGTGCACGACGCCGGGACGATCGTGAACCCCCGTAGCCTGGGCGGCCACGTCACCGGCGGAGCCACCCAGGGCATCGGGACCACGCTCTACGAGGAGCTGGCCTACGACGAGGACGGGCAGTTCCAGTCCCCGACGTTCAGGGACTATCTGATCCCCACCGCCAGCGAGGCCCCGGTGTTCCGCATCGGACACGTCCAGACGCCCTCGCCGTTCACCGAGTACGGCATCAAGGGCGGCGGTGAGGGCGGCCGCATGGTGGCTCCGGCGGCCGTGTCGGCGGCCATCGACGACGCTCTCCGGGAGTACGGGATGCGGGTTCGCCGACTGCCGGTCAAGCCCGCGACGATCGTGGCGACGGTGGAGGCGGGGCGCGCTGCGGGAGGGTAGCTCTGCTGCCAGCCCCCGCCGCGATCTGCGCCCACCCCGGACACGGCACAGCGCCGCCGATCCCTCGCCACATCAGGCGAATGCCGCCGCGCGGCAACCCGGCCGGCCTGCCGGAAGCGGAGGGATCGGCCGGCCCACCGCAGACACAGGGATCAATGGGCCAGGGGAAGGTCCTGCTCGGTCCAGATGCATTTGCCCTCGGCGAGATGGCGAGTGCCCCAACGGTTGGAGAGAGCGGCTACCAGGTGCAGGCCCCGGCCGCCTTCGTCGGTGTACGCGGCGCGCCGGATGCGCGGGCTGGTGAGGCTGCC
Source organism: Streptomyces sp. DSM 42067 (assembly GCF_055792885.1). Taxonomy (NCBI): domain Bacteria; kingdom Bacillati; phylum Actinomycetota; class Actinomycetes; order Kitasatosporales; family Streptomycetaceae; genus Streptomyces; species Streptomyces sp. DSM 42067. The sequence continues at coordinate 8,060,109 of NZ_CM147706.1, read as the reverse complement.
GTCATAGACCTCACAGATCAGCGACCGGCTGCGCAGCAGGCGCAGGCGTATGGGGCCGCTCGCATGCCGGATCACGTTGCCGATCAACTCGCTCACCAGCAGCTCGGTGGTCATGGCGAGCTCGTCCAGATCCCAGACGGCCAGCTGGCTGCGGACGTATTCCCTGGCCTGGCCGGCTGCCCGCGGGTCGTCCGGAAGGCTGCACGCGGCAACGCTGTCCACAGGTGTGCCCCGAGTGTGGGCCACGAGGAGGACCGCGTCGTCGTTTGTCTGCTCGCGGTCGGGCAGCAGAGCCGAGACGATGGCGTCGCACAGGTCATGGAGACGCCGGGTGTCATCGCGCTGGGTGCCGGTCTGGAAGTACGAGGTCCGGTCCACGGCCCAGGTCAGCGTCTGCCTGAGCTGAGCCAGTCCCTGGTCGATGTCCCGGGTGGCGGATTCGATGAGGCCGTCCGTGCAGAACACGAGAAGGCTCTCCTCCGGCAGGCGCAGCTCGTGGGTCTCGAAGGGAGGTTCGGCGGCGCCCAGCGGCGGGTCGACGGCCAGCTCTGGGCGGTGGACCGTCCCATCGGGATGGACGATGGCGGGCGGGAGATGACCGGCCGAGGAGAGCGAGCAGGTACGGGTGACGGGGTCGAACACGGCGTACGAGCAGGTGGCGTACTTGTCGGGGCCGAGGTCGGAGACGAGTTCGTTGAGGTGGATGAGCAGCTCATCCGGGCTGAGTTCGAGGTCGGCAAGGGTGCGGACGGCCGTGCGCAGCCGTCCCATGATGGCGGCCTCGGCGATGCCGTGCCCCATGACGTCGCCGATCACGATGGCGACCCGATCGCCGGACAGCGGGATCAGGTCGTACCAGTCACCGCCGACCTCTTCGCCCTTCCCCGCGGGCATGTAGCGGGCGGCGGCGGAGACGGCCGGCAGGGAGGGCAGTGTCCTGGGGAGCAGGCCGCGCTGGAGTTCCTGGGCGCGGGTGTGCTCCGCGTCGTACAGCCGGGCCCGCTCCAGCGCCTGTGCGATCAGCCCGCTCAGGGCTATCAGCAGAGTGCGTTCCTCCTCACTGAACGAGCGCGGCCGCGAGAAGGAGACGATGCAGCAACCGATCGCGTGCCCGGAGGCGATGAGAGGAAGGAATGCCCATGCGTTCTTGGCCGAGGCGGCCACAAAGCTCTCAAACCGCGGATAGAGCCGGAGGTAATCGGCGGTGGATTCGAGGAACAGGGGGGTGCGAGTGCGGAGCGTGTCGGTGACCGCCATGTGGGTCGTGCGCGGGACGCCGTCGATCTGACGCAGGAACTCCTCTGTGTATCCGACGGATCCGACCACACGCAGCCAGCCGCCTTCAAGCGCGTGGACCAGCAGACCGTCGGCGCCGAAGGGCGGCAGGACATGCTGCGCGACGGCCTTGGCCACATCGCTCGATGTGACGGCTTCGGCCAGCGCCGCGGTCAGCTCGGTCATCCGGGCGGTCCGCTCGGCCGCGATCCGGTCGCCGGCCGATCGCTCGGCTCCCCTTGGCCGCTCGTCGGTGACGTCGGCGAAGTAGATCATCAGCCCGCCGCCCGGCATGGGGACCAGCCTGACATGGTGGATGCGCTGATCGGCAGGCCGGTGGAGATCGAAGCCGATGGGCTTCCTCTCGGCGGACGCGCGTCGGCACTGGGCTTCCAGACCGGGGGCGCGCCCTGCGGGAATGTCCCAGAGAGTGCTGCCCAGCAGCGTCCGGCCGGAGCCCAGGAGACGCTCGGCCTCCTTGTTGACGAAGGTGATCCGCCAGTCATCGGCGACCGTCAGGAAGCCGTCGCCCATATCGCGGAGGGCTGCGACGACTGGACCGCTCGCGACGTGTGTGTGCGTCGGGCCCCACAGCGTACCGACCATGCGTGCGGAGGTGCCGTCCTCATCCGGCACGATGTGGCCGAGCGCCCGCACCCATCCGACTGTGCCGTCCCCGTGGTGCACTCGGTATTCGGTGTCGTACGCCGTCCCCCTGTCGAACGCCTCGCGGATGTCGGCCGTGAATGCCGGCAGATCCTCGATGTCCGAGAGGTGACAGCCGAGGTCCGCGCTCTCGTCGAACGCTTGAGGCGTCTCACCGGACATGTCGATGAGCGGTCGGGTGAGCGTCACGGAACCGGAGGCGGCGTCGTATTCCCAATGCCTGATCGCAAACACGCGAGGCACCTGCCCGCCGGGCGCATCGCACGAAGGTGGCCACATGGGCGGTGAGACGACATCCGTCGGCGTGCTGGGACGTTGTTCCAGGCGTCCGGCCGCCCACGCCACCACCGAGCCGAAAAAGGACCGCTGGGCGGGATCGGGCTCGTCGGGCCCTGCCGTGAGCACGGAAACCACGCCGATTCGCCCGCCGGTGCCGAGCAGAGGTGCCGCGGCAGTGCCGGAGGCCCCGATCCGCATGCTGTCCTCGGCCACCCAGAGGAAGGCACCTGTGCGCATGGCGCGTGCCGGGGCGACGTCCTCGTCCTCGTGGAGATCCGCCCATGCCTCGGCGATCTCCGGCGCGAGTCCGCTGACCGCCACCAGCCGCAACAGGCCAGAACCGGGATCACGCCAGTGCACGAAGCCGCCGAGGCCGCCAAGGGCGGCTATCGCCTGCTGAAGTGCCACGTTCAGTGTCTCGGCCATCGACAGCTCGTCGTTGGCTGCGAAGAACCGGGGCCGCGCTTCTTCCAGCCGACCGATGCGGCTCCCGGGCCTCGCGTTCCCAGCCGCCACCTCGTCTCCTGAAAGGTCGCGTTCAAGCCCCGGTCGTGCAATGACCCATGATCGGATACCCGCACGGCACTGCCGTCGTACGCATGGGAGATTCTCTTGTCGGCAGTACTGACACTGTATCCCTGACGTGCCCGGACGCGATCAGAAAGACGAGCGGCGGACGATTCACGGAGCCTGCGTTGGACTGACGACAACGGTGCCGCCGGCTCGCATCAAGCGGCCTTGGCGAAGTCCGGTGCGGTACCGCGCCCCGTAAGGGGCGCGGGGAACTGCGCGACCAGCCACGACGGACCCGCAGGTGTTGCACCGGATTTCCAGCGGAGCGCTTAGCGGTGGCGCAGGTCAGGTTGTGGAGCCGGGACCTGGCGGCAGGTGGACCGTCATGATCAGGTGGCAGGTTTCGGTGCCGGAGCCGCGGTAGGTGTGGGGCGCGTCGCCGTCGAAGGTGGCGGTCTGTCCTGCTTCGACGGTGTGCTCGGTGCCGTCGACGATCAGGGTCATCCGGCCGGAGGTGACACTGACGGTTTCGACGACCCCGGCCTGGTGGGGGTGGCTGGGGTATTCCTCGCCCGGTTCCAGTTTCCAGCGCCAGACCTCGACCGGGGCCGGGCCCGAGGTCGTCAGCATGAGGCGGGCCTCGCTGCCCTGCGTTCCGGTCCACAGCGGCGCGAGGGTGTCGGCGGTCACGACGCGGACGCGACCTTCGGTCGGGCCTTCCATCAGGGCTGACACCGAGATGCCGAGGGTGTCGGCCAGCCGGACCAGGGTGGCGAAATTCGGGTTGCCCTGGGCTTTCTCCAGACCCACCAAGGCGCCCTTGCTGACCTGAGCTCGCCGGCTGAGTTCATCGAGGGACAGGCCCGCGCGGTTGCGGGCCGTCCTGACGTTGTGCGCGAGCGTCCGCAGGGCTGCCTCTGTCTCGGCCATCCGATCACCGTCCTCGCGAGTGGACCACTTGAATGCACCGTCCGGTCGTTTGATTGACAAAGAGCGGTCGGTCCATTGTACGGTTTAGTCGTTCCATTGCAATACTAAGGGATGTGCCGTGATCGCTCTGCTGCTGGCCCTGGGCAGCTCACTCGCTTACGGGTGCGCCGACTTCCTCGGCGGCCTGGGAGCCCGTAAGGCTCATGTGCTGCGTACCGTGATGATCGCGGCCCCGGCCAGTCTCGCGGTCGAACTGCTGCTGTGGCCGGTGCTCGGCGCCTCGTTCAGCGCCGGCGCCCTCGGCTGGGGTGCCGCATCCGGGGTCGCCTCCGCCGCCGCGTTCGCCCTGCTCTACCGCACCCTGGCAATCGGTCCGATGAACGTGCTCTCACCCGTGACCGCGCTGGTGTCCGCAACCCTGCCCGTCGGTGTGGGCCTGCTGCAGGGCGAGCACCTGGCCACCGCCGGACTGGTGGGCCTGCCCCTCGCGCTGGTGGCGGTGGTCCTGGTCAGCGCCGGACACGGCGCCGGGTCGGCGCGCCCCTCACGCACGGCGCTGCTGCTGGCCTTCGGAGCCGGCGCCGCCATCGCCCTCCAGCTGATCTTTCTCCACCAGGCGCCCACCGACAGCGGGGTGGCCCCGCTGATCATCGGTAGGGCGGTCTCCTCGGCCGTCACCCTGGCCGCGGCGGGGTTGCTGCACCGCAGGCTGGGCCCCGAGCGGCCCGCCTATGCGATGTCGGCAGCCGCGGGTGTGCTGGACTCCGTGGCGAACCTGCTGTTCCTGCTCGCCGCCCGCAGCGGTGACCTCGCCGTCGTCGCCGTGATCACCGCCCTCTACCCGGCCGGCACCGTCCTGCTCGCCCGGGGCGTACTCGCCGAACGCATCCACCGCGGCCAACTCGTCGGCCTGGGTACCGCCACCGTCGCCGTCAGCCTCCTCGCCCTGACCTGAGCAAGCCCCGCCACCCACCACCGCCCCGCAAGGAGACCGCATGTTCATCCAGCCCTGGGACGCCGACCTGGACGAAGCCGAATGGCAGACCTGGATCGCCGAAGGCCACGACTTCGGACAGCTCAACGTCAACGGCCTGCCCGGCCACCCGCCCGTCGCCGTTCCCACCCACTTCACCTGCGACGGACCCGACCTTCTGATCCACCTCGCCCGGCCCAACCCGGTCTGGAAGGCGATCGAGAACGACCCGAACGTCCTCTTCACCGTCTTCGGTGACTACGCCTTCATCCCCGGCCCCTGGCGCGCCAAGGCCGGCACCCCGCCCAACGACGGCGTCCCCACCAGCTACTACACGGCCGTCCAGTTCACCTGCCGCGCCCACATCGTCGACGACCCCGAGGCCAAGGCCGACCTGCTGCGCCGCCAGCTCGCCCACTTCCAGCCCGACGGCGACCACGCCCCCGTCGCCGTCGACCAGCCGCCCTACGGCCGAATGCTGCCCGGCATCCGCGGCCTGCGCCTGGAAGTCGCCGAGGTACGGGCCAAGTTCAAGTACGACGACCACAAGCCCGTCGAGTACCGCACCGCCGTAGCCGACCACCTCACCACACGCGGCCAGGGCCTCGACGTCCCCACCGCGCTCCAGCAGCGCCGCCGCCTGGACCGCATCGGCCCCTGGAAGTCCTGACCCTCACCCCCCAGCCCCGACACAGAAACGGAATCCCTCCCGTGGCCGCCTTCCGCCTCGCCCCCGCCATCGCGGACGCCTTCCCCGACACCCTCATCGCCCTGGTCACCGCCTCCGGCCTGCGCGGCCGTGAATCCTGGCCCCACACCGCCGCCGCCGTGGAGGACCTTGAGCAGCAACTCGCCGACGGCACCTGGCACCCCGCCGACGAGACCGACCCGCGCATCGAGGCATGGCACACCGCCTACCGCTCCTTCGGCACCAACCCCCGCCGCATCCGTCCCAGCGTCGACGCCCTCGGCCGCCGCATCGCGAAGAAGGGAGCCCTGCCGCGCATCAACCCTGCTGTCGACTCCTACAACGCCGTCTCCGTCCGTCATGGCCTGCCCGCCGGTGCCTTCGACCTCGACCACGTCACCGGCGACGTGGTCATCCGCCACGCGGACGGCACCGAGTCCTTCACCCCGCTCGGCGAACCCGACACCGTCGAGAACCCCAAGCCCGGCGAGATCATCTACGCGGACACCACCGGCGTCCTGACCCGCCACTGGAACCACCGCGACGCCCACCGCACCCGCGTCACCGAGGACTCCACACACGTCGCCTTCCTCCTCGAAACCCTCCACGCCACCCGTGACGGCGACCTCCTCAAGGTCGCAGCGGACGAACTCCAGGACCTGCTCGCCCCGCACGCCGAACAGACCGCCGTGCACTACCTCAGCCCGGCACAACCCCAGGTCGCTTGACGAGGTGCCGGACGTGACCAGGTGCTCGTTACGGGAGGCCGTCAGAGCACGACCACGGAGCGGAGCACGTCGCCCTTGTGCATCCGGGCGAAGGCGTCCTCGACCCCGTCCAGGGCGATCGTCTCGCTGACGAACGCGTCGAGGTCCAGACGGCCCTGGAGGTACAGGTCGATCAGGATGGGGAAGTCCCGGGAGGGCAGGCAGTCGCCGTACCCGGACGACTTCAGCGCCCCGCCCCGGCCGAAGACGTCCAGCAGCGGCAGTTCGAGCTTCAACTCGGGCGTGGGCACGCCGACGAGTACCACCGTCCCGGCCAGGTCGCGGGCGTAGAAGGCCTGTTTGTAGGTTTCGGGGCGGCCGACGGCCTCAATGAGGACGTCGGCGCCGAAGCCACCGGTCAGCTCGCGGATCGCCTCGACGGGGTCGGTCCCGCGCGAGTTGACCGTGTGCGTGGCGCCCAGGGCTCGGGCGGTCTCCAGCTTGCGGTCGTCGATGTCCACCGCGATGATCCTCGCCGCGCCGGCCAGGTGGGACCCGGCGATGGCCGCGTCGCCGACGCCGCCGCAGCCGATGACGGCGACCGAGTCGCCGCGGCCGACGTTGCCGGTGTTGAGCGCGGCGCCGATGCCTGCCATCACGCCACAGCCCAGCAGGCCCGCGGCGGCCGGTGACGCGGCCGGGTCGACCTTCGTGCACTGCCCGGCCGCGACCAAGGTCTTCTCGGCGAAGGCGCCGATGCCCAGGGCCGGGGACAGCTCGGTGCCGTCGGTGAGGGTCATCTTCTGCCGCGCGTTGTGGGTGTCGAAGCAGTACCAGGGCCGGCCGCGCAGACAGGCCCGGCACTGGCCGCACACGGCACGCCAGTTGAGGATCACGAAGTCCCCTGGTTCGACGTCGGTAACACCTTCGCCGACCGTCTCCACAATGCCTGCCGCCTCGTGGCCGAGCAGGAAGGGGAACTCGTCGTTGATACCGCCCTCACGGTAGTGGAGGTCGGTGTGACACACGCCGCAAGCCTGGATCCGCACCCCCGCCTCCCCCGGCCCCGGGTCGGGGATCACGATCGTCTCGATGCCGACCGGCGCGCCCTTGGCCCGCGCGACGACGCCTCGTACCTGCTGGGACATTGCTGGGTTCCTTCACTTTCCGCAGAGATGTTTGCGACGGAGCCGATGTCGACGGCTGGTCAGGCAGTCGGCTGGACGCGCAGGGGCAGGGACGCCCACGAGCGCAGGGTGTTGTTGGGGTGGCGGTGCGGTGTGCCCGCGAGTTCGATCCGCTCGATGCGGCCGGCCAAGGCGGTCAGCAACGCTTCGGCCTCGAGACGGGCAACATGCTGGCCGACGCACTGGTGCAGGCCCATGCCGAAGCCGACATGGCCGGAAGGGTCACGGGTGAGGTCGAAGCGGTCTGGATCGTGCCAACGGTCCGGGTCGCGGTTGGCCGCCCCGAGGAACATGAGGATCTTCGTGTCCTTGGGGACGACCGTGCCGGCGATGGTGACGTCGGTGGTCGCGGTGCGGAAGAAGGTCTGCACCGGTGACTGCCAGCGGACCGCCTCGTCGAACGCGGCCCGCGCCAACTCCGGTCGGCCCCACAGTCGTTGCCACTCGCCGGGGTGGGTGGCGAAGGCGTACAGGCAGGCCGCCAGGCCGTGCACCGTGGTGTCGACGCCGGCCGTGAGCAGCGAACGCACCACCAACGGCGCCTGTTCGTACGTGAGATCACCGCGATCGGCGGCGGCCCAGATCTGCGCGCCGAAGCCGTCCTCGCTCAGCGCCTCGCGCCGGCACTGGGTGTTCACCCATGCCGACAGCTCGGCCGTGCAGTGCGCGTCGGCCGCGACGAGGTCGTTGCGCGGTCCGAAGGCGTTGAAGGCCATGTTGCCGTACGGCAGGAGGTTCTCCCGGCCTTCCGGGCCGAGGCCCACGGCGTCCGGGAAGGCCCGCAGCGGGAAGGCCTCGGCCAGCGCGGTGAAGGCATCGAACTCGGTTCCCTCGGCGAGGACTTGGTCGACGAGTTCCTCGGCCACGGCTGCCCACGACGCGCGCAGGCGGCGCAGGGCGGGCGGGGCCAGGATCTCGCGCAGGATCCGGCGCGGGGCGTCGTGCAGGGGCGGATCGGCCTCCAGCAGCAGGCTCGGCGGACGCCACGGCTTCTCGTGCCGGAAGTTGGCCAGTCCCACACCCGAACCCGACTCGAAGCGCTGCCAGTCCACCAGAGCCGCGTGCACCTGCTCGTAGCGGGCCAGTGCGTGGACGTCGTAGCGCGAGAGGTATACGACCGGACCGGCCTCGCGCAGGGCCTGGTGCAGCGGTTCGGGGTCCAGGAGGACCTCATGGGCGAACGGGTCGGCGTCACTGACGGGCGGCACGATGGCACGCTCCAGTGCCTCGGTCATCACGGCTCCTCGGGGAAGTGAAGGATCTCAGAGGTCGGCCTCATAGATCGGTTTCAGAGAGCGGTCTCAGAGAGCGGTCTCAGAAAGCGAAGGAATTCCAGAGAGCGGAGGGGACCTCAGAGATCGAGAACGAGACGGTCGCCGCAGGAACGCGACACGCACAGGAACATGCAGTCGTTCGCCGCCCGTTCATGGTCGGCCAGCACCGAGTCCCGATGGTCCGGCTGCGGCGTTCTCGCTGGAGATGCTGCCCTGGGTGAAGTGGCCCTTGGACGCGTCCCAGTAGTTCGCGATGAACGCCTTGCGGAGCGTCCGCGCCAACTTCGCGTAGTGCGCGGCGCGTTCGGTGCGGCCGAGCCCCCGGCCCACCTCGTGCATGTAGTCGCAGAAGTGGATGTAGAAGGCGAGGCTGATGACGGCATTGCTGCCGGGGCTTTCCGCACCGGAGTAGGCGCCGAGGGAGGCTTCGAACTTGTAGTCGTTCTCGGCGGTGAACAGCGTCTCGTAGTACTTCAGGAGCGTGTCCTGGTGGTCGTAGAGCTCGGCGAACAGGCTGCTGTTGCCGTAGTACGTGTACAGCTCCCTCGGCATGACGAAGTATGCCGAGTCCCAGGCGGGTACCGCCTTCCACGCGGCGTTCCAGCCGGGGGTGTGGTCGTAGCCGAATCCACCCTTGCCGAGGGGGACGATCACGGGGAGCTGGCCGGTGGAGATCTGGTTGTCGGGGAAGTGGCGCAGCCAGTTGGTGAAGACGGCGTTGACGTCCCAGGTGAGGGACTCCGACTCGGAGCTGGCCATGGCGTCGCCGGTCCAGCCGTTCTTCTCCCGTGACGGGGTGTCGGTGGGCTTCTGCACCAGGTTGTTCTGCTCGGCCCACTCCAGGTTGCGCTGGAGGCGGTTGATCAGGGCGTTGTCCGTGGTGAAGGTGCCGGTGCGGGCGAAACCGGTGCGGGCGACATCGACGGTCAGCAGGTCCGCGTCGCGTGTGAGGTCGGGGGCTCGTCCGAGGACCGCCTCGAGGTTCATGACTTCCAGATAGCGGAAGCCGAAGTGGCTGAACTGCTGTCCCCAGGTCTGCGTCGACCGCGTGCTGAGGGTGTAGTAGTGCGTCTGGAGATTGGCGTCGTGCTGGAAGTTCTCCTCCTCGACAGAGAGCGGGGAGGCGGCCGTGCCGTCGCCGGCGACGATCCGGTTGCCGCCGCGGAGCCGCAGGGTGAGGCCCTCCTTGTCGGGGCGTATGCCGGTGAGCTGCAGGCGGACGAAGCCCGTCAGGATCTGGCCGTAGTCCAGGACCCAGGTCCCCGAGCCGGTCGCCGTCTCCTTGATCGACACCGGGCGCAGCGTCTGGCTGACCAGCACAGGCTCCGCCTCGTGAGCCCGTACGACGGCAGGCTTGAAGCCCTCGGGAACAGTCGTGGCCGGCAGCGCGCCGTGGTGCTTCGGTGAGGGGCCTGCGCAGCTGCCTGGCTGGATCAGCACGGTGGCCGGGCGCCACTCGCGGCCGGTGCGGTAGCCGACCGAGCGCCACTCCCCCAGCTCGTCCGCACGCCGCGCGTCGTACTTCTCGCCCGAGTAGACGGAGTCGAACGTCGTGGGCCCGTCCGCGCTGAGCCAGTCCTTGTCCGTGACCAGCGTGGTGGCGGAACCGTCGGTGTAGGTCACGACGAGCTTCGCGCGCAGGCGGGGCTGGCCGGCGTAGGGGGCGAGCTGCCAGTACCACTCCTGGGGCGTCGTCACCCCGTACCAGCCGCGTCCGAGCTCGGCGGCCACGACGTTCTCCCCGTCGGCCTCCAGCAACGCGGTGACGTCGAAGGTGTCGTACAGGACCGTACGGTCGTAGGTGCTCTGGTCGGTGAGCAGCCGGGGCACATTGGTCCCGTCATGGGCTGCCCGCTTGCCGTCGACGGTGATCGGGGCGCCGTTGACGGTGAAGGTGACGTTGCCTGCGGCGCTCAGGTGCAGGCGGGCCTTGGCGATGCTGCGTCCTCGGGGCAGGGTGAACGCGCGGCGCAGCACCGGTGCCGGGTTGGCGATGGGCAGCACGGCGTTCTTGGCGGGGATGTAGGGGTTCTTGGGCGGGAAGGTCAGTCCGGCGAGGGTGCCGATGCCTGCCTCGAAGGGGTTGGCGCCGGTGGTGAGGTCGACGGAGAAGTCGGGGGCGCCGGTGCCGGTCACCTTGACGCTGCGGACGGTGGCGGAGGTGCCGCCGCCGAAGCCGAAGCTTCCGTGACGGCGGATCTGGTCGCCGGTGAGCGTACGGCTGTCGACCTCGACGCCGTTGACGGTGGTGGTCACGGTGAGCCCGTGGGCCGCGACCTTCACGGTGTGGTCGCGGGTGGCCCAGGTGTCCTTGGTCAGCCCGGTGGAGGCGGGGACGGTGACCGTGCCGACCGGGACGCTGCGGGTGCCCGCGGTGGTGGGGTTGGTCTCGCTCTGCGGGTCGTAGTAGTCGACGCCCCAGTTCGGCTCGGAGGTGCCGTCGTCCACCCAGGTGTTGCCGGCGTAGTGGCTGGTCTTCATGACCAGCTGCATGTCGTCGCCGCTCTGCCGGACGGTCCAGTTGAGGCCCTCGCCCCAGGTCTTGCCGATGGGTTCTGCGCGCAGCAGCAAGGACAGCCCGCCGGCCGCGTCGGAACCGCCGCGGAAGGCGACGGTCGCGGTCAGGTCCTTCCAGTCGTGGTCCTGCGCCGGGCGCCCACCGATCCATCGCGCGCCCGACCAGTCCTTCTCACCCTTCAGCAGGCCGGTCTCCCACGTCGTGGGCTCGCTCCAGGGACCGGTCTTCCCGTTCTCGTCCCAGGTCCGCACCCGCCAGAAGTACGCCTGCTCCGACCGCAGCGCGCCGCCGCCATAGGCCACTTCGGTGCTGTTCGGACTCGCCACCTTGCCGCTGCGCCAGACGTCCGCCTTGCCGGGACCGGTGCCGACCTGGATCTCGTACGCGGTCTGCTTGACCACGGGAGGCACCCAGCTGAACGCCGGGGCGGTCTCCGTGCCCAGGGGCTCTACCTGGGAGTTGACCTGCAGATTCACGATACGGAACCGCGTCCGCCGGACACGGCCGAGCTCGCCGCCACGGCGTTCGGCGCGGCAGCGGCGAGCGGGAGGGAGGCCCCGGCTGCCGCCGCCGTCATGATGCCCAGCATGTGTCGGCGGCTCAGCGCACTTCTGTTGTCCTCGGCCACGGCTCAGTTTCCTTTCGTAAGCGGCGCAACGGGCCCCCAGCGCACACGGCGGCAGCCCGTACTCAGAAGGTGTTGAAACGTTTCAATACCTTCCAAGTGGAAAGCTTACGAACAGCCTGTGCCGAGGCACAATGCTTTGGCCGCAGGACGTTGTCAGCCGGGCTTGGACGCCCAGGCCGTCTCGACCGCGTCCGCGAGTGCCTCCCCCTTGGCGAATCCGTAGTACGCGGCGAACTGCAGCACGATCTCGTCCATCTCCTCCTTGGTGAGGTCACCTGAGTGGAGCGCGGCGGTGACATGTGTCTGCAGCGGGACGGGCGAGTCGTCGAGGGCGACGCTGGCGACGGTGACGATCCGACGCTCCCGGCGGGTCAGCCCGGGCCGCTGCCAGACGTGCCCGAAGACGAAGCCCAGGATGCCGGCGTGCCGGTACGGCGAGTTCGTGGGCGGTGCGGGCATGAGGTTGACGTCGATGAACTCCTCTACACCGCGCTTGAGCCGCTCGTCCCACACGCCGGGGCCGAGGGTGTCGTTCGGCAGCTGCGGCCATGGCGGGGTCTGCTCGCCGCGTTCGCGGTGGATGCGGTCCCACTGCCGGGCGATCGCGCCCTCCAGGTGGGACGCCTTGGGCCACCCGCAGTACACCGCGAAGTGCAGGACGAACTCCAGAAGGGCCTCGAGCTCGATGTCGCCGCTGGCGAGTGCCGCGTGGACGTGCTCCTCGATGGGTCCGGGGGAGTCGGCGGCGGCCACGCACGTCAGCGTGACCCATCGCCGGTCCCGGCGGCTCAGTCCGGGACGTGACCACACCTCGCCGAAAAGGAAGTCACGCGTGGCCCGGCCGAATGGGGTGGTCGCCGCGGGTGGTTCGGCGGTGGCCATGACCTCGGTCACGGTCCGTGCCGCGTGGGTGCCGTCCATGGGTGCCTCCTGAGGCCGTCGTTCGGGATGTCCTCATGCGCGGATGAAGACGTTCTTGGTCTGGAGGAACTCGTAGAGGCCCTCCTTGCCGCCTTCGCGGCCGTAGCCGCTGTGCTTGTAGCCGCCGAACGGGGCGCCCGGTGGCTGGCCCGAGGCACCGTTGACGAGCACGGTGCCCGACTGGAGCAGGGGCACCATGCGCTGCACCCGCGACACGTCGCGGGTCTGTACGGCGGTGCCGAGGCCGTAGGGCGTGGAGTTGGCCAGCCCGACCGCCTCGTCCTCGCTGTCGAAGGGGATGACCGACAGCACCGGGCCGAACACCTCCTGCTGGCCCACCTCGCTGTGCGGGTCCACGTCGGCCAGGACCGTCGGTTCGATGAAGTAACCGTCACGGATCTCCGGTGCCAGCGCCGACCGGTCGGCGGGGCGGCCACCGACGACCACCCTGCTGTCCTTGGCAGCCCGTTCGATCATGCCGAGGATGCGCTCGTGGGCCGTCTTGCCGATGACCGGGCCGAGTGCCGTGCCTTGGTCGAACGGGTCCCCCACGCGCAGCGCGGCCGCCGCCTCGGCGGTGGAGCGGACCACCCGGTCGTAGACGTCGCGGTGGACCAGCATGCGGGTGGTGAGGTTGCAGCCCTGGCCCGAGAGGGTGTAGCAGGACCGGACCGTCTCCGCGACGGCCGCGTCGAGATCTGCGTCGGGGAAGACGATGTTCGCCGTCTTGCCGCCCAGTTCGAGCAGGACCGGCTTGAGGGTGTGGCGGGCCGCGTCGAGGATCTTCTTCGCGGTCGGGATCCCTCCGGTGAAGGAGATCTTCGCGACGTCGGGGTGGCGGACCAGCCGGTCGCCGGCCTCGGGGCCGCCGGGCACGATGTGCAGCACTCCGGGCGGGAGCCCGGCCTCCAGGGCGATCTCGGCGAACCGGGCCACGGTGAAAGGGGCCAGATCGGGGGACTTGACCACAACGCAGTTCCCGGCGGCCAGCGCGGGAGCGATCTTCATGCCGACCGACATGATCGGACCGTTCCAGGTCAGGATGATTCCGATGACCCCGTACGGTTCCGGGACGGTGTAGTCGAGGCCCGGGACCATCCGCGGGCTCGGCGGAATCGTCGCGCCCTCGATCTTGTCGGCCCAGCCCGCGTAGTACCCGAACCATCCTGCACACAGGTAGGCCAGGGCCGCGGACGTCGTGAACGGGACGCCGAGTTCGAGGGTGTTGAGCCGCCCGAGCTCGGGGACGCGCTCCCGCATCAGTTCCTCCACGCGCTGGAGGATGCGCCGGCGGTCGTCCGGGGACATCGCCCGCCACTCGGGGAAGGCCTTTTTCGCTGCGGCGACGGCAGCGTCGACCTCCTGAGGCCCGCTCAGCAGTACGGTGCCGTTCGCGCGGGCGGTCGCGGGGTTGATGTGGTCCATCTGGCCGGCGGACGTCCGGTCGAGCCAGGATCCGTCGACGAGGGGGCCGGTGGTGCCGAGGTCGTGGGACACGGTTGTGGAGGAAGTCATGTCGGTTCCGCCTTGTTCTCGTCCGGATGGGGCGGTGTGCAGGAGCGCCGCTGGTTGGTTGCGGGCCCGACGCGAGGGGTGCGGAGCTCAGGGAGCCGGAGGCTTGTCCAGCGTCGACAGGGTGTGCGCGGCCCGCTCCGCCAGCGGCACCCCCTGGCTGCCCAGCCCGATGATGCCGACGCGTGTCATGGCTGTCGCTTCCTCTAGAGCAGCGCGTGGGGAAGCGGGGATCACAGCCGCGTGACCCAGCCGCCGTCGACGCTGATCGCCTGACCGTTGATCCACTCGCCGGCCGGGGAGGCCAGCAGGAGCAGCGTGCCGAGCAGGTCTTCCGCGGGCGCGGACTTCTTGCCCGGGATGGATGCCGCCAGCGCGGCGCGTGCGGGATGGTCGGCCGGCAGGCTGCGCAGGCCCGGTTCGTTCTCGACCAGGCCGGGCGCGATGGCGTTGACGTTGATGCCCAGCGGGCCGAGCGAGCGCGCGAGGCCGACGGTGAGGTTGACCAGGGCGAGCTTGCTGATCCCGTAGATGCCCCCGCCCATGAAGGCGCCGGCGGACACCTGGTTGATGATCCGTCCACCGCCCCGCTCGACCATCGACGCCTTGACCGCGCCCGCGCACACGACCGCGCCGAACACGTTCACGCGCATGACCCGGTCGAACCAGTCCATGGGCAGGTCAAGGATGTCGACCTGGGGGATCTCGGCCATGAGCGCGGCGTTGTTCACCAGGATGTCGATGCCGCCGAAGGCTGCGGCCGTCTTCTTTGCCATGTCGGCAGCCGAGGCGCGGTCGGTGATGTCGACCTGCACGCCGACCACGGGCAGACCATCGGAGGCCAGGGCCGAGGCGGCGCTCTCGGCGCCTTCGCCGTTGAGATCCGCCAGTACGACGGCGGCGCCGGCCTCGGCCAGCGCCCGGCCGTAGACCTGGCCGATGGCGCCGGCACCGCCGGTGACGACGGCGACCTTGCCGTCCAGGCGAAGCCTGTCGAGTGTGCTGCTCATGGGACGTCCTTCGTCAGACGGGACAGGTAGGCGTCGACATCACGTCCGCGCTCGCGAAGTTCATCGGCGGCTTCCTGTGCGGTGAGTATGAGGAAGCGGTTCTGCGTGACGCCGTCGGCGACGAGTTCACCGACCGAGTCGGCATCGAGGACGGGGAAGTTGGGCCCGCGGGGCGGCGCCGGTTCCCCGTAGAAGGCGATCTGCTCGACGATGTTGGTGGCCACGCCGGCCGGGCACAGGCACGAGACGCCGATGCCGCGCGGGCGCAGGTACAGCGCGAGCGCCTCGGACAGCCCTACGACCGCATGCTTGGTCGCGGTGTACGGCAGTCGGTCGAATCCGTAGGGCAACAGGCCCGCCGTGGAGGCGGTGTTGACCACGTGGCCCGCGCCCTGCTCCAACAGGACCGGGAGGAACACGAGGTTGCTGCGCACCACGCTCAGCAGATTGACGTCGACGACGCGTTGCCACGCGTTGAGAGGGATGTCCTCGACGGGGCCGACGGCCAGGATCCCCACGTTGTTCATGATCAGGTCGATGCGGCCGAAGTGGTCGAGGGCCAGGTCCCGGACCGCTTGCAGGTCGTCGAGGCTGGTGACGTCGCACACCGTGGCGACGCCGTGGGAGCCGAGTTCGTCGGCGACGGAGTGCGCCCGCTCGCCGACGAGGTCGGTGACCACCACCCGCGCGCCGCGCCGGGCGAAGGCGTGGGCGGTGGCGCGGCCGATCCCGCTGCCGGCGCCGGTGATCACCGCCACGGCGTTGTGCAGATCGATGCTCATCGGACGGTCCTTCCTCCGCTCGCCGATGGGAAGGCGGATGCTCGGGGGTGGAGCGGCAGGGCCGGTGCCCGCAGGTCGGTCTCCCCCGCCACGAACGATGTCGCCGAGGACAGTCCCACGAGCCGCCCGGCCCCACGTTCATGACTCCGCCGGAAAGATCGCTTCCCCGGTGTCCGCGTCGGCGATGGAGATCGCCTCGATCGGGCAGGACTCGGCGACTTCGAGGACCTCCTCCGAGGCGGGCAGGGTCTCGGAGGTCGCGCGACCCTGTCCGCGTTCGTCGAGCTCGAACTCCTTCGGCGCGGAGGCCGCGCACAGCCCCGTACGGACACACACCCGCGGGTCGACCGTGACTTTCCAACGATCCGTCATCATCTTGTTCCTCAGGCTCCTCGGATGACGAGCGGCAGCGTCTTCCAGCCGCGCACGGTCGAGGTCTGGGCCAGCTCCGCGGCGTCCCAGTCCACCTCCCAGTCCGGGAAGCGCCGCAGGATCTCCTCCGCCGCTACCTTTCCTTCCAGGCGGGCCAGCGCGGCACCCAGGCAGTAGTGGGCGCCGACGCCGAACGACATGTGCTGGGAGACCCGGTGGATGTCGAACCGGTCGGGGTCGTCGAAGCGCCGGGGGTCGCGGTTGGCGGCGGCCTGGATGAAGAGGATGGCGCTGCCGGCCGGCACGGTGCCGCCGTGGAACTCCACGTCCTTGGTCACATAGCGGGCGGTGAACGGACCGGTCGGCTCGAAGCGCAGGATCTCCTCGATGGCGTTCGGGATGAGGGAGGGGTCGGCGACCAGCTCCCGCCGGGTCTCGGGGTAGCGGGCCATCAGCGCGCCGAACCAGCCGATCAGGCGTCCCGTCGTCTCGTTGCCTGCGCCCGCCACCACCGAGCAGTAGGTGAGGACCTCCTCGTCGGTGAGCGTGCGCCGCTGCCCCGTCTCGTCCTCGAACTCGGCGGTCATGAGCTCGGTCATGAGGTCGTCGGAAGGGTGCTTCTTGCGCCACTCGATGTACTCCTGGAAACCCTCGGTGATCAGGATCTCCTCGTGGTCGATCCGGCCGCCGTCCTCGGTTTCCAGGGCGGCGTCCGTGCGGTCGCGGAAGGTCGGCTGGTCGGCCTCCGGGATGCCGAGGAGCATCCCGATCACCCGCATCGGCATCTCTGCGCCGACGGCCTCGACGAGGTCGAACCGCTCGGCGCCGGCCACGGGTTCCAGCACCCGCTCGCAGAAGGCCCGGATCTGCGGCTCCAGTTGGGCGATCCGGCGCGGGGTGAAGACGCGTGCGAGCAGTCGTCGGTGGATGTCGTGGACGGGCGGGTCCTCGAAGATCAGGGTGCCCGGCGGAAGCTCGACGTTGGCCTGGATGATCTCGAGGATGTCGCCGCGCGCGGAGGAGAAGGTCTGCCAGTCGGCGAGGCCGCGCTGGCAGTCGGTGTACCGGCTGACCGCGTAGAAGTCGTGCCGGTCGTTGTAGTAGAGCGGGGCTTCCTCGCGCAGGCGGGCGTACAGGGGGTAGGGGTCGCGGGCGAGTGCCGCGTCGAAGGGGTCCCAGTAGACGGGCTCGGCAGTGGTCATTTCAGCATGGCTCCCGCGTCGATGGTCATCGTGGCTCCGGTGACGAAGCGGCCCTCGTCCGAGGCGAGGTAGAGAACCGCGTTGCTGATGTCGCGCGGCTCGACCCAGGGGGTGGGCAGCAGGTGCATGCCCTGCGAGACGGCGGCGAAGTCGTCGACGGTGGGGTTCTCCAGGTCCGGGCGGAACATCCGGTACGTCTCCTCGTGCATCACCATCGGCGTGTTGACCTGGGTGGGATGCAGCGAGTTGACCCGGATGTTGTGCTCGCCCAGCTCCCAGGCGAGCGTGCGCATCAGGCCTACGACACCGTGCTTCGCGGCGATGTAGTGCCCGATGTTCGCATGGCCGCGCAGACCGCCGACGGAGCTGGTCAGGATGACCGAGCCGCCCCGGCCGCCCGCGATGATGTGCGGGACGGAGACCTTGGTGGTGAGCCAGACGCCGGTCAGGTTGACGTCGATCATGTCGCGCCAGGTCTTCTCGTCCATGACGTGGAGGCGCGCGCCGTCGCTGCCGAGGCCCGCGTTGGCGCAGACGATGTCCAGGCGGCCCAGCTGCGCCACACCGTCGTCCACGGCGGCCTTGAGCGCGTCGTGGTCGCGTACGTCCGCCTGCACGGCGACGATGCGCCGGCCCAGCTTCTGCACCTGGTTGACCGTCTCCTCCAGGTCCTCCGGAGTCGACATGGCGAACGTGACGCCGTCGAGTTGCTTGCAGACGTCGACGGCGATGATGTCGGCTCCCTCCTCGGCGAGGCGGATCGCGTGGCTGCGTCCCTGGCCGCGCGCCGCGCCGGTGATGAAGGCGACTTTTCCTTCGACTCGTCCGGGCATGGTGGTGTACCTCGTTCCTGGGTTGAAGGACGTGACAGGGCGTACTGAGGGCGTGCTCACGGTGCGGCGGACGTGCGTGGCCCGGTCACCGGTGGTGCCGTCGTCGGCCGAGCAGGCCGAGGGCGAGGATCAGCAGGGCGGCGGCAGCCGCGATCGGTGCGGCGCGTTTGAGCGCTCCGGCGCCGGTGGCGTCGATGAGGTCGAGCGGGGCGGCGGGCGTGTGCCGGGCAGGGTCCGGGGGCTCGTCGCCGGGCGTCGGTTCCGGTGAGCCGGCCGGGGTCTCGGGGGTGTTCGCGGCGAGTTCGGCGGCGAGGTTCTCGGCGAAGCGGTCCATCAGTGCTCCGGACACCTCGGCGAGCGTGCCGCGGCCGAACTGGGCCGGCTTGCCCGTGATGTTGAGCTCGGTCTCCACGTGTACGTCGGTGCGGTCGCCGCCGGCGTCGGTCAGGCGGCAGGTCACCAGGGCCTTCGCGGTCCCGTTTCCGCGCGCCTCCCGGCCGCCCGCTTCCAGGACCACGATCCGGGCCTGCTCGTCGCGCGACAGGAAGGTGACGGTGCCGTTGTAGGTGAGACCGATCGGGCCCAGCTTGACCTTGATCCTGCCGCGGTGTTCGTCACCGTCGCTGGCCGTGAGGGTCGCGCCGGGAACGCAGGGCGCGACGCGCTCGACGTCGAGCAGGACCCGCCAGGCGTCCTCCACGGCGACGGGGATGCTGAGGGTGTTCTCCAGTTTCATGCCGGGCATTCCGTCACGGTGGTACCCGCGGTGTCGGCGGCGGCCCGGACCGCGTTCACGATCCCCTGGTAGCCGGTGCAGCGGCACAGGTTCCCGGTCAGGGCCTCGCGGATCTCCTCGTCGGTGGGCTTGGGGTTCTCGGCCAGGAACGCGGTGACCGAGACGACGAAGCCAGGTGTGCAGAACCCGCACTGCAGGCCGTGGTGCTCGCGGAACGCCGCCTGGACGGTGGAGAGTTCACCGTCCGGCCCAGCGAGCCCCTCGACAGTCGTCACCTCCGCGTCGTGGGCCTGCACGGCGAACACCAGGCAGGCGCGGACGGCTTCCCCGTCGAGCAGCACCGTGCACGCGCCGCAGACCCCGTGCTCGCAGCCGAGGTGCGTGCCGGTCAGACCGCAGTTCACGCGGAGGAAGTCGGCGAGGGTGAGCCGGGGCGGTACGCTCGCCCGGCGGCCGGTTCCGTTGACGCGTACGTGAATGTCGACGGTGTCCACGTCAGTCATGGAGTGCCTCCTGTACGGCGCGTCATGTCGACGGTGTCCACGTCAGTCATGGAGTGCCTCCTGTACGGCGCGTCGCCAGGCGCGGGTGACCATGGCGGCGCCCACGCGTGTGCGGTAGGGGGCCGACCCGTGCAGATCGGACGGGACGGAGTCGAGGCCTTCGGTCGCGGACCGCCCGATCTCCTCGGCATCGGCTTCGGCAGGGTCGGAACCGATGAGCGCGGCCTCGGTGCCCCGGGCCCGGAGCGCGGTCGGGCCGAGTCCGAACAGGCCGATGGCGCACCGGTCGAGGCGGCCGTCGCCGTCCACGCGGAGCGCGACCGTCGCCCCGGCGATGGCGAAGTCCCCGCTCCTGCGGGCGAACTCCTCGATCGCGAAGCCGCAACGGCCTTTCCAGACCGGGAAGTTGACCCCGGTCAGCAGCTCGTCCTCGGCCAGCGCCGTGCTCCACATGCCGGTCAGGAAACGCTCCGCCGGGATGGTGCGGCGGCCTCGTGGCGACAGTGCCTCCAGCTCGGCGTCCAGCGTCAGTGCCACCGCGGGGTACTCGGCCGCGGAGTCGGCGTGCGCGAGCGAACCGCCCACGGTTCCGCGGCTGCGGATCTGGAAGTGGCCGATGAGAGGGGTGGCGCGGGCAAGGAGCGGGACGGCGGCGCTGACCTCGTCGGAGCGCTGGACGGTGGCCTGGGTGGTGCCCGCCCCGATCCAGACCGTGCCGTCGCCACGCCGCTCGATGCCCCGGAGCTCGTCCAGGCGGCGCAGGTCGACGAGGTGCCCGAAGGCTGCGAGGCGCAGGGCCAGCATGGGGACGAGGCTCTGCCCTCCCGCGATGGCCTTCGCCTCCTCTCCCAGCTCGGCCAGCAGACCGACTGCTTCGTCCGCGCCGGCCGGCGCGTGGTACGTGAAGGGTGCGGGCTTCACCGGGTCACCGCCTGCCGTGCCCGGGCTTCCTCCAGGAGGCCGACGAGGGACGACGGTGTGAGCGGCAGGCGGCTGATCCGGACGCCGAAGGGTGCGAGCGCATCGGCCACCGCGTTGACGACGGCCGGCGCGGAGCCGATCGCACCGCCCTCGCCGACTCCCTTGTATCCGCCGGGTCCCGGGCTGGGCGTCTCGACGTGCCCCACCTCGATGACGGGCACCTCGGTGGCCGTGGGCAGCAGATAGTCCATGAACGTGGTCGAGACGGGGTTGCCGTCCTCGTCGTAGGCCAGATGCTCGTAGAGCGCGCCGCCGATCCCCTGCACGGTGCCGCCGAAGATCTGGCCCTCCACGACGCTCGGGTTGATCATCGGGCCGCAGTCCTCGCTGACGATGTACCGGAGCAGGGTCACCTCGCCGGTCACCACGTCGACCTCGCATGTGCACACGTGCGTCGCGTTCGCCCAGATCATCAGGTGCGGGGTGTGGTAGCGGCCGCTCGCCTCGAGCCCGGCCTGCACTCCCGGCGGCAGGGCGTGGACCTGGTAGTACGCGATGTCGGCGATCTCGGCGAGGGTGAGCCCGGCCTCATCGTGGCTCCCCTTGGGCCGTGCGCGTCCCCGCACGAACTCGACCTCTTCGACGGGGACTTCGAGCCGGTGGGCGGCGATCGCGCAGATCCGCTCCCGCAGCTCCCCGGCCGTCCGGGCGATCGCGCCCGCCGTCATGGGCCCGGACCGGCTTCCGCCGGTGCCGGCGCCATACGGGGTGACGGCTGTGTCGCCCTGCACGGTGCTGACGTCCTCGATGGCGGCGCCGAGCGCGTCGGCGGTCAGCTGGACGACCGTGGTCTCCAGACTGTTGCCGCACGACCCTCCGGCGACGTACACGTTGACCTTGCCGGAGGGCTCGATGCGTATCGTCGCTCCCTCGGTGGCGTGGAACGGCGTGGCGCCCGCGGTGGGTTCGACGTACGTGCAGGTGCCGACGCCCAGGTAGCGCCCCTGCTCCCGGGCCCGTGCCTGTTCCCGGCGGAACGCCTCGTAGTCGAGCATCTTCAGGGCCTGCTCGAAGGTCTCGCGCGGGGAGATGTGGTCGTAGGGCATGCCGTTGAAGTTCGCCGTGGGCAGCTCCTCACGGCTCAGCATGTTCCGACGACGCAACTCGACCGGGTCCAGTTTCAGTTGGCGCGCCGCGGTGTCGAGCAGGACCTCGCGGGCCATCGACTCGTACTGCCACGGGCCCCGGTAGGCGACCCGCCCGCTGGTGTTGGAGAACACGAACCGCGACGAGAACGTGCCCTCAGGGATCCGGTAGGGGCCGGGAAAGAGCATGCCGACCGCCACACCGCTCTGCACGGGCGACGGTGTCGGGTAGGCGCCCGCGTCCTGGACGTGGTCGAGCGTCGCGGCCACGATCCTGCCGCCGTCGTCGAAGGCCATCCGTGCCTCGCCGTGCTCGTGGCGCGCCTGCCCGGCCGCGAGGAGGTGTTCCTGCCGGTCCTCGATCCACTTGAGAGCGGCGGGCAGCTTGGTGGCGGCGAGCATGACGCACATGTCCTCGCGCTGGGGCAGCACCTTCTGCCCGAACCCGCCGCCGGTGTCCCGCATCACGACGCGCACCCGGTGCTCGGCGATGCCGAGGAGTCGCGCGCAGAAGGACCGGACCTCGTGCGGCGACTGGGTCGCCGCCCAGATCGTCATCTCCCCGCCTGCCGCGGCGCATTCGGCGACGATCCCCCGGGTCTCCATCGGGACCGGCCCGTGGGACTGCTGGTACACGGTCTGGCTGACCACGTGCGGCGCGCTCTCGAAGACCGGTTCGAGGTCCACCATGGGGCGTCCGCCGAGTTGACCGACGAGGTTGCCGGGCCGGTCGGCGTGCACCGATTCGGTGGAGTCGAGGGCCGTCGTGTAATCGACGACCGGGGGCAGCGGGTCATAGTCGACGACCACCAACTCGGCCGCGTCCTCGGCGATGTAGCGGTCATCGGCCACGACCATCGCCACCGGGTCCCCGACGAACCGGACCTCACCCTCCGCGAGCGGCGGCCGGGGGGTGTCAGGGTCGTCCGGTCCATTCAGGGTGTACCACTGCTCGCGCACACCGGGGTTGAGGTCCTGCGCGACAAACACGGCGCGTACGCCGTCTAGTTGGAGCGCCTCCGACACGTCGACGCCGAGGATGCGGGCCCGGGCCATCGGACTGCGGACGAAGCAGGCGTGCAGCATTCCGGGCCGCACGACGTCGTCGACGTACGTACCGGTGCCGGTCAGAAGTCGTAGATCCTCAACTCGTAAGGTGCGCGTGCCGGCGTAGGCCGCGTCGCCCACGGTTCGTGCCATCGGTCTGGCCCCTCCGCTCACATACTGAACGAGTGTTTAACCAATGCGCTGAACAACTGTTTAACAACGTTCTTCGAGGCCGTCAAGCACAATGACGGCATGACTGCGCCTCGACGAATGGGTACCGAGAACTCCAAGACGCGCCTGCGCCTGCTCGACATCACGGAGCGGTTGATGCTGGAGGAGGGGTACGCGGCCGTCGGCGTACGGAGGGTGGCGCGCGAGGCCGAAGTGGCCCCGGCTCTCGTCCTGTACTACTTCCGCACGCTCGACGACCTCTTCCTCGCCGTACTGCGGCGACGTGCCGACGAGGAGTGGGAGCGGCAGGCCCGTCTGCTGAGCGGTCCCCAGCCGCTGCGCGCCCTGTGGAGGCTCAGCAGCCACCCCGGCAATGCGCTGACCACGGAGTTCACGGCCCTGGCCAATCACCGCAAGACCATCCGTGCCGAACTGGCCGCCCACGCGGCACGCTATCGCGAGGCCCAGTTGGAGGCCCTCACGCGCGGCCTTGCGGAGGCGGGCACGGACCTGCCGCCCGAGGTGTCCCCGGCCGTGCTGCTCATGCTGACCAACGCGCTCGGCCGGATCCTCATGATGGAGAACGCCATGGGAATGACGACCCGGCACGAAGAGGCCCTGGCCTTCGTGGAGCAGATCCTCCAGCGGTACGAGGGCGCCACCGCACCCGCGGAAACCCCTCGCGGGTGAGATCACCTCAGCTCCCCTCCTCCGATGGCTTCCGCCCGCCCAGCTCCCGCCAGCGGGCCCGCAGCGTGGGCGCGGCCGCAGCGTGGGCGCGGCCGCAGCGTGGGCGCGGCCGCCTTGGGCCGCCGGTCGCGCGTGAAGACGCCCTTGCGGAGCATCGGCTTCTTGCGAGTTCAGTCATCGCCAGCCTCCTTGTTTGAGGCAGCAGAACACTGCGGAGAGAAAGAAACGGGGTCGAGTCGCAGCTTGAGTCGCTGTCGCGCCTCGCGCCGCTTCCTCTGCTCGACCGGGTCGGCGACCGGCGCCGCGAGCAACAGGCGCTGTGTGTAGGGGCCTTCGGGGGTGGAGGTGACACGGCCGGCCGGGCCGGTCTCGACGATGTCGCCGCGGTGGACCACGCTCACCCGGTGACTCACGTGCCGGATGACCGCGAGGTCGTGCGAGATGAAGAGATACGCGACGCCGGTGCGCCGCTGGATGTCGACGAAGAGGTCGAGCACGCGTGCCTGGGTCGACAGGTCGAGCGCGGAGACGGGCTCGTCGCAGACGATCAGCCTCGGCCCGGGTGCCAGGGCACGGGCGATCGCGACGCGCTGGCGCTGGCCGCCGCTCAACTCGCGCGGCAGTCGTTCGGAGGCGTCTGCCGGCAGTCCCACCTGGTCCAGAAGTTGGCGGACGCGCGCTCGGGCATTGCGTGGGCTCGCGCCCTGCACCACGAGGGGCTCGGCGAGGATGTCGCCGATGGTGAGGGACGGGTTGAATGAGGAGTAGGGGTCCTGAAAGACGACCTGGATGTAGCGAGCGAGGGCGCGGCGCTCCTTCGCCGTGCAGTGGGTGATGTCCTGGCCGAGGAAGCCGATGCGTCCGCCGCTGGGCTGCACCAGGCCGAGCACCGCCCGGCCGATGGTCGTCTTGCCGGACCCGGACTCGCCGACGATGCCGAGCGTCTCGCCCTCGTCCACCGCCAGGGACACCCCGTGCAGCACCTCCTGCGGGCGGGCGCGGAATCCCCGTCCCGGGTAGACCACGCGCAGGTCGCTCACGTCGAGCAGGGCCGTCGTCATCGCGCCTCCGTCTCCAGCGTGTCGGTATTGAGCGCGTCGGTCTTGAGCGTGTTCGCGGCCGGACGGTCGGTGCGCAGCGCGTGCTCGTCGAGGAGGGAATCCAGCAGCATCCGGGTGTAGGCGTGACGTGGGGTGGTGAAGAGGTCGAGCACGTCGCCGGTCTCGACGATGCGGCCCTGCTGCATGACGGCGACGCGGTCGCAGATGTCCGCGACCACGCCGAAGTTGTGGGTCACCAACAGCACCGCCATGTTCAGTTCCTGCTGCAGGTCGCGCAGCAGGTCGAGGATCTCCGCCTGCACGGTGACGTCGAGCGCGGTCGTGGGCTCGTCGGCGATGAGCAGAGCCGGGCGGCTCGCGACCGCGCTGGCGATGAGCACGCGCTGTGCCATGCCGCCGGAGATCTGGTGCGGGTAGGAGGTGAAGGTGCGCTCCGGGTCCGGGATGCCGACCCGGTCAAGGAGGGCGAGGACGCGCTCGCGCGCCTGGCGTCGGGGCATCGGGGAGGCCGCGCGCAGTCCCTCGACGAGCTGTGCTCCCACTGTGAAGTTGGGGTCCAGGTTGGACATGGGCTCCTGCGGCACATACGCGATGGACGTCCCCCGCACACCGCGCAGTTCGCCCTCGCTCCGGCCGAGGAGTTCGCGTCCGTCGAGGCGGATCGAGCCGCGGGTGACGACCGCCTCCGACGGCAGTACTCCGAGCACGGCGAAGGCGGTCTGGGTCTTGCCGGATCCCGATTCGCCGACGAGTCCCAGGTTCTGCCCCGCCTCCAGGCTCAGGGTGACGCCGCTGACGACCTCCGTCAGCTCGCCCGACGGTGTCGGGTAGGCGATGGCCAGGTCCTCGATGGTGAGCAGCCCCGGAGCCGTCACTGACGTGGCGGACGGTGCGGGACCCGCGCCGGCAGGCTGGCGCTCGGGGGCCACCATCCGTGCCGGCCGCGGCCGGCCGCCCTCCAGGACGTCCCGCAGCGAGTTGCCGAGCAGCACCAACGACGCGGTGATGACGCCCAGCATCAGGCTCGGCCAGAGGAATTGCAGGGGTTCCTCGTAGAGGTTGGCGAAGCCCTCGGAGATCATCGCGCCGAAGCTGGGGACCGAGCTGGATCCGACGCCGAGGAAGGCGAGGCCCGACTGAACGGCGATGGAGGAACCGGCGAGGAACGCGGCGGCGATGACGACGGGTCCCCGGACCACGGAGAGCACGTGCCGTCGCAGGATCCGCCGGTCGGGCAGGCCGGAGACGCGGGCGGCGTCCACGTACAGTTCGTTCTTCACCCCGAGCACGAGGTTGCGTACGAGGCGGTAGATCCGGGCGACAGCAGTACCCCGAAGATCAGCATCGTCGCGCGGTAGTCGCCGTCCGTCACCGGCAGCAGCACGATGAGCAGCAGCAGGCCCGGGAAGGTCATGACGAGGCTGAAGACCCACTCGGTGACGCCCCGGACGCGGCGGCCGAAGTAGCCGCCGACGAGCCCGAAGGTGACACCGATGGCCAGGGCCATGCTCGTACCGATGAGGGCGGAGACCACGCTGGTGTTGATGGAGGCCAGCAGCCGCGCGAAGATGTCGCGGCCGCTCTCGTCGCCTCCCAGCAGGTAACCGTGGGTTCCGGCACCGGCGTTGACCGCGTCGAGTGAGGCGTCGTTGGGACCATGGTCGGTGATCAGCGGGCTCAGCAGGCCCAGCACGACGACGAGCAACAGGAGGCTCGCGCTGATGACGGCCTGCGGGTCCTTGAGGAGCTTGCGGAGCGGAGACCTGCGGACGGGCACAGCGCTGCCAGGTTCGGTGGTCGACTCAGTCAACTCAGGATCCTCGCCTTCGGATTGAGCCAGCCGTTGACCAGGTCGACGACGAGGTTGACGCCCACGACGAGCAGCACACCGAACAGGCTGATGCCCATGATGATCGGGATGTCCCCCTGCAAGGAGGCGTTGAAGGCGTACTGGCCGAAGCCCGGCAGCGCGAAGACCTGCTCGATGATGAGGGCGCCGCCGAGCATCTGGATGAACTCCAGCGACAGCACCGTGAGCGCCGGGCCGGCCGCGCCCCGCAGGGCGTGGCGCAGCACGATCGACCGAGTCGGTATCCCTCGCGTGCGCAGGGTGCGTACGTAGTCCTTGCGCAGTTCGCCGATCATGGCGCCGCGGATCTGGGAGGTGAGGCTGGCGACGCCGCTCATCATCAGGGCGACCACCGGGATGGTGATGGTGGCGACCCAGCGGGCCGGGTTCTCCGACAGCGGTGTGTAGCCGGTGGCCGGGAACCAGTGCAGCTCGATGGCCAGGACGTAGACGAGTGCGATCGCGATCAGCAGGTTCGGCACCAGGTAGCCGAGCATCGACACCCCCTGGGCGATCCGGTCGACGGCGCCGCCGCGGGTGGCCGCCAGGACGCCGAGCACCACACTGATCACCACGGTGACGAGCAGGGCGGCGAGCACGATCGACAGCGTGACGCCGAGGCGGGCCGCGATGGCCGACCGGACCGGCTCGCTGGTGAAGTAGGACAGGCCGAGGTCGCCGCGGACGGCGTGGGACAACCAGTCCACGTACTGCGTGAACAGCGGGCGGTCGAGCCCCAGTTGGGCCTTCTGGGCCTGGACCAGGTCGGGTGTCGCACCACTTCCGACGATACTGCTGGCGACGTCGTCGAAGGAGGTGCCGAGCAGGGCGAACGTGATCATGGTCACCAGGACGGCGAGCACCAGGCCCGCGGCAAGGCGACGCAACACGTAGAGGATCATGATGCGGCTCTCTTACGGGGCCTGGTCGGCGACGCCGAACTGCCGGATGGTGGCAAGTGTCGAGGAGCCGTCACCGAGGTAGGTGATGCCCTTCTTTGTCGCCCAGTCGCTGCCGATGTAGAACACGGGGCCGTACCACGCGTTCTCGACTCCGAACTTGTTGATCTCCTTGTAGACGTCCGCGGCCTTCGCCGGGTCAAGCTCCCGGTTCGCCCGGCCCAGGAGCTTGGAGAGCTCGGGGTCCGTGGAGTTGAACACGTTGCGGTAGCCGGTTGGACTGTAGAAGTTGCGCGCCTCGACGGGGGTGGTGTTCAGCCCGTCGACGATCAGGAACATCGGGTACTTCTTGGAGGCGATGGCGGAGACGCTCTGCTGCGGCGGCACCGGCTGCCACTTCACCTTGATCCCGATGTCGGCGAGCGCCTCCGTGAATGTCGGCTCGAACGGCTTGGTGAAGACGAGGCTCGGCATGGTCACCGAGAAGCCGTTCGCGTAACCGGCCTCGGCCAGCAACTTCTTGGCAGCCGCCGGGTCGTGGGAGTACGTCTGGTCCAGCGCGGGATCGTGCCCCGGCCCCTTGGGGTTGAAGATCTGCTCGGTCGGCCGGCCAGAGCCCCGGAGCAGTTGCTTCACCATCTTCGTGCGGTCGAAGGCCATGTTGATCGCCTTGCGGACCCGCACGTCACCGAGCGGCTCGAGCACGGACCCCTCGCGGTCCCCCAGGACCAGGGCCGCCACCGCGGTCGCCTGGACGTGCTTGGTCTCGAAACCCGCCGACTTGAAGGAGCCGACCTGCGCGACGTCGATGGTTCCGGCGTTGGTCTCGCCGGCCTTCAGCGCGTTGGCGCTCGCGGTCTGGTCGGAGATCACCCGGATCTTGACGGTCCGGAAGGGGTAGGCCTTCTTGTTCCAGTAGTCGTCACGCCGCTTGAGCACGTACACCGATCCGTTCACCGTCGCGCCCTTGTCGAGGGTGTAGGGGCCCGAGCCGACCGGGTTCAGCGCGGCGCTCTTGGACGTCATCGTCTTCGGGTCGCCGATGACGCCCGCGGCCGTGGAGAGCGATGTCAGCAGCGAACCGTCCGGCTGCTTCAGCTTGATCACCACGGTGTGGGAATCAGGTGCCTCGACCGAGGCGACGGAGGCGAGTACGCCCTGGGTCGGCCCGGGCGTCGTCCTGATCCGCTCCAGCGTCGCCTTCACGGCGGCCGCGTCGACGGGGGCGCCGGAGCTGAACTTCATGCCGGTGCGCAGTTTCAGCGTCAGAGTCCTCGCATCGGCGGAGTACTGCCAGCTCTCCGCCGCGCCGGGCTGGAGGCGGCCCTTGTTGTCCTGGATCAGCAGCGTGTCGTAGACCGAGTCCCAGACGTACATCTGCTGGCCTTCGAGGAGTTGGGTGGGATCGAACGAGTTGGGCGTGCCGAAGATCGAGAGTGCCAGCGTCTCCCCGAGGACGAGGACGCTCCTGTCGACTCGCTGTCGCACGCAGACGATGCGAGCAGCACAGCGGCGACGCCGACGGCGGCCAGGGCTCGAGCGTGCGATCGCGGGTGCGGGTGTCGAATGCGCATGGGGTGGATTCCTTCGTCCGGGAACCAACGTGTGCAGAGACCTTCGCCATGGCCATGTGGCCATGTGGCCATGTGGCCATGTGGCCATGTGGCCATGTGGCCATGTGGCCATGGATGGAGCTGAAGCTGGCGAGCACTGCGCGAGTGAAGAGAACCGCGCGTCTACTGGTCCGGCGGCGTGCCGGCATCGTCGTCCACGTGCACGTCTGCCTCCCCTGGTCGGCCCTGCAGGTGAGCGATCGCGCCAACCCTTACCAGATGGTTGGATTTCGCTCGGACGTTAGGCCCGTACGGGAAGCGCGGGAAGGGTACGATCAACCTTCGTAATCAGAGCGTTATCTTGCGATCACCCGCGACGGGGCCAACGAATCCCAACCATATGGTAAGTTTTGGTTATCCTGGTTGACACGCACGGCCGATTCCGAACCCGCCTCGTGGGGAGAGTGAGCACACCGTGGGTCAGGCAAAAGCACGCGGGCCGTACGCCAAGACACCGGCCCGCAGGGCGGAGATCGTACGGGCGGCACGCGACAGTTTCGCCGAGCACGGCTACGTCAAAGCCTCCCTGCGGGACATCGCGGAACGCGCCGGCATCACCCACGCCGGTCTTCTCCATCACTTCCGCAACAAGGACGAGTTGCTTGCCGAGGTGCTCGCCGAGCGCGACTCGGAGGAGTGGCAGCAAGGCGTGGCACAGGTCGACAGCCTCGACCAGCTCGCGCCCTACCTCGGTGAGCTCATCCGTCACCACCAGAAGGCCCCCGAGCTGATGCGCCTGTGGATCGAACTCGCCGCCGCGGCCTCACGCCCGGACCATCCCGCCCACACCTACTTCGCTGAGCGCTACGAACGCGGGCGCAGGCAATTCGCCGAGGGATTCCACGACAAGGCGACCCGCGGCACCCTGCGCGAAGGCCTAAGCCCCGAGAGCGCCGCGATTCTCTTCCACGCCGTGCTCAACGGACTCCAGCTGCAGTGGGTGCTCGACCAGGACCTCGACATCATCGGACCCGTCAACGACTTCGTGCGCCTGCTTCTCGACCGGGATCAAGTCGACGAGTGACCGGCTCGCCGCCCAACTCGGCGCCCAACTCGGCCCCTGGGCGCATCTGTCGGATTCCGGCCGCCGTCAGGGCTGATGCCGAGCAGGGTGGGTGCGTGGGCGGACGGCGTCACCGCTCGCCGACAAAGTCGGGATCAGCCAGGGTGCCCTCAGGTGTGGCATGCGGCCCCTCAGGACGGCGCCAAGGATGTGCGATGGGCACAGACACAGCCCGCCACCAGGGGTCGGTCGGGAGCGTTCCTGCAGGCTCGAAGGGCTCGCCCGGCCGGGGAAGCGCAACCGCCTGCCCCACCTCCTCAGCAGCGTCCTTCGTCCACTCCCCGGGCTCGGCCCACGGGTGCAGTGACAGATTGAAGGTGCCCCAGTGGATCGGCAGCAGCACACCGTGCGGCTTGTGTCCTTGCAGGTCAAGGTGTGCCTGGACACCCTGCGGGGGCGACATGTGAATGTCCGGCCAGGCTCCAGGCAGCGGCGTGGAATCCGTGTGGTTCTTGGGCCAGAATTCGCTGTACGCGCCGATCTGGATCATCGTCGCGTCGAAGGGGCCGTGCTCGGCGCCTATGTCCTTGAAGCCGGGGAAGTACCCGGTGTCCCCACTGTGGTAGATCCGGTGCTCGTCGCCCGCCACGACCCATGATGCCCAGAGCGTGTGCTGCTGGTTGCGCAGGCCGCGGCCGCAGAAGTGCCGCGCGGGGGTGGCGGTGAGGGACAGGCCGGACACCTCGGTCGACTCGTTCCAGTCGAGCTCGCGGAGCCGGTCCGCCGATACGCCCCAGCGCTCCAGATGGGCGCCTACGCCGAGCGGCACCGCGAAAACGGTGTCCGTATCGGCCAGCTGCTTGATCGTGGGCAAATCGAGGTGGTCGTAGTGGTCGTGCGAGATGACGATCACGTCGACCGGTCCCAGCGCTGCCAGGGGCACGGGAACGGGATGCAGCCGCTTGGGACCTGCGAAGTCGAAGGGGGAACACCGCTCGCCCCAGACCGGGTCGAAGAGCACCCGGCGGCCGTCGATCTCGGCGAGCACGCTCGAGTGGCCCATCCAGGTGAGCCGCAGCCCGCTCGCCGGGGGCCTCGCCAGGTCGGAGAGGGTCGAGGGGTGCACCGGCACCGCTCCGGCGGGGGCGCGCCTGGTGCGCTCCTCCTTGCGGAAGTACGACTTCGCGAGCTCGAACGCGGAGCCGGAGGAGGGGCGGGTCCGGGCGCCCACCGGGTTCTGGAACGAGCCGTTCGCAAAGTTCGGCGATCTGTGGATCCTGGCCAGCCGTTCACCCGCCGGTTCCGCGCCGAAGGCGGCGGGCCGCAGCGAGCGGAGCCCCGAGCTCAGGGAACGGGAACCGGTCACGGCGCCTCCTGTGGTCGTAGGACATTCATTATGCGTGGCGCCTCTGACAGGCCTGGGTCGACGGGGTGACGGCACGATGTCCGCGCCGCAGTCCGCATCCGGTGATCTCCGGTACCCCTCGCCTTGCTGCGCCCCTCGTAAGGACGCCGCAGTCGGCTCCAGGGATGACAAGCCCGTGGTGTGGTACTCGAAATGCGGGCCTGTATGTCACATCTGCGGCGCCCCGGTCCGTCGTACCGGTGACAGCACACCGCACGCATGAAGACGGACGAAGACGGAAGGTGGCCCCCATGGCCCGCATCTCGCTCAACCCGCCGCGGACCCGGTTCCTCCGCATCGTGGAGTGGTACTCGAAGCGCACCTACGGCAAGGTCCTGGACCCCGCGAAGGCGCTCGCCCACCATCCGCGGGTGCTGTGGGGCGATCTCCGCTTCGAGCAGTCCGTGGCGAAGTGGAACAAGCTCAACCCGGATCTGAAGGCGCTCGCCGTGATGGCATCGGCTGCGTCGATCGGCTGCTCTTGGTGCATGGACTTCGGGTACTGGAAGGAGCACGGGCGCGGCATGGCGGAGCGGAAGCTGCGTGACGTGCCGGTCTGGCGCGACAGCGATGCGTACACACCGCTGGAGCGCGACGTCCTCGCGTACGCGGAGGCGATGACGGCGACTCCTCCGACGGTCGAGGACGCCCTGGCCGACCGTCTGCGCAGGAGTCTCGGCGACGCGGCCTTCGTCGAGCTGACGGCGATGGTCGCGGTGGAGAACCTGCGCTCGCGCATGAACTCGGCACTGGGGCTCACCAGCCAGGGGTTCAAGGACTCGTGCGATCTCCGCGACGGCCCGGGGGCGGCGACGCGTGGTGCGGCTGGATCGTCGGGTGCCCTGACCGGAGGCGCTTGACACTTCACCGTCCGGAGGCGCTTGACACTTCACCGCCGGAGACACCGCCGCACGCTGACCACGGATGCCGCCGCGACGCGCAAGGGGCGCGTTGACAGGGGTCTCCAGGCATCTCGATACTGACCCGCGATTCAGTAAGCGCATCTATTCCGTGAGCTCCGTGAGCGCATCGGTCACGTGAGCGCATCGCGGTGCGAGTATCGCGGTGAGCGCATCGAGACCCTGGAGACCCATGTCCGGCCCACCCACTGCAGCCGCGCCACCGACCAGATCGGCGGCACCTGGCGAACTTGCCGCACCGGCCTCGCGACGCACCGCAGGGGCCGCCGTCGCAGAGCCGCCACTGATGTCGCTGACCTGGACCGATCACATCACCGGCCACCGCGGGTTCCTCGTCGTGGACCGGCTGGTACGCGGTGTCGCCAGCGGCGGGTTGCGGATGCGTGCGGGCTGCACGCTCGAAGAGGTCACCGGCCTCGCCCGCGGGATGACGATGAAGGAGGCCCTGCACTACAACCCGGAGGGCCGCTACATCCCCCTGGGCGGCGCCAAGGGAGGGATCGACTGCGACCCGCAGGACCCGGAGGCGTACGGCGTCCTGGTGCGGTACCTGCGCGCCATGCGCCCGTACATCGAGGACTTCTGGACCACCGGGGAGGATCTCGGCCTCACCCAGGACATCGTCGACAGGGCCGCCGCAGAGGCGGGGTTGGTCTCGTCCATCCAGGCCGTCTACCCGCTGCTTGACGACGAGACGGCGGCCCGGCAGCGGCTCGCCGACGCGTTCGCGGTCGAGGTGGACGGCATCGGACTCGACGAACTCGTCGGAGGGTGCGGGGTGGCGGAGTCGGTGCTGGCCGCGTTGGACCGGGCGGGTGTTCCGTATGCGGGCACCCGCGTCTGCGTGCAGGGTCTGGGGACCATGGGCGGCGCGACCGCCCGCTTTCTCGCCCGCGCGGGGCTCACGATTGTCGCCGTCGCCGACGTCAAAGGCACGATCGCCAACCCGGCCGGGCTCGACGTCGAGGCGCTGCTCGCGGCCAGGGACGCGTACGGCACGGTGGATCGCGCCGCCCTGCGCGACGACGACCGTGAACTGCCGGGCGACGCCTGGCTGTCCGTCGACGCGGAGGTTCTCGTGCCCGCGGCGGTGTCGTACGCGATCGATGCCGGGAACCAGCGGCGGATCACGGCCCGCTGGATCGTCGAGGCGGCGAACATGCCGGTGCTGCCCGAGGCGGAGGAACTGCTGGCGGCGCGGGGGATCACCGTCCTCCCGGACGTCGTCGTCAACTCCGGTACGAACGCCTGGTGGTGGTGGACGCTGTTCGGCGACATCGGCGCGGACGCGGACGCGGCCTTCGACCACACCCGCCGCTCCATGCTCGCCCTGATCGACCAGATGCTCACGCGCGCGGAGGCCGACGGTACGACGCCGCGCGCGGCCGCGCACGCCATCGTGTCGGACCGGCTGCCGGTGATCGCGGAGCGGTTCGGGTGGTACGGATGACTGTCCCGGTGACTGGTCCGGGTCCGGTGACTGGTGCGGCGCATGCCCACGCGCGCGTGCCGCACACGGTCGGGCTCCTGGTGTGCAGCGTCGGCGGTGTTTCCCTGTGCAGCATGGACGGTGCTTCCCTGTGCAGCATGGACGGTGCTTCCCTGTGCAGCATGGACGGTGCTTCCCTGTGCAGCATGGACGGTGCTTCCCTGTGCAACGTGGGCGGTGTTTCCTGATGACACGGGTGCGGTTGAGCGTGGCCGAGCGGCGGGAAGCGCTGTTGCGGGCCGCCGTCGAGCAGATCGAGGCGCGAGGCGTCGCGGCCGTGCGCATCGCCGATGTGGCCTCCGCCCTCGGGGTCAGCAACGCCCTGGTGCTCTATCACTTCTCGACCAAGGAACAGCTGGTCGCCGCCGCGTTCACACATGCCGCCGAGGGCGATCTCGCGCATCTGCGCAGGCTGCTGGGCAGACGCACGACGGCGGTACGCCGCCTGCGTACCGCCGTCCGCTGGTACGCGCCGACCGGGCAGGCCAAGGGGTGGCGGCTGTGGATCGAGGGCTGGGCGGGGGCCCTGCGCGATCCCGCGCTGCGCGAGGTGACGCGCGGTCTCGACCAGCAGTGGAAGGCGGCGCTCGCCGAGGTGATCGCGGAGGGCGTGGCGGCCGACGAGTTCCGCTGCCCGGACCCCATGGCCGCGGCCCTGCGTCTGACCGCGCTGCTGGACGGGCTCGCGGTCCAGATGACTGCCTACGACGGCACGCTGTCCCGTGCGCGCATGACGAAGTGGGTCGACGAGGCTCTCGCCCGGGAACTGGGCCTTGAGCGGAAGGCGTTGATGGCTACGGCACGGTGACCCGCCGGGCGGGCCCCACGGTTCCGGACGCACCCCGGCGCCGGACGCGCCCCGGCTCCGGGCCGGAGGCCCGTGACGGGGCTCAGGCCGTACGTGACGAACCCACCGTCGTGGGGTTGTGCCCACCATTGTGCCCACCCGTTCCCCAGCGGAACGACTGCCCACAACGCTCACCGCACCCCCGGTCCCCAAGACCCCCGAGATGCCCCTACAGAGGCAGCAGATCCGGTCTCTTCGCCTCGACGTGGTCCCCGGAGGACTCGCCGCGCAGCCGCCGTCCGATCCACGGCACGAGGTACTCGCGGGCCCAGTGGATCGTGTCGCGGCGCACATCGAGGGAGCCGCGCGGCGGTTCCGGGGGCCAGGGCTGGTCCGGGTCGGCGGGCACCTCGAGTCCGAGCACCTGTGCGGCGCGCAGGGCGACACGGGTGTGGCCCTCGGGCGACAGGTGCAGCCGGTCGGGGTCCCAAGCCCTGCGGTCCTGGATGGTCTTGAGCGACCACAGGTCGAGGACGGGGAACCCGTACCGGTCGGCGATGGCCCGCAAGTGCAGGTTGTACGTGGCGATCTTGCCGCGCAGGTGCTTCAGCACGGGTACGCCGCGAGTGTCGAAGCCCGTGGCGATCAGGACGCTGCCCGCGGCCGACGCGAGGTCGGCGACGGCCCGCTCGAAGCGTTCCGCGACGTCGTCGGGGTCGGTGCCGGGCCGGATGATGTCGTTGCCGCCTGCGCAGAACGTCACGAGGTCGGGGGCGAGTTCCTTGGCCCGCGGGACCTGTTCCGCGACGATCTGGTCGAGGAGCCTGCCGCGTACGGCGAGATTGGCGTAGCGGAAGGTGTGCTCCGGGACCCGGTCGTCGAGGAGGACGGCGAGCCGGTCGGCCCAGCCGACGAAGTGCCCGCCGGGACCGGGGTCTCCGACACCTTCCGTGAAGCTGTCGCCGACCGCTGCGTAGGACCTGATCACGTCACTGGTGAGGAATGTCGACTCTGCTGCCACGTCGGCATATCTTTCACCTCGCTAAGTGACCTACGCCACCGTAGGCAGGGGTTGACGGCGGGTGAGATATGCCACTCGTCAAGATTCGCCCAAGCCAGGAATAGAGCCCAGCCGTTCATAGAGGCAGGGTCGCCGCGGCTCACGGACGAGACGACGTGCGCCCGGCCAGGACACACCATGGGGCGGTGCGGGGCCTGACCGGGCCTCGTCGATCGGTGTCGGTCTGTCGCAACCGAGGTGGCGTCAGATGGAGACGCCGTGCTGGCGCAGGTACGCCAGCGGGTCGACGTCGGAGCCGTAGTCCGGCGTGGTGCGGATCTCGAAGTGCAGGTGCGGGCCCGTGCTGTTGCCCGTGGAGCCGGAGAGCCCGATCTGCTGTCCCGCGGTCACGGTCTGGCCGGCCGAGACGGAGAGGGCGGACAGGTGGGCGTACTGCGCGTACAGACCGTCGCTCAGCTGGATGACGACCTGGTTGCCATACGAACCGGCCCAGCCGGCGGAGACGACAGTGCCTGCGCCGACGGCCTTGAGGCTGGTGCCGGTCGGGGCCACGAAGTCCACACCGGTGTGGTAGCCGCTCGACCACATGCTGCCCGACTGGCGGTAGGGCGTGCTCATGGTGGCGCCGGGGATCGGCGCGGTGAAGGCGGAGGTGGTCGTGGCTGCCGTGTCCGCGGGCGCCGTGTTGGTGGCCGTGGTGGTCGCCGTGGGAGCAGTGGAGGTCGTGGACGCCTTTTCGGCAGGCGCCTTGGAGGCGGCAGCGGCCGGGGCCTTGGACGCGGAAGCGGAGGCCGAGTCGTCGGAGGCGGCGGCCTTGCCGTCGACGACGAGCTTGAGGCCCGCGCGGATCTTTGTGGGGTCGGCGCCGATGGCCTTGCGGTTGTCCTTGTAGAGCTTCTTCCAGCCGCCGGCGACCTTCTGCTCCCTGGCGATGCCGGCGAGGCAGTCGCCCGACTTCACCGTATACGTCTTCTTCGCGGCCGACTTGGCGGCGGCGGCCGCGACGGCGGCCTTTCCGGAAACGGACTGGACCGCGGACTGCGGGGCGGTCTGTGCGGGAGCGGCAAACGCGCCCGTGGCGCCGATGAGCGGCAGTGCGAGTGCGGCACTCCCCGCGCTGAAGGCGGCTATGGAGCGGGTGAAGCGCAGGGACTTGGAACGGCGGTTCTTACCGGTCGCGGGCATGGCGAATTCCTCTCCGGCGCCTGCGAGGTGAGCTGTCGGGTTCGGACTGGAGATGTCCGGCCGCGTTTTGGCGCGACTTCACCCCAAGCTGGTCCGGATACCCGGAACCGGCGTTCTACCTGTGGGATCCCCCGCTCCTGCCATACACGTTGTGTGAGTGGGGATTCCGGGCGATGGCAGGATTCGGCGTCCGCCCGGATCGACCGTGACCGTAAGCGAGTCGGAATGGCGGACACAAGCGTGGTTATTCCAGCGGGATTCCGGTTCTTGATCCTTCCCCGGAAATTCCGGTCACTGTCCGTGGATTAACGATCTCCGCATTCCGGCCAACCCCCCGGAAATTCAGGGGCGGTCACGAAAGGGAGATCGCCACCCACCGTCACCAATATGATCCTGCTCACGGCATGCCACTCATGACGCCTTATTGCAGGGCGAGTTAGAGCCAATGACCCAAAGAGGACTAAATCGGTCAGATGCGACGCAGACGGATAACTGCCGCATCCAGGTCGCCATGCAGCCCGGTCCGCAGACCGTGGTGCAGCAGCACCGCACCCCGATGCACCGCGCCGGTCTCGAGGCACTCGTACGACCCGGCGGGATCGAGCCCTCGCAGCCTGACCGCCGGGGGCGCCTCGCCGTAGTGCTGGGCCCCCAACCACGCCAGGACTACGGCCTCGTCCCCGAGGACGTACTGCACCGCGCTCAGCCCGCCCTCCGGCGCCCTCAGCCGGTAGAGGTCGCCGCGCTGCACGACGGGGCGGATCTCCTTGTAGAGATCCACCCACCGACGGGCCTCGGCGAGCTCCTCGTCGCTCCACTCGGTGAGGTCGCCGCCGACCCCGAGCACCCCGGCCATGGCACTGACGAAGCGGAAGCGCAACGAGCTCACACGGTCATTGAGCTGGACGTTCGGGCTGTCGGTGACCCAGGCCGCCATGACCCGCGCGGGGTGCACCTGAGTGAAGCCGTACTGGATGGCGAGCCGGTCCAGCGGGTCGGTGTTGTCGGAGGTCCACACCTGGTCCGTGCGCGCCATGATGCCGAGATCGACCCGGCCGCCACCGCCCGAGCAGGACTCGAACGCCACTCCCGGGTGCGCGGCCCGCAGCCGGTCCAACAACCCATAGAGCGCATGCACATGCGCGTTCCACAGCCTCTGCGGATACGGTTCCCCCGGCCACCCGGCATCCGTGAAGCAGCGATTGAAGTCCCACTTCACATAGTCGATCGGCGCGCTGCTCAGCAGGGTGTCCAGCTGCTCCCACAGATACTGCTGGACGTCCTCGCGGGCGAGGTTCAGGACCAGCTGGTTGCGGAACTCCGTCCGCGTACGGCCGGGGAAGTGCTGCACCCAGTCGGGGTGGGCGCGATACAGATCACTGTCGGCGTTGACCATCTCCGGCTCGACCCAGATGCCGAACTGCATGCCCAGGGCGTGCACGTCGTCGGCGAGCGGCTTCAGCCCGTGCGGGAAGCGGTCCGGGTTGGGCGTCCAGTCGCCCAGACCGGCCCGGTCGCTGGTCCGTGCGCCGAACCAGCCGTCGTCTACGACGAACAGCTCGACGCCCATGTCGGCGGCGCGCTGGGCGAGCGCCCGCTGCTGGTCCTCGGAGATGCCGAAATTGGTGGCCTCCCAGGAGTTGTAGAGCACGGGCCGGTCCTGATCGGCATCGGGAATAACGCACTTGCGCTGATATGCGTGCCATGCCCGACTTGTTCCGCCAAAGCCGCCGTCACTCCAGAGCCCCGCGAAGACGGGTGTGGCGATCGCCACTCCGGGCTTGAGCAGCGCCTGCCCCGAGTCGTCGTGCCCCGTACCACCGGTGATCTGCACGATGCCGTCCGGCAGCTGCTGCACGGCGATCCGCCAGGACCCCGACCAGGCGAGCGCGCAGCTGTACACCTCGCCGGACTCCTCAGTCGCCGCACCCTCCGCGTCGAGCGCGACCCACGGCAGGTGCTGGTGCCCGGTGTGCCCGCGCCGACTGCCGATGATCTTCTCGCCGTAGGTCAGCTCGGAGCGCCCGAGCCGGGACTCGGCCGCCCACCGGCCATGCAGCTGGGACAGCCGCCAGCGGTCGCGCACCGGCAGCGTCCAGGTCGCTGAGTCGGCACGCAGGACCTCCAGGGCGGGGGCGTCGGCCGGGCCCTGGTGGATCAGGATGGCGCTGCGCTCGACGACGTCGTCGCGCATGCGGTACACGAGTGTGAGCTGGAGGTGGTGCACCTCGTCGAAGAAGTGCACCTGCAGCTCTTCGTCGTCCGCTGCCGCGTTCCGGTACCGCCACTCGGTCCCGCGCACCTCGTCGGTGCGCACCGACAGCGCGGGGCGTACGAAGCGAGGGCCGCCCTCGACCGGGTACTCCTCGTGCCCGTCGAGCGGGGACTCGAAGGGCCAGTACGGAGCAGGGGGCTCGGCGGCGAGCGCCTCGGCGTCGGCAAGCGTGATCCGCGGCCCCCAGTGAAGGTGCAGCAGCTCGTCGCGGTCCGTCAGCCGCAGCGCATAGCTGCTGCCGGGCCCGGAGAGGAGCCACGTCCGGCCGTCCGCACCGATCTCGATCATCAAGCCCCCACATTCGCTCACGCCCGCTCAGGTACCAACATCATCAGGGGCGAAGCACCCTCTGGGCAATGACCTCATACAGGGTGGTGCGGGGCATCGAGGCCGCCCGGCACGGCACCAAATACGGCTGTATAGACGGCCGAATCATGACCACGGAAGGCCCCAAAACCGCCACGACAGCAGACGATTGGCCCTGACACCCATGTCGTATGGTCGACAGAGCGCCCTCCGGCGAGCAGCGTCGGTGGCCGACTGGGAGGAGCCCACGTGACGCAGCAGGTCCCGTCGACAGACCCTGAGCTGGTCGGTGTGCGCAACTTCCGTGACGTCGGTGGCCTCCCGACCACAGACGGTCGCCGGACCCGGCAGGGGCGGCTGTTCCGAAGCGGGCACCTGGCGCATGCGACCGAGGCGGATGCGGCGTTCCTCGCCTCGCTGGGCCTGCACACGGTCTTCGACTTCCGCAATTCCGCGGACCAGCGGCTCGAGGGCCCGGACGTGGAGCTGCCCGGCGTACGCAATGTGAACATCCCGATGAACGACCCCGCCGACGGGGCGGAGTTCTGGAGGATGGTCCGTGACGGCAGCGTGGACCAGCTGCGCGGCATCCTGGCCGACGGCCAGGCCGCGGGCCGGATGATCGCCTCGTACCGCACGATCATCAAGCGGCGCACCGCCGAGCACAGCCGGGTCCTTCACTCCCTGGCGGACGACAGTGTGCCCGCGCTGATGCATTGCGCCGCGGGCAAGGACCGCGCCGGCCTGTCGATCGCGATCACGCTGCTGGCGGTCGGTGTCGAACGCGACGCCATCGAGACGGACTACCTTCAGTCGAACGCCGCCCACCGCCGCTACAAGGTGCGCCGTTCCGACACCTCCCCGAACGGCATGTCGCCCGAGATCATGGAGCTGCTGAGCCCGCTCTTCGACGCCCGCGCGGAGTATCTCCACGCGGCCTTCGACACGATCGAGGAGACCTGGGGCACCACCGAGAACTACTTCGCGGAGGGCCTGAAGCTGAGCCCCGAGGCACGCGAGAGGCTCCGCGCGCGGCTGCTCGACTAGCGGCAGCCTGCTCGGACGGCGACGCTCCTACCGGCCTACTGGCTCTTCGCGCCGAGCTCGAAGAGCAGGAATATGAACGCCGCCAGGAGATGCCCCACAGCGATGTAGACGATGAGCCGCACCCAGAGGGCGCGCGGGAACCTCTCCTCGATCGAGCGGCGAGACGCGGCCGGCTCGGACGCCGCAGGTTGGGGTGTTGTCGGTTCCGGCGTCGTTGGTTCGGTCATCGCGGGTCTCCCATGGTTCGGTGGCCGGCCGCCGGGCCGAGGCACGGCACGACGGTGGGGCTCTGCAGCAATGTGTGTACGAAGAGCAGCTCGGCCCCTTCCGGGCCGTCGGCCGCGAGCCGGTGCGGGGTTAGCGAGTCGAAGTGCGCACTGTCACCGGGTCCCAGCGTGTGCGAGGCGTCCCCGAGCCGCAGCCGCAGCCGCCCCTCGAGCACGTAGAGCCACTCCTCCCCCGGGTGTACGCGCACGATGTCGCCCTGCGTCCCGGGCGCCACATGCACCCGCAGGGCCTGCATGGCACGACCGGAGGAGCCCGCCTGCCGGTAGGTCCAGCCGCCCGCCTCGGTGGGCTCGGTGTCCGCGCCCCGGAATACGGCGTCGCGGTCGGCGACCGTCTCGCCGAGCAGCTCGGACACCGTCGTACCGTAGATACGCGCGAGGGCGAGCAGCATCGGCAGCGAGGGCTGGCGACGTCCGGTCTCAAGGCGTGAGAGGTGGGCGGGCGAGAGCCCGGCGGCGCGGGCGGCGGCCTCGAGGGTCAGCGAGGCTCGTCGCCGCAGCTCGCGCAGGTGGGGCGCGATGGCGGGCAGCTCTTCGGCCGTGGCCGGCCGCTCCGGCTCGGAAGGGCTCATGCCTCCGATTCAGCCAGAAGTCATGCCTCTCGGGCAAATTCCTTGCCCGAGAGGCAAAAGACAGCAGGGTTGAAGGGCGCGCACGCTGCTGCGGCAATGAGCCCGGAGCAAGGGGTGCTACCGGTTGGCCACCGCCTGCTTCACCAGCGTCTTCCCGAAGTCCCACATGAGCCCGCTCCCGCTGTGCGCATCGTCCATGACGGCTGTGAAGGCATCCACGAAGCGGTCCACGTCCTGCTCCCCCACGACCAGCGGCGGGATCAGCTTGATCACTTCAAGGTGATCGCCGGACACCTGGGTGAGGATGCGGTGCTTCTGCAGCAGCGGCACCACCACCATCTGCGCGAAGAGCCCCTTGCGGGCGGCCTGCAGCACCGTCCAGCGGCTGCGCAGTTTCAGCGACCGGGGCCTGCCGAACTCGATGCCGATCATCAGGCCACGGCCCCGTACGTCGCTCAGCAGCTCATAGCGGTCGACGAGCGCAGCCAGCCGGCTCTTGAGCAGCTCGCCGGTCGCGCGCGCGTGAGCGACGATCTGCTCGTCCTCCATGGCCGAGAGCACGGCGAGCCCGGCTGCCATGGCCTGCGCGTTGGATCCGAAGCTCGCCGAGTGGACGAGCACGCGGTCGATCGACGAGTAGACCTTCTTGAAGATCCAGTCCTTGCCGATCGTGGCACCCACCGGGACGTAGCCTCCTGAGAGCGCTTTCGCCACGCAGACCAGGTCCGGTTCGACCCCTTCCTCGTGCTGGTACGCGTAGAAGTCGCCGGTCCGGCCGAGTCCTGTCTGCACCTCGTCGGCGATGAGCAGCGCCTTGTGCTTGTGCAGCAGGTCCTGGGCGGCATGCAGATAGCCGGGCGGCGTCTCGTGTACGCCCTTGCCCTGGATCGGCTCGACGATCAGCGCGGCGACGTCGCCCTTCTTGAGCTCCTTCGCCAGTGCGTCGAGGTCACCCAGCGGGACCGGGGTGTCGGGCAGCAGCGGTGCGAAGCCGTCCCGGAAGCCCGACTCGCCGTTCACGGACAGCGAGCCGGTGGTCAGCCCGTGGAAGGCGTGCGTGCAGTACAGGACGCGCGGCTTCCCCGTCGCGTACCGGGCGAATTTCAGTGCCGTCTCGACGGCCTCCGTGCCGCTGTTGCCGAAGAACACCCGGTCCAGGTGCGGGCTGTGGGCCAGCAGCTTCTCGGCGAGCAGTCCCGGCAGCGGCTGGCAGTCGAAACGGGTCAGATCGGCGAGCGAGGCGTCGAGGACGTCGTGCAGCGCCTTGCGTACGACGGGGTGGTGCCGGCCCAGGCCCATGACACCGAACCCGGCGAGCATGTCGAGGTAGTCGTTGCCGTCCTCGTCCCAGAAGTACGCGCCCTCTGCCCGCTCGTACACCTTGTCGAAGCCGATGGTGTGCAGCATGCGCGGCAACTGGTGGTTGAGGTACTTGGAGTGCAGCTCATAGCGCTCGGCGCCGCGCTCGGCGAGGAGTCTGCCGAGGTCGAACTCCTTGCGCCCGCCGGGCGGCGCAACCTCGCGCGCATGATCCCGCGCGCTTGCCCCCATGCCGCCCTGCGCGCCTTCCTCGAACTCCTTGGGCTCGGAGGTGGTCATTTTTCCGGTTTCTCCTTGGCTGCCAGGGCGGCACCGATCCGTCCGGCGATCTCGACGGGCGTGAGCCCGATGTCGGCCAGTACCTCGCCACGCTTGGCGTGCGCGAGGAACTGCTCCGGGATGCCGAACCGCCGTACGGGTACGTCCACTTCGGCCTCGCCCAGCGCCAGCGCGACCGCCGCACCGACGCCTGCCGCCTTGCTGTTGTCCTCGACGACCGCCACCAGATCGTGCGCGGCGGCCAGCGGCGGCAGTGCGGGGTCGACGGGCTTGACCCAGCGCGGGTCGACGACGGTGCACCGGATGCCGCGCGCCTCGAGCAGCTCGGCGGCCTGGAGGCACACCGGTGCCATCACGCCGACGGCGACGAACAGCACCTGCGCGTCGTATGCGGACCCCCGCCCCGAAGCCGTCCGGTGCAGGACGTCGAGGCCGCCCATCCGGTCCACCGCCGGAATCGCCGGTCCCACCGACTCCTTGGGGAACCGCAGCAGCGTCGGCGCGTCGTCTACGGCGATCGCCTCGCGCAACTGCGCCCGCAGCTGGTCGGCGTCGCGCGGCGCGGCGATCCTGAGGCCCGGCACTACCTGCAGGATCGACATGTCCCACATGCCGTTGTGCGAGGCCCCGTCGACCCCGGTCACACCCGCCCTGTCCAGTACGAACGTCACGCCGCACTTGTGCAGGGCGACATCCATGAGGAGCTGGTCGAAGGCGCGGTTGAGGAAGGTGGCGTAGACGGCGACCACCGGATGCACCCCGCCCGTCGCAAGGCCTGCAGCGGACACCGCGGCGTGCTGCTCGGCGATCCCGACGTCCCACACCCGGTCGGGGAACTGCTCGGCGAACTTCGTCAGCCCCACCGGGTGCAGCATCGCCGCCGTGATCGCCACGACGTCCTCGCGCTCGGCGCCGATGCGGGCGATCTCGTCGCCGAACACCGAGGTCCACGAAGGCCCGTTGGACGGCGCGAGCGGTTCGCAGGTCAGCGGGTCCATGACGCCGACCGTGTGGAAACGGTCGGCCTCGTCCGCGAGCGCCGGCTCGTAGCCGCGCCCCTTCTCGGTGAGGCAGTGCACGAGCACCGGCCCGTGGAAGCGCTTCGCCCGGCGCAGCGCCGACTCGACGGCACCGGTGTCGTGTCCGTCGATCGGGCCGACGTACTTCAACCCCAGGTCCTCGAACATGCCCTGTGGGGCGAAGGCGTCCTTGAAGCCCTTCTTGGCGCCGTGCAGCGACTCGTACAGCGTCCGCCCGATCACGGGTGTGCGCTGCAGTACGTCCTTGCCCCAGGCCAGCGCCTTCTCGTAGCCGTCGGTCGTGCGCAGCGTCGCGAGGTGGTTGGCGAGGCCGCCTATCGTCGGGGCGTAGGAGCGTTCGTTGTCGTTGACGACGATGATCAGCGGCCGGTCCTTGGCGGCCGCGATGTTGTTGAGCGCCTCCCACGCCATGCCGCCGGTGAGCGCGCCGTCTCCGATGACGGCAACGACATGGCCCTGCTCCCCCAGCACCTGGCGCGCCTTGGCGAGGCCGTCCGCCCAGCCGAGGGCGGTGGAGGCGTGGCTGTTCTCGATGACGTCGTGCTCGGACTCCTCGCGCGACGGATAGCCGGACAGGCCCCCCTTGCCGCGCAGCTTCGAGAAGTCCTGACGTCCCGTCAGTAGCTTGTGTACGTAGCTCTGGTGGCCGGTGTCCCACAGGATGCGGTCGACGGGCGACTCGAAGACCCGGTGCAGGGCGATGGTGAGCTCCACCACCCCGAGGTTGGGCCCCAGGTGACCGCCGGTCCGGGCGACCGCATGCACCAGGAACTCGCGGATCTCCTCGGCCAGTACCTCGAGTTCGTCCTCGGAGAGCGCTTTCAGATCACGCGGCCCCCGGATGCCTTCCAGAATCGTCACGCTCGGGCCCCTCCTCTTTTTGAAAGCTCGGTTCGCCTCCGGAGCGCGCTGTATCAATATGCCCCTACCGGGGCGTGGCCGGTGTC
This sequence comes from Streptomyces sp. DSM 42067, assembly GCF_055792885.1. NCBI lineage: Bacteria > Bacillati > Actinomycetota > Actinomycetes > Kitasatosporales > Streptomycetaceae > Streptomyces > Streptomyces sp. DSM 42067. The sequence goes on along the minus strand of NZ_CM147706.1, from coordinate 8,015,321 downwards.
GAGAAGGCGACCTCAGCCCTCCTTCGTCGGGCCACCGCGCTCCCCCAAGCTCTCGACTCCGCTCGAGCAGGGGGTGCCCCCATCCTTCTCGACACCGTCGCACTCCTTCGGCTCACTCGCTGGCAAGTTTGTTCAGCTCACGGTGATGCCGGATACTCCTGGCGTGGTGACGGTCGGCGTGCCGGAGGCGACGCCGTCGTTCTCCATCTGCTCGGCGATCTTCATGGCCTCTTCGATGAGGGTCTCCACGATCTTCGACTCGGGCACCGTCTTGATGACCTCGCCCTTGACGAAGATCTGGCCCTTGCCGTTGCCGGAAGCGACGCCGAGGTCCGCCTCGCGGGCCTCGCCCGGACCGTTCACGACGCAGCCCATGACGGCGACGCGGAGCGGCACCTCCATACCGGTCAGACCGGCGGTGACCTCCTCGGCCAGCTTGTACACGTCGACCTGGGCGCGACCGCACGACGGGCACGACACGATCTCCAGACCCCGCTGGCGCAGGTTCAGCGACTCCAGGATCTGGATACCGACCTTGACCTCCTCCGCCGGAGGCGCCGACAGCGAGACGCGGATGGTGTCGCCGATGCCCTGCGACAGCAGCGCACCAAAGGCCACCGCCGACTTGATCGTGCCCTGGAAGGCCGGACCGGCCTCCGTCACACCCAGGTGCAGCGGGTAGCCGCACTGCGCGGCGAGCTGCCGGTACGCCTCGATCATCACCACCGGGTCGTTGTGCTTCACCGAGATCTTGATGTCCCGGAAGTCGTGCTCCTCGAAGAGCGACGCCTCCCACAACGCCGACTCCACCAGGGCCTCGGGGGTCGCCTTGCCGTACTTCTGCAGCAGGCGCCGATCCAGGGAGCCCGCATTGACCCCGATTCGGATGGGAGTCCCCGCCTGGGAGGCCGCTCGCGCGATCTCCTTTACCTTGTCATCGAACTGCTTGATGTTGCCGGGGTTCACCCGCACCGCCGCACAACCCGCCTCGATCGCCGCGAACACGTACTTCGGCTGGAAGTGGATGTCCGCGATCACCGGGATCTGCGACTTCCTCGCGATCGTCGCCAGCGCGTCCGCGTCATCCTGCGTCGGACACGCGACCCGCACGATCTGGCAGCCCGACGCCGTCAGCTCCGCGATCTGCTGCAGCGTCGCACCGATGTCCGAGGTCCGCGTCGTCGTCATCGACTGCACCGACACGGGCGCGTCCCCACCCACGGCCACCGACCCGACCTGGATCTGCCGCGAGACGCGACGCTCGGCGATCGGCCGGGCCGGCGCTTCCGGCATGCCCAATGGGACAGACTCCACAGTCGTCATGGCGTCACCTGCGGCTTACCGTTTCCCATGGTCTCGCGGGCCGCGCGCAGCGACTCCTTGAGCGAGCCCATGGTGGCCATGACGGCGGTGGGCTCGTAGCCGCAGTGCGCCATGCAGTTGGCGCACCGGGGGTCCTTGCCGCGGCCGTACGCGTCCCAGTCGGTCTCCTCCAGAAGCTGCTGGTACGTCTGGACGTACCCGTCGCTCATCAGATAGCAGGGCTTCTGCCAGCCGAAGAGCGAGTAGCTCGGGATGGCCCACGCGGTGCACGGGAAGTCGACCTTGCCTTCGAGGAAGTCCAGGAAGAGGGGGCTCTGGTTGAGCCGCCACCGCCTTCGGTTGCCGCCCGCGAAGGCCTTCTTGAACAGCTCGCGGGTCTGCTGGACGCCGAGGAAGTGCTCCTGGTCGGGGGCCTTCTCGTAGGCATAGGCGGGCGAGAGCATCATCTCGTCCACCTTGAGGTCGTCGTTGAGGTAGTTGAGAACCTCGATGACGGTCTGCGGGGTGTCGGTGTTGAAGAACGTCGAGTTGGTGGTGACCCGGAAACCGCGGCGCTTGGCCTCCTTGATCGCCTCCACCGCCTCGTCGAACACGCCTTCCTTGGCGACCGACTCATCGTGCCGCTCGCGCAGGCCGTCGATGTGCACGGCCCAGGCGAAGTACGGCGACGGCTTGAACTGGTCCATCTTCTTGCGCATCAGCAGCGCGTTGGTGCAGAGGAAGACGAACTTCTTCTTGGCCACCAACTGCCTTACGATCTCGTCGATCTGCGGATGCATCAGCGGCTCGCCGCCGGCGATCGACACCATGGGCGCACCGGACTCGAGTACGGCGCCGACGGCCTGGGCCACCGGCATGCGCTGCTTGAGCACTCCCGCCGGGTGCTGGATCTTGCCGCAGCCCTCGCACTTGAGGTTGCACGCGAAGAGCGGTTCGAGTTCCACGAGCAGCGCGAACTTGTCCCGCCTGCGCACCTTCTGCTCAAACAGATACGTAGCGACCTTGATGGTCTGACGGAGCGGCATGGCCATCTTGCTCACCTCCTGGGGAGCAGCAAATTACGGTGCCATTCATAGAAAACAGGCAGCACGGAACGGAGTACGCGGAAAGCTGATATTCCACCGCGGACCGTGCCGATTCGAACGAGCTCATGCTCTGGAGCGTCCACGACCACCCGGACGGCCGCAACCGGGCGCGGACCTACCCGAACGGCGCTCCGGAGTGTCGCCGCGGACTCCATGTCCACCGCGATCGCGCCCTTGGCGAGCAGCTCGGAACGCTCATGGCCTCGGACGACGTGGTCGGAGCCGGTGAGCGGCCCGGTGTGGACCGTACGCCCGGGAACAGCCCGGACCAGTTCGCGGACGAGCAGTTCGGTGCCCACACACGGCGTAGTGGCGCCCGGGTCGCGCGTCTCCTCCGCGACCACGAGATCGCCTGGGTGCATGCCCGGTGCGAGGCCGGCGCAGAAGCCGGTGGCCACGACGGCCGCGGCGCGCAACGCCTCATCGGCGAGGGCGCGCGTGACGGCGCGTTCGGCGGCCTTGGGTCCCATTCCCGTACGCAGCACGGTCACGGGTCCCGCGGCTTCGGCGCGCTCGCCGGTGCGCAGGGCGAGCCGCTCGATGCCGAGCGCGCAGGCGATCAGCAGCGGTGGGCTCTCCGAAGAGCCTTCCGGGGAGCCGTCCGGGGGCTCCGGGGTGGAGCCGTCCGGGGACTCCAGGGAGGAGCCGTCCGGGGACTCCAGGGTGCCGGTCATCAGTTCCCCTTGCCGGAGAACGGTTCCCCATGGACGTACCGTCCCAGCGCGGTGAGCGGGAAGACCTGCCGGTAGAGGTGGTAGTTGATGGAGAAGTCCCAGGGGAATCCGGTGCCGGTGAAGTAAGGCTCGTCCCAGGAGCCGTCGTCTCCTTGCGTCTCGGCGAGCCAGGCGATGCCCCGCTCCACTGCCTTGGACTCCTGTTCGCCTGCGGCGAGCAGCGCGAGGAGCGCCCAGGCGGTCTGGGATGCGGTGGAGGCGCCCCGGCCGCTCCAGCCCTCAATGTCGCGGTAGGAGCGCAGGTCCTCGCCCCAGCCGCCGTCGTCGTTCTGCACGGACTCCAGCCAGGCGACGGCGCGGCGGATCGCGGGGTGTGAGGCGGGCAGTCCGGCGGCCGTCAGCGCGGGCACCACGGATCCGGTGCCGTAGACGTAGTTGACGCCCCAGCGGCCGAACCAGGAGCCGTTCGCCTCCTGCTCCGCGAGCAGCCACTCGATGCCACGGCGCGTGGCCGGATGGTGGGCCTTGCCGTCGACGGCCAGCATCTCCACGACATGGGCTGTGACGTCGGCGGACGGCGGGTCGATGACCTCGCCGAAGTCGCAGAACGGCAGCCGGTTGGGGAAGCTGCTCGTGTTGTCGACGTCGAAGGCGCCCCAGGCCCCATTCCTGGACTGCATGCCGACGTTCCAGTGCACCCCGCGGTCGATGGCCTTCTCGACGCGGTCCGGGTCCGGGTGCTTCACGCGCCGCAGGGCCAGCACAACCTCGGCGGTGTCGTCGATGTCCGGGTAGTTGTCGTTGTGGAACTCGAACGCCCATCCGCCAGGAGTGAGGTGGGGCCTGCGGACCGACCAGTCACCCGGACGGACGATCTGCTCGCCCAGCATCCAGTCGGCGGCCTTGACCAGCTGCGGGTGGTCGGCGGGCAGGCCCGCGTCGGCGAGCGCGATGGTCGCGAGGCACGTGTCCCATACGGGCGACTGGCAGGCCTCGATCATCCGGGCCCCGTCCTTGCGCCATACGGCGTACCGGTCCAGCGACTCAAGGCCCGCGCGCATCACCGGGTGCTCGAGGTCGTACCCGAGCAGGTGCAGCGCGATCAGCGAGTACACGGCGGGCGGCTGGATGCCTCCCCAGCAGCCGTCGTTCTCCTGCCGCTCGATGATCCAGCGGGCCGCCGAGTTCATCGCCGCCCTGCGCAGCCGGCGCGGTGCGACCTTGTGGTACGCGTGGAGGGCCTTGTCGAGGCGCTGGAATACGCCGTCCCAGCTGGCCGCCGGCGCGAGGCTCCTGGGGGGACTGGGGTTGCCCGGATCGGTGTGCAGCTCCTCGAGCGGGAACGGCGCGGGGCGCACCGGTCGCTTCGCCGAGACGACGGTGAGGGGCACGATGGTCTGCCGCGCCCAGCAGCCGAAGTCGTAGATGTTGAGCGGGAACCACTTCGGGAAGTAGATGAGCTCGGGCGGGAGTTCGGGCAGGTCGTCCCACTTCCACCAGCCGAAGAGGGCGAGCCAGATGCGGGTGAAGACGCGGCTTGCGGCGATGCCGCCCTGCTCGCGGATCCATTCGGCGGCCTTGGCCATGTGCGGGTCGTCGGGGCTGTCCCCGGCGAGGCGCAGGGCGACATACGCCTCGATGGTGGTGGAGAGCTCGCCGGGCCCGCCGTAGAAGGTGGCCCAGGTACCGTCGTCGCGCTGCTCGCCGCGGATGAACAGGGCGGCGGCCTTGGTGGTCGCCTCGTCGCGAATGCCCAGGAACTGACGGAGCAGCAGGTCTTCGGCGTCCATCGTGACGTTGGTCTCGAGGTCGCCCTTCCACCAGCCCTTGGCGTCCTGGCGGGCGAGAAGGAAGTCGGTGGCGCGCTGGAGGGCGCGGGTGGCGGCGTCATGCGTCCCGGCCGCTGCGGGCGTGGATTCAGTTGTTCGAGTAGTTCCAGTTGGTCCGCTGGCCGAGGCAGCGCGGGGCGGAACCGCTCCGGTGCTTCCATCGGTCGTCGCTGTCATGGCTTCCCCTTCATGCAGTGGCTGTTCTGCTGGGTCCGCCGTCGGCCGGTGCCTGGTGGGCACCGGCCGGCGACTGCGCTGGAGATCCGGGGGGCCACCCCCGGGGCACGCCTATGGGCCGATAATGATCATCTCTTCCGTACGACGACGAAGTCGGCAAGCGCGACGAGCTGCGCCCGCACTTGGTCGGGCATGTCGACGGCGGCCAGCGCCTCGACGGCGATGGCGTGCTGCCGCCGCGCCTCCTCGGCGGTCCACTGGCGGCCGCCCGCCTCCTCGATGAGGGCGGCACGCGCGGCGAACTCCTCCTCGGAGAAGCTGTCGAAGTCGGTGCTCTTGGCGTCGGCGGCGAGCAGTTCGCCGAGGCGCTCCGATGCCGGGCCGCCCGCCGCGAGCGCGGCCACGACCGGCAGGGACTTCTTGCGCTGGCGCAGATCGCTCCAGGTCTGCTTGCCGGTGGCCTCCGGGTCGCCCCAGATACCCAGCAGGTCGTCGACGGCCTGGAAGGCGAGACCGAGGTGGTAGCCGTACTTCCCCAGGGTGTCGGCGGTGCGGTCGTCGGCGCCGCCGAGCACCGCGCCGATGGAGCACGCGCAGGCGAGGAGGGCGCCCGTCTTGTTGCCCTCCATCTCCAGGCACTCCTCGACGGTGACGCGCTCGCGGTGCTCGTAGGAGATGTCCTGCGCCTGGCCGTCGATGAGGGCGCGGGTCGCGGCGGTGAGGCGGCGCGTGGCGCGGCCCGCCTCGACGGTGCCGAGCTCGAGCAGGATCTCGTTGGCGAGGGCGAAGAGGGCGTCGCCGACGAGGATGGCCTGCGCCGGGCCGTGCACCTTCCACACCGTGTCGCGGTGGCGGCGCTGCTCGTCGCCGTCCATCAGGTCGTCGTGCAGGAGCGAGAAGTTGTGCACCAGCTCGACGGCGACCGCGCCGGGGACGCCGACCTCGGGCGCTGCGCCGGCGGCCTGCGCGGACAGCAGGGCCAGCGCGGGGCGTACGGCCTTGCCGCCGTCGCCGTCGGAGGGGTTGCCCTCGGCGTCGATCCAGCCGAAATGGTACGCGGCGACGGTGTCCATGGGCGCTGCGAGACGCTCCACGGCGGCCCTCAGCACCGGGGTGGCCAGGGTCCGGCCGCGCTCGAGCAGCGCGGTCACGTCCACCGCGTCGGCAGCCGATTCGGCCGGGGGCACAGTGGGCACAGTCTCTCCTCTTGTTGCGGTACCGGGGGTGCGGGGACTCGCCCCGTGCAGTGCGGACTTCACCGGATGCCACCTCGCAGTGATGCGCCGGATCCCTCGGGTGTTCGGCCGGGGGTCCGGTACGCGGCAAAGGCGCTGCCGGATGCCGCGTCCCCCGGGGATACGCGGTCTTCCGCCTCCTCGACGAGGTCGAAGAGGTGATCGCGCGGCCGGCCGAGAGCTCTCAGCGCGGCGCCCGCCGCACTGACGCCGCTGCGGACCGCGCTCTCCATGGTCGCGGGCCACCCGGTGGCGGTCCACGATCCGGCCAGATAGAGGCCGGGGGCCTTGGTGCGGGCGCCGGGCCGCAGCCTGCCGACGCCGGGGGTGGGCGCGAACGTCGCCGTGCGCTCCCGGGTGACGAAGAAGTCGCGCACCTCGGCGCCGCGCGCGGCGGGCAACAGCCGCTGAAGCTCCGGCAGGTAGCGCTCGCGCAGGGTGGCGACGGGATCGTCGATCTCGTCCTGGGCCGCCGACTGGGACAGCGCAAGATACTGACCACTCGTCAGGCCCGAGGCCTCGGTGCGGTCGAAGACCCACTGCACCGGGGAGCCGAGCGCGGAGAAGAAGGGCTGCCTGAGGACCTTGCGGTCGTAGACCACATGGATGTTGAGGATCGGTGCGGTGCCGATGGAGAGCAGCCGCTCGGGCTCGTCGAGGGCTCCGTCGGGGAGCAGGTCGTGCGCCTCGCGCTGCGGTACGGCGAGCACGACGGCATCGGCGTCGAACCGCTCGCCGGGAACCTCCACGCTCCAACGTCCGTTCTCGGTACGGGAGATGGAGGTGACGCGTGTACGGAGTTCGGTGCGGACGCCCGCGGTGTCGAGCGCCTTGCGGGTGAGCGTGTCATGGAGTTCACCGAGGGGCACGCGTGCCCAGCCGATGTCGGCGGCACCCGGGTCGGACAGCAGTCCCGTCTTGAAGACCATCGCGGCCAGGCCCAGCGAGGCGTCGCCCGCGACGGCGTTCAGCGTTGCGACACCGACCAGGTCCCACAGCGCTTCGACGGCGCGCGGCGACTGGCCGTGCCGGGCAAGCCAGCTGCCGAAGTCCTGTGCGTCCAGCGCGGGATCGGCCGGGTCGAGCTTCTTGAGGGCCAGCGCGGCTCGCCCCACCTTGGCGCGTTCGGCGAGCGACAGGTGCGGATAGGTGGCGAGGCTGGACGCGAGGTGCAGCGGTACGGGCAGGGCGGTGCGGCGGAGCCTGCCGAGCCGGAGGCGGTTTCCCGACCCGTTGGAGTCAGCGCCCCGGCCCGCGTCGAGTACGGGCACGTCGAGCCGTTCCTGCAGCGGCGCGAGCTCCGTACCGTCGATACGGTCCAGGAACCAGCGATACGCGGTGCAGCAACGCAGATACACGTGCTGGCCGTTGTCGACGGTCAGGTCGCCTCGCTGAAAGGAGAAGGCCAGCCCGCCCAGACGCGGCCGCCCCTCGAGCAGGGTCACCTGCACTCCGGCGTCGGCGAGCGCCAGCGCACTGGTGATGCCGGCGAGTCCCCCGCCGACCACCACGGCGGCGCCACTCCCAGGGCCGCCTGCGGTGTGCGCATCCAGCTCGTCCGACTGCATGTCGTCGCTCATCGCGCGCCCTCCCCACCGGCCGTGCCGCCGACGTCAGCGAAGTGCTCGACGATCGCATGACAGGCCGCTGCAGTCAGGGACGCCACGCCGAGGCGGAGGGTTGCGCACCGTTTGCCGCGAGTTGTCCCACGGCGGCCGTGGAGCTTCACCGGGCGCGCCTCCTGACGGCCCCCCGGGAGACCTGCCTGGTGTCGAGACCGGAGAGGCCGCGCACGGCTACAAAGGCCTTCTCGCGGCCGGGCAGGGAGACGCGGCCGCGCAGAACGGCCTCCGGGTCGCGCTCGATACGGTCGAGCAGGCGCCGGTAGATGCCGGCCATCGCGGCGACACAGGCGCCGCTGCGCCGGTCCAGCATGGGCAGCAGCCGGTAGCCCTCGGCGAACAGGGCGCGGGCGCGCCGTACCTCGAAGTGCACCAGGCCCGGGAAGTCGGAACCGGCCGGCGGTCTGGGACCGCTGAACCCGGCCGAGCAGCCGAACTTGGCGAGGTCGTCGGCGGGCAGATAGGTGCGGCCGCCCTCGGCGTCCTCGCGGATGTCCCGCAGGATGTTGGTGAGTTGCAGCGCGAGCCCCAGCGTGTCGGCGTACTCGGGCGCGCGCTCGGCGTTGCGCGCCCCCGGCTCGGTGCCGAACACACCGAGGGAGAGCCGTCCGATGGCGCCGGCAACACAACGGCAATAGACCTTCAGGTCCTCCCAGGTCTCATAGGTCTCGCCGCGTACGTCCATGACGACGCCGTCGATCAGTTCATCCAGCCCGCCGAGCGGGATCGGGAAGTGCTGCGCGGCATGCCCGAGGGCCACGGCCACCGGGTCGGTGTCGTCCTCCGCGACCTTGCCTTCGCGGATCCTGTCCAGCACGGCGCGTGTCTCGTCCAGCCGGGCCGTCTTGACGTCCGGTGCGAGGTCTCCGTCACCGATGTCGTCGACGCGTCGCGAGAACGCGTAGAGCGCCGACATCGCACGCCGCTTGGGCGTGGGCAGCAGCCTGATGCCGTAGGCGAAGTTGCGGGCCTGCCGGCCGGTGACGGTCTCGCAGTAGCTGTAGGCGGCGAGCACTGGTGCGGACACGTGCTGGTCTTCCTCCACCGTCCGGATCACCCCTCTCCTCGCAGAGTCGCCCCCACCTGGCGCAGCAAGCGGAGCTTGGCGGGTTTCGGCGGTTCAGGAAGTACGTCGTATTCAGCGGCAGCAATCGCGTGGATTGTCGCCCTTCCTCCGGCCACGAACCCGGCGAGCAGCAGCTTCAGCCTGCCGTGGACGCTACCCACCAAGGGGGTGCCTTCATTCAGCAGGCCCCGGGCGCGTTCTGCTTCGTATGCAACCAGTGCGCGCACCGATGCGCCTGCGGTTGGTGCGCGGAGGTCCTCCTCCTGGACGTGGAATCTCTTCATGTCCTCGGCGGGCAGGTAGATGCGGTCGCGGCCGAGGTCCTCGGTGACGTCCTGGAGGTGCTCGACGATCTGCAGGGCCGTACACACCGCGTCGGAGAGGCGGATCCGCTCCGGTGTCGCGGTGCCGGTGATCGCGAGGACGAGCCGTCCGACGGGGTTGGCCGACAGTTCGCAGTACGCGAGCAGGTCGTCGTAGGTCTCGTAGCGCGTGACCAGCTGGTCCTGGCGGTTGGCCGCGATCAGGTCGAGGAATGGCTCGGGGGTGAGGCCGTGCCGGCGGACGGTGGGCTGGAGCCGCCGCAGCAGGGGGTGGCGGGGGGTGGAGTCGAACACTTTGCGGAGGTCGACCTCGAAAGCGTCGAGTACGGCGAGCCTGTCCTCCGCGGCATCCGGTGCGACACCCAGCAGGCGGGCGTCGGCGCCGCCGGGTGCGAGGTCTCCGTCACCGATGTCGTCGACGAGGCGCGCGAAGCCGTACACGGCCATCAGGTCGTCGCGCCATGCGCGAGGCAGGAAGAACGGCGCCACGGGAAAGTTCTCGTCCGCGGCCTTGTCGAGCGTGGCGCGGGCCGGGGCTTCCTCGGACTTCGCCTGGGGGGCGCTCTCCGTACGCGCCCCTTCGGTTCCCGTCACCGCGGGCTGCCCGGCGCGGGGACGGCGGAAGCATCGCGGAGCTGGAGACCTTCCGTAGACATTGCCGTCACATCTCCCGTTCTACACTGCCGACCCAATACATCCTATTTCGGACACGCCGCCCAGCAGCACGCCGAGGAGTCCCCCCGGACCGGCCCGGGAGACACCCCTCGAAGCCGGACGCTGCGCGTTATCGCCCTACTTGCCGCGAATCAGCACCGGTACAGCTTACGTTGTACAACGCGACATGGTTCGGCGGGGTGTCCTGCGCATCACAAGAACACACCGATTACCGTCAAGATTCCCCGGCCATGCGGAAATTGGGATCCAGGCACCGGCCAGGGCCCCTCCGGATTCGCGAGCGGGGCCCTGGAGACAGGCCATGACAGCTGGTCACGACGTTGGTCCTGGCCGAAGGTCCTGACCGACCGACGATCCGGGGACGGCGATCCCCGCTACTTCCCCGTGAACTTCTCGTACTCCTTGAGTACCTCGTCCGTCGGTCCGTCCATACGCAGTTCGCCGCGCTCCAGCCAGAGCACACGGTCGCACGTGTCACGGATGGACTTGTTGTTGTGGCTGACGAGGAAGACCGTTCCGGCATGCTTGCGCAGCTCGCGGATACGGGCCTCGGAGCGCTTCTGGAACTTGCGGTCACCGGTGGCCAGCGCCTCGTCGATCATGAGGACGTCATGATCCTTGGCGGCCGCGATGGAGAACCGCAGGCGGGCCGCCATGCCCGACGAGTACGTGCGCATCGGCAGCGTGATGAAGTCGCCCTTCTCGTTGATGCCCGAGAAGTCGACGATCTCCTGGTAGCGGTCCCTGATCTGCTCGCGGGACATGCCCATCGCGAGCCCGCCGAGGATGACGTTCCGCTCGCCGGTCAGGTCGTTCATCAAGGCCGCGTTCACGCCGAGCAGCGAGGGCTGCCCGTCCGTGTAGACCTTGCCCTTCTCGGCGGGCAGCAGGCCGGCGATGGCGCGCAGCAGGGTGGACTTGCCCGAGCCGTTGGAGCCGATCAGGCCGATGGCCTCGCCTCGGTAGGCGGTGAAGCTGACGCCGCGCACCGCGTGCACCTTGCGTACGCCGCGCTCCTCGCCGCGCCGGACGATGCGGCTGAGGGCGGCGGTCGCGCTGCCCTTGCCGGTCTTCGCGCCGTTCACGCGGTAGACGACGTGCAGCTCGTCCGCGATGACGGTGGGGATGTGCGCCCCGGTGTTCTGCTCAGCCACGGCCGTACCGCTCCTCCGCCTTCCAGAAGTACACGAACCCTCCGACCGCGACGAGTACCGCCCAGCCCGCGGCGACGGCCCAGACGTGCGGCGGCAGGTTCTCGGACCCGTAGCCGTCGATGAGCGCGAAGCGCATCAGGTCCATGTAGATGGCCGCCGGGTTCCACTGAAGGACGTTCGCGATCCAGGCCGGCCTGTCCTGGAGCATGATCGGGATGGAGAACATGACACCCGACGCGTACATCCAGGTACGCATGATGAAGGGCATCAGCTGGGCGAGATCGGGGATCTTGCTGCCCAGGCGCGCCATGATCAGCGCGAGGCCGGTGTTGAACAGGTACTGCAGCGCGAGGGCCGGAAGGATCAGCACCCAGGACAGGCGCGGAAAGCTGCCGAAACCCACCGCCACGATGAACAGGACGATCATCGAGAAGAGCAGCTGCTGGAGCTGCTGCAGCGCGAAGGAGATGGGCAGCGAGGCGCGCGGGAAGTGCAGCGCGCGGACCAGACCGAGGTTGCCTGAGATCGCGCGTACGCCCGCCATGACCGAGCTCTGCGTGAAGGTGAAGACGAACACACCGGTGACCAGGAACGGGATGTACACGTCGTGTGTCATGCCCCGGCTGGCATCCAGGATCAGGCCGAAGATCAGGAAGTAGACGAGCGCGTTCAGCAGCGGGGTCACCACCTGCCACAGCTGGCCGAGCTTCGCCTGGCTGTACTGGGCGGTCAGCTTCGCCTGCGAGAAGGCAAGGATGAAGTGGCGCCGTCCCCAGAGCTGACGGACGTACTCGAAGAGTCCGGGCCGGGCGCCGCTGACGGAGAGACCGTACTTGGCAGCCAGCTCGGCCGGGGTCAGCCCGTCATCGGGCGACGGCGGGACGCTCACCGCGACACCGCCGTCATGCGTTGTCTCACTCACAAGTGGAACTTTCCTTCAAGATGCGCAGCCTGGTCGGGCATGGGCAGGAGCCCGGGACCGGGTCACGGCCCGAATGCTCTCAAACCGAGCTTGTCAGATCACTGGAGGGCGGCCCAGTCGGGTCAGCCGCCACACCGTACGCCACTTCATCGGCCGCCGTGGTCCGCACGCGGTGGTCCAGCCCTCTCTGAAGCCGCCGAACCACGCCCTCAGGGCGCGGCGCGAAGGGCGCCGCACGAGGGTCAGCAGCAGCCAGACCCCCAGGTAGACCGGGACCAGCGGGGCGGGCAGATTGCGCCGGGCGAGCCAGACGCGGTTGCGGGCCACCATCCGGTGGTAGACCGCGTGCCGGGACGGGGCGGTCGTCGGGTGGAACAGGACCATGTCGGAGCGGTAGTCGATCATCCAGCCGGCGTTCAGCGCCCGCCAGGCGAGATCCGTCTCCTCGTGCGCGTAGAAGAACTCGTCGGGCAGGCCGCCGACCTCTGCGAACACGCGCGTACGGACCGCGTTGGCGCCGCCGAGGAACGTGGTGACGCGCGAGGAGCGCATCGGGTCGGAGGCGCGCAGCCGCGGCACATGCCGGCGCTGGGTCTCGCCGGTGTCCGGGTCGGCGATCCGGAAGCTGATGATGCCCAGCTTCGGGTCGGCCGCGAAGGCCTCGCGGCAGAGCTCGGCCGTGTCGTGGTGGGCGAGCAGCCCGTCGTCGTCGAGGAACAGCAGGATGTCGACCTCGGAGCCGGACGGGCCGAACGCCTCGATACCGACGTTGCGGCCGCCGGGAATGCCGAGGTTCTCCGGCAGCTCGACGGTGCGTACGCCCTCGGGGACGTCCGGCACCGGCGAGCCGTTGCCGACCACGACCACCTCGACCCGGTCGCCGTCCTGCTTGGCGACCGAGTCGAGCAGGACACGCAGCTCGTCGGGGCGGTTGCCCATGGTGATGACGACCGCGCCGACCTTCAGCGGCCTCGAGGACCCGGACCGCGTACTCACTTGAGCCTGCTCGAAGCGAGGATGGACACGAGGTGGAGCAGCGTCTGGAGGATCGCGATACCGGCCAGCACGGCGACGCCGAGCCGCGAGAAGAACAGGTCGCCCCGGACCGCGTCCAGGACCGCGAGGGCCAGGATCAGCAGCGACGCCTCGACGCCGAGGACGAGCCGGTGGAACTTCAGCGCGGCGGCGGCCTTGCGAGCCACCGCCATGCCGGACGAGCGCGGCACGGAGGCCGACTCCTGCACCGGCGGCAGCCCGCCCTGGTGACGGGCGACGCCGACGAGGTCGGTCTCGGCCTTGATCAGGATGGCGCCGAGGGCGGCGAGGGTGCCGAGAAAGGCCCACAGCCAGTCGATCCGCCCGGAGCCCCACAGGTCGGCGGCGCGCAGACCGAAGCCGACCAGGACCGCGGCGTCGCACAGGTAGGCGCCGACGCGGTCCAGGTACACCCCGCCGAGCGAGAACTGCTTCTTCCAGCGGGCGATCTCGCCGTCTACGCAGTCCAGCAGCAGGTAGAGCTGGACCATCAGCACGCCGAGCACGGCGCCCGGGATCCCCGGCACCAGCAGGGCCGGGGCGGCGAGGACGCCGAAGACCGTCATCAGGTAGGTCAGCTGGTTGGGCGTGACCCGCGTGTTCACCAGGTGCCGGTCGATGCGCAGCGAGATCTCGCGCATGTAGAGCCGGCCGGCCCAGTGCTCGCCGCTCCGCCGGTCCTTCACACCCGGGGGATGAACGACGGGCCGGAGTTCAGCTACCGATGGCCTTGGCATAGTCGGCGTATGCGTCCTTGATCTGGTCGGTGGTCAGGTCGAGGTGTTCCAGGATGGTGTAACGACCGGGGCGGGTCTTGGGAGCGAACTCCACCACCTGGACGAACTCGTCCAGAGTGAAGCCGATCTCCTCCGGCAGGACGGGGAGTCCGTGCCGGTACAGGACGTCGGCCATCGTCCCGGCCATGTCGTGGTCGCCCCGCAGGTACGTGGCGAACGCGCCTCCCAGGCCGCACTGCTCTCCGTGGAGGGCGCTGCGCTTGGGGAACTGCAGGTCGAACGCGTGGCTGATCTCGTGGCAGGCACCGGACGCCGGGCGGCTGTCGCCCGCCACGGACATGGAGATGCCGCACAGGACCAGGGACTCCGACAGCGTCGTCAGGAAGTCGTCGTCGCCGATGCCGCTCGGATGGCGCAGCACGGCCTCGGCGGCCTGGCGGGCCATCGCGGCGGCAAGGCCGTCGACCTGCTCACCGTTCTCCCGGTGCGACAGCTCCCAGTCGGCCACGGCGGAGATCTTGCAGATCACGTCGCCGATGCCGGCCCGCACGAAACGCACCGGCGCCTCGCGGATGACATCCAGGTCGATGACGATCCCGATCGGGTTCGGCACACCGTACGAGCCGCGGCCAGCGTCGTTGTCGAGCGTGGCCACCGGGGAGCACAGGCCGTCGTTGGCGAGGTTCGTGGCGACCGCGACGAGCGGCAGGCCCACGCGCGCGGCGGCGTACTTCGCGCAGTCGATGACCTTGCCGCCGCCGAGGCCGACCACCGCGTCGTAGTGGCCGCCCTTCTTGATCGAGTCGGCGAGGCGGACCGCGCCGTCGATGGTGCCGTCGGCGTCGTCGAACCAGTCCGCCTGGGGCAGCGACGGCGCGAAGCGATCGCGCAGCGCCTGGCCGGAACCGCCGCTGATGGCGAAGGCCATCCGGCCGGACGGAGCGATGCGCTGGTCGGACAGAATCGTCGCCAGATCATCGAGGGCGCCCGGCCGGATGTCGACGACGACCGGCGACGGAATGAGCCGCGTCAGTACTGGCACGCGATCTCACGTCCCTTGGCCAGGTCGTCGTGGTTGTCGATCTCGACCCACTTGACGTCGCCGATGGGCGCGACGTCGATCCGGAAGCCGCGGTTGACGAGCTCCTGGTAGCCGTGCTCGTAGAACTGCTGCGGGTCCGTCTCGAAAACGGTCTTCAGCGCGTCGGCGAGCTCGTCGGCCGCCTCGCCCTCGATGAGGGTGACGCCGATGTACTCACCGGTGGCCTCAGCCGGGTCCATCAGCTTGGTGATCTTCGTCATGCCCTTCTCGGGGTCCACGACGACCTTCATCTCCTCGTCGGCGAGGGACTTCACCGTGTCGAGGGCGAGGATGATCTTCTTGTCGCCACCGCGGGCGGCGAGCAGCGTCTTCTCGACGGAGACCGGGTGCACGGTGTCGCCGTTGGCGAGGATCACGCTGTGCTTGATCGCGTCACGGCCGCACCACAGGGAGTAGGCGTTGTTCCACTCCTCGGCCTTGTCGTTGTCGATGAGGGTGATCTTGAGCCCGTACTTGGCCTCCAGCGCCTCGCGGCGCTCGTACACGGCCTCCTTGCGGTACCCGACGATGATCGCGACCTCCGTCAGACCGATCTCGGCGAAGTTGCCGAGGGTCAGGTCCAGGACGGTGAGGCTGTCCTCGTTGCCTTCGGGGCCCACCGGCACCAGAGCCTTGGGCAGGGTGTCGGTGTAGGGGCGCAGACGCCGTCCGGCGCCGGCCGCCAGCACGAGGCCGATCATGCGGGTTCTCCTTCATCGTGTACGGCGGGTGCACCGGAGGACACCCAGAAGCGGATGCTCTCGACGAGCACCACGAGTGCCACGGCCACGGCGAGGACCGTGAGCGCGACGGTGAAATCTGTGTTGTTGAGCAGAGCCGCGACCACCGTGACCACCAGGACTCTGCCTTCGTGTCCGCCGATCGCCCGCACGAGCCAGTGCGGGGGCGCGCCGGTGTCGCCGCGGATGCGGTACACCGTGTCGTAGTGATGGTAGGCGACTGCGGCCACCAGTCCGAAAGCTGCGGGCAAGGCTCCGTTCATACCGGAGTTGGCCGCGAGCACCAGGAACGTGCCGTACTCGGCGGCCCGGAAGAACGGCGGAACCAGCCAGTCCAGGGCGCCTTTGAGGGGTCGGGAGACCGCGATCCCCGATGTGACGCAGTACACGAGCGCGGCGACGACGGGCCACGGTCCGCCGAAGTCCGTGAGAGCGCTCACAGTTACGAGGAGCACACCGCCGACGAACGCGTAGACGGGCGGCGGCAGAAGGCGCCCGGCGCTCTTCAGCGCACGGGCGAGCGCCTCTGCGAGCGGGCCTGAATCGGCGAGGTCGGCGAGTGCGAGAGCGGCCCGGTCGGTCCTGTGCGCCCTGCGGGTCAGCGACCTGAGTACGCGGCCTGCTGTGGTGTATGTCGCAGCTATCGCGCATCCGATGAGAAGCGCGTAGAAGGTGATCCGAGGTGTGGTCACGGCCGTGAGCACGGCGATCATCGCCCAGCGTTCACCGATCGGCAGGACGATCATCCGGCGCACCCACACCGTCCAGCCGACGCTGTCGAGCTTGTCCGAAAGTGCTGCGGTGGGGCTGGTGTTGGCGGTCGCGTCGTGGTTCGCCTCGTTGAAGGAGAAGTCCACGACGTGGCGGCAGGTCTGCAGGACCATCGCGCCGAGGGCCAGCGCCCACACGTCGTCACCGCCGCGGGCCGCACCGAGGGCGAGGCCCGCGTAGTAGGCGTACTCCTTGGCGCGGTCGAAGGTGGCGTCGAGCCAGGCGCCGAGCGTCGAGTACTGCAGGGAGTAGCGGGCGAGCTGCCCGTCGGTGCAGTCCAGGACGAAGGAGAAGAGAAGCAGCACACCGGCCGCGATGAAGCCGCCGCGCGTGCCGGTCGCGGCACAGCCTGCCGCGATCAGAGCGGTGAGCAGCGAGGCCGTGGTGACCTGATTGGGAGTCAGGCCGCGGCGGGCGCACCAACGGGCGATGTAGCGAGAGTACGGGCTGATGCAGAACGTCGTGAAGAAGCCGTCCCGGGACTTCACGGCGCTCCGCAGGCGTATGGCCTCTTCGTCGACGGCCGCGACGGCCTGCCGGGCTTCGTTGCCGGCCTGCGGGTCGGCGGGGACGGTGGCGACGAGGGAGCCGAGCTCGGGCCGGTGCACCGCGACGTCGTCGTCCTCGAGGGCCGCGGCGACGCTGTCGGCGATGCTGCCGACGGCGACGGCGCCGCGTGCGGTGCCCTCGGCGGTCCTGCGCACGGCGAGCGCCAGCGCCGGGCGGGCCGGCGGGCGGGCCGACACGGCGCCGGGAACGGCGGAGGCGTCGAAGCGGGGGTCGGTGAGGCCGAGCCGGAGGGCGTGGACATGGCCCACGAACCGGGCGTCGACGACCGCGACCCGCTCATCGCCCGGGATCACCGCGAGCAGCGACCCGACGTCGGCGGCGTCGGTGGCGATCCGCACGTCGAAGCCCAGGGACCGCAGATCGCCCTCGAGGGTCGATCCGGGGGCCGGCTGGCCGATGAGGATGGCGGTCGACAGACGAACTCACTCCTTGGTTGCCGACGCTTCGAGGCGCCGGGCATGCGCATGATGGGGCACCCCTGGCCCAGGCGGCCGGGCGGCGCATCGGCAGAGGTTATCGGATGAAGAGAAGCGGGTGTTCACCGCCCGTTTACGGTCCGATAAGCGCGGTCTGCGTGTCCGCAAGCCGCAACGATCATCATCGGGGATCGGCACCCCGGCCCACAAACCGTGCTCCCGGATGCCCACAAACCGTGCCCCCGGATACCCACAAACGGTGCGCCAGATGCTCGCACACCGCGACCCCGGATGCCCGATGAGCGGCCTCGAGACCTGCGCATGGCATGCCTGTGCCGCAGGTCCGGCTTAGGGTGGGCCTCCATGACATGGCTGATCACAGGCGGGGCTGGATACATAGGGGCACACGTGGCGCGGGCCATGACCGACGCCGGGGAACGCGTGGTCGTACTCGACGACATCTCGGCCGGGGTTCCCGACCGGCTGCCGCAGGAAATCCCGCTCGTCGAGGGCTCGGCGCACGATGCCGCACTGCTGAAGCGGGTGCTTTCGGAGCACGCGGTGACGGGTGTGGTGCATCTCGCAGCCTTCAAGCAGGTCGGCGAGTCCGTGGCGCAGCCGCTGCGCTACTACCAGGAGAACGTGGGCGGCCTTGCGGTGCTGCTGGAAGCGGTCGCCGAGGCCGGGATCAAAAGGTTCCTCTTCTCCTCGTCCGCGGCCGTGTACGGCAACCCGAATGTGAACCTGATCACCGAGGACACGCCCTGCGCCCCGCTGAGCCCCTACGGGGAGACAAAGCTCACCGGGGAGTGGCTGGTGCGGGCCGCAGGCCGGGCGCACG
Source organism: Streptomyces sp. DSM 42067 (assembly GCF_055792885.1). Classification (NCBI taxonomy): domain Bacteria; kingdom Bacillati; phylum Actinomycetota; class Actinomycetes; order Kitasatosporales; family Streptomycetaceae; genus Streptomyces; species Streptomyces sp. DSM 42067. The sequence continues at coordinate 7,997,045 of NZ_CM147706.1, read as the reverse complement.
GCATCGCGACCGTGTGCCTGCGCTACTTCAACGTGGCGGGCGCTGCGGTGCCGGAGCTCGCGGACACGGGCGTGTTCAACGTCATCCCGATGGTCTTCGACCGGCTCACCCGTGACGAGGCTCCGCGGATCTTCGGTGACGACTATCCGACGCCGGACGGCACCTGCATCCGCGACTACATCCATGTCGCCGATCTCGCCGATGCGCACCTCGCGGCCGCACGCCGGCTCATGGCCGCCGACGCGAAGGGTGATCTGACGGTGAACATCGGCCGCGGCGAGGGCGTCTCCGTACGGGAACTCATCACGACCATCGCCGAGGTGACCGGCGACCACCGGCCGCCGGTCGTGGAACCCCGGCGCCCCGGCGACGCCCCGCGAGCGGTCGCGTCCGCCGGACGGGCGGCCGAGGAACTGGGCTGGACCGCCCGGCTCGGGGTTCGCGAGATGGTCGAGTCGGCGTGGCGGGGCTGGTGTCTGCGACACCCCGAGGCCGCCCGCAAGTGATCTTGTCACCGCTCTGACCTGCGCATCATTTACGCAGGTCAGAGCATATGACAACGGTGTTCAGTCCCGTGTTGCCCCATACCCCCCGCCCGTAGTTCACTGGGCCGCGACGAGCACGCACGGCGGATTGACGCGCGGGTTGACGCGCACGCACTGCGGATACGGAAGGCGGGTTCCATGGGCGCTGGGCACGACCACGGGCATGCGCACGGCGTGCCCGCGCCGGGTACGGCGTCGGCCGCGTACCGCGGGCGGCTGCGCATCGCGCTGACCATCACGCTCACCGTCATGGCGGTCGAGATCGCCGGAGGCATCGCCGCGGACTCGCTGGCCCTGATCGCGGACGCGACGCACATGGCCACGGACGCGCTCGGGCTCGGCATGGCGCTGCTCGCGATCCACTTCGCCAACCGGCCCGCGACCGCCAACCGCACCTTCGGGTTCGCACGGGCCGAGATCCTCGCCGCGCTCGCCAACTGCGTGCTGCTGCTCGGTGTGGGCGGCTACGTGCTGTTCGAGGCGATCGAGCGGTTCATCACTCCGGCCGACACCCGGGGTGGGCTGACCATCGTGTTCGGCCTCATCGGCCTGGTCGCGAACACGGTCTCGCTGGTCCTGCTGATGCGCGGCCAGAAGGAGAGCCTCAATGTGCGCGGCGCCTTCCTCGAGGTGATGGCGGACGCACTGGGCTCGCTGGCCGTGATCGTGTCGGCAGTCGTCGTCCTGACCACCGGCTGGCAGGCCGCCGACCCGATCGCCTCGCTCGTCATCGCCCTCATGATCGTGCCGCGCACGGTGAAGCTGCTGCGGGAGACGCTGAACGTCCTGCTGGAGGCGGCCCCGAAGAACGTCGACATGGCAGAGGTGCGGGCGCACATCCTGGCTCTGCCGAGTGTCGAGGATGTGCACGACCTGCATGCCTGGACGATCACGTCCGGCATGCCGGTGCTCTCCGCGCACGTGGTGGTGAGCTCCGACGTCCTCAACACGATCGGCAACGAGAAGGTGCTGCACGAACTGCAGGCGTGTCTGGGCGATCACTTCGACGTCGAGCACTGCACGTTCCAGCTGGAGCCCGGCGGGCACGCGGAGCATGAGGCGCGGCTCTGCCACTGAGCCCGGCGGCACCCACAGCGAGGGAAAGTCGCCCGCGCGATCGCCGCCGGGTGAACAGTTCCTGGACGAGCTGCGCGCGGCCTCCGCGGCGCGTGGGCTCTCGCACCTGATCCGGCCCGTCAACGGCGACATGGGAGAGCTCCCCTCCCCGGACGGTTCCTTCGACCTCGTCTGGGCGGAGAGCTCGGCGTACAGCATCGGTTTCGACACGGCGCTGCGCGACTGGCGCCGGCTGCTCGCGCCGGGTGGTGCGCTCGTGCTCACCGAGTGCGTGTGGACCACCGACGCGCCCAGCGAGGATGCTCGCGCGTACTGGGAGAGCGCGTACCGGCTGCGTACGGCCGAGGAGAACGCGCGTGCGGCCGGCTGCGGGATACACGGTGATCGGCGTATACGCGCAGCCCGATTCCGACTGGGACGCGTACCGCTCGCCGCGCACGCCGACGCGGCTGATCCGGCGGCGCCCGGCATGGCCGACGCCATCGCCGCCACACGCGCGGAGCTGGCGATGCGGCGCGAGCACGGCAACGAGTACGGCTACGCGGGCTTCGTGCTGCGCCCGGAGGACATCCGCTGATCACACGTTCGGGATGCATGTCCCGCTGCCCTTCGGGGGTAGCGGGACATGCGGGGCGCCGAGTCCCGGGACTGCCGGACACGTACGGCAGACTTGAGGTTCGAAGACCGATACGAAGGATGCGCATGCCGATCACACCTGCCACCACGGGGCACAGTTCATCAAGGGGGCACCTCCCAGGCCCTTCAGGCTCTGGGGGAGGCACCTCAGAAGCGATCTTGCTGGAACTGGTCGACGAGGACGGCAACACGATCGGCACGGCGGAGAAGCTCGCCGCCCACCAGGCCCCCGGGCAGCTCCACCGGGCCTTCTCCGTCTTCCTCTTCGACGAGCAAGGGCGGCTGCTGCTGCAGCAGCGCGCGCTCGGGAAGTACCACTCCCCCGGTGTGTGGTCGAACACATGCTGCGGGCACCCGTATCCGGGCGAGGCGCCGTTCGCCGCTGCGGCCCGCCGGACCTACGAGGAGCTGGGCGTCTCGCCCTCGCTGCTCGCCGAGGCCGGCACGGTCCGCTACAACCACCCGGATCCGCACTCGGGCCTGGTGGAACAGGAGTACAACCACCTCTTCGTCGGGATGGTGCAGGCGCCGTTGCAGCCGGACCCGACGGAGGTCGGCCTGACCGCGTTCGTGACCGCCGACGAGCTGGTGGAGCGGCACGCGAGGGACCCGTTCTCGGCCTGGTTCATGACGGTGCTGGATGCGGCGCGGCCCGCGATCAGGGAGCTCACGGGGCCTGCGGCCGGCTGGTGAACGGCCCCGGGACGAGGGGCGCGGGGGTTCCCCGGGTTCCGGCCCGGACCCCCGGATCGCCCTTCGGGCTCGTCCCCTTCAGCCCGCCGGACAGGCTGGGACGGCTACACCAGTTCCGGCTTGAGGGGCAGGGCCGCCCAGATGACCTTGCCCCCACTGGCGGTGTGTTCGACATCGCACACGCCGCCCGCCTCGCGCGTGATCTCACGCACGAGAAGCAGACCGCGGCCGCCGGTCTGACCGTAGTCGGCCTCCAGGGCCGTCGGGCGGTACGGATGGTTGTCCTCGACGGAGACCCGGACCCATTCGGATCCGACGGCCACCTCCACCGCGAGCATGGGCGAGAGCAGTGCGGCGTGCCGTACCGCGTTGGTGACCAGCTCGGAGACGATCACCAGCAGCCCCTGGACCACTTCGTCGGCGGCGGGCACACCCTGCCGGGCGAGCAGATCGCGGACCGCGTGCCGTGCCTGGGGCACCGATGCGTCCACGGCGGCGGCGGTGAACCGCCAGACACCCTCGTACGGCTGGGGACACCCCTGGACGGAGTCAGGGGGAGCCACGGCGGGACTCCGCTCGGTGCCCCCGTCCACCGGTGGGCGAGGGCCGGACCCCCACCCGCTGTCGTCCATGGTCCGCTCGCCACCCTTACGCTCGATTGTCGCCACGCAAAGAGTGTTGGGAATGTCCCGGTCCATACCGGACCACTGACGCAAAGTCAGCAAGTATCGACGGCTTCTGATCGTTGGCGTATGACACCGTCAGTTGTGTGACTGCTCCTGCCCTTGTTGTGCTGCCTTCCGAGGCTCTTCGGTTTGTATGGGCTGGGTTGTCTGGGTCGGGTCGATAAATTGACCGGCTTCCCCCACCAGTGCCCACCGGATTGACCCGGCTCGTCCCCACCCGCTTTCGCCTCGCCCGGCTGCGGTCGATCCGCCTCCGTGAGCCGGTCGGAGACGAGGCTCACGATGCGGCGTCCGCCGATGCCGGACGCGATCAGGCCGAGGCCGTCGAAGAGCAGGGCGAGCGAGAAGAAGGTGCCGATCACATAGAGGCTGTTCCCCGGCCATTCGATCAGTACCAGCACGCCGAGCAGGATGCCGAACGCGCCCTGCACGATCGTCCAGCCGAACTGCGGCCCGCGTACCACCAGGCCTCCGACGAGCCGGAAGACTCCACCGGTGAGGAACAGCAGTGCGGCGAACATGGTCAGCGCCTCGGCCGCGCCCTCGGGATGCCGGATGACGACGACACCCGCGGCCAGATTGAGAGCGGCGACGACGGCGCCGAGCCAGAAGAAGCTGCTGCCCCTGGACTGGACGGCATGCAGCAGACCGATGAAACCGCCGACGAGCAGCAGCCAGCCGAAGAGCAGCATCGAGGTCAGCGTGGCGACGGCGGTGTAGACGAGTCCGACCAGACCGGCGAGCACCAGGACCGCGCCGAACGCTGCCAGCCAGCCGAAACTGCGGCTGAGCTGCCGTCCCTCGTCCTTCGCTCCGGGTTTCGACACAGCGCGCCTCCTCACCTTCGGGCGCCGCCGGACCAGGGCGGCTGCGCGACTCTGCCACCCCTTCTTGATCATACGTTCGGGGCCTGCGGATAGCATCCGTCTCATGGAGCCGCAGCTGCTGCACAGCGTCGCCGACGGCGTCGCCACCGTCGTCATCCACCACCCGGCGAAACGCAACGCCATGACCGCGGACATGTGGCGGGCCCTGCCTCCGCTGCTGGACGGGCTGGCGACGGATCCGGCCGTACGGGCTCTGGTGCTGACCGGTGAGGGGGAGACGTTCTGTGCGGGCGCGGACATCTCGTCGTTGCGGGAGCCTATGGAGGGCTCGGGAGCCGGTTCCGGCGGTTCCGGCGGTTCCGGCGGGGCGCAGGTCCTGGCCGTGGAGGCCGAGGATGCGCTGGCGGCGTTCCCCAAGCCGACGCTCGCCGCGGTGCGGGGGCACTGCGTGGGCGGCGGATGCCAGCTCGCGGCCGCTTGCGATCTGCGCTTCGCCGACGAGGATGCGCTGTTCGGGGTGACGCCGGCGAAGCTGGGGATCGTCTATCCGGCCTCGTCCACGCAGCGGCTGGTGTCGCTGGTGGGACCGGCCACGGCGAAGTACCTCCTGTTCTCGGGCGAGTTGATCGACTCCGGCCGTGCGTTGCGCACCGGGCTGGTGGACGAGGTGCTGCCTGCCGGGGAACTCGGCAAGCGCGTCGCGGAGTTCGCCCGTGTGCTGGTCTCGCGCTCGCAGCTGACACAGGCAGCGGCAAAGGAGTTCGCCGATGGCCGCCTGGACCGGGCCGCGTACTGGGCGGAGCAGTCTCGCGGCAGCGGTGACAGGGCGGAGGGGGTGGCCGCGTTTCTGGAGCGCAGGCGTCCGCGGTTCGAGTGGAGCCCCGACGGGTCTGCCGACGGGCCTACTGCATGATGAACCGGCTCTTGGAACGCCACTCCTCCACCAGGTCGGCGGGGGCCTTGTGGGGCGAACCCGCGTCGTAGGGCGGCTGCGGGTCGTACTCGGTCAGCAGCTGCACGGACTGGGCGTGGCGGTCGCCCGCGATCATGCCGACGAGGGTGAGCCCCATGTCGATACCGGACGAAACGCCTGCCGCCGTCACGTACTTTCCGTCGATCACGACCCGCTCCCCCGTCGGCTCGACGCCGAACTGCTTCATGTAGTCCAGGGCCAGCCAGTGTGAGGTGGCGCGGCGGCCCTTGAGCAGGCCCGCGGCCGCCAGCAGCAGCGAGCCGGTGCACACGGACGTCGTCCAGGTGCTGGTCGCGTCGGCGGTGCGCAGCCAGTCGAGCAACGTCTCGTTCTCCATCTGCGGGGTCTGGCCGGGGCCGCCGGGGACGACGACGATGTCGGGGCGGGTGACCTCGGCCAGGGTCTTGTCCGCGGTGATCGCGAGTGTTCCGCGGTCGGTGCGGACGGGGCCGGTCTGTTCGGCGACGAAGACCAACTCGGCGCCGGGGAGGCGGCCGAGTGTCTCGTACGGGCCGACTGCGTCGAGGGCGGTGAAACGGTCGAAGAGGACGATGGCGATCTGCATGGGTCTGCCTTTCAGTGAGCGTCAGCGTGCACTGACGGACTGGTGCCGCTTACTGAGGGACTGGTGCGTGGAAGCGGCGGCGGTATTCGGCGGGTGCCGAGCCGAGTGCCTTGAGGAAGGCGCGGCGCATCGCCTCGGGGGTGCCGTAGCCGCAGGCGCGTGAGATCTCCTCGATCCCGTCGGAGGTGTCCTCCAGGAGTCGGCGCGCGTGTTCGATGCGTACCCGGTCGACGTACCGGCCCGGTGTCGTGCCGGTCTCGGCCCGGAAGGCGCGGGCGAAGTGGCGCGGCGAGAGCCTGGCGCGTGCGGCGAGCGACTCGACGGAGAGGTCGCCGTCGGGATGCTCGGTGATCCACTGCTGGACGTCGCGCAACGGTTCGCGCTGCGCGGTCTGCGCGGCGAGCTGGGCGCTGAACTGGGCCTGGTTGCCGGGGCGGCGGAGGAAGACGACGAGATGCCGCGCGACGGTGAGCGCCGCTTCACGGCCGAGGTCCTCCTCGACGAGCGCGAGGGCGAGGTCGATGCCGGAGGTGACCCCGGCGGACGTCGCGACGTGTCCGTCGCGTACGAAGATCGGGTCCGGGTCGACCTCGACAGCCGGATGGTTACGGGCGAGCCGGTCGCACACGTTCCAGTGTGTGGTGGCCCGGCGGCCGTCAAGGAGTCCGGCCTCGGCCAGCAGCAGCGCCCCGCTGCACACGGAGACCAGACGCTCGGCTCTGGGGGCCCTCTCGCGCAGCCAGTCGATCAGGCGCGGGTCGGGCTGCCTGGTGCCCTGGCCTCCGGGGACGACAAGGGTGTGCGGGTCGGGCGCGCCGTGGAGAGCCCCGTCGGGGACGAGGGTGAGCCCGCTGGAGGTGCGGACGGGCCCGCCGTCGAGCGATGCGGTGCGGATCCGGTACGCGTCCGGGTCCCCCGAGGACCTGGCGGCGCCCGTGAACACCTCCACGGGACCGGTGACGTCCAGGCTCTGGACGTCGTCGAAGAGGACGACGAGAACGGTTCGGTGCTGCGCCATGACTCGATTCTTGGACGCGCGAGTGATGGCCGCAATGTCGAGTTCCCCACCAATCCTGCCATGGAATCGGGCAGTGAAGATTCCACCTTCACGGCATACCAACCAGTCGGTAATCTGCGCGGCATGAACTCACCCCTGCCGGAACGCGCCGGGCGCCGATGCCACAACGTGATCAACCCGCTGCACTCGACCCACTACTTCTCGCCGGACCTTCGGACAGAGCTGGCCGCGATCGGCATCGAGGACCGCAACGCCGCGTACTTCGCCGCCCGGGCGGCTGCCATGGGGCCGGTCGGTGCGGGCGCGGTGACGGCCACGTTCTACAACTTCAAGCACGAGCTCGTGGCGCAGCACGTCCCCGCGGTGTGGCGGATCGCCTCTCCGGAGACGGTCCTCGCGGCACGCGCGCGTGCAGTCGACGCGACGCTGCACCGGCTCCTCGGGAAGGAGGCGCTCGCCTCGAAGGAGATGGCCGAGGCGGCAGGGCTCGCCCTGCGCGCCACCGAGGCGTGCAGCAGGACGGCACGCCCGCTGTACGCCGCCCACGCCGACCTGCCCGTACCGGAGGAGCCGCACCTCGCGTACTGGCACGCCGCGACCCTCCTGCGCGAACACCGCGGCGACGGGCACCTCGCCGTCCTGCTGGACGCGGAACTCGACCCGCTGGAGGCCCTGGTGACCCACACCGCGACCGGCAAGGGCATGTCACCGAGGTGGGTCCTGGGCACGCGCGGATGGTCCCGGCAGGACTGGGAAGCGGCGACGGAGCGACTGCGCTCGCGCGGACTGCTCGACGCCGACGGCGAGTTGACGGACGCGGGGGTCGCGCTTCGGCGGGATCTCGAGACGGAGACGGACCGGCTCGACCGTGCGCCGTACGAACACCTGGGCGCGGCGGGCGTCGAGCGGCTCACCGGACTTGCGGCGGGTTTTCTTGGGGCGGCTGTGGCGGCGGGCGCCTTTCCGGCCGGGATGATCGGCAAGAACTGACCCCAGCGGATCGCTTCTCCTTGGGGCCGAGGCCGGCTGGTGGCAGCCGAGGCCGGCTGGTGGCAGCCGAGGCCGGCTGGTGGCAGCCGAGGCCGGCTGGTGGCAGCCGAGGCCGGGTGGTGACAGCCGAGGTCGGCTGATCGAGCAGACCGCATGACCGTGGCCGCAGTTGACGTCAGCCGACCGCGGCCGACTGCATGGCCTGCGCGAGCCGAGGTACCCGTGTGTCTCCGGCCGATCCGGGCCGTTCCGGGTCGTACGCGGCCGGAGGACGAAAGGGGAAGACGTGTTCCGTGCCCTTGCAGATGTGCTGCGCCAGATCGGGGCCGCCGTCGCCACCGTGGTGAGGCTGCCCTTCCGGGCCCTTGCACGGCTGTTCGGCGGCGCCGCCCACTCGACGCGCCGCACGGGGCGGGCTCGCCGGGTGTGACCCGGTGGGCGCCGGCCCGGCGCGGGCGATGCGCCGGACCGGCCGTCCGGCTCGAACCCCTCCGTCCGGCAGGCCGCGACCGTCAGCTCCCGCAGGTCGTAGCCGTGCCGGAAGCCGCGTCGGGCACCGGCGCTTCCGCCTTCCTCCCCTCCCTTGTCGCTTTGACTGTCACCCTCGCCTCGTCGCGCCCACGTGCCCGGTTGTCGGTGGGGCCTGCCACAATTGCGGCGCAACCTCAGTGGAGAAGGCGGTACGGGATCGTGACGACACCCCTCGTAGGGTCCATCGAAGGCAGGATCGCCGAGGAGCTCGGCGTACGGGAGCGGCAGGTCAAGGCTGCCGTGGAGCTGCTCGACGGCGGTTCGACGGTGCCCTTCATCGCCCGCTACCGCAAGGAAGCGACCGAGATGCTCGACGACGCGCAGCTGCGCACGCTCGAGGAGCGGCTGCGGTATCTGCGGGAGCTGGAGGAGCGGCGGACGGCGATCCTCGACTCGGTGCGCGAGCAGGGCAAGCTCACCGAGGAGCTGGAGGCGCGGATCCGCGGTGCCGAGACCAAGGCGCGGCTCGAGGACATCTACCTGCCGTTCAAGCCGAAGCGGCGCACGAAGGCGCAGATCGCGCGCGAGGCGGGTCTCGAGCCGCTCGCCGAGGGGCTTCTCGGCGATCCGTCGGTCGATCCGCTGGCCGCCGCTGCGGCCTTCGTGGACGCCGACAAGGGCGTCGCGGACCCGCAGGCGGCTCTGGACGGCGCCCGCGCCATCCTCACCGAACGGTTCTCGGAGGACGCCGACCTCATCGGCGAGCTGCGCGAGCGCATGTGGACCCGCGGGCGGCTGGCCGCCAAGGTGCGGGAGGGCAAGGAGGAGGCGGGCGCCAAGTTCGCCGACTACTTCGACTTCGCCGAGCCCTTCACCGAGCTGCCCTCCCACCGGATCCTGGCGATGCTGCGCGGTGAGAAGGAGGAGGTCCTGGACCTCGTTCTGGAGCCGGAGGAGCCCAGGGACGAGCCCGGCCCCTCCTCGTACGAGGGGATCATCGCCAGCCGCTTCGGGGTGGCCGAGCGCGGCCGTCCCGCCGACAAGTGGCTGGTGGACACGGTGCGCTGGGCCTGGCGCACGCGCATCCTGGTGCACCTGGGCATCGACCTGAGGCTGCGGCTGCGTACGGCCGCGGAGGACGAGGCGGTGCAGGTCTTCGCCGCGAACCTGCGCGACCTGCTGCTGGCCGCCCCTGCGGGCACGCGCGCGACGCTGGGGCTGGACCCCGGATTCCGTACGGGCGTGAAGGTGGCCGTGGTCGACGCGACCGGCAAGGTCGTCGCGACGGACGTGATCTACCCGCACGTCCCGCAGAACAAGTGGGACGAGGCCATCGCCAAGCTCGCGCGGCTCGCCAAGGAGCACGCGGTCGAGCTGATCGCGATCGGCAACGGCACGGCGTCGCGCGAGACGGACAAGCTGGCCGGTGAACTGATCACGAAGCACCCCGAGTTGAAGCTGACCAAGGTGATGGTGTCCGAGGCGGGCGCCTCGGTGTACTCGGCCTCGGCCTTCGCATCGCAGGAGCTGCCCGGCATGGACGTGTCGCTGCGCGGCGCCGTCTCCATCGCCCGCCGTCTGCAGGACCCGCTGGCAGAGCTGGTCAAGATCGACCCGAAATCGATCGGTGTCGGCCAGTACCAGCACGACCTCTCCGAGGTGAAGCTGTCGCGGTCGCTCGACGCGGTCGTCGAGGACTGTGTGAACGGCGTCGGCGTGGACGTCAACACGGCCTCCGCGCCGCTGCTGGCCCGGGTCTCCGGCATCAGCGGCGGTCTCGCCGAGAACATCGTCGCCCACCGGGACTCGAACGGCCCGTTCCGTTCGCGGCAGGCGCTCAAGGACGTGGCGCGCCTTGGCCCGAAGGCGTACGAGCAGTGCGCGGGCTTCCTGCGGATCCGCGGCGGCGACGACCCGCTGGACTCCTCCAGCGTGCACCCCGAGGCGTACCCGGTGGTACGCCGCATGGTGAAGACCACGGGCAGCGATGTCGCGTCGCTGATCGGCAATACGGGGGTGCTGCGCTCGCTCCGCGCCGACGAGTTCGTGGACGAGACCTTCGGTCTGCCGACCGTGACGGACATCCTGCGCGAGCTGGAGAAGCCGGGGCGGGATCCGCGTCCGGCGTTCAAGACGGCCACGTTCAAGGAGGGCGTCGAGAAGATCTCCGATCTGTCGTCCGGGATGGTCCTGGAGGGCGTGGTCACGAATGTCGCCGCGTTCGGTGCGTTCGTGGACGTCGGTGTCCATCAGGACGGTCTTGTGCATGTGTCCGCGATGTCCAAGACGTTCGTCAAGGACCCGCGGGATGTGGTGAAGCCGGGCGACATCGTCAAGGTGAAGGTGCTGGATGTCGACATTCCGCGTAAGCGGATCTCGTTGACGCTGCGGTTGGACGACGAGGCTGCGCCTGCGTCTTCCTCTTCTGCCGGGGGTGGGCGGCCGCAGCGTGGGGGGCGGCCGCCTCAGCAGCGTGGGCAGCAACAGCGGCAGGGCCGCGGAGGAGGCGGGGGCGGGGGCGCTCGGCAGGCGCCGGCCCCCGCCAACAGTGCTATGGCCGATGCGCTTCGGCGGGCCGGGTTGGTTGACCCCGGGCGGGGTCGGGGCTAGCGATTGCCCCGGCGTTCGGGAGCGAGGTCTCAGGTCGACTGACCGCCGCCGGGGTTGTGCCCACCCTCCCCCAGCTACGGCTGGGAGGTGCCCCCAGCCCTGCGGAACGCCTGCCCACAGCGGTGCGGAGCGATTGCCCACAACGGGGGCGCCGCGCCATCCGGTCAGCGCTCCGTCACCTTGCCCTCCGCCACCTCCAGCCGCCGCGTCGTTCGTACCGCGTCCAGCATGCGGCGGTCGTGGGTGACGAGGAGCAAGGTGCCCGTGTAGGAGTCGAGTGCGGACTCGAGTTGTTCGATCGCGGGCAGGTCGAGGTGGTTGGTCGGCTCGTCCAATACGAGGAGGTTGACGCCGCGGCCCTGGAGCAGCGCCAGGGCCGCGCGGGTGCGTTCGCCGGGGGAGAGGCTCGCCGCCGGGCGCAGCACATGGTGGGACTTGAGCCCGAACTTGGCCAGCAGGGTGCGTACCTCGCCGGGCTCGGTGTCGGGGACGGCCGCGCAGAACGCGTCCAGCAGTGACTCCGGTCCGTGGAACAGCGCGCGAGCTTGGTCCACCTCGCCGACGACGACACCGGACCCGAGCGCCGCGTGGCCCGCGTCGAGCGGTACGCGGCCGAGGAGGGCGGCGAGGAGCGTGGACTTGCCCGCGCCGTTGGCGCCGGTGACGGCGACCCGGTCGGCCCAGTCGATCTGCAGCGTCACCGGCCCCAGTACGAAGCCGTCGCGCCGTACCTCGGCGTCGCGCAGGGATGCGACGACCGCGCCGGAGCGCGGCGCCGCGGCGATCTCCATCCGCAGCTCCCACTCCTTGCGGGGCTCCTCGACGACGTCCAGCCGCTCGATCATGCGCTGGGTCTGCCGGGCCTTCGCGGCCTGCTTCTCGCTGGCCTCGCTGCGGAACTTCCGGCCGATCTTGTCGTTGTCGTTGCCCGCCTTGCGCCGGGCGTTCTTCACGCCCTTGTCCATCCACGACCGCTGCATCTGCGCGCGGTCCTGGAGGGCGGCCTTCTTGTCGGCGTACTCGTCGAAGTCCTCGCGAGCGTGCCGGCGCGCGGTCTCACGCTCCTCCAGATACGCCTCGTATCCACCGCCGTAGAGATTGATCTGCCGCTGGGCGAGGTCGAGTTCGAGGACCTTGGTCACAGTGCGGGCGAGGAACTCCCGGTCGTGGCTGACGACGATGGTTCCGGCGCGCAGACCGGTGACGAACCGCTCCAGGCGCTCCAGTCCGTCAAGGTCCAGGTCGTTCGTCGGCTCGTCCAGCAGGAACACGTCGTAGCGGGACAGCAGCAGGGATGCCAGACCGGCACGCGCGGCCTGCCCGCCCGACAGCGACGTCATGGGCTGGTCCAGCCCGACGCGCAGCCCGAGCGAGTCGGCGACCTCCTCAGCGCGCTCGTCCAGGTCGGCACCACCGAGGCCCAGCCACCGCTCCAGGCTCTCCGCGTAGGCGTCGTCGGCGCCCGGCGCACCGTCGACGAGCGCCTGGGTGGCCGCGTCCATGATCCGCTGCGCCTCGGCCACCCCGGTGCGCCGGGCGAGGAACTCCCGTACGGTCTCGCCGGGGCACCGGTCGGGCTCCTGCGGCAGATGCCCCACGGTCGCGGAGGGCGGCGACAGGCGCAGTTCCCCCTGCTCGGGGGCATCGAGCCCGGCCAGCAGGCGCAGCAGTGTGGACTTTCCGGCGCCGTTGGCACCGACGAGTCCGATCACGTCCCCCGGTGCGACGACGAGGTCGAGCCCGGTGAAGAGAGAGCGGTCGCCGTGGCCGGCGGCGAAATTCTTGGCGACGAGGGTGGCAGTCATCAGGCCGTAGATCCTAACGAGGGTTGTGAGCGACGGGCGGCACCGACCACAGCATGAGCGAGAGACGGACACGTAACAGCGTGCGCGAGGGGCGGACCGACCACAGCGAGGCCGCCCGTCCCCGCTCACGCGGTCACAGCAGACCCGCCAGCTTGTACAGCACCAGTGATCCCGCAACGGCCACGTTCAGGCTCGCACCCGTCCCGACCATGGGGATCTCCACGCACACGTCCAGCAGGTGCAGCGCCTCGGGAGGTATGCCCTGCTGCTCGTGTCCGAGCACGATCACGGTGCGCTCCCTGGCGGGCGGAAGGTCGGCGAGGCGGATCGCCTCGTCGGCCAGTTCCACGCCGACGATGCGCGTCCCGCGCTCGCGCTGACGCTCCAGCCAGCCCACCGGGTCGCCCGTCCAGTGCACACACGGCGGCTTGCGCAGCGTGTTCCCACGGGCCAGCGCCTCCGGCACCCAGGGGAAGCGCGGCACGGTCAGGCATGCCCCGGTCGCGTCGCAGGTGCGAGCGAGGGTACCCAGGTTCACACCGTGCAGCGGCCACAGGGGAGCCACGTAGAGATGGTCCCAGCAGGAATGGGAGCGGGGACGGCGCGCGCGGCGCAGTTCGCCGGGAGTGCGCGTACGGATCGACGGTCCGCTCTTCCGGGCGCTCACCGCGCCACGGAGGCGTACCTCCAGCTCTTCGCAGAAGTCATCGTCGTGGGGCGACTTACGGCTCGCCCCGGGCCGGTCGATGGGTCATCGCGCCATGGGCGCGACCAGCACGCTGTCCGTCGTGCGCGCCACGATGAAGGATTCCCCCTTGGTCGCCTTCGCGTCCAGTGAGATTCGGTGCTTGCCGGTGTCGAGGATGTCGTCGAAAACCTCATGGGTGTGGGCGCGGTAGAGCCGGTCGAGACGGTACGCGGTGAGCTGGACGCGGCAGGTGGAGGTGACCTCGATCCCCGCCTCGCCGTCGGCGGCGACCAGGCGCGCGAGACGGCGCTGCTCCACCGGGCTGCGATCGAGGGCGTGCTCTATCTGGGCGACCAGAAGCGGGATGATCGGCGCCAGCCCGTCGACGTACGCGACGTCCGCACCGGCGCGTTCGAACGCGGCCCGTACGGCGGCTCGTTCCTGTGCACTGACGGCGCGGCCGAAGGCGACGGCTCCGTATGTGCGCAGTTCGTCGGCGGGGACGTCTGCCGCGTCCGTCGTGATCTCGGCGCCGATGCCGATGGTGCGCAGAGCCGCGGCGAGCTTGGCGAGGACGGCGACACGGGCGCCGATCAGCAGGACGCGGCGTGGCGCCGGCTCCTGCCGGTCGAGCAGGCTTTGCAGTGCGCTGCGGTACTCGGCGCCGCGGAAGCGGAACGGCCCTATGCCGTGGTAGCCGTTGAGCTCGAGATCGGCGTGCTCGTCCGTCTGCCAGGCGAAGTCCCGCCAGACGAAGTCGTCGCTGCCGTCGTCGGCCTTGTCGATGGCCGCGGTGACCGCGCCGCACTCGATGCCCTCGCACTCGGGGCAGCCGTAGATGACGTACCGCCCACCGGGCAGCGGAGCCTCCGCCTCCAGCAGCAGCGCACGCACCTGGGCGGTGAAGATCGCGGGCGGGATGTCGGAGGCGAGCGGGGAGACGGCGTCGAGATCGGATAGTTGGAAGAGCAGCGGTCTGCCGTCGACGATGAAGTCGACGAAATCCCGGTGCAGTTGGTAGTCACCATTGGCGCGGACCCCGCCGGCACGCATAGCCGGGGCCAGACCGAAAGTCGCGTACTCGGCACACATGTCCTGAGTATCCCCACCTGGAACCTGATGTGAGCACGGCATCGCCCATTCCGCTACCGTCCGGGCATGAACAGGGACGTGATCGTGGTGGGCAGCGGCGTCATAGGGTTGACGACGGCGATTGTGCTGGCCGAGCAGGGGCGGACGGTACGGGTCTGGAGCCGCGAACCCGCCGGGCGCACCACTTCGGCGGTCGCGGGGGCGCTGTGGTGGCCCTACCGGATCGAGCCGGAGGCTCAGGTCGGTGACTGGTCGCTGCGATCGCTGCAGGTCTACGAGGAGTTGGCGGCGCGGTCCGGCGATACGGGCGTACGCATGGTGGAGGGCGTGCACGCCGACACGCACCTCGACGGGCTGGGCGCCTGGGCCGCCCAGGTGCCGGGGTTGCGGGCTGCGAGGGCCGGCGAGGCGGGGGCCTTCGACGGGGAGGGCCTGTGGGCGCGGCTGCCGCTGATCGACATGCCCACGCATCTCAGGTGGCTGAGCGCACGGCTGTCGGCGGCTGGTGGCGCCGTCGTGGAGCGCCGTGTCAGGCACCTTTCCGAGGCGACCGATCAGGCGGCCGTGGTGGTCAACTGCTCGGGTCTCGGCGCCCGGGAGCTCGTGCCGGATCCCGCCGTGCGTCCCGTCCGGGGTCAGTTGGTCGTCGTCGAGAACCCGGGGATCACCACATGGTTCACGGCCGCGGACCCGGCGTCGCACACCACGACGTACTTCTTTCCGCAGCCGTACGGCCTCGTCCTCGGCGGCACCGCGGACGACGACGACTGGTCGCTGGAGCCTGATCCGACGGTGGCCGAGGAGATCGTGAAGCGGTGTGCGCAGGTGCGTCCCGAGATCGCGGAGGCGAGGGTGCTGGAGCACCGGGTGGGCCTGCGGCCGGCGCGTGACGCCGTGCGGCTGGAGCGGGAGATTCTGCCGGGCGGCGGGGTGCTGGTGCACAACTACGGGCACGGTGGTGCGGGCGTCACCGTCGCATGGGGATGTGCGGAGGAGGCGGCACGGCTTGATCTGCAGCCGGCACGGTGACGAGCCGTCGGGGCGCGAGGCCTGCCTGACGACGATCCGAGACCGCCGCCAGAGGAGTCGACCGCGACGCCGAACCGCCCCCACCGGTGATGGCCCCCGATCCTGACCGAGTACGGCACCAGACCACGCCGAACCCGGCCGGAGACGGGTCACACGGGGTCACACCCTTTCGAGCCACAGCTGCGCACTCAGCTGACGGCAGCGCCGAACCACGTGGGCAGTTGGGTGAGCAGATCCTGCTGGTCTTCACCGACCCACGCCACATGGCCGTCCGGCCGCAGCAGCACCGCGGGCACGTCCAGTTCCTCGCTGACGTCGACGACGTGGTCGACCCGGTCTGCCCAGCCCGCCACCGAGAGCCGGCCGGTCTGGTCGAGCAGCAGCCCGCGGCCGCCGTGCGTCAGCTCGTAGAGGCGCCCCCGCTTCAGCTCCACGTCCCGCATCCGCCGGCCGAGCAGTTCGTGCCCCTCGCCGAAGTCGTAGCGGACCCCGATCGCGGTGATCTTCTCGATGAGGTACCGGTTCACCTCCTCGAAGTCCATCAGTTCCGACACCAGCCGGCGCACCGCCTGGGGCCCCGGCTCGGTGGACATCAGCTCCATCTGCGCGCGGGTGTTGTACAGCACGTCGGCTGCCACCGGGTGCCGTTCGGTGTGGTAGCTGTCCAGCAGCCCCTCCGGTGCCCAGCCGTTCACCTCGGCGGCCAGCTTCCAGCCGAGGTTGAACGCGTCCTGGACACCGAGGTTGAGGCCCTGCCCGCCGGTCGGCGGGTGGATGTGCGCCGCGTCGCCGGCCAGCAGTACCCGGCCGACCCGGTAGCGCTCGGCCTGCCGGGTGGCGTTGCCGAAGCGGGACAGCCAGCGCGGTGAGTGCACGCCGAAGTCGGTGCCGGCGAACGCCCGCAGCTGTTGCTTGAACTCCTCGAGGGTCGGCGGGACCGCGCGGTCCTCGGCCACCCCCTCGGCGGGCACGACGACGCGGTACACCCCATCTCCGAAGGGCGTGGCGCCGAACCGCTTCTGGGTCTTGTTGACTTCGGCCACCGCGGCGGCCAGCGTCTCCGGTGGTACGGCCACCTCCATCTCGCCCAGCAGCGTCTCGACCGTGGAGGGCTCGCCGGGGAAGCCGACGCCGAGCAGCTTGCGCACCGTGCTGCGGCCGCCGTCGCAGCCGACGAGGTAGCGCGAGCGCAGCCGCGTGCCTCCCCCGCCGGCTACGCCCTCATTGGCGGGGGTACCCCCACTGGCCAGCTCGACGGTCACCCCGTGGTCGTCCTGGCTCAGCCCGACCAGTTCGCAGCCGCGCCGGATCTCGACGCCGAGCTCGGTGGCGCGCTCGGCCAGCAGGCGATCGGTGGTGGGCTGCGGGATGCCGAGGATGTAGGGATGCGCGGTGTCCAGCCGGTCGGGCGCGGGCTTGGCGATGGCGGCGAAGAAACCGCCGACCGGGTACTGCCGACCGTGCGCCAGGAACCGCTCCAGCAGGCCGCGCTGGCCCATCACCTCGATGCTGCGCACGTGCAGGCCGAGCGCACGGACATACTCGGTCGGCTCCGCCTCCTTCTCCAGCACGAGCACGTGCACGCCGTGCAGCCGCAACTCGCCGGCCAGCATCAAGCCGGTCGGTCCGCCGCCGGCAACGATCACGTCAAACATGAAAACCCCCCATTCACCAAGCTTGCATGTCGGCCAGCTGCTCCGCGTAGTCCGGCGGCGCGCACACCCGCACCTCCGCGCCGAGTGCCCGCAACCGCACCGCGAGTTCCCCCCGGCGGTTCGACGTTCCGCGAGACCCACACGTCGACAAAGCACACGTACTTCGTGGATCCCCGATTTCCGCAGGTTCTGGCTTCGGCTGGAGATTCTGCAGCACGACCCGGGTCTTGCCGCAAGGCCCCCAGTGCGCTATACGTTGAGAGTGGCAAGGAGTGGGTGACCCTCCTTGCCTTTGCCTTTTCTCCCTGCCTTTGCCTTTTGTCGTCCGCTGTGGACGGACAAGCTCCTCGGTCACGAGGACGGCGGCCGCTGTCGCGGCCAGGCGCGGGCGCGGTTACGGAGGTTCATCAGTGGATGCCTCCCGGGATGCGGTGGGCCTGGCGCGGCGGGGCGCACCCTCGAGCGTTCTCCATGTGACAGTGGGTTGCCCTGAGAGCCCCTGGCCCGCGGGCCGGCGGTCTTTCCCACCCGCCCTTTCAGTTGACTACCGCCCTGTTCGAGGGGCGATGGCGGCTCGGTGGGCGGCTCGGGCCCGTCGGGCCAGCGGGAAGTAGCGGAACCGCTCCGGTAGGAGGGGGACGACCGTGCGGACCACGCGGCCGAAGCGGCGTAGGCGGCGCTCCTGAACCGGCGTCCAGGGCAGGCCGATCGCCTCACGGGCGCCGGGCGGCATCAGCCCGATCGTGACGAAACGCCGGAGACGTACGAAGGGGGGCAGCAGCACGGGCCACAGGGCGCGCAATGCCAGGCGCAGCGGGAGTGGCACGTGGTCGGGTGGCGGGACGTGGCCGTCCACGGCGACGAGTTCCCGGGCCACCGTCGTCAGTTCCAGTTCCTCGGCGAGCATCTTTCGGTAGTACGGCCAGAACTCCTCGATGGTCTGCGGCATGTCCCGGTCGCGGATGCCGAGGACCCGGCCGACCTGGAGCCACTCGGCGTACAGCTGCCGCTCCTCGGCATCGGTGTAAGGGCGCCGGCCGAGGTACTGCCGAGCGTGCCGCATCACCGGGAACCCGGTCGCGTGCACCCACACGTAGGCCTCGGGCATGAGGGCGTGGTACGGGCGGCCGTGCGCGTCCGTGCCCCGGATCGTGCGGTGCAGCCGCCTGAGCCGCCGTGCTTCCTCGGCGGCGGCCTGACCTCCGTAGACCCACAGATGCAGAGACCGCAGCGACCGCTCGCCGCGTCCCCATGGGTCGGTACGGAACACCGAGTGCTCATCGACGCCCGCGCCGACAGCGGGGTGCGCCACCTGTAGGGCGAGCGCGGGCGGCAGGGTGAGGAGCGTGCGGATCTCCCCCGTGACGTCCCAGAGGATGCCGCCGGGCGGGGGCGGCAGGTTGCGGGGAGGAGACGCCAGGTTGCCGGAGGGGGGCGCCAGGTTGCCGGGCGGGGCCGGCTCGGGCTTCTCCGTCTCGCGGGGTGGGCGAGGCCGGCCCGCACCCTGCCAGTCCACGCCCCGCCGGTCCACGCCCCGCCGGTCTTCGGCCATGGGATGCGCTCCTCTGCCGGGCCCTGCGGTGCAGGGCTGGCAAGGTGGCCGGGACGTGGGGCCGGGCGCCGGAAGCCCAGCTACACGGCTTCCGCCCCCGGTCCCGTGTCCCTCCAGCTCCTACGCATCCAGTATGCGATCAGGGCACCGGGGCGCCGCGCCGACCGACTGTGCCGGCGCGGTGTACACGCACGGTATGCCGGGTCGGGTGTGTGCCGGGCGGGCGTCGCATGCCGACAGCAGTACGGCGGCATGCGACGCCCGGAGCCCGCTGCGCCCAGCGCACAGTGGACCAGGCCTGCCAGATCGGCGTCGCATGCCGACGCGCAGTACGGCCGCATACCGTGCCGGGAGCCCGCTGGGCCCGGCGCCGCGCGAAGTTCAGCCGCGCGGATCCACCACCGTCCGAGCCGGGAGCGGCTCGCCCACGATGCGGCTCGCCAGGTTCGACGCCAGCTCGGAGACGCTGATCCGCAGTTCCGTCTCCGCGGCCGCGCGCTCGGCATCGATCCTGGCCTTCCCCTCCTCGATGATCGAGTCGCGTTCGCGCCGGCCGTCCTGCCGGGCGGCAGCGATCAGCGCAGCACCCTCCTCGGCGGCCCGCTGCCGGGTGCGTGCCGCGTCATGCCGGGCTTCGGCCAGCACCTTCTCCGTCTTGGCGCGCTCGTTCTCCGCCCGGAGGCGCACCGCCTCCGCCCGCTCGGCCCCACCCTGGATCGCGTCCTCACGCTGGGCGATGACGCGGTTGATCCGCGGCAGAACACGCGCGATGAGGAAGAAGACCGCGGCGAACAGCGGGAGGGCGACCGCGAGTTCCTCGACCTTCGGATTGAGCGGGCCTATGTCCGTGGGAACGAGATACATAACCACGGCCTACCCGCTCATCCGTGCGAAACAACGCGCGTCTACGCCAGAGTTGGCCGAAACGTACCATTCCCAGGGCAAAAGGCGAGGGGCGAGCGCACTCCGGCGCGCCCGCCCCTCGCCTCAGCTCGGCTGCTACTTGGTGAGCTCGCCCATCTCCTGGTCGACCGTCCGGGAGATCCGCCGCCGCACCCCGTACCAGCCGCCGACGAGCGCGAGCGCGATGAGCGGGATGAGGTAGAGCGTCTTGCGGCCGATCTCGGGGTCCTTCCACATCAGGCCGAGCACGGCCAGCAGGAAGGCGATCGTGGCGATCTCGGTGACCGGGCTGCCGGGCAGGCGGAACTTCGGGCGCGTGACCAGGCCTTCCTTGGCGCGGCGAACGAAGGCCAGGTGGCAGATCATGATGATCACCCAGGTGCTGATGATGCCGAGCGACGCGACGTTGAGAACGATCTCGAAGGCCTGGCTGGGCATCAGGAAGTTCAGGCCGACACCGAGCACGCACACCGCGGCAGTCAGCATGATGCCGCCGTACGGGACCTGGCTGCGGTTCATCTTCGCGGTGAACCGGGGCGCCGAGCCCGCCATCGCCATGGAGCGCAGGATGCGGCCCGTGGAGTAGAGGCCCGAGTTCAGGCTGGACATGGCGGCGGTCAGCACGACGAGGTTCATCACGTCGCCGGCCGCCGGGACACCGATCTTGGACAGGACCGTCACGAACGGGCTCTCACCCGCCGAGTACACGGAGCCGGGCAGCAGCAGCGCCAGCAGGACGACCGAGCCGACGTAGAAGAGGCCCACGCGCCACATGATCGAGTTGACCGCGCGCGGCACGACCTTGTGCGGCTCGGCAGTCTCGCCCGCGGCGACGCCGACCAGCTCCAGCGAGGCGTACGCGAAGACGACACCCTGCATGACGATCACGACGGGCATCAAGCCGTGCGGCAGGAAGCCGCCGTTGTCCGTGATGACGTGCAGGCCCGGGGTCTGGCCGCCCACCTCGTGCTGCGTGACCAGCAGGAAGATGCCGACGAACATGAACGCGACCAGCGCCGCGACCTTGATGATCGCGAACCAGAACTCCAGCTCGCCGAAGATCTTCACCGAGATCAGGTTCACCACGAGGACGACCGCGAGCGCGATCAGCGCCAGCACCCACTGGGGGATGTCGGTGAAGAAGCTCCAGTAGTGCGTGTAGAGCGCGATCGCCGTGATGTCGGCGATGCCGGTCGTCGACCAGTTCAGGAAGTACATCCAGCCGGCGACGTAGGCGCCCTTCTCGCCGAGGAACTCGCGCGCGTACGACACGAAGGATCCGGACGAGGGCCGGTAGAGGACCAGCTCACCGAGGGCGCGCACGACGAAGAAGGCGAAGATGCCGCACACCAGGTAGGCGAGGGCCAGTGCGGGACCCGCGGACTGGAGGCGTCCGCCGGCGCCGAGGAAGAGTCCGGTTCCGATCGCGCCGCCGATGGCGATCATGTTGACGTGGCGCGCCTTGAGGTCCTTGCTGTACCCGGCGTCGCCCGCGTCCGCGGGAGTCCGGGTCGCGTCCGCGGGGGATGCGACCGCGGCCGTTTCTACGGCGTCCTTGCTCACAGGTGGTTCTGCCTTCTGGTGCACCCGGATGTTGTCCGGTGTCGTCTTCGAGCTCCGGATGTGTTCCGGTGTGGTTGTGGTGGTGCTCCGGATGGTGTCCGGTGTGGTGGTGATGCCGACCGCGCCATCGCTGTGTGCGGCACGACCGACGCGACACCTTCCCCCATGGATCGCCGGTCACGCGGTGTCGTAGATCACAGAGCGGAACTTCTCACATGCTGGTCAGGGGGTGTACAAGCCGGTGCCGGCGTGATTGCTGCTCGCTGCGGGACCGCAGGTTGCAGGCGGAATTCGAGTGCCACGGGGCGGCGAGAGGGCTTTCACAGGAGCAGTGAGACAGCAATACTGTTGCACCAGTGCTGCACCATCTGCGCCGCTCCGGGGAAGCGAGGGGATCCCATGCCGACGGACACCGCCGAGCCGGCACTCACCGTCGACGAGCTTGCCGCGCGTGCGGGCGTCACCGTCCGCACGATCCGCTTCTACGGTTCCAAGGGCCTGCTGCCGCCCCCGGTCATCGGTCCGCGCCGGGTCGGGCACTACGGGCCCGAGCACCTGTCCAGGCTGGGGCTGATCGAGGAGCTGCAACGGCAGGGCATGACGCTGTCGGCGATCGAGCGGTATCTGGAGCAGCTGCCGGCCGGACTGAGCGCCCACGAGCTCGCCATCCACCGAGCCGTGGTGGCCACCTGGGCACCGGGCCCCCCGGACCAAGCCACCCGCGTGGAGCTGGAGCGCCGGGCCGGGCGCCGGCTGTCCGACGAGGACATCGACCGGCTGGCGGCGATGGGCGTGATCGCCCGCTCCGGCTCCAGACCCCGTGGCGATTCCGGCCCGACCGGCTACGCCCAGTCGGGCTCCCCCGGCGCCGACGAGGCATCCGGAGCCGACGAGGCATCCGTAGCCGCGGACGCCTCCGCAGCCGCCGACGCGGCCGCTGCCGCCGACGCCTCCACGGCCGCTGCCGCCGAAGCACCCGGCACCGATGACGTCGGCGAGGCACCCGACACAGACACCGCACAGGACGTTGGCGTCTTCCGCCTCGACCCGAGCCTGCTGCGGCTCGGCGTCCAGCTGCTGGACGTACCGATCGCGCACGAGACGATCCTCGCCGCGCGGACGGTCCTGCTGGAGCACGCCAGAGCGGTCGCGCACGAGCTGACGCAACTGTTCCGCGACGAGGTGTGGGACGCGGACCGCGAGCGGCAGTCCGATCCGGACCATGTCGCCGCGATGAAATCGCTCTCAGCCGATATGCAGCCGATCGTGGTGCAGGCCCTGGTGACAGCTTTCCAGCGGTCGCTCCGCGAGGAGTTGAGGGACGCGTTCCAGGCCTGAGGTGAGGCCGCAGGCCCGGGGCCGGATGGTCGCCGGTCAGCGTCCGGCCCCGGGCTGCCGGAGGCTCAGCCGTCGCTGAACGTCTCGCCCTTCTCGGCCTTCTCGACGAGGAGCGCGGGCGGCTGGAACCGCTCTCCGTAGCGCTCGGCGAGTTCACGCGCGCGTGCTACGAATCCGGGCAGGCCTCCCTCGTAGCCGTTGATGTACTGGAGGACACCGCCGGTCCAGCCGGGGAAGCCGATGCCGAAGATCGAGCCGATGTTGGCGTCGGCGACGGACGTCAGCACGCCCTCCTCCAGGAGCCGGACGGTGTCGAGCGCCTCGGAGAACAGCATGCGTTCCTGCATGTCCCGGAACGGGATCTCGTATCCCGGCTTCGTGCTGTGCTTGCCCGGGGGGCGACCCCCGGAACCCCCGAAATGCTCCCGCAGCCCCGGCCACAGCCGAGCCCGCTTGCCGTCCACGTACTCGTAGAAGCCCGCGCCCCCACTCCTGCCGGTGCGGCCGAACTCGTCGACCATGCGGTCGATGACCGCGTCGGCAGGGTGCGGGGTCCAGGTGCCGCCCGCCTCCTCGACGGCCCGCTGCGTCTCGCGGCGGATCTTCCGCGGCAGCGTGAGGGTGAGCTCGTCCATCAGCGACAGCACCTTCGCCGGGTATCCGGCCTGGGCCGCCGCCTGCTCGACCGACGCGGGCTCGATGCCCTCGCCGACCATGGCGACGCCCTCGTTGATGAAGTGCCCGATGACGCGCGAGGTGAAGAAGCCGCGCGAGTCGTTGACGACGATCGGGGTCTTCCGGATCTGCCGGACCAGGTCGAAGGCGCGTGCAATGGCCTCGTCGCCGGTCCGCTCGCCCTTGATGATCTCGACGAGCGGCATCTTGTCGACGGGCGAGAAGAAGTGCAGCCCGATGAAGTCCTCGGGCCGCTCGACGCCCTCGGCCAGCACCGTGATGGGCAGAGTCGAGGTGTTGGAGCACAGCAGCGCGTCCGGCTCGACGATGTTCTGGATCTCCTGGAACACCTTGTGCTTGAGCGCCGGGTCCTCGAAGACTGCCTCGATCACCGCGTCGCAGCCCGCCAGGTCGGCGGGGTCGGCGGTCGGGGTGATGCGCGCGAGCAGCTCGTCCGCCTTCTCCTGGCTGGTACGTCCCTTGGCGACGGCCTTGGCGCAGAGGTTCTCGGAGTAGCCCTTGCCGCGCTCGGCGGCGTCCGCCGAGACGTCCTTGAGGACGACGTCGATGCCCGCGCGGGCGCACGAGTACGCGATGCCCGCGCCCATCATCCCGGCGCCGAGCACCGCGACCTTGCGGACCTGGCGCGGCTCGATGCCCGTCGGCCGGCTCCTGCCCGCGTTCACCGCCTGGAGGTCGAAGAAGAACGCCTGGATCATGTTCTTCGCGGTCTGGCCTGTGACCAGCTCGGTGAAGTACCGGGCCTCGATGGTGAGAGCGGTCTCGAAGTCGACCTGGGAGCCCTCGACGGCCGCCGCGAGGATGTTGCGCGGCGCCGGGTAGGGCGCGCCGTTCAGCTGCTTCCTCAGGTTGGCGGGGAACGCGGGGAGGTTGGCGGCGAACTTGGGGTTCGAGGGGGTACCGCCGGGGATGCGGTAGCCCGGAACGTCCCAGGGCTGCCGGGACTCGGGGTGGGTGTCGATGAACGCGCGGGCCTTGGCGATCATCTCCTCGGGGGAGGACGCCACTTCGTGGACGAGGCCGTTCTCCAGGGCACGCCGCGGGGAGTACTGGGTGCCCTGGAGCAGCACCTTGAGCAGCGCGTCCGCGATGCCCATCAGCCGTACGGTGCGGGTCACGCCGCCGCCCCCGGGGAGCAGGCCCAGGGTGACCTCGGGGAGGCCGATCTTGGATCCGGGCGCGTCCAGCGCGATCCGGTGGTGGCTGGCGAGCGCGATCTCGTAACCGCCGCCGAGCGCCGCGCCGTTGATGGCCGCGACGACCGGCTTGCCCAGGGTCTCGATGCGGCGCAGCGAGTTCTTGATGCCGGTGCTCATCTCGAAGACCTGCTGGGCCTGCTCGGGGCCGGCCTGGATCATGTCCTTGAGGTCGCCGCCCGCGAAGAACGTCTTCTTGGCGGACGTGTAGATGATGCCGCGGATGGAGTCCTTCTCGGCCTCGGCGCGGTCGGCGATCGCGGCGATGGAGGCCTGGAAGGCCTTGTTCATGGTGTTCGCGGACTGGTTCGGATCGTCGAGGACGAGGGTGACGACGCCGGTCTCGTCCTGTTCCCAGCGGATGGTGGTGGGCTCGGTGCTCATCTGCGGTGCTCCGTAAGAGTCGGAAAGACTGGGGCTGGGTGGGGACAGGACGTCAGAGGCGCTCGACGATCGTGGCGATGCCCATGCCGCCGCCCACGCAGAGCGTGGCGAGGCCGTAGCGCTTGTCCTGGCGCTCGAGTTCGTCGACGAGGGTGCCGAGGATCATCGCGCCGGTGGCGCCCAGCGGATGGCCGAGCGCGATCGCGCCGCCGTTGACGTTGACCTTGTCCAGGGACAGGCCCATGTCCTTCACGAAGCGCAGCACGACGGCCGCGAACGCCTCGTTGATCTCGACGAGGTCGATGTCGTCGATGGTCAGCCCGGCCTTGGCGAGGGCCTTGCGGGTCGCGGGAGCGGGCCCGGTGAGCATGATGGTGGGCTCGGAGCCGGAGACGGCGGCCGAGACGATACGGGCGCGCGGGCGCAGGCCGTAGCGCTCTCCGGCCTCCTTCGAGCCGATGGCGACCAGCGAGGCACCGTCGACGATGCCGGACGAGTTGCCCGCGTGGTGCACGTGGTCGATCTTCTCGACCCAGTGGTACTTCTGCAGCGCCACGGCGTCGAAGCCGCCCAGGTCGCCGATGTCGGCAAACGACGCCTTGAGCTTGGCGAGCGAGTCGGCGGTGGTCCCGGGGCGCAGGTGCTCGTCGTGGTCGAGGACGACGAGGCCGCTGCGGTCGCGGACGGGCACGACGGACCTGTCGAACCGGCCGTCCTTCCAGGCGGCCGCTGCGCGCTCCTGCGACAGCGCCGCGTACTCGTCGACGTCGCGCCGCGAGAATCCCTCGATCGTGGCGATGAGGTCGGCGCCGATGCCCTGCGGTACGAAGTTGACGGCCAGGTTGGTCATCGGGTCGTTGAACCAGGCGCCGCCGTCCGAGGCCATCGGCACGCGCGACATCGACTCGACGCCGCCCGCGAGCACGAGGTCCTCCCAGCCCGAACGCACCTTGGCCGCCGCCAGGTTGACGGCCTCCAGGCCCGAGGCACAGAAGCGGTTCTCCTGGACGCCGGCGACCGTGTCGGGCAGGCCCGCGGCGATGGCGGCGGTGCGCGCGATGTCGGAGCCCTGGTCGCCGACCGGGCTGACGACTCCGAGCACGATGTCGTCGATCGCGGCGGGGTCCAGGTCGGGGAATCGGGCGCGGATCTCGTGGATCAGACCGACCACGAGGTCGATGGGCTTGGTGCCGTGCAGGGCGCCGCCCGCCTTGCCGCGCCCGCGCGGGGTGCGGATCGCGTCGTAGACATACGCTTCGGTGGTCATCGGTCAGTCGCCGTCCTTCGGGGTGTGCTGTGTCGGGTTCGGGGCGCCCGGCGTCGGGGTGGAGCTGTTCGGGATCAGGTTCGGAACGTCCCAGTCGCGGGCCACGTCCGCGGTGTCGGCGCCCGGCTGCGCGGGGCCGCTGCGCACGGTGGTGGGCGTGCCGGAGAAGCGGGGCGCGGGCGCGGGCTGGGTGATGCCGCCGTGGTCGGTGAACGTGCCGCGCGCGGCGAGATGGGGATGGGCCGGTGCCTCGCGCAGCGAGAGCACGGGTGCCACGCATGCGTCCGAGTTCTCGAAGACCGCGGTCCACTCGTCGCGCGTGCGGGTCTTGAAGCGGGCGGCGACGGCCTCGCGCAGCTCGCCCCAGCGCGCCAGGTCCCAGCGGGCCGGAGTCTCATCGCGGATGCCGAGGAGCTCGACGAACTCGTCGTAGAACTGCTGCTCGAGGGCGCCGACCGCCATGTACTGGCCGTCCGCCGTCTCGTAGCAGCCGTAGAAGGGGCAGCCGCCGTCCAGCAGGTTCGCGCCGCGGCGGTCCTGCCAGCTGCCCGCCGCCAGCATGGCGTGGATCATCGCGGCGAGATGCGAGGCGCCGTCGACGATCGCGGCGTCCACGACCTGTCCGGCGCCGGTCGCACGGGCGTGCTGGAGCGCCGCAAGGACGCCGACGACGAGGTAGAGGGAGCCGCCCGCGAAGTCGCCGACCAGGTTCACGGGAACGGCGGGCGGTTCGCCGGGCTTGCCGATCATGCCGAGGGTGCCGGTGAGTGCGATGTACGCGATGTCGTGCCCGGCGCGCTGGGAGAGCGGGCCGTCCTGGCCCCAGCCCGTCATCCGTCCGTAGACGAGCCGCGGATTGCGGGCCCGGCAGGCGTCCGGGCCGATACCGAGGCGCTCGGCGACGCCCGGCCGGTAGCCCTCGATGAGGATGTCCGCGCGCTCTACCAGGTCGAGGACGCGGGCGGGTCCGTTGTCCGCCTTGAGGTCGATCAGTACGGAGCGCTTGTTGCGGTTGGTGATGTCGTACTCGGGGTCGATCACGAGTCCGCCGCCTCCGGGGCGGTCGACGCGTACGACATCGGCGCCGAGGTCGGCGAGGAGCATGGCGGCGAACGGGCCCGGCCCGATGCCCGCCAGCTCCACGACGCGCACGCCGGCGAGCGGACCCTGCACCGCGGTCTGTGCTTCCGCCATCGCGCCCCCAGCACTGTGACATGACTGCTGTAACACCAGCGATGTTAAGAACGCGTTCCACTCCCCACAAGACCTTGGGCGAGCAAGCGCTTAGCCAATTGTGGGGTCCACAGGCGTCCAGCGCATGAGCGGCGCGGCCACCGGGCCCGGGGCAAGCTGCGTCCCGGAGGCCGTTCCGCGCCCGCCAGTCGCAGTTCAGCGGCGGCTGGCAGGACCAGCAGTTTCTTGGGGTCGCGGGCCGGTGGAGGGTGCGGCTACCGCCTCAGCGGCCGGCGTCCAGCTCCGCGATCAGCCGTTTCGGGGCGATGGCGCGGTAGCTCTCCTCGGCCCATTCGCACAGCAGCTCCGCGTTCGGCGCGCCCTTCGGCTCCAGGGGTATGTTCACCCAGCCGTGTCTGCCCAGGCCGTACCCGGCGGGCTCCGCGCCCGGAGCGGCCAGCGCGTGCGCGTGGGTCTCTTCGTCCTTCAGCTTGACGGTGATGCCCAGCGGATAGCTGCCGTCGTCGACGCCGAGGAAGACGAACACCTTCTTGTTGACCTTCGCGACGGTGTCGCCCCAGGGGAAGTCCTCGACGGCACCCGGCAGGCCGAGCGCGAACCCGTGCACGCTCTGCCATGTCTTCAGCGCGCTCTTCGAAACCGCCACGGTCCCACCTTCCGGGGTGCTGAGTCAGCGGGGTGCTGGGTCAGCTCATGTGCTCTCACGCTAGCCTCGGCCACCGACAACGGCCCGGACGCACGGCTGAGGGGTGCCATGAGCAGGCAGAAGAGGTCCGATCGCGCGGTTGACGTCGTGCTGTTCGGCGCGACCGGGTTCGTGGGGCGGCTGACGGCGGAGTATCTGGCCGTCCATGCGCCCGACGGGATGCGCTGGGCGATCGCGGGCCGCAGCACGACGAAGCTGGAGCAGCTGCGCGAACGGCTCGCCGCCCTCGCGCCGGGGCGTCCGGAACCCGCCCTGCTCCGGGCCGACGTGGCCGACCCGGCGTCGCTGCGCGAGATGGCGGAGCACGCGCGCGTGGTGGCCACGACAGTCGGCCCGTATCTCAGGTACGGGCAGGACCTGGTCGCCGCCTGCGCCGACGCCGGTACCGACTACGCCGACCTCGCGGGTGAGCCCGAGTTCGTGGATCTCACCTACGTCAGGCACGACGCACGCGCGCGTGAGACCGGCGCCAGGCTGGTGCACGCGTGCGGGTTCGACTCGGTACCGCACGACCTGGGCGCGTACTTCACGGTGCTGCAGCTGCCAGAGGGCGTGCCGCTGCGCATCGACGGCTTCGTGCGGTCCGACGCGATGTTCTCGGGCGGCACGTTCGCGTCCGCCCTGAACCAGTTCTCGCGCGGTCCGCAGATGCTGGCGGCCGCGCGCGACCGGCGCCGACACGAGCCGCGCCTGCTGGGCCGTCGGGCGTACGCGCCGGTGAGCCCGCCGCGGTACGCCAAGGAGGTGGCCGCCTGGGCGCTGCCGCTGCCGACGATCGATCCGCAGATCGTCCAGCGCTCGGCTCGCGCCCTCGAGCGGTACGGGCCGGACTTCCGCTACCGGCACTACGCGGCCGTCAAGCGGCTGCCGTTCGCCGTGGGCGGCGTGGCCGCGGCGGGTGCGCTGTATGCGTCGGCCCAGCTGCCGCCCGCCCGGCGCTGGCTGTCGAGCCGTCTCAGGCCGGGTGAGGGTCCGGACGAGCAGCGGCGCGCGCGGAGCTGGTTCTCGGTGCGGTTCGTGGGCGAGGGCGGGGGCCGACGGGTGTTCACCGAGGTCGCGGGCGGCGATCCCGGCTACGGCGAGACGGCGAAGATGTTCGCCGAGTCGGCGCTGTCGCTCGCGCTCGACGACCTGCCCGAGACGTCGGGCCAGGTCACGACCGCGGTCGCGATGGGCGACGCCCTCATGGAGCGTCTGCGCACGGCGGGGATCACGTTCCGGGTGGCGGCAGAGATGTGAGTCGGCCTCCCGGGCTCACTCCCGGCATCACCACGATATGAGCGTGTAGATCATCCCGCCGATCCAGGCGAGTCCGGCGATCACGGCGAGGACCAGGGCGGCGGTCACGGTGCGCTCGAGCGGGTGGAGAGGTGCGGCGGCGGCCTTCGGGGCGCGGTGCGAAGTCATGCGGAACAGCCTGCCGACCGCGGCGCCACCGGAGATCCGTACGGATGCGCAAGGGACATCCGTACGGATACTCAGCCGACGCAGCTCTCGAGGGGGTCGACTACCCAGGAGCCGACCGCCCAAGGAGGCTCCATACTCAGGGAGTTCCCCGGTGGTTGAGCGGGAACTCCCCGGACAGGAGTTCCCGGGTGGCTACTCGGGGAGCCCTCGCACGGTCGCCTCACGCAGTGCCCGGCGGCACAGGGCGTCCGCCCGCCGCGTGGATTCCGGAAGGCGGTAACGCGGAGTCAGGCGGAGCGTGTGGGCGCATGCGTTGTCCAGGCTGACCCGGTGTCCCACGGAGACGAAGACGGGCTTGACGCCGCCCTGGGTGCGTACCGCCCTGCCCACCTCCTCGTCCCCCTCGACGAGCGGCGAAAACGAGCCGCGCGGGGCTCCCGGCTCCTCGTACGAGAAAGTGAAGGGGTTCTTGGCGACGCCGATCGACGGCAGGCCGGTGAGAACGCCGAGGTGGCTCGCGAGCCCGAAGCGGCGCGGATGGGCACGGCCGTAACCGTCGCAGACGACCGTTCCGGGGTCGGCACGGAGTGAGTCGAGGGCGGCCAGCACGGTGGGGATCTCACGGAAGGCGAGCAGCCCCGGGACGTACGGGAAGGAGACCCGGCCGACGGCGGTCGCCTCCTCGACGACCTCCAGCGTCGCCGCATCGAGGACCACGGCTGCGGCCGCCACCAGGTCCCGCTCGTCGTCGTACGCGACGTCGACCCCCGTGACATGCCCGGTGCCCGGCGCCGGCCCGGGCTCGTCGAGCACAACGCGGCTCCGCAACTCGTCCTGGATCGTCCGGGCTTGCGCTTCGGTGGTGGGCCAGTCCCCAGGGATGCTCACTGTTCTCACGTTCATTGCGACGAAGACGGCGCCCGAGCCGGCCGCCCACCGGCAGCAGTTGCCCGACTGACGAGCAGTGGGCCGGGGCGGGGGCGCCGTCCCGGCCCTCCGTGGGCGCGGTCAACGGCCCAGGGCGCGGGACAGCTGGTCCTTGTTCATCTTAGAACGGCCTTGGATGTTGCGGCTCTTGGCCTCTTCGTACAGCTGGTCGTACGTCGGACCCTGCGATCCCTGACCGGAGCGGAGGCCGCCGCGGCGGCCGGACGACATGTCGTCGACCGAGGTGCGGCTCGCGGTCTTCGACTCGCCCTGTCGCGCCCGCTCCTTGTTCACCGTCCTCGCGGCGATCTCCTCGGCGCGCTTCTTGCTCTCACCGCGCTCGAGCTGGCTCTCCTTGATGTGCTCGTACTGGCGTTCCCGTTTGGGGTTAGAGCCGCGTGGCATGGTCGTGCTCCTCACTCTGTGACAACGGCCCCCGAATCAGGCAAGCATGAGTTCCGCACCACCGCACCGCAGATGGTCCCAGCCCGGACGTCGGCCATGGGGCCGTCCAGGTCAACCCTCGTCCGGAGGGGTACGCGCGCGTGGAGCACCGTCCACGACCGCCTCAGGTCCCTGACTCTGAGCCGAACCAGGCATGCCGACGCCACACGGGTCTCCGTGACGTCTGTCACCGCGATGGGCAGCAGGGATTGAAAGCAGGTGACAGAGGTCACTCGCCCGGGGCATGCACGCATTCGCTCGTTCTGCCGTCTATTCAAGAGTCCGGCGCCATCAGCCCAGCCTTCGATCAGCCGTCACAAGGGAGCAGGCGTTGTCCATCGTCATCGAACAAGCCGTAGAGGCCCGCCTCGTCGCGGCCGTGCCGCGGATGCTCACCATCCCCGCCACCCTGCACTACGACCGGCGTGATCCCTTCGCCGTGCGCATCACCTTCCCGGCACCGGCGACCCTGGAAGGTGTCGAGGTCTGCTGGACGTTCGCACGCGAGCTGCTCAGCACCGGCACGGAGTCCCCGGTGGGCGAGGGCGACGTGAAGTTGCGGCCGTACGGCTACGACCGCACGGTCCTGGAGTTCCACGCCCGGGAGGGCATCGCGGTGGTCCATGTCCGCACGGGAGAACTGCGCCGCTTCCTTGCGCGCACCGTCGCGCTCGTCCCCCTGGGCAAGGAGCACCTCCATCTCGACCTGGACCACGGCCTTGCCGAGCTGATGGGCGGCGCCTGCTGAAACAGTCGTCCGAGGGCCGTAGCGTGCGGTCGTCGGTAAATACATTTGACGCCGATACAGCGGTCTCGTACGTTTTGAAGCGCCCTGTTGCCGTCGATTGGAGAAGGACGTTGCTCGTCTGAGGTCTTGGGACACCGTGTCACACAGCCCCTGTGTTGCTGTGTGCGCAGCGTGCGACCTCGGCGTACGAGCCGTCCTCCGGCGCGGGACTCTTCTCCCCGCCGTCCGGCCTCGAGCCCTCCGGCTTGCGCCTGACGGGCTTCCGCCTCCAGGTTGATCATCCCGCCGTCGTCGCCCGGCGGTGTCCCGAACGCGTTGCCCCTCACCCCATGTGCCAGTGACACGGGGCCGCGTTCGCGACTGACCGTATTCCTCCGGTCACGACGATCGCGCTGCCCGGTCACCGCTCCCAGCAACCGCGGAGGCCCGTATGTCCTCATCCCCCACATCCATCACCTGCACGTCCCTGTCCTTCGGCTGGCCGGACGGGACCGGCGTCTTCGACGATCTGCAGGTCGCCTTCGGGCCCGGCAGGACCGGCCTCATCGGGCTCAACGGGTCCGGGAAATCAACGCTGCTGAAGCTGATCGCGGGCGAACTCACCCCGACGGACGGCACGATCCGCGTGGCCGGAGAGGTCGGCTACCTCCCGCAGAACGTCACGCTCGACACCGGACTGCGCGTCGACGAGGTCCTGGGAATCGCCGGCACGCGTGCCGCTCTGCACGCCATCGAGGCGGGCGACGTACGGGAGGAGCACTTCACGGCCGTCGGCGACGACTGGGACGTCGAGGAGCGCGCCGTCGCGACCCTCGACGGGCTCGGGCTCGGCCACATCGGCCTCGACCGGACCATCGGCGAGGTCTCCGGCGGCGAGTCGGTGCTGCTGCGGCTGGCCGCACTGCTGCTGCGCCGTCCCGACGTGCTGCTTCTCGACGAGCCCACCAACAATCTCGACCTGTGGGCGCGCAGGCGGCTCCACGACACGGTGGCGGCCTGGTCGGGGGTCATGGTCGTGGTCAGCCACGACCGTGAACTCCTCGAACTGGTCGACCAGATCGCCGATCTGCATGCGGGCGAGATCACCTGGTACGGAGGGCCGTACTCCGCCTACGAGAGAGCGCTCTCCGTCGAGCAGGAAGCGGCCGAACGCATGGTGCGCGCCGCCGAGACCGATCTGCGCCGTCAGAAGCGTGAGCTCGCCGACGCCCAGGTCAAGTTGGCTCGCCGCAAACGGTACGGACAGAAGATGTGGGACCAGAAACGCGAACCCAAGATCGTCATGGGCGCGCGCAAAAGGGCCGCCCAGGAGTCGGCCGGGAAGCACCGCATCATGCACGAAGAGCGGCTCGCCGAGGCGAAGGAGCGTCTCGACGAGGCGGTGGACGCGGTGCGGGACGACGACGAGATCCGCGTCGAGCTGCCGTACACCGCGGTCCCGCCCGGTCGCACCGTACTGACGCTGCGCGAGCTGGAGCTGAAGTACGGCGCGCGGGTGGGCGGCGAGTTCGAGCTGCGGGGCCCGGAGCGGGTCGCCTTGATCGGCAGGAACGGGGCGGGGAAGACGACCCTGCTGCGGACGATCGCCGGAGAGCTGGAGCCGGTGTCGGGCGACGCGAGGGCGCACGTGCCGCTGCGCTTTCTGCCGCAGCGGCTCGACGTGCTCGACGAGGAGCTCACCGTCGCCGAGAACGTGGCGCGCTTCGCACCCGAGGCCACCAACAACCGGATCAGGGCACGTCTGGCCCGCTTCCTGTTCAAGGGGGCGCGGGCCGACCAGCGGGCGGCGACGCTCTCTGGCGGAGAGCGCTTCCGGGCGGCACTGGCCGCACTGATGCTGGCCGAGCCCGCACCACAGCTGCTCATGCTCGACGAGCCCACGAACAACCTGGACATGGCGAGCGTCCGGCAGCTGACGACGGCCCTGGAGTCGTACGAGGGAGCGCTGATCGTGGCCAGTCACGACCTGCCGTTCCTGGAGTCGATCGGCATCACCCGCCGCCTGCTGCTGGACGGCGAACTGCGGGAGATCACAGCAGAAGAGGCCGTCGGGTAACACCGACCGGCAATTGGACCCCTCCCTCCGATTGCCGGTCGGTCTAAGCCGACGACTCAGGACGGCACGGTCGTCGAGTGCGTCGACGGCGCCGAGTGCAGTGACCTCAGTTCGAGGTCACTGCATGTCACCGCGCCTGCGCCGTCGCGCACTCCGGCGCGTCCGCGTCGATCGAGAGCGGGCTGCCCTTGGGGAGCAGGTAGGTGACGTAGAGGACGACCGGTTCCGTACCGAGATTGCGTCCGATGTGCACATGGCCCGGACCGGACGGTTCGATGAAAGCGCTCCCGGCGGAGGTGGACTCGACGGAGCAGTCGTCCATCGTGCGGGTGAGGGTGCCGGCCTTGACGACGGCGATGAGCTGGCCGGCGTGGTAGTGCCATCCGGTGGAGCCGCCCGGCTCGATGGTGATGGTGCGGACGACCACGTCCGCCTGCCCTCTGGGAGCCTTGACCTTCAGGGTGCCCTCCGAGGTGCCGGTGGCGAGGATCGTGCCGGAGACCCCGCTGCCGGGGGTCGCGAGCGCGCTGGAGGGCCCGACGGCCAGCGCGGCCACGCACCCCGACACCACACACGCCTTTCGGACACCAGTACCCGTGCGCCTCATCCTGACCCTCCAACTCGTGGGCGTTGTTGCCGGTTTGAGTATCGGGGGTCGGGGTCGGGCTGTCAGGACCATCCGCTACCCCATCTCCGGCGCACGCCGTCGACCGGCCGCCGTCACGTCGCCCGCTGACGGCCGGATCGCGGTGTGGCCGGTCAGAACCACAGGTGAGGCCGTCAGTCGTCGCCACCCCAGCGGCGGACGGGGACTGTCGTCGATCGGGCGGGCAGTTGCATGATGTGGCCGGACAGCACCCGCGTCGGGTCCCGCCCGAGCCCGGTCGGGCCCCGGCGCGCCCATCCGAGACGGAGAAGAGCACGTGCCCAGCCAGAAGGCCCTCGTCCGCCGCCCCAGCTCCCGCCTCGCCGAAGGGCTCGTCACCCATGTCGAGCGCCAACCGGTCGACGCCGGGCTCGCGGTCGAGCAGTGGGAGGCGTACACCGAGGCCCTGCGGACGCACGGCTGGGAGACCCTCGAGGTGGAGCCCGCCGACGACTGTCCCGACTCGGTCTTCGTCGAGGACGCTGTGGTCGTCTTCCGCAACGTCGCACTGATCACCCGCCCGGGCGCCGAGTCGCGCCGGGCGGAGACGGCCGGTGTGGAGGAGGCGGTGGCGCGGCTCGGCTGCTCGGTGAACTGGGTGTGGGAGCCGGGCACTCTGGAAGGCGGTGACATCCTCAAGATCGGCGAAACCGTGTACGTGGGACGCGGCGGGCGTACCAACGCGGCCGGAGTGCAGCAGTTGCGGTCGGTCTTCGAGCCGCTCGGAGCGCGCGTGGTAGCCGTACCCGTGAGCAAGGTGCTCCATCTCAAGTCGGCGGTGACGGCGCTGCCCGACGGCACGGTCATCGGTCACGAGCCGCTCGTGGACAACCCCTCGCTGTTTCCGCGATTCCTGCCGGTCCCGGAGGAGTCGGGGGCGCATGTGGTGCTCCTCGGCGGCGGGAAGCTGCTGATGGCCGCGAGCGCACCGAAGACCGCGGAGCTGTTCGCGGATCTGGGATACGAACCGGTCCTGGTCGACATCAGCGAGTTCGAGAAGCTCGAGGGCTGTGTGACATGTCTCTCGGTACGGCTTCGTGAGCTGTACCGCTGAGGAGCTGAGGGACTCGTGAGGCCTGTGCTCGCTACCTACGGCCAAAGTCGGGGCACCCAAATGGCCTGTTCGGTACCCCCGGTGGCGGACCCTCTTTACGGAGCGCTTAACCTACGGATACGTAACCTACGGTTTCGTAGCCTACGAAGCCGTAGGTAGCGTCCCCGCAAGCACTCCCGTCCCCTGGAGACCTCGTGACGATCACCACTCCGCATCTCGGCAGCCCGGACACCTGGACCGACGCCCGGTTGCTGTACGCCCTGGAGGAAGTGGTGGAGAAGGAACTCAACCGCCATCTGCATGTGGCCAAGGACTGGATGCCGCACGAGTACGTGCCCTGGTCGGACGGCCGGAACTTCCCCGGCTTCTTCGAGGACGGACAGGCCTGGGAGAAGGACCAGTCGAAGGTCACCGAAATCGGCCGCATCGCCCTGGTCGTCAACCTCCTGACCGAGGACAACCTGCCCAGCTACCACCACGAGATCGCTTCGCTCTTCGGCCGGGACGGCGCCTGGGGGACCTGGGTGCACCGCTGGACCGCCGAGGAGGGCCGGCACGGCATCGTGATGCGCGACTATCTGCTCACCTCGCGCGCCGTCGACCCCGACAAGCTCGAGCAGTTCCGCATGGCGCACATGAGCGAGGGCTTCGAGTCCGACAACCGTCACTCGATGCTGCACTCCGTCGCGTACGTCGCCTTCCAGGAGCTGGCCACGCGTATCTCGCACCGCAACACCGGCCACCAGTCCGGCGACCCGGTCTGCGACCGGATGCTGGCGCGCATCGCCACCGACGAGAACCTGCACATGGTCTTCTACCGCAACCTGCTGAAGGCCGCCTTCGAGCTCGCCCCGGACCTGACGATGGAGGCGGTGCGGGACGTCGTGGTCAACTTCCGTATGCCCGGCCACGGCATGCCCGGCTTCGAGCGCGCCGCCGCGCAGATGGCGATCGGTGAGGTGTACAACCTCCGCATCCACCACGACGACGTACTGCAGCCCGTGCTGCGCTTCCTGAAGTTCATGGAGATCGACGGCCTCGGCCCCGAGGGCGCCCGCGCCCAGGAGGAGCTCGGTCTGTACATGGACGGGCTGGACAGCGAGGCCCGGAAGTTCGACGAGAAGCTCGCGGCCCGCAAGGCCCGGATGGCGGCACGCGCCGCTGGCTGACGCCGTCGGGCGGCCCCGCCGGTGAGCATGGCGGCAGTGCGGATGACCCGGCCGACGCGGTGTCGGGCCGGGTCGTTCGACTCGCCTTCAGTCGCCTCTGATGCGGCGCAGACGCTGCCGCTCCTTCTCGGAGAGGCCGCCCCAGACACCGAACCGTTCGTCGTTGTCGAGCGCGTACTCAAGACAGACGGCGCGGGTCTCGCACAGACGGCAGATGCGTTTCGCCTCGCGTACGGAACTCCCGGGTTCGGGAAAGAAGAAGTCGCCCCCGGTCTGCGCGCACAGCGCCTGCTCCTGCCAGGCGAGGTCCTGTTGGCTGATGTCGATG
Organism: Streptomyces sp. DSM 42067; assembly: GCF_055792885.1. NCBI lineage: Bacteria > Bacillati > Actinomycetota > Actinomycetes > Kitasatosporales > Streptomycetaceae > Streptomyces > Streptomyces sp. DSM 42067. The sequence goes on along the minus strand of NZ_CM147706.1, from coordinate 7,960,107 downwards.
TACATGCCGGCGATCGTGCCGGGCACGGCAAAACAAGCGATCAACGATTCATCAACGCGCCTCGGTCCCGGGCAGTGGCATAGGGTCCCCGGCAGTGACACAGGTCCGTGAGGCGCGGGGCCCGGCGATTGTGATCCTGGCTCAGCCCAGGGTGCCCCGCACGACGGCGCGCCGGGCCGCTTCTGCGACACGTCCGCCGCAACCCACCTCCCTGGCCCTCGCTCAGCCTTCCGGTGCCCGCTCAGCCCTGCGCATGCGTGCTCTTGATCACGGCGAAGCGCGCGCCGTACGGATCCGTGAGTTTGGCGAGGCGGCCCACGGTCTCCATGTCCGTCGGCTCCCACTGACAGCCGCCGCCCCCATGTGCCGGTCGGTCTTACGAGGATGCGTCATCCCGTCGGGCCCGGCTCGGCTGCACGCGCTTCGGCTCGCCCGGCACCTTGGGGTGGTCCGGCGGGTACGGCATGTCGCCGAGGCCTTGTTCGCGCTCCATGCGGTCGGCGAGTTCCAGCAGTCCGTCGAGGCGGTACGCGTGGTCGTCCATGTCCGCGTGCACATCCCCGACTTCGGCGAAGCGCCCCGGCATCGTGGCCAGGTCGAAGTCCTGCGGCACGGCGTCGTCGATCTCGTCCCAGCGCAGGGGTGCGGAGACGGGCGCGTTCGGGCGGGGGCGGACCGAGTACGCGCTCGCGATGGTCCGGTCGCGCGCGGTCTGGTTGTAGTCGAGGAAGATGCGTTCGCCGCGTTCCTCCTTCCACCAGGCCGTCGTCACCCGGCCGGGCATGCGCCGCTCGAGCTCGCGGCCGCAGGCGATGGCGGCGCGGCGCACCTCGGTGAACGTCCAGCGCGGCTCGATCGGCACGAACACGTGCAGTCCCCGTCCGCCGGAGGTCTTCGGCCAGCCGCGCAGACCGAACTCGTCGAGGACGGCGCGTAGTTCGTGGGCGGCGCGGACGGCGTCGGCGTAGTCGGTGCCGGGCTGCGGGTCGAGGTCGAGGCGGAGCTCGTCGGGACGGTCGGTGTCGTCGCGCCGCACCGGCCACGGGTGGAAGGTGATGGTGCCGAGCTGGGCCGCCCACACGACGGCGGCGGGTTCCGTCGGGCAGATCTCGTCGGCGTACCGTCCACTGGGGAAGGCGATACGGCTGGTGGGGATCCAGTCGGGGAGGTTCTTGGGAGCGCGTTTCTGGAAGAAGGACTCGCCGGTCACGCCGTCGGGATAGCGCTCCAGGGTGGTGGGGCGGTCGCGCAGCGCGCGCAGGATGCCGTCGGCGACGGCGATGTAGTACCGCGCCAGGTCCAGCTTGGTGAAGCCGCGCTCAGGGAAGTAGATCTTGCCCGGGCTGGACAGGCGCAGCGTCCGCTGCCCCACCTCGAGCTCCACCGCATCACCCATGGGAGCCACGGTAGGCCTCCGGGGCATGCCCCGCATACGCATCCGCCCTGGAAGGACACACCTCTATTCAGCGCGGACCGAAGAAAACCGGGCGCAACGGCCCCGCACGCCGCAGAATCGAACCATGGACCTGCCGGTGAAGCGCCCCGTCCTTCCGATGCTCGCCAAGTCCGTGGCGAAGATCCCTCCTGGCATGCACTACGAGGCGAAGTGGGACGGGTTCCGTGCGATCGTCTTCCGTGACGGGGACGAGATCGAGCTGGACAGCCGTACGGGCAAGCCGCTGACCCGCTACTTTCCCGAGCTGGTGGAGGCCATGCGGGACCGGCTGCCGCAGCGCTGCGTGATGGACGGCGAGATCGTGATCGCCCTGGGCGACCACCTGGACTTCGACGCGCTCACGGAGCGGATTCATCCCGCGCAGTCGCGTGTCCGGACGCTCGCGGAGCGGAATCCGGCGTCGTTCGTGGCCTTCGACCTGCTGGCGGTCGACGACGAGTCGCTGCTGGACACCGGGCTGGTCGAGCGCCGGGAACGCCTGGTGGGAGCGCTCTCCGGCGTCACGGCGCCCGTCCACCTCGCCCCGGCGACCACGGACATCGAGGTCGCAAAGCAGTGGTTCGAGGAATTCGAGGGCGCGGGCCTCGACGGGGTCATCGCCAAGCCCCTGGATCTGCGCTACCGCCCCGACGAACGCCTGATGTTCAAGATCAAGCACGAGCGGACGGCGGACTGCGTGGTCGCGGGATACCGCTTCCACAAGAGCGGCCCGGTGGTCGGTTCGCTGTTGCTCGGGCTCTACGACGACAAGGGCGCCCTCCAGCACGTCGGGGTCAGCGCCGCCTTCTCGATGAAGCGGCGCGCGGAGCTGGTCGAGGAGCTCCAGCCGCTGCGTATGGAGTCGCCGGAAGGCCATCCGTGGGCGGCCTGGACGGAGGAGGCCGCGCACGAGACGGCCCGGCTGCCGGGCGCCCCCAGCCGCTGGTCCGGCAAGAAGGACCTGTCGTGGGTGCCGCTGCGGCCGGAGCGGGTGTGCGAGGTCGCGTACGACCACATGGAGGCCGGGGCCCGCTTCCGGCACACGGCGCGGTTCCGCCGCTGGCGCCCGGACCGGACCCCCGAGAGCTGCACGTATGCGCAGTTGGAGGAGCCGGTCCGGTACGAGCTGTCGGAGATCCTGAAGCCCCGGAGCTGAGCGGGCCCGGCGAGCCGGCGCAGCAGCAGACCTCGAGCATGCTCCGGGCTCCCGGGCGCGGAGCGCCCGCACGGCTGCCCGGCGAAGCCAGGAATGTCAACAGCTTTCCTCTGGGTCACTCGTGGTGGTGATCGCCGGGTGAATGGCGGTCGTGTGTGCGGGTGTCGTACTACGGTCCGGGTTGTGAAGCTGGTGGTTCAGGTGAAGCTGCTGCCGACGCCCCTGCAGGCGTCGGCGCTGGAGGCGACCCTGCGTGCCTGCAACCGGGCCGCCACCCACGCCTCCGCCGTCGCCTTCGCCCACGACCTGAAGGACCGCAACGGCCTGCAGAAAGCGGTGTACGCGGACCTGAAGGCCACCTTCGGGCTGTCCGCGCAGCCGGCCGTGCGGGCGGTAAAGAAAGTCGTCGACGCCTACACGACCCTGAAGGCCAATCTACGCGCCGGGAATCTGGGCCCATCCACCTCCAAGCGGTACCGCAAGGCAATCAGCACCCCGATAGCCTTCCGCCCGGAAGCGGCCCAGCCGTTCGACGACCGCTGTCTGTCATGGCAGTACGACGCGCGGACCGTCTCCATCTGGACCGTGGACGGGCGGATGAAAGGGATCCGTTACACCGGCTCGCCCGACCACCTCAAGACCCTCCACCAGTACCGCAAGGGCGAGAGTGATCTCGTGTGCCGGGGCGGAAAGTGGTTCCTGATCGCCACCTGCGACATCCCGGATCCGCAAGTTTACGTGCCGGCCGACTGGATCGGGGTCGACAGGGGCATCGTCAACCTCGCCACCACCTCCGACGGCACCAACCACCAGGGACGGCGCCTGAACCGGTACCGGCGCTGGCAGGCGCGCAAACGCACCGAACTGCAAAAGAAGAACACCCGATCGGCCAGGAGGCGCCTGGCCAGCCGCTCACGCAAGGAGCAGCGTCATGCCACCCATGTGAACCACCGGATCAGCAAGGAGATCGTGTCCGTCGCACAACGCACCGGTCGCGGTATCGCCATCGAGCAACTCGATGGGATCCGTGAGCGGGTACGGCTACACCGCGACCAGCGGGCCACGCTCTCCTCATGGCCGTTCCACCAGCTCGGACGGCACCTCGCCTACAAGGCCCAAAGGGACGGGGTGCCCTTCCTCGAGGTGGATGCGGCCTACACCTCGCAGCGCTGCCCGCGCTGCGGACACACCGAGCGGGCCAACCGGCCCGACCGGGACAACTTCCGCTGTCGTCGGTGCGGCCTCGCTGGGCCTACCGACCACGTCGCCGGGGTCAACGTGCGCGACCGCGCACGCTCGGCGTGGGCATTCGTCACCATGCCCGTCCCGCCACCGGCCTAGCCGGAAAGCGGGAGATGCGACCCGTGACCGCCCTGTCGTAGGGGGCAGTCGGGAGCGCGACAAGGTGTGAACGACCGGGCACACAAGCTCGGCCGCTCACGGCCGAGAAGGTGACGGCGGCTCATGCCCGCTCTCCTCGGCCACCGGGTCGACCCCCAGCCGCGCCAGCAGTTCGTCGCGCAGCGCCGCGTACTCCGGGCTGCCGTGGCGGCGCGCCACGGCCGGCCCGACGGGAACGTCGGCGGCGATGCGGCCCTCGTCCAGGACGACGACCCGGTCGGCGAGGACGATGGCCTCGTCGACGTCGTGCGTGACGAGCAGTACGGCGGGTCGGTGCCGTTCGCACAGTCGCCTGAGCAGGGTGTGCATACGGATGCGGGTGAGCGCGTCGAGGGCGCCGAACGGCTCGTCCGCCAGGAGCAGTTCGGGTTCGCGGACCAGGGAGCGGGCGAGCGAGACGCGCTGCTGTTCGCCGCCGGAGAGCTCCACGGGCCAGGCCTTCTCGCGGCCTTGGAGGCCCACCTCGGCGAGTGCCGCGCGTCCGCGGTCGAGGGCGTCGGGGCCGGTCAGTCCCAGCACCACGTTGTCGAGGACGCGTTTCCACGGCAGCAGCCGGGCGTCCTGGAAGACGACGGAGACCTCGGCCGGGGCGATGATCTCGCCGGTGCCGGTGACCTCGTGGTCGAGCCCGCCCAGGGCACGCAGCAGCGTGGACTTGCCCGAGCCGCTACGGCCCAGCAGGGCGACGAACTCGCCTGCGGCAATGGAGAGTTCGAGGCCGTCGAGGACCTTTCGGTCACCGAAGGCGCGTACGAGACCGGCGATACGAACCACTCCCCCGGCCGTACCGGTGGTGAGCCCCACGCCCGAGCCCGAGCCGGTGTTCTTCGCGCCCGGGGCCGTGCCGGTGCTCAGCCCGCCAGTGTGCGCCGCCATGACAGGGCCCTCCTCTCCACGAGCCGGACGAGTCCGTCCGAGACCAGGCCGAGGAGGCCGTAGACGACGAGGCCGACGATGATGATGTCGGTCTGCCCGTAGGTGCGGGCGAGTTCCATCATGTAGCCGATGCCGCTGGTGGCGTTGACCTGCTCGACGACGACGAGCGCCAGCCAGGCGGCGGTGACCGCGAACCGCATGCCGAGCAGGAAGCCCGGCAGGGCGCCCGGGAGGACGACGTGGCGCAGGAACTGCGGGCGGCTGAGGCGCACCGTCTCGGCAAGTTCGGCGTAGCGGTTGTCGATGGTGCGCAGCCCGTTGTGGGTGTGGATGTAGATGGGCACGAACACTCCGAGAGCGATGGTGATGACCTTCATCGACTCGCCGATGCCGAACCAGAGGATCAGCAGCGGGATGAGGGCGAGCGACGGGATGGCCCTCTTGATCTGCACGGGACCGTCGATGACGCCTTCGCCGAGCCGGCTGAGCCCGGAGACGACGGCCAGGGCGAGCCCGGCGGCGACGCCGAACAGCAGCCCGAGCAGGGCGCGTTGCGCGGAGGTGGCGAGGTTCGACTGGAGGCGTCCGTCGGCGATGAGGTCCCCGGCCGTGGAGACCACGGTCCAGGGCGCGGAGAGGTTGCGCGGGTCGATGAGCCCGGACGCGGAGCCGGCCGTCCAGACGGCGAGCAGCAGCGCGGGGCCGAGCGCCCAGCCGTAGCGGATCGGCCGGCCAGGGCCGAGACGGCGGCGGCGCGGACCACCGGGAGCGGCGGCGGTGGACGCGGCCTCCGCGGCCGTCACGGGGGTCTTCGTCAGAGTGGGTGCGTGAGCGCTCATGAGCCGTCCTCCGCATCGGACTTGATGGCGTCGGCCGCGACGGACTCGTAGCGCCGGTCGAAGAGCGTCTCCGCGTCGAAGGTCTCCTTGCCGGTCTCCTTCGCGAGCAGGTCGATGGTCCCCTGCTGGCGCTCGATGGCCGAGGTCCAGTCGGCGGGGATGTCGGGGTGCCCGTTCTGCTTGACGAGATACTCGCCGTCCTCGCGCGTCAGTCCCTGGTCCTTGACGTAGTAGCCCTCGATCCACTCGTCCGGGTGCTGGTCGATCCATACCTGTGCGCGCGCCCAGAACTTGACGAACTCCCGTATCGCGGCCGCCTTTTCGGGATCGCTCACTGCCTCCGTGGGCACCCACAGATGGCCGGGATCGTCGCGAAGTCCGTGCGGAATGGTCTTTGCGCCGTCCTTGCCGTACTTCGCGGGATAGCGCTTGATGTTGACGCTGCCGAGCGGGGCGGCATCGACCTGGCGGCTGCCGAGAGCGGTCGGATACACGTCGCCGGTGCTGGGCAGCTCGACGAGTTCCACGTCCTCCTTGGTCAGCCCGGCCTTGGCGAGGATGCGCAGGACGAGGGCGCCCTGGGCCTGCCCGGGGCTGTAGGCGATCTTCTTTCCGCGCAGGTCCTTCAGGGTGTCGATATCGGCACCGGGGGCGATGCCGAGTTCGTACGTAGGGTGGTCGATCGGGTCCTTGCGGAATTCGGCGGCCACCAGCTTCGTATCGAGACCCGTCCAGTGAGCGTGAATCGAAGGGATTTCCGCAGCTGAGCAGACGTCCAGTGAATGCGCCCTGAATGCCTCGGAGCACTGGGGTCCGCCACTGAGATTGGCCCATTTCGCCTTGAAGGGCAGCTTGTCTATCTCACCGGAGAGTTTCAGGGCGACATGGATTTCGGGCGACCCGATAGTGAGTGTCGTGTCGGGATCCACCTTTTCCGGAATCTTGACGTCGGCGACGTTTTTCGACTCGGCGGTGGATGCCGTTGTGCCGGCGCAGCCGGCCAGCAGCAGTGGAGCGATCAGGGCAGCGCTGAGCGCGACCCGTGTGCGTACGGACATGGGCGTGTTCCCCGGTTCTTCAGGACCTTCAAGGAGATCGGCAGGAGCCTCACGGAGGTCCGTACGAGCCTCGAAGTCTGTACGAGCCTCACGGAGTTCGGTACGGGCCTCACGGAGTTCTGCGGGAAGTTGCACGAAGGCATGGAAAGGAAGCGCTGGGAGCGCTGGGAAATGCGGATTATGGGCGTGGCCAAGAGCGTCCGCAGAGCAACGGACTGAGACCTACGAAGGTCAGCGACACAGGGCGCCGGAGACGCGCATCAGATCGACAGCGCGCCGCTGCGTGAAGCACTGAAATATCCACATGCCGCCGAAGTTATCCATGACCCAAGGAACGGTCAAGAGCCCTTCCTGCTTTACGCCATGCCGCAATACCGCCTTTGTACTTCTGCCATGCGGGCGTTACACCCGGCCGACCGGCATCGGGGTATGTCCACCCAAAGGGGGTATGTCCATCGGCAGAAGAACCGAGGACGCGGACACGGGGGCCGGTGTGGACAGTGGAGCGCTGACGCGAATACGTCGCTGGACGGCAACGGTGGCGGTACTGACCACGCTGGCCGTGGGCTGCACGACAGGTGGCGGTCCGGACGAGGGCTCGCGTCCCGGTGAGCGGACGCCGGCGCCCGAGAGTTCCGAGCCCGGCGGCGATGGCGATGGCGATCGCGATGGCCCCGTCCTGGCAGTGAAGATCGACAACGTGCGTCAGGCGCGTCCGCAGACCGGCCTTGACGCGGCCGACGTCGTGTACGTCGAGCAGGTGGAGGGCGGGCTGAGCAGGCTGATGGCCGTGTACGCGACGCGGCTTCCGTCCGTCGTGGGGCCGGTGCGCAGTGCACGCGAGACGGACTTGGAGTTGCTGCGGCAGTTCGACCGTCCGACGCTCGCCTACTCGGGCGCGCAGTCGAAGCTGCAACCGCTGATCGATGCGGCGCCACTGAGCGCCATGGCTCCCGGCAAGGCCCCGTCGGGCGCCTACTTCCGGGGCGCGGACCGGGTCGCACCGTACAACCTCTATCTACGCCCGGCAGCGCTGAATCCGGCGCCGAAGCCGGGTGGGCTCGCGAGTACCGGGTTCGAGTTCGGTGCGGCGCCGGAGGGCGGCACGGTGACCAGGGAGCGGACGGTCCGCTTGCCTGCCGCCCGCTTCACCTTCACCTGGTCCGCGGACCAGAAGAAGTGGCTGGTTGCCATGGACGGAACCGCCGCCCGTACGGCCGAGGGGAAGCGGCTCGCCGCCTCCACCGTCGTCGTCCAGTACGTCGCCGTGCGGGACTCCCGGTTCCACGACCGCTGGGGCAATGTGTCCCCGTTCTCGGAGACGGTGGGCGAGGGGTCGGCGACCGTACTCCGTGACGGCCGTGCCTACGACACTCGCTGGGAGCGCTCTTCGGCCGAGGACGGGACGGAGTTCACCACGACGGAGGGAAAGCGGATGTCGTTCGCTCCCGGCCAGGTGTGGGTCGTATTCGTGAAGGCGTGAGCGCTCGCGTCCCCACAGCCGGACCTGCGCCCGCACCGGCCTCGAGCGGCACCCCTCAGGACTGCGCCACCAGCGGCTCCCCGGGATTTCGCAGCCCCTCCGCGGAGTCGGCGACGCGCCGGATCAGGTCGAAGAACACGGTCTGCTCATCGGCGGAGAGCGGGGCGAGGAACACCTGGTTCATACGGGCCGTGCGCAGGATCAGTTTGCGGTGCGTCCGCACACCGTCGTCGGTCAGCCGCAGCAGATAGCGGCGGCCGTCCTGCGGGTCGCGCACCTTGTCGAGCAGGCCGCGGCGGATGAGCCGGCTGATGACCTCAGCGATGGTGGAGCGGTCCAGGCCCACGCGCGTGCCCACGGTGCGCTGGTCGAGCCCCGGCTCGGCGACGAGCGCGTTCAGGACGGCGAACTGCGGCGAGGTGATCTCCTCGGAGACCATCGAGTTCCACAGCAGGTAGTGGGCCTGCTGCAGCCGTCGGGCCAGGTGCCCGGGATGGGTGGTCAGGTCCACCGCGGCAGCCATATGCGTTCCTCCACCAGGTCTGTCCGTCGTCCGATTCCGTTCGTGCACTGAACAATACTCAACCCCAGCCCATCCCCTGTCGAGCTACTGAAGGCCCTTCTCCTGGGGCCTTGACGGTTCAACGATCGGATGGCAGCTTGTGTGAAACCTCGCGGAAATAGTCAGTGCCCTGATTAATTATGCCGTGCCAGGGCACTGAGCGCTCGAAGAGATGAGGCTTCACGGATGGACAAGGTGGTCGCCACAGCCGCTGCGGCCGTGGCCGACGTGCCCGACGGCGCGACACTCGCCGTCGGCGGGTTCGGCCTGAGCGGCGTGCCCAACGTACTGATCAAGGCGCTGTACGACCTCGGGGTCTCGGGCCTCGGCGTGGTGTCCAACAACTGCGGCGCGATGGACTCGGGCCTTGCGATCCTGCTGGCCGCGGGCCGCATCTCCCGGGTGACAGGCTCCTACATCGGCGCCAACAAGGAGTTCGCCCGCCAGTACCTGGGCGGCGAGCTCGAGGTCGAGATGATCCCGCAGGGCACGCTCGCGGAGCGGCTGCGGGCCGGCGGCTGCGGCATCCCCGCCTTCTACACCCCGGCGGGCGTGGGCACGCAGGTCGCGGACGGCGGTCTGCCGTGGCGCTACGACGGCCAGGGCGGCGTCGCGCTGGCGTCGCCGCCGAAGGAAGTCCGCGAGTTCGACGGCGTGGAGTACGTCCTCGAGCACGGCATCCGTACTGACTTCGCCCTGGTGCGGGCGGCCAAGGGTGACCGGCACGGGAACCTGGTCTTCAACAAGTCCACCCGCAACTTCAACCCGCTCGCGGCCATGGCGGGCAAGGTCACCATCGCCGAGGTGGAGGAGCTGGTCGAGCCGGGCGAGATCGACCCGGACGAGGTGCATCTGCCGGGCATCTTCGTGCAGCGCGTGATCGCTCTCACGCCCGAGCAGGCCGCCGACAAGGGCATCGAACGGCGCACGGTTTCCGCGCCTGCGGCACGAGAGACGGTGAGCGAGTAATGGCCTGGACGCGCGAGGAGATGGCCGCGCGTGCGGCGCGCGAGCTCGAGGACGGCCAGTACGTCAACCTCGGCATCGGACTGCCGACGCTGATCCCGAACTACCTCCCGGAGGGCGTGGAGGTGGTCCTGGAGTCAGAGAACGGCATCCTGGGCGTCGGCCCGTACCCGACCGAGGACGAGGTCGACCCGGATCTGATCAACGCCGGCAAGGAGACCGTCACGGTCCTGCCCGGCGCCTCCTACTTCGACTCCTCGCTGTCGTTCGGCATGATCCGCGGCGGGCACATCGACGTCGCGGTACTCGGCGCCATGCAGGTCTCCGCGGGCGGCGACCTCGCCAACTGGGCCATCCCCGGCAAGATGATCACGGGGATCGGCGGGGCGATGGACCTGGTGCACGGCGCCCGCAAGGTCATCGTCGTCATGACCCACACCGCCAAGGACGGTTCCCCGAAGATCGTCGAGGAGTGCGACCTGCCGCTCACCGGCAAGGCGTGCGTGGGCCGCATCATCACCGACCTCGGGGTACTGGACGTGACCGGCGAGGGTCTCGTGCTCGTTGAGAGCGCTCCCGGGGTGTCGGCCGAGGAGATCGCCGCCAAGACCGCGGCCAAGGTCCGCATCGCCGAAGAGCTCACCGAAGGGACCGAGTGATGAGCCTGCGGGACGTCTACATCGTCGACGCCGTCCGTACGCCGGTCGGCAAGTACAACGGGGGCCTGGCGAGCGTCCGCCCGGACGACCTGGCCGCCCACGCCATCCGTGAACTCCTCGCCCGTACGCCCGAGTTGGACCCCGCCCGTATCGGGGACGTGTTCTTCGGCAACGCCAACGGCGCCGGCGAGGAGAACCGCAACGTGGCCCGCATGGCCGGACTGCTCGCGGGGCTGCCCACCTCGGTTCCGGGCGTGACCGTGAACCGGCTGTGCGCCTCCGGCCTCGAGGCCGTCATCCAAGCCGCACGGGCCATCGCGCTCGGCGACGCCTCCATCGCCCTGGCCGGCGGCGTCGAGTCGATGACCCGTGCCCCCTACGTCCTGCCCAAGAGCGACAAGCCCTTCCCGGCCGGGCACACCGAGCTGTACTCGACCACGCTGGGCTGGCGCATGGTCAACCCGAAGATGGACCCGCAGTGGACCATCCCGCTGGGCGAGTCGGCCGAGCTCATCGCCGAGAAGCACAAGATCAGCCGGGAACAGCAGGACGAGTTCGCCCTCGCGTCGCACCAGAAGGCCGCTGCCGCGCAGGCCGCGGGCCTGTTCGACGGCGAGATCGCTTCCGTGTCGATCCCGCAGCGCAAGGGCGAGCCGGTCGTCTTCGGCCGCGACGAGTGCGTGCGCCCCGAAGCGTCACTCGCGGCCATGGCCAAGCTGAAGCCGTCCTTCCGTAAGGAGAACGGCACGGTGACCGCGGGCAACGCCTCCCCCCTCAACGACGGTGCGGCCGCCCTTCTGCTGGTCGACGAGGAGGGCCTGAAGGCCACCGGCCGTGAGCCGCTGGCCCGGGTGAGCGCGAGCGGCGTCTCCGCGATCGACCCGCACTACTTCGGTCTCGCTCCCGTCGAGGCGGTCAACAGGGCCCTCGCGAAGGCGGGCAAGACCTTCGGCGACCTGACCACGCTCGAGCTGAACGAGGCGTTCGCCGCCCAGGTGCTGGGCTGTGTCGCCGAGTGGCCCGAGTTCGACCCGACGATCCTCAACCCGCGCGGCGGCGCCATCGCCATCGGCCACCCGCTGGGCGCCTCCGGTGCCCGCCTCGCCGGCACCGTCGCGCACCAGCTGGCCGCCGCGGGCAGCGGCACCGGCGTGGCCACCCTCTGCATCGGCGTCGGTCAGGGCCTCGCCCTCGTCCTCGAACGCTGACCCCCGTCCCCCGTACGGCAGGAAGCCCAGGAATCCCATGGCTCTCACTCAGTCGGACATCGACATCGAGGTCAACGACCTCCAGACCGCGTACGACAAGGCAGTGGCCGCCGGTGCTCCGGCGCAGAACCACCCGCCGCGCGACTACGCCCCCTACCGCAGCTCCCTGCTGCGCCACCCCAAGCAGCCGCTGGTCGCCGTGAACGGCGGCGACCCGGAGACGGTCGAGCTGTCGGGACCGGTGTTCGGACCGACCGACATCACCGACATCGACAACGACCTGACCATCCAGCACCAGGGCGAGCCGCTCGGCGAGCGCATCACGGTCTCGGGCCGGCTGCTCGACCGCAGCGGGCGTCCGGTGCGCGGCCAGCTCGTCGAGATCTGGCAGGCCAACGCCTCCGGCCGGTACGCGCATCTGCGCGACCAGCACCCGGCGCCGCTCGACCCGAACTTCACCGGTGTCGGCCGCACCCTCACGGACGACGAGGGCCGGTACTCGTTCACCACGATCAAGCCGGGCGCGTACCCGTGGCGCAACCACACCAACGCGTGGCGCCCCGCCCACATCCACTTCTCGCTGTTCGGCTCCGCGTTCACACAGCGCCTCGTGACGCAGATGTACTTCCCGAACGACCCGCTGTTCCGCTACGACCCGATCCTGCGGTCGGTGACGGACGAGTCGGCCCGCGACCGCCTGGTCGCGACGTACAACCACGACCTGTCGCAGCCCGAGTTCTCGCTCGGCTACGAATGGGACATCGTCCTGGACGGTCCCTCCGCCACCTGGATCGAGGAAGGCCGATAAGCACCATGAGCGAGACGACGAGCAACACGAGCGAGACGGCGCTGCTGCCCACCCCGTCCCACACCGTCGGCCCCTTCTACGGCTACGCGCTCCCGTTCCCCGAGGGCGAGCAGGTCGCGCCCAAGGGCCACCCCGACACGATCGCCCTGCACGGGTACGTGCTGGACGGTGAGGGCAATCCCGTGCCGGACGCGATACTCGAGTTCTGGCAGGCCGGTCCGGACGGTTCGCTGAACGGCGCGCCCGGCTCGCTGCGGCGCGACCCGGTGACCGGCGGGTTCCTGGGCCGCAACGGCATCGACTTCACCGGCTTCGGCCGGGTCGCCACGGACGCCGACGGGCACTACGCGCTGTACACGCTTCCGCCCGGCAACGCGGGCCTGCCGTACATCAGCGTGTGCGTGTTCGCGCGCGGTCTGCTGCACCACCTGTACACGCGGGCATACCTGACGGACGGCGCCGACCCGCTGCTGGACGCGTTGTCAGCGGATCGCCGGGCCACGCTGGTCGCTGCCGAGGAGCAGAACCGGACGTACCGTTTCGACATCCGCCTTCAGGGCGAAGGCGAAACGGTCTTCCTGGAGTTCCAGTGACATCCGTCGATCACGACGCCGGCCTGCTCGCCCCCGGGCGGGCAGGCTCCCCCGCTGAGAGCGCTACCAGCGACTCCGCCTTCCTCCAGGCGCTGCTCGACGCGGAGGCCGCACTCACCCGCGCCCAGGCGGCCACCGGTCTTGCCCCGGCTGATGCCGCCGACGCGGTGACCGCAGCGGCCGACGCCGCCCACTTCGACGCACGCGACATCGCGCTGCGCGCGCGGGGCGGCGGCAACCCGGTGATCCCGCTGGTCGGCGACCTCACCGCCGCCGTGCCCGCGGAGTACGCGCCGTATGTGCACCGGGGCGCGACGAGCCAGGACATCATGGACACCGCCATGATGCTGGTCGCCTCGCGGACGCTGGACGTGGTCCTGACCGACCTGGCCCGCACGGAGCAGGCCCTGACCCGGCTGGCCGCGGCCCACCGCGACACGGTGATGCCGGGCCGCACCCTCACCCAGCACGCGGTTCCGACGACGTTCGGCCTGAAGACGGCGGGCTGGCGCTCGCTGGTGCTGGACGCACGGGACCGGGTGCGGGCGGTGCGGGACGGACTGCCCGCCCAACTCGGCGGCGCTGCGGGCACCCTGGCCGCCTTCTCGGCGTTCGGTGCCGGCCTTCCCGACGTGGAAGCCCTGGTCACCGCCTACGCCAGCGAACTCCGCCTCGCCGAGCCGCAACTGCCCTGGCACACCCTCCGTACTCCCATCGCCGACCTCGCGTCCGCTCTCGCCTTCACAGCGAGCGCTCTCGGCAAGCCGGCGGCCGACGTCCTCACCCTCTCGCGTACGGAGATCGGCGAGCTCTCGGAAGGGACCGGCGGTGGCTCCTCCGCGATGCCGCACAAGGCGAACCCGGTTCGCTCCACGCTGATCGCGGCGGCCGCACGCCGCGCCCCGCACCTCGCCGCCACGCTGTACGGGTCGCTCGCCGCCGAGGACGAGCGCCCGGCGGGCGCCTGGCACGCCGAGTGGGAGCCGCTGCGCGACCTGCTCCGGCTGACCGGCGGTGCGGCGCGTGATGCCGCCGAGCTCGCCGAGGGCCTCCAGGTGCACTCGGAGGCGATGCGCGAACACCTGGACATGACCCACGGGTTGATCGTCTCGGAGCGGCTGGCCGCCGAGCTCACCCCGCATCTGGGCCGGGCCCGCGCGAAGGCGCTGCTCACCGATGCCGCCAAGCGCACCCGGAGCGAGGGCAGAGCGCTCTCAGACATCCTCGCCGAGGCACCGGATCTCGCCGGCCTGGATCTCACCGAACTCACCGACCCCACCCGCTACACCGGCTCCGCCGGAGTCCTCACCGACCGTGCCCTGGAGCGACGTTGAACACCAAGCCCACCGGCAAGCTGCTGCACCACCGCACCGAGGGTCCTGCCACCGCTCCCCCGCTGATCCTCGGCCCCTCGCTCGGCACCTCCACCGCCCTGTGGGACGCCGTCGCGCCCGAATTGGCCGTCACCCACCGGGTCGTACGCTGGGATCTGCCCGGCCACGGCGGATCCCCAGCCGACCTGATCGGCCCGGGCGCCACGGTCGACGAACTGGCGGAACTCGTCCTCTCCCTCGCCGACTCGCTCGGCATCGACCGCTTCGCGTACGCCGGGGTCTCGCTCGGCGGGGCCGTCGGCCTGCACCTGGCCGTGCACCACCCGGAGCGACTGACGAGCCTGGCCGTGATCTGCTCCTCCTCCCACTTCAACGGGCGGGCGCCCTGGGAGGAGCGTGCCGCGCTCGTACGCCGCGAGGGGCTGGGCGCGCTCGCGGACAACGCGCCGACCCGCTGGTTCACGCCCGGCTTCACGGTGCCCGGCCTGGTGGAGGACCACCGCAGCGCGGCCCCGGAGGCGTACGCGGCATGCTGTGACGCGCTGGCCGCCTTCGACATCCGGGACGAGCTGTCCTCGATCAGCGCCCCGACCCTGCTGATAGCGGGCCGTGAGGACCCGGCGACTCCGCCCGCCCATCTGAGGGAGATCGCCGACGCGGTGCCCGGCTCCATGCTCGTCGAGCTCCCCGGTGCCTCGCATCTCGCTCCCGCGGAGCGGCCCGAGGCCGTACTCACGGCGCTGCGCGCGCACTTCGACGGCGACGCCGAGCGGGGCGTGCGCGTCCGCCGCGAGGTGCTCGGCGACGTGCACGTGGACCGTGCCCAGTCGCGGACGACCGGCTTCACCGCCCGCTTCCAGGACTTCATCTCGCGCTACGCATGGGGCGAGATCTGGACGGACCCCACCCTGGCGCGCCGCGAGCGCAGCATGATCACCCTGACGGCGCTGGTCGCGCACGGCCACTACGACGAGCTGGCCATGCATGTGCGAGCGGCCCGGCGCAATGGTCTGACGCCCGAGGAGATCGGCGCGGTGCTGCTGCAGACCGCCGTGTACTGCGGTGTCCCGGCGGCCAACTCGGCGTTCGCGGTGGCCCAGCGGGTGCTGGCCGAGGAGGAGGCGGCGGAGTCCTGACGGACGTCCGGCCGGACGAGGGCATGGCCTGCGGGAGAACAATCATGGCGCGTGACGGACAGGGCCGTGCACGGGCGATGACGGTGCGCCTGCGAGACATAGGCACAGCCGGGTCATCGTCGGACAAGGCCGGACATCGTCCGCGTGGCTAGAGTGCGCGAGTGCAGCGCCCGGGCGCCGGACGCCGCTGGGGGTACCTCCCACGCCGGAGCCGCATCAGGCGTCGCGGGGCTGGGGGCACCTCCCAGCGGTAGCTGGGGGAGGGAGCTTGACGACAGGGCCCAGGGCCACCCGTCATCCACAGCACAGCGCACGGCGCGCAGCACACCGGTCCGTCGTAGCGGAGGAACTCCCCACGCTGTGGCGCCCGCCGAGGCTGCACCGGCGTCGGCGGACGCCGCGACGGCTCGCCTCAGCGCAGCGTCCGAGCCACAAGGTGCAAGCGACGGACCCCGCTCACGTGTACGCACCGCGGTCACCGTCAACGCGACCCGTGAAGCCGCAGGACAAGCTCCGAAGCCCCTCCCGGCGTGCACGAACGCCACCGCCGTCGGCTGAGCGCGGGCCGTGGAGGCCCACTCGGGTCAGGCCGAGTGGGCCGCCTCAGTGCAGCCCCCGACCCGTATCCAGCACTTCCTGCGCCCGGGCCGCCAAGCCGTCGGCGCCGCAGGAGCGGGCCAGGGTGAGGCCGCGGGTCAGTTCGGCGACCGAGCGGGCCGCTATGCCGTACTCGACGCGGGCCACGGCGTGTTCGTAGGCGCAGGGCGATGCCTCGAGGTGGGCGGCGGCCTTGGCGTACAGGGTGACGGACCGCGGTCCCCTCTCCAGGGCCGCGGCGCAGCGCAGGGCCTCGCCGATCGCGGTGTCCGTGCCGAACCGCTCGGCCTGGCGCCGGGCAGCGGCGGCGATGCCGGCCGCGCGCCCCGGGTCGTCCGCGGCGAGCGCGCGGACGAGGTCGCCGGCCCATGGCGCCATGATCGGGTTGTATCCGCCGCGGGCCGCGGCCGCGTTCTCGGCCGCCTCCAGTTCGGTCACGCCCTCCTTGATGCGTCCCGAGGCGATCAGCAGCCGGCCGCGTACGGAATGGGCGTCCGGCACGACGATCGTGGACGGGTAGGGCGGTGCGAAGCCGTAGCGGTCGGCGATCTCCTGTGCCTGGTCGACGTGGCCGCGGGCCAGCAGGGTGTCGATGAGCATGCAGGCCGCGTCCCAGTGCATGGGCAGGCCGCGCCCGACACGGTCGGCGAGGCGCAGGCTCTCGCGCAGATACGCCTCGGCTTCCGTGAGTTTTCCGCGTATGCGGTGCACATAGCCGACGCTGGCATGTGCAAAGGCGAGGTGGCCGCCGCTCCACCCGGCGGTCTCGTAGGCGCGCAGCCCCTCGGTGAACAGGCTGTGGGCGCGGTCGACGCGGTCCGCGAACAGGTAGGAGACGCCGAGCATCAGGAGGAGTTCGAAGCCCCATTCGGTGTCGGTCCAGCCGAGGCCGGGGGCGAGGCTGCCGTTGACGAGCGCCCGGTCGCAGAACTCGACGACTTCCTCGGCGTTCTCGCCGCGCGCCATCGCGTCGAAGGCGCGCAGGATCAGCAGGGCGCGTTCGGAGTTGTCGCGGCCGGTGAGGGGTCCGGCCAGCTCGGCGAGGCTGCGGGAGCGGCCGGGCGAGTCCTGCTCGCCGGCATGGATGCCCTCCCACAGGTAGTGCATGGCGAGCAGCCGCATCCGCGCGGGCCCCGGTTCCAGGCGTGCGGCCTCGTCGTCGACGATGCGGACGGCCTCTTCCAGCTGGTCGTTGTGGACGAGCGCCTGCGAGAGGCGGCACACGGCGTCCACCCGCAGATGACCTTCCAGGCCGGGCACGGCCAGCGCCTCGCGCAGGTGGCCGATGGTGGTGGCGGGCGAGGTGAGGAAGGTGGCGCAGCCCAGTTCGTAGAGCACGCGCGCGTGGACGTCCGGCAGCGGCGGCTCCCGCAGGGCTCGCTCCAGACAGCGGCGGGCGGCGTCCGGGGCGCCCACCGCGAGGTGCTCGCGGGCGGCTTCGCGCATCTGCTCGACGAGCTCCGGGTCGTCGTCCGGGTGTACTTCGAGGAGGTGGCGGGCGGCGGCAGCGGCGCCCCGGCCCGACTGGGTGACGGCCCATGCGGCGTGGCCGTGCAGCGCGGTACGGGTCGCCGGCGGGATGGACCGGTAGACCGTACTGGCGATCAGCGGGTGCACGAACTCCAGCAGTTCGCTGCCGTCCTCGTCCTCGCCGCCGGTGAGGATACGGGCGGTCCGCAGTACCTCCGCGCAGCGTCGGGCCTCGTCGTGCCTCATCCCGGCGAGCGAGGCCGCGAGCTCGAGCGCGATGCTGGTGCCGAGGATCGCGGCGGCCCGGGCGAACCGGGTGACGTCGGTGCCCAGTGCCTCGAGCCGGTCGATAAGGCCGCGGCCACGTGCCGAGCGGTTGAGCGTACGCAGCTCGGCCGCGGAGGCCTCGACGGGCTCCAACTCGCTGTCCTGCACCTTCGCGAGCAGCTCCACCGTCTCGTACGGGTTTCCGCCCGTGACCGCCCAGACCTCGCGGCAGAACGGGGCGTCGGCGTGCTCGCCGAGTGTGGCGCGGGTGAGGCCCGTCGTCGCGTCGGGTGTGAGGGCGCGCAGGCTGGTGCGCGGGCGGGCTGCCGCGCCGATCCGCTCCAGTTGGCGGGCGTTCTCGTCGGCGGTGTCCCGCTGCCGGTGGGCGACCACGACGAGCACGGACAGGTCGTCGAGGCGCTCGGCGAACGCGGCGAGCCACTGGAGTGTCTCCTGGTCGGCCCAGTGCGCGTCGTCTATCAGCAGCACGAGTGGCCAGTGGAGCCGGGCGAGGCGGCGGGCCACGGCGACGAGGCCGTTCAACACGCCCTGCGGGTCGGCCTGTCGGCCCGTCGGCTGGGCGATGCCGAGGGCGGGCCCGGCGATGTCGTACCAGTCGCCGAGGTACTCGCGCGCCGCTCCCTCGGAGAGTGCGACGAGAGCGGGCTGCAGCAGCTGGCGCAGGACGTAGAAGGGGACGGAGGTGACGGTCTCGCCGCCGCGCGCGGACCATACGGTGCAGCGGCCCTCGGCGATACGGCCGATCTCGGTGAGCAGCGCGGTCTTGCCGATGCCCGCTTCGCCGCTGTAGACGAGGAGGCTGCCGGATGTCGCGCCGGAGTGGAGCGCGTCGACCGTCTGCGCGGCCTCGGCGATTTCGGAGTCGCGCTCCCAGAGCGGGGCTGGGACGAACCGTCCAGACCGGCCCTGCGTCATTCCGCTACCCCCTGAAACCCGGTGAGTCGACGTTCGGGAATCGAGCCTAGCGGGAGGACCGCCCCTGAGGTGAGGGGGTCGGGGCACCTTCCGCCGCATCAGGGCAAACGTCTTGTCGACAGGTGGACTTGTCCAGACCGACGTCCTGGGTTCGCCCGCGCATCATGGCGCTCACCGTCCCTTCTTCGCGCCGATCGGCGTCCCTCTCATGGGGATTTCAGGCGGGGCTCATACTGTGGCGTCCATGACGCAGGTGACTCCTCCTCCGGGTTGGTACCCCGACCCCGGGCAGACAAGTGACGGCCCCCGCACCGAACGGTGGTGGGACGGCAGTGTGTGGACGGACCAGACACGTCCCGTGGGATCCGCCGGTGCCTGGGGTCCCCCGACGCTGCCGTCCGGGGCCCCGCCGTATCCGGCGTACCCGGTGTATCCGGCCAAGTCCCCGCGCCGCGGCCTGCGTACGGCCATCGGCGCCGGTGTGGCTCTCGCGGTGCTGGCGGGCATCGTCGGCGGTGTCTACGCCCTCACGTCCGACGACGCTGGAGGCGGCCGCGACCGGGCGGACTCGGCGCCTTCCGGCGCGCCGTCGCTGCCGGGCGGGCCGGGTGGCGGGCCGGGCGGAGAGAGCGGTGCGCCGCGGGCGCCCGAGTCCGGCGGTCCGTCCGGCGGCCCTCAGACCGAGGACGGCTTTGCGACCGACCTGGCGAGCGGTATCAGCCTTCCCGTTCCGGACGGCTGGAACGGTCAGTCCGGGGCGGTCGGCGCCGGGGTGACGACGGGGACGTACAAGTGCCCGGGCGACACGTCGGAGTCGTGCGTGCGCGGCGGGGCGTTCTCCGTGCCGGCGGCGGCACTGGACATCAAGGCGACCACCGCGGAGGCGGCTGCCAAGGCCGACATCGAGAAGAACGCCGAGGAGTCCTACGGCGGGAAGATCTACGGCAAGGTCACCTCGCACGACGAGCTGGTGTCGAAGGCGGTGACCGTGGCGGGCCAGAAGGGTTATCAGGTCCGCTGGAAGGTCGTCACGGCCAAGGGCGACGACGGCTATGTCGAGTCCCTCGCGTTCCCGTCACCGGCCGACAAGGACACGCTCGTCGTCGTGCGCTTCGGAATCGACGTCAGCGACGAGGCCCCGAAGGTGTCGGTGATCGACGAGATCACGAAGGGGATCAAGGCCGCATCCGGAGGCGGCGGCAACGGGCGGGAGGTCTGAGCGCTCCCGAAGGGCCTGGGCACTGTCCGGTCTCTCGCAGGGCGCAGGGCCGCGGCGCTTGAGAGGCCGGGCGGGGTCCCTCTCCGCTCAGGAGGGACTCCGCCCGGCCGGGGGTGCGCGCCGCCCCCGTCCCCACGGTGCGGCGCGGGCAGACCGCCGCCCTGCCATCCGGGGGCGGCGGCCTGACGATCAGGCGTTCCGGGCCAGTCCTAGCGCGGGCAGCACGCAGGCCTCCAGGAAGCGCATGAGATACGGCGTGTCCGCGTCACACCCCTCCAGGAGAGGACGGGCACGCAACACGCCCAGCAGCTGTGCGCTGACGAACTCCGCGGCCGGATGGTCCTCCGGGATCTCGCCACGCTGCACGGCGCGTCGCACCATCTCCTCGATCACGCCGATCTCCGGATCGACGACCGCCTCGCGCAGTGCGCGCCGCAGCTCCTCGTCCTGCAGGACGGCGTGGCCGAGCGCCTGCATGAGCTGGGTGTCCCTGCCGGAGCGCTCACCCGCGAACCGCATCACCGCACGCAGGTCATCGGCCAGGCTGCCCGTGTCGATGTCCCCGAGCCCCGTACGGCTGTAGGCGCGCAACGCGGCGGCGACCAGCTGGGGCTTGGTCTTCCACTGCCGGTAGAGCGTCGACTTGCTGCAGCGGCTCCTGGCAGCGACGCCCTCCATGGTCAGGGAGCCATAGCCGTGCTCCCGGAGCTGCTCGCACACGGCGTCGTAGAACTCCTGCTCGCGCTCCGGCGTGATCTTGGAGCGGCGCGAAGAACTCACTGCATCTGCCGACTGCGACGTCATGGTCCCGCTCCTGGCTCTTCTCCTCGTCGGGTGGTCTTCCTCACCTTATCGATACGACAGCGTACCGGTACGGCAGCGTATCGGTACACTTCCGTATCGATGAGCGCTGAGCTGTCCCTCCACGAGAGCGGCTAGCCCTGCTCACAGCGGAACAAAGAGACAAGTCGCCAGTAAAGGGGCCGGTATGCCATCCCAGACCGAGCCTGCGGAAGCAGAACCAGAGCCCGATCCGGAGCCCGATCCGGAGCCCGAGCCAGAGAGACACGGGCCTGCGCCCGCCGCTGTCCGGCCCCCGCTACTCCGTGAACTGCTACTCGTCGCCGGTCTCTTCCTCGTCTACAAATTCGGCAGACAGCTGGCGAACGGCCACACCGACGAGGCCTTCGACAACGCCCACCGAATATGGAGCCTCGAGCGGGCCCTGCATCTGCCGGGCGAGGGCGCCGTACAGCAGCCGCTGCTGAACAGCGAGGCGCTCATCCATCTCGCCAACACCTATTACGTGGCCGTGCACTTCCCTGCGACCGCCCTCTTCCTGACCTGGCTGTATCTGCGACGGCCGCGGCACTACGTGTGGAGCCGCCGGGTGCTGGCCACCCTCACGGCGGCCGCGCTCGTCCTGCACCTGGCGTTTCCGCTCGCCCCGCCGCGCCTGCTCGACGCGGCGCATCTCGTGGACACCGCGCAGATGTACGGGCCCTCGGTCTACGGTGCGACGCCGGCGACCGACTCCATGGCGAACCAGTTCGCCGCGATGCCGTCCCTGCACTTCGGCTGGGCCCTGATGGTCGCCGTCGGCCTCATGGCCGCGACC
Source organism: Streptomyces sp. DSM 42067 (assembly GCF_055792885.1). Classification (NCBI taxonomy): domain Bacteria; kingdom Bacillati; phylum Actinomycetota; class Actinomycetes; order Kitasatosporales; family Streptomycetaceae; genus Streptomyces; species Streptomyces sp. DSM 42067. The sequence goes on along the minus strand of NZ_CM147706.1, from coordinate 7,938,486 downwards.
CGGTCACGGTGGCGGTGGCTATGGCTGCTCCATCCGCTGCTCACCCTGCTCGTGGTGGTCGGCACGGCCAACCACTACTGGCTCGACGCGATCGCGGCCGCGGTTCTGCTGGGCGCGGCCCTGGCAGTCGTCCGCATGTCTCATGCGGGGGACCTGCTGCGGCCTCGCCGCTCGCTGGTGGTGGCGCGGGGCGGTGCCGCCCCGGCCGGAGCCGGCTCCATGGCACGGGCTAGGGCGGGCCGATGAGCGCCACACTCGTCGCCCTGGTGCTGTCGCTGCTGTCCGCGATCGCGTACGCGGTCGCCGCTGTGGCGCAGGAACGTCTTGCCGCGAGGAACCGGGAACCGGACACCGGCTTGCTGCGGCTGTTCCGCAGCGGGGCTTGGTGGGGGTCGGTGGCGCTGAACGCGTCCGCGGCGCTGCTGCACGTGGTAGCCCTGAGGTACGGGCCGCTGACCCTCGTACAGCCGTTGGGAGCGCTCACTCTGGTCGCCGCCGTGCCGCTGGGCGCACGGCTCGCCGGGCGGCGCGTCAGCCGTGTCGAGTGGCGCGGCACGGGGCTCACCCTCCTCGGTCTGGGCGCCCTTCTGCTCACCACGTCGGGGCCGGCCCCCGACGACACCCTCTCGTCGGCTCAGGCGGTGGGCGTCGCGGCCGCGACGATGCTGCTGATCGGTGTGCTCTCGCGGCCCGGCACCCGTCCCGGACTGCGGCACGCTTCCGCGTCCGGCATCGCGTCGGGCGTCGCGTCGGCCCTCACCCAGACCGTGACCGTGGCGGTCACGGAGCACTCGGGTCCGCTGCTCGAAGTCCGGGTGATCGTGGTGGCGCTGCTGGTCGCGGCCTTCGCGGTGGGCGGGCTCCTCCTGGCGCAGACCGCCTACCGGGGCGGCCTCGGCGCACCCCTCGCCGTCGTCACCCTGGCCAACCCGATCGCCGCCGCCGCCATCGGCCTCACCCTGCTCGGAGAGCGCTTCCAGGGCGGCCTCGCCGGCCTGCTCCTCGCCTTTGCGGGGGCGGCGACGGCCGCACGGGGCGTGGTAGTCCTCGCGCAGCACTCCGAGAACCAATCCCAGGCGCGGCAGCCGCTGGGCGCGCCGACCGTCGGTGGTCACGGTGATGGGGCGGGCGCGTTGGACTTCACCGGTCACGGTGGTGGGGCGGGTGCGTTGGACGAGCGTCACGCCTCGTACGAGCGCCGGGCCTGGGACGACGGCCACACCTTGGATGTGGGACGCCCCTGGGGAGGGGGCCGCGCCTTGAACGAGGGGCACCCCTCGGACGGGGGCCACGCCTCGTACGAGCACCGCGTCGTGGAAGGGGGCCGCGCCTCTGACGGCGGCTATGGCTCTGGCGGAGGCCACGACTCGGACAGGACCCCCGGGTCACACGAGCCCGCCTTGTCCCATGGGGCGCCCCCACCGTACGGCGCCGTGCCGTTCGGCAGGGTGCCCGACCCCCTCGGACCCGCGGTGCATGACAGCCCGCGTGGGCGCCCGTCGTACGGGCCTGAGTCCGCCGACGAACCGGTCCCCACCGGGCGCCGGCCTCGTCGCCGACGCGCCCGCGGCATCGCAGTGCTTGGCATTCGCGCCCGTGCGTGTCGGCGAAGGGGTCCCGTCGCACGGACCCGCGCCCGCTGATGTCGCGGCAGCCCCGAAGGGGGCTGCCGTCGTCGGCAACGCGACCGCCGCCGCGTACCGGCTCGGCCGTGCCTTCGAACCGCTCGCTGCCTACGAACCGGCAGTCGCGGCACAACCGAGCGGCCGGCCGCCGGCGCTGGGCTACAGGCTCACCCGAATCGCCGGCGGCCCGCTCCCCTCCCGCAGTTCCACGACCCCGATGTGCCCGGCCGCGCGGACGTCCTGGGCGACCTCCGCGAAGCGGTCGAGATCCGAACGGGACGCCGTCACCACTGCCTTGGTGACCTCCGTACGCATCGACACCTGCGCCTCCGACTTGGCCTTGCGGACCGACGCGATGACGTCCGAGGCCGTGCCGAGCAGCGTCTCGTCCACGCCCGCGGCCAGTCCGCGCAGCCGGTCCGCGTCGGGCCAGGCGGCACGGTGCACGGACCCCTCCGCCCACCACGACCAGACCTCCTCCGTGACGAAGGGGAGGACGGGAGCGAACAGGCGCAGAAAGGTGTCCAGTGCCGTCCGCAGCGCCGCGCGAGCGGACTGCGCGCCGGCGATGTCGCCCTGGTCGCCGTACGCACGGGCCTTGACGAGCTCGACATAGTCGTCGCAGAACCGCCAGAAGTACTGCTCCGTGCGTTCGAGGGCGCGGGCGTAGTCGAACTCCTCGAAGGCGACGGTGGCTTCCTCGACAGCGCCCGCAAGACCCGCGAGCATGGCGCGGTCGAGCGGCTCGGTGACGGAGGCGTCCGGTTCGGCGTCGCCGAAACCGAGCACGAACCTGCCCACGTTGAGGATCTTCGTCGCGAGCCGCCGCCCGATCTTCATCTGCCCGATGTCGAAAGCCGTGTCCGTGCCGGGCCGTGCGCCGGCGGCCCAGTAACGGACCGCATCCGAGCCGTACTGCTCGAGCAGGTCGACCGGAGTGACGACATTGCCCTTGGACTTCGACATCTTCTTGCGGTCGGGGTCCAGGATCCAGCCGGAGATCGTGGCATGCCGCCATGGCAGCGTGCCGTGTTCGGTGTGGGCGCGCACCACAGTGGAGAACAGCCAGGTCCGGATGATCTCGTGGGCCTGCGGCCGGACGTCCATCGGGAAGACCCGCGCGAACAAATCCGGGTCGGCCATCCACCGCCCGGCGATCTGCGGGGTGAGCGAGGAGGTCGCCCAGGTGTCCATGACGTCCGGGTCGCCGACGAACCCGCCCGGCTCGCCGCGCTGTTCCTCGCGGTATCCCGCGGGGGCCTCGGCGCTCGGGTCGACCGGGAGGGCCGCCGCGTCCGGGGCGATCGGCCGGTCGTAGTCGGGCTGTCCGTCCCCGTCGAGCGGGTACCAGACGGGGATCGGCACGCCGAAGAACCGCTGGCGGCTGATCAGCCAGTCGCCGTTGAGCCCGCTGACCCAGTTCTCGTAGCGCCTGCGCATGTGCGGCGGGTGCCACTCCAACTCGCTGCCGCGCCACAGGAGTTGCTCGCGGAGCTCGTGGTCGCGCCCGCCGTTGCGCAGGTACCACTGGCGGGTGGTGACGATCTCCAGCGGCTTGTCGCCCTTCTCGAAGAACTTGACCGCGTGGGTGACCGGCCGCGGTTCCCCCTCCATCTCGCCGCTCTCCCGCAGCAGTGCGACGATGCGCTCGCGTGCGGTGTGCGCGGTGGCCCCTGCCAGCCCTGCGTACGCCTCGCGCGCCTGAAGCGATGCGACACCGGCGGGCGGCTCCGCGACGAACCGGCCGTCCCAGCCGATCACCGGCCGCGTGGCGAGCCGCAGTTCGCGCCACCACGTGACATCGGTCGTGTCACCGAACGTGCAGACCATGGCGATCCCGGACCCCTTGTCGGGAGTCGCCAGGTGGTGCGCGTGGACCGGCACCTCGACGCCGAAGAGGGGCGTACGGACCGTCGTGCCGAACAGGCCCCTGTACCGCTCGTCGTCGGGGTGGGCGACCAGCGCGACGCACGCGGGCAGCAGCTCGGGGCGCGTCGTCTCGATCATGATCCGGTTGCCGTCGGCGCCGTGGAAGGCGAGCCGGTGGTACGCGGCCGGCCGCTCACGGTCCTCGAGCTCCGCCTGGGCGACCGCCGTACGGAACGTGACGTCCCACAGCGTGGGCGCCTCGGCAAGATAGGCCTCACCCCGCTCGAGATTCCGCAGGAAGGCCAACTGCGAGGTGGCGCGCGCCTCGGCGTCGATCGTCCGGTACGGCCGCGTCCAGTCGACCGACAGCCCCAGCCTCCGCCACACCTGCTCGTACGCCTTCTCGTCATCGGCGGTCAGCCGGTCGCAGAGCTCGACGAAGGTGCGGCGGGAGACGGGGATCTGTTGCTTTCCGGGCGTCTGAGGAGGCCTGAAGTCCGGGTCGTACGGCAGCGACGGGTCGCAGCGGACGCCGTAGTGGTTCTGGACGCGGCGCTCGCTGGGCAGGCCGTTGTCGTCCCAGCCCATCGGATAGAAGACTTCCTTGCCGCGCATGCGCTGGAAGCGGGCGACCGTGTCGGTGTGCGTGTAGGAGAAGACGTGCCCGATGTGCAGCGAACCGCTCGCGGTGAGCGGCGGGGTGTCGATCGAGAAGATCTCGTCACGCGTCTTGGAGCGGTCGAACACGAATACGCCCAGCTCGTCCCATCGCCCGGACCATTTCTCTTCCAGCCCGTCGAGGGCGGGCTTGTCGGGGGCGCCGTTGCGGCGATGGGTGAAGGTCATGCCCCGACATGCTAGCCAGGCGCCCGCCCGCGCGATCACTCATTTTTCGCGCGGGCGGGCGCACTACAGCGGCCAGCGGAAGCTAGTCCGTGATGATCGCCGGGTCGCTCACGCCCGGCTCGCCCGTCTCGACGTGTCCGGCGAAGCGGCGGCGGAAACCGGGGTCCGCGTCGGACACGACGGTCAGGTCGTACCAGCGCCTGCTCGCCCGCAGATCCACCGTGTGCGTCACGGTGGCGCCGGCGCGCAGCTTGAAGGTCTGGGGGCGGCCGCCGTACGCGTTGGTGAGGGTCAGGGTGACAGCGGTCGTGCCCGCGTTCTGGAAGGTGAGCTTCACGGTGCCGGATGCGGCGTCGTGGCGCGCGGTGGCCTCGGGGCCCGCCGTCTTCACGGAGCCTCTGAACGTGCGCAGGAAGCCGTTCGGTCCGTGCACGGACAGGTCGTAGGCGCCCTTCGAAGAGGCGGTGTCCCAGGTGCCCGCGACGGTCTTGCCCGCCTCGGTCGTGTACATCCACGGGCCGTACGTGGGGGTTCCGGACGTGACGTGGAAGGCGGCACCGGCGTGACGCCCGCCGCTGAAGGTGAGGGTGAAGGTTCCGTCGGCGGGGGCCGCCTCGCCGTCGGTGAAGGGGGCGTAGCGCAGCGGGCGGGCCGGGCGAAGACCCGGCTCCTGCTTGGGCATGCGCGGGTCCGCCGGCGGCGTCGGGCGGTAGTCGGGGTGGCGTTCGCGGTCCTGCGGCTCGTAGCCGTCGGTGTCGGGCAGCGCGGCCGACCGGCCGTCCTTGTGGGAGAAGTCGAAGGCGGAGGTCAGGTCACCGCAGATCGCGCGTCGCCAGGGCGAGATGTTGGGCTCCTGGATGCCGAAGCGGCGCTCCATGAACTGGACGATCGAGGTGTGGTCAAGGGTCTCGGAGCATACGTAACCGCCCTTGCTCCAGGGCGAGACGACCAGCATCGGCACACGCGGGCCGAGGCCGTACGGTCCGGCCGGGCGCTTGCTGTCGCCCGGGTAGAGGTCGAGGGAGACGTCGGCCGTGGACTTGCCCTGCGCGGCGGACTTCGGCGGGAGCGGCGGCACCACGTGGTCGAAGAAGCCGTCGTTCTCGTCGTAGGTGACGAACAGGGCCGTCTTCGCCCAGACCTGCGGGTTGGAGGTGAGCGCGTCCAGGACCTGCGCGATGTACCAGGCGCCGTAGTTGGAGGGCCAGTTGGAGTGCTCGGAGAAGGCCTCGGGGGCTGCGATCCACGAGATCTGCGGCAGCTTGCCGGCCTTGACGTCGGCCCGCAGCCGGTCGAAGTAGCCGTCGCCGTTCTTGACGTCGGTGCCGGTGCGGGCCTTGTCGTACCAGGGCGAACCGGGCTCGGCGTTCCGGTACTTGTTGAAGTACAGCAGCGAGTTGTCGCCGTAGTTACCGCGGTAGGCGTCCTCGATCCAGCCCCAGGAGCCGGCCGCGTCCAGGCCGTCGCCGATGTCCTGGTAGATCTTCCAGGAGATTCCGGCCTTCTCCAGGCGCTCGGGGTAGGTCGTCCAGTCGTAGCCGAGCTCGTCGTTGCCGAGGACCGGGCCGCCGCCCTGGCCGTCGTTGCCCGTGTAACCGGACCACATGTAATAGCGGTTCGGGTCGGTGGAGCCGATGAACGAGCAGTGGTAGGCGTCGCAGACGGTGAAGGCGTCGGCGAGCGCATAGTGGAAGGGGATGTCCTCGCGGGTCAGGTACGCCATGGTCGTGGTGCCCTTCGCGGGCAGCCACTTGTCGTACTTGCCCCCGTTGTAGGCGGCCTGGCCGTCGGTCCAGCCGTGCGGCAGGCCCTCCAGGAACTGCATGCCGAGGTCGTCGGCGTCCGGGTGGAAGGGCAGCACCTCCTGGCCGTCCTGCTCCTGGTGCCACACCGACTTGCCGCTGGCCAGCGTCACAGGGCGCGGGTCACCGAAGCCGCGCACGCCCCTCATGGCACCGAAGTAGTGGTCGAAGGACCGGTTCTCCTGCATCAGCACGACAATGTGCTCGACATCGTCGATCGTTCCGGAACGCCGCTGCGCGGGGATCGCCGCGGCCTTGGCGATGCTGTTCGACAGGGCGGTGAAGGCGGCGGTGCCGCCGGCCAGTTGGATGAAACGGCGCCGATCGATGTGAGGCATGGCTGGGTGACCTCTTGTCCGGTAAGACGAGCGCAGGGGGTGGAACAGAGTGACAGGAGTGTTCCAAGGGCCGGCGAACGTTCACGGAAGGCTTTCGTGGCGCGCGTGTGAAAACCGGGGGTCGGCGATGCGAACACCACGGCGGGCGCCGCCACTGGGACCCCACGCTCTAGCGCCGGACCGGCTGAAAGATTCAGCCAGTCCGGCGCTTGAGGACGAGCACGAAGGGCGACGATCCAGCCCGTCCGGCGTTTGAGGACGAGCCCGAAGGGCGACCAAACGGGGCCCGGGGGCGGAGCTCTCAGTTCCCGAGGGAGCTGGGCGCCGCCCCGACACCGGTGATCGGCGGCACCGGCGTATCGGCGGTACGGACAAGCCGCGCACCGTCCGGCCCGTAGGCACCGCGCGGCTCAGGGAACGCGCTCAGCAGCGCGAGATACAGCACAGCCGCGACAGCGAGCGACAACGGCAGGCTGATGTCGACGCCCCCCGCGAGGTCCCCGAACGGCCCGACGAACTGGCCCGGGATGTTCGTGAAGAGAATGCCGATCAGCGCGGCAACCCACCACGCGGTCATGCCTCGCCAGTTCCACCCGTGGTTGAACCAGTAGCGGCCGCCGCGCTGGCGCCGGTTGAAGACCTGCAGGGCCTCGGGGTCGTACCAGCCGCGCCGGACGAAGAAGCCGAGCATCATGACGACCATCCACGGCGTGGTGCAGGTGATGATCATCGTGGCGAAGGTGGAGATCGACTGGACGATGTCGAGCGCGAAGCGGCCGATGAAGATGAAGGCGATGGCGAGGGTGCCGACCAGGACGGTGGCCTGCACCCGGGACAGCCGGGTGAAGACGCTGGAGAAGTCGAGGCCGGTGCCGTAGAGCGCGGTGGTGCCCGTGGACATACCGCCGATCAGGGCGAGCAGGCAGATGGGGAGGAAGTACCAGCCTGGCGAGATGGCGAGCAGTCCGCCGACGAAGTCGGGCGCGGCCGGGTCGACGTAGTCGGGGGCCTTCGCGGCGATGATGCTCGCGGTCGCGAGACCGAAGCAGAACGGCAGGAGCGTCGCGATCTGCGAGAGGAACGCGGCCCCCATGACGCGGCGGTGCGGCGTTGCGGCCGGTATGTACCGGGACCAGTCGCCGAGGAACGCGCCGAAGGAGACGGGGTTGGACAGCACGATGAGCGTGGCGCCGATGAAGGACGGCCAGAACAGCGCCTTCGTCTCGGCGTCGGCACCCGCCCCGTAGATACCGGCGTACGACGGGTCGAAGTCACCGGCGAAGGCGAGGATTCCGACCAGGAACAGCACGGTCGCGGCCGTGACGGCTACCTTGTTGACCAGCAGCATGAAGCGGAAGCCGTAGATGCACACCACGAGGACGAGCACGGCGAAGAGCGCATAGGCGACCGCGTACGACAGGTTGGAGCGGTCCAGTCCGAACAGCCGGTGTGCGCCGCCGACCAGCGCGTCACCGGAGCTCCACACCGAGATGGAGAAGAAGGCGACGGCCGTGAGGAGGGAGAGGAACGATCCGACGACCCGCCCGTGGACGCCGAGGTGCGCGGAGGAGGAGACGGCGTTGTTGGTGCCGTTGACCGGTCCGAAGACCGCCATCGGGCACAGGATCAGCGCGCCGATGGCGACGCCGAGGAGAACGGCCGCGAGCCCCTGCTGGAAGGAGAGCCCGAAGAGGACCGGGAAGGCTCCGAGGACGCAGGTGGAGAAGGTGTTGGCTCCGCCGAACGCCAGCCGGAAGAGATCGAGGGATGAGGCGGTGCGCTCCCCGTCGGGGATGTGTTCCACGCCATGGGTCTCCACCTCGGTGACGGACGGTGCCGCGGCGGGGGACGGCCGTGGCGCGACGGGGGACGGTGGCGCCACGGAGGGCGGCTGCTCGGCCATCGGGACTCCTGCGAAGGGCTTGGCGGTGCGAATCGGGGCGGCCGGATCGGGGGTGCGATCCATGGCGCGCATCCGTGCAGGCGCACGGAGATTGCGAGGCACGTTACGGCTGCCCCGCATCCCTCACCAGTGGCCGATCCATCCATCTGCCGGGCCATGGAGTGGACACTTCCTCCATCCGGCATGCAAGGAAAACGCTCGTCACAGCGCGCAGCAGAGACGCCCGTCCCTCCGGCGGTGTGCCGGCGGGACGAGCGTCGGTTACGGCTCAGGCGTAGAACCCCTGGCTTATGCGGTAGAAGCTCATGGCTGAGGCGTGGAACCCCTGGCTCAGGCGTAGAACCGCGACACGCTCTGCAGTACGCACGCGGGCTTCGTACCGCCCTCGATCTCGATGGTGCCGTCGACGGTGACCTGCACACCGCCCCCGATCTCCTCGACCTCGGCGAGCCGCGCGACCAGGCGGATGCGCGAACCGGCGGGCACCGGTGAGGGGAAACGGACCTTGTTGAGACCGTAGTTCACCTTCGTGGTGACACCCTCGACCTCGAGGAGCTCGGTGAAGAGCGGGATGAAGAGCGACAGCGTCAGATAGCCGTGGGCGATCGGGCCGCCGAAGGGGCCTTCCTTGGCCCGCTCGGGGTCGGTGTGGATCCACTGGTGGTCGCCGGTGGCGTCGGCGAAAGTGTTGATGCGCTCCTGCGAGACGGTGATCCACTCGCTGGTGCCGAGGTCGCCGCCCGCGAGCTTCTTCAGTTCGTCCAGGCCGCTGACGGTGATGCTCATGAAGGGTTCCTTTCGGTGGTGCCGGACTGCGGGCCCGCCCCGAAGCGGGCGCGGACGCGGGACTTGAGGAGCTTCCCCGAGGCGGTGCGCGGCAGGGTCTCGGCCACCACGACGGACTTGGGGATCTTGTACTTGGCGAGGCGTCCGCTGAGGAACGCGATGACCTCGTCGGGGTCGAGCCGGGCGCCCTCCTGGGCCACGACCACGGCCCTGGGCACCTCGCCCCATTTCTCGTCGGGTACGCCGATGACGGCGCACTCCACGATGGCGGGATGGCCGAGCAGGACGTCCTCGACTTCGGCCGGGTAGACGTTCTCACCGCCGGAGATGATCATGTCCTTGAGCCGGTCGACGATGGTGACGAAGCCGTCCTCGTCGACCCGTGCGAGGTCGCCGCTGCGGAACCAGCCGTCGACGAAGGCCGCCGCCGTCTCCTCCGGAAGGCCCCAGTAGCCGGCCATCACATGGGGTCCGCGCACCACGATCTCGCCGGGCTCGCCGACGGCGACGGGCGACAGATCGGGGCCCGTCACGCGTACGTCGGTGAAGAAGTGCGGGACACCGGCGGAGCCTGCCTTGCTCACTGCGTGCTCGGCGGCCAGGAAGAGCGTGCCGGGCGCGGCCTCCGTCATGCCGTAGCCCTGCTGGAAGTTGAGGCCGCGGCTCTGGTACGTCGCGATGAGCGGGGTGGGGACGGGGGCGCCGCCACACGTGAGCTGGCGTACCGACGACAGGTCGGCTTCGGCCCAGCGCGCCTGGCGGGCGATCTGGTCGAACATCGCGGGCACCCCGAACATGAAGGTGATCCGGTGGCGTTCGATGAGATCGAGGGTGCCCGCCGGGTCGAATGCGCCGACCAGGACGCAGGTGCCGCCCTTGAGGAATACGGGCAGCGTGATCATGTTCAGGCCGGCCGTGTGGAACAGGGGTGCGGAGACGAGAGCGACCTCGTCGGCGGCGATGTCCTGGTCGATGAGGACGTTGATCGCGTTCCAGGTGAGGTTGCCGTGGGTGAGCATCGCGCCCTTGGCACGACCGGTGGTCCCCGAGGTGTACATGATCATGCAGATGTCGTCGGGGCCGACGGGCTCGTCGATCGGGGTATCGGGCGCCGCGGCGAGCACCTGCTCGTAGGGGTCGCCGAGCTCGATGCGGTGCTTGACGGAAGGGGATGCTTCGGCCGGGGATGCTCCGCCGTCGCCATTGCTGCCACCGCCGCTATTACTGCCACCGCCGTTGTCAGTGGGGTCGTACAGACTTGGGTCGTGGATGAGGGTGCGCGCTCCCGAGTCGGCCAGCTGGTAGCCGATCTCGGGTGCGGCGAGGCGGGTGTTGAGGGGGACGAAGACGGCGCCGAGGAGACCGGTGGCGAAGAGGGTCTCCAGGAAGGAGGGGTGGTTGGCGCCGAGATAGGCGACGCGGTCGCCGCGCCGGACGCCGGCCGCGCGCAGGGCGTGGGCGAGCCGGTTGGTGCGCTGGTACAGCTCGGCGTAGCTGAAGGTCTGCTGCTGGTGGATCAGGGCGGTGCGATGGGGGGTCTTGCGGGCACGGCGTGCGGGCCAGGACCCGATTCCCTCGTTGCGCATGGGGTGGTGCCCCCTTTCACGTACCTGTCGAACCTGATGTACCTGATGGTCCCGACGTACCGGAAGTGCCCGGGGTGTCCGTCGCGGTGAGCCCGAGGAGGCGGGCGGCGTTCTCCTTGAGGATCTTCGGTCGCACCTCGTCCTTGATGGGCAGCTTGTCGAAGTCGGCGAGCCAGCGGTCGGGGGTCAGGACGGGGTAGTCGGAGCCGAAGAGGACCTTGTCCTTCAGCAGGGAGTTGGCGTACTGGACGAGCTGCGGCGGGAAGTACTTCGGCGACCAGCCGGACAGATCGATGTGGACGCCAGGTTTGTGCGTGGCCACGGCGAGGGCCTCGTCCTGCCAGGGGAAGGAGGGGTGAGCGAGGATGATCTTCAGATGGGGGAAGTCGGCGGCGACGTCGTCGACGTACAGGGGGTTGGAGTACTTCAGGCGAATACCGCCGCCGCCCGGGACGCCCGCGCCGATACCGGTCTGGCCGGTGTGGAACAGCGCGATGGTGCCGGTCTCCTCGATCACCTCGTACAGCGCGTAGGCGATCTCCCGGTCGTTGGGGAAGAATCCCTGGATGCTCGGGTGGAACTTGAAGCCCTTCACCCCGTACTCCTCGACGAGCCTGCGGGCCTGCCTGACGCCGGCCTTGCCGCGGAAGGGGTCGATCGAGGCGAAGGGGATCAGCACGTCCGGGTTGGCGGCCGCGGCCTCCGCGACCTCCTCGTTGGGCACGGGCTCGGTGCCGGTTGCGTGCTCGGCGTCGACGGTGAAGATGACGGCGGCCATCTTCCGCTCGCGGTAGTACCCGGCGGTCTCCTCCAGGGTCGGCTTCCGCTTGCCCTCGACCTTGAAGTAGGCGCTCGAGGCCTCGTGCAGGTCGTCGTCCAGCGAGGCGTTCCCCTTGGAGGAGACCTCGGCGTGGGTGTGGACATCGATCGCGACGAGCTCGTCGACGTTCATGGCGGTCATGGGCGGCCCTCGTGGCGGTGGGGATGAACGGCGGTCGTGACGGTCATGGCGCTCATGCCCCTTGGCCTTCCGGGAACTTGGGCGCCGGGATGCCGACGGTCTGCGGCTCGCGGCCGACCGAGGTGTGCCAGACGTCGGCGATCGTCTCGGGGCTCCAGCCGCCGTCGGCGTAGGCGACGGAGGTCTCCTGGGGGTGCGACCACAGGGCCAGCTTGTCGCCGCCGATGCCGATGCACTGGCCGGTCACGTCCGCGGCGGCCGCCGAGGCGAGGAAGGGGATGAGTGCGGCGCAGTCCTCGGCCGAGCCGAAGCCCTCGCCCTTGCGCAGGAAGTCCGGCAGGGTCTCGCCGCCCCGCATGGCCTCGACGTAGGGGGCGAAGACGGGGATGGTCTCGGTCATCGCCGTGGCCGCCACCGGGACGATCGCGTTGACCGTGATACCGGCGCGGGCGAGCTCCATGGACCAGGTGCGGGTCATGGCGGCGATCCCTGCCTTGGCAGCCGCGTAGTTGGTCTGGCCGAAGTTGCCGCGCTGTCCGGCGGGCGAGCCGACCAGGATCAGTCTGCCGCCCTCGCCCTGCTCGCGCATCCGTACCGCGGCGGCGCGGGCGCAGGTGAAGGTGCCCTTCAGATGGACGCCGATGACGGTGTCGAAGTCGTCGTCCGTCATCTTCCACAGCACCTTGTCGCGCAGCACGCCGGCGTTGGTGACCATGATGTCCAGCCGGCCGAACTCCGCGACGGCCCGGGCGACCAGACGGTCGGCGGCCTCGGTCGTGCCCACCGCGACGGCCTCGGCCACGGCCCTGCCGCCCGCCTCCTCGATGGACTTGACGGCCTGCTCGGCGACGGCCTCGTCCACGTCGTTGACGACGACGGAGGCACCCGCGGCGGCCAGGGCCTGCGCGTAGGCGAGGCCGAGACCGCGGCCGCTGCCGGTGACCACGGCGACTTTGCCGGTGAGATCAATGCTGGACACGACGTGAGTCCCTTCATCAGGGGCGGGAGTGCTGGATTGCGAGAAAGAGGGGCGGCGGACGAGGAGAGCTCCGCCGCCGAGATCGAAGCTAAGGACAATAATTGTCGACGTCAATAGTTGTTGCCGTAGCGGATCTGCGAGATGCTTGGTCCGCACTGATGGAACACCGCCCCGCCCGGGGCCCTTGACCAGGGAGTCCGCCATCTCCGGGAAGCGCCTCGCCGCCAGCTCCTCTCCCACCACGACCACGGCCGCCCGCCCGTCCCCGGCCGCGGAGGCGTCCACCACCGCGGCCCGTGGCAGGGGGACCATCGACGCCCAGGAGCCATGGATGCGCGGTCTGCACGCCGACACCGGATATCTGCTCTACCGGCTGGGCCTGCGCTCCGGGCAGCTCTTCAACGGCTTCCTCCAGGAGTCGGGCCTGCGTCTGCGCCACTACGCACTGCTGCGCTTCCTCGCCACCTCCGAAGGCGCACTCCAGCGGGAGCTGAGCGCCCGGCTCGGCTACGACCCGAGCGCGATCGTCGGCCTCGTCGACGACCTCGAACGCGCCGGGTTCGTGGAGCGCCGCCCCTCCCCCGACGACCGCCGCAGCCGCATCGTCGGCCTCACCGACGACGGCAGGGCGTTCCTGCGCGACACCGACGAGGCCGGCCTGCACGTCACGAACGACCTCGTCCAGCCGCTCGATCCGGCCGAGCGGGAGACGCTGCACGCTCTCCTGCTCCGCATAGCGGAGCCGGGCCTCGCCTGAGCACGGCGACGAACGCCCGAGGGACGCAGAGATGATCTCCAGACCGGCCGGGAGGACCCCACAGGACGGCTCGGATGACTCGGCAGGACGGCCGAACGAGCTCAGGACGGCCGGGATGATCCCGCAGACCGGCCGCGACGACCTCGCAAGCCGGCTGGGACGACCCCGCGGGGCGGCCGGGACGACCCCGCAGCACGCTGGGCACGCTGAGACGACCCCGCGCTCCGCGCCCGACCGGCTGCTGGCGATCCTCGGCGCCTTCGACCACGCCCACCCGGCGCTGTCCCTGACGGACATCAGCCGGCGTGCCGGGCTGTCGCTGACCACCGCGCACCGGCTCGTCGGCGCGCTCACCGAATGGGGTGCCCTGGAGCGCGATCCGTCCGGGGTCTACCACGTCGGGCTGCGACTGTGGGAGATCGCGGCGCTGGCACCGCGCGGGCTGGCGCTGCGCCAGGTGGCGCTGCCCTACCTGGAGGACCTGTACGAAGCGACCCACGAGAACGTGCAGTTGGCGGTGCGGGACGGCAACGAGGTCGTCTACATCGAGTGGATCTCGGGGCGTTCGGCGGTGGGGGTACGCATCAAAGTGGGCGCCCGCTGGCCCCTGCACGCCACGGGCGTAGGCCTGGCACTTCTCGCCAACACCGACGCGGAGTTCCAGGCGGCGTACTGCGCCGAGCCGCTGGCCGCGTTCACCCCCCACACCATCACGGACCCGGCCCGGCTGCGCCGGGTCCTGGCCGACATCCGGCGCACCGGCTGCGCGGTCAGCACCCGGCAGGTCACCGAGGACGCCTTGTCCGTGGCCGCACCCGTGCGGGGTGTGGACGGGACGGTCGTCGCGGCAGCCTCGGTCGTGGTGCCCGTACGGGATGCCCATATCCCCGCGCTGATCCCGTCCGTGCGGCTGGCGGCGCGCGGCATCTCCCGGGCGCTCGGCTGGCACCCGGAGCGGCCGGAGCTGCCGGAGCAGCGGGACCGCTCGTAGCGCCGAGCGGCTGGACCTGCCGGAGCAGCGGGACGGCTCGTAGCGCCGATGGGCCGGTAGCGCCCGGCAGCGCCGGTAGCGACCGCCGCACCGGCAGCGCCCGGTAGGGCCGTGAGCGCCCGCCGCACCGGCAGCGCCGACCGTACGCGGCCGGAGGCCCGAGGAGCTTGACCGGCCGATCCCGGCACCACCGATACCGGCCGATCCCGCACCACCGATACCGCCTTTTTCTGAACAAAGTTCTAATATCTAACCTGAGGAGGATTGCCAACATGGCCACGCTCCGGTGAGGGAAGTGATCCAGATGGGGCTCCCGGGGGATGCCATCAGTCCCTCGCGCGCCCGTGAGCGGTTCCTCCAAGGCGAGTTGATCGAGGGGGGCGTGCGAGGGCTGATCCTTAGTTCCTGGCAGCGCTGCCGGCTGCTGGGGCTCTCGCCGGATCAAACTGAGCTTCCCTACCGCGAGGACGTCGATCCGGACACCCGGCTCGTTCGTGCGGCCGAGCCGGTGCTCGACTGGCTGCAGTCCGTATTCGCGGGCAGCCGGATGAACGTGGGCCTCGCGGACGGGAGCGGGACGGTGGTGCAGCGCCGTTTCGGCGAGGCCTCCATGGCCGGCCAGCTTGCCCCGATCCAGAGCGTTCCAGGGTTTGTGTTCGCCGAGCAGGTCGCCGGAACCAACGGCATCGGCATCGCGCTCGCCGAACGGCGGCACTGCCAGGTCTACGGGGCAGAGCACTTCGCAGAACGCTCTCAGTCAAACGCCTGCTCGGCGATTCCTGTCCGTGACCTGCTCAGCGGACGTATCGAGGGCATCCTCTCGCTCGGATGTCCGCGTACCGACGCGGACCCCGTGATGGACACCGTGATACGTGAGGCGGCCCACGCCATTGAACGGCGGCTGCTGGAGCAGAGCTCGGCACGGGAGCGCGGCCTGCTGCGGGCGTATCTCGACGCCAGGAGCCGTACGCGGATCGTCAGCGGGGCGGCAATCGGGGAGGGGCGGCCGACCGGAGTGCACGAGCTGATCCGGAGCGGGCTGGACCGGCGCGATCAGATGCTCCTGATGGAGAAGGCCGCCGAACTGATCTCTTCCGCCCAGCGGGCGGGCGTCGAGGTGCCTCTGTCCCACGGCCGACGGGTCACCCTCCTGAGCCATGTGGTGATCAGCCCCTCCGGTGTGGAGGGTGTGGCAGTCGAGGCGGTGCTCCACAACGACTCGCCGCACCATGGGCTCGCCGTCTCCACGCCCGCCGACGTGCCGCTCAGCCTCTTGGCGGAGCCTGCCGCACTCCTGCCGGAGTCTGCCGCACCACCATCCGCCGTCCAACTGCTCGGGCACCTTCCCGGCCTGGCACCCGTCGCGGCCGCCGGTTCGACGCCGGTCCCGGCCGTCAGTCCTGCACCCTTCTCGGCCGTCAGTCCTGCACCCTTCTCGGCCGTCAGTCCTGCACCCGTCTCGGCCGCCGGTACGGAGCCCACGACCGGCCGCGGCCGCACAGCCACCGCACCGGCAACCACCGACGCCACCGACACCCCCGATGGCAGCGCTGATGAGGCCGCCGAGCGGGGGCTGGTGCTGGTCGGTGAGCCGGAAGTGGGCAAGCATGCCGTCGCGGCACGGCACCGCCTGGAGCTGCTGTCCGAGGCCAGCACTCGCATCGGCACCACCCTGGACGTGAGCCGCACCGCCCAAGAGCTTGCCGAGATGGCCGTCCCACGCCTGGCGGACTTCGTCACCATCGACCTCCCCGACGCCGTACTGCGGGGCGAGGAGTCCCCCGATCCCCGCACCGACCTGCGACGCACGGTGGTCCACGGCATCCGCGACGACTGCCCCTTCTATCCTGTCGGCGTGCGAGTCGTCCCTCGCACGACCACTCCCCATCTCCGCTGCCTGGCCACCGGGCGGGCGGTGCTGGAACCCGATCTGAAGGTTGCCGCCGGCTGGCTCGGCCAGGACCCCCAGCACAGCGAGCGGCTTCTCGCGCACAACGTGCACTCCCTCATCACCGTTCCGCTGCTGGCCCGCGGTGTGGTCCTGGGCATCGCCAGCTTCTACCGCTCGGAGGACCCCGCGCCCTTCGGGGACGACGATCGCTCGCTGGCCCAGGAACTCGCGACGCGCGCCGCCATCTGCATCGACAACGCCCGCCGCTACACCCGCGAACACACCATGGTCCTGGCGCTGCAGCGCAGTCTGCTGCCGCACGGCACGCCTGAGCAGGGCGCCGTCGAGGTCGCCCATCGCTACCTGCACGCCACGTCCGGAGTCGGCGGTGACTGGTTCGACATCATCCCCCTCTCCGGCACCCGCGTCGCGCTCCTCGTCGGCGACGTCGTCGGCCAGGGCCTGCATGCCGCCGTCACCATGGCCCGGCTGCGCACGGCCGCCCGCAACTTCGCCGAGCTGGACTTCGCCCCCGACGAAGTACTCACCCAGCTCGACAACCTCGTGGCCCGCCTCGACCGTGACGAGGGCGGCGGCGAGTCCGCCGCCGGACCGGGCATCATCGGCGCCACCTGCCTGTACGCCATCTACGACCCGACCACGCACCAGTGCGCGATGGCCCGCGCAGGACATCTGCCACCCGCGCTGGTCCACCCCGACGGCACCGTGGCGTTCCCCGACCTGCCCGCCGGACCGCCTCTCGGACTCGGCGGCCTGCCCTTCGAGACCGCCGAATTCCAGCTGCCCGAAGGCAGCGAGCTGGTCCTCTACACCGATGGGCTCGTCCATGACCGTCACCGCGACATCGACAAGGTCCTCGACCAGCTGCATCGCGCCCTGACCCACTCCGACCGCTCACCCGAGGCCACGTGCGAGGCGGTCCTGGACGCCGTCGTGCCCGAACACCCCAGCGACGACATCGCGCTGCTCGTCGCCCGCACCCGCGCCATGGACCCCGGCCGGATCGCCACCTGGGAGCTGCCCGCGGAGCCGGCCCGTGTCTCCGGCATCCGCGCCGCCGTCACCCGCCGGCTGGCCGACTGGGGGCTGGACGAGGTCTCGTTCGCCGCCGAACTGGTGCTCAGCGAGTTGGTCACCAACGCGATCCGCCACGGCAGTGGGCCCATCCAGGTACGCCTGATCCACGACCGGTCCCTGATCTGCGAGGTCTCCGACACCAGCAGCACCGCCCCGCACCTGCGCCACGCAGCCGCGACCGACGAGGGCGGCCGCGGGCTGTTCCTCGTCGCACAGCTCACTCAGGCCTGGGGCACGCGTTACACCAGGGACGGCAAGGTGATCTGGGCCGAGTGCGCACTGGACAGCGCCGGAGGTGTGCCCGCCGCAGCCGGGGCCGAGGCCATGATCGGGATAGATTGGGAGGAAATTCCCGGCATCGAATGACTCACGTAACTCAAGCGACGTCGCTGGGCAAATCGGGAGAAACCCTGTGCATGACGCGCCCGACACCTCGATGAGCCCGTCCGCGCGCCGCGGCCGGGAACCTGTCGTGCGCATCCGCGGTCTCAGCAAGCGGTTCGGCGGCACCCTCGCGTTGGACGACGTCGACCTCGACATCCATCGCGGCAGCATCCTCGCTCTTCTCGGCCCCAACGGTGCCGGAAAGTCGACGCTCATCAAGGTCCTCGCCGGCGTTCACCACGCCGACGAGGGCGACGTGACGGTAGCCGGTCACCCGCTCGGCACGGACGCGGCCTCACGGCGTATGTCCTTCATCCACCAGGATCTCGGTCTCGTCGAGTGGATGACGGTCGCCGAGAACATCGCGCTCGGCACCGGCTACCCGCGCAGACGCGGACTGATCTCCTGGCGGCAGGCACGGGAGCGCTGTGCCGAGGCCCTGGAGATCGTCGCCGGCCATCTGCACCCCGACGCCCGCATCGCCGACCTCACCCGCGCCGAGCGCTCGCTGGCCGCCATCGCCCGCGCCCTGTCGACCCGTGCCGAACTCATCGTGCTGGACGAGCCCACCGCCAGCCTCCCCGCCGCCGACTGCGCCCGCCTCTTCGCCGTCCTGCACAGGCTGCGCGACCGCGGCCACGGCGTCGTCTACGTCACCCACCGGCTCGACGAGGTGTACCGGGTCGCCGACACCTTCGCCGTCCTGCGCGACGGCCGGATCGTCAGCCGGGGCCCGCTCGCCGGCCACAGCCCGGCCCGCCTGGTACACGACATCGTGGGCCGCGAACCGGGCGAGTACCGGCCCGCCACCGCCCCCGCCGGCCCGGCCGTACTCAGCCTCCAGGATGCGCGGACCGGAAACTCGGGACCGGTCAGCCTCGAACTGCGCGCCGGCGAAATCCTCGGCCTGGTGGGACTCACCGGCGCCGGACACATGGAACTGGGCCGGGCGCTGATCGGTTCCCGGCCGATCCACGACGGCCGGGCGCTGCTCGACGGCCGGCCGTACCACCCGCGTACCGTCGCCGCCGCCGTCGACCGTGGTGTGGGTTTCGTGTCCAGCAACCGCCTCGAAGAGGGCTGTGCCGCCGAACTGACCGTGCGGGAGAACTTCCTGGCCAACCCCAGGGCGGGCGGCGTGCCGACGCCGCACTGGATCAGCCCACGGCGTGAGCGCACCGAGGCCGCGGCCCTCGTCGAACGCTTTCGGGTGCGCCCCCGCGACACCGAGGCCCCGATCGGCACCCTGTCCGGCGGAAACCAGCAGAAGATCATGGTCGGCCGGTGGCTCGGGATGAGCCGGCGCCTGCTGATCCTCGAGGAGCCGACGGCCGGCGTGGACATCGGCGCCAAGGCCGAGATCTACCGGCTGCTCGACGAGGCGCTGGCCGCCGGACTCGCCGTTCTGCTCATCTCCACGGACTTCGAGGAGGTCGCAGGCGTGTGCCACCGCGCTCTGGTATTCGTCCGCGGGACCGTGGCGGCCGAGCTGACCGGCGCGGCGCTCACCGTCACCGAACTCACCCACACCGCGTCGGCCATGCCACCCCTCACCGGAACGGCGACGGCCCGATGACACCGACGCCACCGACGCCACCGACGCCGCAGCCCTCCTCGTCCCGGTCCGCGCTGAGCCGAATGCGCGGGCACCTCATCGGCACCTACGGCCTGCTGGCCCTCACCGCCCTGCTGATCCTGGTCTTCTCGCTCGCTCTGCCGAACACCTTTCCCACGCTGGCCAACCTCTCCTCGGTCCTGTCCGCCCAGTCGATCCCCGCGATCCTCGCGCTCGGCGCGATGATCCCGATCGTCACGGGCAAGTTCGACCTGTCCATCGGCTACGGCCTCGGCCTGGCGCACGTCATGGTGATGCACCTGCTCGTGGGCGGCGGCTGGCCCTGGCCCTTCGCCTGCCTCGTCGTGATCCTCGGAGGCGGGGTCGTCGGCGCGCTCAACGGCGTCATCGTCGAGTTCGCGCAGATCGACTCGTTCATCGCCACGCTCGGCACCGGCAGCATGATGTACGCCGTCACGGGCTGGATCACCGACGGCGCCCGTATCGTCCCAGGCCCGGAGGGGCTGCCCCCGGCCTTCACCGGCATCTACGGCTCGACCTTCCTGGGCCTGCCCGCACCGGCCTTCTACGTCCTCGCCCTGGCCGTTGCTCTGTGGCTGCTGCTGGAACGGCTGCCGCTCGGCCGGTATCTGTACGTCATCGGCTCCAACCCCCGTGCTGCCGACCTCGTCGGCATCCCCACCCGCAAGTACTCGGTCTACGCCTTCGCCGGTTCCGGTCTGGTGGTCGGATTCGCCGGCGTCCTGCTGGCCGCACAGCAGCAGATCGGCAACCCCAGTGTCGGGCTCGAATACCTGCTGCCCGCTTTCGTGGGCGCCCTGCTCGGCTCCACAGCGATCAAGCCCGGTCGCGCCAACGCCCTGGGAACCCTCGTCGCCGTCGCGGTCCTCGCCGTGGGCCTCGCCGGAATTCAGCAGCTCGGTGCGGAGTTCTGGGCCACACCGCTGTTCAACGGCGCCACCCTGCTTCTCGCCGTCGGCCTGGCCGGCTACTCCGCCCGCCGCCGGCTGCGATCCGCCGCCACCACGACCCGCGGGCGGCGGCGATCGGCGGGCATCTCGGGAGGACGTTCCGAAACCCGCCCGTCGTCACCTCCTTGACCTGTGGCCGGCGTCCCCGCGCTGTCCTCACGACCGCAAGGAGCACCCCGTGTTCTCGAACCGCAGGACCGCCCCCACAGCGGCAGCGCTGACGGCGCTGGGCGCCGCCCTCATCGCCGGCTGCGGGCCAGGCGCGGGCACCTCCTCCACAGAGACTTCGCCGGCCGGTTGCCCCGCCGCTCTCGAGGAGGCGAAGGCGGCTGTGCGCAAGGCCGAGGCGGACACCCCCTGGAACGGCCCCACCAGCGGCCCCGCGGCGGTTCCCGGCAAGACCGTCATCTATGTCGCGCAGACCATGACCAACCCCGGCGTCGCGGGCGCCGCGAACGGAATGACCGAAGCCGCGAAGGTCATCGGCTGGAACGTCCGCGTGATCGACGGAGGAGGCACACCGGCCGGCATCCAGGCGGCATTCAGCCAGGCCATCGCCCTCAGACCCTCGGGAATCGTCATCGGCGGCTTCGACCCCGACGCGACATCGCAGCAGGTCGCGCAGGCCAATGAGGCGGACATCCCGCTCATCGGCTGGCACGCGGTCGCATCCCCGGGGCCGAGCGCGCGCCCCAAGCTCTTCAGCAACATCACCACCCAGGTGGAGGACGTCGCCGAGATCAGCGCCGACTGGATCATCGCGCACTCGGGCGGCAACGCGGGAGCCGTCATCTTCACGGACGCCTCGATCCCCTTCGCCAAGCACAAGTCCGAACTGATCAAGAAGCAGCTGGCCACCTGCTCGGGCGTGAAGCTGCTGGCATACGAGAACATCCCGATCCCGGACGCGAGCAGCCGCACGCCCCAGGCGGTCTCCTCCCTCCTCTCCCGCTTCGGCGACGAATGGACGCACTCCGCCGCGATCAACGACCTGTACTTCGCCGATGCCGCACCCGCCCTGAGCGCGGCCGGCAAGCAGGGTTCAGGCCCCCCGTTCAACATCGGCGCGGGCGACGGCGACGCGTCGGCCTTCCAGCGCATCAACAGCGAGCGCTTCCAGGCCGCCACCGTGCCCGAGCCTCTGTCCCAGCAGGGCTGGCAGATCGTCGACGAGTTCAACCGCGCCTTCGCCGGCCGGCCCGCCAGCGGCTATGTCGCCCCCGTCCACATCGCCACGGCCGCCAACAGCAAGGGAGCCACGACCTGGGACCCGTCCGGCTACCGCGAGGCGTACCGGAAGATCTGGCGCAAGTAGCCACATGTTCCTGCACGTTCGCCCGATCCGCAGCTCTCCCTTCCGTCAGACGGAAGCGCTGTTGCCGCCGCGGACAGCCGTCACGAATCTGATGGCACACACCACGGCACCAAGGGGCAAGGACGCCCCGCTTCTCAGGGACGGGATGCCATGACAGCCATGACCGCCTTCGCCAGGAACCAGTGGTACGTCGCCGCCTACGCGCACGAGGTGGGACGCGAACTGCTCGGACGTACGATCCTCGGCGAGCCCCTCGTCTTCTACCGCACCGAGGAGGACGGGACGCCCGTCGCCCTGCACAACCGGTGCGTGCACCGCCGCTTCCCGCTGTCGGAGAGCCCGACCCGTCTCGACGGCGACCGGATCGTGTGCGGCTACCACGGCTTCACGTACGACACGACGGGCACCTGTGTGTACGTGCCCGGCCAGAAGCGCATCCCGCGGACGGCGCGCGTCGCCTCGTACCCGGTGGTCGAGCAGGACGCGCTGATCTGGGTGTGGATCGGCGACCCGGCGCTGGCCGACCCTCAGGCCATCCCGCGGGCCAGGCACCTCGACTCCCCCGGCTGGGTCACCGTCCGCGGCATGGAGCCCATCGACTGCGACTACGGGCTCCTGGTCGACAACCTCCTCGACCTCTCCCACGAGACGTATCTGCACGGCGGTTACATCGGCACGCCCGAGGTCGCCGAGACGCCGATCACCACCGAGGTCGACGAGGGCGCGGGCATCGTGCGCGTGAGCCGGCACATGGACGACGCCGAGTGCCCGCCGTTCTATGCCCGCTCCACCGGCATCGAGGGCCGCATCACCCGTTGGCAGGACATCGAGTACCACGCGCCGTGCCTGTATCTGCTGCACAGCCGTATCGCCCCGGTCGGCGTGCTGCCCGAGCCGGACGGCAGCGACCCGAACGGCTTCCACTCCGAGATCACGTACGCCATCACGCCGTCCGCCGACGGCAAGGTGTACGACTTCTGGATGGTCTCGCGCGACTGGGCGACGGATGATGAAGAGGTCACCGAGTTCCTGCGGGGCAACAACCACACGGTCGTCATGCAGGACGTGGACGCGCTGAACCTGCTGCAGAAGACCCTGGACGCCGAGCCCGCCGGCTACCAGGAGCTCAGCATCAACATCGACACCGGCGGTCTCGCCGCCCGCCGCATCCTCGCCCGGCTGGTCGAGGAGGGCGCGAAGCCGATGGAGAAGGTCCAGTGACCTCACCGACCGGCGAGGTCTACCGCATCGACTGGCTGCCGGGCACGGACGTCCTGCACGGCACCTGTCACTGCGGCCGCGAGCACACCGCGCAGGACCCGATCGAGATGTGGGAGTGGATGCTCGCCCACCCGCAAGGACACGAGCCGCAAGGAACCAGCTCATGACCTCGTACGAAGCCGAACTCGTCGTCGACCGCAGGGAGTCCGCGGCCGACAGCGTGCTCGCCCTCACCCTCCGCCACCCGCTGGGCGAACAGCTCCCGGCCTGGGAGCCGGGAGCGCACATCGACGTACTGCTCGGTCCCGGCCTGGAGCGGCAGTACTCGCTGTGCGGGGACCCGACGGACCGGAGCGTCTGGCGGATCGCCGTCCTGCGCGAACCCGACGGGCGCGGTGGTTCCGCGTATGTTCACGGTGAGTTGGGGCAGGGCGACAAGGTCCGCGTGCGCGGCCCGCGCAACCACTTCGCACTCGAACCCGCCCCGCGCTACCGCTTCATCGCGGGCGGCATCGGCATCACCCCGATCCTGCCGATGCTGGCCGCGGCCGAGGCGGCGGGCGCGGAGTGGACGCTGCTGTACGGCGGCCGGACGCGCGGTTCCATGGCGTTCACCGATGAGCTGGGCGCGTACGGGGACAGGGTCACGATCGCTCCGCAGGACGAGGCGGGGCTGCTGGATCTCGCCTCCGTGCTCGACGACGTTCCCGAGGGCACACTCGTCTACTGCTGCGGTCCCGGGGCGCTGCTGGACGCGGTCGAGGAGCGGTGCCCGGGCGGGCTGCTGCACATCGAGCGGTTCCAGCCGAAGGAGCAGGAGACGGGCCCGGACACCTCCTTCGAGGTGGAGTTGTCCCGTTCAGGGAAGACGGTGACGGTGCCCGAGGGCGTCTCGGTGCTTGACGCCGTGCGGTCGGCGGGTGTCGAGGTGCTGTACTCCTGTGCGGAGGGCACCTGCGGCACGTGTGAGACCGATGTCCTCGAGGGGACACCGGATCACCGGGACTCGGTGCTCAGCGACGAGGAGCGGGATGCGGGCGAGACGATGATGATCTGCGTGTCGCGCTGCCGGGGACCGCGTCTGGTCCTCGACCTCTGACCCGTTCTCCGGCCCCTTCGGCAAGCCGGAGGCGCGGCGCCACCACGTGCACGTCGGCCTCGATACGGGCGACCGTGGCGAGCAGATGGGGCAGCAGGTCGCGGCGTACCGACTCGACCGAGTTCCTGCTGGCGTGGACCGGGATGTTGACGGCCGCCACGACGTCGCCGTTCCGGTCCCGCACCGGGGCGGCCACCGAGCGGAGGCCTTCCTCAAGCTCCTGGTCGACGATGGCGTAACCCTGGCGGCGCACCCGTCGCAGCTCGGCGCGCAGCAGGTCGGTGGAGACGATGGTGCGGCCGGTCAGCGCGCGCAGTTCGGCGCGTGCGAGCCGGGCGTCGATGTCCTCGTCCGGCAGATGCGCGAGCATCACCCGGCCCACGGACGTCACATGGGCCGGGAAACGGGTGCCGACCGTGATCGTCGCGGTCATGATGCGGCTGGTGGGCACCCGCGCGACGTACACGATGTCGTCGCCGTCGAGCACGCACAGCGAGGAGGACTCGCGTACGTGCGAGACCAGTTGCTCCAGGTGCGGTTCGGCGATGTCCGGGAGCGAGAAGCTGGAGAGATAGGCGTAGCCGAGTTCCAGCACGCGCGGGCTGAGCCGGAACAGCCGGCCGTCGGTGCGTACGTATCCCAGGTCGGCGAGCGTGAGCAGAAAGCGGCGGGCCGCCGCCCTGGTGAGACCGCAGTTGCGCGCCACTTCGCTGAGCGTCAGTTCGGGGTGGTCGGCGTTGAAGGCGCGGATGACGGCCAGTCCCCGTTCGAAGGACTGCACGAAGTGCGGTTCCCGTACTCCGGCGCCCATCCTTGCCTCCCGGAAGTGACGAAGGTTCGCTCTGCGCACGCTAGGAGGGCGTTTCGGCGGGTGTCAACGGACGTGACAGCGCCGCCTCCGACGGCACGGGCACCTGCTCCAACTCCCTTGTCTCAAAGGCAACCTACAGTTTCCGCACGGCCATTGACCCCTCGCCTGCGCCGCCTCTACGTTCCCCCTCAGCACCACTGTGCGACCTGCGCACACACTCTCTCCGAGCGATGTCCAACCGGTCCCACAAGGGGGATTCATGCGTCGCCTGCTCATCGGCCTCGCCGTCGGCGCGTTCCTGGCCGCCACGACGGCGTGCGGCTCGTCCGAGTCCCCCGGGTCGTCCGGGGCGTCCGGGTCCGGCAAGGAGTCGGCGGGTGGTATCACCACCGTCAAGGTCGGCGTCATCCCGATCGTCGACGTCGCGCCCCTCTACCTCGGGCAGGAGAAGGGCTTCTACAGCAAGCGGGGCCTCAAGCTGGAGCTCACCCCCGCCCAGGGCGGTGCGGCGATCGTGCCGGGCGTGGTCAGCGGCCAGTTCCAGTTCGGGTTCTCCAACATGACCTCGCTGATGATCGCCCAGACCAACAACATGCCCGTGAAGGCCGTCGCCAACGGCGTCGCCTCGACGGGCGTGGAGGGCGAGGACTTCGGCGCGATCACCGTGAAGAAGGGCAGCGCCATCAAGACGGCGAAGGACCTGGAGGGCAAGAAGGTCGCCGTCAACACGCTGAAGAACATCAACGAGACGGCGGTGCGCGAGTCGGTGCGCAAGGCCGGCGGCGACCCGGACAAGGTGAAGATCGTCGAGCTCGCCTTCGACCAGATGCCCGCCGCCCTCGACAAGGGCCAGATCGACGCCGCCATGGTCGTCGAGCCCGCGCTCGCCACCATCAAGGGCCAGGGCGGCAGCGAGATCGCCTCCTCCCTGGTCGACGTCGCCAAGGGCCTCACCGTCGCGATGTACTTCACGTCGACGCAGTACACGCAGCAGAACCCGGAGCTGGTGAAGAAGTTCCAGGAGGCAACGGCGGAGTCCCTCGCCTACGCGAGCGAACACCCCGACGAGGTCCGCGAGATCGTCACCACGTACACGAAGATCCCGGCGGCGACGCTGGAGAAGGTGACCCTGCCGACGTGGCCCGCCGAGCCCAACCGCGCCTCCATCGAGGCGCTCGCCGCTCTCGGCGAGAAGGACGGCCTCTTCAAGTCCACACCGGATCTGGACAAGTTGCTGCCGTGAAGGAGAGGCGACTCGGCGGGGAGACGCCCCTCAGCGACGCCCGGCCAGAACCGGGAACAGGTCCGGGACCGGGACCGGGTCCGGGTCCGGGTCCGGGTCCGGCGCCAGGATCGGGACCGGTCGTCGGCCTCACGAAGGGCGAGCGGCCCGGCGGCCCCCGGCCAGGACTGACGAACGCCGTGCTGGGCGGCGCCGGGCTCGCGGCCTTCCTCGCCCTGTGCGAGGCGGTGCCGCGGCTCGGCATCGTCTCCGCGGACTTCTTCCCGCCGACCAGCCGCATCGCCGGCGCCTTCGTCACCGAGCTGGGCGACGAGGCGTTCTGGACGGCGCTCGGGGACACGCTCACCGGCTGGGCGCTGGGGCTCGCGATCGCGGTGACCGCCGGAATCCTGGCGGGAGTCGTCCTCTCGGTCGTCCCGTACCTCCGCCAGGCCACCGCCTCCACGATCGAGTTCCTGCGCCCGATCCCCTCGGTCGCCCTGATCCCTCTCGCGGTCCTCCTCTTCGGCACGGAACTCCGCTCGGTCCTCCTCCTGGTGGTGTACGCGTCCTTCTGGCAGATCCTGATCCAGACGCTGTACGGCGTCCAGGACGTCGACCCGGTCGCCGAGGAGACGGCCCGCAGTTACGGCCTCGGCGCCTGGGCACGGGTCCGTCACGTGCTGTGGCCCACTGCCCTGCCGTATGTCATGACAGGCGTCCGCCTCGCCGCCGCGGTCGCCCTCATCCTGGCCGTGACCGCCGAACTCGTCATCGGTGCACCGGGGTTGGGCTCGCGCATCGCCGTCGCCCAGACCTCGGGGGCCGTGCCCGAGATGTACGCCCTGGTGGTGGTCACCGGCCTGCTCGGGCTGCTGATCAACGTGGGCGCGCGCACGGTGGAGCGCCGGGCGCTCGCCTGGCACCAGTCGGTGCGCGGGGAGGTGGCGGTGTGAAGCACCTGGGGCTCCGCCTGTTCTTCGCCCTCGCGCTGCCCGCTGTGCTGGTGGCCGGCTGGTGGTTGGCGTCGGCCGACAGCACCGACGTGTACTGGCCGCCGCTGCGGACGATCCTCACCGCGTTCCCCGACGTCTGGACGGGCGAACGGCTACGTGACGACGTACTCCCCAGCGTGCTGCGGCTGTCGGCCGGCTATGCGTCGGCTGCCATGGCCGGCATCGCATTCGGCACGGTCATCGGCTCGTACCGACGGGTGCGGGCCGCCTGCGAGCCGGTGCTGGAGTTCCTGCGGGCGGTGCCGCCGCCCGTCCTGGTCCCGGTGATCATGCTGTTCGCGGGCATCGGCGACACCATGAAGATCGCCGTGATCGCGAGCGGCTGCGTATGGCCGATCCTGCTCAACACCGTCGAAGGAGTCCGGGCGGTGGACTCCGTGATGTCCGAGACGGCCCGCTCGTACGGCATCGCGGGTGCCGCGCGGCTGCGCCATGTGGTGCTGCGCTCGGCGAGCCCCCAGATCTTCGCGGGTCTGCGCCAGGCTCTGTCGATCGGCATCATCTTGATGGTCATCAGCGAGATGTTCGCCGCGAGCAACGGCCTCGGCTTCACCATCGTCCAGTTCCAACGCAGCTTCGCCATCCCCGACATGTGGACGGGGATCCTGCTGCTCGGGCTGCTCGGCGTACTGCTGTCCCTCCTGTTCCAGCTGGTCGAGCGGCGGGCACTCGGCTGGTACCGCGGGCTGCGCGCGTCGTCCCGCCGGTCGCCGTGACCGTTTCAGATGTATCTGAGAAGTCCCCTGCGAAGTCCGTTACGAAGTCCCTTGCGAAAGGACGCTCCATGCAGTCCCTGCTCGCCGTGTCCGGCCTGCGGAAGGTCTACGAAGGCTCAGGACGCCGGGTGGAGGCGGTGCGGGATCTGACCTTCAGCGTCGAGCGGGGCGAACTCGTCTGCCTCGTCGGCCCGTCCGGATGCGGCAAGACCACGCTGCTGAAGTGCGTGGCCGGACTGCTCGCGCCCACCGGCGGTGAGGTCCTGCTCGAGGGCCGCCGGGTAGATGGCCCACCGCCCGGAATGGCCGTCGTGTTCCAGGAGTACGGCCGCAGCCTCTTCCCCTGGATGCGGGTACGGGACAACGTCGAGCTGCCGCTGAAGCAGAAGAGTTCGCTCAGCAGGGCACGCCGTCGCGAACTCGTCGCCGAGGCCCTGGAGTCCGTCGGCCTCGCGGACGCCGCCGGCGCCTATCCGTGGCAGCTCTCGGGCGGTATGCAGCAGCGCGTCGCCATCGCCCGTGCGCTCGCGTACGAGCCCGACGTGCTGCTGATGGACGAGCCGTTCGCCGCTGTGGACGCCCAGACCCGCGCGGACCTGGAGGACCTGGTGCGGCGGCTGTGGCGGGAGCGGGGCATGACGATCCTGTTCGTGACCCACGACATCGACGAGGCCGTCTACCTCGGAGAGCGGGTGCTGGTCCTGTCGGCGTCCCCGACCGTCGTACAGGAGCAGCTGAAGATCGATCTTCCCGCTGAACGGGACCAGTTGCACACGCGGGTCGCGCCGCGCTTCGCGGAGCTGCGTACGCATGTGTACGAGCAGATCCAGGCGGCGAAGCGCGGTTCCCGGGTTTCAGATCCTGCTGGCTGACGCCGTGTCCGATGACAGCCGCTGAGCGACGTAGATCGGGATGACGGACAGCAGGACCAGAAGCGCGGCGACGACATTGACGACCGGGGCCTGCTGGGGGCGGGTCATGTTGTTGAAGATCCAGATGGGGAGCGTCTGGACGCCGGGTCCCGCGGTGAAAGTGGTCACCACGATCTCGTCGAAGGAGAGCGCGAACGCCAGCAGTCCGCCGGCCAGCAGCGCCGATCGCATCAGCGGGAACGTGACGTCGACGAAGGCCCGGAAGGAGTGCGCGCCGAGGTCCATGGCGGCTTCGTCATAGCCGCCCGGAAGGCGCCGCAGCCGGGCCGCGACGTTGTTGAAGACCACGACGATGCAGAACGTGGCGTGTCCGACGACGACCGTGAACAGGCCGAGGCCTACTCCGAGCGGCTCCAGGACCATGTTGAAGGCGGAGTTGAGAGCGATTCCGGTGACGATGCCGGGCAGCGCGATGGGCAGGACGACCGCGAAGGAGATCGCCTCGCGGCCGAAGAAGGCGTGCCGCTGCACGGCGAAGGCGATGAGTGTGCCGAGCACCAGTGCGATGGCCGTGGCGGCGAGCCCGGCCTCGACGGAGGTCCACAGGGCGGCCCGCGCACCGTCGTTGCGCCACGCGACGGACCACCAGTCGAGGGTGAGGCCCGGTGGCGGCCAGCTGGAACTTCGGTCGGGGTTCAGAGAGTTGACGAGGACGAGCAGCAGCGGAAGGTAGATGACCGCGAAACCGAGCGCGGCGGCGGTGCGCAGCGCGATGCGTGCGGGGCGGGACAGGTGCATGGCGTGGGCTCCTCCTCGAGGGCCGCTGGTCAAGAGCTTCAGAGGCGTTCAGGGCGTCAGAGGCTTCTCAACGCCCCGGTGCGGCGCACCGCGAGCAGATAAAGCACGATGACGACGACCGGGACGGTGCCGACCGCCGCCGCCAGCGGGAGGTTCAGCGTCACGTTGGAGTACACGAGGTTGCCGATCAGCTGGGTCTTGCCGCCGACGATCTGCACCGTGATGTAGTCACCCAGGCTGAGCGAGAAGGTGAAGACCGATCCGGCCGCGACCGACGGGAGGACCAGGGGCAGTACGACGGAGCGGAAGGTACGCCCGGTGCCGGCACCGAGATCGGCGGAGGCGTCGAGAAGTTCGTCGGGAAGCTGCTCGAGCCCCGCGTGGATCGGCAGGATCATGTACGGCAGCCAGAGGTACGTCAGCACGAGGACGGTGGCGGTCAGGCCGTAGCCGGGCCCGCTGAGCCCGAACGGCCTCAGGGCCCAGTCGAGCGGTCCGCCCTCGGAGAGCATGAGCCGCCAGGCGTACACCTTCACCAGATAGCTCGCCCACAGAGGCGTGAGGATCGCGACCACCAGGAGCGGCCGCCATCTCGGACTCGCGACGCGCGCCGTGTAGAAGGCGATCGGGAAGGCGATCACGGCACACAGGGCGGTGACGGCGAGCGCGACGCCGACGCTGCGCAGCGCCACCTGCCGGTAGAGGGGTTCGGTGAGCAGCGCCTCGAAGTTGTCGGTGGACCACACCTTCACGACCTCCGACGTGAAGGAGTCCGTGGTCCAGAAGGCCGACAGGAACAGCGCGGCCAGCGAGCCCAGATAAGCGAGGACGAGCCACAGCAGCGGCCCGGAGAGGAGCAGGGACAGCCGCAGCCGGGGTCGGCGGTGCAGGGTCCCGGCGAGCCGCCGGAGGGATCCGGCGGCTGCGACGGCATCGGTCATGTGTCAGCCCTTGATCTCGTCACCGGTCGGCTCAGCCTTCTGTCTCGTCACCGGCCGGTTCAGCCCTTGATCTCGTTCCAGGCCTGCACCCACTTCGCGTACGGCACGCACTTGACGTCCGTGCGGCCGTCGATGCACTGCTCGATGGGCGTGGTCCAGTAGTGGACGTTCTTCCAGTACGCCTCGTCGGTGGCGTGGAAGGTGGCGCAGTGGTTCTTGTCGGCCGTCTCGTCGCAGGCCTTCGCGTTGGACGGCGCCTCGCCGAAGTACTCGGCGACCTGCGCGTTCACCTCGGGCGAGATGATCCAGTCGAACCACTTGTAGGCGCAGTCGGGGTGCTTGGCCTTGGCGGCGATCATCCAGGTGTCGGACCAGCCGGTGGCTCCCTCCTTGGGCAGGACCGCCTCGACCTTGGCGCCCTCGGCCTGGGCGAGGTTGGCGATCACCTGCCAGGTGGTGCCGACCACGGAGTCACCGCTCTTGAACGCGGAGATCTCCTTGAGGTAGTCGCTCCAGTACTCACCGATGTTCGCGTTCTGCTGCTTCAGGAGCTCGACGGCCGCGTCGAACTGCTTCTGGTCGAGGGCGTACGGGTTCTTGATTCCGAGGTCCGGCTGGGTGGCCATCAGATACAGCGCGGCATCGGCGATGTAGATCGGCGAGTCGTACGCGGTGACCTTGCCCTTGTGCGCGGACGCCTGGTCGAAGACGGCGGACCAGGAGTCGGGGGCGGGCTTGACCTGCTCGGTGTTGTACATGAGGAGGTTGGCGCCGCGGCCGTGCGGGATGCCGTACGAGACGCCGTCCACCGAGTTCCAGTCCTGGTTCTTCAGGCCCTTGAAGACGTCGGCGTAGTTGGGGACGAGCTTGGTGTTGACGGGCGCCGCGTCGCCTGAGGCGATGAGGCGCAGCGAGGCATCGCCGGAGGCGGATACCGCGTCGTAGTCGCCGGTCTTCATGAGGCTGACCATCTCGTCCGATGTGGCGGCCGTCTTGGTGTTGACCTGGCAGCCCGTCTGCTCCTCGAAGTCGCTCACCCAGTCGACCTTCGGGTCGTTGGAGCCGTCCTCGACATAGCCCGCCCAGGCGATCAGATTGACCTCGCCCTCGGTCTTTCCGAGCTCCGACTGCGCCTTGAGATCCGGCGGGTTGAGCCCCGAGGAGGAGGACGCGGAGTCGTCCGAGTCCGTGGAGCCGCAGGCGGTGACGAGCAGCAGCGCGCCGATGGCGGCGGCTGCCTTGAGGGATCGGTACGGTCGCACGAAGTACTCCCTGTCGATGGGGGGATGGAGCGGGACGGTACGTGCGGACGGTGCGGTTGCCGTGCTTCCTGGAACCTGGCGGCTACCGCGGTGCGGGAACCCGGAAGGTGTGGCGGTCGTGCCACAGCAGCCTGACCCGGGCGCCGCGATAGGCAGCGACGTCCTCGGAGGAGGTCTCCAGGTTCTGCTGGAGGGCGGTGAGGCGCCCTCCGGCGTCGAGGTCCACCAGGAACCGGGTGGCGTCGCCGAGGTAGACGACCTCGGCGACGGTTCCGGTCGCGGTGGAGTGCTCCGGCTCGTCCGCCGTGGCGGACTCCTTGAGCACACGGATCTTCTCGGGCCTGATGCTGTACGTGCCGGGGCTTCCGACGACCTGTTCGGCGGCCTGGCCCTCGAGCAGGTTGGAGGTGCCGACGAAGCCGGCGACGAACGGGGTCGCGGGCCGCTCGTAGATCTCGGCGGGGGTGCCGGTCTGTTCGATACGACCTTGCTGGAACACTGCGAGGCGGTCGCTCATCGTCAGGGCCTCCTCCTGGTCGTGCGTGACGAACACGAACGTGATGCCGACCTCCCGCTGGATCCCCTTGAGCTCGATCTGCATCTGCTCGCGGAGCTTGAGGTCGAGCGCGCCGAGCGGTTCGTCGAGGAGCAGCACCCTGGGGCGGCCGACCAGGGCGCGAGCGAGCGCCACGCGCTGACGCTGGCCGCCGGAGAGCTGCGAGGGCCGGCGCGCGCCGAAACCGTCGAGGCGGACGCGTGCCAGGGCCTCGCGGACCCGGTCCCGACGCTCGGCCTTCGGCACCTTGCGGACCTTGAGGGCGTAGGCGACGTTCTGCTCGACCGTCATGTGCGGGAACAGCGCGTAGTCCTGGAACACGGTGTGCACATCGCGTTCGAAGGGGGCGAGACGGGTGACGTCGCGGCCTGCGAGTGCGACGGTGCCCGAGGTCGGCGCCTCGAATCCGGCGATCATCCGCAGCACGGTGGTCTTGCCCGAGCCCGAGGGGCCCAGCATCGAGAAGAACTCGCCGTCGGCTATCTCCAGGTCGACCCCGGACACTGCCTCGGTCCGGCCGTACGTCTTGCTCAGTCCCTGCAGCCGGATCGCCATTCCCTGCATGGGCGGGAACCTTTCTGATGCGGTCGTGCGTTGAACGAGCGCCGCGCTAAAACATATGAAGCCATAGTTCAAATCTCAAGGCCCCCTTGCGGCAAAGGATGGGTCAACACACAAGCTCTACAGGGTGGTTGTGCGTGAACCCCGTGCGACGAGACGAGAAAGGTGCAGGCGGCGCCCGTAGAGCCGTCTTCACCCCGGTCGACACCCGGGCCCGGGTCGACGCGGTCGTGCGCCGACTCGGCGACGCCATCGAGCTCGGCCTGCTCTCCGACGGTGAGCAGCTGCCTGGCGAGAGCGAGCTCGCGGCGCAGCTCGGCGTCTCCACGGTGACGCTGCGCGAGGCACTCATGGCCCTGCGGCAGCGAGGGCTGGTCACCACCCGACGCGGACGCGGCGGCGGCAGCTTCGTGACGCTGCCCGAAGGCCCTGCCGAGGACCGGCTGTTCGCGCGGCTGACCGACTGGTCCACCGAGGAGCTGCGGGACCTGGGCGATCACTGGGCCGCGGTCTCGGGTGCGGCCGCCTGGCTCGCGGCTCAGCGCACAGACCATGGCGACCTGCGCCAACTCATCCGAAGTGTGGACGAGTTGGCGCAGGCCGACGACCCCACCGCACGCAGCCGGGTCTACGGGCGCTTCCATGTGGAGCTGGCGGCGGCCGCCCAGTCCCCGCGGCTTACAAGGGAAGAGGTCGCGCTCCAGACGGAGGTCGGGGCGCTGCTGTGTCTCGTCCTCACGGACACCTCCTACCTCAAGGAGGTGACGGCCCGTCACCGAGCCGTGATCTCGGCCGTGCAGGATGAGGCGGAAGACCGGGCCAGATCGCTGGCCGAGCGTTGTGTGCAGGCGTCGATGACGCGGTTGATCGAACTCCGGCTGGGCGCCACGAGCGCGGCGCACGGTCCCGGACCCGAGGAGGGCACCCATGGGCGGCAGGAGTACCGGTCTCGTCGGCGCAGCGGACACCCCGCCTGAGGCGACGGCGGTGGTGACAGGTGAGGCCGTCGCTGCGCGTGTCCGGGACACGCTCGAGGACGTCTTCGACACGGTGGCGGAGACACGCGTGGACATCGTGGCGCTGCTCGAAGGGGTGTCCGTCGGTGAGCACGGCCCGGTCACAGCCGACCTGGCCGCTCTCCGCCCGGGGCTGCACGCCAGGCTCGCGGCCCGCGCGCTCGTCTCGGGGGTCGGCTTCGTCGCCGCCCCGGGCCTGCTGACCGACGTACCGGCCTGGCTGGAGTGGTGGCAGGCCGGCACCGACGGAACGGTGCGCCCGCTGCTGCTCGATCTCGATCCGGAGCACTCCGCGTACTCGGACTACACCCACTGGGACTGGTTCACCCTGCCCCGCGACACCGGACAGCGCGCGGTCGCCGGGCCCTACGTCGACTACCTCTGCTCCGACGAGTACTCCCTCACCCTGTCCGCACCCGTGACCGTGGGCGGCCGGTTCGCCGGCGTGGCCGCCGCGGACGTGTACCTGCGGCACTTCGAGGCGGCCGTGATGCCGCTCCTGAAGCGACTGCCGGGCTCCGCCCACCTGGTCAACGCCCGCGGCCGGGTGGCCGCATCGACCGATCCGCACCACCTGGTCGGCTCGCTCACCAAGGGCCCCGACTTCGCGGCTCTGGTGGCCGGCCCGTCAGAGCCCGGCCGGTTCGGCGGGCAGCGGGTGTACCCGTGCGACGGGGTGCCGTTGGTCTTGCTGGTCTCCGACGACTGAATGCCGTATGACGGTGTCCCGCCAGGACGACCCTCTCCTGTCAGTACGACGCCCGGTGGTGCGCCAGCGCGGCGTGCGGGTCGTCATCCGTGTCCGGTGCGCCCGCGGGGGCCGGGTCGGCGTGGACCAGGGCGGCGGACAGCCGGGGTACCGCGTGCAGCAGGGCGTGTTCGGCGGCCACCGCCACCTCGTGGGCCGCCCGCGCGGTGAGCTCGCCGTCGACCACGACGGCCACCTCGGCGCGCAGCCGGTGGCCGATCCAGCGCAGCCGCAGCTCGCCGACGTCGCGTACGCCCGGCACCTCGCGCAGCGCGAGTTCGGCCGCGTCCACCAGCGCCGGGTCGACGGCGTCCATCATGCGCCGGAACACCTCCCGGGCCGCGTCGCGCAGGGCGAACAGGATGGCGACGGTGATCAGCAGGCCGACCACCGGGTCCGCCACCGGCAGCCCGGCGGCCACGCCGCCCGCGCCCACCAGCACTGCGAGCGAGGTGAATCCGTCCGTCCGGGCGTGCAGACCGTCGGCGACCAGGGCCGCGGAACCGATCCGGCGGCCGGTGCGGATGCGGTAGCGGGCCACCCATTCGTTGCCGAGGAAGCCGATCAGCGCGGCCGCGGCGACGGCCGGCAGATGCTCGACGTCGCGCGGGTGCAGCAGCCGGTCCACGGCGGTCCAGGCCGCGAAGGCGGCCGAGAGCCCGATGGTCAGCACGATGACGAGTCCGGCCAGGTCCTCGGCACGGCCGTAGCCGTAGGTGAAGCGGCGGTTGGCGGCGCGCCGGCCGAGCACGAAGGCGATCGCCAGCGGTACGGAGGTCAGGGCGTCGCCCGCGTTGTGCAGAGTGTCGCCCAGCAGCGCAACCGAACCGGAGAGCGCGACGACCACTCCCTGAAGGCATGCGGTGGCGCCCAGCACGGCGAGCGAGATCCAGAGCGTACGCATTCCGGCCGCGGAGCTCTCCATGGCGCTGTCGACCTTGTCGGCCGCCTCGTGGGAGTGCGGGGTGACCAAGTGAGCGAGGCGATGGCGGAGTCGGGCCCATCGGGCACCGCCGTGCTCGTGGCGGCGCGCGTGCTCATCGCTGTGCCCGTGTTCATGGCTATGTCCGTGCTCATAGCGGCCTGCGTGCTCATGGCTATGTCCGTGCTCATAGCGGCCTGCGTGCTCATGGCTGTGTCCGTGCTCATAGCGGCGCGCGTGCTCGTGGCTGTGGGCGTGCTCATGGTCGTGCTCATGGCTGTGCGCGTGGCGACCGTTCACGTGTGCATACTAATGCACCCATCGGGGGCTTGGCATCTGTTGACCGCGTCCTACGATGGCTCCATGACAGCCACCGAGGACCGTCCCGCACCTGCACACAAGACGCAGATGCGGGAGCAGGTGCACCCCAGCGGCGCCGCCCAGTTCACCGCCGCTGCGAACGTCTTCGGGATGCTCTCCGACCCGACCCGGCTGCACCTCGTGTGGACGCTCGCCCAGGGCGAGGCGGACGTCAACACGCTGACGGCGGCCAGCGGCGCCGCCCGCCCCGCGGTGAGCCAGCATCTGGCGAAGCTGCGGCTCACCGGTCTCGTACAGATGCGCAAGGAGGGGCGGCGTTCGGTCTACGCCCTGCACGACGGGCATCTACGGCGGCTGGTCACCGAGGCGCTCAACCACGCCGACCACCTGGTGACGGGCGCACCGCCGCACGACTGACCGCCGCACCTCCGAGTCCCCGCGGCCGCACCTACGCGCTCATGAACTCCCGTACGGCCAGCGCGCGGTCGACGATCCTGACGTCCCCGACCCACGCGTTGAGCAGTTGGTCGAGGACGCCCGCGTACTCGTAACCGCCCAGCAGCCAGGGCAGGCCCCGCGTGGCGACACCCGTGGACACCGCCGTCGGGTTGCGCACCACCGGGCAGCTCTCGATGTACATCGTGGTGTGCCGCCCGTCGTTGACGACCGCCACATGCTGCCACCGTCCGAGCGGTGTCTCGTGGCCCCAGTTGGTGATCACGTCGCCGCCGGTGGGCGGGAAGACCGCCCACTGTGTTTCGCGGTCGTTGGACAGCGAGAGGGTGGCCGGGGGTTCCTCGGAGCCCTCGGCGGCGCCCGACCTGCCGAGGATCGCGGACCAGGCGTTGCGTGAGGCGTCCCAGTCGGCCGGGAGCCGGAAGAAGGCCTCGATGGTGTAGCCGCGCGGGAAGGTGGCCCGGTTCAGCGGAGCGTCGTCGGCGCTACGCAGGTATCCGCCCCGCAGCGGCGGCTTGCCGCCGTCCAGGCGCAGGCTGCCGTGGGCAGGCTGGTCCGGGTGGTGCGCGCTCGACCAGGTGAGGGCGCCGGACGGGCTGCCGGACACACGAACGGCGCTCAGGTCGTTGCCGTGCCCGGACAGATCGAGGACACGGGCGCCGTCGGCGAGCGCCGCGCCCTCCTCGCCGGTGTCGAAGCGCCAGTACGCGACCGTGCCCGGTATCAGCAGGGCGGAGGCCGGGCGGGCGGGGCGCGCGGGCACCGGGGCGAAGCCCGAGAAGCGCTGCTCGAAGTCGATCGCGAGGGAGAACCGGTCGTCGGGACCGGTGAGTTCGATCTCTTCGCGTTCGAGCTCGTTCAGTTCGTCGGCGGCCTTGCTGAGCAGCCAGGGCGAGAACGTCTCGACGTCGATCGTGCCGCGGGCGACGTCGAAGTGGTACAGGCGGATCATCGCGGAGCCGCCGTAGTAGCGGTTCTGGTAGTTGGTGAGGTGCAGATGGACCTCGCGTCCGGCAGCGTTCTCGCGCACGGTGCGGGCGGCGGGCCAGTCGTGGCCGTTGAGGGTCAGGAAGATCTGGTCGTGGGATTCGATGAGCCCGTCCCACACCTCCTGTCCGTGCGCGCTGAGTCCACCGTCACCCTCCACAAGCTGGTGGGTCGTGAGGATGACCGGCGTCCTGGGGTGGTCGGCCAGGACCTTCTTCGCCCAGTCGTACGCCCCGGACGACGGCCGCCAGTCCAGTGCGAGGACCAGCCACTCGCGTCCGGCGGCCCGGAACACGTGGTACGTGTTGTAGCCGTCGGGGGTCGCACCGCGGAAGGCGGGCGACGAGGCGAAGCGGTCCGGGCCGAACGTGTCGAGATACGGGCTGTCGCCGCGCTGGTCGTCGGTGCTGGAGCGGATGTCGTGGTTGCCGGCCAGCACGCTGTAGCCGACGCGCCGGTCGTCCAGCAGCTCGAACGCGTTGCCGATCGCGGCGAACTCCTCCGGGCTCCCGTTCTGCGTGAGGTCGCCCAGGTGGGAGAGGAACACGATGTTCTCGTCACGGCCGCGCTGGAGCAGGTAGCGCAGCGACGCCTCGACGGGGGTGGCCTGGATGCTCGGGCCGTCGAAGAGGTACTGCGTGTCCGGCATGACGGCGACCGTGAATCTGGGACTGTCCGGGTCGGGACCCCATCTCTCGGTGGCCGCCTGGGCGGGTGCGGCCGGCACTGCGGTGGCCGCACCGGCGAGTGCCGTGGCGGAGAGGAACATACGTCGGTTGAACCCCGGGCGCGGACCCGGTCCCTGGTGCTCTCGGCACATGGCCGACTCCGATCTGCCGTTCGGGGGGTGGCTGAATACGCGTACGGGAGCGGCGGACGCCCGCGCAGTGTCAAGCAGAGAGGTACGCGGGGCCGCTGTCGCACAGGCTTACACCCGGGAACGAGGAGGTGTCAGGAGTCCGAAGCGAGCACAGCGATGAGGGTCGCGTCGAGCAGCGGAGTCGGGACTCGTGCCCGGAGGCCCACAGTGGCGCTCCGCTTCCGGGCAAGCGATACGACCTCGGCCCACCGCCGCGCCCTGACTGTTCACCTCCGCTTCGCCCGACCGCTCTGGGTCACCCGTTACCGTGCGCGGCATCCGCCTCGCCGAAGGAGCTCCGCCATGTCCAGACCCCTGCCCGTATGGGCCGACCCGCGGGTGTCCGCGACATCGCTCGACGCCCAGGGCCTCAGCCGACGCGGACTGCTGCGCCGGGCAGGGCTGTTCAGCGCCGCGTTCGCGGCCGGCGCGGCGCTGCCCGCGGGCCAGGCGTACGCCACCACGGGCGGGAACGACCCCGAGCTGGTCTATCTGGTGGGCGACCACCACAACCACACGGTCTACAGCCACGACGCCAAGTACACGTTCTCCCAGATCGCCGCGGCCGGTGCCGAATACGGCCTGGACTGGCTGGTGTTCACCGAGCACAGCAACGTCGGACACGCGAAGTACGGCGCGCGGCTGGAGCACGACCAGATCCTCCAGGCCCGCGCCGACAACCCCCGGCAGCTGATCTTCCAGGGCCTGGAGTGGTACATCCCGGGCGCCGAGCACTGCACCGTCTTCACCCCGCCGGGCCCGAACGAGGTCGGCGTACTGACCCGCTTCGAGACGGAGTACGACGGCAAGCTGCTCGGCTACGCCGCGGGCTCGCCGGACGACCCCAACACGGCCCGCAACGAGGCGCACGCCGTCGCGGCCCTCAAGTGGCTCGCCGAACAGCGCCGTACCGGCTACGTCGACGACGTGCTCGTCCTCGCCAACCACCCGATGCGGCTGGGCATCGACTCCCCGCACGAGATGCGCAACTGGCGCGACGCGGCCCCCGGCATCATGATCGGCATGGAGGGCGCACCCGGTGCCCAGGGCGCGGCGCTGCCGGGCTGGCGGGGAGCGACCAGCATCCGCGGCGAGTACGAGAACGCTCCCTCGGCCAACTCCTGGGCGGGCTATCCGCGCGCCGCCTATCTCACCTACGGCGGTTTCGACTGGGCGACGGCGACGGTCGGCGGCCTGTGGGACGCGATGCTCGCCGAGGGCAGGCTGTTCACGATCACGTCCAACTCCGACGTGCACCGCGTCGTGTTCGACACCTGGAAGAACGGCGACTGGCTGCCAGGCCAGAACTTCGACAACACCGGCCGCCTCCCCGACCCGGTGAACACGACCGAGCCGCAGCCGGGTTCCGACTTCTGGCCCGGTCAGTTCAGCCGGACCCACGTGGGCGTGACGCGCTACGGCTACCGCAGTGTGATGGCCGGTCTGCGGGCGGGCCGGGTGTGGGTCGACCACGGCCACCTCGTGGACGGCATCGACGTACGGGTGCGGGGTGCGGACGGCCGGGGCCGGGGTGCCACGCTGGGCGGGCGGCTACATGTGCGGCGCGGCGAGAAGATCACCCTGTCCGTGACCGTGACGACGGCCTCGCGCCGCAACCCGTACGACATCCTGCCCGAGCTCGCCCA
This sequence comes from Streptomyces sp. DSM 42067, assembly GCF_055792885.1. NCBI lineage: Bacteria > Bacillati > Actinomycetota > Actinomycetes > Kitasatosporales > Streptomycetaceae > Streptomyces > Streptomyces sp. DSM 42067. The sequence goes on along the minus strand of NZ_CM147706.1, from coordinate 7,898,778 downwards.
CGTCGACGTGGTCCGAGGCGCGGTGCGTGGCCCTGTCGCGGACCGCGACGAGTGGCGGGCGCCCGACACCAGGGTGACGCACACCTGGGATGTGTCGGGGCGTACGGGCACGTACACCCTCACGCTGCCGATCGGCGCGGCCGAGGAGTCCTTCTACCTGCGGCTGCGCGGCAGCGACGGCAACCGCAACGGCGCGGGATACCTGGGCGCCGCGATCGACCCGCACGGCCCGCTGACGCACGAGCCGGGCAACGGCAACCCGTGGCTGGACACGTGGTTCTACACGAACCCGGTCTTCGTGGATGTGGAGGGCTGACCAGGCCTGGATACGCGGGCCATCAGGCGCGCCGTCCGGCGTGCGCGGGCCATCAGGGGCGCCGTCCGGCGTGCGCGGGCCAGCAAGCTGCACCGACCAGGCGTGGGCTCACCAGGCGGCGGGCGTGCTCCTACGCATCGGCCGCCGGCACCGCCCGCAGATGCGCGCCGCTTCCCCCGGCGTGCCGCCCTCCGCGCGTCCGCGCGCGGGGGGCGCGGCGTGGCTCCCTCAACACCAGTGTCATACGCGAATAGCCCAGATTCTGCAGGGTCCTCGGTGTCTCGCCGACGATCCGGCAGTCGGTGCGGCCCCACCGCGGATCGGGGTGATTCAGCGGCCGTACCGCACCATCGTGGTGCACGGCCTCCTCGCCCGCCTGCCGGATCCAGCGCGGCAGTCCCTGCTGGTACGCGGCGTCCATGATCGGGTCCTGCGCGATGTCCCGGCGGATGGACTGCAGAACGCCGTCCTGGCCGTACCGTTCGACGGCGGCCGCGAAGCCGGCCAGCATCGGCAGGCACCAGCTCGACTCGTGTTCGGCGAGCACCGTGGCGGCGTCCGGATGGAACAGGACGAACCGCAGGAAGTTGTGGCGCGGCATGGCCGTGGGATGCGGGCGGACGCCGCGGAACAGCGTGTCGAAAGCCGAGTTGGCGAATACGACGTCCCACCGGTGGTCGAAGACAAGGGAGGGGTGGGGGACCGCTTCCAGCAGCACGGCGTAGTCCTGCAGATACGCCTGCGCTTCGAGGCTCGCAGGTTCGGGCTCGGGTGCGGGCCGCAGCCCTCCGGCGTGATATGGCATCGGAAGGTCACCCCTCTTGCGAATGCGGCCCCAGGGCCTTCACGCCGCTCGGCGATCCTGCTACCCCGGCACGACCATGTCAACTATCGTGACATTTACGGCCTGTTGACGACTGGTTCTCGCCACAGCTCGGGCGATGCGGTGGCGAGCGGGGCGGCAGCGCGGGCATGGCAGCGGTGCACGGCGCGGTGCGACCTCATGTCGCGCTTCGCTCACTCGCCTCCCGCAAATCCCGCTCCACGTCCGGGGACACGCCGAAATCCGCCGGTCCTTCCGCGACGGGCAAGCCGTCTCGCAACAGCTCCCGCCATCGCTCCCGGCTCCAGTCCGCCGGCCGCGTCGTCGCCATGAAGTCCTCGACAAGCGAAAGAAACCGCACAGGATCGGCGTGAAACGGAAAGTGCCCCGCCCCCTCGAAGATCTCCAGCCGGCTCCCCGGCATCGCGGCATGCGCCCCGTACGCATGCCCCACCGGCACCACACTGTCCCGCGACCCCCACATGAGCATCGTGGGCATGCCCTCGGTCAGATAGCAGCGGTCGAGCATGGTCACGACCTGTCCGCGCCAGTCGACGACGGCGCGCAACGTGCGGATGAACGCGCTGCGCGACGTGGCGTCGGGCAGCGCGTCGACGAGCTTGAACAACTCCGAGGCGTCCTGCCCCAGATCGGTGTCAAGGAGCCGCATGAGACGGGCGAAGAGCCCCGCCTGCAGCCGCATACCGGGCAGCCGAAGCGTCGACAGCAGCAGATCCGCACCCGGCAGGGACACCGCCCGCAGCACGGGGTTGACCTCGCGGCCGACGCCGCCCGCGCTGACGAGGATGAGCCGGTCGGTGCGCTCGGGGAACTGGTAGGCGAACTGCATCGCCACGCCGCCGCCGAGCGAGTGCCCGACGAGCGTGGCCCGTTCGATTCCGAGTACGCCGAGGAGATCCCGCATGCCGTTCGCGTAGGCCGCCACCGAATAGTCCGCGCGCGGCTTGTCCGACGCGCCGTGGCCGAGGAGATCGGGGGCGATGACGGTATGGCGACGCGCCAGGCCGGGGATGACCTCCGCCCAAGTGGCGGATGAGTCGCCTATTCCGTGGATGAGCAGTATCGCGGGGCCTTCGCCTGCGATCCGGTACGCGCGGCGGTAGCCGTGTACGACGCGATGGTGCAGCCGCATGTCTTCCTCGTCCACGGAGCGCAGCCGCCCCGCGCGGTGCTGCGGGCCCGGGCCTGGTTCGCCGAACACGGGCTCGCCTCCGTTCCCTTGCAAGTCCCCGAAAACGCCGTTCTGTTCTGCGGACGGTGGTCCTCCGCCCGCTTCCTTCGAGCCTAGAAGCCTTGCCGCACAAGGGATTTCAGTGAGGTTTCGCCTCGGATAAACGGCAGCGCTTTCTACGGGCCGGGTCGGCTGGAAGGTGTAAGGGAACAGGCTGGTCACCAGGCGTTTCCGGGGATTGTCAGTGGCGCAGGGCAAGCTGGGCGGTGACAGAGCGCTGTGCGCCGCTTCGGTACGTCACCGCCGCCCCTGCGGTACGTCGCCTCGGCGGCGCACGGCCGAAAGCAACGCGATTCGGGGAGAGCCGACCCATGCAGATGCCCACCGCCGTCCTGACCGGGCACGAGCGCACCGCAGTCCAGGCGTACCTGCGCCTGCTGCACACCGTCCGCGCCACTCTCGACACGTCGGCGACCACGCCGCGCCCGGTGATCGTGCCGGAGGCCGCGCTCGCCGACGCCGACCGCGCCCTGGCACTGGCCGGGCTGGCGGGCAACGAGGAGGCGTTCTTCGCGCTGGTGCGCGGCTGGTGCACCGAGGATGGCTGACGAGCCGTCACCCTTGAACTGACGTACCGTCATCCATTCGCCGTGAGACAGCGGCTGCTGGAGAATAGTCCTCCTTCAGCAGCCGCAGATGCGCCCACGACTCGACGGACCGCACGCCCGGGACGGCCCGCAGGGTCTCCAGGAAGCGCAGTTCGCCGTCGGCCGACGGACTCGCGGCGGTGCCGATGGCGTCGCAGCGCCCGATGCTGCTGGCGAGGTACTCCACCTCACGCAGGTCGCGTACGGCAGCGAGCGCCTTGTCCGCCAGCTGACCGTCGAGCGTGAGCTGGAAGCCGCACATACGGGTGGCGCCGAGCGCATCGGGCTGGACGAGCGCACCGATGTGCACGGCACCCGATTCGAGGAGCCGCAGGACGCGGGTGCGTGTGGCGCTCGTGGACAGGCCGACGGTGGCGCCGAGTTCGGCGAACGGCGTGCGCCCGTCGCGCTGCAGGCGCTCCAGCAGGGCGCGGTCGGTGTCGTCGATGGCTGCCGGCTGGTACGGGCCCGGGGGGAAGTGGGCGTGCTGGAGGATTTCGGTGTAGACGGCGGTGCGGGCCTCTCGGACGCCGGGCAGCGCGGCGATCCGGCGTACCGCGTCGGCGAGTGCGTCCTGATCGGCGCTGCGCAGCTCGGCGACGAGCGGGAAGCGCCCTGCGACGGCCGAGACATAGACGGCGTCACGCATGGCGCACACCTGCTCGGCGACCGGCAGCACGGGGCCGTCGACGGCTACCGCGACATGGGCGTACGCGGCGAGACCGAAGACGGAAGGGTGCACGACGCCGGCGATGCTCAGGACCTGGGCGTCCAGCAGCCGCTGCAGCCGGGCACGGGCAGCCGGCCGGGAGAGCCCGAGCGCCAGCGAGAGCGCCTCATAAGTGGCCCGGCCGTCCCTGCGGACCTCTGCCAGCAGCGCCTGGTCGGTGTCGTCGAGCTCGAACTGCGTCATTCGGTCCTCACCTGATTCGGCCGCCCGGTTCCTGGGGCCCGCGTCGCCTCGGTGGCTGGTCGGGGACGGGTCTACATCTTTCAGGCACTCATGTTTCACCCACGTAAGGATCTGCGGCTGAATTATTTCATCACCGCAACATCGGAAGTTCACCTCCTACTGTGCTTACGCATCGGCTGCAAGAATCCGCTCCTGAAAGCGAATTGGCACCCAGGTGTGGTGCAGCCGGCCCCTGGAGCGATCGTCCGTCGGAGGCCTCATGTCACGCCCGCCCGTCCCCTTCTCACGGCGCCAGATCATCTCCCGGGCCTTCTGGGCCGCGGGCGGTGCGCTGGCGGCGCCCGCGCTGCTCACCGCCTGTGGTTCGGAGAGCACCACCGGCGGCAGCAAGTCGGGCTCGAAGTCCGCCCCCGCGGACGTCGACGCCAAGTGGCCCCGCATCAGATCGCGTCAGGTCGTCGTCTCGGGCTTCGGCGGTGAGACGTACGAGATACGGCAGAAGGAGTGTTTCGACCCGTACTCCGAGGTCGCGGGCGCACGGGTGGTCCAGGCCGCCTGGGACTACGGCAAGTTCCTGTCGATGCTGGAGAGTTCGAGCCCCGAGTGGGATCTGATCGACTTCGACGGATACTCCGTGGCCGGCCTGATCGCCTCCGGGAAGGCGCCGGGCAAGCTGGCCGACTGGGTGCGCCGCTGCGACCTGGTGCCCAAGGCCTACCAGGACTACTGCGCGGGCGGCTACGCATGGAGCCAGGTCCTCGGCTGGTCGACCAAGCTCGACTCCGCGCCGACCAGTTGGGCGGACTTCTTCGACACCAAGAAGTTCCCCGGCAAGCGCGCCTTCCCCAAGTCCCTCTACATGGGCGTCTTCGAACTGGCCCTGCTCGCGGACGGCGTGCCCAAGGACAAGATCTATCCGCTCGACTTCGAGCGCGCCATCGCCAAGCTGAACGAGCTCAAGCCGCACATGGTCTTCTACGACACCTACGCGCAGGGCCAGCAGTACATGGCGCAGGGCAGCACGTCGATGATCGCCACCTCCAGCGCCCGCATGATCCAGCTGAAGAACGACGGCAAGCCGGTCGACTTCACGTTCCAGGACGCGATGCTGTACCCCTGGAGCTCGTTCACGATGCCGCAGAAGCCGCAGCACGCGGACGCCGCCAACGCCCTGCTCGACTACATGTCGACACCCGAGCAGCAGGCCCTGATGTCGAAGAAGATCTATCTCGGCCCGGTCGTCTCCAAGGCCCTCGATCTGCTCTCCGACAAGGAGCTCGCGCTCACCCCGAGTGCCCCGGACAACGTGGCCAAGCAACTCAGCGTCGACGTCGAGTACCTCGGCAAGTCGGACGCCGAGTACGTGGAGAAGTTCACGAGCTGGGTGGGCGCATGACCGCCGTACTCGACAAGCCGCCCCAGCCGTCGGCTTCCCCAGGCACCGCACGCCCACGCGCGCGTGGTGCACGGGGCGGCAGCGGTGCACGCTGGCTCTTCCTGCCGCCGCTCGCCCTGCTGCTGCTCGGGCTAGCCGGTCCGCTGGTCGCCGTGGTCGTCGCGGGCAGCGAGGACCACGGCCCCGCCGGGATGTTCACCGAGCCGTTCCGCAGCGCCCTGTTCCTGCGCGCGGCCTGGCGCACGCTGTGGATGGCCGCGCTCGTGACCCTGTGCACCGGCGTACTCGGCGTGCTGTACGCCCTCGCGCTGGGCCTGGCTCGCAAGGCGCTGAGCCATGTCCTGTTCGGCGTGCTCTTCCTGACCTTCTGGATATCGCTGCTCGTCAGGACGTACGGCTGGGTGCTGATGCTCCAGCCTCAGGGCGCCCTGGACGGGCTGGCGAAGACGCTCGGGCTGTCGGAGGACGGCCTCGGCCTCTACCAGACCCTGCCCGGCCTGATCCCGGCGATGGTCCACATCATGCTGCCGTACATGGTGCTGCCCGTGTACGCGGGCCTGCGCTCGCTCGATCCCGCGCAGCTGCGGGCCGCACGCAGCCTGGGCGCGGGCGAGTGGCTCGTCATGCGCACGGTGGTGCTGCCCGCGCTGCGTCCCGGGGCGGCGGCCGGAGCGGTCATCGTCTTCGTGATGTCGCTGGGCTTCTATGTGACGCCCGCCTTCCTCGGCGGTCCGGGCAGCCAGGTGACGGCGACCGTCATCGGCACGGAGTTCGGCCGGATGCAGAGCCTCGGCGGGGCTGCCGCGATGGGGGTGGTGCTGCTGGTGGCGACGCTGGGGCTGTATCTCGTGGCCGATCGGTTCCTCAAAATCAGCGAACAGTGGGAGCGGGTGTGACGGACGACGAACTGCGCACCGCCTTCCGCCGCCTGTCGCCGTGGGTGAACGCGGCCGGAGTACTCATCGCACTCTTCCTGATCGCCCCTCTCCTCGCGATCCTCCCGATCGCGTTCAGCGCGGACCGCTATCTGACCTTTCCGCCGTCCGGCCTGTCGATGCGCTGGCTGACGGAGGTGTTCACCAGCCCCGACTGGCAGGCCGCGTTCACACAGTCGCTCTCCACCGCGGGAACGGCAACGGTGATCGCCGTGGTGGCGGGCACCGGCGCCGCACTGGCGATGCCCCGCATGCGCCGCGGTGCGCGACTGCTGCGGACCGCCATGCTGGCCCCGATGGTCGTACCGCCGCTGGTCCTGGCCCTCGGCCTGTATCTGGCGATCGACGACCTGGGCGGCAGCGCGGGTATCCGCACCCTGATCCTGGGCCAGGCCACCCTGGCCGCACCGCTGGTCTGCCTGTCCGTGTCAGCAGGGCTCGCCAAGGTCGATCCGGCGCTGTCGCGCGCCGCCCGGAGCCTGGGCCACAGCTGGCCGTCCGTGCTGCTGCGGGTCGAACTGCCGTTGGTGGCACGGAGCGTCGCGGGGTCCGCAGTGCTGTCCTTCGGGCTCTGCTTCGACGAGTCCGTCCTGTCCTACTACCTGAGCCCACCGGGCGAGGAGACCCTGCCCACGCTGCTGTGGCTGGAGGCGGGCCAGCAGGCGTCGCCCGCCATCGCCGCCGTCAGCACGCTGGTGATGGGCATGGCCGTGGCGCTGCTCGGCCTCATGGTGCTGCTGACAGGTACGCGAAGTGGCAGGACCGCGAGGAGCACGAAGAGTCCGAGGAGTTCGAGGAGGATGTCATGAGCGTGTCCGTCGAGATCGACGCCCTGAACGTGCACCTGGGGGGCGCCCCGATCCTGCGCGACGTCACCCTCACCGTGCCCGCCGGGTCGTTCGTCACGCTGCTCGGACCCAGCGGCAGCGGCAAGACGACGACACTGAACGTGCTGGCCGGGTTCACCGAGCCCACCTCGGGCAGCGCGCTGCTCGGCGGCCGGCCACTGACCGGCGTACCGCCCGAGAAGCGCGACATCGGCGTGGTGTTCCAGAACTACGCGCTGTTCCCGCACCGGACCGTGGCGCAGAACGTCGAATTCCCGCTGCTCGCCCGCAAGATGCCCAAGGAGCAGCGGCGCGAGCGGGTGGCGACGGCACTGGAGCTGGTGCGCCTGCCCGAGGTCGGCGGGCGCCGGGTGCAGTCGCTCAGCGGCGGCCAGCAGCAGCGCATCGCACTGGCCCGCGCGCTGGTGTACGAGCCGGCGCTGCTGCTCCTCGACGAGCCGCTGGCCGCGCTCGACAAGCAGCTGCGCGAGGCCATGCAGTACGAACTGGGGCGCATCCAGCGCGAGACCGGCACCACGACGGTGGCCGTGACGCACGACCAGACGGAGGCACTGTCGATGTCCGACCTGGTCGCCATCATGAACGGCGGCCGCATCGAGCAGATCGGCACACCCGAGGAGGTCTACCACCGTCCGGCGACGCCGTTCGTGGCGCAGTTCCTGGGAGAGGCGAATCTGCTGCCGGTCAGCGGCGGACGCGTCGAGGCGCTCGCGCTGCCCGTGGAGGGCGCATCCGACGGCTTCACGGTGGTCCGGCCGGAGGACCTGGCGCTCACGGGTGATCCCGACGCGGCGGGTGCGGTGCCGGCGACGGTGGACGGCGTGGTCTTCCAGGGGCCGCGCAGCCGGGTCACGGTGACGGTGCCCGGGTGCGCGGAGCCCCTGGTGGTGACGGTCCCGGCCGGTACCGAGGTGCCCGGTACGGGTGACGCGGTCGGCCTACGGTACTGCGGCGGCGGGGCGCGCGCACTCAGCGAGCCGCCCCCGATCACCGATCCCTCGAAGTCCCCGAACGAGCCGGTATCCGCCGCTCCCGGGGCCGCCCTGTGACCCAGACACTGTCCGTCTTCCAGTCGCTGTGGGCGATGGAAGGCCTCCCCTGGCGCGCCCCGCGGCCCTGGACCCTCGAGGAGCGCATCGAGCGAACAGCGGAGGCCGGTTTCGCGGGTGTGGGCCTCGACCTGTACGCACGTGAGGCACCGGCCGCTTCCGAGGTGGCTCCCCTCCTGCGCTCGGCGGGCCTGCGTTCCCTGGTCACCGCGTTCGTCAACGACCGGACACCACTCGCTGCGAGCCTGGAGTACGCGGCCGAGGCAGGCGCCGAACTCGTCGTGGTCTGCGGCCAGGTGTTCCCCGACGAGCCGGCCGAGGCCGCCGAGCTCGTACGCGGATGGCGGAAGGAGACGGAGGCCGCGGGCTTCGCCTTCCATCTGGAGACACACCGCTACACGCTCACCAACGATCTCGCCTTCACCCACCGCCTCGCAGCGGAGCTGCCGGATGTCGGGCTCTCCCTGGACCTGTCGCACTACGTCGTCGGCAACGAACTGCCGGACACGTCCGACGCGCGCGTGGACGGCATGATCGGTCGCCTGCTGAGCCTCGGCGCCTCATTGCAGGGCCGTGTCGCCACCCGTGAACAGGTGCAGGTCCCGCTGGAGTTCGCGCAGCACGCCGCGCCGGTGGAGCGGTTCCGCGGCTGGTGGCTGGAGGCCATGCGCTCCTGGCGAACACGCGCGGCAGACGCCGCCGACCTGGTCTTCCTCTGCGAGCTCGGCACCACTCCGTACGCCATCACTGGCGCGGACGGCGAGGAGCTGTCCGACCGCTGGCGTGAGGCGCTGCTGCTGAAGGCGTGGGCGGAGGAGCTGTTCGCGGCCTCGGCTTCCGAGACCACCTCGGCCGAGGAGGCATCGTGAACGTACGCGAGGCATCGGGCCCCCTCGACGGACGGCCCGTGGGCAGCAGCATCCTCCCCGCCTCCGCCTACACCGACCAGAAGGTCTTCGACACCGAACGGCAGCAGATCTTCGAAAGCCGGTGGGTATGGGCCGGTTTCACGCACTGGGTGGCCGAACCGGGCAGCTCCCGGCCGGTCAGCGTGGCGGGCCGTCCCCTCCTGCTGGTCCGTGACCGCGAGGGCACCCTGCGGGTCTTCCACAACATCTGCCGGCACCGCGGCATCGTGCTGTCCGAACAGCCGAGCACCCGGGGGCGGCTGCGCTGTCCGTACCACTTCTGGACGTTCAATCTGGACGGTTCTCTGTGCGGAACGCCGTACTGGGACCGTACGAAGGGGTCGGGCCCGGAACCGGAGGTGCGGGACCGGCTCGGCCTGCTGCCCGTGCCGCACAGCGAGTGGGCAGGGATGGTCTTCGTGCATCTCGGCGAACCCACCGGTTCCGCCGAGGAGTTGCTCGCCCCGCTGGCCCAGCGGTGGGCGCCCTACGACCTCACCTCGCTGCACCTCGCCGAGGAGCGGCGCTACGACGTCGACGCCAACTGGAAGCTGGTGGTGGAGAACTTCCTGGACTTCTACCACCTGCCGTTCGTCCATCCCCAGGTCGGGCCGGCGGCGACACTCCTCGACATCGAGGACCAGGTGCTGTCGGAGGCGGTCATCGGCGGCTATTACCCGCGGGGGGCGAGCGCCAAGGCGTCCGGGCAGACGGCGGCGGGCGGCGGAGGCGGAGGCGGAACGGCGCTCCCACTGCTCGGCGATATCCCGGAAGGGCTGCGGGACCGGCAAGACATCTTCTGTGTCTTCCCGAACGCACTCGTGTTCATCGAGCCCGACTTCTACCAGGTCATCGCCCTGGAGCCGGTGGCGCCCGACCGGACAGTGGAGCACATGGCGGTGTTCGTGGCGGCGGAGGCCGCCGACGCGTCGTACGACACGGCCCGCAAGAACCTCTGCGACGTGCTCTTCGAGGTCAACGACCAGGACCTGCCCGTGCTGCGCGCGCTCCAGCAGGGCCGCCACTCCCCCGCCGCGGACCGGAACCACCTCGTTCCCCACTGGGACCAGATCACCGCCCGCTTCCAGCACCTGATCGCCGACGCCCTGGCGAAGGGCGTCCCCGCCACAGTGTCGAACGCCCCGGCGAAGGAGGGCCCCTGACATGGACGCCGAGCAGAGCGCCGAAGAACACGAGCTGCGCCGCCAACTGGCCGCCGTCTACCGCCTGGTGGCCCACTTCCGGATGACCGACCTCATCTTCACGCATATCTCGCTACGAGTGCCGGGCCCGGAGCACCACTTCCTGATCAACCCCTACGGCCTGCTCTTCGACGAGATCACCGCCTCGTCGCTGGTGAAGATCGACCTCGAGGGCCGACCCGTGGAGGAGACTCCGTACCGGGTGAACCCGGCCGGCTTCGTCATCCACAGCGCCGTCCACGCCGCGCGCCCCGACGCCCGGTGCGTCCTGCACACCCACACCAAGGCGGGGTGCGCGGTCGCCGCACAGGCCGGCGGGCTGCTGCCGGTCAGCCAGATGGCCATGGAGTTCTACGGCCGGGTCGCCTACCACGACTACGAGGGCGTCGCGCTCAATCTCGGGGAACAGAAGCGCCTGGTGGACGACCTCGGCGACCGGCCGGTGATGATCCTGCGCAACCACGGCCTGCTGACCGTCGGCGCCACCGCCGCCCAGGCGTTCCTGCGCATGTACTACCTGGAGAAGGCCTGCGAGATCCAGACGACGGCGCAGTCGGGCGGGCCGCTGGTCATGCCGCCGCCTGACGTGTGCGAGTACACCGCGCGGCAGCTGGCCGGGGAGAACGTCGCCGACTTCGCGGACGACGACGCGTACGACCTGGCCTGGGCGGCGCTGCTGCGCCTGCTGGACCGTGTCGCCCCCGACTACAAGAACTGAGAAGCCCCATGACACGAACTGGGAAACCCATGACAGCGTCCAAGGACTTCACCGAACTGCCCGTCGTCGACGCGTCAGGACTGCTGCACGGCGGACCCGAGGCGCAGCGCGAGGTCGCCGAACAGCTCGGCCGCGCCGCCAGCGAGGTCGGCTTCATGTACGTCTCGGGGCACGGCATCGCCCCGGAACTCTTCGACGGCCTGCTCGACGCGGCCCGCCGCTTCTTCGCCCTCCCCCACGAGGAGAAGATGCGCAGCTGGATCGGCCGTTCCCGCAACCACCGCGGTTTCGTCCCGGAGGGCGAGGAGGTCTTCGCGCAGGGCACCGCCGACCGCAAAGAAGTCTTCGGACTGGCCCTGGACCTGCCGCTCGACGATCCCGACGTCCGGGCGGGCACCCCGCTTCTCGGCCCCAACGTATGGCCGGAGCTCGACGGCTTCCGCGAGGCCACGACGGCGTACTACGAAGCGGTGCTGGCCTTCGGGCAGCTGTTGTTCCGGGCGTTCGCGGTGGCGCTCGGCGAGGAGCCGGACACCTTCAGCCGGTACGCCACCAAGGCGCCCAGCGGGCTGCGGCTGATCCACTACCCGTACGACGCGGACGCCCTGGACCGGCCGGGCATCGGCGCGCACACGGACTACGAGTGCTTCACACTGCTGCGGCCGACGGGACCCGGCCTCGAGGTGCTCAATGGCGCCGGCGAGTGGATCGACGTACCGCCGCTCGGTGACGCGTTCGTCGTCAACATCGGCGACATGCTGGAGCTGTGGACCAACGGCGAGTTCGTCTCCACGACCCACCGGGTGCGACGGGTCAGCGAGGAGCGTTACTCCTTCCCGCTCTTCTTCAACGTCGACTACCACACACGGGTCGAGCCGCTGCCGCGCTTCGTCACCCCCGACCGGCCTGCCCGACCGGGCCTGGTGGCGGGCGAGCACCTGTGGTCTCAAGTCCTCCAGGTCTATGGCTACTTGAAGGACCGCAGGGCTGCAGGCGAGCTGACCCTGCCGGAGAACGCTCTCGCCCTGTCTGCCGGGTTCGGGCGCGAGTTGGGTGACTGAGCCGGTACGGCTCGTGTCTCTGCTCCGTCGCTCCCTCTCGCGCCCGCCCTGGACAGGGGGATCTCGATCTTCGTCGCCCAAGGCGCTGGCCTAGAGTGGTGCCGTGCCATCCGGAAACGCCGTGGTCGCACGCAACGTGCGCATCCTCAGAGAACAGCGTGGTCTCTCGCTCGCCGAGCTGGCCCGTCAGGCCGGCCTGGCCAAGCAGACGCTGTCGAAGCTGGAGCAGGGCACCGGAAACCCCACCGTCGACACACTGTTCTCCATCGCCGGCGCCCTCGGCGTGCCCGTGACGCGGCTGGTCGCCGAGCGCGAGCAGGTCATGACGGTGCAGCGGGCCGACGCCGTGGTCTGGCAGGAGCACGCCGGATACGAGAGCCGCTCCCTGGACCACATCTACGGCTCCGGTGTGATCGAGAACTACCTTTTGCGCATCGGTGCCGGTCACGGTGGATCGAGCGGCCGTTCAGAGGCCCATCCCGTGGGCACGCTGGAGCATCTGTATGTGATCAGCGGCCGGGTGCGGGTGGGCCCGGTCGACAGCCCCGTCGAACTCGCCGCCGGTGACTTCGTCCGCTATCCCGGCGACCGGCCGCACCTCTACGAGTCGCTGGACGAAGAGAGCCTTGTGCACGTCGTGGTCAGTGTGCCCCGTGTGCAGCCCGGCACCGGAGGGAACGGCGTCGCGGGAAGCCATCGACGGTGAGCCGTCGGCGGTAAGACCGACCAGCAAAAGGGGGCGGGAGAAGGAGCGGTGGGCCCGTCAGTCCAGCCGTTACGCGAGCCGCCGAGGATGCCGTGCCGCCGGCCGGAACGGGCGATGGACCGCCGATTGCGTCGGGGTGGAACATGGCTCCTCGGCGTCAGCTGATCGAGGTGCCGATGCCGCCGCCGCGGGACTCAGCCCAGGCACGAAGCGACTGACGGTTCCTCACAATTGCCCGCGGTCAGGCCGGAGCCCGGCCCCAGCCCGACCCGCGGACGGTTCGTCGGCGTCCCGCCGGTCAGGCCGGCCCGGCATCAGACGGCCCGGCATCAGACGGCCCGGCATCAGGCATGTCCCGGCATCAGACGGCCCGGCCCGCGGACGGGAACACCGCTACACGGCAGAGCGCTGCCCTTCCACCCGGCTGTACGCGGTGCGGGCCTTGTCCGCCGCCTTCGATCCCGCCAGCGCCCGGGCCGCCTCGTAGGCGACGCGGCGCAGGGCGGGGGCGAAGTGGTGCGCCTCGAAGCGGTGGGCGGCGCCCGCCACGGAGAGCGCGGCCACCGGGCGCCCCGCGGTCCCCATGACGGGTACGGCGACGCACGCCAGGCCGGGCACGGCCTCCTCGCGGTCGTACGCGATCCCGTCCTGCCTGATACGGCGCAGCTCGGCACGGAAGAGGTCGGGGTCTGTGATGGTTCCCGCCGTACAGGCCGCCAGGCCTTCGGCGATGGCTCGCTCGGCCGCGTCGTGATCGAAGGCGAGCAGGGCCTTGCCCACGCCCGTGCAGTACGCCGGCAGCCGGGCGCCGATCCTTGACGGGGACCGGGTCGGGCGGTGGCCCTGGATCTTGTTGACGTACACGATCTCGGTGTCGTGAAGCACGGCGAGGTGCACGGTCTCGTGCGTCAGCTCGTAGAGGTCCGCGAGGTAGGGCAGCAGGCGTTCGCGCAGTACGAGCGACGAGGGACCGTAAACGCGGGTGCCGATGTCGAAGAGCCGGGAGCCCAGCCGGTAGTTGCTGCCGACGCGCTCGACCACATCGTTGCGCTGCAGGATGCCGAGCAGCCGGAACGCCGTCGACTTGGTCAGCTGGGTACGCCGGGCCAGCTCACTGACACCGATCCCGTCGTCGTACTCGGCCATCGATTTCAGCAGCATGAGGGCCTTGTCCACGGCCGTCTGCTGATCCGCGTCGGCCTCGCTGGGACGTGTGGCCGGCTTCGCGGTGGTGGTGTGGTCAAGCATGTGTGTGGCCTCCGGTGCGGCGGATCAGACCCGACCATCGAAGTGGACGTGCGTCCACTTTAGGTGACCCGGGGCAGTCTGCAAAGGCCTGCGAAGGGACTGTGCCCTGACACACGTATGCGTGGCAGGTGCACGAAAATGCGCGGTGCTGTGCCTTCGGAACGAGAAGGCACAGCACCGCGCTGATCAGGGCAGACCGCCGCGGCCCGTACGGGGCGGTCCACGGAGGCCACCTGTGGTCGGACTGCGTTCCTGCCCTCAGTTGGGGCGGACGACGACCTTGCCGGTCACTTCGCCGTCGATCACCGCCCGGAAACCGGAGTGGATCTCGGTCAGGGGGAGCACCCGGTCGATGCGCGGCTTGATCCCGGCGTTCTCCATGAACCGCAGCAGCGAGACGAACTCCTGACGAGTGCCGCCGGTGGATCCGAGCACGCGCTGTTGGAGGTAGAAGATGCGGTTCAGGTCGGCCGGGGGGTTGGCGCCGCTGGTCGCACCCGCCACCACCACCGCGCCACCGGCCCTGAGCGACTTCAGCGAGTGCTCCCAGGTGGCCTGCCCGACGGTCTCGACGACCACGTCGACCTTCTCCGGCAGACGGGTACCGGACGGCACCGCCTCGTGGGCGCCCATTTCAAGGGCGGCCGCCAGCTTGGCCTCGGAGCGGCTGGTGGCGTAGACGGTGGCCCCGGCGGCACGGGCCAGTGCGATGGCGGCGGTGGCGACGCCACCGCCCGCCCCCTGCACCAGCACCCGGTCACCGGGACGGATCCGGGCCTGGGTGAACAGCATCCGGTAGGCGGTCAGCCACGCCACCGGCAGACAGGCGGCCTCCTCGAAGGAGAGCGAGGCCGGCTTCGGAACCAGGTTGCGGCGCGGCACACAGAGCAGTTCCGCGAAGGCGCCGTCGTGTTGCTCGGACAGCAGCGCGCGGCCGGGGTCGAGCGTCTCGTCACCGCCGCCCGCCTCGGGGTCGCCGATGACGGGGTGGACGACGACCGGGTTGCCGTCCTCGTCGATGCCTGCCGCATCGCAGCCGAGCACCATGGGCAGCCGCTCGGCCGGGTGTCCGACGCCGCGCAGCGTCCAGATGTCGTGGTGGTTGAGGGCGGCGGCGGCCACGCGCACGAGCGCCCAGCCGGGCGGAACCGTCGGCTTGGGCACCTCTCGCAACTCCAGGCCGCTCAGCGGATCGTCGGGGTCTTGGCGCACGGCCACGGCTGCAAGCATGAGTGCACTCCTTGTCGTACCTGTCGGGCTGGCATGCCTTGTCGTTGCCTGCCGGGACGGCATGCCCTGTCGTCACCTGTCGGGATGGCATGGCTGGGTGACGACCCTTCCCGGAGCGGCGCGGGTGCTCCACCGGCCGTGCCGGGTCGCGGCACGGCCGGTGGAGCAGTGGGACGTCAGCAGTCGGAAGAGACGCGGTCGTCAGGCGTCGAACTCCTTGTCACGGGTCTCCGGCAGTGCCAGCGCACAGGCGAGGCTGATCAGACAGAGCACACCCGCGTAGACGCCGAGCACGAGCGGTGACTTCCAGTGGGTGTTCAGCCAGGTGGCGACGAGCGGGGCGAAGCCGCCGCCGAGGGTGTTGGCGAGGATGAAGGTCGCCGAGGCGCCGGTGTAGCGCAAGCGTGCGGGGAAGAGCTCGGGCAGGAAGGCGGCCACCGGCGAGAACATCAGCGTGAACAGCACCAGCCCGAGGCTGAACGCCCCCGTGATGATCCACACGTCGCCCGTCTGCATGGCGCCGAACATGGGCATCGCCCACACCGCGCACCCGACGGCTCCGGTCAGGATGACCGGCCGCCTGCCCACCCGGTCGGCCAGCCGGGCGGCCGGGACGGTCGCCGCCGCGCCGCAGGCCGCCGCGGTGCTCGCGGCGATCAGCATCGTGTTCTGCGGGATGCCGAGCGCCTTGGGCCCGTACGACAGGCTGTAGACGATGGTCAGGTAGTAGACGGCCGAGCCGCCGATCGCCGTGCCGATGCCGAGCAGCAGTCGGCCCGGGTGCTCCTTGACGAGGGTGCCGAGCGGGAACCTGGGAACCGAGCGGTCGGCCGCCGGCCGGTCGAAGACCGGGGACTCGGTGACCCGGCCGCGGACCCACAGCCCGATGACGATGAGCACCGTGCTGAGGAGGAACGGGACACGCCAGGCTCCGGCCGCGAACCCGTCCCGGCCCGCGATCGCGAGGGTGGGCAGGATCACGGCACTGGACAGCAGGAAGCCCAGCGGCGGGCCGGCCTGCGGGACGGACGCGTACAACGCCCGGCGCCCGGGCGGCGCGTGTTCGGCCGCGAGCAGCACGGCACCGCCCCACTCGCCGCCCATGCTCACTCCCTGGAGCAGACGGAGCGTCACCAGCAGGACCGGCGCCAGGAGTCCGGCGGTCTCGTACGTCGGCAGCAGCCCGACCCCGACCGTCGCCACACCCATCACCACGAGCGAGGCCACCAGGGCCCGCTTGCGGCCGAGCCGGTCGCCGATGGTCCCGAACAGCACCACACCGAGAGGCCGGGCCAGGAACGCGACGGCGAAGGTCAGGAACGCCGCGAGCGTCTGCACCGTGGAGCTCCCGGACGGGAAGAAGGCGGGGCCCAGGACCAGCGCGGCAGCGGTGCCGTACACGGCGAAGTCGTAGTACTCGATCGTGGTGCCGATGAGGCTCGCGACGGCGATCCTCGACACCTTGCTCTTGTCACTGCTCGTATCGCTCGTACCGATGCCGGGTGGTGTGAGTGGCTTGGCGATGTCGGACATGGAGCGGCTCACCTCCGATGTGCCCAGGATCCGGAGTGATCCAGGACAAAGTGGGGACTGGTGCCGACGCATGCTGGGGGTGCGGGCGGCGGGACGCATGCGCGTGTGCCGCCATGCGGCACGCCGGTTCCTCACGGACGCCGCGTGCCGCAGAACGGCACATCGGCTGGGTCCGGCGGCGGCATCGAGATGTCCTGTGGGCATGCAGCAACACGTCACCTGCGACACCACCAGGAACGTTCCGTCCCCTCGGACCGGCTGCCTTCGCTGACCGCGACCGTCCGGTGGACCGACACCGGACACGACACAGCACCTCGTACGCCCCCAGCCAGAAGGGATCCGCGATGCAACTCAGCGGACTCGGATACTTCGGACTCCGCACCCGGCGGATCGATGAATGGCGCACCTTCGCCGAGGACGTCCTCGGCCTGCAGTCCCGGACCACCGAGGACGGGCTGCGGATGCGCGTGGACGACCGCGACTGGCGGATCGCGCTCCACCAGAGCGACGCCGAGGAGTTCGCGTACGTCGGCTGGGAGCTGCCAGGACCGGCCGAACTGGACGCGGCCGCAGCGGAGTTGGAGGCCGCCGGTGTCGTGGTCAAGCGCGCCGACGAGGCGCTGCTGCGCGAGCGTGACGTGCTGGGCCTGGTCCACCTCGAGGACCCGAACGGCATCCGCGTCGAGCTGTTCCACGGCGCCCGCACAGCGACCACCCCGTTCGTCTCCCCCACCGGCGCACGGTTCGTCACCGGCGACCAGGGCCTGGGACACGTGGTGTTCAACGTGGACGACTTCGAGGCGACGTACCGTTTCTACACCGAGCTGCTCGGCTTCAGGGTCAGCGACTTCTGCGACCTCGGCCGCAAGCGCATCGCCTTCCTGCACACCAACCCGCGCCACCACAGCCTGGCCTTCGCCGGCCTGGTGATCGACCCCGAGCGCAAGCCGAAGAAGGACATCGACCCGGGCGAGCTGTTCCACTTCATGCTGGAGGTCGACGACTACGACACCGTCGGGTACGCGTACGACAGGTGCCTGGACGGCGGCGCCCCCATCGCGCTCACGATCGGGCGGCACAGCAACGACAAGATGCTGTCGTTCTACGCGGTCACGCCGTCCGGCTTCGAGGTCGAGTACGGCTATGGCGCGATCACGGTATCCGACCCCTGGGTCGCCACCCGGGTCGACGGGACCAGCCTGTGGGGGCACCGCCGCCCGCCCAGGCCGGCGCAGGCCGCCGCGGAAGGAGCCCAGGCGTGAGCGCCCTGCCCCGTACCGCCGCTGCCGCCGCTGATGTCAGCCCCCTCTTCGACCTCGGCCAGGGACTGATCGACCGCTCGATCTTCAGCGACGAGACGCTGTACCGGCAGGAGCTGCGCCGGGTCTTCGCGCCGAGCTGGCTGTTCCTCGCGCACGAGAGCCAGTTCAACAAGCCGGGCGACTTCTTCACCACGTACATGGGTGAGGATCCGGTCATCGTCACCATGGGTCGCGACCGGCGTATCCGGGCGTTCCTGAACGCCTGCCGCCACCGGGGCATGCGCGTGTGCCGTGCGGACGCCGGTGCCACCAAGGCGTTCACCTGCAGCTACCACGGCTGGTCCTACGACACGTCCGGGAAGCTGATCAACGTACCCAACCGGGACGGCTACCCGGCCGGGTTCGACCAGGACAAGTGGGGCCTGACCGAGGTCGCCCAGCTGGACACCTACAAGGGCCTGATCTTCGCCACCTGGAACCCCGAGGCCCCGCCGCTGCGCGAGGCACTGGGCGACATGACCTGGTACATGGACGCCATGCTCGACCGGGACCCGGAGGGCACCGAGGTGGTCGGCGGCGTCCACAAGTGGGTCCTTGAGGGCAACTGGAAGCTCGCCGCCGAGCAGTTCGCCTCCGACTGGTACCACGTCAACATCTCGCATGCCTCGGCCCTGATGGTCATGTCGCCGTCCGGCAAGGGCCCGAAGGCGGAGATCGTGCAGACGCCGGGCCGCCAGTACACCGACCCGAACGGGCACGGCGCCGGCTTCCCGACGCACCCCAAGAGCCGCTTCGACGACCGTGTCGTGCACCAGTACTACGACTACGAGAACCTGCGCGAGCGCCTCGGCGACACACGGGTCGAGGGGCCGATGACCACCGGTCACGCCACGGTCTTCCCCAACTTCTCGTACCTGCCCGTCAACGGCTCCATCCGCGTCTGGCACCCCAAGGGCCCGGACAGGATGGAGGTCTGGGCCTGGACACTCGTCGACAAGTCGATGCCCGACGAGGTCAAGAACGCCCAACGCCTGTACAACCTGCGCACCTTCGGACCGACCGGCATCTTCGAGCAGGACGACGGCGAGAACTGGAGCGAGTGCCAGGCCACCGCCCACGGCTTCATGGCGGGCTCCATGGCCCTCAACTACCAGATGGGCCTGGGCAGTGAGACCGAGGACGGCACCCACCCCGGCACGACCGGACACCTGTACTCCGACGGCGCCGCCCGCGGCTTCTACGCCCGCTGGCGCGACCTGATGAACACCCCTGCCTGGCACGAGACGGATCACGAGAAGGTCCACGAGACGGATCACGAGAAGGACACCCCATGAGCAACACCGGTACCAGCACGGGAATCCGCGTCGCCGTGGCCGGGGACATCGCCGAGGGAGAAGCGATCAAGGTCCCGGCCGAGCAGACCGGCCACGGCGACGCGATCGCCGTCTTCCACGACGAGGGCGCCTACTACGCGCTCGACGACACCTGCACCCACGGCCAGGCCTCCCTCGCCGAGGGCTGGATCGAGGGCGGCGAGGTCGAGTGCCCGCTGCACAGCGCCCGCTTCTGCCTGAAGACCGGCGAGGTCCAGTGCATGCCCGCGACCGTCGGCGCCCGTGCGCACCGGGTCGACGTCCGCGACGGCGAGATCTGGCTGCACCCCGGCGAGGAGCCCACCGTATGAGGCGCATCGCCATCGTCGGGGCGGGCCTGGCCGCCGTCTCCACCTGCGACGCGCTGCGCTCAGGGGGCTACGACGGCGAACTGGTGCTGTTCTCGGCCGAGGAGGGCCTGCCGTACGACCGTCCGCCGCTCAGCAAGGACGTACTGCTGGGCAAGGCCCGGCGCGAGGACATCCTGCTGCGCCCCGCCGAGTGGTACGAGCAGCAGGGCGTGGAGCTGTGGCCGGGCACCACCGTCAGCGGGATACGCCCGGCCGAGGGCGCCGTGGAGCTGTCCGGCGGCTCGGCGGTGTCCGCCGACCGGATCGTGCTGGCCACCGGCGGTACGCCGCGCGCCCTGCCCGTACCCGGCGGCGACGACCCGGCCGTGCATCTCCTGCGTACCTGGGAGGAGTCGGAACGGCTGCGGGAGCGGCTGCTGCCCGGCGCGCGGGTGGCCGTCGTCGGCGCGGGACTGATCGGCGCCGAGACGGCCGCGGTCGCGGTCGCGCTCGGCTGCCGGGTCACGCTGATCGACCCGGTGCCGGTGCCACTCGTCGCCGCAGTGGGCAGCGAGATCGCCGAGGCGCTGCACCGACGGCACACGGCCGAGGGCATCCGGGTCGTCACCGGCGGTGTGGAGCGGATCGAGCGCCCGGCCGGAGCCGACGAGGTGCTGCTGCACATCAGCGGGCTCGCGCAGCCGGTGCCCGCCGACACGGTCGTGGTCGGCATCGGCATCCGTCCGGCGACGGAACTCGCAGAATCGGCCGACCTCGTGGTCGACAACGGCATCGTCGTCGACGATGAGCAGCGCACCTCGCAGCCGAACGTCTTCGCCGTCGGCGACGTGGCGGGCCGCGACGGCCACGCCGTACGCCATGAGCACTGGGATGCCGCGCAGCGCGGCGGACAGGCCGCGGCGGCGGGTCTGCTGGGACGGCCGGCGCCCGCTGAGCAGGCACTCTGGTTCTGGTCGGACCGGCATGGCAGCCGCCTTGAGGCCGTCGGCACGATGGCCCTGGCCGACCGGACCGTGCTGCGCGGCTCGCTCGACGGCGGCGCCTTCACGGCCTTCGGGCTGCGCGCGGACCGGGTCGTCGCGGCCGCTGCGATCGATCGCGGGCGCGACATCAAGGCCGCCCAGCGACTCATCGACCGGGGCGTCGCGGTCGACGCCACACGCCTCGCCGACGAGTCGGCGGACTTGCGCACGCTGTTGCGCGGCTGACCGCACGGCGGCCGGGCGGCGGGCGCCGTGCGCCGTGCGCCACGGGCGGCCGACGCTGTGCAACGGCCGTCCGATCTGCCTGGCCTGTCCCGTCCGATCCGCCTGGCCTGTCCCGTCCGCCATCCGCCTCGTACGCCGCCGCCGACAGCCCCGTTCCGCCCGCGCCCGACCCCGCCGCGCACCCGGTGTGCCGCTCCTCGGCACACCGGCTCCCCCATCCCGCCGCTCCGCGCTGGGATGGCTCACAGCAGCGCGGCCCCGCAAGGAAGGACCCCATGAGCATCCGAACCGAGGAGCCCACAGCCGCCACGTCCACCGGATCGGCCCTGGAACCCGGCGCACCGGCCCAGGAAGCCGCACCCAGCTCGGCAGCACCGGCCGCAGCCCTCGACGACATGCTGCTCCACTTCGAGGTGCAGCGCCTCTACCACCTCGAGGCACAGTTGCTCGACCAGCACCGGTACGCCGACTGGCTGGAGCTTCTCGCAGACGACCTGCACTACTGGGCGCCGGTACGCACCAACCGGCTGCGCCGCCAGCAGAGCCTCGCCGACGGCGCCCCCGGCGAGGTGGCGATCTTCGACGAGACCAAGGCGAGCCTGGCGTGGCGCATCCGGCGATTCGACTCCGGCATGGCCTGGGCCGAGGACCCGCCATCGCGTACGCGTCATCTGATCACCAACGTCATCGTGCGCCCTGACGACGAACCGGGGCAGTACGTCGCCGAGTCGGCGTTCCTCTGCTACCGCAACCGCCTGGAACGCGAGGTCGACATCTACGCCGGCTGCCGCACCGACGTCCTGCGCCGCGGCACGGACGGCGGTCTGCTGATCGCCCGCCGCACGATCCTCCTCGACCAGAACGTCCTGCTCGCCAAGAACATCAGCACCTTCCTGTGAACCGGAGTCCCGACGTGACCACTGCCACCGAACCCGTCAGCCCCGCCGAGCCGAAGCTCGTCGAGCACACCGTGCGGACCACCCTCGGCCCGATCTCGGTCAGCGACGCCGGCGAGGGCCCCGTACTGGTGATGCTGCACGGCGGCGGTCCGGGCGCGAGCGGAGTCGCCAACTACCGGCAGAACCTCGCCGCCCTGGCCCCGCACTTCCGTGTGGTCCTGCCCGACCAGCCCGGTTTCGGCCGCAGTTACCGCCCCACCCAGGCGGACCTGGAAACCCGCAGCATCACCGAGATCACCGTCGACGCGCTGCTGCAGACCCTGGACGCCCTGGGCATCGACCGCTTCCACCTGCTGGGCAACAGCCTGGGCGGCGCGGCCGCCATCGCCACCGCGCTCGAAGTCCCGGAACGCGTGGAGAAGCTGGTGCTGATGGCGCCCGGCGGCGGCTGGCTCCCCTTCGGCCCCACCCCGACCGAGGGCCAGAAGGCGATGTTCCGCTACTACAACGGCGAAGGCCCCACGGTGAAGAAGATGCGGGACTTCATCCGCGTCATGACCGCCGAGCCGAAGCGCTGGGAGGACACCGTCCAGGCCCGCTACGAGGCCTCCCTCGACGAGTCGCACATCGCCTTCTACCACGCGTACAACGCGGCCTTCGCCAAGCGCCACGGCATGGACCCCCTCTGGCAGCGCGTCCACAAGATCAAGGCGCCGACGCTGCTGCTGTGGGGCCGCGACGACCGCACCATCACCCTCGACGGCGCGCAGCTCATGCTCAAGCAGATCCGCGACGTGCAGCTCCACGTCTTCGGCGGCTGCGGCCACTGGGTCCAGCTGGAGCGCCAGGCGGAGTTCGAGCGCCTGGTGACCGGCTTCCTCAGGGAGAGCTGAACCGATGGGGACAGCGGAAGCGATGGGGACAGCGGAAGCGATGGGAACAGGTGAACCGATGGGCTGGCTCGAGGGCGATGTCGCCCTGATCACCGGTGGCGCCTCCGGCCTCGGCCGCGCCGTCGCGCTGCGCTATCTCGCCGAGGGGGCGAGCGTCGCCGTCCTGGACCGCGACCGAGACCGGCTGGACGCCGTCGTGACCGCGGCCGGTGAACTCGCCGACCGGGTCCTGCCCGTCACGGGCGACGTACGCTCCCCCGACGATCTGCACGCGGCGGTCAAGGCCGCCGTCGACCGCTTCGGCAAGCTCGACATCCTCGTCCCCAACGCCGGGATCTGGGACTACCACCGCAGCGTCACCCGGCTGTCGGGCCATGAGCTGGCGGAGGCCTTCGACGAGGTGTTCGCCGTGAACGTCAAGGGTTATCTGCTCGCCGTCGAGGCCGCCTGGCGGGAACTGGTGGCCACCCGCGGCAGCATCATCATGACCCTGTCCAACTCGTCGTTCCACACCAACGGCGGCGGCCCGGTCTACACGGCGAGCAAGCACGCCTGCCTCGGGCTCGTCCGCGAGTTCGCCTACGAGCTGGCGCCCAAGGTCCGCGTCAACGGCGTGGCCTGCGGAGGCATGCGCACCCAGTTGCGCGGCCCGGAGAGCCTGGGCCTGGAGCGGCGGGTCATCGCGGACTCCTTCGCCCGGAACGAGGGCGCCGGAGAAAGACCGCACATACCTCTGTACGAGGCGAGCGTCGAACCTGAGGATTTCACCGGCACGTATGTGCTGCTCGCCTCCCGCCGGAACAGCGGCAACATCACGGGTGCCGTCGTCCCGGTGGACGGAGGCATCGCCGTACGCGGCTTCCGCAGCTCGGCCGGCGGCGCAGACCTCTGAACAAGCCCCCACAGGCCGCAGACCTGTGAACAAGCCCCACAAACCGCAGACCTTTGAACAAGCCCCTAGAGACAGACCCCCTGAGCAAGCCCACGTCCCCAAATGATCCACTTGCCGTGAGCCGAAGGAGCCGTCATGGCAGCAGTCGACATCAGCCCCGCCTCCGCCGTGCATCGCAGAGCCCGCTATGCCGGCAGCAGCACCGCTCTGCTCTACGAGGGCACCGAGATCTCGTCGGCCGAACTCGGCACGGTCGTCCACGAACTGGCCACGGGCCTGGCCTCGCACGGCCTCCGCCGCGGCGACCGCATCGCGTACCTGGGGCTCAACAGCGCGGTCCTCCTCCAGACCCTGCTCGCCGCCGCGCACCTCGGGGCGGTCTTCGTGCCCGTGAACCACCGGCTCGCGGCCGACGAGGTCCGCCACATCCTGACCGACTGCGGCGCCCACACCCTGGTCGTCGAGGAGGGCCACCGGCCTCTGGTCGAGTCGGTCCTGACGGAGGTGCCGGCCCGCCGCCATGTGCTGGTGGACACCGACCCGGCCTGCCCGGCCTCCCCCAAGCTCTCGGCTCCTCCCCCAGTCACGCCGCCCGCCGTGTGGACCCCGCTGTCGGAGCTGCTGGGTTCCGCCGACGAAGGGCTGGCCCCGGTGGCGCTGTACGACGACGACCTCGCGATGCTGATGTACACCTCCGGCACCACGGGACGGCCGAAGGGAGTGATGCTGACCCACGGCAACGTCTGGTGGAACGCCGTGAACGTCGACAGCGTGGTGGAGACCCGGCCCGACGACATCAATCTGGCTGTGGCGCCGTTGTTCCACATCGGCGGCCTCAACGCCCTCACCCTGCGTGCGCTCCTGCGCGGCGGCAGGGTCGTGGTGCGCCGCACCTTCAATCCGGCGCAGTGCCTCGACGACCTGGTCCGCCACCGCGTGACCAGCTTCTTCGCCGTACCGGCGATGTTCACGGCCCTCGCCCACACCCCCGGCTTCGCCGAAGCCGACCTCAGCAACCTGCGGGCGGTCGTCGTCGCCGGTGCCCCGGTGCCGCCGCAGCTCATCCGCGATTACGCGACCCAGCACGGCGTACACCTCCAGCAGGCGTGGGGGCTGACCGAGACCTCCCCGTTCGCCACCTATCTGCCGCCCGGGCTGACCCTGGACAAGGCCGGCTCTGCCGGTGCCCCCATGCCGTACACCGAGGTGTGCCTGCTCGCCCCCGGCAGCGGCTCGAAGATCACCGCACCCGAGGTACGCGGCGAGATCTGCGTCCGGGGCCCCAATGTCACACCCGGCTACTGGAACAACCCGTCCGCCACCGGCAAGGCCTTCGACGACGCCGGATGGTTCCACTCCGGCGACATCGGCTACCGGGACAGCGACGGGTTCTACTACGTCGTCGACCGCATCAAGGACATGATCATCAGCGGTGGCGAGAACGTGTATCCGGCGGAGGTGGAGCGGGTCCTCGCCGACTTCCCGGGCGTGATGGAGGTGGCCGTCATAGGCGTGCCACACGCCAAGTGGGGCGAGACCGTGCTGGCCGTCCTCACGTGCAAGCCGGGCGTCGAGCCCACCCTGGAGGAGATACGGGAGTTCGGCGGGCGGCATCTCGCCCGCTACAAGCTGCCCACCAGGATCCTGACCATCGACGAACTGCCCCGCAACGGCAGCGGCAAGCTCGCGAAGGCAGAGCTGCGGGCGTGGGTCGACCAGCAGACCGCCCAAGAGCCGGAGCCGGAGCGCGAGGCCGAGCCCGAGCCCGAGCCCGAGCCGACGAAGGCTCCACGCCCATGACCGCCCTCACCACCGGGACGGTACCGCCGCCCCCGACACCGCCCCTCGCCGACGGTTGGACGCTGCGTCCGGCAGATCCGGTCGCGGATCTCGGGCTCGTCCACGGATGGTTCGCCGCATCCGGCGTCGACCGGTCCCGTGATGTCCTCCAGGACGAGATCCGCGCGCAACTGGCGGGACGGGCCGCACGGCCCTGCATCGTCAGCCTCGACGGCCAGCCCGTGATCTATCTGGAGGTGCACCGGGTCCTCCACCATCCCCTGCGCGCCTGCTACCCCGTGGGCGCCCACGACCTCGCGCTCGAACTCGTCCCCGGCGTCCCCCGGTCCGCCGGCCGGCAGCTGATCGCGCGCCTTCTGCCCGAGCTGACCTCGGCCCTTTTCGCGTCGGATCCGCGCTGCCGGAGGGTGACGGCGGCCGTCGATGTGGAGGACGCAGCGGCTGTGGGCGACTTCGAGGCCGGCGGGTTCCGGCACGTGACCGATGCCGACCTTCCGCACCGCAGCGTGGCTCTGCTCGTCGCGGAGCCTTCCGCGGTCACCACGATCGCGACATCTCTTGACGCCATGCCCCATTGAGCCCTGAGCCGCCGAACTCGTCCTTCCCGGGCTCTCTTTGGGTCTTCCCTATCGATTCGGGCGCGATGTGAGTGACCGCGCCAGTGCGGACCGTATTCTTCCTCTGGGCAGCCACGCGCGTAGCGGGGGTTGTGTGCTGCCTGTCGTCTGACGCACGGCGCCGCCGTGCGGGGGTCTGACGCACGGCGGTTGCTGTGCGCGGGAAGGAGGCGGGCGGGTGCAGGAGGTCAGCCTTTCGCGTCTGGTGGAGCCGCTGCGCTCGGGCGGGCTCGCGGACTCCGTCTTCCAAGTGGCCCAGCAGACCCCGGGGTTCGTGCAGTTGTCCCGCCGCTCGGAGAGGCAGCCGAACGAGTGGTATCCGGTGACGGCGGCCGAGTTCCGCGACGAGGTGCTGGCCGTCGCGAAGGGGTTCCTCGCCAGCGGCATCCGGTTCGGCGACCGGGTCGCCCTGATGTCCCGTACGCGCTACGAGTGGACGCTGCTGGCGTACGCCCTGTGGTCCGTCGGCGCCCGCGTCGTGCCCGTCTACCCGACGTCGTCGTCGGAACAGGTGCGCTGGATCCTGGACGACACCCAGGCCGCGGCGATCGTGGTCGAGCACGAGGACCATGCGATGACGGTCGGTGCGATCTGCGGCTCCATGCCACTGCTGGCCCACATGTGGCAGCTGGACTCCGGAGGTGTGCGCCAGCTGGTCGAGGCCGGCCAGGACGTGCCGGACGACGCGGTCACCCGGCAGCTCGCGTCGGTCCAGCCGCAGCAGATCGCCGCGGTCCTCTACACCTCCGGTACCACGGGACGCCCCCGGGGCTGCCTGCTCACCCATGCGAGCCTGGCCGCCGAGTGCGACACGCTCATCTCGGGCTGGCGCGAGCTCGTCGCCGAACCCGGCGATGAGCCGTCGATCCTCACCTTCCTGCCGGTCGCGCACTGCTACGGGCTCATCGTGGTGGTCTGCTGTCTGCGCGGCGGGATCCGGCTCGGCCACCAGCCCGACATGACGCCCGACGCGCTGCTGGCCGCGCTCGACTCGTTCCGCCCGACGTTCCTGTTCGCCGTCCCGTACATCTTCGAGAAGATCTTCCAACGCGCCCGGCTCGCCGCCGAGGAGACGGGCAAGCTCGCCGCGTTCGACAAGGCCGTGGACGTCGCGGTGCGCTATGCGGAGGCGCTGGAGCGGCAGACCCACGGCAAGGGGCACGGTCCCGGCCCGGCACTGAGAATGCAGCACGCGGTGTACGAGCACGCGGTCTACGCGCGGATGAGAGCCGTTCTCGGCGGGCGCGTGCGGTACGCGGTGTCCGGCGGTTCGACGCTGCGCCGCCACCTGGGCCTGTTCTTCGCCGGCGCCGGCATCACGGTCTACGACGGCTACGGCCTCACCGAGACGTCCGCCGCGGTGACCGCTCAACCGGTGCACCGGGTCAAGTTCGGCACGGTCGGCAAGCCGCTGCCGGGCAACACGGTGCACATCGCGCCGGACGGCGAGGTGTGGGTGCGCGGCGACGTCGTCTTCCTCGGCTATCTCAACAACCGCGAGGCCACCGACCAGGTGCTCCGCGACGGCTGGTTCGCGACCGGCGACGTCGGGTGCCTCGACGACGACGGCTATCTCGTCATCACGGGCCGGAAGAAGGACATCATCATCACCAGCGGCGGCAAGAGCGTGGCCCCGCTGGCCCTCGAGGAGCAGCTGCGCGAGGACCCGATGGTCTCGCAGTGCCTGGTGGTCGGCGACAACCAGCCCTACGTCGCGGCCCTCATCACGCTGGACCCCACGGCTGTCGTCAACTGGCGGAAGATGATGGGCAAGCCGCAGGCGAGTCCCGAGGAGGTGACGGACGACGACGACCTCCGGGCCCTGATCCAGCGGACGGTGACGCGCGTCAACACCGGTGTTTCGCGGGCCGAGTCCATCCGCGCGTTCCGCATCCTGCCGCAGGAGTTCAGTACGTCCAACGGGTTCATGACGCCGTCCCTGAAGCTCCGGCGCAGCGCGATCGTGACCGCGTTCAAGCGGGAGATCGACGCCCTTTATGCCCGGAGCCGGTGACTCCGGGGCCCGGAACCAGTGACCTCCGGTCCCGGAACCGGTAATCCAGTGACCTCCGGTCCCGGAACCGGTAACTCCCGGTCCGGGAACCGGTGACGGAGTATCCCGGATTCGGTGACTCCGCTCGCCACCGAACCGGTGCCTCGGGAAGATCGGAGCCGGGGGCTCCGGTATGCAGTCGGCAGCAAGGGCCGTGGCCAGTGATTTCTTAACATGCACGTAGCAGCACGACAGCCGCCTGGCCCTTATGATCGCCCCAACACACGGGCCGCCGCGACACCTCGCATGCGCACAACGGCTCCGTGTCCCTCATCTCCCCCTGGCCGGGTTCGGCCCGCTGCGCCGTACCCTGCCCGACCCTTGGAAGGCGGCCTGAATGGTCTCTCGCGTACGCGTCTGGCTCAACCGCACGTACGCGGAGAACGTCTTCTTCATGGATCAGCTACGGTCCAATCCCCATGGCGCCCGGGTCGAGATCCATGCCACCCACGGTGATCCCGACTCGCCGGTCCTGGCCGC
This sequence comes from Streptomyces sp. DSM 42067, assembly GCF_055792885.1. Classification (NCBI taxonomy): domain Bacteria; kingdom Bacillati; phylum Actinomycetota; class Actinomycetes; order Kitasatosporales; family Streptomycetaceae; genus Streptomyces; species Streptomyces sp. DSM 42067. The sequence continues at coordinate 7,870,265 of NZ_CM147706.1, read as the reverse complement.
CGCGGACACCGCGGCGCTGGAGCCCGAGGGCCTGTCCCCCGCCGCATACGTCGAATACGCGCTGGCGCAGTGCGCCCAGCTCGCGATCGACGTCTTCGTGCCGGTGCTGCACCAGGGAGTCATCGCGGCGCACCGCGAGGACTTCGCCGCCCTCGGCACCGTACTGCTGGCCCCGCCGGCCGAGGCCATCGCCACCTTCCAGGACAAGGCCGCCGCCTATGAAGCGGCGGCGACCGCCGGGGTTCCGGTGCCGCCGTGGTGGCGGGTGCGCACCGCGGACGAGCTGGTCGCGGCCGTCGAGGCGATCGAGGCCACGGGCCACAAGGCGTGCTTCAAGCCCGCGGCCGGGGCGGGCGGTGTCGGCTTCCGCGTCGTCACGCGCTCCGCCTTCTCGCTGATGCACCTGACCGGCTTCCCCAGCCCGTACGTCCCGTTGAACCTGGTCGTCGACGCCCTGTGCGACGCCGACGAGCCCGTGGACTGGCTGGTCATGCCGCGGCTGGACGAGCCGGAGGTGTCCGTGGACTGCCTCACCGGGCCGGACGGCCGGGTCCGTATGGCGGTGGGCCGCACCAAGCACGGCCGCCGCCGCGGGTTCACGCTCCACCCGTCCTGGACCGAGCCGTCCCGCCGCCTCGCCGAGACCTTCGGGCTGCACTGGCTCACCAACATCCAGTACCGCCTCCATGACGGCGAACCGGTCCTCATGGACGTCAACACCCGCCCGGCGGGCGGCCTCCACCAGCTCTCCCAGTGCGGGCTGAACGTCCCGTGGTCCGCCGTCCGCCTGGCACTCGGCGAGGACCCCGGCGATCTGACACCGGACTTCCTGGGCCCGGACTACGCGGTGGTCGCGGGGCCCCGGCCGGTGCGTCCGGTGACGCTCCCTCAGCAGCGGACGGACTCCCTGCCGCTCGTACCGGCGCCCTCCTCGGGACCGGTTCCCGAGGCGGCACCGGCGTCCGCAGCAGCGGTGGCACCGGCTGCCGCCGCAGGCGTGGCACCGGCTGCCTCGGCGGCGCAGGCTGCCGCCATCGCACCGGCTGCCTCCGTCTCGCCGGCTGCCTCAGTCGCGCCCGGTCCTTAGGCCGCACCAGCGGAACGCGCCGTGGGAGCCCTCTTCCGCTCCCTATGCCCGCGGATGCGGATCTGCCGATCGCCTGAGTCAGCGCCCCGGCCGCAGGGCGTGCTGCGCGGCCAGGCGTACGGGGGCGTTCTGGGCGCCGTAGCCGCGGTAGCCCCCGTCGCGCTGGACGAGCTCGAAGAAGACGCGCCCGACGGTCTCGGTGTAGCAGTGGCGGAACTCGCCGTGCTCGTCGCGGTCGTAGAGGATGCCGAGTTCGCGGTAGGTCTCCAACTCGCCGGGGGCGAACTCGTAGCGGGCGGCCAGGTCGTCGTAGTAGTTGGCGGGCACCGGCAGGAGCCGGCCGCCGGCCTCCCTCACCCGGCGGACGGCGGTGACGAGGTCGTCGACGCCGAAAGCGATGTGCTGTGCGCGGCCGCCCTCGTCGGTCGGGGCGGGTCCGACGCTCAGCGCGATCCGCACGCTGCCGTCGGGGTTGGTGACGGCGCGGCTGCGCAGCAGTCCGTACGGGTCGGCGACATCCACACTCTCCTGCGCCTGGAGCCCGAGCACACTGCGGTGGAAGAGGGCGGCCTCGTCGAACTGGTGCCAGGGCTGGGTGAGCGCCAGGTGGTCGATGCCGCGGACGCCGGTGCCCGCTGCGGGGGTGTGGTCGACGGGCGTGAAGTCGCCGGTCCAGCTGGCGAGTTCGGGTTGGATGGGGGTACCTCCCTGCTCGCCCGAAGCCGAGAGCTTGGGGGAGGCGCAGAAGAACAGCTGCGTGCCGTCGGGGGCGGCCACGGCGTCGAGCGGCGCGTCTTCAGGGGCACGGCGGCGCGGCAGCACGGGGGCGAGGAGGGCCTCGGCGCGCCGGGCGGCGACGGCCGGGTCCGGGGACTCCAGGCCGATGGCGGCGAGGGAGAGGGCATCGCGCCTGTCGACCGGACCGGTGTTGAGCAGGACGCGGGCGTCGCCCTGCTGCCACAGCTCCACCGGCTTGCTGCGGTGCCTGGCGGTGCGGGCGAAGCCGAGCGCGCCGAGCAGCGCGGAGGCCGGTTCGGCGTCGGGTGTGACGAGTTCGGCGAAGGCGACGCCGGTGGGTACGACCGGGGCCGGCGGGGTGGCCAGGCCGGTTGCCTCCTGCAGGACGATCAGTGAGCGCTGGGCGTCGACGGCGGTCGGGCGCGCGTCGGCCTGGCGGAAGACGTCGTTGAAGACCTCGAGCGAGAGCGGCCCTGATAGCCGGCGCGTACGACGTGGCCGAGGAGCCCGGCGACGTCGAAGCCGCCCTGCCCCGGGAAGCAGCGGTGGTGGCGGCTCCACTGCAGCACGTCCATGGCCATCAACGGGGCGTCGGCCAGCTGCAGGAAGAAGATCTTGTCTCCGGGGATGTCCTCGATGCCCTTGGGGTCGGAGCCGCGAGCGAGGATGTGGAAGCTGTCCAGGCAGGTGCCGAGCGCCGGGTGGTCGGCGGCCTCGACGATGCGCCAGGCGTGGTCGTACGTGTTGACGTGCCGGCCCCACGCGAGCGCCTCGTAGGCGACGCGGATGCCGTAATCCTGCGCCAGCTCGGCGAGCCGGCGCAGTTGCGCGGCGGCGAGTGCGTCGTCGTCCACGGCGAGCGGCGAGACGCTGGAGCACACGAGCACCGTGTCGGCGCCCAGCCGCCGCATCAGCCGGAACTTGTGCTCGGCCCGGCGCAGATTGCGGGCGAACTCGTCCTCCGGGACGGCCTCGATGTCGCGCATCGGCTGGTAGAGGTCGATGGTGAGGCCGAGGTCGGCGGTGCGGGCGCGGATCTCCTCCGGGGTGAGGGGGCTGGCGAGGAGATCGTTCTCGAAGATCTCCACGCCGTCGAAGCCGGCCCGTGCCGCCGCGGTGAGTTTCTCGGTGAGGGGGCCGCTGAGCGAGACGGTGGCGATGGACGTACGCACGGCGGTGCTCCTTCGGGGTCGGTGCTGTGTCGGGGGGTGGCTCGGAGGACGGGACAGGCTCGGGCCGGTCTGGCTCGGAGGACGGGCCGGGCTCGGGCCGATCTGCCTCGGAGGCCGGGTCCGGCTCGGAGGCCGGGTTGGCTCGGAAGCCGGGTCCGGCTCGGAAGCCGGGTCCGGCTCGGAGGCCGGGTTGGCTCGGAAGCCGGGTCAGCGGCGGAGGCCGGGACGGGCTCGGGCCGATCTGCCTCGGAGGCCAGGCCAGACTCGGGAGCCGTGTCAGGTTCGGAGACCGGTTCCGGCGCGGAGACCGGTTCCGGCGCGGAGACCGAGTCCGGCTCGGAGACCCGGTCCGGCTCGGACACCGAGTCCGGCGCGGAGACCGAGTCCGGCTCGGAGACCCGGTCCGGCTCGGACACCGAGTCCGGCTCGGACACCGAGTCCGGCGCGGAGACCCGGTCCGGCTCGGACACCGAGTCCGGCGCGGAGACCGAGTCCGGCTCGGAGACCGGTCAGGCGTGGGCTCCGGCGGCGCCCGCCAGCTCCGCGATGTCGGCGAGCATTCGGGTGCTGTCGGGCTCCCTGCCGGTGAACAGGCGGAACGCGTCGACGGCCTGGAAGACGGCCATGCCGCCGCCGTCGAGCGTGGCGCAGCCGAGCGCACGGGCCGTGCGCAGCAGCTCGGTCTCCAGCGGCCGGTAGACCACCTCGGCGATCCACAGGTCCGGGTGGAGCAGCTCGGCGGGGAACGGGAGTCCGGGGTGCGCGGCCATGCCGGTGGGCGTGGCGTGCACGATGCCGTCGGCGCCCGCGATGAGGTCCCGGAGTGCGCCCGGAGTGGCGGGCGTTGCCCGTCCGTCGCCGAAGTGGCGGTTGAGGGAGGCGGCGAGAGCGGCCGCCCGCTCCGGCAGCGCGTCGACGACGGTGAGCCGCCCGGCGCCCAGGGTGAGCAGGGCGTGCGCCACCGCGGCGCCCGCGCCTCCCGCGCCGAGCTGCACGACCTGGTCGAGCGAGGCGTCCGGCAGGCCACGGGCGAACGAGGCGGCGAAGCCCGTGACGTCGGTGTTGTGACCGACGGCCCGGCCGTCCTCGAAGACGACGGTGTTGACAGCGCCGAGGGCCTCGGCGCCCGGGGCGATCGCGTCGAGGTGCTCGATGACGAGCTGCTTGCACGGGTGGGTGATGTTCAGCCCGTCGTAGCCCAGGTCGCGGGCGGCCCGGAGCAGGTCGCCGACCTCGTCGGCCGTGACACCGAGGACATCGATGTCGATCAGCCGGTAGAGGTAGCGCAGGCCTTGGCGGTCGGCCTCGCGCTCATGGAGCGCCGGGCTGAGCGAGGGCCCGATGCCGGCGCCGATCAGGCCGATGAGGAAGGAGTCCTGGGTCCTGGATGCCATCGCTGCCTCTCGCCGCATTGTGCGTAATGTACGAACTGGTTCGTTAGTCATATCAGGCGGGTCGCCTCGACAGGAAGACCTCGCCGGAAACTCCGGGAATCCCGCGGACCGTTGATCTACCGGGATCCACGAGCGGGACCGGCTTCTACAATCGCCAGCATCGGACGGTCCAAGCCCCGCCCCGCACCAGCAGCTCGCCCGAAGGTCCCCGCCCCGCACCCGCCCGAAGTTCCCCGCCCCGCACCAGCGCCTCACCCAGAAGGAACCAACGGATGACCACCGTCGAAGAACCGGCCCGACCCGGCGGACGCATCCGCGACGCCGCCCGCACCAAGGCCGAGATCCTCGACGTGGCGACGCAGGAGTTCGCCCGCGCCGGGTACATGGGTGCCCGCGTCGACGAGATCGCGGCCCGCACCCGTACCACGAAGCGGATGATCTACTACTACTTCGGCGGCAAGGAACAGCTCTTCACGGCCGTCCTGGAGCGCGCGTACTCCGTGATCCGCCAGGCCGAGCAGGAGCTCGACGTCGAGCATCTCGACCCGGTGGCGGCCATCCGCCGGCTGGCCGAGCTCACCTTCGACCACCATGAGGCACACCCCGACTTCATTCGGCTGGTCAGCATCGAGAACATCCACGAGGCGGAGCACATCGCCGCATCCGAGGTGCTCGGCAAGCTCAGCTCGCCCGCGATCGAGGTGATCCGGCGGATCCTCGAGGCGGGCCGGGCATCGGGCCTGTTCACGGCCGATGTCGACGCGGTGGACCTGCACGCGATGATCAGTTCGTTCTGCTTCTTCCGGGTCGCCAACCGGCACACGTTCGGCGCCCTCTTCGGCCGCGACCTGGTCGCATCGGACCAGCGGGAGCACTACCGGAACATGCTCGGCGACATGGTCATCGCCTACCTCACGGCGGACCGCTCGGCGGACTGAACACAGGGTCCCGGCGGACCGCTCGCGGACTGATCACGGAATGTGCGTCGGACCGGTTTCTGCGCGACCTCTTGACAGGTGGGATACGTGGCTGCAACATCCGTAGCCACTCGCTATTAACTATCCAGTGAGTTAATCACCCGCCTTCCGACCGGAGCGCCGGTGACAGCCGATCCCCCGACCCTCAGGGCCCGGCACTTTCCCCCTCACCCGCTCTACCCTTCTCCGGAAGTCCCCAAGGAGCCGCCGTGACCGTCCCCGACGCCCACCAGGGCCAGCCGCGTAAGGCAGCGCTCGCTGCCTGGATCGGCAGCGCCCTGGAGTACTACGACTTCTTCATCTACGGCAGCGCCGCCGCGCTGATCTTCCCGAAGGTCTTCTTCGACGAGTCGGACCCGGCCACCGCGACCCTGCTGTCGCTGGCCACCTTCGGTGTCGCGTACGCGGCACGTCCGATCGGTGCGCTCTTCCTTGGCCACTTCGGAGACCGCCTGGGCCGCAAGAAGATCATGGTCTTCACGCTGATCCTGATGGGCCTGTCCACGTTCCTCATCGGCTGTCTGCCGACAAGGGAGCAGGTCGGCACGCTCGCCCCGGTGCTCCTCGTGCTGTGCCGCGTCCTGCAGGGCATCTCCGCGGCGGGCGAGCAGGCGAGCGCCAACTCCATGACGCTGGAACACGCACCGCCACACCGCCGCGGCTACTTCACGAGCTTCACACTCAACGGCACCCAGGCGGGCCAGCTCCTCGCCACCCTCGCCTTCATCCCGATCGCCGCCCTCCCCGAGGACCAGCTGCTCTCCTGGGGCTGGCGCATCCCGTTCTGGCTCAGCGTCGCCGTCGCCGTGGTCGGGTACGTCATCCGCCGCACGCTCGAGGAAACCCCCGCCTTCACCCAGCAGGCAGAGACCGAGGGCGTGGCCAAGCTTCCGCTGCTGGTGCTGTTCCGCGAGCACTGGGCGGACGTGCTGCGTGTGATCGCCGGTGCCCTGGTCGCGTCGGTCAGCACGATCTTCACCGTCTGGGCCCTGGCGTACGCGACGAGCGACTCGGTCGGCATGGACCGCTCGAGCATGCTGTGGGTGGGCGCGCTCGCCAACCTGGTCGCCCTCGGCGCCATCCCGCTGTGGGCCAAGCTCTCCGACCGCATCGGCCGCAGGCCGGTGTTCCTGACCGGCGCGGCCGGCAGCGCGGTCATGATGTTCGCCTACCTCTGGGCCATCTCCACCGGCTCGTACCCGCTGGTGCTGATCCTCGGCATCGTCACCTTCGGCATCGTCTACAGCGCCGCCAACGGCATCTGGCCGTCCTTCTACGGCGAGATGTTCTCCACGCGAGTCCGCCTGTCGGGCATGGCCATCGGCACGCAGATCGGGTTCGCCGTCGCCGGGTTCGCCGTGACGTTCGCGGCCGAGATCGCCGGCCCGAACGGTGACGACTGGTCGGCCGTGGCCCTGTTCACGGCGGTGCTCTGCGTCCCGCCGGTGCTCGCCGCGATCACCGCTCGCGAGACGCACAAGGTGCCGACGGAGCAGCTCGGTCTGCGGGAGCCGCAGGAGGCGACCGGCCGGGAGACCGTGGCCGCCTGATCTCTGGCGTGGCGCACTTCGGGGGCCGGCCCGGTGGGGCCGGCCCCCGAAGTGTTGTTCACACGGTCTCCGCCGCGCTCACGCCGGCTTGAGCTGCCACTGCTGGCAGGTGTTGCTCAGCCACGACCACTGCCGTACGTCCGCTCCGTCAGCCGTCGAGCAGTTCGCTACGTCGGCGACCTTGCCGGTGGACTGGTTGACGATCCGCACCCAGCCGCCCGATGCAGTGGTGACGAACCGGAACCGCTGGCAGGTGTTGTTCAGCCAGGACCACTGGCGTAGGTCCGCGCCGTCGGCCGTCGAGCAGTCGGCGGTGTCGAGGACCTTGCCGGACGCGACGTTGACGAGGCGGCTGGTGTCGTCGCCGAGGTCCTCGATGCGCCACTTCTGGTTGTTGCCGCCGCTGCACGTCCACTGCTGGACATTTGCCCCGTCCGCCGTCGAACTACCCGCCAGATCAAGGCACTTGCCGCTGTTGCGGTTGACGATGGTGTACGTCGTCGAGGCGGTCGACGGCTCTCCCGACGGCCCGGGGAGCGACGTACCGAGCGCGACCGGTGACCCGAAGTTCGGGGTGCCGTCCGAGTTCCAGGTGAACTTCTGCGCGCGGGTCGTCCGCCCGTTGTCGCAGCCCTCGCTCGCGCTGTCGTTGGCGTGGTAGACGATCCAGCTCTCGGTGCCGTCGGGCGAGGTGAAGAAGCCGTTGTGTCCGGGTCCGTAGACCCCGGCCGAGTCGTTCCGCTGGAAGACGGGCGTGGACTTCTTCGTCCAGGAGGACGCCGAGAGCGGGTTGGAGCCGGTCAGCTCCAGCTGGCCGAGCTTGTAGTCGGGCGTCCAGCAGCCGCTCGCCGAGTAGATGACGAACGTCCTGCCGCCCCGCTGCAGCACCTCCGGACCCTCGTTCACCGTCCCGCCGGACTTCTCCCAGTCGTACGTCGGTGTGGAGATCGTCGAGAAGGAACCGCTGACCGTATAGGGGTTGGACATCGGCGCGATGACGAGGTTCTGTGTGCCACCGCCGCTCGCGCTGCCCAGCAGATACATGCTGCCGTTCACGGTGAGCACGCTTGGGTCAAGCATCCAGGCGCTGTTCAACTGGTTCTTGTACGAGTACGGACCGAGCGGATCACTGCCGGCGCTCTCGAGGACGTGGACGCGCTGGGTGGGGATGTAGTCGGAGATGTTCTGTCCCGCGACGTAGTACAGGTACCAGCGGCCCCCGGAGTAGTGCAGCTCGGGCGCCCAGATGTTGCAGCAGCGGGAGGCCGCGTCGCCCTGCCACACCTGCACGCTGGGCGCGGTGGCCAGCCCGGCCAGCGTCGGCGACTTGCGCATGGTGATGACGTCGGTCCAACTCGTCGTCACCAGGTAGTAGTTGCCGTCGTGGTACGAGATCCAGGGGTCGGCGCCCTTCTGGGTCTTGACCGGGTTCGTGAACGAGGCGGCGCTCGCCGACGACTGTCCCAGGGACAGGGCGAGGATCAGCGCGGCCAGCAGCGTCAGTAGGCGACGGGCCATCCGCTGCTCCAGTTCAGAAGGTTGATCCCCAGCTTCGGGGTGCCGTTGTCGTTGCCGTCGTAGTAGTGGTACACGATCAGGTCGCCGTCCACATCGTTCATGATCGACTGGCCGCCGGGGCCGATGATGCTGCCGTGCGACTCGAGCACGGGCGTGCCGCCGTTGTTCATCATGGCGACGCCGCTCTTGTCGTAGTACGGCCCGGTGACGCTGGTGGCGCGGCCCACCTTGATCTTGTACGTCGAGCTGGTGCCCGAGCAGCACACGTCGTACGAGGCGAAGAGGTAGTAGTAGCCGTTCCGCTTGACGATGTACGGCGCCTCGACGGCCTTGGTGCCGGTCGGCCGGGACGCGAGCGAGTAGCGGGTGGTGTTCGTGGAGAGCTGCTTCCCGGTCGACGGGTTGATCTGGATCATCTTGATCCCGGTCCACCAGGAGCCGAAGGACAGCCACCACGTGCCGTTGTCGTCCACGAAGAGGTTCGGGTCGATGGCGTTGTAGTCGCTGGACGAGCTCGACGTGTAGACGATGCCGTAGTCCGTCCAGCTGCCGGGCTGACCGGTCGTCGAGCCGGCGAGCCCGATGGCCGAGGTGTTCGAGCCGAACTTCGAGACGGAGTAGTACATCAGGTACTTGCCGCCGTGGTACGAGATGTCGGGCGCCCAGGCCTCCGGGACGGACGAGTAGTTCGACCACCAGCTCGGCCTGGTCGTGAACGCGTCGCTGCCGGCGGTGAACGCGATCCGGTCGTTGGAGGTCTTGGAGGCGAGCCCGCCGCCGGTGGCGTACAGCAGGTACTGGCCCGATGAGGAGCGGATCATCGTCGGGTCGTGGACGACTGTCGAACCCGTGACGGTGCCCGGGTTCGGATACGCGGACGCGCTGCTCGGTACAAGGGCGAGCAGAACAGCCGCCGGGACGGCCAGCAGGGCGGTTCTACGGGAGGTGCGGCTCACACGGACCCTCCTTGGTGGGGGCAGAAGGAATCACAGGAAGCGAGCAAACCCATGAGCGTGTTCGCAATATCGAACGTTGGCCCTCACTTCGAACGGGACCGTAGAGTCGAACCACGTTCGCGTCAACGGTTTACACAACCCCTCCCGTCACTCAACCATCGAATGTGATTCGATAACTGCCGTGCCTCACAAGCAACTTGACGGGCCATCACTTTGCTGAACCCACAGCACGCACACAGCCGCCACGCTGGCCGTGAGCGCCGCGGGAACCGCCGCAGCGGGTCCCGGTACAGCCGCCACGGCCGCTCGGCACACAAGCTCCTAGAAACGAAGCGGCTCTCGTCACGGCAGCCCGCCAGGTGATCACCGAAGACCACCCGGCCTCAGACCGACTGCTTCCGCTCGCAGAACTGCTGGGCTTCTCGCCGTACCGCTTGAGCCGGTCCTTCACCCGTGAACTGGGGGTGTCAGTGACCCACTACCGCAATCGCCTCCGCATCGGCCGGGCACCTCGACCGCTTGGAGGAGGGAGAGGGCAGCCTCGGCGCCCTCGCCGCAGACCTCGGCTTCGCCGACCAGGCACACCTGTGCAGCATCATGCGCCAGTACCTGGGCCGCACACCGACGGCGCTACGGCGCCTGCTCGCTCCGGCGTCAGGCGTATTCGAAGATGCGGTTCCGCCTGGGTAATCGCGTGACGCGCAAGTCGTCGGACGTGGGGAATTGCGATTACGTGACTGTCGACACCCGCGGGCGGCCTTCCACAGCTCGTCGCGCTCGGCGTTCTTGCCGTGCACTGCCCGGATGGGATCACGGCGTGCGATGTCCCCCGGGAAGAGGTATGACGTAACGAGAAGATCCATGGAGCGGTCCCTGGCGGTTCCGGCACTGCCGCCGGAGGGAGCGGCTGGTATGCGTGGGCATGAGGCCCGGAGCGGGGACGGCTGGGAGGACGGTGTCACCGCTGCGCCTGGAGGGCTGTTCGATTTGCTGCGGGTCGCCGCCCTGGTCGTGGACGGCGACGGCCGGATCGTGCTGTGGAGCCCCGAGGCTGAGCTGTTGCTCGGCTACTCGGCCACCGAAGCATTGGGCCGGAGCGCCGGGCTGCTGGTGTCCCAGGAGAATCGTTGGCGAGCTCGGGAGTTGTTCGAACGCGTACGGGCTGGCACGAGCTGGGCGGGAGTGTTCCCGGTCCTGCACAAGGATGGCTCGACGCGGCAGGTGGAGTTCCGCACCATGCGGCTGAGCGACACGCATGGCGGCGTCCATGCCCTGGGCCTGGCCGCCGACGCCGAGACCCTGCGGAACGTGGAGAGGGACCTGGCCCTGTCCCACAGCCTGATCAACCAGACCCCCGTGGGCATCGCGGTGTTCGACACCGATTTGCGGTGGGTCCGCGTCAATCCGTCACTGGAGCGGATCAACGGCCTGCCTGAGGAGGCCGTGCTGGGCCGCCGTGTCAGCGAGGCGCTGCCGTCGCTGGACGTAGAGGCCATAGAGTCGCGCATGCGACACGTCCTGGAGACCGGCGAGCCACTGCTGGATCAGCAGACCGTGGGCCGGACGGCCGCGGATGCCAGGGATCACGCCTACTCGGAGTCGTACCACCGGATCGAGGACCCCAGCGGACGCGTGCTGGGCCTGGCGATCGCAGTCATCGATGTCTCCGCGCGACAGCTGGCGGCCGCCGAGGTCGCGAAGGCACGCGAGCGGCTCGCGGTGATCGCGGACGCCAGTGTCCGTATCGGCACCACCCTGGATCTGCACCAGACCGCCCGTGAACTGGCCGAGATGGCCGTGCCGCAGCTCGCCGACCTCGCGGCTGTCGACCTACTCGACTCGGTGGTCAGCCATGGCGACGCAGCCGCAGCCCGGACGGAGGGCCACGCCGACTTCCGGGCCCTGGCGGTCGCGGCGGGTTACCCGACCGATGCCATCCGGGCCGCGGACCCGGTCGGCGAACTGGCGTCGTACAGCTCGTCACGGCTGATCACCCAGAGCGTACGAGGGGCGCGGCCGATCCTGGTCGAGCGGGTGAGTGGTGCGACGATGCCACACATCGCCAGGGACGCGGCCGCCGCCGAGGTGCTCCGCAAGGCCGGGGTCCATTCCTATCTGGCCGCCCCGCTGATAGCCCGCGGAGAGGTGCTGGGCACGCTCAGCCTGTACCGCACGGTCAACGCCTTGCCGTTCGACGACCAGGACCTCACGCTCGCCACCGAGCTGGCCGCGCGCGCCGCCATCTGCGTCGACAACGCCCGGCTGTACGGGCGCGAGCGCACCATCGCGCTCACCCTCCAGCGCAGCCTGCTGACCCACCCGCCACCGGACTACGACGGCATCGAGATCGCCTCCCGCTATCTTCCCGCGGTCAGCGAGGTCGGCGGGGACTGGTTCGACGTTCTGCCGCTCAAAGGGGGCAAGATCGGCCTGGTCGTCGGCGATGTGATGGGCAGGGGCGTGCACGCCGCAGCAATCATGGGCCAGCTTCGTACGGCCACCCGCGCCCTCGCCCGGCTCGACCTGCCTCCCGCCGAGCTGCTGTCCCACCTCGACGACATCGCCGGCTCGCTCGGCGAGTCGATAGCCACCTGCATCTACGCCGTCTGCGACCCCCAGCACGGCCGATGCGAACTCTCCAGCGCAGGCCATCTGCCGCCGGTGCTGGTGCGCCCCGACGGCACGGCCGAATACCTCGACATACCCAGCGGCGTGCCCTTGGGGGTCGGTGGGGTGCCCTTCAGCGCCGAGGAGCGGGAACTGGCGGAGGGGACGCTGCTCGCGTTGTTCACGGACGGCCTGGTGGAGCATCGCGGGGAGTCCATAGAGGTCGGACTGCAGGACCTGCTACGGCTGCTGGAGGGCAACCGACGCCCGTTGGAGGAGATCTGCGACACGGTGCTCGGCGCACTGCACCGGGAATCTGACGACGACGTGGCGCTTCTACTCGCACGGCGGCGGAGCTGACCCGGTTCCGGCCGCTGCGGCCCAACAATCCGGCCTATCGCAATGGTCCCGGGCTGAGTGTGGAGGACATCCTGCGGACATGCCCACGCCAAGCGACCGGAGTCTTCGCGGTCGCTTGGCGTGGGTCTGGTTCCGGCGGGTTCCGCCTACGTCAGTCGCGCACCGCGGCCACCTGTATCCGGTCGATGTTCGGCGCCCACGCGGACGCGTTGCCGAATGTGACGGTGTTCGAGCCCTCCTTCAGTTCCACTGGGACGCCCAGGGTCCAGTAGTCGTCCCAGCTCCAGGTGTTCTTGAAGGTCACCGTCTGCGTCCTGCCGCCGACCGTGATGTCCGCGGTGCGGGACATGATGTCGGTGTTGTACGCGTGGCCGTTGTCGCGCCGATCGTTGTGGGCGTACTGGACGACCAGGACGTACTTGCCTGTGCGCGGCGCGTCGACGGTGAAGGTGGCAGTGCTGGAGGCGCTGTTGCCGAGCCAGCCGATGTACGTGCCCGACGAGGCGTACGCGCTGTCCACAAGCCGGGCGCCACCCGCCAGCGTCGCCTGCGCACCCTCATAGGTGAGCGTGCCGTTCGCCGAGCCCGAGCCTGCCACGTCGAGGGAGCGCAGCGCCGCGTGCCCGGTGGCCGTGATGCGGTTGTTGCCCGAGACGAGGTACAGCTTCAGCGGCCGGTTCGGGGCTGCCGCCACCGTCTCGCCGTGCAGGGACAGCTGCACGGCCGCCGACGCACGGGGCGTGACGGTGAAGTAGCCGTCGCGCGGCGCGTAGACGTCGAAGACCGCCTTGCCGCCGGAGCCGAGGACCAGCGCGCCCGTGCCTGTCCCTGACGAGTCGGCGTAGTCGTACGACACGTTGCCCGAGATGTCCGCGAGCGTGGCCTCGTACGAGGTGGTCGGCACCGTGTGCGCGGTGAGGTCGATGCGGTCGAGGGTGACCTCGTTGGTGTCATGGGCCAGGGTGAGCGTATGCGTCCCGGCGGTGAGGTCGACGGTCACGTCCTTCTTGGCGCGGTAGGTCCAGTTCTCCGTGGACGGATACGTGACCGTGGTCGCCGGGCCGCCGTCGACGGACAGCTTCTGGGTGGACGGGGCGCCGGACTGGTTGCCGTAGAGGATCGACAGGTCGTAGGTGCCGGTGCTCGGAACGGAGACGGTGAAGTCGACCTTGCTACTGGCGGTGTTGAGCGAGCCGACGTCCTTGGTGCCGGAGGCGGCGTAGCCGTTGGCGTTGCTCACCGTGCCCTGGGTGTAGACCTGGCCGCCCGTGATCTGCGCGTCCTCTGCCTCGTATGAGGCGGACCAGGGGACGGTGGCGGCGGCCGGGGTGCCGGAGCCGGCCGGGGTGAGCACGATGCGGTACGCGGACATCTTCTTCATGCCCTTGAGGGGGACGGTCACGCTGCCGTCCGACCCGACGCTGACCTTCGTGCGCGACAGGACGCGCGGCGCGACGTGCTGTCCCTCGTAGCCGGACCAGGCGGCCTCGGCGACGGTGGCCGTGACCGAGGTGCCGAAGACCTTCGGGTCGACGTGCTGCACGGCGACGTCCGCATCACCGGAAGCGCCGCCGACCAGCACCTGGGCCTGCTTGCGCGAGGTGTCGAGCGAGGCCAGGCCCTGGAGCGTGTCGATCGTGTTCGGCGACGGCGGGGTGACCTTCACCGTCTGTCCGGTCATCCCCGCGTACCAGCGGAAGAGCCACCAGCCGCCGTTGGGGATGTTGGTGCGTACGACGTTGCCGCTGAGGTTGCCTGCAGCGTCCCAGTAGGCCTGGTTGGCGAGGACCTTGTTCCGCTCGAACATCGAGACCCACTGCACCAGCTGGCCCGGCACGGACAGGTCGCGGCGGTTGGCGTACTCGTCGATGTTGACGGGGAGCGGGGAGATGCCGAGGGACTTCTCCAGGGCGCGGTAGTGGTCGTAGTTGGACTGGAAGTACCTGAGCGAGTCCGGCGACAGCTCGTGCCACGTCATCACGTCGGGCAGGACGTCGTTGGCCTTGGCGTAGGCGAGGAAGTCGGGCAGCAGCCGCTTGTCGTAGTACGCCTCGTTGGGGCCGGCGATCCGGGCGTCCGGGTCCTGGGAGCGGATGCGCTGGTAGACGGTCTTCCAGTCGGCGAGGAAGCGGTCGCGGTTCTTCTCGTACGCCGCCGGGTCCTTCGTGTTGAGGCCGTACCAGATCCAGTCGGGCTCGTTGAAGGGGACGTAGACGAAGCGGTCGCTGTGCTCGGCGGCGTTGACCTTCTCGACGATCGAGTCGACCTTGGTGAGGTAGTCGGCGAGACCCAGGTCCTCGTACGGCCACTTCTGGTAGATGTCCTGCATCATCACGTTGACGTCGCCGCCGCCGTTGCGGAAGAAGGACTTCGAGACGGCGATCGCGTCGCCGTTCGGGTGCTGCAGTCCGCCGTCCGGTTTCTGCGAGATGGACGTGAGCTTCAGGGGGGCGAGGGCGGCGTCGCTCGGGACGCCGTCGTCGCCTAGTCCGTACAGGGCGCCGTTCGCCCCGAGCATGACCTCGCCCTCGGGGGCGCCGAGGTCGACGGTGACGGTCTGGGCGGCTGCCGCCCGGGCCGGCTGGGCGGCGGGCAGGGTGCCGGCCATTGCTGCTGCTCCCATCAACACTGCGGTGAGTGCGGTTGTCGTCCGTCTTCTTCTCTTGCCGGGCATGCGTGGCGTGCGGCTCGTGCTGCTCACGTAGACCTCCGGTTACTTGACGGCTCCACTGGTGATTCCGGACACGATCTTTCGCTGGGCCACCAGGAACACGGCGACCATGGGCAGGCTCATCACCACGACGTACGCGAAGATGAGATGCCAGTTGTTGAGGTAGAGCTGGGCGCTGGCGACCTGGTAGAGGTTGATCGGCAGGGTCGCCGCGTCTCCGCCGCCTAGGACGAAGAAGGCATAGAAGATGTCGCTCCAGGCGTAGAGCATCACCATGATCGTCGCGGTGGCGATGACGGGCCGCAGCAGCGGCAGGATGATGCGCAGGAAGATCCGCAGCGGCTTCGCTCCGTCCATTCGGGCGGCTTCCTCCAGCTCGGCGGGGATGGAGCGGATGAAGCCCGTCATGAAGAAGATCGACGTGGACAGGTACATCCCGGTGTAGACGGCGATCATGCCGGGCCTGGTGCCGGCCAGGCCCAACTGCCGCAGCTCCATGACGATGGTGATCACCGCGGGCGGCAGCAGCAGTCCGCTGATGGTGAGGGCGTACGCCGCCGAGACCAGCCTCGACTTGCGGCGGGCGAAGACCCAGGCCGCGCCCGCACCGAGGATCAGAACGAGCACCACCGAAGGCACGACGACCGCGAGGGAGTTGAGCAGGCCGCGCAGCATCTCGCCCTGGCTCACGGCGTCCGCGTAGTTGTCGGCGGGCTGCCAGTGCCGCGGCAGGTCGAGGTTCGGTTTGACCGCCTCGCCCTGGGGCTTGGCCGAGGTGACGAGGACCAGCCACAGCGGCACACCGACGGCGAGGCCGGCGAGCAGCAGCACGAGGGCGGGGCGCCCGAAGCGCCAGACACGGGCTCCTGAAAGCCCGGTTCCAGACATCGCTGAGAGCGCGCTCACAGCATCTGCTCCCTTCGGCGCAACCCGATGACCAGGGGGATCGCGATGGCGACCACGATCAGGAAGAGGACGAGGCTCATCGTGGACGCCTGCGCGTACAGGCCCTGTCCGAAGACCCGGAACATGTAGATGTTGAAGACCTCGGTGGACGCTGCCGGGCCGCCGCCCGTGGTGGCCTGCACGATGTCGAAGGTGTTCATCGAACCGATCAGTGCCGTGGTCACGTTGAAGGTGACGGCGGGTGCGAGCATCGGCCAGCGCACGGACCGGAAGGTCCGCCACGGCCCTGCACCGTCGATCTTCGCGGCCTCGAGCATGTCGCCCGGAATGCCCTTGAGCCCGGCGAGATAGATCAGCATCGACAGGCCCATCCACTTCCAGCCGTGGATGACGGAGACCAGGACGAGCGTCCAGGTGGTCGAGCCGAGCCATGGAACGTTCGCGCCGAACACGGAGTTGACCGCGCCGTCCTGGTCCAGGAGCGCCTGGAACACGTATCCGACGGCGAGCGCCGAGATGAGGACGGGCAGGAAGAAGACGGCGCGGAAGAAGCGGTTGAAGCCCGTGTCCTCCTCCAGGAGCAGCGCAAGGCCGAGCCCGAAGCCGTTCTGGAAGAGGGCGGCCAGGGCCGCGTACACGAGCGTCGTCCTGATGGCCCTCAGCAGCGAGCCGTCGTCCACGACCGTCTTGAAGTTGTCGAGGCCGGTGAAGGCCACGTCAGCGTGGTACGAGGACCAGTTGGTGAACGGATAGTAGAAGTTGAGCAGGTTGGGCACCAGGAAGAAGGCCACGAAGACCACGACCGCCGGCAGCGCGAACCACCAGGGGTGGTGGACGGCCGCGCGCGGCAGCCGTCCCACGTTCTTCTGCTGCTTCCTGCTCCTGCGGACGGACGGTGCCGCCTTGTCCATACGTATGGCTGTGTCGGCCACGACGGGAATCCCTCGCTCTGGGCGCTGAACGGCTCAGATCAGCAACCGGGCGGTCAGAAGCCGGGCGGTCAGAAGCCTGGCGCGCCCTGGGCCTTGGCCACCTGTGCGAACTGGTCCTGGATCGCCTGGGCCACCTGCTCCGGGGTCTTCTTGCCGTAGAGCATGTCGGCGAGATAGAGGTGTGTGTCCGGGGCGACGATGGCCTTGGCCTGGAAGACGCCGTTCGCCGTCGGCAGCGCCTCCATCTGCGCCTTCGAGGTGTCCGGGAGCCCGTCGGGACTGGGCACTCCGGGCTGCACCGAGGGGATCTTCATCGCCTTGATGTACGCGGCATAGTCCGTGTCGAGCCAGAAGGCCAGGAACTGGCGGGCGGCGTTCTGCCGCTTCTCGTCACCGGTCTTGAAGGCGACGACGCCGTTCGTCTGGTCCGGCGAGTACATGCCGGTGGCGTCGGAGTTGGAGATCGGGAACCAGCCCAGCTTCTTGTCGATCTCCTCGGTGCTGTGCTTGGCCTGGATCTGTGACTGGAAGGAGGTGACGTTGAGGACCATGCCGGCGTCGCCGTTCCACAGCGCGTCCGCGGAGCCGGTGAAGGTGCCGGTCTTGTAGTTCTTCTGCGCGAGCCCGGCGTCGAGCAGCTTCTCCTTGTACGTGGTGATGGCCTTGACGACGACCGGGTCGGTCCACTTCTCCTTGTTCTTGTTGAGGTCCGCCCACCACTGCTTGTCGAGGTCGGTGAGCTGCACCTGCATCTGCCACTGCAGGGGCCACTTGTCGCCGCCGGACTCGTAGAAGGCGGCCGCGTCCGTCTTGTCCTTGATCTTGTGGCCGAGGGCGAGCAACTCGTCGTAGCTCTTGGGGAACTGGTCCTCGGTGATGCCCGCCTTCTTGAAGACGTCCTTGTTGTAGTAGACGCCGAGCATGGCGGGGGTGGTGACGATCGCGGCATAGCGCTTGCCGTCGATGACGCCGAGGGACTTCTCGGTGTCACCGAGCTTGTTCACCCAGGGCTCGTTGTCGAGGGTGAGCAGGTTCTGCTGCGGCTGGATGAACGGCAGCGTCGAGATGGACGGCTGCCAGAACATCAGGTCCGGCTTGTCGCCCGAGGCGAGCTTCGTCGGCACGTTCTGCTCGTACAGGTCGGGGATCGCCTGGGTGTCGACCTCGGCGCCGGTGGCCTTCTCGAAGGCGTCGATGACCTGTTTGGGGGCGTTGACAGTGTTCTGCGCGGTCCACATGGTCAGCTTCACGCCGTCGAGCTTCGCCGTGGGGTCGACCTTCGTCTGGGGCGCGGAGTCCGCGTCGCCGTTGCCCGCGGTCGGGTCGCTGCAGGCGGTGGCGGTCAGGGCGGTGGCACATATCAGCACCAGGGCTGGGAGAACTCGCTTCATCGGGGTTCTGCCTTTGCTGCGTGGACGGGCATGAAGGGGTCGAAAGGGCTTGAGTGGGGCTCGAGAGGATGTCGTCTGACTCTGGGTCAGGAGATGACCGGCGGAGGACCTGAGCTCTCCCTGACCACAAGTTCCGGTACGGAGACGGGGTGCGGGGCCACGGGAGCGGACTGTTCGACGACGCCGTGCAGCAGCCCGAAGGCCGCCCGCCCGAGGCCGGTGAAGTCCAGTCGTACGGTGGTGAGTGACGGGGTGAGATACGCGGCGTGCGGGGCGTCGTCGAAACCGGCCACGCTCACCTCGCCGGGGATGGAGCGCCCCGCCTCGTGCAGCGCCCGCATCACCCCCAGCGCAAGGTCGTCGTTGCCGCACAGGATCGAGGTGACGGACGGGTCGGCGGCCAGTTTGCGGCCCGCGGCGTGACCACCTGCCGGGCCCCAAGTGCCCTGCACGGGCCGGGGTTCGGGGGCTCCCGCCTCGCGCAGCGCGGCGCGCCAGCCCGCCGTACGCGCCGCGGTGCGCCGTGTGCTCGAGGGGATGGCGACGTAGTGCACGGTCTCGTGGCCGAGCGACAGCAGATGGCGGGTGGCCTCGTAGGCCGCCACGCGGTCGTCGGTCCACACCCAGGGGCGGTCGCCGCCGGGTGTCCGCGCGGGGGTCTCGACGACGCCCACGACGGGGATTCCTGCGGGTACTTCCTCCAGGGCCCGTACGCCGGCCGGATCGTACGCGATGACGATCAGCCCGCCGCCGGCGTCGGCGGCGCGCTGCACCTCGGCCCGCACCGCGGTCTCGTCGGCCGACTCGAGCACGCCTATGGCCATGGTGTACGAAGCCGAGCGGGCCGCCTCCTCGATGCCCTGCAGGATGCTCGCGTAGCCGTGGTGGGTGGTGTTGGCCGTCAGGACGGTGACCGATCGGGAACGGCCGCTGGCCAGCGCGTGCGCGGTGGCGCTGCGCCGGAACCCCAGCTCGTCGATGGCGGCGAGTACGCGCTCTCGGGTCGACTGCTTCACGCTGGGGTGGCCGTTGATCACGCGGGAGACGGTCTGGTACGAGACGTTCGCCGCGGCGGCGACGTCCCTGATGCTCGCCGTCCTGCTTGTGTGACCGGTCACATTCATGCCGGGATTGTGACCGGTCACAATTACGTCGTCAAGAGACCGTAACGACGGATTCATACGTCGGACGCACACCGTCGGAAGCGACGGACACAGGGAATCAGGAGGGTCCGCGTTGACCGGTGAGGCAGCCACCAGCCCAGCCAACATCCCTCAGGAGAAGTTCACTTGGGGTCACGCGGGACTTGAGGCCGAGTTCGCCACCGGCTCGAACGGGGCGCTGAGGATCACCCGCCTGGCGCGGCCGAACGCGGCCACCCTGTCGCCCGTCGGCCCCGAGTCGGCACTGCCTCTGGTGGAGATCACCGCGCTGGGACACGGTAACGGCTGGTCGGGGCCGAGGTTCATCGACTCGGCGCTCGGCGGGCGGATGCGGCACCGTGGCCACCGGTCCGAACGGGACGGCGTCTGGCACCGGCTGTATGTCGAACTCTTCGACGAAGCGACCGGGTTGGCGGCCGAGGTGGTGTTCTCCTCTCCTGACGGCATCCCGGTCATACGTTCCGAGGTCCGGCTGCGCAACGAGGGAGCCGAGCCGCTCGTGCTGCGGTCCGTCTCCAGCCTTCTGCTCGGCGCGTTGCCCTCGCCCGACGTTCTGGACGTGCACCGCGCGCGCAACGACTGGCTGGCCGAGTGCCGCTGGTTCACCGAGCCGCTGCGCGCCCATGTGGCCGACATCGGCCGGGAGTTTCATGAGCACGACAGCCGAGCCTGCCTGGCGGTGAGCAGCCGGGGCAGCTGGCCCACCGACGGCCATCTGGCGATGGGAGCGCTCTCCGACCGTACGGACGGCCGGACCTGGCTGTGGCAGATCGAGTCGGCGGTGGCCTGGCGCTGGGACACGGGCAAGTGCGGGGGCGGTACGTATCTGGCGCTCGGCGGACCTACGGATGCCGAGCACCAGTGGCGGGAACACCTCGCCCCGGGGGCCGAGTTCACGACCGAAGCGGCGGCCCTCGCCCTCGGCTCCGGCTTTGAGGACGCACTGGCCGCCCTTACCGCGTACCGCCGTGCCGGGCGCCGACGGCACCCCGACCTCACCACCCTGCCCGTCGTCTTCAACGACTACATGAACACGCTGATGGGCGACCCGACGACGGAGAAGCTGCTGCCGCTGATCGACGCGGCGGCGTCGGTCGGCGCCGAGTACTTCTGCATCGACTCGGGCTGGTACGACGACGCGCAGGGCTGGTGGGACAGCGTCGGCGAGTGGCTGCCCTCCGAGCGGCGCTTCCCGGGCGGTGGCATCCAGGCCGTCCTGGACCACATCCGCAGCCGTGGCATGGTGCCGGGCCTGTGGCTGGAGCCCGAGGTGGTGGGCGTACGCAGCCCGGTCGCCCGGTCTCTCCCCGACGATGCCTTCGTCTGCCAGGACGGCATCCGTGTCACCGAGCACGGCCGCCACCAGCTGGATCTCCGCCACCCGGCCGCCCGCGCCCATCTCGACGCGACGGTCGACCGGATCGTGGCGGAGTGGGGCGTGGGTTATCTCAAGCTCGACTACAACATCACGGTGTCCCCCGGCGGCCCGCTGCTCGGCCATGCCCGCGCCTGGCTGGACTGGCTGTCGTCCCTTCTCGACCGCCATCCCGGCCTGGTGATCGAGAACTGCGCGTCCGGCGGCATGCGTATGGACGGCGCCTCGCTCGCCGTCACCCAGCTGCAGTCCACCAGCGACCAGCAGGACCCCCTCCGCTACCCGCCGATCGCGGCCGCCGCACCCACCGCGGTGCCGCCGGAGCAGGGTGCGGTGTGGGCGTACCCGCAGCCGGAGTTCACCGACGAGGAGATCGCCTTCACGCTCGGCGGTGCGCTGCTGGGCCGGATCCATCTGTCGGGCTACCTCAACCGCATGTCGCCAGCTCAACTCTCCCTGGTCCGGGAGGCATTGGATACGTACAAGTCGCTGCGTCACGACCTGCCGCGTGCCGTTCCGTTCTGGCCGCTCGGGCTGCCGGGCTGGGACGACGAGTGGGTGGCGCTGGGGCTGCGCGGGGACGACGCGACGTATGTGTCGGTGTGGCGGAGAGGTGGTGCGGCGGGCCGGACGCTGCGCGTGCCGCACCTGGCGGGCCGTGAGGTGCGTGCCGAGATCCTGCACACGTCATCGCCCCTGGCCACCGCGACCTGGCATGCCGACCGGTCCGAGCTCGCCGTTGAGCTGCCGCGGGAACCGGCTTGCCTGCTCGTCCTGTTGACGGAGAAGGCCCCCGGACAGGCGGAGTGAGAGAACCGGCTGCGGCTCACCGGCCGCGTCTCTCACGACGGTCCGGAACGGCGGCCGCCGCTGCCTCGCCGCTCCGCCTCACACATGACCACACATGACCACACATGATGACGAGGAGCGTGTCGCCGGGCAGGTCGGCCGGATACCCGTCGATGCGCTCCTGGTCCGCCGGCAAGGCCCTGGCACTGCTTGCTCCGGGCTCACACGACTCAGTCTCCAGATGTCCAGGACAGGCTTTCAGCCACTTCCTGCCCCTTGCCTTCGAACAAGAAGTCGCGCACCCCTGTGGCCTTATCAGGAGGTGCCGGCCCCTGCCCCTGGTCGGAGTCGCCGACGAACGGCGTGCCAGCCCATGAATCCTGTCTTATCGCACCATAGTGGGATGCCATGAGCACGGACTCCACGGCCCCGGCCGGCCTCGACCAGCAGCCGAAGGACCAGCCTCCAGACCCGGCGATCGTGACCATCGGCGTGGTGGCGGTGCTGATGGTCGTGGCGTGGGCGGCCATCGGCAAGGACAACTTCGCCGATGTGTCGGACACCGCCCTGAACTGGGTCCTGAGCAATTTCGGCTGGCTCTTCGTGGTGGCCGCCGATTTCTTCCTGGTGCTGTGCGTGATCCTCGCCTTCAGCCGGTTCGGGATGATCCGTCTGGGACGGGACGACGCGGAACCGGAATTCACCAACACCTCGTGGATCGCGATGATGTTCAGCGCCGGAATGGGCATCGGCCTGATGTTCTACGGCGTGGGCGAGCCGCTGCAGCACTATGTGTCGCCTCCGCCCGGCACCGGCACGGAGCCCAAGTCCCCGGGCGCGGCCCTGACGGCCATGGAGTACTCGTTCTTCCACTGGACGCTCACCCCGTGGGCGATCTACGGGGTGGCCGGTCTCGCCCTCGCGTACGCGGGTTTCCGCAAGTCCCGTGGCAACCGGCTGAGCTCGGCCTTCGTGCCCCTGATCGGCGAGCGGCGGGCGAACGGCTGGCCCGGCAAGGCGGTCGATCTGCTGGCGGTCTTCGCGACCGTCTTCGGCACGGCCACCAGCCTCGGCCTCGGCACTCTCCAGGTCGCCAAGGGCCTCGATCTGACGGCGGGGGTGCGCGAGTCCATGACGCTCGAGTTGATCATCATCGTGGCGCTGTCCGCGGCCTTCGTGGTCTCGGCCTTCTCCGGTCTCCACCGGGGCGTGAAGTGGCTGAGCACCATCAACATCGTGCTGGCAGCGCTGCTGATGCTGTTCGTGTTCGTGGTCGGCCCGACCGTGTACGTGCTGGACAGCATCCCGGCGAGCGTGGGCGGGTACTTCAGCGAGTTGCTCCCCATGGCCTCCCGGACCGGCGTCTTCACGGATCCGGAGTGGACCGGCCGGTGGACGATCTTCTACTGGGCGTGGTGGCTGTCGTGGGCGCCGTTCGTCGGCACCTTCCTGGCCCGCATCTCGCGCGGCCGGACGATCCGCGAGTTCCTCGTCGGGGTGCTGCTGGTGCCCAGCGCCGCGACCATGGTCTGGTTCTCCGTCATGGGCGGCAGCGCGATCCGGATGGACGCGACCGGGCAGGCGGACCTCGCCGAAACGGTTCAGGAAGGCGCGGAGGCCTCGCTGTTCGGGCTCCTTGACAACCTGCCGCTGTCCACGCTGACGTCGTGGGTCGCGATCGTGCTGGTGATGATGTACTTCGTGACGAGCGCCGACTCCGCGTCCATCGTGATGGGCTCGCTGACCAGCCGGGGAGCGCTGCACCCTCGTACTTGGCTGGTCGTCCTGTGGGGCGTGCTGATGGCCGCGGTGGCGGCGGTGCTGCTGATCGCGGGCGGGCTCGACTCGCTGCAGACGGCGACGATCCTGGTGGCGCTGCCGTTCGTGCTCGTGATGCTGATGCTGTGCTGGGCGCTGATCTCCGAGCTGCGCGAGGATCCGGGGGCCGGGCCCCCACGGCACGCCCTGCACGGCTTGCGGGACGCGGTGACGGCGATGCTGGGCGACGAGATCACCGAACACGGCCACCCCCGCCACCCTCGGCGTGGGCGGGGAGAGGGCGACCGCCGCGACGGCGACGGCCCTGGCTTGTGAGACCACCGGAGGGCCCGGAGGCGAAGCGCCTGATTCCCCGGTGATTCCCAGGCAGGCCGTACGTTCGGTGACAGCAGGTTCAACGTCGCGGCGGACTACGCGACGCCAGCAGAGGCGTCCTCAGCAGGTCCAGAGTCGGCCCCGGGGCGTAAGCGGGTCCGGGGAAGTGCGGGTGCGTTCCCGCGCCCGCCGCGGCAGCGGCTTGTGTCAACAGCCGGTGAGTGGCAGGCGTGGGGACGTGCCTGAACTTCATCGCGGCCGCTTAGCCCGCCCGGGCGGCGAGGTGGGCGTCCACAACGACGACACCGTCGATGCCCTGGCAGAGGCCCACGACCACCGGGACGAGGCTCGGTTCCGGGACGTGACCCCGCAGGGTGACGACCCCGTCCCGGACCTCGACCGCGACGGTGCCCTCGTCCAGGCCGAGGATGCGCCCCAGAACGTCCTGCTCGACCTCGCCGCGGATCTCGACGTCGGAGCGGATGAAGGCGTCGAGCAGGTCGCTGCGGCTGACGATGCCGGTGAGGAGCCCGTCGTCGCCGACCACCGGCAGTTGCTTGACGTGCCGCCTGCGGAGTTCCCGTGCGGCCCGGGGGATGGTCCAGTCGGCGCGGGCCGTGAAGACGGGGCTGCTCATGAGCGCGCCCGCGGTCCGGGCCCGGGCCTTGCCCCAGGCGCGCTCCTCGTTCCCGTCACGCCCCTGCGGATCGGGCATGCCTGTCTCGTGCCGCAGCACGTCGGACGCGGTCACGACGCCGACGGGGGCGCCGTCGTCGTCGACGACCGGGGCCGCGGCGATGTCGTGCGCGTCCAGCAGGGCGGCGACCTCCTGGAACGGTGTGCTGGGGCGGAGGGTGACGACCTCCTCGGTCATCACGTCACCGACCGTGCGGCGGTGCAGCATGGCATCGGCCTCCTCCGCTGTGCGACAGGGCGGCCGCGGTCGGACCGCCCGGGCGGACGACGCGCCGCGCGCCGGCCTCCGCGGCCCTGACCGGCTCGTCCACGCCGTCTCCTCTCCCCATGACAGCACCGCCCCGCTCCGGCGACCAGTGCCGTTCGGCCTGACGGGGAGCACCGACGGTCCCACGGCCAGGAGTGCGGACGAGCGCGCGGTAGATGCCGTCGACGCTGGGCGCCTGGCCCCTGCGCCCGGCCGGTGGGAACGTCTGGTCGACACCCTTGACTGCTCAGTCTGCGTCATTGAGCTGCGGTCGTCAGCCGCGAGTACGCGCCACCTCAAGGCGACCACACCGGTCCCAAGGCCGAGTCGCTGCGCGGCTGGCCGCGCGTGGAGCACATCGGCCGGCACGGGCCGCTGCGCGGCTGGCCGCGCGTGGAGCACATCGGCCGGCACGGGCCGCTGCGGGCGCCGCCAGAAGGAGACCCACCTCGGCCACACCTCCCAGGACGTGACCGGGTCCCTGGCCCGCTCCGGCATGTCCTTCGCGCCGACGCTCGGCCTGTCCCCAGGGCGGGCCGTACGCTCCGCCACGGCCACGAACACGGTCGCATAGGGTCGGCTCCACGATGAAGAACAACCTGACTCCCCTGGAGCCCAAGGCCGACAAGGCCACGGTGCGGCGGCACAATCTGAGCCTCGTGCTGCGGGCCGTCCACGACGCGGGCGAGGCGACCCGGGCCGGTGTCGCCTCGCATGTGGGGCTGACCAGGGCGGCCGTCTCCTCGCTGGTGGAACAGCTGATGGAGTGCGGGTTCCTCACGGAGTCGGGCAAGACGTTCAGCGGTCAGGCAGGGCGGCCCGGAACCGTGCTCAAGGTGGCCCACACCGGGCCCGCCGGACTGGGCGTCGAGATCAACGTCGACTATGTCGCGGTGTGCGTCGTGGACCTCGCCGGTACCGACCGGGTACGGCTCGTCGAACGGCTCGACAACCGGGGCGTACCGGCCGCCGAAGTGCTCGCCCACGCGGCCCGGATCGCGGCGCGCGCGCTGGAGTCGGCTGCCGAACAGAACCTGCGTCCGGTGGGCGTTGAGCTGGCCCTGCCCGGGCTGATCTCCGGTGGCACCGTCCGTCAGGCGCCCAACCTCGGCTGGAAGCGCGTCGCCGTCGAGGGACTTTTCGCCCAGGCGCTGTCCACGCTGCGGCCCACCGAGCGCGCCCTGCCGGTCACCGCCGACAACGAGGCGAACGTGGCGGCGTTGGCCGAGCTGTGGTTCGGCGGCGGGCCTGAGGCCGTCCGCACCTTCCTCTATGTGAGCGGCGAGATCGGTATCGGTGGCGCTCTGGTACTGGGCGGTGAACTGCTGCGTGGCGCCCATGGCTTCGCCGGTGAGATCGGGCACGTGGCGGTGGACCAGATCGGCCCCCTGTGCCGCTGCGGTGCGCACGGCTGCCTGGAGCAGTACGCGGGCCAGGCGGCCCTGCTGAGGGCGGCGGGCCTGGACGACGTGGCCGGCGGGCCGGGGATGGCCGAGCTGGCGCGCCGGGCTCGGCGCGGCGAAGAGCGGGCCGTGAGGGCACTCGAACAGGCCGGACAGAAGCTGGGGCTGGTGCTGTCCGGCGCGGTGAACCTGTTCGATCCGGATGCCGTCGTGCTCGGCGGCATCTACCGCGAGCTGATGCCGTGGCTGGCGCCTGCCGTCGACCGCGAGCTGACCGCGCGCGTCGTGTCGGGCCTGTGGGAGCAGGGCTGGGGGCACCGCCCAGCGGTAGCTGGGGGAGGACGGCTGCGCGCCGCTTCCTCGTCGGGGGACGCAGCACGAGGCGCGGCCGCTCTTGTCGTACGCGAGGTGCTGGCCGATCCGGCGGCGTACGCGGAGCACGGGACGGCGACGGCGTGACGGCGCCGACCGCGGCACAGCGTGACAGCCACGGCGTGACGGCGCCGACCGCGTGACAGCGACCGAGTGACGGCGCCGACCGCGTGACAGCGTGACAGCGACCGAGTGACGGAGTCGGCTGCGCGGGGCGGAAGGGAACGCCCGCCCCGCGCACTGAAACGGGTTGATCAGCCCCGATGGGCCGCGATCAGCTGCTGGTACCAGCGGTAGCTGTCCTTCGGCGTGCGCTCGAGGGTGTCGTAGTCGACCCGGATGATGCCGAACCGCTTGGCGTAGCCCAGGGCCCACTCGAAGTTGTCGAGGAGCGACCAGACGTAGTAGCCGCGCACGTCGACCCCGGCGTCCATGGCCGCCTTGAGCGCGGTGAGATGACTGCTGAGGTACTCGACCCGGTCCGTGTCGTGCACCGCGCCGTCCGCGTCGACCGTGTCGTGTTCGGCGGAGCCGTTCTCGGTGATGTGGACGGGCGGCAGGGCGTCGCCGTAACGCTGCTTCATCGCGACCAGCAGGTCGGTGAAGGTCTCGGGCACGACCGGCCAGTTCATCGCTGTGTGCCGGACGCCGGGGTAGCCGACCTCCGTGTACCGGTTGTCGGTGGCGACGCGCCTGGCCGGGTCGGCCTCCCGGTGCGGGGCCGCCGCGACCACGATGGGCCGGTAGTAGTTGACGCCCAGGAAGTCGAGCGGCTGCCCGATCAGCTCAAGGTCGCCCTCGCGGCGGAAGTCCTGGCCGGTGATCAGCTCACCCCAGGTCTCCTCCTCGGTGGCCGGGTATCGGCCGGCGAACAGCGGCTCTGTCCACACCAGGTTGTGCTGGGTGTCGGCGCGGACGACGGCGGCGAGGTCGGCGTCCGACTCGGTGGCGGGGACGTTCCAGTCGGGGTTGAGGGTGATCCCCACCTCGCGTACGCCCGCAGCGCGCAGCGCCTTGACCGCGAGGCCGTGGCCGACCAGCAGATGGTGGGCGGCGGCCAGCGCGCCCGTGCCTTCCTGGGCGCCGGGCGCGTGCCGCCCGACCGAGTAGCCGAGGAAGGCGCTGCACCAGGGCTCGTTGAGGGTGATCCAGCGCGGTACGCGGTCGCCGAGGTGCTCGGCGACGATCGCCGTGTACTCGGCGAACCGCTCGGCGGTCTCGCGCACCCGCCAGCCGCCCCCCGCGGCGGAGCCGCTGGTAGATGCAGTTTCGAGGGCCTGGGGCAGGTCCCAGTGGTAGAGGGTGGCGGCCGGTTCGATGCCCGCCTCCAGGAGCGTGTCCACGAGGCGGGAGTAGAAGTCCAGGCCCTTGGGGTTGGCCGGGCCCGAGCCGTCGGGCTGGATGCGCGGCCAGGCGATGGAGAACCGGTAAGAGTCCACGCCGAGCTCGCGCAGCAGCGCCACGTCCTCCGGGTAGCGGTGGTAGTGGTCGCAGGCCACGTCTCCGGTGTCACCACGGTCGGTGCGGCCCGGCGTGTGGCTGTAGGTGTCCCAGATGGAGGCGCCTCGACCGTCCTCGTTCGCCGCGCCCTCGATCTGGTACGAGGCGGTGGCGGCGCCGAACACGAAACCGGGCGGGAAGCTGGGGAACGCGGGGAGGCCGGGGGCGTCGGGGAAATCGCTCATGTCTGCCTTTACTTGACGGATCCGCCGGTGATGCCGGCTGCGATGTACTTCTGGGCGAGGACGAGCAGGATCGCGGCCGGGACGGCCGACAGCACGGATGCCGCCATGACCGAGCCCCAGTCGCCGACGTGGGCGCCGATGTACTGGTAGATGCCCAGCGTGATCGGCTTCACGTCGTCCGTGGTGTTCAGCGTCAGGGCGAACATGAAGTCGCTCCACGCGTACAGGAAGGAGAACAGGCCTGCGGTGATCAGGGAGTTGCGGCTCATCGGCAGCACCACCTGGACGAAGGTGCGGAGCCGGCCGGCACCGTCGACCTGCGCGGCCTCGATGATCTCCCTGGGGATGGCCACCATGAAGGACCGCATCAGCACGATCGCGAACGGGATGCCCAGCGAGGCGTCCGCCAGCATCAGACCGAAGTACGAGTTGACAAGGCCGAGGTCGACGTACGCGCTGTAGAGCGCGTTGGCGATGACGATGCCCGGCACCATCTGAGTGATGAGCGTGCCGAAGACGATCGCCTTGGTGCCGGGCAGCCGGAACTGGGCGAGTCCGTAGGCGGCGGGCGCGGAGATCGCCAGGCAGATGGCGACGGCGCCGAGTGCGACGGCGAGCGAGGTCAGCAGGTTGGTGCCCTGCTCGGTGATGGCGGAGCTGAAGCCGGACAGGTCCAGGCCGCCCGGGAACGGATCCACTTCGAGCAGTCCGGCCTCGGGCTGCAGCGCGGTGTTGACCATCCAGTACAGCGGGAACAGCATCACGCACAGCACGACGACGCCGAACGCGGTGGCGCCCCAGCGGCGCTTCGGCTTGTTGACGGCCGTGGGCGGGACGGCGGGGGTGCGGGTGATGGTCGCCATGCCGGTCACTTCCCCTCGTTGCGGTTGGCCCGCAGGTAGAACACCGCGAAGACGGCGGAGATCAGGATCAGGACGTTGCCGACCACGGCACCGGCTCCGAAGTCCAGCTGGACGAAGGAGTTCTGGTACGTGAGCGTGCCCAGGGTCTGGGTGGAGTCGGCGGGGCCGCCGTCGGTGAGGGCGAGGATCAGGTCGAGGATCTTGACCGTCGACATGAAGCCGAGCACCAGGACCACGGTGATGACGGGCTTCAGCAGCGGCAGGGTGATGGAGCGGAAGGTCCGCCAGGCGGAAGCCCCGTCCAGCGAGGCCGCCTCGTAGAGCTCCTTCGGGATCTCCTGGAGGCCGCCGTAGAGGATCACCATGTTGAACGGGATACCGATCCAGATGTTGACCAGGACGACCGCGACCAGCGCCACACTCGTGCTGGTCAGCCAGGGCGTGTCCCCCAGTCCGAACAGGCCGAGGAACGAGTTGAGGACGCCGGTGTCCTGGTCGAGGATGCGCCGCCAGACGATGCCGGAGACGACCATGGGGACCAGCCACGGCAACAGGATCAGCGAGCGCAGCAGGCCACCGAGCGGGAAGTGGCGGTTGAAGAAGACGGCGAGAGCCAGGCCGATGCAGAACTGGCCGAGCAGCGAGCCGATCGTGAAGGCGATGGTCTGCCAGAGGGCCTTGCCGAAGAGATCGTCCTGGAAGACGTTCTTCCAGTTGTCGAACCCGTTGAAGGGAGCCTCACCTGTGAAGAACGTGGACGGGGAGTAGTCCTGGAAGCTCATCACGATGTTGCGGACGAGCGGATACCCGAAGAACAGCACCATGAAGATCACCGCGGGGGCGACGAACCCCCACTGGGCGATCGTCCGGCGGCGCTTGACGCTCGCGGGCCTGATTTTCCGGTCGGTGGTCTCCGGCGCGGAAGCGACGGGTCGGGCAGCAGCAGTGGTGGTCGACATCTGTACGTACCTCAGTTCCCGCTCTCGACACGCTGCTGGGCCTTCTTCAGGACGGCTTCGCTGTCCTGGCCGGTGAGGGCCCCCTGGAAAGCGCTCTGCAGCGCGAGCGACACGGAGGACCAGCCGGCGCCGAGCTTGGCGGTGCGCGACCGCGCAGTGGCCACCTGGTCGGCCAGGGAGCTCAGCTCGGGGACCTTCTCGCGCCAGGTGTCGGCGGCCTTCTGGTTGGCCGGGATCATCCAGCTGTTCAGCGCGTAGGTGATCTCCTCCTGCTCACTGGTCATGCAGGTGATGATCCGGGCGGACATCTTCTCCCGCTCGGTGTCACCGATGTTGGGGATGGTCAGCATGCCGCCGCCCAGCGGCCCCACGGAGTCGTCGCCCTTCTGCGGGACCGGGATCTGGGCGATGCCCCAGTTCAGGTCCTTCTTGGTGTTGAGGGTCTCGACCTGCCACGGGCCGTTGATCATCATGGCGGCGTTGCCGGCCATGAACTGGTCGTTGACGTCCGCCTGGGTCCAGTTGACCGTGGACTTGGACAGCGAACCGTCCCCGATCAGGGCCTTCCAGTAGTCCAGCGCCTGGATCACCTCGGGGCTGTCCAGGTCGGTCTCGTCGCCGCCGTTGGACCACATGAACGGCGTGAACTGGTAGACGCCGTCCTCCGCGCCGCCCGCGCTCAGCGCGATGCCGTACTGGCTGCCCTGAGTGAGCTTCTTGGCGGTCTCCCGCATCTCGTCCCACGTGGTGGGCACCTCGAGGCCGGCCTTGTCGAGGATGTCCTTGTTGTAGAACAGCGCAAGGGTGTTCACCGTGCGCGCGGCGCCGTAGTAGGTGCCGTCGTACGAGCCGTAGTCGACGATGCCCTGCGGGATGTCCTCGGTGGACACACCGAGCTTCTCGAGGTCCATCAGCCCGCCGGTCTCGGCGAAGGTGGGCATTTCGGAGCCGTCGAACTGGACGATGTCCGGCAGCGACTTCGAGGACGCCATGCGCAGCGCCTTCGTCATGACCTGAGGGGCCGGGACGCTCTGCTGCTCGATGGTCACGCCGAGCTGTTTGCTGCAGCGGGCGAGCGTGTCGCCGTCCCAGCGGTGGTACGACTCGTCGGTCGACGAGTTCAGAAGCGTGTAGACGTTGTCGTCCCGTTGCTGTCCGCAGCCGGTGAGCGCGGCGGTGGCGACGAGCGCGGAGACGACGGTGAGCGGGACCAGAGCCCGCCTGGAACGCCGCTGCGGTGGGCGCGCGGCGGCCTGAGGGTGTGCTGTCACGGTGGTGCCCTTGCGTGGGAGGAGTGCCGGCCTGCGGGGACGCCCGTGTCCCGGCGGGTGGGTGTCTGCGCGCGTGCGGCTCCGGCAGTTCCGCACGGCGCTGGGTCGACGGATGGGGGGCGGCGAAGAACGGGCAGGCGACCGATCCAGCCGGTTCTTCGTTTGTTTACATCGA
This sequence comes from Streptomyces sp. DSM 42067, assembly GCF_055792885.1. NCBI lineage: Bacteria > Bacillati > Actinomycetota > Actinomycetes > Kitasatosporales > Streptomycetaceae > Streptomyces > Streptomyces sp. DSM 42067. The sequence continues at coordinate 7,838,914 of NZ_CM147706.1, read as the reverse complement.
TTACTAATAGGTCATCGAAGCGCTTCGACACCAGACCCCAACGCTGATACCGTCGTCACAGTCAGACACGCTGCCTTGTGATAGAGGAGCAGAGACAGAATCGAAGCGCTTCGACAGAAGACTCCGACGCTGATAGCGTCGCCCGCAGTCAGGGCACGCTGCCTGTGATCCGCGACCAGGGCCAAAGACTGTCCATCGCCCTGCGATTTGTTCTGAGCATTGCCCTGCATTGCCCTGCGATTTTTCTGAGCACGACCAAACCCGTTGGCAGGAAGTCCGGGTACGCCACCACGCCACCGAAAAGCGAGCGCCGTATCCCTCCTCGGCCGCACCTGCCACGCCCAACCGAGGACGATCATGAAGTTCACCGACGGCTTCTGGCTCATGCGTGACGGCGTCCGCGCCTCATACGCCACCGAGGTGCGCGACGTGCGCGCCACCGCCGACCGTTTCACGGCGTACGCCTCCGTCAAGCGGGTGCAGCGCCGGGGCGACACCCTCAACTCGGCCCTGATCACCGTCGACTGCTTCTCACCGGCCGAGGGCGTGATCGGGGTACGCGTCACGCACCACGCCGGACGGCGTCATCGCGGACCGGACTTCGAGCTGCCCGGAGCGGACACGGACGGGGCCGCGGGACGGGTGCAGCGCGACGGATCGGTGACCGAGCTCGTCAGCGGCCCTCTCACCCTGCGGCTGGACACGGCGGCACCCTGGGCCCTCACCTTCCTCGGCGAGGACGGCCGCGAACTGACCTCCGCCGGTCACCGGGGCACCGGCTTCGCCACCACCGGCGACGGCTCCCACCACATGCTGGCCCAGCTCGCCCTGGGTGTCGGAGAGAACGTCTACGGCCTCGGCGAGCGCTTCACCCCGTATGTGAAGAACGGCCAGGTCGTCGACATGTGGCAGGCCGACGGCGGCACCAGCAGCGAGCAGGCGTACAAGAACATCCCCTTCTACCTCTCCTCGCGCGGCTACGGCGTCTTCGTCAACCACCCGGGGAAGGTCTCCTTCGAGGTCGGCTCCGAGTCCGTCGGCCAGGTGCAGTTCAGCGTCGAGGACCAGTCGCTCGAGTACTACGTCGTCGCCGGGCCGTCACCGAAGGACGTGCTCAGCCGGTACACGGCGCTCACCGGCCGCGCCGCGCTGCCGCCGGCCTGGTCGTTCGGGCTGTGGCTGACGACCTCGTTCACCACGTCGTACGACGAGGAGACGGTCACGTCCTTCGTGGACGGCATGGCCGAGCGCGGCATCCCGCTGACCGTGTTCCACTTCGACTGCTTCTGGATGCGCGAGTACCAGTGGTCCGACTTCGAGTGGGACCCGGAGGTCTTCCCCGACCCGGCCGGGATGCTCGCGCGGCTCAAGGAGCGCGGCCTGCGGATCTGCCTCTGGATCAATCCGTACATCGCACAGAAGTCCGCGCTCTTCGACGAGGCCGCCGAGAAGGGCTATCTGGTGCGCACCGCCGACGGCGACATCTGGCAGTGGGACCTGTGGCAGGCCGGCATGGGCCTCGTGGACTTCACCAACCCGGAGGCCTGCGCCTGGTTCCAGTCGAAGCTGAAGGTGCTTCTCGACCAGGGCGTCGACGGGTTCAAGACGGACTTCGGCGAGCGCATCCCCACCGATGTGGTGTGGCACGACGGCTCCGACCCGGAGCGCATGCACAACTACTACACCCAGCTCTACAACCGCACCGTCTTCGAACTCCTGGAGAAGGAGCGCGGCCAGGGCGAGGCCGTCCTCTTCGCCCGCTCCGCCACGGCCGGCGGACAGCAGTTCCCCGTCCATTGGGGCGGCGACTGCTGGGCCTCCTTCGAAGCCATGGCCGAGTCGCTGCGCGGCGGCCTGTCGCTGGGCCTGTCGGGCTTCGGTTTCTGGAGCCACGACATCGGCGGGTTCGAGGGCACGCCGGATCCGGAGGTCTTCAAGCGCTGGCTGGCGTTCGGTCTGCTGTCCTCGCACAGCCGGCTGCACGGGTCGTCGTCGTACCGGGTGCCGTGGGCGTTCGGTGACGAAGCGGTCGACGTGGCGCGGCAGTTCACGCTGCTGAAGCACCGGCTGATGCCGTATCTGTACGGTGCCGCTGGCGAGGCGCACCGCACCGGCGTCCCCATGATGCGGCCGATGCTGCTGGAGTTCCCGCAGGACCCGACGTGCCGCGCCCTGGACCGCCAGTACATGCTCGGCCCGGATCTGCTGGTGGCGCCGGTCTTCACCGCGGAGGGCGATGTCGAGTACTACCTGCCGGCAGGCACGTGGACGCATCTGCTGACCGGCGAGACCGTCACCGGCCCTGTGTGGCGCAGCGAGAAGCACGGCTTCGACAGCCTGCCGCTGTACGTGCGCGAGGGAGCCGTACTTCCGCTCGGTGCGGACGACCAGCGCCCGGACGGCGACTGGCTGGACGGCCTGACCCTGCGCGTCCACCCCGCCGGCTCCCCCGCGTACGAGGCCGAGGTCACGGTGCCCGACCACACCGGGGCCCCTGCGGCGACGTACCGCGCCGTGCGGGAGGGCGAGGTGCTGCGGGTCACCGCGCATGGCACGGACAGGGCGTTCCGTGTGGAGGTGCCGGGTGGTGCCTCGGTGGAGGGTACGGGCGAGGTGGTTCTGCGCCTGGGCTGAGGCGTGGACTACGGCGCTGTCCTGCCTGACCGGGTCGCCCAGTCAGGCAGGACGTCGGTTTACGGCAGGTTGCGGGCCATCACGATGCGCTGGACCTGGTTGGTGCCCTCGTAGATCTGGGTGATCTTCGCGTCGCGCATCATCCGCTCGACCGGGTAGTCACGGGTGTAGCCGTACCCGCCAAGCAGCTGCACCGCGTCCGTGGTGACCTCCATCGCCACGTCCGAGGCGAAGCACTTCGCGGCCGCGCCCTGGAAGGTCAGGTCGCCATCGCCCCGCTCCGACTTCGCCGCCGCCGCATACGTCAGCTGACGGGCCGCCTCGATCTTCATCGCCATGTCCGCCAGCATGAACTGGATGCCCTGGAAGTCCGCGATCGGCTTGCCGAACTGCTTGCGCTCCTGGACATAGCCCTTGGCATAGTCCAGCGCACCCTGCGCGATGCCCAGCGCCTGCGCGGCGATCGTGATCCGCGTGTGGTCCAGGGTCCGCATCGCCGTCGCGAACCCGGTACCCTCCGCACCGATCATCCGGTCGGCCGGGATCCGCACGTTGTCCAGGTACACCTCACGGGTCGGCGAGCCCTTGATGCCCAGCTTCTTCTCCGGCGCACCGAACGACACACCCTCGTCCGACTTCTCCACCACGAACGCGGAGATGCCCTTCGACCGCTTCTCCGGATCCGTGACGGCCATCACCGTGTAGTACTCCGACACACCCGCGTTGGTGATCCACCGCTTCACACCGTTCAGCACGAAGTGGTCACCGTCCCGGACCGCCTTGGTCTTCATCCCCGCCGCGTCCGAACCCGCGTCCGGCTCCGACAGGCAGTACGAGAACATCGCGTCACCCTTGGCCAGCGGGCCCAGGTACTTCTTCTTCAGCTCCTCCGAGCCGGACAGGATCACCGGCAGCGAGCCCAGCTTGTTCACCGCCGGGATCAGCGACGAGGACGCGCACACCCGCGCCACCTCCTCGATCACGATCACCGTGGCCAGCGCGTCCGCACCCGCACCCCCGTACTCCTCCGGCACGTGCACCGCGCCCAGCTCCGAGGCCACCAGCGCATCCAGCGCCTCCTGCGGGAACCGCGCCTCCTCGTCCACCGCCGCCGCATACGGGGCGATCTTCGCCTCGGCGAGCGAACGCACCGTCTCCCGGAGCATGTCGTGCTCTTCCGACGGCCGGTACAGATCGAAATGCTGATTCATCGGTCGGGGGCTCCAGTCCGCTTGAACAGGGATGATGCCGAACGCCGAACGGGATGACGCCGAACGGATACTGCGCTCATGGCACTCAGTACCCTCCAGTATGCACACTGAGTGCCATTTCCTCTGCCCGATGCTAGGTTCGCCCTCATGAGCGAGGCACCCCGTCGCGGCCCGGCATCCGATGCGACACCCCCGAAGCCGCCCATACGGGACTCCCTCGTCGCGGCGGCCTTCCAGCTCTTCCTCGAGCACGGGTACGAGCAGACCACGGTCGACGACATCGTGACGCTGGCGGGGGTCGGACGCCGGTCGTTCTTCCGGTACTTCCCGTCCAAGGAGGACGTGGTCTTCCCGGACCACGAGCGCTGCCTGGCCGACATGACGGAGTTCCTGAGCTCGGGCACGGACGAGGACGACCCGGTGGAGCGGGTCTGCGACGCCGCCCGGCTCGTGCTGCGCATGTACGCCGAGAACCCGACGTTCTCCGTGCAGCGCTACCGCCTCACGCGGAAGGTCCCCGGGCTGCGCGCGTACGAACTGTCGGTGGTGTGGCGGTACGAGCGCGCCCTCGCCGAGTATCTGCGTGTGCGCTTCGTGGGGCGCCGTGACGGCACCCTGCACGCGGACGTGATCGCCGCGGCGGTGGTGGCCGCGCACAACAACGGTCTTCGCTCCTGGCTCCGTTCGGACGGACAGGGCGACGCGGCCGCCGCGGTCGACCATGCGCTCGGCCATGTCCGTGACACCTTCGGCGCGAAGGGAACCGGCATCGCCGCTCCCGCGCCGGAGGAACCGGAGGACGTGGTCGTCGTCATCTCGAAGCGGGGAACGCCGATGTGGCGCGTGGTCCGGGAGATCGAATCCACTCTCCGGCACGACTGAGGCTCGCCCCCGCGGAGGCTCTTTGCCGATTCAGGGTACGGAGTGCCTTTACTCATGACACTGAGTGCCATACTCTGGCTTCGTGCACGGCGCTCCGAGCACATCAGATTCCGGCACGAGTGCAGGGAGATGACATCGTGTTTCACCCAGGGACAGGGTTGACAGCGATCGCCGAGAGCGTGCTCGACGCTTCCACGGCTGAGAACGGCACCACCGCACCCATCGACGCCCCGGCCTTCGACGGCCTGTGCTTCCAGCGCTGCGAATGGTGCGGCACCCCCTCCTTCCACCGCCTGCTCTGCCCGGTCTGCGCCTCCAGCGACCTGCGGACCGAGCGCAGCGAGGGCAGGGGGGTCGTGCGCCGTACCACGGTGCTCCACCGGGGCACCCCGTCGGCCCGCAACGAGTCGCTCATCGAGATGGCCGAGGGGTTCACCGTGCGGGGCCGGGTGCTCGGCCCGCCCGCCGCGATCCACCCCGGTGACCGGGTGCAGCTCTCCAGGGCCGAGGACCCGGTCCGCAGGGAGCCGTTGTTCCAGCTCATGGACGAGCCGTACCGGCCCTGGGCGTGAGGTCGTACCCACGGCACCCGCCTCGCATCCGAGGATGACCCACCTGTCGCCGTGCCCCTCTCGTTGATCCACCTCCACGGTTAGGGTGGCGGTCAGGACGATCCGGAGGTGGGAAGATGCCGCACACGGTGAAGGGCGTTGTCGCCAGGGCCAAGGGTGCCCCGGTGGAGCTTACGGATGTGGTGGTGCCCGACCCGGGCCCCGGCGAGGCCGTCGTGGACGTACAGGCGTGCGGGGTGTGCCACACCGATCTGCACTACCGCGAGGGCGGGATCAACGACGAGTTCCCGTTCCTGCTCGGGCACGAGGCGGCCGGGATCGTTTCCGAGGTCGGCGAGGGCGTCACGAACGTGGCGCCGGGCGACTTCGTGATCCTCAACTGGCGGGCGGTGTGCGGACAGTGCCGCGCATGCGCCAAGGGCAAGCCCTGGTACTGCTTCAACACGCACAACGCCGCACAGAAGATGACCCTCGCCGACGGCACGGAGCTGTCCCCGGCCCTGGGCATCGGCGCGTTCGCGGAGAAGACGCTGGTCCACTCCGGGCAGTGCACCAAGGTCGACCCGGAGGCGCCGGCCGCCGCGGCCGGACTGCTGGGCTGCGGAGTGATGGCGGGCTTCGGTGCCGCGGTCAACACCGGCGGGGTGTCCCGCGGCGACTCCGTGGCGGTGATCGGCTGCGGCGGCGTCGGCAACGCCGCCATCGCCGGTGCGGTGCTGGCCGGGGCGTCCAAGGTGATCGCCGTGGACGTCGACGACCGGAAGCTGGAGTGGGCACGCGGCTTCGGCGCCACACACACGGTCAACGGGCGCACCGAGGACGTCGTGGAGCGGGTGCGCGAGCTGACCGGCGGCTTCGGCGCGGACGTCGTGGTGGAGGCGGTCGGCCGTCCCGAGACGTATGAACAGGCCTTCTACGCCCGGGACCTGGCGGGCACGGTGGTCCTGGTCGGCGTGCCGACACCGGACATGAAGGTGACGTTGCCGCTGATCGAGATCTTCGGCCGCGGCGGCGCGCTCAAGTCGTCCTGGTACGGCGACTGTCTGCCGAGCCGCGACTTCCCGATGCTCATCGACCTCTACCGGCAGGGCAGGTTCGACCTCGACGGCTTCGTGTCGGAGACGATCGGCCTGGACGAGGTCGAGAGCGCGTTCACGAAGATGCACCACGGCGATGTGCTGCGCTCGGTGGTCGTGCTGGACAAGGCGGGTGCGTGATGACGGCGCGTATCGATCATCTGGTCACCTCGGGCACGTTCAGCCTGGACGGCCAGACCTTCGACGTCGACAACAACGTGTGGATCGTCGGCGACGACAGTGAGTGCGTCGTGATCGACGCCCCGCACGACGCGTCGGTGATCGCGGACGCGATCGGCGAGCGCCGGCTGCTTGCCGTCCTCGCGACGCACGCGCACGACGACCATGTACGGGTCGCCCCGGAGCTGGCCGACCGCTTCGGCGCACCGATTCTGCTGCACGCCGACGACCTGCCCGTATGGCGGCTGACCCACAGGGACCGTTCCCCGGAGCGGGAGTTGAAGGACGGCGACGTGTTCACCGTCGCGGGCACCGACCTTCAGGTCCTGCACACACCGGGCCACGCCCCCGGCGCGGTGTGCTTCTACGCACCCGAGCTGGAGACGGTGTTCACCGGCGACACCCTCTTCCACGGCGGCCCCGGCGCCACGGGCCGGTCCTTCAGCGATTTCGGCACCATCATCGACTCCATCCGGGACCGGCTGCTGACCCTGCCCGCCGACACGCGCGTGCTCACCGGACACGGCGAGTCGACGACGATCGGGGACGAGGCGCCGCACTTGGAGGAGTGGATCGCCCGGGGGCACTGAGTTCCCGTCACGGGGTGCCGGCCCGAACATCGGGCCGACACCCCGTGGTGCATCCTTTTCCTCTTTGATGCACGGCATTCAGCGGGGTTTTCGACATACGTCGTTGTCAGCCCTTGCCGCGCCGCCTTGCAGACCCGTCAGCTACGGGGCACGCGGAGGGTCACACCGAAGACGCGGTGCATGAGCGGGGTCACGCGCACTCCCACGGCCCTCGCGTCGGCTGGCTGCCCTCAAGCACCGGACCGTCCTGCTGACGGGATTCGTATCGCCGGGTGACGGCGGTGACGAGGCACCTGGTATCTCAGCCGCCTCGTGGTCGGCTGCTGTGCGGCCGACGCGCAGGTGTTCAAGGTGGAGATCCACGGGGTGACGGCACTCGACGCCCACACGTGGGTGACCGTGACCGGCGTCTGGCGCCCGACCGGGGCGCCAGGCTCCGAGGCGGCGGAGCCGGCCCTCGACGCGAGCGCCGTCCGGAAGATCCACGAGCCGAGCAATCCGTACGACGACGAGGCACCGGCCGCGGACGGCAGCTGAGGGGTCCCCACGGCCCCCGCCGGCGGGGACCGACCCGGCGGGAAGTGCCCGTCGCCTCGGCGGGAACGGGCCGGGTCCAGTGGACCTGGCCCGCAAAGCTCGCCCGCAGACCCGCCCGCAGGACCAGCTCCAAATGTTGAAACCTCAAGCATCAGGGGTAGCATAGGGACCCCCGAGCTTGAAAGCTCAAGCATCTTCCTGGGCGGCCTGTGGCAAAGCTGGCCCGAACCCCTACACAGGAGAGAACGCTCGTGACCACCTCTACGACCACCCGTTTCACCTCGCCCGACACCACCCGGCAGCCCTCCCTGCACGCCTACGACGTCGGCCTCCTCCTGCTCCGCCTGGCTGTCGGCCTCACCATGGCCGCCCACGGCACCCAGAAGCTCTTCGGCTGGTTCGGCGGCGGGGGCCTCGAGGGCACCGGCCAGTTCTTCACGATGAGCGGCTACCCGTCCGGCAAGACCATGGCGGCCGTGGCCGGCCTCACCGAGACCCTCGGCGGTCTGGGCCTCGCACTCGGTCTGCTCACCCCGCTGGCCGGCGCCGCCGTCTTCGGCACCATGATCAACGCTCTCGCGGTGAAGTGGGGTGGCGGCTTCTTCGCCCCCGACGGCGTGGAGTACGAACTCGTGCTGACCGTCGCGGCGGCGTCCCTCGCCCTGACCGGCCCGGGCCGCTACGCGTTCGACCGGCTCCTCCCCGGCCTGCGTGCGCACCGGCTCGGCTACGGGATCGCCGCCGTCGTACTCGGCGCCGTGGTCGCCGGAGTGATCCTGCTGCTCCGCAAGTAAGCGAGGCGCGCACAGCAGCGCGTACCGAACGACCGAAGGCCGGCCCCTCACGGGCCGGCCTTCGTGCTGTACGTGCCGCGTGGCGCGCTTTCATGACCGGATGCCCGCGATATATATCCCCGAATACCGCAGCGACAGCAGTAATGTCCCGTTCCTCCATGAAGAAACGTCATCCGAATGCGCTCTGCAATGTCCGGTTACCGCGCGTTCATAAGGCCGGGCTCGAATCGCGCCTTCAGCAAATCTGCACACCGATTACCCAGCCCAGGCACGGCACGCCACACGGGTGCGGCAGGACTGACACCTTGTCCTGCCATTGGTGCGGGAGTGTCCTATTTGGCTCTCACGGCTGAATCGAAGCAGGGGAACACCCCTGGAGGATCTTGTGAAGAAGCGGCCACCAAGCCGTGGACGGGCCTGCACGCAAAGGCAGTTGAGGCGTCGAACAGAGTCGAACCGATGCTCGGAGGATTGGCTGCGTGGAGCGCTGACGTGCTTTGATCCTGCGCACTGCGGGAGTTGCACGAACGTTCTCGTTCAAGCGTCAGACACCCGCGGGACGGCCTGTCCGCATGCCAGCAGCGCCGGCCGCCACTTTGAAGAAATATCCACAGGAAAGGGAAGCTCACATCATGAACTTCACCCCCCAGGTTGAGACCCTCGAGATTTCCGACGCCGACCTGGACAACGTTTCCGGCGGCCTCGTCGGCGAGCTGGTCTCCAACGTCACGGGCACCGTTGACTCCATCTACCCGGTCACCGGCACCGTGTCCGGCCTGGTGAGCACCGTTGAGGCCACCACCGGCATCAGCACCGCCCCGGTCACCGGCGCCGTGTCGGGCCTGACCGCCGGCCTCTGAGGCTTCTTGCTCCGTGAGTCCCGGAACCAGCCGGTTCCGGGACTCACGGGTGCCCGCAGGCCCCCAGCCGCCGACCATCCGGCTCCCGGCTCCCGGCTCCCGGCTCCCGGCCACTAGGCTGGCCTTCTTGACCGGCTATCAGCCGCCACCCGGCCCCGGCCTGCCCCTACCATCACGTTTCGCAGTTGAGGGAAGAGTCCCGTGCAGTTCCGCCAGAAGGCCCTTTCCAAGCTGCAGTCGCCCGAAGAGCTCGATCTGCCGGTGCGCTTCGCCCGGCCGCAGGGCCGTCTGGTCCTGATCGTCACCGTGGTCGTCATGGCGGCGGCCTCCTTCTGGGCCGTGACCGGCAGCGTGTCGTCCACGCTGAAGGCCTCCGCGATCCTGACGCACGCGCAGGGCAGTTACGTCCTGCAGAGCCCCGTCGCGGGCCAGGTCACCGCCGTCCTCGCCAAGGAGGGCGAACGGCTTGACGCCAACTCCCCCCTGCTGAAGGTCCGTACGCAGCAGGGCGACCAGATCGTCCGCACCATCGCCGCTGGCCGTGTGACCACCCTGCTGGCCACGATCGGCGCGGTCGTCACCACCGGAGCGAACGTCGCAACTCTCGAGCGGACTGATGACGCGTCCGATCCCCTGATGGCGGTGGTGTACGTGTCGGCCGACAGCGCGTCGACCGTACCGGTGGGTGCGTCCGTCGACCTCACCGTCCAATCGGTGCCCAAGGATGAGTACGGCGTGTTGCGCGGTCGTGTGAAGGCCGTCGGCCGGACTGCGGAGACGCAGCAGCAGATCACCGCGTTCCTCGGCGACAGCCAGCTCGGCGCGCAGTTCTCGCAGCAGGGCCGGCCGGTGGCGGTGCTGGTGCGTCTCGACCGGTCCTCCGCCACGAAGTCCGGCTACAGGTGGTCCACCGCCGACGGCCCGCCGTACGCACTCGACTCCATGACTCAGGCCAACGGCGCCATCCGGCTGGCCGAGCAGCGCCCGATCGATTGGCTGCTTCCGTGACAGAGCTACCACCGCCGCCGGTCCGCCGCCGGCACCGGCCCGAGTCGAAGTCGAACCCCCGGTCGAACCCGCGCTCCAACCCAAGGTCCAAGTCGAGGTCGAAGCCGAAGGTCAAGAAGCCGAAGACCGTCCGCAGCCCCACCGTGCTGCAGATGGAGGCCGTGGAGTGCGGCGCCGCCTCGCTGGCCATGGTCCTCGGCCACTACGGCAAGCATGTGCCGCTGGAGGAGCTCCGGATCGCCTGCGGTGTCTCCCGTGACGGCTCGCGGGCCAGCAACCTCCTCAAGGCGGCACGCAGTTACGGTCTGCAGGCCAAGGGCATGCAGATGGATCTGGCGGCCCTCGAAGGCGTGCCCGGACCGGCCATCCTGTTCTGGGAGTTCAACCACTACGTCGTCTACGACGGCATAGGGCGCCGTCTCGGACGGCGCGGTGTGTACATCAACGACCCGGGCAAGGGCCGCCGTTTCATTCCGATGGAGGACTTCGACACCAGCTTCACCGGTGTCGTGCTGGTCTTCGAGCCCGGTGAGGGCTTCCGGCGCGGCGGACGCAAGCCGGGCGTCCTCGGCGCCATGCCCGCGCGCCTGCGCGGCACGTCGGGCACGATGCCGGCCGCTGTGCTCGCCAGCCTGATGCTGGTCGCCGTCGGCGCGGCCGTGCCCGCCCTCAGCCGTACGTACATCGACATGTTCCTGATCGGCGGCCAGACCTCGCTGCTCGGGGTCCTGTTCGCGTCGATGGGCGCCACGGTGCTGCTCACGGCCGTGCTGACCTGGCTGCAGCAGTCGAACCTGCTGCACGGCCGCATCATCTCGTCGACGCTCAGCAGCGCCAGGTTCCTGCGGCATCTGCTGCGGCTGCCGGTCACGTTCTTCGCCCAGCGCAGCCCCGCCGACCTCGTGCAGCGGCTGCAGTCCAACGACGCGGTGGCGGAGACGCTGGCCCGCGACCTCGCCGCGGCCGGTGTCGACGCGGTCGTCGTGATCCTTTACGCGGTCCTGCTCTGGTCGTACGACCCTCAGCTGACCGTCATCGGTGTGCTGGTCGCGCTGCTCAACGTCGTGGCGATGCGGGTGGTGGTGCGCCTGCGGGCCACCCGTACGCAGAAGCTGCGCGCCGACAACGCCCGGCTGACCACCACCGCGTACACCGGTCTGCAGATGATCGAGACGCTGAAGGCCACCGGTGGGGAGAACGGTTACTTCCGCCGCTGGGCCGGGCAGCATGCGACGACGCTGGAGGAGCAGCAGCGGCTCGGCGTGCCGGCCGCGTGGCTCGGTGTCGTCGCGCCGACGCTGGCCACGCTGAACAGCGCGCTGATCCTGTGGATCGGTGGTCTGCGTGCGGTGGACGGTCATATCTCGATCGGTCTGCTGGTCGCCTTCCAGGCGCTGGTGACCCGCTTCACCGCGCCGATCACCCGGCTCAACGGTGTCACCGGCCGCATCCAGGACTTCGCCGCCGACGTGGCGCGCCTGAAGGACGTCGAGAACTTCCCGGCGGACTCCCTCTACGCCCGCCCCGACGGGGCGTCGAGCACGCGCAGGCTCAAGGGCCATGTGACGCTGGAGAACATCACGTTCGGCTACAGCCCGCTCGACAAGCCGCTGCTCACCGGGTTCTCGCTGTCGGTGGGCCCGGGTCAGCAGGTGGCGCTGGTCGGCGGATCCGGCAGCGGCAAGTCCACGGTGTCCCGGCTGATATCCGGGCTGTACGCGCCGTGGGAGGGCGTGATCCGCATCGACGGGCAGCGGCTGGAGGACATTCCGCGGGGTGCACTGGCCGCGTCCGTGTCCTTCGTCGACCAGGACGTCTTCCTCTTCGAAGGCACGGTGCGGGACAACGTGGCGCTGTGGGACCCGTCGATCCCGGACGACGCGGTGATCGCCGCGCTGCAGGACGCGGCGCTGTACGACGTGGTGGTGCGCCGCCCCGGCGGCATCCACAGCCGGGTCGAACAGGACGGGCGCAACTTCTCCGGTGGCCAGCGCCAACGCCTCGAGATCGCCCGCGCGTTGGTCCGCAAGCCCAGCATCCTGGTACTCGACGAGGTGACCAGTGCGCTCGACGCGGAGACCGAGCAGGTCATCATCGACAATCTGCGGCGGCGCGGCTGCGCCTGCGTCGTGATCGCCCACCGGCTGAGCACAGTCCGCGACAGCGACGAGATCGTGGTGCTGCACCACGGCACGGTCGTCGAGCGCGGGCGCCATGACGTGCTGGTCGCCTCCGGAGGCCCGTACGCCGAACTGGTCAAGGAGCGTTGAGATGACCTCCGTCCATCAGCACGCCGCCACCGGTGCCGCAGAGGGCGACCTCGTGCTCGGCGCCCTCGGGGGCCTCGGGACGCCGCTCGACTGCAGCGGTCTGACCCGTCTTCCGCTGGAGGGGCCGCACGTGCTGTGGCTCGTCGCGGCGGGCGCCATGGACCTGTTCGCGGTCGACGCGGTGCAGGAGGGTCACTGGCACTTCCTCGGCCGCCTCGAAGCGGGATCGCTGCTGCTCGGCCCCGTGGAAGGACCGCAGCACACCCTCGTCGGCCGGCCGCTGCGGGAGTGCGTGCTGCGGCGGATCCCGCTGCGGCAGCTGTACCGGCCGGAGTTCACCGACACGTGGTCGCACGACCCGTACGCCACCGACCCTTACGGCGCCGGCATGTACGACACGGGCGTCCAGTCGTACGACTACCAGGCGCAGGCCCAGGCCGCCCCGAGCCCGCTGGAGTACGCGTTCGCGCTCGGTGTGGGGCGCAGCATGGGCATCCTCTTCCAGGCGCCGCTGGACGGCCGGACCGCGGACGCCGGGATGGCGGCCGACGACGACATCCTGTGGATGCAGGTGCCGCCGGGCAGCGTGCAGTACGGCGCATCGGTGAGCGCCGATGCGGCGGCCGACCTGCTCATCGATCCGGCCGTGTGGCAGGGGATGGTCGACCAGCAGTACCGGCTGCTGTCCTCGCTCGACCGCTGGATCGAGCAGCTGGAGCGCTCTCACGAGGACCGGACGGCGGCCGGTATCAAGGCTGGTGAGGCCGTCCGTGCCGAGGCCGATCAGGCGCTGCTCGACTCCATGCGCCGCCGCTCCTCGAAGTCCTCCCGCACCACTGCCGGGGGTGACGACGCCACGTACGCCGTCTGCGGCGTGGTGGCCGGGGCGGCCGGTATCACGTTGACGGAGCCGTCGAAGAGCGGCGCGCAGAACGAGCGGCTCGACCCGGTCGAGCGCATCGCCGTGGCCTCGCGGATCCGTACCCGCCCGGTCCGGCTCGACGGGCGCTGGTGGCGGGAGAACACCGGCCCGCTGGTGGGTTATCGGGCCGCGTCCGGCGCGCCAGTCGCGCTGTTGTGGCGGCGCGGCGGGTACGTGGCGCGGAACCCCGCGACCGGCAGCAGCATCCGCGTCGACGAGGACAACGCGGAGGAGTTCGAGCCGCGCGCGATCATGTTCTACCGTCCGCTGCCGGAGCGCTCGATGAGCCCGCTGCGGCTGATGCGGTTCAGTCTGCGCGGCACGAACGGCGACATGCGCAACCTGCTACTCAGCGGATTGGTGACGGTCCTGCTCGGCGCGCTGGTGCCGATCGCGACCGGCCAGGTGCTCGGTTCCTTCGTACCGGACGCCGAGAAGAGCCTGATCGTCCAGGTGTGCCTGGCGATCATGGTCGCCAGCATCGTCTCGGCCGCGTTCATGCTGATGCAGAACCTGACCATCCTGCGGATGGAGGGGCGGATCGAGGCCACGCTGCAGCCGGCCGTCTGGGACCGGTTGCTGCGGCTGCCGACGAAGTTCTTCACCGGCCGCTCCACCGGCGAGCTGGCCAGTGCGGCGATGGGGATCAGCGCCATCCGCCGGCTGCTGGCGGGCGTGGGCCCGGTCGTCGTCCAGGCGGGCACGGTCGGTGCGATGAACCTCGTCCTGCTGCTTCTCTACAGCGTGCCGCTGGCGCTCGCGGCCATGGGGCTGCTGCTGGTGATCGCGGCCGTCTTCCTCGGCATGGGGCTGTGGCAGGTGCGCTGGCAGCGTCGGCTGGTCGTGCTCAGCAACAAGCTCAACAACCAGGCGTTCCAGACCCTGCGCGGCCTGCCCAAGCTGCGGGTCGCGGCGGCCGAGAACTACGCGTACGCGTCCTGGGCCAAGGAGTTCGCGCGCAGCCGGGAGCTGCAGCAGCGCGTCGGCCGTATCAAGAACCTGACGACGGTGCTCGGTGCGGTCTATCTGCCGCTCTGCTCCCTCATCATGTTCATGCTGCTGGCGGGCCCGGCCCGCGGCTCCCTGTCGGCCAGCGCGTTCCTGACGTTCAACACCGCGATGACCATGATGCTGACCTCGGCCACCCAGCTCACGGGCGCGCTGGTCTCGGCCGCCGCCGCGCTGCCGATGTTCGAGGAGATCAAGCCGGTCCTCGATGCGACCCCGGAGGTGCGTGGTGCCAGTACCCAGCCCGGCGTCCTGTCGGGAGGCATCGAGGCCCGCAAGCTGTCCTTCCGCTACACCGACGACGGGCCGCTGGTCCTCGACGACGTGACCTTCGAGGTGCGGCCCGGCGAGTTCGTGGCGGTCGTCGGCCCGAGCGGCTGCGGCAAGTCGACGCTGCTGAGGCTGCTCATCGGCTTCGACAAGCCGGTCTCGGGCAGTGTGCTGTACGACGGTCAGGACCTGGCCGCCCTGGATCAGGCCGCGGTCCGCCGCCAGTGCGGCGTCGTCCTGCAGCACGCGCAGCCCCTTACCGGCTCGATCCTGGACTGCATCTGCGGCGCCGAGCCGTTCACGTTGGAGGAGGCGTGGGAGGCGGCCGAACTGGCGGGCCTGGCCGAGGACATCAAGCGCATGCCCATGGGCATGCACACCATCGTCGCCGGCGGCAGTTCCGTCTCGGGCGGGCAGCGCCAGCGCCTGATGATCGCCCAAGCCCTCATACGCCGTCCGCGGATCCTGTTCTTCGACGAGGCCACGAGCGCGCTGGACAACGAGACCCAGCGCACGGTGATCGAGAGCACCCGCCGTCTGCAGGCCACCCGCATCGTGATCGCCCACCGGCTGTCCACGGTCATGGACGCCGACCGCGTGATCGTGATGGCGGAGGGCCGGATCGTGCAGCAGGGGCCGCCCGCGGAGCTGCTCGCCGACACTGGCGGGCGGCTCCATGAGCTGGTGCGACGGCAGATGATGGGGTAGCGGCGCGGTTCTCTACCGGACAGCGGCAGCGCAATCGGCCCGCGTCCGTGCCCGCTCAGCGGCCCGGTCGGTTCTCCGTTGGTCGGTCTGCCGTCTGTGCGAGACCAGCGCCATGCGGGGCAGCGGATGCCGAACCCGCCTGTTTGGCAGGCGGATCGGCGGCCTTGTCGCCGGTCGCGGTGAGAAAGAGGACCGCCCCCAAGGCGACGAGCCCGAACGCCGCGAGGGTGTGCAGCCGGGCTCGGCGTACGGCGTGGCGCACGGACCAGGCGTGGATCAGCGTGAGGAGCCGGTGCTGCAGCCGACGAGCCTCCTCGGCGTTGGCGCGGGCGTCCGCGAGGCCCTGTTCGAAGAGCTTGGTCCGCACCGGGTCCTGTTCGCGCGCGAGCTTCACCGCGAGGTCCGCGACGACCGCCTCGTGCAGGCGGCGCTGCGTGCGCAGTTCGCGTAGGGAACGGTAGGGGCCGTAGTACGCGGCCGGGTTGCGCGCGATCGCCGCCCGCAGGGAGCCCATCTCCGGCGCGTCGAGGTCGTCGAGCGTGGCCAGACACGGGGTCAGCGCCTCACCCGTCTGCCAGATGGCCCAGCCGACACCCAGCACCGTCAACGCCAGCCCGCCGAACGCGGCGAAGGTGTCGCCCCAGTCGTCGATCCTGCCGACGGCGGTCAACGGGCCGCCCCCGACCAGGAGCGCGCCCACCCCCGCGACGGCGGCGATCGTCCAGCGGGCGGTGGTGCGGAGATCGGCGACCGCGTCTGCGGGCCCGGTGGCGACGGGGTCGGCGGGCTCCTGAGGAGGTGAGGGGAGGAAGGAGGTCAACAGTCTTCCGGGTCCTCTTCGTGACGGAACGTGTGTTCCTCGGCCTCGACCTGCCGCTTGTACGGAAGCCACTGACGGCCGTCCCAGTGCTGCAGTGCGCCGTCGCTGCCGATGCGCGTGGCACCGATCGCGGGCTCGGCGTTGTCGGAGGTGTCCATGCGCTCCAGTATGTCTGGCGTGACCCGGTGTATGGGTAGCATTCCGGGGTCCGGGAACAGGGGGAGGGACGATGTCCGACGACGCGGAACTCGCGGGCCTCTTAGAGGGATTGATGTACGCCCATGGGCTTCTGGCCCAGGGCCGATTGTCGGAAGCCCAGCGTGTGCTCCTCGCAGTGGAAGCAGCGTCCGCGCATGTCGCCGACGTCCAACTGCACTTCATGCTCCATCGGCTGCTCGGCCAGACGGCACGCTCGGAGGGCCGCCTGGCCGACGCGACCGCCCACTACGAGAAATGCCGGGAGATCGCGGACAACGAGGCCCTGAAAAGTGCCGCGCTGGAGGGACTTGCCCTGACGGCTGCGGCGGAGGGCAGACTGAAGCGAGCCGTTCGCCTGTTCGGGGACGCGGCCGAGGCGGCCCACGCCGCCGGAGACTCCGCGGGCTACGCGGCAGTACTGCAGAACCACGCCAACATCGTCACCGCCCACGGTCTCGAAGGCGCCGAGGAACCGCTGCGCCGCGCCCTGGCCGTACAGGGGATCAGCGCTTCCCTGCGTGGCGTCATCACCGACAATCTCGCGCACGAACTCGCCCGCCAGGGCCGGCTCGACGAAGCCGCGGAACTGGCGGCCCAGGCGGCGCGGACACTCACCGACGCGGGCGCCGAACTGGACGCCGTCAAGGCGTGGAGACATCTGGCGGACATCAGCCGGCAAGCAGGCCGCGAGGCCGAGAGCGGGAGGGCCTTCACCCACGCCCACGACCTGCTCAAGCGGATCCATGACCACGTCGACGGCGAGCACTACGGGCGTCTGCACGACGAACGGATCGCGCAGATCGAGGCGCTCACCGAGACCCACCTGCGTGAGCAGATCTCCTCGGAAGCCGACCTCGCCCTGGAGATCGGCCTCAACGCGACCATGGGGCGCCGGCTCGTCGACACGGCGGAACAGCGGTTCGAGGAGGGCGACCTGGCCGCCGCGGAGGCGCTGCTGCTCCGTGCAGAGAGCCACTGGGAGCAGTTGCGGGCGGCGCACTGCATGCCCCAGGTGTGGAATCTGCTGGGCCTGGTCCACCTCTACGCGGGAGCGCCCGACCACGCACTGTCGGTACTCTCCCGCTCCCGGCATCTGGCCCACGCCCTCGGCGATGCCATGCGGGAGTGCTTCGCGCTGAGGCATCTGGCCATGGTCAGAAGCCGGTTCGGGCTCGGTGAGGAGGAGGAGCTCGGTCTGCTCCTGCGGGCGCGTGCGCTGAGCGGATTCGCGGCGCGGCGACGGCTCGCACAGGTCGCCCCGGATCTGCCGGACGAGGCCCTTCCTGACGGCGGGATCCTGATCGACGGCGGAGTGATCGACGGCAAGCTCGCCCAGATATGCGCTGATTACGGAGCCTGGGAGCTCGCCGACACCTACAGCGAGCGCGCCCTGGCCGCCGCCGAACGGGCAGAGGAGCGCTTCTCGCACCGGCTCGCGGTCCGGCTGGCCGTCCGGCTGCGGATCCTCAAGGAGACCGGACGGACCGAGGCCGCGGCCGAGACCATGGAGCGGCTCGCCGCGCTCGGTGACCGCCGGCCGGACGACCAGACGCTGATGACGACGCACACGGCGATCGGCTGGTACCGGTTCGAGACCGGGGAGCGCAGCCCCGCTCTGCTCGACCACCTGGTGGCGGCGTGCGACGCGTACGAAGAACTGCGCCGGAGGGCCCTCGACCTCGGTCCGCTGGCCGACTTCCGCACGTTCCTGTCCCCGCCGTACGCGGAGGCGGTCGAGACCGCCCTTGCGCTCGGCCACGTCGTCCAGGCGTTCGACCTGGTGGAACGGGCGAAGGGCCGGTCGCTGCTGGACGCCGTACGGCACACCGAATCGGCGGCCGCCGTCGACAGCAGCGACCACGGCTTGCTTGCCCGGGAGCAGGAGCTGTGGCAGAGGCAGCGCGCGCTGCGCGCGGAACTGTCGGCGCGTCCCGCGGGCGAGGACACCGAGGCTCGGGTACGGCGCCTGGTCGGATGGGAACAGCGCCTGGAGGAGGTGCGTCAGGAGCTCACAGGGCTCTGGGAGCGGCTGTCTGCCGAGTACCCGGAAGTGCGCGTCCACCGGATGGCCGAGCCGATCACCGCGGCGGAGGCGGTGCGCCTGCTCGGCCGCTCCGGTGCCTCCGCACTGGTCGAGTTCTGGGTCGGCCACGAGGCGCTGTACGCGTTCGTGCTGGAGGCGGGACGGACCGAGCCCGTGCTGGTGTCGCTGGGCGGCCACGAGGCGCTGGGCCGACAGCAGTACGCCGACGAGGTACGCGCTCTGCTCGGGGCGAGCTCGGTGGAGGACCAGTCGGCGGCCCTCGACACGATCGTGCGCAGTCCGCTGCACAGGGCGGTGCGGGACGTGGTGGAGGACGCGGGCGGCCCAGGCACCCCGGTTCTGGTCGTTCCCCACGGTCTGCTGCACACGGTGCCGCTGCATCTGCCGTCGAACGCCCAGGAGACGCAGCCCGGGCCGGACCGGCGGAGCCGGCCCACGCGATACCTCCCGTCCGCGTCCCTGCTCAGGACCGGCGGTGGCGCGTGGCACCGGGACGGAACGGTTCTGGCCGGGGGCTTTCCGGGGACCGGCTCCAGGAAGCTCACGTACTACCGCGGCGAATGCGCCGAGGTCGTCGACCGGCTCGGCGGCACCGCGCAGTTCGACGAGGCGGCCACCGCCGACTGGCTGGAGACGGCGGTCAATTCGGCGGACCGGCTCTCCCTGGTCCATCTCGCCTGTCACGGCATGTTCGACGAGCAGCGGCCCGAACGCAGCGGGTTGTTCCTCGCCGGACCCGCCGGAACCGCCGGATCCGCCACGACCGAGGTCGTGCGGACCGAA
Organism: Streptomyces sp. DSM 42067; assembly: GCF_055792885.1. Classification (NCBI taxonomy): domain Bacteria; kingdom Bacillati; phylum Actinomycetota; class Actinomycetes; order Kitasatosporales; family Streptomycetaceae; genus Streptomyces; species Streptomyces sp. DSM 42067. The sequence goes on along the minus strand of NZ_CM147706.1, from coordinate 7,819,547 downwards.
CGCCTGGCCGCCATGGACTGGACGGGCGCGCTGGTCACCCTGAGCGCCTGCAGCAGCGGCCGCCACCAGGTGCGGCAGCGGGACGAGCTGGTCGGGCTCGGGCGCGCGCTCCTGTCCGCCGGGGCGCGCGGGCTGGTCGTGAGCATGTGGCCGGTGGTGGACCGTGACGCGGCGATCCTGATGTCGCTGTTCTACGAGGCGCTGGCCTCCGAACCGGCCTGGGACGCGGACACCGTCGCGGGCTCGCTGGCCGGTGCCCAGCGCCGGATGGCCTCGTGGACCGCCGCCGACCTGATCGACTGGGCGTGCTCCCGGCTGGAGTCGCCCGGACGGTCCGCCGACACCGACCGTCTGAGCTTCGCCGCACTGGCCTTCGCCCACCGCAGGGCGGGCAACCACGGAGAGTACGACCGCTGGTCCGCCCACTCCGGCGGCGTCGAGGGGACGACACCGGAAGGCCAGGCCTCCGACTGGTGGGGGCAACGGCACCTGGCCTCGGCTGGCGACGGCTACCTTCAGCGGGTGTTCCCCAGCGCCGCGGCATGGGGGGCCTTCGCCTTCTACGGCGCCTGACCCCGAACTCACCCACGAGGTGCACCTGTTGGAACGTGTGCGGAACCTTGCGCTTGTGTCGCGCACAAGGGAAGGTGTGGGCCGTTGAATCGTTCCAGACGACCTACGCACCAGCAGGGAGCCCTCACCTCATGACGCCGTCACGGAGAGCTTTCGCCGCTCTGGCCACCGGAGTTGCTCTGTCCGGCCTCCTGCCGACGACGACCGCCGCGGCACGTCCGCGCCACGGACGCCGCATCGCTCACGACGACTTCCGCCACGGCCTCGGCAAGTGGGCGGTCGAGCTGGAGAGCGGCGGCAGCGTCACCGCCGAGCGCGGCGTGCTCGACATCGACGTGCCGGGCGGTGCGACCGTCTGGTTCCGGGAGAGGCTCCACGGCCCCTACGTCCTCGAGTACACCGCGACACCGGTCTCGGCGGGCGGCGCCAACGACCGTGTCTCCGACCTCAACAACTTCTGGAACGCGACCGACGTCCGCTCCCCCGACGACCTCTTCGCCACGCAGCGGGGCGGCACCCTCGCCGAGTACGACTACCTCACGACGTACTACGCGGGCTACGGCGCCAACTACAACACCACGACACGCCTGCGGCGCTACGTCGGTGAGCCGGGCGTCCGCCCGCTGATCCACGACTACACGGAGCCGCTGCTCGTCGCGAACGAGCCGAACCACGTGCGGATCGTCTCGGACGGCTCGACGGTGCAGTGGTGGAACAACGGCCGGCTGGTCTTCGACTACACGGACCCGGAGCCGTACACGAGCGGCCACTTCGCCTTCCGCACGGTATGGAGCCACTTCCGCGTCACCGGGTTCGCGGTGCGGCGTCCGCCGACGGCTGCTGCTGCTGCTTGAGATGCTGCGGCTCGAGCGGGCGGCGCAGCCCGTCACCCCGCCCTGAGCACCGCGCGCGTCTTCGCCGCGCGTACGGCGGCGGAGAGGGCATCGATGTCGTAGGCACCCAGGTGGCGGCGGTCGTTGATGAAGAAGGTGGGTGTGCCGGAGACGCCGCTCAGGTCCGCGGACTCGACGTCCTCCGCCACCCTGGCGGCCCCGGCACGCTCGCGCAGGGCCTGCCGGAAGAGCTCCGTGTCCAGGCCGAGCTGCTCCGCGTAACGCACGAGGTCGCGGACTTCCAGAGCGCCCTGATGGTCGAAGAGCAGGTCGTGCATCTCCCAGAAGGCGCCTTGCTGGGCCGCGCACTCAGCTGCCTCGGCGGCCAGCTGGGCATGCGGGTGGACGTCGGTCAGCGGCAGGTGCCGCCAGACGTACCGCACGGACGCGTGGCCGGCGAGGAGCTCGCGGACGACCGGTTCGGCCTGCCCGCAGTAGGGGCACTCGAAGTCGCCGTACTCGACGATGGTCACCGGCGCCTCGGCGGGCCCTCGCACATGGTCGCGATCCGGGTCGACCGGGACGGCGAGGTCGATCATCGTCTCGGCAGTACCGAGCAGGGCCCGCGCCCGGCGGCGTGGAGGGAGGGCCCTGATGACCAGGGCGACCACCCAGGTGGCGGCGAAGGCGCCGACGACCGCGCTGAGAATGCCGATCTTCGCCTCCTCGAGCTGGTCGCCTTCGAAGGCGAGGGTGACGATCAGCAGGGACACCGTGAAGCCGACACCGGCGATCGTGCCGCCGCCCACCACGGACCCCCAGCCGACCTGCGGCCTCATACGGCCGCGGCTGAGGCGGTTGGCCAGCCACGCGGCGCCGACGATGCCGATCGGTTTGCCCAGCACGAAGCCGCACAGGATGCCCAGCGTCACCGGGGAGGTATAGGCGCGGGCCAGCAGGTCGCCGCTGATGGCGATGCCCATGTTCGCCAGCGCGAACAGCGGCACGATCACATAGCTGCTCCAGGGGTGGTGCATCTGCAACAGCCGGTCGTTGGGCGACATCGCCGATCTGAGCCCCTGGCGTACCGACCGCTCAAGTTCGGGCGTCGGCTGTTCGCGGAAGGCCCGGAACAGGCCGGTGGCCCGTTCCAGCTCGCTGCGCGACGCAGGGTACGCGTACGTGAGCAGTCCGAGTGCCAGGCCCACCACTACCGGGTCCACGCCGGACTTCACCGCCGCCACCCAGGCGGCAGCGCCGAGCAGCGCGTACGCCCAGCCGTGGCGCACCCCAGCCGCGCGCACCAGGAGGATCACGCCGAAGATGCCCAGGGCGGCGAGCAGCGCGGGCAGGTCGATGTCCTCACTGTAGAAAACCGCGATCACCACGAGCGCGAGGAAGTCGTCGACGACCGCCACCGTGAGGATGAAGGTGCGCAGGCGGTCCGGGAACCGCGAACCGAGCAGGGCGAGCATGCCGAGGGCGAACGCGGTGTCCGTGGACATCGCGGCGCCCCAGCCGTGCACCGAGGAGCGGCCGGCGTTGATGGCGAGGTAGACCACGATCGGCACGATCATGCCGCACAGTCCCGCGATCGCCGGCAGCGACAGCGCCCGCCGGTCACGCAGCTCCCCCATGTCGAACTCGCGGCGCGCCTCAAGACCGACGACGAAGAAGAACAACGTCATCAGCCCGGCGTTCACCCACTCCCGCAGCGGCAGCGCAACGCCCTGGTCCCCGACCGTGATCGACAGCCGGGTGTGCCAGAAACTCTCGTACGAGGTGTGCGCGATGTTGGCCCACACCAGGGCGACGAGGGTGGCGGCCAGCAGCACCACGGCGCTGCCGGTCTCCGTCCTCAGGAAGTCGCGCAGCGGGGTTCTCTCGCTACCTCTGCTGGAGATTCGCCCGTTGGAGGACGCGGGAGCCGCGGAGTCCGTCATCCGGGCATTGTCCCTCGCGTCCCCGGCAGGGCGCTTCCCGGGCACGAGAACAAATGCGCGTGCCTCGGCCGGTGCGCTCCGCGAAGATGACGAGGCATGACCAGACTCGGACCCGTGGAAGCCGCACGACGGATCGCGCGACAGCGCCACCCGGAGGCCCTGGCCGCCTTCGTCTGCGGAAGCGTGCTCACCGAGCACCGCACCGCGTACTCGGACCTCGACCTCGTGGTGATGCTGGACGGCGCGCCCGCCCCCTACCGCAGCAGCTTCGTCGAAGCCGGCTGGCCGGTGGAGATGTTCGTGCACACCGACGAGACCTGGCACGACTTCGTGGAGCGCGAGACGGCCGGTCGAAGCTCGCCGCTGCTCTTCATGTGCGCCCACGGTGAATTGCTCCTCGACCACGACGGCTCGGGGGCCCGGCTCGCCGCGGAGGCCAGGGAGCGGCTCGCGGCCGGCCCACCGCCGGCCGTCCCGGAGGAGCTGGAGCACCGCCGGTACGTCCTGACTGATCTCCTCGATGATCTCGCCGGTTGCGCCGATCCGGCCGAGCGCCTCTTCATCGTCACGGCGCTGGCGCAGCGCGCCGCCGAACTGGCGCTGCTCGTCCGCGGGCGCTGGCTCGGCGGCGGGAAGTGGCTGGCCCGACGCCTGCAGGCCGCCGAGCCCGGCCTCGCCGAGCGCCTTGATCCGGCGGTGCGCGACGCTCTCGAGGCCCGCCCAGACGCGCTGGTCGCCCTGGTCGACGAGGTGCTGGAGAGCGCGGGCGGGCGCTTGTGGGACGGGTTCGAGATCGCCTGACACCCAAGATGGCGGCGACCCGGGGTGGCTGGGCGACCCCGGTGGCTGGGCGACCCCGGGTGGCCGGGCGCGTCAGGCGTGAGCCGCGGCCCAGGAGGCCAGTTCGGCCCGGGCCGCGGCCAGCAGGGCGGCGGGCGGGGCCGTCGTGCCGTTGGTGATCAGCGCGTAGTGCAGGGTGCCCGAGTCCGGGGCGGTGAGCAGGAGACGGCGGCTTCCGGTGCCGCCCGGTTCGGGGGCGACGGCGATGGGAGCGCTCTCTGCGTAGGCGGGCGGGCCGGTCACCGTGCCCAGGTCGGAGACGACGGTGGTGGCGGAGGTGGGGAAGGACGCCGGGAGGTGCAGCTCCGTGGGTGCGCGGTCGCCGTCCGAGCGCCAGAGCAGCAGGCCGTACTGGCCCGAGCCCACCAGCTCGGCGACGTGGGGAAGGGAATCCGGTACCGGGTTCCAGGTCAGGGTGGTGGAGCCGTCGCGGGAGCGGTCCTCGTAGGCGAAGGCCACGGTGCGGCCCGCGGTGGCGCTCGGGTAGAGGCGGTCCAGCAGACGGGCGTCCTGGCGCAGCACCGCCGTGCCCGAGTCGTCGAGGTGGACCGCGGACAGGTCTTCGTCGTTCCAGGCGTCGCCGTCGGTGAGCACCTTGTCGGGGTTGCCGTTCTTCAGCTCGTGGTGCCGCCCGTTGTAGATGTCCCACTGCCACTGCGTGCCGGACAGAACCGCTCCCGAGTCGGTGGGCCGAGACCACCAGTCGGCGCCGGGCAGACGGGAGTCGAGCGCCTGGTACATGGCCTTGAGGACGGTCGGCGCCTTGTCGGAGACGGCTCCGGACAGCGGGTGGCCGAACTCGCTGACGACCGCCGCCGTACCGGTGGCATCGGCACGGTCGCGGACGGCGGCGAAGTCGGTGGCGTACTGGCCGTCGCCCGCCTTGCCGGGCATGAAGACGCCTGAGATCGCTCTCTGGTCGTAGAAGTGGGTGTTGAAGACGTAGCGCGGACCGAGCGTTCCCGCGTCGAGGAGACCGCCCTCCTGCTTCTGGAAGGCGAGGTTGGCGTTCCAGAAGAGGTTCGGCTCGACGAAGGCCGGCTTGTCCTGCCACCCGGCCTTGTCCATGCGGTCGCGGAACTTCACGTAGAACGGCCACAGCACGTCGCGCTCCCACGTGCGGCTGGTCTGCCCGGAGTCGTATGTGCCGGCGTGCGGCTCGTTGTACGGGTCGAATCCCGCGACGCGGGCGAACTGGTCGGCGGTGAGGTGCTGGGCGAGGTAGGTCATCGTGGTCTGTGCGGTGCCGAGGAACGCGTCCTGGACGCCGCCCGCGTTGTGCCAGAAGTCGTACGACGCCTGCTTCACCGCATCGTTCTGGGTGATGTTCTGACCCCAGAAGAGGCAGATCCCGCAGAACTCGTCCGGGTAGTCGCCCGCCTCCACGACCCACTTCGGTGCACCGTCCCCCGTGTACCAGCTGTCCTTGTCGAAGAGATAGCGCGAGTGGAGATCTTGGTGGAAGTCGGGGAAGACGCGGATCCCGGCGTCGAGGAAGGCCTGCATCTGGTCGGTGGCGGCGGCGAGATACGCGGTGTCGACCTGGCCGCGGACGGGTTCGGCGTACGCCCAGGACAGCAGGAAGCGCACGGTGTTGCCGCCGCCGAGCGCCCGCAGCGCGACCGCGGACTTCCGGGCGTCGGCGACGGACGCGAACGGCAGGCCGCCGTTCTCCGCCAGCTTGGTCTCGCCCGAGACGTTGTAGCCACGCAGCACGACCTCGCGGCCGAGGCCGTCGGCGAAACGGCCGTCGTCCGCCGTGAGCGTGGCGGCGGCCGGCCCGTCGAACCAGAGGGAGCCGGGGAGGGCGTCGGCGGCGACGGCCTCCCCTGCGGAGGGCGGGACACCTGCCGCGGTCAGGAACCCGCCGATCAGCGCGAGGACACCGATGAGACGACGCAAGCCCATCTTCGCCATGTTCATTACAGTCCATGCGCGCCCGCGAGCTCGTCAACACCGCGGTACGAGACAGCCGTACGAAACAGCCGGTTTCCGTCGCCGCCCGCCCTCGCATGCCCACAGCCGGCCCACATCCACCGCCCTACGGGCCAGGGCCCTCGTATACGCAGCCACCGTCGGCTGATAGACACGGAACCGCCGGCCACCGGAACCGCCGACCGCCCGACGCAAGGAGAACCCGTGCAACCCCTCCGCGGACTGACCGTCGTGTCCCTCGAGCAGGCCATCGCGGGGCCGTACGCCAGCCGGCAGCTCGCCGACCTCGGGGCCCGCGTGATCAAGGTCGAGCGGCCGGGGGCGGGCGACTTCGCGCGCCATTACGACACCCGCGTCAAGGGCCTGAGCTCGCACTTCGTCTGGGTCAACCGCAACAAGGAGTCGCTCACCCTCGACATCAAGGACCCCCGCGGCCTGGCCGTCCTGCGCCGGCTGCTCTCGACCGCCGACGTCTTCCTCCAGAACCTGGCACCGGGCGCGACCGCCCGCATGGGCCTGAGCGCCGCCGAGCTGCAGGCGGCTCACCCCCGGCTGATCGTGTGCGACATCTCCGGGTACGGGCAGGGCGGCCCCTACGAGTCGATGAAGGCGTACGACGCGTTGGTGCAGAGCGAGGCGGGGCTGCTGTCCGTCACCGGGTCCGGTGACGACATGGCCAAGGTCGGCATCGCGGTCTCCGACATCGCCGCCGGGATGTACGCCTACAGCTCGATCCTCGCCGCGCTGCTCGAACGGTCCACCACCGGCAAGGGCGCCCATGTCGATGTGTCGATGCTCGAGGCGACCGTCGAGTGGATGGGCTTCCCTCTGTACTACGCGTACGACGGCGCCGAGCCGCCGCCGCGGGCCGGGGCGGCCCACGCGACGATCTACCCCTACGGCCCGTTCGAGGCGGGCGACGGCAAGGTCGTCATGATGAGCATCCAGAACGAGCGGGAGTGGCGGGGCTTCTGCGACCGGTTCCTCGGTCGGCCCGACCTCGCCGAGCACCCGGACTACGCGGGCAACGCGAACCGCAACACCCACCGTGAGGCGCTCGGCCGGATCATCGCCGAGCGGTTCGCGGTACTGACCGGCGACGAGGCGAGCGCGCTCCTCGAGGCCGTTCCCGTCGCGCATGCCCGCGTCAACACCCTGGCCGATGTATGGAACCACCCCCAGCTCGCCGCCCGCGGCCGGTGGCACAACGTGGGCTCACCGGCCGGACCGCTTCCGGCACTCGCCCCTCCGGGGCTCGTCGATCCCTCGCCGCGGATGGACCCCGTCCCGGACGTGGGCGAGCACACGGCGAAGATCCTCGCCGAGCTCGGCATCCCGGAGCAGGACGCGGAGGCCCTGCGCCGGGATGGTGTGGTGTGAGCTCGCCGCGGCCGCACGGTGGCTCGCTCAGCGCATCTCGCCCGCTCCGATGTACGGGTGTGGGCTGACGAGTGGCTGCTGTTCGGCGAAGCGGCTGAGCCGGAAGTCGTCCGCCGGGACGGCCGGGTCGTTCGAGCGGCCGTCGATGACGAGGTCAGCGAGCAGTTCTCCCACGGCTGGAGAGATCTTGAAGCCGTGGCCGCTGAAACCGGCGGCGACGATGAGCCCCTCGATGCCAGTGGAGCCGATGACCGGGTTGAAGTCGGGGGTCACGTCGTAGCAGCCCGCGTAGGTGCTGGACACCGCGGCGTCCGGCAGGCCGGGCAGTCGATGCGCGATCTTGGTGACCGCGGCCTCGAGGAAGTCCGGGTCGGCGTGGTTGGCGTAGCGGTCGGGGTCGGCGGGTTCGGGCCGGCTCAGATCGCTGTTGCCGAAGAGGAGTTCGCCTGCCGTCTCGGCCCGTATGTACTGCAGCGACACCAGGTCGGAGAAGACCGGGACCTTGGCGGCGTCGAAGAAGGGATCCACCCCTTGGCCTGGGGATATGAGCACGATCTGCTCGCGGTGCACAGTGATGGGCAGGTCGACACCCAGTGGCGCGAGCAGCCCCACCGACCACGGCCCGGCCGCGACCACCACCGAGCGGGTGGCGATCTCCTCCCCGTCCGCCAGCCGGACCCCGCGTACCCCGCCGTCCCCGGCGAGCACGTCAGCGACCGCGGTCCCCTGCCGGATCCGTACGCCGTCCCGGCGGGCCGCCGCGGCGAAGGCCTGGGCCGTCCGGTACGCGTCCCCGTACCCGCCCCGGGGCTCCCAGCCGAACGCCGCGAAGTCCCCCAGTTCGGCGACGGGCCACAGCTCGGCCACCTCTTCGCGGGAGATCGTCCCCGTCTCGATGCCGAGGGCGCGCTGCGCCTTGAGGTTGGCCTCCAGCGCGTCGACGTTCTGCTCGCCGACCCCGACCACATAGCCGGTCTGGTGGAAGCCGATGTCCTCGCCCAGGACGTCCTCGGCGTTCTCGAAGAGGTGCAGGCCCTTCCAGGCCATCGCCGCCAGCGAGGGCACGCCGTAGTGGCAGCGCACCACTCCGCTGGACTTGCCGGTCCCGCCTGAGCCGACGGTGTCGCGCTCGCAGACGACGACGTCCGTGACGCCGCGCCGGGCCAGCGCCCAGGCCGTGGCGGCTCCTTCTATGCCGCCGCCGACGATGACCACATCAGCGGTGCCCGTCACAGCCCACCCCCGGGGATCCAGGACGTACCGGCCAGCGGCACCCGCGCCATCGCCGCCGCCTCGATCGTCAGCGCCACCAGGTCCTCCGGCTCGAGGTGGCGCAGGTGCGCCTTGCCGCAGGCGCGGGCCAGGGTCTGCGCCTCCATCGTGAGGACGCGCAGGTAGTTGGCTATACGGCGGCCGCCCTCCACCGGGTCGAGCCGCGCGGCCAGTTCGGGGTCCTGCGTGGTGATCCCGGCCGGGTCGCGGCCGTCCTGGAAGTCGTCGTAGAACCCGGCGGCGGAGCCGAGCTGCTCGTACTCCCCCGCGTACCGCGGATGGTTGTCGCCCAGCGCGATGAGCGCGGCGGTGCCGATCGCGACCGCGTCGGCACCGAGCGCCATCGCCTTCGCCACGTCGGCGCCGGTGCGGATGCCTCCGGAGACGATCAGTTGGACCTTGCGGTGCAGGCCCAGTTCCTGAAGGGCCAGGACGGCCTGCGGGATCGCGGCCAGGGTCGGGATGCCGACGTGTTCGATGAACACGTCCTGCGTGGCGGCGGTGCCGCCCTGCATGCCGTCCACCACGACCACGTCCGCGCCGGCCGCGACGGCGAGCTTCACGTCGTAATACGTCCGTGTGGCGCCGACCTTGACGTAGACCGGCTTCTCCCAGTCGGTGATCTCGCGCAGTTCGAGGATCTTGATGGCGAGGTCGTCGGGGCCGGTCCAGTCCGGGTGGCGGCAGGCGCTGCGCTGGTCGATGCCGGGCGGGAGCGTCCGCATCCCGGCCACCCGGTCGCTGATCTTCTGGCCGAGCAGCATGCCGCCGCCGCCCGGCTTGGCGCCCTGGCCGAGCACGATCTCGATGGCGTCTGCCTTGAGGAGGTCCTCGAGGTTCATGCCGTAGCGCGACGGAAGGTACTGGTAGACGAGGTGTTTGGACTGGCCGCGCTCCTCCGGCGTCATGCCGCCGTCGCCCGTGGTCGTGGACGTACCGACCTCGCTGGCACCGCGCCCCAGCGCCTCCTTGGCCTGTGCTGAGAGCGCTCCGAAGCTCATGCCGGCGACGGTGACGGGGATGTCGAGGTGGAGCGGGAATGCGGCGTGGCGGTCGCCCAGCACGACGTCGGTGCCGCACTTCTCGCGGTAGCCCTCCAGCGGGTAGCGCGACATGCTCGCGCCGAGGAACAGCAGGTCGTCGAAGTGCGGGAGCGGCCGCTTGGCGCCCCAGCCGCGGATGTCGTACACGCCGGTCTCGGCGGCGCGCTGGATCGCGGCGATGGTGGCCCGGTCGAAGGTGGCGGACTCCCGCAGATGTTCGGTGGTCATGGCAGAAGTCCTCCTCAGTACGCGGCGGAGTTGGCGGCCGCGAAGTGGTACAGGGTGCGGGCGGAGCCGTAGCGGCGGAAATCGGCCGGGTCGTGGTCGAGCCCGGCAGCGGCCAGCAACTCGGCGAGTTCGGCGCGGTGTTCGTCGCGCATCGGCTTCTCGACGCAGTCCGCGCCGAGCGACGCCACCGAGCCGCGTACGTACAGGCGGGCCTCGTAGACCGAGTCGCCGAGCGCCTCGCCCGCGTCACCGCACACCACCAGCCGGCCCGCCTGCGCCATGAACGCGCTCATCGGCCCGATGTCGCCGCCCACGACGATGTCGATGCCCTTCATCGAGATGCCGCAGCGCATGGAGGCGCTGCCCTCGATCACCAGCAGCCCGCCGCGCCCGGTGGCACCGGCCGACTGCGAGGCGTCGCCCTTCACGCGGACGGTCCCGGACATCATGTTCTCGGCGACGCCGACCCCGGCGCTGCCGTGGACGGTCACCGTGCCGCCGTCGTTCATGCCCGCGCAGTAGTAGCCGGCGTGGCCGCGCACGTCGACGGTCACCGGGTGGCGCAGGCCGACCGCGAGGGCGTGCTTGCCTTGTGGGTTGAGCACCTCGCAGGCCTCGACGGAGCCGGTGTGCAGCTTCGCGTTGAGGTCGCGCACGGGGCTGGTGTCCAGGTCGATACGCGTGGTCAGCGGTTGTGTGGTCACCGGATCTGTCGTCAGCGGCTCCATGCGTAGACCCTCTCCGGCTCGGGCTCGTAGATACGGGCGGTGTCGATGCCCGGCAGCACGGCCAGGGCGCGGAACTCCGAGGCCATCGCCACCCAGGCGTCCGTCTCGGCGATGATCGCGGGCTTGCAGGCGATGGCGTCGCGGACGACGGCGAACCCCTCGCCGTTCGTGACGAGCAACGTGTAGAAGCCGTCGAAGCGCTCGCACAACGCGCGCAGCGCCTTCTCCAGGTCCTCGCCCTGCGCGAGCCGCGCGGCGACGAAGCGGGCGCCGACCTCCGAGTCGTTCTCACTGTCGAACTCCACGCCCTCAGCGGCCAGTTCCCGGCGGATGGTGGCGTGGTTGGCGAACGATCCGTTGTGCACGAGGCACTGGTCGTCGCCCACGGAGAAGGGGTGGCAGCCTTCCGGGGTGACGGCCGACTCGGTCGCCATGCGGGTGTGGGCGAGGCCCTGCCAGCCGTGGGCTTCTGCCAGACCGTAGGTCGCGGCGAGGTCCCGCGGGTTCCCGGTGCCCTTGTAGACGGTCAGATCGGTGCCGGTGCCGACGATCAAGGCGTCCGGCGCGGCCTTACGGACGGCCGCCGCCAGTACGTCGGGTGCGACCGGCGCGGCGACGATCGTGGTGTCGCCCGCTTTGGTCACCAAGACCTCGGGCAGGCCGGGGAATGCGTCCGGCAGTGCTCCGATGACCGACACCGCGGCATGGCCCTCCGGGCAGCGGCGCCGGTCGCCGTAGACGGCGACACCGGCCGAGTCCGGGCCGCGTTCGACGATCTGGCCAAGCATGGCTTCCAGCAGGGTGCCCAGCTGCGGATGCAGTCCGGAGTCACGCAGATGAAGACCGACGATCCCGCACATCGGCACATCCCCTTTCGTTCGTGCAGCTCATTGGTCGTGCAGCGTTCGAGGTTCAGAAAGCGGTGAGGTAGCGGTCGACCTCCCACGAGCCGACCGTGTTGTGCCAGGCGAAGAACTCCTCGCGCTTCAGCCCGGCGAAGTAGTCGCAGACCCCCGGCCCGGCGGCGTCCAGAGCCCCGCCCACCACGGGGTCGGTGGCCAGTGCGTCCACCGCGTGCAGCAGGGTCAGCGGCAGTTCGGGGCGCTTCGTCCCGTCGTCCGCTCCGGGCGAACCCGGGTCCAGGCCGCGCTCGATCCCGTCGAGGCCCGCGGCCAGCGCGGCGGCCAGCGCAAGGTACGGGTTCGCGGAGCCGTCGCCGCCACGCATCTCGATGCGGTTGCCGTCCGGGACACGTATGAAGTGCGTACGGTCGTTACCCCCGTAGCTTGCGTGCCGGGGCGACCAGGTGGCGCCCGAGCGAGTCGAGACCGCGCCTGTGCGCTTGTACGAGTTGACGGTCGGGGCCAACACGGCCTGCAGCCCCGGCGCATGTTCGAGGATCCCGGCCAGGAACGAGTACGCGACCTCCGACAGCCCGAGCGCACGCTCGTCGGCGCTGTCGGGGAACAGCGCGGCACCGTCCCGCCACAGCGACAGATGCAGATGCATGCCGCTTCCGGTGCGGTCGCTGAACGGCTTCGGCATGAACGTGGCCGTCATGCCGCGCTGTTCGGCGAGCACGGAGATGAGATAGCGGGCGGTGATGACGCGATCGGCGGTGGTCAGCGCGTCCGCGTAGGCGAAGTTCTGCTCGAACTGCCCGTTTCCGTCCTCGTGGTCGTTGGCGTAGTTGGCCCAGCCGAGGGCGTTCATCGCCGTCGAGACGGCGGTGAGGTGCTCGTACATCCGGGTCAGCCCGCGTGCGTCGTAACACGGCTGGGCGCTGGTGTCCTTGGCGTCCGCGGGTGCGATCCGGCCGTCGGCGTCGCGCGAGACGAGGAAGTACTCGACCTCCGCGCCCGCGAACAGCTCCAGCTGCTGCGCCCGGGCGCGCTCCAGCAGCGTCTTGAGGATCACGCGCGGCGCGTACGGCCACGGCTTGCCCTCGACGTGCGGGTCGCAGTGCACGAGCGCCAGCCCCTCCCGCACCCAGGGCAGCGGGGCGTACGAGGCGAGGTCCGGGAGCGCGATGAGGTCGGGGTCGCTGGGCTGCTGCCCCATCGCCCCCACGGCGTAGCCCGCGAATCCGACGCCCTCGTGCTGGAGTTCGTCAGCGGCCTCGACCGGGACGAGCTTGGCGCACGGCTTGCCCGTCAGATCGACGAAGAGGGCCAGCAGGAACCTCACACCGTCGGCACGGGCGCGCGTGGCGAGGTCCAGAAGGGCCTCGTCCTGGGCGGCTTCGGCTGGTGGCGTGGAGACATCAACGGTCATGGGGGCTCCAGATTCCGGGTCGGGCGGTGGTCAGGAGGAGATGTGATGCGAGGCAAGGCAGAAGTCGGCCAGGAGGGACGTCCGAGGAGACAGGGCAGGAGTCGGTCAGGAGGAGATCTGAGGAGACAGGGCTGAAGTGGGTGAGGAGTCGGTGAGCAGCCAGTCCGCCGCGGCCCGGCGGAACCGGGTCAGGCCCTTGTACTCGGCCATGTCGTCGGGCAGTTCGGCCAGCACGCGGCCGAACCGTGTCCGCCAGGCCGGTACCTGCGCCAGTTCGGCGAGCGACAGCAGATAGGTGCGGATGAGGAACAGCACGGCACCCGAGGCACCGAGCCGGATGAGGTGCTGGACCTCGACGCGCAGCTGCAGCCGCTCCGCGAGCTCGTCCGCCGGCGCCTCGGCGATCAGCCGTCGGTCCCTGCCCCACAACGGGTAGACCTCGGTCGACTGGTCGAGCCGCCGGTCCACCGACATGGTCCAGTTCGTGCGCCGGTACTCCTGGCCCGGCTGCAGCCGCATCAGGAACCGCTCGGCACGCGTGATGACGCCCTCCTCGTGGACACGCGGCACGGGACCGTGCACTTCGAGGAAGCGCATGCCGACGTCGAAGCGCAGCGACCAGTCGGCGGCGAAGGTAACCAGACCGGCGTCGGCCCACAGCGAGCCCTCGCGCTGGTCGAGCAGCACGATGTCGTCCTGGATCTGGCTGCCGAGGAACCCGAGCGGGCCGCCGGGCAGGCTGTCGTCGTCGCCGTCCCGCAAGCGCTGTTCGATGCCCAGCAGGTCGTTGCGCCAGATCAGTTCGTCGCCGTCCCGGCGTAGCTCCATCACCTCCGGGTGCTGTGCGGCGAGCTCGCGCAGCAGCGTGCGCAGCGCGTCCCAGCAAGCCGGGCGCATGTGAGGCAGGACGGTGAGCCGGGTCGGATCGGCAGCCAGGATCCGCTGCCGCTCGGCCAGTTCGGACGCGTACTCGCCGTCGATGTCGAGGATGCCGACGCCCCAGCTCCCGGCCTCGGTGGCGACCGGCACCCGGGCGGGCTCGACGTTGGTGGAGTAGCGGTAGGTGTCGGCGCGGAAGGGGAAGGGGAAGCCGGCGATCCGCGAGGGCGTCGCGGCAGAGGGCAGTGCGGCAGCAGTCGTCACAGGTCCACCTCCAGGGTCTCGGTCTCACTGCGGGAGACACAGCACATGACGCTGTCGCCCGCCGCCCGCTCGTCCTCGGACAGGTACTCGTCGCGGTGCATCGGCCGTCCGGCGAGCACAGGAACCCGGCATTCGCCGCACACCCCCTGTCGGCACATGTTCGGAACCTGGACACCAGCCTTCTCCAGCGCGTCGAGCAGACTCGTCCCCGCCGGTACGGCCACCTGGCGCCCCGAGCGTCCGAGCCGCGCCGTGAACGGCTGCCCCGCATCGAGCTCGGCGGGCGTGAACCGCTCCAGATGCACCCGCTGCGGTGGCCACCCGGCCGCCGCGGCCTCCTCCACCACCCGGTCCATCAACGTCGCCGGGCCGCAGACGTACAGATGGCTTCCCATCGGCTGAGAGACCAGCGCCTGCTGCAGTAGCACACCGAACTCCCCTCTGCTCGTGGTGCGTTGCATGCGCTCGCCGAGCAGTTCGGCGAGCTCACCGGCGTACGCCCCAGCCCCCGAGCGGTGCACATACAGCAGCCGTACGTCCCCTCCCCAGCGCATCGCGTTGCGGGCATGGCTGAGCATGGGCGTGATGCCGATGCCGCCCCCGATCAGCAGATGCCGGCGCGCGGTGGACACCGGCGCAAAGGCGCTCCGCGGCGTCGACACGGCGGCCCGCTCGCCGGGCTGGAATCGGTGCATCTGCTCGGAGCCGCCTCGGCCGCCGTCCGCGGTCGGGCGGCGCAGGACGGCGACGGTGTACTCGTACGGGTCGATACCGCAGTTCGTCAGCGAATAGGCGTTGCGCTGTGCGCCGCAGTGGACGACGACATGGCTGCCCGGCGGATGAGCGGGCAGTGGTCCATCGTCGGGCCGACTCATGACGATCTCGCGGATACCCTCGGCGATCTCCGTGCTGCGCCGGACAACAAGCTTCAGCGTCATGCCGGCGCCTCCGTCATGACCGCTCCTCCGTCATCCCAGCTCCTCCGCGTCGACCATGAACCCCAGGTGGGTGCCGCTACGCCGGGACACGTGGTGGTAGACGTACAGGGACCGTCCGCACCCCGAGCACCCGGTGACCTCGCCTATGGCCTCGTCGGCGAGAGTCGTCGCCCCGCAGTGGGCGCACCACACGCGGGTGCCCGACTGGTCGGTGACCAGCACGGTGACCTCGGCCTCCAGCACTCCGCCGGCGAGCGCCTCGGCGTGCGCCCGCAGTACGTCGCACTGCGGACCGACCAGCATCAGCCGCCATCCGACGGTGGCGGACTCGACCTGCCGGCGGATCGCGACAAGGCCCTCGTCGGTGGCCGCCTCGCCGTGCCATGACCACACCGGCCGTCCGATGGCGTACAGCTCGCGCCGCCAGCCCGCCGCGACGGGGGCCGCATCCGGCCCGAAGGACATCACCGCATACGCGCGGCCGGTCCGGTCCACACCCGGATCGGCCGTCGGCCAGCGCGGAACACTCGTGTGCTGGAGACCCATGTCAGGGAGCGAAGCTGCGGTGGCCGGCGTAGAAGCCGACGGCGTGGTCCGGCGTCTCGAACTTGACGGTGGTGCCCTTGGGGAAGAACAGCACGTCCCCCTTGGCCGCGTGGACGACCTGGCCGGTCGCCATGTCGGTGAGCGTGAACTCCCCCTCGACGACGAACTTGGTCTCGTCGTAGGTGTACTCGTAGACGAGCGGCTCGGAGTGGAAGAGCTCGAAGAACCCCGAGCAGATCACCGCACCGCCGGGGTTGGCGAACGCGTCGCCGATGAACGCCTTGGAGCCCTCGACGTTCATGCTCGGGAGGTTGGCGGCACCGTCCTGCACTTTGAGGATCGCGCCTTCGGTCGTGGTCATCCTCGCCCTCCTTGCTCGTATCCTATCGTGAAATCCAGTGTCATACGAGGAAACTCTCGGTAGGTTACGCAGCCGTGAACGCGTGTTACGGGCACATCAGTTGACGTCGCCGCTGTCGCGCCCGGAACCGAGGAACGTGGCCAGCGAGTCGTCGAGCTCCTCCCACCACGGGGTGTGGTGCAGCGGGGCCACTGTGCCGGTGCAGGACGACGCGAAGGAGCGGTCCCGGTAGCCGGTGATGCTCTCCTCCTTGTGGTGCTCCCAGGTCGCGAAGTGCTGCCGCGCCAGCTCGAGATCGAAGGCCGGGTAGTCGGTCGGCTTCATCAGGTCGCGCAGGTAGTCGGTCTGGAAGCCGATGTCGTCCATCGGTCCGGCGAGGGTGTCCTGGCGGGCGCGCCAGGAGGCGATGTCGGCCTCCATCGCGTCCGGCTCGGGCAGCGCGATCCGCCCGAGGATCACATCGCGCACATAGAACGCCTGCGCGTCGAACATCGAGAAGGTGTAGTACTGGTCCTGCATCGCCAGGTACATCAGCTTCGGGTTGGGCGTCCAGACGACGCCCTTGTAGAGCTTCTCCGGGTACAGCTGGTTGCCCGTACGCAGCCGCAGCGCCTCCTCGATGAAGGGGAAGTGGTGCTGGTAGCCGGTGCACAGCACGATCGCCTCGACGTCGCGCGACGATCCGTCGGCGAAGTGCGCGGTCCGCCCCTCGACCCGGTCGAGCCCCGGCACCTCGCTGATCCCCTCGGGCCAGCCGAAGCCCATCGGGCTGGTCCGGTACGAGATGGTGACCGACTCGGCGCCGTACTTGAGCGACTGCAGCGCTATGTCCTCGGCGGAGTAGCTGCTGCCGAGGATCAGCAGTTTCTTGCCCGTGAACTCGCCCGCGTCACGGAAGTCGTGGGAGTGCAGTACGCGTCCGGGGAAGGTCGAAAAGCCCGGGTACTCGGGGAAGTTCGGCGTCGAGAAGTGCCCCGTGCCCACGATCACCCAGTCGAACTCCTCGGTCCGCGTGGTCCCGTCGGCACGCGACTCCACCGTCACCTCGAACAGCCCGCGGGCCTCGTGGTACGCGATCCAGCGCACGGCCGTGTCGAAGTGGATGTACTGCCGGACGCCGCTCTTCTTCGCCCGGCCGGTGATGTAGTCGTAGAGCACCTCGCGGGGCGGGAACGACGGGATCGCCCCGCCGAAGTGCTCGTCGAAGGTGTAGTCGGCGAACTCCAGGCACTCCTTGGGGCCGTTCGACCACAGATAGCGGTACATGCTGCCGTGCACGGGCTCGCCGTGCTCGTCCAGGCCGGTGCGCCAGGTGTAGTTCCATAGACCGCCCCAGTCGCTCTGCTTCTCGAAACAGACGACCTCGGGGACGTCGGCGCCGGCCAGCCTGGCCTGTTCGAAGGCGTGCAGCTGGGCGAGTCCGCTGGGACCGGCTCCGACGACGGCGACACGGGGCATGGGGATCCTCCTGTAGGTAGGGCGGAACGCGGTGGGGTGGTGGTTCAGGAACGCGGACGGGTCTTGTCCGGGTCGTAGAACGGGAAGCGCACGACCTGCGCCGGGATGCGCTTGAGGTGACCGTCGAGCTTGCCGACCTCGACGTACGTGCCGGGATCGGCGTACTGGACGGCGATCCGGCACAGCGCGATGTTCTTGCGCAGGAGCGGCGAGCGCGTCGCGCTCGTCACCACGCCGACCTGGGAGCGGCCGACGTGGACGCAGTCACCGTGCCGGGCGGGTTCGTTGCCCTCCAGTTCCAGGCCGACGAGCGTCCGCTGAGGACTGGCCTTGCGGGCGAGGAGTGCCTCCCGGCCCACGAAGTCGTCCTGCTTCGTCTTCAACGGCACGGTGAAGCCGATGCCCGCCTCGAAGGGGTCGGTCTGGTCGGAGAAGTCGTATCCGGCGAAGACCAGTCCGGCCTCGATGCGGAGCATGTCGAGCGCGGCCAGGCCGAGTGGCGTCAGGCCGTACGGCTTGCCCGCCTCCCACACCGCGTCCCACAGCGCCGTCGCGTGCTGCGGGTGGACCCATATCTCGTAGCCGAGCTCGCCCGAGTAGCCCGTACGGGAGACCAGCAGCGGGGTGCCCTGGTGGCCGCCGAGCCGGCCGATCGCGAAGCGGAACCAGCCGAGTTCGGTGAAGGCGGGCTGGGTGGACGGGGTCCAGATGATCTCCGCGAGCAGATCGCGGCTGGCGGGACCCTGAACGGCGATGTTGTGCAACTGGTCGGTCGACGGCTTGACCAAGACCCGGTCCAGGCCGAGCCGCTCAGCCTGCTCGCGCAGCCATATGCCGTCGTAATCGTCACCGCCGACGAAGCGGAAGTTGGTGTCGCCGAGCCGGAAGACGGTGCAGTCGTCGATCATGCCGCCGGTCTCGTTGCACAGGGCCGAATAGACGACCTGGCCGTGCGACAGCTTGCGGACGTTGCGGGTGAGGGTGGCCTGGAGGAGGGCTTCCGCGTCAGGTCCGAGCACCTCGAACTTGCGCAGCGGGGACAGGTCCATGACCGCGGCGCGCTCGCGGCAGGCCCAGTACTCCTCCTGCGGGCCGTGGTTGTCGTAGCTGTCCGGCAGCCAGTACCCGCGGTACTCGGTGAACTGGCGGGTCAGCTTCTCGGTCCGGTGCGCGAACGCGGTCGGCTTGGTCAGTGTCGGCTCGGCGTCCGGAGTGACCCGGTGGGCCATGGCCATGGAGAAGGTCCTCCTCGCGTCGTACACGCGGATGTGGATGTCCGTGGGCACCCAGGCGTTGGACGGGTCGATGTCGTCGGGGCACGCGGAGGAGGCGCAGACGAGGTCCGTCATGGCCCGCATCAGGACGTAGTCGCCGGGCCGCGACCAGGGCTCGTCGAAGACGAGAAGCTGGGAGTCGTCGAAAACCGTGTTGTAGAAGAGGTTCAGCGCGGGCCAGGCCGTGCGGGCGGCGATGCCGTAACCGTCCAGCTGGGCGTTGAAGTTGTCCGTGCAGTTGGCGTGGCCCGGATAGCCCATGTCCTCGTAGTACTTGGCGTTGCAGGCGGGCCCGAAGGTGTCGTGCCGCCCGACGGTGTCGCGGACGATCTCCACCAGCGGCTGGGCGTCCTGGTCGTAGAACTTCCCGTGCAGCCCCGGCTGCGGATAGGCGCGGCCCGTGAAGTAGCGGGTGGTGGTCGCGTCCAGGCCGCGCTCGATGCCGTTGTGCAACCGCCGGGCGTCGAAGGCGAGATAGTCGGAACACTGCCGGCCTTCCACGTCGATCACCTGGATGTACTGGCCCTTCTTGACCTCGTAGCTGCGGGCCGTCGCCGCGTCGATCCGCAGATCGAGTGCGGGCTCGGCCAGCGGCTCCGGAAGCCGGGGTTCCTGTGCGGGGCGAGGCGCGGCGCGGCGGATCTCGAGGAGCAGATCGGATGGCGGGTTGGCCGCCTCGTCGTCCACGCTCATCGGTACGGCGGGGGCCGCGACCAGAACGACGGCGTCGCAGGTGGCGGAGAAGGACTCGCGGGCCCCGGCGGGCGACCAGACACCATCGAACAGCCTTACGGCCATGGCCTGTTCCGGATCGACGCCGTACTCGGCCGGGAGGGTGGAGGCGACCGGAACGGTGGAGGTGGCCGCCGGTACGTCGGTCCCACGCAGTACGGTCGCCGGGGAGTCCAGGGTGATCCCGAGGGCGGAGCCGCTGCAGCCCGCCCGGTCCAGGACGGTCAGTTCGGCCGGTTGCCTGCCGTGCCGGTCGATCACATCGATCCGGTCGCCCGGACGTAGTCGTATGCCGGTGACGCCGCCCGGGCGTACCCAGTAGGTCTCAAGTCCCCGCTCGCGTGGGATGAGTCCGGGCAGAGACAGTCGGGATCGGGACGGTGACGGAGACAGTGCCATACGGACCCACCTTCCGATGTCCTACGGTGAAATACCGTATCCCCAGAGGAAACAAGCAGTGGTTAACCAGCCGTTAAAGCCTGTTACGACTGCCACCTGGCCAACTCGCGGCGAACCCGGCGCCGTTGGGGTACGGAGCCGGGTTCGGTCCCGGTCGAGTGCCGGGAAGGCGGGAGTGGTGCGGTGGGGTGGCCTCAGCCCTTGCCTCCGTCGGCCGCCGCCGAGGTCAGCGCCTCCGCGGACTCGACGACCTCGCGGCTGCGTTCGTCAAGCTTGGGCGCGGGTCCGTACATGGCGCCCTCCAGATCCCAGGCGACCTCGCCGTGGACGGTCACGTCGACGCCGTTCTCCTCGGCTTCCGCCTCCAGCCGCATGCCCATCGTCTTGTCGATCGCCTTGACGAGGAGCCAGGTGACGATGAATGAGTATGTGAGGACCGCCAGCGCCGCCACGGTCTGGACGCCGAGCAGACGGAAGCCGCCGCCGTAGAACAGGCCGGTCGCCGCGCTCGGTCCGTCCGGCGTCGCGAGGAGTCCCACCAGGAGGGTTCCGGCGATGCCGCCGACCAGGTGGACGCCGACGACGTCGAGCGAGTCGTCGTATCCAAGCTTGTACTTGAGCCGGATGGCGAGCGGGCACAGGACACCCGCGATCGCACCGACCGCGAGCGAGCCCATCGGGGACACGGCGCCGCAGGCTGGAGTGATCGCGACGAGACCGGCGATGAGGCCCGAGACCGCGCCCAGTGCGGTGGCGTGCTTGTCCATGATCCCTTCGACGAGGCACCAGGCCAGCATGGCGGCGAAGGCGGCGTTCATCGTGACGAGGACGACCACCGAGGCGCTGTTGCCCGATGCGAGCGCCGAGCCACCGTTGAAGCCGAACCAGCCGAAGAACAGGATGCCGCCGCCCAACACGGTGAACGGGATGCTGTTCGGGCGCGGCTGCCGCGGCCATCCTCGCCGGGCCCCGAGGGCCAGTACGGCGGCGAGACCGGCGACACCGGAGTTGATGTGCACGGCGGTTCCGCCCGCGAAGTCGACGGCGCCGAGCTCGTTGAGGATCCACCCGCCCACGGTTGAGCCGTCCTCGGCGCTGAGTGAGAACACCCAGTGACCGATGGGCAGATAGACGAGGGTGACCCACAGGGCCGAGAACACCAGCCACGCCCCGAAGCGGACGCGGTCGACGAGTGCGCCGGCGATGATCCCCACTGTGAGCGCCGCGAACAGCGCCTGGAACGCCGCGAACAGGGCAGGGGGAATGGCCGCTTCCTCGTCCCCCTTGAGTACGTCTGTGAGCCCCGCGTGTTCGGTGATGTCACCGAGGAGGCCGAGGCCGCCGTAGGAGTCACCGAACACCGCGGAGTAGCCGTACAGGGTCCAGACGACGGCTCCGGCGGCAACGGCGCCGAACACCATCATGATCATGTTGAGCATGCTCCTGGAGCCGACCATGCCGCCGTAGAAGAGCGCGAGGCCGGGCACCATCAGGCTCACCGCCGTGAAGGAGGCGAGAATCCATGCGGTACTTGCTGCGTCCATGCTGTCGTCGTCCTCCAGATCGGGCGACGGCCGGTGCCGCCTGCCGTCCTGTCTCCTGAAGAGAACCAATGTTGAGAGACAGTGGACGATCGGTGTTACGGGACGCGGTGCGCTGGATAAAGAACGTGTTGCCCCACGGCAAGGCGGGAGGGAGCACCATCTGCCACTGTGTCACCTCGCGGTGGCGTCAGGGCTCGATGTCTCCGTATGCCACCACGGAGAGGAAGCGGATCGGCAGCTTCACCAGCTCCTGCGGGCCGTGCACACCCTCGCCGTCGAGCTGGAGGGCGTCGCCGGGGTGCATCCGGTAGCTGGAGTCGCTGTGCCCGTACACCATCTCGCCCTCAAGCATGAAGATGAGCTCGGTGCCGGGGTGCTGGAAGAGCGGGAACACCTCGCTCTGCTCGGTCAGCGTGACGAGGTGGGCCTCCATCCGCTTGTGCGGTCCGCGCAGGGCTCCGAGGAGCGTGTAGTCATGGCCGACCCGTGTCCCACGCTGCACGATGCGGGCCCCTGACCCCGCCGGGGTGAACACCGCCTCCCGCTCGGCGTCGGCGCCCCGGAACAAGGCCGTCACCGGCACATCCAGGGCGGCGGCGAGCCGGGCCAGCGTGGTGAGGCTGCAGGAGGTCTGGGCGTTCTCGATCTTCGACAGCATCGCCTTGGAGATCCCGGCGCGCGTCGCCATGTCACCGACGGTCAGCCCGATGGCCTGGCGATACCGACGCACCTGCACCGCGATCGCCCGCTCCAGGGCACCCTCGATGGGCGCGGGCTGATCGATCTCCCGCGCGGCCGGACCATGCTCGGCCCGCTCCCCCGCCTCGGGATTCTCCTGGTGCTCCTGCGCCTCGCTCATCGCCTCCCCGTCCATTCGTGCAGCATAACGAGGGTCCTCGCTGTGGCGCGGCCTCGGCCCTCATCACAGCGGTGGACGCAAACACGTCAAACCAGAGACGCGGCATCCGCTGCACCATCCCGGACGAGGTCGATCAGTCCCGCAACCGCAAGGTTCCAGCTCCCGCGGCGGTCGGCCGCCGACATTCGACAAGAGGGGGGTCATCGGTGGCTCAGCACGTTGATCACCCGGCCGTTGGGGTCACGGACGAAGAACCGGCGCACTCCCCACTCCTCGTCCTGCAAGGGGTGCACGATCTCCGCGCCGCTCTCTTGCATCACTGCATAGGCCGCATCCACATCGTCCACCTCGACGCTCATGTCGGGAACGACTGGCGCGGTCTTGTCGTAGCTCATGAAGGTGACTTGCGCCGTGGGGTTGGAAGGAGAGGCGAGCGTCATGACCCAGCCAAGGTTCATGACCTCCTCGAACCCCAGGAGGCCGTAGAAGTCCCGGCTCTCCTCCATGGCCTCTGATCGGATGTCGGGCCTGACCCGGCGGATGGACATAGGCGACTCCTGCTGACAGGCGAGAGCAAGTGTCTCTGATTCTCTCCGAAGGCGCTGCGGCGTACCCGTCGCAAACGCAAGCCGACGTCTCACATCGACGCCTTCGTCGCGGACCATCGCGACCATCGCGACCAGCCTGCCGAAGCAACGGGGGTCCCTGCCGGTGACCGGAGCTGTCCAGGACCGTGATGCCGGGCTGATTTCCGCCCCGCACGCAGGGGAACTCGCCGGTCCGGCCAGCGTGCGCGCCGCACTCGTGACTAGCCCTCGGGAACAGGCGGCCCGAGATGGTGGGACAGCCCTTTACGACCAGTCGGCCGCGCCATGCAGATCCATGGCCAGCTCGGGGTCTCGGTCAGGACCGCGATCCAGGTGCGGCAGGTGATGGTCGAGGCGTTCGCGCTTGGTCCGCAGATACGTGATGTTCTCCGGGCGCGGCGGTGTCAACAGGGGGACATGTTCGGTGACCTTGATCCCGTGCCGCATGAGCGCCTCGCTCTTGCGCGGGTTGTTGGACAGCAGCCGCACCGATCGCACGCCCAGGTCGTGCAGGATGTCCGCCGCGACCTCGTAGTCGCGGGCGTCGGCCGGGAAGCCCAGGGCGAGATTCGCCTCGACCGTGTCAAGCCCCTCCTGCTGGAGCTTCATCGCCCGGAGTTTGCCCAGCAGACCTATTCCGCGCCCTTCGTGACCGCGGAGGTAGAGCAGAACGCCGCGTCCTTCGCTCGCGATGGCGTGCAGTGCCGCGGACAGTTGCTCTCCGCACTCGCAGTGCTTGGAGCCGAAGGCGTCACCGGTCAGACACTCCGAATGGACGCGGGTGAGCATTCCGTCACCGCCGACGCCGTCACCGGGGCCACCTTGAACGAGTTCGCCATCACCCATGTCGCTATCACCAATGCCGCCATCACGGATGTCGCCGTCACCGATGCCACTGTCACCGATGTCGCCGTCACCGATGTCGCCTTCTGTCACGCCGTAGATCAGCGCCATTTGTTCGTCACCGCGATTGCGGTCCAGGTAGCCGACGGCGAGAAAATCGCCGTACACCGTGGACAGGTGGACATTCACCACTCGTTCGACACCTGACGGGCGGGCCTGGCCGCCGTCGAACGTCCAGTCACTTTCTGCCATGGACCGACCCTAGCTGGTATGTGACCGCGGTGTGCGCGAAAATGACGAACCAGCATCAACGGACTGCCGAAATCGCCGGGTTCGAAAGGCGCGGAGGCGGAGAGGAAAGACATGAGCGGTGCGGAAACACAAGCGACTCCCTACGGCGTCCTGCCGTTGAACACGACAGAGGACGTGAAGGCACAACAGGCCGATGTCGCCGTCCTGCCCATCGGCAGCTTCGAGCAACACGGCGCTTTTCTCCCCCTGGTGACCGACACGGTCGTCGCCTGCACCATCGCCCGGGAGATCGCCGCAGCTCATCCCGTACTTCTCCTCCCACCGCTGACGATCTCCTGCTCGCACGAGCACGCCGCCTGGCCGGGCACGGTCAGCATTTCCGCGGTCACCCTGTACGCCGTCGTACGGGACATCGCCGAATCGCTCCGCAGGTCCGGCATCTCGGCCCTCATTCTGGTGAACGGCCACGGCGGAAATTACGTACTCCGCAACGTGGTTCAGGAATCCGAAGGGACTGGTACGCGCATGGCGCTATTTCCGGGGACGGCGGACTGGGACGCTGCCCGCGCAAGGGCCGGAGTACGGACCTCCTCACACAGCGATATGCATGCGGGCGAGGTGGAGACCTCCATCCTGCTGCACGCCCATCCGGAACTGGTCCGCCCCGGATATGAATCCGCCGATTTTCTTGCCGATGACCGTCGGCATCTCCTCACTCTGGGTATGCCGGCTTATACGGAGTCCGGTGTCATCGGCACTCCTTCATTGGCGTCCGCCGTGAAGGGTAAGGAACTGCTCGCCGGACTGGTCGATTCGTTCGCCGAGTACGTCTCTGTCGTTACACCGAACACACCGAATGCGAGGGGGACCCGATGACGGCCCGTGCCGAACGGAAGCCGGACCACCACGTACTGGACGCGGCAGAGGCTTGGGAGCGGCTGCTCGCCATACGGTCCTGGGCGGACGCCGAGGCCGCCGGACTCGTGGTCGGCGGTGCGAAAGCCGGCCCTGCGTGGCAGTGGCGGCAGGACGCAACACCCGAAGCAGACCGACTCGCCGACTTCTACGTGCCGCTGTGCCTGGTCGGCCCACACGTCACGTTCGCGCAGCTCGGGCAGAGTCTGGACGGTTTCATAGCGACCCGTACCGGCGACGCCGACTACGTCACGGGCGAGGACGACCGCCGTCATCTGCACCGCCTGCGGGCGCTCGCGGACGCGGTGGTCGTCGGGGCCGGCACCGCCGTCGCGGACGACCCGCAGCTGACGGTGCGTGCCTGCGCGGGGCGCAACCCCGTGCGTATCGTCCTGGATCCGCAGGGCCGGGTTCCGCTGAAGCGACGCGTGTTCATGGACGGATCAGCCCCCACCCTGTGGGTGGTGGGCGCCGGCCACGACCGCGAGCGATCCGCCGTTCCGGACGGGGTCGACATACTCAGCCTGCCCGACCGTGACGCCTTCGCTCCCGCGCGCCTTGTGCAGACCTTCGCGCGACGCGGCCTGGGCCGTCTGCTGATCGAGGGCGGAGGCGTCACCGTGTCGCGCTTCCTGCACGAGCACGCGCTGCACCGGCTCTACGTCACGGTGGCACCGGTCCTCCTCGGCGACGGCGTCCCGGGGCTCCGCTTCCCCGGCCCTGTGGTGATGCGGGACGCACTCCGTCCGCCCGTCCGACGTACGGTCCTCGGCGAGGACACGCTGTACGAACTCGACCTGGGCACGCCGCAGTCGGGCGAGCCGACGGCGGCCGACGAGCACTGCTCCGGCGAACGGACGGTTGTTGAGCGGCCTGCCGAACGGTCGGCGAATGCGTGCTGCGGCGAGCGACCGGGGCGTACCCACTCCGGCGAGCCACCTGCCGAGGAGCACCCCGGCACCGGGAAGACCGGCCGCGAAGGCGAGCACTCCGTACACCACGGCGACAGTCAGCCCCTGGGTCGCGCCTAGGCCCGCGGCGCCGAAGGCCCAGGCGGTGACGCCTTCCCTGGGCCCCCAGCCTCCGACGTTCAGCGGCAGGGCCATGGCGATCAGTGCCAGCACGGCCAGGGGCACCAAGTCGGCGGTCGGCGCCGTCGCGCCCGTGGCTCGGGCGGCGACCAGGAACATGGCCACGTGCCCTGCCACCACGAGGGCCGACGAGACGGCCACGCCCGGCCAGACACCGCGCGCGAACAGCGCGGAGCGTGCCTCGGCGAGTGTGGCGCGGAGCGCACGGTGCCATCGTGATGGGCCGGGGGCCGGCTCCCGGCGAGGTCGGCGTCGAGGACGGACGGCGACCGCGATCATGAGCCCGGAAAGCACGAACAGGGCCAACGACAGGGATAGTCCCAGGGCGGCGCCCGGCGTCATGGACAGATGGGCCGTACGTCCGAGCCCCGGGAGCGCAGGGAGCCCTGATATCGGCCGCGCGCACAGGATCGCCACCCCGGCCACGACGAGAACCACCTGACCCGCGACCCGCTCGAGAACGACCGCGCGGACGCCCCGGCCGATGTCACCGGCGCTCTGACCGTGCCGTACGGCGCGATGCACATCACCGAGTACGCCGCCGGGCAGCGCCGCGTTGAGGAACAGGGCGCGGTAGTAGTCGGCGACGGCGCGGCCCAGCGGCAGCCGGATGCCCAGGCCACGGGCAACCAGGCACCAGCGCCAGGCGCTGAGGACGGTGGTGAGCAGTCCGATGGCGAGGGCGGCCAGGAGGGTGAGGCCGTCGATCCGGTGGAACCCGTCCAGGAAGGGGCCCGTGCCGAGCCGCCACATCAGCAGAGCGAGGATGCCGGCTCCGGCGAGTACGGGGAGCTGCTTTCGTGCCGCGGGCGCCGTCATGGGGCCTCGCCCCCGTCCCCGTCCTCGTACCCGTACCTATCCCCGTTCCCGTTCCCGTTCCTGGGCACCGCCAGCACATCGCTGTGGTGCACCACCACCCGCAACTCCCCCGCCGCGCACGCCGCCAAGCGCCCCCGCAGATAGGCGTCGGCGCGCGGCGCGAGCTCCGGCCTCTGTTCGCACGCCGCGCCTACCCACCCCCGCAACCACTCCGCGCTGAGTGCGGAGTCGTCGGGGCCCAGCCGCCAGGGGCTGGGGTGAACCAGTACGGTCGCACCCCGGCGGGCGAAGGCCTCGCAGGCCGCCGTGACGGCGTCGGGCCCGAGCAGGCGGCGCCCCCGGTCGCTGCGGCGCTGATGGGCGTTGAACGCGTCGGCGATCGCGGCGTCGAGCGGGTCGGCCGGGGTGATCTCGACGCGCCCCACCACCGACAGGGCCAGCAGCGCAGGGCAGCCGGCTTCGGTGCAGGCCGCGGCGAGCCGGTCCACCTCCTCGCGGGTGAGCAGGTCCAGCAGGGCGGAGGCCGTGACCAGCGAGGTGAGCGCGAGGTCGGCTGCGGTCACCCTGGTGATGTCTCCGCGTACGGTGGCGACTGTGATGGCGCTGCCGTCACCCGTATCGGCGCGCCCAGCCACGCCCGGCTGCGCGGCCGCGTCGGCCGTGCGGGGCAGCATGCCGGGCACGCCGGGCATGCGTGGCAAGCCGGCCATGCGGAGCATGCTGGCGGAGGCCAGGGCGAGCAGTTCCGGGTCGCGGTCGTGCAGGACCCAGTGCTGTGCGCCGGCGACGCGGGACGCGAGCCGGGGGGCGAGCCAGCGCCCCATGGAGCCGCTGCCGCACCCGAGGTCACGGATCACAAGTCCCGTGCCGCGGCGCCGCGGCAGATCAGCCGGCCGGCGCAGCAGCCGGTCGACGAGTTCCGGTGCGCGGGCGGCGGCGTCCGCGCCCTCGCGCAGGGCCAGCCACTCGGGGGCGTAACGAGGCGCGTCCGTCGTCGTCATGTGGCCCTCCCGGGCTCCCGGCCGAGCCCTCCCAGCACCCCGGCGAGACTCCGCGCCGTCGTCGCCCATCCGTCGAGTGCGCCCCGCCGACGTCGTGCGGCCGACCTCAGCCGGCGGCGCAGGTCGGGGTCGCGGAACCAACCGCGCAGAGCCGCCGTGAGTGCCGCCCGGTCTCCCGGCGGTACGAGGATGCCGGGCACGTCACCGTCGGGCGTGCGTCCGACCGCTTCGGGGAGTCCCCCGGCATTCGTTGCCAGTACGGGAATTCCACGGGCGAGCGCCTCGGTCACGGCCATGCCGTAGGTCTCGGCGTACGAGGGGAGCACCATGAGGTCGGCGGCGGCGTAG
Source organism: Streptomyces sp. DSM 42067 (assembly GCF_055792885.1). Lineage (NCBI taxonomy): Bacteria > Bacillati > Actinomycetota > Actinomycetes > Kitasatosporales > Streptomycetaceae > Streptomyces > Streptomyces sp. DSM 42067. The sequence continues at coordinate 7,791,388 of NZ_CM147706.1, read as the reverse complement.
CTCGCGTCCAGGTCCGCACCGGCCTGCGGGCCCGCGAGCCTCAGCCGGTCGTCCAGGACTGCCACACCGATCTGCTCCCGTAGCCGGGCCACATAACGGGGATTCTGGCTCAGCCCACCGACGCACAGGCATTCCCACGGCCCGTCGGCGACGGCCGCAAGAGCGTCCACGAGCAGGTGCTGGCCCTTGCGCGGGGTCACCGAGGCGACACAGAGCAACCGCGAGGCGCCGTCGGTCCCGGACGCCAGCGGCGCGATGTCGGCGCCGGGCGCGGCGACATGGACCCGTGCGGGGGCGAGGCCGTGGTGGTCCACGAGCCTGCGCGCCGCCCAGTCGCTGGTCGCGACGACCGCCGGGACGGCGCGCAGCGTCGTTCGCTCACGTGCGTCCAGTTCCGCGGCCGGTCCCGGGGCGAGTCCCGTCTCGTCGCCCAGCGGCAGGTGCACCAGCACCGCCAGCCGCAGCCGCTCTGCCGCGGGAACGACGACGTCGGGCACGGCGCAGGCGACGAGTCCGTCGAGGAGGACGACGCTGTCGTCCGCCAACCCGCTGAGCAGCCGGGCAAGTTCCGTGCGGGCGGCTGCTTCGGGCTGCGGCCAGGTGCCCGCCACGGCGTGCTTGTGCACGTGCCAGCCGAAGGCGCGCAGATCCAGTGAGACCCGGCGGTCGTAGGTGTTGCCGCCGCTCGGTGCGGCGGGATCGTCGACGCCGCCGGGCATGACGAAGTGCACCGAGCTCAGGGACATCGGGATGATCCCCGGAACGGTCCTCGGGACCGTCCTCGAAATGCTCTCGGAATCCACATCGGCATCGGCATCGGCATCGGCATCGACATCGGCTACGCGGTTCACAGGGCACGCTCGTAACTCGCCCACGCGATGTGCGACTCGTGGAGTGTGACGGTGATACCGGCCAGGCCGCGGGCGCCCTCGCCCAGCTTCCCGGCCTGCACGCGCGCGGCGAGGCGGTCGGCGATCACCTTGGCGAGGAACTCCGTGGAGGTGTTGATCCCGGCGAAGTCCGGTTCGTCGTCGAGATTACGGTAGGTGAACTCCCCCACCACCTCCTTGAGTTCCTGGGTGGCAAGACCGATGTCGACGACGATGTTGTCGGCGTCCAGCTCGGCGCGCCGGAAGGTGGCGTCCACCAGGTATGTCGCTCCGTGCAGGCGCTGCGCGGGCCCGAAGACCTCTCCACGGAAGCTGTGAGCGATCATGAGGTGTTCGCGGACGGTGATGCTGAACAACGGCGACCCTCCAGGTGCGGCGTCGGGCCCCTCGGCCGGGGCTTGCCGTGTAGTACGAGCGGTCGGCTGATCTCGTTCAATCGGATGAGTAGGCGACGCGATGGCACAACCCGGGGAGTTCGCCGGCGGCGATCCTGGGCATCGCGTCCGGCAGCTCCTCGAAGGCGCATTCGCTGGTGACAAGCGCGTCGAAGGCGGGATCGGCGAGCAACTCGAGCGCGAGAGCGAGCCGATCGGCGAAGGTCCGCCGGGAACGCCGCGCCGGGGACACGGCCCCCACCTGACTGCTGCGCACGACGAGGCGGCGCGAGTGAAACGCCTCCCCCAACGGCACGCTGACCCGCCGGTCGCCGTACCAGCTCATCTCGAGAACCATCCCCTCCGGAGCGAGGAGTTCCAGTGAGCGCGCGAGTCCGCCGTCGGTGGCACTGGCATGCACGACGAGGTCGCAGTCGCCGAGGGCGTCCTCGGGCAACGCGAAGTCGACGCCGAGCGCGGCGGCGATGCATGCGCGCGCGGGATCGGCGTCGACGAGCTGTACGCGGACGGCCGGATAGCGGGCGAGCAGGGCCGCGACGGAGGATCCCACCATCCCCGCACCGACCACGGCGATCCGGTCGCCGATCAGCGGCGCGGCGTCCCACAGAGCGTTCACGGCGGTCTCGACGGTCCCGGCCAGCACGGCACGCGCGGCGGGAACGGAGTCGGGCACAGGTGTCACGGCGCTCGCCGGGACGACGTACCGGGTCTGATGCGGATAGAGGCAGAAGACGGTACGCCCGAGCAACGACACCGGACCGTCCTCGACGACGCCGACGCTGAGATAGCCGTACTTGACGGGCCCGGGGAACTCGCCGTCCTGGAACGGCGCCCGCATGGCGGCGTACTGACTCTCCGGTACGCCACCGCGGAAGACGAGCGTCTCCGTCCCGCGGCTCACCCCGGAGAAGAGGGAACGCACCAGGACCTCGTCGGAGGCGGGCTCGGACAGGGTGACCTCTCGTATCTCACCGTGACCGGGAGAGTTGAGCCAAAAGGCGTGGGCGGCATGCTTCATCAGCGAGCTCCTGAAGGCATGAAAAATCGGGCTGAACAACCGGAAGGCGACACACGTATTGATCACTGGAGGCCGCGAACACCGTACGTGGCCCTGTTCGACGCCGCCATACAGCGTCACACGTCAAGCAGCGCAACACGACAGACAGCGTCACACGCCAAACAGCGCTACACGCCAGACAGCCGGAAGGTGCACGGTGGCCCTGAACAGCACGTACGACATGAGGTTGGTGCGGCAGGAGACCGCGGTCGGAGCCGGCGCGCAGGTCCTCCTGCTGACCCTGCTCGGCACGGCGATCGGCCTGGGCCCGGCAGGCTGGCTGACGGGCCTGGCCTTCGCGGTCGCCACGTGGGCGGTGCTGACCAGGGCCCTGCACCGGTCGCGCCCGCGGTCGTTCGGGCCTGCCAACCGCGTCACTCTCGGCAGGGCGACGCTCGTCGGCGGCGTAACCGCCCTGGTGGCGGACTCCTTCGAGAGCCCGCCCCCGGTCACCACCCTGGTCACCCTCACGGCAGTCGCCCTGATCCTGGACGCGGTGGACGGCAAGGTGGCCCGCCGCACAGGCACGGCGACCCCACTGGGCGCCCGCTTCGACATGGAGGTCGACGCCTTCCTCATCCTGGTGCTGAGTGTGTACGTCGCCATGTCACTGGGTGCGTGGGTACTGCTGATCGGCGCGATGCGGTACGCGTTCGTGGCGGCGGCGTGGGTGCTGCCTTGGCTGCGGGGGGAGTTGCCTACGAGTACGGCACGGAAGGCGGTAGCGGCGTTGCAGGGCATCGTCCTACTCGTGGCCGGCGCCGGAATCCTTCCCGCCGTTCCGGCCTTCGCGGTGGTCCTCGCGGCCCTGTCCCTGCTCACCTGGTCCTTTGCACGCGACATCAGGTGGCTGTGGGGAGCGAGGGCGCCCCGAACCGTGGCGATGTGCCTCGGCGGCTGCAGCCGGTCAGACCACCACCTCCTCCTTCGTCCCGTCACGGAAGCGCACGACGACGACAGTGCCGTTGCCCTCACCGTGATCCGTGACGTGTGCCGTCACTGCGGCTCGTAGGGACTCCGCGGTGCTCGGCCCGTCGGTGTCGTCGCGGGTCAGCACGACCAGGGAGACGAACAGCCCACTGGTGCGCGCAGGTATGGGCCCGAACGGCCCGCTGCCGCCCCCGAGCACGGGCAGGGAGAGATACGGGGTCGCCGAGTGGCGGCCGTAGGCGTTCGCGTCCGTCCCGTGGACGACCGCGCCGGTCGCGGAGTCCCAGCCGTGCAGACCGACGATCGCGCTGGTCAGACCGTCCGCGCGGCGGGCCAGGGCCCAGCCGGGACCCGAGTCGGTGACAGGGACGTCGGCGTCGGCCAGCGCCCATCCGCCCTCCCGTATGCCCTCACCCGCCGCCCCTTCGACACGGTGCACGCGCACCTCCCAGGGGCCGTGCACCACACTCGTCGTCTCGATACGGCTGCCTTCGGCGGGGGCGTGCCAGGACGCGGCGCGCCGCCCGGCTGTCCCCAGCGGATGGATGCGGCCCCGCCGGGTGGGGACTCCGTGCGCGTCGACAAGCGCGATGTGGTTGTCGATGCCCGCCGCCCAGGCCGCCTCTCCCGTGTCCGGCGCGGCCGCCGTCGCGTACCCGAACTTCGCGTAGTGCGGGTTGTCCTCGGCCTTGGCCGGCAACGGGCGGAGCCGGTCGCTGCCGTGGTTGACCAGCCGTACGATCCCGTCGGCGGCCGTGGAGTGCAGCAGCCAGCCCGGTTCGGGCAGGGCCAGGCACGCGTCGGCGGTGTCGACCGGGCTCGGCTCCTCGACGGCCGTCCACGCGGGATGGTCCTCGGGCAGCAGCAGGCCGAGGAACGCCTTGCTCGCCCAGTACGGCGACGCGGGTCCGGAGTACCGCTGCGTGACCGGCTCGAACGCGCCGTACCAGCCGAGCGTCAGCAGCCCGCGTTCGTCGGGGACGCCGCGCTCGGCGAAGTGGCGGAGCGCGCCGGAGGCGATGCGGCGGGTACGGCCCGGAGGCAGTGGTGTGGCGTCGGCCAGGGCACCCGCCCACAGGGGTGCGGCCGTGGCGAAGCGGTAGGTGAGGGAGCGGCCCTGGTGCACGGGTGCGCCGTCGGAGCCGAAGAAGTACTGGTAGGTGGTGAGGAATTCGCGCAGGCGGGCGCGGTAGGAGGCGACGCGGGAGGGGTCGGCGCGCGGGCCTGCGATGCGTGCCCACAGCAGCGGGTACAGGTGCATCGCCCAGCCGTTGTAGTAGTCGAACTTGCGGCCGTCGCCGTCGCTGTACCAGCCGCCGCCCCGGTACCAGTCCTCGATCCGGTCGAGCCCGCCGTCGATCTCCGCGCGGGAGTGCGGGGCCCCGACCGAGGCCAGGAACTCCTCCGTGACGACCTGGAACAGGCGCCAGTTGGAGTCGTTCGCCTGCTTGCCGACGAATCCGCCGAGCCAGTCGGCGACGCGGGCGCGCACCGCGTCGTCCAGCCGGTCCCAGAGCCAGGGGCGGGTCTCGTGCAGGGCGATGGCGATGGACGCGGCCTCGACCATCGGCTGGGCCCGGTCCTCGATGGGCGGCCACGCCTCGGGGCCGTAGGGATCGGTGCCTGCGGCAAGTCCTGCGGCGTACCGCTCGATGAGGGACGCGTCCGCCTCGCCGCCCGCGCCCGCGATCCGGAAGGCGGCCAGCATGAAGGAGCGGGCGTAGCCCTCGAGGCCGTCGGAGAGTGGACCGGAGTGGCTGGCCGGTCCGGGCAGCCGGTACTGGGCGAAGCCGGGGGTTGCGTACGGGACGAGGGCGTCGAGGAGCCGGTCGGCGACGGCCTCCCAGTGCGCCCGGGTCCAGCCGGTGACGGGCGAACGGAGGCGGTCCTCGGGCGGAAGGCCCGGCAGGTTGCTGACGGCGGGCGGGTTCGGCAGATGGGATGCGGTGCGTGCGGTCATGCGGTGGGAGATCCTCCGTCGGGCAGTGCGGGGGCGGGCCCCGGCGGGGGTGGCTGAACGCTGTCGCGTACGACGATGTGGGTGCCGAGCAGGTGATGGGTGCCGGCGGCGTGCTCGGGGTCGCGCAGGGCCAGCCGTACGGCGGCCCGCCCGAGTTCCTCGGCGGGGGTGCGGACCGTGGTGAGGGGCGGGTCGAAGTCCTCGGCGAGCGGTACGTCGTTGTAGCCGACGACGGAGATGTCCTCGGGAACGCGCAGCCCCGCGTCGGCGACGGCCCGCAGGACACCGGCGGCGACCATGTCGTCCCCGGCGAAGACGGCTGTGAAGTCCGGGGCGCCGCCGCTCTCCTTCAACAGGGCGGTCATGGCCCGCAGTCCGGCCGACCGGCCGAGACCGCAGTCGACGATGTGGGCGGCCTCGGGCGGCAGTCCGTGTTCGGCGAGCGCCGCCCGGTAGCCCGCGACGCGGGCGTCCAGGGCGGTGTTGCCGGGCAGCGCCCCGACGAACACGATCCGGCGGTGCCCGGCCGACAGCAGGTGCGAGGTGATCGCGTGGGCTCCCGTCTCGTTGTCGAACTCCACGACGAGGGCCGGGATGTCCGGAACGGGGGCCGGGCGCCCGCACAGCACCAGGCGCGCCCCGGACGCATCGAGGGCCTGCGCATAGTGCGCCACCCGTTCCCGGTATGCCTCGTCCTCGACGACACCGCCGACGAGGACGACCAGCCGGGCCCCTTCCTCCCGCATGAGCTGCACTATCTCCAGCTCCCGCTGTGCGTCGCCCCCGGTGGCGGCAACGAGGCAGAGCCACCCGTGGGTGGCAGCTTCCGCCTCCACCCCCTCGGCGACCTGCGCATAGAACGGGCTGGTCACCTGCCGTACGACCACGGCGACCATCTTGCGTCCGGCCCCGACCAGCGCCCGCGCGTGCGCGTTGGCCACGTAGTCGAGCTCGCGGGCCGCCCGGAGCACGCGGGCTCTGGTGGCCGCGGGGGTCTCGTAGTTGCCGCTCAGGACGCGCGAGACGGTCGCGATGGACACCCCCGCGCGGTCGGCGACCTCGCGAATAGTGACCCGACGTCCCTGACCGGCGGCCTCGGCCCCCGTGTTCTTCCCCATCCCCGTCCGCTCTCCTTCGTGCCGCCCCCGTCAGTGGTTTCCCGGTCGCTGATCAGTGGTTGGCGGCGTAGTCCTTGGCCAGCTCCTCGGCAATTCTGTCGCCACCCCGGCTGCGCCACTTCTTCACCGCCGCGTCCCACTCGGACAACGGGGTCCGGCCCGCGATGATGCCGGTGACCGTGTCGTCGAGCATGGCCTTGAGGGTGGTCCCCTGCGCGGTCTGCGTCTCGGACTGCAGCCCGTACGACGCGTTACGGATGGCGACGGGCACCACCTTCTGCTGCCACGCATGCAGGGCGCGTACGGCATCGGGCATGTTCGGCACGAACAGCACCTGTGGTCCTTCGGCGAGGTACTTCAACGGCAGGTTGGTGTTGTTCTCGACCTTGCCGAGGTCGTTGGGTACGGGTGAGCCGTCCTTGCCGCGGGTGAAGTGGGTGCCTTCGACGCCGTAGTGGACGAGCTCCCACTCCTCGGTGCCGAACGGCGCGGCCAGGTAGTCGAGCACGCGCAGCAGCAGCTGGATGCGCTCCTTCTTGGCCTTCTTCAGCACGGTGTAGCCGAAGGACCGGCGGGCCGCGACGATCCCGCCCGGTGTCCCGCCGACGCTGTACGGGAGGGCCGCGGCGGGCGTGAACTTGCCTTCCGAGTCGAGGTACTTGGGCAGGTAGGCGCCGAAGCCGTCCTGCATGGAGCCGACGGTTCCGCCGAGGTAGAGGCCGTAGAGGTCGGGCTGCGAGATCGAGGTGGCGTCGGGGTGGTAGGAGCCCGCCTTGCGCAGCTGGAGCTGGTAGGCGATGGCCGCCTTGTAGCGCTCGTCGGCTGCGCCCGGCAGGAAGGTGCCGTCCTTGTCGACGGCCCAGCCCTGCGGGGCACCGTGGGCCGCGGAGTGCACGGCGTTGCCGAAGAGCGACCCGACGGCAGCCCCGAGCGCGTACTTCTTGCCGCTGGTTCCCTTCTTCGCGACCGCGGCGAACTCCTCCGACGTCCAGGCATCGCCCACCGTCATCCCGGCGGCCTCGAAGTAGTCCTGGTTGAGCCAGAGCGTGGAACCGGGCAGCGGCCGCTCCAGGGGGATGCCGTAGATACGGCCGCCGATCCGGCCCATGTCACGCCAGGCGTGAGTGGGGATGTTCGCGAGGTTCGGGTATTCCTTGACCGCGTCGCCGGAGAGATACGGGGTGAGGTCCTCGGCACGGCGCTGCACGAACTGGGCTTCGCGGGGCAGCGTGAACCCGGAGAAGATGTTGATGATGTCGGGCAGTTCACCCGCCTCGCCGGTCATCACGGTGGCCATCTTCTTCTGGTAGTCGGTCTGCGAGATGACCGTGTAGTCGATCTTCACGCCGAGCGCCTTCTCCACGGCCTGCCAGAACTTGTTCGAAGAGGCGGCCTTGGGCGGCGTGCCGAAGGACACCGACATCACCTGGATGGTGGAGCCGTCACCTGGGGTGTCGGCGACCGACTTCACCAGGTCGGACGGGTAGGCGGTGTAACCGGCCTGCACGCCCTGCTCGGTGGGCGCGAGGTCGGGCTTCGGCCCGGAGAAGGGCACGTACGAGGGCCAGGGCGCCAGCTTCTTGCCGGCGTTGGAGACCCCGCCGCCGCCGGAGTCGGAGGAGGAGCAGGCCGTCAGGACGGAGGGGGCGGCGAGGGCGGCGCCGCCGACGGCGATGGACCGCAGGAGGGTGCGCCTCGACATTGAGGAACCGGACATGCGGGGACTCCCAGGTGTTTGGGGACTGGTCTTGGTTGACGGGCGTGCTGACTGACTGCGCTGAGCTGTGTTGTGCTGACTAGCTCTTGATGGCGGCTGACTAGCTCTTGATGGCGCCGGTGAGGACGCCCTTGGTGAAGTACTTCTGGAGGAAGGGGTAGACGAGCAGGATCGGCACGGTGGCGATCACCAGGACCGCCATCTGCACGGTCTGCGGCGCGGTGACCGTGCCCTCGCCGGTGGTGATGTCGGTGAGCCCCGACCCGGCCACGACATAGGTGCGGAGCACCTGCTGGAGCGGCCAGTGGTCGCTCTCCAGGTAGAGAGAGGCGTAGAACCAGGAGTTCCAGTACGCCACCGCGTAGAACAGCCCGACGACGGCGAGCGCCGCCTTGGACAGCGGCAGCACGACCGACACGAGCACCCGCCACTCACCGGCCCCGTCCAGCCGCGCCGCCTCGTACAACTCCTCGGGTACCGACTGGAAGAAGCCGCGCAGGACCACCAGATTGAAGACGTTGATCAGTACGGGGAGGATCAGCGAGGCGTAGGTGTCCAGCAGGCCCAGCCCCTTGACCAGCAGAAAGCTGGGGATCATGCCGGGCGGGAAGAGGAACGTGAAGAGGACGAGCAGCAGGACGGGCTTGCGGCCGAAGGTCCTGGGGCGCGAAAGGGCGTAGGCGAGTCCGATGGTGCAGGCGAGGCTGAGCAGCGTGCCGATGACGGTCACGCCCGCGCTGACGCCGAGGGCGTGGGGGACGATGCCGCCGTCGAGGATGTCCCGGTACGCCTTGAGGGTGGGCTCCTCGGGCCACAGCACCCAGCCGCCGTTGGCGACGACCTCGTCGGTCGAGGCGAGGGACGTCGAGAGGATGACGAGGAACGGCACGCAGACGAGAAGGACGACGGTGACGAGGGCCAGGGCTTTGGCGGCCTGGGTGAGGGGTCGGGGCTTCTCCATCCAGGCGGGGCGTGGCGCACGCGTCGCTCGTGCTGCCAGTGCCGCTCGTGTCGCCGTCACTTGTAGACCCCCTGTTCACCGAGGCGGTGGGCGACCTTGTTAGCCGCGTAGACGAGGAGCGCCCCGATGACGCCCTTGAACAGGCCCGCGGCCGCGGCGAATCCGTAGTCGCCGCCGACGATGCCCTGGTAGTACACGAAGGTGTCGATGATCTCCGCGGCCTCGGGGCCGACGGCGTCGCGCTGCAGCAGCATCTGCTCGAACCCGACGGAGAGGATGTCGCCGAGCCGCATGATCAGCAGAAGGATGACGACGGGCCGGATGGCCGGCAACGTGACGTGCCAGAAGCGCCGCCAGGGCCCCGCGCCATCGATGGCGGCGGCCTCGTACTGCTGCTCGTCCACCTGGGAGAGCGCGGCGAGGAAGATGATCGTGCCCCAGCCGGCGTCCTTCCAGATCACCTGGGCGACGACGAGCGGCTTGAACGCGTCGGGGTTGCCGATGATGTCGACGCTGTGCAGGCCGGCGTCGCCGAGATAGCCGTTGACCAGGCCGGTGTCGCCGAGAACCTGCTGGAAGAGGGCGACGACGATCACCCAAGAGATGAAGTGCGGCAGATACGCGACCGACTGCACGAACCGCCGGACGGTGCTCCAGGTCAGGGTGTGCAGCAGCACGGCAAGGGCGAGCGGCACGGGGAAGTAGAAGACGAGCTGGAGGACCGAGATCCAGAGCGTGTTGAGGACGGCCGCCCAGAAGTCACTGTCGCCGAACATCCGTTGGAAGTTCGCGAGGCCGGTCCACTGACTGCCCCACATGCCGTCGAAGGGCACGTAGTCCTTGAAGGCGATGACGTTGCCGACGAGGGCGCCGTAGTGAAAGAGCAGGAAGTAGGCGAGGCCGGGCAGCATGAGCAGGGCCAACGCCCAGCCGTTAAAACGTTTTCGTGCCGGTCGAGCAGGCTTCTCAGGATCCTTCGCAGGCTGCTCTGCTCGCTGATCTCTGCGTTCGTGCAACGCGACGTCCACCGGTCCCCCTATTCGCGTGACTCGGAGCGAGAGGAAATTAAAACGTTTCCAATGCCGAGTCAATGTCCCTGACACGAATCCGTGTTGGGGCATCCGAGCGGGAGGGGGGTGACAGGGCCCGGCATCGATGATCGGGGGCGTGCGTCCCCAGTGCCCAGCGAATGTGGCCGATCACTGACGACCGGTGCTCGGCCGGGGAAGGCCAGGCCCCAGGATGTGATCGTCACGTTGGGCGGTATCGGCCGAAGAAATGTCGAGGAGGGCTGTCGAATCCGGGCCGACCGTTCGACGTAGGGGTGTAAGGCAACAACAACCGCCTGGAAGGACAGCCACCATGGCTCAGTACGCCATCCTCATCTACGCCAAGGCTCACGTCGACGAGGCCGAGGTGATTCCCGGGGCACGGGAGGCCCATGACCGCCACTTCGAGGACATGGTGGAGTCCGGTGCCCTGGTCGCGGCGTTCGCGCTGCAGCCCGCCGCCGACACGGCGACCTCGATCCGCGGCGACGTGGTGACGGACGGACCGTTCGTCGATGCCAAGGAGGTCATCGCCGGGTTCGCCATCATCGAGGCGCCCGACCTGGACGCCGCTTTGAAGATCGCTCGGGCCAATCCCGCCACCCAGCAGGGCGGCGGTGTCGAGGTGCGGCCCGTCGAAGGCGGCTTCATCGCGGATCGGCCCGCCGCGGCATGACGCCCCCGGCAGACGTCGAGACGGCGGTCGCTGACGCGCACCGTCGCGGGTGGGCCCTGGTGCTCGCCGCGACGGCGCGCGTCGCGCGCGACCTGGACCTGGCCGAGGAGTGCGTGCAGGAGGCGTATGCCGCGGCCCTGACGAGCTGGGCCCGCGACGGCATCCCGGACAACCCGGACGCCTGGCTCACCACCGCGGCCAAGCGCCGCGCGATGGACGCGCTTCGGCGCGAGCAGACGTTCCGCTCGAAACTCCCGTTGCTGGTGGAGCCCGAGGAGACGGAGGACGAGGTGGCCATCGACGAACCGGTCGAACCGGCCTCCGTCGAGCCGGAGGACGTGGTACCGGACGAGCGGTTGCGACTGATCTTCATGTGCTGCCATCCGGCACTGGCGCAGGAGGCGCAGCTGGCACTCACGCTGCGGCTGGTGTGCGGGGTGGCAACCGCCGATATCGCCCGGGCGCTGCTGGTGTCGGAGCCGACGATGGCCGCCCGGATGACCCGGGCGAAGAAGAAGATCTCCGCTGCGCGGATCCCCTTCCGGCTGCCGGGAGCGGCTGAGCTGCCGGATCGACTGCGTGCGGTGCTCGGCGTGATCCACCTGCTGTTCACCGCCGGGCACACCGCGCCGTCCGGCGCATCGCTGGTGCGTACGGACCTGGTGGACCAGTCGCTGAGGCTGGCCCGAATGCTGCGGGAGCTGATGCCCGACGAGCGGGAGGTGCGGGGACTGCTCGCCCTGCTGCTGGTCACCGACGCCCGGCGCGCCACCCGGGTCGACGCCGACGGTCGCCTGCTGCGACTGGAGGACCAGGACCGGTCGCTCTGGGACCGTTCGGCGATGGCCGAGGCGCACGACCTGATCGTGGACGGGCTGCGCGGCGGGCGCCCGGGGCGCTATGTCCTGCAGGCAGCGATCGCCTCGCTCTACGCCGAGGCGCCGTCCTACGACCAGACGGATTGGCCACAGATCGTGACCCTGTACGACGAGCTGCTGTCGGTGTGGCCGTCACCGGTGGTGGCGTTGAACCGCACGGTGGCGGTGTCGATGGTCTCCGGTCCGGCGCAGGCACTGGCAGAGGTCGCGGAGTTGGAGAAGGACGGCCGGCTCGCGAGATACCAGTACCTACCGGCGGTCAAGGCCGACCTCCTGCACCGGCTCGGCCGCTCGGAGGAGGCCTCGATCGCCTACCGCCAGGCGCTGGAGTTGACCGGGAACGACGCTGAGCGCGAGTTCCTGGCCGAACGCCTTGCCGGTCTGCATCGGGCATAGGTGCGGGGCTCTCGGCTGGCGGTCCGCATCGGGCATGGGTACCGGGCTCTCGGCCGCCGGTCCGCGTCCGAGGCTACTCGGGGTCCGGCTTCGGCGGGTCGGCATGTCGGCTGCCGTTGGGGTGCCCGGCGGATGGCCTTGAACGTGGTCTGGGAACGGGGCGGCTTGTTCCCATGCCCGGGTACGCGGGTGCACCGCGGTGAGGGAGTGGGGCTCGCAGACGCGATGAACGTGGCGCTGGCGGCAAGCGCCGCTGACCTCGGAGGGAGCCGTTCCGGGACGCCGTTCCGGAACAAGGTCTGCCGCCCCGGCAGCCGCCGTAAAAGAGGGCGCGCCCCGGCAGCATCCTGCCAACGGTCCCGCAGCAAGCTGCCGGACGCCGCGGCACGCCAGTCGCAACCGATCACTCAGGTACAGACCTTGACAGCTGATCAGCTCACGTCCATAGGATTCGCACTCAGCAGCCACAGGCCTCCCGCTCATCCGCCTCGCGGAGTCAGGCCCCGGCATTCCTAAGGGAGAACGGTGTCTACGCTCAAGCACGCCCTCCGCAGGTCCCTCACGGCAGCCGCCCTCGCCGTCGTCACCGCCGCCACCTGCACCACCCCCGCCTCCGCCACCCCGTCCCAGGGCTACATCAGCGGCTCCGGCACGGTGACCGACGACTGGTACAACGAGGGCACACTGTCCATGTACAACTACCGGACCACCTACGCCGTCGGGCTGTGGCAGCGCATCCTGTACGCGGAGGGCGCCTACTACCCTGTCGGCGGCGCCGGCTCGATCGTCACGCCGTTCCAGAAGCAGTGGATCGACTGCGACTTCGGCTCCGGCACGCGGATCGCCACCCAGGACCTGCAGAACCGCTGGGGCCTGGAGGCCGACGGCTACGTCGGCCCCCTCACGCTCGGCCGCGCCGACAACAACCTCGTCCTTATCGGCGACTACAACACCGCCACCCAGCTCGTCGAGTACCGGGGCCGGGCCCACACCGTGCAGTTCCTGCGGGTGAAGTCCAACGGCGCCTACCAGTTCCGCCGCGTCGCGAGCGACGGCGTCACCGACGGCGGCTGGAACACGGCCTCGTACAGCACCCCGGGCCCCTGTTGACGCACCGGCCTCCCGGGCGACGGCAAGCCCGGCCGCGTGGGCGATGCGGTGCAGGGAGTGGACCTGCAGCCGATGCCGCTCGCCCTTCTGATGCACCATCGGCACCAGCGTCGCGTACTTCTTGGCCTGCTTCGGCTTGCCGGCTAACAGGTCCGCCGACTCGCACCCTGCGGCTTCGGCAGCGGCCTCGATCGCCTCGGCCAACCGGGCGCCGGTCAGGTAGCACCGACAGGTGAGGCAAAGGGCGCCCGGGATTCAGGTCGCATGGGCGGAGTGTGCTGACGCCTGCCGGAAATTCGTCGGCTCCCGCCCCTCCCAGCAACCAACGGTGGCCCACTCGGCCGGTCAACGGCGCCTCCTGCCCCCTTTTCGTGCCCCCCGGCCCCTGCCGTGCGGCCCCTGCTGGACCATGCGGCCGATGTGTGCACTCGGCTTGCGCAGCGCGCGGCCGGCGACGGCCCTGAGTTCCGCTATGCCCACCCCGTCCGGATGGCCGGCGGCCAGGGCTGCCTCGAGAGTGTCCCGGGCCTGTGGGCCCTGGCTGCGCAGCATCTCGGTCACCCCGTCGGGACCGGCCGCTTCAAGGAGCTGGAGCAGGCTCTCGGCGACCATGAGCCGCGCCTCCGGCTCGGTCAGGTCCTCTGCGTCGAGGATGTCCCGGCGTACCAGGACGCTCAGTGCGGTGGGGGCCAGCGACGGATCCGTACGCAGGCTTCGCAGCAGGGTCTCGCCGTCGTCGAGCGCCTCGACGAGGGCGTCCAGCATGGCTTCGGCGCGGGTGCGGAACGGCATGGCCCGTACCGCATCGGTGAGCTGCTCCACCGCTGTTGCACGTGGATCGCCCGCTGCGCGTGGACCCCCCGCTGCCTGTGGACCCCCCGCTGCACGCGGATCTCCCGCTGCCTGCGAGTCGCCCGCTGCCTGAGAGTCGCAGTGGGCCGCGATCCACGCGGCTAGCTCCGCGCGGGCCGATTCAGGGTCGTAGTGGTCGACGAGGACGCCCAGCAGACCCGCCGCGGGCGCCTGAGTGAGTTCTCCGACCAGCGGGGCGTCCCGCCCTTCCGCCAGCAGCCGCCGGCGTACGGATTCCGTTCCGAGCTCGGTGAGCTGAATCAACTCGACCGGCCCCGCGGTCAGTTCGGCTTTCAACTCCTCGGCCTGCTCGGCAGCGGCACCCTCGTCCGGGGCGGCGGCGCCGAGTAGCTGCGCGAGCTCCAGCGGCATCCCGGCGGGCGGCAGCTCGGGGATCTCCTCGTCCAGAGGCACGTCCAGCGACACGTCCAGGAACACCGGGTCGGCCATGTCCCGGTGGCGTGCGACGGCTCCCAGGTCCTCCAGTGCTGCCAGCACCGTCCGCAGATCGCGGTCGGCGTGTTCGGACCATATCGAGTGCCCGCCGAAGCCGCCCAGCTGGAAGCCCGTCCGGTAGGCGAGGTGCACGGAGTCCCGCAGCCGGGGCCACGGCATGGGGTGCGGCAGGCTGTAGAGGGTGGCCAGGACATCGGGCAGGACGTCGTCGTAGGCGTCGAAGAGCATGGATTCCACATGCCAACCGCTGCGCGGGCCGATCAGTGGCCTGCGCAGTTCCAAGAGCGCTTCGAAAGCACGCCGCCACAGTGCGAGGGGGTCCCTCAGCAGCGGCTCGGCCTTGGCCACCGCATACAGCCGTCCCTTGGCGACCCGTACCAGCCTGGCCGTCTTCGCCCACTCCAGTACGAGGCCGAGGCGCGGCAGGTCCGCGGACGAGCGAACCGAGTCGGTGCCGTCTCCGGTGTTCAGCCGCTCTACGAGTTCCCGGGCGTCGGACAGGCGCAGCCTCCCTGAACCGGTGAGCGTCCGGCCGTCGCGCCCCGCCCACTCGGCCAGGTCTCGCAGCTGCCGCAGGAGCGGTGAGCGGTCGGCCTGCTCCCGCAGGACGTCGTCGCCCGGGAGCGCGACCGGGAGCTGCGGCTCGGACCGTACAGGCCCGGAACTCCGCATCTGCCGCTCCACGATGGCCTGAAGCACCTCGGAGTCGAAGGGCACCTCTTCGCGCTGTGCCCGCCCCACGAAGTCCTGCAACGCCTGCTCGTCGTGGACGTCGACGCCCTGCTCCGCTGCGGTGGTGATCCAGAACTTCGCCAGGCCCCAGCGGCTGCGGTCGGCCATCGCCTGCTCATAGCGGGGCGCCGTCGCGTCGACGGTCTCCAGCCCCTCGGCCAGGGACGCCCCTCGAGGATCCGCGAGGTGGACGGCGTCCAGATACCGCAGCAGGGCCCGCAGAGTTCCCGGCGCGTCGACGGGCTCCTCGTCGGGAAGTACGGTCACCGTCCGCGGGACCCAGTCGAGCAGGAACTCCTCGATGTGCCGCTGGTCCCACAGTCCCAGCCTGCCGTCCGGCGTGCCGAGATGGCGGTATTCCAGCGCGGCTTCGGCGGCGAACGGATCGGCGTCGATGCCGTTCTCCCTGGCCCATCGGTCGAACCGATGGACAAGGAGACCACAGGCCGCCTCGTACTCGTTCTCCTCCGCGGGATTGAAGATCATCCGCATGGTTTCCCGCTCTGGCCTTTCGCAGGGCTCCGTCTCCGCTGCCCACGTTACCGGCCAAGGCAGGCATGCCGGGCCCGGAACGACAGGGCGCCGAGATGGGGAAGACAGCCGAGTACGGACGGCGGGTACGGCAACCTTCGGGGCCGCGCGGGCACCGGCGGAGCGTGAGCCGGGCGGCGACGGCACCGGGGAGACGGTGGGGACGGCACTCTGGAGGAAAAGAAGGTGTGTGGGCGGGAGAGGAGGCGTGATGCGGACCAGCGACGAGATCTATCACCGGGTCCGCTGGGACCCGCGGTTCGACCCGGCCCGGTTCGTGCTGGGAATCAGCCAGCGCGGGGACGCCCCCAAGCGCATCGCGCTGACCTCCTTCGTACCCGGGGGCGACATCCCATGGCACCGAGTGATGTTCATCGAGGCGGACGGCGAGGTGGTCTGGGACCGGGCCACGGGTGTGGACCGCATCGACACGTCGAACGCCGGCCGGGTGCGGGGCCCGCGCCGCCTGCAGGCCCCGGAGGGCTGGTACCCATCGGATCATTGCAGTGTGGAAGCCGACCTGAGCTGCGAACCGAGCTTCGGGCGGAGCGAGCCCACCGCCGTCCTCGAGGTGCCCCCGACGGCCCGCACGGCGGTGGCCTGGATCCCGCCTGCTGAGCTGTGGCCGCCGATCCAGGACATCCGCCGGGATTACGATCCGCAGATCCACCGTTGGCCGCCGCACGTCAATGTGCTCTTCGGTTTCGTGCCGGAGTCCGACTTCGAGCGGACGGCCCCGCTGCTCGCCGCGGCGGCGGCCGAGACGCCGGTCTTCACCGCGCGGCTGGACGGGGTGCGCACGTTCCGGCACCGGCCGTACTCCACCGTGTGGCTCGACCCTGCGGCGGCCGGGGACGCGCCGTGGGCAAACCTGTACCACTCGCTGCAGCAGCGGTTTCCGCGCTGTCGCGGGCCCGCGAAGGGCTTCACCCCGCACCTGTCCCTGGGCCGTACCCGGGATCCGCGGCAAGTCACCGCCGACTGTGCTGCCCGGCTCGACGCCATGACGGCGACGGTCTGGGAGCTCGTCCTGCTGTCGCGCAGGGGCGACGGGCCGATGCGGCCGCGGGCCACGGTCGCCCTGCGCACGGGCGACGTGCGTCGGCTCCCCGAGACCAGCCCTGACGAGCCGGGCCCGGACGACGAGGCTTGGCTCTCCAGGATCACCGACAGGTGAGGCAGACGATCGCTTGCGACCTGAAGGGCCCGGCTCAGCCGGGTCCGGGCGAAGAAGGTATGCCAGGCAGGCTCCCGGATCCGCCACTCCGCCACCAGGTCGGCGCCCTCAGAGTCGCCGTCGCGTACGACGTACGGCACGTCCGGCCCGTTGAACCCGAGCAGCGGAACCTGAGCAGCGCCGCCCGGACTTCCTCGACGGAACGCGGTACGACACCTTCGCCGGGGCGCTCGGTGCCGGTGAGTTTGACGGCCGACCACCAGGACGCATCCCGTGAAGAGATCCTGGAGCACTGAACTGCTGAACGGATCAAGCAGGCGAAGCCGGCGGAGATGCCGGTGCAGCCCGTGGAGTGCACCGGATGGGGCCAGCTGATCCGACCGCACTGCTGGTGAAACGAACCGGGGTGTGCCCCGGCTGCTGCGGCGATCAGCGGCAGCAGCCGGGGCACTCTCATTGTCAGGCGCTGTCGTTGCAGGCGATCGCTGGACGTTACGAACCTGCGAGGAGCTCAGGCAGGACGGCATGGGCGCCGTGTGGCGCGGCTGTGACGCCGTCCTCGACGGGCCCGCCGCCGGGAAGCTGATCCGGGCCCGGCGTGGGGTGGTCAGAGCTCGTCGTCGATGAGGCTGTCAACATCTTCGTCGTCGCCGGGGGCGGTGACGGCGTCATCGGTGTAGTCGCCTTCGGTGTATTCGTCGTCGCCGGGGCCGAAGGGGTCGGCGCCGCCGTCAGTAACGGCGTCATCGGTGTAGTCGCCTTCGTTGTATTCGTCGTCGTCGGTGACGACAGTCGGCGCGGCCGCCGTGGGGTGGTTCGGGGCCGAGGTCGCGGCGGATGCCGGAAGGATGACGCCCCCGGAGATCAGCGCGGCCGAGGCGACGACCATCGCGATGCGGGTGACCTGCCGCTTGGGCTGGCCTGCGGTGCGGGTGTGGACATCGTGGATCATGGGTCTTTTCCTTTTGATTCGATACCGAGGGGGTTTTCTGCCCGGCCTCGGGAGTGCGGGGTGGGGGCGGTGGATCGGTTACGACCGGTACCACCGTGCCGGGATGGCCGGCGGATTGGTGAGAGAGAATCCTCGCTGCGGATTTCCGCTTCGCCGTGCGGCCTCGTGTCCTTATCCGGTGAGGCCCGCACGTCCAGTAGGTCTGATGGGCACAGCAGTGTCACGCGCCGAGAACTCGGGACTTGACGGTGCCGGGGGCGTCGGATAAGAGGCCGCGAAGGTGCCGCCGGGGGACCGGAGTGTTCGGGAGCCCGGCAGCCACCGCCGGTCCCCCTCCCCCCGCCCGTGACGCCGGACGCGTGATCACGACACCGCCTCCGGCGTGCTCATGCTGGCTAAACTTGAGGGTTCGGTTAGTCCTGCGATGGTGATCGCGCTCTTCATGGCTCCGAGCCTTCGACGTTTGGTTCGACATGAACCTGAACTTGCCCGGGAGGGAGGCCGTCGTGGCAGGGCCGGATGATGCCAGTGGGCGTGTTGTCGCCGGCCGCTACCGGTTGGTGCGCAGTCTCGGGTCCGGTGGTATGGGCCGCGTCTGGCTCGCCCATGACGAGGTGCTGGAATGCCCCGTCGCGCTCAAGGAGCTCGCCATGCCGGCACACCTTTCGGAGCGTCAACGGAACCGACGCATTGCCAGAGCCCGCAGGGAGGCACGGCATACCGCCCGGTTGCGCAGCCACCCACACGTGATGACGGTCTACGACCTGGTCGTCGACGAGGGTCTTCCGTGGATCGTCATGGAATACGTTCCCGGAGCGCGGAACCTGGAGGAAGTCGTACGCGAAGGAGGAACCCTGTCCCCGGCCGCAACGGCAAAGATCGGGGTCGCTCTCCTCGACGCGCTCACCGCCGGCCACCAACTGGGGATTCTGCACCGGGACGTCAAACCCTCCAACGTCCTCCTGGCGAGCCCCGAGGCCCGGGATTCCCAACATCCGGGCACCGAACGAGTGCTGCTCACCGATTACGGCATCTCGATCCAACAAGACGCCGATGAGCCACGGCTCACCACACAGTCCGGACTCCTCGGCACTCCGGGTTACCTGGCCCCCGAACGGGCACGTGACCAGAGTCCCACGGAAGCGTCAGACCTCTTCTCGCTGGGCGCCACTCTCTATTACGCGGTCGAAGGACACGGCCCCTTCGATCGTCCCTCTGATCAATCCGTTTTCACCGCGCTACTCACCGAAGATCCCACACCACCCCGGCGAGCACGTGATCTCACACCGATTCTGTGGAGACTGCTGGACAAGGATCCGGCATACAGAATCAGCGCCGAAGCGGCTAAGCAAATACTCATCCCGCTCGCACGAGAAGCCCGTCCTCGGTCGCGGCAGACGACTCTCACGGATATGCAGCGGCCGCCCGTCAAGCAGCCGCCCGTTGCAGAATCTCCTCCCCCTCCTCGAACTCAGAAGCCCCATCGGCGACAGCCCCAACCGCCACGGACCCGCAAGGCCACAGCCCCCAAGCTCCCCAGCGCAATCACAGGGCTTTCTGGAACAACGACTCACAAACTCCCTCGACCTCATCTGTCCAAGCAGCGCATCGCTTTGACCGTGGCCGCAGCAGTGCTGGCCGGCATCGGCGCGTGGGCCGCAGTGACCGGTCTCGTCGGCCCAGAAATGCCCCCCACCGAACCCTCCCTCAAGCCCACCCCGCACACGACGGCAACTCGCCAAGTGATGCCCTACGGAGGCGCTGTTGGCCTCACCGAGGAACTTCGGCCCGGCGATTGCGTAGCGGCTTCCTGGAGCGGAGAGAAGTTCGAGAACACGCCACACCTGCAAACCGTCGGCTGCTCGCCGAACCCTGACGGTCAGGTCATCAGATCCGAGGCAGCAACCTCCCCGGGGGACGCCCGGATCAACGGCGAAGATCGCTGCGCATCCGCGTCGACAGACACGGTGGACGCAATGGCGGATGCCCGCTCGTACGCGCTGCCACCCACCCAGCAAGGTTGGGAAAAGGGCGTTTACGACATTGCATGCTTGCTTTTCAACGAGTCGACATCGCTTTCAGGGCCTGTTGCGGAGTTTCGTAAGACCGGCGATCGAGTCAGCCCGATGAATTCATCAATCGGGGACTGCTACAACACGAAGGAGACGGAAAAGAAGATCGTTTCATATCTTGCGGATTGTGACGCTCCACATGATTCTCAGAACGTCGGATTCGTCAAACTTCCACCTGAAATGAGCCATGAAACCGCGCTGAACCCAAAGGAGGATTTTTGCGCGCCAAGATTTCCCGATTACAGCACCACAACCGTCAACATGCTGAGTGTGGCTCCACCGAAGGGAACATGGAACAGCGGATTCCACTACATTGAGTGCGACGCGCATCGAGTTGACCGCAAGAAACTCGAGACAAGCATCGTCGACGAACCCTGAGCCCCTGCTGCTGGCACAGATGAACAGTGGACGAACACTCAGACCGGCCGACCACCCGACCGCCCAACAACCGCCCGTAACCCGCCGGGCCGCCACGTCACTCGGCAAGCGCCCCGCTGCCCGGCCGGATGAGGACCCTGCCAGCCCGCCACACCGACCGTAGTCTCCGTCATGATGACCTCGTGCGAACCCTCGGCATCGACCTCGCCGCCGGCCCCCGGACCACCGCGGCCGCCGTGGTCGTCTGGGAAGGGTCGACCGCCGTCGTCGAGCCTCCGCGGCTGCGGTGCACCGACGAGGATCTGCTCGGGCTCCTCGGCGGGCTCCAGCCTGGTGACCGTGCGGGGGTCGACTGTCCCTTCGGCTGGCCGATCCCCTTCGTGGAGGCCGTCTCGGCTCATGCCGCCGGGAGGCCGTGGCCGGGGCGCGGCACCGACAGCACCACGCACCGGGCCACGCTGCGCCTTCGCCGTACCGACCTGTTGACCCACCGGGCACTGGGAGCCGGGGCCCGTCCGCCGCTGTCCGTGTCCTTCGACCGGCTCGGCGCCACCACCGCCCGCTGGGCGCACCTTGCCGACGCGCTCGCCGCCCGGGGGCTGGAGGTGGAGCGGACAGGCGCGGGCAGCGTCGTGGAGGTCTACCCCGCCGCTGCCCGGCTCCGCTGGGGTCTCGGCAGCCCACGCTCCATGGAGGTCCTGCTGGGTGCGGTACCGCAGCTCCGGTGCGATCCGGGCGTCCGGGAGCTGTACGACCGCAGCGAGCACGCCTTCGACGCGCTGATCGCGGCACTGGTGGCGCGGGCCGCCGCGCTCGGACTCACCGCGCTGCCCGAGGGCGAGGACCGGACCGCCGCCGAGATCGAGGGATGGATCCATCTGCCGCTGGCGGGCAGTCTGCCTCGGCTGTTCCGACGTTCAGTGGACGGCCTCTGAGCAGCGTCGGCGCACCTACTTCTTGCCGCCGACCGCCTCCTTCTTCCTGCCGGCTTCCGCCTCCTTCTTCCTGCCGCCGACCGCCTCCTTCCGGAGAAGGTCGAGGAGGCTCGGTGTCCCTTCCGTGGTGCGCACATCGATGAACGTACGCACATGACCGCCGTCCACTGCCCGGCGCAGCAGCGCGTTCGCGAGATCCGCACGCGAGGTGAACCGGCCGGGAAGGCGCGCGTCGGCGACCTGGTAGTCGCTGACGGCGGTCGTGTCGAAGAGACCGGCGGGACGGATGACCGTCCAGTCGCGGTCGCAGTCGCAGTCGCGCACGATCTCCTCCATGCGCCGCATGTCGTCGTACACCGTGCGCCCGGGAAAGCGCACGATGAACGGCTCCAGCACCTTGCGGAAGAAGAAGCCTTCCCCGGGCGCTGCGACGCCGAACAGCACGGTCGACGTCACGCAGACCAGGCGCCGGACGCCCTGTTTCGTCATCGCCTGCGTGATGTGGGTGATGCCTTCCGAGTACACCGTGACGGGGTCCCGGCTGTAGGGGACGCCGAGGGCCGAGATCATCGCGTCCTGACCGGCCACGGCCCGTTCGACCGCAGCCGGATCGAGCACGTCCGCGCGTACCACGTGCAGGCGCGGGTCCTCCAGCGGGAAGGCGTCGGGCCGGCGTGTGACGGCGGTGACCGTGTGTCCTTCGGCGATGGCCTGTTGGGCGACCTGCCGTCCGGTCGGACCATTCGCTCCGAAAACGACGAGCTTCACTGGCTTTCCTCTCAGTTCTGGGGTGTCTTCGCCGTCCAAGAGGGCCTGCCGGGCGGCGAGTGTGACATCCCGGTGAAGGGGCGACGATGGGAGGTACAGAGCAGGCAATCGTGGCGGGGAGCTGGGTGATGCATCCGGAAGACGGCGCACGGCGCGCCGGACACCGCGGTGTGCCGCACACCGCGGACCTGCGGGTGGAGGCGTGGGCCCCGACCCGCGAGGAGTGTCTGGCGCACGCGGTGCGGGGTGTCTGCGAGTCGTTCCTGGATCTGTCGGGGGCGGGCGCGACCGGTGTCCGCAGGCGGGACGTGGTGGTGCGGGCGGACAGTGACGCGGACCTGCTGGTGGCCCTGCTGGAGGAGGTCGTGTACTGGCTCGACACCGCCGACGAGGTACCGGTCGACGTGGAGCTCACCGAGACGGCCGACGGTCTGCGAGCCTGTCTGCATATGGCTGACGCCTCATCACTTCCCGTGACGGGCGCGGCTCCCAAGGCGGTCACGCTGCACGACCTGGACTTCGCTCACGGCCCCGAAGGCTGGACCTGCTCCGTGACGCTCGACGTGTGAGGGCCCGCTCGACGTGTGAGTGCCCGCTCGACGTATGAGTGCCCTGAGCCCTGCGCACGGTGGCATCTGCCGCCCCAGCCGTGTGATCCCTGAGCACGGAGCGCATCCGCACTCCTGGCCCGTGGAAGACGGATCGCGAGCAACCTTTTCCGAGCGGGAGCCGAGCCCGGGCGAGCCGAGTGCGGCCCGATGACCGCAGTACATCAAGGAGTGAACCTTCATGGCAGTGTGCGAGGTCTGCAACAACGACTACGAGATGTCGTTCGAGGTACGGGCGCAGGGAGCCGTCCACGTCTTCGACAGCATCGAGTGCGCGGCCCAACGGATGGCCCCGACGTGCGTGAACTGTCAGTGCCGCATCCTCGGTCACGGGCTGCAGAGCGACGGGCAGTTCTTCTGCTGCGCGCACTGCGCCCGCCAGCAGGGGTTCTCGCAGCTGGTCGATCACGCCTGATCCCGGTCCGCCCCCCAGTGCACTCGCGGGATCCTGCTCGTACTCCGGAGGATCTCGTACGGGCCCTCCGCGCGGCAGGGATCACTGATGAACGTCTGCTCGAGGCCGTGCGTACGACGCCGCGAGAGTATTTCGTCCCCAGCGGCCGTGCGGCTGCGGCCTACGACGACGTACCCGTATCGATCGGTCATGAGCAGGTGACCACGCAGCCGTCGCTGTCGGCCATGATGATCGAGAGCCTCGAGCTGGGTGGGGACGAGCACGTACTGGAGGTCGGTACCGGTCTCGGCTTCCAGACCGCGCTGCTCGCCCGGTTGGCCGCCGACGTGGTGAGCATCGAGATGTGGCCGGACGTCGCTGCCCAGGCCGAGCGCAACCTGGCAGGCCAGGGCATCCGGAACGTGGAACTGCGGGTCGGGGACGGCAGCGGCGGCGTGCCCGACCGTGCTCCGTACGACGCCGTCATCGTGTCCGCCGCTTTCCCCGAGGTCCCCGCGCCGCTGATCGAACAGTTGCGGCTCGGGGGCCGCCTCGTGCAGCCCATCGGTCACGGCGGCGATGAGGAGGTCATGTCGTTCCGGCGCACGGCTTGCGGGCTGGACGAGGGGCGGCTGCTGACGGCGGCCCGTTTTGTACGTCTGCGGGGGCGGTACGGCTTTCCCTGATCCAACGGGTGCTTCGGCGACAGCGTCGCACGTACGCTCGACGTATGGACATCACGCTGGTCCAGGACGGCCCGTTCCGTTTCCGTATCGACCAGCAGGATCCGATGCGGGTGCCCGGGGTCGTCTTCGCCACGCGCGACCTGTTGCCGCAGGCCGCCGGGGACAAGGCGCTGGAGCAGGTGGCGAACGTGGCGACGCTGCCCGGCATCGTCCGGGCCTCCTTCGCCATGCCGGACGTGCACTGGGGTTACGGCTTCCCGATCGGCGGTGTGGCCGCCACGGACATCGACGACGCCGGGGTGGTGTCGCCGGGCGGGGTGGGATTCGACATCTCCTGCGGCGTCCGGCTGCTCGCCGCCGACATCGAGCGTGATCCGCTGGCCCCGAACATGCGGACGCTGATGGACATCCTCGGCGACACGATCCCGCGCGGCATGGGACGCGGCGGGCTGTGGAAGCTCAAGGGCCGTCCGCAGATGGAGGAGCTGCTGGTCGGCGGCGCCCGGTACGCGGTCGAGAGCGGCCACGGTGTGCCGCGCGACCTGGTGCGCTGCGAGGACTACGGAGTGCTGGACGGGGCCGATCCGTCACAGGTCGGGCAGCGGGCGGTGGAGCGGGGGCTTCAGCAGGTGGGGAGCCTGGGCTCGGGCAACCACTTCCTGGAGGTGCAGGCCGTGGAGCGGGTGTACGACGCCGAGGCGGCGGCCGCCTTCGGCCTTCGGCCCGACCAGGTCTGTGTGATGATCCACTGCGGCTCGCGGGGCCTGGGGCACCAGGTGTGCACCGACCACGTCCGCGTCATGGACCAGTCGCTGCGGGCCTACGGCATCCGTATCCCGGACCGGCAGCTGGCCTGCGTGCCGGTCGTCTCGCCGCCCGGCCGTGCGTATCTCGGGGCGATGGCAGCGGCCGCCAACTACGGGCGCGCCAACCGTCAGCTGCTCGCCGAGGCCGCACGCCATGCCTTCGCCGTCGCGGCGGGGGTGGACGTGGACCTGGTGTACGACATCTCCCACAACACCGCGAAGATCGAAACCCATGAGGTGGACGGCGTGCAGCGCCGGCTCTGCGTCCACCGCAAGGGCGCGACGCGGGCGCTGCCGCCCGGCGACCCGAGCCTGCCGGAGGATCTTGCAGGCGCCGGACAGCCCGTACTGGTCCCGGGCACCATGGGCACCGCCTCGTACGTGATGGTCGGCACCCCCGGGAACGACGCGTTCCTGTCGGCCTGCCACGGCGCGGGGCGGGTGTGGAGCCGCCACCAGGCACTGCGCCGAGTCCGCGGTGAGGAACTCCGCAGCGAGCTGGAGTCGCAGGGCATCGCGGTACGACCGTCCTCCTGGCGGGGACTGGCCGAAGAGGCACCCGGCGCTTACAAGGACGTCGACGCGGTCGCCATCGCCACCGAAGGCGCGGGGCTGGCCCGGCTGGTCGCCCGTCTGCTCCCGCTGGGGGTTGTCAAGGGATGACGCCGAGCATCGGTCGGTGATGGTGTCCGACCGCAGGGTGCTCATCACGATGACGGTCGACCACGTGTACGGGTCCGACATCAGCTGACGGCGCTCGCGGCGGACGACGAAGCGACGCCCGCCGCCGCCGCGCACCGCGACCGCGCAGGCGCTGGAACCGCTCGGAGCCCCTACGGACCTGCGTGGCCGATTTGGTTCACATGGGGTGTCGCTGACTCAACTGGTACCCACGGTCCTTATGGTCTTGGTGCTCGTGCTCGTTGGGCACCGCCCCAGAAGTGGTAGGTGCCCGCTCGGCCGAATGTCCGAAGCCGGGGCAGGAACGTACGTGCTCGGTCAATCAGGAGTGCCGCCTTGCCATCTACCGAAGCCTCATCAGCGCCGGGCAGTCTTGGCTGGAACCGTGAGACCGCGACACTGGCGCTGCTGTCCTTCGCGATGCTGATCGTCTCGCTGGACCAGTACATCGTGGTGGTGGCGCTGCCTGACATCGCACGCGATTTGGGCTACTCAGCGCAAACGCTCCAAACGGTGATCAGCGCTTACTCGGTGGCCTCGGCCGGCTTCCTGCTGTTCGGCGGTCGTGCGGCGGACCTGCTCGGGCGGCGCAGGATCCTGGCGACCGGGCTTGTTCTCTATGCCGGAGCGTCACTTGCGGGTGGGCTCGCCACCGGGCCGGGCGTGTTGCTCGCTGCCCGCGCGATTCAAGGACTTGGTGGAGCCTTGGTTTTCCCCACCACTCTGGCGCTTGTCAACACCACGTTCCCGGAAGGTCAGGTGCGCAACCGTGCGTTGGGTATCTGGGGCGGTGCGGGCGCGGCCGGCCTTGTGATCGGCGTGTTGCTCGGTGGACTACTGACTCGGGCTTTCGGCTGGGAAGCGGTCTTCCTGGTCAACGTCGCCTTGGCGGGTCCGGCGCTGCTGCTTGCGTTCGTACTGATTCCGCCCGACGGTGAACGCGAGAAGGGCCGCAAGTTCGATCTGCCTGGCGCGCTGAGTGTCACTCTGGGCGTCACCTTGCTCGTATTCGCTCTGGTTCAAGGACCCGGGCTGGGCTGGCTTTCGCCTGGCATTCTCATCAGCGCAGTGGCCGGTCTGCTACTCGTCGGAGCCTTCGCGGTAATCGAGCGCCGCAGCTCCGACCCTCTGATGCCCCCTCGGCTGCTCTCGAACCGAAATCTCATCACTGGCGTCGTCATCGCATTCATGTTCATGGCGACCTTCGGCTCTGTTCTCTACTTCCTGTCGCTCTACTTTCAAGAGATCCTCGGCTACGACGCCCTGCAAACCGGCGCCGGATTCTTGATCCCCACAGCGGTGGTGGTGGCAGGCTCAACGATGGCGGGCCAGATTGTGACGCGCATGGGACTCAGAGCCACGCTGGTGGCCGCACTTGGCATAGGGGCGGTCGGCGCCGTGGCGCTCGGCCTGGCGATCTCGCCGGACGGCTCGTACGTCGAACTGATCCCAGGACTCGTGGCGCTCAGCATCGGTGACGGCGTGGTGTTCACCACCATGTTCATCACCGCCGCGACTGGAGTGTCGGACCGGGACCAGGGCATCGCCTCAGGGGTCGCCTCCACGGGCTCCGGGGTCGGAGCCGCGGTGGGCCTCGCCATCCTTGTCCTGGTAGCCACCGCGGGTCTCGATGACCTCACCGGCGAGCGCCTGCGGATCGCAACCGCAGACGGGATCCGCACCACGCTGTTCGTCGTGGCCGGCGGGATCGTCGTCACGCTGCTCGTTGCTGTAACACGGTGCCCGACGCCAACAGCGCCACCGCCTGCTCCCGTACCCGCCCAGTGGCGTCGGTGTTGACGCGCGTGGGACACGGCCACATCCGGCAATGCTGCCCGATGTCGCGGCATCTACGGGCGACCGTTCGGGCCCGACTACACGCCCGGGCCCTTGTCTCTGCTCCGCCCGGTGATCCAAACGAAACTGCCTACTGATCCGGCGGGATCCGGTAAACGGAAACGTGGGAACGCGACTCGACAGTGAAGTCGGATCCGGTCCAGTCCGCGTGCCTGGTCTCCAGCTCGAACCCGGCCAACTGAGCCATGAGGTCGAGCTCGGCCGGCCAGATGTAGCGGTGTGGGCTGCGGAACAGCTGAGCTTGCCGGCTCTCATCGAACCTGAAGTGGTGCGATACGACGTGCTGCCGCAGAACGTCGTACGTGTCCAAGCCGATGTAGCCGGGCTCGGAACCCCAGACCGTCGCTTGCTGACCCGGTGGGAGCCTGCGCAGGTCAGGCACCCAGAGCTCGATCACGAACCGACCGCCGGGTGTGAGGTGGCGGGCTGCATTGCGGAAGCACGCGACCTGCTCGGCTTGGGTGAGCAGGTTGGAGATGGTGTTGTAGACGAGATACACGAGCGTGTACTTGCCCGGGGCGAGGGCAGTCGCCATGTCACCGACGATCAATGGGATCGTCGCTTCATCCGCCTTCGTTCGCAGCCGGTCGATCATCGGGAGTGACATCTCGATACCGGTCACGGCGACCCCTCGCTCCGCGAGCGGAACGGCCACGCGCCCGGTTCCGATGGCGAACTCGAGCGCCCGCCCGTCGCCTGCGAGTTCAGCGAGGCGGTCTACGGTCGGCCCCAAGACCTCCGGCGCGAACATGCCTGTGCCCGGCGTGTCATAGCGCTGGGCGGCATCGACGTCCCAGATCTGCTCCTGATCCATGCCGCCAACGATCACCATGGGTGTGCGCGTTGTCCAACGAATTTGCGACCTCACGGCCCCGGTACGCACTCGGTGTTGCGCGGCTTCTCCGGTCGGCGGCTCGTCAGGCCTTGAAGGACCGCTGACGCCTGCTCGCCTGCGAGTTGGCTTCTGGTTGCGCGTCACCCCAAAGTGTGAATCCGGCTGCCCGCCGCGCCGGGTGCCAGGGTGGGACGGGCGGACATGGGCATCGTTGCCGGGGTCATACGGGGCCGCGGAGCGGTGGTCCCGCGGAGCCGATGGAGGGCGCGCATGCTCGGCACAGACTTCACCCACGGATCACCCATCTGGATCGACCTCGGCAGTCCGGACACCACCCGGGCGGCCGCCTTCTACGGCGGCGTCTTCGGCTGGCAGTTCCTCTCTGCCGGGCCCGAGGCCGGCGGGTACGGGTTCTTCCAGAAGGACGGCAAGACCGTCGCCGCACTGGGGCAGCTCACCGAGGAGGGCGCGACGAGCGCCTGGACGGTGTACTTCCGGACCGATGACGTCCAGGCCACGACCAAGGCCGCCGAGCAGGGCGGCGGCACGGTGCGGGTGGCGCCCATGCAGGTCATGGGCGAGGGGTGGATGGCCCAGTTCACCGACCAGCAGGGGGCGCAGTTCGCGGTGTTGCAGCCGGGCACGACGCAGGGAGGGCTGGAGAAGGCGTCCGAGGACGGCACTCTGGTGTGGGTGGAGCTCCACGTACCCGACCCGGTGGCCGGGATCGGCTTCTACCACGGCCTGTTCGGCTGGCGCTCGCAGGAGATGCAGGCGCCCGGAATGACGTACCGGGTGCTCAGCCTCGAGCACGGGGACCAGCAGGACACGTCCTTCGGCGGGGTGGCCGCGCTCCAGGAGGGCGGTCGCGGGCCGAGCTGGGTGCCGTACTTCGCGGTCGCGGACGCCGACGAGACCGTCAGGAAGACGGAGGAGAACGGCGGCTCGGTCCTGATGCCGGCGGAGGACGTACCGGAAGTCGGCACGATCGCGTGGCTGGCGGACACCGCCGGTGCGGTCTTCGCGGTACTCAAGCCGAGCCCGCGGCAGGGGTGAGCGGGAAGACATCTTCCGCCGTCGTGTGCCGTGGCGTGCGGTTTCCGAGCGCAGCGCGCTCGGCACCACGCTGCGACGGCAGTCCCGGGGGGCGGTGAGAGTGCGGCCTTGCGTGAGAGTGCGGCCTTGCGCTCGCATAGGGACCCAGCTCCATCGCTCCCTCGCGCGCAGCCCGGGCAGCTCCACCTGGCGGTACGCGGGGTGGGCTGCCTGGGCCGAGTTCAGATACGGCAGGACAGCGACGGGGATGTCGCCGCGCACCCGTGCCTACCCGGGAGTGGTGAAGCGGGCCTGCCACAGGTCGCGGAGCAACGCGATCTCGGCCATGTGGTGGATGAATTCGAGGTTGGACCCCCACAGCACCGAGACATACGGGTCGTCGGGGGCGGAGCCGTACGGGTACTGGGAGAAGCCGACCGTGTCGAGCTGCTCCTCGGTGACGGCAGCCACGCTGTCGCGCCAGCGGTCGATCACCGCCCAGAATTGCTCGAGTGCCAAGGCGGCGGAGGGGGTGAAGTCGACCAGCTGTTTGGGGTCCCGCCGCCGCTCACCGAAGGTCCACTCCCATTCGCCCGCGAATTGGTAGTGCAGGTGTCCCAGCCGCCACGCGATGGTCGTGACCGACGTTTCGTCGGGCTCCGGCTCACCGGTGTGGGCGAGGACCTGCTCGACCCGCTCGACGCTCACGCTCCAGTCCTCGGCAATCTTGGCGACGGTCATGCCGTCGGCGGCCTGCCGGGCAACCTCGGCGTACTCGCTGGCCGGGATGTCCGGGGCACCCAAGTCGAGCACCCACTCGCCCGGCCCGAACGCCCTGGGCGTCACCGCCTCGCCCCGGCGCCGCATCGACCAGCAACCGGGCACCGGCTCCCACAGGTACTCCTCGTCGCTGAGCCCCGTCAGCCGCACCTGGGCCGCCTCCCTGGCTTTGTCGAACTGGTCGAGCAGTAAGCCCAAACGGTCGGTCCGCGCGCGCTCGATCTCCATGCCTGGCTCCCTTCGCGGTCGCAGCTCGTACTCGCCGCGATCGGGGGGAAGTTAACGGCTCACCTCACGCGGCGCGACTGGTTTTCTCGCCACCGAAGCGGTGCGGCACCACCCGCATCACCGCACTCGTTCAGGCTTGAAGCCGTCGGTGCCGGTGCTCATCGTCACCCACAGGAACGTCCTCGGCGCCCTTCAGCCGGCAACCGCCGCCAACCCACCTCGGCCGCAACCCGGCAACGGCGGCCAAGTGCGCCCACGGCGGGGAGTTGTCGGGGTGGTCGAGGGTGCCGAGGGCGAGCAGACCGGTGGGCTGGGCATGGTCGCCGAGGGAGGCCGCCGGGACCTGGCCCCCGGTGCTTGTCAGGCCATGATTCGGATCAGCCCGACGCTGCGCTGCGCACGAGGGCCTGCTTCTGCACCTGGCACCGCTCCTCGTATCACGCTCATCGACTGTCCTCCAGGGGCCTCGCCACGGCTACGCTCACCCCTCGCATCGAGGGTGGCGGCACCTTAGACAACTTCCGGGGGGCAGCCATGTGCGCCGCGCACAGGTCTCGGCCCACTGACTGTGCCGGACGCCCGACCCGTCGGCCGCCGCTCCGCACCGGCGTCATCGGCGGTGCGGAGCGGCGTACCGGAGCGACGGATGGGCGTCAGGGCGCTCCGTCCGAGCCGTCGAGCACGGTCTCCGGGATCTGCACGTTGATCAGTTCTCCGGAGCGCGGGTCGACGGTGAGGGCCCGGCCGGGCTTGCGGCCGCGCAGGTGGGCGTGGGACAGGCGGGCGCCGATGAAGTCGCCCTCCAGCACGCTCTGCGGGCCGAGGAGGACGCCCTTGCGGTGCCGCTTCAGGGCGCTGAGCCAGCCCATCGCTCCTGTCATGGTCTCCGCGGTGGCGGCGATGACGACACCGATGCCGTGGTCCCTGCCGGACTGGGCCAGGGAGCGCAGGTTCTTGTCGATGTCCGGCAGGACGAACAGGTCGGCGTCGTCCACGACGACCACCCGCGGACCGCTGCTGGCCTCCAGGGCCTCGGTGAACTCCTCGACCGTGGGCTCCGTCGCGGTGATCAGCCGTACTCCCGGATGGTTTCCGAGGGCACGCAGCGGCGATTCACGGGGAGCGAGGATCACCAGCCGGGTGCCGGAGGCGAGCAGCGAGACGGCCAGTGAGGCCAGGGTGGTGCTTCGTCCGGAGCCGGGAGGGCCGACGACGGCGAAGGCCGGTGAGGTGTCCGCGAGGTCCACCCCCACGGGTGACACCGCGTCGCCCCCGAGGCCCAGCAGGCCCCACATCGGCCGGCGGAACTCCTCCCCCACCTTCTCGTACGCGTCCGTGAAGGTCACCTTCACCGGCAGCGTGCCGATGCGGGCGGGCCTGCGGTCCGTGGGGAGTCCGGCGTCGCGCCGGGTCGCCTCGGCGCCGATCCGGCGCAGCGCCTCGGCCTGCTCCTGCCCGCCGACGCCGGGTGCGAGCAGCGCCACCTGGATCTCGGTGCCTCCGTCGGAGGTCCAGCCCCGGCCGGGCTGGATGACGTCGGGGATGTCGCGCGAGCGCTTGCCGACGGCGTGGTAGTCGGTCCGGTCGTTCAGGCGCAGCAGCAGCTTGTTGTCGTTGAGCGCGGTGGCCCGTCCGGACAGCAGGGCGCGTTCGGAGGTGGCGACGACATGCAGGCCCGCAGCGGCGCCTTCTCTCAGCAGCCGGTTGAGCAGCTCCACCAGGCGGCCGCCGTTGTGGTCGGCGACGGCCTCGATCAGCGCGTCCCAGCCGTCGATGAACAGCATGATGTGCGGCGGGCGGGCACCGGCACCGACGATCTCGCGCAGCTCGGTGAGGTTGCTCGCGTGGTGCTCGGTGAGGCGTTCCTGTCGCCGTTCCAGTTCCGCGTCGAGTCTGGCGAACAGCCGTTCCAGCCGCTCGATGTCACCACGGGGCACCACGGCGCCGCAGTGCGGGAGCACGCCCAACGCCGTCAGCGCGCCACCGGCGAAGTCGATGCCGTAGAGGTGGACGTCGGCGCTGGAATGGCCTTGGGCCAGGGCTCCGGCCATGGTGCGCAGCACCTGGGAGCGGCCGGAGCGCGGGATTCCGATGACGTACAGATGTCCGAACTCGGCGAAGTCCAGGCGGACAGGCAGCTGTGCCTGTGCTTCGGGCAGGTCCGACAGGCCCCACGACACCGGGGCGAGGCGGGCGCGGCCGGACTCCTCGGGCTGCGGCAGGTCGTCGATCAGGACGTCCGTGCCGAGGGCCGGCAGCCAGGGGCTGGGCTGGGGGGCGCACCCAGCGAGCTCCGCCGCCTCGGACAGCGCCTCCACCAGCGCGTTGAGGTCGGTGGGGACGTCGTCGACCGCCATGTCCGCCGCGGTCTCCCCACCGGGCTCCGACTCGGCCGTGCCGGGCAGGCCTACGGCGCGGCCGAGGCGCTGCCAGTGGAGTTCGGTGCCCCATATGCGGGACTCCTCCACGGGCTGCTGCTCCCTGGACTCCAGGGAGGGCTTCACGCCGGGCAGGGGGGTGCCGGCGTAGGCGGTCTGGAAGGGTACGACGGTGCCGTGGCCGAGGCGGGCGAGGGCGCGGCCGGGGGTGGCCGCGGAGATGCTGACGGCGTCCTTGGTGTCGATGACGTCCTGGCTCTCCGAGGGGTCCGTGACCCGCAGCGCGATCCGCAGATTCGTGTTGGCCCGGATGTCGGAGTTGACCACGCCGGCCGGGCGCTGGGTGGCCAGGATCAGATGGATGCCCAGGGAACGGCCGCGCTGGGCGATGCTCACCAGGCCGGGGATGAAGTCCGGGATCTCCCGGTAGAGGGTGGCGAACTCGTCGATGATGATCACCAGCCGGGGCACGGGCACCAGCTCGGGGTTCCGGCGGCGCATGCCCTGGTACTCGGGCAGGTCCTTGGCCCCGGCATCGGCCAGGATGTGCTCGCGGCGGGTCAGTTCGGCCTGCAGCGAGGTCAGCGCGCGCTGCACCAGATGGCTGTCGAGGTCGGTGACCATGCCGAGGGTGTGCGGCAGGTCCACGCAGTCCTTGAAGGCACTGCCGCCCTTGTAGTCGACCAGGACGAAGGTCAGCTCGTCCGGGCGGTTGACCGCGGCGAGCGCGGCCACGAAGGTCTGCAGCAGTTCGGACTTGCCGGATCCGGTGGTCCCCGCGACCAGGCCGTGCGGGCCGTCCTTCACCAGGTCGAAGGCGACCGGTCCGTCGTAGCCGGCGCCCAGCAGGACGCCGGTGGACGCCGGCCGCTGTGCCCAGCGGGCGGCGACCTGCTCGGCGCTCGGCTGCGGCAGGCCGAGGAGTTCCAGCAGCCCCACCTTGGCGGGCAGGCCCTCGGAGGCGTCCGGGGTGACGTCGCGGATCGGGGCGATGCCCCGGGCCACGCGCTCGCACCAGTCCGGCTCGACCAGGTCCGGCCGGATGTCGGGGACGTCGGGCTGTCCGGTGCGGCACAGGGTCAGCCGGTGGCTCTCGTGGCGGACCACGGCGGTGCACTCCTCCGGCAGGAGCCGTTCCTCCTGGTCCAGGCAGAGCGGGAAGATCCGGACGGCCGGGCCTTCCTTGAGGATCGAGACCACACCGGGTACGTCACGCAGGCGCCGGGCGCCGTCCATCACCACCAGGACGTCCGGTTCGCTCAGCAGTGCCTTGCTCATGGTGGACTCGGCCGCCCGCTGGCGGGTGCGCAGGGTGGAGACGAGTTCGGCCACCCGGTTGGCCACCGTCTCCGGGTCGTTGCCGATCAGGGTGACGGCGCCGCCGCGGGTGCCGGGCAGACCGTCACGGGAGTGCGGCAGCCAGCGCGCCCAGTGCCAGGAGTCCTGCGAGGCCTTGTCGGTGAGGACGACGATCCGCAGGTCGCGCGGGGTGTGCAGGACGGCGGCCTGGGCCGTCATCCACCGGGCCAGGGCCTGGACCGGGCCGGTCGCGCCGGCCAGACCCACCACACCGCTCTCGACCAGGTCGACGCCGACCGGGGCGTCCGGGATCGTCCAGTGGACGGCGGTGTGGTTGTCCTCGCGGGCGGTGTCGTCGATGCCGAGCAGGGACGGCTGCGGGGCGGTGCCGATGCGCAGGGCCAGGTGGTCCGGGTCGCCGCGGCGCCGTTCCCACAGCCGACGGCCGGGGCCGACCGCCCACAGTCCGGCCACCGCCGGGTCGGGCGCGCTCTCGGTACGCAACCGCCGTTCGGTGGCGACCTTCTGCCGGACGTCCTCCTCCAGCGAGGCGCGGCGCTGCCGGTAGATTCTCGACTTCTCCTCGTAGTCCTTGCGGGCCTGCCGCCGTCCGCTGACGTAGTTCGCGGCTATCAGCACCGGCGACAGGAACATGAAGATCAGATAGAAGTACGAGTTCAGGAAGAACATCATGCTGACGCCGAAGACCATCGGGGCGAGGGCCACGAGCAGCGGAATCGGCCTGCGTCCGGGGGGATCGGGCGGTCCGGGCAGCCGGAACCGCTCGGGCGCCAGATGCGGCAGCATGCGCGGCGGCCGGTTGTAGTCCAGGCCGCCTCCGCCCTCGGACGGCACCACGGCGGCGTCCCTGGACGTCGGTTCGGTCAGCCGCAGCAGGTACTCGCCGACGGACAGTTCCGCGTCGACGGGCCAGAGCACCCAGCCGTCGGGGAGCTCCGCGGTCGAGTCGGGGGCCTCCTCCGGCTCGTCCTCCTCGTCCTGCTCCGCGAGCGGCAGCAACGGGGTGTTGGGCCTGCCCCGGTGTTCCGGCGGCTCCGGCACGGACAGCCGCGCCGGGCCGCCCTCGGGCAGCTCCACGATGGCC
Organism: Streptomyces sp. DSM 42067; assembly: GCF_055792885.1. Lineage (NCBI taxonomy): Bacteria > Bacillati > Actinomycetota > Actinomycetes > Kitasatosporales > Streptomycetaceae > Streptomyces > Streptomyces sp. DSM 42067. The sequence continues at coordinate 7,756,706 of NZ_CM147706.1, read as the reverse complement.
GAACCGTCCGGGCGTACGGTCACCCGGATGCCCTCGCCCGGCATGCCCCGGCCGTCGAGCGGGACGGCCGCGTCCGCCAGCGGGCCGATGCCGTGGGTGCCGAGGCCGAGCGGGTGGACCCGTCCGGCGTCCGGGCCACCCACCACCTGGAGTTCGACCACCGGTGCGTGGTCCGCCCGGTGCGGTTGCGGCATGGCGTCGCGTTCGGGGCCGTAGGCGGTGGCGGGGGGCGGCTGCGGCGCGCCGAGGGCGACGACGCTGCCGTCCATCAGGCGGGTGGCGCCCAGCGGGGTGCCCGGGGCGAGGGGTTCCTCGCCCAGGTAGCAGGCCGGCACCGGTCCCGGTGCGGCGGGCGGGGTTCCGGTCTCGTCGGTGTCACCGGCGCGCAGCTGGGCCAGATGTGCGGCGACGTCCTCGACGGGGGTGTTTCCGGACGCGCTCAACAGCACGTCCTGGCGGCCGGTGGCGTCGCCGACGGCGACCGTGGTGATGAGGAGTTTCACTTCTCCTCCTTGAGGGTGGCTCGGGGGTGGGCGGTTCGGGTGCGGCGTGGCGGGCCGGGGCCGGTCGCGGGGCTCGGGGCCCCCGACAGGCGTCAGTCCTCTCGTGTGCCGGAGGACGCAGCGGTGGTGCGGTCCCGGGCGGCGGCCGGTTCCGCGAGCAGGTCGGATCCGGTGGTGGTCCGGGCGGGGGCCGTGGCCTGGAGGGGGGACCTCGGTGGCTCCTCCTGGAGAACCTCGGCTTCCTCGAGCGCCTGGGTTTCCTCGAGTTGCCGGATTTCCTCGAGTTCCCGCGGCTGACGTTCCCGGGTGCGGGGCCGCTGCTGAGTGGGTGCGCCCCGGCGCGGGGCCGACTCGCGGCGCAGCCGACGGCGGTCCGCCCGGACGGCGGCGGCGACGGCTCCGCCCAGCGGAGCCGAGTCCGCGTCCAGCTCCAGCTCGGGCGCGGTCACCCGGCCGCGTCCGTCGACCCGCAGGGCCCAGCTGTGCCCCGCCACCCGGCCGTCGATCAGGCAGACGACGACGCCCGAGGCGGCGAGGGCGCTCAGCCGCCGCGCCTGTTCCGGGCCGGGGGCGGCGCAGACGACCACGGTCGTGGCGGCGCGACCGGACTCGTCGAACTCACCGGCGCCTTCGGTGTCCCGGTGCTCCTCGGCCGCCTCTTCCAGGTCGCGCAGCAGGGCGTCGAGCCGCTGCCCCCGGTACTGCGGATGAACCCCGTCAGTGACGGTGACCGAGGCCCCGCTGCCGGGCCGGTCCAGCTGTGCGGCCAGCGCCTGGAGCAGCCGGCCCCGGGCGGCGGCGTCGCCCTCGACGGTGATCAGCCGTGGTCCGGCGGCCAGATCGAGGTGGACGCAGGCGTCGTCCGCCATGCCAATGGCGACCGGTAGCGGACGGAGGTGCGCACCGGTGCGGGGCCGGCCCTGCGACAGCCCGTCCGCCTCCGCCAGGGGAAGCTCCCAGCACTGGGGGCCGGCCTCGTCGGATGTCTCCCAGGGGACGGGCGGTTCGGGCAGTGGGCGGGCGGCGATCTGCACGGCGGCGAGTCCGGGTTCCGTCCGCACGGCATGGGGAACGGCTCCCGGCGCGTCGGCCAGGGCCGCCGCTGCCGCGTCCAGCAGCCGTCGTACGAGCAGGCCGCCTCGGGGGTCGGACAGTTGACGGGCCAGGGCTCGTACGCCGCGACGGTGGCGCCGGTAGGCGCGCAGCGGTTCACCGAACGCCCGCCGGGTCAGGGTCAGTTCACGGCCGACGCAACGCCGGAAGCGCCGCCAGCCGCCCCGCTTGCGGATCACGTGCCGCAGCAGCAGAAAGAGCAGCAGCAGGACGACCACGGCCACGATGATGACCGTGAGCAGGGAGTCGTTGGGCTTCCCCAGCGCGATGACGGAGCCGTGCGTCGGGTCGGGGGTGAGCACGCCGGGAACGACGGAAGTGGCCGGGACGGCGGTGGTCAGGTCGGGGCTCGTCGCGGCCGCCCCGGTCATGCCGCCGCCAGCGCGTGCTCCGGGTGCCGGCGGCGCAGCTCCCGTATCGCGTGATGGGTCCGGGACTTCACCGTTCCCGGCGGAATGCCCAGGGCGTCGGCGGCGTCTGGACCGCTGCAGCCGAGGACGTAGACGTAGAAGAGCACTTCGCGGTGGGGATGCGAGAGCCGGGAGAGGGCGTGGACCATGAAGCGGCGCTGGACGGCCTGGCTCATCGGGTCCACGGGTTCGACGTGCTTCTCCAGGGTGTGTTCGTGCTGGAACTCGGGGTGTGCCCGCTCGCGCCGGGACCAGTCGATCACCAGATTGTGCGCCACCCTCATGAGCCAGGCCCGGGACGGCGACCAGTCCGGCGGCTGGTTGGCCGTGCTCAACCAGGCGCGCACCAGGGTTTCCTGGACGAAGTCCTCGGCGCGCTGTCGGTCGCCGCGTATCAGGCTCGAAACGTAGCGCAGCAGCGGACCGTGGTGTTCTTCGTAGAGCCTGCGGATGGATCCGTCGGCGGAGGGGCTCGCGTCGCCGGAAGGTCTCGCATCGCCGGAAGGCGTCTCTTCGCCGGCGTCAGGAGCGCTCCTGGGCGCGGCAGCACTGGGCATGGGCGTTCTCATAGATTCCCCCAGGGCCGGCATGGATCTTCTGTGCCGGTCCGGTCGGGCGCCGCGGCTGCGGCGTTGGCTGGGCAGGGCTGAGCACGGGTACCCGGTTGGCCTCACGATTCATGGGTGGAAGGTGAGGTTCCGCTCGGAGTCTATGAGTGGTTCTGGAAGATTCAAGACTTCCTGAGAAGAACCTGAGGTTACCGATGAGAACTACATCTTGCCGTTGGATGACGGACAGATCCGACAGCTGATCGACAGCTCCCGCATCCCCGCCCGCGTCGGCATTCGGAAGAACACACAGGCAGGGGCGCCGGTCCGGGGGAGGAACCGGCGCCCCTGCGGGATGGATGCCGACCAGAGGGGGGTCTGGGTCGGCATCCGGCTCGGGTGGACCGGGCTCAGGTGGGGATGCCGCCGGCGATCTGCGTGTCGAGGTTGTTGACGGCGTTGCAGACGTCCCGGAACTGCTTGGAGAACTGGGTGATGTTGTTCACGGCCTCGGTCAAGGACTTGTTGAAGTTGGCGTAGGAGGTCTGCATCTTCGGGCTGGTCGCCGTCAGCAGCAGGCCGCCCTGGAGGAGGTTCTCGACGTCGGCCTGCAGCGAGGACAGCTGGGGAACCAGGGTGTCGCTGACGGCGGAGTCGAGCTTCTTGGCGGTGCTTTCGATTTCCTCGTCGTCGATGACGTTCTTGGGCATGGTGCACCTCGTTTTCTGTTGCGTGGGCGCGCACCGGTCGTTCGGTGCGCGAGGGGCCCGGCGGCGCCGGGAAAGCGCGCGCAGGGAGCTTCGGGGGTGGGGCGTCGCCCCACGGTGGGGGTCAGCGCCAGTTCTCGCCGAGTGTTCCGAGGGGCGGTTCGGCGCTGGTGCGTTCGTGCTGTGTGATGGACTCCCTCAGGTACCAGGTCCCGTCCTCGGCGCGCTGCCAGATCTCCTGGATCTCGTTGCTCGCGTCGGCCACGAAGCGGGTTCCCGTGTTCTCGTTGGTAACGACCTTGGTGAGGGAACCGTCGGAGCCCGTGTAGTCGGTCCGGGTGACGCCCTCCTGCACCGTGGTCGTCTGTCCCGGGGCGGAGGAGCCGGACGGGCGACCATCCCCGTCGACGAGCGGGTTCTCCACCGTGAGATACGCGGGGGGCCTGTCCAGCCGCTGTTGGGCATCCTCCTGGCCGGCCTCGGAGTTGAGGTAGGTCTCCTTGTCCATGGTCAGCTCCCAGTCGCCGTCCGGCCGCTTGGTCCAGATCTGGAGCGTGTCCTGGCCGGTCTCGTCGGTGACGTAGCGCTTCATCCACCCGTCGGGCGATCCCTCGGGCGAGGAATCCATGTAGATCTTGGTGACGGAACCGTCGGAGCTGCGGATCGTCGTCACGGAGTCGCCGTCCCGCGTCAGCGGGTGGTACGTCTCGGAGTAGCTCAGCCCCGTGTTCTTGTTGGTGACGGTGGTCGTCGTCTCGACGGGGTCGCCGTTCTTGTCGACCTTGATCTCACCGTTCTCGTCGAGCTGGTACGACACCGTGGTGGTGCTGTTGGCGTCCTCGATGGTGTAGCCGTTGGGCACGAACGCCTCGTCGGGCAGATCGTCCAGCTGACCGCGCATTCCCCTGAGCCGGCCGACGTCGTCGTCGCGATCCGGATCCCATTCGCGCAGCTTGTCGTGCTCCTCGGCGAAGCTGTCCTGGAGGTCCTGCTGCCGTTGCTGGACGGGCTTCTCCTCCTCGGTCAGCGCGGTCTGCGCCTTGTCGGTGTCCGACTGGTCGTCCCACAACTCCTTCTGGCGGTCCTGCAGGTCCTTCGACTCCTGGTCCAGGGGGTCCAGCCGCGTCTGGAGGTCGGCGCGTTCGGCGTCCAGGCCGTCCTGCTTCTCCTCCACGGCGTCCTCGACCTCCTCCTGGGTGGACTTCTCCAGGGCCCAGAGGTCCTTCTGCTTGGTCTGGAGTCCGTCCTGCCGCTCGGAGAGGGGCTCCTGAGCGCGGCTCAGCGCGTCACGCTCGTCATCGAGTTCCTTCTGCCGCTCATTGAGCGGGTCGAACGCCTTCTCCTGGTCGCGCTGTTCCTGCTCCAGCGCGTCCCAACGCTCGGCGAGCCCCTTGCCCTCGGACTCCCACAGGGCGTCCCGCTCCTTGTCCAGAGCGTCCTGCTTCCGCTGCCAGGCGTCGAGCTCGGCCTGGGTGACATCGCCCTTGCCCAGCAGCGTTTCCCGTTCCTTCCAGAGAGCTTCCTGCTTCTCCTGGAGGGCGTCCTGCTTGCCGTCGTAGGCCTTCTGCTCCTGCTCGAGCGCGGTGGCCTTCTTCTCCATGGCCGCGTCCTGCTCCGCGCGGAGGGCCTTCTCGTCCGCCCAGAGTTGCTGCTGCTTGCGCTGGAGTTCCTCCTGCTGCTTCAGCAGAGGCTCCTGGTCCTTGCGGAGTGCCTCATACTCCTTCTGCAGTTCGTCCCGCTTGGCCTGGAGCTTCTCGTCGCGCTGCTTGAGGAGTTCCTTCTCCTCCTGCCAGAGCCGCTGCTGTCTGGCCTGGAGTTCGTCCTGCTGCTTCAGCAGGGGTTCCCGCTTCCTGGCGAGCTCGTCCTGCTCCTTGTTGAGCTCTTCCTGTCGCTTCTGCTGGGCCGCGGTCTGTTCGTCGATCTCCCGCCGCTTCTCGACCAGGGCGTCCTGTTCCTTCTTCAGGCGCGCCTGCTGGGTCTTGTAGCCGGCCTCCAGTCTTCTGGCCTGGTCCGCGCGGAGCTTGCCGTCCAGCTTCTGCTTGCGTATCTCGTTGTGCCGGGTGGCCTCGTCGCGGACCTGGGCGGTGACCTGCTGGGCCGCGCCGGCGGCGTGGGAGGCGTCCTGGTCGTAGAAGGCCTTGCCCGCCTTGTCGAGGAGGTTCCCGAGGTCGGTCATGACCTGCCAGCCCTCACCGAACGACTTCTTCCAGGCGCCGTAGAAGTCCTCCAGCGCCTCGGCCGTCTCCCGGCGGGGGCCGATGTCCCCTGCGGCGAACGTCTTGTCCGTCTGCGAGGTGACGTCCAGTTCGTCGCGGAGGTGCCACAGGTGGCGCGCGAGGACGGTCATCAGGTCGTAGTCGTAGGAAACGCGGACCATGCATCCCGTCCTTTCTTCGAAGCAGTCGTGTCTTCGTGAGCTGACCGTCAAGGTCGGCGTCGAGTCGCCCTGTAGACGAGGACACGGGTCCGGATGGTTCAAAGAGATTTCATCCACAGTGCTCCGACCGGCCAGAACTGTGGCGTGCGCCACTTTCTTGAACTCTCGGCCCACCCGGGAACGTCTGCCTTCCGTACGCGGCGCACCCTCGCGCGCCGGGTCGGCCGGGGCGAGCTGTCGGCCTCGGCCCGACCCCAAGTCCTGGACACCGTGGAGGAATCGTTGGCCACCTCCGACGAGTGGAGCAGAGTCGGATTCACCGGCAATCCGGTGACGGGAAATCCTGGCGTCGTCGAGAACATCACCAAGGAACTGCGCGACCTCGGCGATCTGGCCGGGCGGGTCAGCGGCGGCCTCGACGCCCTGCTGACCAAGGCCGAGGACGGGGGCTTCGAGGGGCGGACCGCCGACGCCCTGCGCACCTACGTCAAGGACGAACTCAAGACGTTCATGGCGAACATCAACCGCTCCTTCGACATGGCGGCCAATGCCACGGCCCGCTATGCGCGCGCCCTCGGGGACTCTCAGGACCGGGCCGAGAACGCCGCGGACACCGTCGCCGCGCTGGAGCGGGTCGGCGGTCAGCCGCTGCCCGAGAACGATCCGGAGATGACCCGCGCCCGCAACGAGGTCGACGCCGAGATCGACGCCATCCAGGCCGAGGCGAAGATCCTGGAGGACGCGCTGCACGAGGCGGCCCGGCTGGTGTCGAGGCCCGTGAAGAAGCCGAAGAAGAGCTTCTGGAAGCGGTTCGTGTCGACGTTCTTCAAGGTCCTGGAGATCGTCGCGCTGGTCATCACCCTCATCGCGGCCATCATCGGCGGCCCGCTGGGCCTGGTGGCCTTCGCGCTGGGCGCGGTGCTCTTCGCCAAGGCCCTCGTCGACTACGCCACGGGCAACGGCAACGCCCTCAGCCTGGGCCTCGCCTTCCTCGGCATCCTGTTCCCGTCGACGAAGGGTCTCACCACCCTCGGTGGGCTGCTCCGGCTGGGCTCGTCGGGCGCCAAGGCCCTCAGCGGTGCCCTCTCCGCGAGCGGACGCATGCTGTTCCGGGGCGGCAGGATGCTGTTCTCCTCCCCCGGCCGACTCCTGTCGCTGGCCGGACAGGGCCTCGTCCGGTTCGGCAGCGGGCTCGGCAGCCGGACCGCGAGCGGGTTCATGGCGCTGCCCCGAGTCCTGTCCAAGACGCCCGCGATGGTGGGGTCGGCCCTGCGGTTCATGGGCGGATTCGCCCGGAGCACCTTCCGGCAGGGCTGGTCCGCGCTGACCCGCGACTTCGTTGAGTCGACCGCGTTCGTCGGAGGCAACACGGCCGGACGGCTCGGCGTCTTCACGGTCATGAGCCTGGGCCGGCTCACGATGACGGCGCTCCTGCCCATGAGGTACTCCGAGATCGCCCGGTTCGGCTACCGGGGCGCCTTCCGCATGGGGTTCATCGATCGCGGCCTGCACCTCACCCCGCGGACCGTCGGTACGCTCGGCAGGACGGGCTCCCTGGCCGGGGACCTCACGAACCTGACGGGCCGCAACCTCGACCGGGGCGGAAGTCTGCGCCCGGTGACCGGCACGAACACCGACAGGCTCGCCGTGCCCGGGACCCCGGAGTTCAACGACACCCTCGACGAGCTGGCCGAGATCTCGGTGACGCCGGTGACGACTCCCCGTACCCCCGGATTCAGCTCCCTGACCGGCTCGGGCACCCCCCGTATGCCGGGCCGCCTCGACGACATGGGCGGCCGGCTCAACACCCTCGACACGGTGGGGCTGCCGGTCGGCACGGTCCCCGGCGGACAGCGGCTCGGCGTGCTGAACCCCGTGACCGTCCGGGTGGGCGACGAGCTGATGCCCCCTCGACCGCGTACCACGCTCACCATGTTCGACCAAATGGACGAGTTCGGCGGCCCTCTCACCCCCGGCTCCCCCACCACCCTGCTGCCGCCGCGCAACGCGGTCGACCAGCTGCGGGACCTCGACGAACTGACGGGCGTGGAGCGCACCGGGACCGGGCTGCTCAAGCCCCTCGACGAGCTGTCGGATCTGGCCGACCTGAGCCTCGACGGCAGGCTCGGCGGTCTGACCGAGTTCCAGGTCCGCCAGATCCTGGACGGCGAGATCGACCTGGTGAACGTCACTCCGGACGGGGTCGTCCTGCGTATCGGCAAGACCGATCCGGTGGACGTCCGGGTGCAGTTGAAGGACGGGGTGAAGGTCGACGTCCTCGGACCGTCCGACCCCCGCGTCCCGACCTGGAACTCGACGACCGGCGCCGACCGTCTGGACGAGCTCGGGATCAAGCTCGACGACCTCACCAGGCTGATCCCCGACACCACCGACGGCTCCCGCGCCGCACGTGATCTGCTCGGCCTGGGACCGGTCCGGACGGACCTCACCACCCCGGTCACCAAGAGCCCCGCCTTCACCCCGCTGACCCTGCGGGACATCGTCACCGGCGGAGCCACCGGCAAGCTCGCCACGGAACGCTTCCAGACCTGGGTGCGCACCCAGTCCACCCAACTCCGGCTGGACACCGCCGGACGCAGACTCGGCGAACTCGACGAGCTGACCGACGTACCGCCGCTGAGCCGCGCCAAGGCCCAGCTGGATCTGAGCGCCGCGCGACTCGACTTCGACCAGTCCCGGATCGCGTTCGACCGGCTGGGGATGAACCTGGACACGGTCCGCCGGGACATCACCGTGATGATGACCCGCATCGACGGCGCGGGGGCCACACTGCCCACCGGTGAACTGCCCTTGCTGGACGACCTCGGGCGGCCCACCGGTCAGTGGATCACTATGGAGCCCGGGCCGACCGTCACCTGGGTGCTCAAGTCGGACGCCGGGATCGTCCCCGACGTCAAGGTGCAGATGGTCGACGGCGTGTTCACGGTCACCACCCCCGAGGGTGTCGTCACCCGATTCGGGGCCGACGGCCGTCCGACGGTCCTCGGCGATCCCGGATCGGTCACGCTCCCCCGGCTGCCGGGGACGGGCATGGACGAGGTGGTCCTGCCCGCGCCGCGCCAACCGGACCGGCTGGCCTTCGCCGCCGACCGCTCCGTCGACATCCAGACCATCACTCCGGCGCCGGCGTGGCGCGAGACCGACGAAACGCTGTGGCGCATCGGCGGCAAACGCCCCCTCGACCAGATCTTCAGCGAGGGGTTCACCGTCCGCGACCCCCTGGAGACGAGCCTGGACGTCATGGTCAGGACCGGCCAGCCGTCCGCGTTCGTCAGCACCACCACCGACAAGAACCTCATCTGGGACGGCATCTTCAAGTTCGAGATCGAAGCCTCCGGCGGCATCGACGTCGGCAAGACCTTCGAACGCTCCATGGGCACGGACGCCTGGCGGGCATCGGGCTGGGCTTCGGAGAACGAGATCGCCTTCCCCGGCGGTATCGCCCCGGAGTTCATCCGTGGCGCGTACCGGATGGACGCCCAGCACAACCTCCTGGAATGGATCCCGAACCCCAACTTCGGGGGCAACAACCCCCTGCCCGAGCTGGCGGTGGATCTGAAGGGCGCCGGGGAGGGCACCTCGGGTCTCAGCGCCCTGGACTTCCAGGGGCTGTCCCTCGACGACCAGCTGCGGCTGCTGGACCAGCTCGATCTGGGCGAGGCCAGGCCGTTCGACGACATCGGCTCCCTGAACGGGGCCGACCCCCTGGACGAGGTCGGAAGCCAGCTGGACGATCTCGGCTATCTGTCGGACGACTTCCACTTCGACCGCTTCGACGCGCCCGCGCCCCGCACCGAGACCGTGCTGGTGGACCCGCAGGAGTTCGCCGGGGTGACCGGCTCCCGGATGGAGTGGCAGCGCACACCGCTGGACGACGGCGGGTTCATGTTCACCGGCCAGGCCGGGGACATCCGGCTCGTGTTCACCGCCGACGACGTCCTCCAGTTCACTGATGTGCGGCTCCCGATCGGCGACGGCTTCGTCCGCTTCGACGCAGACGCGGGGCCGGGGTCCCTGCCCCGGATCGTCGGGCAGGACGGAGTGCCGCTGCCCGGCGGTGCGACGATCGAGCCGGTCAGGGGCGCGCTGGGCGTGGTCACCGGTGTGCGGGTGCAGTCCCTCGACGGCGCCTGGATCGGCCGGTTCGACCTGGACGGTACGCGGCTGTCCGAGCAGCTGACCCTGTCCGGCCCCGTCGGCGGGCCACTGACCGGGTCCCGGCTGACCACGACGTTCACACAACTGCCGGGCGGCGCGCAGTCGGCGGCGTACCGGCTGACCGTACCGGGGCTGGGCGACGGCGCCTTCAGTGACGGCGCCTTCAGTGTCGTACGACTGGACGGGGATCTGGCCCAGCGGCTGCCCGGCGGGTACTCGGTGACCGAGACGGCGACCGGGGGGCGGTTCGTCCTCGACCGGGGCGGACGGATCGTGGACCTTCCGGCGGAGGGGACGACGCCGATACGGCTGGACGTGTCCGGGTCGACGGTGCCGGACACGAGCGCGGGCCCGCTGACGACGCTGGACAACCTCGGCGAAGTCGGTGACCTCGCCAGACTCAGTGAACTCGGCGACCTCGGTGAACTGGGCACGGTGAACCGCCTCGCGCTGCCGGATCTGCCGCGTACGAACCTGATGCCGGAGCCCTCCGGTCTCGACGCCCGGTTCGGGGCAAGCGTGACCGACGGCGCGCCGACGCCGGTGAATCCGTCCCGGTTCGACGGCATGGCCCTGTCCGGAGCGGACGAGTTGACGAATCTGCGGCTGCGGGTCACGGAGTTCCCGGCGACCGATCTCGCGCCGGCGTCCTTCCGGATCGACGTGGTGGACTTCGGCGCCCCCGGCGGTCCGGCGCGGCTGGAGAACGTGACGGTGACCCTCCGCGAGGGCGGCGGGCTGAGCATCTCGGGTCCGCAGGGCGGTATGCGCTGGCAGCTCGACGCGCTGGGGCAGCTGGAGTACCGAGAACTGCCGCTGACCGGCACCGACCTGGCGCTGCGCTTCACCGACGACGCCCTGAACCCGATGCCGAGGGTGTTCGGCCCGGACGGGGTGCCCGTCCAGGGTGCGACGCTCACGCCGGTCCGGGACGCGACCGGCACCCTGAGCGAGCTGACCGTGCGGGTGCCCATGCCGGACACGGGAGGGCTCACGGCGATGTGGCGGTTCGAGCCCGGCGGGGCTCTGCGGCAACAGGAGCTACCGCTCACGCTCCCGGGTCTCGACGGCCCCTCGGGCCTGGGCGTCAGGGTGACGATCACCCCGGGAACAGGCGGCACCACGACCAGGGTCCTCGAACTGACCGGGCCGTCGAACCTCACCGGTTCCTTCCGGCTGGGCCCGCTGGACGGCTCACTCGCCGGACGGCTGCCGAACGGCTTCACGGTCACCGACACCGTCACCGGCGCCGGCTTCCACTTCGACGCCGACGGCCGCCTCGCGATACGGGACGTACCCGCCCGCGACGGCTCCGGCTTCCTCCGCTTCACCGAGGACGCGGCACCCGGAACCCCACCGGTCCGGCTCGACGAACTCGGCGACTTCGCCGGCGACCTGGGCGATGTGGCACGGATCTTCGACCGTACGCTCGACGAGGCGGGCGGCGTGCGAGGCCCCCTTGACGACCTCGGCCGCCTGACGGGTCCGGACACACCGCGCACCGACGCGCTCCCGGGACTGGACGATTTCGCCCCGGGGGAACACGAGCTCGTCGACGACCTCTGGAACAGCTTGGTCCAGGACGTACGAACCTTGACCCCCGACGAACTGAACCGCGTCTGGGGTCCCGAATCACCGCGCACCGACGCACTCTCGGAAATCGGCGACGTGTCGGACCCCGAACTGGAGGCTGCCCTCCAGGCGCGCCTCGACAACCTCAGGCGGATGGACAGCGGGCCCCTGGGTGCGGACGAACCGTTCCACGTGCCGCTGTCCGGCGTGGACGAACTGGCGGACCTCGACCTGCGGGTGACACGCCTCCCGGCGACCGACGAGGCACCGCAGGGCTCGTACCGGCTCGAACTTATCGACCGCACGCCCGGCGGGACCGGACCGGTGCGCGCATCGGACTTCAGGGTCGAACTGCTCGACGACAGCGGCATATTCGCCGTCATCGACCCGACCGGCACCACCCGGTTCACGCTCGGGCCGGACGGCCGCTTCCTCGGGCGGGAGACCGTTCTCAGCGTCGACGGACTGCCCGAGGGCATACGGCTCAATGTGAAGGTCGTTCCCGGAGCGGACGGCACAGGGCGGATCGCGGTCGATCTGCTGGTCCCCTCCGGTGCCGCCGGCTCCGTCCGGTTCACCTCGACGACTGGCACGCTCGCCGAACGCCTGCCCAGCGGCTTCACCCTCACCGACACCATCACCGGCTCACGCTTCCACTTCGACCACACCGGCCGCCTCGCCTTCCGCGACCTGCCCGACCCGGACGGCTCCGGCTTCCTCCGCTTCACCGAGGGCGCAGGGCCCGACACCCCGCCCGTCCGGCTCGACGAACTCGGCGACTTCGGCGGCGACCTGGGCGAACGCTTCCCGCTCGACTCCATCCCCGAGAACGACGTCATGGACGACGCCCTGGACACCGTCGACCTCGCAAACATGTTCGACCGTACGCTCGATGAGGCCTCGGCCCTGCGTACGGCGCCGGAGGGCGCCCCGGCGAACATGGCCGACATCGCCGGAGCCATGGACTTCCTGCACGCCGCGCCCGACTCGCACGCCTTCCAGGGGCTGGACCTGCCCGGGATCCAGCGGCTGGCCGACGACGCGGCCGTGTCGCTCGACCGGTTCGGTCTGCGCCCGGAGTTGCTGGGCGGCCAACTGCGGGAGATGACCGCACAGGCCCGTCAGGCGCTGCGGCAGCAGGCCGTCACCACCCTCGGCGACTATCTGAACCTGCCGCTCGCGACCCGCCTCGACGACCTTCAGGCCGTGCCCCCGGCAGGCCGCGTCCTCGGCGACTTCACCGTCACGCCGACACCGCACGGCGGGCCCGGCGGCAGCCGCTACCTCGTGCATCACAACCCCTTGGACGTGACGCTGGGCTTCGACGCGAATCGCTGGCTGGTCTACCAGGAGATGTTCCTGCGGGGCGGCCCGGGCGACCTGGACGGGCTGAAGCTCGGGATCACCGGCCGCTCGGCGGACGGAGGACCGTGGACCCCGAGTTCGCTCGACTTCGTGGGCGCACGCCCGGCCGACGGACTCTTCACGACAGCGCCGAACCCGCGCGGCGGTTTCACCGTCACCGATGCCGCGTCCACCACGAGCTGGCACTACGGCCCCGAAGGCGTGCACACCCTGCGGGACGTACGGTTGCCCGGCGACCGAGGTGTCCTCCGATTCGACGCCGACGCTCCCGGCGGCGTACCGCAGGTGCTGGACTCGGCCGACCGACCGCTCCCCGGGGTGCGCCCCGAGCTCCTGGACGACGGCGGGATCGCCCTGGTCCCCACCGGCAAGGCGGCCCAACCGATGGAGCGGGCCGTCTTCAACCGCACCGGCACGCTGCTGGAGGAGACGATCGCCGTACGGATCAAGGGCGGAAGGGCCAACGGCGAGTACTGGAAGATCGACCACGCCACGAGCACCGCCGTACGAGTCGACGCGTCAGGCACCCCGCTCACCGGGCGCTTCTCCACAGCCAAGATGGAGATGTCGGGAACCGGCCGGTTCAAACTGACCGGCGAGGGCAACGCGACCCTCTTCGAACGCGAGGTACTCGGCAACGGCAACGTCCTCCACATCGACCTGGACCGGGTCGGCCGGGCCCGCTGGACCGAGTTCGACCCGGCAGGGACCAAGGTGCGGGCCGGCGAGCGGATCTGGGACAGCGACCGCAGAACCATCCACGACACGCTCTCCTACCGCTGGGCCCCGGTGGACGTCCTCGACGTACGGACATATACCAAGGCCATCGACGGCGGTCTGATCCGGGCGGAGAAGGGCGCGGCGGGCGACTGGAAGTGGACGCGCTTCGACTCCGGCGGCACCGAGGTGCTGTCGGGGACCCGCGAGTGGTCCTGGAACCACATCGGTTTCAAGGACACCTACATCGACCCGGTCACCGGGCAGCGGACCGTCGCCCACCAGCGCGGCAACATATGGCCGCTGGACGGCTACCACGGCTCCCGCCAGTACCTGGAGCACCCCGTCCTGCCCGGTGAGAGCCCCGCGGGCATGCGGGTGAACCCCGAGCTGCACTCCGCCGTCGGCCCGGCCAACAAGCCGATCGACGTCATCGAGCACCTCGCGGACGGCGGCACCCTGCACGTCGTACGCCTCTCCGACCAGCGCATGCCCGCGGCCCTCTGGCAGACGCGTACGGGCGCCGGCCGGTTCGACGGGCTCTACGGGAACTTCGTCACCGGGGACTCCATGTTCACGGTGTCCAAGTGGACCGAGACCGCCGCCGACGGCACCCGGCTGAAAGGTGTCCGACTCGTCTCGCACGCCGGTCACAGCTGGCGCGACATCGACCAGTTCGGCCGGATCGTCCGGGAGACCCGCAAGCTGGAGAACGGCAACGTCGTCGAGGTCGGCCGCAGTCTCGACGATGCCACGCAGTGGGCCCCGGCCCCGAAGTGGAACGGTTCCGCCGACTCGTACGAGCTGCCCTGGCTGGACACGAAGAGCGGGGTCTCCGGCACCCGCCATGTCTCCGGCGACGGCAGCTTCGAGGACGTGTTCACCAACGCCGCCGGCGACGAGCTCCTGTCGATGCGCTCGCAGGGCGTCGGCGTGCGCGAGTACCTCGGCGAGAACCCGGCGCGCGGCATCGGCCGCGACGACGTCTCCGGGTCGTGGGTGGACAAGAACACCCAGCTGCAGATCACGGGGCGGCGCGACGCGTGGGGTGATCTCCGCATCGAGTCGCACGGTGATCCCCGCCACCGCACCTGGGAGTGGAAGGCCACCGGCCCGGACGGGACGGTCACCGAGGGCATCCGCATGCAGAACCGCGGCTCGTTGTACTCCCGCACCTGGGACGACTCGTTCATCGACTTCGAGCGGCTGGAGAACGGCCGGCCGGGACAAGCGCTCCGGGAACGCAACGCCACCGACGACGGCACCGTCTGGATCGACTCCACCCGGCAGCCCGACAACACCTGGACCTGGCAGAAGACCAACGCCGACGGCACGGTCCACTCTCAGGGCGTCCGCGAGTACCAGGACTTTGGGAAGGGCCGCTGGACCGACCGCATCGGCGACGACGTGGTGAGGCAGCGCGCAGGCGGCCGGGTCCGCGAGTACGCGTACACGGTGGAGGAGACAGCCCCTCCGGCCCTCACCCCGTCGGCCCTCGTCCCGCCGGAAACCGGCCCGACCACCTTGGCGGATCTGCTGTCCCGGTCCGCACGCCACTTCGAGCCGACCACGACGGTCACCGTCAACCGGGAGGTCTGGCGGGAGTTCGACATGGGCAAGGTGGTCCACCGCCGTGACGCGGTGGAGGGCGTCCCCGGCCGGTACCGGGAGTCGGAGTCGCTGTGGGGGCAGTGGCGGGAGTATCAGGACAGCCGGCTGGTCGCCCAGCGCACCATCACCGGACGGGTCTGGGCCACCGACGCCTTCGGCCGCTGGTCGGCCTTCGACATCGCCAAGATGCCGGAGATCAGCAGCCTGCCGTCCGTCGGCGGTCAGGTGGGCCTGGACGGGCATCGCGCCTGGCGGCTCATCGGCCGTGAGGTCGACTTCCGCGGCTACACCAATGAGTTCCGTGGCCTGAACCGCGAGTTCCGCGACCCCTTCCACGAGATCTGGACCGGTGTCCAGGACGGCTCCTCGAACGCCATGCCGCTGTGGCGCCATGAGGTGCGCAGGGCGACCACCGAGTTCGCCACGGGCTTCCTGATCGAGTTCGGCACCAGCTTCGCGGTGTCGGCCATCGTCTCCGAGTTCGCCAACACCCGCTTCGACCCGATGGTGGCCTTCGAGCGGGCTCTGCTCAACGGCGCCATCGGCGGCGGGATCCGGGCCGGCTTCAACGTGGCCCAGGACGTGACCGCACTCGGCAAGATCAAGTACGGCCTGACCAACCTCGACCAGGGCCAGGACTGGAACCGCCACCCCCTGGCCTCCATCGACGACTGGGCCACCGAGTGGTCGTCGTTCGAGAACCCCTCCCGCTGGCGGTCCGGCACCTACGCCTACTTCGACGGCCTGACGGTCAGCGCGCTCACCGGTTTCGTCAACAACGCCCTCAACTCGGCCATATGGGGAGTGGGCGGCCAGAAACACACCGGCCTCGAAGCCCTCGAAGCGGGCGCCTGGGGCGCGGCGGGCTCGCTCTTCACCGGCGTCACCAGCGGGATGGGCAGGTACGCCATCCACACCACCGCGGGCTCGCGGATCTTCCATCGTGGCGGCCCCGGCGAGCTGATCTGGCAGAGCGCCGAGTCGCTGGCCACGGGCATCCTCAACTACTGGATCAACACCAGGGGCGCCCACATCGACTCGACCCGTCCGTTCCCGCCGTCGACCACCAGACCCACGACGCCGTCCACCACCACACCCACGACGCCGTCGCAGGCGACCCAGCAACCGGCCGTCTCGCCCATCGAGGGATTGGAGCTTCCGTGACCCCCACCGCCACCGTGCACCGGGTCGCCCCCAAGGGCCGCGGCACACACCGCAGCATCGCCTCCGCCGTGCGCGCCGCCCGCGACGGCGACGAGATCCTGATCGCCCCTGGCGAGTACGTCGAGCAGTTGCTCCTCGACCGCACGGTGCGCCTGCTGCCGGAGGACGGGCCGGAACACGCCGTGCGGCTGCTGGCCGCGTCCCCCGGGCGGCCCGTACTGGAGGTCGCTGCTCCGGGCGTACGGGTCGAGGGCATCGCCCTGACCGGACAGGACCCCCGTCTGCCCGCCGTGCTGGTCGGCACCGGGGACCTGGAGCTGGGCGCCTGCGAGATATCCGGTGGCCGCGTCGAGGCGGGCGGCGACTCGTCGCTCTCCCTGACGGACTGCCGGGTGTCGGGGGCGGGGCTGGCCGCCGTGCACGTCAACAGCACCGGCTCGGCACGGCTGACACGGGTAGTGGTCGAGGACGTCCAGGGAACCGGCGTGGTCATCGGCTCCCGGGCGGACGCCGAGGCCACGGAGCTGACGGTACGGCGGGTCACCGGCTCCGGTGTCCGCGTACGGGGCGGCGCCCGGGCGGTGCTGCGCGACTGCCGGATCTCCGGGCCGGGCCGCAGCGGGCTGCTGGTGGAGGACGAGGCGGCCCTCACCGCGCTGGACTGCCGGGTGGAGGAGACGGCCGGTGAGGGCATACGCGTACTCGGCAGTTCACCGCGCCCCGAGGACAGGGAGAGTACGGCCGGCGGGGTCCTGCTCGCCCGCTGCGAGGTGCTGCGCACCGGCACGGACGGGGTCGCCGTCTCCGGCACCGGGGACGTACTGCTGCTGAACTGCCGGCTACGGGACGGCTCGGGGCCCGGGGTGAGCGTGGAGGGCGACAGCCGGGCGGAGCTGGTGGACTGCCAGGTGGACCGGGCGCACGGTTCGGGTCTGGTGGCCCGGGGCACCGCCCGGCTGGCCGCCGAGGGCACGTCGGTGACCGGCAGCCGGGCGAACGGTCTGCTGGCGGGCGACCGTTCCGAGGTGCGCATGGCCACGAGCGACATGACGGCGTGTTCGTTCAGCGCGGTCCACGCCTGCGACGACTCCCGGGTGACGCTCACCTCGTGCCGTATCGGATCGACGGCGGAGCACGGGATCAGGGTCACCGACCGTGCCGGTCTCACCGTCGAGGGCGGCCGGATCACGGACTGCGGACTGTCCGGTGTGCAGATCGACAGCGCGGCCGAGGTGCGGATGCGCGGCCTTTCCGTGGTACGCGGCCGGGCCGGGATCATCACAGAGTCGACCGGGACGGTGGTCCTGGAGGAGTGCGACGTCGCGGACGCCGAGCGGGCCGGGATCTCCTGCGGCACCGGGACGACCCCGGTGCTGCGGGACTGCCGGATCAGCGGCACCGGCACGGCCGGCCTGGTGATCGGCGAACGCGCCACGCCCAGCGTCGAGGGCTGCACGGTACGGGACGCCGCCGGCTCCGGACTGGTGGTGGGCCCGCAGGCCGAACCCCGGGTCAGGTCCGTCACGGTGGCCCGGACCGGCAAGAACAGCCTGTTCGTCGGCGAGAGGGCCCGAGGCACCTTCGAGGACTGCGTCTTCGCCGGGGCCGGCGGCGACAGCGCGGCCTTCCCGGCGCTGCACGTGTCGGCCGGCGGCGCACCCGTACTGCGCGGCTGTCTGGTCCGGGACACCGAGGAGGACGTGGCGCTGGAGAAGGGCGCCCGGCCGGTGTTCGACGACTGCCTGTCGCGGGACGTGAAGAACCCGTCCCTGCCCACCGGCGCCGAGCAGTCACTCGCGGCCGCCTCGGGCGCGGACACGGCGGGCTCCGGGACCACCGCGCGAGAGACCGAGGCACCCCCCGAGGACACCATCGAGGACCTGCTCGCCGAACTCGACGGGCTGGCCGGTCTCGAACGCGTCAAGCAGGACGTCTCGTCGCTGGTGAAGCTGATGCGGATGGTGCGCCGCCGCGAGGAGATGGGCCTGGCCCCTCCCCCGCTCAGCCGCCACCTCGTCTTCACCGGGAACCCGGGCACCGGCAAGACCACCGTGGCCCGGCTCTACGGGCGTATCCTGGCCGCCGTCGGTCTGCTGGAGCGCGGCCATCTGGTCGAGGCCGACCGCTCCGCCCTGGTCGGCGAGTACGTCGGCCACACCGGCCCGAAGACCACGCGGGTGTTCCAGCAGGCCCGGGGCGGAGTGCTGTTCATCGACGAGGCATACTCCCTCACCCAGTACGCCGGGTCCAACGACTTCGGCCAGGAGGCGATCGCCACCCTGCTGAAGCTGATGGAGGACCACCGTGACGACGTGGTGGTGATCGTCGCCGGATACCTCAAGGAGATGGAGGTGTTCGTCCGCTCCAACCCCGGTCTGGCCTCACGCTTCAACCGCACCCTGCTCTTCGAGGACTACGGCAGCGCCGAACTCGTCAGCATCGTGGAGCACCAGGCCGCACAGCACCAGTACGAACTCGCCCCGGACGCCCGCGAGGCGCTGACCACCCGCTTCGACGCGATGCCCCGGGAGCGCGGGTTCGGCAACGGCCGTACGGCGCGCCAGCTGTTCCAGGCCATGACGGAACGCCAGGCGTACCGCGTCGCCGAGCTGCCGGACGCCTCGGAGTCCGATGTCATGACGCTCAAGCCCGAGGACATCCCGCAGACCCTTTAGACCGCGTCCGCGGCTCAGACCGCGTCGCAGCCCGTGGCTCCCCGCGGACGCCCAGCCCGCAGATCCCGTAGACCTCCCGCGAGGGACGACTCCAAGGACCGACTCCATGCCGCACACGCCCGCTCACCCGGACCACCGGGAGGCCGACCACCGGGAAGGCGAGTTCGCCGACCTGTTCGCCCGGAAGACACGCACTCCGCTCCGTGGTTTCCTGCCCGGCCGCCGGGTCTGGAACGCGATCGGCGGCTCTGCCGCCGCGGTCGTGGTGATCGCCGGGTCCGCCACAGCCCTCTCCAGCATCGACTGGGGCGGCAGCGCCGACAAGGTGACCACCGCGGCCGACGAGAAGGCCACGCGTGAGAAGTCCCCTTCCGGTGACGCCGAGGAGCCGCCGGCCGACCCGTCCCCGAAGGAGGAGGACCGAGACAAGGGGGACCCCGAGGTCGTCTATCTTCCCGTTTCGGGCGGGGCCGGAGCAGGAGCGGCCCCGCCCACGCAGGAGTCCGCCCCGAAGTCCGACTCGGCCGGCACCACCGGCAGCCAGGAGGAGCAGCGCTCCTCGTCAACGGCCCAGGACACGCAGTCGGTGACCGGCTATCTGTGGGCCGACGGAAACGTGGACCCCGACTCCAACGAGTACTGGGACCAGAGCTCCGTCACCGTCAAGTCCACGACACCGCTCACCGAGCTCAAGGTCGTCGTACGCATCATCCAGACCGGCGGCGTGTCGCACACCGGCGCGTGGAGTTCCCTGGGTGACAAGGTGAACGTGTCCCAGGCCGCCGACAGCGAGCAGCTGGCGTACGTCGTGACGCTGAAGCCGGGCATCACGCTCGACCCTGGCACCTATGTCTTCCAGTTCCAGTACAACCACGACCAGGGCAGGCGCGAAGCCGGCCGCGACCGCTACAACGTCACCGCCACGTCCGCCGGCTCCGTCACCGAGACCCGCACGGGCGGCTTCTGACGGCCGGCCCCGCAGGAGCCCCGGCCGTCGGAAACGGGTCCAACGTCGCGGCCACCTGTTCGTCGGGAGCCGCGGGCCGCTGTACGACCACCGCGACCTGGAGGACGACGCCCACCAGCCCGGAAACCGGTCGGGAGCGGCCACCATTCGTTGTTGCTGACTTCGGTGTCGCGGGGTCGGTACGCCACTCCTGGCGTGGTCCCATCCCCGGGGGCGTGGAAGCGTTCCCCGGGGTTCTGACCGTGCGGGACCCGGAGGCCGTCGCCGCTGACGGCCCCCGGTTCGGGCGATCGGCGGCAGTGGCGGTGAAGTCGCCGATGCCGCGCGCGTTGCTGCTGCCCGTACGGGCAGCGGGGTCGTGCTGCTACTCGGCGTAGGTCTCGAACTCGGTTGCCTGCCGCCGGCGCATTCGCGCCGGCCTGCCCGGAAGCGGACGGCTCTCGATGCGGATGGCTCAGCTCGATGCGGATGGGGATGGGGATGATGGTTCCGTTGCAGCCTGCATCTTCGAGAGCGTTGGTATCGGTGCCGGCCGCGAGGCCACCGCGAACGTGTGCTGCTGCCCGCCCCCGCCGGTCACACTTCAGGCGGTGCCGGCGACGACGTCACCACGTACGCAGCCGCCCTCGCCAACCTGGCCGTTGACAACCGTCGTTCGCTGAAACGGCCGATGTCGGTGATAGGCCGCGCGGAGCACCGTCCGTGCTGGAGGGCGGGTCCGGGCGGGTCCCGCGGGCGGGCGACGTGGGGACGGCGGCCGCCGACCGGCAGCTGACTGCGGACTTCGCCCTGTGGCGTCAACACCCCTTGGGCCTCAGGTCACTGGAGCTTCAGTACCTGCAGATAGCTCGCGACCTCCTCCGTGACCGCGTCCCGGGCGGGGCCCAGGTAACGGCGGGGATCGACGGTCCGAGGGTCGGTGGTCAGCCGGTCCCGGACAGCACGGGTGAAGGCGGCGTTCAGGTGTGTCGAGACGTTGATCTTCGTCATCCCGGAATGGACGGCCCTGGCGAGATCCCGCCCGGCGACGCCCGACGAACCGTGCAACACCAGGGGAACCGCCACGGCTTCGCGGATACGCGCGATGAGCGCGAAGTCCAGGGTCGCGGTCTTGTCAGTCATGGCGTGCGAGGTGCCGACCGCGACGGCCAGCGCGTCGACCCCGGTCGCGGCCGTGAACGCGGCCGCCTCGGCCGGGTCGGTGCGCACCCCGGGGGCATGTACCCCGTCCTTGCCGCCCACCTCGCCGAGCTCCGCCTCGACCCACACCCCGTCGTCATGACAGCGGGCGGTGATCTCGGCGGTGGCACGCAGGTTCTCCTCGTACGGGAGCGCCGAGGCGTCGTACATCACCGAGCCGAAGCCCAGCTCGCAGGCCTCAGCGACCATGTGCGGGTCCGTCGCGTGGTCCAGGTGGACGGCGACCGGCACGGCGGCCCGGCGGGCAGTGGCGAGCGCCGCGAGGCCTACGGGTTCCAGGCCGCCGTGGTAGCGGGCGGTGTTCTCGCTGATCTGCAGGACGACGGGCGTCCGGGCCTGCTCGGCACCAGCGACGATCGCGGTGGCGTGTTCGAGTTGGACGACGTTGAAGGCGCCCAGGCCGCGACCGGCGGCGCGGGCCTCGGCGACCAGTTCGCCGGTGGTCACGAGCGTCATGCGAGGGCTCCGGGGAGAATCACCGAGCGGGAGAGATGGCGCGGCCGGTCGGGGTCGAGGCCGCGCCGGCAGGCGACTTCGACAGCCAGCCTCTGGGCCCGTACGAGCGAGGCGACCGGATCGAGGGCATCGGCGGTGAACCAGGCCCCGGTGGCGGCGACTTCGTCCTCCAGACCGCCGGGTGCCTCGCCGAAGCACCACACCAGGCTCGTCTCGTCGCTGATGCTGATCGGGCCGTGCCGGTACTCCATGGCCGCGTACGACTCGGTCCAGGCACGGGCGGCCTCGCGGAGCTTGAGCGCCGCCTCGTCGGCGAGGCCGACTGTCCAGCCGCGGCCGAGGAAGGTGAACTGGCGCCGAGCGGACCATCCGTGCGGCAACGGTTCGACGACCGCCAGCTCGCCGTCCGCTACGGAGTCCGTCAGGTCGATGCCGAGGCCGGCGCGCAGCAGCTGCAGTGCGGTGGTGGCGAACCGCGTCTGCACGACGGACTTCTCGTCGGCGAAGCCGAGGTCGAGGACTGTGTCGGCGTGCCGCGCAACGGGGCCCTCGGTGACCGCGGTGAGCGCCACGGTGGGGACGCGCCCGGACACGGCGGCGAGCAGGGACAGCACCTCGGTCGTCGTGCCGGAGCGGGTGATGGCCACGATCCGGTCGTAGGGACGGGTCAGGACGGCCTCCGAGGCGGGGAAGGCATCGGTCTCGCCCAGTCCCTCGGACTCGCGCAAAGAGGCATAGGCGCGCGCCATGTAGTACGAGGTACCGCAGCCGACCACGGCGGTCCGCTCACCCGGATGCGGCAGTGCCGAGGTCGACGACGACGCCAACTCAACTGCTCTGGACCAGCATTGAGGCTGACTTGCTATCTCTGCCGTGACATGTGCGGGGGCGATCATCGCCGTCCCTCCAACGTTCGATGGGCTGTGGACGTGATGTGTAGACGCATCCGGGCGGCACCACAATGAGCAAAAGAAGAGCAATGAAGAACGAGTTCGATATCACTTCGCGGATTGCGCATTGATTGCGTATCTCGCGGCTCTGTACACCTGCCGCTCAACAGACAACTACGGCGTGGAGGAGCAGGGCGATGAACAGACGGTGGACCCGCCGGACGGTGGTCACGGCCGCGGTCGGCGCACTGGCGCTGGGGATGTCCGGCTGCGGCGGGACAGACGGCAGCTCCGTGAACAGCGGCGCTGGCAAGGAGCTGACGTACTGGTCGATGTGGAAGGAGGGCGAACCCAACCAGAAGGCCCTGGCCGCCCTGATCAAGGAATTCACGGCTGAGACGGGCATCAAGGTCACCGTGCAGTGGCAGGGCCGTGACGTGCTGAAGAAGCTTCAGCCGACCCTGAACACGGTCCCGGCGGCCGATCTGATCGACCGCAATCTCCCCGAGGTCAAGTCGCTGATGGTTTCCACGGGGACCGCGAGTGACCTGAGCGGGGTGCTGGACGCGAAGATCCCGGGTGAGCAGGGCAAGACCGTCGGCGATGTCGTTCCGGACACATATCTGCAATTGGGCCAGGCCGACGGCAAGCAGGTCGTGATGCCGTACAGCGTCGTCACCAACGGCCTCTGGTACGACGGGAGTGCCCAGCCCGAGCTCGGCTCGGACGCCCCGAAGACCTGGGACGACTTCCAGCAGCTCCTCAACGAGCGGAAGAAGGCCGGCAAGACACCGCTGGCCCTCGACGCCGACATCCCGGACTACGCGGGCTACTGGTACACGAACTTCGTCGTCAGCCGCCTCGGCGCCGGCTCCTTCCACAAGGCCGCGGGCGACAAGAGCGGCAAGCTCTGGAAGGAGGACGGCTACGTCAGGGCGGCCGAGCGCGTGAACCACCTCGCCAAGGACGGGTACTTCGCCGACGGCTACGACGCCAGCAAGTTCCCGGCGATCCAGCAGAAGTGGGCCGCCGGCAAGGCCGACTTCATCCTCATGGGCTCCTGGATCGCGGGCGAGACCAAGACGTACGCCAAGAAGGGCTTCACCTACCGCTCGCTGCCCTTCCCCTCCGACGGTGCGTCCGCGTCCCCGGTCGAGGCCAGCACGTACGGCTGGGTCGTCCCGTCCAAGGCCCGGCACAGCGAGGCCGCGCAGAAGCTCATCGCCTTCCTGTACGGCAAGCAGCGGATGCAGGCGTACGCCGACGCGACACAGGGCATCGTCGCCCGCGAGGACGTGAAGGTCGCCGACGCGATGGCGGACGCCGCCGCGGCGATGAAGGACAACGGCACGTACCAGACGTTCGACGGTGCCAACCAGGACTACGCGGAGTGGTGGACCAAGGTCTTCCAGCCGCTCAACACCAAGCTGGTCACCGGCAAGCTCTCCGCCACCGCGTTCACCGACCAGCTCGCCTCCCAGAGCGCCGACTTCTGGAAGCGGGCGGGCTGATGACGACCGCCATCGGCGAAGGCACCCGAAGGGTGAGGGTCGGCCGCGCCACCGCGGCCGGCCGGGTGGCCCCGGCCGGCGCCTTCGCCCGCCACCGCAAGCGCCTGTACGTTCCCTTCGTCGTCCCGGCACTGCTGCTCTACGCGGCGTTCCTGCTGGCCCCCGTCGCAGCGACCGTCTGGATCAGTCTCCACACGTGGGCGGGCGCCGGGCCTATGGAGTGGGCGGGAGTCAGCAACTACGAGCGGATGCTCCAGGACCCGGTCTTCCGCCAGTCCTTCTCCAACACGCTGCTGCTGCTCCTCGGCGGCGGCGCCGTCACCTTCGCACTCAGCTTCGGTCTCACCATGCTGCTGCGCGACATGACAGGACGCTCAGCCGCCCGCTCTGTGATCTTCTTCCCCAATATCGTTCCGCCCCTGGTGGTCTCGATCCTGTGGGGCTTCCTCTTCCAGGCCGACGGCCTCGTCAACGCGGCGCTCCGGGCCATCGGCATCGCCCACCCGCCGGCCTGGCTGGCCGAGGAGAACCAGTTCAAGGTCATCCTGCTCGGCATCATCTGGATGAGCACCGGCTACTACACCACGATCATCATGGCCGCGGTGGACCGTATCCCGCCCTATCTGTACGAGGACTGCGCCCTGGCCGGAGCGAACGCGTGGCAGCGATTCCGCCACGTCACGCTCCCGCTGTCCTGGGACGTCATCGGCATCTGCGCGGTCCTGTGGACCATCAACGCGATGAAGACCTTCGAGTTCATCATCGCGATGGCCGGCTCCTCCAGCGCCCTGCCCGCCACCAGCACATGGACGGCATCCCTCTACGCATACGCCTCGGCCTTCATGCCGTCGGGAGTGCCGCAGTACGGCATCGCCTCGGCCTCCGCGGTCGTCACGCTCGTCATGGTCGCCGTCCTGGTCGTACTGATCCGCCGAGTGATGCGCCGTGACGCGCTCGAGTTCTGAAGGGTCCGGTACCACGATGGCTTCTTCCATCCCCTCGACGATGCGCGCGGGGCGGGCCCAGCGGTTGCTCGGCTCCCCTCCCGTGTGGCTCTTCGTCGCCTTCAATGTCCTTGTCCTGCTGTGGATCCTGGCCTCCGCCGTCAAGCCGACCCGGGAGATCATCGCCTCGCCCTGGTCGCTCCCGGACTCGCTGCAGTGGGGAAACTTCGCGCGCGCCTGGGATGCTGGGAACTTCGGCGCCTCCACCCTCAACTCCCTTGTCCTGGTGGGGGCCACTGCCCTGGCGACCGTGCTGGTCGCGGCCCCGGCCGCGTACGCGCTCAGCCGGCTCGGCGCGTGTTCCGCAGGCGCCGGCACCTCGCTCTTCGCGATCGGCCTCGGCATCCCCTCGCACGCCGTCTTCCTGCCGCTGTACCAGGCGATGGCCCCGCTCGGGCTGGTCAACAGCCTGTGGGGGCTGTGGCTGCTCTACACCGCCACTTCGATGCCGTTCGCGGTCTTCTTCCTGACCGGGTTCTTCCGCTCGCTGCCCGCCGAACTGGAGGAGGCTGCCGCTCTGGACGGGGCGACGCCCTTCTACACGTACTGGCGGATCATGCTGCCGCTCGCCCGTTCCGGGCTGATCACCCTGCTGCTGCTCAATGTCATCCAGCACTGGGGCGAGACCTTCTTCGCGCTCGTCTTCATCCAGGACCAGAAGCTCCAGACGCTGCCCCTCGCACTGCTCGGCTTCCTGCAGCAGATGCAGTACAGCGGCGCCGACTGGGGCGGGATGTTCGCCGGAATCGCGATCGTCGTGCTGCCGCTGGTGGCTCTCTACGTCTGGCTGGGCCGCCGCATCATCGAAGGCATGACGCTGGGATCCGGAAAGTGACGGCGGGACGTCGGGACGTCGGGGCGTCGGGACGTCGGGACGTCGGGACGTCGGGACGTCGGGACGAGAGTGATGCTCGGCCGGCAATTGACGCCCCGACCGGACACGTGCCGATCGGACAGGGGACAGGTGCCGATCGACCCGGACAAGTGCCGCTCGAATCCGGCACGTGACCACCGCATTCATGTGAAAGGAAACACTCCCTGTGTCACCTCGCCCGAGGGCCCTCATCGCCATGCCTCCGACCGTGGCAGCGCTGGCCCTGCCGGACGACCTGCGAACGAGACTGCGCATGGTCTGTGATGTGCCCGATCTGGTGGCCGACGACTTCACCCGCCCCGAGGTGCGCAAGGCCCTGGCCCATACAGAGGTTCTGATCTCCGGCTGGGGCTGTCCGGCCGTCGACGCGGGCCTGCTCGCCGATGCCCCGCGGCTGTCAGCCGTGCTGCATGCGGCAGGCTCGGTCAAGCCCGTACTGGCCCCCGCGGTGTGGGAGCGAGGCATCACCGTCTCCTCGGCGGCACTCGCCAACGCCGGGCCGGTGGCCGACTACACCGTCGCTGCGATCCGCCTCGCCGCCAAGCGGGCCCTCCGCCTGGCGGCCGACTACCGCGGGGGGTACCACCAGGACCTGACGCTCAGCTCGCGCACCGGGATGCTGGACCGCACCGTCGGCATCGTCGGCGCCTCGAAGATCGGGCGGCTGGTGCTGGAACGGCTCGCGGGTACGGGCGTACGGCTCCTGGTGCACGACCCCTATCTGGGACCGGACGAGGCCACGGAACTCGGGGCGCAATCGGTGTCCCTGGACCGGCTGCTGACCGGTTCGGACATCGTCTCGCTGCACGCCCCGCTGCTTCCGGAGACCCGCCATCTGCTGGACGAACGGGCGCTCGGTCTGCTGCGGGACGGCGCGGTCCTCGTCAACACCGCACGCGGCGGGCTGGTCGACACCGACGCACTGCTGGCCCACTGCGCGGAAGGCCGCATCGATGCCGTACTCGATGTGACGGACCCGGAACCGCTGCCGCCCGGCCACCCCCTGCTCGCGCTGCCCAATGTGCTGGTCACGCCGCACATCGCCGGCGCGATGGGGTCGGAGGTGCGGCTGCTCGGCGAGTTCGCGGTCGACGAGGCGGAACGCTTCGCCGCCGGACAGCCGCTGCTCGGCGAGGTCCGGGCTGAGGACCTGCCCCGGATCGCCTGATCCACGCCTCCGCCTGATCCGCGCCCCGCCTGTACCACGGGCCCACACGCCCGACGGCGACGCCGCGCCCTCGTCTCCACGAAGGCGCGGCGTCCAGCTGTCCGCGGCGGCTTCCAGCTGTCCGCGGCGGCTCAGTGGCGACGGCCGCCGCAGGAGGCGCGCACCACCAGGTTCGGCCGCAGCTGCACCTGATGCAGCGGGGAGGCCTCGCCCTCCTTGAGCCGCCGCAGCAGGACCTGCGCGGCCAGTCGGCCCACCTGGAACTTGGGTGGGGACACTGCGGTCAGCGGGATCTCCGCTACATCCGCGAACTCGTTGTCGTAGCTGACCATCGCGAGATCCTGCGGGACCCGCAGCCCGGCCCGCCGCGCGGCGGACTGCACCATCGCGGCCTCACGGTCACCGAAGCACAGCACACCCGTGACGCTTCCGGACATCAGCCGCGCCACGGTGGCGTCGGCCCGCTCGGGCCCCCAGGTGTCCATCAGCTCATCGTCGTACACGGCGTCGGGAAGCCCGAAGTCCGCGACGGCACGGGTGAATCCGGTCCTGATCGGGTCGGCCGTCGGGCCGTCCGAGCGCAGCACCAGTGCCAGCCGCTCATGGCCCAGGGCACGCAGGTGCCGTACCGCGTCGTACGCACCGCCCTCGTGATCGGTGCGCACATGCTCGGTCGGGTCGCCGGGGCCCGCTGCCGTCAGCCGCCGCTCGACGAGCACCGCGGGCACCGGCAGTGCCAGCAGCTCCTGCGCGCGCTGGCCGGGATCGCCTTCCGCGTACAGGCCCGGTACGAGCAGCAGGCCGTGCACCCCGGCCGCCAGCAGTTCGGCGATCGCCGTGTCCTCGGCCTGCGGGTCGTAGTGCGAGCAGGCGAGCACCAGTCGGGCGCCTGCCTCGGCCAGGACCTCTTCGATGCCCTGGAGGACACGGGGGTAGTACAGCGTGGTGTCGGGGACGAGAACACCGACGACCCAGCGATGGTTCGGCGCCCGGGGAGTCCTGCCCTGCGCGAAGGTGCCCGCGCCCTGACGGCGCTCGACCAGGCCCTGGACGACCAGTTCCTCGTACGCCCGGCGGACCGTTGTCACGGACAGGCCTGACTCGGCGGCGAGCGCCCGCTCGGTGGGCAGCTTGCTCCCCGGCGGCCAGGTGCCGTCCTGGATGCCGCGGCGCAGATCGGCGGTGAGCTTGCGGAATTTCAGTTCCCGGGCCGGCACGGTCCCCCCTCTATGTCGCGTCGCCATCATTCCGAGTCGGCACAGACGCATTGAACAAGCAATACGCAGCCGATGGCGTATTGCTCATTGAATCCTCTCTTCGAAGCTCCCTAGCGTCCGTGCGCAATTCCGCCGCACTCCTCCCAGGCCATCGAGGGACCGCCATGGACGCACGCCCTGCCTCGCCCCTGTCCCGCCGCAGACTTCTCGCGTACGGCGCCGCCGCCACCGGAGCCGTGTCACTCCCCTTCCTCCCGGCCGTCACCCCAGCCGCCCAGGCCGCCGAGTCACCCGCTCTCACGGAGCTGGAGGAGCGTGCGCTCGCCCTCCAGCCGCCCGCGTTCCTGTTGGAGTCCGCCGTCCCGCCCCTGATCACCTCCGATGCGGGTGGTTCGCTCTCCATCAGCGACGCCCACTCGGTCTGCGGACAGCACGCGATGCGGTGGGATCACGGCGCGGGCTCGGTGATCACCGTCGCCTCGGATCTGGCCTGGGCCCCCGACCCGTACGATCCGAAGCCGCTCGCCGACCAGGCCTGGCAGGGCACGGTCGACACGTTCTCGGTGTGGATCCACAACGAGACCGCCGTGGACGATGTCGTCCGCTTCGAGTTCGGGCGCGGCTCGCATACGGACTGCTGGTTCGAGTTCCGGCTGGACTTCACGGGCTGGCGCACCGCCTGGGTGCGGTACGCGTACGACATGCACGGCCGCCCGCGCGCGGGCATGGACACCGTCCGCATCACCGCCCCGCGCCGTCCCGGCACACTCTGGATCGACCAGCTGCTGCTCAATGTCGCGTTGCGCCCGGACACCCCGACCCGCGACGCGCAAGTCCCCGGGGTCTGCGTCGAGGGAGACGACTGGGACCAGTCGCACTGGCAGGCGCTCTACCTCTTCGACCGCGTCCTCACCCGTACACAGATCGAGACGCCAGACCCGTCCACGGCCGAACTCAACGCTCTCCAGGGCCTGTTGACTCGCTATCACGACGACTACCTCGCTGCCGCGCCGAAGGTCGACGACGCGTACGTCACCTCCCTGACCGGCCAGGCCGACACGCTGCTCACCGGCCGCCCCGTCTTCTCGTACCAGTCCCAGATCTATCCCCCCGCGATAAGCACCGACCTCAAGACCTTTGTCAACGCCGCCACCCTGCGTGCTGTCACCGACCTGATGCAGAAGGTCGCCCAGGCGTACGACGTGGCGAGTGCGGCCCACCGGCCGGCGCTCGGCGCGCTCTATGTCCGGTTCGTTCGGCGGCTGCGCGAGCTGGGCTGGACGTACGGCAGCTGCCAGGGCACGATCCACCACGTCGGGTACGACATCCGCGGCTATTACGACTCCGTGTTCCTGATGCGGGACGTGCTGCGCGAGGCCGGGCTCCTCGAGGCGGTGCGCGCTGATCTGACTTGGCTCACCGGCTTCGGCAGGATCTTCCGCGGCTTCGACCACCGCAACGCCCACGGGTCGACTGCGGACATCCTCAACACCACCGTCCGCGGCATGCTCGCCGTCGCCCTCCTCCAGGGCGGCGAGGCACGGCAGATCGCGTATCTGAAGGCGCTGCGCGACTGGCTCAGCGCCTACCTGCTGCCCACCGACGGCATCCAGGACGGCTTGAAGACCGACGGCACCACCTTCCACCACGTCGGTTTCTTCCCCGACTACGCGCGTGACGGCTTCACCGGACTCGCGCCCGTCGTCTACGTGATGAGCGGCGGGCTCTTCCGCATATCCCCCGAGGCCCACGACACCCTCAAGCGGGCCGTGCTCACCCTGCGCGTCGTGGCCAACACCACCCAGTGGCCGATCGCCCTCAGCGGCCGCAACCCGGCCGGGACGACGGGCCTGACCATCACGCCCTTCCAATGGCTGGCCATCGCCGGCACTCCCGACGGCAGCCAGGACCTCGACCCCGAACTCGGCGCGACCTTCCTGCGCCTGCTGCCGGCCGCACCCACCACCGCCCAGAAGAAGATCGCGGCACTGCTCGCGGCCGCCGGTATCACCGCGGAGCGCGCCCCGTCCGGCGCATGGGCGTACAACTACGCGGCCCTCGCGGTGCAGCGGCGCGACGACTGGCAGGTCACCGTCCGCGGCCACAACCGCTATCTGTGGTCCACCGAGATCTACGACGGCTCCAACTGGTACGGCCGCTACAACACCTACGGCCAGATCCAGGTGCTGCACCGCGGCACCCCCGTCACCAACCTCGGCAGCGGCTACAGCCACGACGGCTACGACTGGAACCGCCGCCCCGGGACCACCACCCTCCACAAGCCGTGGACCGAGCTGAAGGCCGACCTCACCGGCACCATCGAGGAGATGCTGCTGACCGAGGAGGCGTTCGCAGGGGCGCACACCATCGACGACCGCAACGGCATGTTCGCGATGCGGCTGCGCGAACACCCCAAGTACGACGGCACGCACCGGGCCCGCAAGTCCGTCTTCCTCTTCGATAACCGCGTCGTCGCCCTCGGCACCGGCATCTCCAACGCCGACACCGCCAACGAGACCGAGACGACCCTCTTCCAGGCCCGTCTGGCCACCACTTCCGCACCCGTCTGGGACGGCTCCCCCGGCCCGGTCACCGCCTTCCCGTACGAGAGCAGGAGCTCCCGGAGCGACGCCTGCTGGCTTCTCGACGGCACGGGCCTGGGCTACTACGTCCCCGCGGGCCACGAGCTCGCGGTCCGCCGCAGCACCCAGGTCTCCCGCCACCACGGCACCGATGCCGAGACCCGCGGCGACTTCGCGACCGCCTGGCTGTCCCACGGCACCGCCCCGCGCGACGCCTCGTACGAGTACGCGCTGGTCGTCGGCGCCACCCCCGAGACGATGACAGCGTTCACCGCGGACATGGCCGACCCCGGCCGGGCCCCGTACCGGGTGCTGCGCGCCGACGACACCGCGCACATCGTCACCGACCGCGCCACCGGCATCACCGGCTACGCGGTCTTCGAGGAGACCGGTTCCCTGTCCGGCGGTGTCGTACGGGCCGTAGACACCCCGGTACTGCTCCTGACCCGGGCCGACGGCGACGCCCTGGTGCTGTCGGTCTGCGACCCGGACCTGCGGCTGTACGAGGGCAGGGATGCGGCCCAGTACGAGAAGGGCGAATACACCGGTCACTGGAGCCCGTACTCCCGCCCCTGGCTCACCAGCCCGAGCGCCCCGCACACGGTGCGGGTCACGCTGGAGGGCCGCTGGCGCGCGCAGCCCGGCGCGCCCTGCACGACCGTCGTCGACGGCGACCGCACTGTCGCCGGCTTCCGCACTGTGGACGGCCGCCCCGTCCAGGCCCGTCTGACAAAGGAGTCATGATGCAGAAGATCCACCGCGCCTTGTTCGCCACCTTGTTGACGGCACCGCTACTCACCGGCGCCGCGCAGGCTTCGGCCGATTCGTCTCTGGTGGACTCGGCGACCCCGGCGGCCGTCCAGCCCACCGCGGGACCCGACGGCACCCTCGTCTTCAGCGACGAGTTCACCGGCACGGCCCTGAACACGGCGAAATGGAACGTCCGTGACCAGGAACGGACGGAGTCGGACCGCACGGACGGCATCCGCTGGTGGTACAAGCCCGCCAACGTGCGCGTCATCGCGGACAACGGCGGCAACCTCGCCATCGACCTCAAGCAGCTCGGCACCGCCCAGTACTCCGGTGGCCGCGTCGACACGGACGGCATCTTCGACTACACCCACGGCACGATCGAGGTCCGTCTCCATGTTCCGCCCACCGAGGGCCATCTGGGCGCGGTCTGGCTGCAGACCCACGCCTGGGGGAGCGTCCTCGGCAGTGCGGAGGACGGCGCGGAGATCGACCTGATCGAGAGCGCGTACAAGGCCGACAAGTACGCCGCCACCATCCACTACGACGGCTACGGCGCCGACCACAAGCAATCGGCCCAGGTCGTCGCGGCCCCGTCCCTGCACACCACGCACTACCACACGGTCGGCCTCAACTGGACGGCCACAAAGATGGAGTTCACCTACGACGGCACGGTGGTACGCACTGTCACCGATCCGAAACTGATCAGCCAGGTGAAGGAGTACCCGATCCTCTCCCACGAAGTCCTGGACTGGGCGGAGGGCGATGTCACCACCGCGCCCCTCGACTACAACTCCACGATGTACGTCGACTACGTGCGGGTCTGGCAATAGGGCAGAGAGCGGCCCGAGCCCCAGCGCGGTGGCGACGAGCACGGTGACGGCGTGAGCCTGCCGCGGCTTGCCGCCACTCCGCTGGTGCTGGGGCAGACCACCCAGGTGTTCATCATCAATCACGCCACATGGGCGTAACCCCCACAACCGGACAGGCGAGCAGGCGATTTTCCCGACAGAGCGGACGAATCGATTTCGCTACAAGTTCCGAAATTATTCGTGATGGGTCCGCCATGCCGCCGCAACACATCATTCCTACCGTCGCTATCGGTCGCATCGACACCATCACACCCATGAAGTGCATCGGACCAAAAATGCTGCTTTCCCCGAATTCACCTTGCTGTCCTCAGTGCCTTCATGAGACAGGAGCCTCGAGTGTCCAACCTCTCCAGACGCGGCGCCCTACGGCTGACCGGTGGCATAGCTCTCATCGGTACCTTTGCCCTGGCGGGCTGTGGCCGCAGTGGTGACACTGCCGCGACAGCCACCGCCGAGCCCGTCGACACCTCCCCAGCCACCGGCACCCTCAACGTCTGGGCTGCCCAGGGCGATGCCGATGTGCTCGACAAGGTCATCAAGCCCTTCAAGGCCGCCAACCCCGACCTCGATGTGAAGTTCACGCTGATCCCGAACGCCGAGTACTACACCAAGCTCCAGTCGGCGATCGCGGCGGGCAAGGGACCCGATGTCGCCCAGTTCTTCCCCGAGTCGCAGGCGCAGTTCCTCGATCCGTCGATCCTGCAGGCCGTTCCGGACGGACTCGTCGATCCGGACAGCTTCTTCAAGAGTCTCTGGGACGCCGGTGTGGTCAAGGACGTCGCCTACACGGTGCCCTGGTACGCCTACACCTACGCGCTCGTCTACCGCTCCGACCTGGCCAAGAAGGCGGGCGTCAAGGTGCCGACCACGTGGGACGAGATGGTGCCGTTCTTCAAGGCGCTTCAGGGCGCCGGCGCCGGGCACGGCCTCGGGGCCGACAACGGCTGGGACATCTTCAACGGCCAGGACGTAGCGATGTACGCCTGGCAGGCCGGCGGCTCGCTGCTCTCCTCCGCGGGTGAATGGACACTCGACACGCCCGCGATGGTCGACGCGATCAAGTACAACGCGTCGTTCTTCACCTCGGGCGCCGCCGACACCAGCACGCCCACGTTCCTCGACGCGCAGCCGTACTTCGTCGCTGGCAAGACCGCCACGATGATCACGGGCCCTTGGGTCGTCGGTCAGCTCGACACCGCCGCGAAGAAGGACGGCTGGACGGCGTCCCACGTCGCCACCGCACCGCTGCCGGCCGGGGCGTCGGGCAGCGTCTCCTTCTCCGCCGGAGGCAGCTGGGGCGTACTCGCCGACAGCGGCAACTCCGACGCGTCGTGGAAGCTCGTCCGGTACCTCGCGAAGCCGAACACGCAGGTAGCGCAATACAAGGCGTACAGCTCCTTGCCGGCCGTCATCTCCGCCTGGGACGACCCCGCCATCGCCGACCAGCCGCTCCTTGACGCCTTCCTCACACAGCTGAAGAACACCCGGGCATTCCCTCAGGTGAGCACCTGGCAGCAGGTCGCGACCCGGCTGGGCAGGGAGATGGAGGCCGTGGCCAAGGGCACGGAGACCGCCGCAAAGGCCGCCTCGAACGTCCAGGCGTACGCCGAGAGCGTCGGCACGGGCGCGAAGTGAGCCACGGATGACCACCACCCTCGTCCCTGGCACCCGGGAAGCCCAGGGGACGCGGCGGACTCCGGGGACGCCGCACCGGGCCCGTCGCTCCCGGGGCACCCGTCGAACGGCTGTCGCCTGGCTGTTCCTCGCACCGTTCAGCCTCGTGTTCCTGCTCTACACGGCGATCCCCACCATCGCCGCGCTCGGATTCAGCCTCACCGATCTGCGGGGCACGGATCTGCGTCATCCACTCGCGGTCGACTTCACCGGACTCGAGAACTATCTCCGCCTGTTCCGGGATCAGAGCTTCCTGCGGGACATCCTGAACACCGCCCTCTTCGTGGCCGTCGGTGTGCCGATGACCATGGGGATCGGATTCGCGCTGGCCGTCGCGCTGAACTCCGGCATCCAGCGCCTGCGCGGCGGATTCCGCACGGTCTTCTTCGCACCGGTCGTCACCAACGTCGTGGCGGTCGCACTGATCTGGCAGTACGCCTTCAACGAGAGCGGCACCGTCAACAAGGTGCTCGGCGCCGTCGGCTTCTCCGGACCGAACTGGCTGGACGACCCGAACCTGGCGATGCCCGTGGTCATCCTGCTCGGCGTCTGGCGCAACTTCGGCACCGCGATGGTGCTGTTTCTCGCCGGCCTGCAGGCGATTCCGGAGGACGTGTACGAGGCGGCCTCCCTCGACGGGGCCGGCCGGTGGCGGCAGTTGAGACACATCACGCTGCCGCTACTGCTGCCCACCACGCTCATGGTGTCGGTACTGCTGACCGTCTTCTACCTCCAGGTGTTCGACGAGCCGTACCTGCTCACGAACGGCGGCCCGCTGGGCTCCACCGAGTCAGTGGCGCTGTACACCTACCGCCAGTTCGGATCCGGCGAGTTCGGGGTGTCCTCGGCCGCGTCCTTCGTGATGCTCGTGCTCGTGGCCCTGGTGAGTGTCGTCCAGTTCCGGCTGCTGAGGCCCCGCGCATGACCGCCGTCGCCGCGTTGGACGACGCTCACATGACCACCGACCGGATCGTCTTGCGGCGCCGGTCCGTCTCCCGGCCGCTGCTGTACGGCGCGCTCGTGCTGTGCGCACTGCTCACGATGCTTCCGTTCATCTGGGTGATCAGCGGCTCGCTGCGCGGTCTCGACGAGATCCGCTCCGACCCCGGTGCCTGGCTCCCGCATGACGTCACCTTCGACAACTTCGTACGGCTGTTCAGAACCGAAGGTTTCGGCCAGTTCATGGTCAACAGCATCGTGGTCGCGACCATCGTGGTGGTCGGCAACATCGTGGCGGCATCGGCCGCGGGCTACGCGCTCGCGAAGTTCGACTTCGCGGGCAAGCGGATCGCGTTCGGCGCGGTCATGGCGGCGATGATGGTGCCGTTCGCCACGGTGTTCGTCACGCAGTTCGTGATCACTGTCGACATGGGTCTGGCGGACACCCTCGCCGGTATCGCCCTGCCCGGCATGGCGATGCCGATGTCGGTCTTCATCATGCGGCAGTACGCGATGTCGATCCCCGACGAACTGCTCGAGTCGGCCCGGATCGACGGCGCGAGCGAGTTCCGGATCTTCTTCAGGGTCTTCCTCCCACTGGCCGGCCCGGCTGTCGCGACGATCACGATCATGTCGTTCCTCACCTCGTGGAACAACTTCATCTGGCCGCTCATCGTCGCCCAGAGCATGTCCAGTTACACGCTGCCGGTGGGCCTCGCCGCCACCAGTCAGGCGGCGGCGCACGTCACCGACTACGGCCTGATGCTCGCCGGTGCGATCGTCGTGATGCTGCCGGTGCTCGTGCTCTTCCTGCTCCTGCAGCGCTACTTCGTGCAGGGCATCGCCGGAACCGGAATGCGGTGACCCCGATGGACGACCTGACGTACGACCGGATGGACCCGCTCGACGCGCCCGGCGAGCGAAGCGAGAGGGGGGTCCCCCCGGCCGAGGACTGGGGGACGGACACCGTGCATGCTCCCGCGGGCACGATCATCGGCCGTCGCAGCGGCCGGGTGCGGCGCTTCCTCGGCATCCCGTTCGCCGAAGCACCCACCGGTGCGCGGCGGTTCGCCGCGCCGGTCCCCCGCGGCCGGTTCACGGAACCCTTCGACGCCTCCCGGCACGGTGCCACCTCCCAGGGCGTGCCGCTGTTCGCCACGACCACCGTGCCGGAGCCGTCGGTGCCGGGCGACGACGTGCTGAACCTCGCCATCGTCGCTCCCGCCGCGGACGACGACCGTGGGCCCTTCCCGGTCGTGGTGTGGATCCACGGGGGCGCTTTCCTCGCGGGGAGCCCGGCCAGTCCGTGGTACGACGGCAGCGCTTTCGCCCGCGACGGTGTCGTCTGCGTCACCGTCGGCTACCGGCTGGGCGTCGACGGATTCGCCCCGCTGGACGGCGTACCCACGAACCTCGGGCTGCGTGACCTGCTGCTCGCCCTGGACTGGGTGCAGGAGAACATCGCCGCTTTCGGCGGTGATCCGGACCGGGTCACCGCGGCCGGCCAGTCGGCTGGGGGCGCGGCGGTGCTCGCGCTGCTGTCGTCGCCCGTCGGCAGCGGCCGCGTCCACCGCGCGGTCAGCCTGTCCGGTGGCACCTTCGCCGTGGGTGCGGACGTGGCACGCGACTTCCTCGAACAGCTCGGGAACAGGCTCGGCGTGCCGCCGACGCGAGCCGGATTCGGCAGCCGCACCGTGGAGCACATCCAGCAGGCCCTCATCGACCTGCGGAGCGAGCGGGGCGACGACACGCTCGTGCTCGGCCCGTTCGTCGGCGACGACATCCTGCCGGTGTCCATCAGCGACGGACTCACCGTGCACGGACACGGCGTACCTGTGCTGCTCGGTGCGACAGGCGACGAGTTCGACGGCGGTGCCACACCGGAGAACCCTCACCAGAGCTGCCTCTTCGGCGCTGAACAAGCCGCGGCCGAACTCGCCGCGGCCCGCGCGGCAGGTACCCGCGTGACGGACACCCTGTTCCGCGCCGCCTGCCCGCGCGTAGCCGTCTCCCGTCGCGACGCCACCGCCGGTACCTGGCTGTACTCCTTCGAATGGCCTTCCCCCGTGCTCGGCGGCTCCGTGCACTGCATCGACATCCCGTTCTTCTTCGACGTACTGGACGCCCCAGGCGTCGCCGAGGCGCTCGGACCGAACCCACCTGCGGAACTCGCCATGTTGATGCACGCCGATCTGGTCGGGTTCGTCCGCGGCCGGGAGCCGACCTGGGCGAGGGCGACCGGGACGCTCGGAGATCCGGCTCGCGAATACGGTCGGCCCGGCGCGGCGCTCGTGGCAGACACCACGGGCGCGTTCGATCCCGTGGTACGGACGGTGTCCGAGGTGGCGGAGGCGTGCTGATGTCCGGGATGAACCAGAGCGCGGTCCGACGAGTCAACACCTCGGTCATCCTCCGCGCGCTGGCGGTGTCGGCCGGGCCGACGACATTGACCGCGCTCGCCGAGCAGGCCCGCCTCTCCCGCCGCACCATCGAGCTCATCCTGGACTCGCTCGTCGAAGCGGGCTGGGTGACCGAACTGGACCGCGTGCCGACCAGCGGCTGCGCCGGGCGCCCCGCCCGCCGATACGAGCTGCGGGCCGAACACGCGCTACTGGCGGCCGTGGGCATCACCACCTCGGACGCGTCCGCGGTCGTCGCCGATGTGCGCGGCCGCATCCTCGGCCGGGCGCACCGGCCGCTGCGCGCCTACCAGGATCCGCAGGTCACGCTTGACGACGCGGCGGCGCTGGTGCTGGAGGCACTCGATGACGCGGGCGGATCGGCGGACCGCCTTCGAGCCGGTGCGGTCGCAGGCGGCGGTGCCATCGACGACGACGGAGTCGTGCGGCGCCTGGTGCACACGACGCGGTGGGAAGGCGTGAACCTGCCCGAGGAACTCACGCAACGCATCCGGATGCCCTGGTTCGCGGACAACGACACCAACCTCGGTGCGCTCGCGGAGCGTTGGCGGGGCGTGGCCGGTGACCACGACAACGTTGTGTGGGCGATGCTCGGGAACCGAACCGGCCTCGGCATCCTCATACGAGGTGTCGTGCACCGCGGTCTCGACGGCGCCGCGGGCGAGATCGTCGAGGCGGTGTCGATCCCGACCGGCTCGGTCGAGGACCGCCCCGTGGCGTGGCTCACCTCACCGGAACCGGCCCAACGCAGGGTTGCGCTCGGCCGGTTCGACGCGGCCCGGGCCGGCGATGCGGCCGCGCTCGCGGAGGTCGACGAGTTCGTGGAGAACATCGCGTCGATCCTCACGACCTTGTCGTGGACGGTCGCGCCGTCGCTCATCGTGCTCGGCGGTGGTCTGGAAGACGCGGCCGATGTGCTGCTGCCCCGAGTGCGTGATGCGATGCGCAATGCCCGCACCCCCGCGATCGAGCTGCGCGCCACCGGCCTGGGCCGCGACGCCGCGCTCATCGGCGCCGTGAAGTTGGCACTCGACCGCATGGACACCGAGCTGTTCGGCCCGCTCGTCCCGAGCGTGTGATCGCGCACCGAGCGCCCGCACCCCCCATCGGCATCCGTGGCACAAGACATGGAGTCTCACTGTGACCGACACCCCTCGCACCGACGTCCTCATCGTGGGCAGCGGCATCATGGGATCCGTCGTGGCCCGACTGCTGCGCGACAGCGATCCGGCGCTGGACATCACCATGGTCGACGGCGGCAGTGCGATAGGCGAGGCCCCTGGCCTGCACCTGCACGACGTCGACGACCCAGTCCTCTGGTCGCGCTACAACGAGCAGGTTGTCACCGGCATCCAGGGCATGTACACGGGTGCCGAGGTGGTGCGCGAGGTCGCGGACA
This sequence comes from Streptomyces sp. DSM 42067, assembly GCF_055792885.1. Classification (NCBI taxonomy): domain Bacteria; kingdom Bacillati; phylum Actinomycetota; class Actinomycetes; order Kitasatosporales; family Streptomycetaceae; genus Streptomyces; species Streptomyces sp. DSM 42067. The sequence continues at coordinate 7,717,842 of NZ_CM147706.1, read as the reverse complement.
GCCTCACCGACCTGACACCCGGCATGTTCCACGCACTCGCCTTCGGCGAGGAGTCCGAGGCGATGCCCGCGACAGCGCTCGCCTGGAACGCGGGCGGCATGGGCGTGCACTGGACCGCCGCGACCCCCTGGCCCGCCGGACACGAGGTGTTCGATTTTGGCGACCCGGCCCGCTGGGCGGCGGATCTGGACACCGCGTACCGGGTGCTCGCGGTCACGCCGTCCTCGATCGGCCCGACCGAGGTCGGCCGGACGGTGCTCGACGTACTACGCCGGCGCTTCCACGGCGTCGGACCGGACGACAGGCGACCGCAGCCGATGCCCATGGCCGTCACCCCGACGGCATCGGGCCCCATGCCACGCACGGCTCCGGGGACGATCTTCCCCGCGATCGCGCAGGGCGGGGACCCGGCCTTCACCCTGGTGACCGGAGCGCTCGCGACGGCCCTCATCGTCTCGGACGGCCGGATCGCCGGCGCCCGGCTGCGCCGCATCACCGACGGCGCCGAGACGGAACTCCTCGCGGATGCCGTGGTGGTGTGCGCGGATGCGCTACGCACCCCGCAGCTGCTGTTCGCTTCGGGCATCCGGCCCCAGGCGCTGGGTCGCTACCTCAACGAACACGCATTCATCACCGCCCGGGTGCTGCTCGACCTCGACCGGTTCGGCATCGGCCTCGGCGCCCTGCCCCTGCCGCGTGCGGGCGAGTTCAGCACGGATTCGATCTGGCTGCCGCAGAACGGAGCGGCGCAGCCGTTCCACGGTCAGATCATGAACCGCACGTACGTGGATGAGGACGGCAGCCCCCTTGCACACTCCGTGGGGCTCTCGCTGTACGTCCCCGTCGAGTCACGCCCCGAGAACCGACTCGTGTTCTCCGAGACCGAGACCGATCTCGCCGGGATGCCGCGGATCGGCGTCGAGTTCGGTTATTCCGACGCCGATCGCGCGCTGATCCGGCAGGCACTGGCCGAAGTCCAGTCGATGGCCGAGGAATTCGGCTCGTTCGATCCCGCGACCGAACGGGCCCTGCTCCCGCCCGGCTCGTCACTGCACCTGACCGGCACCGTCCGGGCCGGCGTCGCCGACGACGGCACCAGCGTGTGCGACCCGGACGGCCGGGTGTGGGGCTTGGACAACCTGTATCTCGCCGGCAACGGCGTGATCCCCACCGCGATGGCCGCCAATGTCACCCTGACCGGCGCGGTGACCGCCGTACGGGCCGCCCGTGCCGTCGCCGCACGCAACGCCGCACTCGCCGCACACTGAGAGGAACCTCGATCATGATCGACATCGCGAAGGAATACCGCGTGGCGCTGCCGGCGTGGATCGACGACGAACTGGCCGCCGTGCCCGCCGTCATCCCCGACCGCGACGACCGGATGCGCCTCGTGCACCGCCTGGCCGACCGCAACTGGCGCGAGGGCAACGGCGGCCCGTTCGCGGCACTCGTCGCCGAGCAGGACACCGGCCGGATCGTCTCGGTCGGCGTGAACGTCGTGCTCGCCTCCGGCGTCTCCAGTGCGCACGCCGAGGTCGTCGCGCTCGGACTGGCCCAGACGGCGACCGGCGGCTGGGACCTCGGCGGCGACGGGATGCCGGCGCACGAACTGGTCGTGAACTGGCGTCCGTGCATCCAGTGCTACGGCGCGGCCATGTGGTCCGGGGTACGCGGCCTCGTGGTCGCCGGTGAGGGCCCGGAACTCGAGGAGATCACCACGTTCGACGAGGGACCGCTCGGCGCGGACTGGGCCGAGCAGTTCGAGGCACGCGGCATCAAGGTCGTGCGGGACGTGCTCCGGGACGAGGCGCTCGCCGTGTTCCGCGGCTACCGGGAGGCCGTCGACGGCGACGGTGTGGTCGTCTACAACGCCCGCGGGGGTGCCGAATGACACGGGTGGAGGACACCACCGAACCTCGTTTCGCGACCGACGTCGTCACCTTCTACCACCCGGACTTCTGGGGCCTCCAATCCGCGGACGCCGTGCGCGACTGGGCCCTCGACAACCCTGGGAGTTTCTGGCAGCGGGTGATGGACGCGCTGGCCGAGGCCGGTGTCACCGGCATCGAGCTGACCTTCGCGCCCGGCGACATCGACTCGGTCCTGCGAGCCTTCGGCGACGCACGGTCGTTCCGCCGCGAACTGGAGTCCCGAGGCCTGTCCGTCGTGAGCGCCTTCATCGCCGCGAGCGAATGCCCCGACTGGAGGCGCAGCGAGAACCTGCCCTTGATCGTCGCCGACGCCGAACGACGCGCGGCCTTCCTCGCCGACGTGGGGGCGGAATTCCTCGTCGCCGGACTGCCCATGCGCACGACGTTCGGGACACGCCCGCCCTTCTTCGTCGACGCCGCGTACATGACCCGGATGGCCGACATCGCCCACGTGGTCGGCGAGGCCGTCGCCCAGCACGGTGTGAAGCTCGCCTTCCACACGGAGTCCAACAGCACGCTCTGGTACGAGAGGGACATCGACCTGTTCATGGCCCTGACCGATCCGCGCTACGTGTGGCTGTGCCCCGACTCGTGCCACATCGCACTCGGGGGAGGCGACCCCGTCGCTGTCGCACGTCGCCACTCCCAGCGCATCGCTCTGGCGCACTGGAAGGACGCGGTCAAACCGATCGACGTCGAACTCACCATCGACGAAGCGGTCTTTGCCCAGCAGCAGCCCTACATGACCGAACTGGGCAAGGGCATCGTGGACTGGCGGGGATGGGCCGACGCGATGTCACTCACTCCCGGCGCGGGCATCGTGCTCATCGAGCTGGATGAGGCGGCTGATCCCGTTGCCGCGCTCCGGGCGGGAACGGCCGTTGCGAAGAAGGCTCAGGCATGATCGCCTTCGCCGCCGCCGAACTCTCGATGTCGGTCCGCACGGTCCCGGTGATCCCCGCCGACACGCCACCTCGCCGAAAACGACCCCGGAACGCAGTTGATCGACCCGAACCGCTTGTACCACGGCGAGTACGAGCCGACTGCAGCTCCAGACGGACCTCGATGGTCACCGGCCCCCGGAAACCCGCAGCCCTCGCCCGCTCTCATCTGGCTGGTGCGGCTGGTTGGGGGGCCGGTCACCCCGCTGCCGCTGCCCGGACCGGCAGCGGGGCGTGCTGCTATTGCGCGTAGGTCTCGAACTCGGCGACCCGTGGTGTGCCGGTCGAGCCGGTGATCTCGAAGGTGATCTTGTTCAGTGAGGTCTGGGGGAAGGTGATGACGCCTGCCCCGCTGCCGGAGGTCAGGACGGCGCCCGTGTCGGCGTTGACGACCCGCCAGGATCCGATGGTGCCTGCGGAGCCCGACGCCTCCCGGATGTTGATCCTCGACACGGTGGTGGCGGAGCCCCACTTGACCGAGATGGAACCGGTCGAGCCGGCCGGCGACCAGTAGGTGTTCATGTCACCGTCCCGCACATTGCCGTAGCTCGTCCCGTCGGCCTTGCTGGAGCCGTCGGAGCCGGCTCCGATGCTGAGGTTGGTCCCGCTGGGCTGGGTCGATGTCGCGGTGGCGGTCGGCGTCGAGGTGGCGGTGGGTGTCGAGGTGGCGGTCGGCGTCGCGGTGGGCGTCGGCGTCTGCGGCGTGCAGTTGCCGTCCGACACTTGCAGCCCCGTGCCGGCGCCTGCCGTCCGGCTCACGATGTCGGGCACGCAACCGGCGTCGTCGAGGCTGTAGGAGTAGGGGATGCTGACCGAGGTGTTGGACTCCGGGTCGGGGCCGGCCGGGTTGTAGTCGCTACTGGCGCTGGACCAGGTCACGTTGTCGAAGATGTTGCCGCTGACCTGCCAGTAGCCGGCCGCGTCGGTGTAGAAGGTGCCCAGGACGTCCTTGGAGTCCTCGAAGTAGTTGTTGTCCACCTTGGCGCGGGCTCCGGCTCGGGAGTTGATGCCGGACTCGTTGAGGCTCACGTAGTGGTTGTTGTAGATGTGGGCGATGCCACCACGCAGCAGGGGCGTGCGGGAGTCGATGTTCTCGTACAGGTTGTGGTGGTACGTGATGAAGCTGTTCGTCAGGTCGCTCTCGCTGGACCCGACGAGGCCACCGCGGCCGGAGTTGCGCAGGGTGCTGTAGGACAGGGTCACGTACTGGGTGTTGTCCTTCATGTCGAAGAGGCCGTCGTACCCCTCCGACTCCCCGCCCGACGCCTCCAGGGTCGTGTGATCGACCCAGACGTTGCGGACGTCGCTTTCCATGCCGATGGCGTCACCGCCGTTGGACGTGGGCGAGCCCGACTTCTTGACGTTCCGGACGGTCACGTTCTGGATGATGATGTTGCTTGCCTCGCGGATGTGGATGCCCAGCTGGTCGAAGACGGCGCCGCTGCCGACCCCGACGAGCGTGACGTTGCTGATCTGCTTGAGCTCGATCACGCCGTCGGCCGTGTTGCAGCTGTCGCCCGAGACCTTGCTGGTGTTGCCGTGGTTGATGGTCCCCTCGACCTCGATGGTGATCGGAGTGCTGCTGTCGGCCCGGCCGCACAGCGCCGCGTGGATCTCCGTTCCCGTGGTGGCCCGCACGGTTTCCCCGCCGGCACCGCCGGTGGTCCCGCCGTTCTGGGTCGCGTAGCCGGTGGCGCTGCCGGTGGCCGCCGAAGCCTCGGGCATCGTCAGAACCGCACCGGTCACGGCCGCCAGGCCCATCGCGGCCAGCGCCGCATAGAGCTTCACTGCGACTGGTCGTCTCATCCCTGTCTCCCCAATTCATCGTTGAATTCCGGGTGTTGATGCTTCAGGCCGTAGTCGCCGCGGGTGACGCCGAGGTTGCAGACCTGTCGCAGGCAATTTCGCCGGTCTGCTCCGAGCAGCGCCGGAGACTCTGCCCAAGGACCCCTCCCGCCCCGACCCGCCGCTCACTGTCAGTGGCGCCCCGTAGCGTTTGCGTCATGAACCAGGGGCGGGGACGGACGGCAGACGACGACGGTTCGCACCGCGGGAGCCGCGGCGCGGCGCGCTGGGGTCGGGAGCGGGTACGCGCGGCGCTCGGGCTCGCGGTGTGGGAGATCGAACTCGCGGCCCCCCAGCACGTGAGCAACCTCCTCGCCGCACCACCACCCTGGCTGCGCAGCGAGGAGGCCGCCCGCGCCGAAGTCGCGCTGCGCGGCACGGTCCGAACGAGCCCGGCAGGCGCGCGCGAACCGGCGGGCGGGCTGGCGCAGGACCTGGGCCGAGCAGCTCGGCGTGCCGCTGGAACAGGCGCCGGGGAACTGCGGCAGACCGACCGCCAAGGCAGTGCGGGCGGCCCGCGCCGATCCGCCGGGCTGGGCCCGGCAGTGACCGGCCGGGGCACCGCGTTCCGCGTGCGCGGCGTCGCGGGGGCGGTCGGGCGCAGGGGGGCGCAGAGACAATGCCCGACGCCACCGCCCGGGCAACACAAAATGCTGGTCGAGATCGCTCCCGACCAGCACTCCGTTGGAAAATCCGTTGTGTCCGAGGGGGGACTTGAACCCCCACGCCCGATAAAGGGCACTAGCACCTCAAGCTAGCGCGTCTGCCATTCCGCCACCCGGACTAGGTGTCTGTCGTTCGCGTGGTGTTCCCCGCGGCGACATGGACAACAATACCAAGGTTTCGGAGTGCCTTTCACCTGCGTATCCGGGCCGCCCGCCCCCATCCCGACCCCTCTCGCACCTCACTCAGCGACTAAAGGGACCTCACTGGGCAGGTTTCACCCTGGGTGCCCGACTCGTTACGAGACGGGGGCGGAAAAGGGCGGCGCCGACCGTTACTGCCCGCATACTGCCCGCAGAAGCAGTCGGCGCCCCGTCCCGGGGCGCCGCCGACTCGTTCTGCCGTGTCGGGTGCAGGGATGCCGCTACGGCATCAGGTGGTACTCGGGGAAGTTCCCCGGCAGCCGCTCCTCTCCCGGCCCCTGCGTCACGGCGCGCACCAGCAGCTCGCCGCCGACGAAGGCGCCCCGCCATGACGCGCCGAACCCGCCGAACAGCTCCTCGCGGTCACCGCGCGATCGCGGCTTGCCCTGCCCGACCTTGAAGGCGCGGATCTGCGGAGCCAGTCGCTCGTACGTCGCCGGGTCGTCGGTCGACAGGGTGGCGACCAGCGCGCCGTTCGACGCGTTCATCGCCGCCAGCAGCTCGGCCTCGGTGTCGACCAGGACGATGGTGTCGACCGGGCCGAACGGCTCCGCGTGGTGCAGCGGCGAGGACGGGGGCGGGCCCAGCAGGGTCACCGGCGGGACGTACGCGGAGGTGTCCTGGCCGGGGAGGAAGCGCCCGTCGGCGAGCGAGCCGCGGTGGAGTGGCACGGCTCCCCGGTCGATGGCTTCCGTGACCTGGTCGGTCAGCTCCTTCGCCTTCGCGGCGTTGATCAGCGGCCCGAAGTCCAGCTCGGGGAACGGGTCGTCAGGCTGCTCCACCGCGAGCGGGTGCCCGATGCGGATGGTGCGGACGGCCGGCAGGTACGCGGCGAGGAACTCGTCGAACAGGCTCCGCTGCACGACGAAACGCGGATACGCCGTACAGCGCTGCTTGCCGTAGTCGAAGAGCTTCCGGATGACCGCCGACAGCTTGTCCCAGTCGCTGTAGTTCCAGATGCCCCAGGTGTTGAGTCCCTCCTGTTCGAGGATGTGACGTTTGCCGAGGTCGGCGACGGCGGTGGCCACCGCGGCGCCGGTGTCGCGGCCGCCGACGAAGGAGACGCAGCCGATCTCCGGGGCGCGCACCAGCGCCTCGGAGAGCTCGCCTCCGCTGCCGCTCACGAGGGTGACGGGAATCCCTTCGCGGGCGGCGAGCGCGCTGGCCAGGGTGAGGCAGGAGACGCCGCCGTCGGTCGGGGCCTTGGCGATGACCGCGTTGCCCGCCAGTGCCTGTACCAGCATTGCGTGAACGAGCACGGACATCGGGTAGTTCCAGCTCGCGATGTTGGAAACCGGGCCGTCCAGCGGAGCCCGGCCTTCGAGCATCGGTTCGATGCCGTCGACGTACCAGCGGACCCCGTCGATCGCACGGTCGACGTCGGCCTGCGCGAGCCGCCACGGCTTGCCGATCTCCCAGACGAGGAGCAGCGCGAGCAGTTCGCGATGCTCGGTGAGGGCGTCGAGGGTGGCGGCGACACGGGCGCGCCGTTCGTCGGGGGCGATGTGCCGCCAGGCGCGGTGCTGGTCGAGCGAGGCCCGCACGGCCTGCCCGGCCGTCACCGCGTCGAGGCGCGGTGGGCCCGCAATAGGGCTCCCGTCGACGGGGCTGGTGGCGGGCAGCGCCCGGCCGTCCGCCTGCCAGGCGGAGCCCCAGAGGTTGAGGACACGGTCGTCCCGGAAGGCCTCGGGGGCGACGGCGAGGCAGCGGTGCCAGGCGTCGTCCCAGGACGTTCCGGACTTGAGGGTGAGGGTGGATGCCATTCGGTTTTCTCCGCTCACGGTGCACAGTCGGGGGCGGGGGCATGGCTCGTACGGGTTCCGTCGCGGATCCGCGTGGGTGTTCGCGCTCGTCTCCGCGTTTGTTCTCGCTTACGTACGTGCGTACAGAAGCGGAAGGTAGTGAGGCGCCGTTGTGGGTGACAGCGCCCCGTCCTCAACTATGAGTGACGTCACGTTGCACTGTGGGTGACATCAGGCTGGGCAGCTGGGCGTGTCACGTTCGCGTGTGACGTCCTCACGCGTCACGTTCCTCTCCGGCTTACCTTCCCTGTTCGAGCCGCGCAAGCACCAGCTGTGCCGTCTCGGTCGGCGTGCTGCCGACCCCGACTCCGGCCGCCTCCAGTGCCTCCTTCTTCGCCTGCGCGGTGCCTGAGGAACCCGAGACGATCGCTCCCGCGTGTCCCATCGTCTTGCCTTCGGGTGCGGTGAAGCCCGCGATGTACGCGACGACGGGCTTGGTGACGTGGTCGCGTACATAGGCGGCCGCCCGCTCTTCCGCGTCGCCGCCGATCTCGCCGATCAGCACGATGAGGTCCGTGTCGGGGTCGTCCTGGAACGCGGCCAGGCAGTCGATGTGCGTGGTGCCGATGACGGGGTCTCCGCCGATACCGACGCATGTCGAGAACCCGATGTCGCGGAGTTCGTACATCAGCTGGTAGGTGAGCGTGCCGGACTTGGACACCAGTCCGATCCGGCCGGGCTTGGTGATGTCGGCGGGGATGATGCCGGCGTTGGACTGCCCGGGAGTGATGAGGCCCGGGCAGTTGGGACCGATGATGCGGGTCCCACGCGCGCGTGCGTATGCGTGGAACGCCACGGCGTCGTGGACGGGGATGCCCTCAGTGATGACGACGGCGAGCCCGATCCCCGCGTCGGCGGCCTCGATGACGGCCGCCTTGGCGAACGCGGGCGGGACGAAGACGACGGAGACGTCGGCGCCGGTCGCCTCGATCCCTTCGCGTACCGATCCGAAGACGGGGACGGCCCGGTCGTCGAAGTCGATGCTGCGGCCTGCCTTGCGCGGGTTGACGCCGCCGACGACGTCCGTGCCGGCCGCGAGCATCCGGCGGGTGTGCTTCATGCCCTCGGCGCCCGTCATGCCCTGGACGAGGACCTTGCTCTCCTTGGTCAGGTAGATGGCCATGTCTCGTCTCCTTCAGCTGCCCGAGATGGTTGCGGTTGCCGTGGTGTCGGCATGGGCGAGGGCGGCGGCGCGACGCGCGGCGCCGTCCATCGTGGTGGCCTGCTGGACGAGGGGGTGGGCGCGGCCGTCGAGGATGGCGCGCCCGCGGACGGCGTTGTTGCCGTCGAGGCGTACGACCAGAGGCTTCGTCAGGTGCACGCTGTCCAGGGCCTGGACGATGCCGTCGGCGACCGCGTCGCAGGCGGTGATGCCGCCGAAGACGTTGACGAACACCGACTTCACGGCCGGGTCGGACAGGATCACGGAGAGCCCGTCGGCCATGACCTGCGCCGATGCTCCGCCGCCGATGTCGAGGAAGTTCGCGGGGCGCGCACCGCAGCCGGCCACGACGTCGAGGGTCGACATGACCAGGCCCGCGCCGTTGCCGATGATGCCGACCTCCCCGTCGAGTTTGACGTAGTTGAGGCCCTTGGCGGCGGCTGCTGCCTCCAGGGCGTCGTCGTGCTCCACTTCCTGGGAGCCCCATCGCGACTGGCGGAAGCGGGCGTTGTCGTCGAGGGTGACCTTGCCGTCCAGGGCCAGGATCTGCCCTTGCGCGGTCCGGACTAGGGGATTGACCTCGACGAGGAGTGCGTCCTCGCGGGTCAGCACCTGCCACAGCCTGACCAGGACGTCCACCGTCTGCGGGGGCAGACCTGCGGCCTCGGCGATCTGTGCGGCCTTCGCCGTGGTGACGCCCTCGGCCGGATCGACCGGGATGCGCGCCACGGCCTCGGGCCGGGTTGCGGCGACCTCCTCAATGTCCATGCCGCCCTCGGCGGAGGCGATCGCGAGGAAGCCTCCAGCCGCGCGGTCGAGTACGTACGAGACGTAGAACTCGCTGTCGATGTCGACTGGTTGGGCCAGCATCACCTTGTGCACGGTGTGGCCCTTGATGTCCATGCCGAGTATCTGGCGCGCCGTCAGTTCGGCGGCGGCCGGGTCGGCCGCGAGCTTCACGCCGCCCGCCTTGCCGCGACCGCCCGTCTTCACCTGGGCCTTGACGACGACGCGGCCGCCGAGGCGGCGTGCGCTCTCGCGTGCCCCTTTGGGCGAGTTCGTGACCTCGGCTTTCGGCACCAAGATGCCGTATTCCTCGAAGAGTTCCCTTGCCTGGTGCTCGTACAGGTCCATCTCGGCTCCTGACTGCCGTGGCTATTCGGGGAGCAACGCCTGCTGCCCGTATGGCCCTCGACTGGTCCTCGAAAAGTGCCGCACGCCCCCTGGACACCACCCACCGGATGCGGGATAACAAGCTTCATACAGTATTCGTCGACTGTATGCAATCTACCGCGACGGCAGCCGGGAGCAGCACATCCGTGCTCCCAACTCCCCTACGAAGGGACAGGACTTCGCCATGCCCGACGACAACAGCCAGGACCTCATCTCCGGTGGGCATCTGGTCGCCAAGGCACTCAAGGCAGAGGGAGTGGAGGTCATCTACACGCTCTGCGGCGGCCACATCATCGACATCTACGACGGCTGCGTCGACGAAGGCATAGAGGTCGTCGACGTACGTCACGAACAGGTGGCCGCCCACGCCGCCGACGGTTACGCGCGCATCACCGGAAAGCCCGGCTGCGCCGTCGTCACCGCCGGGCCCGGCACGACGGACGCCGTCACCGGTGTCGCCAACGCCTTCCGCGCGGAGTCCCCCATGCTGCTCATCGGCGGCCAGGGGGCCCACACCCAGCACAAGATGGGGTCGCTGCAGGACCTCCCGCACGTCGACATGATGACGCCCATCACCAAGTTCTCCGCGACCGTGCCGGACACCGCGCGGGCGGCCGACATGGTGTCCATGGCCTTCCGCGAGTGCTACCACGGCGCTCCGGGCCCGTCCTTCCTGGAGATCCCGCGCGATGTGCTCGACGCGAAGGTGCCGCGGGAGAAGGCCCGGATCCCCCAGGCCGGGCGCTACCGGGCCTCGACCCGCTCGGCCGGCGACCCCGAGGCCGTCGAGAAGCTCGCCGATCTGCTGGTGCACGCCGAGAAGCCGGCGATCCTGCTCGGCAGCCAGGTGTGGACGACGCGAGGCACCGAGGCGGCCATCGAGCTCGTACGGACCCTCAACATCCCCGCGTACATGAACGGCGCGGGCCGCGGCACCCTGCCGCCCGGCGACCCGCACCACTTCCAGCTCTCGCGCCGGTACGCCTTCACCAACGCCGATGTCATCGTCATCGTCGGCACTCCGTTCGACTTCCGGATGGGATACGGCAAGCGCCTCTCACCGAGCGCGACCGTCGTCCAGATCGACCTCGACTACCGCACCGTCGGCAAGAACCGGGACATCGACCTGGGGATCGTGGGAGACGCCGGGCTGATCCTCAAGTCCGTGACCGAGGCCGCGTCCGGGCGCCTCAACGGGGGCGCGTCCAAGCGCAAGGAGTGGATGGACGAGCTGCGGGCCGCCGAGCAGACCGCGATCGAGAAGCGCCTGCCGAGCCTGAAGTCGGACGCATCCCCCATCCACCCGTACCGCCTGGTCAGCGAGATCAACGACTTCCTCACCGAGGACTCGATCTACATCGGCGACGGCGGCGACATCGTCACCTTCTCCGGGCAGGTCGTGCAGCCCAAGTCGCCGGGCCACTGGATGGACCCGGGTCCGCTCGGCACCCTCGGCGTCGGCGTCCCGTTCGTCCTCGCCGCCAAGCAGGCACGGCCCGACAAGGAGGTCGTGGCCCTCTTCGGCGACGGCGCCTTCTCGCTCACCGGCTGGGATTTCGAGACCCTCGTCCGCTACAACCTCCCCTTCGTCGGGATCGTCGGCAACAACTCCTCGATGAACCAGATCCGTTACGGCCAGAAGGCCAAGTACGGCGAGGAGCGCGAGCGCGTCGGCAACACCCTCGGCGACGTCCACTACGACAAGTTCGCCCAGATGCTCGGCGGTTACGGCGAGGAGGTCCGCGACCCCGCCGACATCGGTCCTGCGCTGCAGCGGGCCCGCGAGTCCGGCAAGCCCTCGCTGATCAACGTGTGGGTCGACCCGGACGCGTACGCCCCCGGAACCATGAACCAGACCATGTACAAGTGAGGGGCCCTGCCATGACACAAGCCATGACAGAGAAGGCGAACACGGCGACCAAGGCGCTCGCGGGCATTCGCGTGCTCGACATGACGCACGTCCAGTCCGGGCCCTCGGCCACGCAGCTGCTTGCCTGGCTCGGCGCGGACGTCATCAAGCTGGAGGCGCCGACCGGCGACATCACGCGCAAGCAACTGCGCGACCTGCCGGACGTCGACTCGCTCTACTTCACGATGCTCAACTGCAACAAGCGGAGCATCACCCTCAACACCAAGACCGAGCGCGGCAAGGAGATCCTCACCGAGCTGATCCGGCGCTCGGACGTCATGGTCGAGAACTTCGGCCCGGGTGCCGTGGACCGCATGGGGTTCACCTGGGACCGCATCCAGGAGATCAATCCGCGTATCGTCTATGCCTCCATCAAGGGTTTCGGTGAGGGCCCGTACACCAACTTCAAGGCGTACGAGGTCGTCGCTCAGGCCATGGGCGGCTCCATGTCGACCACGGGCTTCGAGGACGGGCCGCCGCTCGCGACGGGCGCGCAGATCGGCGACTCGGGCACCGGCATCCACGCGGTGGCCGCGATCCTCGCCGCCCTGTACCAGCGGGTGAGCACGGGGCGCGGGCAGCGCGTGAACGTGGCCATGCAGCATGCGGTGCTGAATCTGTGCCGGGTGAAGCTGCGGGACCAGCAGCGCCTGGCGCATGGGCCGCTGGCTGAATATCCCAACGAGGACTTCGGCGACGAAGTTCCCCGCTCGGGCAACGCTTCTGGCGGCGGTCAGCCGGGCTGGGCGGTCAAGTGCGCACCGGGCGGGCCGAACGACTACGTGTACGTCATCGTGCAGCCCGTCGGCTGGCAGCCGATCACCGAGCTGATCGGGCGTCCCGAACTTGCCGACGACCCCGAGTGGGCGACGCCGGAGTCCCGGCTGCCCAAGCTCAACAAGATGTTCCAGCTCATCGAGGAGTGGTCCTCGACGCTCCCCAAGTGGGAGGTGCTGGAGAAGCTCAACGCCCACAACATCCCGTGCGGCCCGATCCTGTCCACCAAGGAGATCATCGAGGACGCGTCGCTGGCCGCGAACGAGATGGTCGTCGAGGTCAGCCACCCGGAGCGCGGCAGCTTCACCACCGTCGGCTCCCCACTCAAGCTCTCCGACTCGCCCGTCGAGGTCGTCAGTTCGCCGCTGCTCGGCGAGCACAACGAAGAGGTCTACGTCGGCGAGCTCGGCCTCGGCGACGAGGAGCTGCGCCTGCTCAAGTCGAACGGAGTGATCTGATTGATGGCCGAAGACCGCGTGCTGAGGGTGCGAACGCTCCTCGACGCCGTGCGGGCCGAGGGCCGTACCGCGCTGACCGCGCCCGAGGGCAAGGTGATCGCGGACGCGTACGGGATCGCCGTTCCGGGTGAGGAACTGGCGACGGACGTCGACGAGGCCGTGGCGTTCGCCGCACGCTTCGAAGGCCCGGTCGTCCTGAAGATCGTCTCGCCGGACATCCTGCACAAGACCGACGCCGGCGGCGTGATCGTCGGTGTGCAGGGCGCGGCCGACGTACGGGCCGCGTTCTGCAAAATCATCGAGAACGCGCGCGCGTACGCGCCAGAGGCCCGTATCGAGGGCGTGCAGGTGCAGGAGCTGCTGCCGAAGGGCCAGGAGGTCATCGTCGGTGCGGTGACCGATCCGACGTTCGGGAAGGTCGTCGCCTTCGGACTCGGCGGCGTACTCGTCGAGGTCCTGAAGGACGTGACGTTCCGGCTGGCGCCGGTCGACGCCGACGAGGCCGTGTCCATGCTCGACTCGATCCGGGCCGCGGAGATCCTGCGCGGTGTGCGCGGCGCGCAGCCGGTCGACCGGTGGGCGATCGCCGAGCAGATCCGCCGCGTATCCCAGCTGGTCACCGACTTCCCGGAGATCGCCGAGGTGGACCTCAACCCGGTGATCGCCACGCCGGAGGGCGCGGTCGCCGCGGACATCCGCGTCATCCTCTCCGAGGGAGAGGTGAAGCAGCGGCGCACCTACACGCGCGCGGAGATGCTCACTTCGATGCGCCGGCTGATGCAACCGCGTTCGGTCGCCGTGATCGGCGCTTCCAACGAGCAGGGGAAAATCGGCAATTCGGTGATGCGCAATCTCATCGACGGCGGTTTCTCCGGAGAGATCCATCCTGTGAACCCCAAGGCCGATGACATCTTGGGCCGCAAGGCGTACAAGAGTGTCACTGACGTCCCGGGTGAGGTGGATGTGGCGGTCTTCGCGATCCCCGCCAAGTTCGTGGCCGCGGCCTTGGAGGAGGTGGGGCGCAAGGGGATTCCCAACGCGGTGCTGATCCCCTCCGGTTTCGCGGAGACCGGCGAACACGAACTGCAGGCGGAGATCGTGGCGGTCGGCGAGCGCTACGGCGTGCGCCTCCTTGGACCGAACATCTACGGCTACTACTCGACGTGGCAGGACCTGTGCGCCACGTTCTGCACGCCGTACGACGTCAAGGGCGGGGTTGCGCTGACCTCGCAGTCGGGCGGCATCGGGATGGCCATCCTCGGCTTCGCACGGGCCACCAAGACGGGCGTGTCGGCGATCGTGGGGCTCGGCAACAAGTCCGACCTCGACGAGGACGACCTGCTCACCTGGTTCGGCGAGGACCCCAATACCAAGTGCATCGCGATGCACCTGGAGGACCTCAAGGACGGCCGCGCCTTCGTCGAGGCCGCACGCGCGACCGTGCCGAAGAAGCCCGTCGTGGTACTCAAGGCGGGCCGCACCGCGGCGGGGGCCAAGGCCGCAGGCTCCCACACGGGCGCGCTGGCGGGCGACGACGCCGTGTACGACGACATCCTCAGGCAGGCCGGTGTGATCAGGGCCCCGGGCCTCAACGAGATGCTCGAGTACGCGCGTGCGCTGCCGGTGCTGCCGACGCCCAAGGGCGACAACGTCGTGATCATCACGGGTGCGGGCGGCTCGGGCGTACTGCTGTCCGACGCGGTGACCGACAACGGGCTGAAGCTGATGGAGATCCCGTCCGACCTGGACGCGGCCTTCCGGAAGTTCATCCCGCCCTTCGGCGCCGCCGGCAACCCGGTGGACATCACGGGCGGCGAGCCCCCGTCGACGTACGAGGCGACGATCAGGCTGGGCCTGGAGGATCCGCGGATCCACTCGCTGATCCTGGGTTACTGGCACACCATCGTCACCCCGCCGATGGTCTTCGCGGAGCTCACCGCGCGCGTGGTGGCCGAGTTCCGAGAGCGCGGCATCGAGAAGCCGGTCGTGGCGTCGCTCGCGGGCGACGTCGAGGTCGAGGAGGCCTGCGCATATCTCTTCGAACGAGGCGTCGTGGCCTACCCGTACACGACGGAGAAGCCGGTGGCCGTACTCGGTGCGAAATACCGGTGGGCGCGGGCGGCGGGGCGTCTGTGATGCGCGGGGGAGCGACGAACCGGCCGGGGGTCCGGTCCGCCGCGGAGCGGCAATGGGGCACAGCGTCCCTTGGGCGTATCACAGCCCGGTGGGCGCGGACGGCGGGGCTGTTGGGGGGCGGTCGATGAGGTGACCGAGGGAGGGTCCGGCCGGCGGTGCGCGCCGGCCGGACCCGGGACCCGTGCGCACACGAAAGGAATTGGACAGGGGGCGCTGGCCAGATCTTTCGACGCAAGGGGTGCTTTCGCGACATGACAACCACCGATCTGCCCACGTCGGTTCCATACCGGGAAGTGGCCGACGCGAACGGACGCGTCTACCGCATCGGTGAGACCGACATCGACATCATGGGCCGCAAGCGCAAGTGGATGGTCATCCTGCCCTGGGTCGGCATGATGGGCATCAGCTCGGCCGAGTACGCCTTCGCGTCCGCCGAGGACACGCTGCACACGGCGCACAGCTGGAGCAGCGCACACATCTTCTGGATGCTGGGCGTCTGGGTCTTCTTCCAGGCCGCGGTGGCCTTCCCCGCGGGAAAGCTGCGGGAGAGCGGCAAGCTGCCGGCCCGTTGGGCGATGATGCTCGGCGCGATCGGCACGCTACTGGGCTATCTGTCCCTCGCGTACGCGCCGCATGTGATCGTCGCGTACATCGGCTTCGGCATGTTCAGCGGCATGGGCGCGGGCATGGTCTACGCGACCTGCGTGAACATGGTCGCCAAGTGGTATCCGGAGCGCAAGGGCGGCAAGACGGGCTTCGTGAACGGCGGTTTCGCCTACGGCTCGGTGCCGTTCGTCTTCCTCTTCACCGGCTACATGGACCTCACCAACTTCCGCTGGGTGCTGGTCTCGGTGGGCTTGTTCCTGGCAGCCGTCGTGGCGGTGGCGGGTTACTTCTTCCGCGACCCGCCGAAGAACTGGTGGCCGGCCGATGTCGACCCGCTGAAGAAGCCGGACGACCCACGTGCCCGGCGCGCGCTGGAGAAGAACCCCCCGGCCGTGCACCAGTACACCCCCAAGGAGGCATGGCAGACCGGCCGTGTGGCCCTCATGTGGTTCTGTCTGCTGTGCACCTCGGGCGTGAACATCTTCGGCATCGCATTCCAGGTTGAAATAGGCAAGGAGGCCGGCTTCGCCGGCGGAATCGTCGCAACGGCCATGTCACTGAAGGCCATCGTCAACGGCACCGGGCGTGGTGTGATCGGCTGGCTGTCGGACCGCTACGGACGCAAGCAGTGCCTGATCTTCGTCTGCATCGTCCTCGGCCTTTCGCAGTACGGCATCCTGTGGTCCGCCGACATCAAGAACCTCCCGCTGTTCCTGCTCTTCTCCAGCATCTCCGGGTTCGGCGGAGGCGCCATCTTCCCGATGTTCGCGGCAATGACCGCGGACTACTTCGGCGAGAACAACAACGCATCCAACTACGGTCTGGTCTACAGCTCCAAGCTGGTGTCCGGCCTGCTTGGATCCGGCATGGGAGCCGTCGTGGTGGCCAACTGGGGCCACAGCGGGGCATTCACACTGGCCGGCTCGATCTCGCTGTTCGCCGCGGTTGTCGCACTGTTCCTGAACCCGCCGGGCAGGCCCAAGTCCAAGCGCATCGTTCCGAACCCGCGTCCTCTCGGCGAGGAGACGACCTGACGGGCATCCGGACAACCGAACACCGGACAGCCGGGCAGCCACAAGGTGGGTGGGGCTGCCCGGCTCATACGGGACCGGTACGGCCGATAGCGGCGCACCTTCCGTAGCGGTCCCGGAACCGCAGCGGCCTCCCCGTGGCTTCGTGCCGCGGGGAGGCCGCTGTGTGCGCTGGGGCCGTTTCGTTCAGGCGTGACGCCCGATCAGCTCTTCTCGTACAGCGTCAGCGCCTTTCGCGCAGGGCCGCGAGGTTGTCGTAACCGATCTTCGCGTGCTTCAGCGACTGCCCGAGGTCGGTGGAGCTCGGGGCGTTGTCCTGCTCGACCATCGGGTTGTGGTAGTTCCGGTCGCCGACGCGCGAGAAGAACGTGGTGTAGTCGATGACGCCGGTGCCGAACGGGACCATGTCGTAGCCCATCCCGTTCGTGGTGTTGACGGTGCCGTCCTTGGCGTGGAAGAGCGGGTAGCGCTCGTTGTTGCGGGCCACGAGCCCCGCCGGATCGAAGATGTTCTCCTGCGTCGAGCCGTCGTGGGCCGTGTAGGTGTGGAACTTGTACTGGGCGACGTGCGCCCAGAAGATGTCCATCTCCAGCCAGACGACCTTCGGATCGGTGATCTCGAGGAAGTACTCCAGCTTGCGGATTCCAGAGCTACGGGTCGGGCGGCCCTCCGCATCCAGCGGGCCTCCGTCGATCAGGAAGCCGTAGGCCGCGTCGTGGTTGTGGGTGTACAGCTTGATGCCCTCGCGACGGGCGATCTCCCCGAGCGCGTTCCACTTGTCAGCCGCCACGTCCCAGTCGGCCCGGTAGGCGCTGCCGGTGGGGTCGCCGCCGGTGCCCATGTGCCCCAAGCCGAGGATGTTGGCGATCTCCAGGTGCTTCTTGAAGGTGTCCAGATCGGGTGTGGTGAGCGGCCAGGAGGGCGGGATGAAGCCGTGGTTGCCCTGCGCCCTGAGGCCGTACTCGTCGAGCCAGGAGCGCAGCAGCTTGGCGCCCTCGACGGACTCCAGGCTCGCGCCGCCCGGTGCGTTGGCGTGCTGGCCGTATCCGGCGAACTCCACCTGCCGGTAGCCGTACCGCGCGAGTTCCTTGAAGACCTCGCGGAAGCCGGAGGGCAGGTCGGTGGAGAGGGGATCACGGCCCACCGCATCGCGGACGGTGTAGAGGATGATTCCGCGCCTGGCGGCGGGGACGAGGACGTCTCCGCCCCGGCCGTCACCTCTTCCCTGGTCCTGAGCGTCCTGAGCCAGGGCTGGTGAGGCGCCGAAGACGGGTGCGGCGATGGCCGCGGTCGCGGCGGCGGTGCACGTGCTCAGGAAGCGGCGGCGGCTGACGCCGAGAGCGCGACGCAGGGCGTCGCCGGTTCCGGATTCGTCGTTGAATGCGGTCACGGTGTCTCTCTTTCGAGTCGGTGTTCGGGGCGGTGCTCGGGTCGAACGGGTACCGAACGGTCTGCTGCTCCTCCGCGTGCCGGACGCGTTGTCAGTGGTGCGTGTTTCACTTTCTGCAGTTGCTCAGTTGCTTGTCATGCGAGGCCGGCCAGGTCGAGCAACAGGGATTTCACATCGGTGGCCGCAACTCGGTCGCCGACAGCATGGGGGGTGGAGCACATGATGAGCGGACCATCGTCGTCGCTCGCCGGGAGGCGGCCGTGGCTGCCTCGAATAGGTGAGGGGTCCAGGGGCACGACCGCCATGCGGTAGCGCATGCCGAGTTTCTTGCGGGCCAGCGCTCCGGCGGCCTTCACCCTGACGTAGGGGTCGAGGGGGTCCATGAAGAGCTCGGCGGGGTCGTAGCCGGGTTTGCGGTGGATCTCGACGAGCTGCGCGAAGTCGGGGGCGCGGTCGTCGTCGAGCCAGTAGTAGTACGTGAACCAGGCGTCCGGCTCCGCTACGGCGACCAGCTCGCCGGCGCGGGGATGGTCGAGATGGTGTGCCTTCTTGCCCTCGTCGTCGAGGAGTTGTTCGATGCCGGGCAGGTCCTGGAGTGCTGCTCGGGTGGCGTCGAGGTCCTCTGGCCGGCGGACGTAGATGTGGGCGAGCTGGTGGTCGGCGACGGCGAAGGCCCGCGAGGCCATGGGGTCGAGGTATTCCATGCCGTCCTGGGTGTGCACTTCCAGCAGGCCGGCCCGGCGCAGGGCGCGGTTGATGTCGACGGGGCGGCTGACGCGGGTGATGCCGTACTCGGAGAGAGCGACGACGGTGCGGCCCTGGGTGCGCGCGTCGTCGAGGAGGGGAGCGAGGGCCTGGTCGAGATCGGTCGCGGCCTGGTGTGAGCGGGGATCGTCGGGGCCGTAACGCTGCAGGTCGTAGTCGAGGTGGGGGAGGTAGCACAGGGTCAGGTCGGGATTGCGGCCGGCCATGATGTGCCGGGTGGCGTCGATGATCCACTGGCTGGAGACGAGGTCGGCGCCCGGGCCCCAGAAGTGGAAGAGCGGGAAGGTGCCGAATTTCTCGGTGAGTTCGTCGTGCAGTGCCGGTGGCCGGGTGTAGCAGTCGGGTTCCTTGCGGCCGTCGGCGTAATAGACAGGACGGGGGGTGACGGTGATGTCGGTGTCTGCGCCCATGGCGTACCACCAGCAGATATTGGCGACCGTGTAGCCGGGGTCGGCGCGGCGGGCGGCGTCCCACAGTTTGTCTCCGGCGACGAGACCGTTGTGCTGGCGCCACAGCAGTACGTCGCCGAGTTCGCGGAAGTACCAGCCGTTGCCGACGATGCCGTGCTCGGCGGGTGTGGTGCCGGTGAGGAACGTCGACTGGGCAGTGCAGGTGACGGCGGGCAGGACGGTGTCGAGCGCGGCCTGGGAACCTGCCTGGCCGAGCGCCTTGAGGCGGGGCATGTGGTCGACGAGTCGCGGGGTGAGGCCCACGACGTCGAGGACGAGGAGAGGAGTCGGGCCGGGGCGATCCGGTCGTTGCGTCACGGGAGTTGTCACGCCAGTCGTCATGGGAGCTCCTTCAGGCCGAGGTCCGTCAGGAGGCCGCGGGCCAGGGTGAGTTCGGCGGTGATGCCGTCGGCGAGCTGGGCTCGGGTGTGTGGGCGCAGCTCGGGCGGAAGGGCCTGCCAGGTGTACGTCTCGACCTCGAGATGGCTGGTCAGCGGGTGCGGGCCGCCGACCAGCCGGGCCAGCGTTTCCTGAAGCACGGAAAGAGTGGAGGTGAGTGGCGCGGCGGGGGCCGTGTGCAGGGGGACGTGGAAGTGGGCGCGCCACGGGGTGGCCTGAGGCAGCGTGTCGTCGGCGAGGGCCTCGCCGAGGTCGTCGGTGCCGTGTAGTGCGGCGGGAGTGCGGGCGCGCGTCTGGTGAAGGAAGCGGGGTTCGTCGAAAGCGGCGAGGGCTTCGCGTACGTCGGGGAGATAGGGGTGTTCGGCGTGGAGTGCCGCGGAGAGCTGGCTCTTGACGATGGGGATGCGGGCGGCGGTGAGCTCGTCCAGTGCGGTGTGCGGGTCTTCGAAGGAGGTGGCGAGGTGGCAGGTGTCGACGCAGATGCCGATGCGGTCGTGTCCGACCGCGGTGAGAGGCGCGATGGCGTCGCGCGTGGTCTCGACGATGCAGCCGGGCTCGGGCTCGAGGCCGATGTGGATGGAGCGCCCGGTCAGCTCCTCCAGGGCGTCGAGGCGTTCGGCGAGGGTGCGCAGTGCGGCGTGCGCGGTCGCGGCACGGTCCGCGTCATACGAGGTGCGCCAGGCGATCGGCAGGGTGGAAATGCTGCCTTCGGTGACGTCGTCGGGGAGCAGCTGGGCGAGCAGGCGGGCCAGGTCGGTGGTGTGGGTGAGGCGTTCGGGGTCGGCCCAGTCCGGCTTGTAGACGCGGTACTTGACCTCTGTGGCACCGAATCCTTCATACGGGAAACCGTTGAGGGTGACCACTTCCAGGCCGCGCCGGTCGAGTTCGGTGCGCAGGCCGCGCACCGCCGACGGGTCCCTGATCAGAGCCCGGGCGGCGTCCTTGGCGAGCCACAGGCCGATGCCCAGGCGGTCTCGGCCGAGCCGTTTGCGGACCGGTTCGCAGTGGTCGCGCAGTTGGGCGAGGACGCCCTCGAGTGTTTCGGCGGGGTGGACGTTGGTGCAGTACGCAAGGTGGACGGTGGAGCCGTCGGGGTGCCGGAAGCGCATGGTTCACGCCTCCGTCTTCGGGGTGCCGCGCAGGATGGAGTTGCCCTCGTGGGTGGCGTCGGGCCGTGGGGCGTCGAGGGTGAGCCGGCCGCTCAGCCCGTAGAAGGCGACGGGATTGCGCCACAGCACCCGGTCGACGTCGTCCTCGCTGAACCCGGCCTTGAGGAGGGCGTCGCCCACCTTGCGGGTCTTCAGCGGGTCGCTCCTGCCCCAGTCCGCGGCGGAGTTGACCAGGACCTTCTCCGGCCCGTACTGCTCCAGCACGGCGACCATCCGCTCCTCGTCCATCTTGGTGTCGGGATAGACGGAGAAGCCGAGCCAGCAGCCGGCGTCCTTGGCTTCCTTGACGGTGGTCTCGTTGAGGTGGTCGATGAGTACCCGCTCGGGCGGCAGAGCGGACTCGCGGACGACATCGAGAGTGCGGCGCAGCCCGGCGAGCTTGTCGCGATGCGGGGTGTGCACCAGAGCCGGCAGCTCATGGTCGGCGGCGAGCTGGAGCTGGGCGGCGAGTGCGGTGTCCTCGGCGGGCGTCATGGAGTCATAGCCGACCTCGCCCACGGCGACGACGTTGTCCTTGACGAGATACCGGGGCAGCACGTCCAGGACGGGGGTGCAACGGGGGTCGTTCGCCTCTTTGGGGTTGAGGGCGAGCGTGCAGTGGTGGGCGATGCCGTACTGGGCGGCGCGGAAGGGTTCCCAGCCGAGGAGGGAGTCGAAGTAGTCGACGAAGGAGGCCGGCGAGGTACGGGGCTGACCCAGCCAGAAGGCGGGCTCGACGACGGCGCGTACGCCCGCCGCGTACATGGCCTCGTAGTCGTCGGTGGTCCGTGACGTCATATGGATGTGGGGGTCGAAGATGCGCATCAGGACTCCTCGCCGGTCGAAGGAGCGGAGGGGGGCGAAGGGATGGCCGAGGACGCCGAGGGACCGGTTGGCAAGGCGCAGGGGGTGGTCAGGGCAAGGACGCGGTGCAGGTCCTCGGGGATGTGGCGGCCTGCGGCGGTGCGTTCGTTCGCGTAGTCGACGAGCATGCGGGCCAGTTCGGCGTCGGCTCGTGCGCGCTCCGCCAGGCCGGCTACCGCGTCCACGGAGACACCGGTGAAGAGGCACTTGAGGACGGCGTGCCGCCAGTTGTGGGGGTCCAGATGCTCGGCGGCATACGGGCCGACGGCGGCGGCGACCAGGCGTGTGTCGTTGGTGCGCAGGGCGTCCTCGACCAGCTGCAGGGCTTGGGGGCCGGGGACGAGGTGGGGCAGTGCGTGCAGGACAGCGCGGCGTTCGGCGGCGTTGCCCTGGGCGTAGATACGGGTGAGGGTCGCCGGGTCGGCGCCTGCGGCGTGCAGGAGGAGCAGGCGGGCGGCGTCGGCGTACTCGGGGCCGCAGCGGCGCCCGGCTTCGGCGAAGCGTACCTCCCAGGAATGCAGGGGGCTTTGGGTGTCCTGCCCCTGGCCCCGGCCTTGGCCCTGCCCTTGGTCTTGGTCCTGCCCCTGGCCTTGGCCCTGGCCTTGGCCTTGGCCCTGCCCTTGGTCTTGGTCCTGCCCCTGGCCCTGGCCCTGGTCCCGGTCCTGGGCCTGGGCCAGCCTGCGGTCCCGCTCGTGGTGCCGGTGCCGGTGGCTGGCGGCCTCGGCGAGTGCCTGGTCCAGCCAGGCGCGGGCGGCGCCGTCGAGTGCGGCGTCGAGGTGGGCGTAGAGAGAGGCGGTGGAGGGTTGCACCGTGGGGTGGTGCGTCATGGCGTGCTCCCTTCCAGTGCGGCCTCGGTTGCCCGGCTCCGGGCAGCCCGCCCTGCGCCGGGGCAGGCGCGGCGCAGGAAGTCCAGCGACTCCTCGGCGAGGCGTGGGCCGGCGTGGGAGTGGCGGGGCAGTTCGACGACGGTCAGTCCCTGGTAGCCGGTGGCGACAAGGGCTTCGAGTACGGGCGGGAAGTCGATCTCCCCGTCCCCGAACGGGAGGTGTTCATGAACACCGCGGCGCATGTCCTCGATCTGGACATGCCGCAGCCAGGGTGCCGCGGCCCGGACGCAGTCGGCAGGCGGCTCCGGTTCCAGGCACTGGCAGTGGCCGATGTCGAGGGTGAGACCGAGGGCTTCGGGGCTGCCGAGTGCATCTCGCAGGTGGTGGAAGTCGGCGAGCGTGGCGACGAGGTGGCCCGGTTCGGGTTCGACGGCGAGCGGGATTCCTGCGGCGGTGGCGGCATCCAGTACGGGTGCCAAGGCCTCTGTGAGCCGTTGCCACGCCACGTCGTCCGACGTGCCCTCGGGTGTGACGCCGCTGAAACAGTGCACCGCGTGCGCACCCAGGTCGACGGCGATCCGCACGGCGAGGATCAGCAGTCTCGTGCGTGCGGCACGGCCGGCCGGGTCCGGGTCGAGGAGAGAGGGACCGTGCTTGCGGCGCGGGTCGAGCACATACCGGGCGCCGGTTTCGATCGTCACGCCCAGTCCGTGCCGGCCGAGTCGGCGGGCCACCTCGCGCGTGCGCGCGGCCAGGTCCGGGGCGAGCGGGTCCAGGTGCATGTGGTCGAGGGTCAGCCCGACCCCGTCGTACCCGAGGTCGGCGAGCAGACCCAGGGCGTCGGTGAGGCGCAGGTCGGTGAGGCCGTTGGTGCCGTATCCGAAGCGGAGGGTGTCTGGGCTCATGTCACGCTCACCTTCCGTGCGAACGCCCGGGCGGCCGGGGCCAGGGCGGCAGTCAGCAGTGCGCTGCGGAGTCCGCCACCGCGGGCGGCGAGTGCTGCCTGGAGCGGGATCATGGATCGAATACCGCCCCCGACGGCCCGTTGTGTGAGCGGCGGAGAAGGGTTGAGGACGGCGTGGAACAGGGGGCGGGCGGCAGTTGCGGCGTAGGCGGCGCCGAGAACGCCCTGGAGGACGGTGGCAGTTCTGTTCGCCGCAGTTCCGGCGGTCGCAGTTCCTGCGATCGCGGTTCCTGCGATCGCAGTCCTCGCCGTCGCAGTCCTCGCCGTCGCAGCTCTGCGGCTCGGCGCCGCAGCGCCCATCGGCGCGGAGGAGCTGGAGCCCGGCAGGCGGAGGGCGGAAGCCGTCCGTCGGCCCGCCGGGAGTTCGGGGGTGGTGCGACCTGTGGCCCGACCAGTGGTGCGACCAGCTGTCCACGCCAGCAGGACCGTCGCCGACAGCGCCGCGAGTGGTGCCAGGGAGGAGCCGCCCTGGGTCTCCCGGCGAGACACGGCCGTCACCGCCAGTGTGTGCGCGCCGAGGACCGTGGCCGAGGGCAGGGCCGTGCGCCACCGGCCGCCCGGGACCGTTGCCGCCGCGCCCAGCACCAGGTCCAGTCCCCGGGCCGCCGCCATGGCCGCGGGACCGGCGGCCGTTCGCTTCAGGCCCAGATCGTAGGCCCAGACCGTGGTGGCGAGCGTCCCGGCGACCGCCAGCGCCGGCCGCCCGGCGCGCGCGGCCAGCGCAAGGCCGGCGCAGGTGAGGCCACCGGCCGCAGCCAGCGCCGCGCCGGGGCTGACGCGGCGGGAGGGCAGTGGGCGGTGCGGGCGTTCCACTGCGTCCTCGGCGCGGTCGGCCCAGTCGTTGAGCGCCATGCCCGCTTCGTACAGGCACAGGGAGGAACCGATGGCCAGAAAGGTGCGGCGGTTGGGCCGGGTGCCCGCCGCGGCGGCGCCCGCGAGGGCGTCACCCGGCACCGTGAACAGTGCCGGCAGCCGGAGCAGTTCCGCCCAGGCATGTGCACTCGGCCGGATCTCGCTGCTCATCGTGCCGCCCGCAGCCGCCCGGCGAATCCCACCAACTCCCCGTACTGCTCTGCGAGTGCCGAGGGCGAGCCGGGGTCCGGGTCCTTGAAGTAGAAGCCGAGTTCCGGCAGGGGTCCCGAGAGGCCGGCCTCGTGGGCGCGGGCGGTCAGGCGGGCCAGGTCGAGTACGAGGGGCGCCGCGAGGGCGGAGTCGCAGCCCTGCCAGGTGGTCTGGAGCACCATCCGGGAGCCGAGGAAGCCGTCGAAGGCGATGTGGTCCCAGGCGGTCTTCCAGTCGCCGAGGGCCGGTACGTCGTCGATGTGCACCTCGCCTTCGGGGGCCGAGCCGAGGGTGTCGGTGAGGACGCGTTCCTTGCCTGCGTTCTTCGCGGCGGCCGCACCAGGGTCGGCCAGCGCCGCGCCGTCGCCTCCGCCCAGCAGGTTGGTCCCCGACCAGGCGCGCACGGCCAGGGCACGCTGCGCGAACATCGGTCCCAGCACCGACCGCAGCAGCGTCTGCCCGGTCTTGCCGTCGCGTCCCGCGTACGGCAGGCCGGAGCCCGAGGCCACCGCGCGCAGTGAGGGGTGGTGCAGGCCCGTCGACGGGGTGAAGTTGACGTACGGGCAACCGGCCCGCAGCGCAGCCGCCGCGTACAGAGAGCTGGCAGGGAGTCGTGCCGGGAGAGCGGCCTCGGAACGCGTCGCAGCGGCCCCCGACTCCGCCGCCCCCGTGGCCGACGCCCCAGCCGCCCCCGACTCCGCCGGCCCCGTCGCCACAGGCTCCGTCGACGCGACGTTCACCACGACGGTGCGGGTCAGCCCGCCCCGGCGTACGAAGTCCCGTATGTCGGCGGCCATGGACTCGATGAGCTCCTCGTCGGAGCGGGTGTCGCCGGGCAGGGGTCCGCCGGTGCGGATCTCCCGGTCGGCGGCGGCCAGTTCTCCCTGCACCGCCGACGGCAGACCGTGCGGCAGGACTCCCCCTGCGACCAGTGCCTCCGCGCGCTTGGGCAAGGGGCAGTCCACCGTGTCGTGACCGCCGAAGACGAGGGACGACAACGTCGGCAGACCGCAGTCGGCAAACGGTGCCGTCTCGGTCACCATGCCGGTGGG
Organism: Streptomyces sp. DSM 42067; assembly: GCF_055792885.1. NCBI lineage: Bacteria > Bacillati > Actinomycetota > Actinomycetes > Kitasatosporales > Streptomycetaceae > Streptomyces > Streptomyces sp. DSM 42067. The sequence goes on along the minus strand of NZ_CM147706.1, from coordinate 7,692,285 downwards.
CGGGTGCAGCCCCGCGGCCACGGCGGCACATCCCACCACCACGGTGGTGGCCACGGAACCGCGCGCTCCGACGAGCCACACGCCGGTACGCGGAGGGGGAGCGGGTTCGGCGGACATGAACAACCTCCTTGACGACAAGGACGGAAGGAGAGAGAAGACGAAAGGCGAGGAGAGAGGGCCGAGCACAGACGATGAGAGGAAGGTGACGGCGGGCGGAGGTCCGGCGTCCCCCGCCCGCCGCCGTCTAGTCGCCCTTCACGGGCAGTTCCCGGAGCTGTTCACCCCGAAGCTGCTCATCCCGGAGCTTCTCACCTTGGACCTGCTCACTCCGGACCTGCTCACCCTGGAGCTCCTCGCCTGCGCCGAGCTCCTTGATCCGGATGTTGCGGAACGACACCTGGTCCTCGGCGCCGTGGTTCTGGATGCCGATGTGACCGTCCTCCAGGCTCCGCGCCGGATCGGTGTTGGTGAAGTCGTTGATCTTCACCCCGTTGAGCCAGACGCGCAGCCGCTCGCCCTCGACACGGATCTCGTACGTGTTCCACTCCCCCGGCGGGTTCAGGGCGCGGTCACGTTTTCTGATGTCGGCGGACTGGAAGCCGTAGACCGAGCCCGTGGTCCTCTCGGGCACGTCGGTGGCGTCGATCTGGATCTCGTAGCCGTTGTTCACGGCCGACCACGGGTCGTCGGAGGCCGGGAAGCCCACGAAGATCCCGGAGTTGTCGTCCCCGGCCGTCCTCCAGTCGAGCTTGAGCGAGTACGAGCCGAGTTCCTCGGCCGCGTACCAGAGCATGCCCATGCCTCCGGCGGAGGTGAGCGTGGAGTCGTTCAGCTCGAAGGAGCCGGGTCCCGCCTGCTTCCAGCCGTCGAGTGAGGCCTGCGTGCCGTCGAAGATCGGCGTGTAGCCGTTCTCCGGGCGGCAGTCGGCCTGGGCGTCGCCGACGGCCCAGCGGATGCCGCCCAGCAGGTGCTGCCGGAAGGCGGGTTCGGCGTACGACTCCTTGGTGTGGCCGCCTCCGGTGTAGAAGGCGCGTCCACCCTGGTAGTCCTGGCACCAGGCGATCGGATGGTCGCCGTGCATGGTGCCGCCGGTGTACGACGACTCGTCCAGCGATGCCAGGACGTGGGCCCGGTCCCGGGGATTGGAGCGGTAGTTGTACCACTCGTCCGTACGGTCCCAGGCCGCCGCCAGATGGGATGTCGCGGGGTGCGCCCGGTCCTCGACGTCCACCGTCGCGGGCTGGATCGCGGGGTGCGACTGGAAGTACGCGCCCGCGAGGCCGGCGTAGAAGGGCCAGTCGTACTCGGTGTCGGCGGCGGCGTGGATACCGACGTAGCCGCCACCGCGCCCGATGTAGCCCTCGAAGGCGGTCTGCTGGGCCTCGTCCAGTACGTCCCCCGTGGTCGAGAGGAAGACAACGGCGTCGTACTGCCGGAGGTTGGACGGGGTGAACGCGCCGGCGTCCTCGGTGGCGTCGACCGCGAAGCCGTGCGCCGCCCCCAGTTCCCGGACCGCTGCGATGCCTTCGGGGATGGAGTCGTGGCGGAAACCGGCGGTCTTGGAGAACACCAGCACCCGCCTCTCCGGGGCGTTGGTCTTCGAGGCGTTCGAGGCGTCCTCCGAAGCGGCCGGCCCCGACACACACCCGATGACCAGGGCGGCTCCCGCCGCGGCGGTCACCAGTCGGGTTCTTGCACGCATCTCGGGCCTCCCCTCATTCCGTCGTGAAGGTGAAGTCGTCCACCTCGTACAGGGCATCGCCACTGCCGCCCTTGAAGACGAGGTAGAGCGTGGTGGTGCCGGAGGGCGCGCCCTTCAGGGTGGCCGTGACGTCCTGGTAGTTCTCCCAGCCGCCCGTGTCGGGGACGGTTGCCGTGCCGAGGAGCCTGCCGCCCGCCGAGCCCGCGCGGATCTCCAGGGTGCCGCCCGCGCCGGCGGAGGCGATCCGTGCGCTGATCTTGGTCGCGTTGGACAGGACGTACGGCTGGAAGGCGATCCAGTCGCCGTTGCCGATGTCGCCGACGGTCTTGGCGCCGTGGGCCGTCGTCCGGCTCTGGACGGTGATGCCCTCGGAGGTGCCGAAGTGCTCGGCCTGGCGGTGCCTGGGCTGGACGACGTGTCGGTCGTGGGTGGTCAGCGCGGCCTGACCGCCGCCACCGCCGTCGGTGTACTCGGCGTCGAAGACCCCGAAGACGTTGGCGTCGTCGTCGTGGCCGCCGTCCGCGCCGGTCTGGATGGTGCCGGTGCAGCCGTTTGCCGAGGTCAGCAGATGACCGTGGCTGTCGTGACCGAGAATGAAGTTGACCTTGACCTTGGCGCAGTCGATGGTGCCGTCCTCCGGGTCGGTGACCTTCACCTTGAACGGCACGGCGTCGCCGAAGCTGAACAGCTGTCCGTCGCGGGGCAGTTCAAGCGTCACCTTGGGTGCGGTGTTGCCGACCACGATCTGCACGCTCGCACTGCCGGTGCGTCCGCTCGGGTCCTTGGCGGTCAGGGTCGCCGTGTACGTCCCGTTCTTCTTGTACGTGTGGGAGGGGTTCGCGGCAGTGGAGGCGGCGGAGCCGTCGCCGAAGTCCCAGCTGTACGTGAGCGTGTCGCCGTCCGCGTCGGTGGTGCCGCTGGACGAGAAGCGGACCTTCAGCGGGGCCTGCCCCGAGGTACGGTCGGCGGAGGCCTGCGGGGTCGGCGAGTGCCCGTCGGTGGCGTTCTCGATGCGGTACAGGGCCGAGTTCTCGTCACCGCCGAACCAGGAGACGCCGTAGTCCAGGACGTAGAGCGCACCGTCCGGCCCGAAGGCCATGTCCATCACCTGGGTGCCGGTCCAGGGGATGTCGTTGATGGACTGCACCGTGCCGTCGGCGTCCGACGATATGCGCTTGATCCAGCGGCGGCCGAACTCCCCGGCGAAGAAGTCACCGTCGTACGCCTCGGGGAACTTGACCGGCGAGTCGAGCGTTGCGTCGTAGTGATAGACCGGTCCGCCCATCGGGGACTCGGAGCCGTCGCCGAACTCGGGCACGGACGGGCCGTTGTAGGGGATCCAGGCGGGCTGGGCCGGGGGCAGGTCGGTGAGGCCTGTGTTGTTCGGGGAGGTGTTCTTGGGGGCGTTGCAGTCGAAGCTCGCGCCGGAGGTGCCGGTGGCGAAGTCGTAATCCACGTACGCGTCGTTGTTGCCCGTGCAGTAGGGCCAGCCGAAGTTGCCGGGCTTGGTGACGCGGGCGAACTCGACCTGGCCGGCGGGGCCGCGCTCCGGGTCGGCGGCACCCGCGTCAGGGCCGTACTCGCCGACGTACAGGATGCCGGTGGCCTTGTCGACGCTGAAGCGGAACGGGTTGCGGAAGCCCATCGCGTAGATCTCGGGACGCGTCTTGTCCGTGCCGGGCGCGAAGAGGTTGCCCTCGGGGACGGAGTACGAGCCGTCGGCGTTCACCTTGATCCGGAGGATCTTGCCCCGCAGGTCGTTGGTGTTGCCGGACGTGCGCTGGGCGTCGAAGGCCGGGTTGCGGTCGGCACGCTCGTCGATGGGCGTGTAGCCGTCCGACTGGAAGGGGTTCGAGTCGTCGCCGGTCGACAGGTACAGGTTGCCGGCCGCGTCGAAGTCGATGTCGCCGCCGACGTGGCAGCAGATGCCGCGTGAGGCAGGGACGTCGAGGATCTTCGTCTCGCTGGCGGTGTCGAGCGTCCCGTCGGTCTTCAGCACGAAGCGGGAGAGCCGGTTGACGCCGTCGAACTTCGCGAAGTCGGCCGCGGTGCCGGTCTCGGGGGCGTCGCCCGCCGGGGTGTCCAGCGGCGGGGCGTAGTAGAGGTAGATGAAGCGGTTGTCGGCGAAGCCGGGGTCGACGCCGACGCCCTGCAAGCCTTCCTCGTCGTGCGAGTAGACGTCGAGCTTGCCGGCGAGCCGGGTGTTGCCCGCGGCGTCGGTGATACGGAGCTCGCCGTCGCGTGAGGTGTGCAGGACCGAGCGGTCCGGGAGCACCGCGAGGGACATGGGCTCGCCGACCTCGGGCTCGCCCTTGGCGAGGGTGACCTGCTGGAAGTCCTCTGCGGCGGCCGCCGAAGCCGTCTTCGACGCGTTCGTCTCCGGGTCGGCGGCGCCCGCCGGCGGTACGGCGAGGGCGAGCGAGGCGCCGGCGAGGAGCGTGCCGGTGAGGAGTGCGAGTGCCTTGCGGAATCTCAGACGCTCTCTGTTTCCAGTGCTGTTTCCGGATTTCCTGAGCACGAAGTGCCTCCAGGGAGGGTGCCAGTCGTACGTGGCGAGTGCGGGATGCCGGGGTGCGCCGTCACCCCGGAGCGAGCTGTGTCGCGAACGTGTACGCCGTGCGCGTGCGCAGCGATGCGTGTGTCGCGTACATCTCAGGCGTATGCCTAATGGACGGTAGCCACGTTTGTCCGTGACCGAAAGCCCTTGGACAGCAAGGAAGTTGGACTTTTTCCTGCATGAGGACAAACCGGGTTCCGGGCAGGCCGGACCGCCCCGGCGCGGGCGGACCCGCGCCGGGAAGCAAGCACCTGACAGAACTGCCGGTGGATCGCCCTACCGGGCTACTCGGCACTCCCGAACGCCGCGTCGAAGGACGCCGTCGGAGGCTCGAAGTCGTACGCCTTCAGGCGCTGCAGGGCCTCAGGCGCACCCTGCAGACGGTCCATGCCCGCGTCCTCCCACTCGACGGAGATGGGCCCGTCGTACCCGATGGAGCGCAGCATCCTGAAGACGTCCTCCCAGGGGACGTCGCCGTGGCCGGCCGACACGAAGTCCCAGCCGCGCCGCGGGTCGCCCCACGGCAGATGCGAGCCGAGGCGGCCGTTGCGGCCGTCCAGCCGCTTGCGGGCCTCCTTGCAGTCGACGTGGTAGATGCGGTCGCGGAAGTCCCACAGGAAGCCGACGGGGTCCAGGTCCTGCCAGACGAAATGGCTCGGGTCGAAGTTGAGGCCGAACGCCGGCCGCCGGTCGACGGCTTCGAGGGCGCGCTGCGTGGTCCAGTAGTCGTACGCGATCTCGCTGGGATGCACCTCGTGGGCGAACCGCACGCCCTCCGCGTCGAAGACGTCCAGGATCGGGTTCCAGCGCTCGGCGAAGTCCTCGTACCCGCGCTCGATCATCCGCTCGGGGGCGGGCGGGAACATGGCGACGAGGTGCCAGATGGACGAGCCGGTGAAGCCGATGACGGTGTCGACGCCGAAGGCGGCCGCGGCCCGTGCCGTGTCGGCCATCTCGGCCGCCGCCCGCCGCCGTACGCCCTCGGGCTCGCCGTGGCCCCAGATACGTGCGGGCAGGATCGCCTGATGTCGCTCGTCGATGATCGCGTCGCACACGGCCTGGCCGACGAGGTGGTTGGAGATCGCCCGGCATTTCAGGCCGTACTTGTCGAGCAGCTGCCGCCGGGATGGCAGATACGAGTCGTCGGCGAGCGCCTTGTCCACCTCGAAGTGGTCGCCCCAGCAGGCGAGTTCGAGGCCGTCGTAACCGAAGTCGCGGGCGAGCCGGCAGACCTCTTCGAGGGGCAGGTCGGCCCACTGGCCGGTGAAGAGGGTGAAGTCACGGGGCATGGACGGGGCCTCCTAGACCGATGAAGCAGATGACGCCGATGAAGCATGGGAACCGGAATCCGTGGCCGTTGCGGCGGCCGGGGCCGGCGGCACGGGCGTGTACACCGAGTTCTTCGCCGCGCTCTCCTCCACCGCCGCCAGTACGCGCTGCACACCGAGCCCGTCGGCGAAGGAAGGTTCCGGTACGACGCCCGTCGCGATGGCGGTCACGAAGTCGCGGGCCTGGTGGACGAAGGAGTGCTCGTACCCGAGGCCGTGGCCCGGCGGCCACCAGGCCTCGAGATACGGATGGTCGGGCTCGGTGACGAGGATGCGGCGGAAGCCCGCGCTCACACCCGGCTCGGTGTGGTCGTGGAACGACAGTTCGTTGAGCCGCTCCAGATCGAAGGCGAGCGAACCGCGTTCGCCGTTGAGCTCCAGACGCAGCGCGTTCTTGCGGCCGGTGGCGAACCGGGTCGCCTCGAAGGAGGCGAGCGCGCCCGAGGCGAAGCGGCCCGTGAACAGCGCCGCGTCGTCGACCGTCACGGTGCCGATTCCCCCGCCGCCTCCCGTAGCGCTGAGCCCTGCCGAAGCACCGGCGAGCAGCGGCCGCTCCCGTACGAAGGTCTCGGTGAGCGCGGACACACCGACGAGCGGCTCGTCCGCCAGATACTGCGCGAGGTCGACGATGTGCGCGCCCAGATCGCCGAGCGCCCCCGATCCCGCGCGGTCCCGCTGCAGCCGCCAGGTGAGCGGGAAACCGGGATCGACCAGCCAGTCCTGCAGATACGTGACGCGAACGTGCCGCAGGGTGCCCAGCCGGCCGTCGGCGACCATCTTGCGGGCCAGCGCGGTGGCCGGCAGGCGACGGTAGTTGAAGCCGACCATGGCGACCTGCCCGCGGGCCCGGGCCTGTTCGGCGGCCTCGGCCATGGCCTCGGCCTCCTCGACGGTGTTGGCCAGCGGTTTCTCGCACAGCACGTGCTTGCCCGCCGCGAGCGCGGCGAGGGCGATCTCCGCATGGCTGTCGCCTGGTGTGCAGATGTCGACCAGGTCGACGTCGTCACGGGCGATCAGTTCCCGCCAGTCGGTCTCCGCGGCCGCCCAGCCGAGCCGGTCGGCCGCGGCCCGTACGGCGTCCGCGTCACGCCCGCAGATGGCCGCCAGCTTCGGCCGGCACGGCAGGTCGAAGACGCGTCCGACGGTGCGCCAGCCCTGGGAGTGGGCGGCGCCCATGAACGCGTATCCGACCATGCCCACGCCGAGCCGGCGCTTGCTCGAGCCAGTACCGGCCTCGGCACCAGAACCGCCACCGGTGTCAACTTGCCCTGCCCCGGCCGCGCTTCCTCCCGGCCCGGATCCGGCGACCGCCCCGCTCTCGGGCTGCTCCGGCTGTCCCATACGGAATTCCTCCTCGTGGTCGACGCTCTGTGGGGGCGGGCGTACGCATCACTTGAAGCCGGTGGACATGTACTGGTCGACGTTGTCCTTGTCGACGACGGCCGAGTAGAGGGTGAGCGATGCCGGGATCTCGAACTCCGCGAGACCGGACACGCCCTTGGACTGCCCGAGCGCACGCGCCAGATCGATCGCCGAGGCGGCCATGGTCGGCGGATACAGCACGGTGGCCTTGAGCACGCCGTTGTCGGCCTTGATCGCCTGGAAGGCGGAGAGCGCGCCCGCGCCGCCCACCATCAGGAAGTCGTCGCGGCCCGCCTGCTCGATGGCGCGCAGGGCACCGACGCCCTGGTCGTCGTCGTGGTTCCACAGGGCGTCGAACTTCGACTGGGCCTGCAGCAGCTGGGCCATCTTGGCCTGGCCCGACTCGACGGTGAACTCGGCGGCCTGGCGCGCCACCTTCCTGATGTTCGGGTAGTTCTTCAGCGCATCGTCGAAGCCCTGGGTGCGCTGCTTCGTCAGCTCCAGGTTGTCGAGCCCGGCGAGCTCCACGACGCGCGCGTCCTTCTTGTCCTTGAGCTTCTCGCCGATGTAGTGACCGGCGTTGAGGCCCATGCCGTAGTTGTCGCCACCGATCCAGCAGCGGTACGCCTGCGGTGTGTTGAAGATCCGGTCGAGATTGACGACGGGGATGCCCGCGCGCATGGCCTTCAGGCCGACCTGCGTGAGCGCCTTGCCGTCAGCCGGGAGGACCACCAGGACGTCGACCTTCTTGTTGATCAGCGTCTCGATCTGGCCGATCTGGGCCGCGGTGTCGTTGGAGCCCTCGGTGATCTCGAGCGTCACGTCCTGGTACTTCTCGGCCCGCTTCTTGGCGTTGTCGTTGATCGCGTTCAGCCAGCCGTGGTCGGCCTGCGGCCCCGCGAAGCCGATGGTGACCTCCTTGCCGGGCTTGTCGTCCGCGACCGGCTGGTCGTTCGCGGCGGCCTCCTCCTTCTTGGGTTCGTTGCTGGTGCAGGCGGTGAGGAGGGCACCGGCGGATACGGCGGCGGTGCCGAACAGCAGTCCTCTGCGACTGGTGAGCTCTGGCATGGTGGTTAAACCCTTTCCTCAAGTCGTGCTTGCGGTACGGCGCTGGACCAGCACGGCGGCGACGATGATCGCGCCCTTGGCGATCTGCTGGACGTCGCTCTGCAGGTTGTTGAGGGCGAAGATGTTGGTGATCGTGGTGAAGATCAGGACGCCGAGGACCGAGCCGGTGATGGTGCCCCGGCCGCCGCTGAGCAGGGTCCCGCCGATGATCGCGGCGGCGATGGCGTCGAGTTCGTAGAGGTTGCCGTTGGTGTTCTGGCCCGAGCCGGACAGGATGATCAGCAGGAACGCGGCGATGCCGCAGCACATCCCGGACAGCAGATAGAGGTAGAGGCGCTGGCGGCGTACGTCGATGCCGGCCAGCCGTGCCGCCTCCGCGTTTCCGCCGACGGCGACGGTGCGCCGCCCGAAGGTGGTGCGGTTGAGCACCAGCCAGCCGACGATCGTGACGGCCGCGAAGACGAGGACCAGCGGCGGAACACCGAGGATGTACGCGTCGCGCTCCCCCAGGTCGAGAATCCCGTCGACGGTGACGACCTGCGTCCTGCCGTCGGTGATCTGCAGGGCGAGGCCGCGTGCGGAGGCGAGCATGGCGAGCGTCGCGATGAACGGCACCATGCCGCCGTACGCGATGAGCAGCCCGTTGACCAGTCCGCAGCCGACGCCGACGAGCACCGAGGTGAAGAGGATGCCCCCGAAGCCGTACTCCTGGGTGGCGACGGTCGTGGCCCACACCGAGGCGAGCGCGACGATGGCGCCCACGGACAGGTCGATGCCGCCGGAGGTGATGACGAAGGTCATGCCGACCGTGACGACACCGATGACGGACGACTGGGTGAGGACGAGCTGGAGGTTCCTGGTGTCCAGGAACTCGTCGGGCTTGGTGATGCCGCCGACGACGATCAGCGCGGCGAGCACGCCGAGCAGTGACAGGGTCCGGATGTCGGCCCGTGCCCACAGGGTACGGAGCGGACTCCCAACGTCCGCGGGGTCTGACTTGCGGGGGCCGGTGGATGCGGGCCGAGTCCCGGCGTCCGTCTGGCCCTGCTGCGCCGGAGAGGCGGGCTGCGTCATGACGTCGGACTCCCTTCCGTGGTCACGGGGGCCCCGGTGGTCCTGCTGGTCACGGAGCTTCCTTCCATCACGAGGTCGAGTACGCGGTGTTCGTCGAGCTCCCGGGCGGGCGCCGTGTGCACGACGTGGCCCTCGCGGAGCACCAGCACACGGTCGGCGAGCCCGAGGACCTCGGGTACTTCGCTGGAGACGAGGAGGACGGCGAGGCCGTCGTCGGCGAGCCGCCGGATGACGGCGTACAACTCGGCGCGGGCGCCCACGTCGACACCCCGGGTGGGCTCGTCGAGCAGGAGGACCCGGCAGCCGCGCAGCAGCCAGCGGGCGAGTACGGCCTTCTGCTGGTTGCCGCCGGAGAGGGTGCGTACGGGAACTGACGGGTTGTCGGGGCGCAGCGACAGCTCCCGCGTGGCGTTCCGAGCCGCGTCACGTTCGGCGGACCGGTCCAGCCAACCGCCCCGCGAGAAGCGGGACATGGAGGAGACCGACACATTGCGGGTGACGGACTCGAGCATCAGCAGCGCCTGCGCCTTGCGCTCCTCGGGGGCGAGCCCGAGCCCCGCGCGGACGGCGGCACGGACGCTGCCGGGCTTCAGTGGCTTCCCGTCGACCAGCACCCGGCCCGCACTCGGCTTGCGCGCCCCGTAGACCGTCTCCAGGATCTCCGAGCGCCCGGAGCCGACGAGCCCCGCGAGGCCGACGATCTCGCCGGGGTGCAGTTCGAGGTCGAGGGGCGCGAACTCGCCGTCGCGGGCGAGGCCTTCGGTGGTCAGTACGGGTGCGGGACGAGCCGCCCCCGCGCCGGAGGGCCGGTCCGGGAAGACGTACTCGACGTTGCGGCCGGTCATCAGGGCGACGACCTCCCGCGTCGGGGTGGTCTTGGCGGGGAGCCCGACCGCGACGGCCCGGCCGTCCTTGAGGACGGTGACGCGGTCGCCGATCGTGCGGATCTCCTCGAGGCGGTGGGAGATGTAGACGACGGCGACACCATCTGCGGTCAGATCGCGCACGATACGGAAGAGGTTGTCGACCTCGTCCGGGTCGAGGGCGGCGGACGGCTCGTCCATCACGATGAGCCGTACGTCGTGGGAGAGCGCCCGCGCCATCGACACGATCTGTTGCTGGGCGGCGGAGAGATCGCCGACGAGCCGGGCCGGGTCGATCTCCGGATGACCGAGCCGCTTGAGCAGGGCCGCAGCCCGGTCGCGTGCCTCCCGTCCTCGTACGACAAAGCCGGCCGCGGTCGGCTCATGGCCGAGGAAGACGTTCTCGGCCACCGACAGGCCCTCCACCAGGTCGAGTTCCTGGTAGATCGTGGCGATGCCGAGGCGCATGGCGGCGATGGGCGAGCGGAGGACGACGCGTTCGGAGCGCCAGGTGATCGCGCCGTCGTCGGGTTGGTGGGCGCCGGCGAGCACCTTGATGAGGGTCGACTTCCCGGCGCCGTTCTGGCCGAGCAGACAGTGGACCTCACCGGCCTGGACTTCGAGGTCCACGCCGTCGAGGGCGCGGACGCCCGGGAACGACTTTGTGATGCCGGACATGGTGAGCAGGGGTGGTTCTGGTGCCATGACGGTTCCCCTCGGCGGTGCGGCCGGTGAGCGGGTGCGATTCAGGGCGTGTACTGATATGTCGGGTGGTGCAGGGCATGCAGCTGTACGTGGATGGCGTACTGGGTGTTGCGGCTCGTGAAGGTGGTGCAGGTCGTGCGGCTCGTGCGGTGGTGCAGCTCGTGCGGCTCGTGAAGGTGGTGCAGCCGTACAGATGGTGCAGTGGCGCGGGTACGTACCGGCGATCAGGCCGGTGAGAACAAGTGGTCGCTGATGAGCCGGGCCGCGCCGGTGACTCCGGCCGCGGGTCCCAACTCGCCGAGGACGATGGGGAGGTTGCCGGTCGCGAGGGGCAACGACTGGCGGTAGACCTGGGTACGGATTGCGGCGAGCAGCGTGTGGCCGAGGCCTGTCACACCGCCGCCGATCACCACCAGGCCGGGGTTGAAGAAGCTGACGAGTGAGGCGATGACCTGGCCGGTGCGGTTGCCGCCTTCGCGGATGAGGTCGAGCGCCGTGGCGTCGCCGGCGGCGGCCGCGGCGGCGACATCCGCGGCGGTGAGCCGCCCGGCCGCCTCGAAGCGGGTCGCGAGCTCGGCTGAGCGTCCCTGCTGGGCGGCGTCCTCGGCATCACGGGCGAGGGCCGCGCCGCTGAAGTGGGCTTCCAGGCAGCCCCGGTTGCCGCAGGCGCAGGGCCGTCCGTCCGGTTCTACCTGGATGTGGCCGATGTCCCCGGCGCTGCCCGTCGTACCGCGGTAGACCTCGCCGCCGACGACGATGCCGCAGCCGATGCCCGTACCGATCTTGACGCAGAGGAAGTCGCCGACGGAGCGGGCGACGCCCGCGTGCTGCTCCCCCATCGCCATGAGGTTCACGTCGTTGTCGACGAGGACGGGGCAGCCGAGTTCCTGGCTGAGGGCTTCTCGTACGGGGAAGCCGTCCCAGCCGGGCATGATCGGCGGCGCGACCGGGACGCCCTCGGGGAAGCGGACCGGTCCGGGGACGCCGATGCCCGCCCCGTCGAAGCCTTCGGCGAGCCCGGAGGCCTTCAACTTCGCCGCCATGGAGAGCACTTGCTCGAAGACGGCGACCGGGCCCTCGCGTACGTCCATGGGCTGGTTGATGTGCCCGAGCACCTCCAGCTCCGCGTTGGTCACGGCGACGTCGATCGACGTGGCCCCGATGTCGACGCCGAGGAAGCGCAGGGCGGGGGCGAGGCGGATGTTGTGGGAGCGGCGGCCGCCTCGCGAGGCGGCGAGACCGTCTGCGACGACGAGCCCGGTCTCCAGCAGCCGGTCCACCTCGACGGCGAGCTTGGAGCGGGACAGATCGATCTGGTCGCCCAGCTGTGCCCGCGAGTTGGGGCCACCGTCACGCAACAGCCGCAGCAGTCGCGCCTGATGTGCGTTCGCGGGCCGAGCCGTCATACGTCTCACGTGCCCCTCCCCGCCTGATCGGCCTGTCTCCATCGGGCTTTCGAGGGGAACGTAGCAGTGCCCGCCGGGAGTGGGAAGAAGTTGCGCATGAATCGACCATGACTTTTTCCTGCGACAGGACAAAGGGCAGGCGGCCCAGCGATTGCCCCACTGGTCTCACAGGCCGTGGTGCCGCCCTCAGGACTTGTCGCGCGCGTGATACGTCTTGCGTGTGTGCTCCGTGTGAGCGCGCATGATCTCCGTGGCGCGCTGCTCGTCGCGGGCCGAGATCGCCGCGATCAGGGACCGGTGCTCGATCCAGGACTGCTTGCCGCGCTGCCGGGCGACCGGCGTGTAGTACCAGCGGACGCGCCGGTCGACCTGCCCGGCGAGCTCGGCCAGGACGATGTTGCCCGCCAGCTCCATGACCTTGGCGTGGAACGCGGCGTTGGTCGCCACCACCAGGTCCACGTCACCGTCCTCGACCGCCTGCTCGCCCGTCGCGCAGAGCTCTTCCAGCGCGGTGATCCCCGCGGTGCCCGCGTTGGCGGCGGCCAGCCGTGCGGCCTCGGCCTCCAGCAGCGTACGCACCGTCAGAAGCTGGTCCGCCTCGTCCTCGGTCGGCTCGTGCACGAACGCGCCCTGGGCCGGGCGCAGGTCGACCCAGCCCTCGGTGTTGAGGCGCTGCAGGGCCTCGCGCACGGGCTGCCGCGAGACACCGAGATGCCCGGCCAGTTCGCTCTCGACGAGGTGCTGGCCCGGCTGGAGGGCGCGGGTCGTGATGAGTTCGAGCAGCGCCTCGTAGACCCGGTCACGCAGGGGACCGGGTCGTTCAAGCCTGGGCACCGCTCCCTGCGGCAGTCCTGTGGACAACATCGCGGTCCCCCTCCTGGGCAGCGGACAAGCCAGCATGACGTCAATTGGCTTTCGTCTACAGTCTACTGAGCACAATGGCCAGCACCAGAGAGAGTCGGGCACGTCACACCGCGCCATGGCCGCCCCACCGGCCGGCCACTCACCGCCTCACAGACAGCGCCTCCCGGCACAAGGAACAGCGTCTCCACCTCAGGGACAACGCCTCCGCCTCACCGACAGCGCTTCCCCCTCACGGACAGCGAACGACCTGCCCCGCATACGACAGGTTGCCGCCGAACCCGAAGAGCAGCACGGGATCCCCGGTGCCGATCTCGCCGCGCTCGACCAGCTTGGACAGGGCGAGCGGAATGCTCGCCGCCGACGTGTTGCCGGAGTCGACGACATCGCGGGCGACGACCGCGTTCACGGCGCCGATCTTCTCGGCGAGCGGCTCGATGATCCTCAGGTTCGCCTGGTGCAGCACGACCCCGGCCAGGTCCTCCGGCACGAGGCCCGCACGCTCGCATGCCTGCCGGGCGATGGACGGGAGCCGGGTGGTGGCCCACCGGTAGACGCTCTGCCCCTCCTGCGCGAAGCGCGGCGGTGTTCCCTCGATGCGTACCGCGTGACCCATGTCAGGCACGGAGCCCCACAGCACCGGCCCGATGCCGGGCTCGGCGTCCGGAGCGCTCGCCTCGACGACGGCGGCCCCCGCCCCGTCGCCGACGAGGACGCAGGTGGTGCGGTCGCTCCAGTCCGTCACGGCGGACATCTTGTCGGCGCCGACGACGAGCGCCCGAGCCGAGGCCCCGGCCCGTACAGCGTGGTCGGCCGTGGCCAGTGCGTGTGTGAAGCCCGCGCAGACGACGTTGACGTCCATGGCGGCAGGGGACGGGATGCCGAGGCGGGCGGCGACCCGGGCGGCCATGTTCGGGGAGCGGTCCTCGGCCGTGGATGTGGCGACGAGCACCAGATCGATGTCGCCGGGCGTCAGGCCCGCGGCGGCCAGGGCCTTGGCGCCGGCGTTCGCGGCCAGTTCGTCGACGGGCTCGTCGGGGCCGGCGATATGGCGGGTGCGGATGCCCACCCGGGACCTGATCCACTCGTCGCTCGTGTCGACCATGCCCGCCAGGTCCTCGTTGGTGAGGACCTGGGCGGGCTGGTAATGGCCGACTGCGGCGATGCGTGAGCCGTTCATGGGCGAGCCCCCTCGTGGCGGAGATACGGGACTCACCAGTCTGGTAAGCGACTCACGGGTACGAGGTGACGTAAAGCGACAGGATTGGGGCGCCCCGCTTGTCGGTTTCCCTCATGCCGTACAGCCGTGCCGCGCGGCCTTGCCGTACAGCGCGGGGCGCCCGCCCGGCAGCCGGAACCTCAGCCGGTGAAGAGCTGCGTCGCCTTCTGCACCAGTTCGTAGACCCCGTAGGCGAGCGGCACGCCCACCCACAGCCAGGCGAAGAGGATCAGTCCGCGGCGCCTTGGGCTAGGCGGACTGCTCGTGCCGGACGGTGTCGTCATCGGCGGCCTCCCTCGGGGCGGGGATGTGGTGGCGGGGGTGGACGGGGCGTACGAGCTCGTTGGCGACGAAGCCGACGACAAGCAGGCCGATCATGATGGTGAGCGACAGACCGTAGAGGCCGGAGCCGTGCTTGCCGGCCTCCTCCTGACTGTCGGCGACCCAGTTGACGATCAGCGGGCCGAGGACGCCGGCGGTGGACCAGGCGGTGAGCAGCCGGCCGTGGATGGCGCCGACCTGGTAGGTGCCGAAGAGGTCCTTCAGATAGGCGGGGATCGTGGCGAAGCCGCCGCCGTAGAAGGAGAGGATGACCAGCGCGCAGACGATGAACAGGGGCTTCGAGGAGTCACCGAACTGCGTGATCAGCAGGTACATCAGGGCACCCACGCCCAGGTACAGCCGGTAGATGTTCTTGCGGCCGATGAGGTCCGAGGTCGAGGACCAGCCGATGCGTCCGGCCATGTTGGCCGCGGAGAGCAGCGCGACGAATCCTGCGGCCGCGGAGACCGACACCGGCGTTTCCGTGTCCGCGAAGAAGTCGGTGATCATGGGCGCGGCCTTCTCCAGGATGCCGATGCCCGCCGTCACGTTCATGCACAGCACGACCCACAGGCACCAGAACTGCGGGGTGCGTACGGCACTGCGCGCCGAGACCTGTACGCCCTCGATCGGGGACGGTCCGGAGGGGGTGGGACGCGAGTCCGGGCGCGGCACGCGTACGAGCAGGACGCCCAGCGACATGAAGACGGCGTACGTCAGGCCGTGCACGAGGAACGCGAGTGCGATGCCGGACGGATCCGCGCCGAAGGACTCGAGCATCTGAGCCGACCACGGCGAGGCGATGAGGGCGCCACCCCCGAAGCCCATGATGGCGATGCCGGTGGCCATGCCGGGCCTGTCCGGGAACCACTTGATCAGCGTTGATACGGGCGAGATGTATCCGATGCCGAGTCCGATCCCGCCGACGAAGCCGTAGCCGAGCACGATCAGCCAGTACTGCTCGGTGGCGGCGCCGAGCGCGGCGAGCAGGAAGCCGGAGGAGAAGCAGCACAGCGCGACTGTCATCGCCCAGCGCGGCCCGTTGCGTTCCACGAGCGTGCCGCCGAACGCGGCGGACAGGCCCAGCATGACGATGCCGAGCTGGAAGGGCAGGGCGCTCTGGGTGCCGCTGAGGCCGAGCGCGGACTCCAGTGGGGGTTTGAAGACGCTCCAGGCGTAGGCCTGGCCGATGGAGAGGTGGACCGAGAGGGCTGCCGGCGGAACGAGCCAGCGGCTCCAGCCGGTTGGGGCGACGGGTGGGCTCATGATCCCGAACGATAGGAACCTGTACGGGACTTGGGAAGACGTTCGGGGACACGAACCCGTCGACGTGCTTGAGCAGCGCACAGCCCCGCCGTGTCCCGCCCCGTCTCCCCGCCACCCATTCCCGCTCGTGGTACGGCCGGCAGCGGGCGAACTCAGGTGCGTCGGCCATTGAAGGCAAAGCAGTTCGGTCTAGGCACGGCGGGGCCGATGAGCGAAGGTCACTGCCGAACGATGGTCCGGGCGATGATCCGGCTCACGAGGCGTGGCGCCATGCGCCGTGCCGTCCACATGGCGTGGGTGCCCCGCCCCGGGAAGGCCCATAACCGGCCTCGCGCCAAGGCGCGGTCCATCGAGTCCAGCACCGCATCGGTGGTCAGGCCGGGGCGTGGCCCGAACATGGCAGGCGCGTCACGGCGCATGCGATCCAGCATGGGGGTCTCCACGGCAGGCGGGCAGACACACAGGACCTGGATGCCTTGTTCGCGGCACTCAACCGACAGGGTCTCGGCGAGGATGTGGACTGCGGCTTTTGCCGCGCCATACCCCCCTCCCTGGGGTACGGGGACCCAGCCGGCGATGGATCCGAGCAGGATGATCTGCCCGCCGCTGCGGGACACCATGGCGGGGACGACGGCGTGGATCAAATGGAGCGTGCCGCCGTAGATGACGTTCATCAAGCGGAGTGTGTCGGCGGGGTCCTGGTCGAGCAGCTGTCCCACTTTGGCGATCCCAGCGCTGTGAACGAGCCGCCGCGGTGAACCGATCTCGTCGCTGATCCGCTTGACCACTTCGGCTACTGCCGGCGGGTCGGTGATGTCGCAGACGAACGGCCGGATGTTTGGGCTGCGTTCGGCCAGCGAATCGAGCCCAGTGTCGCTGATGTCGACAGCTGCGACAGTCCAACCGCTGTCGGCCAGCCGCAGGGCCGCTGCTCTGCCGATACCGCTGGCGGCGCCGGTCACAATGGCTAAATCGGGCTGGGAATTTGGCATCCCTTACTCCTGTCGGTTGGGAGCTGTGGACGGATTCCGGGGACGGCCGGGCCGGCCGACGCGTGGGCAATACACCCTTCCCCGGCACAGTGCTACCCAGCCGATATGTGATCGACGCCCTGGATGACTCGGACAGCGGCGGCTCGACGTTGCATCGGGTCCCGAAGGCCTCGGATGTACACGCACGGGAGGCCCCGCTCTCCCGGAACAGGGCACAGACCGGCCCAGTTGAGCGCGCACTGGCTGACTCGAGCCCTGAGTCAGCCCGAGTGAACGGGGCGCCGGCCAACTATCGAACGGGATGGCCGACTGACGGTCGACGTCACAGAGCCGTGGCAGCTACTGCGCGAACCCTTGCTGGGCCAACTTCCATACTGTAGACAATATTCCGACGACAGTTGCTGTTCCCTTGCTTTCCCTCCGGTTTCCCTCGACCGAACGGAGCGCCCCACAGTGAAAGTCGCAGTTCTCGGCGCCGGTGCGATCGGCGCCTACGTCGGGGCCGCGCTGCACCGCGCAGGCGCCGACGTGCATCTCGTCGCCCGTGGACCGCATCTCGCGGCCATGAGGCAGCATGGAGTGCAGGTTCTCAGCCCGCGCGGCGACTTCACCGCGCGCGCCCACGCCACCGACGACCCGGCCGACATCGGCCCGGTCGACTTCGTCTTCCTGGGGCTCAAGGCCAACTCGTACGCGGCGTGCGGGCCGCTCATCGAGCCGCTGCTGCACCAGGACACGGCCGTCATCGCGGCCCAGAACGGCATCCCCTGGTGGTACTTCCACCGGCACGGCGGCCCGCACGACGGGCAGCGCATCGAGAGCGTGGACCCCGACGGCGCGGTCAGTGCGGTGCTCGCGCCCGAGCGGGCGATCGGATGCGTCGTCTACGCGGCGACGGAGCTCGAAGGCCCAGGAGTGGTACGCCACTTGGAGGGCACCAGGTTCTCCATCGGCGAGCCCGACCGCTCGGTGTCCGAGCGCTGCCTGGCCTTCAGCGAGGCGATGCAGGCCGGCGGCCTGAAGTGCCCGGTCGAGCCGGACCTGCGGGGCGACATCTGGGTCAAGCTGCTCGGCAACATCTCCTTCAACCCGATCAGCGCGCTCGCCCGCGCCACGATGCGTCAGATGTGCCTGCACGGCGGCACGCGCCGGGTCATCGAGATCATGATGGCCGAGACGCTGGCGGTCGCCGAGGCCCTGGGCTGCAAGCCGGGCGTCTCCATCGAGCGACGCCTTGCGGGCGCCGAACGCGTCGGCGACCACCGCACCTCCACTCTCCAGGACCTGGAGCGCGGCAAACCGCTCGAACTCGACGTGCTGCTCGCGGCCGTCGTGGAGCTGGCGGGGATCACCGATGTGCCGGTGCCGACGCTCCGTACCGTCCACGCCATCTCGGACCTGCTGGCCGACCGCATGAGGAGCGCGGCATGAGCAACAGGGCACGCAAGAGGGACCGCACGCCCAAGACGTACAACCGGCTGACCCACCCCCTCGTCCGCGACTCCCGGGACGAGCCGTTCCGCCGCGCCACCTGGGACGAGGCGCTGACCCGCGCCGCCGACGGACTCCGTGCGGCGCGGGGGGCCTTCGGGATGTTCTCGTGCGCCCGGGCGACCAACGAGATGAACTATGTGGCACAGAAGTTCACGCGGGTCGTGATGGGCACGAACAACGTGGACTCCTGCAACCGCACCTGTCACGCGCCGAGCGTCGCCGGCCTCTCGGCGGCGTTCGGGTCGGGCGGCGGCACCTCCTCGTACGAGGAGATCGAGCACACCGACCTGATCGTGATGTGGGGCTCCAACGCCCGCTTCGCACACCCGATCTTCTTCCAGCACGTGTTGAAGGGCATCAGGAACGGCGCCCGGATGTACGCGGTCGATCCGCGGCGTACGAGCACCGCCGAGTGGGCGGAGAGCTGGCTCGGGCTGAACGTCGGCACGGACATCCCGATGGCGCACGCGATCGGGAGGGAGATCATCCACGCGGGCCTCGCCAACCACGCCTTCATCGAGCGGGCGACGACCGGTTTCGAGGAGTACGCGCAGCTGGTGGAGCCGTGGACGCTGTCGCTCGCCGAGAAGGTGACGGGCGTACCGGCCGCCGCGATACGGGAGCTGGCGCACGCGTACGCCCGGGCTGAGCGGGCCCAGCTCTGCTGGACGCTGGGCATCACCGAGCACCACAACGGCACGGACAACGTACGGGCGCTCATCAACCTGTCGCTGCTGACCGGGCACGTGGGGCGATACGGCTCGGGATTGCAGCCGCTGCGCGGGCAGAACAACGTGCAGGGCGGCGGCGACATGGGCGCGATCCCCAATCGCCTGCCCGGCTTCCAGGACATCCTCGACCCGGACACCCGGCTGAAGTTCGAGTCGGCGTGGGACACCGTGATCCAGCCCCACTACGGGCTGAACCTGACGGAGATGTTCGAGGCCATGGAGGAGGGCTCGCTCAAGGCCGTCTACTGCATCGGTGAGAACCCGGCGCAGTCGGAGGCGGACAGCGAGCAGGCGATCCGCCGGCTGAAAGCCCTGGACTTCCTGGTGGTGCAGGACATCTTCCTCACGAAGACAGCCGAGTTGGCGGACGTCGTGCTGCCTGCCACCGCGGGCTGGGCCGAGACCGACGGCACGACGACGAACAGCGAGCGGCGCGTGCAGCGCGTACGCAAGGCGGTCAGCCCGCCCGGCGAGGCGCGCGAGGACATCGACATCATCTGCGACCTGGCCGCCCGGCTGGGCCACGAATGGAAGTACGCGGACGCCGAGTCGGTCTGGAACGAGCTGCGGTCGGTTTCGCCGGACCACTACGGCATGACGTACGAGCGGCTGGAGGAGCACCAGGGCATCCAGTGGCCGTGCCCCGACACGGAGAAGCTCGAACCGACCTACCTACACGGCCGGTTGTGGGACCCGGACCCGGCGCGGCGCGGCCGGCTCGCGCCCTTCGGGCTGGTCCAGCACGACCCGCCGGTGGACCTCACCGACGAGGAGTTCCCGATCCGGCTGACGACCGGGCGGCGCCTCGACTCGTACAACACCGGTGTGCAGAGCGGCGGTTTCGCCTCTCCGCTGCGGCGCGGCGAGTACGTCGAGCTGTGCCCTGAGGACGCGGAGCGCTACGGGGTCGTGGTGGGCGAGGAGGTCCGGGTGTCGTCGCGGCGGGGTTCGGTGGTGGCGCCGGTGTGGGTCGACCCGGGTCTGCGTCCCGGCCTCGCCTTCATGACCATGCACTTTCCCGACGAGGTGGACACCAACCAGCTGACGATCGAGGCCAACTGCCCGATCGCGGGCACAGCGGAGTTCAAGGCCTCGGCGATCCGCGTCGAGAAGCTGGCCGAGAAGTCACTTGAGACGTCACCCGTCACGGCCGTGAGGAGCTGAGACAGGCATGGATCTGCACTTCGGTGACAGCAAGCCGACGGACGAGGAGCGGGCCGCGGTCGACGCGCTGCTCGGCCCGCCCGAGTCGGCGTGGGAGGGCGCCGACGACCGCACCGACGCCGACCTGAGGTGGGCGCGCGGGGGCCGCGAGGCACGGGAGCGGCGCGACCTGCTGTTGCCGGGGCTGCACGCGGTCAACGACCGCGTGGGGTGGATCAGCGAGGGCGCCCTCGACTACCTGTGCCGCCGGCTCACGGTGCCGCCGGCGGAGGCGTACGGGGTCGCCACGTTCTATTCGATGTTCTCGGTGCGGCCGCGGCCTGCGACTGTGCTGCACGTGTGCACGGATATCGCGTGCGCGGCCGCCGGGGCGGCGGAGGTGTGCGCCGGGGTGGAGGCGCGGCTGGGGCCGGGGAGCGGGGTTTCGGTGGAGCGGAGCCCATGCCTGGGGTTGTGCGAGCGGGCGCCGGCGGCGTTGGTGGTGCGGGCGGGGGTGGCTGATGTTCCAGCCCGTCCGGCGTTTGAGGACGGGCCCGAAGGGCGATCCGCGAGCCTGGGGGCGGAGCCCCCAGCGGGGGTCCAGGGGGCTGACCCCCTGCCACGCGGCGGTAGCCGCACATCGGATGCAGCGGGAAGGGGCGGGGTGGGGGAATCCTCCTACGCAACCGCCGTCGTCGCCCCCGCCACCGTAGACACCACCGTGGCCGCCGCCACCGCCCCGGACGCCGCGCCCGCCGAGCCCCCCGCCGCCGTGGCGGTCCCTCAGGCCGGCCAAGACAGCCTGGTGCTGCTCCGCCGCATAGGCGTTATGGACCCCACCTCCCTGGACGACTACCGCGCCCACGGCGGATACGAGGCCCTACGCCGGGCCTTCGCAATCGGCCCCGCAGGCGTGATCCGCGAAGTGACCGACGCAGGCCTCGTCGGCCGCGGCGGCGCCGCCTTCCCCACCGGCCGCAAGTGGCAGGCGACGGCCTCCCAGCCCGACCACCCCCACTACCTCGTCTGCAACGCCGACGAATCCGAACCCGGCACCTTCAAGGACCGGGTGATCATGGAGGGCGACCCGTACGCGCTCATCGAGTCGATGACGATCGCGGGGTACGCGGTGGGCGCGCACAAGGGATACCTGTACCTCCGCGGCGAGTACCCGCGCGCCCTGCACAGGCTGACCCACGCCATCGAGCAGGCACGCGCGCGTGGCCTGCTCGGCGACGACGTCCTCGGCCAGGGTTACGCCTTCGACATCGAGATCCGCCGCGGCGCGGGCGCGTACATCTGCGGTGAGGAAACGGCCCTCTTCAACTCCATCGAGGGGTACAGGGGCGAACCCCGCTCCAAGCCCCCGTTCCCGGTGGAGAAGGGCCTGTTCGGCAAGCCGACAGCCGCCAACAACGTCGAGACGCTCGTGAACGTCCTGCCGATCCTCACGATGGGCGCGCAGGCGTACGCAGCGATCGGCACGGAGAAGTCCACGGGCCCCAAGCTGTTCTGCGTGTCGGGCACCGTCGAGCGCCCCGGCATCTACGAGCTGCCGTTCGGCGCCACGCTCGGCGACCTCCTCGACCTCGCCGGCAAGCCCGACAACCTCAGGGCGGTACTGCTGGGCGGCGCCGCGGGCGGCTTCGTACGCCCCGACGAGCTGGACATCCCGCTCACCTTCGAGGGCACCCGCGAGGCCGGTACGACACTCGGATCCGGTGTCGTCCTGGCACTGGACGACACCGTCCCGCTCCCGCGCATCCTGCTCCGCATCGCCGAATTCTTCCGCGACGAGTCGTGCGGCCAGTGCGTGCCGTGCCGCGTCGGCACCGTCCGCCAGGAGGAGGCGCTGCACCGGATCGCGGAGCGCACGGGTGCCGCCGCGGCCGGCGACATCGCGCTGCTGCGCGAGGTGGGCCGCGCCATGCGGGACGCCTCGATCTGCGGACTGGGCCAGACCGCCTGGAACGCCGTGGAGTCGGCCATCGACCGCCTGGGGGCATACGAATGACCGCACTCGACCGGCTTGAGGTGCGCACGACCGCCGTGGAATCCGTCATCGATCACCTGGGGGCCTGCTCATGACCGCCATACCGCTGGGGCCACCCCGCCGCCTCGTCGAGTTCACCCTGGACGGGCAGGAGGCCAGGGTCCCCGAGGGCTCCACGATCCTCGACGCATGCCGGGCGGCGGGCAAGGACATCCCGACCCTGTGCCAGGGCGACACGCTCACCCCGAAGAACGCCTGCCGCGTGTGCGTGGTCGAGGTCGAGGGCGCCCGCACGCTCGCCCCGGCCTGCTCCCGCAAGACCGAGCCGGGCATGGAGGTCCGCACCGACACCGAACGCGCCCGCCACAGCCGCAAGATCGTCCTCGAACTCCTCGCCTCCTCAGTCGACTTGTCGACGACACCCAAGGTCGCCGGGTGGATCAAGGAGTACGAGGCGAAACCGGACCGCTTCGGCCCGGACGCGGCACGCCTCAACGAGGAACCCAAGGTCGACAACGACCTGTACGTGCGCGACTACGACAAGTGCATCCTCTGCTACAAATGCGTGGACGCCTGCGGCGACCAGTGGCAGAACACGTTCGCGATCTCAGTCGCGGGCCGCGGCTTCGACGCCCGTATCGCCGTGGAGCACGACGCGCCGCTGACCGACTCGGCGTGCGTGTACTGCGGCAACTGCATCGAGGTGTGCCCGACGGGAGCCCTGTCCTTCAAGACGGAGTTCGACATGCGGGCCGCGGGCACCTGGGACGAGTCCGCCCAGACCGAGACGACCACCGTGTGCGCGTACTGCGGAGTGGGCTGCAACCTCACGCTGCACGTACAGGACAATGAGATCGTGAAGGTCACCTCGCCGCACGACAACCCGGTGACCCACGGCAACCTCTGCATCAAGGGCCGCTTCGGCTACCAGCACGTGCAGAACCGCGACTGATTCGGGACTGATTGACACATGGGACGCGTCACCGAACGACGGCGGGTGATCCGGATCCGGGACGGGGCCGTCAGCACCCGCCCGGACACACTCGTCGCCGAGGAACCCCTCGAGATCCGGCTGAACGGCAAGCCCCTGGCCATCACGATGCGCACCCCGGGCGACGACTTCGCGCTCGCGGCGGGCTTCCTCGTGAGCGAGGGGGTGCTGGGCTCGGCGGCCGAGCTGCAGAACATCGTGTACTGCGCCGGGGCCACCGAGGACGGCTCGAACACGTACAACGTGGTCGACGTGAAGCTGGCTCCCGGTGTTCCCGTCCCCGACATCACCCTCGAACGCAACGTCTACACGACCTCCTCCTGCGGCCTGTGCGGCAAGGCGAGCCTGGACGCGGTGCGGACCACCGCCCGGTGGCCCATCGACGACACAGGCGACGGCAGCGCTCCCCCGGTCCGGCTCGAACCCGAGCTGCTCGCGAGCCTCCCCGACCGGCTGCGCGCCGCTCAGCGGGTGTTCGACCGGACCGGGGGCCTGCACGCGGCGGCACTGTTCACGGAGGATGGGGACCTCCTTGACATACGCGAGGACGTGGGCCGCCACAACGCGGTCGACAAGCTGGTGGGGCGCGCCCTGCAGAACGGCGGTCTGCCCCTGTCCCGCACGATCCTCCTGGTCTCCGGCAGGGCGTCCTTCGAGCTCGCGCAGAAGGCCGTGATGGCGGGCATCCCGGTCCTGGCCGCGGTCTCCGCCCCCTCCTCGCTCGCCGTGGACCTCGCCGCCGAGACCGGCCTGACGCTGGTCGGCTTCCTGCGGGGCGCCTCCATGAACGTGTACGCGGGTGAGCACCGCATCGCCCTGCGGGCCGCGGCCGCCCAGGGCTGACCGGCTCCCCGCTGCACGGCGGCGGGGCCCGGGCCGACGGGGAGCGCCCCCTGCGCCGGCTGGGCTCCGCCGCAACCGGTGGCCGTTGCGAGCAACACGCGCCGCCGCCCTGGTGCGGGCAGATGTTCCTCCCCCCAGTCAGCTGCCCGAGCTCACTCTGGGGGTACCCCCACCCGGACGGGCCACCCGGCTCACGACGACTCGCGCACCACAAGCTGCGTGGGCAGAACAACGTGCCGACGCGGCGCTTCGGAATCGCTGATCTCCTCCAGGAGGAGGTGGGCGATGGTGCTGCCGATCTCTTCGACGGGCTGGCGCACGCTGGTGAGGGGCGGACTGCTGTGGCGGGCGATGATGGAGTCGTCGAAGCCGACCACGGCCACGTCGTCCGGGATGCGGCGCCCGGCCCGGCGCAGCTCCACCATGGCGCCGGCGGCCATGACGTCGGATGCCACGAACACGGCGTCCAGGTCCGGGACCTGTTCGAGAAGTGAACGCATGGCGATCCCGCCTCCCTCCTCGGTGAAGTCGCCCGCGGCCACGAGTTCCTCCCCGGCCGGACGGGCTGCCTCCGTGAGGGCCTCCCGCCAGCCCTGAAGCCTGCTGCGAGCCACGTCCATGTCCAGGGGTCCGGTGATCGTGGCCACTTTCGAGCGCCCGCGTGACAGCAGGTGCCGCACGGCCGCCGCGGCCCCGCCCGTGTTGTCCGAGTGGACGTGGGCCAGCGACTCGCCGGGGCCGCGGCGGCCGGCCAGCACGGTCGGCAGACCCAGGTCCTCAAGGAGCCCCGGCAGGGGATCGTGCTCGTGCACGGATACCAGGAGCACACCGTCCACCCGGCGCTCCGCGACCGACTCGGTGAGCTGGTCGCGTTCCCCCTGGTCACGGACGAGCACGAGCTGCAGCTGCGTCCTGGTCTCGGCCAGCGCGGCGCTGACACCGCGGATGACCGCCGAGAAGTACGGCTCCGAACCGAGGCGGCTCTCCGACTCGGGTATGACGAGGGCCACCGAGTTGGTCTTACTCGTCACGAGGCCTCGGGCCACGGAGTTCGGAACGTACTGGAGCTCGGCGATGGCGGCCAGTACGGCGGCCCTGGCCTTCTCGCTGACGAGTTCGGAGCCGTTGATGACCCGTGAAACCGTGGTCCGCCCGACCCCCGCTCGCGCGGCCACCGTCTTGATGGTCGGCCGCTGCCTTCCCCCCATGGCTCCTCCCTCGCCGCCGTGCCGTGGGGACGGCGTTCACCTGGGCATTGTGCCAGACGGGTGGCCGCGATCCGTCACCTTGCTGCGGGCCTCCCGCTCCATTTCCTGAAAACAGGTCAGTTCAACTTCTTGACAGGGGCGTTGAGTGGCGGCGACGCTTCGAACCACTTGGTGGGCACGTTCCCACCCGCGTTTGGGAACGTACCCAGTAGACAAATCGGGCCGCTGAGCGGGCCGTACGGCTGCATTTCCGGCGCGTCGACGCCGCCGCTAGGAGGACGGAATGAGCAGGGTCCGCAGGCAGTTGCGTACAAAAGTCGTGGGGGCAGTCTCGGCTGTGACGGCCCTGGGCATGGTCGTGGGCTGCAGTGGAGGCAGCGACACGGGGACCGGCGGGGGCCGGAAGGACGGCAAGGTCACCATCACCATGGGGCTCTTCGGCGTCATGGGCTTCAAGGAGACCGGTCTCCTCGAGAAGTACATGAAGCTGCACCCGGACGTCGTCATCAAGGCGGATGTCGCCGGTGACGAGCAGACCTACTACACCGCCCTGCAGACGCACCTGGCCGCCGGCAGCGGTCTGAAGGACATCCAGGGCATAGAGATCGGCCGCGCCAAGGAACTGGTCGACACGCAGAAGGACAAGTTCGTCGACCTCTCGGACGTCTCCGGAACCGACCACTTCCTGCCCTGGAAGCTCAGCCAGGTCACCGCACCGGACAAGAAGGTGATCGGGCTCGGCACGGACATCGGACCGATGGCGGTCTGCTACCGCAAGGACTTCTTCGAGGAGGCCGGTCTGCCCACCGACCGCGACGAGGTCTCGAAGCTCTGGGAAAGCAGCTGGTCGCAGTACGTCGAGGCAGGCAAGCGCTTCAAGAAGAACACGAAGAGCAAGGTCGCCTTCATGGACAGCTCCAGCGGCCTCTTCAACGCCATGATCTACGGCAGTTCACAGCAGTTCTACGACAAGAGCGGCGAGCTCATCTACGCGAAGAACCCGGTGGTGAAGGACGCCTGGGGCCTGGCGTCCGATGCGGCCACGTCCGGGCTGACTGCCAAGCTCCGGCAGTTCCAGCCCGGTTGGGACCCCGGCCTCGCCAACAGCACGTTCGCCAGCACGGTGTGCCCCGCCTGGATGCTCGCCCACATCAGCGAGAAGGCCGGGCCGAAGAACAAGGGCAAGTGGGACGTGGCCAAGGCACCACAGGGCGCCAACTGGGGCGGAGCGTTCCTCGGCGTCATGGAGCAGAGCCCGGTCAAGAAGGAGGCGAAGGAACTCGTCGCCTGGCTCACGGCTCCCGAGCAGCAGGCCTACATCTTCGAGAAGCTCGGCAACTTCCCGTCGTCCGAGGCCGCGTTGAAGATGCCCGAAGTGGCCGACGGGAAGTCCGACTACTTCAGCGGCGCGCCCATCGGCAAGATCTTCGGCGAGGCGGCCCAGGAGATCCCCGACGAGCAGGTGCTCGGCCGCAAGGACGGCACCATCAAGGACATCTTCTCGCAGGGCCTGACGCTGATCGAGGCGCAGAACAAGAGCCCGGAAGAGGCCTGGAAGACCACTGACGAACGCATCGAGAAGGCCGCCGGCTGAGCGGTCCCGCCCTTCCCGCAGGCGCCCGGCGCCCCCGCGCACCCCGCGTGGCCGCCGGGTGCCTCGGCCCCACCTCCGCTTCCAAGGAAGGATGCCTTCCGGTGGCCATCTCCACCTCGACGCCCCAGGGCGGCGCCCCCGGCACCGCTCCCCCGGCCGGGAACCGCGCGAGCGGGGACCGCCAGGGTCGGCGGAACCTGCTGCACCGCCTCGACCTGCGTGGCGCGCCGTACGCGTTCGTCGCCCCGTTCTTCGTGGTCTTCGCGGCCTTCAGCTTCTACCCGCTGCTCTACACGTCCTGGATCTCACTCCATCGCGTCGAAATGTCGTCGCTGAACCTGATGGAGTGGGTCGCGTTCGACAACTACACGGCGCTGTGGCACGACGACCGCTTCTGGAACGCGCTGGCCAACACCTTCACCATCGGTGTGATCTCCACCGTGCCGCAGCTGATGATGGCCCTGGGCCTGGCCCATCTACTCAACTACAAGCTGCGCGGTTCGACGTTCTTCCGCGTCGCGGCCCTGACTCCGTACGCAACCTCCGTCGGGGCCGCGGCCCTCGTGTTCACGATGCTCTTCGAGCGCGACTTCGGCATGATCAACTGGATGCTGAGCCCGTTCGGTGTGGACAACATCGACTGGGAGAACAACAAGTGGGCGGCGCAGACGGCGATCTCCACCATCGTGATCTGGCGCTGGACCGGCTACAACGCCCTGCTATACCTCGCGGCCATGCAGGCCATCCCGCAGGACCGCTACGAGGCGGCCGCCATCGACGGTGCATCCCGCTGGCAGCAGTTCCTCAAGGTCACCGTGCCGGGCATCCGTTCCACCATCGTCTTCACCATCGTGCTGTCCACGATCGGCGCAACCCAGCTCTTCGGTGAGCCGCTGATCTTCGGCCAGGGCCCCAACGGCATCACCGGCGGTGCGGACAACCAGTACCAGACGCTTGGCCTGCTGCTGTACGAGGAGGGCTGGAAGAACTACCAGATGGGACGGGCCGCCACCGTCGCCTGGGCCATGTTCCTGCTGCTCATCCTCGTCTTCGTCGTCCAGCGAGTCCTCAAGCGCGCCCTGTCGCGCAGGTCCTGACCAGGAGACCTCCATGACTACTGACAGCCTCCCGGTCCGGACGGCGGACGCACGCACCCGTACCGCGTCCGACGGCACGCCGTCCGGCCGCCGCCCACGTCTGTCGCTGCGCCAGCGGGCCGGCCGCCAGCACCACGCGGGGCCCGTCGCCTATGTGCTGCTCGGCCTGGCCGCACTGTTCTCCCTCTTCCCGCTCTACTTCACGATGGTGGCGGCGTCGAGCGACAACACGCGCGTGACGCAGACGCCCCCGCCCTTCCTGCCCGGCCCCCATCTGTTCGAGAACCTGGGCAAGGCGTGGCAGGACGCCGCGCTCGGCAAGGCCATGGTCAACAGCCTCATCGTGGCCGGGGTCATCGCCCTGTCCACCGTGCTGTTCGCCACGCTGGCCGGGTTCGCCTTCGCCAAGCTGCGCTTCAGGGGCCGCAACATCCTGCTGATGCTGGTGATCGGGACGATGATGATTCCGCCACAGCTCGGTGTCGTTCCGCTGTTCATGATGATGGCGGAGCTGGGGTGGGGGCAGAAGCTGCCCGCCGTCATCTTCCCCACGCTCGTCAGCGCAGTCGGCGTGTTCTTCATGCGGCAGTACCTCTCCGAAGCCCTGCCCGACGAACTGGTCGAGGCGGGGCGCGTGGACGGCGCGCACTCGCTGCGCATCTTCTGGAGCATCGTGCTGCCCGTCGCGCGGCCGGCCATGGCCGTGCTGTTCATGATCACGTTCGTGCATGCGTGGAACGACTTCTTCTGGCCGTTCATCGTGCTGGACATGAGCAACCCGACGGTCCCCGTCGCCCTCACGCAGCTCAGCGCGGGCTACGTACGCGACCAGTCGCTGATCATGGCCGGTGCCCTGCTCGGCACCTTGCCCCTCCTCGCCATGTTCGTCGTCTTCGGACGCCAGATCGTCGGCGGGATCATGCAGGGCGCGGTCAAGGGCTGAGCGCGCCCGGATCCCCCGTGACGGACGCCCTCCAGCCCGGGCGTCGACTCCCCTGCTCCACCCCACCTCATCCGGAAGGACCTCCGTGACCACCGCAGCCCGACGTTCCGCGCCCGCCCCGGGGACCGCCACCGCCCGTACGTTTCCCCTGGGATTCACCTGGGGCACCGCGACTGCCGCATACCAGATCGAGGGCGCCGCCACCGAGGACGGCCGCACTCCGTCCATCTGGGACACCTACTCCCACACCCCCGGCAAAGTGCGCAACGGAGACACCGGCGACGTGGCCTGCAACCACTACCACCGCTGGCGCGAGGACGTCCGGATCATGGCCGACCTCGGTGTGAGCGCCTACCGCTTCTCGCTGTCCTGGTCGCGCGTGCAGCCGACCGGCCGCGGCCCCGCGGTCCAAAAGGGGCTCGACTTCTACCGTCGGCTGACCGACGCCCTGCTCGAGAAGGGCATCCAACCGGTCGTCACCCTCTACCACTGGGACCTTCCGCAGGACCTGGAGGACGCAGGCGGCTGGCCGGAGCGGGTCACCGCCGACCGGTTCGCCGAGTACGCCACCCTGGCCGCGCGGGCGCTCGGGGACCGGGTCAGGACCTGGACGACCCTCAACGAGCCCTGGTGCAGCGCCTTTCTCGGATACGCGTCGGGGGTGCACGCGCCCGGACGCACCGATCCGGTGGCGGCTCTGCGTGCGGCGCACCATCTCAACCTCGCGCACGGCAAGGCGGTTCAGGCGCTGCGTGCGGAACTCCCCGCCACCGCACAGACGTCGATCACCCTCAACCTCCACCACGTCCGCTCCCTCACCGACGGCGCGGAGGACAAGGAGGCGGCCCGCCGCATCGACGCGCTGGGCAACCGGATCTTCACCGGCCCGCAGTTGGAAGGCCGTTACCCGGAGGACCTCCTGAAGGACACCGCCCGCCTCACCGACTGGTCCTTCGTGCACGACGGAGACACCGCCCAGATCCGCCAGCCGCTGGACTTCCTGGGAGTCAACTACTACACACCCACCCTCGTGTCGGCCGCCACCGGCGAGGGCAGCCACGGTGCCGACGGCCACGGCCGCAGCGACCACAGCCCCTGGCCCGGCGCCGACGACGTGGCCTTCCACCTCCCGCCGGGCGACACGACGGCTATGGGCTGGGCGGTGGACCCCAGCGGCCTGTACGACCTGTTGCTGCGGCTGAAGGCCGACTTCCCCGCGCTCCCGCTGATGGTCACCGAGAACGGCGCGGCCTTCGACGACTACGTCGACCCGGCGGGCCGGGTCGTCGACCCGGACCGTATCGCGTATCTGCGGGGCCACCTCACGGCCGTGCACCGGGCGATCGAGGCGGGTGTCGACGTCCGCGGCTACTTCCTGTGGTCCCTGCTGGACAATTTCGAGTGGGGCTACGGCTACAGCAAGCGGTTCGGCGCCGTCTACGTCGACTACCCGACCGGCAGGCGCATTCCCAAGGCGAGCGCCAGGTGGTACGCCGACGTGGCCCGCTCGGGAAGGCTGCGCGCCGCGGACGACGACGCCCGGTGACGGGGTTCCGGGCCGCCTGCCCGGCGGACGCTCCCGTCAGCTGAGGCGCCCAGTTCGCCTGAGGCGGCCGGTCAGCGGGCATCAGGCGACGACTGCACCCGCGCAGCAGGCGTGAACGGGGCGGTTGGTCCATGACCGCCGCCCCGAGGGCCGCCCTCCGCACCAGCGCACCGTCGCTCCGACCCACCGTCGCCCCGTCGCTCGGAGTGCGCGGCGGGCTGGCTCCTGCCTCCGATCCGGCCCGCTCGGCACTTGGTTCGCGGCGTGTGCTGCCGCGGCCCGGTGGGCGAAGCACACCCCTTACGCAGGCGGCATCCCGGGTTCGACGCCCTGTGCCCCGGACACTCCGTACCCCCACCCTTCGGCGATCTCCACGAGGCGCTCCGGCAGCCCGGAGCAGTCCGTGGCGGTACGGGCGGGCTGGATGCGGCCGGAGCGGATCTTCTCGCTCCAGTCGCCGATGTGAGGCCGGAACTTGCCGTGGTCCTGGGAGCCGTAGTCGAGCATCGCCTCTTCCCACTCGATCCCCAGGTAGGTACATATGCGGCGGGTCTCACGCTCGGGGTCGGCGGTGAGGTCCTCGTACGCGACCGTGACGCCGTCCAGCGCCTCCTGCGCCTGCTCCAGGCGCTCGGCGTACCGCTGGACCTCGGCGTGGATCTCGTGCAGGTCGGGGTCCTGGCGGCGGGCGGTGAGCGACTCCACGACGGCTGCCGGGTGGCGGATCAGGAAGATGTAGCGGGCCTCCGGCCAGGCACGGCGGAGGCGGGGCCACATCAGGGTGTTGGCCGGGGTCTTGTCGACGATGAGGTCCTTGCCGCTGCGCTCGAGCTCGTGGCTCAGCACGCGGTCCCAGAGCATGTGCTCGAGCTCCTCGCGGTTCAGACCCAGTGCGCGCATGGCGGTGACGGTGAAGTCGCGGTCCTCGCGGACATGGAGGGTGCGCAGGTGCATCTCGTGCGGGGCGCGGATCCGCGAGTGGCTGTTGAGCAGCACCCGAAGCAGCGTGGAGCCGGACCGTACGGGGGAGAGCAGGAACACCGGGGACTCGACGAGGCGGCGGGCGGGTTCCACCGCCGGTCCCTCGGGTCGGGGCGCACGTTGGGCGGGAACCCCGTCGAGAGGCCGCGCCTGAGCCGCTGCCGAGGGCTTGGGAGCCGGCGGCTTGAGCGCCTCGCCCAGAAGTCTTCCTCTGCGCCGCAACCCCTTGCGTACGGCATCCCAACGGGGGTCCTGCACGGTGGTGCCACCTTCCCTGATCGTGATTTTTCGGCCCCTGGCCCACTCTCGCCTCAGCCGTTCCCCCGTCGGGGACACCTCATTGGGTCGAAGAGAATTCCGGGTTAATCACAGGCAAATCGGAGACGGCACATCCCGCACACAGACACCGGGCCAGTCCGCGACGACACATCAGCCGACGCGGTATCCGGCCTCCGCACATCAGCCGGAACGTGTCGCCGTACCGGCCGCGGTTCGTTCAGCCGTGGGCGCCGGCCGAACCGTGACGGGGTCGGCCGCCTCCGCGTCGCGAGCCCGGCGCCCCGCGATCACCGCGCAGACCATGAGCTGCATCTGATGGAAGAGCATCAGCGGCAGCACGGCCAGCGAGGCCTGCGCACCGAACAGCACACTCGCCATGGGAAGCCCGGAGGCCAGGGACTTCTTGGAGCCGGCGAACTGGATCGCGATCCGGTCGGCCCGATCGAAGCCCAGCCGCTTGCTGCCGTACCAGGTGAGCGCGAGCATCACCGCGAGCAGCACCGCTTCCACACCGAGCAGCGCGGCGAGCCGCAGCGGGGTCACCTGGTGCCAGATGCCCTGCACCATGCCCTCGCTGAAGGCCGTGTAGACGACGAGCAGGATCGACACACGGTCCACCTGCCCGAGGACCTTCCTGTGCCGCGCGACGAACGCCCCGATCCAGCGGCGCAGGAACTGCCCTGCCAGGAACGGCACCAGCAGCTGCAGCGCGATCTTCACCAGCGAGTCCGCCGAGAACCCGCCGCCGGTTCCGCCGAGGAGGGCCGCCGCGAGCAGCGGCGTCAGGACGATTCCGGCGAGCGAGGAGAAGGACCCGGCGCAGATCGCGGCGGGCACGTTGCCGCGCGCGACCGACGTGAAGGCGATGGACGACTGGACGGTCGACGGGACGAGCGTGAGGAACAAAAAGCCGCTGTAGAGGGCGGGTGTCAGCACGTACGGGACGAGTCCCTCGGCCGCGAGCCCCAGCAGCGGAAAGACGACGAACGTAGAGGCGAGAATCGTGACGTGGAGGCGCCAGTGCCGCAGTCCGTCGAGCGCCTCGCGGGTCGACAGCCGCACGCCGTAGAGGAAGAACAGCAGCGCCACGGCGGCCGTGGAAGCGCCCGATGCGACATCGGCGGCGGTGCCCCGGGCGGGGAGGAGAGCGGCGACGGCCACCGTCGCGAGCAACGCCAGGATGTACGGATCGATCGGCAGCCGGCTCGGCCACTGCAGGCGTTTCACGGTGCTCCATGCTCTCGGTGCTCGGTGCGGGTCCCCTACGCCGTGCAGGCAGTGGGGGCGGGTCGTGCCCTCTCCATCTTGCTCTTGATCACCGTGATCGGGAATCCGCTATACCGCTCTGACTGTCATCACGTACTGCGATGAGCAGCGCTAGGCTGGCCCTCGTGTACGACCCGTCCCAGCTGCGTACGTTCCTGGCGGTGGCGCAGACGCTGAGCTTCACGCAGGCCGCCCGCAGGCTCGGGCTGCGTCAGTCCACGGTGAGCCAGCATGTGCGTCGCCTTGAGGACGCCACGGGCCGGCAGCTGTTCAGCCGCGACACCCACTCCGTGGAGCTGACGGAGGACGGCGAGGCGATGCTCGGCTTCGCGCGCCGCATCCTCGAGGTCCACGAGCAGGCGTCGGCGTTCTTCACCGGTACGCGGCTGCGCGGCCGGCTGCGCTTCGGCGCCTCCGAGGACTTCGTCCTCACCCGGCTCACGGAGATCCTGGAGTCCTTCCGCCACGACCATCCGGACGTCGATCTGGAGCTGACGGTCGAGCTGTCCGGCACGCTGCACGAACAGCTCGCCGCCGGAAAGCTCGATCTCGTACTCGCCAAGCGGCGCCCGGAGGACCCGCGGGGCGAGACCGTCCGGCACGACAAGCTGGTGTGGATCGGGTCGGAGCGGCTGCGCCTCGATCCCGACCGGCCCCTGCCGCTCATCGTGTATCCGCCGCCCGGCATCACCCGCGCCCTCGCTCTCGAAGCGCTTGAGCGGCAGGGCCGCGCCTGGCGCATCGTCTGCACGAGCGGCAGCCTCAACGGCCTGATCGCGGCGGCCCGCGCCGGGCTCGGCGTGATGGCCCACTCCCGTGGCCTGATCCCGCCAGGACTGGTCCGCGTCCCGGACCGGGCGGGCCTGCCGGAGCTGGGCGAGGTCGACTTCGTACTGGTCCACGGCCGGCGGCGGGCCTCCGCACAGGCCGCGGCGGACGCGCTGGCGGCGGCGATCCTGGCGGGCGGCGACCGGCTGCACCGGGGAGGCGACCGGTAGTGGTTCGTCAGGTGTGCCGATCAACGATTCCAGAGGACGCGGGAGGCGCGGGCTCCTGCTCTCATGGAGAGCAGGAGGTTGCCGTGACTGATACCAGAGTGGTGGTCGAGAGGCGGATCGCCGCATCCGCCGGGCGCGTGTGGGAGGCGCTCACGGATCTGGACGGCATGCCGTCGGTACTCAGTGGCGTGGACCGGGTCGAGGTTCTCACCGAGGGCCCGTTCACCGTGGGTACCCGGTGGCGCGAGACGCGACGGATGTTCGGCAAGCAGGCGACCGAGGAGATGCGTGTGACGGCGTGCGAGCCGCCGTCCCGCTACGTGGTCGAGGCCGAATCGCAGGGCACCCACTACGTCTCGGAGTTCGCCTTGTCCGACAGCGGACCGGGTTCCACGACGGTGCGGATGACGTTCACCGCGACCTCCCCCGGAGGTTTCCCCGGCCTGCTCGCCAAGCTCTTCGGCGGACTCGGCGCCAGGGCGGTGGCCAGGGCCGTCACGAAAGACCTCGCCGATGTGGCGGCGGCCGTGGAGGGTTCCGGGCGCTGACGGTGACCGGCCGGTCTCGGGAATTCCCCGCCGCCCTCTCGCGTGACCGCGTCGTACAGATTCCGTGGAGATTACGACGGCGAAGATCGCCGAGCAGTCATGATTCTGTCCCGGCCTCCCCCCATGTAGCCCCATTTATAAGCCTGACCTGTGCATATGCCGCCCGGTCCGGCGAAACGTCACCCCTCCCGCCGCCTCCCGTCGTGAGGTACCGTCACCCGCGCTGTGCGAAGCGTCACAAGGAGCATCATTGCGCGAGTTCACCACCCCTCCGTTGGCGCTGCCGCCGCCGGTGGGCGGCCTGGCCGACGCCGTGTTCGACCATGCCGTCGAGGACCCGCTGCGCATCGCTCTCGGCCGCAAGGGAGACGACGGACAGTGGCATGACGTGACCTCCGGCGAGTTCCGCGACGAGGTGCTCGCGCTCGCCAAGGGGCTGCTGGCACAGGGCGTACGGTTCGGGGACCGCGTCGCCATCATGTCCCGTACGCGCTACGAGTGGACGCTCTTCGACTTCGCGCTGTGGACGATCGGTGCCCAGGTGGTGCCCGTCTACCCCACGTCCTCCGCCGAGCAGGTCTTCTGGATGATGCACGACGCCCAGGTGACCGCCGCCATGGTCGAGCACGAGGACCACGCCATGACGATCGGCTCGGTCATAGACCGGCTGCCCCAGCTGCACCGCCTGTGGCAGCTCGACGAGGACGCGGTGCAGGAGTTGTACGAAGCCGGGGCGCACATCGACGACGACGTGGTGCACCGGCACCGCCGCGCAGTCACCCCGGAGTCCGTCGCGACCGTCATCTACACCTCGGGCACCACCGGCCGCCCCAAGGGGTGTGTGATCACCCACGGGAACTTCATGTTCGAGGCCGACACGGTGATCGAGCGCTGGGAGCCGGTGTTCCACTCCAAGCGCGGCGACGAGGCGGTCACTCTGCTGTTCCTGCCGCTCGCGCACGTCTTCGGCCGCATGGTGGAGGTCGCGGCGATCCGCGGCCGGGTCAAACTCGGACACCAGCCGCAGCTCAACGCGGCCGCCCTGCTGCCCGACCTGGCCGCCTTCAGGCCGACGTTCATCCTGGCCGTGCCGTACATCTTCGAGAAGGTGTTCAACGCTGCCCGGCGCAAGGCCGAGAAGGACGGCAAGGCAGGGGCGTTCGACAAGGCGGTCGACGTCGCCGTGCGGTACGCGGACGCCGTCGAGGCCAAGGCCTTCGGCACAGGGCCGGGCCCGTCCGCCGCCCTGCGCATGCAGCACCAGCTCTTCGACAAGCTCGTCTACTCCAAGGTGCGCAACGCGATGGGCGGCCGGGTGCGGCACGCCATGTCCGGCGGCTCGGCGATGGACCGGAGGCTCGGACTGTTCTTCGCGGGCGCGGGCGTCCTCATCTACGAGGGGTACGGGCTGACGGAGTCGACCGCGGCCGCGACCGCCAACCCGCCCGAGCGCACCCGCTACGGCACGGTCGGTCTGCCGATTCCGGGGACGACCGTACACATCGCGGACGACGGCGAGGTGTGGCTGCACGGCGGGCAGATCTTCCAGGGATACCTCAACGACCCCAAGGCCACCGACGCGACCCTGCACGACGGTTGGCTGGCCACCGGCGACCTGGGCTCGC
The DNA here is from genome assembly GCF_055792885.1 of Streptomyces sp. DSM 42067. Taxonomy (NCBI): domain Bacteria; kingdom Bacillati; phylum Actinomycetota; class Actinomycetes; order Kitasatosporales; family Streptomycetaceae; genus Streptomyces; species Streptomyces sp. DSM 42067. The sequence continues at coordinate 7,656,281 of NZ_CM147706.1, read as the reverse complement.
TCGACGAGGACGGCTACCTCACGATCAGCGGCCGCAAGAAGGAGATCCTGGTGACCTCCAGCGGCAAGAGCGTGTCCCCGGCCGTCCTGGAGGAGCGGGTCCGCGACCATCCGCTGGTCGCGCAGTGCATCCTCGTCGGCAACGACCGCCCGTACATCGCCGCCCTTGTCACTCTCGATGCGGAAGCCGTGGAGCACTGGCTGCAGATGCGCGGCAAGCCGACGCCGAAGCCGGCCGATCTGGTGCACGACACCGACCTGGAGACCGAGGTGCGGCGTGCGGTCGTGGCCGCCAACACGCTGGTCTCGCAGGCGGAGTCCATCCGGACCTTCCGGATACTGGCCCACCAGTTCACCGAGGAGCACGGTCTGCTCACCCCCTCGCTGAAGCTGAAGCGGAAGGCGATCGAGCAGGCGTACGCGACGGAGGTCGAGGCGCTGTACCACGCGTGATCCCCGGCCGACGGGCTCTCGTAAGTTCTGACGGTTCATCAATTACCGATGCGTCAGTTATTGACGCCTCGTCAGGTCGCACACACAATTTCGGTCACCCTGACGAGGAGGGGACCGACGTGTTGCGACCCATCCGCACCCTCGCCGCAGCGGCCGCCGCGCTGCTGCTCGCCACCGCCTGCAACTCGGCCGCCACCAGCGGTTCCGGATCCGGGGACGGCAAGACCGGTTCCATACGCGGAGTGACCGACGACTCCATCAAGGTCGGCGGGATCGTCTCCATGACGACCGCCAGCGGCTACAGCAAGAAGGACACCGACCTGGGCGCGAAGGCCCGCTTCGACCGCGCCAACGCGGAGGGCGGTGTGGGCGGCCGGAAGATCGAGTACCTGGGCGCTGAGGACGACGGACAGGACCCCGCCAAGAACCTGGCGGCGGCACGCAAACTCGTCCAGCAGGACAAGGTGTTCGCCGTCGTCCCGATGAGCTCGGTCACCTTCTCGGGCGCGGACTTCCTGCAGAAACAGAAGGTTCCCACGTTCGGCTGGGGCACGCTCCCGTCGTTCTGCGGGCCCACGTACATCTACGGTTTCGGCGGCTGCATGGTGCCCTCGCCCGGCGGCACGATCTCCCAGACGTGGCCGGAGGGGCTGAAGGACGTGATGGGCGGCTCCAAGGGCAAGAGCGTGGCGATCCTCGCCACCGACAACGACGCGGGCAACTTCGCCATCCGCACCTACAGCCAGAGCTTCACGTCGGCGGGTTACGAGGTGACGTACGCCAAGGCGGCGGTGCCCGCGACCTCGGTGCCCAGCGACTGGTCCGCGTACACGAAGGAGATCCTGCGCAGCGACGCCGGCAAGGCGCCTGATGCCGTGGTCTCCGTGATGCAGACGCCGTACAACATCGGGCTTTTCACGGCGATCAAGCGCACCGGGTACAAGGGCGTGATCACCGATCCGACCGACTACGACCCGGGGTTGCTGGCGAAGAGCGCGACGAGGAAGGCGCTGGACGGAGTGCACGTGCTGCTGTCCTTCCAGCCGTTCGAGCAGGACACCGCGGAGATGCGGCAGTTCAAGGAGGACATCAGGAAGGCGGCCGGTAAGGATGTGCCCCTGAATATGCATATGGTCACCGGCTATATGTCGGCCGACCTCTTCCTGGCTATCGCTGAGAAGGCGGGCGAGGACCTGACCGTCGCGTCCTTCCAGAAGGCGGCGAACGGGTTCTCCGACACCGGCACGCTCGTCGGCGACCGTGCCGAGCCCAAGGGACGGACGGAGTCCTTCGGGTGCGGGGCGCTGGTGCAGCTCAAGGACGGCAGGTACGAGGTGTCGTCGCCGTTCGAGTGCTACGAGCCGATCCCCTTCAAGTAGCCGTCGACATCAGGGACTTGAGGGATAGGCTATGTCGGATCTGCTGGGGTTCGTACTGAGCGGACTGGTCTCGGGCGCGCTGTACGCGCTGCTCGCCACGGGCCTGGTCCTGTCGTACTCGGCGTCGGGCCTGTTCAACTTCGCCCACGGCGCCACCGCCTACCTCTGCGCGCTCGCCTTCTACGAGCTGCACTCCGGCTTCGGCTGGCCCGCCGTGCCGACGGCGTTGCTGCTGGTGTGCGTCGTGGCACCCGCGCTGGGCTGGGGGCTTGACCGGTTGATGTTCCGCAAGCTGGCGCGGGTCGGCGAGACCGCGCAGATCGTGGCGACGATCGGTCTACTCGTCGCGCTGCCCGCTCTTGGCCTGTGGGTGGTGGAGCTGCTGGAGGACGCGGGCGCGCCGGTGAAACCCGCCGAGAACCAGTTCGGGCTGCCGGGCGTGGGACCGAGCCCGGCCACGTCGTGGCAGCTCGTGGACGGGGTCGGGGTCGACTCCGACCAGCTGATCACCTGGGTGTGCACGGCGGTGGTGGCGGTCGGGCTGTGGGTGCTGATGCGCCACACACCGCTGGGGCTGAAGCTGCGGGCCGCGGTCGACAACCGGACGCTCGTGGAGCTGCGGGGGATGAGCGCGGACCGGCTGTCGTCGGTGGCGTGGATGCTGTCGTCGGCGCTCGCGGGCCTCGCCGGAGTGCTCGCCACTCCCCTGCTTGGCCTGTCGGCGCACGACTTCACGCTGTTCCTGTTCGTCTCCGCGACGGCGGCGGTGCTCGGCCGGTTCGCGTCGATCCCGCTCGCCTTCGCGGGCGGCCTGGGTCTCGGTGTGCTGCAGAACCTCGTCGCGGGGTACGCGTCCTTCGCCGACGGCATCACCGGATTTCGTACCGCGGTGCCGTTCCTGATCCTCTTCGCCGGGCTGCTGTTCCTGACGCGACGGCAGCGTACGGCGGGCACGGCGGCCTCCGACGCGCCGCCGATCGACTATCTCGCGGGCCGGTCATGGGCGAGGCGCTGGGGGCCGTGGGCGGTGGCCGCCGTGCTGCTCGCGCTCGCCTTCTACACCGTCACGACTCCTTTCTGGAGCGGCATCCTCGCCCAAGGCCTCGCGATCTCGCTGGTCTTCATCTCGTTCACGGTGGTGACGGGCCTCGGCGCGATGGTGTCGCTGGCGCAGGCGACGTTCGTGACGGGCGCGGCGCTGGTGGCGGGGCTGCTGATGAGCCACGGATGGCCCTTCGCCGCAGCCGCACTGGCCGGCACCTGCGCTGCCGCGCTGCTCGGCGCGCTGGTGGCGCTGCCGGCGCTCCGGCTCGGCGGCCGCTCCCTCGCCCTGGCCACGCTGGCGCTTGCCTTCCTGGCCGACCAGGTGCTGTTCCAGATGGGCTGGTTGAGGAACGGCGACACCGGCTGGGAGATCCCGCGGCCGGTGTTCGGTCCGGTGGACCTCAACGACGACCGGGCCATGGGCGTGGCGATGCTCGTGCTCGTCACGGCTGTGGTGGCGAGCCTGAGCGCGCTTCGCAGCTCGCCGTCAGGCCGCGCGATGCTCGCGGTGCGCTCGGCGCCCGCGGCCGCCATGGCGTCCGGCGTCTCCGTGGTCCGTACGAAGCTGCTGCTCTTCACGCTGTCGGCGGGGCTCGCGGGCTTCGGCGGCGTGATGTACGCGTCGTACAACACCCGGATCACCGCGACCGACTTCACGGCGATGACCGGATTGATCTGGCTCGCCGTAGTGGTCGCGGCGGGCGTGCGCAGGCCACAGTTCGCGGTGGTCGCGGGCCTCGTCTTCGCACTCGTCCCCCATCTGGTGTCGGACTACGTCACCGAGTCCGTGCACCTCCCGGTGATCCTCTTCGGCCTGGCGGGCCTGGCCCTGGCGAACGACCCGGACGGGTACTGCGCGGCGCTGCCGGTGCGGTTGCACCGCAGGCGGGCGGCCGCCTCCACCAGCCCGCCCCATCCTGTGACCGGGGCTCCGCCCCAGACCCCGGATCGCCCTTCGGGCTCGTCCTCGAACTCCCCCAGACTTCGTCCGGGAGGTGCCCCCAGACGAGCTGAAATAGCTCTCGAACTGCGCAGCGTTCGCGCCGGTTACGACGGTGCCCCGGTGCTCCACGGCGTCGATCTCGCCGTACGGCCCGGTGAGATCCTCGCGGTGCTCGGCCCGAACGGGGCCGGCAAGTCCACCACCTGCAAGGTCGCCGCCGGGCTGCTCGCGCCGAGTGCGGGTGCGGTGTACGTCGGCGGGCGCGACGCCACACGTGAGGGCGCCGTACGGCGTTCGCGGGGCGGGGTCGTGCTGGCGCCCGAGGGGCGCGGCATCTTCCCGAATCTCACCATCGAGGAGAACCTCGCCCTCCGGCTGACCGGTAAGGACGAACGGGACGCCGTGTACGAGCGGTTCGCGGGTCTCGCGGCGCGGCGGCGCCTCGTGGCAGGCTCGCTGTCGGGCGGGGAGCAGCAGATGCTGGCCCTCGCGCCGCTGCTTCTGCGCCCGCCGAAGGTGCTGATCGCGGACGAGCCGTCCCTGGGGCTGGCGCCACGTGTGGTCGAGGAGGTGTTCCGGCTGCTCGCGGAGTTGCGGGAGGCGGGAACGGCGCTGCTGCTCGTCGAGGAGAAGGCGGCGGAGGTCCTCGGCATCGCCGACACCGTGGCGTATCTCGCCCAGGGCCGGGTGTCCTGGTGCGGCCCGCGCGACCAGGTACAGACGGACCGGCTGACCGAGGCGTACCTCGGTATAGCGGCGCCCGGGACGCACTTCCCGGCACAGGCGCCCGAACCTCAGGGACCGGCGCCGGGGCCCCAGGCATCGCCTACACGAGGAGTGGTGCAGCCATGAGCGACCACGTCCTCGAGGCCTCCGGTATCGGCGTCCGGTTCGGTGGTGTCCGGGCCCTGGCCGGGGTGGGCGTAACGCTGCGGGCCGGCGAGGTGTGCGGACTCATCGGCCCGAACGGGGCCGGTAAGACGACCCTCTTCGACGTCCTGTCCGGCATCCGCCGTCCGGACGAGGGCCGGATCCTGCTCGACGGAACGGACATCACGCGCCGCTCCCCGGTGTGGCGCGCGCGGCACGGCATGCGGCGCACATTCCAGCGGCAGCAGCTCTTCGGGCAGCTGACGGTCGCCGACAATCTGCTGGTCGCGCAGGAGTGGCGGGGTGGCGGTGGCGGGCTCGTCGCCGATCTGGCGGGGGCGCCTACCCGGCGTACGCGGGAGGCGGCACGGAGGCAACGTGCGGCCGACGTGCTGGCCGTCTGCGGGCTCGACGATCTGACCGAGTCGTACGCGGGCGGCCTGCCCGTCGGCCAGGCGCGGATGGTCGAGCTGGCCCGTGCCGTGGCCGATCCGCCGAGGGTGCTGCTGCTCGACGAGCCCGCGTCGGGGATGGCGGCGGACGAGCGGCGTCATCTGGCCTCGGTGATCAGGCGTCTCGCGGACGACGAAGGCTGCGCGGTCCTTCTCGTCGAGCACAATGTCGCCTTCGTGATGGAGCTGTGCGCCCGCGTCGTCGTCCTCGACCTGGGTTCCGTGCTGGCGGAGGGCCCCGCCGCGGACGTCAGGGCGGATCCCGCCGTACGCGACGCCTATCTCGGCGCGTCGGCCCAGTGACCGACACCGGCGAGGCGGCACTGCGGCGGTGACTGGACACTGGCGAGCCGGCACTGCCACGGTGACGGGGCACCGGGGAGCCGGCACTGCGGCGCTGCCCTGACACCGGTGACCGGGCACGGGACCCTGTGACCTGGCCATATGTCAGGACCCGATCAATCGCCCGGCCCGGGCCGATAGAATCGAAGCCGTTTCCGCCGAATTCTCGCGGCTCCCCCAACGGCCACGGGGCCCACTGGAACAACCGCACGACCGGACCCTGATCCAGGAATGCACCGCCACCCGTGATCGTTGACGATGGAAGTACCACCCGACGACAAAGGATCGAGAGCTCGTGAGCAGCAAGGTCCCCCCGATCATCCTCAACAACGGCATCGAGATGCCGCAGCTGGGTTACGGCGTCTGGCAGGTGCCGGACGACGAGGCCGAGCAGGCCGTCGCCACGGCGCTGGAGACCGGGTACCGCAGCATCGACACCGCCGCGATCTACGGCAACGAGGAGGGCACGGGCAAGGCGATCGCCGCGTCCGGCATCCCCCGCAAGGACCTCTTCATCACCACCAAGCTCTGGAACAGCGACCAGGGCTACGACTCGACGCTGCGCGCCTTCGACGTCTCCCTCGAGAAGCTCGGTCTCGACTATGTCGACCTGTATCTGATCCACTGGCCGCTGCCCGCCCGGGACCAGTACATCGACACGTACAAGGCCTTCGAGAAGCTCCTCGCCGACGGCCGCGTCAAGTCCATCGGCACGTCCAACTTCCTGCCGGAGCACCTGGAGCGGCTGATCGACGCGACGTCCGTGATCCCGGCCGTCAACCAGATCGAGCTGCACCCGCACCTGCAGCAGCGGGCGGCCCGTGAGTACCACGCGGAGCAGGGCATCGCCACGGAGGCCTGGTCGCCGCTGGGTCAGGGCAAGGGCCTCCTCGAGGTCCCGGCGATCATCGCGATCGCCCAGAAGCACGGCCGTACGCCCGCGCAGATCGTGCTGCGCTGGCACATCCAGCTCGGCAACGTCGTGATCCCCAAGTCTGTGACGCCGTCCCGGATCAAGGAGAACATCGAGGTCTACGACTTCGAGCTGGACGTCGAGGACCTCGCCGCGATCAGCGCCCTGAACGAGGAGCGCCGGCTGGGCCCGGACCCGGCGACGTTCGACTACTCCTGAGCCCGCGGACAGGGGTGTGGCCGCCCGGCTCCCGGGCGGCCACACCCTTGTCACGTCCGCTGGTCCGGTGGATCAGCGCAGACGGGGCCAGCTCACGGTCAGGGTCGGGTAGGAGTAGATGTACACCCTGCCATCGGGCTGCGTGTGGGCTCCGGGGGGCAGGTTGTCCCCGATCCACCTGTACGGCGACCCCCAGAAGGGGAAGGAACGGGCCTTCAGCGGTCCCGGTCGCCAGCCGCCGCCGTTGAGGCCGAGCCTGGCCGACCTCAGACACCAGTCGTCCGGGCCCACCTTGCTGAACTCGACAGCGGAGGTCAGATCCCAGCCGGCGGGCAGTTCGGCGAGGTCGAAAACCTCGCGGCTGCCCGGCTCGAAGGCGCCGTCCAGCACCTGCCAGTCCGTGGTCATGCCGTTGAAGCTGTGGAGCCGGACGGACACCGCGTCGTCGGTACCGGCCCCGCTGACATTGCAGGTGCTCACGGTCAGGTCGCCGAACAGATCAGACTTCGCCGTGGCTGCCGAGGCCGATGGGATGGTCGCCGGAGCGCTCAGGGCCCCCAGCGTCGCGATCACCGCCGCAGCCGTACGGATTTTCATGAGACTCGACTCCTCACACCGGAAACGGATCGGATGCGAGGCCGAGCATCAGGGCCCACCGGGCGGTGGGTGCGACAGCGCGGCCCGGGGATCGACTGCTCGGTCGCGTGAATTCAGCCGGACGGCGGTCCCGGCATCCGGCGCCGCTGGTCCTGTCGGGTTCACGCTTCCCTGGGGAGCCTGGGCTGGAGCATGCCTCGGGGGCCCGGCGGTGGGAGGTGGTCCGCCGGGCCCCGGAAGTGTTGTCGCGCCGTGCCCTGGAGGTGGTCCGCCGGGGCCGGCCGTGGGGCCGGCACCGGCGGACCTGGCGTCACAGCGCCGGGTACGCGTTCTTCATGAGCTCCTGGAACTGGGCGGAGAACCAGTGCCCGGACAGGGGCGCGTCCCCGAGGGCACCGGACATGTTGTATCCGTTACGGGCGTTCCCCTCGTACGTCGGGTCGCACATCCGGTCGAAGCCCTTGCCCTCCTCGTTGTCGATCTGCTTGCTCGCGCCGTCGGACTCGCCCGGGGGCTTCATCCACACGTAGGCGTCGATACCGGGCTCGGGCGAGGCCTGCGGGCGTTCGCCGAGGCCGGCGCCGGACTGGTTGCACCAGTTGCCGGGGTTGAGGCGGCGGTCGTAGCGGCCGCCGTCGACGTAGGTGTCGACGTCGGTGGTCGCGCCCGGTCCGGTGGGCCGGTCCGCGCCGCCCCAGCCGTTGCGCGAGGTGTCGATCAGCATGCCGATGCCGGAGTTGAAGCCGACCGAGACGAGCTCTTCACGCAGGGCCTGGGAGAAGGACAGCTCGTCCGTGTACTGGTTCCAGTCGACCCAGTTGGACTCGCGGACCGACTTGCCCGCCACCGTGTCGGTGATCTTGAAGTTCTCCTCCTTCAGGGCGCTGTAGTTGGCGGTGTTGGCGATGAAGCCGTGGACGTCGTCGACCGTGGCACCCTCGGCGGTGGCGGCCTTCTTGAACATCTCCGCGGACGGGGTGAAGTTGCTGTCCCAGCCGATCCAGCCGTGGTGCCCGGCGTCGACGTAGTTGTAGACGTTGGGGACGTCACCGAGCTTGTTCAGGGCGTAGCCGACGCCCTTGATGTAGTTGCCGTTCGCCAGCATCGTGTCGCACTGCGGCGTGGCCGTCTCCCGGCTGCCGGTGTTCGTGACGAGGTTCGGCAGCGAGTCGATCTCCACCGTCGTGACGATGCGAAGGTCCGCGTACTTCTCGTCGGCGAGGATCGCGGCGATCGGGTCGATGTACTGCGTCTTGTACTTGTCGATCTCGTCGGGCTTGAGCTCGCCGTTGGAGGCGAGCGCCGCGCAGTCGCGGCCGGGCAGGTTGTAGATGACGAGCTGGACGACCATCTCGTCGGAGCCCTTCTGCTCCAGCGCCGCGTCGAGGTGGTCGCGCAGGCCCATGCCACCGTTGACGCCGTTGATGGCGGCGGTCCGGTCGAGCCACACACCGGTGGGCTGGTTGGCGATCCGGTCGCCGCCCGGCTCGGCGGCGGCCTTCGCGGACCACTCGGGGTTCACGTACACCTTGGCCCCGGAGTACGGGTTGTCCACGCGCTCACCGGGCTCCGTCGGCGGATCCGTGGGCGGGTCCGTGGGCTCACTGCCGCCGTCGTCGACGTTACAAGTGACACCGTCGAGCGTGAAGGTGGTGGGCAGGGCGTTGGTGCCGGTGTAGGTGCCGTTGAAGCCGAAGCTGATCGAACCACCGGTGGCCAGCGACCCGTTGTAGCTCTCGTTCTTCGCCGTGACGGCGGCACCGCTCTGGCTGAGCTGGGCGTTCCAGCCGTTGGTGACCTTCTGGTTGCCGGCGAACGTCCACCCCAGGGACCACGACGACTTGGCGGCGCCGTGATTGGTGATCGTGACGGCGGTGGTGAAGCCGGTGTCCCACTGGTTCTGCACCTTGTAGTCGACGGTGCAGGGGACGGCGGCCGTGGCGACGTCCGCCAGCGTCAGGGCGCTGCCCGTAGCCCCTGCGACCAGGGCGAGCGAGGCCAGTAGTGCTGTTCTCTTGCGACTCATGTGCGGGTTTCCTTTATCCCTCGAGGGCGCGCAGGTGATCGCGCAGCCCGATGCCGAACGACGTCGGAGTACCGTCGTAGTTGCTGATCAGGGCGGGGCCCGAGTTGCAGTTCCAGGTGTTCCAGGTCCAGCCCAGGTAGGACTGGCCCCGGTCGTCGAACCACTGCATGACGCGGTCGATGAACGAGTGCGCGCAGGTGTTCTCGCCGATCTCGCCCGCGACGAGCGGGACTTCGGCGGCGACCGGAGCGAGCGTGGAGTTCCAGCAGCTCTCGTTGGCGCAGGTGTTGAAGTTGTACACGTGCCAGGCGGCGGCGAGATTGCCCGCCGGGTCGGTCGGCTTGTACGTCAGCCACTGGCTGAGGTCGTTGGAGTAGGCGAGGCCGCCCGCCAGGATCAGGTTGGTGGCGCCCGTGTCCCGGACGGCGTCGACCAGGTCCTGCATGCCCGCGACCTCGTAGCCGATGCCGGGGCACGTGCCGCCGTCGCGCCAGCAGGTCCAGGCCTGCTCGGCGGTGGAGGTGGCACGGTCCGCGTACGGCTCGTTGAACAGGTCGAAGACGACGGCCTTGTCGTCCTTGAAGGTGTTCGCGACCGAGGCCCAGAAGGACGGGGTGTACTGCATGCTGGGCATCGGCTTCTGGCAGCTGGCGTGCACGTCGGAGCAGCCGGCCGAGTTGCCGGTGTACTGGCCCCACGACCAGTGCAGTTCCACGACCGGCGTCATGCCGTGCGCCTTGACTCGCTCCACCAACTCCTTCACGGCGTTGATGTAGTTGGCGCCGGCGTACTCGGGCTTGATGTTGTCCAGGCCCAGCCAGCACTCCTCGTTGAGCGGGATGCGGACGGTGTTCACGTTCCAGTCGGCGATCGCCTTGACGGAGGCGTCGTCGACCGGGCCGTCCCAGATGCCGTATCCCTGGACGCACATGAACTCGCCGCCGGAGCGGTTGACGCCGAGCATGCGGCGGGTCGCCCCGTTCGCGTCCACGAGCTTGTTGCCGGAGACCTTGAGGGCGGGCGGCCCGTCCTCAGGGTCCGGCGGATCGGTCGGGGGATCTGTCGGTGGATCTGTCGGTGGATCGGTCGGTGGATCCGTGGGATCGGGCTCGGAGTCCACATTGCAGGTGGTGCCGTTCAGCTTGAACGTGGTGGGCGCGGTGTTGCCCCCCGACAAGGAGGCGAGGAAGCCGGCACTCGTGCTCGCGCCCGTGCCGAGCGAGCCGTTGTAGCTCTCGTTGGCCGCCGTGGCGGTCGTGCCGGACTGGGACCACTTGGCGTTCCAGCCCTGGGTGACCTTCTGGCCGTCGGCGAAGTCGAAGGTGAGCTCCCAACTGCTCACCGACGGACCGTTGTTGGTGAGGGTGACGGCTCCCTGGAAGCCGCCGTCCCACTGCCCCACGGTCTCGTACTCGACCGTGCAGACGGGTTCGGCCCCGGACGCCGTGACCACGGGTGCCACCGCGGTGCCCACCAGGGCCAGCCCGGCCGAGATGAGCAGTGCGGATAATCGCGGGGGGTGTCGCATGAGCGACTCCTTACAGATCGTGCGTCGTCCGTGACGGACGCGTCGACTGATGGAACCGCTCCCACTGGTGCGTAAGAAGCTAGCGCCAAGTGGCGGTAAAAACCAGGGGAGTTAGTTTCTTCATCCATCGAAACAGTTCGACTCTTCAAGAACCTTGACCCCTCCAGCCCCTCTCCCCAATATGGGAGCGCTCCCACTGGTTCAAAGCTTGTTGCGCCACCCCCCTGTTGTTTCGAGCCGCAAGGAGAAACCAGCGCATGCACCAGAGAAGGAGACGCCGCGCCGCGCGGCGGTTATGGACCGCCGTGGTGGCGGCTCTAGCCATTCCCTTGACGACGGTGGCCACCGGCCAGAGCCCCGCACAGGCGGCGGCCGTGCAGTGCAGCGTCGACTACACGACGAACGACTGGGGCTCCGGCTTCACCGCCGAGCTGACGGTCACCAACCGGGGCACCGAGGCGATCGACGGCTGGACCCTGACCTACGACTACACCGGTGATCAGAAGCTGACCAACGGCTGGAGCGGGATCTGGTCGCAGTCCGGCAAGACCGTCACCGTCAAGAACGAGTCCTTCAACGCGAAGATCGCCGCAGGGGCCGCCATCTCCACCGGCGCCCAGTTCACCTACAGCGGCACCAACGCCGCGCCGTCGAGCTTCGCCATCAACGGCACGACGTGCGCGGGCGCCCATCAGCCGCCGGTGACCGTGCTGACCAGCCCGGAGGCGGGCGCGATCTTCAGCGAGGGGGACACCGTGCCCATGGCCGCGACCGCCGCGGCCGCCGACGGTGCCGACATCGAGAAGATCGAGTTCTACGACGACACGGAGTTGCTGGGCACGGACACGACCGCGCCGTACACGTACGACGCGGACGGTCTGGCGGCAGGCAACCACTCGCTGTACGCCAAGGCGTACGACAGCCTCGGCGCGGCCGCGGAGTCCACGCCGGTGGGCATCACGGTCGCCGAGGGACCGGCCGTCGTCGCCTCGCCCACCCAACTGGGCGTCCAGCAGGGCAAGTCGGGGTCCTTCGAGGTGAAGCTGTCGACCGAGCCGTCCTCGAACGTGACGGTGTCGGTGGCACGCACCGAGGGCAACTCGGGCCTGTCGGTCACCGAGGGGGCTAGCCTCACCTTCACGCCGTCGAACTGGAGCACAGCCCAGAAGGTGACGATCAGCGCCGACTCGTCGGGCACGGGTGCCGCGACGTTCACAGTGTCCGCGCCCGGTCACGCCGAGGCCGAGGTCACCGTGACGCAGCTGGCCGCCAGCAAGGCGTACGACGCCCGCTTCCTCGACCTGTACGGGAAGATCACCAACCCGGCGAACGGCTACTTCTCGCCGGAGGGCATCCCGTACCACTCGGTCGAGACCCTGATCGTCGAGGCGCCGGACCACGGCCATGAGACGACCTCGGAGGCGTACAGCTATCTGATCTGGCTGCAGGCGATGTACGGGAAGATCACCGGCGACTGGACCAAGTTCAACGGTGCCTGGGAGATCATGGAGAAGTACATGATCCCCACGCACGCCGACCAGCCGACGAACTCCTTCTACAGCGCCTCCAAGCCGGCCACCTACGCGCCGGAGTGGGATCAGCCGTCGCAGTACCCTGCGAAGCTCGACTCCTCGGTCACGTCGGGCTCCGACCCGATCGCCGCCGAACTGAAGAGCGCGTACGGCACGGACGACATCTACGGCATGCACTGGATCCAGGACGTCGACAACGTCTACGGATACGGCAACGCGCCCGGCAAGTGCTCGGCCGGTCCGTCCGACACCGGGCCGTCGTACATCAACACCTTCCAGCGCGGCCCGCAGGAGTCCGTCTGGGAGACCGTCACCCACCCGACCTGTGACAACTTCACCTACGGCGGCGACAACGGCTACCTCGACCTGTTCACGGGCGACGCCTCGTACGCCAAGCAGTGGAAGTTCACCAACGCCCCCGACGCCGACGCGCGTGCCGTGCAGGCCGCGTACTGGGCCGACCTGTGGGCCAAGGAGCAGGGCAAGGGCGGTGAGGTGTCGGCGACCGTCGGCAAGGCCGCCAAGATGGGCGACTACCTGCGCTACGCCATGTACGACAAGTACTTCAAGAAAGTCGGCGACTGCGTGGGCCCGTCCGCCTGCCCCGCGGGCACCGGCAAGAACAGCTCGCACTACCTGATGTCCTGGTACTACGCCTGGGGCGGTGCCACCGACACGTCGGCCGGCTGGTCCTGGCGCATCGGCTCCAGCCATGCGCACGGCGGTTACCAGAACCCGATGGCGGCCTACGCGCTGAGCTCGTACGACGCGCTCAAGCCGAAGTCGGCGACGGGCCAGTCCGACTGGGCGACCAGTCTGGACCGGCAGCTCGAGTTCTACGAGTGGCTGCAGTCCGCCGAGGGTGCCATCGCGGGCGGCGCGACCAACAGCTGGCAGGGCCGTTACGCGACCCCGCCGGCCGGTACGCCCACGTTCTACGGCATGTACTACGACGAGAAGCCCGTCTACCACGACCCGCCGTCCAACCAGTGGTTCGGTTTCCAGGCGTGGTCGATGGAGCGGGTCGCCGAGTACTACCACGAGACGGGTGACGCGCAGGCCAAGGGCGTCCTCGACAAGTGGGTCGACTGGGCGCTGTCGGAGACGACCGTCAACCCGGACGGTTCGTTCCAGGTGCCGAACACCCTGCGGTGGTCGGGTGCCCCGGAGACCTGGAACCCGTCGAGTCCCGCCGAGAACACGGACCTTCACGTCACCGTCGCGGACTACACCAACGACGTGGGCGTGACCGCCGCGTACGCCAAGACCCTGACGTACTACGCCGCCAAGTCCGGTGACACGGAGGCGAAGACGACGGCGAAGGCGCTGCTCGACGGCATGTGGGAGAACAACCAGGACGCGCTGGGCATCGCCGTCCCGGAGACCCGCGCCGACTACAACCGCTTCGACGACGCCGTGTACGTCCCGAGCGGCTGGACCGGCACCATGCCGAACGGCGACACGATCGACTCGTCGTCGACCTTCGCCTCGATCCGTTCCTTCTACGAGGACGACCCGGCCTGGTCGAAGATCGAGTCCTACCTGGCGGGCGGTGCCGCGCCCACCTTCACGTACCACCGGTTCTGGGCCCAGGCGGACATTGCCCTCGCCATGGGCTCGTATGCGGAGCTCCTCGAATAGTCCCCCGCCGCTCCGCGTACCCGCCGGGCGGGCCCCCTCCCCGGGGCCCGCCCGGTCGCGTCTCCTCCCCCCAACCCCCGCTTTCCGGAGAGGACATCACCGTGCGAAGAACCCGCATCCTCACGGTCGTGCTCGCCCTGGCGGCCGGCCTGCTCGCGGGCACCCCGCCCGTGGTCGCCGCCGCCGCGGCCGAGGAGCCCGTGGCGATCGCCGCAGACACCTACACCTGGAAGAACGTCCGCATCGACGGGGGCGGCTTCGTCCCCGGCATCGTCTTCAACCGCACCGAGAAGAACCTCGCCTACGCCCGCACCGACATCGGCGGCGCCTACCGCTGGCAGGAGTCCACCAAGACCTGGACACCGCTGCTCGACTCGGTGGGCTGGGACGACTGGGGGCACACGGGTGTGGTCAGCCTGGCCTCCGACTCCGTGAACCCCGACAAGGTGTACGCGGCCGTCGGCACGTACACCAACAGCTGGGACCCGGGCAACGGCGCCGTCCTGCGCTCGTCGGACCGCGGGGCGAGCTGGCAGAAGGCCGAGCTGCCGTTCAAGCTGGGCGGCAACATGCCGGGCCGCGGTATGGGTGAGCGCCTGGCCGTCGACCCGCACGACAACAGCGTGCTCTACCTCGGCGCACCCAGCGGCAAGGGCCTGTGGCGCTCCACGGACTCGGGCGCCACCTGGTCGCAGGTCACGAGTTTCCCCAACCCCGGCAATTACGCGCAGGATCCGGGCGACACCAGCGGCTACGCGTCCGACAACCAGGGCATCGTCTGGGTCACCTTCGACGAGTCGACGGGCACGGCCTCCTCGAAGACGCAGACCATCTACGTCGGGGTCGCCGACAAGGAGAACGCCGTCTACCGCTCGACCGACGCGGGCGCCACCTGGTCCCGCGTCGCGGGCCAGCCGACCGGCTACCTCGCCCACAAGGGCGTACTGGACGCCGAGAACGGCTACCTCTACCTCGCCTACAGCGACACGGGCGGCCCGTACGACGGCGGAAAGGGCCAGGTGTGGCGGTACGCCACCGAGAGCGGTGAGTGGAAGAACATCAGCCCCGTCGCGGAGGCCGACACGTACTACGGCTTCAGCGGCCTGTCGGTCGACCGGCAGAACCCGGGCACGGTCATGGTCACCGGCTATAGCTCCTGGTGGCCGGACACCCAGATCTTCCGCTCTACGAACAGCGGCGACACCTGGACGAAGGCCTGGGACTACACGTCGTACCCCAACCGCGAGAACCGCTACACGATGGACGTGTCGTCGTCCCCCTGGCTGACCTGGGGCGCGAACCCCTCGCCGCCCGAACAGGCCCCGAAGCTGGGGTGGATGACGGAGTCCCTGGAGATCGACCCGTTCAACTCCAACCGCATGATGTACGGAACGGGCGCGACCATCTACGGCACCGAGAACCTGGGCCAGTGGGACAGCGGGAGCAAGTTCACCATCAAGCCGATGGTGGAGGGTCTGGAGGAGACCGCGGTCCTCGACATCGCCTCTCCCCCGTCCGGCGCGCCACTGCTCAGCGCGCTCGGCGACATCGGCGGCTTCCGGCACACGGACCTCACCAAGGTGCCGCCGATGATGTACACCTCGCCGAACTTCACATCGACCACGAGCCTGGACTTCGCCGAGACGAAGCCCGACGTGGTGGTGCGCGTCGGCAACATCGACTCGGGGGCGCACGTCGCGTTCTCCACGGACAACGGCTCCAACTGGTTCGCGGGACAAGACCCTTCGGGCGTGACGGGCGGCGGAACGGTCGCGGCGGCGGCTGACGGCAGCCGCTTCGTGTGGAGCCCGGAGGGCGCGGGTGTGCACACCACGTCCGGTTACGGCTCGTCGTGGACCGCGTCGTCGGGCATCCCGGCGGGCGCGATCGTGGAGTCGGACCGGGTGTACCCGAAGAAGTTCTACGGCTTCAAGTCCGGGAAGTTCTACGTCAGTACGGACGGAGGCGTCTCGTTCACCGAGAAGGCGTCAACCGGCCTGCCGGCCGAAGGCGACGTCCGCTTCAAGGCGGTGCCGGGCAAGGAGGGCGACATCTGGCTGGCCGGCGGCTCGACGACCGGCGCGTACGGCCTGTGGCACTCGACGGACGAGGGCACCACCTTCACCAAGGTGTCCGGTGTCGAGCAGGCTGACACCATCGGCTTCGGCAAAGCGGCACCCGACGCCTCGTACCAGACGCTGTACACCAGCGCGAAGATCGGCGGAGTGCGCGGCATCTTCCGCTCCACGGACGCGGGCGAGAGCTGGGTGCGGATCAACGACGACGCGCATCAGTGGGGCTGGACGGGCGCCGCGATCACGGGTGATCCGCGGGTCTACGGCCGGGTGTACGTGTCGACGAACGGCCGCGGCATCATCTACGGCGACACGGCGGACACGGGCGGCGGCGAGACCGATCCCCCTGGCGATGGGGATGGCGACGGGGACGGTGACACCGATCCGCCTGCCGACGGTGCCTGCACCGTGACATACAAGATCGCCAACGAGTGGTCGGACGGTTTCCAGGCGGACGTCACGCTCACCAACACGGGCGATGAGGCCTGGTCCGGCTGGTCACTCGGCTGGTCCTTCCCTGATGGCCAGAAGATCAGCCAGATGTGGAACGCGTCGCACACGCAGGACGGTTCGGCGGTGATGGCGAAGGACGTGGGCTGGAACGCGAACGTGGCGCCCGGGGCGTCGGTGGCGTTCGGCTTCACCGGCAGCTCGTCCGGGACGAACGGGAAGCCGACGGCGTTCAAGGTCGGGGAGGAGGGGTGCGCGGTCGGCTGAGTGGCTCGAGTTTCCTCGTACGGACGGAGGGCGCGTGCCTGGGCACGCGCCCTCCGCATGAGAGTCACGCACGCACGTTCTGGACGGCCGCCGGCCTCGGCGCTGTCACCGTGGCCGCCTTCACACTCCAGCAAAGCCACGGCTTGCCGACCCTCGGCGGGATGTACCTCTCGGCGCCCTGTCGGTGTGCGCCGCCGGGTACGCCCAGGGCGGCCGGCCCGCAAACCAGCTGCCCGCCGCTTCGGCAGCGGTGGGACCGCCGACTCGACGTGCTGGGCGAGGACCCGTTCGGTGATCCCTACCGCCCGTCCGACCCCCGGATCGAGCTGGTCACCTATCCCGAAGTCGTCGTACTCACCGGCCTGTTCGCCTCCCCGCACCGGCGAGACCACAGCCACCTGCCCGCCGGAGCAGCGCGGCGGCTTGGCATCGCTCCTCAGAAGTGGGTGGCGATCCCGAAGACTCGGCGGAGTTGAGACATGTCGTGCCGATCGCGGTCCGTGGGCTCGTATCCCTGATGGAAGTAGACCTGCTGCTCGGCGGACAGACACGGGACAGTCGTCCCCTTGATAGTGCCTGTCACGAAGCATGAGGAGGGATAGATGAAAGGACGCTCCGGTTCGGGTGACGCCTGCACCGCCGAGCCGTCGTCTCCAAAGACGAGGGGATGAAGGTCGATCTCTCGGCCGTCCGGAGCCGTGACGACGAATCGGATCGGTCTCCAGCTCAGGCTCTCCACGAAACCCAACTCAGAGAGAGCTGCCACCACCGCGGCTTCCTGGTCTTGCCGATGCATCAGGTCCAAGTCACGGTGGCCTCGGGTCTGTTCGCCGATCAGAGCGTCGATCCCCCATCCTCCACCGATCCAGACATCTACCTCTGCCCATCGCAGCAGAGTCAGGACAGACAACACGTCTTCAGCCGTCATCACGCGACGCAGGCTAGAAGCGATCACCTCGGACAGCGAACGAATTCCTTCGACCGGGCGTGCTGTCAGTGGCTGACGGCACACTGCCGCCATGAGCATCTCCGCATCTCACGTATCGGGTTCGGCTCGACACCCACTTGCCTGGGTTGAGTCGATGGGCGGCCCGCTGATCGCTGTCCCCTTCTCCGCTCTAAGGCAATGGGGCGGATGTACGGAGGCGGGCAACATCATCGGCGACGGCGACACCATGGACGACTACGACCGTGCCTGCGAGGTCGAGGATCTGGCGGGCGTGATTGCCGTGGGCCTGGACGGTGCGCGGGCGCTGGTCCTGGCGGATGAGCCCGCCAGGAGTTGCTATCTCCAGGAGCACCAGGCCTTTCTCCGCTGGCTGGCCGCCGACTCCGAGACCGATCTACTTGCGGCAGCCGAGGCCGTCCTCGCGGACCCCGCTACCGGGTGGGAGGAGTGCGGCACGTGGGAGACGGCCGGCCCAGCAGTGCTCATGGACTCAGCCACCGCCGGAGCTGACCTGAACGTCGAGTACCCCAACGGCGGGGGGCTATCGGAGCAGGCACCCGTCCCACTGCCGTCAGGACTTTGGAACGTTCGTGCTATCCACACATGGGCCAATGACCAAACTTGGGTGGGCCTGGTTCAGCTTCTTCCTGTCGTCCTCTAGAGACACCTCAACATGCGAGCCCACCCGTCTCAGCCCCCTCCCCGCGCAGGCGAGGTACACGAGAAGCATTACCCGTACATATGTACGCCTGTGCTCCATGTGAGGATTTGCCGCGCAGGGAGCACCAGGGGTGGGGCACCATGAAGTCGAACCCCGCCGAGGAGACCAGCCACGATGAGTGACCAACCTGCCGACGTCCCGCCGCGCGAGGCAGAGATCACCGCAAGCATCACCGTTGCGGGAAGTCAGGCCACGCTCCTGCGGGACCTGGCAGCGGTCCTGGGGCGCACGCCTGAGAGCCTGGCGATCGAGTGGGCCGCCGGAGCCCTGCCTCTCCCTTCCGAATCGACCGGCGAGGACCCTCGCGTGCCCGAGTGGGGCCTGTTCGACGGTCCCCCCGACCTGTCCGTGCGCGCCGATGAGTATCTGCGAGAAGGGTTCAGCCAGTGACGTCGTCGGTGGCACCGGCCATTGCCGTCGTCGACACCTGCGTGCTGCTGGCGGCGTACAACCGGAAGGACGACCAGCACGAGGCCGCCGTCGCAGCGCTCGGCCGCCCACGCGTACTGGTCGTCTCGCCGCTGGTCCTTTGTGAGCTCGACCACCTGCTGCTTGATCGGGTCGGAGAGCGAGCCGCCGTCGATGCGACAAAGCGCCTGGGCGCGACTCGCCCGCCTTGGCCACGTCCAGATCGCACACGTCAATGGCCCGATCCTGGCCGAGGCGGAGAGCCTGATGGAGACCTACTTCGGACATGCCCTCGGCCTGAGCGACACCGTCAACGCCATCTTGGCCTGGCGTCTGCAAAGGCCTGTGATCCTGTCGTTCGACCACCACTACGCGGACGTTCTCGCGCCCCGCACCCGGACCGAGCCACGGATCGATGTCGTGCCCGGCCCGGCCCGCTGATCCGATCGCGTGTTGCGGCTGAGTGCCGGGCTCGTGGCTGGCGGGCCACGGGACCACCCCCGCATAGTCGGAGATGGTCCGTATAGCCGCGCGGGCGAACAGGCCGCTACGGCGTGGTGATCGTCGGGCGTGGTGCCGTCGGCATGCCATTGCCGATGAAGAAGCTCGGGTGCGGCGGCTGGTTGTACGCGGTGTTCTGCCAGGCCAGGCCCGTGCGGTACATCGTGTCGTGGAGCAGCGTCGTGATCTTCGTGCTGGTCTCGTTCGGCGTGGAGTAGATCCGCAGCGCCGTGTTGTTCGACGTGGCCCAGACGACCTCCTCGCGCCAGTCGCCGAAGATGTCGCCGGAGAGCGCCGGGGTCGCCTTGGTGCCGTTGTTGGAGTGGACGGAGGAGCCGGTCAGCAGACGGGTGTCGGACGACGTGCCGTACTTGTCGATGTGCGTGCCGTCGAGGAGTTCGCGGGTGGTGTCGCCGTCCCACCAGGACAGGAAGTTCACGGACGACGGTTCGCGGCCCTTCGTGGCGCCCCCCTCGTCGCGGATGGACGTGTCGGAGGCCGACCACACCTCTGCACCGTCGTTGCCCGCGTAGACATCGCCGGCGACGCCGCGGCCGTTGTCGCAGCAGGCCGCCAGCTGCCAGCGGATGGATCCGTTCGACGGGTTGATGTACACCTCGGCGGGCTGGGAGGTCGACTCCGAGACCTTGAAGTACTCCAGGCCGGACGTGGACGGGTCGAGGTCGCCCAGGTGCTGCGCGTCGCCGTGCCCGGTCTTCGTCGTCCACAGGCCGTAGCCGTTGTCGTCGACGGCCATCGAGCCGTAGACGATCTCGTCCTTGCCGTCGTTGTCGACGTCGCCGATGGACAGGCTGTGTGAGCCTTGCCCGTCGAAGCCCTTGCCCGTGTTGGTCGAGGAGTTGGTGTCGAAGGTCCAGCGGCGGGTGAAGGCGCCGTTCCGCCAGTCCCATGCGGCGATCACCGTACGGGTGTAATAGCCGCGCGCCATGATCAGCGAGGGGCGGGCGCCGTCCAGGTAGGCGGTCCCGGCCAGGAAGCGGTCGACGCGGTTGCCGTAGCTGTCGCCCCACGACGACACCGTGCCGCGCGCGGGGACGTAGTCGACGGTGCCCATCGCCGCGCCCGTCTGCCCGTTGAACATGGTCAGGTACTCGGGCCCGGACAGGATGTAACCGCTGGAGTTGCGGTAGTCGGCGCTCGCGCTGCCGATGGTGGTGCCCCGGCCGTCGACCGTCCCGTCGGCGGTCTTCATCGCGACCTCGGCCTTGCCGTCGCCGTCGTAGTCGTACACCTGGAACTGCGTGTAGTGCGCGCCCGAGCGGATGTTCCGGCCCAGGTCGATGCGCCACAGCCGGGTGCCGTCCAGCTTGATGCCGTCGATGATCGTGTTGCCGGTGTAGCCGGACTGCGAGTTGTCCTTGGCGTTGGTGGGCTGCCACTTCAGGACGAAGTCCAGGGCGCCGTCGCCGTCGAGGTCGCCGACGGAGGCGTCGTTCGCCTCGTACGTGTAGGCCACGCCGTCCGGTGTGGTGCCGCCGGCGGGTGGTGTGATCGGCACGTCCTTGTAGCCGGCGCGGAACTGGATGGCGTGCACCGAGTCGCCCTGCTCGACGCCGTTCACGATCGCGCGGACCGTGTAGTCGGCCGAGTTGGGCGCGCCGGAGTGGAAGTAGTTCGTGGAGCCGGTGATCGGCGACGAGTTGACCTTCGTACCGGCCCGGTAGACGTTGAACGACACGTTGTCCGGGTCGGTGCCCAGCCAGCGCCAGCTCACGAGGTTGCCGCTGCCTGTGTGGACGCTGACGACGCCCCGGTCCAGCTTCTCGGCCTGCCGGGCCGTCGCCGCGGACGACGTGCCCGACAGCGCGGTGAGCCCGGCGGCGGCCAGCGCGCCGGCCGCGACAGCCGTGACCAGGACGCGGGTGCGGGTGAGCCGGCGTCTGCGGTGGTGCGGACGTGCGTACGGGTGCGGGTGCTCGGTCTGCACGGTTTCCTCCCCGGTGGTCGGATGGGTTCCGGTCCCTCAGTTGCCGCCGAGCACTCGGGGGTTGCCGTCGAACTGCCGGGAAAACCACGGGTGTTTCGGCTACCGCACCTGGTGGGCGAGGACTGTCCGGGAGACATCTATTACATCGGTGCCTGTCCGCAGGGGCGGGCGCCCTCCGGTGATCGTGAACCCGCCGTCGGCCATCCCGGTCACGGCATTAGGGTCGGGGAATGAGTTCGCAGACATACCTCTCCGACCTGTTCTCACTGGACGGCCGGGTCGCCGTCGTGACCGGCGGCAGTTCCGGCATCGGCCGGGCCATCACGGAGGCGCTCGCGCGCGCGGGCGCGAGCGTCGTGGTCGTGGCGCGCACGGAGGCCTCGCTGAAGGCCACGGTGGACGAACTGGCGGAGCACGGATGCCGGGCTGCCTGGGTGAGCGCCGACCTGGCGACCCGCGACGGCATCCGCGCGGGGGCCGAGAAGGCGGCCCAGGCGTTCGGGGAGCCTGACATCCTCGTCAACTGCGCCGGGGTGAACCTGCGGCCGCCGATGGGCGAGCTGACCGACGAGGAGTGGGACACCACGATGACGGTGAACCTGGAGGCTCCCCATCTGCTGGGGCAGCGCTTCGGGCCCGGAATGGCCGACCGGGGCTTCGGGCGGATCATTCACATCAGCTCCCAGCAGGCGCATCGGGCGTTCGTCCAGAGCGGCGCCTACGGTGTGTCCAAGGGGGCCCTGGAGTCGCTGGCGCGCTCACAGGCCGAGGCATGGTCGCCGTACGGCGTCACCTGCAACACGCTGGTGCCGGGGTTCGTGATGACACCCCTCAACGCGCGACTCTCGTCCGACCCCGAGAAGGTGGCGGCGCTGGCTGAGCGGACCTTGATCGGGCGCAACGGTCTTGCCGAGGACTTCGCGGGAGCGGCCGTCTTCCTGGCGAGCCGCGCCTCGTCCTATGTCACCGGACAGGCGATATTCGTCGACGGCGGTTTCTCGGTTCACTGAGCCGGCTCGAGGCCGCGCTCGCGGTACCGGCTCGAGGCCGGGCTCGCGGTCCCTGATGGTCCTCTGCCTTGATCGGCGCCTTCGCTCAGGCCTTGCTTTCGCGTCCCTCCTCAGGCCTGGCGCTCTCTCAGGCCTGGCGGCGGAACGCCCGGAGCCGGTAGACCGGTTCCGCGCGCGGCATGTCCGGGTCCGGCAGGGCCGCGACGCGGTCCGCGAGGGCCGGGCCGCCCGTCGCGTACACCCTGCCGCGTCGTATGTCGTCGGCGAGACGGCGCGGAGTACGGCCCTGGCCGTGGCCCCGGAAGCGGGCCTCGCCCCACGGGCGCAGGCCGTGCGCGGCGGCGTACTCCGTGATGCGCGCGGACTCGTCCGCGGCGCGCGCCGAACGGTGTGGGGCGACCAGTACGTCGATGTCGCTGCCCACGTCGTGCGCGGCGTTCTTGTCGACGGTCGTCACGAACACCCCGCCGGGCCGCAGCACACGCGCCGCCTCTGCGACCACGGGCGCCGCGTCCGGCAGCAGATGCAGCAGCCAGATGACGGTGACCACGTCGAACGAGCCGTCCGCGAAGGGGAGTCGGCGGCTGTCGCCGAGCACCACGGCGCCGTCCAGTCGCCCCGCGGCGACGCTCAGCATGCCGGGTGAGATGTCGACGCCCATCGTCCGCATCCCGGGCCGGGTCAGCCGACCGGTCACCAGACCCGTGCCGCACGCGACGTCGAGCAGGGTGCGCGAGGTGCTGGGCACGAGCCCGAGGACGGCCTCGGCAGCGGCCCGCGCCCGCGGTACGCCCCCGCGCGTACGGTCGTAGACCGCGGCTTCCTTGTCGTAGTCCAGCACCTGATCCCCCCACCACCTGTGCGCCGCTCAGCGGATACCGTGCCCCGCCGCCAGCTCCTCCACCCGCTGCGCCAGCTTGAAGTCGAGTTCGGTGACGGCGCCGCCCACGCTGTGGGTGTTCACGGTGAGGGAGACGGTGTTGTAGCCGAGGGTGAGGTCCGAGTGGTGGTCGAGCTGGTCCTGGACCTGCGCGATGTGCACGACCAGCGCGGTGGCCGCGAAGTGGGAGCCGAGCCTGTACGAGCGGGCGAGGCGGTCGCCGTCGAGCGACCAGCCGGGCAGCTCCGCGAGCCGGTCCTCGATGTCCTTCTGCGACAGCGGTTCGACGGCCATGGCCGCGCTCCTTCCGTACGGCGTCGTACGAGCGACTGGGTGCCTGCGGGCTCGTTCGAGCGACTGGGTGCCTGCTTGGTCGTACGACCACGTGCCCGTGGTCCTCGGTCACATGCCTGCGGGTCGTCCTCGTCCTCAGCCTGCCACAGAGCGGGTGACCGGTCGCCCCGGCGGACTCCTCCGGCTCCTTCCATGACCGCACCTCTCCTGCGGTCGGGCTACTACGGTCGGGTGTATGAGATCGAGTACGGGAGCCACAGGCGTCGGCCGGTTGCTGCGCGACTGGCGCGAGCAGCGCAGGATCAGTCAGCTGGAGCTGGCGCTGCGAGCCGGCTCGTCGGCGCGGCACATCAGCTTCGTGGAGACGGGCCGGTCCCGGCCCAGCGAGGAGCTCGTACTGCGCCTCGCCGAGCATCTGGACGTTCCCGTGCGGGAGCGCAACGTGCTGCTGCTCGCGGCCGGTTACGCGCCCCGCTATCCGGAGACCCCGCTGGACGACCCGGCGCTGGGTTCGCTGCGCGAGGGCCTGGAACGGCTGCTGGGAGGATACGAGCCTTATCCGGCGCTCGTGGTCGACGCTACGTACCAGGTGGTCGCGGCCAACCTCGGTATCGCGATGCTGCTCGACGGCCTCCCGGACCATCTGCTCACCCCGCCCCTGAACGCGATGCGGCTGACGCTGCACCCGCAGGGCCTGGCGCCGAAGATCCGGAATCTGCGCGAGTGGCGCGGCCATCTGCTGGCCCAGATGGAGCGCCAGATCGCGCTGAGGCGTTCGGACGCGCTGCGGGCGGTCTACGAGGAGGTCGCCGCGTATCCGGCGCCGGATCTGCGAAGGGACGACGACGCCGAGGAGCCCTTGGATCCGGTGCCGTACTTCGCCCTTCCGCTGCGGATCGAGCACGACGGCCGTGTGCTGTCGTTCATCTCGTCGATCTCGACGTTCAACACACCGATGGACGTGACCGTCGCCGAGCTGGCCATCGAGACGTTCCTCCCGGCCGACCCTGCGACGGCCAAGTATCTGCAGTCCCTCATGCCCTGAGGCCGGGCACGGTCACACGGTCCTCAGCTTCCGCAGCGCCGCGTACTGCAGGGCCGCGAAGCCCGCGACCGTCACGGCCTGCAACGGGACCCAGACGGCACCGGCGGTGGTCGGCGAGAGCCAGACGGCGAGGGCGACGAGGCTGAGCGCCGCCCAGATCAGGTTGGCCTCGATCACGGCACGGACGGCGAGGACCGCCGGGCGCCTGCGCCCGGCGAGCACACCGACGCCGGCTCCGAAGAGCACCAGGAACACGCCGAGGGCGAGCAGTAGCCCCGGGTCCACGCCGAGCAGCCGCCCCAGGGGCCCGGACGCGGCGACGTAGGCGACGCCGTTGGCGGTGGTCACGACGGCATCGAGGGCGAGGAAGCGGCGCAGCATGGTCCCCGGGTCGGAGGTACGGGCCAGGGCGGCGAGCGGGGACGCGGACACGGGCACGGGGGTGGGCGTGGGCGTGGCGGACATGGCGAACTCAGCCTCCATCGAGGTCGAAAGCGCTGGTCGGGACCTATCCCCCGGGCCGCAGTGCGGCGGCCCGGGGTCCAGTACGACCACCATGCCCGGGCGTCGCGTCACGGTCGATTACGTGCGAGGTAATGGCGGCTAGCCCTCCCGGCAGCCCAACCCGTCGACGCCCTGGAGACTCCTTCGCCTCACCCCGTGGGACACGGTCTTGTCAGGGCGGTCCGTACGGAGGGCCAGGAGGCGAGAACCTCCCGTTCGACGTCGTCGGCCGTGGCGACCGCCTCGCGGTGCGCGGCGTCCAGGACCTCGTCCACGTGCACCCGCCGGTCCTCGGTCGCGGACAGGACCGCGGAGTCGACCATGGCCAGGCTCATGACGTTCTCGTGGATCTCGCCGCGGGGGACGGTGCCGGTGCGCAGGGCGTGTACGAACTCGGCGAGGGCGCCCTCGATACTCTCCGCGGCGTCCGGGATTCCGCTGTCCTCGGCTAGCGCTGTGTCCTTCGCGTCGATCCGGGGCGGAGTGTCGCCGTCCCAGACAGCGGTGCCGTGCGCGCCGCTCAGGCGCCAGGCGCCGTTCCACGAGGTCTCCAGGCCCGGGCTGCACCAGCTGCCGGTGTAGACGTAGCGGACACCTCCGGTCATCTCGAAAACGGCGGTGGCGGCGGCGTCGCCGGCGTACCAGCTCCAGGCGGGGTTGTAGCCATGGCAGTAGACGGACACGGGCTCGGCGTCCAGCAGGAACCGCGCGGTGTCGAAAGGGTGTATGGCCATGTCCAGGAGCAGCGGGTGAGCCATGGCGTCACGGAAGCCGCCGAAGCGCGGCGCCAGGAAGAATTCGGTGGTGAGGATGCCGAGGTCGCCCAGCCGGCCGGCCAGTTCCCGGAATCGGAACAGCTGCCGGTTGTAGCGGCGCGACTGGCTGACCATGAACAGCAGGCCCGACCGCTCGGCAGCCGCCGCCAGCCGCAGCGCCTCGGCCACGGAGGCGGCGGCCGGCTTCTCGCCGAGCACGGGCAGGCCGAGGTCGAGTGCCCGGAGAGTGACGGGCAGGTGGGCGGCGGGGCTGGTCACATCGATGACGGCCTCGGCACCGGTCTCGGCGGCGAGCGCGGCCAGGTCGGTACCGGTCGGGGTGTCGGGTGCGCCCACCGCGGCGGCGGCGATGCGGGCCGCCTCCGGGTCGAGGTCCACGACTCCGGCCAACTCGGTGTCGGGGGACGTCAGGATGGCGTGCAGCCAAGCCCGGCCCATCCCCCCGGCGCCCACGACGATCACCCGAAGCGGAGCGCCGGTCGCCGGCTGGATGCTGAACGCGTGCGCGTTCATGACCGGTTGCCTTCGCCCTCGAACCAGCCGGTCTCGCTGTGGGCCAGCCGTGGGGTCCGGCGTTCCGCCGCCGGGGCGGCCCATGTGACGGCGTTGGCGATGACGCGCCGCACATCGGGGTGGTGGTAGACGGGATAGTCCTGGTCCCCGGGGCTGAAGTAGAAGATCCGCCCGTGGCCGCGGCGGAACGTGCAGCCGCTGCGGAACACCTCGCCGCCCGAGAAGGAGCTGATGAACACCAGCTCGTCGGGGGCGGGGATGTCGAAGAACTCGCCGTACATCTCCTGCTCGTCGATGACGATCGGGTGCGGCACACCGGCCGCGATCGGGTGGGCCGGGTCGACCGTCCACACCAGCTCGCGGTCCCGTTCGGCGCGCCAGCGCAGGGTGCAGGTCGTGCCCATCAGCCGGGTGAAGATCTTCGACCAGTGCCCGGAGTGCAGCACGATCAGGCCCATCCCGGCCATGACGTGCCGGTGTACGCGGTCGACCACCTCGTCCGACACCTCGTCGTGAGCGATGTGCCCCCACCAGGTCAGGACATCGGTGTCGGCGAGCACCTCCTCGGTGAGTCCGTGCTCCGGCTCGTCCAGCGTCGCGGTGCGGACCCGGACCCCGTCGCCGAGATGCAGACGGACGCCCTCGGCGACCGCTCCATGCATGCCCTGCGGATACAACTGCGCGACGTGCGCGTCCCGCTGCTCGTGACGACCCTCACTCCATACGGTGACCCGCAACGGATCGGCGGACATATTGGGCGACATAGGGGCTCCGATCCCACACAGCTACGAAAATTTTTTCGCGACAAACCAGCCCCTTAGGGTGGCCGACAGAGAAGCTAGGTCTGGCGGGTAAGCGTGTCAAGGCGTCCAAAATCGAGCGAGTAGCGGAAGTCGTTCTTGTCAGCAGACGCCGCGCGGACCTAGATTATTTGCGAAAACTACCGGGACCAACAGGGAGCCCCTTCATGACCGGTGGCCGGACCTCCCGCCCGACCCTCGCCCAGATCGCCGAAACGG
The DNA here is from genome assembly GCF_055792885.1 of Streptomyces sp. DSM 42067. NCBI lineage: Bacteria > Bacillati > Actinomycetota > Actinomycetes > Kitasatosporales > Streptomycetaceae > Streptomyces > Streptomyces sp. DSM 42067. The sequence goes on along the minus strand of NZ_CM147706.1, from coordinate 7,628,983 downwards.
CCGGCGTCTCGGTCTCCACCGTCTCCAAGGTCCTCAACGGCCGCGACGACGTCTCGCAGGACACCCGGGACAAAGTCGACTCCGCCCTCCGTAGCCACCGGTACATCCGCCGGGGGGTCTCCCTCGCCGACCCGTCCACGCGCACCGTCGACCTGGTCCTGGGAGGGCTGGACGGCTCCTGGCCGGCAAGCGTCGTCAGCGGCATGGAGGCCGCGGCGTACGAGGCGGGACTGCATGTGGCGATCTCCCTCGCCCGGGCGCCTGTCGCCACCGGCGGCCAGTACGCCCCGGACTGGGTCGACCGCATCCTGGAGCGCGGCAGCGCGGGAGTGGTGCTGGGCCTGACCGAGCCCACGGACGAGCAGCTCGCCCGGCTCCAGCAGGCCCAGGTCCCCTGCGTGGTCATCGATCCGCTCAGCGATCCGCCCCCCGGCGTGCCGTCCGTCGGCACCACCAACTGGGCCGGTGCCTACGAGGCGACCACCCACCTGCTGGAGCGCGGCCACGAGCGGATCGGCCTGGTGACCGGGCCGCCACGACACCTCTTCGCCCGGGCCCGCATCGCCGGCTACCGCTCGGCCATGGCGGCGGCGGGCGTCGACACGCCGCCCGAACTCGTACGTCACGGCACCTACGACCGTGCCAGCGGCAAGCGGCAGGTCGAGGCGCTCCTGCGGCTGCCCGTTCCGCCCACGGCCCTGTTCGTCTGCTCCGACCACATGGCCATCGGCGGCTACGAAGCGCTGGCCGAGGCCGGGCTTGAGGTGCCGCGGGACGTCAGCGTCGTGGGCTTCGACGACCTGCCGGAGGCCCGCTGGGTCACCCCGCCCCTGACGACCGTGCGCCAGCCGCTGAAGGAGATGGGGGGCACCGCCCTGCGGACGCTCGTCCGGCTGATCGGCGGCGAGGAGCTGGAAAGCCCCCGGGTCGAGCTGGCCACGTCGCTCGTCGTCCGGGGCAGCACCCGCGACCGTCACTGACTCCGGCGTCCCGGGCCCGGCGGGCGGTGGGCAACTCCCCGTCTCCAGAAGAGGGCGATGGGCCGCGCGGCGAGCGGTCAGTGCGCGCGCGGCGCGTACATGATCACGGCCATCCCCGCGATGCAGATCAGCGCACCGATGACGTCGAAGCGGTCGGGGCGGTAACCGTCGGCGATCATGCCCCAGGCGATCGAGCCGGCGACGAAGATCCCGCCGTACGCGGCCAGGATGCGGCCGAAGTTCGCGTCGCTCTGGAACGTGGCCACCACGCCGTACAGACCTAGGGCGATGATGCCGGCCCCGATCCAGATCCAGCCCCGGTGTTCACGGATTCCCTGCCAGACCAGCCAGGCGCCTCCGATCTCGAAGAGGGCGGCGACGGCGAACAGGGCGACGGAGCGGGCGACGAGCACGGCGGGTGGGGTCTTTCCTGCAGGGGGCGGGGGCTGGCACCAGCACCGTAACCCGTACGGACGCAGTGAGCAGGTGCCGGCCCCGCACCGCCCCTAGGTTTCGAGGCATGGGCCACCAAGGGAGCTCACGGTGACAGAGACCACGGGGACCCCCACCGAACCGGGTGCGGTGCTTCTGCGGACGGGAAAGTTCTTCCGGCGCGGGACTGCGGCCCCTGATCTGCACAGTGTGCAGTTCAAGGGCGGCCGCCAGGGGGACTCCTTCTACCGCGACCGGTGGAGCCACGACAAGGTCGTGAACTCGACGCACGGTGTGAACTGCACGGGTTCGTGCCGCTGGAAGGTGTACGTCAAGGACGGCATCATCACGTGGGAGACCCAGCAGACCGACTATCCGTCGGTGGGTCCCGACCGCCCCGAGTACGAGCCGCGGGGCTGCCCCCGGGGCGCCGCCTTCTCCTGGTACACGTACTCGCCGACGCGCGTGCGCTACCCGTACATCCGGGCCGTGCTGCTCGAGATGTACCGGGAGGCCAAGCAGCGTCTGAAGGACCCCGTGCTGGCGTGGGCGGACATCCAGGGCGACGCCGAGCGCCGGCGCAGATACCAGCGGGCGCGCGGCAAGGGCGGCATGGTGCGGGCCACCTGGGACGAGGCCCTGGAGATCGTGGCGGCGGCGCACGTCCACACCATCAAGACGTACGGCCCGGACCGCATCGCGGGGTTCTCGCCCATCCCCGCGATGTCGATGGTGTCGCACGCGGGCGGGGCCCGCTTCATGGGCCTGATCGGCGCGCCGATGCTCTCCTTCTACGACTGGTACGCGGACCTGCCGGTCGCCTCGCCGCAGGTGTTCGGCGACCAGACCGACGTACCGGAGTCGGGCGACTGGTGGGACGCGGCGTATCTGATGATGTGGGGCTCGAACGTGCCCGTCACGCGTACGCCGGACGCGCACTGGATGGCCGAGGCCCGCTACCGCGGCCAGAAGGTCGTGGTCGTCTCTCCGGACTACGCGGACAACGCCAAGTTCGCCGACGAGTGGCTGCATCCGCATCCCGGCACCGACGGGGCGCTCGCGCTGGCCATGGGCCATGTGGTCCTCAAGGAGTTCTTCGTCGACCGCGAGACGCCGTTCTTCGCGGACTACGTACGGAAGTTCACGGATCTGCCGTTCCTGGTCACGCTCACCGAGCGGGACGGTGCCTACGTTCCGTCGAAGTTCCTGCGGGCCTCGGATCTCGATCAGGCCGGGGAGGGCGCGGAGTGGAAGACGGTCGTCCTGGACGCTGCGACCGGGCATCCCGCCGTCCCGAACGGGTCGCTCGGCTTCCGCTGGACGGACTCCGGCAAGGGCCGGTGGAACCTTGACCTGGGCGACATCAGCCCGCGACTGACGCTGCACGGCACGTTCCGCGCGATGCCGGTCGAGGTGCTGCTGCCGCGCTTCGACACGGAGGGCGGTGAGCACGGGCAGGGGCGCGGCGAGGTCATGCGCCGCGGCGTGCCGGCCGTCAGGATCGGCGGGCCGGGAAGCCCGCTGGTCACCACGGTGTTCGATCTGCTGCTCGCCCAGTACGGAGTGGGGCGGACGGGTCTGCCGGGTGACTGGCCCTCGTCGTACGAGGACGCGGACGAACCCGGCACCCCGGCCTGGCAGGAGGTGCACACCTCCGTGCCCGCCGCCCAGGCCATCAGGATCGCCCGGGAGTTCGCGCGGACCGCGGAGAAGTCGCAGGGCCGCTGCATGATCCTGATGGGTGCCGGAACCAACCACTGGTTCCACTCCGAGACGATCTACCGTGCCTTTCTCGCGCTGCTGCAGCTCACGGGCTGCCAGGGCCGCAACGGCGGCGGCTGGGCACACTACGTCGGCCAGGAGAAGTGCCGCCCGTTCACCGGGTGGGCCACGCTCGCGGGCGCGCTGGACTGGCAGCGGCCGCCGCGGCAGATGATCGGCGCCGCGTACTGGTTCCTGCACACCGACCAGTGGCGCTACGACAGGTTCGCGGCCGATGTGCATGCGTCGCCGCTGGGCAGCGGGCAGTTCGCGGGCATGACGGGGGTCGACTGCCTGGCGCTGTCCGCGCGCTCCGGCTGGATGCCGTCGTACCCGACGTTCGACAAGAATCCGCTGGACCTCGGGGACGTGTTCGGCGATCCGATCGCGCACGTCGTGGCGCAACTCAGAAGCGGCGAACTGAAGTTCGCGGTCGAGGACCCCGACGCGCCGCAGAACTGGCCGCGCGTGCTGACCCTGTGGCGTGCGAATCTGCTCGGCTCGTCGGCGAAGGGCGCCGAGTACTTCACCAAGCACCTGCTCGGCACGCACTCGTCACTACGGGCCGAGGAAGCCGGAGAGGACGAGCGGCCGAGGGATGTCACCTGGCGCGACGAGGCACCCGAGGGAAAGCTCGACCTCCTGCTGTCACTCGACTTCCGGCAGACCTCCTCCACGCTCCTGTCGGACGTCGTACTGCCGGCCGCGACCTGGTACGAGAAGCACGACCTGTCGACCACGGACATGCACCCCTACGTGCACGCCTTCTCACCGGCCGTGGACCCGCCCTGGCAGGCCCGCACCGACTTCGACACCTTCCACGCGCTGGCCCGTCGGCTGAGCGAGCTCGCGGTGGGTCATCTCGGCGTCCGCAGGGACATCGTCGCCACCGCGCTCCAGCACGACACACCGGGCGAGACCGCGCAGCCCGGCGGCGTCGTCCTGGACTGGAAGCGCGGCGAGTGCGATCCCGTGCCCGGACAGACCCTGCCGAATCTGGCCATCGTCGAGCGTGACTACACGGCGATCGGCGCCAAGTTCGCGGCACTCGGTCCCCTGGCGGAGGGTCTGGGCCTGCCCGTCAAGGGCATCGCCCTGCGGCCCGATCAGGAGGTCGAGGACCTCAAGGCCCGCAACGGTGTCGTACGCGGTGGTCCCGCCGACGGGCGTCCGGCCCTGGACACCGCCGTCAAGGCGGCGAACACCATCCTCGCGCTGTCCGGCACGACCAACGGACGCCTGGCCACGCAGGGTTTCCACACCCTGGAGGCGCGCACCGGCCAGGAGATGGCGCATCTGGCGGCGGAGCACGAGGGCAAGCGCATCACGTACGCGGACACCCAGGCCGCGCCCGTGCCGGTCATCACGTCACCGGAGTGGTCCGGGAGTGAGTCCGGTGGGCGCCGCTACACCGCGTTCACGCTCAACACCGAGCATCTGAAGCCCTGGCACACGCTCACCGGACGGCAGCACTTCTTCCTCGACCACGACTGGATCCACGAGCTGGGCGAGGCGCTGCCCGTCTACCGGCCGCCGCTGGACATGAACCGCCTGTTCGGCGAGCCGCGGCTCGGCCCCGACGGCCAGCGCGAGGTGACGGTCCGTTACCTAACCCCCCACAACAAGTGGTCGATCCACTCCGAGTACCAGGACAACCTGTTCATGCTGTCGCTCTCCCGCGGCGGGCAGAACATCTGGATGTCCCCGCAGGACGCGGACGCGATCGGCGTCCGGGACGACGACTGGATCGAGGCCGTGAACCGCAACGGCGTGGTCGTCGCCCGCGCGGTCGTCTCGCACAAGATGCCGCCCGGCACGGTCTACATGCACCACGCCCAGGAACGCACAGTGAGCGTCCCGAAAACGGAGACCACCGGCAAACGGGGCGGCATCCACAACTCCCTGACCCGCGTGCTCCTCAAGCCCTCGCATCTCATCGGCGGATACGCCCAGCTGTCGTGGGGCTTCAACTACCTGGGCCCGACGGGCAACCAGCGCGACGAGGTGACGGTCATCCGCCGCCGCTCGCAGGAAGTGGAGTACTGACATGCGCCCGATGGCCCAGATCGCCATGGTCATGAACCTCGACAAGTGCATCGGCTGCCACACCTGCTCGGTGACCTGCAAGCAGGCGTGGACCAACCGCACCGGCATGGAGTACGTCTGGTTCAACAACGTCGAGACCCGGCCAGGGCAGGGCTATCCGCGCCGGTACGAGGACCAGGAGCGGTGGCGCGGCGGCTGGGAGCTGAACAAGCGGGGCGCCCTGAAGCTCAAGGCGGGCGGCCGGTTCCGCAAGCTCGCCGGGATCTTCTCCAACCCCGTGCTGCCGGAGATCAAGGACTACTACGAGCCCTGGACGTACGACTACCAGAACCTCACCGACGCGCCGCTCGGCGACGACTTCCCCGTCGCACAGCCGCTGTCGCAGATCACCGGCAAGCCGATGAAGATCGAGTGGTCCTCGAACTGGGACGACAGCCTCGCGGGCGCGCCCGAGCACGGGGACCTCGATCCGATGGTCGCCAAGGTCCGCGAACAGGCCGCGGAGAAGGTCAAGTTCGCGTACGAGCAGACCTTCATGTTCTTCCTGCCGCGGATCTGCGAGCACTGCCTGAACCCGTCGTGCGTGGCGTCGTGCCCGTCCGGCGCCATGTACAAGCGGGCCGAGGACGGCATCGTGCTGGTCGACCAGGACCAGTGCCGCGGCTGGCGCATGTGCGTCACCGGCTGCCCGTACAAGAAGGTGTACTTCAACCACCGCACCGGCAAGGCCGAGAAGTGCACGTTCTGCTACCCGCGCGTGGAGGTGGGCCTGCCGACGGTCTGCTCGGAGACGTGCGTGGGGCGGCTGCGCTACCTCGGGGTGATGCTGTACGACGCGGACAAGGTGACGGCGGCCGCGTCCGTGAAGGACGAGAAGGCGCTGTACGAGGCCCAGTTGGGGGTGTTCCTGGATCCGGAGGATCCGGGTGTGCAGCGGGCGGCCGAGCAGGCGGGCATCGCGTACGACTGGATCGAGGCGGCACGCCGCTCCCCCGTGCACGCCCTCATCAGCAAGTACAAGGTCGCGCTTCCGCTGCATCCCGAGTACCGCACGATGCCGATGGTCTGGTACATCCCGCCGCTGTCGCCGGTCGTGGACGCGCTGGCCGAGACGGGCTTCGACGGCGAGGAAGCGGGCAACCTCTTCGGCGCCATCGACACGCTCCGCATCCCGCTCGAGTATCTGGCGGAGCTGTTCACCGCGGGTGACGTGGGGCCGGTACGGGCCTCCCTGGAGAAGCTCGCCGCGATGCGATCGTACATGCGGGCCATCAACCTCGGCGACCAGCCGGATAGTTCCATCACCGCGTCGGTCGGCATGGACGGCCCGACGATCGAGGAGATGTACCGGCTGCTCGCGATCGCCAAGTACGAGGAGCGCTACGTCATCCCGACCGCGGCGGTCGGCGACGCGGCCCGCCTGGAGGAGACCGCTCTCCCGGCCGAACTGCCGGACTCCTGCAGCCTCGACTTCGAGGGCGGTCCCGGCATGGGCGGTGACGGACCGCTCGGCCAGGACTCCGGGCGCAAGCACCTGCCACTCGTCTCTGTGGAGAACTTCCACGTACTGCGGGAGCGGCAGACCGCCGACAAGGAGAGCGAACTGAAGGGGGAACCGCCGTGACGTCCTCTGCCGTGCTGTATCAGGCCGCCGCATACTGCCTGGGCTATCCCGACGACGAGTTCCGTGAGAGGCTGCCGCTGCTGCGGGCCGCCGCCCCCGAGCTGCACGGATTCCTCGACCGCGCGGCGGCCCAGGCGCCCTCGGATCTCGCCGCCCACTACGTCAAGGTCTTCGACTTCAAGAACCGGCACAGTCTGTATCTGAGCTGGTGGCGGGACGGGGACACGCGGCGGCGTGGCATGTCGCTGGTCCGCTTCAAGGAGACCTACCGGGCGCACGGCCTGGAGTTCACCGGCGAGGAGCTGCCCGACTTCCTGCCGGTGGTCCTGGAGTTCTCGGCGCACGCCGGACCGGTGCTGCTCAAGGAGCACCGCGGCGGCCTGGAGCTGCTGCGGCTCGCCCTCACCGACTTCGGCACGCCGTACGCGCGCGTGCTCGACGCTGTGTGCGCGACGCTGCCGGGCCCGTCCCCGAAGGACCGGGCCGAGGCGCTGGCACTGGCCCGGTCGGGCCCGCCGCGCGAGGAGGTGGGCCTGGAGCCCTTCGGGCTGATCAGAGAGCCACCCATCGGAGAGCCCCCTGTCGGAGAGCCCCCTGTCGGAGAGCTCGGAGAGCCACTCATCGGAGAACGGTCATGAACGCACTGCTGTGGGGGGTCCTGCCGTACGTCGCCTTCGTGCTGCTCGTCGCGGGCACGATCTGGCGGTTCCGCTACGACAAGTTCGGCTGGACGACACGCTCGTCGCAGATCTACGAGTCGAAGCTGCTCAACATCGCGTCGCCGGTGTTCCACTACGGCATTCTCTTCGTGCTGGTCGGCCACCTGGTGGGCCTGTTCATTCCGGAGTCGTGGACGGACGACATCGGCCTCAACGAGCACACCTACCATCTGCTGTCGCTCTACGGCGGGACGGCGGCCGGGGTGCTGGCACTGGCCGGCATCGGGCTGCTCGTGTACCGGCGGCGCACCAAGGCCCCGGTGTTCCGCGCCACGACGGCCAACGACAAGCTCATGTACCTGGTGCTCGTGGCCGCGCTCGTGCTGGGCATGGTCGCCAAGCTGATGCACGTCTCCGGCGAGGGCTACAACTACCGTGAGACGATCGCCCCTTGGTCCCGCAGCCTGTTCATCCTGCAGCCCAAGACGGAACTGATGGCGGGCGTGCCGGTGATGTACCAGATCCACGCGGTGGTGGGCATGGTCCTCATCGCCATGGTCCCGTTCACCCGCCTCGTGCACATGTTCAGCGCCCCGGTCCAGTACCTGTTCCGCCCGTACGTGGTGTACCGCACCCGCGACCCGGAACAGCTGGGAGTACGGCCGGAGAGGCGGGGGTGGGAACGGACGGGGGTGTAGGTCCGCCGCCCCGCTGTGGGCAGTCGTTCCTCCCCCAGCTAACGCTGGGAGGTGCCCCCAGGCGATGGGGGTACCTCCCATGCCCTTAAGGCAATGGGGGAGGGTGGGCACAGCGGAACCCGCGACGGCGGGCACCGGACCAACCCCCGGGCGACCCCGACGCAGGGCACACCCGCCTAAGCGGCACCGCCCTTGGCGTCCTTCTCGTCGTCGACGATCTCCGCATCCACGACGTCCTCGTCCGCCTTGGGACCCTCGGTCCCGGTACCTGTACCCGTGCCGCCGTCCCCGCCGGAGGCGGCCGCCTGCGCGTACATCGCCTGCCCCATCTTCTGGCTGACGGAAGCCAGCTTCTCCACGCCGGCGCGCAGCGCCGCCGTGTCCTCACCGCCCGACTCGAGCAACCCCTTCAGTTCGCTCACCGCCCCCTCCACCTCCGATTTCGTGTCGCCCGGAATCCGGTCGGCGTTGTCGGCGAGGAACCGTTCGGTCTGGTAGACGAGTTGCTCGGCCTGGTTGCGGGTCTCGGCGGCCTCGCGGCGCCGGCGGTCCTCGTCGGCGTACTGCTCGGCCTCGCGCATCATGCGGTCGATGTCGTCCTTGGGCAGCGCCGAGCCGCCCGTGACGGTCATCTTCTGCTCGCGGCCCGTCGCGAGGTCCTTCGCCGAGACGTGCATGATGCCGTTGGCGTCGATGTCGAAGGTGACCTCGATCTGCGGGACGCCCCGCGGCGCGGGCGGCAGCCCGGTGAGGTCGAAGACACCGAGCTTCTTGTTGTACGCGGCAATCTCGCGTTCGCCCTGGTAGACCTGGATGCCGACGGACGGCTGGTTGTCGGTGGCCGTCGTGAAGATCTCCGAACGCTTCGTGGGGATCGTCGTGTTGCGCTCGATGAGCTTCGTCATGATGCCGCCCTTGGTCTCGATACCGAGGGACAGCGGCGTCACGTCGAGCAGCAGCACGTCCTTGACGTCGCCGCGCAGCACGCCGGCCTGGAGCGTGGCTCCGACGGCCACGACCTCGTCCGGGTTGACGCCCTTGTGCGGATCCTTGCCGGTGAGCTGCCTGACCAGGTCCGTGACGGCGGGCATGCGCGTCGAGCCGCCGACCATGATCACGTGGTCGATCGCGGAGAGATTGATTCCGGCGTCCTTGACGGCCTGGTGGAACGGGCCCTTGCAGCGGTCCAGCAGATCCGAGGTGAGCTCCTGGAACTGGGCGCGCGTCAGCTTCTCGTCGAGGTGCAGCGGGCCTTCGGGCGAGGCCGTGATGTAGGGGAGGTTGATGGTCGTCTCGGTCGACGAGGAGAGCTCGATCTTCGCCCGCTCCGCGCCCTCGCGCAGCCGCTGCAGCGCCATCTTGTCCTTCGCGAGATCGAGGCCGTACGCGTTCTTGAACTGCTTGACGAGATGGTCGACGATCCGCTGGTCCCAGTCGTCGCCGCCCAGATGCGTGTCGCCGTTGGTGGCCTTCACCTCGATGACGCCGTCGCCGATGTCCAGCAGCGACACGTCGAAGGTGCCGCCGCCGAGGTCGAAGACGAGGACGGTCTGCTCCTCGCCACGGTCGAGGCCGTAGGCGAGGGCCGCGGCCGTCGGCTCGTTGATGATCCGCAGCACCTTGAGACCGGCGATCTCACCGGCCTCCTTGGTCGCCTGGCGCTGTGCGTCGTCGAAGTACGCGGGGACGGTGATCACCGCGTCCGTGACGTCCTCGCCCAGGTACGACTCGGCGTCCCGCTTCAGTTTCTGCAGGACGCGCGCGGAGAGCTCCTGTGCGGTGTAACGGGTGCCGTCCACGGAGCCCTGCTCGGGGAAGCGCCAGTGGGCGTCGCCCATGTGCCGTTTGACGGAGCGTGCGGTGCGCTCCACGTTGGTGACCGCCTGCCGCTTGGCCACCTCGCCCACGAGGACCTCGCCGTTCTTGGCGAAGGCGACCACCGAGGGCGTGGTGCGCGCGCCCTCGGCGTTGGCGATGACGGTGGGCTCACCGCCCTCCAGCACGGCCACCACCGAGTTCGTCGTACCGAGGTCGATACCGACCGCACGTGACATGTCCGTCCCCTTCCGCCCAACCGGGGTTCCGCCGAACCGGGGTTTTCACTCTCAGCACAAAACTTGAGTGCCTGCTTGTCAATCCCCGGGTAACCGGCCTCCGGGTTCGCGGGTACCCCGATCCCCCGGATACGAGCGTGCCGCCGTCCGGTTCGAGCCGGACGGCGGCACGGTCGAGGGGTGAACGAGCCGCTGTTCAGCCGACGAGCTTCGCGTCCAGCGTGATCGTCGTGCCGGTCAGTGCCTGGCTCACCGGGCAGTTCTTCTTGGCGTCCTCGGCGGCCGAGACGAACGTGGCCTCGTCGATGCCCGGCACCTGGCCCTCGACGGTCAGATGGATGCCGGTGATGCCCGTACCGGGCTGGAAGGTCACGTCCGCGGAGGTGGTCAGCCGGGTCGGCGGGTTGCCGGCGCCGGTCAGGCCGTGGGACAGCGCCATGGAGAAGCAGCTGGAGTGGGCGGCGGCGATCAGCTCCTCGGGGCTGGTCTTGCCGTTCGCCTTCTCGGCCCGGGACGGCCAGGACACCGCCTGCTCGCCGATGCCGGAGGAGTCGAAGGTGACGACGCCGTTGCCCTCGAGCAGATTGCCTTCCCAGACGGTGTGTGCGGTGCGCGTGGTTGCCACGATGTATCCCTTCAATGAGGTCCCGTGTCGTGTCCGGGTTCCGTACCTCCATCCGATCACACCCGGGCCCGGTGCACCCGTAAGACGGGCCACGGGCGGAGAACGGCGAGGGGTTACCCGGGGGCGGGCCGACCCGCCGCCCGGGGCGGGCTCATGCCTCGCCGTCGCGCACGGCCTCGTCCCGGGCGCCCTCGTGTGCGCCCACCGGCACCTGAGGTCCGTCGCCCTCCCGCAGCCAGCGCCGGAAGACCTTGTGAAGATGTTCGGCGCCCATCAGCTCCTGGCCGTCGTCGACCGGAGCGGAGAGCGCGTACGGCGAGAGCACGAAGGGCTGGTTCTGGGCGCCGCCGAGCCCGCCGTGCGAGCCGATCTGCTCCTCGAAGGCGTGGACTTCGCCCTCCTCCGGGTCGTACCAGGAGTTGACCATGATGTCGGCGGCGCGGGGGAAGGAGTGAGTGCGGCGTACGGCTTCGGCGGCGCCGGGCCCGAAGGCCGCGAGTGGGCCGGGGTCGCCGTCGAGCTCGCGCAGGGATATGTCCGCGCCGCGCGCGCCGAGCACGAGCCCGCCCCGTTCCTCGCTGTCGACGAGCACGAAGCCGATGCCCGGGTGGTTGGCGAGGGTGGAGAGCAGCGCGGGATGGCGCCGGTCGATCTCCTCCCGTGTCATGCGGTGCGGCACGTCCGGGAAGGAGATGAGCCCGAGATTGCCGGACGCGAGCACGAGCGGTCCCGAGCGGCGGGGTGGGTGGTGCTGCCCCGCCTCCTCCTCGACCGGCCGGTGCAGCGCTGCACGGACCGCCGCCCGCGCCTCGGCCCCGCTTCGGGTCCGCTCCACCCGACGCCGCACCGGCAGCCCGCACCCGGCCCTGACCAGGTCGGCGAGGGTGAGGCCGTAGCGGGCGAGGAAGGTCTCGCCGGGGCTCTGCCCGTGGTCGGAGAGCACCACGATGCGGTACGGCCGCGGGGCGTGCTCGGCGACCTTGGCGATCAGCGCGAGAGACCGGTCGAGCCGCTGGAGCACCTTCTCGGCGTCGCGGCTGCGCGGCCCGGAGTGGTGCGCCACTTCGTCGTACGCGACGAGGTCGGCGTACACCGCGCTGCGGCCGACGAGCATGTCTCCGATGACCGCGGCGACCACGACGTCCCGCTCGACGACCGTCGCGAAGGCCCGGACGAACGGATAGAGGCCGCCGCGGGAGACGCGCGGCCGCCGCTTCGTCACCCGGGCGTGCGTCGACTCGGCGATCTCCCGGCAGACCTCCGCGATGAACGACATGGCGGTACGGACGGCGTTGGCGGGATCGGAGAAGTACGCGAAGTAGCCGGCGCGGGAGCGGTTCTCGCGGCCGCGGCGTGCGGAGACCGAGAGGACGAGGGCGAGCTGGTCGGCGCCGCCGCTGAACAGGTTGCCGCGGCTGGCGCCGTCGAGGCTGAGCAGACCTCCGTCGCCGGTGTACGCGATGGCGCGGCGCTGGAGTTCGGCGGCGCTGCTGGGGCGGTTGCAGACCATGACCTCGCGGGTGTCCTTCTCGTACCAGCGGAAGGCCGGGATGTCGTGGTTGGTGCCGTGCAGGATGCCCAGCTGGCTGGCGCCGGTCTGGCTGGACCAGTCGGTCCGCCAGGGGGTGAGCCGGTGGGTGGGTTCGCGGGGAGGCGCCTCGCCGTCGCCGTCGCTCTCCGCCACATCCTCGTCCGGGCCCTTGGCGAGCCATGAGGCGACGGTGGGCATGAGGCCTTTGCCGACGGCGTCCAGGAGCACGTCGTGGCCGACGCCGTCGAGCTGGATGAAGAGGGTGCCGGGGGTGGACGGGCAGGCTCCGTCCACGGCCCGCCTGCGCCGGCGGTCGGCGAGCCGGTAGAGCCTGCGGCGGTACGCGTCGTCGTCGCGGACGGCGAGCGCGGTGCCCGTCGCGGACGCCACGGCGGACATCACCGCGGCCACGACGACAGCGGTCTCGGGGGCGACCGCGCCGCGGCCGGACGGGTTGAGCTGCAGGGCGAGCAGCAGCAGCGAGCCGTTGAGGAAGAACACGAGCAGCCCGAGGACGAGGGCGGGCACCAGCAGCAGCGCTCTGACGAGCAGGGGCCACACCAGGGCCGACAGCAGACCGAAGGCCCCGGCGCCGAGCGCGGCTGTGATAGCGATGTGCGTGCCGCTGTCGCCGTCGGCGGACTGCAGCCGGAAGTCGGGCAGGATCCCGGCGAGTACGAGCATGGTGACGGTGCTGACCGCCCACACGGCGATCACGCGCCACGAGGCGCTGCCGATCCTCCGCCACCGCCAGTCCGCCACGCCCTGCTTCACCTCACGTCCTGCCCCGCCCCGGACGGACGGTCCACGCCCAGCCTTTCACAGGCGGGTGAGGGGCCGACCGTTGTGGGCAATCGTTCCGCAGGGCTGGGGGCACCTCCCAGCGGTAGCTGGGGGAGGGTGGGCACAACCCACGACGGCGGGGGCCGTAGAACGTCGGGTCGGCCACCGGCTACGGCGGCCGACCTCAACAGCCGTCGTACCCCGCCGTCGGCATCGACAGCCGGCGGTGGATCCGCGCCTTCATCTCCGCGTCGTACGCCGGTTCGACCAGACCCGCCGTCTCCAGACGCACCCCGCGGCGAGCGCACTCGGCGGTGAACTCGTCCACGGACTGGAGAGCGCGCTCCAGCACGCGTCGGCTCGGTACGACGAACAGGTCCACCAGTCCCGCGTCGACGTCCGCCCACAGCACGCGGTGGTCGGGGCGTAGCCCGTTCACGACCAGTTCCCGGGTGACGACGTAGCCGTGCTCGGCGGCCCAGCGGGCGCACATCGCGTGCTGGCTGCGCGAGTCCACCAGGAAGGGGTCGGCGTCGAGCTCCTCGAGAGGAGTCAGGCTCGCGATCGCCGTGACACGTACGCTGCGCACGCGGTCGGCAGCGCTCACCGCGTCCTCCATGGCGTCCCCCTCACCCCCGGTTTCGTCCGCTGACCCTACCCCTGCCCGTAGGCTCGGGGGGAGTTACACGAAGGAGGAACCGCGTGCCGGTGGAGATCACCTGGTGGGGTCACGCCACCTGCACCGTCGAGGACTCGGGCACCCGCGTGCTGACCGACCCGCTGTTCACGCGGCGCCTGGCCCATCTGCGGCGCCGGCGCGGCGCGCTGCCGCCCGCCGAGGCCTCGATCGCGGACGTGGTGCTCGTCTCGCATCTGCACGCCGACCATCTGCATCTCCCGTCGCTCGTCCGGCTTGCGCCGGGCACCCGGCTGCTCGTACCGCGCGGGGCACTGCGGGCCGTACCGGGCCTGCGGAAGCTGAACCATCTGCAGGTGACGGAGGTCCGGCCCGGCGACGAGACGGTGGTCGGCGAGCTCGTCGTACGGGCCGTGCCCGCGCTGCACGACGGGCGGCGGCTGCCGTTCGGGCGGCAGCGCTCGCCCGCCCTCGGCTATGTGATCGGCGGCGAGGCGCGGACCTACTTCGCCGGGGACACGGGACTGTTCGACGACATGGCCAAGGATGTGGGCGACGTCGATGTGGCGCTGCTGCCCGTGGGCGGCTGGGGTCCGTATCTCGGCCACGGCCATCTGGACGCGGGCCGCGCGGCCGAGGCGCTCGCCCGGCTGGCACCCGGCAGCGCGGTGCCCGTGCACTACGGGACGTACTGGCCGATCGGCATGGACGCGGTACGGCCCCACGAGTTCCATGCGCCGGGCGACGAGTTCGTACGGCTGGCGGCGGCGCGGGCGCCCGAGGTGGCGGTGCACCTGCTGGGACACGGGGAGAGTGTGCGACCGGGGGGCCCGCGGTCGGAGCCTCCGCCGGGCACGCGGTTCACGGGGTACGGCGGTTCGCCCGTCGGCACGTACGGTCCGGCGGCGGCGCGCCGAGAACGCGACGACGACTCGTCGCGTGACCGGGCCGGCGAGGGGCCGTCGCACAGCGGGGCCGGCGACGCCTCGTCACGCAACAGAGCCGGCGAGAGGTCGTCGCCCGGCCCGAGCGGCGATACGTCGCCTCACAGCCGGACCGGCGGCGCCTCGTCATGCAGCCGGGCCGACAACGCCTCGCCAGGTGACCGGACCGGCCATACGTCGTCACGTGACCGGGCCGGCGAGGGACCGGAGGGCGGGGCCAGGTGAGCCGCGTGTTCCCCGGAGCGGTCGCCCTCGCGTCCGCGGCTCCGTCCGCGGCCCAGCTGCCGCAGTGGGCAGCGGCGGCGGTGCCGCCGGAAACCACGCAGCAGGCGGTCGGATACCCGTCGCTGTTCCTTCTGGTGCTGATCGGCGCGCTGGTGCCCGTCGTGCCGACCGGGGCGCTCGTCAGCTCGGCGGCAGTGGTGGCGTTCCACCAGACGGCGCCGTTCTCGCTGCTGCTGGTCTTCGTCGTGGCGGCGCTGGCCGCGTTCCTCGGCGATGTGACGCTGTACTGGCTGGGGCGGCGCGGGATGCGGTCGAAGAACGGTTCGCGCTGGCTTGAGGCGATCCGCAGCCGCGCCCCCGAGGACCGGCTGGCACAGGCGCAGCGGAAGCTGGACGACCACGGGGTGATGGTGCTCGTCCTGTCCCGGCTGGTGCCCGCGGGCAGGCTCCCGGTGATGCTGGCCTGTCTGCTGGCGAAGATGCCGCTGCGCCGGTTCGCGCATGGCAATGTGCCGGCATGCCTCGCCTGGACGGCGACGTACCAGCTCATCGGCATCCTCGGCGGATCCCTGTTCCCGGAGCCGTGGGAGGGTGTCGCGGCGGCGGTGGCGCTGACACTGCTGATCAGCATGGCACCGTCGGTGTGGCGGCGCCTGCGCGGGTCGACGGCCTAGCCGGCCGGATCGACCGGACCGACCGACCGGCCGGACCGTTCGACCGGCTGGACCGGCTGCGCGAGGTCACACCTCGAGCACCCGTGACCCTCCGACCGGCATATCCCACAGGTCTTCGCGCGGGAGGCCCGCCTTCTCCCAGGCGGTCCGTACGCGCGTCAGGGGTTCCATGACGGGTTCGGCCGAGAGCAGGAACGTCGCCCAGTGCATGGGCACCATGCGGCGCGCACCGAGATCCCGGGCCGCCTGAACCGCTTCCTCCGGATTGCAGTGGACGTCCCTGAGCCACCACCGGGGGTCGTACGCACCGATCGGCAGCAGCGCGAGGTCGATGCCCGGGTAGCGGCGGCCGATACGCGAGAACCAGTGGCCGTAGCCGGTGTCCCCGGCGAAGTAGACGCGCTGCCCGGCCGGATCGGTGAGCACCCAGCCGCCCCAGAGGGAGCGGCAGGTGTCGTTGAGGCGGCGCTTGGACCAGTGGTGGGCAGGGACGAAGTCGAATCGCACTCCGCCCAGCTCCGCGGCCTCCCACCAGTCGAGCTCCGTGACCCGCCTGAAGCGACGCCGCCGGAACCAGCGGGCGAGCCCGGCCGGCACGAACAGCGGGGTGTCGCGCGGAAGCCGGGCGAGGGTGGGAGCGTCCAGATGGTCGTAGTGATTGTGGCTGATGACGACCGCGTCGACGGCCGGCAGGGCGCCCCACGCGACGCCCACCGGGGTCATACGGGCCGGCGTGCCGAGGATCTTGCGGGACCAGACGGGGTCGGTGAGCACGGTGAGCCCGCCGATACGGACCACCCAGCTGGCGTGACCGGCCCAGGTGAGGGCGACGGTGCGGGAGTCGACGACGGGCAGCGGCCCGGGCTCGAACGGCAGCCGCGGAATGTCGAGGAGGTCTTCGGGCCGGGGCCGGAGCGCCCCTTCCCGAGCGAACCGCGCGAAGGCCCGGATCCCGGGCAGGGGTGCGGTCAGCCGGTCGACGAAGGATCTCGGCCAGAGGCGGAGCTCGCCGAGGGGCCGGGGCGAGGGGAGGGCGCCCGGCGGGGCGAGGGCCCCCGGCGCGGCGGGTCGGCCGGGCGCAGTGGTGCGGCTGATGGTCCCCCTGTCACCGTGGGGGGTGCGCTGCCCGGGCGTGTCGACCTCCCCGAGGGCGGCGGGGCGAGTGACGGATGCGCCTTGCGCGCCAAGCCCCTCGACGGCGGGGCGAGTGACGGATGCGCCTTGCGCGCCAAGCCCCTCGACGGCGTCGAGCCGGGCCGGCGCCGCGGACTCCGCCAGCGAGTCGGCCCCGGCGGACGCACCGCGCTCGCCTGCGTGTGCCCCGACCGGCGCCCCCGGCGCGGCGTCGCCCTCCCCGGTCGAGCGCCGTGCCGACGGCGCGGCGTCCGTCCCGGTGGCCCCCTCTCCTGACGGCTCGTCGGTCTGCTCGGTCTGCTGCGTCGTCGACGGGTGGTGCTGCGTCATCTAGGCGGCTCCATTCGCTGGGCGTCGGCGCGGAGATCGTCCAGTACCGATCCGAACATGCTCAACGCACGCTCGACACACGGCAATTCCAGCGGGTCCGCTGCCGTGAGCGACTCGGCCCGCTCCTCTTCCGTGGCGCCCAGCAACGGCCCGGTGGACATCCGGATGCGCAGCTCTCCGATGTGGTCGCCGAAGCGGTGGCCGCCGGGTACGGGCAGGTCCAGGCGCCGGGTGAGGAAGTCCTCCAGTTCCTGCGCGTCGCTGACGCCCCGCGCGGCGAGCGCGGACCGCAGCGGCCCGAGGTCGGCGTAGAGATGGCGGCCGGCCTGCGGGGGCAGGGCCAGTCCGCCCGCCGCCAGCACGGCCTGGTGCGCGGCGGCCGCCACGCGCGCGTGCACCCGCACCTCGGCGGCCAGACGCGCCGTGACCGCCTCGGGCTCACCGAGGGCGTACGCGGCGGCCGCGGCGGTCGGCGTGGCGACGTGGGCGCCGATCGCGGTGAGCACGTCGAGCACCCGGTTCCGCAGGTCCGAGCCGTCGTCCGTGGCGGGGAAGCGGGCGATCGCAGCGGGCCAGCCGACGGGCAGCAGGGCCCCGGAGAGGTCGCACAGGACCGTGACCTGCCCGGGCAGCATGTCGGCCGGGCTCACGACGACGGTCTCGTGCGGCCGGTGCACCGTGTCGCGCCACGTCTCGTCGCTGACGATGTGCAGGCCCTCGCCCGCGGCGGCCTCGACCGTCTCGTGGAGCACCTCCGGCGGCGGCACGGTCGCGGTGGGGTCGTCCGCGACGCCGAGCACGAGCACCCGCGGGTTCCCGCCTTCGGCACGGACCCGGCGTACGGTCTCCAGGAGTGCGTACGGATCGGGGATGCCGCCGCACTCGGCGGGCGTCGGCACGTGGAACACCGATCTGCCGAGCAGTCGCGCCGTCGGCGTCCACCAGGCGGGGCAGGGACGCGGCAGGAACACGTCGCCGGCGAGCGCGCCGGTCAGGGCGAGCAGCAGCGCGGGAGCGCCGGGAGCGGCAGCGACATGGCCCGGGTCGCAGGACAGACCGCGGCGCTGCCAGTAGCCGCCGACGGCGTCCAGGAGGGCCGGGCCACCACCAGTCGGTTCCGCGTGACCGACGCCCGCCGCCGCTGCCAGCACCGCGGACAGCTCAGGCAGTACCGGCAGCCCCTGCTCGGTGATCGGCGGGCCGTACCGGACGGGGCCGTGCCCCCCTTGGTCGGTCCGCCGCATGCGTTACCTCCGCGCGCCCGCTGTCGTCCCTGCCGGTTGCTGTTCGGTTCCCGTGCCTTCGGTGTCCGTACGGCTGTTCTCACGTGCCCGCACGCCCGCCGCGGCACGCAACCGAACACTTGTCCATACCGCCCCGTTGGCTCCTCATGGCCTCTCAGTACCCAGCGTCCCGCTGCTCCAATTCCGCGGCACGTGCCGCAGGCCTTCACACGGCCGGCACCGCGACTGCCGCCTCGACGTTCCCGCACGCCGCCGTGGCCGTTGCGCGACAGGCGGGCCGGATTGCGTACCGCGACTGTCGGGTGGTGTGCGAGGCGCGCGTACCGCGAGTCCGACCGCCGGTCGTCCGACAGCCGCCGGGCGCTTCAGCGATACTCGCTTCCCTCCCGGCGGTACACCCTGTAGACACCGGCACCGACGGCCCCCGCGATCAGCACACCACCGCTGATCATCGCGGCTGGGGATCCGGCGAAGGTACCGCCGTCCCCTGCGTGTACGCCGCGCGGCATGTTCCCGTCGGCGTTCCCCACGTCGTCAGGGCTCCTGGGACCGGCCGGGTCGGGGTCCTCAGGCCCCGCGGAATCCTTGCCGACAGGTTCCTCGCGTCCGGGGTCCTTGCCTCCTGGGTCCTTGGCCCCTGGGTCCTTGGCCCCTGGGTCTTTGCCTCCGGGATAGCTGCCGCCGGGGTCCTTGCCGACGGGCTGGTCGGGCGCCGCAGAATCTCTCCCGCCACCAGGTTTCTCGGACGCCTCCGGATCTCTGCCGCCACCAGGCTCCTTCGCGGCGCCACCAGGTTGCCTGGGCGCGGCGGGGTCGTTCCGGCCCTCGTCGTATTCCTCTGGGCCTTGGGACTCGCCCGCACCCTCGTACTCGTCCGGGACCTCGGTTTCGTCTGTGCCCTCGGTTTCGTCTGTGCTCCCGTATGCGTCCTCGTCCTCGTCCCCGGATCCGCCCCCGTCGTATTCGTATTCGTCCACGCTCTCGGACTCGACCGGCCCCGCGGACTCCACCGGACTGTCGTACTGTTCCAAGCCCTCGGTAGAGCCCAACTCCCCCTTGTTGCCCTGGACTTGGGGATCCTTCACCCCACCGGAATTCTTCGGCGCCTTGGGCTCCTCGGGGCCCCTGGATTCGCGTGCCTCGGGAGCCCGGGACCTTTCCGGCCCCTCCGGCTCGCCCTGCCCACGGGGATCCCGCGACGCGTCCCCCTCCCCCGGACCCGCCTCGTACGGCCCGGCGTCAACCCCGTACGTCTCAGTCCCCACCGCGTGGGCGAGGGGCGCGGTGCCGGCCACGGCGGCCGAGGCCAGGACGGTGGCGGCGAGGGCGCGGGCAGTGCGCATGAGCGGACTCCTTCGACCGGCGTCGCGGCGGGCACGGCGGGTCCGTGCCCCGCACCCCCCATCAGAGCCCGCCCACCGGCGATGCGCGCGCGGCCGTGCCCCATTCGCGCTACCTACGAAGCCAGCCGTGTGACGAAAGAGCCGGCACAGCAAGCACAGCCGACACAGGCTGGCCCCGGCCGGAGGGCCGGGACCAGGGTGTTGTCAGCTCGCCGAACCAGGGGCGCCGTCAGCCCGCCAGCGACATCAGTTCCTTCTCGAGTCCCCGGCCGCGCGTGTCCACCAGGCCCGACGCCACATCGGAGAGTTTGCGGTTGGTGGCCTGGGAGATCCGCTTGAGGATCGCGAAGGCCTCGTCGGCGTCGCAGCCCAGGACGTGCATGACGATGCCGCAGGCCTGGTCGACCAGGGGGCGCGAACGCAGGGCGGCGCCGAGGTGGTCGACCTCAGTGAGAGCCGCCCGGTAGGAGCGGTCGCGTACGAGGCAGCTGGCGGCGAGATCACCGAGTGCCTGGGCGGGCCCGTGCGCGGCCCCTTCCAGGGCGCCGGGGCGGAAGCTGTACAGACTGAGCGTGACGGTGAGACGGGGGCGGCGGAAGGGCAGCGTGACACAGGCACGCACGCCCGAGTCGAGGGCCACGGCGCGGTACTCCGGCCACCGGCGTTCGTTCAGCAGGTCCTCGGCGCCCACCGGCTCGCCGCGCTCCTCAGCCGCCGGTATCGGCCCCTCACCGGAACGCAGCTGAACGGAGACGAGCCCGGCCAGATCGGGATGGGTCACCGCCGCGGGCCGCTCCGAGCCGCCGTCCGACGCCGTCGTACCCGCGCCACAGCAGGCGGTGGTACAGCGGGCCGCCTGTTCGGCGAGTTCCGAGAGCCTTCGCCCGGGAAGGGCGGATTCGGGGGATTCCGGTCCGAGGAATTCGGGTTCCGGCATGCTGTGGGCCTCCTCTCCTGCTGATGCTCTCGTGCTGATGCACTCTTGCTGGTGCTTCGCTGGTGCTCTCTTGCTGATGCTTCGCTGGTGCTCTCTTGCTGGTGCTCTCTTGCTGGTGCTCGCTGTTCTCCTGCCCGCTGGCCGGCTCTTGCTGCTGCTGCCCGGACGAACGACCGAAAAACGCACGGTCCGGATTTCTGTCGCCTCCCCGCACGCGGTCTCGGCGGGATACGTTCATGGCATGGCGCAGACGGACGAGTTCGGTGAAGAGCTCGCGGATTTCGTACGCCGCGTGGCGGAACTGAAGGCGGCCCGCTCCGTCCCGACGGATGAGCTGTCTCCGGTTCTCGACGCGGCGATTTTCGAGCTCGATCATGTAGCCGACCAGCTGTGGCCGTGGTACGAGCGGCTTACCGCCGGCGCCTCTGGGGGCGCTTCCCCAGGCACCCGTCCGGCCAACGACCGTCAGGAGCAGCAGTTGCTGCGCGCGGTCTTCCAGCGGTTTCCGCTGCCGGTCGCGCTTGTGGACAGGGAGACGGTCGTACGCCGGCTGAACTTCGCGGCGACCGGGTTCACCGGTGTCCGCGCGGGATACGCGACCGGGCGCCCTCTCACCGGATTCCTCGCGCACGCCGACCGGGCCGCGTTCCGGTCCCAGGTGGCGGCCGTGGCGCGGGGTGACGGTGACCGGAGCCTGACCGTCCATCTGCAGCAGCGCCCTTCGGCACCGGTCCGTGCGTCGCTCACCGCGCTGCGGCCGAGCTCGGAACCGCGTACCGCGGTCCTCGTCGTACTGCAGCCCGGCGCCGGCAGCCGGCTGGCCATGCCCGACAGCTCGCCGGGCCCGGGCGCGGTGCCCGATCTCGCCGAGACGACGCGGCACGCGGCGCTGATGGACCTGGTGGACGCGATGGCCACGTCCTTGCTGTCCGCGCCGCCCGGCGACGCGGCCGACGCGCTGGAGCGGGCGGCCCGGGTTCTGCACGGCCGGTTCGCCGACTGGGTGGTGGCCGACTCGGGCGCCGCGCATCTGACGCGTACGACGGTGCTGGGCCCGCCAGGCGCGGACATCGCGGCCGTCACGGAACAGGACCCCGCCGCGTGCCCCCTCGTCGTCGAGGCGGCACGCGGCGGGTCCACGGCCCTGCAGGTGCGTCCGGAGGACCCGGAGGGCTTCGGCGTGGACAAGACCGGCGCCCCCGTTCTCGTACGGGCGGATGTGACCTCGCTGCTGTGCGTCCCGCTGACCGCCCGTACGGGCGGGGCGGTGCAGGGGGTCCTCACGCTCTTTAGAACGGGTGCGCGGCTGGCGTTCTCCCTGGCCGAGGCGAAGGCGATCGACATGATGTCGCGCCATATCGCCCTGGCGATGCGCCGCCGCGGCTGACGACGCGCCGCGCGGCCCGACCCGCCGACCGACAGTCGGCGAACCGCCCACCGGCAGGAAGCCACCCGGCGGCTACGCCGCCTCGCTCAGCACCTGGTCGCGCATCTTCTCGCAGCAGCGGCTGATCAGCCGGGAGACGTGCATCTGGGAGATGCCGAGCTGCTCGGCGATGCGGCTCTGCGTCATGTCGCCGAAGAACCGCATGTAGAGGATCGTGCGCTCGCGCTCGGGCAGCTGCTGCAGACGCGGCTTGACGGCCTCGCGGTCGATGACCACGTCGAGCGCCGGATCCGGGGCGCCGAGCGCGTCGCGCAGCGCGTATCCGTCCTCGCTGCCCGGCAGTTCGGCGTCCAGGGACAGGGCGGTGAAGCTCTCCAGCGCCTCCAGGCCGACCAGCACGTCCTCCTGGCTCATGTTGGCGTGCTCGGCGATCTCGGCGACGGTGGGCATCCGTCCGGAGACGGACTGGGACAGGTCCTGGCAGGCGAAGCGCACCCGGTTACGCAGGTCCTGGACGCGGCGCGGAACGTGGAGGGTCCACATGTGGTCGCGGAAGTGCCGCTTGATCTCACCGGTGACGGTGGGCACGGCGTAGCTCTCGAACGCGGAACCGCGTGCCGGGTCGTACCGGTCGACCGCCTTGACGAGGCCGAGCGCGGCGACTTGGCGCAGATCCTCCAGGGACTCGCCGCGGCCGCGGAACCGTCCGGCGAGCCGTTCGGACATGGGGAGCCAGGCCTCGACGATCCCCTGGCGCAGTGCGTCACGCTCGGGTCCGTCGGGCAGCTCTGCGAGCTTGCGGAAGGCCTCAGAGGTGTCGGGTGCGTCGTCGTGCGGGTGCTGCTTCTTCGCTTGTGCCTGGGTTCGCATGGTGCGTCGCGCTCCCTTGTGTGGGTGCCTGCGATGTGGCCGGTCACCGTGGGAGGGGCACTCGAGCCGCGCGGGCACACCCGGGGCGAATGACTCCGTCTCCCACGGACGTGCCTCCGGTCCGAAGCACTGATCTGCGCCTGCCCCTACGCGGGCGACGCAAACACCGGCTGCGGCGTCGGGTTCGCTGTCGATGTGCCGGGGGTGCCTGGGGGCGTCGTTGCCCGGCCGCTGCCCGGCCGCTGCCCGGCCGCTGCCCGGCCGCTGCCGCGGGCGAGGTGCCGGCCAGGTTTCCGTGCAGGCGGCGTGGTGACCCGGTGCGTGGTGTCACCGTCCGTCCCCACCCCGTTCCGGGAGGTCCCCTCATGAGCACCAAGGTCGCCGATCACATCCTCGCCAGGCTGCGCGAATGGGGTGTGGAGCATGTCTTCGGCTATCCCGGGGACGGCATCAACGGCCTGCTCGCCGCCTGGGGCCGGGCCGAGAATCAGCCGCGCTTCATCCAGTCGCGGCACGAGGAGATGTCCGCGTTCGAGGCGGTCGGCTATGCGAAGTTCGGCCACCGGCTCGGGGTGTGCGCGGCCACGTCCGGACCGGGCGCGATCCACCTCCTCAACGGCCTGTACGACGCCAAGCTCGACCATGTGCCGGTGCTGGCGATCGTCGGGCAGACCCACCGCACCGCGATGGGCGGCTCCTATCAGCAGGAGGTCGACCTGCACACGCTCTTCAAGGACGTCGCCTCCGACTTCGTGGAGACGGTGACGGTGCCCGAGCAGCTGCCGAACGTCCTGGACAGGGCCATCCGCACCGCGTACGCGCGCCGCTGCCCCACCGCCGTGATCATCCCGGGCGATGTCCAGGAGCTGGACTACTCACCGCCCACACACGAGTTCAAGATGGTGCCCTCCAGCATCGACCGCAGCGGCTGGACGGCGGTGCCGTCCCAGACGTCGCTGGAGCGGGCCGCCGAGGTGCTGAACGCGGGCGACAAGGCCGCGATCCTGATCGGCCAGGGCGCGGCGGGTGCGCGGGCCGAGGTCGAGGAGATCGCCGAGCTGCTCGGCGCGGGCGTCGCGAAGGCGCTGCTCGGCAAGGACGCACTCAGCGACGAACTGTCGTACGTCACGGGCGCGATCGGCCTGCTGGGCACCCGCCCTTCGTACGAAATGATGCGCGACTGCGACACCCTCCTGACGATCGGCTCGTCCTTCCCCTACACGCAGTTCCTGCCGGAGTTCGGCAAGGCCCGCGCGGTGCAGATCGACATCGATCCGCACATGGTCGGGATGCGCTATCCGTACGAGGTGAATCTGGTCGGCGACGCGAAGGCCACGTTGCAGCGGCTGATTCCGCTGCTGGACAGGGACCGCGGGCGCGAGTGGTTCGACGAGCTGTGCGCGAGTGTCGCGCGGTGGCGCGAGGTGATGGAGCGGCGCGCGGGCCTGTCGGCGGACCCGGTGAACCCCGAGTACGTGGCGCGGGCCCTGGACCCGATGCTGCCGGACGACGCGATCATCACGTCCGACTCCGGTTCGGTCGCCAACTGGTACGCCCGGCACCTGACGATGCGGGGTGACATGCGGTCGTCGCTCTCCGGGACGCTGGCGACGATGGGCTGCGGGGTGCCGTATGCGATCGGCGCGAAGTTCGCGCATCCGGACCGGCCCGCGCTCGCGCTCGTCGGGGACGGTGCGATGCAGATGAACGGCCTGGCCGAACTGATCACCGCGGCCAAGTACCGGCATCAGTGGGAGGACCCGCGGCTGGTCGTCGGGGTCTGGAACAACGGGGACCTGAACCAGGTGACGTGGGAGCTGCGCGCCATGGGCGGCGCCCCGTCGTTCCTGCCCTCGCAGGAGCTGCCGGATGTGCCGTACGCGGCGTTCGCGCGGTCGATCGGGCTGACCGGCGTGCGCGTGGAGAAGCCCGAGGACGTCGAGGCGGGCTGGCGCGCGGGCCTGGAGGCCGAGGGGCCCGCGGTGATCGAGTTCCTCACGGATCCGTCGGTGCCGCCGATTCCGCCGCATGCGACGTGGGAGCAGATGGAGGCGACGGCCGAGTCCCTGCTCAAGGGCGACGCGGAGCGGAAGTCGGTACTCCGGCAGGGGCTGAAGGCGAAGGTGCAGGAGTTCCTGACGGGGAGCGGCAGGCAACGCTAGTCCCTTGCTGCCCCTGCCGTATCCCCACCGGGCCGCCGCTGTCCTGCCGGGATGGGGGTCGGCCTGCCGCGTCCGCCGCCGCCCGCACAGGGCGGCGGCGGACGTGCGTCACAGCGGGCGCACGCCTGGACAGCGCACGCGGTGTTCAGGTGTGTCGCAGGGCGGCGCCCTGAGGTTGCTGCTCCGCGTCCTCGGCGGGCGGCAGCACCCATTCCTCGTACCGGCCGAGCGCCAGGACCGCCCCGAGCATCAGTACCGGAATGATCACTGCGAGCACCATCATGGCCGTGTCCCTTCCCCGATGTTCCCAAGGGTGGTCGCGGGGGGTGTCCGCACCGGGTCTCCCCGTGTCCGCAAGGCAAACCACAGCCGTGGAAATCAAGCGCAGTCGGAGACAACAGCAATCGGAAACCAGCCAGTCGGACACGGGGGATGCCGGGACGACTTCGGCCGCGTGGCCGCGCGCGTGTCGACGCGAGTCGGTCGGGTACTCGTAGACGACTCCCCCGAGCGACTGGAGGGAAAAAGATGCAGCGAGGCAGCGACCGGCTCAGCGTCCACAAGGACGAGGAGATGAAGCACGAACTGAAGGGCTGGCTCCGGTCGGGCCACCCCACCCGGACCGAGGAGTGGCACGACCCGGAGCCGACCGCCGACGACGACCCGGAGGTCGTCAACGGGCCGGTGACACCGGGCCGTTCACCGGGGCCAGTGGCGGTCATGCGCTACGAGCTCGCTCGGCACCTGGGACGCACCGCCTTCCCGGCCGACTCCGCCAAGCTTGCGCGCACGCTGCGCAAGCGGCACGCGCCCGACGCGCTGATCGAGCCGGTCGAGCGGCTCCGCCGGGGCACCGTCTACCAAACCGTGCAGGAACTCGCCCATGCCCTGGTCCGTGAGCAGGAGGAGCCGCGGCAGACGCAAGGCCGGTAGGAGGAATGAGGCCTCGCCACAGGGGTACTGCGGGCGGGGTCACGGTCAAGTGACCGTACCCCTGCAGGCGATGGAACGCAGAAAGGGCCCAGGACATGGCCGATTTCGTGAGGGAAGTCATGACGTCGGGCGTCGTCGCGGTACGTCCGGACGCCTCGCTCGTCGAAGCCGCGCAGCTCATGCGGGCCCAGGACATCGGCAATGTCCTGGTCGCCGACGACCAGAACGTCATAGGGGTGCTCACGGACCGGGACATCGCCTTGCGTGCGGTCGCCGACGGAGCCGACCCCCTGACCGTGAGTGCCCAGTCCGTGTGCACCCCGAACCCGGTCGTCATCGGGCCGGACGACGCGGTGTCGGCCGCCGTGCACCTGATGCGGGACCACGCCGTGCGCCGGCTGCCGGTCGTCGATAACGGCCGCCCCGTGGGGATGGTGAGCCTCGGGGACCTCGCGGTCGCGCAGGACCCGTCCTCCGCGCTCGCCGACATCAGCCGCGCGGAGCCAGGCAGTTCGCACGCGACGGCCCGCCCCTGACCGGGCGCACGGCAGGGCAGAGAGCAAACCGCCCGGCAGGGCAGACAGCAGACACAGTGCAGACAGCGGACTCAGGGGCTGAGCGGCCTTACGGTCGCCGCCCCAGCAGGCACAGCAGCTTGGTCTGCACATCCGCACCCGCCGGCGCCTCCACCGGTGCGGCGAACAGGCCGCTCTTCTCCAACTCGGCGGCGTACGGCGTGATTTCCCGGACCGCGAAGTTGACCAGCTCCACAGGAAGGCGCTCGTCGGCCCCGATCGCGCGTGACAGATCCCAGGCGTGCACCACAAGGTCCGCGGTCATCTGCGAGCAGTAGTTCGATGCGCGGGTGTCGCCGTACGAGAGATGGACGATGCGGTCGAGGGCGGCGTGGGTGTGGAAGGCCCTTCGGGACGCATCGGCCGCATGCTCCCAGGACGCGACAGGCTCGTGGCCGAGCATGTCGCCGTCGAAGGTGCCGCCCAGCGCCTCGATGGCCGCGCCGTACACGACCAGCGGTGACACCCACAGCTGCTCGGCGGTCACGTGATTGACCAGGTCATGGACGTTCCACTCGGTGCACGGAGTCGGCGCGTCCCACTGGTCCGAATGGACGGCCCGCACCCGTTCCGTGAACAGATCCAGCGCTTCGGAGTGCCGCGCGAGCAGCGGATTCTCTTCCCTCGCCTTCTCTGCCATCGCCGTCACCGTCCGCATTCCCTCTCCCGCGCGCCCGCACGGGTACGGCCCTGGGCCACGGGCCTGCGCGGGTGGCGGCGCAGGTACTCGCCCTCCAGCTGCGCCATGCGCTCGTTGTGGGCGCGCAGCGCGTCGTTGGACCCGTGCAGCAACGTGTCGTGACGGGTGCGGTGGATCGTCTCGAGCTCCTTCATGAGCTGCTGGTCGTCCAGTCGGACCGGGTCGACTCCATCCATGTCGGCACCCCATTCGTCATCGTGTCGTTCCATACGTACCGGGTACCCGAACCGCCACGAACGGCACAGGACGGCGTCCGGGAGGAAGCCATGGATCTCGAGTTCCTCAATCCACTCTACGAACATCCCGGGCCGTGGGCCTCCGTGTACGCCGACACCTCGCGGCGCACTGAGTCCACGCCCGACGAGCGATCACTCGAGGCCCTGTCCGTGTCCCGCACCCTGGCCGAGCAGGGGGCCGACGAGGCCACGTGCCGAGCCGTCCGCGCGGCGGTGGAGGACCTGCGGCACTCCACCGAGCCGTTCGGGCGAGCCCTGTTCGCCACGGCCGGAACCGTCGTCCTGGATCCGCCCCTGACCGTGGCGCCGGGCGGCGACCAGGTGCACTGGGGAGCCTTGCCGCACACGGCGCCACTGCTGGAGCTGGCCGGGGAGGACCCGGTGTGCCTGGTGGCGTACGTCGACCGGCGGGGCGCCGATTTCGAGCTGCGCGCCGCGCGGGGCACCCAGGACGCCGGTGCGGTGGCCGGACGGCAGTGGCCGGTGCACCGTACGGCCTCCTCGGACTGGTCCGAGCGCCACTTCCAGCTGCGGGTCGAGAACACCTGGGAGCACAACGCCGCGGAGATCGCCGACGCGCTCACCGTGTGCCAGGAGGAGACCAGGGCCGAGCTGCTGATCCTGGTGGGCGACGACCGCCAGCGGCGTGCGGTGCACGAACGGCTGCCGCAGCGGTTGCACCCCCAGACGGTGGAGGCAGCGCACGGCGCGACGAGCCGGCTGCTTGACGAGGAGGTCGATCAGGCCCGCGCCGACCATGCGCGGCGCCGGGCGGCGGAGGACCTGGAGCGGTTCCTGGCCGCCCTCGCCCCGGACGAGGAGGGCCGCACCGGCGCGGTGGAGGGGGTGCCGGCGCTGATCGAGGCCGCCCGGGAGCACCGCATCGCGGAACTCCTGGTCCGGCCGGGCGCGCCCGACGCCCGGCGCGAGGTCTGGGTCGGCCCGGACCCGGACCAGCTGGCCGTACGCCGTACGGAGGTCAAGGAGCCGCTGGGTGAACCGGAGCCTCAGCCGGCCCGCGCGGACGACGCTCTGCTGCGT
Organism: Streptomyces sp. DSM 42067; assembly: GCF_055792885.1. NCBI lineage: Bacteria > Bacillati > Actinomycetota > Actinomycetes > Kitasatosporales > Streptomycetaceae > Streptomyces > Streptomyces sp. DSM 42067. The sequence goes on along the minus strand of NZ_CM147706.1, from coordinate 7,600,418 downwards.
TCCGCGGTGGCGACGGACGCCGAGGCCCGCTCCCTCTCGACGGCCCGCCCACTGGACTCTCCGGCAGGCGGACTGGGGGCGCTGCTGCGCTGGAGGTGACAACGTCAGCGGGTGCGCTCCACCCGCCTCTCGTCCCACACGGGCTCCGCTGTCTCGCGCACACGACCATCGCTACCGAAGACCAGATACCGGTCGAACGAACGAGCGAACCATCGGTCGTGGGTCACGGCGAGCACCGTCCCCTCGTACGCCTCAAGGCCCTCCTGAAGCGCTTCGGCCGACTCCAGGTCGAGGTTGTCCGTCGGCTCGTCAAGCAGGAGAGCCGTCGTGCCCGCGAGCTCGAGGAGCAGGATCTGGAAGCGGGCCTGCTGCCCGCCCGACAGCCTCTCGAAGCGCTGTTCCGCCTGCCCGGTCAGCTCGTAGCGGCGCAGCCGTGACATGGCGGCGCCCCGGTCCTTGGCGTGCTCGCGCCACAGGATGTCGAGCAGCGTACGCCCCTCCAGTTCCGGGTGGGCGTGCGTCTGCGCGAAGTGCCCGGGCACAACACGGGCCCCCAGCTTCCACTCCCCCGTATGGCGGACGCCGTCTCCGGCCAGAAGCCGCAGGAAGTGGGACTTGCCGGAGCCGTTCGAACCGAGCACCGCGACCCGCTCGCCGTAGAAGACCTCCAGGTCGAACGGTTTCATCAGGCCTGTGAGCTCCAGGCCCTTACAGGTGACGGCGCGTACGCCGGTGCGGCCGCCGTGCAGGCGCATCGTGATGTCCTGCTTGCGCGGCGGCTCGGGCGGTGGGCCCGCCTCCTCGAACTTCCGCAGCCGCGTCTTCGCCGCCTGGTAGCGGGAAGCCATCTCGTCGCTCCGCTTCGCGTACTGCTGCATGTCCAGGACGAGCTTCTTGAGCTGTGCGTGCTTCTCGTCCCAGCGCCGCCGCAGCTCCTCGAACCGCTCGAACCGCTCGCGCCGCGCGTCGTGGTAGGTCGCGAAGGAGCCGCCGTGCACCCAGACGTCGCTGCCGGCCGGGCTCGGCTCCACGCTTGCGATCTTCTCGGCAGCCCGGGCGAGGAGTTCGCGGTCGTGCGAGACGAAGAGCACCGTCTTGCGGGTCTCGCGAAGCCGTTCCTCGAGCCAGCGTTTGCCGGGCACGTCGAGGTAGTTGTCCGGCTCGTCCAGCAGGAGCACCTCGTCGGTGCCGCGCAGCAGCGCCTCCAGGACGAGGCGTTTCTGCTCGCCGCCGCTGAGCGTGCGCACCTCGCGCCACTGCGCCTTCTCGTACGGGACGCCGAGCGCGGCCGTGGTGCAGATGTCCCACAGCGTCTCGGCCTCGTACCCCCGCACCTCGGCCCAGTCGGAGAGCGCCTGGGCGTACTGCAGCTGCGCGGCCTCGTCGTCCACGGTCATGATCGCGTGCTCGGCTGCGTCGACGGCCTTGGCGGCCGCGCGGATACGCGGCGGCGCCACCGAAACGAGCAGGTCGCGCACGGTCGTGGCATCGCGCACCGACCCCACGAACTGCGGCATCACTCCGAGCCCGCCGCTGACCGTGACGGTGCCGCCGTGCGGCTTGAGCTCGCCGGAGATCAGCCTCAGCAGGGTCGTCTTGCCCGCGCCGTTCGGCCCCACCAGGGCGACCGCCGCCCCTTCGCCGACCCTGAACGAGACATCGCCGAGCAACGCCCTCCCGTCCGGCAGGTAGTACTCGAGATGCGCCGCTTCCAGATGCCCCATGGTCGCGGATTGTGACGGGCCCCGAGGGGCATCGGCAACGGCTTTTCGCCCAACGCCGAACGCAAGCCGAACGCAGCGGCTCCGCACGACGCGGGCGTCACGGGTCGCGAAGCGTCACGGGTCGCGAAGTGTCACGGGCGCCGAGGGTGGCAGGCCACAGGTGTCCCGGGCACCGAGGGTGCCAGGCCACAGGTGTCCCGGGCGCGGTCCGTGTCACAGCCGGGTGGCAGTCCCGGCGACGCGGGTACCCGTGGTGCATGTCTACCGACGTCGACCTCACCGTCCCCGAGTTCCAGCAGCGCCACACCGTCCTCAGCCGGCTGGTCGCCCTCGACTGCCGCCTCTTCGAGGCGGCAGCCTCGCGGCACTGGCCCGGCGCCGACCCGTTCCTGCCCCGGCTGAGCCGAAGCGCCAACCACGGACTGCTGTGGTTCGGCACGGCCGCGGCCATCGCCGCGACCCGGTCGCCACGGGCCCGCCGGGCCGCGCTCCGCGGGACGGCATCGCTGGCGCTCGCCTCCGCGACCATCAACACCGTCGGCAAGCGTTCCATACGCCGCGCCCGGCCCATCCTCGACGTGGTGCCGCTGACCCGGCAGCTGAAGCGGCAGCCGATCACGACGTCCTTCCCCTCGGGCCACTCGGCGTCCGCCGCCGCCTTCGCCACGGGTGTGGCCCTGGAGTCGCGCCGCTGGGGCTCGGCCGTCGCTCCGGTCGCGGCCACTGTCGCCCTCTCCCGCGTCTACACCGGGGTGCACTTCCCGAGCGATGTGCTGGCCGGTGCGGCGCTGGGGGCGGGTGCGGCATTCGCGGTACGCGGCCTCGTCCCGACCCGCGACCAGCTGCAGCCCGCTGCCCGCCCGGCCGCCGAAGCACCCGCGCTGCCGCAAGGACAGGGCCTGGTCGTCGTGGTGAACACGGCTGCGGGCCAGCCGGAACGCATCCGCGCACTGCACGACGCCCTGCCGCTCGCCGAGGTCGTGGAGCGCGAACCGGCCGACATCAAGGACGAGTTGGAGCGCGCGGCCCGCCGGGCTCTGGCCCTCGGTGTGTGCGGCGGCGACGGCACCGTGAACGCGGCCGCGCGGGTGGCGCTGCGCCACGGACTGCCCCTCGCGGTGGTCCCGGGCGGCACGCTCAACCACTTCGCGCAGGACATCGGCATCGAGGACGTACGGACCGTGTGCCAGGCCGTGGAGCGTGGTGAGGCGATCGCGGTCGACGTCGGTCGGTTCGTCGTACGCGACGGCGTCGGAGACGAGACGGAGGGAAGCGAGGGCGAGGGCTCCGGCACAAGCGAGGCCTCCGGCACCGGCGTGGGAGCGGGCACCAGCGAGGCTTCCGGGGTCGGCGAGGCTTCCGGCACCGGCGGGGGACCCGGCACCACCACGGCTTCCGGCAGCAGCGGGGGACCCGGCACCACCACGGCTTCCGGCAGCAGCGAGGGTTCCGGAACCAGGGGCTCCGAGGTCAGCGAGGGCTACTTCCTCAACACGCTCAGCCTCGGGGTCTACGCCGAACTCGTCCGGGAGCGCGAGCGATGGGCCCCGCGCATCGGCGGATGGGCGGCCGGTGTGTTCGCGACGGTACGCGTCCTGCAGGCGCACCGGCATCCGTTGCGGGCCGGGTTCGCGATCCGCGAGCAGCCGTTATGGCTGCTGTTCGCGGGCAACGGCACCTACCACCGTACGGGCCTGGCCCCCGGCCGCCGCTTCGATCTCGCGGACGGGCTGCTGGACGTGCGCCTGGTGCACGGCGGCCGCAGGCCGGGCCCGCGGCTGCTGGCCGCGGCGCTCGCCGGCCCGCTGACGCGCTCCCCCTTCCACGCGGCAGTGCGGCTGCGCCGGCTCCGGGTGAGCGGCATCACCGAGGGCACCCCCATGGCGTACGACGGCGAACTCACCACCATCGGCGGCGAGTTGACGATCGACAAGCTTCCCGGGGCGTTGATCACCTATCGACCGCCCCCCCGGACCGGCCTCTGACGTCTGACCACATAGCGAGATAGCCGTCTCATTATTCGGCGACGCCGCGTACGCTGATCGTCATCGCCCCGCGTGGCAGCCTCGCCGGGGTCCGCCTTGCGCGGGCTCCCACGAGGCCGGCCCGCGAGGGACCGAGCGACGCGAAGGGGAGAACGCCATGCCCAAGGAGACCGCCGTCTACACACACGGCCACCACGAGTCCGTGCTGCGCTCGCACACCTGGCGGACCGCCGCCAACTCGGCCGCTTATCTGCTCGGTTCGCTCAAGCCCCATATGCGGATCCTGGACATCGGATGCGGGCCCGGCACCATCACCGCCGACCTGGCGGCGCTGGTCCCGGACGGGCACGTCACGGGCGTGGACCATGCGCCGGGAATCCTGGACCAGGCCCGCGCCACGGCGGCCGAGCGGGGCCTGGACAACGTCGAGTTCACCGTCGCCGACGTCCATGCGCTGGACTACCCTGACGACTCCTTCTGCGTCGTCCACGCGCACCAGGTGCTCCAGCACGTCGGCGACCCGGTACAGGCACTGCGGGAGATGCGCCGGGTCTGCAAGCCGGGCGGCGTCATCGCCGCACGCGACTCGGACTACTCGGCGATGACCTGGTATCCGCAGTCTCAGGGAATGGACGACTGGCTGGACCTGTATCTGCGGGTGGCGCGGGTCAACGGCGGTGAGCCCGACGCGGGACGCCGTCTCAAGTCCTGGGCGCTGCAGGCCGGTTTCACGGACATCACCGCCACGTCGGCCACCTGGTGCTTCTCCACGGCGGAGGAGCGCGTCTGGTGGAGCGGCCTGTGGGCCGACCGTACGGCGGCTTCGGCGTATGCGGACCGCGCGGTGGCGGGCGGCCACGCGACAGCGGAGCAGTTGACCGCCGTCTCGGAGGCCTGGCGGGAATGGGGGAGGCAGGAGGACGCCTGGTTCTCCGTGCTGCACGGAGAAATCCTCTGTCGAAAGTGAACGCCGCGGAAGCGAACGCCACGGAAGCGAACGCCGTGAAAGTGAACGCCCTTGAAAACAGGCGGCGTAAAGAGACGGCAGCCGCTGTGTAAGCGGGCCGCTGCGGGCAACCCGTTCGGCAGGAGGTTGAAAACTATGGTTCCCATCCTGCTGGTCCTGCTGTTGGCGCTGGTGTTGTTCGGTGCCGGTTTCGCGGTCAAGGTGCTCTGGTGGATCGCACTCGCGGTCCTGGTCATCTGGCTGCTCGGATTCCTGGCACGGAGCACCACCGCCACCGGAACGAGGTCCCGCTGGTACAGGTGGTAGAGACCCGTTACGGAATCCAGTAAGGCAATTCCGTAACGAAGGCATATCCGTGACGAAGGCAGATCCGTGACGAGCTCCCGATCAGTCCCTCGGGAGCAGCGGTCCCAGCGGCCCGAGGTCGATGTTGAGGTCCTCGGGCCGCAGGCCGTACCGCTCGCGCAGTTCGGTCATACGCTCTTCCAGCAGCATCAGGGTCAGCCCGATCCGCTCCTCCTGCTCCTCGCTCAGCTCGCCGGTGTCGACGCGGCGCAACGCCTGCCTTTCCATCAGCTGGCGCAGCAACTCGACGACCGTCAGGACGAGTTTGACGAGATCGCGTTCAACGGTGTCGGGCTCGAGGTCGAGCCGGTTGCGCGTCCTTTTCTGCGTTGCCTTGCGCGTCCTTTTCTGCGTCGCCTTGCGCGTCCTGTGCTGTGTCACTTCTGGTGTCACCTCAGGCCTGTCGTGTGTCACTTCAGGACACCTCCGGCAGCGCCCGGGGCAGATCCTCGGGCAGCGTCTCCGGCCAGGGCGAGGGCACCTGCTTGTTCACCGAGCTGATGAGGGCGTTCAGGTCGATGCGTACGAGATCGACGTCAGCGATCCGCAGGGTGATGTCGCCGGTGATGACCACACCCCCGGCGAGTAGCCGGTCGAGGAGATCCACGAGGGCGATCTCACGTCGTTCGACGACGGTCATCGACGGTCCTCCCCTTCGTACGCGCCACGGGCGCCCTGGTCGTACTCGTCCTCGGCGGCCCCCTGCCCGTAGTCGTCCAGACTGGAGAACGAGTACGCGGCCCACGGCCCGGTCAGTTCGACCCGCAGACCCGGCTCCTCGTCCTTCGTGCGGTCCACCAGCTCGACGAATTCCTCGGAATGGGAACGGTCGACGAGGTACGCGGCATTGAGCACATTGCGGCCCGGGGCACGCGAAAGGACTGGATTCTGGGGCGGGTGCAGTCGTGTCACCTGCGCATGCCGGGAAAGGTGTTCGTGCAGTCGCCGGGCGAAATTCTCCCCGCGTTCCCAGGTGTTCTCCTGCCGTTCGTGCTCCGCGCGCTTGCGGCGGAGATAGTCGCGGCCGGTCGCGGGTTTCGCCTTCGGCTCGGCTGCCCGGCTCTGCGGCGCGGGTTTCTCCGGGTCCACATACACCTTGACGCCCCACTCGACGCGGCCGGCTATCCGTTCCAGCGCGGCATGGAGGCGTTCTCCCTCGTCCTCCATCATGGTGCGTACTCCGCTGTCGTCGCGGAACACGGTGGCCAGCCGCAGCGGCAGCGGACTCGTCACAGTGGTGAGCGCCGCGATCACCTTCTCGTGGGCGCGGGCGGTGTCGGACAGCCAGTCCAGGTCCTCCAGATGCCTGCGCAGGGGCTCCTCGGCGAAGTCGCCCTCCGGTACAGCGCTGACGACGGCGACCAGGTCACCGTGGCGCAGCAGCTTCGGGGGGTTGCCCGCGACTCCCGTGAGCTCGGCCTGCAGAGGCGCATCGAAGGGCCGGCAGACGGCGTACACATAGCGCAGACCGCTCATGTCGCTCATCCCCTCTCCTCGTCCTGGCCGTTCTCACCGTCCTGGCTGTCCTGGCCGTCCTGGAGGTCCTCGCCGACGTGGTCAACGTCGTCGGACTCGCGAGCCTCATCGGACCGACGGACCTCCTCGGACCGACGGACCTTCTCGGACCGGCGGCCCTCGTCGGCCCGGTGTGGCTTCTCCGACCGGCGCCCCTCGTCGGCCGCGTGCGCCTTCTCCGACCGGCCCTCGGCGGCGGACCGGCGAGGCCTGTCCGGATGACGGCCCTCGCCCGACCGACGTGCCTCGCCCGGATGGTGGCCCTCGCCCGTCCTGCGGACCTTCTCCGGCCGATGACCTTCGCCGGAGCGGCGTACCTCACCGGGCCGGCGAAGCTCGCCGGAACCGCGGCGGCCCTCGTCGGTCCGGCGCACCTCGCCGGTCCGGCGGCCTTCGCCGGTCCGGCGGCCTTCGTCGGTCCGGCGCTCCTCGTCGGTCCGGCGTACCTCGCTGGTCCGGCGCCCCTCGTCTCGCCGACGTGCCTCGCCGGTCCGGCGTATCTCCTCGGCCCCCGGCATCTCGTCGGACCGGCGGCGGTCCTCGTACTCGCGAATCTCCTCGTACTCGGGGATGTCCTCGTATGCGGGGATGTCCTCGTATGCGGGGATGTCCTCGTATGCGGGAACCTCCTCGGTCCTACGCCGCTCCTCGTGTTCGGGGACCTCCTCGGCCCTGCGCCGCTCCTCGTATCCGCGAATCTCCGCGGGCCTGCGTGGCTCCTCGTACGCGTGGAGCTCCTCGAGCCGACGCCTCGCCTCGAGTTCCTCCACGCGTGCCTGGAGCTCCGCGTTCTCGCGGGCGAGTTCGTCGCGGCGGGCACGGGTCGAGAGCGCCGGATCGGACTCCCACCAGTCGATGCCCATCTCCTTCGCCTTGTCGACCGAGGCGATGACGAGACGCAGCTTCACGGTGAGCAGCTCGATGTCGAGCAGGTTGATGCGGATGTCGCCGGCGATCACGATGCCCTTGTCAAGCACTCGTTCAAGGATGTCGGCCAGATTGGCCCCGCTGCCCTGCCCGTACGGCTCGGGAAGCCTGCTTGCTGTCGTCATGTGCGTCGGCTCACTCTCCGAAGGGCCGTTGCATCAGATACGCCTGGGCCTGCTCGAGCCGGTCGAGGAGCTCGTCCTCGAGCCGGTCGAACTCGTCGGCGTCGATCTCGCCCGCCTCCAGCTTCTGCTCGAGGCGGGCGAGTGCGCCGCGTATCGCCGCCGGGTCGTAGTACACCCGCTCGGCCTCGGCGAGTACCCGTCTGATCACCCACATGCTGCCGCGCACCGGGGCGGCGGGCAGCAGCAGGACCTCGCTCAGCAGTCCCATACGCTCACTCCGTTGTCGTTGAACGTCAAGCCGTTGTCGTTGAACGTCAAGCCGTTGTCGTCGGACGTCAAGCCGTGGTCGTCGGACGTCGGGCGCACTCCGTCCGCGCGTCCGCGCTCATGGGCTCGGACTCACTCCGCGCTCGCGGACGCCGTGGCTTCGGCGGGTTCGGACGGCCCGGGCTCGACGAAGCTGTACGGCGGCAGCGGACCGTTGACCCGCAGCTCCAGATACGGATGGGCCTTGCGCACCTCCTCGACGGCGGCGAGGAACTGCTCGGCCGAGTCCTGGTTCACCAGGAACGACACATTCGCCACCCAGCCCGTCGACTCCGGGCCCACACTGACCGCTTCAGCGACCGGTTCCAGTGTGTGCTGCAGTTCGACGGCGTCCTCGGCCTCGCGCGTCTGCAGTGCGGCCACCACCATTTCACCGAGGCGCAGCCGGTCCTCGTAACTGCCGCCGCCTGCCTTGCGGTTGGACTCCGTCATGGCGCGGATCTCCGGGTTCTCCGCCATGACGCGGTGCAGCACGGCCTCCTCGTTGTGCACGGCCTTGACGTTGTACTCGACCTTTCCCTCGAGGGTCCTCAGCCGCTCCGCGTAGTGACCGGCGCGCTCCTGCAGCACGTGACGGACCGCCTCGTCGTCGGGGGCGATGCTGCCGAACCGCATGGGCAGTACCGGACCGGCGGCGCCCGCCTCACTCAGCACCCTCTGGTGGGCGAGCAGGTCGCTCCGTTTGGGCCGCAGCCCCTCGGGCGCCTCGCTGACGATCGCGGCGAGCTCGCCCTCGGCGACGATCCGCACAGGGCGCGGCGGGTCGCCGATGCCTTCCATGCCGTCCGGCAACGACTTGTGAGCACGGCGAGCGATGCCATAAACGTAAGTGCTCACTCCTGCTCCTCCTCCCTGTTCTCCCGAGCCTGCGCCTTCGCCCGCCTGCCCGTGCTCTCCGAACGGCTGCCGCGTGTGCTGCCGGCCGTCGCCTGCTCGGCCTTCTCACGGACCGAACCGATGGCGTCCTGCACGGTCTGGGCGGCGCCGGACAGCGCCCCCTTGGTCTTCTGGCGCGCGCCGGACTCGGTGACCTGGCCCACCATCTCGGGCAGGCCGGGCCTGGCCTTCTTCCCGGCCTCGAGGTCGAGCCGGTTGCAGGCCTCGGCGAAGCGCAGATAGGTGTCGACACTGGCGACGACGACCCTCACATCGATCTTGAGAATTTCGATTCCGACGAGAGAGACCCGTACGAAGGCATCGATGACGAGTCCTCGGTCGAGGACGAGCTCCAAGACGTCGTACAGGCCGCTGGTGCCGCCTCCGCCTCCGGTCTGTGCTGCCGGGACTACGGTCATGACGACCGGTCCTCCTTGTCCGTCTGTGGTATCGGCACGGGATGAGCGGCCGCCTAGCGGCCGCCGGACCGGTGTGTGTCGGCCCTCCCGCGTTCGTAGCGGCGGACGCGCCGGTAGCCGATGAGCTCGCCCTGTGGATCGAGATCCACCTCGTAGCTCGCCATCAGACTCATCGTGTCGGGCACCCGTTCGAGCTCGAGTACCTCGACGTCCAGTTTCCAGCCGTCGTCGGTCCGCTCGAAGGACGAGACGGACTCGGCGCTCATACCGGTGAGCTCCTCCAGCTGGGCGCGTGCGTTGCGCAGCACCGCCATCGGGCCCGGCAGGTCGTCCGCCGCTGCGGGTTGTTCTCTTTGTTGTCTCTGTTCTCTGTTCGGTGTGTTCCCCATGGCCACCTCCTCGGTCGAGTGGCCAGTGGGCAATGGTCCAAACCCCGACGGCGTCAAGGCGTGACGGCGTGCTCAGCCGCGGTGCGCGTCCAGCCTGCGCCGCGCCGGGCCGAGCGCACGTCCGCGCCGCGGCAGCCCGGCCCACGGGTCGCTGCGGGCCTGGTCAACGGCGTCTTCGATCGTCCAGTGGCGGGCGTCGACGGCCGGATCGTCGAGCTGACTCCAGGCGAGGGGCACGGCCACGGGTGCGCCGGGCCGGGCACGGACGGTGTAGGGCACGACAGCGGTCTGTGCGTAGCCGTTGCTCCCCCACTGCCTAATGGGCGTGGGAGGTGCCCCCAGAACATCGAGATAGAGCCGGTCGCCGCGGTCCTTCTTGCGGGCGGCGGTGGTGAGCCGGTCCGGGTGTGCGTCGGTGAGGGTGTCGGCGACGTCCTTGGCGAACGCGCGCACCTCGTCGAAGTCATGCTCTCCGCCGACCGGCACGACGACGTGCAGACCACGGGATCCCGTGGTCATCAGGGCGGACGGCAGCCGCAGCTCGTCGAGCAGCCCGCCGAGCAGCCGCGCTGCCTCGCGTACCGGCTCGAAGTCGTCCTGCGGAGGGTCCAGGTCGAAGACCATGCGGTCCGGCCGGTCGACACGGCCCACCCGGGACTGCCAGCGGTGCAGGGTGATGCAGGCCTGATCGGTGAGGTACACCAGGGTGGCCGTGTCCTGGCACACGGTGTGCGTGACGGTGCCGCCCTCCTTGGGCACCTCGATCCGCCTGATCCACTCCGGGTAGTGGTCCGGGGTGTCCTTCTGCATGAACTGGAACCCGTCGATCCCGTCCGGGTGCCGCTCCAGCATCAGCGGACGATCGCGCAGATGGGGGAGCATGAACGAGGCGACGGAACGGTAGTAGTCGACGAGGTCGCCTTTGGTGTAGCCGTCTTCGGGGAAGAGCACTTTGTCCGGGCGATGCAGTTCGACGGTGCGACGGCCGGCGCGCAGGGTGCGGGTACGGCCCGCACGCGCGGGGCCCGCCCGTGTGTCGCTCACAGGAGTCTCTCCCTGGGTTCGGGGACTACCTCACCACGGCCTGCTCCACGAGCAGCCGCACAGCCGCCGCAATCGACTCCGCATCGATGCCCGCGGCATGCAACTGCTCCTCCGGAGCAGCAGACCCCGGCATCGTACGAACAGCGAGCCGCACCACCCTCGGCGCCGGCCCCCCGTCCACGAACGCATCCATGACCGCGTCCCCGAGGCCCCCCTCCGGCCGGTGGTCCTCGACGGTGAGCAGACACCCGGTGCGCTCGGCGGCGGTACGCAGCGTGCGCCGGTCGACGGGCTTGACCGAGTACAGGTCGATGACCCGCACCGGAATCCCCTCCCGCTCCAGCAGCCGGGAGGCCGCCAGCGCCTCGTGGACGGTCACCCCGGCCGCGACGACCGTCAGCCGGTCCGCGTCTGACATCCGAAGCACCTTGCTGCCGCCCACCGGGAACTCCTCGCCGGGCCCGTAGAGGACGGGCATCTCGCCCCGGCTCGTACGGAGATAACTGACCCCGCGCTGCTCGGCCATTGCCGCGACGAGATGTGCGGTCTGGTTGGCGTCGCAGGGGTACAGCACGGTGGAGTCGTGGACGGCGCGGAACATCGCGAGGTCCTCGAGACCCATCTGCGAGGGGCCGTCCGCTCCGATGGCGACCCCGGCGTGCGACCCGGCCAGATTGATGTCGGCGCCACTGATCGAGGCCATACGGATGAAGTCGTACGCGCGCGTGAAGAACGCCGCGAAGGTCGACGCGTACGGCACCCAGCCACGCGCCGCAAGACCCACCGCGGCGGCGACCATCTGCTGTTCGGCGATGTAGCACTCGAAGAACCGCTCGGGGTGCTCCTTGGCGAAGAACTCGGAGCGCGTGGAGTCGCTCACCTCGCCGTCCAGCGCCACCACGTCGTCGCGTGCCGTGCCGATCGCGGCGAGGGCCTGCCCGTAGGCGTCGCGGGTGGCCACCTTGTCGCCGGTCTCGAAGCGCGGCAGTTCGAGGTGGCCGCTGCGGACGGCGTGCAACATCCGTGCGGCGGGCGGCGATTGGACCTCCACGCGCACGTCGTGCACCCCGCCGAGCTCCTCGATGGCCTCCTCGGCGTCCGGCAGCGGCTTGCCGTGCAGCCCCTCCCGGTTCTGGACGGACTCGACGCCCTTGCCCTTCACCGTGCGGGCGAGGATCGCGGTGGGCTGCCCCAGGGTCGAGCGGGCCTCGGCATACGCCCGGTCGATGTCGTCGACGTCGTGGCCGTCGACCTTGATCGTGTGCCAGCCGAAGGCCTGGAAGCGGCGTGCGTAGGCGTCCAGGTCCCATCCGTGGCGCGTCGGGCCGCGCTGGCCGAGCCGGTTGACGTCGACGATCGCGGTGAGGTTGTCCAGGTGCTCGCAGCCGGCGTGCTCGGCCGCCTCCCAGACGGAGCCCTCGGCGAGCTCGCTGTCGCCGCACAGCACCCACACCCGGTAGCCGATCCGTTCGAGCCGCTTGCCGGACAGCGCCATGCCGACGCCGACGGGCAGACCCTGCCCGAGTGACCCGGTGGCCACCTCGACCCACGGCAGCCGCCGCGGCGTCGGATGCCCCTCGAGGCGGCTGCCGAGCCGGCGGTAGGTGAGCAGTTCCGTCTCGTTGATCGCCCCGGCGGCCTTGTACGCGGAGTACAGCAGGGGCGAGGCGTGGCCCTTGGACAGGATGAAGCGGTCGTTGCCGGGGTGTTCGGGGCGCTCGAAGTCGTAGCGGAGGTGGTGGGCCAGCAGGACGGCCATCAGGTCGGCGGCGGACATCGACGAGGTGGGATGGCCGGAGCCCGCCGCGGCGGCCGCGCGCACCGAGTCGACGCGCAACTGCCGGGCGAGCGCGGTGAGTTCACCCGTCTTGGTGGCGGTCATCGCGAGTCCTCCCTGGGGGCTCCGGACATGCGGGCGAGTTCGGGCGACGCGGTGTCGAGCGGCACCGCCCAGGAGCGCACGAGGCCGAGTTGCACCGCTTGGCGCGGCAGTACGGCGTCCAGCAGCCAGTCGGCGGCGACGCGGACGCGGTTGCCGGGCATCGCGGCCAGGTGGTAGCCGTGGGTGACGGCTCCGGCGAGCGGGCCGGACAGCGGCACGCCGAAGGGGTTGGCGGCGGCCTTCACTCCACCGAGGTCGACGGTGAAGCCCACGGGGCGGTGCCGGTACGCACGCCGCTCCCCGAACCCGAGCGAGGCGGCGACGTTGCGGGCGGCGACCTTGCCCTGCCGCCAGGCGTGCTGCGCGGTCATCGTCGTGTACTGCCCGGGGTTGTACAGATCGGGCACGGCGGCCGCGTCGCCGCACGCGAACACGTCGGGGTGCCCGGGCACGTTGAGGAACGGGTCGACGAGCAGCCGCCCGCGCTCCAGCGGCCTCCCGAGGTCGCCGACGAGCGGGTCTGGCCGTACGCCCACGCACCAGACGAGGGTGCGGGTGTCCACGAACTGGCCGTCGTCGAGCAGGACCCCGTCCCGCGTGGCCTCCTTCACGGACGTCCGGGTGCGTACGCCGACGCCGCGGCTGCGCAGCACGCGGTCGGCGGTGTCGGACAGCCGGCGGTCGAGCTCCGGCAGCACGCGGGGCGCGATGTCGAGCAGCATCCAGTGTGGCCGTATGCCCTTGCGCAGCGGATGCTTGCGCACCAGTGCGTCGGTGAACAGCTGCCCGTGCGCGGCGACCTCGGTTCCGGTGTAGCCGGCGCCGACCACGACGAAGGTGCTGCGGGCACGGCATGTCTCGGGGTCCGGGGCGATCGCGGCCAGCTCCATCTGGCGGGTGACGTGGTCGCGCAGGTACAGCGCCTCGGGCAGGCCGCGGAAGCCGTGTGCGTGCTCGGCGATGCCGGGAACGGGCAGCAGCTTGTTGACGCTGCCGACGGCCAGTACGAGCCGGTCGTACGACAGCTCGCCCCGATCGCCCTCGGGGCCCTGGTAGCGGACGGTGCGCCGGTCCAGGTCGATGTCGTCGGCCTCGCCGAGCACGAGTCGTACGTGCGGCAGGGTGCCGGACAGCGAGACGGTGACCCGACGCGGTTCGAGGACGCCGGCGGCGACCTGGGGCAGCAGCGGCAGATACAGGAAGTAGTCGGTCGGGTTGAGCAGCGTGATGTCCGCCTTGCCGCGGCTCAGGCGGGACAGGGTGCGGGCGGTCCGGTAGCCGGCGAAACCGGCTCCGACGATCACGATTCGGGATCGGCTCACGAGGGCCTCCGGAACGGTCGGGAAAGTGTGGCGGGTCGCCTGGCGGGCGCGGCCGGCGGTTCCGGCGGGTACGGCCGTCGACCACGGGGACGCCCGCCACGGGGCTACGACGGCCACGGGCCGTCGACCGCAGCGCTTCCCGCGTCCCCCCGCAGGGGTTCGGCAAACGTCGCGGGCCCGCCACGGCCACCGTTTCAGCCGCCGCCACGGCCACCGTCTCCGATCCTGCCGCCACGGCCGCCGTCTCCACCCATGCCACCGCAGCCACCATCTCCGACCCTGCCGCCACGGCCGCCGTCTCCACCCATGCCACCGCAGCCACCGTCTCCGACCCTGCCGCCACGGCCCGGGTTTCCGTCCATGCCGCCGTGGTTACCCGGGATGCGACCTCGACCGCCCTTCCGGAGGTGACGCCATGGCCGAGTACGGCTACTTCATGGCAGCGGAGGAGTTCGGCCCGGCAGCCCTCGTGGAGCAGGGGCGGATGGCCGAGCAGGCCGGATTCCAGTCGCTGTGGATCTCCGACCACTACCACCCGTGGAACGACGCACAGGGGCAGAGCCCCTTCGTCTGGTCGGTGATCGGCGCACTGGCCGAGGCGGTCTCGCTGCCCGTCGAGACGGCCGTCACCTGCCCCACGATGCGGATCCACCCGGCGGTCGTCGCCCAGGCTGCGGCGACCAGCGCGGTCATGACGGGCGGGAACTTCCGGCTGGGCGTCGGCAGCGGCGAGGCGCTCAACGAGCACATCATCGGCGCCGCATGGCCTCCGGCCCACAAACGCCTGGAGATGCTCGAAGAGGCGATCCTCGTCATGCGCGAGCTCTTCGAGGGCAAGTGGGTCAACCACTACGGCAAGCACTACACCGTGGAGAACGCACGCCTGTACACCGTGCCCGACGAGCCCGTACCCATCGACGTCTCCGGCTTCGGCCCCCAGGCCACGGCCCTCGCGGCACGGGTGGCCGACGGCTACATCACGATGACGCCCGACGAGTCGATGGTGTCCCAGTTCCGCAAGGGCGGCGGGGGAGCCAAGCCGGTGCTCGGCGGTACGAAGGTCTGCTACGGCACTGACCGGGACGCCGCGGTCGCCACGGTGCGCCGGCTCTGGTCGAACCAGCTGCTGCCCGGCGAGATGGGCCAGGTGCTGCCCAGCCCGCGCCACTTCGAGCAGCTGGAGCCGCTGATCACCGACGAGATGGTCGCGGAGAACGTCGTGTGCGGCGACGACGTCGAGCAGCACGTCCGGGCGCTGCTGGCCTTCGAGGAGGCAGGGTTCGACCGCATCTACGTCAACCAGATCGGCCCCGACCAGCAGGCGTTCTTCGACTTCTACCGCACGAAGGTGCTGCCGCAGCTGCAGCGGGGGTGAGCGTGCCACCCGGCCCCCGTGACCCGGCTCACCGGCGGTCCCGCCTGCCTGAGACGATGGCCGCGGCGATCAGCCCTGTCTGCCGAGCGGAGTCATCCATGGTCCGAGACCTGCGCAACGTACGCATCCTGTCAGGCGACGACGCCCCGACGCCGCTCACGGACGAGGACTACCGGACACCGTTCACGCCCGACGAGGAACACCGGTTCCGGGTCAACCTCCTGCAGCACATGGCCCAGGAGCTGGCGGAGAAGGGGTGGGCGCGCTTCCCCGCGTACAGCCCGGAGGAGCGCATCCGGCTGTACGCCCTCGCTCCCGCGCTCGGCGACCACTTCGGCCGCCCGGTGACGGCCGAACCGGAGGACATCACGAGGGTGCTGTTCAGGTTCGCAGATCTGCCGCTGTCACCCGGCGCCTGAGCTGTCTCCAGGCTGTGGGCAGGCGTTCCGCAGGGCGGAACGGGGCCACAGGGCTGGGGGCACCTCCCAGCGGTAGCTGGGGGAGGGTGGGCACAGCCCCCGGCCCGCACCGGACCCACCAGCCCGCGGCCCGACCACCGCTCTGACGGCGCACTGCGTCACCTGCGCGCCGTCAGGCGCGACAGCCGACGCCCCGCCAGTGCCGCCGCACCGACCGCGAGCCCCATGCCCATGCGCGCCCGGTTACGGGACAGCCATTCCTGCGGCCCGGCGGGGAGCGCCTCCTGGTCGAACCGGCCGTGCGCCCCGTAGTCGTGGCCGTGCGGCCCGTCGGCGGGGGCCCACAGGTTGGCCGTCTCGGGCGGCGGGAGGCCCGGGGTCTGCTGCGCGTCGTACGCGGCGCGGGCCAGGTAGCGCTCCACCAGCCCGGGTGCGAGCGCGTTCGCGACGAGGGCGGCGGCGGTGGAGCCGCCCACCCAGTACTCGCGGCGCCGCGGATGCGCGGCCGCGTGGACGATGGCGCGGGCGGCCACTTCGGGCTGGTAGATGGGGGCGACGGGCCGCGCACGGCCCGGCAGCCGGTCCAGCACCCAGTCGAACTGGGGCGTGTTGACGGCGGGGAGCTGCACCATCGTGGTGCGCACCTTGCTCCCCTGGTGCAGAAGTTCGCAGCGCAGTGACTCGTTGAAGCCCTGGATGGCGTGCTTGGCACCGCAGTACGCGGTCTGGAGCGGGATGCCGCGATAGGCGAGCGCGGAGCCGACCTGGACGATCGTGCCGCGGTCGCGCGGCAGCATATGGCGCAGGGCGGCCCGTGTGCCGGACACATACCCGAGATACGTCACTTCCGTGACCCGGCGGAACTCGTCCGCGCTGATCTCCATGAAGGGCGCGAACACGCCTGCGAACGCGTTGTTGACCCAGACGTCGACGGGCCCCAGCGTCTCCTCGACCTGCTCCGCGGCGTCCTCGACGGCCTTGGGGTCGGCCATGTCGACGGGCACGACGAGCGCTTCGCCGCCCGCGCGCTGTACCTCGTCGGCGGCCGCCGCGAGCCCGTCGCGGCCGCGGGCCAGCAGCGCGACCCGGTCGCCACGGGCGGCGAAGGCACGGGCGGTGGCCCGGCCGATGCCCGCGCTGGCGCCGGTCACCACGACTGTCCTGCGGCTGCCGAACCTCATGGCCCACTACGCCCGGTGGTGCGGGGCCTCGGGCCCGGTCGCGCCGGTGCCCGGGGACGGCGGCACGTTGGGGGCGGGAGGCGGTATGGGCGGCACCGGAGGCGCACCCTCAGTGCCGGGCGTCTCACTGGCGCGTTCGGCTTCGGCGAGGCGCTCGGGAGTGGCCCGGCCGGCCGAGGGGCGTGCCGTGTTGCGCAGGACGACGGCGGCGACGGCGAGCAGCGCGGCCGTGATCAGGGCGGCCGCCCAGCCGGGCAGGGCGAGGGCCAGCGCGAGTCCGACGGCCAGTGCGACGGCGGCGCCCGCGTACAGCGCCGCGGCCCCGGACGCCGCGTACAGCGCGGCCGTGCGGCGCCGCTTCCTGCTCTGCTCGCGCAGTTCGTCCCGCACGGTTTCGCGGGCGACCTGGGCGAGCTCGTCGACCAGGCCCTTGTCCAGGTGTTCCAGATGATCCAAGCGGTTCATGGCGGCCGGGTACCCGGGCGCCACCGTGTGTAACGCCGCGCAGACGGGTACCCGGCACGCTCCGCACCCCACTACGGAGGAAGAGGATGACCCAGCACAACGACGTCGTGGAGCTGCTGAAGGAGCAGCACACGAGGATCCGCGAGCTGCTCGACGAGGTTGCGGCCACGAAGGGGGAGGAACGGAAGCGGTGCTTCCAGGATCTGGTCCGCCTTCTGGCGGTGCACGAGACCGCCGAGGAGGAGGTCGTGCATCCCTTCGCGCGCAGCGCGATCGACGGCGGTGAACTGGTCGTCAAGGACCGGATCCAGGAGGAGGAGCAAGCCAAGCGGGCGCTGGCGCGGCTGGAGGACATGGACCCCGACTCGCCGGAGTTCCTGGACGAGTTCGCCGCGCTGCGGCAGGACGTGCTCGCCCATGCGGAGGCCGAGGAGCGCTACGAGTTCGCCCACTTCCACCGGCACGCGGACCGGGCGAAGCTCGAGAACCTGGCCAGGGCGGTGCAGGCCGCCGAGGCGGTCGCGCCCACGCGCCCGCACCCGGGCACCGACTCCGCGCTCAAGAACCTGGCGGCGGGACCGGTCGCGTCGGTCGTGGACCGTACGCGGGACGCCGTCCGGAAGGCGATGAGCGGCTCCTGAGCCGGTCGTCGCCACAAGGGCCGGCCGGGGGTACCTCCCAGGCCTTGAGGTACTGGGGGAGGATCGCCCGAATCGATCTCGCCCCCGGCCGGCCCCAACTAGGCTCGTCCGTATGGAGATCCTCGGAACAACTCTCCGTGTCTGCGTCGAGGACCTGGAGGCCTCGGTTCCCTTCTACGAGCGGATAGCGGGCAGCGAAGCCCTCCGCTTCGAGCGTGGGGGTGTGTCGGTCGCCGCGGTCGGGTGCTTCCTGCTGATGAGCGGCCCCGAGCAGGAACTCGAGGTGCTGCGGAAGGTGTCGGCGACGATCGCGGTGAAGGACGTCGACGAGGCCGGCGACGTGCTGAGCGCCTCGGGCGCCCGCATCCTCGCCGGCCCGCTCCCCACCCCGGCGGGCCGCAACCTGTTAGCCCTGCACCCGGACGGGTCCGTCTTCGAGTACGTGGACCGGCGCACCGTGATGTGAGTCCGCGATGCGGCCCCCTGCTACGTCCGAGCTAGTGCCCCGGCAGGCAACGTTTGCCCGTCAAGGGGCGGCGTCCGGTGCGTGCCCTCGGCGGGCCGGCCGGAAGCCCTCGTACTGGACGTACTTGGGCTTTCGGCCGGTGCGGCGAGTGGGGGTCCCCCCTGCTCGAAGAGCTCGGGGGAGCGTGCCGGGCGTCGCGACGGGGCGAACGTTGCCTGTCGGGGCACTAGATCCGGTCGGTCGCGAGCCGGGCGTGGAGGTGCGAGTCGTGGCGCTGTCCGTCCGCGTCCACATAGAAGTCCCGCATGGTGCCTTCGAGCTGGAAGCCCGCATTGGTCGCGACCCGGCAGGAAGCCGGATTGGCGAGCGCGTGGTCGAGCGAGAGGCGGTGCAGCCCGAGCCCGCCCTTCTCTTGCGCATCGAACGCCCAGCGGCTCGCCGCGTCCAGGGCGCGTGTCGCCACGCCTCTCCCCCGGGCCTTCGGCGTCACCCAGTAGCCGACGACGGCCTGGTCCGGCAGCCGGTTCACCTCTCGAACGCTGACGGAGCCGAGCAGCGTGCCGTCCGATGCGTCGGTCACGGCGAAAGCCGCGCTGCCGCTCTCCCAGTAGACGATACGGAGCCGAAGCCACATCCGGGCCCGTTCGCTCTCCGGCGCCCCGGCGACCGCCCTGCCGACGGCCCACCGAAGAATCCCGGCGT
Source organism: Streptomyces sp. DSM 42067 (assembly GCF_055792885.1). Lineage (NCBI taxonomy): Bacteria > Bacillati > Actinomycetota > Actinomycetes > Kitasatosporales > Streptomycetaceae > Streptomyces > Streptomyces sp. DSM 42067. The sequence continues at coordinate 7,581,322 of NZ_CM147706.1, read as the reverse complement.
CCCGGAGCGCCTCCGCGACCGCTGGTTCGTCGCTCTCTTCGAAGGGCCGCAGCACGAGGCCGTCCGTGGTCAGTACGCACGGATCGAGGGCAGGTGTCGGTTGCGTCACCGATCAGTTGTATCCGATCGGCCCTGATGGCGTGCATGCGGTGCACGGGGCCGCCCCAACGGCAACGGCCGGGGACCGCCCGGCCGTGCGCGGCCGAACCCGGGACCACGCTCACGACGGCAACGCAAAACCCATGTGACCCCGCCGCCCAAGTCCCCCTGATCCACGGGTGCCGTCGCCGGGCCCCCGCCATGGGACAGCCGTTCACGCCGTGCCCTCGGCCGGCAGCTCCAGACGCAGCTGGTAGCCGCCCTCGGGTGTCGGGCCGGAGGTGACCGTGCCACCGAGGAGGGCGGCGCGCTGCCGCAGACCCACCAGACCGTAGTGCGCACTCGGCAGGGGGAGCGCGGGCCGGGTCGGTGCGGTGTTGGTGACGGTGACGCGGACGGCGCCGCCCTCGTGGGCGATGTGCACCGTCGCGGTGGCTCCGGGGGCGTGCTTGCGCACGTTGGTCAGCGCCTCCTGGACGGTGCGGTAGATGGCGCGCTGAACGGTCGGCGGAGGGCTGCCGGGCAGGTCCGTCGTCAGCTCGGCCTCGATTCCGCTGCTGTCGACCAGCCGCTGGAGGTCGGCCAGGGACGGCTGCGGGGTGAGCTCCGCGGGGCGGCCGCCCGAGGCGCGCAGGACGCTGACCATGTGCCGCAGCTCGTCCAGGGTCTGCACGCTCAGCCGCCGGATCGTGGCCGCGGCTTCCTTGGCTTCGGCGTCCCGGGTGCCGACCTGGAGTGCTCCGGCCCGCACCGCGATCAGACTGACCTGGTGGGAGACCACGTCGTGCATCTCCCGGGCGAGCTGAGCGCGTTCCTTGGCCAGCACGGCCTGGGCGGTCAGCAGCCGCTCGTGGTCGCGGGCCTCGGAGATCTCGGCCAGCCGCAGCGACAGATCACGCCGTGCCTGGACCAGCTGGCCCAGGAAGACGGGAGCCGCCGCCGTCGCCGCGGTGTAGCCCAGAGTGATCAGGGTCGGGGGATGGAAGAGGTCGAGGTTCGGCGACGGCCACGAGGTCATGTCGCTCAGCGTGAACGCCAGCGCGCAGACGGCCAGCAGGATGCGGCTGCGGGTGAGCGAGGCGAGCGTGTACAGCGCGGCCAGCGCGGCGAAGATCGCGTCGGAGAGCAGGACGGCGGGAAGGGAGAGCAGGAAGGTGAGCAGCGGCAGGCGTCGGCGCAGCAGAAGCGCGACGGCGGCGGCCAGGGCCCAGGTCATGCGCAGCGTCGCGGCAGGGTCGACATTGACCCAGACATCGACCAGTGCCGCTGTGACGAGGGTGGCGTTCAGCAGCGAGGCGGTCAGGCGGCGCGGAATCATCCCGCCTCCTCGTCCCGTGGCGGCTTGAGGAGTCCGGCCCGTTCGGCGAGCAGGGCGGCCTGGACGCGGCCGCCCACCTCCAGCTTGGTGAGGATGGCGCTCACATGGTCCTTGACCGTGCCGGTGCTCAGATGCATCCGTGTGGCGATGTCCGCGTTGGACAGCCCCTCGGCGATGAGGACCAGTACGGCGCGCTCGCGGTCGGTCAGCCGGTCGAGGCTCCGGGCCGCGGATTCCTGGGAGCCCGCCCCCAGGTAGCCGTCCACGACCGTCCGGGTGACCTTGGACGACAGTACGGCGCCGCCGTCGGCCAGCGCGCGCACCAGGTACGGGAGCTCCTCGGGGTCGGTGTCCTTCAGCAGGAAGCCCGCGGCACCCGAGCGAAGCGCCGTCGCCACGTACTCGTCCATGTCGAACGTCGTGAGCATGGCCACCACCGGCGGATGGGGCAGCCGGAGCAGATCGGTCAGGACGGTGAGTCCGTCGACGTCCGGCATCCTGATGTCCAGCAGCACGACGTCGGGGCGTGTCTCCTGCACCGTCCGGACGGCCTGGCCGCCGGGGACGGCCCCCACGACCTCGATGTCGTCCGCCGCGTCGAGGATGTGCTGGAAGCCCGTACGGATCAGGGCCTCGTCGTCGACCACCACTACCCGGATCACGCGTGCTCCACTCGCCACCGGACCACTGTCCGATTCGTACCACGCGGAGGGCCACCCGGCGCGTGCCCGACACCCGGTCCGGCCGGGCGGCGGGCCGAGGCCAGCCAGTCGGCGGGGGCGATTCCGGACAACTGCCGGATGGTTGAAACCGGACGCATCACCAATCCTTGAGGACATGACGCGCGACGCATCACAGGCCGTGCTGCCCCGGGCGACACCCGCCGCCCGTGCAGGCCGCCGCGCACCGACCATCCGGCGCCATGCCGGGCTGGGAAGGAGGGCAGCCGTATGACCGTCCGCCTGACACTCCTGTGTGCGAGCACCTGGAACGCCACGAGGGACGCGGTCTTCGGTGAGGGTGCTCTGAACGAGCTCGCCCTGCTCGAGGCGGGCGCCGCCCGAGCAGTGCTCCCTCCGTACTCCCCGGCCGTCCGCGCGCCTTCGGTCCGCTGCGCGCAGATCGCTGAGGCCCTCGGCCTGGAGACCGCGGTCGAGCCCGCGCTGCGCGACCTGGACCACGGCGACTGGCGCGGCCGCACGGTCGCCGAAGTCGCCGACGACGACCCCTACGGATTCCATGCATGGCTCACGGACCCGGATGCCGCGCCGCACGGAGGCGAGTCCGTACGCGGGCTCTGCCGCCGAACGGCGAACTGGCTGCGCAGCGTGGAGCCCGGTACGGGCCACGCCTTGGCCATCGCCGAACAAGCCGCCGTCCGTGCCCTGCTCCTCCAGGCTCTGGGCATGCCGGCGAGGGCCTTCTGGCATCTCGATGTACCGGCCCTGTCGACGGTCTCCCTCACACCGAGCAGTGACTGCGGCACCACGCGGCTCGATCCCGGCCTGTACGGCCTGCACTACGTGAGCGACGGGCACCCGGTGACCGACGCGATCGCCAGGGCCTCCTGAGATTCAGCATCTGCTGATGAGGCTCATCGGCATCAGGCTCATCGGCGTCTGCTGAGGAAGAGGGCCCCGCAGAGCGCACCGATCACACCCGTGCCGAGCAGCGCCAGCCACAGCGGCATGATCACCTCGGGGATCAGCACGCGGATGGTGGTGCTCTGGGTGTTCTGGAAGATGAAGACGATGGCGAGGACGGCGAGCACGAGGACGATGATCCTGCCCGCCGTCACCGCCGAGCCTCGCGAACCGTGCGTGCCGCCGCCCACGGAACTCTTCGCCCTCATGAGTGGCCCCTTCCGTCGGAGGTACGTGCGGCCTCCCCCGACCAGCATGGACCGCTGGTCGGGGGTGACGCGCGGTGGACGTCGCTCCGGGGTGGACCAGGGGCCGTACGGGGGCCAGGGGCCGTACGGAGGCCAGGGCCGGGAAATTCAGCACTGACACTCGCCGGGTCACGTCAGGGCCGGCACATCCAGGGTGAGAGTCCCGGCGTCCGCGTCCAGTTCGGCCGCCACCCCGAACGGAACCGTCAAGGCCCCCTCGCAGTGCCCGAACCCGAACTCCTCCAGGACCGGCACCCCGAGTCCGCCCAGCCGGTCGGCGAGGACGGCGCGCACCTCCTCGGGCGGCCCGCACTCCACCCACGAACCGAGCGCGATCCCGGCTACACCGTCGAGCCATCCGGCGCGCAGCAGCTGCGTGAGGATCCGGTCGAGCCGGTACGCCTCCTCGCCGATGTCCTCGATCATGAGGATGCCGCCGCCCGCGGAGCGTCGCGCGAACGGAGTGCCGAGGTCGGCGGCGAGCAGACTGACGCAGCCGCCGAGCGTGATGCCGTGCGCGCGACCGGGCACCAGGGCCGAGCCGGACGAGGAGATGGTCCGGACGCTCTCGGGTTCGAACAGCGTGGCCCGCAGCTGCTCCTGTGCCCGCGTGTTCTTGAGGAAGTCGACGCCCGCGACCATCGGCCCGTGCAGGGTGACGAGGCCCGTCCGTATCGCGAACGCCTCGTGCAGCGCCGTGATGTCGCTGAACCCGAGGAACACCTTGGGGCCGGCGGCGCGCATCGCGTCCCAGTCGAGCAGGTCCACCATACGCTGGGCGCCGTAGCCGCCGCGGGCACACAGCACCGCGTCCACGGACGGGTCGCACCAGGCGCTCTGGAGGTCGGCGGCCCTGTCCTCGTCCGTGCCCGCGAGGTAGCTGAACTCCGCGTGCCGGTCCAGGACATGAGGTGCCACGACAACGTCCAGGTCCCAGGCCCGCAGGATGTCGACACCTGCCTGCAGGCGCTCCTCGGGGACCGGCCCGCTGGGTGCGACGACGGCGACTCGGGCGCCGGGGGCGAGCCGGGCGGGACGCGTCAGAGGGTTCACTCGGCGCACTCCCTAACAGCTGCGGGGCGGTTCACTTGGCGAGCTCCAAGGTCGGTATGCCGGGCACGTCCAGGCCGAAGACCTGGGCGTACAGGGAGAGTTCGGACTCCAGGGCACGGATCATCGTGTCCGCGCGCCGGAACCCGTGCCCCTCGCCCTCGAAGGCGACGTACTCGTGCGGAACGCGCCGCCCTTCCATGCGGGCGAGGAAGCGCTCGCACTGGGCGGGCGGGCAGATCACGTCGTCCAGCCCTTGCAGCAGCAGGAAGGGCGCGGTGATCCGGTCGGCGTGCTCCAACGGGGACCGCTCCTCGTACCGGCCGGGCACGTCGGCGAACGGCCCGATCAGCGACTCCAGATACTGCGACTCGAAGTCGTGGGTTCCCCCGGACACCCACCCGGCGAGGTCGAGGACCGGGTAGATGATCGTGCCGCAGGCGTAGACGTCGGTGCTGGTCAGCGAGACGGCCGCGGTCCAGCCGCCCGCGCTGCCGCCGCGGATCGCGAGCCGGTCCCGGTCCGCGGTGCCTTCGTCGGCGAGGGCTCGGGCGACGGCCGCGCAGTCCTCGACGTCGACGACGCCCCACTGTTCACGCAGCCGGTTGCGGTACTCGCGGCCGTGCCCGGTGGAGCCGCCGTAGTTGACCTCCGCGACGCCGATGCCGCGTGAGGTGAAGTAGGCGATCTCCAGGTCGAGGACGAGCGGGGCACGGCCGGTGGGGCCGCCGTGCGCCCACACCACGTAGGGCGGCAGCTCGTTGGCGGGCGCGACATGGCCGGGGTGGCGCGGCGGATACACGTGGGCGTGGATGTCGCGGCCGTCGGGCCCGGTGAAGGTGCGGATCTGCGGCTCCGGGTAGTACGCGGGGTCCACCGGGTCGTCGTGCGCGGCGCCGATCACCCGGGCGTGGCCGGTGCCGGTGTCCAGCTCGACGACCTCTCCCGCGCTGCGAGGGCTGGCTGCGACGCCCAGTACGCGGGTGTCGTGCACGGCGACGGTGGGTGCCCACTCGGTCCAGGGGCCCGCCGTGTCGACGACCTCACCGGTCTCGGGGTCGAGAACGCCGAGGCTGGTGGCTCCCGCGCCGTGGACGACGGCGATCAGTCCGCTGTCGAGCGGCGCGAACCAGCTGACTCCGATCTTCCACAGCGGACCCGCGAACTCCTCGTCGCGCGGACACAGCGGGGTGGCTCCACGGCCGTCGGGGCCGGCCCGGTACAGGTTCCACCAGCCCGAACGGTCACTCGCGAAGAGCAGCCGCCCGTCGGCGGCCCACTCCACCTGCGGGACGGACTCCTCGGGGCCGCCCGCGACGGGCACCGCGTCGCCGAACGTTCCGTCCGCAGCGACATCCGCGAGCAGGATCTCCGTCCCGTCCCACGGCATCCGCGGGTGGTCCCAGGCCAGCCATGCGGCGCGCGTTCCGTCGGGCGAGAGGCGGGGGCCGGTGACGAACCGGTGCCGGTCGTCGGAGAGTTCGCGCACGGCGGCACGGTCCTGGGCCGCCGAACCGTCGAGTGGCACCGCGGCGATGACCCGCCGCACATCGGCCGGCCCGTCCCCGGTGAACTCCTCCAGCACGCACCAGACCTCGCCCCGGTCGAGGTGCAGGCTCGGATCGGCCCAGCGCAGGCCGCCACCCACCGGCGAAAGCGGCGTGAGCGGGCGCGGCTCAGCGCCCGGAGCGTCGGGCTCGTAGGCGTACAGCCGCTGGTCCGCGAAGTCGACGAACACCAGCAGAGGCCCTTCGGGGCGCTCGGCGGCGGCCCAGGGCCGACCGCCGTACTCGATGACGCGGCTGCGTACGTTCCAGGGGGCGGGCAGCACCGACTCCTCGCGGCCGTCCGGGCGTCGCCGCACCAGCGCGCGCCGGCCGCCCTCCTCGGGCCGCGGCTCGGTCCACCATGCCTCGACCCCGACGTAGCCCACGTACTCCGGCTGCCCGTCATGCGCGGCAGCCAGGTCCGCACCGATCGGCGACGGCCAAGATCCGTACGGCCGGGTCTCCACCAAGTCCTCCACTCCCCTAGGCCGTTCGCAGGAAACGGTCGAGGACGCGGACGCCGAAGTGCAGCGCCTCGACCGGTACGCGCTCGTCCACGCCGTGGAAGAGGGCCGCGTAGTCGAAGCCCTCGGGCAGCTTCAGCGGCGCGAACCCGTAACCGGTGATGCCGAGCCGGGAGAACTGCTTGGCGTCCGTGCCGCCCGGCATGCAGAACGGCACCACTCGCCCCTCGGGCGCGAACTCCTCGACCGCCGCCCGCATCGCGGCGAACGCCGCCGAGTCGACCGGTGCCTGCAGGGCCACCTCGCGGTGGTGGAACTCCCAGTCCACGTCGGGTCCGGTCAGCTTGTCGAGGGTGGCGCGGAACTCGTCCTCCGTGCCGGGGAGATAGCGGCCGTCGATGTAGGCGGTGGCCTCTCCGGGGATGACGTTGACCTTGTAACCGGCGTCCAGCATGGTCGGGTTGGTGCTGTTGCGCAGCGTCGGCTCGACGATCGCGCGGGCCCTGCCGAGCCGTTCGACCAGCGCGTCCGCGTCGAACAACTCGTCGTCGACGTCCAGCGGGCGGCCGTCGATCTCGTCGATGCCGTACACGGCGGCTAGTTCACGCAGGGCGGCCTTCACCGTCGGGGTGAGCCGCAGCGGCCACGGGTGGGCGCCGATGTCCAGGACGGCCCCCGACAGACGCATGATCGCGTTCTCGCGGTTGATCTTCGATCCGTGCCCGGCCCGCCCGCGCGCGGTGAGTCTGAGCCAGGCGGTGCCCCGCTCCCCCGCCCCGATCGGGTACAGCTCGTTGCCGAGGCCGTCGTGGAAGGTGAACGCACCGGACTCGCTGACGCCTTCCGTGCAGCCCTCGAAGAGGGCGGCGTGCTCGTCGGCGAGGAAGCCGGAGCCGTCGGCGGCGCTGGCCTCCTCGTCCGCGGTGAAGGCGATCACGATGTCTCGCCGGGGCCGCACTCCCGCCCGCGCCCACTGGCGTACGACCGCGAGGATCATCGCGTCCATGTTCTTCATGTCGACCGCGCCGCGGCCCCATACGACGCCGTCGCGGATCTCCCCGGAGAACGGGTGCACGCTCCAGTCCTCGGCCTGCGCCGGCACCACGTCGAGATGGCCGTGGACGAGCAGGGCGTCGGCGGACGGATCGGTGCCTTCCAGACGCGCGACCACGTTCGTACGGCCCGGGGTGCGCTCGAGGAGCACCGGCTCCAGGCCCGCGCCGGCCAACTGCTCCGCCGCGTACTCGGCGGCGGGCCGCTCCCGGCAGTCCCCGCCGCCCCGGTTGGTCGTGTCGATGCGGATGAGGTCGGACGTGAAGGCGACGACCTCGTCCAGGGCCTGCTGATCCACCTGCTGATCCACCTGGTCAGCCATACTGCTCCTCCATCGCGGCCGAGACGATCGTGGTGACCGCCTTGAAGGTGCGAATGGTCTCGTACATGGTCTCGTGGGTGTAGGCCACCTTCCGCTCACCGGAGAGCGCCACACCCGGCACCACGGTGGCCGCCATGGACAGTTGATCGGCGTCGAACTCCAGCTCCACGGTGAACGGCCCGCCCCGGGCGGGCTCATGACGCACGGCGAGCGCCGCCGCCTGCTTCGCCGCGGCCCTGATCTCGGCGGCGGTACGCGCGGGCGTACGGCACACCGCGGCGTACCGGGACACATGGTCCTTGACGGCCACCTTGAGCGCCCCGGGTGCGTACCCGAGAGCGTCCTCGCAGGTCAGGTCGTCACCGGTGACGAGCACGACCGGCACACCGAACTCGGCGACCACGTGCGCGTTCAGCAGGCCCTCGCTGGCACGGACTCCGTTGAGCCACACACCGGTGATGGAGTTGGCGAGGTACGTGTGCGCGAGGACACCCTCCATGCCCGCCCCCGTGTGATACCCGAGGAACGCCACGCCGTCGACGTCGCCGTGCTGCACGCCCTCGACCATGGACAGCGCCTTGTGGCGGCCGGTGAGCATCTGCGCCCGTTCGTCGAGGCGCTCCAGCAGCAGATTGCGCATGGTCGAGTGCGCCTCGTTGATGAGCACCTCGTCGGCGCCGCCGTCGAAGAAGCCCAGCACGGCGGCATTGACGTCCGAGGTGAACATCGAGCGGCACCGCTCCCACTGCGCAGCGCCCGGCATCACGTCGGCAGGCCAGGTCACTCCCGTGGCGCCCTCCATGTCGGCGCTGATGAGGATCTTCATGCGGCCTCACGCTACGCACCATCCAGCCCCCGCACCACCAGGCCGGAGTGGGCGGAACCGGGCCTTCGGTGCGCAGCCGTCTGTGTGAACCGGAGGGAGAGGTCCTCCGTGTCGGGCGCACCGTCCCGCCGGCTGGCTGTCAGATGGTTACGGTCCGCCCGCCATCACTCACCGTGAGCACGCGTGAGTCCGCCCCCATCAGCCGCACCCCCAGCAGGCGACGGGGCGTCGCCGTCTGCCGCCGGGCCGACGGAAATGCTGCCGGGCCGTCCCGCACATACACGCCACAGAGAAGGGAACTCCATGACCAGCAACACCGAGACCGGCGAGGTCACGGGTACGAAGGACAAGGACTACAACCTGATCTGGTACGTCGAGTCGTGCCTGAACAACGCTCTGCGGCTGGAGACCTACATCCGCGACGCGGAACGCGAGAAGGACAACGAAGTCGTGGAGCTGTTCCGCAAGGCGCAGTCCGACAGCCGGAAGGGCGCCGAGCTGGGCAAGCAGCTGTTGCGCACCCGGCTCGGCTGACACCGCACCTCAGGGGGCAGGCCGGCCGGGACGGTGAGCCGGCCGGCCTGTCCCGCCACCTGCGAGGGAGTGCCCCGTGATGAGCACGTCATCCTGGTCCACCATCGCCCAGGTACGCATCCTCGACGGCAGTGCGGCGGCCAGGGAAGCCGTACGGACTGCGATCACTCGCTCATTCGACACGCTCGAGGTTCCCGTCGGCGCCGCCGGGGCGGGGGGAACCGAGCCGGCCGACCGGCCCTCCGGCGGTGCAATCGAAGAGCCCTTCGGAGTGGAAACAGCCGGCAGGCGTTTCAGCGCCGGCCGGGCTCCGCTCGCACCCGCCGGCTCGGGCCCGGCCACCGTCGAGCTCCTCGGCGATGTGGACGCGGTCGACCGCGTGGCCGCCGTGCTCGGCGCCGCGTTCGCCATGGAGCACATCTTCGACGATCCGACGACCCTGACGCTGCGCGTCCACCCGGACACACACACCGGACGGGACGCGCACACCGGACCGTAGGGGTCCGCGAGTCCGGCCTTGTGCCCGACAATGCTCAGTCCTCGTGCCCGAGCTGCAGGTCCCGCTCCGTACGTCCTCCCGCGGCCACCCGGAGAACCGTGGCCACCGGCGGATAGCCCGCCGCGATCACCGTGTACTCGCCGGAGGACAGATCGACGAACCGGAACGTTCCGTCGTCGCCGGTCGTCAGCGTGTCCACCACATTGCCCGCCGCGTCCAGCAGCGTCACCCGGGCGTCCGCGACAGGACGGCCGTCTCCTGCGCGCACGGTTCCCCGCAGCACCGCGCCGCCGGCGAGCTCGACGTCCTGGCGGGTCTCGCGGGATGCCTGCACGGTGACGGGCAGGGCGACCGGCCGGAAGGCCGGCGCACTCGCGGCCAGGGTGTACTCGCCTGCCACCAACTCGTTGATCACATAGCTTCCTTCGCGCCCGCTGCGGGTGGTGGCGACGACCTCGCCGTGCACATTGGTGAGCGTGACGACGGCGTCCCGCACCGGCGCACCCTCGGCGGTCAGGACACTGCCCGCGAGCCGCCCGGCACCGCCGAGCACCACGTCGAGCTCGACGGGCCGTTCGCCGACGGTCACCGACACGGCCTGCGGCTGATGGCCTCCGGCCGCGGCGATCAGGACGTACGAGCCGGAGCCGGGCGTGGACAGCGCGTACCGCCCGTCGTCGCCGCTCGCGCCCCGCCCGATCTGGCGGCCCCCGATGTCGATGAGGGTGAGCGCGGCGCGCGGGACGGCGGTGCCGTCGGAGTGCTGCACCAGGCCGCAGACGGGCACCCCGGCGGCGTACGCGGAACGGGCCTGGGGGACCTGAGTGGCGGGCGAGGGCTCGGCGGCGGGGCTCTGGTGGGGCGTTGTACTGGACAACAGGGGGGTCTCCTTGAGGAAGCAGGCGATCAGCAGGCCGAGGACGAGCACCGGCACGAGATAGAGGAAGATCCGCGGCATGGCGTCGGCGTAGGCGTGGATGTAGCCGTCGCGCAGCGCGTCGGGCATCGCGTGGACGAGGTCCGGAGTGATGGACTGCGGGTCCGGCAGGTCTTCGCCGGACGGGAGGCGGTCGGTGAGGGCGTCGGCGAGCCGGTCGGCGAAGAGGGTGCCGAAGATGGCCGCGCCGACGCTGCCGCCGATCTGCCGGAAGTAGTTGTGGGCGCTGGTGGCCGTGCCGAGGTCGGTGACGGGCACCGCGTTCTGCACGGCGACGATCAGCACCGGCAGGACAAGGCCGATTCCCGCGCCCAGCACGGCCATCCAGATGCTGTAGTGCAGCCGGGGGGTGTCGACCTCGAGCCAGGACAGCATCCACATGCCGGCGACGGAGAGGGCTCCGCCGAGGATCGGATAGATCCGGTAGCGGCCGGTGTGGCTGATGAGCTGTCCGGAGACGATCGACGCGCCGACGATGCCGCCCATCATCGGGAGCATCAGCAGTCCTGACTCGGTGGCACTCGCCCCGTCGACCATCTGCAGAAATGTCGGCAGATAGCTCGCGGCACCGAACAGCGCGACGCCGACGACCATGCCCACCAGGCTGGTGAGCACGAACACCGGGTCGCGGAACAGCCGCAGCGGGATGAGGGGTTCGGCCGCGAAGTGCTCGGCGACGACGAACAGCAGCGCCGCCACGACGGCTCCGGCGCCGAGCCCGAGGATCACGCGCGAGTCCCATGCGTACTCGATGCCGCCCCAACTGGTCAGCAGCACGAGGCACGTGGAGGAGCCGGTGAGGAAGAGAGTCCCGAGTACGTCGAGCCGTGGTCTGACCGAGGGCCTCGGCAGCTTCAGTACGAGGGTGACGACGGCCAGCGTGACGAGCCCGAAGGGCACGTTGAAGTAGAAGCACCAGCGCCAGGAGATGTGGTCCGTGAAGTAGCCGCCGAGCAGCGGTCCCGCGACCGAGGCGACGCCGAACGCGGCCCCGATGAGGCCCATGTAGCGTCCGCGTTCCCGGGGCGGCACGATGTCGGCGATGATCGCCTGGACACCGATCATGAGGCCGCCGGCGCCGATGCCCTGGACGGCGCGGAACGCGATGAGCTCGTCCATGGACCGGGACCAGCCGGCCAGCGCGGAGCCGACGACGAAGACGACGATCGCGAACTGGAAGACGCCCTTGCGTCCGAAGAGGTCGCCGAGTTTGCCGTAGACGGGCAGTCCGATGGTGGCGGTGAGCAGATACGCGGTGATGGCCCAGGACATCTTGTCGAGGCCGTGGAGCTCTCCGACGATCTTCGGGAGCGCGGTGGCCACGATCATCTGCTCGAGGGCGGCGAGCAGCAGCGCGAGCATGAGCCCGAAGAAGACCATCCGGACGCGGCTGGGGCTGAGTTCGGGCGCGGGTGCCGGTGCTTGTGCTGCAGCGTGTCCCGGTGCCTGCCCGGGCGTCTCCCCGGTTAAGGGTCCGGCCGTGGCCGACGGGCCGTCCGGGGGCCACGGCGTCGGCTGAACAGCGGTCGTCCGCTCACCCTGCCCGGCGCCCTTCGCCAGTGCCGTCCCGCCCACGTATCCGCTCCCCTCGTCGCGCCTGCGCCGCCCATTTCTCGCATTACGCGACAACTACGAGCAAGCGCGACGAGTCACCCCCGAAGCGGGCACGGCAAACGTCGTCGCCGGTCGGAGCCCTACGGCGTACGAGTGCCCCAGACGGAAAACCACTCGAAACGGTGAGAGTGAGAGCAACTCGTCCGGGCTAACGGACGGTCTCGCATGGAGCTCCTCCCCGGAGGGCTACTTCTCCGTCTCGGCGGCAAGCTTTGCCAGCACCGCGTCGTAGATCCGCGCCAGTCCCTTCGGCGCGAACGTCTTCTCGAAGAAGCCGCCGATGCCGCCCGCACCCTTCCACACCGTCGTCACGACGACGCGCGACTTGCCCTCGCCCGCCGGGGTCACCCGCCAGGTGGTGACCATCGAGGAGTTGCGGTCCTTCTCGACGAGCTCGCCGTCGGTCGGCTCGGTCACCTCGAGCAGGCAGTCGCGAACCCGCTTGCTGGTGGCCTGGAGCTTCCAGTGGACGAGGGTGCCCTCGCCGTCTCCGCCCTCGCGGACCTCGTACTCGCTGAAGTGCTCGGGCAGCAGCCTCGCGCGTGTACCGCTGTAGTCCGCGAGCGCATCGAACACGTCGCCCGGCTGGGCCGCGATGATCCGCTCCGTTGTGGCCTCGACCTGCGCCATTGCACTTCCTCCAGGACTTCGTGTTGCAGGGGTCGCGATCAGCCAACCACCCCTCGCCCGGGGGCCCAAATCGGGGTGGCCACTGCCGGGTCGTGTTCGCGCGTGCCGGAACGTTCGACTCACTCCACACACGATCAAGGGAACATGTGTTCTATTCTGGGTCCAGTGCTACCAAGGAGGCCTCATGCGCTGGGAGAACCTCACCGGCGGTCCCGCCGGGGACCGGACCCGGGACGCCGCGCTGTTCGGCACGGACGTGGTGACCACCCGCACCTTCGACACCCCGGAGTTCCGCGGCATCACGTTCCACGAGATCCGGGCGCGGTCGATCATCAACCGGGTTCCAGGGGCCTCCCGCATGCCCTTCGAGTGGACGGTCAATCCCTATCGGGGCTGCACGCACGCGTGCGTGTACTGCTTCGCGCGCAAGACGCACAGCTATCTGGACCTCGACACCGGAATCGGCTTCGACACCCAGATCGTGGTGAAGGTCAACGCCCCGGAGCTGCTGCGCCGCCAGCTGGCCTCGCGCCGGTGGCACGGCGACCACATCGCGATGGGCACGAACGTGGACTGCTACCAGCGCGCGGAGGGCCGCTACCGGCTGATGCCGGGCATCATCTCGGCCCTGACCGACCACGCGAACCCGTTCTCGATCCTCACCAAGGGCACGCTCATCCTGCGCGACCTCGATCTGCTGCGCCGGGCCGCCGCCGTGACCGACATCGGCATCTCCGTCTCCGTCGGCTTCACGGACCACGAGCTGTGGCGCACCGTGGAGCCCGGCACGCCCGCGCCGGAGCGGCGCCTGGACGTCGTACGCACCCTGAGCGACCACGGCATCGGCTGCGGTGTCCTGATGGCGCCGGTGATCCCCTTCCTCGGCGACCACCCCGACCAGCTGCGCGCGACCGTCCGGGCGATCGCCGCGTCCGGCGCGACCTCGGTGACACCGCTCGTGCTGCATCTGCGGCCGGGTGCGCGCGAGTGGTTCATGTCGTGGCTGGGACAGCACCACCCGTATCTGGTGGGGCGGTACGAGCGGCTTTACGCGGAGGGGGCGTACGCGCCCAAGTGGTACCAGCGGCGGATCACCCGTCAGGTGCACGAGCTGGCGGAGGAGTTCGGCATCGGCCCGTCACACGCGCGTGCGGCACGCCGCATCCCCGTACCGGAGCCGGAACCGGAGCCCGTCGCGGGACCCACGCAGCTCACCCTTCTCTGACGTGCCCTGACGACACGTCACCAGTAATTGAGACCACAGTGACCTGAGGCCGAAACACCTGCTGATCGGGTCAATTCTTCGCTGATCACGTCATTTCTTTCCAGAACACCCCTTCTTCCAACCGGACTTCCGGGACGATGCGCGGGGGCCGTGGCACTTACGGCCCTAACCCCCCGCAGTCCTGGGAGCCCGATTGAAGAAGAGAGCAGCCGCTCTGTGCGGCGTCGCCGCCGTGGCGGCCGGGATGATCACAGCGGTCCCGGCCGGCGCGACCGCCGACTCCGCCCCGCACACCACCCAGAGCGCCATCAAGCCTCAGAAGCTCACCTGGAAGAAGTGCGCCACCGAGGACTATCCGACGCTCCAGTGTTCGTCTGTGAAGGTGCCGCTCGACCACAAACGGCCGGGCGGCCGGCAGATCACCCTCGCGCTGTCCCGTGTCCCGCACACCGCGAAGACCTCCCAGGGCCCGCTGCTGGTCAACCCTGGCGGCCCCGGCGGCAGCGGTCTGACACTGGCCGGTTTCGTCGCCTCGTCGCTGCCGAAGAAGGTGGCCGCGCAGTACGACGTCATCGGTTTCGACCCGCGCGGCGTGGGCGACAGCGAGCCCGCACTGAACTGCCGTCCCGGCCACTTCAACGCGGTACGGCCCGACAGTGTGCCGTCGACCCCGGCGATCGAACGGGCCAATCTGAACCGGGCCCAGGCCTTCGCGAAGGCGTGTGCCGACAAGTACGGCGACGTGCTGCCGTTCATCGACACGGTGAGCGCCGTCAAGGACATCGACGTGATCCGCGGCGCGCTCGGGGCGTCGAAGATCAACTACTTCGGTTACTCGTACGGCACCTACCTGGGTGCGGTCTACGGCAAGCTGTTCCCGCACCGCGTACGCCGCATGGTGCTGGACTCGATCGTCGACCCCACCGGCGTGTGGTACGACGACAACATCCAGCAGGACTACGCCTTCGACGCCCGCCACAAGGCGTTCATGGCCTGGATCGCCAAGCACAACGCGACGTACAAGCTCGGCACCGACCCCGCGCTGGTCGAGACCAAGTGGTACGCGATGCGTACCGCGGTCGCCAAGAACCCCGCGGGCAAGAAGGTCGGGGCGTCCGAGCTCGAGGACACCTTCATCCCCGGCGGCTACTACAACGGCTACTGGCCCCATCTGGCCCAGGCGTTCGCGGCCTACGTCAACGACAAGGACTCCGCCGCGCTCGTCAAGGCGTACGAGACCTTCGGCGCGGTCGACGCCGAGGGCGACAACGGCTACAGCATCTACACGTCGGTGCAGTGCCGGGACGCGTCCTGGTCCCGCGACTGGAACCAATGGCGCACCGACAACTGGCAGGTGTACGCGAAGGCACCGTTCATGGCCTGGAACAACGCCTGGTACAACGCGCCGTGCGCCTTCTGGCCGACGCGCCCGCTGTCCGCGACAGACGTCTCCAACGACTCCCTGCCGCCCGTACTGCTGTTCCAGGCGACGGACGACGCGGCCACACCGTACGAGGGCGGCGTCG
The DNA here is from genome assembly GCF_055792885.1 of Streptomyces sp. DSM 42067. NCBI lineage: Bacteria > Bacillati > Actinomycetota > Actinomycetes > Kitasatosporales > Streptomycetaceae > Streptomyces > Streptomyces sp. DSM 42067. The sequence goes on along the minus strand of NZ_CM147706.1, from coordinate 7,565,787 downwards.
TCATCCACAACGAGCTGCGCGGCTCGAGCCTGGTCGTCGAACAGGGCGGCGGAAACCACGGGATCACTCTGGGCGGGAACGACTGCCTGGACGGCCACCTGGCGACGTACCTGTCCACCGGCGAGGTCCCGCGCGGCACCGGCGAGGCCGACGCGGTCTGCCAGACCCTCCCCGATCCCGAACCGCAGGCCGCAAAGAGCTCGCCTCCTTCGCGGGGCGGGGCGTTGCACGGGCTACTGGGCTTCCGTGGCTGAACGCCGGAGCGGAGCAGGCGAGCGGTAGAGCAGGAGAGGTAGAGCAATAGACGTAGAGCAGTAGAGAGGTAATTCGCTGGGGGCGTGGATGGTCCTGGGCGAGGATGGGCGTATGAGTGTCCGACTCACCCACATCCACGCCCCCCGCGGCATTGTGACCGCTGCTGACTTCGCCACTGCCGAGGCCTTCGCTGTCGTCCCGAGTAAGGATGCGTGACATGGACGTGCACATCCGTGAGATGACCGAAGCCGACTGCGAGGCGGTGGCCGAGATACGCGTACGCGGGTGGCAGAACGCGTACGCGGGTCTGATACCGCAGCGCTTCCTCGACGTCATGAGCGTCGACGAGGACGCCGCCCGCCGCCGCGAGCGTCTCGCGCAGGGCGGGGCCGGTCCAGTGGTGAACGTCGTCGCCGAGCGCGGCGGCAAGGTCGTCGGCTGGGCCTGCCACGGCCCCTACCGGGACGGTGAAGCGACCACCGGTGACGCCGAGTTGTACGCGCTGTACGTGCATCCTTCCCAGCTTTCCACCGGCGTGGGGCGGGCTCTCATACAGCACTGCATGACCCGCTGCCGGGCGTCGGGGCACACATGGCTCCGGCTCTGGGTGCTCGAGGGCAACGCCCGCGCCCGCCGCTTCTACGAGCGCGCCGGCCTCGCGCCGGACGGTGCCCGGGAGCCCTTCGAGGTGGACGGTGTTCAGGTGCCCGAGGTGCGGTACAGCACCCGGCTGGCCTGAGGACGACGGCCGGCGACGGCGTCAGCCCCGCAGCCGGGCCAGCGCGGCCGAGGCTGCGGCTGCCAGGCGGGGATGGGTGCCGGCTGCCGTGAGGACCGGGCGGGCGCGGGGGTCGCCCAGGGCGCCCAGGCCCTCCACGCAGGCGAGGGCGATCCGCCAGTAGGGGTTCTGGGGCGACAGCAGGCGTTCGAGCGTGGTGATGAGTGCCGGTGCGCTCTCGGGGGCACGCAGTTCGGTCAGCAGACGCACGGGGTACAGCGCGTACGCGGTGCGCAGTTCGTTCGTCGCCAGGGCCGCCGCGGCCCGGGCCGTCCGCGGGTCCCGAAGGCGCGCCAGCGCATGGGCGGCTGAGGCACAGCGTTCCGGGTCCCGGTGGTTGAGCAGCAGGACGAGGGCCTCGAACGCGCGCCGGTCGCCGGCGCGGCCGAGGCGGAACGCGGCGACTTCACGGGCCCACAGCGGCTGGCCCCCGGCGGTCAGTACGGCCGCGAGCTCGTCGAGGCGGTCGGTCGCGACCAGCCGCTCATACGCCTCCGACCCACCCGACTCCTTCCGTAAGCGGACCGTGAGCGCTCGCGACTCTTCGTCCATGCTGTCGTCCATGGCGCCCGAGACTAGCGGCGACGTACGTCACAGACCCAGGGGGCATGTCACAGCACCAGGGGACTGGCGCGCTCGTTACTCACCGGTTAAGCTCATACGAGCGGGACACACTCCCCGCACCACACTCATGGCGGCCTGGTGACGCAGCCGCCGCGAGGAAGTCGGTTCGGTACTCCACGTACCGCAGTACGACGCGGCTCCGGGACAGGGCCCCGTCGGTTCTCCCCTCCGGGCGTGTGCAGCGCACTGCAGACGCGCAGCCCGGAAGCGGCACCAATTCCGCCCGCTGCCTGCGCTTGGCGCACGGGTCCTCAGTCGTCACTTCCACCTTTCTGGAGTCCTCGATGGACACTCCTCTGCGTTCCCTGAACACCATCGCCGTCGTCGGACTCGGCACCATGGGCACCGGCATCGCCGAGGTGCTCACCCGTGCCGGCCGCGAGGTCATCGGCATCGACATCAGCGAGGCCGCCGCCACGCACGCCGTCGACGCCCTGTCCGCCTCGACCGCGCGCGCCGTGCAGCGCGGGCGCCTCACCGAGCAGGAGCGCGGCGATGTGCTGGCCCGCTTCCGCACCTTCACCGACCTTCAGGCGGCGGCACCCGCCGACCTGGTGATCGAGGTCGTCCCGGAGTCGTACGAGATCAAGCAGCAGATCTTCCGCGAGCTGGACGGCATCGTCCGCCCCGACACGATCCTCGCCACCGGGACCAACGCGCTGTCCGTCACGCGGCTCGCCGCGGACTGCGCCCGGCCCGAGCGCGTGCTCGGCCTGCACTTCTTCAACCCGGCACCCGCGATGAAACTCGTCGAGGTCGTCTCCTCCGTGCTCACCGCGCCGGCCGCCGTCGCGGCCGTCACGGACCTCGCGCTGGAACTCGGCAAGGAGCCCGTCGCGGTCGGCGACCGCCCCGGATTCGTCGCCGACGGCCTGCTGTTCGGCTATCTCAACCAGGCCGCTGCGATGTACGAGGCCAAGTACGCGTCCCGCGAGGACATCGACGCCGCGATGAAGCTGGGCTGCGGCCTGCCGATGGGCCCGCTCGCGCTGCTCGACCTCATCGGCATCGACACCGCGCGCACCGTCCTGGAGGCCATGTACGCCGCCTCGCACGACCGGCTGCACGCGCCCGCGCCCATCCTCAGGCAGCTCAGCGAGGCGGGCCTGACCGGCCGCAAGTCGGGCCGCGGCTTCTACACGTACGAGGCGCCGGGCAGCGGCACCGTCGTCCGGGACGCGCTGACCCCGCTCGAGGGTGGGCAGCTCGCGGCCGGACGCCCCGTGAGCTCGGTCGGCGTCGCGGGCTCGGGCACCATGGCGTCCGGCATCGCCGAGGTCTTCGCCAAGGCCGGGTACGAGGTCGTGCTCGCCGCGCGCAGCCAGGAGAAGGCCGAGGCCGCCAAGTCCCGTATCGGCAAGTCGCTTTCGCGCTCTGTCGACAAGGGACGGATGACGGCGGAGGCGGCGGCCGAGACGCTGGACCGCATCGTTCCGGCCGGTTCGTACGACGCGTTCGCCGACGTCGATCTCGCAGTTGAGGCCGTCGCCGAGGACCTCGAGATCAAGCAGCAGCTGTTCGCCACGCTCGACAAGGTGTGCAAGCCGGGAGCCGTCCTGGCCACCACCACGTCGTCGCTGCCCGTCGTCGCCTGCGCCCGTGCCACCTCGCGCCCGCAGGACGTGATCGGCATGCACTTCTTCAACCCGGCACCGGCGATGAAGCTGGTCGAGGTCGTGCGCACGGTTCTGACCTCGGACGACGTGCACGCCACGGTCCGCGAGGTCTGCGCGAAGATCCGCAAGCACCCGGTGGACTGCGGCGACCGCGCGGGCTTCATCGTCAACGCACTGCTGTTCCCGTACCTCAACAACGCGATCAAGATGGTGCAGGAGCACTACGCCTCGCTCGACGACATCGACGCGGCGATGAAGCTGGGCGGCGGCTACCCGATGGGCCCGTTCGAACTCCTGGACGTCGTCGGCCTGGACGTCTCGCTGGCCATCGAGCGCGTCCTGCACCGCGAGTTCCGCGATCCGGGACTCGCCCCGGCGCCGCTACTCGAGCACCTGGTGGCCGCGGGCTGCCTCGGCCGCAAGACGGGCCGCGGCTTCCGCGAATATGCACGGCGCTGAGGCACACGAGGACTGGTCCGGGGAGCGCGCCGACTGGGGCGGACTGCTCGATCCGGCCGGAAACCCTCCCCCCGCTCCGGGCGGGGGGAGTCCCGGTCGTACGCGCTCCCGTGCGCGGATGCAGTACGTTCGGGGCATGTCCCAGCCCGTCAAGTCCTCCCGTACGTCGACTGCGCCCGACGCTCCGGAAAGTGCCGCAGGCAGTCGCGCCGCCGCCCAACGGCTCAAGATGCGCCGAGAACTGGCTGCCGCGGCCATGGAGCTGTTCTCGACCAAGGGGTACGAGGCGACGACCGTCGACGAGATCGCCGCCAGGGCCGGCGTCGCCCGCCGGACCTTCTTCCGGCACTTCCGCTCCAAGGAAGAGGCGATCTTCCCGGACCACGACGACACCCTGGTCCGGGCGGAGGCGGTGCTCAACGCGGCGCCCCCGCACGAGCACCCGCTCGACACGGTGTGCCGGGGCATCAAGGAAGTCATGAGGATGTACGCGGCCCAGCCGGAGATCTCCGTGGCCCGCTACAAGCTCACCCGCGAGGTCCCGACGCTGCGCGAGGCGGAGATCGCCTCGGTGGCCCGTTACGAGCGGCTGTTCACCCGCTATCTGCTGGGCCACTTCGACGAGCACGCCCATGACGACGACGCCAACGACGACCCGTTGCTCGCCGAGGTCGCCGCGTCGGCCGTGGTCACGGCCCACAACCACGTACTGCGGCGCTGGCTGCGGGCCGGGGGCCAAGGCGACGTGGAGGCCCAGCTGGACCACGCCTTCGCCATCGTGCGCAAGACGTTCGGTACGGGGATCGGGGCCGGGCGCATCACCGGTTCCCACCCCGCCCCGGCGGCGGTGGCCACCGGCGGTGACGTGCTTGTCACGGTGGCCCGCACGGACGCTCCTCTGGACGAGGTCATGCGCACGATCGAGGACGCTTTGCGGGCCCGCTAGCCCGCCGCATCCGGCCCCCTCCGCGCCCCGCGGAGGGGGCCGTTTTCGTGTCCCGTTGTGGGCAGGCGTTCCGCCGGGCGACGGAGGTCCCCCTGCTCGAGGGCGGTGGCGCCGATGCGTGGCCACCCACCCAAAGCGGCTGGTAGCAGGCCCGCAGCAGCCGAATCTGATCGATCATCGCTCATCTGTTACCGGCAGATGACAAGTGAGAGAAATTGTTGGCACGCAGTGTCTTGCGGCCTGGCACGCCGTGCCATACGTTGATGTTGTCCGGGCGGCCGGCGTGCAGAGCACATCCGTACGCCGGCTGTCCCCGCAAGCCACAAGGCGAGCGCGCCCGGACGCCTGCGTCACAGGCAACCTTCCGCGCCACAACGCGCTGCCGAGCACCACCTCCGCCGAACCGACGGCACCTCACCCAAGAGCTCCACCCCACCCGACGTTCCCGCAGCGTTCTCCCAACGCTTCCCCAAGCTCTCGGCTCTGCTCGAGCAGGGGAGACCCCATCCGCCGGAGGCAACCCGTGATGAAGGAAATCCTGGACGCGATCCAATCGCAGTCAGCATCGAACAGCGGCTCCGCCGCAGTCACGGCCGCCGACTTCGCGGCCCTGCCCCTCCCCGAGTCGTACCGCGCGGTCACCGTGCACAAGGACGAGACGGAGATGTTTGCCGGGCTCTCCACACGCGACAAGGACCCGCGCAAGTCGCTGCACGTCGACGAGGTCCCCGTGCCCGAGCTCGGCCCGGGCGAGGCCCTGGTCGCCGTCATGGCGAGCTCGGTCAACTACAACTCGGTCTGGACCTCGATCTTCGAGCCGCTGTCGACCTTCGGCTTCCTCGAGCGCTACGGCAAGCTCAGCGAGCTCACCAAGCGCCACGACCTGCCGTACCACATCATCGGCTCCGACCTCGCGGGCGTCGTGCTGCGCACCGGCCCGGGCGTCAACGCCTGGCGGCCCGGCGACGAGGTCGTCGCGCACTGCCTCTCCGTCGAACTGGAGTCCTCGGACGGCCACAACGACACGATGCTCGACCCCGAGCAGCGCATCTGGGGCTTCGAGACCAACTTCGGCGGTCTCGCGGAGATCGCCCTGGTGAAGTCCAACCAGCTCATGCCCAAGCCCGCCCACCTCAGCTGGGAGGAGGCCGCGGCGCCGGGCCTGGTGAACTCCACCGCGTACCGGCAGCTCGTCTCGCGCAACGGCGCGGGCATGAAGCAGGGCGACAACGTCCTGATCTGGGGCGCCAGCGGCGGTCTCGGCTCCTACGCCACCCAGTTCGCGCTGGCCGGCGGCGCCAACCCGATCTGCGTCGTCTCCAGCCCGCAGAAGGCGGAGATCTGCCGCGCCATGGGCGCCGAGGCGATCATCGACCGCAACGCCGAGGACTACAAGTTCTGGAAGGACGAGCACACCCAGGACCCCAAGGAGTGGAAGCGCTTCGGCAAGCGCATCCGCGAGCTCACGGGCGGCGAGGACGTCGACATCGTCTTCGAGCACCCCGGCCGCGAGACCTTCGGCGCCTCGGTCTACGTCACGCGCAAGGGCGGCACGATCGTCACCTGCGCCTCGACGTCGGGCTACAACCACGAGTACGACAACCGCTACCTGTGGATGTCCCTGAAGCGGATCATCGGCTCGCACTTCGCGAACTACCGTGAGGCGTGGGAGGCCAACCGCCTCATCGCCAAGGGCAAGATCCACCCCACCCTGTCGAAGGTCTACTCGCTGGAGGACACCGGCCAGGCGGCATACGACGTGCACCGCAACCTCCACCAGGGCAAGGTCGGCGTGCTGTGCCTGGCCCCCGAGGAGGGCCTGGGCGTGCGCGACCCGGAGATGCGCGCCAAGCACGTCGAGGCCATCAACCGCTTCCGGAACATCTGAGGCCGGAGGTCCATAAATGACTGAGCGCCAGAAAGACCGGCCGTGGCTCATGCGCACGTACGCCGGTCACTCCACGGCCGAGGCGTCCAACGAGCTGTACCGGCGCAACCTCGCCAAGGGCCAGACCGGTCTGTCGGTCGCGTTCGACCTGCCGACGCAGACCGGCTACGACCCCGACCACATCCTCGCGCGCGGCGAGGTGGGCCGGGTCGGGGTCCCGGTCTCGCATCTCGGTGACATGCGCCGGCTGTTCCAGGACATCCCGCTGGAGCAGATGAACACCTCGATGACCATCAACGCCACCGCCATGTGGCTGCTGGCGCTCTACCAGGTCGTCGCGGAGGAGCAGGGCGCGGACATCACCAGGCTCCAGGGGACGACGCAGAACGACATCGTCAAGGAGTACCTGTCGCGCGGGACGCACGTCTTCCCGCCGGGGCCGAGCCTGCGCCTGACCACGGACATGATCGCGTACACGGTCAGCCACATGCCCAAGTGGAACCCGATCAACATCTGCAGCTACCACCTGCAGGAGGCCGGGGCCACTCCGGTGCAGGAGATCGCGTACGCGATGTCGACCGCCATCGCCGTCCTCGACGCGGTGCGCGACTCCGGTCAGGTGCCGCAGGAGCGGATGGGCGACGTCGTCGCGCGCATCTCCTTCTTCGTGAACGCGGGCGTCCGCTTCGTCGAGGAGATGTGCAAGATGCGGGCCTTCACCCGTATCTGGGACAAGGTGACGAAGGAGCGCTACGGGATCGAGAACCCCAAGCAGCGCCGCTTCCGCTACGGCGTCCAGGTCAACTCTCTCGGTCTGACCGAGGCGCAGCCGGAGAACAACGTCCAGCGCATCGTGCTGGAGATGCTGGCCGTGACGCTGTCGAAGGACGCACGCGCGCGTGCCGTGCAGCTTCCGGCCTGGAACGAGGCGCTGGGCCTGCCCCGGCCCTGGGACCAGCAGTGGTCACTGCGCATCCAGCAGGTGCTGGCGCACGAGAGCGACCTGCTGGAGTACGAGGACATCTTCGAGGGCTCGCACGTCATCGAGGCGAAGGTCGCGAAGCTCGTCGAGGAGTCACTCGCCGAGATCGAGCGGATCCAGGAGATGGGCGGCGCGATGGCCGCCGTCGAGTCCGGCTACCTCAAGTCGCAGCTGGTCTCCTCGCACGCCGAACGCCGCGCCCGTATCGAGTCCGGGCAGGAGAAGATCGTCGGTGTCAACATCTTCGAGACGACCGAGCCCAATCCGCTCACCGCCGATCTCGACACAGCCATCCAGACGGTCGATCCAGCTGTCGAGGCCCGCGTCATCTCCGCGTTGCAGAACTGGCGCGACACCCGCTACCAGCCACCCTTCAACCACCCCCGCCCCTGCAAGGCGCTGGAGCGCCTGAAGGAGGCCGCCAAGGGCACCGGCAACCTCATGGAGGCCACCCTGGAGTGCGCCCGCGCCGGCGTCACGACCGGCGAGTGGGCCGGGGCGCTGCGCGAGGTGTTCGGCGAGTTCCGGGCGCCGACCGGGGTCTCTTCGGCGCCGGTGGCGATGCCCGCCGAGGAGGGCTCGGCGCTGAGTGAGGTCCGCCGCAAGGTCGACCTGACAGCGCGGGACCTGGGCGTGGGCAAACTGCGCTTCCTGGTCGGCAAGCCGGGCCTGGACGGGCACTCCAACGGCGCCGAGCAGATCGCCGTGCGGGCCCGCGACGCCGGCTTCGAGGTGGTCTATCAGGGCATTCGGCTCACCCCGGAGCAGATCGTGGACGCGGCCCTCGCCGAGGACGTGCACGCCGTCGGCCTGTCGATCCTCTCCGGCTCGCACGCCCAGCTGGTCCCGGACGTGCTGGAACGGCTTCGTGTGGCCGGTGCCACAGATATACCTGTCATCGCCGGTGGGATCATCCCCAATGGCGACGCCGAACAGCTCAGGGCTGCGGGCGTGGCCGCGGTCTTCACCCCGAAGGACTTCGACATCACCGGAATCATCGGCCGCATCGTCGACGAGATCCGGAAAGCGAACAAGCTCGACCCTCTGGAGGTCCCCGCATGACAACGCCCGCGACGCCGGTGAACCGGCTGCGCCCCCGCCGCTCGTGTCTCGCGGTGCCGGGAAGCAACCCCCGCTTCCTGGAGAAGGCCCAGGGCCTGCCTGCCGACCAGGTCTTCCTGGACCTGGAGGACGCGTGCGCGCCACTGGCCAAGCCCGAGGCCCGGCACACCATCGTGAAGTTCCTGAACGAGGGCGACTGGACCGGCAAGACGCGGGTCGTGCGCGTCAACGACTGGACCACCCACTGGACGTACCGAGACGTCGTCACGGTCGTCGAGGGCGCGGGCCAGAACCTCGACTGCATCATGCTGCCGAAGGTGCAGGACGCCCAGCAGATCGTCGCCCTGGACCTGCTCCTGACCCAGATCGAGAAGACGATGGGCTTCGAGGTCGGCAAGATCGGCATCGAGGCGCAGATCGAGAACGCCCAGGGCCTGAACAACGTCAACGAGATCGCCACGGCGTCCCCGCGCATCGAGACGATCATCTTCGGCCCGGCCGACTTCATGGCGTCCATCAACATGAAGTCGCTGGTCGTGGGCGAGCAGCCGCCCGGCTACCCGGCGGACGCGTACCACTACATCCTGATGAAGATCCTGATGGCCGCGCGCGCCAACAACCTCCAGGCGATCGACGGCCCCTACCTGCAGATCAAGAACGTGGACGGCTTCCGCGAGGTCGCAGGCCGCGCCGCGGCTCTCGGCTTCGACGGCAAGTGGGTGCTGCATCCGGGCCAGGTCGACGCGGCCAACGAGGTCTTCTCGCCCTCGCAGGAGGACTACGACCACGCGGAGCTCATCCTTGACGCGTACGAGTGGTGCACGTCCGAGGCGGGCGGCAAGAAGGGCTCCGCGATGCTCGGCGACGAGATGATCGACGAGGCCAGCCGCAAGATGGCGCTGGTCATCGCGGGCAAGGGTCGCGCGGCGGGCATGCAGCGCACCTCCAAGTTCGAGGCCCCGGAGGCGTAGGGATCATGCAGTTCGGACGCACCTACGAGGAGTTCGAGGTCGGGGCGGTCTACAAGCACTGGCCCGGGAAGACGGTCACCGAGTACGACGACCACCTGTTCTGTCTCCTGACGATGAACCACCACCCGCTCCACATGGACACCAACTATGCGGAGAAGACGACGGACTTCGGGAAGAACGTCGTCGTCGGGAACTACATCTACTCGCTGCTGCTGGGCATGTCCGTGCCGGACGTGTCGGGCAAGGCGATCGCCAACCTGGAGATCGAGTCCCTGAAGCACGTGGCGCCGACCTTCCACGGCGACACGATCTACGGCGAGACGACGGTCCTCGACAAGACCCCGTCGAAGTCCAAGTCGGACCGCGGCATCGTCTACGTCGAGACCAAGGGCTACAAGCAGGACGGCACGCTCGTCTGCGTGTTCCGCCGCAAGGTGATGGTCCCCACCGAGACGTACATCAAGGAGCGCGGCGGCGAGCAGCCCGGCCGCCCCGAGCTCAAGTCACAGGAGAAGTAGCCATGGCGCGACTCGCCCAGACCGCCGGTCTCACCGACATCCAGCAGGAGATCCTCTCCACCGTCCGCGACTTCGTGGACAAGGAGATCCTCCCGGTCGCCACCGAGCTGGAGCACCGCGACGAGTACCCGCAAGCGATCGTCGACGGCCTCAAGGAGCTGGGTCTCTTCGGCCTGATGATCCCCGAGGAGTACGGGGGTCTGGGCGAGTCGCTGCTCACCTACGCACTGTGTGTGGAGGAGATAGCGCGCGGCTGGATGTCCGTCTCCGGCATCATCAACACGCACTTCATCGTGGCGTACATGCTCAAGCAGCACGGCACGCAGGAGCAGAAGGAGTACTTCCTGCCCCGCATGGCGGCGGGCGAGGTGCGCGGTGCGTTCTCGATGTCCGAACCGGGCCTCGGCTCGGACGTCTCGGCGATCACGTCGAAGGCGACGCGGGACGGCGACGACTTCGTCCTCAACGGTCAGAAGATGTGGCTCACGAACGGCGGAACGTCGACTCTGGTGGCGGTCCTCTGCAAGAGTGACGAAGGCCACCCCGAGGGCACGGCCCCGCACAAGTCGATGACGACCTTCCTCGTCGAGAAGGAGCCCGGTTTCGGAGAGGTCCGCCCCGGCCTCACCATCCCCGGGAAGATCGACAAAATGGGCTACAAGGGCGTCGACACGACAGAGCTCATCATGGACGGCCTGCGTATTCCGGCCAATCGTGTACTCGGCGGCACCACCGGCCGAGGGTTTTACCAAATGATGGACGGCGTCGAGGTCGGCCGCGTGAATGTAGCGGCTCGTGGCTGTGGTGTCGCACAGCGTGCATTCGAGCTGGGTGTCGCTTACGCCCAGCAGCGTCACACTTTCGGAAAGCCGATCGCCCAGCACCAGGCCATCCAGTTCAAGCTGGCCGAGATGGCTACCAAGGTCGAGGCGGCCCATGCCATGATGGTCAACGCAGCTCGCAAAAAGGACTCCGGGGAACGAAACGACCTTGAAGCAGGAATGGCGAAGTACCTCGCCTCCGAATACTGCAAAGAGGTTGTGGAGGACGCCTTCCGGATCCACGGCGGCTACGGCTTCTCCAAGGAGTACGAGATCGAGCGTCTCTACCGGGAGGCGCCGATGCTGCTGATCGGCGAAGGTACTGCTGAGATCCAGAAAATGATCATCGGGCGTAGGCTGCTCGAAGAGTACCGGTTCCAGGGTTAGATGTCCGAGTACGGGGTGTTTTCTTCGAGAAGAAGATCACACCCCGTCAGCGCACTTCGGCCGTCGACTCGGCTTCACGGCTTGCCCAGTTGCGGGCCGTAACCGATACGATCCCGGAAAGCCGCCGTCCCCCGTCAACAGCGCGGCATCATCCGCTACGAAGGTCATCCATGCCCCACAGCCAAACCTCTGCACCTCGCGACAGCCTCGCCGGCGTACGCCTCGCGCGCGGAGCATCGCCGTGGCTCCTGCCGACCGTCGCCACCGCTGCCCTGAGCCTGGCCCGGTCGCGCCGCTCCAGGAGCGCGGCCGCCGTCGCCGTGCCCGCCACCGCTCTCGCGGCGGGCATGCTGTGGTTCTTCCGCGACCCGGAGCGTGAGATCGCTCCGGGCCGCGTCATCTCCCCGGCCGACGGCGTGGTGCAGAGCATCATGCCGTGGAAGGACGGACGCACCCGCGTCGCGATCTTCATGAGCCCGCTGAACGTCCACGTCAACCGCGCACCCCTCGCGGGCACAGTGACGTCGGTCGAGCACATCCCCGGTGGGTTCGTGCCGGCGTTCAACAAGGAGAGCGAGAACAACGAGCGCGTCGTCTGGCACTTCGACACCGAGCTCGGCGACATCGAGATGGTGCAGATCGCCGGTGCGGTCGCCCGCCGCATCGTCCCCTACATCCCGCAGGGCACGAAGGTCGAGCAGGGCGAGCGGATCGGTCTGATCCGGTTCGGCTCGCGCGTCGACATCTACCTGCCCGAGGGCGTCGAGGTCGCGGTCGAGGTCGGCCAGAAGACCGTGGCTGGGGTGACTCGCATTGACCGTGATTGATCCCCATACCAAGCCCGGCTGGGTGCCGGAGGCCGACGAGGTGGACGACGACGCGGAAGAGATGCCGCTGTCGCTGCGCCTGTCGATAGCGGACACCCTCACGCTCGGCAACGCCACGTGCGGCTTCATGGCGGTGTACTTCACCACCACCGGCATCCTGATCCCGCACCTCACGGGCAGCCAGGAGTCGGGCATGGCCCGGCACAGCGCGGCCACGGCCGTGATCCTCATGCTGTGCGCGGCGGTCTTCGACCTGTTCGACGGACTGGTGGCACGAAAGCTCCGCTCGTCGCCGATGGGTGCGGAGCTGGACAACCTCTCCGACCTGATCAGCTTCGGGCTGGCGCCTGCGTACTTCGTCCTCGTCTACGGCATGGTCGCGGACGACGCGCACCAGCGGGTGGCGGCGGTCGGGGCGATCGTCGTCCTCCTGGCAGTCGTCCTCCGCCTCGCGAGATTCTCGTGCGTGACGGTGAAGGACGGCACGTTCCAGGGCATGCCGTCGCCGTTCGGTGCGCTGACCGTCGTCTCGATCGTTCTGCTCGAGCTGCCGTTCGTCGCCACGCTCATGGCGATCCTCGGGACGGCCTGGCTCATGGTGAGCCGGGTCGAGTACCCGAAGCCGCGGGGGCGCCTCGCGGTGGCGATGCTCTCGTGGATCGTCCTCAGCATGGGTCTGCTGACGGCCTGGGCGTTCGATGCGCCGGGGGGCCAGCTGCTCCTCCAGACCGGCTGCTCCCTCCAGCTCGTGCTGGGCGCGGTGATTCCCCTCTTCGCCACGGCTCGGAGGGTGAACAACTTCCGGGACAACCGGCGTGAGGCCAGGGCAGCGCAGCTGCCCTAACGGTACGCAAACGGGTGTGGCCCGAGCCTTCTGGCTCGGGCCACACCCGTTTTTTCGGTGCCGCTGACCGGGGCGGGCCACTGGAACCCCGCGCTCTGGCCATACGCGACGCACGGTGATCCCGGCGCGGCCCCGCCCCACCCACCGGCGGGTGGCGTACCGGCCACGGGCCGCAGACGCCACTCGGTCGGCGGTACCGCGCAGCGAGGGCGGAGCCACCCCGGCTGGAGGCACCACACAGAGGACGGGGCCACCCGCCCGGAGGCGTCACCCACCGTGGGCGGAGCCCATCACGTCAGGAAGTCGCGGCCGATCCGCTCCGCCACCGTCTCCAGAATCGGCCCCGCCTCGGCGATGCAGCGGGCGACGTCCGGTTCCACGTCCGTGAGCGCGTACGCCCGACGGATGCCTGCCCGGCCCAGCGCCTCAGGCCGGAGCGCAAGGCGGCCGCAGACCGCCACGACCTCCTTGCCCGCCGCACGCGCCGCCGCGGCGACGCCCGCCGGGGCCTTGCCGTGCAGGGTCTGCTCGTCCAGCGAGCCCTCCCCCGTGATGACGAGGGCGGCGCGTTCCAGTGCGGGCGCGAAGCCGAGAACGTCCAGCATGACCTCGATACCGGGCCGGAAGCTCGCCCCGAACCCGACGAGAGCCCCGTATCCGATACCCCCCGCGGCCCCCGCCCCCGGCGACTGCGCGTACTCCGCAGCCTTCGGGCCGATCGCCTTCTCCAGGACCGCGGCGTAATGGCCGAGCGCAGCGTCAAGCGTGGCCACGTCCTCCGGGCTCGCCCCCTTCTGCGGCCCGTACACCGCGGGCGCCCCCGTAGGCCCGGTCAGCGGGTTGTCGACGTCGCTGGCGAGCACCACGTCGACATCGGCGATGCGCGGATCGAGGCCGGACAGATCCGCGGAGGCCAGCCCCCGCAGCGGCCCGCCGCCCGGCGCGACGGGTTCCCCGTCAGCGTCCAGGAACCGCGCCCCGAGCGCGGCCAGCATTCCCGCGCCCCCGTCGGTGGTGGCGCTGCCGCCGACGCCGAAGACGATGGTGCGGGCCCCGGCGTCGAGGGCCGCGCGGATCAGCTCCCCGGAGCCGTACGTCGTCGCGCTCAACGGCGCGAAGACGCCGTCCGGCAGCCACTGGAGCCCGCTGGCCTCCGCCATCTCGACCACGGCGGTCCCCTCGCGCAGCGCGTACGCCGCCGTGACCTGGTCGCCGAGCGGCCCGGTGACCCGTACCTCCCGGCGCTCGAATCCGGCGGCGACGGCGGCCGCGACCGTACCGTCGCCGCCGTCGGCCACCGGCAGCGCCTCGACCTCCACCCATGGAGCGACGCGGCGCAGGCCGGCCGCGACACGCTCGGCGACCTCCACGGCCGTGAGTGATCCCTTGAACTTGTCTGCGGCTATCAGCACGCGTCCGACCTGGCCGGACTTCCCCGACGACCCCGACGGGCCCGTCGCCTGTGCCTTGCCCGCTGCCGTCCGTGCAGCGTCCGCCACCGTTGCATCCCCTTGCTTCCGGGCCCTGCTGCTCACGCAGGGCAGTCGCGCCGCTGCGACCTTAACCGGCGGCGGGGCCCGCTGCCCATGGCCCGCGTCAGGTGGTGTTGGCCCCGGCCCGGCATCGGCCGCGCGAAAGCGCCCGGGAATGGGTAAACCGGAGGCATGACCTCTGTGGACACGCATGTGGGCACGGATGTGGGCACGGCACTCGACGACCGGATCCTCGGCGGCTGGCTCGGCCGGATCGCGGGCAACATGCTCGGCAAGCCGGTGGAGCAGGGCGACCACTGGACACGCGAGCGCATCGACGGCTATCTCACACGGGCAGCCGCCCTTCCCCTCACGGACTATCTGCCGGAACCCGTGTCCGAGTCCGACGGGTTCGCGCTGCGCCCCGAGTGGCGCTCGTGCGTACGGGGCCGTATCCACGGCAGCTGCCGGGACGACGACGTGGACTACGCGATCCTCGGCCTGGACCTGCTGGAAACCCACGGCTTCGGCTTCACCACCGAACAGGTGGGCGAACTGTGGCTGCTGCGGCTCCCGTATCTCCAGACGTTCACCGCGGAGCGGGCCGCGTACCGCAACCTCGCGAACGGCCTGAAGCCGCCGCTGACCGCGACCTACGACAATCCCTACCAGGAGTGGATCGGCGCACTCATCCGCGCCGACGTCTTCGGCTGGACCTGCCCGGGCGCCCCGCGCCGCGCGG
This sequence comes from Streptomyces sp. DSM 42067, assembly GCF_055792885.1. NCBI lineage: Bacteria > Bacillati > Actinomycetota > Actinomycetes > Kitasatosporales > Streptomycetaceae > Streptomyces > Streptomyces sp. DSM 42067. The sequence goes on along the minus strand of NZ_CM147706.1, from coordinate 7,550,595 downwards.
CATCGCTCGCCCGCCGCGACGCGGTGCTGTCCCACAGCGGCAACGGCGTGTACGGCGCGATGTGGGCGGCGGCGCTGGTGTCCGCCGCGTTCACGGCGCCGACGGTGCGGGCCGCGGTGGACACCGCGCTCACCGTGATCCCGGCGAGCAGCCGTCTCGCCCGGACGGTACGACGCGTCATCTCGCTGCACGACTCGCGGCTCGGCTGGGAGGACACACTCGACGCGGTCCAGGAGGAGACGGCGGGGCTCAACTGGATCCACGCGATCCCCAACGCCGCCGTCATCACCGCCGGACTCCTGTACGGAGACGGCGACTTCACCCGCACCATCGCTCTGACGGTGCGCGGCGGCCTCGACACCGACTCCAACGGCGCGACCGCCGGTTCCGTCGCGGGCGTGCTGTGCGGAGCCGCCGCGATCCCGCCCCAGTGGAAGGAACCGCTGGAGGACACCGTACGCAGCGCCGTGTTCGGCTTCGACGGGGCGCGTATCAGCGAACTGGCTGAGCGCACGGTACTGCTGGCCGCGCAGAACACCTGACGTACACCGGGTTGAAGCCGCGGGTGGGAGGCGCCCGCGCTGGTTACCCTTCCCTGGTGACCACTCCGGACTACGCCACCTACATCGCCGGCCTCCCCCGCGTCCTCGCCGGCGCCGCCGCCCTCTTCCGTGACGCCGAAGGGCGCGTACTGGTCGTCGAGCCCAACTACCGCGAGGGCTGGGCGCTGCCCGGCGGAACCATCGAATCCGACGCCGGTGAGAGCCCGCGGCAGGGCGCCAGGCGCGAAACGCTGGAGGAGATCGGCCTGGACGTCGAGCTCGGGCGGCTGCTCGCGGTGGACTGGGTGCTGGGCACGGGGCGCCCGCCGATCGTGGCCTATGTGTACGACGGCGGCGTGCTCGCCGAGGAACAGCTCAAGTCGATCCGGCTGCAGGAGGAGGAGCTGCTGTCCTGGCGGCTGGTGCCACGTGCCGAGATCCAGCAGTACCTGCACGGCACGCTGAGCCTCCGGGTGCTCGCCGCACTCGACGTACTGGAGGAGGGCACCGGCACGGCCGAGTTGGAGAACGGCCGGCCTGCGATGTGACGACGGCGGTACGGAGTCCCGCGCTGCGGGACCTGGGATATCGGTTCGCCGCCGTGGGCCCCGCGGCCTAGGCTCGACGGCATGGACAAGCCTCTCGTCGCCATCCTCAGCGGCGCCGGTATCTCCACCGACTCCGGCATCCCGGACTACCGCGGGCCGAACGGGCTGTGGCGGCGGGATCCGGAGGCCGAGAAGCTCGTCACGTACGAGTACTACATGGCGGATCCGGAGATCCGCCGCCGTTCATGGCAGATGCGGCGCAAGAACCGGACCCTGCAGGCCCAGCCGAACGCCGCACACCTGGCGGTGGTCGACCTGGAGCGTTCCGGGGTGCCGGTGCGGGTCATCACACAGAACGTCGACGGGCTGCACCAGCTCGCCGGGCTGCCGGACCGCAAGGTCCTCGAATTGCACGGGACCGCGCGGTCCGTGATGTGCACCGGGTGCGGCGCCCGCTCCTCGATGGAGGACGCGCTCGCGCGGGTCGCCGCGGGTGAGGAGGACCCGTCGTGCCTGGACTGCGGCGGGATCCTCAAGTCCGCGACGGTCATGTTCGGCGAGCGGCTCGATCCGGAGGTACTGGGCCAGGCGGTCGCCATCACCAAGGCGTGCCAGGTGTTCATCGCGGTCGGGACGACTCTGCAGGTGCAGCCCGCCGCGGGTCTCGCCGGTCTCGCCGCCGACCACGGCGCACGGCTGATCATCGTCAACGCCGAGCCGACGCCGTACGACGACCAGGCCGACGAGGTCGTCCGGGAGCCGATCGGGACGGCGCTGCCGGAGTTGCTGCGGAGCCTGGCCCACTGACCGGGGATGAGTCCCTGTCCCACTGACCGGGGATGAGTCCCTGTCCCACTGACCGGGGATGATCCGCGGTCCACGATCAGAACAGTCCGGCGCCCCGCTCGAAGTCCAGCAGCTGCTGCTTGCGTTCCAGGCCGCCGCCGTAGCCCGTCAGGCTGCCGTCCGCGCCGACCACTCGGTGGCAGGGCACGATGATGCCGACGGGGTTGCGGCCGTTGGCGAGGCCGACCGCGCGGGAGGCCTTGGGGTTGCCGAGTTCGTGGGCGAGTTCGCCGTAGGAGCGGGTCTCGCCGTACGGGATCTTCCGGAGCTGCTCCCAGACGGTGCGCTGGAAGGGCGTTCCGTGGAGGTGGAGGGGGAGCGTGAACTCCTTCAGCTCGCCTGCGAAGTAGGCCTTCAGCTGGGTGGCGATCTCCGCGAAGGCGAAGGCGGTGTCGTCGCGGTCGCCGAAACTCTCCTCGGGCGGGCGGTGGCGCTGGCCGGTCATATAGAGGCCGGACAGGACGCCGTCGGTGAGGACGACGGTGAGCTGGCCGTAGGGGCTGTCCATGACGGTGTGCTGACGGTTGCTCGGTGACATGTGTTCGTACATCCTTTTTCGTAACTGCCCTACATGGGCATGAAGTTGATCGGGTGGTCGTCGGTGGCCCACAAGTACTGGACCGCGTAGGCCCGCCATGGGCGCCAGGCCGCGGCGCGGGCGGTGAGCGCGGCCGGAGTGGACGGCAGGCCCAGTTCCTGGGCGGCGCGCCGCATTCCGAGGTCGGTGGCGAGGAAGGCGTCCGGGTCGCCGAGGGCGCGCATGGCGATGGCCTCGACGGTCCAGGGTCCGAACCCGGGCAGCGCGGCGAGCCGTACGCGGGCCTCGTCCCAGTCGCTGTCGGCACCCAACCGCAGCTCTTCTGCGGCTAGTTGGTGGACAAGCGTGGTGAGCGTGGTGCGGCGGCTCCGCGGCAGGGCGAGTGACTCGGGGTCCAGCGCGGCCAGCGCTTCGGGTGACGGGAAGAGGTGGGTGAGGCCGCCCTCGGGGTCGTCGACGGGCTCGCCGTGGGCGACGACCAGCCTGGCCGCGTGGGTTCGTGCGGCAGCCGTGGAGACCTGCTGGCCGAGCACCGCGCGCACCGCAAACTCGGCCTCGTCGACGGTGCGCGGCACCCGCCGGCCCGGCGCCTTGTCGACGAGCGGCGTGAGCAGCGGGTCCGTGCGGAGCAGGTCGTCGATGGCGACCGGGTCGGCGTCGAGGTCGAGCATGCGGCGGCAGCGGCTGATGGCGACGGGCAGGTCGCGCAGGTCGGTGAGGGTCAGGCGGCAGCCGATGTGGTCGGGGGCGGGGGTGAGCGCGGCGATTCCGTGCCCGTAGGGGAGGCGGAGCGTGCGCCGGTAGGCGCCGTCTCGCCACTCCTCCACGCCAGGTACGGCGGTCGCGGCGAGGTGGCCGAAGAGGTTGTCGGGATTGAGCGGCGCGCGGAACGGCAGCCGCAGGGTGAGCGCGCCCGGGGTGCCCGTTCCGTTCGTCCTCTGGGTGCCCCTCAGGGCCCGGGTGCGCAGCTCGCTCGGGGCTAGCGCGTAGACCTCTCGTACGGTGTCGTTGAAGGTGCGGATCGAGGCGAAACCCGCGGCGAAGGCGATCTCCGCCATGGGCAGCGCGGTCGTCTCGACGAGCAGGCGGGCGGTCTGGGCGCGCTGGGCCCGGGCGAGCGCGAGGGGGCCGGCACCCAGCTCGGCGAGCAGCTGCCGCTCGATCTGCCGGGTGCTGTAGCCGAGGCGGGCGGCGAGCCCGGGGACACCTTCACGGTCGACGATGCCGTCGCCGATGAGCCGCATGGCGCGGGCCACGAGGTCGGCGCGCTGGTTCCACTCGGGCGAGCCCGGGCTGGTGTCGGGGCGGCAGCGTTTGCAGGCGCGGAATCCGGCCTGCTGGCAGGCGGCGGCGGACGGGTAGAACCTCATGTTCTGCGGCTTGGGCGGCACGACCGGGCAGCTCGGGCGGCAGTAGATCCCCGTGGTCAGTACGGCCGTGAAGAACCACCCGTCGAAGCGGGCCTCCTTGGCCTGCACGGCGCGCAGACAGCGCTCGGTATCGGTGTGCATGGCTCAAGGATGGTGCACGGTGTCGGGCGGAGCTGGCGGAAATCCGACATCAACCTTGCGCTGCCTGGGGGCGCGCTTCCCTCCGGATGCCTGAGGGGCGCGCGTCTCATGCTTGGCGCGCTCGGCCCGTGGGCCTGGTCCGGCCCCGCGGCCCGCGGCTGAGTCGCGTCAGCTCTTCGCCGGTTCGGCGAGCGCCGCGGTCAGCTCTTCGCCGGCTCGGCCAGCGCCGCGCTCAGCTCTTCGCCGGCTCCGCGAGCGCCGCCTCGAACGCCTCGTACGCCTCCTTGTCGAAGAGGACGAACCTCACCTCCTCGACGGGCGGCGCGGCGGCCTCCCGCACGGTGCGGATGGCGATGCGGGCCCCGTCGTCCAGCGGCCAGCCGTAGCGTCCGGTGGAGATCGCGGGGAAGGCGACGGTCCGAGCGCCCAGCTCGGCGGCGATGCGCAGGGACTGCCGATAGCAGGAGGCCAGCAGCGCGGAACGGTCCTCGCCGTGGGACCAGACGGGGCCCACCGTGTGGATCACGTGAGCGGCGTGCAGCTGCCCCGCCGTGGTAGCGGCTGCCCGGCCGGTGGGCAGCCCTCCGCCGTACACGGAGGCCCGCAGCTTGCGGCACTCCTCGAGGATCGCGGGCCCGCCCCGCCGGTGGATCGCTCCGTCGACACCCCCGCCGCCGAGCAGTGAGGAGTTCGCGGCGTTGACGATGGCGTCGACCGTCTGCTCGGTGATGTCCCCCTGTACCAGGGTGATGGCGGTCATATCACCCATCGTACGGAGCGGCGCGGGGGTCGGCAGGGCCCGAGGGCCAGCCGATTTCCGTAGGTCAGCAGACCGCAGAAGATCGGCAGACGTGACGCCGTGCGCGCCCCGTCCCGGAGGCCCGGAGGCCCGGAGGCCCGGAGGTCACGCTCTCTGCCGCAGTCGCCGCCACACCGCCTTCGCCGCATTGTGCCCCGACATCCCGTGCACTCCGGGCCCGGGCGGTGTCGCCGACGAGCAGATGAAGATCGCCGGGTGCGGGGTGTTGTACGGGAAGAGGGAGAGCTTGGGGCGGAGCAGCAGCTGCAGGCCGGAGGCGGCGCCGCATGCGATGTCGCCGCCGACGTAGTTCGGGTTGCGTGCGGCGAGCTCGGGCGGGCCCGCCGTGGCGCGCGCCAGGACGCGATCGCGGAAGCCTGGGGCGAACCGCTCCAGCTGCCGCTCGACGGCGTCCGTCAGGTCGCCGTCCCAGCCGTTCGGCACATGACCGTACGCCCAGAAGACGTGCTTTCCGGCGGGTGCGCGGGACGGGTCGGCGAGGCTCGGCTGCACCGTGATCAGGAACGGCGGATCCGGTGCCCGGCCTTCTCGGGACGCCGCACGCAGGGCCGCCCCGATCTCCTGGATGCCGGCTCCGACCTGCACCGTCCCGGCGCGGCGCGGCTCCTCGGCGGTCCACGGCACCGGCCCGTCCAGCGCATAGTCGATCTTGAATACGCTGGCGCCGTACCGATAACGCTCGTAGGCCCGCCCCAGCCCGGCGATCCGGGCGAGCGCGGCGGGCGAGGTGTCGAAGACGTACGCGCGCGCGGGCGGCAGGTCGTCCAGGCGCTTGACCTCGTAGTCCGTGTACACGAGGCCGCCGAGGTCCTTCAGGTACGCGGTGAGGGCGTCGGCGATCGACTGGGAGCCGCCGCGAGCGACCGGCCAGCCGCCCGCGTGCGCGGCCAGCGCGAAGACGAGGCCGACGGCGCCGGTGGCGAGGCCGTCGAGCGGCGCGATGACATGCGCGACGAGCCCTGCGAACAGGGCTTTCGCCCGGTCGTCGCGGAACCGGCGCATCAGCCACGTCGACGGCGGCAGGCCCACGAGTCCGAAGCGGGCCAGGGTGACCGGGTCGCGTGGGAGCGCGGTCAGCGGCAGCGACATGAAGTCGCGGGCGAGGGTGTCCCACCTGCTGGTGAAGGGGGCGACCAGCCTGCGGTACGTCCCGGCGTCGCGCGGGCCGAACGACGCGGCCGTCTCGGCGACGGAGCGTGACAGCACCGCGGCCGTGCCGTCCAGGAAGGGGTGTGCCATGGGCAGCGGGGCATGGAGCCACTCCAGGCCGTACCGCTCGAGGGGCATCGCCTTGAACGCGGGCGAGTTGATCCCCAGCGGGTGGGCGGCGGAGCAGGGGTCGTGCCGGAAACCGGGCAGCGTGAGCTCTTCGGTCCGCGCTCCCCCGCCCACCGTGTCCCGCGCCTCGAAGACGGCGACGGAGAAGCCGCGGCGGGCCAGCTCGACGGCGGCGGTCAGTCCATTCGGCCCCGCACCCACGACGACGGCATCGAGCATCGACGGCACCTTCGGACTCCCTTGTCAGCCGACGGCCACTGCAACCACAGGATATGCCGCGCCTCTGACAGCCCGACGGGGAGTTGGCAGCCAGCCCGGCCTGCCTTGAAAGCAAGGGAGCCGGCCAGCCTTGCAGCGAGCCGGGCCAGGCTCGAATCCGGCCCGGCCAGGCTCGGGGAGCCGGCCCGGCGGCCGTTGGTAGTCTCGGCCGGATGGTGGGGCGCCGCTTTCGTGTCTGGCCCGACGAGGACGAGACCACGTACTGGTTCGAGACCGCGCCGGACGGCTGGCCGATGCGCCAGGTCTCCTTCGCGGGCTCTGCCCGTGTTCCCGTCACCGCCGCTTCCCAGACCGAACTGGGTCTGGTCCGCGAGGAGTTCGGCCCATTGGGCGTGCAGCTCTACGAGGCCGTGTACGGCGTCCTGGCCGAGGGGCCCGCGGAGGAGACGCCGGATGCGGAGCCGGTGACGGAGGAGGAGTTCGCCGACGCCTGGCGGCACGCCCGCTGGTATCGCCACTGCGAGGCGCCGCCGTACGACAGCGGACCGCTGCCTGCGGGCGCCCGCATGATCGGCGAAATCGCCCCGACCCCCTGGCCGCCCGGCGTCACGGGTCTGTTCGTCGACATCGGGCTGCCGTTCGACGGCTTCATCGACATGCCGTGGCTGCCGCGCGATGCCGACGACTGGCCGCCCGTCGGCACGGAGGTCGAGCTGGAGGTGACCACTGTGCGGTTCGACTTCGAGGACGCTCGGGCACGCCTTCAGATCAGGCTCCGCCCGAGAGCAACCCCGCAACCCGGCGAGCCGTGGCCGCGTCTCGCGCGGCCGTGAACGGCAGCGCATTGCCCCCGGTTATCCGGAACGGCTCGCCCGCACGCGTCAGATGCGCACCGCCCGCCTCCTCCACGAGCAGCACCCCGGCGGCGTGGTCCCAGGCGGCCTCCCATGAGAAGGCCACGGCGTCCACCTCACCGCGGGCGACGGCCAGATACTCCAGCCCGGCCGAGCCGCACGGCCGCGGGTCCACGCCCTCCACGCGCAGCCCGAGCAGGTCCTGCTTCTGCTCGGGCGTGGTGTAGTCCGGGTGGGACGTGGCCACCTGCAGCGCCTGACCCGCGGCGGGCGAACCGGCCCGCAGCGGTTCGCCGTTGAGCACGGCACCCTGCCCGCGAACAGCCACGGCCAGCTCGTCGAGCGCCGGCGCATACGTCCACGAGGCGATCACCTCGCCGCCCAGCGCAAGCGCGACGAGCGTGCAGAACCCGGGGTCCCCTTGCACGAACTGCCGCGTCCCGTCGACCGGGTCGACGATCCACACCGGCGCCTCGCCGCGTATCGCCTCGTACGTCGTCGGGTCCGCGTGCACCGCCTCCTCGCCGACGACCACCGAGCCCGGCAGCAGCTCGGTGAGCGCTGTCGTCAGGAACTCCTCGGCCAGCCGGTCCGCCACGGTCACCAGGTCGTGCGGCCCGCTCTTCTCGACGATCTCGTGCGCGGCGAGCTGCCGGAAGCGAGGCACGATCTCGACGGCGGCCGCCTTGCGGACCACCTCCTCGACGTGGGTCAGTCCGTGTACGAGAAAGTCATCAATCATGCGTCCATGAGAGCATGCGCCACTGACATCGCCCGCCGGGCCCGGTGTACAGGGGGTGGAATCACCGTGAACGGGATGAAAGCCGCCCCGCTCCGCCGCCTCGTCCTCGGGCTTCCGCAGCTCAGGCCGCCCCTCAGCGCCCCACGGCGTACCCCTGCATCCCGCGCGGATTGGCCGCCGCCGACAGAATCCCGGTCTCCGGGTCCCTGGCCACCGCGCACAGCCGCCCCTCCGACCACGGCTCCCCCACCGTCACCTCATGACCGCGGCGCCTCAGCTCCTCGACGACCTCGGGGTCCATACGGGACTCGACGGTGACGGAGCCCGGTCGCATCCCGCGCGGGTAGAAGGAACCGGGGAAGCTGTCGTTGTGCCAGTTCGGGGCGTCGATGGCGCCCTGCAGGTCGAGCCCGCCGCGCACCGGCCCGCGCAGCGCCACCGCCAGGAAGAAGTGCACCTGCCACTGGTCCTGCTGATCACCGCCGGGCGTTCCGAACGCCATCACCGGCACCCCGTCCTTCAGGGCGAGGGACGGGGTCAGCGTCGTACGGGGCCGCCGGCCGGGCGTGAGCGAGTTCGGCAGGCCCTCCTCCAGCCACGCCATCTGCAGGCGCGTGCCGAGCGGGAAGCCCAGCTCGGGCACGACGGGATTGGACTGCAGCCAGCCGCCGCTGGGCGTGGCCGCGATCATGTTGCCCCAGCGGTCGACGATGTCGAGATGGCAGGTGTCGCCACGGGTGCCGCCGTCCGGTGCGACATCCGGTTCGCCGGGCACGGACGATGCGCCGGATACGGGCGAGCGGCCGCTCCCGCCCACGGTCGGCTCGCCCACGCCCGCCCCCGCGAGACCCATCGCATCGAAGCCGGGTTCTCCGGAGGCCACCACGCGCGCGTGCTCGCTCAGCTTCGGGGTGCGCCCGCCGGGACTCCCCGGCCGCAGCTCGGGCGAGGCCTTGGCGTCGATGAGCGCGCGCCGCCGCGCGTTGTACGCGTCGGACAGCAGCTCGGCGACGGGCACCTCCGCCGCGTCCCCGTACCAGGCCTCGCGGTCCGCCATCGCGAGCTTGCAGCCTTCGATGAGCAGATGCACGTAGTCGGCGGAGCCGTATTCGGGCAGCTCCTGCGGGAGCAGGGCGAGCTGCTGCAGGAAGACGGGCCCCTGGCTCCAGCTGCCCGCCTTGCACAGCGTCCAGCCGCGCCAGTCGTACGTCACCGGCGCCTCGTACGACGCGGACCAGGAGGCGAGATCGTCCAGGGTGAGCGTGCCGGTGTGCCGGGTGCCGCTGGTGTCCATCGTGGGGCGCTGCGCCTGCCGTATGAGCGCCTCGGCGATGAACCCGCGGCTCCAGATCTGCCGTGCGGCCTCGATCTGTGCGACCCGGTCCGTGCCGCCCGCCTCGGTCGCCTCGGCGATCAGGCGGCGCCATGTGGCGGCCAGCGCCGGATTGCGAAGCAACTCCCCCGGCCGTGGGGAGCGGCCCTCTGGCAGATACACCTCCGCCGACGAGGTCCACTCGGTCTCGAAGAGCTCACGGACCGTCTCCACGGTCTCGCAGACGCGCTCCACGGGCGCGTGGCCGTCCTCGGCGTACCCGATGGCGTACGCGAGGACGTCGGCGAGCGACTTCGTGCCGTAGTCGCGAAGGAGAAGCATCCAGGCGTCGAAAGCGCCGGGCACGGCGGCGGCGAGCGGCCCGGTGCCCGGGACGAGGTCCAGTCCCAGTGACCGGTAGTGGGCGACGGTGGCCCCGGCGGGCGCGACGCCCTGCCCGCACAGCACGCGCACCTCGCCGCCCGTCGGCGCCAGGATGATCGGTACCTCACCCCCGGGGCCGTTGAGGTGTGGCTCGACGACATGGAGTACGAAACCGGCGGCGACCGCGGCGTCGTAGGCGTTGCCGCCACCCTCCAGCACGGCCATCGCCGACTGCGAGGCGAGCCAGTGGGTGGAGGAGACCATGCCGAAGGTGCCCTGGAGCGTGGGCCGGGTACTGAACATCTGGCGTCTCACCTCGCTGTTTACGCGCATCGGTCCATCCGATCAGCGCTCAGGAACTGTCCTGGGGGTCTGGGGAGTTCCAGCCAGGACTCGCGTTCACGTGATCATCAAGCAGGCTATCGATCGCCCTGCGTCCCTTCTCCGCTGCCTCCGGAATGAGGTGGGCGTAGTGGTCGAGCGTGATGGTCGCGGCCCGCCCGAAATGCAGTTCCTCGGCGACCGCGAGCCTTTGCCCTCCGCCGCGTGGAAGTCGTAGAAGCAGCGCAACACGGTCTCCCCATGAGCCCAAGTCGACCGGCGTCGGCCTGCCGGTCGCAGGTTTGGGCGTACCCGCGCTCGAGGATCTGAGCGCCATCGGGGCCGCCTCGTCCGCCGGAGCGATGCGGAGCCGGCACCGATCGGCCATCGTGGGGCTCGACGGCGAGATCGAGCACGGCGGCGCAAGGGCGTGCGAAGGCGCGTCAGAGCGTGAGGAGCACCTTGGTGGCACGCCGCTCGTCCATCGCCTTGTAGCCCTCCGCGGCCTGGTCCAGCGGCAGGGTGAGGTCGAAGACCTTGCCGGGGTCGATCTTGCCGTCCCAGATGAGCTGGATCAGATCGGGCAGGAACCGGCGCACCGGGGCGGGGCCGCCGTGTACGTGGATGCCGGCGAAGAACAGGTCGATCCCCTGGATCGAGACGTCGTAGTTGACGCCGACGAAGCCCATGTGCCCGCCAGGACGGGTGGCGCCGATCGCCTGCATCGTCGCCTCCTGGGTCCCGACGGCCTCGACCACCGAGTGCGCCCCGAGCCCGCCCGTGAGTTCCTTGATCTTCGCCACGCCCGCCTCACCGCGCTCCTCGACGATGTCGGTCGCGCCGTAGAACCGGGCCAGCTCCTGCCGCTCAGGGTGGCGGGACATCGCGATGATCCGCTCGGCGCCCAGCTGCTTGGCGGCGAGAATGGCCATCAGGCCGACCGCACCGTCCCCGACGACCGCGACCGTCTTGCCGGGACCGGCTTCGGCTGCGACGGCACCGAACCAGCCGGTGCCGAGCACGTCGGACGCGGCCAGCAGCGACGGGATCAGCTCCGGGTCCGGCTGCCCTGGCGTGGGCACCAGGGTGCCGTCCGCGTGGGGGATGCGGGCCTTCTCGGCCTGGGTGCCGATCGTCTGCGCCACGAATTCCCTGTGGACGCAGCCGGACTGGTAGCCCGAGCGGCAGATCTCGCAGGTGTTGTCGGAGATGACGAACGACCCGACGACGAAGTCGCCGACCTTGACGTTCTTCACCCCGGAGCCGACTTCCTCGACCACGCCCACGTACTCGTGCCCCATGACCTGGTGGTCGGCGGGCTCGACCCCGCGGTAGGGCCACAGGTCCGACCCGCAGATACAGGTCGCGGTCAGCCGGACGATCGCGTCGGTGGGGTCGATGATCTTCGGCTCCTCACGCTCCTCCACCCGGACATCACCGGCCGTGTACATCACTACTCCACGCATGTGGGGGTCTCCTCGTTTCGTGTACGGCGCCTACGACGCCGATTCGTGGTCTGGAAGGCACGGCTTCCTCTTGGGAGGGCGCAACAGCCCCGGTGTGACGCGTCTGGCGACGCCGGCGCCCTGGGCGCCACCGACGCGGTGCCCTGGACGAGCATGGAAGCCGGGGAGGACTGTCCTTGATCTTCGACACGCACGTCGCCGGGGGTGTGGAGGATTTCTCCTCGCATGGTGGTGCTCCATCTCCGGAAGAGTCGTGCCTGCGGGCGCGTGGAAGGCACGGCATCCGTCGGTTTCCGGCCATCAGGGGCGTTACGAGATGCGGGAGATCGTCAACGCGCTGCGGTACCAGAACCGGACCGGCTGCCAGTGGGAACTGTTGCCGCACGACCTGCCGCCGACCGGCGCGGTGCGCTACTACTTCGACGTGTGGAAGCGCGATGGTCTCGATGCGCGGATCAACGACGTGCTGCGGATGATGGTGCGCGAGAAGGCCGGACGCGCCGCGGACCCCACCCAAGAACAACAGGCGAACCTGGTTCGACAGCGCCGCCTGTGCCAACGGGCTCAACCTGCGCACACCGCGAACGGCGCAAGGCCGCGCGTTTTTCTGACCTCAGCGAGCGCGATCCGGGCTGAGCGGCACACACCCTCGACTAGAGACCCGTCGACATCGTCGCGATCACACTGTTCTCACCGGATTCTTGGCGGGGTGCGGTGACGATGTCGTGTCCGGCAGGACGATCCGTGGCTCCGCTCGAGTGCTGCGGGTCAGGGCTGGTCGCCCACGAGAGCGATTGCGCGCGTCTCGGGAACTCCCAGCATCAGCAGGCTCGTGATCGTCGCTGCTCGGGCGCCTAGGGTCCCGTTCGACAGGTCACTGTCCGCGATGGCGAACACGACGCCGTAGGCAACCTGGCTCAGAATGCCCGCCGGCAGGTGCTGTGCGAACACGTCGCTGTCCTGGCCCCGTTTCACGAGATCGGCGAGGAGCTCATCGACTGGCCCGAGCAGGCCGTGGATCGCCTCGCCGTACTCGCCACGGCGCAGCGCCAACAGCACTCGGTACCGGTGCGCCACCGGCCAGACGCGGGCGATGAATTCGACCCATGTCGCGTCCGCTTCCGTGCCGGAGGCGTTGGCTTCGGTGAGCACGGCTGTCACTTCGGTGACGGCCCGTTCCGTGAGTGTCCGAACCAGGTCGAGGCGTGAGGGGAAGTGGTCGTAGACGGTGCGACGGACGACGCCGGCAGCGGAGGCGATGTCGCCCATTCCGGCGTCGGGGTTCTCTCCCAGCACATCGAGGGCGACGTCGAGGATGCGATTGCGGGTCTCGATCATCGAGCGCACACGGGCGGACTGGGTGGACATGGCGCCAGTATTGCACACGTGTGTACAGTGAGATTGGCTGTACACCAGTGTGCAGTGAAGAGTTGAGCTGCACTTCGAAGCTCAGGAGAAGAGAAGAAGGCAATGACCGCACCGACGCCACCCACCTCGACCCTCGTCCGCCCGTTCACCGTCTCGATCCCGGAATCGGAGATCGACGACGTCAAGCAGCGACTGGCCAGAACTCGATGGCCGGATCCGGAAACGGTGGGCGACTGGTCGCAAGGGGTTCGCGTGGAGAACGCCAGATCTCTGGTCGACTACTGGGAGCGCGGCTACGACTGGCGGCGCTTCGAGTCCGACCTCAATCGCTTCCCCCAATTCCTGACCGAGATTGATGGGCTGGACATCCACTTCATCCACGTCAGGTCCAAGAATCCCCACGCGATGCCGCTGATACTCACGCACGGATGGCCGGGCTCGATCGTCGAGTTCCTGAAGCTGATCGGCCCGCTGACCGATCCGGTTTCGTTCGGAGGAGACGCCGCCGATTCATTCGACGTCGTCGTCCCGTCGCTCCCCGGGTTCGGGTTCTCCCAGAAGCCCACGGAGACCGGGTGGACTGTATCGCGCATCGCCAGCGCATGGGCGGAGCTGATGAAGCGACTCGGCTACACGAGATGGGCCGCGCAGGGCGGCGATTGGGGTGCCGTCGTCACCACCGCCCTGGGGGCCATGCAGCCTGAGGGGCTTCTCGGAATTCATCTGAACACCCAGTACGCCTTTCCCGCACAGATACCCGACACCTTGTCGCCCGAACAGCGCTACGCCGTGGAGACCCTCGCCCTCTACGCCGGTGATCTCGGTGGGTCGAACCACCTTCAGGGCACGAAGCCGGAGACTGTCGGTTTCGCCCTGGCGGACTCTCCCGCTGGCCAGGCGGCCTGGATCTACGAGAAGTTCCAGTCCAAGACCGACAACCACGGGCTCGCCGAGGATGCTCTCAGCCTCGACGACATGCTCGACGCGATATCCCTCTACTGGTTCACCAACAGCGCAGCGTCGTCCGGCCGCATCTACTGGGAGAACAAATCGCTCACTTTCGCCGGCCCGAAGGTGACGCTTCCGGTCGCGGTGACCGTCTTCCCGAGGGACATCCCACGCGTGCCACGTAGCTGGATCGAAGACACCTACAGCAATCTGATCCACTACGGCGAGGCCGACAAGGGCGGGCACTTCGCGGCCTTGGAACAGCCCGAGATCCTTGTCAGCGAAATCCGCACCGGCCTGCGCACCCTTCGTTCCTGACGCCAACGCGCGAGCTCAGCGGGCAATAAGCGAGTCTTCTAACGTTTTGCCCGTTGGTCTGGATCAGGATTGCTGGTCGGCGGGGGCTGTCGGGGCTTGAGGGCCGGGCTGTGCGAACAGTCCGGGTTCGGTCTCGTCGAGGAATCCGAGGCTGACCAGGCGCTTGAGTTTCGCGCGGGTGCCTTCGACGTGCTTGGGCATCAAGGGCAGGTCCAGCGCGAGGCATAGGTCGCGGGCGCGAACGAGCCGATCGTCGGATGCCTTGGCCGGAGTGCTGCCGCTACTCGACCGGGGCGGATCAGGTCCTGCGGGTCCAGGTGAGGGGCATCAGGGCCCCTTCCTCCTCCGGTTCCCGGTGTCAGCTCTGGAAGAGGTCGATGCGGTTGCCGCTGGGGTCGGCCACGCAGGAAGAGCGCGGCTTCCAGGGCCTGTCGGCAGGGGGCTCGATCTCGGCCGCGCCTGCGTCAAGCGCCCGCTTGTGGACCGTGTCGAGGTCGGCGACCAGAAGACCGAACCGTGAGGGGCCGGCGGGGCCAGGATGGTTGGGCTCGTGCGCGACGGTCAGCAGGAAGAACTCCTCACCGGGCCAGGTCCCGATCTGGAAGGAGGAGATCTCCTCGTTGAACTCCGCCGCAAACACGTGCTCGTAGAAGGCTCTCGCCTCGCTGAGGCTGCGGACGTTGATGGTCACCTGGACGATGCGCGGGCTGGTCACCTGTGGCATAGCGACTCCATGTTCGATGTAGTGGTCCAGGGTGTGGACCATGCGGGACAGGGTGTGAGCACGTTCCGCCAGCTCCTGCTGGTGCCGGGTCAGGACGGCCTTGCGGGTGATCGGGTCCGGGTCGTCCAGGACCTGGCGCACTTCGTCGAGCGGCAGGTCGACCTTGCGCAGGGCGCCGATCAGCCGGGCGCGCTGGACCTGGTCGGGTCGGTAGCGGCGGTATCCGGTGTCCGGGTCGACCACCGCTGGAGGCAGGAGTCCGACCTCGTCATAGTGCCGCAAGGCATGGATGGACAGGCCACTCAGGAGTGCGAAGCCGCCGATGCTCAGGAGGTTGTCGTTGCTCACTGGAACAGCATCGGGTTTCGGGTTGCCCGAGAGTCAACCGTTGCCGGCTGTCGCCGAACTCGATCGCGTCAGGCCCGCGTAGCGGTGTGCGACTCCGCCGGGAAGCAGGTATTCGGCCAGCAGGTTGCCGGCGCGGCGGGATGGCAACCCCATGTCGTGCAGGAGTTCGTCCGCGCAGTGGATGTCGTAGGGGCCGAAGTCGTAGCCGCCGGAGCCTGGCAGCACCTTCTCCTGCCAGGCCAGGCGAGCGTCGATGGCCTCCCGCATCTCCTGCTCGCCCGGGGTGGTGCGCAGCGTCTCCCGGAAATAACAGGTCAGCCAGTGCGCGGTGAGTTCCATGCCCATGATGTTGTTGAAGACCTGCCGGAAACCGACGAACCCCAGCCGGTCGGCGCTGGGTGGCACGATGCCTCGGTAGAGCCGCAGCCGCCCGGCGGAGTCGTGCACTGGCACTGTCGAATCCAGGAACGGGAAGACTTTGTGGTGCCCCGTGGCGAACACGATGACATCCGCCGCCACTTCCTCGCCGGTCGCCAGTCGCAGCCCCTTGTCGGTATACGCCTCGACAGCACTGACCTTGGGGGCGATCTGGCCGCGGCGGACGGCCCGCGCGTAGCCGCGTGGCATCACTCCCGCGTGGGCCAGGTGGAAGGGGAGCGCGTGAGCGGGCCGCAGCTGCCTCGGCAGCCGGTACAGCCCGGTGGAAATCAGCATGTCGCGGGTGATGAGCCACCACAGAGCCCGCTTGACCCGCTCGTCGATGCGGTCGATCGGACGGATGCAGGCAGGATCGTGGTAGCGGGGCAGGAGCGCCTCACCGAGCCGGGTGAACAGGATCCACTTGTAGCCGACCAGCCCGAGCAGGAACCGCTCGGGGACCATCCAGTTCACCTTGCGTTGCACGAGGGTGGCCGAGGTCGCCTCACGTGCGGCGCGGGTGATCAGGTCTAATGCGGACTTGCCGCCGCCTACGACTACCACGCGCCGGCTGGCGAATGTCCCGGCCCGCACCTCGTTGGAGTGCAGCACGGTCCCGCGGAACAGCTCACGCCCGGGCAGCTCGGGCATTTGTGCATGATGATGAGCCCCACTGGCGACAACGACGTAGTCGAATGTCTCGTGATGAACCTCCGCCGTCTTGTCCCCAGCGGGCCGGGAGTCGATCAACCAGCCGGAGGCGCCCACCCGCCCAGGCCCCTCCACGGGCCGGATGGAGACCACCTCGGTGCCGGGTCGGACGCGGTCCAGCACACCGAAGGTCCCGGCGTAGTTCTCCAGGTAGCGTTGCGTGTCCACCGCACTGGCGAAGTGCAAGCGGTTGGGCAGGTCCGCGAACTCGAAGATGCGGAGCGCGGACTGGTTGGCCAGCCCGTCGTAGCAGCCCTCTGACGACCATATCCCGCCGACCTGCTGGTACTTGTCGAAGACCGTGACGTCGAAGCCGTTCTCCAGCAGCACCTTGGCGGTGACGATTCCCCCGGGGCCGGCCCCGACAACGCACGCTCTCATCAGCTGCCACCCTCCGCGGGGATCGGCGCATCCAGCTCGCTCATCATCCCAGTCGCGGAGCCCCATGCCCAGGGTATGGCCACAGTGCCTGAGGCATCAGCCGACTCGGTGACAGCGCGTCAAGTCACGGTGGCGTGCAGGACTTACCGCTCTCCGTGCGGATCCCACCGGCCAGATTCGTCGTGCGAGACGCCGTCGGTCCGGACCCAGGCCCGAGGTGTGGATGATGACGTAGACGCCCCATCCTGGGTGGTATGTCCTGGGGCCGGCCGCTTCGGCGACGAGGCCCGCTGCCAGTCGGTTCCTTCCGCGGCCCGGCCGGGCGAGCTGTCCGGCGGCCAGCAGCAGCACGTGGCGATCGCACGAGCGAGGTCGCTGTAGGCGGACTGGGCCGGCGTCACCACGTCAGGGTCAGCGAACCTCCGACCGGCAGCGTGTGCCAGCGGTCGGCGTAGTCGTCGAACCGGGACACGATCCGGTCGACCACCGGGGGGATCTCTCCCGCCGTCACATACGCCGGCAGCTCCCGCGCGTGGCCGTGCCGCACCTCCCACACGGGTACGGCGATGCCCGCCAGCTCCTCCGACCTGGCCATGTCGGCCTGGGCCTGGGGGGACGACTTCACTCGCTTCGACTTGCGGCGCCGGGCGGCCTTGGCGCGCTCCGCGGGATCGGCGGGCCAGAACAGGCCGTTGTCACCGGCGGCCAGCCGCCCGTAGACCCCGAGCTTGATGCCCGCCTCCGCCTCGACGAGGAAGTGCACCAGGTCGTGCGGGAGATACGGATGCCCGCCGGGCCCGTTGCGCGGGGCGAGCGCGGCACCGGTGTCGCGGTGCACGGCGATGTCGTAGCTCGTACCGGGACCCTTAGTGAAAACGACGCGCATGCCCGGCACGGTAGGTGACGGTCGCGGCCGCACGCCACATGTTTTCCGGCGCGCCCGGCGGGAGGCATCCAGGTCGGCACGCCAACGCTGATCTGTCCGGCACGGCGTCGCCACGCCTCCGCTTCCCTGTCGTCGGCGTCTTCGGGCTTGGTGGTGCGCTCCAGCGCGAGCGTGATCCGTTCGGACTCCTCACCGTTCACCGGACCCCCATCAGAGGGAGGCGTCTGTCTCACGCTGCTGGCAACAGCGCGTCAGGCAGGCGTCCATCAGGTCGGTTCATGGCCGTCAATGGTGGCAGGAGGGTTGATCAGCCGACGTGGGAGGCGATGGTTCGCGCACACACCAGGGACTCGGTATGCGTCGTGTCCACCTCCAGGTCATAGATCACCCCCTCGTGAACCGGATCCGCCTGCAACGCGGCCATTCCCTGGACCCGGTCTCCGCGTGCGACCTCACGGCCCGCGGCGACCGCACTCTCACACTTGACGCCGACCCACAGCACGGCCAGATCGCCAAGTGCCTTCTGCCACCGTTGCTGAGACGCCGCTCCGCCGAGGAAGACGTCATCGATGATGACCCGGGCGCCTGCACGGGCCATCGCCACGACGCCCTCCATCCATGCCGCCTCCAGCGCCATGAAGTCCGCCCCGACGCTCACCACGCCGTCCGCCGCGATCTCGATCCCCTCGTCCGACGCCTGCATCTTCGCGGGCATCGCGTCGACGAATGAATCGACCCCGAACGCCAGCCACGGATCCGGCAGTACGGCCTGCAGGCACCGTACGATCCCGGACTTCCCCGAGCTGGAACCACCGTTGAGAATGATCATCTGAGTCGTCACCGCGCCACGGTAGTGGCGCGTCCCACACGGCAGGAAACGAATATCGGCAAGTACGCCGAGAACGACTTCTTCCGACCGCAGGCCAAGCCCGCAGGTGGTGACCCTGCGGTGGCACGGTGAAGGCGACTTCATCGCCGCTCGTACCGGACCACTGCGACGACGGGGACCGATCGGTGCTCAGCGGTGCGGTACCACGGCGACGGGGCAGGCCGCATGGTGCAGAGCGGCGTGGGCGACGGACCCGATGTGAGTGCCGATGGGGGAACGACGTACCCGGCGTCCGACCACGAGCAACTCCGCGCGGGAGGCGGCCGACAGCAGCACCTGTCCCGCGCTGCCGATTTCGACATGCTCGATCACCGGCACGCCGGGGAACCGCTCCCGCAGCGGAGCGAGCGCCTCGCCCAGTGCCTTCTTCTCGAACGGCTCCAGCCCTCCCGCCTCGTCGAGCAGCCGCATCGAACCCGGGCTGTACGCGTAGAGGGGCGGCAGACTCCACGCACGCACCACTCGTACAGTCGCGCCTCGCGCGGCCGCAGCCTCGAAGGCGCATGCAAGAACGTCTTCGCTGTCCTCCGGACCGCCCTGCTGGCCCACGACGACCTCGCGGCCTTCCAGACCATCTGTCTCCCTGTGGTGGGCCCGGACCGAGACGACCGGCCTCGTCGCGGCCGCGATCACCTGCTGACCGACGGAGCCGAGCAGGAAGCCGACAAGGGCGCCGTGCCCACGGGATCCGAGCACCAGCATGTCCGACCGCGCGGCCTCGTTCAGCAGAGCGTCAACCGGCGTGCCCGAGAGCAATTCGGCCGTGACGGGCAGGTCCGGGTACCGACCGGCCACGCGTGATTCGGCTTCCCGCAGTACGGCGCGGGCCGACTGGGCCTGAGCCTCCCTGTCCTGCACAAGAGGCAGGTCCAAGGGCTGCCAGAGCCAGGCGTGCACGATACGGAGCGGCGCCCCGCGCAGCGTGGCTTCGCGGGCCGCCCACTCGGCCGCGGCCAGGCTTTCAGGGGATCCGTCCACTCCGACAGAGATTGCGAGGGTCACGGGTTGCCTCCGTACGGTTTCACGGGCACGGCCGCTCAGCCGTCCCTGTCTCCTTCCAGCTTGAGGGGGAGCGGGGGCTGTGGCACGAGGGCCCGGGCCGGGCAAGGGCACCTGCCGCCACAGCCAACCGTTTCCCCCACGGCGCTCCCGGAGCGGCCTTCGCAGGCATGACGGTCCAGACCTCCCGAAGGCCGGCCGTGAGGGCGACGGTTTCGGGACGCGGTACCACGTTCCGGAAACGCGCTCAGTGCTGTTAGCCCGAACAGCGGGAGTCTGATCGAACGCATCGCGAGCGGACGGCCTCAAGCCGTGGTCCAATGCGCCGATGCACCCTGCGTGAGAGTTCTGCTGTACCTACTCCGACGTGCCGGAATGCGCACTGACCGCCGCCGGGGAGCGCGGTTCACACGGGTAGCGGCGCTGCTGTCCGTGGCCATCGGGTTCCCGATGATCGCCCTGCTTCCGAGTGCTTCCGCCGAGCTGTCCGGGAGATCCACCGTGCCGGCGAGCGCCGCGAGGTCGGCCGAGGAATTCGGCGTCGGCAGGCTGTACGCGTGGGGAGACAACGCCGGGGGGCAGCTGGGTCT
This sequence comes from Streptomyces sp. DSM 42067, assembly GCF_055792885.1. Lineage (NCBI taxonomy): Bacteria > Bacillati > Actinomycetota > Actinomycetes > Kitasatosporales > Streptomycetaceae > Streptomyces > Streptomyces sp. DSM 42067. Next base: position 7,530,635 of record NZ_CM147706.1, on the reverse strand, counting down.
GGGTGACAAGACCGACCGCCCCAGCGCTACGCAGGTGGGCACCTTCAGCGACTGGCAGCGGGTGGCGGTCGGGCCGGGGCATTCGTGCGCCGTCCGTCTGGACTCGCTGTGGTGTTCGGGGATGAACAACTTCGGTCAGCTGGGGCTCGGCGACAACACTCAGCGCCTCACGATGACGCAGGTCGGCGCCAGTACGACCTGGGCGGCGATCGCCATCGGCGAGAACCACACCTGCGCGACCCGGGCGAGCGGGACGCTGTACTGCTGGGGCAGGAATCAACTCGGCCAGCTCGGACTGGGTGACACCGTCAACCGCAACACTCCGGTCCAGGTCGGCACTGCCTCGGACTGGGTGGCCCTCTCGGCAGGGTTCGACTACACCTGCGGCATCCGAGGCGACCGCACCCTGTGGTGCTGGGGACGGAACACCAACTACCAGCTCGGTCTGCGCGACAACGTCAACCGCAACGTCCCGACCCGGGTGGGCACTGCCGAGTGGGCAGACATTGCAGCAAGTTATACGCACACATGCGGGACCCGTATGGACCAGACGCTGTGGTGCTGGGGGGAGAACACCTACGGCCAGCTCGGCCAGGGCGACAACGTCGACCGCACCGACCCCGTCCAGGTCGGTACCGGCATCACCTGGGCGTCTGCCGCCACAGGACGCCTCCATACGTGTGCCACCCGGTTGAACGGAACGCTGTGGTGCTGGGGACGCAACGCCAACGGCCAGCTCGGGCTCGGTGACGCGACCGACCGCAACAGCCCCCTCCAAGTGGGTACCGCCACCTATTGGGCGACCGTCTCTGCCGGCCGGGCGCACACCTGCGGGGTGCGCGTCGGGAACATCGTGTCGTGCTGGGGCGCCAACGCAGACGGGCAGCTCGGCATGGGCGACACGACCGCCCGCAACACACCCACCCAGATTCCCGGGCTGAGGGCCCGCCCGATGAGAACAGGGTCCAACTCCTACAGCAACCAGTCGGTGAGCTGAACTCGGCCGGATTCGGTCCAGCAGGATGAACCGTGCAGCCGACTTCACCCAGGAGACGCAAGCCTCGGAGATCCACCGGGTTCAACCGGCTAGTCATTCACCCATGGCAATGAATGGATCAATCACGGACATGCGAAGGTCTCGGGTGAAACTGGCGGCCTACGTGTTGCCCGTACCGATCGGCCTGGTCCTCAGCGGCGGTCTGGTCTGGCACGCCTCCCATGCCGCCTTCTCCGGACGGACGACCAACTCCGGGAACTCCTGGACGGCGGGCTCGATCAACCTGACCAACGACAGCGACGGCCAGCCCATGTTCAACCTCACGAACATCACGCCGGGCGACACGGGGACCAGATGTATCGCCATCACGTCCCAGGCCACCGTCCCGACGAACATCAAGCTCTACACATCCACGGCCAACCCGCCGGCCAACGACATCAGCCCGTACATCACCGTCACCGTCGAGGACGGCACCGGCGGCTCGTTCGACTCCTGCGACGGCTTCACGCCCGCCGGCGCCGTCGACTACAACAACACCCTAGAGAACCTCACCACCACCCGCACCAACTACGCCAACGGCATCGGCCCCTGGGCGCTCACCGGAAACCCGCCCGAGACCAAGACCTACCGCATCACCTGGACCTTCAGCGCCACCGCCCCCGACTCCACCCAGGGCGGCTCCACACCCAACGTGAACTTCACCTGGGAAGCCCAGACCGCCTAGGGTCTGCTGCAAAAGTGGATCTTGTTCGTAGACGGTCACGTCGGTCAGTCGGCGGTGGGAGAGTCCGCTCCCGTTCCGGCCGTACCCGCCTGCGGTGGCGCGGACGCGTCCGGTGCCGTGCCGTCGTCTGCGACCAGGTGGCACGACACCTCCCGGCCGCCGCCCGGCAGGACCCGCAGCTGCGGCACCTCGGCACGGCAGCGTTCGACGGCCAGCGGACAGCGCGTGTGGAAGCGGCAGCCGGGCGGAGGGTCGAGCGGGCTCGGCAGTTCGCCACTCAGCACGATGCGCTGCCGCGAGCGCTGCTCGGCCGGGTCCGGAACGGGAGCCGCGGACAGCAGCGCCTGGGTGTACGGGTGCTTGGGATGGGCGAACAGCTCGGCCGTCGGGGCCTGTTCGACGATCTGGCCGAGATACATCACGGCGATCCGGTCGGCGAGGAACTCGACGGCCGCGAGGTCGTGCGTGATGAACAGGCAGCCGAAGCCACGGTCGCGCTGCAGATCGGCGAGCAGGTTGAGCACCGACGCCTGCACCGAGACGTCGAGTGCCGAGGTCGGCTCGTCGGCGACGAGCAGGTCGGGGTCGACGGACAGCGCGCGGGCGACGGAGATGCGCTGCCGCTGCCCGCCGGACAGTTCGTGCGGATGCCGGTGGGCGTGCTCGGGGCGCAGCCCGACCTGCTCGAGGAGTTCCGCGACACGCGCGCGTGCCGCTTCCCCCTTGGCCAGACCGTGCAGTCTCAGCGGTTCGGCGATGATCGACCCGACGGTCATCCGCGGATCGAGCGACGACGAGGGGTCCTGGAAGACGAGGTGGAAGTCCTTGCGCAGGGGGCGCAGGGCGCGCCGCGACATCCGCGTGATGTCGGTGCCGTTGATGCGTACGGTGCCGCCGGTGGGCTCGTCGAGGCGGACCGCACAGCGTCCGACGGTGGACTTGCCGCTGCCCGACTCGCCGACGAGGCCCACGACCTCGCTGCGGCCGACGGACAGGGTGACGCCGTCGGCGGCGCGTACAGTGCCGCCGGAGCCGCTGAAGTGGCGTTCCAGACCGACGAGTTCGAGCACGGGGTGCGGCGCGCGCCCGTCGGTGGTGTCGGCGGTGGCGGTGGTCGCCGTGTTCGCGGTGGTCACTGTCCGGCCTCCTGGTTGATGCGCTGGAGCGCGACGTCGTGCGGGTGCCAGCAGGCCGCCCGGTGTGCGGCGTTCGCGCCCACATCGGCCGCGACGGCCTTGAAGCCCGGGCGGCCCGACGTGCACTGGTCGTCCGCGAACGCGCAGCGCGGGGCGAAGGTGCAGGCGTCGGGTTGTTCGTCGAGGCTCGGAACGAGGCCCGGGATCTCGGGCAGCCGGCGCTTGCCGGCGGGCCGGAGTGCCGCTCCCGGCACCGCCGCCACGCCGGGTTCGAGCACCGCACCCGGCCCCGCTGCCACTCCCCGCCCGGCCACCACGCCAGGCCTGAGCACCGCGCCGAGCAGCCCGCGCGTGTACGGGTGCCGGGGAGCCTCGAACAGCTCGTGCACCGGGGCTTGTTCGACGGGCCGTCCCGCGTACATCACGAGGACCCTGTCGGCGATGTCCGCCACGACCCCCAGATCGTGGGTGATGAGCACGACGGCGGTCCCGAGGCGTTCCCGCAGGGACTGCAGGACCTCGAGGATGCCCGCCTGGACGGTGACGTCGAGGGCGGTCGTCGGCTCGTCGGCGATGAGCACGGCCGGGTCGCAGGCGACCGCGATGGCGATCATCACACGCTGCCGCATGCCGCCGCTGAGCTGGTGCGGGTACTCGTCGATGCGCTGCCGGGGTGCCGGTATGCCCACCAGGTCGAGGAGTTCGACGGCACGCGCGCGTGCCTGCTTCTTCGTCAGACCCTGGTGGCGGCGGAGTACCTCGCCGATCTGGCGTCCGACCGTCAGGACCGGATTCAGCGACGTCATCGGCTCCTGGAAGATCATCGCGATGTCCTTGCCGCGGACCCGCCCCAGTTCCTTGTCTCCGGCCCCGGCGAGTTCGCGGCCGGCGAGCCGGATCGACCCGGTGATGCCCGCCGTGGGTGGCAGCAGCCCCATCACGGCCATCGCGGCCACGGACTTGCCGCATCCCGACTCGCCCACCACGGCGAGCACCTCACCTGCCGCGAGGTCGTACGACAGGTGGTCGACTGCGTGCACGGTGCGGTCGCCGGACCGGAACGACACCGACAGGTCCCGCACGCTCAGCACGGGGGCGTCCGGGGCCACCGCCGCGGCGGTGGCAGCGCCGGCAGGCACGCCGGCGGTGGTGTCCGGGGTCTCGGGGGCGTCAGGCATACTCATCGGGTGCCTCCACGGGGATCGAGGACGTCGCGCAGCCCGTCGCCGAGCAGATTGAACGCGAGGGTCGCCGCGACGATGGCGAGGCCGGGGAAGACCGCCATCCAGGGCGCGGGCGCGAGGAACGCCTGGGCGCTCGACAGCATCACGCCGAGCGAGGGGTCGGGCGGCTGCACGCCCAGGCCCAGGAAGCTGAGCATGGCCTCGCCGATGATCGCGGACGGAATGCCGACGGTGGCCTGGACGATGAGCGCAGAGGTGGCGTTGGGCAGGATGTGGCGCAGGAGCACGGTTCCGTCGCCGCCGCCGTTGGCGACGGCCGCCGCCACATAGTCGGCGTGGGCCAGGCGAAGCGTCTCCGCGCGCGTGATCCTGATGACTGCGGGCGTCTGCGCGATGCCGATCGCGATCGTCGCATTGGTGAGCGAGGGCCCGAGGACCGCGGCCAGTCCGACGGCCAGCACCAGGAAGGGGAAGGCGAGCAGGGTGTCGGTGAGCCGGGAGACGGCGCTGTCCGCGACTTTGCCGTAGTAGCCCGCGAGCAGGCCGAGCGGTACGCCGACGAGGAAGGCCAGTACGACCGCCAGCAGGCCCACCTGCATGGAGGCGCGCGCCCCGTGGATGACACGGGAGAGCTGGTCGCGGCCGAGGTCGTCGGTGCCGAGCCAGTGCGCCCAGCTGGGTGCGGACAGCGCGTTGTCGAAGTCGGGCCGAGCGGGGTCGTAGGGCGCGACGAGAGGTGCGAACAGGGCGGCGAGGACGAACACGGCGGCGATCACGGCACCGGTCATCGCAAGCCGGTTGGTGCGGAGGGCCTTCAGCTTGGCGCTGCCGGTTCCCCTGGCCCTCATGTCCCGTATCGCTGTCGCGACGGCTGCCGTGGTCACCGGGCTGCACCTCCGAGCCGGATGCGCGGGTCGATGGCCGAATAGGCCACGTCGACCAGCAGGTTGATCAGGATGTAGGCGGCGGAGGTGCACAGCACCACGCCCTGCAGGGTCGCGTAGTCGCGGGTGAAGACGGCGTCGATGGTGAGCTTGCCGAACCCGGGGAGGACGAAGATCTGCTCGGTGACGACCGCGCCCGAGATGAGGTGGCCGAGTTGGAGGCCGAGCACGGTCACCACGGTGACCAGGGAGTTCCTGAGCGCGTGCCCGCCGATGACCTCGCGCCGTGACAGTCCCTTGGCCCGGGCGGTGCGTATGTAGTCGGCGGAGAGCGAGTCGAGCATGGCCGCCCTGGTCTGCCGCATGACGACGGCCGCGAGGCCCGAGCCGAGGACCACGGCGGGCAGCACCATGCGGCGCAGGTTGTCGAGGGGATCCGTGCCGAAGGGTACGTAGCCGGAGGCCGCGAAGACGGGAACGGCGATGGCGAAGCCGAGGACGAGCACGATGCCCAGCCAGAAGGTCGGAACGGACAGCCCGAGCAGCGCCACGGCATTGGCGAGCCACTCCTCGGGCCTGCCGCGCCGGACGGCCGCGACGACGCCTGCGCCGATGCCCAGTACGACCGCGAACAGCAGGGACAACGCGGCGAGTTCGAGGGTCACGGGCAGTGCCTCGGTGATGGCGTCGGAAACCGGGAGTCCGGTGCGCGACGAGGTGCCGAGGTCTCCGGTGAGGGCGTGTCCGACGAACCGTCCGTACTGGATCACGATGTTGTCGTCCAGTCCGTACTCGGCACGGATCGCGGCGAGCGCCTCGGGGCTGCGCTCCTCTCCCGCGAGGGCGAGCGCCGGGTCGCCGGGCAGGGCACGGATGCCCGCGAAGACCACGACGGAGACGAGCATGAGCGTGATGACGCACTGGCGCAGGCGTGTCAGGAGATACGCGGCCATGGGGTTCCGTGGAGCGGGGAGCTTCATCATCGGGCGTACCCCGCGTTCCTGACCCGGACCAGGCCGTCACCGTAGACGCGGACGCCTGCCACGTCCTTGCGGGCGACGACGTAGTTCTTTTGCCGGTAGAGGTAGATGAGGGCGTGCTCGTCGTTGACGCGGCGCGTCAACTCGTCGTAAATGCGAGCTCGTTCGTCCGGGTCGGCCTCGGTCCGGCCGCGGTCGATCAGGTCGTCGATCTTGGGATCGGAGATTCCGTAGGAGTTCATGGCACCCCGGGTCTTCAGGAAGCTGGCGATGTTGCCGTCCGGGTCGAGCCGCCCGGACCAGCCGCTGAGGTAGGCGTCGTAGTCGCCGGAGTCGGCCTCTTCGAGGAGCGTTGCGTACTCGGTGGGGCGCAGGGTGACGTCGAACCCGGCCTCCTTGGTCATGGCCTGGATGACCTGGCCGACGCGGTTCTGCTCGGGCGTCGTGGAGACCTTGAGCTCGAGCCGCACCGGGCTCTTCACGCCCGCTTCCTTCAGCAGCCGCTTCGCCTCGGCGACGTCCCGCCCCGGGCACTGCGACGCCTTGACGCCGGGCGCGACAGCGGATTCAGGCGATATCGGGCCACATGCAGGTTCGTACATGCCCTGGAAGACGACCTTGTTGATCAGACGGCGGTCGATGGCGAGCTCGAAGGCTGCACGCACGCGTGCGTCGCGCGCGAGGGGCGTGTCGATACGGCCGGGCTTCTCACCGAGGCCCTTGACGTTGCCCACGTTGAGGCCGATGCCCTGGTAGCCGAGCGAGGGCGAGTTGAAGAGCTGGAGCTCCGGCTCGGTGAGGGCGCTCCGGACGTCGACGGGGGTCATCTGGTCGCCGATCTGGATGTCGCCGGAGCGCAGGTTGGCGAGGCGCACGTTGCCGTCGGGGATCGGCCGGTAGACCACCCTGTCGAGGTGGACCGTGTCGGCGTCGTAGTAGTTCGGGTCCTTGGCCAGCACGATGCGGTCGCCGCCGACACGTTCCTCGAAGCGGAACGGGCCGACACAGGACGGGTGGTTGGTGAAGTTCTTGCCGTACTTCTTGAGCGCGGCCGACGACATCACCATGCCGGAGCGGTCGGCGAGTACGGCGGTGAGCGGGACGTACGGCTGCTTGAGGGTGAGCTTGACCGCGTACCGGCCGGTGGCCGCGGCGCTCTCGAGCGGAGCGAGTTCGGTGGCGCGGGCGGAGCCCGGCAGGTCGCGGTGGCGCAGCAGGGAGGTGACGACGGCGGCGGCGTCGAGCTTGGTGCCGTCGCTGAACCGGGCGTCCTTGCGCACGCTGAAGGTGACCGTCCGGCCGTCGGGTGAGGTCTTGGGCAGGGCGGTGGCGAGCTGGGGGACGACGGTGCCCCTCTGGTCGACGTCGTAGAGCTTCTCGCACATACCGGCGAAGACCGTGCGGCCCACCAGTGTCTGCGCGAGCGACGGATCGAGCTTGTCGGGATCGGACGCGAGCGCGACCGTGAGGGTGCCTCCCTCGCGTACGGGACGGTCGTCGGCCATGCGCTCCCCGCCGACCTCGGTCGCCGAGGACTGCAGGGAGCCGCAGCCCGCCGTTGTGGACAAGACCAGGACAACTGCCGTCAGGGCAACGGCTGTTCGGCGCACGAGGACAGACCTCCGGCGGGGGGATGCGACGATCAAGGAATACCGTGGAACGTATTTCGCATACATTCGATGCTCAAGGGGTCCGACCGGAAGGGCTGCGGGAAACCTGTGAAGTTTGAATGTCACAGCGCGACATAAAGGTGCACGCTACACACATTGACCTGACCGTCGCGTGGAAACGGGCCGCGGGCCGATCGCGTTGACGCACAGGGCGATCGCGTTGACGCACAGGCGATCGCGGTGACACACGCGCGATCGTGACGACGCGCGGGCCGTACGAATGCCGCGACTTGCCGCGCGTACCGGCCAGGCGGATGGCACGATGGCCGCCATGACCACCGGGCCCGGCTTCCGCCTCGCGCGCTCCGCGATCTTCGCGGGCGCCTGTGTGGCGACGACGGGCCTGGGCCATGCGTTGATGTCCGGTGATGCGCTGCCGGGCCGGGTCGTCGGGTCCGCGTTCGCCGTCGTCGTCCTCGCCACGTGGTTCCTGACCGGGCGTGAGCGCGGGGGTGCCATGGTGACCGGCGCGACCGTGGTCACCCAGATCGCGCTGCACCTGGCCTTCACCCTGGCCTCGCCGCAAGCGGGCCTTGACGCCACGTCCTCGACGGCTCATCACATGGCCGGTATGGGGACGGGCTCGGGCATGAGTACGGGCTCAGGTGCGAGTACCGGCATGGCCCACATGCACCACGCCATGGACTCGGCCTCGATGGCGTCGGGTCATGCGCACATGGCGTCCGGCCATGGCACGTCCCTCGGGATGGTGCTGGCCCACGCCCTGGCCGGGCTGCTGTGCGGCCTGTGGCTGTGGCGGGGCGAGGCCGCGGTGTTCCGGCTCGGCCGGGCGCTCACCGCGTTCCTCTTCGCGCCGCTGGAGCTGGCCGTCGGCGTGTTCACGGCGGCAGCGGTACATCAAGCGCCCGTCTCCGTGCGGCCGTTCCGTCGCGGCGGCCACCGGCTGCGCCGTCTGCTGCTGCGGCACGCCGTCCCACGCAGGGGTCCGCCGGTACGTCCGGTCTGCGTCTGACGCCCGTCCCGGCCACGGCCGGTGACGTACCGGAGTACCGGCGCGCGAGCGGCGTACCTGCGTATGTGCGTACGTGCTTGAGCGCCGGGTCTTCTTGAGACCCCGTGGCTCTCCGAGTGCCCCGCCTCTGCCTGTCCTGCTCCTGCCTGACCTGCCCGCTGTCTGCCCTGCGGCAGCCTGTTCAGTCCGGCCATCGGTTGTCCGTGGCCTGCGCTGACGCGCCGTCGGGGACGGGAGTGGCGGTGGGCCGGTCACGGACACGGGACGGGGCCGTGTGCCCCGGAGGGCTGCCCGCCGACGGAACCGCGCCCCCGCGCGCCGGTTCCGCCCGCATGCGAAGGACAGTTCGCGATGACCCCTTCCCTGATACGGCCACCGCGCGGCCGCACCCGACCGCACAGCGACACACAGGTCACCGAGTGGGCTCTGGCCGCCCGGGACGGCGACCAGGAGGCGTTCGAGAGTTTCGTCCGTGCCACCCGCGGCGACGTGGGGCGCTTCGTCGCCTATCTCCGTGGCGATGGGGATCCGCACGGAACCGACGACCTCACCCAGGAGACCTATCTGCGGACGCTCACGGCGCTGCCCCGGTTCGCGGGCCGGTCGTGCGCGCGCACCTGGCTGTTGGCGATCGCCCGACGCGTCGTCGTCGACCGCTATCGCTCGGCCGCCGCCCGTCCGCGTATCGCCGACACCCGCGACTGGCAGGCCGCGGCGGAGCACACGCAGGCCGGTGGCCTGCCCGGATTCGACGAGGGTGTGGCCCTGCTCGACCTGCTGAGGTCGCTGGACGCGCCACGCCGGGAGGCGTTCGTGCTCACCCAGCTCCTCGGTCTGCCCTATGCGGAGGCCGCCTGCGCCGTCGGCTGTCCGGTCGGCACCGTGCGTTCCCGGGTGGCCCGGGCACGCGAGGACATGAACGCGCTGCTCCGCCAGGCGGAAGCGCCGCACCCACCGAAACCGACGGTCCCGGACCGCAGGTCCGGGGGGCACATACCGTCCGCTTCCCCGGCCCGTCGTGTCCCACATCCCCAGATTCCACACGGAGGTTGAACCATGACAGACACCAACGGCCTCGAGCCGGTCGCCGCGTTCTGCGGCAACTGCAACTGCGGCTGCCCGCAGCTGTACGTCGACCCGAACGCTCCCGCCGATCGCCGTGTCGTCCTCACGGACGACTTCGGGCAGCGCGTGCAGATGAGTGCGGACCAGTTCGCCTCGCTGGTCGACGAGGCCAAGTCGGGCGCCCTCGACGCCGTACTGAAGGCCTGAACGGGGCGGCGCGGCGGTGCGCTTCGAAGCTCACCGCCGCGCCGCGGCCCCTTCCGTCGGGGCAGCCGTCACAGGACGTGCCGGGGCGGTTTCGTCCTCAGCCATGTGCCACGCGGTGGTGCCGAGTTCTCCCTCGGGCCCGATGTCGAGCGGGTCCGCCACACGTACGGTGACGGGATCGTCGCCCGCCGCGGGCGCGATCCGCAGATACGTGCCGGCCTGGGCTCCCATGCGCCAGAGCAGGTTCGTCTGCGCCGACTCGCCGGGGTCCAGGATCAGCGGCCCCGGTTCCGCGTCCTCCGGCGGGGCCATGGGAATGGAGCCGGTTCCCTGGACGGCCTTCACCCCGTCCATGACCTTGCCGTTCTCGTCCAGGACGCGGACGGACGGATAGCCGTTCAGGCGGTACGGCTGCTTACCGCAGTTGGTGAGGGTCACCGTCTGAGCGCGCAGTCCCATGGCGCCGTTCACCGGGCCCGCCGAGATGCGCACACCCGATGTGGGACAGGCCGTCTCGTCCTGGACAATCCCGCTCGGGCTCGGAACCTGCCCGGGCGACCGTACCGACGTGGGCGGCGCGGACGACGTCGCCGACGGCTCGGGCCTGCGCTCGGGGTTCCGCTCGCGATCAAGCTCGGCCGACAGACCACACCCGCTCGCCGCGATTGCCGACAGGGCGGTGACGACGGCGAACAGGACCGGTCGTATCCGTATCCCCCGTATCGCAGTCACCCGCCGAGCTACCGCAGTCATACGCCGATCTACCGCAGTCACGCGCCGATCATCGCACGCGCCTTCGATCGAGGCGGCGGAACCGAGATCGTCATGGGAGCCGCGGAAGCGAGATCGTCTGGAGCGGCGGAAGCGAGATCGTCGAAGTGACCGACGATCGCCTTGTCCGGCCGGACCTCCCGGGCGACCGTGGAGAGTATGAGCGTCGCCGACCGTACGTATCTTCCGGTCCCCGAACCCGACCTGACCGAGGCCGAGTTGGTCGAACGGGCCGTGGCACTTCGGCCCGTCCTGCTGGAACGCCAGCAGGAGACCGAGCGGCTGACCCGCTATCCGGCCGCCACCCACGAGGACTTCCTGCGGGCCGGCTTCTACCGCACCCTGCAGCCGCGCCGCTGCGGCGGCTACGAGTTCGGCCTGCCCGCCTTCTACCGCGTCGTCGTCGAGATCTCCCGCGGCTGCCCGTCGACGGGCTGGGCTCTGTCGCTGGTCTCCGCCCATGTGCTGCAGTTCGCCTCACTCTTCGGCGAGGAGATCCAGACGGAGGTCTTCGGCGCGGACGGCGAGTTCCGTGCCGCGTCCACCGTCATGCCGATCGGCGTCGCCCAGCCGGACGGCGACGACCACTACATCCTCGACGGCACCTGGCCGTACTCGTCGGGCGCGCCCTACTCCACGCACTACGTGGGCCAGACCCTGCTCGCCCCGGAGAAGGAGGGCGATCCCCCGGGCCCCTTGCTGCTCTTCGTGGCGCCGCGGTCCGCGTGGACCGTGGTCGACGACTGGCACGGCACGCTCGGCCTGCGCGGAACCGGCTCCAACAGCATCCGCATCGACCGCGGTCGGATCCCCGCCCGACTGACCCTTCCGGCGAGCCTGCTCGACCTGCCCGTCGAGGGCGGCACCCCTGGTTCACGGCTGCACGGCAACCCCATGTACGCGGGCCGGGCGGCCAGCTTCTTCCACGGCGAGCTGGCCTCGTTCATGGTGGGCACCGCCTATGCGGCCGCCGACGAGTACGCGGCGATCATGTCGGGCCGTCCGCTCGCCACCGACCCGGAACGCACCCGCGCCGAACTCCCGGACTTCCAGCGCTACCTGGGCCAGGCACTCGCGAAGATCTCCACGGCGGAAGCGGCCGTGCGCAGTGCGGCCGAGGAGTACATGGAGGTCTGCCGGCGCAACACCTCCGGCGAGGCCCCCTTCACCATGGCCGAGGACGACCGACTCGCGGCCGTGTTCCTCACCGCGGGCCGGCTCGCCTGGGAGGCTCTCGACATCCTCTACCGGACCGCGGGCTCCCGGCACGCCCGCGACGGAGCACGCATGCAGCGGTACTTCCGGGACGGGGCGACCTACTTGAGCCATGTAGCGCCGAACATGGCCGATCCGCTGGCCCAACGCATCGGTTCAGCCCGGGTGGGTCTGCCGTTCGACCACATTCCGCTGATCGCCTGACCCGCGGGCTCCTCTCCGGGCAACGGTGTTCGTCACCGGCCGAGACCACACGGCCGACAGCGTCGCAGGACGTGTCCGGTGTGAGCCGCCCGATGAGGGGCCCGCTTGCGGGCATGGGGCGCCGGCCGACCTGGTGCCCGAGCAGGCGGACGGGAGCGGTGTCATGGAAGGCCGACCTCTAGCGCTCCAGTGTGCGCCGCGCATGCCGCTCCAGGGCGCCTGCCCGGACAGTCCTTCTCCGTGAACCGCGGTCATCAGGAGGTGACCGTCGCGGTACTCCCGGGCCTCGAACTCCGCGCCGGCGAGCACGGTCCTGACCAGTCCCCGCGGCGCCGCCACACGCAGGGAGAGGGCCGGGGAGGCCGCGATGAGACGCCGCCGCCGTTCAGGCGCGCCGCCCCACGCTCAGGAGGTGGCCGCTGATGCCCAGCAGGGTGGGCTCCGACTCGATGCGGCGCGTGGCCGCCAGTACGGCCTCGCGGCGGTCCTCGTCGTCCAGCCACTCCTCGACTCCGCCCATCAGCCAGGCGGCGCCCTCCAGGCCGTACTGCCCCACGGGCACGAGCCCCGCGTCGGTGAACTCGCCCGGGACCTCGGCCGGGTCGGCGAAGTACGCGGTGGTGAAGAGCGCGTCCTCGCCGCCGGAGCCGTGCCGTCCGTCGGCGGCGTAGGCGTCGGTGCGGACGCGGCGGATCGGGTCGAAGTACCGCTCCTCACGGAGCACGTCGTGCAGTCCCGCGTAGCGGTTGATGGTGGCGGCGGCCACGAGACCGCCGGGGCGGACGGCACACCGGGCCTCGGCGAGGGCACGCACCCGGTCCTCCCGCTCCGGCAGGTGGTAGAGGGGGCCGAGCAGCAGCACCATGTCGTACGCGCCGTCGTCGGCGGGCAGCGCGCGGGCGTCTCCGAGGCGGGCGCTGACGCCCGGCAGCCGGTCCGCCTGCTCCACATGGAGCGGGACGGGGTCGATCAGGTCGACCGTGTACCCGTCGTGGGCCAGCCACTCCGCGTGGACGCCGGTGCCGCCGCCGACATCGAGTACGCGCGCGGGAGGTCCGGGAAGATGTCGCCGCAGCACTTCCTGGGTGCGCCAGAACTCCAGTCGGCCTACGCCACCTCTCAGACGTGCGTCCTCCTTGCCCTGGGCGTAGTAGTCGAGGATCTCTTCTCGTACGGAGGGCGGTTGCGTCATTGCACCAGGCTGCTGAACAGGGGCGAAGGCATGCAACTGGTTTCGCGGCCGTGCGGTACGGGCAGTCGGCCGGCCGCAGGCACCAAGCGAGGCTCGGCAGGGTGCGGAGCACGGGACCACAAACGGGGCTCCCCTGTCGCCGCACAGCGACTCATGTGAAACTGTCGTCCCGTCCGCAGTGCGGGCCAAGCCCCAGTGCGGTTGCCCGTCTGCCACCGACCCCCGAGAAGTGACCCGTGCGTACTCTTCCTCTGCCGCTCACTCTCACCGCGCGCCTGCTGCCCGTCGCGCTGCTCGCCATCACGGGCTGGGCCTGGACCTCTGACCCGGGCGCCTCACCGGCCGGGCACACCGAGTCGCCGTCGGGCGGCGGAGCGACGCCCTCGGCGTCCGCGACTGCAGTGGCGGTGCAGACGCACCGCAAGCCTCCCGAACCGTGCGACAGTATTTCAGACAAAACACTCAAGTCCCTGGTACCGGGCGCCAAGACGGCGGGCAAGGAGCTGGCCTCGACCGACAAGTCGGTGCGCCGCACCTGCTCCTGGAACGCGCTCAAGGGCTACGACTACCGGTGGCTCGACGTCACCTTCGAGATCAAGGACAACGACGCGGCGGCCGAGAAGGCCTACAAGGACCGCATCGCGGAGAAGAGCGGCGGAGGGGCGGTCCCCGGTCTCGGCGACACGGCGTACTCCGTCGTGAACCTCACCACCGAGGACAAGCAGGAGACGCGCGAGGGGGTGGTGATCGCCCGCGCGTCCAACGCATTGGTGATCGTCACGTACAACGGCAGTGACTTCGAGACGAAGAAGGCGCCCAGTACGGACGAGATCAACAAGGGTGCCATCAAAGCCGCCAAGGAGGCGGTGGCCGCGTTGGAGGACGGCCAGTAGAACCGACCGTCCTCCACAGCCAAAGCATGCCCGGCAAGGCCTCTACACCTCGGCCCGCTCCTCCCCCCGCCCGGCCATCAGCACCACGTACAGCACCAGCGCCGACGCCAGACCGATCGCCCAGCCGTAGTCCGCGAGCGGCTTGAGGAACGGGATGAGGCCGTCCACCGGGAACGGCCCCTGCTTCACGCCCTTCGCGTCGACGGTGGAGTAGGACCCGCCGACCGCCAGCAGTCCGCCCACCGCGAAGGCCAGGATCGCCCTCCAGTTGAAGCCGGACGCGTACCAGTACCGGCCCTCGCTCTTGTAGAGGTCGGCGAGGTGCAGCACCGTGCGGCGCACGATCCAGTAGTCGGCGATGAGGATGCCGGCCACCGTGCCGAGGAGACCGCCGACCACACCGAGCCAGGTGAAGATGTAGAACTCGGGCGTCGAGATCAGCTTCCACGGGAAGATCAGCACACCGATGACGCCGGTGATCAGCGCACCCGTACGGAAGTTGATGAGCTTCGGGGCGAGATTGGCCAGGTCGTACGCCGGGGAGACGACGTTGGCCGCGATGTTCACCGAGATGGTGGCGACCAGCACGGTGATCAGCGCGAAGAGCAGGCCGAAGACGTTGTCGGCCTTGGCGGCCAGCGTCACCGGGTCCCAGATCGCCTCGCCGTAGATGGCCTCCGAGCCTGAGGTGACCAGCACCGCGAGGACCGCGAAGAGGGTCATGGTGGTGGGCAGGCCCAGGGACTGTCCCCAGATCTGGGCGCGCTGGCCGGCGCCGAAGCGCGTGAAGTCGGGGATGTTCAGCGACAGGGTCGACCAGAAGCCGATCATGCCCATGAGGGATGGGAAGAAGACGGTCCAGAAGTCGGGGCCCCAGCCCAGCTTAGACGGCTGGTCGAGCAGGTGGCCGAAGCCGTCCGCCTTGACGGCGATCCAGATCAGCAGCACGAAAGCGCCGGCGATGACGAACGGCGCGGCCCAGTTCTCGAAGTGCCTCAGGAAGTCCATGCCCCGGTAGATGATGGCGATCTGCAGGGCCCAGAAGAGGACGAAGCACAGCCACAGCGGCCACGGGTTGCCCGCGATCTGACCGGCCTTCTCCCACTCACCGCCGGTGAGCTTGGAGCCGAGGGCGAAGATGCCGCTGCCGCCGATCCAGGTCTGGATGCCGAACCAGCCGCAGGCGACCCCGGCCCGGATCAGTGCGGGGATGTTGGCGCCGCGCACGCCGAAGGATGCGCGGGCCAGCACCGGGAACGGGATGCCGTACTTCGGTCCCGCATGGCCGGTGGCCAGCATCGGCAGCAGCACGATGATGTTGGCCAGGGCGATGGTGAAGACCGCCTGCTTCCAGTCCATGCCGATGGCCACCAGACCGGACGCCAGGGTCCAGCTGGGGATGCAGTGGGCCATGGAGATCCACAGGGCGGCGAAGTTGTACGTCGTCCACTTGCGCTCGGCGAGCGGTACCGGGCGCAGGTCCTCGTTGGCGAAGGGGCTGTGTTCCGGGTAGGCGCCGGGGCTTATCTCCACACGGCCGTCGGCGGCTGTGATCTGAGAGGCCGGGAACTGGGCGGCGGGCTGCGGCGGTGGGCCCGTGGGGACGGTGTCGGTCATGAGCAGGCCAATCAGTGAGGAGTGTAGGGAGAGGCCGTGCCGTGCGGGGATGGCCGGTGCCCCTCCCCCGGGACCGCGGGAAGGGGACGACAAGAGGGCTAGCGCTGTGGGCAGTCGTCCCGCAGGGCGGGACGGGTGGGCACAGCCCACGACGGCGGGCACCGCAAAAGGTCGGGCTACCAGGTCACCCGGCGAGAACCGCCGGGATGACCGTAGATCCATACGCGTCGATGACGCGCTCCTGCGCATCGTGCATGTCGTACACCGCGAACTGATCGACCCCCAGCTCCTGCAGCGCCTTCATCTTCTCGACGTGCTTCTCGACCGGGCCGATCACACAGAACCGGTCGACGATCTCGTCGGGGACGAAGGCGGTGTCGGGATTGTCGGCGCGACCGTGGTGCGAGTAGTCGTAGCCCTCGCGGGCCTTGATGTAGTCGGTGAGTGCGTGCGGCACCATCTCCGAGTCCGAGCCGTACTTGGACACCAGGTCGGCGACGTGGTTTCCGACCATGCCTCCGAACCAGCGGCACTGGTCGCGGGCGTGCGCGAGCGCCTCCGGGGAGTCGTCCTCGGTGACGTACGCGGGCGCGGCCACGCAGATCTTGACGTCGGACGGGTCGCGTCCGGCCGCGACGGCCGCGTCCTTGACCGCCTTCACCATCCACTCGGTGAGGAACGGGTCGGCGAGCTGCAGGATGAAGCCGTCGGCCTCCTCGCCGGTCATCTTCAGCGCCTTCGGGCCGTAGGCGGCCATCCAGACGGGAAGGTGCGCGTCCTCCTTCGCCCAGGGGAACCTGATCACCGTCCCGCCGAGGTCGGCCTCCTGGCCCGAGCCGAGGGCGCGGATCACCTTCATGGCCTCGCTGATACGGGCCAGCGTGTTGGGCTTGCGGCCCGCGACGCGCATCGCGGAGTCGCCGCGGCCGATGCCGCACACGGTGCGGTTGCCGTACATGTCGTTGAGGGTCGCGAAGGTGGAGGCGGTGACCTCCCAGGTGCGGGTGCCGGGGTTGGTGACCATCGGGCCGACGGTGAGTTTCTGGGTGTTCGCGAGGATCTGGCTGTAGATGACGAAGGGCTCCTGCCACAGCACACAGGAGTCGAAGGTCCAGCCGTGGGTGAAGCCGTTGCGCTCTGCACGCTTCATCAGGCTGATGACGCGGGAGGCAGGGGGGTCGGTCTGCAGGACGAGTCCGAAGTCCATGGCACCACTCCTAAGTGCTCAGTGTGCTCAGTCTCAGTTGAGGTACTGACAGGTGGAGCGGGGGGTGTAGACGCCGTGTCCGGCACGCCCGGTGAACTCCCGCTCGGTGATGACGAGTTCGCCCCGGGACAGCACGGTCTCGACACGTCCAGTGATCCGCTTCCCCTCGTACGCCGAGTAGTCGACGTTCATGTGGTGCGTCTCGGCGGAGACGGTCTGCTCGGCGCCCGGGTCGTAGATGACGACGTCCGCGTCCGCACCGGGCGCGATGGTGCCCTTCTTCGGATACAGGCCGAAC
The DNA here is from genome assembly GCF_055792885.1 of Streptomyces sp. DSM 42067. Classification (NCBI taxonomy): domain Bacteria; kingdom Bacillati; phylum Actinomycetota; class Actinomycetes; order Kitasatosporales; family Streptomycetaceae; genus Streptomyces; species Streptomyces sp. DSM 42067. The sequence continues at coordinate 7,513,418 of NZ_CM147706.1, read as the reverse complement.
ATCCGGGCCGGGGTCGCGCAGGCGATCTCGATCCAGCGGCGACGGCTGATGTGGCCGTCGACGACGGCCTGGTGGAGCAGGTCCATACGGTTCTCGACGCCCGGCAGACCGTTGGGGATCTTCGAGAAGTCGCCGCGGCCCAGCTCTTTCTGGCCGACGAAACAGAACGGGCAGTGGTCGGTGGAGACGACCTGGAGGTCGTTCGTCCTGAGGCCACGCCACAGGTACTTCTGGTGCTCCTTGGGCCGCAACGGCGTGGAGCACACGTACTTGGACCCCTCGAAGTCGGGCTCCGCGAGGTTGTCCGTGGACAGGAACAGATACTGCGGGCAGGTCTCGCCGAAGACGTTCAGGCCCTCGTCGCGCGCCTTGGCGAGTTCGGCGACCGCTTCCATGGCCGAGACGTGCACGACGTACAGCGGGGCGCCCGCGACCTGCGCGAGCTTGATCGCGCGATGGGTCGCCTCGGCCTCGAGGAGCGCCTTGCGGACCTCGCCGTGATACCTCGGATCCGTCTCACCGCGGGCGAGGGCCTGCTGCACCAGGACGTCGATCGCGATGCCGTTCTCGGCGTGCATCATGATCAGCCCGCCGTTCTCGGCGGAGCGCTGCATGGCGCGCAGGATCTGGCCGTCGTCGCTGTAGAAGACGCCGGGGTATGCCATGAACTGCTTGAAGGAGGTCACGCCCTCCTCCACCAGCAGGTCCATCTCCTTCAACGTGTCGTCGTTGACGTCGGAGACGATCATGTGGAAGCCGTAGTCGATCGCGCAGTTCCCGTCGGCCTTCGCGTACCAGGTGTCGAGGCCCTCGCGCAGGGAGTGGCCGACGCTCTGCACCGCGAAGTCGATGATCGTGGTGGTACCGCCCCAGGCGGCGGCCCGGGTGCCCGTCTCGAACGTGTCGGAGGCGAAGGTGCCGCCGAACGGCAGCTCCATGTGCGTGTGCGCGTCGACTCCGCCGGGGATGACGTACTTCCCGGTGGCGTCGATGGTGCGGTCGGCCGTCCAGGCCTCGGCGGCCGGGGTTCCGTGCGCGGCGAGGGCGGCGATACGGCCGTCCTCGATCAGGACATCGGCATGGATCTCGTCGGCGGCGGTGATGACGAGGCCACCGCGGATGACGGTGCGGCTGCTCATTCTCCCTCGTTTCCTCGTGGGGATCCTCGTAGGGAAGGTGGTCCCGCGGGCCCGGCTCCCACAGGTGCCGGGCCCGCGAACCTGCTGCTCATCGGCCCGCTCGGGAGCCGGTCAGAACACGCTCACGGCGCCGTCAGCGGCGTGTACGCCCCCGGGGCCCGGTCGCGGTAGAACTGCCAGCGGTCGCGGACCTCGCGGAGCTTGGCCATGTCCAGATCGCGGACGACGAGTTCGGTGTCCTTGTCGCTGGCGACCTCCCCGACGAACTGCGCCTCCGGGTCCACGAAGTACGAGGTCCCGTAGAAGTCGTTGTCGCCCAGCTCCTCGACGCCCACGCGGTTGATCGCGCCCACGAAGTACTCGTTGGCGACGGCCGCGGCCGGCTGCTCCAGCTGCCACAGATACGCGGACAGGCCGCGCGAGGTGGCCGACGGGTTGAAGACGATCTCGGCGCCCGCAAGACCCAGCGCCCGCCAGCCCTCCGGGAAGTGCCGGTCGTAGCAGATGTAGACGCCGATCTTCCCGGCGGCCGTGTCGAAGACGGGCCAGTCGGAGTGGCCGGGCCGGAAGTAGAACTTCTCCCAGAAGCCCTCGACCTGCGGGATGTGGGTCTTGCGGTACTTGCCGAGGTACGAACCGTCGGCGTCGATCACCGCCGCGGTGTTGTACAGGACGCCGGGCTGCTCCTCCTCGTACATCGGCAGGATCAGGACGATGCCCAGCTCCTTGGCGAGCGCCTGGAAGCGCTTGACTACGGGTCCGTCGGGGATCTGCTCGGCGTACTCGTAGAACGCCTTGTCCTGGACCTGGCAGAAGTACGGCCCGTAGAACAGCTCCTGGAAGCACAGGACTTGTGCGCCCTGCGCGGCGGCGTCGCGGGCCGCCTGCTCGTGGACCTGGATCATCGACTCCTTGTCGCCGGTCCAGGCGGTCTGGAAGACGGCGGCGCGGACCACTCTGCTCATCGGGACCTCCGGTCGCTCGGTGTGCCGTGAGCCTAGGAAGCCAGGTGAGCGCCTCGGAGTTGCACCGTGTCACGTCTGCGGCGGGGTGGCGTTCCACGGTGTCACATCCGGAGGACTCGCCCTCAACACCGCCGTGTTCCAGGCAGTTTGCCCCGCTGTTTCCGCCGCGTGCCGTCGCATCGATTACGCCGCGTGCCGTCGCATCGATTGCGCCGTGTGCCAAGGCATCGTTTCTGCCGTACGCCATCGCGTCACCCCCGCTGGGCGTCGTGCGCGAGCAGCGCGATGTGCAGGGACGCGGCCTGCTCGAAGTCGTCGAGGTCGACGCCGAGCCGGGCCTCGATGGCCTCCAGCCTGCGGTACAGCGCGGGTCTGCTGACGTGGTGCAGCTGGGCGGTCCGCGACTTGTTGCGTCCGGTCGCGAGATACGTGCGCAGCACGGGCAGCAGATCCGGATCGCCGTCTCCGCCGCCGCACAGCAGCCCGTCGAGCTCGCGCTCCGCGAAGGACTGCACATGCGGATCGTCCCGCAGCAGCCGTACGAGACCGCGCAGCCGTACGTCGCGCAGCCGCACCAGCATCGGAAGGTCCTGGTCGACGGGCGTGTCCGCGACGGCCTCGGCGACGTGCAGGGCCTCGCTCACACCGGCGGGCACGTCCTCCCAGGCGGTACGGGGCGCGGCGGCGGCGACCACCGGTCGGCCCCCGGTGCGCAGCCGGGCGGCGAAGTGCGCGGCCAGGGCGTCGGCGTCCTGGTCGCGGGCGAAACTGAGCAGCACGGCGGTGTACCCGTCGGCCAGCTCGGCGACCAGTCCGGAGAGGCCCAACAGCCTTAGAATCCGGCCCAGTTGGGACGCATCGCCGTCCAGTACCACCAGCGGCACGAACGTGCGCCGGTTCACCGGCAGCCCGGCGGCGCGCGCACGGGGCAGCAACTGGCGGGCCGGTACGACGCCGGAGACCAGGTCGGTCAGCAGGCTCTGTGCGGACTGCTCCTCCCAGGCGGCGACGGTGCCGCCGAGCATGCGGTGCAGGACGAGGGCCTCGGCACCGCGGTCGGCGAGCAGTCTGCCGGTCTCGATGTCGCCGCGGTAGCCGCACAGCACGAGCCTGCCCCACTGCTCGCCGCGTCCGCCGATGTCGGCGCGGATCCAGCCGTCGCCCTCGTTGCCGCCCGCCTGGCGCGCTATGCGCTCCCAGTCGCGGAGCACGTCGTCCACCGCTGACCGCTCGCCCGCCGTGGCGAGGACGCGGTGGGCGAGGTTCGTGAGCACGACAGGGCAGGCGCTGTGCCCGGCGATCTCGTCGAGCAGGCGCTGCAGCGGCGCGCCCGTCGTGATGAGCCCGGTCAGTGCGGTGCGTACGGCCTCGGAGAGGCTCACGGCCGCGAACTTGCGCCGTACGAGCCGCGACTGCACCTCCTCGGTGAGTTCCGCGAACGGGAAGGGGCGGTGCAGTACGACCATCGGCATCCCGCACCGCTCGGCGGCGCGCCGCATGGACTCGGGCGGGGCGGGGAAGGCCCGGCCGAGTCCGAGCACGACGGCCGCGGCCTCCGCGCGGTCCAGCGACCTGATGTACTCGGTCTGGATGCGCACGTCTCCGGCGAGCAGCACGCCGGTGGTGAGCACCATCTCGCCGCCGCTGAGCATCACTCCGACGTCGGCGGCCTCGGCGACATGCACCCAGCGCACCGGCCGGTCGAGCTGCCCGGCCCCCGCCACCACCTCCGGCTCGCCCGCCGCGACCCGTTCCAGGGCGAGGATCTGGCGTACGGACAGGGCTGTTTCGGGAGCCGGAACTGCGGTGGTGACGGTCATGGCGACCCCTCCATGCGGCCAGGGGGTGTCTTGCTAACAGACGCTGCGCAGGGCCCGTTCGAGAATCGCGGCGCCTTCTTCCGCCTCCGCTACCGTGAGCGACAGCGGCGGGGCGATGCGCAGCACGCTCGTGCTGTGGCCCCCGCCCTTGCCGATGAGCAGCCCGCCCGCGCGGGCCTCCTCGAGCACGGCGGCGGCCGCCTCCAGGTTGGCCTCGTCGGTGCCGGGCTTCACCAGTTCCACGCCGATCATCAGGCCGCGGCCGCGCACTTCCCGTACGGTCGGCAGCTGGGCGCAGATGCCGCGCAGCCGCTCGATGAGCAGGCCGCCGACGCGCCGGGCGTTGCCCTGGAGGTCGTGCTCCAGCAGGTACGAGAGGTTGGCGAGACCCGCGGCCATGGTGACCGGGGAGCCGCCGAACGTCGAGATGGAGTTGGCGTCCAGGCAGTTCATGACCTCGGCGCGGGCGACGACGCCGCCGATGGACATGCCGTTGCCGATGCCTTTGGCGAAGGTGAGGATGTCGGGCGGTCCGGACTGTCCGTGTGCCTGCCAGCCCCAGAAGTTGTCGCCGGTCCGGCCCCAGCCGGTCTGCACCTCGTCGGCGATCCACAGGATGCCGTGCCGCTGGAGGACCTGGCGGAAGGCCGCGTACAGCCCGTCGGGCGGGGAGGTGAATCCGCCGACGCCCTGGATGGGTTCGGCGATCAGCGCGGCCACTCCCCCACGGGTCTGGCCGAGCATGTCCTCGAGGTCGGCGACGCACGCGGCGATGAAGTCGTCGTCGCCCAGGTCCGCGAACGGCCCACGGCCGCGGACGCCGCCGTGCACGTACAGGGTCTGCAGCGGCGAGAGGCTGGTCGGTGACCAGCCGCGGTTGCCGGTGATCCCGATCGAGCTGAAGGAGCGGCCGTGGTAGCTGTTGCGCATCGCCAGGATCTGGTTGGAGCGGCGGTACGTGGTGGCGAGCAGCAGGGCCGTGTCGTTGGCCTCCGTGCCGGAGGTGGTGAAGAAGACCCGGGCGTCCGGGATGCCGGAGAGGGCCGCGATGCGCTCGGCCAGATCGACCATCGGCCGGTTGAGGTAGAGCGTCGAGGAGTGGATGATCCGCCCGGCCTGCTCGCTGACGGCCTTGGTGACCTCGGGCAGGGCGTGGGCGGTCATCGTGGTGAGGATGCCTCCGAAGAAGTCGAGGTACTTGTTGCCCTCGGCGTCCCAGACGTGGCGGCCCTCGCCGTGCGTGATCTCGATCGGGTCGTCGTAGTAGAGGGCCAGCCAGTCGGGGAGGACGGCGCGGTGGCGGTCGTAGAGGTCTTTCACGGCTGTACCAGTCCTTCGTACGCGTCGGGTCGGCGGTCGCGGTAGAACGCCCACTGATTGCGTACCTCGTCGATCAGGTCGAAGTCGAGATCCCGGACGACGAGCTCCTCGGTCTTGTCGCTCGCGGTCTCGCCGACGAACTGGCCGCGCGGGTCGACGAAATAGCTGGTCCCGTAGAAGTCGTTGTCGCCGTACTCCTCCTGGCCGACGCGGTTGATCGCGGCGATGAAGTACTCGTTGGCGACCGCGGCCGCGGGCTGCTCCAGCTGCCACAGGTACGCGGACAGGCCGCGTGACGTGGCCGACGGGTTGTAGACGAGCTGGGCGCCGTTCAGGCCGAGCTGCCGCCAGCCCTCCGGGAAGTGCCGGTCGTAGCAGATGTACACGCCGACCCTGCCCACGGCGGTGTCGAAGACCGGCCAGCCCATGTTCCCGGGCTTGAAGTAGTACTTCTCCCAGAAGCCCTTGACCTGCGGGATGTGGTGCTTGCGGTACTTGCCGAGGTACGAGCCGTCGGCGTCGATCACGGCCGCGGTGTTGAAGTAGAACCCGGACTGCTCCACCTCGAAGACCGGGACGACGACCACCATGCCGGTCTCGCGCGCGAGGTCCTGCATACGGCGCACCGTGGGCCCGTCCGGCACGGGCTCGGCCCAGCGATAGTGCTCGGCCTCCTGCACCTGGCAGAAGTAGGGGGCGTTGAACACCTCCTGGAACCCGATGATCTTCGCCCCCTGGCGGGCCGCCTCGCGTGCGTGCTCCTCGTGTTTCGCGATCATGGATTCGGTGTCGCCGGTCCAGGTCGCCTGGACCAGTGCGGCACGTACGACGTTGGCCATGAGCTGCTCCTTCGACGGGAACGTCCGAGAGCCTCTACGCCCGTAGAAACAGGGTGTAGAGGCCGAAAGTAAGCCGCCTACGGGAGCTGGGCAAGACCATTGCCGTTAACCCGCTGAGTCGATCATGTTTCCTACCCGAGCGGGTGAGATGGGGCGGGCGCGAGACCGATTCCTGTGTGAGTGCCGCGCGCCCGCCCGCGCTCACGCCCGCCCGTACCCGTTACGCCAGTCCGGCCACCCGGAGTGCGTGCACGAGATCCCGGTGCCGCTCGTCGGACACTGCCTTGACCGCGTCCAGGAGCAGCGGCACGAGCCGCTCCGGGTCACTCTGCGCGCAACGGGCCACCTCCTCGGGGGTACGGACCCGCACGTACACGTCGAGCAGGACGCGGGCCTCGCGGTGCCGGCCCTCGTCGACGAGCCCGACGACTGCGTCGCTGATCTCCCGGGCGGGCCGGACCAGGCCCTGGCGCAGGATCTGGTCGCTGTCCGAGGTGCGGCCCGCTGCGGACAGGGCGTCCGCCGCGGCGACCAGCCGGTCGGGCGGCAGCGACGCGGCCTCCCACAGCAGCGTGGCCCAGTCGGCGCCGAGTCCCGCGCGGTGCAGCTCGGCGGCGAGCAGCGGGAAGCGGGTGGGGGCCCAGTACGCGGCCTCGACGAGCACGGCGTGGGCCTCGCCACTGCGGCCCTCCGCACGCAGCCGGACCAGTCTTTCGACGGCCGCCGTGACGGCCCGGCGTGCCTCGGCGTCGAGCGGCAGGCGCTGCCGCGTGTCCTCGGAGTCCTCGGGAGCTCCGGCGAACCGGGCGCCGCGACGTGTGCCGACGGTCGTCGCCGGGGCGGGCATCACCGGCAGGGGCATCGCGGGCTCGGCGAGGGCGGTGTCCGGCTCAGCCTCGATCCCGGCGAACCGGGCGCTGCCGCGACGGCGTTTGGCGCGGGCCTCGGCTTTGGCTTTGCGGCCCTCGGCTTTGCGGGGCTCGGCCTCCCCGGTCTCGGCCTCCCAGGTCGCGGATGCACGGTTCGCGGACCGGGCAGCGGGGTCCTGCCCGGTGTCGCGGGTGGCGCCGGGGGCAGGGCCTCCGGCGGGGGCGCCGGGACGATAGCCCGCGGCGGGCATGGGGCCGTCGCCGGCCACGCCGGGACGATAGCCCGCGGCGGGCGTGGGGCCGTCGCCGGTCACGCCGGGACGATAGCCCCCGGCGGGCGTGGGGCCGTCGCCGGTCACGCCGGGACGATAGCCCCCGGCAGACGCGGGATCGCCACCGGCCACGCCAGGCCGAAAACCCCCGGCGGACGTGGGGCCCTCGCCGGTCACGCCGGGACGATAGCCCCCGGCAGACGCGGAATCGCCGCCGGTGGATCCGGAACCATAAGCCTCGGCAGAGGAATGGCTGGGCCTTGTCCCCTCGGGAGCGTACTGTCCGGCAGCGGGCGCGGAACCGCCCCCGACGGCGCCGCCGCCGTACCCGTACCCGCCAGCGGCTGCGCGGCCCGGGGCACCCGGCCCGTAGGCCCCTGCGGACGGGTGGGCCGGTCCTTCCCGCCGTTGCGCCTGCCTGCCTGCGGCCGCCGACGGTCCACCGGTCGTGGGCGCCTCGTCCTCCGGGCGGAACCAGTCGTCGGGGGCGATGGTGCGGCCTGCCGCGACGGAGTGGCCCTGGCCCGGCCACCCCGGGCCCGTCGGGCCCTCCGGTGCGGCGGGATGCTGCCAGGCCGTGGGAGCGTCCGGCGCCCCCGGCCTTCCCCGCACCTCCTGGCCGTCCGGGGTGAAGGCCTCCGCGCCATTCCAGAGCCGGTCCACGGTGGCGATCCGGGAGCGGAGTTCGGCGCAGCGTGCGGTCGCGCGCTCGTGGTCGTCGCGGGCCCAGGCCAGGTCGAGTCGGAGGCCCTCGGTCTCGTCCGGCGAGGCGGCGTCGCGCAGCAGCTCGCCCAGTTCCGCCTGGCGCTCGGCGGCGTACCGCTGCTCACTGAGCATGACGTCGAGCCGGTCGCCGAGCGCCTCACGGCCCCCGGGCCTGGCGTCGTAGGCGGCCAGTGACGCGGCGTGCAGACTGCGCGCCTGCACGGTCTCCGGCCCGGCGACCCAGTCGCCGCGGTCCGCGGCGAGGTCCTGGATCAGGGACTCCACGACGTCCCAGGGCGGCACCTCTCGGCCGTCCAGGCAGGCCTGCATTCCTTCGGGGTCGCGCTGCCAGAAAACGGCACACCAGCCCGCGTCCTGATCGAGCTGCGTCACGAGCCGTCTCAGATAGGCCGCGAACTCCCGAACCTGGTCCGGGAGTTGTTCCACTGTCATCGAAGTCCGCCCGTATCAGACTGGAATCTTCCGGTCCGCCAGGAAACACCCGCCGTGTTACAGGAGCGCTACGAGCAGTTTTCAGTGGTGCCGCAAAGCTCTCTGGCGGACTGGTCCATGGCTGTGCGGCGGCAGCCCGAGACCCTACGACGCCGGCCGCACCACCATCGCCGAGCCCCCACCCCGCCGTACCGTCTCGGCCGCCGCGAGCCAGCGGCCGTCCGTCAGGCGCTGGACAGCGGTGGCCGCGCCGATCTCCGGGTTCTGCCGGAAGCCGTGGCCAATGGACTCCAGTTCCGCCTTCAGGGGGCTGTTCCACAGGCCCGGTTCAAGTTCGGTGGTCGTCTGGTTGCGCTGGCTGGCCCTGGGGGCGGCGATGGCGTCGACCAGCGGCAGGCCCCGGTCGAGGAAGCCCGTCAGGGTCTGCAGCACGGTCGTGATGATGGTCGCGCCGCCGGGCGAGCCGAGAGCCACCACGGGCTTGCCGTGCTGGTCGAGGACGATCGTCGGGGACATCGAGGAGCGCGGGCGCTTGCCGGGGCCCGGCAGGTTCGGATCGTGGACGTCGGGGCTCGCGGGCGCGAAGGAGAAGTCGGTCAGCTCGTTGTTGAGCAGGAAGCCGCGGCCCGGCACCGTGATGCCGCTGCCGCCGGTCTGCTCGATGGTGAGTGTGTACGAGACGACGTTGCCCCACTTGTCGGCGACCGTGAGGTGCGTGGTGTTCTCGCCCTCGTACGTCGTCGGGGCGGCCTTGTCGCCGGCCGTGCAGGCGGCCGGGTTGCGCGGGTCGCCCGGTGCGAGCGGGCTGCTCAGTACCGCGTCGTCCTTGATGAGGCAGGCGCGCGAGTCCGCGTACTTCTGCGACAGCAGTTCCTTCGTCGGGACGTCCTCGACGGCGGGGTCGCCGACCCAGCGGCCGCGGTCCGCGAAGGCGACACGGCTCGCCTCGATGTAGCGGTGCAGGTACTGGACCTCGCTCGCCTTCGAGAGATCGGTCTTCTCCAGGATGTTCAGCGCCTCGCCGACCGTCGTGCCGCCGGAGGACGAGGGCGCCATGGAGTACACGTCGAGGCCGCGGTAGGAGGTCTTCGTCGGCGCCTGCCGCTTGGCGCGGTAGGCCGCGAGGTCCTTCAGCGAGAGGTCACCGGGCCGGGCCACCCATCCCGAGGACGGGTCCACAGGTGGATCGTTCACCGTACGCACGATGTCCTTCGCCAGGTCACCGCGGTAGAGCGCGCCGACGCCCTTGCGCCCCAGCTCGGCGTAGGTGGTGGCCAGATCGGGATTCTTGAAGGTCGAGCCGACCACCGGCAGCTCGCCGCCCGGCAGGAACAACTTCTCCGTGTCCGGGAAGTCCTCGAAGCGGGCCTTGTTGGACTCGGTCTGCGAGCGGAAGGTGGCGTCGACGGTGAAGCCGTCGCGGGCCAGCCGCTCCGCCGGTTTCAGCAGGGAGCCCAGTGACCGGCTGCCCCACGCGTCGAGCGCGGACTGCCAGGTCGCGGGAGTGCCGGGCGTGCCGACGCTCAGTCCGCTGGTGACCGCGTCGGCGAAGGCGATCGGCTGGCCGTTCTCGAGGAACAACCCCGAGTCGGCGGTCAGCGGCGCCGTCTCGCGTCCGTCGATGGTCTGGACGGTACGGGATTTCGCGTCGTAGTAGACGAAGTAGCCGCCTCCGCCGATGCCCGACGAGTAGGGCTCGGTGACGCCGAGGGCCGCCGCGGTGGCGACCGCCGCGTCGACCGCGTTGCCACCGTTCTTCAGGACCGCGATGCCGGCGGCGGACGCGTCCGCGTCGACGCTGGCGACCGCGCCGCCGTACCCGACAGCGACGGGTGTCTTCTCGGGCGGAGACGCCGCGTCCGAGGAGGGTGGCGCGGCCGCCCCGAGCGACACCACGGCCGCCGTAACGGCCACGAACGACAGGCTCCGCGCAACAGGGCGACGCATCCGTACCTCCAGTCGACACCGGTCCACGCAGCGTAACTTCACTGCCATGCTCCCGTCAGGACCACCTTGAACTCGAACGCGAGTACGCGCGACCGCTAGTCTTCTGAGTTAGGAATTCCGCATCGCCGGCCGGCAAGCGATCATCATCGATCTCCTCGGACACGGCTACATCGACCGTCCCGCGAACTTCTCCTACTCCCTGCACGCTCACGGCCGCACGGTCGCGACCCTTCTGGACCACTGCGGCGTAGAAGGCTGCGTCCTGATCGGACATTCGATGGGCGGAGCCAGCGCCATCGTGCTGGCGACCCAGCGCCCGGAGCTGTTCTCCCGAGTGATCGTCGCGGAACCAAATCTGTACCCCGGCGGCGGCATGTTCAGTAGCCCCATCGCCGCCTTCACAGAACAGGACTTCGTTGCCCACGGCTTCCGCACCGTGTTGGGAGAGCAATAGTCCCCGAGTCCGCGTACGCCCCCAACTCCTGGCACGACTGAGAGTGCCTGGGCCAGGGCCTGTTACTTCGTTCGAGTGACCGCAGGCCGTTCTGACCCAACCTCGCCCGCAGTACGCAACCCTCATCCCGGTCGGGATTTCTTCAGTCTGGGTGAAGTCGTGGAGGCGTGGGTTGGCTCTGGCCGTAGTACGCGATCTGCGCGAGTACCGGGCGCCGGCGAGCGAGGAGGGGCTCGCCGAGTTCGAGACCGATGTGCTGGCGGGGTTCGTGCTGCGCGGGCCTCGGCTGGTCTGGTTGACAGCACGATCCGCAATGACACCAACCATTTGGAGCTGATCCGGGACTGGTTCGGCCGTCCGCTGTGGGAGATGGAGCCGGCGGACGCCGATGTCTATTTCGGCAAGGTGCTCCGCGATGCCAAGCCTTCGACTCGGACCGGGCGGGCGCGCTGGCGGTGTTCTTCCAGTTCCTTGAGCTGCGGCACAAGGTCGAGCTGCACAACCTCACCGGACGTGTGGTCGGGTGCCCGCTGGATGAGATGAACAGGCCGCGGGCCTCGGTGGAACCGCAACTGCGGATCCCGCCCAGCGAGGCGGAGATCGAGGCGCTGTTCGCCGGATGGCGCGAGGAGCTGGTGACCTGCCGCAAGTTCGGCCCGGCCGCCCGCAACTACGCAGTCGCCCGGGTGGCGGCCGACGTGGGCTGCGGATCAACGAGGCACGGATGCTCGATCTGGACGACGTCCGGTGGGAGCTGGGCCAGTTCGGCAAGCTCAACGTCCGGCACGGCAAGGGATCTCGACGGGTGGACCGAAGCCGCGGTTGGTGCCGCTGCTCAACGGCGCCGACCGCAACCTGCGCTGGTTCATCGAGGACGTGTGGGGCCACTTCGATGCCGACCACACCAGGCCAGGCGCCCCGCTGTTCCCCTCCGAGTGCAAGAACCGGGACGGCTCCTGCTCGCGGCGACCGCCGATGTCTTTCGCCGGTCGCTGGCCGATGCCGCGGCTCAGCACCTGCCCACCTGGGCCGGGAAGCTCACCCCGCATGTGCTGCGGCATTTTTGTGCCTCCCAGCTCTATCTCGCCGGCATGACCTTGTTCGCCATCCAGGAGCTACTCGGACATACCTGGACCGGAACCACGGCCCGGTATATTCACGTCCACGGCACCCATGTCGAAGACGCCTGGGTCGCCGGACAACAGCGCGCCACCGACCGATGGAAAGGGCTGGCCCAGTGAAGTGGAACCTTCGCCTGGCGGCCGCCAACCGCGGCATCTGGAAGGCCAGCGAACTCCAGCGAATGCTCGCCGAACGCGGCGTGGTGATCAGCGCGGGGAAGATGTCGGGCCTGTGGTCCGGCCAGCCGAACACCGTCAAGCTCGACGAGCTGGACGTCATCTGCGCCGTGCTCGGCTGCGGCGTCGAGGAACTGCTCCTGCCCGAGACGGAGAAGGTGCCGGAGCCGATGCCGGCGACCGACTCGCAGGCGACCGCGGTGGGCCAGCCGCGCACCGTCGCCCCGCGTCCTCGCACCGGCAGGTCTCTGCCACCGCGATGACCTGCGTGCACTGCGGCAAGCCGCTGCCCGAAGGGTCTCGGCGAGACCGGGCCTACTGCGACCACACATGCCGGGCCCTGGGCTCCTACTACCGGCGAAAGGCCGGCATCCCACCCCCACCACGCTGGCAGCACCCCGCCTTGACCTCGGACAACCCCGCGCTGCGGTCGGCCGCGGCCCACGCCAAGCAGCTCGGCGAGACCAACGGATGGTCGCCGTCACTCGTGCGGTGCTCGATGGACGGCCTGACGGCGGTGCTGGAGGACCGCCCGCCCGGCAAGCCCGTGAAGCTCACCGAAGTCCGTGCGCGAATACCGCGACACGCTTCCAGCCGTCGGGTCGCCGAGGTCCTCACCGACCTGGAACTTCTGGAAGATGACAGCGCCTTGGCGATCCGCTCCTGGATCGACGACCGCACCGCCGAACTGCCCGCCGGGTTCGCCAGCGACGGCCGTGCCTGGCTGCTGGTCCTGCTCGACGGCGACAGCCGTGCCAAGCCCCGGTCCCACACCTGCCTCTACGTCTACTTCGGCTGCGTCCGCCCCCTGCTGGAGAACTGGGCGGCGACCCGTGGGCACCTGCGCGAGATCACCATCGCCGACGTCACGGCCGCGCTGTCACCCCTGCGTGGATGGCAGCGGCGCAACGCCATCGCCGCGCTGCGTTCACTGTTTCGCTTCGCCAAGAAGCGTGGCCTGATCTTCGCCGACCCCACCACCCGCCTGAAGACCGAAGACATCCAGCGCAGCCTGCTGCCGATGACCGACGCCGAGGTCCTCGCCGTCCAGCGGGTCGCCGTCACCCCGGCGCAACGGATGATCGTCGCCCTGGCCGCCGTCCAGGCCGCCCGCGCTACGGCCATCCGACGCCTCACCTTGGACGATCTCGACCTGCCCAATCGCCGGATCACCATCGCCGGACACGCCCAACGGCTTGGCGAACTGCCTCACCAGACCCTGCTGGCCTGGCTCGCCCAGCGTCGCATCACCTGGCCGAAGACTCACAACCGGCACGTATTGATCAACGCGAAGACCGCCCTGGGAAACGGACCTGTCAGTGCCGAATACCTCAAGCGGCACCTGCTGCACCAGGGCGTCTACCTCGAACACATCCGCGGCGACCGGGTCCTGCACGAGGCGCTGACCGTCGGCGCCGACCCGCTGCACCTCGCCCTGCTCTTCAACCTGTCCCACACGACCGCGAGCCGCTATGCTGCCATCGCCCAGAACCTGCTCGACGACCAGATCGAGCAGACCGCCGAGAGCGAATGAGTATCCCGCCGATTCAGTGCCGTTTCCGAACCCCGGGGATGCACGTCAGCGCACTGTTCGCGAGCTGCGCCCCGGAGGCCGGTCCGTGCGGCGAGCGTTCAGGGGGTGTCCGGCGTCGGCTTGCGGGCCAGGTCGTAGGCGAAGCTCACTGTTTCGGTCAGGCTGCCGTCGATCATGTAGGGGCTGAGCTCGGCGCTGAGGTCGGCGTCGAACTCAGCGGCGCGGTCCGCAAGCACAGACGGAGGCAGGAATGACGTCGAGCGGACGTGGCCGGCGAGTTCGTCGGTCGTCCAGCGGTGCTCGACCGCGAACCGGTGCCGTTCGGCGGGCTCGAAGCCGGCGCGAAAGAGCACGTCCTGGTCCGCGTCCTCCTGCCGTTGGCTCTCCACGCCGGGCGGAACGCGGCTGGATGCGTCGAGGGTCTCCTGCCACCTGCGCAGCAGCCTGTCGAATGCCTGCTGCCAGTCCAGGGAGCCGGCCCACGGGCTCGTCGACCAGCACAGAGCCAGGCAGCCGCCGGGCTGGAGCCAAGCGAGGGCGCGCCTGGCGACGACGTCGCGGCGCAGGCGGTGGAAGGCGTTGCCGATGACGATCAGTTCGAAGCTTCCCGGGTCCGCGTCCAGCTCCTCGGCGTCGGCGGTGATGGCCCGGAGGCGGGCCGCGTCCGCGATGGCGGCCGCCTTGGCGCGGACCGCCTCCGTCATGTCGGGTTCGGCGTCCACGGCCCATACGTCCGCGAACCGGTCGCGCAGCGGGAAGGCGAGCTGACCGGTGCCGCAGGCCAGGTCCAGAAGGCGTCCACGCCCGGAGGGGGCCGTGCGGCGGGCCAGGTCGGCGAGCATCGCGTCAGGGTAGGGAAGACGGAAGCGGTCGTAGTAGCTCGCGGTGCCCCGGTACAGGTTGGGGTCGAACCTCACCTCGTTGGCCATGCGGCCACCCTCCCACGGGTCCGCCCCGCCAGGCGGCTTCTGATCCGTCCCCGGGCCATCGTGGGGCAACGAACCCACCGCACTTTCATGCCTGACTGCCGAAGACGCCGTGGGTTCCCGGTGAAAGCACCTCAGTCACGCTGAACTCACGGCTGACGTGCCGGTAAGAACCGTGTCACCAGCCGCAAACGGCGGTGATCAGCCCCCTTACCTGGACGGCCGGGGCGGTTCTGCCGTGTTGGTCGTCTCGGCAAGCGCGAGGCGACCGCCCTTCAGCTCGGGCACGTAGTTGTAGATCGTGTTCCTGGAGACGCCGAGGAGCTTCGCAATCGAGGTGACGGTGTTCTCCGGGCGGGCGAGCAGGTCGCGGGCGTGACGTACCTGCTCGTCGGTCATGGCCGGCGGGCGACCGAGTCGGGCGCCGCGGGCACGGGCGGCGTCCAGGCCCTCATTAGTGCCCTGCACGATGAGTTCGCGGATGAACTCCGCCAGGGCCGCGAACACGTGGAAGGCCAGGCGCCCGCCGGGGCGTGGTCGTGTCGAGCGCCTCGTGTAGCGAGGTGAAGCCGATGCCGCGCTTGCGCAGACCGGAGACGATCGCGATGAGGTCCTGGATCCACCCTGCTTCGGTGAGCGCGTGGACCTGCCGGTCGAGCAACTGTCCCTTGGCGGACACGCGTGCGTATCCCACAAGGCCACCGGTCCGTACGGCTGGAACGGGGGCGAGGAGATCGGCGGTGTCGTCGTCCTGGGGTGGCTGCACCCGCGAGATCGTACAGAAAAGGGTGCTCCTCAAGTTCTTGAGCACATCGACTTTCTGACACCGTTTTATGGGCATGATCCGGTGCCGATCCGGCCGCACGCCGCCACTTATCGATCTTGCTCATCAATCGGTCGATAAATGAGCAGCGGCACCCCGCAAGCTACCTGAACCGCAAAGGGTTCTTCGCGAAGGCTTCTTTGCGAAGAACCCTTTGCGGACTACCGTGTGTCGCATGGCTGATGCAGTGGAGAGGCCGGATGGCCCGAACGTTGAAGAGGACTCGGTTGTCCTGGATGCCAAGGGGCTGCGTGCCCTGGCGCATCCGGTGCGCGTGCAATTGGTCGGGCTGCTGCGGAAGTACGGCCCGTCGACGGCCACCCGCCTCGCGGAGCGGCTGGGTGTGAATTCCGGTACGGCCAGCTACCACCTCCGGCAGCTCGGCGCGGCCGGTTTCGTCGAGGAAGACACCGAACGCGGCAACGCGCGAGAGCGTTGGTGGCGTTCGGTGCACCGGACGACTTGGTTCAACGATCCGGAGCTGGCCGAGCGGGAGCCCGAGGCCGCACTGGCCTACCAGCAGTCCGTCGCCGCCATCTACACCCTGCGCACGCAGCAGACCTTGAACGGGCTTCAGACGATGCCCCGCGCATGGCGGTACACCTTCGACATGAGCGACTGGGCCTTGCGGCTCACGCCCGAGGAAGCCGCCGCCCTGTACCGGGAGTTGACGGAAGTCATCGCGCGCTACCGGCGAGACGCGCCGGAGACGGCAGCGAGTGCCCCCGAGGGAGCCGAACGGGTCGCTGTGATCACGCAGATCCTGCCCGAACTGGATGCGCCTGCCGCGTCGTCGCTCCCTTCCGGTCCTCAGGAAGAGGAAGGAAGCCCGACGTCATGACCGACGACGCCTCGGAGCCTGGCGGCATACCCGGCAAGAGGTCCTTACGCCCGCTAGGTGGGGTGCTGGCGGCCATGGCCGTGTCGCTGACCGGCACGCGGATCTCCGTTGTGGCACTGCCCTGGTTCGTCCTCGTCACAACCGGCAGCGCCACCCAGACCGGACTGGTCGCCTTTTGCGAGATGGCGCCCTACGTGGTGGTCAAGGCGTTCACCGGACCGCTGGTGGACCGGATCGGCCCGCGGGCCGTTTCCTGGACCACCGATCTGGCCAGCGCGATCGCCGCTGCCGCGGTTCCCCTGCTCCACGCCCTGGACCTGCTTTCCTTTCCCCTTCTGCTGGTTCTGGTCGCGCTGATCGGCGCGGCCCGGGGACCTGGCGACCTGGCCAAGGAGGTGATGGTGCCGGAAGCGGCCGAGCGCGGCTGGGTGCCACTGGAGCGGGCCACCGGTCTGGCCGGTGTGACCGAGCGGCTCGCCTCCACCATCGGCCTGGCAGCCGGCGGATCCCTAGTGGCGGTGCTCGGTCCCCTGACCGGACTCGCCGTCAACGCGGGCTGCTTCGCCCTCGGATCGGTGATCATCAAACTCGCACTGCCTCGCGGCATGGGGCACGCGGCCGAGGAAGTCCCCTCGCAGACCGGGGAGACGGGACCGGGCTACTGGCGGCGGTTCGGCGAGGGCTTCACCTTCCTGCGCGGCGAGCCGCTGCTGCTCACCGTCATCGTCATGGTCGGCATCACCAACCTGCTGGACGCAGCGTTCAACTCGGTACTCGTACCCGTCTGGGCCAGAGAATCCGGCAACGGGCCGACCGCGATCGGCCTGACGGGCAGCGTCATGGGGGCCGCGGCGGTCGGCGGGAGCCTGATCGCCGCGGTGGTCGCGCACCGGCTGCGGCGGCGGGTGGTGGTTCTCACCGGGTTCCTGCTGCTCGGGGCACCGAGGTTCCTGATCCTCGCCTTCGACGCCCCGTTGGGGGTGGTACTGGCCGTCTTCGCGGTCAGCGGGTTCGGTGCCGGCTTCGTCAACCCAGTGCTGGGGGCCGTCCTCGTCGAGCGGGTGCCGCGCCGGATGCTGGGCCGGGTCAACGCGCTCGGTGACTCGCTGGCCTGGGCCGGTATCCCTCTCGGCGGGCTGCTCGCCGGGGCGGCGGTGACCGCCGTCGGACTCGTGCCGGTGCTGCTCGCCTGCGGCGCCGCGTACTTCCTCACCACGAATCTGGCTGGACTGCGGCCGGAATGGCGCGAGATGGACCATACGCGTGGGCGGGGCGTCGTGAAGCCGCATTCCAAGGAAGACGCCTCACAAGGCAGTGCGAACGCAGCGACATGACGTTTACGGGAGGGAGATGGACCATCTGGTTTTCTTCTCCCTCCCATCGCTCCTTCTGACCTCACCCACGCTTCACGCACGCTCAGATGACTGCTGGCCGGCGGCGTCCGTCGGCACTCGGGGGCCCGGAAGTTTGACCGCAGCAAGGTCAAGGCGGGTGTCCATGTCGAGGTTGACCTCCCCGTACGGGCGGACGTGGGACCAGAACAGCGGGGTCAGGCCGCGCCGGTCGGCGGACGTGAGGAGGCCGGCCCACTCCGGTTCGCGGGCGGTCGCGTTCCGATCCCTCATTGCCGGGGCGATCGTGATGCTGAGCTCACTGGCAACGAGGCGCAGGCTCGACTTCACGGCTGACTGGTGGCCATTCGCAGTGGTCGGCGCGACAACCGAACCTGGCCAGCCGTCGTCAAACCGTCGCGTTCCTCGTCGCCCGGCCTGGACTCAACAGCCAACGGCCGCAGGCTGACCCTGATCTCTACGGGATCCGGCATCCAGACCGGCCTCGACTCCACGTCCGTCAGCAGGTCCATCGCCTGACCCCAGACCCCCGACGCCACCCATCGATACGCCTGCGTCTGCAGCGAACGAGGATTGCCCAACGCCGGAGAGTCTTCCCAGCGGGTGCCGGTAACGGCCTTGGTCAGCATGGCCTCGACCATCGTCCGGCGGTCCAAAGTGGACCTGGAGCCCCCCCATCAGATGCCTGATCCTCTCCCAGCCCTCGTCGTCGAGAACCGGCACGCCTCGGCCTGCCTTGAGGAACCAGTTGCGCACGCCGCAGGCGACGCCCTTGCGCCGGGGGGCGCAACGGACGACTTCGGCCTGCAGGCCCATCATGTCCAGCAACTCGGCTTTCTCGTGCGGCTCGATGTTCTGGAGGTTCTTGCGTGCGGCTGCGGCCAGGCGCTCCAAAGCTTCGAGCCGGCGAACCACTTCGGCGTCCTCCTGCTGCCAGGCCACGGCGTCCCGCCGTAACTTCTCCAGACCCTCCAGTTCTTCGTTCAGGGGCCTGACCGCCCTCTCCACGGCTCCCTCGGCTTCACCGCCTCGCAGACCCCGCTTGGCTGCCTGGCGGGCCGCCACGGCCATAGTGGTGTCGATAACGTCGCTCTGTTCGGCGATCTGCTGGTCCAGTTCAGCGATTCGCTTAGTGTGGTCCACACGCTGCTCGACCGTGGCGCCGATCCAGTCCTGTGCCATCGCCTTCATTCGTTCGGCGTCGCTCAGCAAATTGACCGCGTCGCCCCATACCTGACGCTCGATGGCGGTGGCCTCCAGGTAGGGGCAGGAGCACTGATCGCCCGCGCCGGCGTACGACTCCTGGCGTCCCTTGCACCGGTAGATGACCTCAGTGGCGCGGTGCTGGTGGCCCTCGTACGTCCTGCCGCACGGGCTCGTCATCAGGCCGGTCAGAAGGTAGACCCGCGGGTCCGACTGGACAGGTCGCGGCCGTTCCTGGGCCGCAGCCTTCAACTCCTCGGTCTCCTTGTCCGTGAAGATCTCCGGGAGGTTGATGACAACGATCTCGCCGTAGACCGGGTCGCCATCCTGATCCCTATACACGGACTTGCCTCGCCAGACGATGCGGCGCTCAAGGACGGCCTCCCCGAGCATGCGACAGCGGATGTTCTTGCGGGTCCATGGCTTGCCGGAGCGGCTGTAGCGCTCCTCGCTGTTGAGGGTCAGCGCCACCGCGGTCCAGCTGCGCTTGGCGAGGAAGAGTTGCCGCGCTCGGCGCAGGGTGGCCGCCTCCGTCTCGTCCACGGCATAGTACGAGACGCCCTTCTTTCCCTGTTCGGCGACGCGGTACCCGAAGGGGACCATCCCTCCGGGGTACAGGCCGTCCGCGGCCTTCTCCTGGATGCCGCCCTGTGTTCGTTCGCGGATGGTCTCGCGTTCGTCCTCGGCGCGGTCCGCGGCCTTGCGCATGCGTGAGCGGCCGTCGGCAGTGGTGTTGTCGTAGTCGCCCTTGACAATGGCGACGAACACGCCGAGGTCTTCCAGCTCCCAGACCCAGGGCCAGAAGGCCCGGCCTGCGCGGCCGATGGCTCGTTCTTCGGCGACCACCACGACATCGAAGGGTCTGGGCGTCTGGCGTGCGGCCTCCATCAGTTTCTTGACGTCGGGGCGCTGGTGGGCCTCTAGGCTGCCGCTATACCCCTCGTCCGCGTACGTGCGGACGTAGAGCCACCCTTTCTTCTCGATGTGCTTCTTGGTCCTCATGCCTGTGTAGGCGATGCCGTAGCCCTTGAGCTGTTCCCCTGTGGATACCCGGAGGTAGTCCACCGCGCGGAGCTGTCTGCTCTCCACGGCCCCTCGTGCTACCTCGACGGCAGGCGTGAGAGTCTTGGTCATGTCAGTCCCTTCGCGACTGGCAGACCCCAGGAGCATTCGCCGTGCTCCTGGGGTCACCCATGTGGCGCAGATCTTATGACGCCGGGCGGTCAGCACGGGCAGTAAGGGAAATTCCAGGATGCGCCGGTAAGCGCTGGATCGGGCTCTTCGTCCGGCCACGTGATGTCGATCTTCGGCTCGGGGGGCGCAGCGAAGTGCCCTCGCAGCCTTCCGCTGGTCAGGCGGCTGTCATGAAATCAAGTCGCCGAATGGCCTCACCCCTTCATTCTTTGCTGCCGGGTATCGGTGTGAACACCGATCCCGATGCCGGACCGCGGCGCCTTCCAGATAGGCAGCGAGCGCTACCGCGCGGAGCACGGCAAGGCCGAGTACGTGATCCTCGCCCGGCTCACCGCGGGCCAGGGCCGGGCGGCGAGACCCGTGTTCCTCTTCTGCGGGCAGCGGGCGATAACCGACCAGGCCGCCACCCGCTATCTGGCCCGCAACCACGAGCGGCTGGCGCGCAAGCACGGCGGCGGCTCGTTCGTGCTGCTGCTCAAGGTCGTCAACTCGCAGGCGTACGGCCCGGACGTGGTGGAACTGGTCTCCGACGTCACACGGGTCGCGCAGGCCCCTGCACCGGTGACGTCCGCGCCCCGCACCTCTCATCGCGCTTCATGAGCACGGTGGTTGCGCACCACCCCCTCACAGCAATCGTTACTCCCACGTAACTTACCGACGGGTTACCTCCGGTAAGCCGTCGCGGTTACCGTCAGGTCACTTTTCGCTGGCACGAGTCAGGAGAGTGACTGATGGGACACCCGCGCAAGGCCCTCCGCACGACGGGCGTCGGCGCCGTCTCCGCGACTCTGGTCGCCGGCGCCGCGTTCGGCCTCGCCCCCGCCGCACAGGCCGCTCCGCCGGTCCAAGCCGCGGCGGCCGGCACCACTTCCACGGCAGGCATCCGCTTCGTCGACATCACCGGCGACGGCGGCACCGTCCTCAAGGCCAACGTCGTCACGCCCGCGGCAGCCGCCGACGGCACCAGCAGATTCCCGGTCATCGTGCTGCCCACCAGCTGGGCCACGCCGCAGGTCGAATATCTCGCGCAGGCCCAGAAGCTCGCCGACTCGGGCTATGTCGTGGTCACTTACAACTCCCGCGGCTTCTGGCAGTCCGGCGGCTACGTCGAGGTCGCGGGCCCGCCCGACATCGCCGACGCCTCCCAGGTGATCGACTGGGTGCTGGCGAACACCCCCGCGGACCCGGCGAAGGTCGGCATGGCGGGCGTCTCGTACGGGGCGGGCATCAGCCTGCTCGCCGCCGCGCACGACAAGCGCATCAAGGCGGTCGCGGCGCTCAGCGGCTGGGGCGATCTGATCGACTCGATCTACAGCGGGCGCACCCAGCACCTCCAGGCCGCCGCGATGCTCGGCGGCACGGCGTATCTCACAGGCCGCCCGAGCCCCGAACTCCAGCAGATCATGGCGGACTTCTTCGGCTCCAACCTGGCCAAGGAGCAGGAGATCATCGCCTGGGGCAAGAAGCGCTCCCCGGCCACCTACGTCGACCGGATCAACGACAACGGCGCCGCCGTGATGCTCGCCAACGCCTGGGGCGACACCATCTTCCCGCCCAACCAGTACGCCTCGTTCTACGAGAAGCTGACCGGCCCCAAGCGCCTCGAGCTCCGGCCCGGCGACCACGCCACGGCCGAGGCGACAGGCCTGCTCGGCCTGCCCAACGACGTGTGGACCGACACCACCCGCTGGTTCGACCACTACCTCAAGGGCGCGGACAACGGCATCGACCGCGAGCAGCCCGTACAGATCAAGTCCCGCTCCACCGGCGGCTACGAGGGCTATCCGGACTGGAAGTCGGTCGGCCCGACGCGCAAGAAGATCGACCTGGCCGGCTCCACCACGATCCACGCCAACGTCGACTCGGGCGCCAACGGCGGCATCCTGATGCTCTCCAACGCCCTCGACCAGTTCGTGCAACTCCCGCCGGTCGCGTCCGTGCCGCTGCTGCCGCGCCGCTACGCCGCCGTGTGGCAGTCCGAGAAGTACGGCACGGCGCAGCAGATCCGCGGCACGACGACGCTGCACTCCACGATCACCAGCACCAAGGAGAGCGGCACCCTCGTCGCGTATCTCTACGACGTGGGGCCGCTCGGCCTCGGCAAGCTGGTCAGCAACGCGCCGTACACCTTCCACGGGCGGACACCGGGCAAGCCGTTCGCCGTCGACCTGGAGCTGTTCTCCACGGCCTACGACGTCCCGGCGGGGCACCGGCTCGCCCTGGTGGTCGACACGGTCGACCCGCTCTACATCGAGCACAACCCGACCGGCGCGCAGCTGACCTTCTCCTCGCCCGCGGCCGACCCGTCGTATGTGTCGGTACCGCTGCGCGAGCAGTGATCTTCGGCTGCCGCCGGGCAGGCACGGCCGTGCGGGCTTGCACTCCCCCTGTGGCTCCCCCTATGACTTGGGGGCCGTGGGGGGACCCGCCCCAGGCAGCAGCGTCCCTGTCTCCGCCGGCGCGACCTCCACCGCCTCGGTCTTGAGGCTGCGCCGCTCGAACTTCGCCACCCAGTTGGCGAACCAGGAGAGCAGCATGCACATCCCGATGTAGATCGGCGAGATCACCAGCACCACGGGGATGAACGGCAGATCGTAGTCGAGGTTCGACGCGATCAGTTTTCCGGCGTGGAGGAATTCCTCGTACGTGATGAGGAAGCCGAGCGATGTGTCCTTGAGGGCCACCACCAGCTGGCTGATGATGGCGGGCAGCATGGCACGCACGGCCTGGGGCACGAGGACGTACGACATGACCTGCGTCTTCCGCATGCCGAGCGCGTACGCCGCCTCGCGCTGGCCGCGTTCCACGGAGTTGACGCCGGAGCGGAAGACCTCGGCCAGCACCGAGCCGTTGTAGAGCGTCAGTCCGGCGACGAGTGCGGGCAGCGGCTGCACTTTGAGCGCCACGAAGATGAAGAAGATCATCACCAGTACGGGCATGGCGCGGAAGAACTCGACGATCAGCGTGGACACCCAGCGCACCGGCGCATGGTCCGACAGTCTGCCGACCGCCAGGAGGCCGCCGAGCGCCAGCGAGAGCACCGCGGCGATCGCGAACGCCTTGAGCGTGTTGCCGAGGCCCCGCAGAAGCAGTTCCTGGATGCCCTCGTACTGGAAGGGCATCCACTTGCCATAGGTGAACTGGCCGGTGTCGAAGAGCAGGTACATCATCCACGCGATGAGCCCGATGATCACGAGCGTCGCGAGGGCGCCGTAGGCGAGGTGCCGCTGGCGGGTCCGGGGGCCGGGGATGTCGTACAGGGCGGTGTCGGTGGCGGTGGTTCCACGGGCCATGGGGCTCATCGTGCGACTCCATAGCGCTTCTCCAGCACGTTGAAGATCGCGCTGATGGTGAGGGTGATGATCAGGTAGCCGACGGCGATCCAGACGAAGGTCCAGATGATGTTGTAGCCGCGTTCGCTGAGGACCTTGTAGGTGCCGAGGAGCTCGGTGACGCTGAACGCGCCCGCGATCGCGGAGTTCTTGGCGAGCGCGATGAGCGTGGAGCCGATGGGCGGAATCACCGTGCGGAACGCCTGCGGGAGCACGACGGTGGACAGCGTCTGACGGAACGTCATACCGAGGCTGCGGGCCGCCTCACCCTGCCCTCGGGGCACGGTGTTGATGCCGGAGCGCAGCGCCTCGCAGATGAAGGCGGAGGTGTAGCAGCCGAGGGCGAGGACCGCGAAGAGCTGGAAGGGCAGGACGAGTCCGAACCGCGGCAGGCCGAGCAGTACGGCGAAGAAGAGCAGGGTGAGCGGGGTGTTGCGCAGCACCGTCACCCATACCGTGCCGAAGGTACGGAGGGACCCGACGGGCGCCACGCGGAACGACGCCATGACGAAGCCGAGGACGAGGGCGAGGATCGAGGCGTAGACGGTCAGTTCGACGGTGCCGAGGAAGCCCTCGCCGTAGACGGAGAAGTTGTCGATCAGTACGTTCACAGAGACCTCCCTCAGTAGCGGTCGATGGGCGGCGGCGTGGGTGCCGGGACGCCGGACAGGCCGAGCGTCGCGTCGTACGCCCTCTTCCAGTCGCCGTTCTTCACACCGGCCTCCAGCGCGTCGTTGATCGCCATCCGCAGCGCGTTGTCATCGCGCGGCACGCCGATGCCGTACGGCTCCTCGGAGAACGGCTCGCCGACGACCTTGAGCTCGTCCGGCAGCTTGGCCGCGTAGCCGATGAGGATCGCGTCGTCGGTGGTGACGGCGTCCACCTGGTAGGTGAGGAGGTTGTCGACGCAGACCGAGTACGTGTCGTACGCGACCAGGATCGCCTTCGGGAACTTCTCCTGGATCCGCTGGTACGGGGTCGAGCCGGCGGCGGAGCAGACGCGTTTGCCGTCGAGGTCCTCGGGCCCTTTGATGTCGTTCTCGTCGGCGCGCACCAGCAGGCTCTGGCCTGCCATGTAGTAGGGGCCGGCGAAGCCGACGAGCTTCTTGCGGTTGTCGTTGATGGTGTAGGTGCCGACGTAGTAGTCGATCTGGCCGTTCTGCAGGGCCGTTTCGCGGTTCGCGGAGGCGATCGTCTTGAACTGGATCCTGTTCGGGTCGAGGCCGAGGTAGGCCGAGACCATCTTGGCGATCTCGATGTCGAAGCCGGTGTAGAGGCCGCTCGCCGGGTCCTTCTCGCCGAGGTACGGCTGGTCCTCCTTGGCGCCGACGATGAAGTAGCCGCGCTGCTTGGCCCGCCGCCAGGTGGGCGAGTCGGGCAGCTCGAAGTCCTTGTTCACCTCGAACGTGGGGAGTTTGTCCTGCGCGGGTCCCTTCACCGGCGGGCTGCCCTCCTTGCCGCAGGCGCCGGCGGCGAGAGCGGTGAAGGCGGCGATCAGCAGCACGGCGAGGGCGCGGCACACACGTGTCGTACGCGTCATGGTTCCGTTCCCCCGGCCTCAGTGCTTGAGGATCTTGGAGAGGAAGTCCTGGGCGCGGGCGCTCTCCGGGTTGGTGAAGAAGTCGTGAGGGGTGCGGTCCTCGATGATGCGGCCGTCCGCCATGAACACGACGCGGTTGGCGGCGTTGCGCGCGAAGCCCATCTCGTGGGTGACGACGACCATGGTCATGCCGTCCCGGGCGAGCTGCTGCATGACTTCCAGGACCTCGTTGATCATCTCGGGGTCGAGGGCCGAGGTCGGCTCGTCGAAGAGCAGCGCCTTGGGGTCCATGGCGAGGGCGCGGGCGATGGCCACGCGCTGCTGCTGGCCGCCGGAGAGCTGCGCGGGGTACTTCTCGGCGTGCGCGGCGAGGCCGACGCGCTCCAGGAGTTCACGGGAGCGCTGGTCGGCCTCGTCCTTCCTGCGCCCCCGCACCTTGGTCTGCGCGAGCGAGATGTTCTGCAGGACGGTCTTGTGCGCGAAGAGGTTGAAGGACTGGAAGACCATGCCCACCTCGGCGCGGAGCTTCGCGAGGGCCTTGCCCTCCTCCGGGAGCGGCTGCCCGTCCAGGTAGATGCTGCCGGACTGGATGGTCTCGAGCCGGTTGATCGTCCGGCACAGGGTCGACTTGCCCGACCCCGAGGGGCCGATGACCACCACCACCTCTCCCTTGCCGACGATGAGGTTGATGTCCCGCAGGACATGCAGCGCCCCGTAGTACTTGTTCACATCACGTAGTTCGATCAACGGATCGACGGCCAATGGATCAACGGCCATGCCCAGCTCTACCCACTCTCAGCGGTCTCGGTTCGCGCAAACTATCCACCGCAATATGGGATTTAACACAGGACACGCGCTTACTTGAATAAACCGTATTTTGTCGGGCAACTCGCCCTAGTGGGTGTCAGGGTCGGCGTTCCGTCTCGCCTTTCGGCGGTCTCCCGTGAGGACTCTTCGCGGCCCCGGTCAGGCCTCTTCGCAGCCCCGATCAGGCCTCGGACGCCTCCGCGTACACCTGCGAGAGCTGGGGCGCGCCGTTCACCGCCCAGTCGAGCCCGGACTCGACGACGTGGATCTCCCGGCCCGACGCGAGCCGCACCACGGGGTGGCCGCCGGGCCAGACGTGCCAGGTCGCGCCCGGCACGGTGCGCACGATCACCGTGCCGAGGTACAGGCCCGCGTCGTTGCCGAGCCACGGCAGCATCTCCGGGTCGTCGCGCCAGCGCGGCAGCAGCTGGTCGAGGGCCTCCAACGAGGTGGCGGAGTCGTCGAGTTCCAGGCCCGTGTCCCCCGCCTGGGAGCGCAGCAGCTCGCACTCGGACAGGAGGGCCCCGACGCCCTCCGGGTCGGCCTTGAACGCGGCCGCGAGCACGTCGCTCCGCTCCGACACCGCCGACTGCCGCTTGCGCCACATGTCCAGGAAAGGGATGTTCATACCACCCAGACTGGCATTGACCCCCGCCTGTGCACCACAGGCGCGCGGACGTACCCGTTCGGGCGGTGTTCGGCCGCAGTTCGGATGGTGTTCTGGTGTGACTCATTGACGCGTCCCTGTCGCATCTTTAGCTTCATGGCGCATCTGTCACCTTGTCCCCGAGCGGGAGGAGTCGGTCTTGCGCCGACGCATGTGGGGTCCGGCCGCGTTACTCGCTCTTCTCGGTACGGTGGCGCCGGTGGTCACGGTGGCGCCGGCGGCATCCGCCGAGGCCGCCACACAGGCGGCACCTTCAGAGGCCGCGCCCGCCGGGAGAGCCGAGCCGCTCCCCCTGGAGCGGCTCTTCGACAACAGAGCGGTCAGCGACGACGCGCGCCCCGGCGACGCGGACCTCGACGGCTCGGGCGGCTCCCTGTCGGCACAGGACCTGACGGCCGCCGGATGGACCCCCGGGCGTTCCCTGGCCGTGAACGGCGCCCGGCTGACCTGGCCGCGCACGGCCCCGGGCGAGCCGGACAACGTGCGCGCGGACGGCCAGTCCGTACGGGTGCGCGGGCGCGGCGACGCCCTTGTCTTCCTGGTCGCCGCGACGGGTGGCGAGGCGCAGGGCACCGGAACGGTCCGGTATCAGGACGGCTCGTCCAGCACGTACCGGCTCACCGCACCGGACTGGCGCACGGGCCCCCTGGCCACGAAGGCCGTGGCGCTGCCGCACATCAACACACCCGGCGGCCGACCCGCCGAGAAGGCACGGCTCTACGTGGTGACAGTGCCGCTCGCTCGAGGCCGCGCCGTCGCCTCGGTCGAGCTGCCCAGGGACAATGGGCCGGACCTGCACGTCTTCGCCCTGTCCGTGCGGGCGACGACCGAGGGGTGGACGGGCAGTTGGTCGGCGTCGACCGCCGGATACGCGGCTGTGGGGCCCTGGACGGACCGGACGGTACGGCTCGTGGTGCACACCAGCACGGGCGGTCCGCGGGTGCGGATCCGGCTCGAGAACACCTTCGCGGCCACGCCCGTACGCATCGGCAGTGCGACGGTGGCCGTGCAGAGCGCGGGGGCGGAGGCGCATGGCGAACCCGTGGCGCTGTCGTTCCGGGGCGCGGCCGGGACCGAAATCCCGGCGGGGGCACAGGCTTTCAGCGACCCGCTGGACTTCGACGTGCCCGCCGACACCAACCTGCTGGTGAGCTTCCATCTGCCCGGCACCGTGACGGCGGCGCCCCTGCACAGCCAGGCCATCCAGCGGTCGTACGTGAGCGAGCCGGGCGACCACGCGGCGGACGGCTCCCCCGCCGCGTACACCTCGACGATCACCACTTGGCCGCTGCTGACCGGTGTCGACGTGGGCGGTGGGCCGGGGTCCGTGGTGCTGCTCGGAGACTCGATCACCGACGGCGTGAGGTCGACGCAGGACGCGAACCGCCGGTGGCCCAATGAGCTGGCCAGGCGGCTGCTGAACCAGAGCGCGGTCCCTCGGTACGGGGTGCTCAACCATGGCATCTCGGCGAACCGTGTGGTCACCGACCGCTACCCCGGTGACGGGGTCTCCACCGACACGGGCGGCGTCAGCGCCCTGCACCGGCTCGACCGCGATGTCCTCGCGCAGACGTCGGTGCGGACGGTGGTGGTCTTCCAGGGCGTCAACGATGTCCGGTGGGGGGCTTCGGCGGACCAGGTGATCGCCGGGCTGCGGGAGATCGCCGAGCGGGCGCGGGCGCATGGGCTGCGGGTGGTGGGCGCGACGATCGCGCCCTGTCAGGGGGAGGCGTTGTGCACCGCTTCCGCTGATGCGGAGCGGGTTGCCGTCAATGCCTACATCCGGGACAGCGGTGGAGATTTTGACGCGGTGCTGGACTTTGATGCGGTCTTGCGGGATCCCGCGGAGCCGGCGCGGATACTGGCCGCGTATGACAGCGGGGATCATCTGCATCCGGGGGATGCCGGGTTGGCGGCGATTGCGGAGTCGGTGGATTTGCGGGTGCTCGGGCCGTAGGGGGCCGCTGCGCGGGGCCTTTCCCCCAATCCCGCCCCTTCCCGAAACTGGGGCTCCGCCCCAGACCCCGGTCCTCAATCGCCGGACGGGCTCAAAATGAGCCCGTCCGGCGATTGAGGACGAGCCCGAAGGGCGATAGGGGGGTCTGGGGGCGAAGCCCCCAGCAGGGTCCGGGGGCCTGCCCCCTGGTTACGGGAAGGGGCGGGGTGGGGGCTAAATCTCCAGGTCCACCACGACCGGCGCGTGATCCGACGCCCCCTTCCCCTTCCGCTCCTCGCGGTCGACGTACGCATCCGACACAGCCTTGGCGAACGCCTCGTTCCCATAGACGAGGTCAATCCGCATGCCCCGGTTCTTGGGGAAACACAACTGCCGGTAATCCCAGTACGTAAACGGCTGCTCATACTTCAGCGGCCGCGGCACCACATCCGAAAGCCCCGCCTCCCGCAGTGACGCAAGTGCCGCCCGCTCGGCGGGAGTGACATGCGTGGAGCCCTCGAAGAACTCGGGGTCCCACACGTCGTCGTCGGTCGGCGCGATGTTGTAGTCGCCGAGGACGGCGAAGGGGCGGCTGCCTGCCGCGTCGCCCGCGACCGCCGCCTTGAGCGCTTCGATCCACTGCAGCTTGTACGCATAGTGGGCGTGCTCGACCTCGCGGCCGTTCGGCACGTACACCGACCAGACGCGGGCCGGGCCGCACGTCGCGGAGATGGCGCGGGGCTCCTCGGCGCCGTCGTACCCGGGATCGCCCGGCAGGCCCCTGACCACGTCCTCGATGCCGACCCGGGAGATCACCGCCACGCCGTTCCACCGGCCCGTGGCGTGCACCGCCGACTCATAGCCGAGCTCGCGGAGCTGCTCGACCGGGAATCCCTCGGCGGTCGTCTTGGCCTCCTGGAGGCACAGCACGTCCGTACCGCTGCTCTCCAGCCAGGCCAGCAGCCTCGGGAGGCGGGCGGTGATCGAGTTCACGTTCCAGGTGGCGATGCGCATGCCCTACAAACTACCGGTCGGGTACGACAAACGTCCGGCCGCGTGGGTGAGCGGCCGCTCGGTCGGGTCGCACACGCTGCGGAAACCGCCCCCGCCGACACGCCGACCGCCGCCGTCACCGGCTGGCTGGTGAGCAGCCTGCCCGACGCCGGCGGCGGAGGATACGTCGCGTGCTCGCTTACTTGGTGAGGTAGCTCTCCAGGTCCGCGACGACCTCGTTCGCGGCCGTGACGCCGAGGCCGAGGTACCACGTCTCGTCCGGCACGTCGTAGGCGTGGCCGGCCTTGACGGCCTTCAGGTTCTTCCACAGCGGGTTGCCCTGGGCCTTGGACTTGTCGGTGGCCTTCGGGTCGCCGTAGACGCCGGTGAAGATGTAGTCGGCGTCGGCCTGGTCGATGTTCTCGGCGCTCACCTCGGCGGCGAGGTCCTCGATGTCCTGGTTCTTCGGGCGCGGGATGCCGGCGTCCTTGAGGATGGTGCCGATGAACGAGGCGTTGGCGTAGAGGCGGATCACGCCGTCGGGCAGGTAGCGGACCATCGAGACGGTCGGCTTGTCCGCACCGAGCTTGTCGCTGAGCGCCGCCACCTTCTTGTCGTAGGCGGCGAGCTGCGACTTGGCCTCGGCGGTCTTGTCGAGCGCCGCCGCGTTGAGAAGGTAGTTCTCCTTCCACGTGAAGCCGGGGCGGAGGGAGAAGATCGTCGGCGCGATCTGCTTCAGCTCGTCGTACTTGTCCGCGGCGCGCAGCTGGCTGCCGAGGATGAGGTCGGGCTTGAGCGCGGCGATGGCCTCGAGGTTGAGGTTGTTGATGGTGCCGACGTTCGTGGGGCTGCCGGCGTCCTTCTTCAGGTACGAGGGCAGCTCCGGGGAGCCCTCGGTGGGCGCGAGGCCGACCGGCTTGATGCCCAGCGACACGACGTTGTCGAGCTCGCCGACGTCCAGGACGACGACGCGCTTGGGCTGGGACTTGATCTCGGTCTCGCCCATGGCGTGGTTGACGGTGCGCGGCCACTCGCCGGGCTTGGCGTCGGTGCCCATCTCAGCGGTCTTCTTGGCGGCCTCGCCGAAGTCCTCGCCGCCCTGGGCGACGGCCTTCTTGTCGCCGGCTCCCGCCGTGGCCTTGGCCGACCCCTCACCGGAGTCGGACGAACCGCCGCATGCCGCGAGGGACAGCGTGGCGGCGACGACGAGGGCGACGGCAGCGGTGCCGCGGCGCCGAAGAGACATACAAGGCTCCTGTGTTGCTGTGAATCACCTAAGAGATCCTTAGGTGAGGCTAACTTATGTTGACCCTGTACAGGTACGGCAAGTGGCGGATCATGTGCTTCCGGTCACGGACGTAAAGGGCTCAACTCGTCCCCATTACGGCGTGAACGATCAACTCGCTTATTCACGGACTTGCACGGTTAACTCATCTATTTACGGACGCGTGGTGGCCAACTCGGCCATTCACGGACGTGCAGTCGTCAACTCGTCCGCGGGCCCGGCCTCGTCGCCCTGCCTGCCCGCAGGCCCGGCCTCGTCGCCCTCACCGCCCGGCTGCCAGGGGGCGCCCGGCACGACCAGAGGATCGCCCGTCACCGGGTCCGGTACGACGACCGACGCGAGCCCGAAGACCTCCTGCACGAGATCCGCGGTGACGACGTCGCCGGGAGAGCCCTGCGCGACGATCCGGCCGGCCTTCATGGCGACCAGATGGTCGGCGTACCGTGCGGCCTGGTTGAGGTCGTGCAGGACGGCGACGACCGTCCGCCCGCGCTCGCGGTTGAGCTGCCGGACCACGTTCAGCACCTCCACCTGGTGGGCGATGTCGAGGTAGGTGGTCGGCTCGTCGAGCAGCAGCAGATCGGTGTCCTGAGCAAGGGCCATGGCGATCCAGACCCGCTGGCGCTGGCCGCCGGACAGTTCGTCGACCAGCCGGTCGGCCAGGCCGCTGGTCCCGGTGCGCTCCATGGCCTCGGTGACGGCCTTCTCGTCGTCACCCGACCACTGCCGCCACCACCTCTGGTGCGGCTGCCGCCCACGCGAGACCAGATCCGCGACCGTGATCCCTTCCGGCGCCACCGGGGTCTGCGGGAGCAGTCCGACGGCCTGGGCGATCTTCTTCGAAGGAATACGCGACAACTCGGTGCCGTCGAGCAGAACCGCGCCGCGCCTCGGCTTGAGCAGCCGTCCCAGCGCCCGCAGAACGGTGGACTTGCCGCAGGCGTTGGGGCCGACGATGACCGTGACCTGCCCGTCCGGTATCTCCAGGTCGAGGCCGTCGACGACGATGCGGTCCTCGTACGCGAGGGTGAGCCCCCGGGCCGCAAGACGGTTGTCGGTCACGCGGTGCCTCCGAAACGGCTAGAGGTGCGGGCGATCAGCCACATCAGATACGGCGCGCCCACGGCCGCGGTGAGCACGCCCACCGGCAGCTCGGTCGGCGAGAACACGACGCGGGCCAGCAGGTCCGCCACGACCATGATCAGCGCGCCCGTCAACGCCGAGCACAGCAGCGGGATCTGGGCGGTGCGCGTGAGCCGGCGGGCGATCTGCGGGGCGAGCAGCGCCACGAAGTCGACCGGGCCCGCGGTGGCGGTCGCCACGGACGCGAGGACGACGCCGAGACCGACCAGGCCGAGGCGGACCCTGCCGAGCCGGACGCCTAGAGCGGTCGCCGTGTCGTCGTCGAACGACACGTCGCGCTGGGCCCGGGCCGCCCACAGCACGAACGGCACGGCGACGAGCAGGATCACGGCGACAGGAGCCGCCTGGTCGTAGCCGCGGCCGTTGAGGGAGCCGGTGAGCCACACCTTGGCCTGCTGGGCTACCAAGTAGTCGCCCTTGGTCAGGAACAGCTGGGTCAGCGAGCCGAGGGCGATCGAGAAACCGATCCCGATGAGCACGAAGCGGGAGGCGTGCAGGCCACGCCGCCAGGCGAAGACGTAGACCAGCAGTGCGGCGGCCAGACCACCGCCGACGGAGACATACGGCAGCGCGGTGAAGGATGTGACGCCGAAGGTCATCGCTGCGACCGTCGCCGCACCCGCGCCATGGGTGACGCCGATGACGTCGGGACTGGCGAGCGGGTTGCGGGCCACTGTCTGGACGAGGGCGCCGGCCACGCCGAACGCGGCGCCGACCAGCAGACCCACGGTCAGACGGGGCATGCGCAACGTGCCCACGACGAGTTCGTCCGGGCTCGGTTGCCCGAGCAGCACGCGGACGACCTCCGCAGGCGAGACGAAGGACTGCCCGACGCACAGATACGCCACCACTGCCGCCGCCAGCAGCACGCCGACCGCAGCCGTGACCACACTCGCGCGCCGGTGCAGCAGGAAACTGGCCTGCCCGGCACGCAGCACGGCGTATCCGGCCGGGCGCACCGTAGGCACCGGATCCGCGACCCGCGTCACGCCGCCACCACCGCCTTGCGCCGTACCAGAGCGACCAGGAACGGCACGCCCAGCAATGCGGTCATGACGGCCACCGGCACCTCCGACGGCGGGAAGACGATACGGCCTATGACGTCCGCGACCAGGATCATCACCGGTCCGAGCAGCGCGGCCAGGGGCAGCACCCAGCGGTGGCCTGTGCCCACCAGTGCCCGTGCGATGTGGGGGACGGCCAGGCCCGTGAAGGCGATGGGCCCGGCTGCGGCGACCGCGACGCCGGTGAGTACCGTCGCCCCGAGGGCTCCGAGAACCCGCAGCAATCCGACATTGTGGCCGAGGCTCTTGGCCACGTCCTCCCCCAGCGCCATCGCGTCGAGGCCGCGCGCCATCGCAGCTACGAGGAGAAGTCCCGCAATCAGGAACGGCAGAACCTGGCCCACGATTTCGGCATCGCGCCCGCTGACCGAACCGACCTGCCAGAAACGGAATTCGTCCAGCGCGCGGGCGTTGGTGGTGACGATGGCCGAAACCAGCGAGGCCAGCAGGGCGTTCATCGCGGCACCGGCCAGCGCGAGCTTCACCGGGGTGGCTCCGCCGCGCCCGCTGCCGGCGATCACATAGGCGGTCACCGCCGCGATGCCGGCGCCCACGAAGGCGAACCACACGTAGCCGCTCAGTGTGTGCACGCCCGCGAAGGCGATCGCGCAGACCACGCCCAGCGACGCGCCCTGGCTGACGCCCAGGATTCCGGGCTCCGCGATCGGGTTGCGCGTGATGCCCTGCATCACCGTGCCGGCCACGGCCAGCGCGACCCCGACCAGCACACCGACGATCGTGCGCGGCACCCGAAGCGCGCGTACGACCTGGGCGTTGTCGTCGGTACCGCCATGCAGCAGGGCGTCCACCACCTCGCCCGGGGCAATGGCACGGCTCCCGACCGCAAGGCTGAGCAGCACAGCGAGGAGCAGCAGCAAGGTGCCCACGACCAGCCAGCCGACGCGGCGCGAGGTCGTTCGGGACATGCGCTCGCTCTCTCGAAGTTAGTTAAGGCTCAGCTAAGAATAAGGTGCCCTCCGGGTGGCTTGTGCAGGGGGTGCGTCCTGGCTTGCGCAGGGCGTGCTCCTGGCTTGCGCAGGGCGTGCTCCTGGCTTGTGCAGGGCGTGCGCTGTCAGAGCTCGGCAGAGGCGCCCGGCGCCAGGCGGAGGTGCTCCGCGCCGCCCAGGGCACCGATCTGGTTGTCGTAGATCGGCCGCGCCAGATCCGTGAGCAGCGCGTCATGGATGTCGTACGCCCGCTGCGGCTTGACCTCGCGGACGTAGTCGATGACCTCGGAGATCTTGTTCCAGGGGGCCATCACCGGAAGCATCAGCGTCTCGACCGCGTGGTCGGGGGCCGTGAGGGCGTCGCCCGGGTGGAAGAGCGAGCCGTCGACGAGGTAGCCGACGTTGGTGATGCGCGGAATGTCCGGGTGGATCACGGCGTGCAGTTCGCCGTGCACCTGGACGTCGAACCCGGCGGCCGTGAACGTGTCGCCGTGCCCGACGGTGTGCACGCGTCCCGGGAAGGCGGGCGCGATCTTGTCCGCGACGGACTTCAGCGTCCAGATCTCGGCGGCCGGGTTGGACTCGAGACCGGCCCGCAGCCGCTGCTCGTTGAAGTGGTCCGCGTGTTCGTGCGTGACGAGGATCGCGTCGGCGCCGACCGCGGCGTCCTCCTCACTGAAGGCGCCGGGGTCGACGACGAGGGTCCGACCGTCCTTCTCCAGCCTGATGCAGGCGTGCGACTTCTTTGTGAGCTTCATGCGTCCCATCCTGCAACGCGGGCCCTGCCGGGCGATGCACCCCGCGGGCATCACACCCTCGGGAATTCTCGTCCTCGGCCTCTTCGGGCCGTCACTCCTGAGGAGTCGTCTCCTCCCTTATGACCGCCTGCGCCACCTTGAACGCGCTGTTGGCCGCCGGGACACCGCAGTAGACCGCGGCCTGCAGCAGCACTTCCTTGATCTCCGCCGGGGTGAGCCCGTTGCGCAGGGCCGCCCGGGTGTGGAAGGCGAGTTCTTCGAGATGCCCGCCCGCGACCAGGGCCGTGAGGGTG
The DNA here is from genome assembly GCF_055792885.1 of Streptomyces sp. DSM 42067. NCBI lineage: Bacteria > Bacillati > Actinomycetota > Actinomycetes > Kitasatosporales > Streptomycetaceae > Streptomyces > Streptomyces sp. DSM 42067. Next base: position 7,478,699 of record NZ_CM147706.1, on the reverse strand, counting down.
ACGCAGCTGCGGGTGCGCCGGTCGAGCCCGGGCCGGTTCCAGATCTCGCCCCAGGCGTACCGGGTGATGAGTTCCTGGAAGTCCCCGGAGAAGTCGTCGGCCGCCGCCAGGGCCCGGTCGACGTGCGCGTCGCCGAGCACCTCCCGGCGGACCTTCAGACCTGCTTCGTACGGATCGGGGCGGACCCCGGCGACGGGCTGCTCCGCCATCGGCGCGATCTCCGCGACGGGCCCGGCGGACGGCGGGGCGAGCACCGGCTTGACGGGGGGCGCCACGATCGCCATCTGTCCCGTGGTCGCGTCGACGGCGGTCTGCCAGGCCGTGGAGAAGTGACGTATCAGCAGATCGGTGACGGCCGCCGGCTGCTCGACGGGCGCAAGGTGCGAGGCGCCGGGGACGACGGCGAGCCGGGCGTCGGGTATCCCGGCGACCAGCGTGCGGGCCTCGGCGGGCCCGGTCACCTGGTCCTCCGAGCCGACGAGGACGAGCGTGGGCACTCCGATACGGCCGAGTTCGGCGCGTATGTCGAAGGACGCGAGCGCCTCACAGGACGCGATGTAGCAACCGGGATCGGTGGTCCGCACCATCTGTACGGCCCACTCGGTGATCGCGGGCTGGGCGGCGGCGAATCCGGGGGTGAACCACCGCTCGGGCGAGGTGCGGGCGATCGGGTCGAGGCCGTTCGTACGGACGATCACGCCGCGCTGCCGGAACTCGTCGGCCGTGCCGAACCGGGGCGAGGCGGCGATCAGCACGAGCGAGGCGAGCCGCTCCGGGTGGCGCAGCGCGAGGTCGGCGCCGATGGCACCGCCCAGTGCGCAGCCCGCGTAGCCGAACCGCTGCACGCCGAGCTCGTCGACGGTGGCGAGCAGCCGGTCGGCCAGCTCTCCGACCGAAGGGGCGGGGTGCGCCGGGGCGCCGCCGTGTCCCGGCAGGTCGAACCGGAGCACCCGCCACTGGCGCGTCAGCTCCGGGACCTGCCGGTCCCACATGTGCCATGTGGTACCCAGTGAGGGACCCAATATCAGGACAGGAGCGTCTTCTGGCCCGTCAAAGCGGTATTGCAGGATGTTCGCTGGTGTCTCACTCACCCGCCTGAGCCTCTCATCTGTCACGACAGCCCCTATAAGCGGGGTCCTGGCTGTAGCTGTTTGACCAGGTGGAAGACCTCCCGAGCAGCGTAGCGCTTGAGGCAACGGACGATTTCGCGCCGGGTCTTGCCCTCTTTGATGCGGCGTTCGTAGTAGTCCTGAGTGCGCGGGTCGACCCGTAGACGGGTGAACACGATGCGATGGAGCGCGGCATTGGCCTGACGATCGCCACCACGGTTGAGACGACGGTACTGCCGGCGTCCCGAGGAACGCTCGACCGGACTGACCCCGCACAAAGCAGCGAACGACGCCTCGCTGCCCAGCCGCTCCGGGTTGTCCCCCACCGCGATCAGCAGAGCGACGGCCGTATCCGGACCGATCCCCACCACGTCGAGCAGTTGCGGGGCATGACACTCCACGAGCCGGGCCAGACGAGCGTCCACCTCCCGGATCTGCTCGGAGAGCTGGCCGATCCGGTGAGCCAGCAGACCCAGCGTGATCCGAGTGGCCTGCAGCACCGACTCCTCGCCGACCTCCTCGCGCCTGCTCACGTCGGCGAACCGCGCACAGGTTCGGAAGAGGTCGGCATTGCCCAGTCCGGCCAGTTCTTCCCGCAAGGCGGGATCGGCAGTGATCAGGACGGACTTGAGCTGATTGACGGCCTGCGTGCGCGCCTTGACGGCCGACGCCTTCGTGAGTTTGTACATTCTCGCGATCTGCACCGGCCCGTCGCCCGCTTTCGCCCGGGCACGGGCCCGCCCGCTCAATACGGCTCGCGCCGCGTTCTGCGCATCAAGCGGATCCGATTTGCCGCGCCGACGACGATCTGCGCGGTCCATCCGATTCACGTCAAACACGTCCACGCCCTGGGCCAGCAGATAGCGCGACAGGGACGCCCCGAAGGAGCCGGTCCCCTCCACCCCGGCCCGCCTCACGGCTCCCCACTTCCTGGCCCACTTCAGCAGATCGCGGTATCCCGCCGCGGTGGCCGGGAACTCGTCGGTGGCAAGCACCGTCCCCATCACGGAGAGCACCGCAGCACATGAGCGTCCCGGTGCGTGTCCACTCCCAGCACCACCTCCCCCACAGGGCGACGACGGCGCGTCTGCGGAGCAGGCGGCGTACTGGACATGGTCGGTCTGGACATGCCCGTTCCCCTTCCGGTCCGATGGCGCGTCGCGTTGCCGGTACCGGGCCGCGTCGGGCGGTCAGAATCGTGAGGACGCCACAACAATCGGCAAGCCCCTATCGGGACACGCCCCGCCAGCCCGGCACCGACAACGCACCATCCCCGGCCAACAGCCGACACCGTGTGATCGGGACACTTCGGTCAAACATGTCATGAGTCAGACCCCAGGCCCGGGACAGCACCCACCCAGCCTCCCGCCCCCATCTCACCTCCGCTCAAGGGCCGCAGAACATGCTCAATCCCTTTCACGCAACACCCAGAACCTGATCCCGGCCGACCACAACAGCGCACGAAGGCAAGCGGCGCGTTCAGGGGGACGGGGTTGCTCGTCGGCAGAGGCACCGTCACCGACCAGCCCCGCCACGGCAACCAACTCTGTTGTCAGAGGCAGGACTTACTCTCAAGACATGACCCACAACGTGCTGCATCGCGGTTACGGGATCACTATCGACTTGAGTGCATCAGACTGGGTAACCCCGACCGCCCGGGGCTCCTGCAGGAGATTCACCGCAACTACAAGCCCGACCTTCTCTACTGCCTCAGGGCCCACGAATACGGGACCGTCTGCCCCGGGTTCATGACCATCGTCGAGAAGAACGGCCGCTACCACGCCCGGCACGTGACCAGGGGCGAGGTGTCCGAGACAGCGGGCGAGAGCGAGCTGCACAAGGCGCTCAAGAACCACACCGCCGAAGCAGCCAGCCGGGAGGGCTTCAACGTCTCCGTCGAAGACCGAGCCGTACATGGTCGCCGTCGTACGGATGTAACGGTCGCCGGGACCAGCGGAAAGAAGATCGGCTACGAGATCCAGATCTCGCCGATCGCGAGTGGTTCAGTGGACAACAGGACGCGCACTGCGGTGGGCGACGGCCTGACACCGCTGTGGCTCGTGACGAACGAGAACTCGCTCGCCATCGATCGGGCGCCTTGGGCCAGGCTGAACGTCCAGCGATGGCAGGACGTGGGCAGTCGGGACGCCTTGCGCGTACGAGGAGGCGTGAAGGCGTTGCGCATGGTCCGCTGCGACTGGAGCACCCAGCGCGAATGCCCCAAGTCTGGTACCCGCTGTGGCGGTTGGCACGCCACGTGGGAATCGACGCAGGCGCACTACGACGACATGGTGCGCATGACGGCCACAGGTGAGCTCGTGACGCTGTTCATGCGAGCGCGCGCAGGGCGGCGGCGTGGATGGCACATGTGGGTGAAGCCGTCGGACAAGGCGGAGTTCCTCCAGGTCCGTCTGGAACCGGATCCCTATCTGCCGGCGTCGGCAGCCGGCTCGACCGCCGCGCTCCTCCCCGCCGAGCCGCTCTCGCCCGACCCGCACTGCCACTATGGCGAGGACAGCGGGATTCGCGCGGAACTCGCGCAGCCCCGTGACAGTGGTGATCCCATCGATGCCTCCGACTGGCTGTCGAAGGAGCCACCGCCGGAGTACAGGTCCACGTGGAACGTGGACGGCTGGGAGATTCCCGGCGATGTAGTGGCGGCGAGGCTGGCGTTGGATTCCGCCCTTCAGCGCCTGAAGGCACTCGCCGACACCCTCCCGGCGGGAGCGGACATCGCGGCGGGGCGAATCGACATCACCCACGCAGAACGAGAACGGTGGCTCGCAGCCCAGGAAGAGTGCAGGCGACTGGCCGCCGTACTGGCGACCCACCCATGGCTGCCCGCCACCCACGACCCGTTCAGTGCCCGCAGGGCCGTCTTCACCGCCGCGCACAAGGCTCAAGCCGTAGAACCCGCCAACGCGACGCATCAGCCCTAAGAAGGCTTCCGCTTTCCGAACGTGATCGTTTGGTTGGGGCTGGACGGGCATGAACGGCGGTTGAGAGCGGGAGAGATGGGACGGTTCGTCTGCTCGTACTCGCTCGTGGATGTGGCTGATGCCGTCGGTGCTGAGGCTGCTGGAGGCCCGGGAGAAGAAGGTTCGCGAAGAGGTCGCGCAGCTGCGGGAGGAGGCCGGGCGGGTGCAGGCTGCGCTGGCTGCGCTGGCTGCGCTGGCTGCGGCGGAGGATGCCCTGGAGCGGCTGGTGGGCGCCCGGGTGACGGTGGCGAAGGTGCTGGCCGAATCTCCGGCCGGGGACGTGGGGTCCGCGCGAAGCGTGGTGGCGGGCTCGGTGGTGCCGCACCGGGCTACCGGTGTCGGTGTGGAGGTACTCGCGGCGGAGTATCAGCAGATCCTGGCGGTGCTGGCGGCCCCGCGGGCTGCCGGAGGGATGCGGGCGAAGCAGATCGCTCTGGCGTTGGGCTGGGACACGACGCCTGCCAGGGTGGAGGGGGTGCGGGGCCGGGTGAAGCGGCTGGTCGCCCGGGGATGGGCCACCGAGGTCGAGCCAGGGGTGTTCGGTGCGGTCAGTGCGGTGTCGGCCGCGGGGTGAAGGCGTCGCGGCGGCGTCCGGCCAGCCGGCTGCTCATCAGCATGGTCATCGACCACTGCACCATCGCCTCATGCATGGCGGGCAGCACCTCGTAGTCGCGCACCAGACGACGCGAACGCATCAGCCAGCTCAGCGTGCGTTCCACCACCCATCGTCTCGGCAGCACCACGAACCCCGCAGCGTCGTCCGAACGTTTGACGATCTCCAAGGTGAGCTGGAGCTTCTCCCTCGCCCAGTCGACCAGCCGCCCTGCGTAACCGCCGTCCGCCCACACCAGCCGGATCGAGAAGTACCCCTCTCGCAGCCGGGACAGCGGCGGCACGCCCGCATCACGGTCCTGCAAGCTCGCCGCCGTCACCAGCACCACCAGCAGCAGCAACCCCAGCGCGTCCACAGCCAGGTGCCGCTTACGGCCGCCCACCTTCTTCCCGGCGTCCCAGCCCGACGTGGTGCGCGGCACGCTTGCCGCCGCCCGCAGCGACTGCGAGTCCACGATCGCCGCCGTCGGATCGATCTTGCGGGCCCTCCTTGACCCGGACCGCATCGCGCAGCCGGTCGTGCAGTTCGGTCAGCAGCCCGCAGACCTGCAAGCGGCGGGCGAAGGCATGCACCCGCCGAAACGGCGGAAAGTCCGCCGGTAGATTCCGCCTTATGTGGAATCGAGCCGGGCTAGTAGTGCGGCCGATTGCAGAGGAAGCAGCCGTCCCTGAGCGGGAGCGCGCTGAGGACGCGGTGGCGCACGCACGAGGCCATCGCGGCCTCGTCCGGGCCGGGGAAGCCGCGTGCGGCGCTGCTGTCGGCGGGCGGGGTGCAGGACTCCACCATGGTCGTGAAGCGGTGCAGGTAGTCATGCACGCGGGGCGGGTGGTAGCCCAGCTCGCTCCAGCGATGTCCGCTCGCCGCGAGTGCTGTGGCACGCAGCACGAAGTCCTTCGCGCGGGCGCGTTCCCGCTCCGTCGCACCCCAGTCGAACTCCGCCAGGTCGAACCCGACGGCACCGCGCCCCATGACGTTCTGGTCCTGCAGGGTCAGCAGCGCCGCGAAGCGGAAGTCCCAGTCCTCGGAGGCGAGATCGGACACGGCCAGCATCAGCACGTCGATGAACACCGCGGTGGCGCCATTGGACAGGTCCAGGTCGTGGCTACCGCCGGAGAAGATGTTGCTCACCGACCTATGATGCGATCCCGGCCCTCCACCTGCTTGGAGAAGACGCATGACGGATGCGAGCACCGGCAAAGTGGTCGTGAACAGGGTGATGTCCCTGGATGGGTTCATCGCCGGTCCCGGCCACACGATGGACTGGATCTTCGAGCACATGACGTCGGCGACGTTCCCGGAGGTCATGGCGGCCACGGGCGCCATGCTCATCGGCCGGGGCACGTACGAGGTCGGCAAGCGCATGTCCGACGAGAACACCGACTACGACGGCGGGGCGCAGTTCGTCCTCACCCACCGCCCGCCCGACGAGCTGGACCCCAACGTCACCTTCCTCACCTGCGACATCGAGGAAGCCGTGGCCACGGCACGCCGCGCCGCCGGCGACAAGAACCTGGAGATCCTCGGCGCCGACGTGGCCGCCCAGTGCCTGCAGCGCGGCCTCGTCGACGAGATCCTGGTGTACGTGCTGCCGGTGCTGCTCGGCGACGGCGTCCGCTTCGCGCCGCCGGGCCTCGACCGGATCGACCTGGAACCGTTCAGCAACGTCCAGTCGGGCGGGGTCACCATGCTGCGCTTCCACGTGCGCAAGTAGCCACGGTCGCAACTACTAGCTGTTGCGGGTCAGGACGTTGGTGACGGCGCATAGTGGTGGGCAAGATTGGTGGCGAGGTCGCGAAGGTGAGCCCTGGCTTCGGTGGGGCCGTGCACAGTGATGGCGCTCCCGAACGGCAGTAGTGCTCGCACGTCCTCTAGATGCAGGAAGCGGATTGTTACCTTGCGGCCGGTGGCGGATTCTTCATGGTCGTCCCAGACGAGTCGTAGGCCAAAGATCCGTTGCGCTCGCTCGATCTGGGTCTGGTCGATGGTGGCGCTGACCTCTATCGCGTGGTTGTGTTCCCACTGAGCAATGAGCGCTGCAGCGACGGTGGCCAGGGTCTGGCTCTCGCGGATCCGTCGTGGCTGGTCGACTTCTTTCCACGTCGTGATCCGTTCGAGTCGGTACATCCGTGGCACTCGGGCACAATCGGCGACGAGGTACCAGATGCCAGCCTTGGCGAACAGCCCGTAGGGATCCACGACCAGGTCGCGTGGGCATGACTCGCGTGGGCTGTCGTACTCGATCCGTAGCCGGCGACCTCGCCGCACTGCGCCGATCAGCGAAGCCGGAGTCGTGCCGAAAGCTCGTGCCTGACGCCAGGGACGGCTGTCCACGTGCACTACGTCGGTGAGCGGCAGGAGCTCATGAACTCGACGTGGCTGTGTAGCGGCGATCTTGGAGAGCGCGCGCTGGCTTTCGACCGATGCGTTGAGCTCCGCACGTTGCTTCTCATCCAGCCCAGTGAGCGACAGATGATCACGTTCGCCCGGTGTGAGTCGCGTGAGGTCGAGTCCGGATCCGGGCAGCATGGTCACGCCTCCGAGGCGGCCCCGGTGTGCGGTCACCGGCAGACCGGCGTCGCGGAGCCAGTTCAGATCTCGGGTGATGGTTCGAAGGGACACCCCGAGCGCTGAGGCGAGTTCCTGTGTGGTCACGGCATCCCTCGATTCGAGGAGCAGCATCAGGGTGAAGAAGCGGTCTGGGGTCACACACCAATTTTTTCAGGAATTGCGACACGATGCGGCGCATATCCCGGTCAGGCTGGTGGATGCGTACCTACCACCTGTGAGAAGGAATCTCAATGATCGTGTCAAGCCGCCTGCGTGACCGGCGGGACGGAGGTGAACAGCCTCTTGTCACGCAGCATCGCCCACAGCACGTCGACGCGGCGGCGGGCGAGCGCGAGCAGGGCCTGGGTGTGCAGCAGCCCCTCGGACCGTTTCTTGAGGTAGTAGTCCCTGGAGGGGCCGGGGCGCATCATTGCGGTCTGGGCGGCCAGGTAGAAGATGTGCCGCAGGCGCCGGTTGTAGCGCTTGGGCCGGTGGTAGTTGCCGCTGCGTCGGCCGGAGTCCCGGGCGACCGGGGCCAGGCCAGCGTGCGAGGCGAGACGGCCCGCGTCACGGTAACCGGACAGGTCGCCCACGATGGCGACGAACTCGGCGCCCAGGATGGGGCCCATGCCGGGCATCGATTCGATGATCTCGGCGCGCTCGTCGGTGTGGAACGTCTCGCGAATCTCCCGGTCGTTGTCCTTGATCCGCTCGTCCAGGGCCAGAAGCTGGTGGGCGAGGTCGCAGACCAGTTTGGCGGCCCGCTTCTCGCCAGGCAGCGAGGTCATCTGGGACTGGGCCGCGTCCACCGCCTTGGTGGCAACGGTGTTGGCGCCGCGGACCTTGCGGCGTTCCAGCCAGGTCGTCAACCGTTTGGCACCGAGCCGGCGCAGGGCGGCCGGGGTCTGGTACTCGGTCAGCATGACGACCGGGCCCTTGGCCGCGGAGTAGTCGAAAGCCCTCTCCAACGCGGGGCAGATACCGACCAGCAGGTCGCGGAGCCGGTTGATCAGCCTCACCCGGTCGGCGATCAGGTCGGCCCGGTAGTTGGTCAGCACCTGGAGCGTGGAGACCAGTTCCGCAGGCGTGTCCAGCGGGGCGAAGTCCCGTGGGCGCATGCGGGCCTGGTCGGCGATGACCCGGGCGTCCTTGGCGTCGGTCTTGCCTTCGCCCTTGTAGGCGCCGGACATGCGGTTGACTGTGCGGCCGGGCACGTAGACGACCTGCTGGTCGTGTGCGATCAGCAGGGCCAGCAGCAGGGTGGAGGCCCGGCCGGAGATGTCCACCGCCCACCGCACGTCACCGGCCCGTCCGCGGGCGGTCTCGATAAGCGTGAGGATCTGGGCCTCGTCGTTGATCACCTTCGTCGAGAACAGCGTCTCGCCGTCGGCGTCGATCGCAACTGCCCAGTGATGCCCCTTGCCGGCATCGATGCCGACCCATATCCGCGCGTGAGACGTGCTCAAGCCCGTGGCTCCGTTCCTCCGTGACCAGCACTTCAGTGGCCCGAGGAACACTCCGCCGACAGGTCCCTAACCAGCGATGACCGCAGTTCTCAATCAGTGGTCGGAGCGTCCCGGAGGACCGGGCGGCCATTCCTTCCGAGCCATCAACGGCAAACAGCCATCAGCCATACCCGGTCCTCCCGGACCGGCCAACATTCTTAGGGAACAACCATGACCACATCCGTCGTGTCCATCGTCTACGTGAACGACGCTCCCACCGCAGCTCGTTTCTACGGCGACCTCCTCGGCATGAGCCCCTCGTTCGAGACTCCGGGATACATCACCTTCGACCTCGGGCCAGGCGCTGACCTCGGTCTGTGGTCTGGCCAGTTCGAGCATCTGTCACCGGACGTCCCGCGCACCAGTGAGGTTTGCCTGGCCATCGACGGTGGACCCGACGAGCTCAACGCGACCTTTGAGCAGTGGAAGTCCAACGGGGTCACGATCCTGCGCGAGCCTCATGATGCGGGGTTCGGGCTGACCTTCCTCGCAGCCGATCCTGACGGGAACCGTATCCGCGTCGCACCGCAGGACTGAAAGGCCGCAATGCGGCAGGCGCGCACGATAGGTGTCGCGCCTGCCGTCGTCTGACTTCGAGAGGACGACGAGTGCCCCACGCGAAGGCCACCGTGAGGCGGTCGCCGCCCTAGCGGAACGGCTCAGCGACATCCCAACTCCGGCTGGCCCTTGAACCGTTCCGGGTTTGTCGGAGACTCTAGATTGTGGTTGTGACCTGGGGTTTCTGGGTTGTCTGGTAGTGGCTGGCCTCGTACTCGGCTGGCGGGACGTGGCCTATCTCACCGTGCAGGCAGCGGAAGTTGTACCAGTCGATCCATTCGGCGGTGGCCAACTCGACCTCGGCCAGGGTCTTCCAGGGCCGCCGGGGCTTGATCAGTTCGGTCTTGTAGAGGCCGATCGTGGATTCCATCAGGGCGTTGTCGTATGCATCGCCGACCGAGCCGATGGAGGCTGCGATGCCGTCGCGGTCCAGGTGCTCGGCGAGCTTGAACGAGGTGTACTGCGACTCACTATCCGAGTGGTGTATCAGCTTGCCGGGCGTGTGCGGGTGGCCGTCGCGGTCGCGCTGCCAGATACCTATCTCCAGTGCGTCCAGGACCAGTTGGGTCTCTTTGTTCATCGCGACGGACCAGCCGACGATGCGGCGGGAGAAGGTGTCCACGACGAACGCGACGTAGACGGTGCCGGCCCAGGCCGCGACGTGCGTGAAGTCCGCGACCCAGGTGCGGTTGGGCGCGTCGGCGACGAAGTCGCGGTCGAGACGGTCCGGGGCCCGCTCGGCGGCCGGGTCGGCGATGGTGGTGATGACTTTCCGGCCGCGGACGGCTCCGGTGATGCCGAGTTCACGCATGAGGCGTTCGACAGTGCAGCGGGCCACGGCGTGACCCTGCCGGTTCAGCTCCCGCCAGATCTTCCGGGCCCCGTAGACACGGTAGTTGGCGTCGAAGACCTCCTTGATCAGGGCCTTGAGATCCGTGTCCCGCAGTTGGCGGGCGGAGGGATTCTCCTGTGGCTGAGGCGAGACAAGTGGAGCGCAAGGACTGACGGCGAAGGGGCCGGTGACTCCCGCACGAGCCCCGATGCCAGCGTCCCACGTCACGAACGTCAGCCTATGGCCGGAGCGGCGCCCTTGGCGAGGCGTGTCACTCCGGCCCTGAAATCCCGAGGTCAGTTGTAGACGTTGAATTCTGCGACTGACCACCAGCTACGCGCAAGGTTGCCGGTATTGACGACCTTGATGTAGCGAGCTGTCTGTGCCGGGAAGGAAATCAGGTGGACTCGTTGGCCGTCCGCTACGGAAGAAACCTTGGTCCAGTCGGTTCCATCCGTGGATACGTATACGTCTGCGCTTCGCGCATAGTCGCTGACACTGCCGCCGACATCCAACACAATCTTGCTGAAGGTCTGCGTTTGTCCCATGTCCACTTGGATCCAGAGGCCGTCGTACTGCCCTGTTCCGGAGCTGTACCGAGTGTCAGAATTGCCGTCGAGCATGTTTCCGGGCGCATCCCACTGGCTTGCGTCCGAAGCCTTTGCGGTCCAGCCTGTCCGCGGCAGCGCAGGACCAAGATCTATGACGTCGAACGATGATCCACCTGCGTCTGCTCCGCTGGCTCCCTTCACGGAAACCGTGACCTTCCCCGCTGGAAGCCCCTTCGGAACGTAGGCGCTGATGCTCGTGTCCGACCAGGTGTCTATTTCGGCATAGCTCGATCCGAAATACACCGTACCCAGCCCCTGTGCATCGCCGAAATCAGAACCGCGAATCGTGAACTTGGAGCGCGGCATTCCTCGTTCCGGCTTCAGATCGCTGAAGGTCGGCGATGGGAAGCTCGACAGCTTCTTGGTGGTGAACATCGCCGAGGTGCCGCTCGGCAGCGTATAGGTGTACGAGCCGTCGGTGGATATCTTGAAACTCTTGCTGTCGGTGGTCCCGTTGAATACTACGGTGACCTGTTCCCCTTCCTTGCTGGTCCAGCTCTTCAGCTGAAGTCCGTTCGATACCGCTGTCGGAGCTGTGATCGAGCCGGTTCCGCGCGAGGACCCGTACACCTCGATGTCGCCGATGGCCCACCAGAAACCGGATGGCGCAGTACTGACGATGCGAATGTACTGTGCCGTACGGGTCGGCAACGTGACGGCTATCTTTCCAATGCCCCCGCTGCCGCTCGCAATCGCGCTGCCCCAATCGACTCCGTCATTCGACACGTATATCTGGTACTTCGTGACGTAGTCGAACGAATTGTTTACGCCCGTGTCGAAGACGATCTTATTGAAGCTCGTGGGGCTCCCCAGGTCGATCTGGAACCAGTCGCCGCTCGTCGTCCCGTGCCCGAGACTCCACCTGGTGTTGATGTCGCCGTCGATCGCGTTCGCGGCCACACCCCAATCCGGCTGCGCGGAAGCCGTGGCGGTCCATTCGCTACGGCTCAGCGCCCTTCCTGTCGTCTGGACGGAAGCTCCGATCGGAAGGGAGTACGTGACGAGCTTGTTTCCGGTACGGATGGAGTTCTGGTAGGGCAGCAGTGCCGGGTCGTACGTGACGGTGACCGGGCCGTATGCCGACTTGAAGGTGAAGTCGTGTGTCGGGTCCGAGACCTTGGTCGCTGCGGGGGTACGACCGCTCTGCGTAGGCCCGGAGTACGTGAAGGTGACGGCGTCGCCGGCGTTCAGGGTGTAGTCGAACGAGTGGCTCCCGTCCGCGACGCTGAAGGTATTCGCTGCGCTTCCCGAGTTGTGCGCGATCAGGACCTTCGATCCGTCCGGGTTCTGGAACGCGACGTTCTCTATGCTGCCTTCGCCGAAGGTGTTCGAGTAGATCCGGCGTGCTCCGGGCTTGACGAACCTGCTGACGTGAGCGAGGGCGTGGTAGTCCACGTTGTAGGTCACCCGCCCGTTGGCCGGGTCGATCGTGAGCAAGCCCCGAAGCATGGGTATGCCGGCGGTGTCGCTGTTGAGCGGGCCCCTATCGGGGTCGAGTGCGATGTTCCACAGCATCACCCCATTCGCCCAATTGCGCGTGCCGTTGATGATCCACGTACCCAGTGCTTCACTGAACGCCGTCTGGTCGCTGTCCTGCCAAACGCCTCCGGTGGCTTCCGTGATGAACGTTTCCTTGCTGGGGTAGTCGTTGTGGACCAGCGTCTGGTAGTTCGGGTTGCCGCTGTAGATGTGCCACCCGGTTCCCGCGGTGTACTTGGAGGCTGCGGGGTCACTGAAGATCGTCTCCGGATACGAGGGCACGTCCCAGTTGTGGTCCCAAGCCAGGATCTTCGTGGAGATTCCGTTGGCTTCGAACGCCTTGCCGATCTCCTGAATCAACTCGGCTTCCTGGTACGCGGACAGGACCATTCCGGGCCAGGTGGGAGTACCCATGGGTTCGTTCTGCGGGGAAATGTAGGAGATGGGCACGCCGGCTTCGCCATAGGCTTGTATGAACTTGACGAAATAGTTGGCCAGCGCGGAGGTGTACTCGCTCTTGAGGGTGCCTCCGATCATGGAGTCGGAGGTCTTCATCCAGCCTGGTGGGCTCCACGGGTTGGCCATGATCTTGATGGACGGGTTGAGCGAGAGGGCCTGCCGCAAGGCCGGAATGATGTACGGCACGTCATGCTGGATGGAGAAGTTGGACAGCGTCGGGTCCGTTTGGCCCGCGGGCATGTCGTTGTAGGAATAGTTCCCGGACGCGTTGAAATCCGTGGCGCCCATCGGAGAGCGGAGCAGGCTGAGGCCGATTCCCTTCGAGGGATCGAACAGCTTCTTCATCAGCTTGGTCCGCTCGGCGGTGGACAGTTCGTCGATGAGCCAGGCGGAGGAGTCGGTCATGGCCGCGCCGAAGCCTTGGACCTTCTGGTACTTGATGCTGTCGTCGATCTTGATCGTCAGCGGGTTGGCCGTGCTCCTCGCCTTGAACTGCACATCGTCCTGGCCGGCGACCCACTTGTCGGCCGATACGTCCGTCAGCCACACACGGACGGAGTTGTCACGTGAGGCTTGCTTCGGCTGGGGGGCGGCGATGGCGTTCCCGGAAACCTGGGTCCAGGCGGCGGCGACACCGACGGCGGTGGCCAGGAACTGGCGTCGTCCGAGACCGTATGAGCTCATGGAAGATCCTCCTTCGGACCTGCTTGTTCAGTACTTGGTAGAGCGGGTGGGACACAGTGCCGAGGTGGGGGATCGACCGGTTGGAGTCGGTTCTACGGCGACGTCGGCGCCGGCTCTGCGGCGCTGGTACTCGGCTCCTTGATCACGAGCGGGTGCAGTTCCCATGCGTCGACCGCGAAGCCGAGGCGCGTGCCCGGTGCGGTGCGGGCCTGCAGTCGCCACGGGCTCTGCCCTGTGGGGTAGAAGCGCAGGGTGAGGACCTGGCCGGTGGTGATCAGGAAGATTTCGGCGATGGAGTGGTCGACGACGACGCGCAGGTCGACGGGCCGGTCTGCCGGGCAGGGCATCCGGTGGGAACCGCCGCGGGCCCGGGGGTCCAGTGAGGCGTGGTCACGGTCGACGACCAGTTCACCCGCGTCTACGTCGAGACGGATGTCCAGGTACTCGGAGCTGTCCGGGGTGGTGACCAGCCGTAGACCAGCGTTTCCGGTCGGCTCCAGACGGGCCGTCAGGTCGAAGGCGCGGCCCACGCCGCCGAGGTCCACCGGCTGCGGGCCGTGCGTCGCGCCCGCGGCGTGGATGGTGTGTTCCCCGCGCAGGGCGAGCAGTTCGGTGGCAGGCTGCTGGCGCAGCCTGCCGTCGTCGACATGGATCTCGCGGGGCAGCGTGAGGACGCCGGCCCATCCGTCCGCGACGGCCCACGCTTCGTCGCGGGCTTCCCACGACCAGCCCCACAACAGCCACCGACCGCCCGGCGCGCGCAGCAGGGCCGGTGCGTAGCAGTCGGGGCCGTGGTCGGCGGGTACCGCTGGGCCGGCCCTGAAGTGGCCCTCGTGCTCTTCGCCGATCAGGGCTGCGACGCTCTGCGGGCCGGTGGGTTTGTTCCATGCGCTGAGGATGAGGGCGTTTCGTCCGTCGGCTGCCGGGAGGTATTGGGGGCATTCCCAGCCCTCGCCGGTGTGCAGGTCGGTGCCGCTGATCGGCTCCTTCTCGCGGGCCGCGAAGGGCCCCCGGTAGGTCCAGGTCTCAAGGTCGGGTGAGTCGTAGAGAAGGGCGGCGGCGCGGCCGTCCGCGAGGGCGGCGCCGACCAGCATCCGCCAGCCGTCGCCGTCCTGCCAGACGTACGGGTCGCGGTACATGGTGCAGCCCTCGGGCAGCTCGGCGATGAGCAGTTCGCCCCGCGGGTGGAAGCTTCTGCCGCCGTCGTCGGAGACGGCGGAGGTGACCGGCTGGTGCTGGAACGAGCGGTCCTCGCGGTGCGCGGAGTAGAAGGCGACCAGCCGTTCGCCGTCGGAGACGGCGTTGCCGGAGAAGCAGCCGTCGGCGTCCAGGCCACCCGGGGTCGGGGACAGGGCGATCGGCAGCGGCTCCCAGGTCAACAGGTCGGGGCTGCGGAAGTGGCCCCAGTTGAGGTTCGCGTGGGTCGCTCCGTACGGGTTGTACTGGTAGCACACGTGGTAGTAGCCGTCGTGGAAGACCAGCCCGTTGGGGTCGTTGATCCAGTTGCGGGGCGGGCGCAGGTGCGCCACGGGGCGGTGCGGATCGCGGGGTGTGGTGGACACACGCGTGCCTTTCGGTGTTTCAGAGTGGTGGCCCCGCCCCGCCGGCCTTCGGGTTAGCGGGGCGGCGGGCCGGCGGGGCGGGGGTCTTCAAGCCCGTATGCGGGCTACAGGTCCGGCTACGGGGTTCAGGTCCGGATATGGAATCCCGCGCTCAGCTGCTGCTCTCGTCGTGAGCTGGGGCCGACGCGGAGTGCGAACTCACCTGGTTCGACGACTCGGCGGTTGTCGGCTGTGACGAGTGAGCACTGCGAGGCAGGGATGCTGAGGCGGACGTCCAGGCTTTCGCCGGGAGGGAGTTCGACCTGGGTGAACGCCTTCAGCTCCTGCTCGGCCCAGGTGACGCTGGTGGTCAGGTCGCTGATGTATGCCTGGACCGTTTCCAGGGCAGGACGGCTTCCGCTGTTGGTGAGTCGTAGCGTGGCGTTGACGGTGCCGTCGGCGGGGACGTCCGGGTCGTGCACGACGAGGTCGGAGTAGGTGACGGTGGTGTAGGTGAGGCCCTCGCCGAACGCGAACAGGGGGTCCTGGGTGAGGTCCGCGTAGCGGTTCCCGTGCTGGCCTCGCACCTGGTTGTAGAAGACCGGTTGCTGTCCGACGTGGCGGGCGAAGGAGACCGGGAGTCGGCCGCTGGGTGCGATGAGTCCGAGGAGGAGTTCGGCGACGGCACGGCCGCCGCGCATGCCCGGGTTGAACGCCTCGATGAGTGCTGCGGCGTTGAGTGCCGAGTCCGGGAGGGTGCTCGGCTTGGACTGGGCCAGTACGACGATCATCGGTGTGCCGGTGGCGGCAACCGCGTCCAGCAGCGCGATCTGGCCCCCTTGGAGGTCGAGCGTCGCCGTCGAGCGCACTTCACCCGTGAGCGCGATGGTGTCACCGACGACAACGACGGCGTAGTCGGCGGCCTCTGCGGCGGCGGTGGCCTCCCGAAGCTGTGCCTGGTCGACCGGGGCGGGGGTGAAAACAGGCGGCTGGGGTTGGCCGTCGGGCCCGAGGGACCACCCTGGGTCGGAGGCGGGGCTTTCGATGTCGGCTCCGCGGGCGTACGTGATGGTCCAGTCGGCTGGTGCGACGGCGCGAAGACCGTCGAGCACCGTCTCCACCGACTCGCGTGGATGTCCTTCGGGCATCCAGGGGACCTGGCCGGTGGCGCCCGCCCAGTCGCCGAGCATGGCTTCCGGACTGTCGGCGTTGGGGCCGATGACAGCGATCGTCCGCGGCGTGCCCCGGCTCGCGGCGCGGCCGGTTCCGTCCGAGGTCAGGCCGCCTTCGAGCGGCAGGGTGCCGTCGTTGCGCAGCAGCACCAGGGAACGACGGGCGGTCTCGAGGTTGAGGTCGGCGTGTGCGCGGCAGCCGATCACCTGCGCCTGCCGGTCGGGGTCGGGAGTACGCGGGTCCTCGAAGAGCCCGAGCTCGAACTTCAGGCGCAGTACCCGCCGTACCGCGTCATCAATTTGTTTGTCCTCGACCAGGCCGCGGGCGACCGCCTCCTGGGCGCCCTCGAAGAACTGCGGCGTGGCCATGATGAGGTCGTTGCCCGCGTTGACGGCGATCGCCGCCGCCTCGGCGTAGTCGGCGCAGGTCCGCTGGTCGTAGACCATCCGGCCGACGTTGTCCCAGTCGGTCACCAGCGTCCCGGTGAAGCCCCACTCGCCCTTGAGCACATCGTTGAGCAGCCACTCGTTCGCGGTGATGGGCACACCGTCGATCGACTGATACCCGAGCATGAAGGCACGGCAGCCGGCCCGCACCGCCTGCTCGAACGGAGGCAGGAACCACGAGCGCAGCTTGCGTGGGCTGAGATCGGCTTCGCTCGCGTCGCGCCCGCCCAGGGTTTCGGAGTAGCCCGCGAAGTGCTTGGCGTACGCCAGTACGGCTGTCGGGTCGCTGAGTCCCTCACCCTGATAGCCGCGCACCATCGCCGCCCCGAGTTCACCGATCAGGAACGGGTCCTCGCCGAACGTCTCGTTGATCCGGCCCCAGCGCAGGTCCCGGGTGATGCACAGCACCGGGGAGAACGTCCCGTGGATTCCGGTCGCCGCGATTTCGGTCGCGGCCGCACGGGCCACCCGCCGGAGCATGGAGGGATCCCAGGTGCAGGCCATGGCCAACTGGGTCGGGAAGATGGTCGCGCCCGGCCAGAACGAGTGACCGTGGATGCCGTCGTCGGCTGTCAGCAGCGGAATGCCGAGCCGTGTCCGCCGGGCCAGTTCCATGGCCTCCGGCATCAGGTCGGGAGACACATGCAGGACCGATCCGGCCAGCTTGGCCGACACGATGTCCGCCAGGTCCCCGTGTTGTGCGTCGAGCATCAGCAACTGCCCGACCTTCTCCGGCAGGGTCATCCGTGACAGCAAGTCCTCGATCCTCGCCTCCACGGAAGCTTCCGGATCCAGGTACGCCGCAGAGCGGACCGGCTGTCCCACTGTGTTCTCCAAGTGATGAGTCGTACGGGTCAGAGAGTTGATTGCCGACGGCGGGCGTCGGAGTGTCACTTCAGGCCGGTCGTGGCGATTCCGGCCACGAACTGGCGCTGGAAGAGGAGGAAGACGATCATCACCGGCAGCAGGACGACCACGGCACCGGCGAGCAGGATGCCGAAGCGGGTGAAGGACTGTCCGCTGCTGGCCAGGGCGAGGCCGACGGGGAGGGTGTACTGGCTCTCGTTCTGGGCCACGACCAGGGGCCACAGGAAGTTGTTCCAGGAGCCGAGGAAGGTGATGATCCCCAGGGTGGCGAGGGCCGGCTTGGTCAGCGGCAGGATGATCTTCGCGAAGATGGCCAGTTCGCGGCAGCCGTCGACGCGGGCGGCGTCGATGAGTTCGTCGGGCAGGGTGGAGATGAACTGCCGCATCAGGAACACCCCGAAGGGGCCGGCCAGGAACGGCAGGATCAGCCCGAGCATGGAGCCGGTCAGCTGCATGTTGGACACCAGCACGTACAGGGGGACGAAGGTGACAAGGCCGGGGATCATGAGCGTCCCCATGACCAACAGGAAGACGGCGCGCTGTCCGCGGAACTCCAGCTTGGCCAGGGCGTATCCGAGCATCGAGCAGAAGATCAGGTTGCCCGCGGTGACGGCCAGGGCCACGATCACGGAGTTGGCGAACATGCTCGTGAAGTCGAGCGTGCTGAACAGCTCACCGTAGTTGGCGGTCGTGGGCGCCGTGGGTATCAGGACGGGCGGGACCCTGCGGATATCGGCCTCGGGTTTGAAGGAGCCGGACAGCATCCACAGAAACGGCGCGATCATCAGCAGCAGGGCGCCGGCGAGCGGCAGATACAGCCAGGGCTGGCCCCAGGTCTGGCGGATGCGGCGGCGCCGCAGGACGCGATCCGTGCCCGGCCGTGCCGTTGGGAGAGTGGAGAGGGTGCTCATGGGTCGTCAGTCCTTGTCTCGCAGCATCCGGAACTGCAGCACGGTCAGCGCCACGATGAGGACGAAGATGACGTAGCTGGCGGCCGACGCCATCTCGTAATTGCCGTTGCCGAACTGGTTGTAGGCGTACAACGTGGCCGACAGGGTGGAGTCCAGCGGACCGCCACCGGTCATCACGAACGGTTCGTCGAAGAACTGCAGGTAGCCGATGCCGGTGGTGACGGCGGTCAGCAGCAGGGCGGGACGCAGGAGCGGGAACGTGACGCTCCAGAAGCGCTGCCAGGGCCCGGCCCCGTCGAGTTCGGCCGCCTCCATCAGGGACTGGGGGACGGACTGCAGACCCGCCAGCATGATGATCATGACGGTGCCGAGGTTGCGCCACACGGCCATCACGATCATGACGGGAAGAGCGAAGCGGGTGTCCGCCAGCCAGGCCGGGCCGTCGATCCCGAACCAGCCCAGGACGAGGTTCACCAGTCCCGCGCGAGGTTCGAGGAGCGTCTTCCACACCACGGCGACGGCCACGATGCTGGTGATCACCGGCAGGTAGAAGCCGACCCGGAAGACGGCCCGGAAGCGCCGGATACCGCGGTCGAGGGCGACCGCCACGGCGAGCCCGGCGGCCAGCGTCAGGGGCAGGGCCACCAGGACGAACACGGCCGTGTTGCGCAGGGCCGTGAAGAACTGATCGTCCTGGAAGAGCCGCACGTAGTTGTCGAGGCCGATGAACGACACGTTCAGGGGTGTGCGCAGGTCGGCGCTACTGGTGTCGGTCAGGCTCATCAGCAGCGACCAGACCAACGGCAGCAGCATGAAGGTCGCGAACAGCGCGAGGAAGGGCGCGGCGAGGATCCAGGCGGCCCGGGCCTGCCTGCCGCGCGCCATGCCCCGGGGCGCGAAGTGCCGACGATCGGCACTCCGCTCCGGCCCCGCGGTGCTCTGCTTGCGGGTGTCGCCCCGCCCGGGGAGCGTTTTCGTGGACATGGATGTCATCCGTCCGTACGAGGGGTGCTCATGGCGGTGGCGCTCAGCGGCCGGTGCCGATGCTGGTGGCCTTGGACTGCAGCGTCTTCTGCACCTCGGCGACGGTGGCCTTGCCGAGGGCCAGCTTCTCCAGTTCGGAGTCGATGGCGTCGGCGATCTGCTGCCAGGTGGTGATGGCGGGCGGCGCCTTGCTGACCTTGAGCTGC
Organism: Streptomyces sp. DSM 42067; assembly: GCF_055792885.1. Lineage (NCBI taxonomy): Bacteria > Bacillati > Actinomycetota > Actinomycetes > Kitasatosporales > Streptomycetaceae > Streptomyces > Streptomyces sp. DSM 42067. Next base: position 7,459,196 of record NZ_CM147706.1, on the reverse strand, counting down.
TCGTCGAACGGCTTCATGTTCTCGTCCGCGCTCAGATTCGCCTCCGACCACGCCTGGGGCGAAGAGGGCAGGCCGCCGGTGGCCTTGACATAGGCCGCGAGGTTGGCGGGCTCGGTCAGGAACCGGGCGAACTTCCATGCCGCGTCGGGGTTCTCGGCCTCCTTGAACACCGCCAGGTCGGTGCCGCCGGCGAACCCGGCGGGCTGCTCGGAGTACGGCACCGGCATGGTCTTCCACTTGCCGTCCAGCTCCGGGGCGTCCTTATGGAAGCTGGCACCGGCCCACGCGGCCTCCTGGTAGGTGGCGATCAGCCCGTCCCGGAAGCCCTGCACGTTGTCCGACCTGTCGGTCGGCGCCATTCCCCCCTTGGGGACGCTTGCCCAGTACTCCAGCGCCTTGGCTACCTCGGGCGTGTCGAAGGTGAACTTCCCGGTCTTGGCGTCGTAGATGTCACCGCCCTGCTGCCAGACCATCGGCACCCAGAAAATCCAGGAGTTGAAGCCCATCACCAGCCCGGTGGCATGGCGCAGCTTGGGGTTCTGCTTCCCGGCGGTGGCCTGGATGGCCTTGAGGTCCTTCAGGTATCCCTCCCGGTCGCCGGCCGGTGCGCCCTTGATACCGGCCTTCTTGGTGAGGTCGGTCCGGTAGTAGACCACCGTGGTGTCGGCGGTGAACGGGACGCCGTAGGAGGTGTCCTTGTACTTGGTGGTGTCCCACTGGCCGGGGTAGAAGTCCGACGACTTGACCGACGTCGGGGTGGCCTGGAAGGCGTTCATGGCGGCCATCTCGGCCATCCAGGTGGTTCCGACCATGGACATGTCCGGTTGTTTCCGCCGGCGACCGCGGTGGTCAGCTTGTCGTGGGCGGCGTCCCACGGAACCGCGGTGATCTTGACGTCGGCGTCCGGGTTCTCCTGCTCGAACTTCTTGGCCAGGTCCTTCAGGGCGGGTTCGATGTCGCCCAGGTTCCACATGACCACCGTCCCCTTGGCCTTGCCCGCGCCGATCTCGGCGGGCGCGTCGTTGCCGGGGCCGGAATCCTCGCTCCGGCCACAGCCGGTGGCCACCAGGGCTGCCGTGACGGTGACGCACAGGGTCTGGACGGTTCTGACAGTGTGACGGGTGGTGATACGCATGCTGCGGCTCCTTGCCGTTGAGCGAAACAGGGGCGCGGGGGGCGGCGAAGGGGGAAAGGGGCGGGCGCCCGGATGGGTCGGCCCACGAGTGGAGACCGTCTGCGGTGCGGCATCGACGGTCAGGCGCGGGGCGGGGCTGGAGCGTCCGCCCCGGAGTGGGTAGCGGCCGGGCGGGGTGTGCCAGGCGCACCGTTCGGTGTCCCGGATCGGGAACGCGCGAGCGGAAAGGTGCATGTGGGCGGTGCCGCGTCAACGCGGGTGCAGCCGCCAGGAGTTGCGAGGAAGGCGAGGCCGAAGAGGTTCGCCGAGGTTTCAAGGAGACAGGGGCGGTGCGTCACTCACCGGCAACACACCGCCCGACTGCGAGGCGCCATCACTTGCGCATCGCGATGAGTCGCGTCAGTTCGAGCTCGGCTCTAACGTCGAGCCACGGGTCACGAGGCTGGTGGGAATGATGCGCGAGGGGGCGGCCTCCGGCGATCTCCGCACGTGGTCGAGCAGCAGACGCGCCGCTGCCTCACCCATTTCCCGCATCGGTTGGCGGATGGTGGTCAGTGCCGGATAGGTGTACGACGCCAGTTCGATGTCATCGAACCCCACCACGGCGACATCCCGCGGAATCTCGAGGCCGGCCACATGCAAGGCCGCGAGCGCGCCGGCCGCTGAGGGGTCGTTGTGTCCGAAGACGGCGTCGAATTCCACGCCGTCCGCGAGAGCTTTCGCGACCGCGCTCCGGCTGCTGTCGAAAAGGAAGTCGCCGCGGATGATGCTGCGTTGGTCGAGCTCGATCCCGGCCTTCGCATAGACGTCGACGAAGCCGCCCAGCCGTTCCTGAGTACAGCCGTACTCCTCGGGACCGGTCACCACCAGTGGGCGACGGCGGCCGATGTCCAGCAGGTGGCGCGCCGCCTGCTCACCGCCCTCCCGGTTGGTGGTGGCCACGTAGGGGAATCCCGGCCGCTGGAAGCGGTCGTCGATCAGCACCACTGGCAGTCCGGCTTCGTGCAGTTCCGTGATGGTTCCCAGGGCCCCCTCGGGCTCTATCACCAGCAGACCGTCGAACGACTTGGCAGCGACCTGCAGGCCCAGCCTGCGCAGTGACTCCTCACCGCGGTTCCAGGTCAGCATGCGCAGTCCGAAGCCCTCGGTCTCCAGCGTTTCGACGACCGCCTGCACTATGCCGGCCCAGGCCCAGGCCATATCAGGGACCAGCATGCCGATCATCTGTGTCGTTCCGCGTGCGAGCCCCACTGCTCCGGCGCTCGGCACATAGCCGAGCTCCGAGATCGCCTTGCGGACCTTCGAGAGGGTGTTCTCGTTGATCTCGCCTTTGCCGTTCAGCACCCGCGAGACCGTCGTCTTGCTGACCCCGGCTCGCGCGGCCACGTCGGCGATAGTGACTCCCATGTCACCTCCCCTCCCTCCCTGTTAGAGGCGGAAGACGTCCTCCCGCACCGAAGGGCTGATCGTACAGAGACCCGTAGAACCGGTACCGGAAGCGGTCCCGGAACCGGTTTCGGTACCGGTTCCGGAAGTGAAGCACCGAGAGACCCGACCGGTCAACACACCGGAAACAACTCGTTCACAGAAATTTCCGGCCTGCGACCGTCCCGCGGTCTCGACGATGTCCCGGAAGCCTGCCGGATCGCCACCCGGGTCGCGCCCTGACCTGCTCGGTTGCCGGCCCCAACCCGCCACGGCAGGACCGGGCGGCGCAGTTCGCGACCGCCGGCGACACCTGGCGGCCTGTCGGTCCGCACCAGAGCAATCGCGCCCAAACCGTTGACGCACCGGCCGGATTGCGCTTCATAATCGGGCACTCGATGTCATCGCTGACATAAGTCAACGATGACACCCCTGGTCGGCCGCGTGGACGTCGGCGCCGGCCCGGGCGTCACTTTTCGGTCCGTCCGCCGCCCTGCCGCAGTCACCGCTGCGCGGATGGCCGCGGGACAAGGAGACACCATGAGCTCTGTACGCGTATCCCGTCATGCCCGCATGCGGGTGATCGCGGCGGTGGCGACCGTCTGCGCCCTCTCCGGGGCCCCGCTCGCCCCCCAGGCCGTCGCCGCCGACACCCCGCCGTACACCGAGACCTACAGACCCCAGTTCCACTTCACGCCGGAGAAGAACTGGATGAACGACCCCAACGGCCTCGTGTACTACCAGGGCGAGTACCACCTCTTCTACCAGTACAACCCGAACGGCAACTCCTGGGGCGACATGTCCTGGGGGCACGCGGTGAGCAAGGACCTCGTGCACTGGGAGGAGTTGCCGCTCGCCTTGTCGCACGACGACGAGGAGATGGTGTTCTCCGGCAGCGCGGTCGTCGACTGGAACAACACCACCGGGTTCGGCACGAAGAAGAACCCGCCCATGGTGGCGATCTACACCAGCGCCTACAAGAACGGCGGCAAGCAGGCCCAGTCGCTCGCCTACAGCACCGACCGCGGCCGCACCTGGGCCAAGTACCAGGGCAATCCCGTCATCGACATCGGGTCCAACAACTTCCGCGATCCCAAGGTCCAGTGGTACGAGCCGACCAAGAGCTGGCTGATGACGGTCTCGCTGTCCGCCGAGCACAAGGTGCAGTTCTACTCGTCCAAGAACCTCAAGGACTGGAAGCTGCAAAGCGAGTTCGGACCGGAGGGCGCGACGGGCGGCGTGTGGGAGTGCCCCGACCTGTTCCCCCTCGCGGTCGACGGGGACAAGAACAACATCAAGTGGGTCCTGGTCGTCAACATCAACCCCGGAGGCATCGCGGGCGGTTCGGGCTCGCAGTACTTCATCGGCGACTTCGACGGCAAGCAGTTCACCGCCGAGGACAAGGGCACCTACACCCCGCCCACCGGCACGGTGATGCAGGACTTCGAGGGCACCGACTTCGGTACGTGGAAAACCACCGGCACCGCGTTCGGCCAGGGACCGGCAACCGGGGCGGTGGACTGGCAGGGAGCCGTCACCGGCTTCGAAGGCAAGGGCCTCGCCAACAGCTTCCACGGCGGTGACGGCACCACCGGCACCCTCACCTCCCCCTCCTTCACCGTCGACAGCCCCTACCTGAACTTCAAGATCGGTGGCGGGCGGCATCCGCACGAGGCCGGAACCGTCATGGACAGGACTCCGCCCGAGGGCACGGTCCTCGCCGACTTCGAAGGCGGAACCTACGGCGACTGGACGGCGACCGGGGACGCCTTCGGCACCGCACCGGCCGCTGGCACCCTCCCCGACCAGGGACAGGTCTCCGGCTTCCTGGGAGACGGGCTGGCCAACACATTCCTGAACGGCGACTCCACCACCGGCTCCCTCACCTCACCCGAATTCACCATCGACAAGAAGCACATCAACTTCCTCATCGGCGGCGGCAACCACCCGGCCGACTCCGACAACCCCACCGCCGTCGACCTCCTCGTGGACGGCCAAGTCGTCCGCAGCGCCACCGGAAGGGACGCCGAAGCGCTCAACTGGGCCTCCTGGGACGTCAGCGACCTCGCCGGCAAGAAGGCGCAGATCAAGATCGTCGACAACAACAGCGGCGGCTGGGGCCACCTCAACGTCGACCACATCGTGATGTCCGATACCAAGGCCACGCCCGTCTCCCAGGAGACGTCCGTCAACCTGATCGTCGACGGCAAGGTCGTCCGCAGCGCGACCGGCGCCGACAGCGAGACCCTGGACTGGGCCTCCTTCGACCTGCGCCCGTACGTCGGCAGGAAGGCGCAGATCCAGGTCGTCGACATGAACACCGCCGGCTGGGGCCACGTCCTCGCCGACGAGTTCACCGCCGCCGACAAACCCGCCAAGTCCGTCGTGCAGCGCGCCGACTGGACCGACTACGGCAAGGACTACTACGCGGCGGTGTCCTGGGAGAACGCCCCCGGCGGCAAGCGGTACATGATCGGCTGGATGAACAACTGGGACTACGGCCAGTCCGTCCCCACCTCCCCCTGGCGCAGCGCGCAGAGCGTTCCGAGGGAGATGGCCCTGCGCACCGTCGACGGCCGAATCCGGCTGACCAGCAAGCCGGTGGGCAGCCTGGAGTCCCTCCGGGAGAAGCGCCCGGCGACGGCGTCCGACGTCACCGTCAAGAGCACCTCCAAGCCTCTGATCGGTCCCGCGGCCAAGGGCAAGGCGCTCGACATCGAGGCGACCTTCTCCCTCAGGGACGCCGACCGCTTCGGCCTGAAGGTGCGCACGGGGCCCGGAGGCGAGGGGACGGTCATCGGCTACGACACCACGACAAAGGAGCTGTACGTCGACCGCACCCGCTCCGGAGCCGTGGACTTCCACAACGCCTTCTCCACCGGCGTCCAGACGGCACCACTGAAGGCCAGGAACGGCAAGGTCAAGCTGCGGATCCTGGTCGACTGGTCGTCCGTCGAGGTCTTCGGAGGCAACGGCGAGGCAGTGATCACAGACCAGATCTTCCCCGACCCCTCCAGCACCGGCGTCGAGGTCTTCGCCGAAGGCGGCACCGCCACCCTCAGCCACCTGCAGGCGTGGCAGCTGAGGTCCATCTGGCAGTGACGAGTCCCGGATCCGTGCGCCGGTCGGCCCGGAGCGGCTGCCGGCGCGCGGCTCTCGGCGAGGCAGGTGCCAAGGAAGCGGCGTGAAAGTAATCCCCGCGGAGCCGGTGCCCCCTGCCACCACCAGACCTGGCCCGCACTGGTAGTACCGGCCTGTGTGTCTTCCCCCTCTGCAGGACGGCCGAGGGGGGACCAGTCGCCGATGCGCATTGCCGTGAGGGAGCGTTCCACTGTGACGCATGCTGACGAGGAAGAAGTCCTGGCCCGCATCGCCAAGGGCTCGGCTGCGGCCCCAGAACTCAGCCTGGGCGGCATGGAACTGGGCCCAACGCTGGGCGCGTTCGCGATCGGCTTCCGCGGCCTCGGCGAAGACGTCCAGAGTGCGGTGGACAGCCTTGTGCAGGTCATCCCCCCGGCGGAGAAGGAGGCCACCGCGGCGGATCTGCTGCCGCCCCTCATCAGCCGTCGGCACGACCGGTGGCATCGCCGGAACGCTCAGCCTTCGATGTGGAAACGGCTCTGGGACACGACGGCTTGGCGGATCTTGGTGGTGAAGTCGGAGGTCCGGGCGATCCGGTCCACACCGCCGGCCTTGTTGCGGCGCAGGACGCTCTTGAAGCTCTGTGAGATGGCCGAGGTCGATGTTGAGAAGGTCCCGCGGCGAAGGCTGCCGTAGCCGTGTGAGGGCGTAGGCAGACATTGCCGCCAGCGGGTAGAGCCAGTTCTCAAGCGAATAACCCAGCAAAGGCCGGTCTTCGGCATAGTGGGTGAGGAATGCGCGCAGCCTGGTGTGCACATCCAGACACAGACGGTAGATGTCCAGATCGTGCCGTGGGGAGAAGATCTGGGCATAGTGCTGATCGTCGAGCAGCAGCGCGTCGGAGTGCCGCAGTGCGGTATGCGGTTCGCGCAGCACGAAGGCGGTGAACTCGCGGGCAAGCCTAGCCGTGCTGACGACCCGATCGAGGGGAAACCCCAGATTGCGGTAGTAGCTGGCTCGGCGCTCGTAGTAGTAGCCGCCCGCGTGACCGAGGCTCTCCTCAATGTCCTTCTGGATGGACTCGGCGGCTCGCAACGCGCCGGCAGGCAACTGCGTCTGGCTGTTGGTCGCCCGGATAATGCGGTCGCGAGCCGTGCCGGACTCAGGCGCGACCACAGTCTTAACGAGGAGGGACCGGTCGCGGTGCTGACCACCGCTCTGAAAGTAGCTATAAATCTCATGGCTGGTCTGTAGCCCGTTGACGATCTGAGGCTCCCTGACCACGATCTTCTTGCCGGCGATCTGGGGCAGCGTCCGCGACTACGGTGACACCGTTGTTGAACCACCAGAAGTCCTCGCCAGTCCCGGACCTCAGGGTCTCACCGATGGCATTGTCCACGACCGTGGATCCCGCATAGTCGCGCACATTGGACTCGAACAGCTCCAACCGCAAAGCCTCGTTGTCGGACGTGATGAAGCGGTAGTACTCGTCCAGCCGCGCCAAACACACGTACCCCTTTCCGGAGGTGGCCTCGGTGAGCCGGAACGAATCACCCTGCGTGACGACGACATGGGCATGGTGGAGGAGCCGGTCGACGGTCGCGGTGGCCAGAGTCTTGGGCATGATCTCGTCGAAGCCGGACGGATGAAGGTTCGAGCTCACCGCCATCGCGCGCCGTTCGTAGGCGGATCGACCAGGCGGAAGAAACCCTCGGCGGCATCCACGGACACCGGCAGCAGGCCGATCCTCTTCCAGGTCCTGACCGAGCGCGAGGAGAAGAACAGCGTCGCCATCGCCTCCAACGAGTCCTTCGGCTGGACGAAGACGTTCACCGATCCTCGGCTATGCGCTGCCATCGTCGACCGCCTCACCTTCAACAGCACGATCATCGAGACCGGCACCGACTCCTACCGCCTTGCCAGCACCCGCGCACGAACCGAGGAACCGGCCAAGGCCGGCTGACCGCCACAGGCTGGCCTCCCGGAACCCGATGACGTTGCCGTTGCAAACACCGGAGCCACCGTCAGTGGTGCCGTGCAGGATGTGGTCATGGAACCTTCAAAGACTATTCAGATGCTCTGGGACCGTATGCAGGCCCGGAACTGGGCAGGCGTCGGCGAGCTGTTGGCGGACGATGTAGTTGTGGAATGGCCGGTCAGCGGTGAACGCATCTGCGGCCGGGAGAACTACGTACGCATCAATGCGGAGTATCCGGAGGGATGGTCGATCAAGGTCCTCCGCATCCTGCCGTCCGGGAATGAAGTCGTTTCCGAGGTTGAGGTTCCTCACGACACGATGGGCATCCACCGTGTGGCGTCCTTCTGGACTGTCCACAACGGCCTGGTCACCAGCGGCCGCGAATACTGGACGGAGCTAGGAGCGGACCCCTCTCCGGCATGGCGGGCTCCATACGTCGAGCGCATCTAAGGCCCTTCAACTCGTGGCCCGCTGCCCTCACGGGCGGCGGGCCGCCTGCATCCGCATGTCGGAGTGCCTTCATTTTCCGTGAACACTCAGCCACCCCAAGATCGGCAACTGCTGACAGAACCTGTCCGTTCTCATCCAATCGAGGCGTTCACTCAGCGAACCCGCCTCCCCTTGACAGCCCCGGGTTCAGGATCCGAGGGTTGGCCGACATCGTTCTCGTGAACCGCACTGTGGGCTGGGGTGCTGGCGTCGGTTTTTGCCCGGTGGGCTACGCTGTGCGGCCATGAATACCGGGACGGCATTGCGCCACACACGGATTGGTGACCCGGTGCTCTTCTGAGCGCCGTACGGGCCGGTGCGGGCCCGCTGTTTGATCGAGGACCTTGCGCTTCTGCGCGGGCTCCGCCTCCGTCGTGTTGATCACAGGCTCGACACATCAACCACGACGGGAGAATTCATGCCCACCAAGACGCTGCAGATTCCCACCACGGACGGCCAGGCCGACGCCTTCGCCGCCTTCCCCGACCACGGCGAGCGGCACCCAGGGGTGCTGATGTACGCGGACGGCTTCGGCATCCGGCCCGTGCTGCGGAAGATGGCCCGCGAACTAGCCGGGCACGGGTACTACGTGCTCGTCCCCAACCTCTTCTACCGGCACGGCCCGGCACCGGTGATCGAACTTCCCGAGCACATCGGAGAAGAGGTCCGGCCCGCGCTCATGGCCCAGCTGATGCCGTTGATCGAGGCGCACACCGCCGAACGTGTCCTGAGCGACGCCGACGCCTACCTCAGGTTCCTCACCGCCCAGCCCGAGGTCGGCGCCGGACCGGTCGCGGTGACCGGCTACTGCATAGGCGGCCTCCTGGCGATGCGCACCGCCGCGGCCCACCCCGGCCAAGTGGCCGCCGTCGCCGCATTCCACGGCCCCGTGGGCGCGGACGGGCCCGACGCTCTCGCCAAGATCACCGCCCAGGTCCACTTCAGCCACGCCGAAAGCGACCTGACGCCCGAGGCCCTCGGCGAGCTCAACCGGGCCCTGGACGCCGCCGGTGTCGGCTACACCTCCGAGATCTACCCCGGCACCATCCACGGGTTCACCATGTCCGACACCGACGCCTTCGACCCCGCCGGACTGCAGCGCCACTGGGACCGCCTGCTCCCCCTCCTCGACCGCACCCTGGCCAACAGCTGAGGCTCCGGCTCGGAAACCAAACCTGAAGTACCCGGCTGCGACCAGCAGACGGCTCGGCAGGCCGACTTCGTCCAGAGATTTCGGCTGGCGCGGCGGAATTGCTCGCCGTCGTCGCCGGGGCGTCCCCGGCGACCGGGGCATCCCAGGCCGTGACGGCTGTCTCAGCCAATTCAGTCCACCCAGGTCAGTGGCATCTGCGGCACCTAACTTCGCTGAGAAGCCTTCCGCTTACAGCTCGGCAGGCTTGATCAGTAGAACAAGGTTCCTGTTCGGGTGATCTGGCGGTGGTCGGGGCATAACAGCAGGGCCTCCTGGTAGCTCGGGGTTGCGATCCCCACCGAGCAGCACCAGGAGGCCCTGTGTCGCAGTCTTTCGTGCTCGCGTCCGTGGAGTCCAACGCGCCGTCTCCGTCGTGTGACTGTCTCGCGCACAGGTTCGGCAACGCGGCGGACGGGCCGGATCACCGGCGGGACCTCTTCGTGTCACCGGCGAGTCACCAACCCCATAGACGCCCTCCCACCCAACGGTCCCGAACTGGACATACGCGTCCGTATTGGACTGGCTGGACGCCCTAAGACGGTTTTGCCTACGTGTGCCATGTGGTACCCAGTGAGGGACCCAATATCAGGACAGGAGCGTCTTCTGGCCCGTCAAAGCGGTATTGCAGGGTGTTCGCTGGTGTCTCACTCACCCGCCTGAGCCTCTCATCTGTCACGACAGCCCCTATAAGCGGGGTCCTGGCTGCAGCTGTTTGACCAGGTGGAAGACCTCCCGAGCAGCGTAGCGCTTGAGGCAACGGACGATTTCGCGCCGGGTCTTGCCCTCTTTGATCCGGCGCTCGTAGTAGTCCTGAGTGCGCGGTCGACCCGTAGACGGGTGAACACGATGCGATGGAGCGCGGCATTGGCCTGACGATCGCCACCACGGTTGAGACGACGGTACTGCCGGCGTCCCGAGGAACGCTCGACAGGACTGGCCCCGCACAGCGCGGCGAACGACGCCTCAGTGTCCAGACGTTCCGGGTTGTCCCCCACCGTGATCAGCAGAGCGACGGCCGTGTCCGGACCGATACCCACCACAGCGAGTAGCTGTGGCGCGTGGCGTTCCACGAGCCGTGCCAGGCGGCCTTCCAAGTCCCGGATCTGCTCGGTGAGCTGTCCGACGCGCTGGGCCAGTTCTTCCCGCAGGTTCGGGTCGGCACTGACGAGGACAGCCTTGAGCTGGTAGATCGCCTGGGTGCGCGCCTTGACCGCCGACCCCTTGGCGAGCTTGTACATCCGAGCGATCTCCACCGGTCCATCGCCCGACTTGGCCTGGGCACGCGCCCGCCCGCTCAGCACCGACCGGGCCGCGCTCTGGGCATCGAGTTAACGGCTCTGGGACACGACGGCTTGGCGGATCTTGGTGGTGAAGTCGGGGGTACGGGCGATCGGTATCGCCGCCCACAGGGTGCATCGCAGGCAGCCGCTCCCCTCTCGCGTCCCGGCGATCAGCTTGTACACGTACGAGTGCCGGTTGGTGCCGGGGCTGTTGCAGACGGAGGCGTATGCGCGGACGCTTTTCGAGAACCAACTGCCGCCGCTGGGCGATGATCTGGTCGAGGCCCAGTGGACAGCGCGCGCCGAACGGCAGCGGTTGCTATGGGATCGGCCGAACACCGCGTACAGCTTCATCTTGGAGGAGCACCTGTTCCTGCGCCGCACGGGTGGGGTGGAGGTCACAGGGGGCTCATCGACCATGTTCTCGAAGTCGCACAGCAGCGGAACGTCGAGATTCAGGTCATGCCGCTGGTCAGGGAGACACATGCCGGACTGGCAGGCCCAATGCAGTTGCTGGAAACCGCTGGGCACCAATGGTTTCGCCTACAACGAGGCACAGCGCGGCGGCCTGTTCATCTCCGACGCGAAAGAGCTAAGCGTGCTCCAGATTGCGGTATGCCAGGATGCGCTCACAGGCTCTTCCCCTCGACGACTCCGTGAGCCTGTTGCAGCGGATGCGAGGAGCGCTATGAGCACCGACGAACTGTCCTGGTTCAAGAGCAGCTACAGCAGCAGCGGCGACGGCGACTGCGTAGAAGCCGCCCCCTCCCCCACCACCATCCACGTCCGCGACTCCAAGAACAAGCAGGGCCCCAAGCTCGCCCTCTCCCCCCACCGCGTGGACCCACTTCGTCGAGCTGGCGAAGAAGACGAACGCATGGAGGTTGACCGCTGTACTCTGCCCTGCAGATGGAGGGGTACTGGCAGGGCCGCTTGAGCGGCCGCGTCGGCCTGCTGACCTACTTCATCGACCGTGGCCGGGCTCCCGATTCGACCCGCTTCCGGCTCGCGACAACCAGCGTGTGGGAGGCGGTCACGCAGTGGCTCCGAGAGACCCACTGCATCGATCCCACCAGCGGGTGCCCCTGCCGGAAGGACGTTGGTCACGACGTCGGTGGCGGGGGTGGTCCAACGTGCCCCAAGACCTCCATGTTCGGTGCCACATGCCCGACGCTGCGTCCCTCGCTGCCCAGCAGCCGCCCCATCTGTTTGATGGTGTGCAGGCAGGCGGCCCGGTCCACGACGGTGAGATGGCGGGAGCGTTCGCTGATCGCCGCCTCCAGCCGCGGCAGGTCGCCGAGCGACCGCAGCCAGGCCATGAGCATCAGATTCCGCTGTCCCGCCAGACCGCAGCACAGTCGGACGTCCGGCAGTGCGGCCAGTGCACGTGCCGTGGGATCCAGGTGCTCCGGCGGCACGCTCGCCCAGAGCACGGCGGTGTACGGCCACCCTGAGATGGACTGCGCCATCTCGCAGCGCAGTCGCAGCAGCCGGTTCGCCAGCAGGCGCTTCACGCGGCGGCGCGCAGTGGGCTCGCTGATCCCGGCGCGGTCGGCGAGCAAGGAGTACGGCATGCGGCCGTCCTCGTGCAGCAGCTGGTACAGCTCCTGGTCGGTGCCGTCCACTCGCACGGCGCCCGCGGTTGCGGGCCGGGTGTCGGCCGACTCCAGCGCACGCTGCTGTGAGGGTTCGAGGCTGCGCAGCCGCCACCGACTCGGCTCGCTGTAGCCGACGGTCCGCATTTCCGCACGGTACGCCCGGACGCCGGGCAGCCGGCCGACGGTGTGGCGCAGGTAGGCGGACATCTCCGCGGGTGTCCGCAGCGCGATCGTGACCAGCAGCCCGTACGGCCCGGTGATGTGGTGGACGTAGCGGACCGGGTGTTCGGCGCTCAGCGCCTTGGCGACGTCATCCAGTTGGGCTGGTGCGCACTCGATCTCGGCGTAGGCCATGCAGAACTCGTTGTGCAGCGCCGGGCCGACCACGCAGGTCACCCACGCCAGTCCGGTATCGCTCAGCCGCTCCCAGCGGCGCGAGACCGTCACCGGGTCGAGTTCGAGGGCGCGTCCGAGTTGGGCCCAGGATGCGCGCGGGGTGACCTGGAGCGCGTTGATCAGCGCCAGGTCCTTTTCATCGACGGAATCCTGCGGCATGCCTCTCTCTACCACGTGCTTGCTCGACAGATGAACCCAGCTCAGCTGGCAGACATGACGGTTTGCTGCGTATCGGCGGCGTATCCGCGAGGCTCGCCAATTCTGGTGGCCACACACTTCGAAGGAGGTCGCGGATCGCCCATGGATGCGAACGCCGAGGAGAACAGGGAGAGCAGGAAGCGAGGGGAGGGACGCGTCAGCAGCAGGTACGCGCCCGGACGGCACGGCACTGCCGGCCTTGGGCCTCGGGACCGGGTCGTCCGCGAGGCGGTCCGGTCCGGACTGGTCGGCTCCGAACACCTGGTGGCCGGTTTCGTCGACACCGACGGTGTCCGGGCATCCGTGCGCGACCTGCGCGAAACATTCGGCCACGCCCCGGTGCTGCACACCTTCGCCGCCAAGGCCGCCTCCCTCGTCCCCGTCCTGCGGCTGCTCGCCGACTGCGGCATGGGCTGCGAGGTCGCCAGCCCCGGCGAACTGCGCCTCGCGCTCGCCGCCGGATTCGCGCCATCCGTGATCGTCCTGGACTCGCCTGCCAAGACCCGTGAGGAGATCCATCAGGCGCTCGCCCTCGGTGTCGCACTCAACGCCGACAACCTCGATGAACTGCGGCGTATCCACGCCCTGCGTCCCGCAGACTCCGCGTCCGTCGTCGGTCTGCGCGTCAACCCGCAGGTCGGCACCGGCTCCATCGGTGCGATGAGTACCGCCACCGCCACTTCCAAGTTCGGGGTCGCACTGCGCGACCATGGCGCCCGCGAGAGCGTGGTACGGGCCTTCGCCGAGCGCCCGTGGCTGACCCGGTTGCATGCCCATGTCGGCTCCCAGGGCTGCCCGCTCGACCTCATCGCCGGGGGCATCAAGGAGACATACGACCTCGCCGAGGAGATCAACCGCACCCTCGGGGTCCAGCAGATCACCAGTCTCGACATCGGCGGCGGACTGCCGGTCAACTTCGCCGACGACACCGTCCGTCCCACCTACGCCGACTACGTCGGGGCCCTGCGCGCTGCCGTGCCCGGTCTGTTCGACGGGCGGTACGCGCTGGTCACCGAGTTCGGCCGGTCCCTGCTGGCCAAGAACGGTTTCATCGCCGCACGCGTGGAGTACGTCAAGGACGCGGGCGGCCGCCGCATCGCCATCACCCACGCCGGTGCGCAGATCGCCACCCGCACCGTCTTCATGCCGGACGCCTGGCCGCTGCGGGTGAGCGCGTTCGACGCCGACGGCCGTCCCAAGCACGGCCGGCCGCTCGTGCAGGACATCGCGGGGCCGTGCTGCTTCGCGGGGGACGTTGTGGCCCACGCCCGCGAACTGCCCGAACTGCGCCCGGACGACCTCGTGGTGCTGCACGACACGGGTGCGTACTACTTCTCCACGCCCTGGGCGTACAACAGTCTGCCCCGGCCTGCCGTGCACGGCTTCACCGTCACCGACGACGGCACGGTGCACTTCGCGACGGTACGGGGCGCCCAGTCCCTGGACGAGGTCGTCGCGGAGAGCGGCCTGGCTCACCGGGACGCGCTGCTCGGCCTGCCCGCGCCCGCAGTCCCCGCCCGGGCCCTGCACTGACCCTCTGGTTCTCTTCTCCGAACGACGCCCTCACGCCTTGCCGTACCCCTGCACGTTCCCCGCCCCCGCAGCAGAGGTCATCCATGACACAGACACCCACCACCGCGGACGCCGGGACCGCCCCCCTGGCCCGCCGCCCGCACCTGCGAGGCCGGCTCCACCTCGCCGCCTCACTCGCCGCTCTCGTCCTCAGCCTCGTCGTCGGCTTGAGTGTCACCGCCCCCAGCATCTGGGGCCTCCTGCCCATCGTCCTGTACGCACTGCTCGCGCTGACCGGCATGAACCTGGTCTTGGCCACCGGCGTCGCCCTGTTCTCCGCTGTCCTGGTCGCCTTGCCATCCCCCGGCACCGGTCTGCGCTTGCTCGGCACGGCGACCGTCGACCCCGTCACCCTGATCGGCCTGATCATCGTCCTCGGCTCCGGCGTCGGCGAGGTCCTGCGGGTCACCGGTGTCGCGGACGCCATCGTCCGAGGCATCCTGCGCGCCGTCGGCGACCGCGGCCGCATCGCCGTCATGTACGGCATGATGGCCGCCTGCCTCGTCCTCGTCGCCAGCCTCGGCACCCTTGCCGGAGCCCTCGCGATCGCCGCGCCTCTGCTCGTACCGGTCGCCGCACGTTCCGGCTTCACCCGCTCCGCGACCGCAGTGGTCATGTTCCTCGGCGGCTGCACCGGTCTGGCGCTCGCGCCCTTCGCCGGATCCAACATCGCCATCCTCGAGGCCGCCGACACGGGCTACCTCACCTATCTCACTGTCGGCGCGGGCCCGTTGGCGGTGCTCTCCCTGCTGCTCGCCGCGGTCATCGTGCCCTGGGTGCAGCGCCGCAGCGCCGCCCTCGGCGACTTCTACACGCCGCAGGAGGGCGCCGAGGAGGCCGCCGGAGCGCCTGCGGCGACCCCCCGCAGCCGCCACGCCACCCTCGCCTTCGCCGTCACGCTCGCCGCGGCCGTGGTGTACGCCACCGTCACGCAGGCCGGCGCCACGTTCCCGCTGATCGCCCTGCCGCTGCTCGCGGTCGTCACCGGCCTGGTCGGCGGACCGAACCCGTGGCGCACTCTGCGGGCCGTGGCGACGGGGGCGCGCCGACTGCTGCCCATGCTGCTGCTGTTCTGGATGCTCGCGGCGCTCTTCGCCTTCATCGACTCACTGCACCCGTACGACGTGGTGATGGATCAGTTCGGCCCGGGGCTGCGGGAGATGTCCCCGCTGCCGTTCGCGCTCGCCGTCGCCTCGCTCGGCTGGGTCGGTGTCCCCGGCGCCACCGCCGCCCAGGTCGTCCTGCTCAGCGAGGTCTTCGGACCACTGGGGAACAGCCTCGGGATCGGTTCGGCCGCCTGGGTGGTCATTCTGCTGTGGGCCTCGAAGGCCGACACCTACGGACCGCTGCCGAACGCCAACATGGTCGGTCCCATGGGGCTTGCGCGCGCCACCCGGCTGCCTTACTTGCTGGGCGCCGGATGGGCGGTGCTCATCCCCGCATGCGCCCTCTACGCCGTGCTGCTCGCCGTACTGCTGTGAGACGCACCGGCCCGTCCGCCGCACACGCCCCGCCCCGCCCCGCACGAACCAGGAGCCGACACCGTGACCTCTTTTGACCTGCTCATCACCGGCGGAACCGTCGTCGACGGCACCGGCGGCCCCGCCCGGCGCGCCGATGTCGGCATCCGCGGCGACCGGATCGTGTTCCTAGGTGAGGCTCCGCCCAGCGCCACCGCCCAGGACGTACTCGACTGCACCGGCCAGGTCGTCACGCCCGGCTTCATCGACCTGCACTCGCATGCCGACTTCACGCTGCGCGACACACCGACCGCCGATGCGTGTGTACGGCAGGGCGTGACCACAGTCGTCACGGGCAACTGCGGAACCTCGCCCTTCCCAACCAACCCCAGCGGGCGCCAGGACGACAGCACGCTTGCCCAAGAAGAGGGCGGAAACGGCGAGATGCCCTGGGCGGACTTCGACGCCTTCGCCCGCGCGATCGAGAAGGCCGAACCGTGCGTCAATCTCGCGGCCCTCGTCGGCCACGGGGCCCTGCGCGCCGCCGCGATCGGCAACGAACTGCGTCCCGCGACGGCCGAAGAGACCGCCACCATGCGCCGCCTGCTCGCCAAGGCCGCCGAGCAGGGCGTGTTCGGTCTGTCCACCGGACTGATCTACGCCCCCGGCTCCTTCGCCGACACCGACGAGGTCGTGGCGCTCGCCACCGAGGCCCGACAGGCCGGGCTGCTCTACAGCACCCACATGCGCGACGAGGGCGACCGCCTCATCGATGCGGTGACCGAGGCCATCGAAACCGCCCGCCGCAGCGGCGTACGCCTCCAGATCTCGCACCTCAAGGCGATGGGACCGGCCAACCACGGCAAGGTGCGCGAGGCACTGGCCGCCATCGACTCCGCAGTCGCCGAGGGGCTGGACGTGGCCTGCGACGTCTACCCCTACGCCGCCTCCTCCACCCGGCTCACATCCCGCCTGCCCGACTGGGCGATGGACGGCGGTCCCGACGCGCTCCTGACGCGGCTGGAGGATGCCGAGACCCGCGCGGCGATCGCCGCGGAACTCCGCGCCAAGACCGGACGCACCTTCCTCCCAGAAGGGACCGTCATCGCCGCGTTGCCGCCGGGCAAGTATTCGGACCGGGTGGGCTCATCCCTCCAGGACATCGCCACCGCCACCGGCCTCGACCCGGCCGAAGCGGCCCTCGACATGCTGCACGCGCACGAGGCACAGGTCTGGATCATCAACCATGCCATGGCCGAGGCGGACGTCGACGCCGTGCTGCGCCATCCCGGCAGTGCCGTCGTCAGCGACGGCTGGGAACTGGACACGGCCGGCGGCGGGCACCCTCACCCGCGCCACTTCGGCTCCTTCGCCCGAGTCCTCGCCGAGTACACCCGCACCCGTCAACTCCTCACGCTGCCCGAGGCAGTCCGCAAGATGAGCGCGCTCCCAGCCGGGCGCCTCGGTCTCGCCGACCGCGGCATACTGGCCGAACGCCGGGTCGCCGACATCACCGTCTTCGACCCCGCGACGATCGCCGACACCGCCCGCTACGAGGCACCACTCTCCTATGCCGTGGGCACCCGCCACGTTGTCGTCAATGGCCGCTGCGTGCTGCGCGACGGAGCATTCACGGCGAACCGACCGGGGAAAGTGCTCCGCAGAACGGACCCGGCACCAGCCGCAGTCTCCTCCGCAGGTGCAGGCCAGGGTGGAGGGGGCTCGCGCGTCGTCGCGGTCGGCTGACTCGCGGAGCACCGCGCCGATCCGGGGCCAGGCGGGGCGTGCGTCGCCGGTGGCGTTCCAGCCCCCGGGCAACTGCTCGCGGAAGGCCTGCCCGGGCGGATCCCGAGCCACCACGGACGAGGCGGGACGCCGGTCGTCCGGCCGGTGTCCTCCCCAGTCATGGCGGTGCCCTCGGAGGGACACGACTGAGTGCTGTGCACCAGTGCGAGCCGGAGTGCGCGCCGGGTGGAGTACCCGCGCCGTTTCAGTCCCGCCTGGGGGCCGGGCTGCGGGCCAGGTCAACCGCCGTCCGACGCGCCCGCCTCCTCCCACAGCGCCAGCGGTATCGCGCCCACCCGGTAGCCGGCCTCGTCGAGGAGATGGCCGCTGTGCTTCATGGGCAGGAGGGTGATCGCGCGGTCGGTGACGGTGAGGTCGGGGGCGCTTTCGGCGAGGCGGACCTCGAAGCGCTGGGCGTCGTCGACGGAGCGCACCCAGGCGACGAGGTGCAGGTTGTGGCGGCTGAGGACACTGGCGCACAGGCGGACCTCGCGCATACCGGTGATCCGGCGGGTGGCCTCGCGCAGCCGGGCGGCCGGGACCCGGCCCCAGAGGATCACCGAGACCGGCCATTCCGACAGGGCGCGCGCCACTTCACAGCGGGCGTGCAGCATGTTCGCATCGAAGAGGCGACGTACGCGGCGGCGCACGGTGTCGGGGCTCGCGCCACACTGTTCGGCCAGCGCCCGGTAGGTGGCCCGGCCGTCCACCGACAGGGCCGTGATCAGGCGCTGGTCGAGGTCGGTGAGGTCGAAGGCGGGCAGGTCCGTACGGCGGGGCGCGGCGGCGGCGAGCTGGGCGGTCTGCCGGTGGTCCAGTGCCCTCAGCCGCCACCGGCTGCCCTCGGTGTGGACGGGGCCCGCCGGATGGGTGCGGGTGGACACGACGCCGTCGAGGGCCGCGAGGTCGCGGGTCACCCACCGGGACAGGTCCGCCAGGTTGCGGGCCATGACGTTCAGGTACAGGTCGCGGTCGCCGCTGACGTGGGCGAGCTCCGCGACGCGCGGTACGGCGGCCAGGGCGCGGGCGACCTGATGGAGCCGCCCCGGGGCGCAGCCGACCTCGACGAAGGCCAGGCAGCCCTGCCCGGACTCGGCCAGTGCCGGCGCGGGGTGGCAGCTGATCCAGGCGGCACCGCTCTCGGTCAGGCGGTGCCAGCGCCTCGTCACCGTCACCGCGTCCAGCCCGAGCGTGGCGCCGATCCTCGTCCAGCTCGCGCGCGGAGCGATCTGCAGGGCGTGCACAAGGGCCTGGTCCACATCGTCCAGCCCCTCGGGGCGCGCGGAATCCTGTGCCACGGACTGCCTCCTTGCGTTTTTCCGGCGGATTCGGGCCGCTGATCGGCGGGAGCCTCAGTCTGGCCCCAGCACGGCCGGAACCGTACCAGCAGCGGCCGCGAGGAAGAGGAGGTCGGCGGAGCATGTCGGCAGTGGAACGCGCGAAGGAACTCCAGCCCGAGATGGCGCGCCTGCGCCGGGAGCTGCACAGGCAGCCGGAACTGGGTCTCGACCTGCCCCGCACCCAGGAGAAGGTGCTCGCCGCACTCGAGGGGCTGCCACTGGAGATCACCACGGGCAAGAGCCTCACCTCGGTGACGGCCGTGCTGCGCGGCGGGCAGCACGGCGGCGCGGTCCTGCTGCGCGGCGACATGGACGCCCTGCCCATCACCGAGGAGAGCGGGGTGGAGTACGCCTCCGTCGTCCCCGGTCGGATGCACGCCTGCGGGCACGACCTGCACACCGCCGGCCTGGTCGGCGCCGCCACCCTGCTGGCCGAGCGCCGCGAGCACCTGCACGGCGACGTGGTGTTCATGTTCCAGCCCGGCGAGGAGGGGCACAACGGCGCCGGCATCATGATCGAGGAGGGCGTGCTGGAGGCGGCGGGCAAGCCGCTCGACGCGGCGTACGCACTGCACGTGGCGGCCAACCGGGTGCCCGGCGGCCTCGTCGCCACCCGCTCCGGCACCATCACCTCCGCCTCCGACGAGCTGTTCGTGACGGTGCGGGGCAAGGGCGGCCACGCCTCGAACCCGGCCCACGCCAAGGACCCGATCGCGGTGGCCTGCGAGATCGTCACCGCGCTGCAGACCTGGGTGACCCGCGCCTTCGACATCTTCGACCCGGTCGTCGTGACCGTCGGCCGTTTCCATGCCGGTACCAAGGCCAACGTCATCCCCGACACGGCCGAGTTCGAGGCGACGGTGCGCAGTTACTCGGTCCACGCCCAGCAGCGGCTCGCCGAGGGCCTGCCCCGGCTGGTGCGATCGATCGCCGCCGCCCACGGCCTGGAGGCGGACGCGGAGTACATCACGGGCTATCCGGTCACCGTCAACGACGCCGACGAGACCGCCTTCGCCCTGACCACCGCCCGCGAGCTGTTCGCGGCGCACGAGGTGTTTGAGGCCCCGCAGCCGAGCAACGGCTCCGAGGACTTCTCGTACATCCTCCAGCGCGTCCCCGGCGCGATGCTGATGGTGGGCGCCGCCCCCGAGGACGCCGACTGGCAGAACGCGCCGATGAACCACTCACCGCGCGCCGTCTTCGACGACCGGGTGCTGTACCGGCAGGCGGCGCTGCTCGCCGAGCTGGCCGAGCGCCGCCTGGCCTCCACGGGCGCGTCGACCGAATCGGCCTCCGCGTCCGCCGGAGCGGTCGCGTGACGACGGCGCCGGACGCGGGGGCGGCTCCCTCCACCCGCGTCCGCGCCGTCGTGGGGGTCCTGGTCGCCTTCGACCTGTTCAGCGGTTTCGTGCAGGGCACGGACGCGCCGCTGCTCCCCGCAGTGCGGGACGAGTGGGGCGTGAGTGCGGCCGACGCCCAGTGGTTCATGACGGTGCACCTCCTCGCGGCGGCGGTCAGTGTGCCGGTCCTGGGGCGGCTCGGCGACCTGTACGGGCACCGGCGTCTGCTGCGCATCGCGCTGGGGTGCGTCACGGCGGGCACGCTCCTGGTCTTCCTCGCCCCCACGTACACGGTGGCGCTCGTCGGGCGCGCCCTGATGGGGGCGATCGGCTCCCTGCTCGCGCTGGAGATCGGCCTGGTGCGCGGCCGGCTGGATGCTTCCGGCGCCCGCCGCGCAATCGGCCTGCTGGTTGCGGCCCTCACCCTTGGCTCTCTGCTCGGGTACGCCCTCTCGGGCGCGCTGCTGGGGATCTTCGGTGGCGTACGGGGCGCGTTCGCCGCCCTCGCGGTGCTGGGTCTGGTCTGCACAGCCCTGGCCTGGTGGTGCGTACCGGAGTCCGGACCCCGCGGCGCGGGGCGCATGGACTGGGCGGGCGCGGTCCTGCTGGGACTCGCCCTCGTGGTGCTGCTCGGGGCCATGTCCCGCGCCGATGCCTGGGGGGTTGCGTCGCCGCGTCTGGCGGGCGCCCTGCTGCTGGCGGCCGTGCTCGGCTGGGCCTGGCTGCGCGTGCAGCTCGCCCGCCCCGACGCCCTGGTCGATGTCCGCGCGATGGCCCGGCGCGCGCTCGCCCCGCACTACGCCGCCGGGTTCGTGCTGGGCGCGGTCCTGCTGGCCGGGCAGTCCGTCGCCGTGATGTTCCTGGCCGCGGAGCCGACCGAGGGCGGCTACGGCTTCGGACTGGCCGTCTGGCAGATCGGCCTGTGGAGCCTGATCCCCAGTCTGCTCGGCCTGGTCGCCTCCGTGCTGGCCCCGGCGATCGGTGCTCGCACCGGCTACCGCCGGATGCTGGTGTGGGCCTTTGCGCTCATGGCGATCGGCCACGCGGGCCTCATTCTCGCTCACGCCAACCTGGGCCTGTTCGTCGCGGCCTACTCCGTGGCCGGTTTCGGGATCGGCCTGTCCCAGGGCGGACTGCCCACGGTGATCGCCGAGGGCAGCGCCCACGACCGCGCCGCGAGCGCCACCGCCGCCCTCAGCACCCTCAAGACGCTGGGCGGCGGCATGGCGGGCGCGGGCGCCTCCGTCGTCCTCGGCGCCCTGGTCGTCGGCGCCTCGGACATCCCTTCGCTCACTGCCTACCTCACCCTGTGGGGGCTTGCCCTGGCCGCCTGCATCGTGGCGGCGGCGCTCCAGACGGGCGGCGGACGGGAGACCCCCGGCTGCAGTCGCTGATCGGCCTCGAGGAGGTCCCTGATCGGCCTCGGGGAAGTGAGGCACGCCCCCACGCCGTCCGGCACGGCACCTCGCCGAGATCGGTCCAAGCACCATGGAGTGGGAACCGAGCACCCGGCGAGGGTCGTCGCCGCTGCCGGACGGGTTCAAGCAGGTGGGGGTGCGGTCGCCGTCGTGGCGGGAGGCGATGCGGATCAATCGCGGGGCCAGGATCATCGAGTTTGGTTCGAGCCAGGGGGGCCGGACATCATCTCCAGTGGCCGATGCCGCTCTGTGCAGCCGAGTTGGCGGGCGTTCGCCCACCTCACACCGGCCGCGATCAGCCGCGGCACCCATGTCGCCGCACCCCCCACTATTCCAACACCGACGCCCACCTCGCCGCTCTCACCGTGCCCGGCCGCGCCCAGATACTGCGCACCATCGGGCACTTCAAGGAGCTCGCCGGAAAGACCGCAGCACGCGAACAGGACCGTCAGGAGAAGAAGAAACGCCAAGGCCCCGCCAAGGGTAAGAAGACAAGCGAGGTCTGAACTCGGCACCCGGGCGTCACGCACCGCCGCGATGGCCCGGATCTACGTCGCGTACGCCAAGCTGTAGCGCGCCACGCTGGCCGGCGCCCGCGATCCTCCCCGCCACCCTCGCCCAGCAGCGTGCGGTGGTCCCCTCCCAGGCAGAGGTGATCGGCGGCGTGTAGATCCGCCCGGGTTGGTCCCCGCGTCGCAGCCATGGCAGCAGGCCCGCGACACTGGGATTCACGCACGCGAACGGATCCGAACTGCACGAACGGTGCACTGCCGCGCCGCGCGCTGCGCCTTCAGTCGTCACTGCCTCAGAGTGCCACGGGACCGAACGCAGAGCATGCGAGGGTGGAGTGAAGGCCCCGCCCGACGTCGATCACTATGGCAGCCCTTGCGGGAATGAGCCCCGTCGGCCGCCTTAGCCGAGTTCCGTCGTCGTATCAGGTCCCCGTCTACGCAGTACCCCCGTCGGAGCAAGCCGACCGGGGTTCCTCACATGAAGGCGGCTCCGTCCTTCAACCTGCGGTAGACGTCCATGGAGTGGAGCCAGGATCCTCCTGGCTCCACTCCATGGTGCGGGCGTGTCACTGGAACTGTGCGAAGAACTTCCAGATCTCTGCCTTGGTCCAGGTGGCGACGCCGCTTTCGTTGGGGGAGCCGTCGACCGGACCGGGTATGTGGTCTCCGTCGAACGCGGCCCATTGGACCGGGTACCCGGCACGGCAGCCCGAGTAGGTGGTGGTGATGTGCGTTCGGCTGCCGGGCGCGGGCTCGCGCGGGCTCTGCGGAGTGCAGCCGTTGTTGCTGACGAATCTGTCGCGCAGGGACCGTCCTTGCGTGATGTTGAGGACGGAGTCGCTGATGCCGTGGATTCCGAAGTAGGCGATGGGCTGGGTGCCGCCGCTGCACCCGCTGATCTCGGCGCCGGAGATGACCGCGACGGCCCTGAAGACGTTCGCCCGGGAGCATGCGAGTGCGTAGCTCATGCCGCCGCCCCAGCTGAAGCCCGTGGCGAAACGCTGTGCCGTGTTGACGCAGAGGCCGCTCTCGATTCGCCGGATCATGTCGTCGACGAAGGTGACGTCTTCACCGCCGGCATTGGCCCAGCCGTTGCCGAGGCCCTGGGGGGCGACGAGGATCGCGGTGTTGTTCGATTGTTCCTGTTGGCCGTAGTAGGACCAGGCGGTCCCGCTCGTGCCGCCCGAGGCGACGTCGCCGGCGGTTCCGCCCCGCCAGTGGAACGCGAAGATCAGCCGGTAGGGGCGGCTGTTGTCGTAGTTGGCGGGAACCCTGAGGATGAAGCTGCGGCTCTTACCGCCGCTTTGAATCGTGTGCGTACCGCTCGCCAGAGTCGGGGCGCTGCCGCATCCGCCGCCGCCACCGGACGACAGCTTGATCATCTGCCATTGCTGGTTGGCGCCGCCCCAGTCGGAGTACTGGACGACGTTGCCGCCGTCGGCGGTGGAGCCGCCCTGCACCTCCACCGCCTTGCCGCTGTTGCGGTTGATCAGCCGGACGTGGCCCGCGTCGGAGTCGGCCAGGCGGAACTGCTGGTTGGCCCCGTTACCGTCGGCCCACTGCTGGATCGCGGCACCGTCTGCGGTCGAGGCGCCGGCCACGTCGAGAACCTTGCCCGAATGCCGGGCCTTGAGACGGTAGAAGCCGCCGCCGGAGTCCACGAACTGCCACTGCTGGTTGGCTCCGTCGCTGCGCGTCCACTGGCTGACCCGCGCGCCGTCGGCGGCGGACGCGCCGGAGACGTCCAGCGCCTTGCCGCTGTTGCGATTGACCAGGACGTACCAGGCATTGGTGTCCACCGTCGCCGCCTCGGCGGGCGCCGGATTCACCGCGGCGAGCATGCCGATCGCGAGGGTCGCCGCCACCACGGCGGCGACCCGGGACCACCAGCGATGCCTTAATGGAGGAGCGGGAGAAACCGCACCGTAGGTCTTCATCGATTCACCCTCTCGTCTGTGGCAGGTCCCATCAGGTGCGGGTCCAGCGTTGGTTGCTGCCGTTCGAGCAGGAGTAGAGCTGGATCAGGGTGCCGTTGGCGGTGCCGGCTCCGACGGCGTCGAGGCAGAGGCCGGATTGGACGCCGACGATGGATCCGTCGGAGTTGAGGCGCCATTTCTGGTTGTCGCCGCCCCAGCAGCTGTAGATCTGGACTTTGGTGCCGTTGCCGGTGCCGGCGGCGTCCAGGCACTTGTTGCCGTAGACCCTGAGCTCGCCCGCGGCGGTGTACGTCCACTGCTGATTGGTGCCGCTGTTGCAGTCCCACAGCTGGACCTGGGTGCCGTCGGTGGTGCCGGCGTTCGGCACGTCCAGGCAGCGGCCCGATCCGACGCCCTTGATCTGTCCGGAATCCCCAGGGGGCGTAGTGGAGCCGCCGTTGAGTGCGTTGAGGACGGCGGTGTAGGCGGGCTTCTTGCTGCCGTCGCCGTTGAACAGGAGCGGCGTGTCCTGCGATCGCCAGGAGTCGGTGTCGCGCACACCCCAGACGGTGATGCCGAGGCAGCGCGGGACGGCCAGGCAGTCGTTGGTCACGTTGGCGTAGGTCGTGGCCGAGGCGCCCTGGATGTCGAGTTCGGTGATGGCCACGTCGACACCGAGGGCGGCGAAGCTCTGCAGGGTGGTGCGGAAGTTGCTGTTGTAGGGGCTGCCGCTGTTGAAGTGCGACTGGAAGCCGACGCAGTCGATCGGCACGCCGCGCTGCTTGAAGTCTCGGACCATGGCGTACACGGCCTGTGTTTTGGCCCAGGTCCAGTTCTCGATGTTGTAGTCGTTGTAGCAGAGCTTGGCGGCCGGGTCGGCGGCGCGCGCAGTGCGGAAGGCGACCTCGATCCAGTCGTTGCCGGTGCGCTGCAGGTTGGAGTCGCGCCGGGCTCCCGAACTGCCGTCTTCGAAGGCCTCGTTCACGACGTCCCACTGGACGATCTTGCCCTTGTAGTGGCCCATCACGCCGTTGATGTGGTCGATCATCGCCTGGCGCAGCGCGCCGCCGCTGAGGCTCTGCATCCAGCCGGGCTGCTGGGAGTGCCAGGCCAGGGTGTGGCCGCGCACCTGCTTGCCGTTCTGCACCGCCCAGTTGTAGACGCGGTCACCGGCGGTGAAGTTGAACTGGCCTCGCTGGGGTTCGGTGGCGTCGATCTTCATCTCGTTCTCGGCCGTCACCGAGTTGAACTCGCGGGCCGCGATCGTCGTGTACGCCGAGTCGCCCAGCCTGCCCGAGGCGATGGCGGTGCCGAAGTAACGACCGCTCTGCGCCGCCGCAGCGCCGAGCGTGCTCTCGGCGGCGTGTGCTCTCTGCGGCGCGACCAGTGCACCGACCACACCGAGGACGCCGACGAACAGCGCTATCAGCAGACCGCGGAGCTTCCGGCGGACGGCGGGTGGGGGAATGGCATATGAGCCCATGACTGTGCCTCCAAGGTAGAAATCACGGAAGGACTGAAGTGCATCGGAATGCGTCGTCCGCTCCCACTCGGCAGGCGGACGAGGCGGGCCGGAAGCCGGGCATTACGGGATCGCCGGACATCGCGGTCGTGCAACCGGGACGCTCTCGACCGGCACGGACAGCACCCGGTCGGCCTCCGGGTGGGGTACGGGGCGCTCCAGAGTGAAGGGGCCCTGGAGCGGCAGGTCGCCGCTGGACCGTCCGACGACCACGCCGGTATCCCCGGGTTCTACCCCCCTGCGCAGGTCGAGCCCGGTGACAGGGGTCCGGCCGGCGGACGGCCGCGCCCGGCTGCAGCGCGCCCCTGCCGGCCCCGTCCGGCCACCGCTGCGGCCGGACGACGAACGCCCCGGGATCCGGGACATACGGCTGGACGACCTCCGCACAGCCCACCTCGCCGACGTTGCGGACGGTGACCGAAACGGCGACGGGCCCGTCCGTCGCGGCGACTTGATCCACCGAGAACTCCGGGTAGGTGAAGCTGGTCCAGCTGAGCTCGTGCCCGAAGGGGGACAGCGGGGTCGGCCATGGACGTGCGGAGGGGAGCGGACTCGGCGGGGACGGCGAGCGACGCCGGCGCCAGGCCATGGAGGACGACCACGGCCGCGGGTACCGGACGCGGGCGGCGGCGGTGTTTCGACAGAGGCATGGGGGTACTCCATCGCGGCTCAGCCGGGGGACCGCCACGCGGCGTCGCGTACCTCTCCAACTGCGCGAAGAGCCACGATGCGCTGGCGCGAACCTCACCGGAACGGAAACGGGGTGGCGCGGGTGCTGTGGTGCGCGGATCTGTCGTGCAGCACAGATTGCTCAGGGCCAACATTGTTCGAGATCTCGAACTATGACCGCTGTCTCAGACAGGGATGATTGAAGGATTGACGGTGGATCGTCAATACTCCCGCAGAAGAAGTTTCCGTTCCTCGCTCGAAAATTTTCCGGATTCCCGGCGAGTCGGACAGGGAACCGCGGGCCTCCCAGCCACCGCCGTCGGCGGTTGCCGTAGGGCCGGGGCCCGGACGAAAGGCTCGACCAGCGGCCTCGCGCGGGCCCGAGGTGACGGGGGCCATGTTCCGGCCGCCGCGCGAGGCGGATTACCGGCCAGGGTCGGACGCTGCTTGCTCAACTCCCCTACTCCCCGCGGACACTTGGACTGGCCAGCTGTATTGCGAACCTCCGGATGGTTTCCGGTCGGGAGGACAGATCGTCAAGCCCAGAGGGGAGGCGCTGTTTATGGACAGATCGGCGACAGGTCTTGACCGGGAGGCCCCACATTCCTAGCTTGTGGCGTCAAAGAGTCCGAGAGGTTTCCGTAAGTTTTCCGAGACTGGACCGACATTCCCCACCCGGAGGTCTCCATGGTCAGCACCCCCCGGACGCCCGGTGGATCCGCTGGCGTGACGGCCCCCTGGCGGTGACAACCGGCCGTCAGCTGGGGCGGTGAAGGCCGGAGACCTCTCTCATCTCGGTCCACGGCGAAGTGCTCCGGCTTGAGCCCAGAGCACCAACTCTGCGGCACATGTGGCCGCCTTCGCACCTCTCCTGTCCCTGCCCCCGGCGCGGCCGCTTTGCGGTTCATCGGGGTCACCTCACCCCCGTCCCCCAGAAAGGGAGGCCCTCTGATGTGGTTTCGCCGTCCGTCCCCGCTCCGCCTGAGACGCTTACTCGCCGTCCTTGCGCCCTTGCTGCTCGTGGCTACCTTCCTCGGTGCCCAGCCCGCCGCCGCGGCGACCGTCGACCCCAATGCCTCGTATGTGCTGGTCAACCGCAACAGCGGCAAGGCCCTGGACGTCTACAACCTGGCGACCGACGACGGCGCCCGCATCACCCAGTGGACCAGGAACGATCAGAACCAGCAGCAGTGGCAGTTCGTCGACTCCGGAGGCGGCTACTACCGCATCAAGTCCCGCCACTCCGGCAAGGTCCTGGACGTCCACAACTGGTCCACCGCGAACGGCGGTGCGATCGTCCAGTGGACCGACCTGAATGCCACCAACCAGCAGTGGCGTCTGGCCGACAGCTCGGATGGCTACGTGAGGTTGATTTCGCGCCACAGCAACAAGGCCCTCGAAGTACAAGGTGCCTCCACCGCGGACAACGCGAACGTCGTCCAGTACGACGACTGGGGCGGCGCCAATCAGCAGTGGCAGCTCGTCAAGGTCGGCGGCGGCAACTCCGGCGCGTGCGATCTTCCATCGTCATACCGCTGGACATCAACGGGCGCGCTGGCGCAGCCCAAGCCAGGGTGGGTCTCGCTCAAGGACTTCACCGTCGTCCCCTACAACGGCAGGCAACTCGTCTATGCGACGACGCACGACACAGGGACGCGGTGGGGTTCGATGAACTTCGGCCTGTTCACCAACTGGTCGGAGATGGGCTCGGCCAGCCAGAACACGATGTCAACTTCCACCGTCGCGCCCACGCTCTTCTACTTCGCACCGAAGAACATCTGGGTGCTCGCCTACCAATGGGGTGGGACTTCCTTCTCCTACCGGACGTCGAGCGACCCCACCAACCCGAATGGCTGGTCATCCGAGCAGGTGCTCTTCTCCGGAAGCATCTCCGGCTCCGGAACCGGGCCCATCGACCAGACGCTCATCGCTGACGAGACGAACATGTACCTGTTCTTCGCCGGTGACAACGGCAAGATCTACCGGGCCAGTATGCCGATCGGGAACTTCCCGGGCAGCTTCGGCACGAACTCGACAGTGGTCATGAGCGATACGACGAACAACCTGTTCGAAGCCCCGCAGGTCTACAAGCTCCAGGGCCAGAACCGCTACCTCATGATCGTCGAGGCGATCGGCTCGCAGGGCCGCTACTTCCGCTCGTTCACAGCCACCAGTCTGAACGGCTCATGGACACCCCAGGCCGCGACCGAGAGCAATCCCTTCGCCGGCAAGGCCAACAGCGGCGCCACCTGGACCAACGACATCAGCCACGGCGAACTGATCCGCACCAGCCCCGATCAGACCATGACCGTCGATCCCTGCAATCTGCAGTTGCTCTACCAGGGACGCAGCCCCGACTCCGGGGGTGACTACGGCCTCCTCCCCTACCGTCCGGGCCTGCTGACACTGCAGCGCTGACGGCGTGAGACGGGTCCGGCTCCGGCATGGAGCCGGCGTGGCGGGCTCGGCGGAAGGCCGAGCCCGCCGGGCCACGCGACAACGTCGGGACGCGGCGGCCGCGCAACGTCGCGTTGATGCACCTGCGCTGGTGGTCAGCCTAAGCGGCCAGCAGACTCAGGGTGATGCGGGTGGCCTTCAGTACCGCGGATCTACACCGGTCCATCGCCTGACTTGGCCTGCGCGCGCGCCCTCCCGCTCAGCACCGCCCGGGCCGCGTTCTGGGCATCGAGCGGGTCCGACTTGCCGCGCCGGCGAGGGTCGGTCGGGTCGGGCCGGTTCACGTCGAACACTTCCACGCCCTGATCCAGCAGCTAGCGCGACAGGGCCGCCCCGAACGTACCGGTCCCCTCCACTGCGGCCCGTCGAACCGTGCCCAGCCCCTGGCCCATTCCAGCAGTTCGCTGTACCCAGCCGCGGTGGCCGGGAACACCTCGATGTCGATCACCGCCCCCAGGTCGGGTTGGTCTGGGTGAGCAGGCCGAGCCGCCACGGGAGGAGGTTGTAGTCGCCGCCAGCGTCGGGGGTCATGCCCTGGTACAGGTACTGCAGCCGGCAGGCAGGAATGGAGACCGGAGTGTGGCCGCGCAGGCGCTGACCGTGGGCCTGCGCGCGGTTGACGATCTGGTCGGCGGGGCCGAAGTTGAACGAGCCGCAGGACGGCTTGGTCGTGTCCCACCTCATCTCGTTCTCGGGTGTGACCGAGTTGAACTCCCGGCCAAGATGCTGGTGTACGTGCCGTCGCCGAGCCGCCCGGCGGCCACAGTGGTTCCGAAGTACCGCCCCGACTGGGCGGCTTGGGCGCCCAGGGTGGAGGCCTGGACGACGGCGTCGGGTGAGCCGGTCGCAGTTCCCGGGGTCACCAGGACGGTCGCTGTCAGCAGGCCTAAGACGGAGGCCCGGCGCCTGCCTAGCCGTTTCAGCGGGTTCATGGTTCTCTTCGTAGGGGTGGACCTCCGGCGGCGACGCCTGCAGGCGTTCAGTCAGGCGTCGCCGCGGACTCGGTGCGGGCCCCGTGTGCCGTTCGGGCGGGCCGGGCGAAGCAGCCCTGACGCCTACGACCCGGCCGCCGTGAGCGCGTTGTGGATCGCGTCGTAGGCGGGCTTGTGCGTCAGGTTCTCGTCCCAGGGCAGGGCCGCTCCCTCACCGGGAAAGACCGCGGGGATCCACGAGTGCCGGTCGGTGTAGCCCCACAGTGTGATGCCCACACAGCGCCGTACGGCCAGGCAGGCGTCGGTCACCTGCCCGTACCAGTCGGCCTGTTCTGCGAGCTTGGTCTCGTCGGCGGGCAGGATCATGCGGATGTCGAGTTCGGTGATGGCGACGTCGACGCCGAGGTCGGCGAAGCGCTGCAGGTTCTCCTTCAGGCCGCCGGGGAAGCCGTACTGGAGGGCGAGATGGCCCTGCAGTCCGAACCCGTCGATCGGGACGCGCTCCTTCTTGAGCTGCTTGATCAGGGTGTAGTACGCATCTGACTTCGGGCCGAGGGCCTCGACGTTGTAGTCGTTGAGGTACAGCTTGACGTTGGGGTCGGCGGCGCGGGCCCAGCGCAGGGAGTCGGCGATGTAGCCGGGTCCGAGGGTCTTGTAGAAGATGTTCTCGCGGTAGGTGCCGTCCTCGTTCATGATCTCGTTGGCGACGTCCCACGCGAAGACCTTGCCTCTGTAGTGCTTCACCACCTTCGTGATGTGGTTCTTCAGGATGGAGCGCAGTTCGTCGGCGGTCCAGGTGCCGGAGGTGAGCCAGTCCGGGAGCTGGGAGTGCCACAGCAGGGTGTGCCCGCGGACCTTCATGCCGTTGGCGCGGGCGTAGTTCACGATCTCGTCGCCCGCGGTGAAGTCGAAGACACCGCGCTGGGGTTCGGTGGCGTACCACTTCATGCCGTTGCCGGGGGTGGTCTGGCCGAACTCGGTGCCGAGCAGTTCGGCGAACTCGGTGTCGGCGAGCTCCGGGTTGTCGACGGCGGAGCCGAAGTAGCGGCCGGACTCGCGGGCCAGTTCGTGCAGCGTCTTCGTCGTCTTCGCGCCGTCGGTGCCGGCCTGGGCGGCGGGCGCCACGGCGAGGCCGAGCAGCAGGGCCGCGGACGCGGCGAGCGCGGCTGATCCGACGCGGATACGGCGTGCGGGTGTGCGCATGGTGCATCTCCTCAACTGTGGGATGGGGCGGTGCGATAGCTGTGCGTGGAGCTGGTCTGTGGGGTCAGTGGGGTCACTTCACGCGGAGCTCGCAGCGCATCCGGCGCTCGTGGCCGACCTTGCGCAGGGGGCCGGTCAGGGTGAGCGGCACGGTGTGGTGGACGTGTTCGCTGGATGCGGCGACGCGCAGTTCGAGGGCGCCTGGTTCGACGACGCGGCGGCCGTCGGCGCCGGTGTACGCGGCGAGGTCGGCCGGGAACGTGGCGTGGACCTCGGCGGACGCGCCGGCCTCGAGCGTGACGCGGACGTAGCCGACGAGCCGGACCTCGGGGCGGGCGATGGTGCCGACAGGGTCGTGGAGGTAGAGCTGGACGACCTCGGTGCCGGGCCGCTCTCCGGTGTTGCGGACGGTGAGGCGCAGCGTGGTCTCGCCGTCGGTGGGCAGTTCGGGGGCGTCGCACTGGGGGGTGTCCCAGGCGAACGTCGTGTAGGACAGGCCGTGCCCGAACGGGTAGAGGGGCGTCGGGTCCACGGTGCTGGGGAAGCCGTGCCGGCCGAGCGGCGGGGCGAGGTAGGGCGCGGGCTGGCCTCCGGGGGTGCGCGGCACGCCGAGCGGCAGCCGTCCGGACGGCTCGACGCGCCCGGACAGGACGCCCGCGACGGCGCCGCCGCCTTCCTGCCCGGGGAAGAACGCCTGGACCACGGCGGCGGCCCGGTCGGCCCAGCGACCGAGCGCGTAGGGCCTTCCGCTGAGGACGACGATGACGACCGGCACGCCGGAGGCCAGCGCCTCGTCCAGCAACTCCGCCTGACCGTAGGGCAGTTGCAAGTCCCCTGCGTCGCATCCCTCGCCCGACGAGCCGCGCCCGAACAGACCCGACCGGTCCCCGACCACGGCCAGGCAGACGTCGGCCGCCGCCGGATCGTCGGTGAACACCGCGCCCGGCAGCTCGGCACGCAGCGCCTCGGCCAGTGTCGGCACCTCGACCCCGGTCGGCAGTTCGGGATGGTGCACGCCCACGTGCCGGGGGAACGTGTAGCAGCCCAGCATCGCGGCCTGCTCGTCGGCGAGCGGACCGAGCAGCGCGATGCGTAGGCCGTCGCGCAGCGGCAGCACGCCGGAGTCGTTGGCCAGCAGGACGACCGACTCCTCGGCGACCTTCTGTGCCAGATCCCGCATGTGCGGGGGGTTGAGGTCGACGGGCGCGCCGCCCGTGGCGGGCTCCCAGTCGGGGTCGAGCAGCCCCAGTTCGCACTTCTGTGTGAGGACGCGCAGCGCGGCCCGGTCGAGCAGGTCCTCGGGGAGCGGGTCCGCAGGGCTGAAGCAGCGGGCCGCCGGCAGTTCCACGTCGACCCCCGCCGCGAGAGCGATCCGTGCGGCCTGGTCCTCTCCGTCGGCGACCCGGTGCGCTTCCTCCAGGAGCGAGACGCCGTAGTAGTCCGAGACCACGGTGCCGGTGAACCCCCACTGTTCGCGCAGGAGCCGGGTGAGCAGCTGGGTGTGGGCGTGGGCGGGAAGGCCGTCGATGTCGTTGTAGGCGGGCATCACGGACCGGGCACCACCGTCGCGCACCGCCATCTCGAACGGCGGCAGGATCACGTCGGCTAGTTCGCGCGGGCCGAGCGAGGCGGGGGCGTGGTTACGGGCGGCGCGCGAGGCCGAGTACCCGGCGAAGTGCTTGAGCGTGGCGACGATCCCGGCGGTCTCGAGGCCCCGCACGTAGGCGGTGCCGATGGTGCCGACGAGGTACGGGTCCTCGCCGATGCACTCCTCGGTGCGGCCCCACCGCGGATCCCGTACGACGTCCAGGACCGGGGCGAGGCCCTGGTGGACGCCGACCACGCGCATCGACGTACCGATCGCCCGGGCCATCTCGGTGATCAGGTCGGGGTCGAAGGTGGCGCCCCAGGCGAGCGGCGTGGGGAAGACGGTGGCCTGCCAGGCGGTGAACCCGGTCAGGCACTCCTCGTGGGCGATCGCGGGCAGCGCGAACCGGTTGCCGGAGCGGATCAGGCGCTGCAGTTCGGCGAGGCGGGCGGCGCCCTCGGCGGGGTCGACGGGGACGGTGCCGAAGGGCCGGGTGAGCTGGCCCAGGCCGTAGGGAAGGAGGGCATCGAGGGCGGCGCTGCGGGCCGCGTAGGTGTGCTGGCCGGGTGCGACGTCGGCGCCCTCGGTGTCGGCGCCGATCCAGACGCTGGACAGCTGGGCGGTCTTCTCCTCGGTGGTCATCCGGGCGAGCAGGTCCGCCGCCCGGACGTGGGCGGGCAGCGTGGTGTCCTGCCATGGCTCGACCATGGAACTCCTCAGGTGCGGTGCTGGTAAGGGGTTGGCCTGCGCGGCCCTCAGCCCTTGGTGGCGCCCATCGTGATGCCGCCGATCAACTGCCGTTCGGCGACGGCGTAGAAGGCGAGGGCGGGCACCATGGCGAGGACGAGATAGGCGAAGACGCGGGCGATGTCGGTGGCGTACTGGCCCTGGAACTGCTGGACGCCGATGGGGATCGTCCACCAGGTCTGCTCACTGAACACCAGCAGCGGGAGAAGGAAGTTGTTCCAGCTTCCGACGATGGCGAGGATCGACACGGTGCCGAGGGCGGGCCGCGCCATGGGCAGCAGGATCCGCCAGAAGAAGCCGAACGCCGAGCAGCCGTCGAGGGTGGCCGCCTCCTCGAGCTCTCCGGGGATCTCCCGGAAGAAGCCGCGCAGGATGACGATGGTCATGGGCAGGCCGAACGCCGCCTGCGGCAGGATCACGCCCCATGGGTTGTCGAGCAGCCCGAAGGTGCGCAACAGGACGAACAGCGGCAGGATCGCCACGGCGAACGGGAACATCAGCCCCGCGGTGAAGAGGGTGAAGAGCAACTCCCGGCCACGGAAGGCGAATCGGGCCAGTGCGAAGGCGGCGAGGGCCGCGGTGCCCACGGTCAGTACGGTCGTTCCGACCGCGATCAGTGTGGACGAACCCAGCATGCGCCAGAACGAGCCGGAGGCGAACACATCGGTGTAGTTGGACGTCACCCACGGCGAGGGCAGGCCGAAGGTGTTGCGGGAGAGCTGATCGGTGGACTTGAACCCGGACACGAACGCGTACAGCAGCGGCGTGACCATGACGACGCCGACCAGCCACACGATCACGTACAGCGGTGCGGAGCGCAGCCTTCTGCGCGTGCCCGCGCTCATCGGGAGGCTCGCATGGCGGTGAGGGCTCCTTCGGTGTCGCGACGCAGCACGGAGCGCTGGTAGATGAGGGCGAAGACGAGGCTGATGAGGAACATGCCGATGCTGATCGCGCTGGCGTAGCCGATCTCGAAGCGCTTGAAGCCGAACTGGAACATGGTCACGGCCATGGTCTCGGAGTGGTGGTCGGGGCCGCCCTGCGTGATCACCCACACCAGGTCGAAGAGCTGGATGGCGCCGATCACGGAGAGGAACACGCTGATGCGGACCGTCGGCCCGAGCAGCGGCAGCGTGATGTGGCGGAAGCGCTGCCAGGGGCCCGCCCCGTCGATGCGGGCCGCCTCGTGCAGTTCGGCGGGAATGCCCTGCAGTCCGGCCAGGTACAGCATCATGTGGAAGCCGAAGTACTTCCACGTCATGACGAGGAACAGGGTCGGCAGCACATAGTCCTGGTCGGCGAACCAGAGGCCGCCGAGGCCGTCGAGACCGACCGCGCCGAGGACGTTGTCGGCGAGCCCGTCCTCCGGCGCGAAGATCATGGAGAACAGGACGCCGGTGATGACCTCGGACAGGACGTACGGGGCGAAGAACAAGGTCCGGTACAGGGCCCGGCCGCGCAGCTTCTGGTTGAGCAGCACGGCCATGCCGAGCGCGAACGGCAGCTGCACGCACACCGAGAACAGCACGAGCAGCAGCCCGCGCCACAGGTCGCCCAGGAAGACCGGATCGCGCAGGAGCCGGCTGTAGTTGTCGAGGCCGGCATAGTCCGAAGGGGAGCCGAAGCCGCCCCAGTTGAACAGGCTGACGTACAGGGCGTACAGGATCGGGGCGAGCACGAGCACGCCGAACAGGAGCAGGGCGGGCAGGGTGAAGCTGAAGGCGGTCAGCCAGTCGACGATCCGACGGGCCCGCGACCGGCCCGCGCCGGAGTCCGGCTGCTTCGGTGGAGCAGCGGCGGCCGCGGGGTCCTTCACGTACGTGGAAGCCATGGCGGTCACTGGCTCTTCGCGACCTGGGTGACCGAACGGCACACCTGCTCAGGCGACTTGGATCCGGCGATCAGAGCGGCCACCGAGTCGTTGATCTCCTGTCCGACGGCGGGCGGGTACGCCTGGTCGAGGTAGAGCTGGAAGCCGGTCGCCTTACCGAGGGCGTCGGAGACGAGCTTGAGGTTGGGATCGGTCAGGGCGCTAGCGGCGTCCTCGACGACGGGGATCGTCGAGGCCTTCGACACAAGAATGCGGTCGGACTCGGCCGACATGAAGAACTTCAGGAAGTCCACGGCAGCCTTCGGCGCGCCCTTGCGCACGGCGTAGCCGCCGCCTCCGCCGAACACGTCGGTCTGCGCGCCCTTGCCGCCGGCGACGGCGGGGAACGGGAAGAATCCGAGGTCCTTGCCGATGCCCTTGCCCGCGTCGGCCTGGACGACGGGCGCCCACTGGCCCATCAGCTCCATCGCCGCCTTGCCGTTGCCCATCGCGGCCGCCTCGCCGGTGGGCGTGGAGTACGCGGCGCCGAGGAAGCCCTTCTGGAACGGCTGGAGCGCGACGAGTTCCTTGAGGAGCTCACCCGCCTTGACGAAGTCGTCGCCGGTGAAGTCCTTGGCGTCGGCGGCCGCCTGCATGCCGTCGATCCCGGCGATCCGCATGGCCAGGTACGCCCAGTAGTACATGCCGGGCCATTTCTCCTTGCCGGCGAGGGCGATGGGGGTGATCCCGGCGCTCTTCAGCTTCCTGACCGCGTCGAGGTAGTCGACCCAGGTGGCGGGCGGTGCCTCGATACCGGCCTTGGCGAACAGCGCCTTGTTGTACCAGAACCCGACGGCGCCGATGTCGAAGGGCACGGCGTACGTCTTCCCGTCGAACTGGTACGCCTTGACCGACGCCGGCACGAGGGTGTCGGTCAAGGAGCTGGTGGAGGACGTGAGGTCCTCCACCAGACCTGCGTCGATCTGCTGCTTGAGAACGCCGCCGCCCCACGTGTGGTAGATGTCCGGCAGCTTTCCGGAACTGGTCAGCGCTGTCATCTTCGACTTGTAGGCATCGTTCTCCATCGTGACGAGCTTGATGTGCACATCGGGGTGCGCGGCCTCGAACGCCTTGGCCCGCTCGGGCCAGACGCTCTTCGACGGCTCCGTGGTCTGGATGTTCCACCATTCCACGACGGTCCGGCCCTGGCTGTCGGTGGTGGTGGACCCTGAGTCCGAGCAGGCGGACAGGCCGGCCGCCCCTAGGCCCACCGCCGACGCGGTCCCCAGGAACCGGCGGCGGGAAACAGAGGAGGACGCGGCGCCGGATGCGGGGGTGACGGCTCGAGCGAAGGCTGACATGGCGTACCTTCCGGAAAATTTCCGATAATTACGAGGAGACGGCCATGGAAGTTACGGGCATGAAAGGGGGGTGTCAACGACCTTGACAGAAAAGGCCGTTGACACCCCGGAGCGTTACGTTCCGTTATGCGTGGCGCGGCGGCGCCGTGCTCGCGCGGACCACCAGCTCGGTCGCCAGTTCCACTCGCGGTGAGGTCGGCTCGACGTTCCGCGCGAACCGGAGCGCCGCTCCTACGTCGACCGTCTCACTCACGATGCCGCGTGGTGGACCTCGCCGTGACCACCTTCGGTGAGGACCGCGTCGTGTCAGCAGGCGGCACTCATGCAGAGCTGACGGCTCGCCCCACCGTGGGCACACCCGCCCTGCGCTGCCGCACCGTGACGTACCACCTGACCAGGTCGGGGGCGGCCGTCGGGAAGGGGTCCCGAACTCACCCGCAGCGGATTGCCCTTCCCGCTCTCAGAGGCTCCGCCCTGCGAATCGGGGCGGAACCTCTGCGGTCAATGGCGCGGGTCGGCCCCGACCGGCGGTCACAGCTCCTTCGCGTACGTGTCCTGGTACGCCGCCCTCCCTCCGAACACGTTGAGGCCGACGTGTCCGCTCGTGTACGTCGTGTCCGTCACGTCGATGATCCGCGTGCTGTTGAGGAAGACCTGGATGCGGTCGCCCACGGTGAGGATGCGGACGGGGTATGTCGTGCCGCGGCGGAGCAGGGCCGGGACGCGGGCGAGGGCGGCGCCGTCGTCGAAGTGGCCGTTGGCCTTGGCGACCAGGCGGATCACCCGCAGGTCGGGGTCGATGTTGAGGCAGTAGGCGTCGGTGCCGTCGGAGGAGGCGCGCCAGAGGAGGGAGAGGGCCCCGCCCTGGTCCGGGTCGGGGCCGCCGAGCCGCACCAGGGTGGTGAGGTCCAGGTCCGTCGCCGTGCGGGCCGAGATCGCGTTGGAGTCCTTGTCGAAGGTTCCGGCGCGGCCCGCGCTGTCCGTCGACCAGTGGCCGGCGGGGAGGATCGTCAACTTGCCGAGGTCCGAGCGGAATTCACCGCCGGTCGGAGCGGCCACCGGCGGCTTCACCCGGTCCACCAGGCGGTAGGCGCTGTCCAGCCGGTGCACCTTGAGCGACTCGATGTGTGCGGTGCCGCCCTCGGCGTAGAAGGCCATGCCGTCGGCGTCCGGGTCGGGGAAGATCAGGCTTGTCACGGCGGCCCGGCCGTCCGCGCCGAAGGCCTCGACCGACGACGAGTCGACGTACACGCGCAGGGTCACGCGGCCGTCGGTCGCCTTCATCGGTGCGGTCGTGCGGCCCGCGAAGTACTGGGTGAAGTCGCTCAGGCCCGAGGACGACCGGTCCACGAACAGCTGGTTCGCCTCAGCGTCGTATCCGGCCGTCGTGTGCTGGTCGTTGCCGGTCCGGAGGCGGAAGCCGATCTCCGTGGCGGTGCCGAGGGTGACCTCGGCCTCGATCTCGTAGGCGATGCCCGTGACGCCCCTGAGCGGGTTAGCGGAGGTGGGGCCGACGGAGAGGTCCTTGCGGGTCGTGGTGGACGTGCGCAGGGCGGTCAGCTCCGGGACCGGGCGCTGCATCAGGCGTACGCCGTCGGCGGTGTCCGTGAGGGTCAGTTCGCGGGGTGTGCTCAGCTGCCCCTTCCAGGCGCCGGTCGGGGCGCTGAACGGGTAGTCCCAGTTGCTCATCCAGCCGAGCCAGACGCGGCGGTCGTCGGGCAGGCCGTAGAAGGACATGGCGGCGTAGTAGTCGCGGCCGGAGTCGGCGCGCAGGACCGTGCCGGCTGTCTGGTCAGGGACGAAGTCGGTGCCGTTCCAGTCGCCGGTGAAGTACTGGGCGGCCGAGCCGTCGGTGGCGCGTACGGCGCCCGTGCTCAGGGTGAGGACCCACTTGACGCGGTCCTTGTCGCCGTCGACCGGGAGCGGGAAGAAGTCGGGGCACTCCCAGACGCCCGGCGTGACCCAGTCGCCGTAGCCGAAGGAGCTGACGTGGGTCCAGGTGAGCAGGTCGGTGGAGGTGAAGAAGCGGACGTTGTCGCCGCCGGAGACCACCATCAGCCATTGGTCGTGGGCCTCGTCGCGGATCACCTTCGGATCCCGGAAGGTCCAGCCCGCGTCGGGGCCGCCCGGGTTCTG
This sequence comes from Streptomyces sp. DSM 42067, assembly GCF_055792885.1. Taxonomy (NCBI): domain Bacteria; kingdom Bacillati; phylum Actinomycetota; class Actinomycetes; order Kitasatosporales; family Streptomycetaceae; genus Streptomyces; species Streptomyces sp. DSM 42067. Next base: position 7,420,656 of record NZ_CM147706.1, on the reverse strand, counting down.
CACCGCCGGGGTCGAACCGCCCTGCAGCTGCCATGAGCGGCCCTTGTCCTTGCTGCATGCGATGCGCACGCTCGCGTTCCCGCCCGGCTTGTCCGGGTGGTAGCTCGTGTAGTACGCGATCAGGCCCGAGCCGCCGTCGAAGAGACCGGAGGTGTCGTCTGCGTCCACGACCGCGCAACCGGTCCAGCAGTGGCCGTACGCGTTCCAGGGCAGGGCGATCGGCAGTGCCTGCCAGTGGACGAGGTCGGTGCTGACCGCGTGCGCCCAGCGGCCCTCGTCCTGGTGGAAGAGGTGGTATTCGCCGTCGTAGTAGAGCAGGCCGCAGGGGTCGCTGGTGGAGCCGCTGAGCTGGGAGTAGTGGTACGTGGGGCGGTAGGGCTCGGTGAAGTAGTCGGTGGTGCTGTGGACCTCGACGTTCTGGAAGTACGACGTCCCGTGCGCGGCCGTGGTGCCGACCGCCCCGCCCGTTGTGCGGGACACGCGGGTTTTGAGCGCCCGTATGCCGTCCACGTAGACCTCGATCGTCCTGCCGGTCGCGCGGGCCTCGACGCGGTACGTGCCGCCGGACGCGATGCGCCGGGCCGGGCCGGAGGCGGATGCGAGGCGGGTGCCGGAGGAGCGGTCCAGCAGGACGACGGCGTTGCGGCCGGCTTCCAGGCTCGCCTCGTAGCCGCCGGAGCCGTTCGCGGACGCGCGCAGGACGAGGCCCGCCGAGGACGAGGCGCCGCCGGGTGTGATGTCGGCCCTCGCCACCAGGTCACCGTCGGTGAAGGGAACCGTCCGCAGGCCGTTCTCGCCGCGGATGCCGCGCAGGTCGGGGGTCCAGGTGCCGGAGCGGGCCGTCCAGCCCTGGACGCCGTTGACGAGGTCGGCGGCGGCGATGTTCTCGAAGGACACCGCGCCGGACGATGCCGTGACAGCGAGTCGGCCCGTCGTGTGGGTCGAGTCCTGGGCGGTGATGACGGGGCTGTAGCCGTCGGGTGAGAGGAAGTCGGTCTGCCAGTGCACGCGCAGTTCGTCGTGCTCGGCTTCGACGCGCAGACGGTAGACCGTGTCGGCCGTGATGGTGGTCGCGTACGTGCCGAGGGTGACGTTCCCGTCGATGCGGTAGAGCCGCAGCCTGCCCTGGCCCGGGTCGACTTGGACGCTGTAGCCGCGCGTGGCCTTGGCGTCGGTACGCACCAGCAGTGAGGCGACCGCGGAGGCGTTGTGCAGGAGAAGGTCGGCCTGCAACGCGGTGTCGTACGCCCGGGTCGTGGTGACGGCGCGCGCGGTGGCGCCCTGGGACGGGTCCGCGTGCCAGCCGAGCGGGGTCGCCGTCCAAGTGCCGCCGCTCGTGGTCCAGCCGGTGAGGTTGGTGGTGACCGCGGAGAGGGAGGGCGGGCCGAAGGTGACCGTGCCGCCCTGGGCGAGCAGACCCACCGAGCCGGTGTCGTGGCGATGGTCCTCGGCGTGGAGGAGCAGTTCGCCGTCGACGTACACCGTCAGCTTTGGCCCGTCCACGGCTACTTCGAGGTCGTAGGGTCTTGCGGCCGGCGCGCCCGGTAGCGGTGCGGTTGCGAGTGTGCCGCCGCTCGCCAGGTCGTAGAGCCGTATGCGGGCGCGTTCCGGGTCGAGGGCGGCCGCGTATCCGGTTGAGCCGTCCAGGGCGGACCGGAACACCAACGCGCCCACGGCGGATGCGGAATCGGGCGTCATGCGGGCCGCGTACGTGCCCTTGGTGGCGAGTTGCTGCTCGGACAGGGCGAGGGCGTGCCCGCGACGGCCGGCAGTCGCCTTCTGGCCTCCGTCGGAGGTGCGGGTCCAGGTCCCGGTGACAGGGATGGGGTCGGGGATCGGGGTGGGGGCGGAGGTTGATCCGCCGGCACTCGGGGTGGCGGCCTGTGCTGCGGGGAGGATGCCTCCGAGAGGCAGCAGGGTGGCGGCGGTGCCTCCTGCGAGCAGGAGGGTGCGGCGGGACACGCTCATGGCGGCTCCTGAGGGAAGGGGGGGGCCATCGGCCCGGGGGTCGCCTGCCCCGCGGGCCGTAGCCGGGTGTACCGGGTGTAAGACCGTCACGGCCACAGCGGCCGGGGTCCCTGGGTGAAGGCCGACGCCATCTGCCAGGCGTCGAACCGCTCCAGGGTCACGTCGCCGTCGGCACCGATGCCGACGCCGACGGCCTCGTCGGGGCGGGTGGGGTATATGCGGGCGGTGAGGGGGCGCCCGCCCGCGAAGATCTCCAGCGCGGAGTGGTCGACGAGGACGCGCAGGTCGACCCGGCCGTCGGGGTCCAATGGCACTTCGCCGTACCTGGGTTCGATGTCGACCGACGGGTCGAGGCTGCTGGACTCGCGGTGCAGGCGGAGGATGCCGCCCGCTCCGTCGTGCGCCCTGCTCACCTCCACGACCGTGCGCTCCGCGCCGTCCGGTGTCTCGCGGACCACGAGCCGGGCGGTCGCTCCGGGGGCGAGGCGCAGGGTCGTCTCGATGTCCAGCTGGTCCCCGCGCACGGGGGACAGCCGGGTGTAGGGGGCGGTCAGCGGACCCGCCGCCACCTCTACGTGCTCCCGCCGCAGCTGGGTCAGTTCCGGCACCGGGGCCTGGTGCAGTCTGCCGTCCGCGCCGAGCGTGACGGCCCTCGGCAGGGACATCACACCGCACCAGCCGGCCTGGGCGCTCGCCTCGTCCGTCCGGCCCTCCTGGAGCCAGCCGAACATGATGCGGCGGCGGTGCTCGTCGCGGGTGGACTGGGGGGCGTAGAAGTAGCGTCCGCCGTAGTCGAGGCGGTGGAGGGCGCTCGGGGTGAAGGTGTCGCCCTTGTAGCGGCCGGTCCAGTACAGGGGGTGGTGGGTGGTGCCCTCGTCCCAGGCGGAGAAGACCAGTACATCGGTCTCTTCGAGACCGAACAGGTCGACGCACTCCCACATCGTGCCGGTCCAGTCGGGTTCGCCCTGGTTCTGCGAGGCGTCGCCGGTCAGCAGCGGGCCGACGTACCGCCAGCTGCGCAGGTCGTCCGACTCGTACAGGAAGGCGGTTCCGCCGACGCCCCGGATGCCGGAGCCCACCAGTTGCCGCCACACCTGGCCCTCCCGCCACACGCAGTGGTCACGGAAGGCAGTGACGTCGACGCCCTCGGGCGGCCCGCTGATCACCGGGTTCGCCTGGTCCTTGGTCCAGTAGCGCAGGTCGGCGGATCCCGTGGCCACGCACGGAAGTTCGCGGTCCCCGTGGCGGCCGGAGTAGACGAGCGTGGGCACTCCCCCGTCGTCGACGAGGACTCCGGACCAGCAGCCGTCGCGGTCCGGCCCGTCGGTGCTGGGGACGAGGGCGATCGGTTCGTCGGTCCAGTGGACGAGGTCGGTGCTGGTGGCGTGGCCCCAGTGGATGCGGTGGTGGGCTGCGGCGAGCGGGTTGTACTGGTAGAAGAGGTGGTAGACGCCGTTCCAGTGCGTCAGCCCGTTGGGGTCGTTGAGCCAGCCGCCGGGCGAGGTGAAGTGGAAGCGGGGGCGGTGGGGGTCGCGTTGGGCGCGCTCGGCCAACCCCTCGGCGGTGGGACTGCCGGAGGGGAGGGTGAGGTCGTGGGTCATGCGGCGGTGTTCTCCGCTTTCTCAGTGGCGTCGGTGTCGTCGGTGGCCTCGCCGTCCGGCCGGTCGGTGGCCTTGAGCACGCGGCGGGCGATGTCGGAGGCGGGTGCGCGCAGATGGCAGCGCACCCAGTGGGGTTGTCCTCCCCCAGCCTCCGGCCGGGGGGACCCCCATCTCGCTTCGCTCGTCTCGCCGACGATGTGGCGGACGGGCTCGGTGCGGCTGCACGTGCCGTCGTCGCCATACGGGCAGGACGTGGGGTTGAGGATCGCCTCGCGCAGCCGGGCGCGCTCGACCGGGTCGTAGCTCCCGGCCCGTTCGGGGTCGGGGACGGCGGACAGCAGCAGGCGGGTGTAGGGGTGGGCGGGGGCGTCCATGACGGCCAGCGCGTCGCCGCCCTCGACGAGTTCGCCGGCGAACATGACCATCGTGGTGTCCGCGAGGTAGCGCGCGGAGCCCAGGTCGTGGGTGATGTAGAGCATGGCGATGTCCCGCTCGTCGCGCAGGCGCCGCATCAGGTTGAGCACGCCGACGCGCACGGAGACGTCCAGCATCGACGTCGGTTCGTCGGCGAGGATCAGCCGGGGCTCGACGGCGAGGGCGCGGGCGATCGCGACGCGCTGACGCTGGCCGCCGGAGAGTTCGTGCGGGTAGGACTGCAGCATGTCCTCGGTCAGGCCGACCGTCGCCATCAGCTCGCACAGCGCCTCGCGGGTGGCGGGACGGCCGTGCAGGACGAGGGCCCGGGTGAGGAAGTGCTCGATGCGGTGGACGGGGTTGAGCGAGCCGAAGGGGTCCTGGAAGACCATCTGGACCTTGCGGCGGTACGCCCGTGACGCTCGGCGCCGCTCGGTGCGCAGGACGTCCTCGCCGTCGAGCAGCACCTGTCCGGCGGAGGGCTGTTCGAGGCGGGCGAGGCAGCGGGCGATGGTGGACTTGCCGCTGCCGGACTCGCCGACCAGGGCGGTGATCCGGCCGGCCGGCAGGTCGAAGGACACGTCGTCGACGGCACGGACGCGGCGCCGTGAGAAGACGGTGCCGATCTGGAAGTCCTTGGTCAGGCCGCGTACGGAAAGCAAGGGCTGGGTCATCGCGGGGCTCCCTGGGCGCTCTTGGCCACCCACCGGCCGGGGGCGATCTCGCGCAGGTCGGGGATGTTCATGGAGCAGTCCGAGCGGTCCTCGGGACAACGGACGTGGAAGCCGCAACTGTCGGCGGTACGCGGGGCGTCGAAGAGGCCGGTGAGCTCCTGGCGCGGGCCGGTCAGCGGCGGGAAGGCGTTCATCAGCGCCTCGGTGTACGGGTGGAGCGGCTTGATGAACAGGTCCTTGGCATCGGCGAGCTCGACGATCCGTCCGCCGTACATCACGCCCATGCGGTCCGACAGTTCCACCATCAGGGACATGTCGTGGGTGATGAAGAGGATGGAGAAGCCCAGCTCCCGCTGGAGGTCGCGGATCTGCGCCATGATCTCCTGCTGCACGACCACGTCGAGCGCGGTGGTCGGCTCGTCCATGATCAGCAACCGGGGACGGAGCGCGACGGCCATGCCGATGACCACGCGCTGGCGCATACCGCCGGAGAGCTGGTGCGGGTATGCCTTCAGCCGACCCGGGCCGATGCCCACCAGCTCCAGCAGCTCGCCCGCCCGCTCCCGCGCGACCCGCTTCTTCATCCGCTCGTGCGTGGTGAAGATGTCGACGATCTGCTCGCCGATGGTGAGGACGGGGTTGAGCGAGTTCATCGCCGACTGGAAGACCATCGCGATCTGCCGCCACCGGAAGGCACGCAGCTCCCGCTCGTCCAGGGCGAGGACGTCCCCACCCTGGAAGCGGATGCTGCCCGCCGTGATCTCCGCCGGGGGCTTCAACAGCCGCATCACCGCGTTGGCGATGGTCGACTTGCCGCAGCCCGACTCACCGGCGAGACCGAAGACCTCTCCGGCGCCGATGGAGAAGGAGACGTCGTCGGCGCCCACGACGGTGCGCCCGTCGCCGCGGTATTCGACACGCAGGCCGCTCACCTCAAGTACGGGTTCCATGGCTCAGCCCCTCCTCTCACGGCGGGCACAGCGGTTGCGCAGCCTCGGGTTGGTGATCTCGTCGACCGCGTAGTTGACCAGCGCGAGCGCGAAGGCGACGAGGGCGATGCACAGTCCGGAGGGGGCGAAGGCCCACCAGGCGCCGGTCATCAACGCGCCGTCGTTGCTGGCCCAGTACAGGTTGGTGCCCCAGCTGACGACGCTGCTGTCGCCGAGGCCGAGGAACTCCAGGCCGGCCTGGGCGCCGATGCCGAAGATCACGCAGCCGAGCAGCGTGGTCATCACGACGGACGCCATGTTGGGCAGGATTTCGCGGAACATGATCCGCAGCGGGCGCTCCCCCGTGACGACGGCCGCGGCCACGAAGTCCTTGCCCCGGATCGACTTGGCTTGCGCGCGCAGTACCCGGGCGGAGCCCGCCCAGCCGGTCACGACGAGCACGAGGATCACGGTGGAGGTCCCGGGCGGCAGGAACGCGGCCAGGATGATGAGCAGCGGCAGCCCTGGCAGCAGCAGGAAGACGTTGGTGACCAGGGTCAGCGCGTCGTCCACGATGCGGCCGAAGTACGCGGACGCGAGGCCGACGACGATAGCTACCGCTGTCGCCGCGAGCCCCACGGTGAAACCGACGAAGAGGGAACTGCGCGCGCCCCACAGGGTGAGGGCGAGCACGTCCTGTCCCTTGGCGGTCGTACCGAGCCAGTGTGCGGCCGAAGGAGCCTGGCTGCCCGTGGAGTTGATGAGTGACGGGTCACCCGGGGCGAGGACGGGCGCGAGCAAGGCAAGCAGCGCGAAAAGGGCGAGCAGCGTCAGCCCCGCCAACGCCTTCTTGCTGTCGATGAGTTGGCGCAGCAGTCCACGGCGGCGGGACATGCGCGCGGGCACTGTCGGCGTGGTGGCCGTCGCGATCTCGATGGCGGTCATGTCGGCAACCTCCTCAGCGGACGCGGACGCGCGGGTCGAGGCGGACGTAGACGAGGTCGACGAGGAAGTTCGCGAGCAGCACCGCCGCCGTGATCGTCAGGAAGATGCCCTGCATCAGCGGGTAGTCCAGGCCCTGGACGGCCATCAGCAGCTGGTAGCCGATGCCGGGGTAGGCGAACACGACCTCGGTGAGCAGCGCGCCGCCGACGACGAAGCCGAGCGCCATGCCGAAGTTGGTGACGGAGGGCAGCAGCGCGTTGCGGGCGGCGTAGCGGAACATGATCCGCGAAGGACTGAGCCCCTTCGCCTCGGCCATCGTGATGTAGTCCTCCGCCGCCGTCGCGATCATGGTGTTGCGCATGCCGAGCATCCAGCCGCCGATGGAGACCAGCACGATGGTCAGCGCGGGCAGCACCAGGTGGGTGGCGACGTTCGAGAGGAACTCGCCGTTGAAGCCGGGGGTCAGTCCGACGTCGTAGGCGTGCCGCAGCGGGAACCAGCCCAGGCTCACCCCGAACAGGTACAGCGCGCCCATCGCCAGCCAGAAGTACGGGAACGAGCCGACGAAGATCAGCAGGGGCGGGAAGGCGGAGTCGAGGGCGCCGCCGCGTCGCCAGGCGGCGACGATGCCGAGCAGGTTGCCGACGACGGCGGCGATGATGAGCGCGACGCCGCCGAGCAGCAGGGTCCAGCCGATCTGCGAGCCGATCACGTCGGAGACCGGGGTCGGGAAGCGGGTGATGGAGATGCCGAGGTCGCCGGTGAAGACGCTCTTGACGTAAGAGACGTACTGCTCCCAGAGGGGGCGGTCGTCCAGGCCGAAGAGTTTTCGCAGCTGGGCTATCTGGTCGGGCTGCATCGTGCCCTGGGCCTGCGCGAACATCCGGGAGACCGGGTCGCCCGGCATGAAGCGCGGGAGAACGAAGTTCAGGGTGATGGAGGCCCAGAAGGCGAGCAGATAGAACCCCAGATTGCGCAGGATCAGACGCACGGGTCGTGCTCCCTGTCAGTGGGGGATGAACGGTGATGCGGTCAGCGGGGGCGGCCGTCCGGGGAGGAGGGCGGCCGCCGGTCCGCGCGGGCGACGTCAGCCCTTGACGGGCTTCAGCGACGTGAGCACGAGGATCGTGCTGCTGTTGCGGTTGCCGAGGGTGGCGTACGGGTTCTTCTCGGTTGGCCAGCCGGTGAAGCGGGTGTCCGTGTACGCGCCCCACTCGGGGCCGGTGAACAGCGGGACGACGGGCGCGTCCTCGTCGTACAGCTCCTGCAGGCCGTCGATCTGCTCGCCCTGCTCACTCTCGTCCGCGGCGGCGGCGAAAGCGTCGATGAGCTTGTCGGCCTTCTTGTCCCCGAAACGGTGGTAGTTCTCGGTGGCCTTCGCGCCGACGGGCTTGACCATGACGGTCGACATCACACCGCGGAAGTACTCGTACGGGGTGGCGCCGTTGTTGCTCCACACGATGCCGGAGTCGAAGGTGCCCTGCTCGTACGAGCTGACCACCGCCCCCCAGTCGGGCGTCTTCACGGTGGCGGTGATGCCGACCTTCGCGAGGTTCTGCTTGATGATGTTCGCGACCGAGATCCAGTCGGACGAGGCGGAGCCGACGGAGATGTCGAGCGTGAACGGCTTGCCGTTCTTCAGCGTCCGCTTGCCGCCGCTCTCCTTGTAGCCGGCAGCGTCGAGGGCCTTGGCCGCCGCGTCGGTGTCGTACGTCGTCCAGGCGCAGGACGCGGCGAGATCCTTGTCGCGCCACTTGTCGTACGTGCGGGCCAGGCCAGTGCAGTCAGCCGGTTCGGCGTAGCCGTTCATCGCGACCTTGGTGATCTGGTCGCGGTCGATCGCCATGCTGAGCGCCTTGCGCACAGCCGGGTCGTTGAAGGGGGCCTTCGTGGTGTTCAGCTGCCAGTTGATCATGGCACCGGCGGGCGGGAACCAGTAGTGGTTGTGCTCCTTGTCCTTCGCGACGAAGGACTTCTCGATGTCCGGGATGAACGACTGCGTCCAGTCCACCTCACCGTTGGTGAAGGCGACGTTGGCACTGTCGTTGCCGGAGAAGGCGAGCATCCGGATGCCGGCGATCTGCTGCTTGGCGGGCTGCCAGTAGTCGGGGTTCTTGCCCAGCTCGTACGACTGGGCCTGGAACTTCTCCAGCTTCGCGTACGGGCCGGTGCCGACCGGGTTCGGGTTGGTGAACTTCGCCGGGTCCTTCACCTTGGACCAGACGTGCTTCGGCATGATCGACTGTCCGGCGATCTCGAAGAAGCCGGGCGAGAAGGGCTTGTTGAAGGAGAACTCCACCGTGTGGGCGTCGCCTGCGGTGACCTTGTCGAGGTACTCCAGGCCGCCGAGCACCTTCTTGCGCAGCTGGAAGGTGTAGACGACGTCGTCGGCGGTGAGTGGCTTGCCGTCCGACCACTTGACGCCGTCGCGCAGCGTGAAGGTGAGGGACTTGCCGTCCTTCGCCTGCTCCCACTTGGTGGCGAGCCACGGCGTGTCCTTGGCATCCGCCATGCTGTGCACCACGAGCGGCTCGTAGACGGCCTCCTTGGTCATGGGGGCGGCCTGCGGGGAGAGCGGGTTGAAGTTGCGCGTGAACGTCGCCAGGTCCTCGCGCGGGATGGTGAGCAGCTGGTTGCCGGAGGTGTCACCGGCGCCGGCGGCGCCCGAGCCACCCGTACAGGCGGACAGGACGAGGGCTGCGGCGGCGGTCGCGGTGACCACTCTCAGGGCAGGGCGCAGCCGCCGTGAGGCTATGGAGGGTGTCATAATGGAGACTCTTTTCCTCTCTTCAACACACAGGACGAAGACGGGATGGGATTACTCGGCGGACTGATTCGCGGTCAGACCGACGAGCGTTCGAGCAGCGGGCAGTCGATCATCACCCGGTGGGTGTCGAGCGGCTGCCCCGCTGCGAGAGCGGCGAGCATGTCGACGCCCTTGGTGCCCATGGCCTCGAAGGGCAGGGCGAGCGTCGTCAGCTTCGGCCGCAGATAGGCGGCGATGAGTTCCTGGTTGTCGAACCCCACCACGGCCACATCGTGCGGGATGCGCAGCCCACGTTCCTTGATCGCGTCGTACGCGCCCATCGCCATCCGGTCATTGCCGCAGAACAGCGCGGTCGGCCGATCGGCGGCCGGGCGGTCCAGCAGTTCGCAGGCGGCGGTGTAGGCGCCGTCGGCAGTGGCCCAGCCAGGGATGACGAGGGAAGGGTCGGGGGTGATCCCGGCCCCGCGCAGGGCACGTTCGTACCCCGCGCGCCTGCCGATGGCCGCCGGGATCGCCGGGTCGAGGTTGATGAACCCGATGCGGGTGTGACCGGCGTCGAGGAGCCGGCGGGTAGCGCGGTATCCGCCCGACTCCTCGTCGGGCAGGATGCACGGCAGCTCCCCCTCCGAGTCGTAGCAGTTGACGAGCACTGTCGGCACCTCGCGTACGGCCTTCGGCAGAGTAACGGCCCGGTGCCAGGTCGTGGCGTACAGCAGCCCTTCCACCCGGTGCTCCAGCATCTGGTCGAGCGCGGCCGCCTCCTGGGCGGGGTCGCCCTCGCTCGCGGCGATCAGGAGGAACCTACGGTCCCCCCAGGCGCGGCTCTGCGCTCCCGTGATCACCTCCGCCGCGAAGGGGCCGGTCACGATCTCGGTGATCAGACCGAACCACCCGCTGCGCTTCGCGGCCAGCGCCCGCGCCCCGGCGTTGGGCCGGTAGCCGAGCTCGTCGATCGCCTCCAGGATCCGCCGACGGGTCTCGTCGGGGATGGCGGCACCGGGCTTGTCGTTGAGGACGAAGGAGACCGTGGTCCGCGAAACGCCCGCATGGCGTGCCACATCGCTCATGGTCACGCGATGCGTCTGGTTCGTGGCCACTTCCAGTTCCCTTCGGCCGGACGGGGGCGAGACATCGCCTCCGGTTTCGCGCTTTAATAACGCGCGTTACTTCCTCGTGGCAGGGAAGTTACGTCCGTCTTGAGCGGCATGTCAATACCTGTGCATGGGCCGCATCAGGCCACCGGCCCGGTGGCCATCGCCGGTACGGACGCGGGACGACCCGCACCGGCCGGACCCCCGCTGCGGGGTGGACAGAGGGCCCGTGGGCGCACCTCACCTGCACGCCACGGACACGGAAGCCACCACGGATACGAAGGTCATCACGGGCACACAAGTCAGCATGGGCAGGGGATGGTTGACACGCACGACGGGCGGAAGTCCGTTGACACACACACCGGGTGGCATGTGCAGGCAATCGGTTGACATGTGCAGGCAATCAGCGGGTAAAGAACGCTTTCTAGCGTCGGGGCGAGCCGTCGGCAACGGATCAACCGACTAAGGATGCGTGACGCCTTGAGAATCGCCCACCGCACCACTGCCCTGCTGCTCGCCCTCGCCGCCGCGGTGGGTGCGACCGTCACCGGCGCCAGCGCCGAACCCGGCGCCGGAAAGGACGTCCCCGAAGTCGCCGTCATAGGAACGGGTGGCACCATTTCCGGGGTCAGCACCAACCGGGTGTCCTTCCAGGACTACCGCTCCGGCCAGCTGGCCATCTCGAAGATGGTCGACGAGCTGCGGCCGGAGGTCGACGGTCTCGCCGACGTCACCACCGAGCAGTTCGGCAACAAGGGATCCGGCTCGTACACGATCGCCGACTACCGCCGCCTGACCGCCTCCGTCGACGCGGCGCTGAAGAAGAACGACGCGGTGGTGGTCACCACCGGCACCGACACGATGGAGGAGTTCGCGTACTGGCTCGACCTGACCGTGCGCAGCGACAAACCCGTCGTCCTGACCGGCTCGATGCGTCCGTGGACGGTCATCGGCACCGACGCACCGGCGAACCTCTACAACGCGATCAAGCTCGCCGCGAGCCGCAAGACCACCTGCTACGGCACGGTCGTCATGCTCAACGACCAGATCCAGTCCGCCCGCGAGGTCCGCAAGACGAACGCGCTGCGCATGGACACCTTCGACAGCGGCCCGACGGGCGAACTCGGTGTCATCGACCAGGACAACATCCGCCTCCACCGGGCACCGGCACGCGTCCAGAAGTGCGGCAGGAGCGGCTGGGACACGCCCTTCGACCTGGACGCGATCGCCGACGGCCCGCTGCCCAAGGTCGAGATCGCGTACTCCTACCAGGACGCCGGCGGTGAGGCGATCACCGCCTTCGCGGGCGCCGGAGCGGACGGCATCGTGACCGCGGGCACGGGGGCGGGCGGCATCTCGCCCGCCATGTCCGCGGCCCGCACGGAGGCGGTCAAGAAGGGCGTGCTGTTCGCGTCGACGACCCGCACGGGATCGGGCGCGGTGTACGGCTCGTCGACGACGACCGGCGTCATCGGCGCGGAGGACCTCACCCCGCAGAAGGCTCGTCTGCTGCTTCTGCTCTCGCTGGCGGCGACGGAGGACGAGAAGCAGATCCGCGAGTGGTTCTCGACGCTGGGGACGGCTCAGTTCGTCACGCGGTGATGTTGTGACACGGCGGCGCTACGGCGTTGCGGCGTCGCGACATGTCGGCGTTGCTGCATGTCGGCGTTGCTGCATGGCGGAGTTGCGGCGTCGTGAGCGCCGTCAGGGCTGGGTCGGCGGCTCCGTCTCGGCGGCGGTCAGGGCCTCGGCCGCCTTGGCCGCCGCCGCTTCCACCAGCCGTATCCCGGCGGCCATGGACGGCTGGTCGTCGCTCAGTACGGCGATGAGCAGCCGGTGACCGTTGTGCTCCACGACGCCGATGGTGTTGACCACCCACAGGCCGGTCGCGCTGCGGGGCAACCAGCCGTTCTTGAGCGCGGCGGCGGGGGCGGTGGCTGCTGCGGAAGGGGCGGCGGCGGGCTCGGCGGTGGCCGAGTCGGTGGCCGTGGCGGGGGCGGAGGGAGTGGCGAGGGAAGTGGCGGAGGGCGCGTCGGCGGATGCCGCGGTGGCGGTCGGTGTGTCGGTCGGTGTTGTGGCCGCCGGGGTCTGGGCGGCCGTGACGCCCCAGTCCTGACCTGCATGTATGTGTGTCATGAGGTCGTAGAGGTACGTCCGGGACGCACTCGACAGCGCGGAGTCGTCGCGGGTGATCGCCTCCAGCAGACGCAGCTGGTCCGCCGCCGTGGTCCGGGTCAGGCCCCACAGCCCGGCCGGGCCGGGTGTGGTGGCGGTGAGCCCCAGCCGCTCGTTGGCCTCCGCGAGGCCGGCGCCGCCGCCGATCCGTGCCCAGAGACGGCTGGCGGAGGCGTTGTCGCTGACGCGGATCATCGGTCCGGCGTCGTACCGCTCCTGCTGTGTCAGGGAGCGGCCCTCCCGCTGTGCGCGCAGCAGGAGCGCGGCGAGGATGTCGGCCTTGACGATGCTGGCGGTGGCGAACCGGTGCTCCTCCGGGGCGTATACGGCACGGATGCCGGTGTCCGTGTCGGCGATGGCCAGCGAGAAGTGGCCGTGGGCGCTTTCGGCCACGTCTGCGAGGGCGTCGGCGAGCAGCGCGTCGGGGTCGGCGGGACGGCCGGCGGCGGCGGTGCCGGTGCTCAGCTCGGGGTCGGCTGCGGCGGACGCGGGCCGGGCGGGCGCGGGCCTGGAGTGCATGGGAGGAGACACTGCCACGGGCAGCGGGGCGGAGACGACCATGGCCGTGGACAGCGGCCGGGCGGCGCCGCTCGCTGCCTGTCGCGCGACCGGGGCCGTGCCCGTCGCGCACGTGTCGCCCAGCACGAGGGCCGCGAGCGCGGCGCACCACAGGCCCCACCATGGCGCCCGCGTCCACCAGACCGTTCCTCGGAGTCCGTTCACGGTACAGAGGAAAGCCTCGGCATGTTTCGCCAAGATGATGGATACGGTGCGGTTCACGAAACATGCGGGCCGGTCCGTCTGCGCCTCCACGACCGCCACGTGCGGCGATGCCTCTGGAGGCGGCCCAGCACCCCGGCTCCCGGCTACGGATCGGTGCCCGTTCCACCGGCTCCCAGGAGACCCGTCAGAGCACCGACCGGATCCAGGTCCGGGGTGCCTCTCGGCCACCAGTCGTCGCGGCCGGGCTCGGACTCGTACGCGTACCAGAGGCCGTCGCGGCCGAGGCGCAGCTGGACGTGGCCCTGGGGGTGGGTGAGGTGGTTGTGCCAGGGGCGGAAGGGCGGGAAGTCGGCGGCCAGGAGCGCCGGGCGTGCGCGGTCGAAGCGGCCCGCGGGCGGATCCCAGTACTCCTCGAGAACGGCGAGGCCCGCTTCGCCGCCCTGGCGCCAGGCGGCGACCGCGCGGGCGAGCTCGGCGGGGGTGCGGCCGGCGGCCGTGGCCAGGGAGGCATACAGGGTGCGGCCGGTTCCGGTGAGACCGGACCCGGGCCGGGCCGCGGCGAGGCGGACGGCGTCCTGCCAAAGGGTCAGCTCAGCGACGGGGTCACGGCCGGTGGCGAGCATGGCGTGTGCACGTGCCGCCGCATCGGTGGCCAGCTGGTCGAGGGCGAACGGGTCCGGACCTCCCGGGGCGGCGGGGTAGACCGGCGGCTGCTCGGGGTGCGGCGGTACGGGCAACGGGGCCGGGAGGGGCGGGAGGGTGCGCGGGGCGAGGGCGTCCCGGGCGCGTACGCCGGGGAAGGGGGCCGTGTCGTGGCCGGGGCGTGCGGCCTGCGCGGCGTTGCGGCGGGCCAGCTCGTCCAGCAGCTCACGCTCGCCCCGGCCGCGCATCAGCAGCAGCACGAAAGGGTCCTCGTCGAGCAGGCGGGCGGTCTGATAGCAGAGGGCCGCGGCGTGCTTGCAGGGGTGGCCGAAGTCGGGGCAGGAGCAGTCCGGTCGGAGATCGCCGGGGCCCGGCAACAGGTCCACTCCGCAGTCGGCGAGCGAGTGCGGCATGTCCTTCTCCAGCAGCGCGGCAATACGTCCGGGACGCTCGGCGGCCGCGTCCAGGAAACGGTCCCATTCCTCGTCGGAGAGAACACGCAGGGCGATACGGGTGCGGTACGGGCGGGCGCGGCTCCCCTGGACATACGCCAGGACGAGCCCCGGCGTCACGGTGATCGCGCCCACGTTGCCCTGGGCGGCATAGCGCCGACCACGGTCGAGCCGACCCGGGTCCAGCGAGAGTTCCTCCAACGCGTCGGTCCAGGCGTTGCCCCACCAGGTATGGGCGAAGCGGGCGTCGGGGGCGTCGAGGCCGGGAGGAAGAGCGCCGAAGGTACGGCGCAGCTCGGTTCCCCCTCCCGTCCCGGCGGTGGCCGGGACGGCGCTTGGGCGGCCACGTTCCGCGTCGCGGCTGCGGCCGCGTTCCCCGTCGCGAACGCGGTCACGTTCCCTGTCGAGGCTGCGGTCGCGTTCCGCGTCGCGAACGCGGTCACGTTCCCTGTCGAGGCTGCGGCCACGACGGGGAACGCGCGCCGCCTCATAGGGAACGCGCGCCGCCGCATTGCCGCGCGGCACGCGGCCGGCGGGCTCGTCAGGCCCGGGGCCGCTGGGCGGGCGGGACTCACCCGTGGCCTGGCGTGTGGCGTCCGTCTGCCCTCGGCGGGCAGCCCGAAGCGCCCTGCGGACGATGTCCGCGGGCCGAGCCTCGGACTCTGGAGGCGGCGCGTCCCCGGGCCGAGCCGCGGACTCTGGAGGCGGCGCGTCCCCGGGCCCAGCCTGGGACTCTGAAGACGGCACGCCCCCGCGCCCAGCCACGGACTCTGAAGACGACACGCCCCCGCGCCCAGCCACGGACTCTGAAGACGACACGCCCCCGCGCCCAGCCACGGACTCTGAAGACGGCGCGTCCGCAGGACGAGCCGTCTCTGCAGAGCCTGCGCGCGCCTGGTCAGTCGTGGCCGCCCCGCTGCCGTCCGCTTCCACGCGGTCGGGATCGGGCGGCTGCGGATGGCGTGTCATGGCTGCCTCCGAAGGGAGACGAGGTCGGCCAGCTCCCGGTCCGTCAGGTCGGTGAGGGCCGTTTCGCCGGAGGCGAGGATCGCGTCGGCCAGGGCGCGCTTGGCTGCGAGCATGTCGGCGATGCGGTCCTCCACCGTGCCTTCGGTGATCAGACGGTGGACCTGGACGGGCTGCGTCTGCCCGATGCGGTACGCGCGGTCGGTGGCCTGCTCCTCGACCGCCGGGTTCCACCAGCGGTCGAAGTGGATCACGTGACCCGCGCGTGTGAGGTTGAGACCGGTGCCTGCGGCCTTGAGGGAGAGGACCAGGACCGGGGTCGCTCCGCTCTGGAAGCGGTCCACCATGCGCTCACGCTCGACGATCCGTGTTCCGCCGTGCAGCAGTTCAGCCGGCACGGCACGCTCGGCGAGGTGCGCCTCGAGCAGCCGGGCCATGCCGACGTACTGCGTGAAGACGAGCGCCGAGCCGTCCTCGGCGAGGATCGTGTCCAACAGCTCGTCGAGCAGGGTGAGTTTGCCGGAGCGGCCGAGGAGCCGGGCGGCCGCACCTTCCTTCAGATACTGCGCCGGGTGGTTGCAGATCTGCTTGAGCGCGGTGAGGAGTTTCAGCACGAGGCCGCGGCGCGCCATCCCCTGCGCGTCCTCGATGGCGGCCATGGACTCACGGACCACCGCCTCGTACAGCGAGCCCTGTTCGCGGGTGAGCGGCACCGGGTGGTCCGTCTCGGTCTTGGGCGGCAGCTCGGGCAGGATGCCCGGGTCCGACTTCTTGCGGCGCAGCAGGAAGGGCCGGACGAGCCGCGCCAGGCGCTGGACGGCCTCCTCGTCCTCTCCGCCCTCGACGGCACGCGCGTGCCGGGCGCGGAACGACTTGAGCGGGCCGAGCAGCCCCGGTGTCGTCCAGTCGAGCAGCGCCCACAGCTCGGAGAGGTTGTTCTCGACGGGGGTGCCCGTGAGGGCGACTCTCGCCGGGGCGGGGATCGTGCGTAGCGCCACCGCCGTCGCCGAGTACGGGTTCTTGACGTGCTGCGCCTCGTCGGCCACGACCATGCCCCACTTCTCCTGCGCGAGCAGGGGCGCACTCGACCGCATCGTGCCGTACGTGGTGAGCACGAAACCGCCGCGCTCCGGTTCCTCAAGGGTGCGGTCCGGCCCGTGGTAGCGGCGCACGGGGACGCCCGGCGCGAAACGGGCGATCTCCCGCTGCCAGTTGCCGAGGAGCGATGCGGGGCAGACCACGAGCGTCGGCTCGTGCCGCGCCCGGCGCAGATGCAGCGCGATCACGGTGACGGTCTTGCCGAGGCCCATGTCGTCGGCGAGGCAGCCGCCCAGACCGAGTGAGGTCATCATGTCCAGCCAGGCGAGTCCCCGGAGTTGGTAGTCGCGCAGCCGGGCCCGCAGGGCGGGCGGCGGCTCCACGGGCGCAACCCCGGCGGTGAGCCGGTCCCGCAGCGCGGCCAGCGCGCCGACCGGCACCGCCTCCACCGTCTCGCCGTCGACCTCCGCACTGCCGGTGAGCGCGACGGAGAGCGCGTCCACCGGGTCGAGGAGGCCGAGTTCGCGTTTGCGGGCCTTGCGCACCATGGCCGGGTCGGCCGGCACCCACTGGTCGCGCAGCCGCACGACGGGCCGGTGGGCCTCGGCGAGCGCGTCCATCTCCGCATCCGTGAGCGGATCCCCGCCGAGCGCCAACTGCCAGCGGAACTGCAGCAGTTCCTCGGCCTCGAAGAACCCGGTGCCGTCGGTCGCGGAGCCGGGTGCGGGTCGCACCACCGCGGTGGCGGAGAGATCGTGAGCGAGGTCGCGGGGCCAGTGCACGGCGACCCCGGCGGCACCAAGCCGGGTGGCGGCGGGCCCGAGCAGGTCGTACAACTCCTCCTCGGACAGCACCAGTACGTCCGGGACGTCCTGGTCGGCGAGACGGTCGAGCGGGGACCAGATGCGGGCGGCGCGGCGCAGGGCGAGCGCCGCGTCGACACGCGCGCGAGGCCCGAACGACGCCTCTCCCCCACCCGACCACAGCGCCGCCGCGTCGATGACGAGGGTCGGGTCGGCGAGGCTGTGCACCTGGACGACGGCGGCCCCGGCGCTGCGGACGCCGTCCGTCGAGTCGAAGAGGTCGTACGCGGACAGGTCGAGGCGGAGCGAGATCCGTACGCCCGCGTCCATCCCGGCGGCGACCTCGGCCGCCCAGTCCCGCGCCCCGGGGAGTGGCTGCGGCTCGCGCGCGGCGAACGGCGCACCGGTGGCGTACGGCGCGGCCGGGGTACGCGGCAGGGTGTCGGCGACCGCGTCCAGGAAGGCCCGCACCAGCGCCTCCGGGTCGGGCAGATGCAGAGGGCCCCGGTCCGGGAGCGGGGTGGCGTGGCCCTCGTACGGCAGGGCGGCGGCGATGGCGCGCAGATGCGCGATGTCGTTGGCCTCCAGCGGGCCGGCGCGCCAGGCGTCGTACCCGCCGGGGCTGAGGCCGGGCAGCAGGCGGCCGCGTGCGACGAGCCGCAGCGCGTGCAGGGCGGCGGCGCCCCAGCAGGCCGTGGCCGGATGAGCGGCCGGATCATGACGGGCACGCACGAGCAGCGGCAAGGCGTCGGCGAGCGGAAGCAGCAGCGCGGGGGCGGGGACCCTGCGGACACCGTTACGACCGTGCCGCCGGACGACGGTCAGCTCCGTGACCTCACCGAGCTCCGGAGGGAGACCCGACCCCGTAGGCGCCCCGAGCTCCGGACGGAGACCCGACCCCGTAAGCGCCCCGAGCTCCGGACGGAGACCCGACCCCGTAAGCGCCCCGAGCTCCGGACGGAGACCCGACCCCGTAAGCGCCCCGAGCTCCGGACCGACACCGCGCTCCGTAACGTCACCCGCCGGCAGTGGCCCGCCGCGCTCCGGGTCCCAGAAGGCCACCCGGCCCTCGCGCGGCACCTGCGACGGCAGGAAGATCGCGGCAAGCCGCACGGACACGGCCTCGTCCGCAGCAGTGCGCGTGCCCACGCTTCCTCCCTCCGTCGTACAAGTCGGATCACTCGTCTTCGACTCTAACGACGGGCACTGACAGCAGCGGGGTGCAGCGGGCGGTCACACGGGCCGGCCTGTCCTCGCCCTGGAGAACACCGAGGGGCGAGGACCGGGCCGCGCGCGTCACATCGGGTCACTTGTACGTGACGTCCGATGCGCTGTAGCGGCAGTGCGTGCCGTCCGGGCCGCTGCCCAGCCCGGTCGGCTCGTCACCGCTGTTGTTGCCCTTGAAGCGCTCGCAGACGGTGATCTCCTTGCTGCTGTCGCCGACGATCGTCACGCCGGAGAGGGTGGCCGTGTCCCCGTAGTTGGCGTTGATGCCGACAACCACGCCGCCGGGGCTGGTCACCTTGACGTTGCTGATGACGACGTGGCGCTGGTACTGCGTCGAGCAGTTGCCGCACGAGCGGTAGAGCTTGCCGAAGTCCTCGACCTGGAAGTTCTTGATGGTCAGCGTTCCGGCGCCGTTGTGCTGGAGGACCTTGTCGTCCGCCTTCCTCGCGCCGCCGCCGACGACGAGGTACGTGGCCGAGGAGGACTTGCCCTTGAAGGTGGCCGCGTCCTCGCCGACGTCCTCCCACCAGACGTTCTGCAGGGTGCAGCTGCCCAGGCAGTGCACGCCGTCGGCGGCCGGGGCGCCGAGGACGACGTTCTTCAGGGTGGCTCCGTCGGCGAGCTCGAAGATCGGGCCCTGGTCCTCGTCCTGGCCGCTGCTACCGAGGTCACCGGAGCCGTAGAAGCGCTTCAGGCCGCCGTCGTAGGTGCCGGACACCTCGATGGTGGCAGTCACAGCCTTCTGGGCGGTGGGGGTGGGCCATGCGCCGAGTGCCGTGTCGGAGGGCGCGGCCGTCGACGTCTTGGACGCCGTGGCCGAGGCGGACGCGGAGGCGGTACGGCTCGCCGAGGCCGAGGCGGAAGGAGAGGCGGACTTGGACGCGGAAGCCGAGGCGGAAGGGGACGCGGACGAGGTGGGAGAGGCGGACGGGGACGCACCCGTCGTCGCCTTCAGCGTCCAGCTCTTGCTGATCGCGTTGTCGCAGGAGTTCTGCTTCGCGAGCCCGGCACCGGTGTTCAGGCACTTGTCGCTGCCCGAGTTGACCAGGTGATACGCGTCCCCGGCCCGGGCCGGCTTCCACACCTGCGAGGCCCCGCCGTTGCAGGTCTGCTGCTGCACCGCCTTGCCCGCCGACGTCGACGCGCCCTTGACTCCCGCGCACAGCCCGCTGTGCGCGGCCTTCACCGTGAACCCGTCACCGGACACGGTCAGCTGCCAGATCTGCTCGGCCGCGCCGTCGTCACACGCCGCCGTACCCAACTGCACACCGCTCGCCGTGGCGCCCGACGGTACCTCCAGGCATCCGTCATCGGCGGCGTTCACCAGCCTGTACGTACCCGCGCCCGGCCCGGACGCCGAAGCCGACATCAGGAC
Organism: Streptomyces sp. DSM 42067; assembly: GCF_055792885.1. Lineage (NCBI taxonomy): Bacteria > Bacillati > Actinomycetota > Actinomycetes > Kitasatosporales > Streptomycetaceae > Streptomyces > Streptomyces sp. DSM 42067. The sequence goes on along the minus strand of NZ_CM147706.1, from coordinate 7,400,866 downwards.
ACCGCCGGCGACCGCTCCGCCGGTCAGGGCGGTCGCCAGCACGCCGATCAGCAGGGTCCGGCGACGGCTCGTCCTTCTGCGGCGCCGGGTGCGCGGGGTTGCTCCAGTGCTCACGTAGGTGACTTTCGTTCGAGGGTCGGGAAGCCATCTCGACCCTCAGTCGCCACCGTCACGGTTGAAGGTTGCCGCTCTGATGAAAGGTTTTTCCGCCTGGCCGCCTCAGTTGCGTGTGACCAGAGACCTCTGCGTGTGACCGGAGAAGACCTCAGGGCGTCGCCGTGGAGACCACGTAGACCATGGGGTGGTCCGGGTTCGACCGGTCGACCACGACGTCCAGGCTGGGCTTCGGGTCCTTCTGCGCATGGGTGAGCCCGGACCATGAGCCTGGTTCGGAGAAGTCCCAGCCGACGATCCTGCGGTCCCGTGGGCTGATGGCGATGTCCTGGTCCGCGAGGGTGTCGCCGTTGGTGCCGATCTTGTCGAGGAACTTGTCCAGTCCTTCATTACTCGTGAGGAACTGGACGTAGAGACGGCTGGTCTTCCAGTTGTTCGTCTCGTAGTAGGCGACGTCGTCGGAGTATCGCGGTATCGGCACGTCGTAGAGGCGGCGCTGGACCTTGGAGGGCCAGCCCGCCGTGAGGCCGGTCGCGGAGTACTTCCTCTCCTTGTCCTTGCCGCTGTCACGGCTCTGGTTGGCCGAGATCACGAGATAGCCGGCGGGGATGCCGATGAGCAGCACGATGATGACCGCCGTCAGAAAGCGGCGGCGGATCACACGTCGGCGGTGCTCGGCGCGTCCCGGTACACCGGCCTCGTCCGGCGGCGGCGACTGGTGGGGCACGAAGGGCGTCACTGGATTCCCTGGGTGGTGCGGGCGGCGATGGAAACTGTTCCGCCGTGGCTGGTGCGGGCGGCGGTCGGAACGGCACGCGTCACTTCGGACCCTCCGCCGTGCCTGTGCCCGTGCCCGTGCCCGCACTGCCCCGTGCCTGCGCGTACCGCTCGTAGCGTTCGTAGCGCTCCACGCGCCGCCGCTTCGCGCGCCGGAACCGGCGGGCGACCAGGCGTGCCAGGTCGGCGGCGCCGACCATGCCGGCCTCGGGGCCGAGCTGGGCGCGCACGATGCGGGCCTCGGGGCGGTAGCCCCGGCCCGTCAAGGTCCTCCGGAACGCGTCGCGGGCCGGGCCGATCAGCAGGTCGTCGGCCGCGCTGACCCCGCCGCCGATGACGAAGCAGGACGGGTCGAGGGCGGCCGCGAGGTTGGCGATGCCGACACCGAGCCACTGGCCGATGTCCTGGAGGAGCTCGACGCACATGGCGTCGCCCTCGCGGGCCAGCTCGGTGATGAGCGGTCCCGTGATGTCGGGGATGTTGCCCTTGACGTGCTCGATGATGTTGAACGCCACCGGCGAGTCGGCGGCGGCCAGCTCACGCGCCTCGCGGACGAGCGCGTTGCCCGAACTGTACTGCTCCCAGCAGCCGCGGTTGCCGCACGGGCAGCGGTGACCGCCGGGCACGACCTGCATATGGCCGAACTCACCCGCGACGCCGTACTTGCCGCGCTTGACCTTCCCGTCCTCGAGGATCGCGCCGCCGATGCCCGTACCGAGCGTGATCATGACGAGGTGGTCCTCGCCGCGTCCGGCGCCGAAGCGCCACTCGGCCCAGGCGGCGGTGTTCGCGTCATTGTCGACCAGGACGGGAACGGAGAGCCGCTCGGAGAGGCGGTCCCGGAGGGGCTCGTTGCGCCAGGACAGGTGGGGGGCGAACAGGACCCGGGCGCGGTCGGCGTCGACCCAGCCTGCCGCGCCGATCCCGACGGCGTGCACGTCGTGCCGGTCGGAGAGGTCCAGGACCAGTTCGACGATGGTGTCCTCGACGACCCTGGGGCTCTTGGACTTGTCGGGGGTCTCCGTGCGCAGCTTCTCCAGGATGTTGCCGTCCGCGTCGACGACGCCCGCCATCACCTTCGTACCGCCGATGTCGATGCCGACGGTGGGTACGCGGGGCGCCGTGAGGTGGTTACGGCGCTCACGCGTGCCGACGGTCCGCAGGACCGTGGCCCGGCGGGAGCCTATGGGGGCGCCCCCTGCGCGAGCAGAGCCGAGAGCCCGGGGCAGTGCGAGGTCGCGGTAGGTGCTCATCGCGCCGATTCTGCCTCACGGCCGCACTGGCCTGCATGACGACGCCCGACGCCCGGGCGGACAAAGGCCGTTCCATTCAAGAGCATTTCGGTCATTTCACCTGATTCGGTTCCGCTTCCGTCGAGTACCCACTCGCACCGGCTGCCATCGGCGCCCGCTCCAGTTCATGACGGAGTACCTCCAGCTCCGAACCACCCGCCATCTGCCGCGTGAGCTCGTCGAGCGTGATGCCGTCCTTGAGGTAACCGCCCGACATGGCGCCGCGCTTCAGAAGGACGAAACGGTCGCCCACGAGGTAGGCGTGGTGCGGGTTGTGTGTGATGAGGACGACACCGAGCCCCGCGTCCCTGGCGGCGGCCACGTACTTCAGGACCACGCCGGACTGTTTGACGCCCAGGGCCGCCGTCGGCTCGTCGAGGACGAGGACCTTGGCCCCGAAGTGGACGGCGCGGGCGATGGCCACGCACTGCCGCTCACCGCCCGACAGGGTGCCGATGGGCTGGTCGACGTCGCGCAGGTCGATGCCCATGCGCAGCAGTGCGGAGCGGGTGGTCTCGCGCATGTACGCGGTGTCGAGGCGCTTGAAGGGACCGGTTCCCTTCCTCGGCTCTGAGCCCAGGAAGAAGTTCCGCCAGACCGGCATCAGCGGGACGACGGCCAGGTCCTGGTAGACCGTGGCGATGCCGCGGTCCAGGGCTTCACGCGGGTTGCCGAGCCGGACCTCATCGCCGTCGATGCGGAAGGCGCCCGCATCGTGCTGGTGCAGCCCGGCGATGATCTTGATGAGGGTCGACTTGCCGGCGCCGTTGTCGCCCAGGACGCAGGTGATCTCGCCTGCGTGGACCTCCAGGGACACGCCTTCGAGGGCGCGGATGGTGCCGTAGTACTTGCTGACGTCGTCAAGCTCGACGAGCGCCGTGCGTTCCGCAGAGCCCACTGTCGTGGTCGTGCTTCCGGTCGTCATGAGGTGGCCTCCGCGCGCTTGCGGACCCAGGCGTTGAGCAGGGTCGCGAGGAGCAGCATCGCTCCGAGGAAGAACTTGAACCAGTCCGGGTTCCATTCGGCGAAGACGATGCCCTTGCTCGTCATGCCGAAGATCAGGGCGCCGACCGCGGACCCCACCGCGGAGCCGTATCCGCCCGTGATCAGACAGCCGCCGATGACGGCCGCGATGATGTAGATCAGCTCGTTGCCGACGCCCTCGCCGGACTGCACGACGTCGTACGACAGCAGGAGGTGCTGGCCGGAGACCCAGGCGGCGAAGGCCACGCCCATGTAGAGGCCGATCTTGGTCTTGCTGACCGGGACGCCGACTGCGCGGGCCGCGTCCTCGTTGCCGCCGACGGCGAAGATCCAGTTGCCCGCGCGCGTGCGCAGCAGGATCCAGGTGGCGACGGCGACCAGCGCGAGCCACCACAGGATGGTCACCTTGACGGTGACGACGCCGAGTGTGAGCTGCGACGCGAACAGGGCACGGGCCGAGGCGAATCCCTCCATGTCCGAGATCGACTTCGTGGAGACCGTGCCGCTGATCAGCTTCGTGAAGCCGAGGTTCATACCGGTCAGCATCAGGAAGGTGCCGAGCGTGATGATGAAGCTCGGCAGTTTCGTGCGGGTCAGCAGAACGCCGTTGAAGAGCCCGAAGGCGAGCGTCACCAGCAGCGAGACGCCGACGCCGACCCAGACGTTCGCGGTCATCTGGTAGCTGACCATCGAGGAGATCAGCGCCGAGCTGGTCACCATCACGCCCGCGGACAGGTCGAACTCGCCGCCGATCATGAGCAGCGCGACCGGTACGGCCATGATGCCGATCGTCGACGCCGCGTACAGGACGGTGCTGAGGCTGGAGGCGCGCAGGAAGCTGTCCGCGACGACGGCGAAGAAGAGGAAGACAGCGAGGGCGCCGACGACCGAACCGAGTTCGGGGCGGCCGAGCAGCCTGCGCAGCGGCGAGGTCTTGAGGAGCCGTTCGTCCGGGCCGGTGCTGTCCGGCGCCGGGCCGGGCGTCGTGCCGGATTCCCGGGCGGGGGCGGTGAGGCTCATCGGGTCCCCCGCTCCGTGTACTCGGCGAGCGCGGCGGCCTGGTCCTTCGTGATGATCTGCGGCCCGGTGAGCACCGGCTTGCCGCCGCCGAGCACGTCGGAGTTGTACTTGTACAGCCACAGCAGGTCGACGGCCTGATAGCCCTGGAGGTACGGCTGCTGGTCGACGGCGAAGCCCAGCGTGCCGGCCTTCAGCGCCGAGGCGACCTTGGCGTTGAGGTCGAAGGTGTCGACCTCGGCCTTGCTGCCCGCGCTCTCCTTGGCCTTGACGGCGGCGTCCGCGTAAGGCGCGCCAAGCGTGACGACGGAGTCGATGGAGGGGTCGGCCTGGAGCTTGGCCTCGATGGACGACTGGACGTCGGGCATGCTCGTGCCGTCGACGTAGAGGTTCTGCATCTCGCCGTCGAACGTGTCCTCGGCACCCGCGCAGCGCTGCTCATGGCCGACGTTGCCCTGCTCGTGAAGGACGCAGAGCGCCTTCTTCTTGCCGCGCTCGTTCAGCTCGTCGCCGACGGCCTCGCCGGCGACGGTCTCGTCCTGGCCGATGTGGGTGAGCGCGCCGAACTCCTTGGACTCGGCGGAGCCGGAGTTGACGGTCACCACCGGTATCCCGGCCTTGACGGCGCGGGCCACGGCCGCCTTCATGGCGTCGGGCTTGGCCAGCGTCACGATGATGCCGTCGACCTTCTTGTCGACGGCCGCGTCCACGAGCTGCGCCTGCTGCTGGGCCTCGTCGCTGTGCGAGTACAGGAAGTTGATGTTGTCCTTGACGGCGGCCTGCTTGGCGCCGTTCTGGACGATGTCCCAGAAGGTGTCGCCGTCGCCGGAGTGGGTGACCATCGCGATGGTCCAGCGGGGGGTGTTCACCGCGGCCTTCCCCTCGGCGGCCGCGGCCTTGCGGGCGTCCTCCGCGCGCTTGCCGCCGGTGCTGCTGCATCCCGCCAGGGACAGCCCGAGCGCCGCCACCAGGACGGCGCCCACCGCACGTACCCCTGTCCGAACCCTTGCCACGACGCCGCGTCCTTCCTGAACTCTGCTCGATGGTCGGGCCCGGATTTCCTCCGGCCCCAAACGCACCATTATCGAGTACAGAAATTCGGTATCCGGACACAGAGGGTTGTGCACAAGGTCACGTCCGGGCGGTTCCCCGGGCCGGGGAGGCGCCTGAGCAGCAGGAATCAGGACCGTACGAGCAGCTGGAACTCGAAGGAGTAGCGCGAGGCCCGATAGGTGTGCGAGCCGAACTCGACGGCGCGGCCCGTGTCGTCGAAGGTGGTGCGCTGCATCGTGAGCAGCGGGGCGTGCTCGGGCTCGGCGAGCCGCTCGGCCTCCTCGGCGGTGGCGGAGCGTGCGCCGATGGTCTGGCGGGCGCTGTGCAGCGTGATACCGGCGGCGCGCATCAGCCGGTAGAGGCCGGTGGCCTCCAGTTGCGCGGTTTCCAGGGGGAGCAGGCCGCGGGGCAGCCAGTTGCACAGATACGCCATGGGCTCGCCGTGAGCCAGGCGCAGCCGCTCCACGCGGTGCACGTCACTGCCCTCCGCGACCCGAAGTGCGGCGGCGACCTCGGCGGACGCGGGCTCGAGGGCGTTGCCCAGGACGCGGGTGGCCGGGCGCTGGCCGGCCGACTCGAGGTCGTCGTAGAGGCTGCTGAGCTCCAGCGGCCGCTTGACCTGGCTGTGCACGACCTGGGTGCCGACGCCGCGGCGGCGTACGAGCAGGCCCTTGTCGACGAGCGACTGGATGGCCTGGCGAACGGTCGGCCGGGACAGTCCGAGCCGCGCGGCGAGCTCGATCTCGTTGCCCAGGAGGCTGCCCGGGGTGAGTGTCCCGTGCTCGATCGCCGCTTCCAGCTGCTGCGACAGCTGGAAGTACAGCGGGACCGGGCTGTTGCGGTCGACGCTCAGTTGGAGCGACACGGCGGCATCGACTTCTGGTTTGGGCACGGAGCGAGCGTAGTCGCAGGTAAATGATGACGCGAAGTTGGGAGGTTCGGTTGTCCGGACAACCGTACGATGCGCGTGTGGCATCGCTCACCGCTCACGGCGACCGTCGTCATCGAGTCGCCCCTCTCGTGAAGCCGTTGTAGATGTACCTCTGCAGGAAGAGGAAGGCGATCAGTGTGGGAACGATCACCAGCACCGCGCCCGCCGAGATGGTCTCCCAGTGCGCCCCGAAGGGCCCCTTGAAGCGGAAGAGCGAGGTCGAGATCGTGCCCAGCTCCTCTGACGGCATATAGAGGAACGGGATGTAGAAGTCGTTGTAGACCGTGATGCCCTTGATGATCACGACGGTCGCGATGGCCGGCTTGAGCAGCGGGAAGATGATCTTCCGGTAGATGGTGAAGGCGTTCGCGCCGTCCAGCCGCGCCGACTCGTCCAGCGAGACCGGGATGCCGCGGATGAACTGCAGGAAGATGTAGATCGACACGATGTCCGTGCCCATGTAGAGCAGGATGGGCGCCCACCGGCTGTCGAAGAGGCCGAAGCTGTCGACGATCTGGACGTCGCCACCTGGGTGGTCACACCGGGCACCAGCGTCGCGATCAGGAACAGCGCCACCACGAGCTTCTTGAGGCGGAAGTCGAACCGGTCGATCGCGTATGCGGTCATGGAGCCGATCACGACGGTTCCAGTGATGGCGAACGCCAGGATGAAGGCGGTGTTCCCGAAGGCCGCCAGCATCTGGCCGTCCTGGAACGCCGTCACGTAGTTGGACAGGTTCAGCCAGTCGTCCGGCAGCGAAAGCGCGCCGCTGCCGTCCGCCATACGTTCGTGGCATAGGGCATGTGGGCGGGACGCGCACACGTATCGGGATGAACGCCGCGCATTTATCAGGACAAATATTGACAGTAGCGAACCCGGACGCCACGTTTGGGTCATGCGCATCGGACTCATCGGCGCCGGCCGCATCGGCACCTTTCACGCTGCCTCCCTCAGCCGGCACCGCGAGGTGGGCTCGCTGGTCATCACCGACGCCGACAGGCAGAGGGCGACCGGACTCGCGGACCGGCTCGGCGCGACGGCGGCACCCGGCGTCGACGAGATCTTCACCTGGGGTGTGGACGCGGTGGTGATCACCACCGCGACCTCGGCGCACGCCGAGCTGATCGGCCGAGCCGCGCGCGCAGGGCTCCCGGTGTTCTGCGAGAAGCCCATCGCACTGGATCTCGCCGGAACGCTGGCCGCGCTGGCCGAGGTCGACGCCGCGGGGACGGTGCTCCAACTGGGCTTCCAGCGGCGCTTCGACGCCGGATACACGGCCGCGCGCGAAGCCGTCCGCGGCGGGCGGCTCGGTCGGCTGCACACGGTCCGCGCCATGACCTCCGATCCGGCCCCGCCTCCGCCCGAGTACGTGCCGCTGTCGGGCGGCCTCTACCGGGATTGCCTCATCCACGACTTCGACATGCTGCGCTGGGTGACGGGCCACGAGGTCACCGAGGTGTACGCGACAGGCTCGGACGCCGGTCCGGCCGTGTTCCGCGAGTGGGGTGACGTGGACACGGCCGCCGCGGTGCTCACCCTGGACGACGGCACGCTCGCCACGGCGACCGCCACACGCTGCAACGGCGCCGGATACGACGTACGCATGGAGCTCGCCGGAGAGCTCGACCAGATCGCCGTCGGCCTCGACGACCGCACGCCCATCGCCTCCACGGAGCCCATGGGACCGCCTGCCGCGAACAAACCGTGGACGAACTTCCTGGAACGCTTCGCCCTCGCGTACGAGGCCGAGCTCTCGGCCTTCGTCGACGTGGTGCTCGGCGAACGCCCCAACCCCTGCGACGGCCGCGAGGCACTGCATGCACTGCGGATCGTGGAGGCGTGCGAACTCTCCCGGCGTGAGCGGCGGTTGGTGTACCTCGAGGAGATCCCGGGCGCCACGATCTGAGCGGTCATCGCGGGCTACGGGGTTGGGAACTGCTGCCGGTGTGCTGAGCAGTAGTGAGTGTTGGTGAGTACGAGTGAGCGCCGGCAACCGGGCGTGGGCCGGGGCTGGTCGTGTGGCCATGCGCTGGAGGCTTGCTTCCGCGGTGCGGGCCCTGGGGCTCCTGGAGGCGAACAGGGTTTCTTAGGTCGAATGAGTGACCTTTGCGGGTGGCGGTCGTTGAGTGCCGTGAGGGGATCTCGTTGAGCTGGGGGTGGTGAAGGGGTGGGCGGAGTTCGGGCGCTGGCGGCACCCTTCGTCGTGCCGGGGCCTGCGGGTGTGGCCATCCGGGACCGGCTGCGCGTGACGGACCGGGACGTGGCCGTGCTGCGTGAGGTCGGTGCCTTCCTCGGCTCGCTGGCCGCCAGTGATCTCGCCGACCGTTGCCGTCAGGGTCTGGAACACGAGGCCTTTCCTGGGCGCTGCGCGAGCTGACCGGCGGGTCGTCATCGCGCTGGGCGGGCAGTATCACCAAGGCCACCCATGATCAGTGGGCGCTGGCCCGGCGCGCACAGGCAGCGCATATGGTGTGGCTGCGTGGGCAGATCGCACAGATCGGGTCCCGGCTGGCCCGGCCGCTGGGCGCCAAGGCCGACAAGCACGCGTCACTGCCGAAAGGCTACGCGTCGCGTCGCGAGTGGCATGCGAAGTCCCGGCGCCTGCAGACCCTGAAAGATCGGCTGGCGGGGGTGGAGACCGACTGGGCTACGGGCCGGGTGCGCGTGGTGCGCGGCGGACGTCGACTCGCCACCATCCGCCACAACCTGGACGAGGCCGGCCTCGAGGAGGGGGCGTGGCGGGCGCGGTGGGAGGCCGCGCGGATGTTCCTGGCCGCGGACGGGGAGTCGGGCAAACGCTTCGGTAACGAGACCATCCGCATCACCGACACCGGGCAGGTCTCCATCAAACTCCCGCCGAAACTTGCCCACATGGCAAACGCGGCACACGGCCGGTACGTGCTGGACGCTGTGGTCGCCTTCAACCATCGTGGCGAGGAGTGGCGCGACCGGATCGGGGCCCACCGTGCGGTGGCGTACCGGATCCACCACGACCCCGTACGGGCGCGCTGGTACGTCACAGCCTCCTGGCAGCGCGCCGCCGTGCCCGTCCTGCCCCTTCAGACGGCGCTGGCCCAAGGCGCGGTCGGGGTCGACATGAATGACGACCACTTGGCGGCCTGGCGCCTGGACATCCACGGCAACCCGGTCGGGGAGCCGCAGCGCTTCTTCTACGACCTGTTGGGCAGCGCCGCGCACCGGGATGCCCAGATCCGGCATGCGCTGACCCGCCTGCTGCACTTCGCCCGCCGTTGCGGCGTGGCCGCGATCGCTGTCGAGGACCTCGACTTCGGCGACAGTAAGACCCGGGAGAAGTACGGCCGCAACAAACGGTTCCGGCGGCTGATCTCCCGTTTTCCGACCGCGAAGCTCATAGCCCGGCTGGTGTCGATGGCCGCCGAGCAGAATGTGGCGATCGTCGCGGTCGACCCCGCCTACACCAGCCGGTGGGGTGCCCAGCACTGGCAGAAACCGCTGACCACCCCACGACGTGAGACGACCCGGCACGATGCGGCGAGCATCGCGGTCGGGCGACGCGCCCAGGGCTTTCCGATCAGGCGACGGACGGCACCGCCCCCACCGCACCAGAGCGATGCGGTGGGGCATCGGACCGCCCAGGCCCGACCGGGCACCCGACGGCGTGAGGGACCCCGCCCGCCTGCCACGGACCGCGCACCCACAGTGCCGTCGCCGGACAGGACGCGAAAGCGGGGAACCAGCCGGGCATCCAACACCGTTCGGGATGCCCGCAGTGACCAGGCATGGGTCCAAGCCTCACTCCTGCTCACTTAATTGGAACGGTATGAGGCCGTCCCCCGGCGCCGGTCGTACGGCCGCTACCAGCGCACCGGAACACGGCGCATGCCCCGTATGAGCATGCCCGGCATCCAGGGGCCGGGCGGGCCGTCTCGGTCCGGATCCAGGGCAAGGTCCGGGCAACGGTCCAGCAGAGAGCGCAGCGCGACGCGGGCCTCGATACGGGCGAGCGGGGCGCCCAGGCAGAAGTGGATGCCGTGGCCGAAGGCAAGGTGTCCCTGCGGGGCCCGGCGGATGTCGAACCGGTCGGGCTCGGGGAACCGGTCCCCGTCGCGGTCGGCGGCGGCGATGCCGACGAGGACCGCTTCACCCTGCGCGATGAGCGTACCGCCGATCTCGAGGGGTTCGGCCGCGAACCGGAACGTCGCGTTCTCGACCGGACCCTCGTAGCGCAGCATCTCCTCGACGGCGCCGTCCAGGAGGCTCATGTCGGCACGCAGGTCGGCGAGTTGGTCCGGATGGGTGAGCAGGGCGTGCACGCCGTTCGCGATCAGGTTGACCGTCGTCTCATGGCCCGCGATCAGCAGGAGATACGCCATGGCGCGCAGCTCCTCGCGGGAGAGCCGGTCGCCGTCCTCCGCGGTCGTGCGGATCAGCGCGCTCAGCAGGTCGTCAGCGGGCGCGGTGCAGCGCTTGTCCTCGATCAGATCGTCGAGATACGCGGCGAGCTCCACGATCGCCGCGTACTCCGCGTCGCCGCTGGTGGGGGCCACCACCTCGTTCGACAGACGGCGGAACGCAGCACGGTCCATGTCGGGCACGCCGAGGAGCTCGCAGATGACCGTCATCGGAAGCGGGAACGCCAGCGACTCGACGAGATCGGCGTGACCGAGCGGCACCATCTGATCGAGCAGGTCATCGGTGATCTGCTGGACCCGCGGCCGCAGCGCCTCGACACGGCGGGCGGTGAACTCACGGGCCACGAGCCGGCGCAGCCGGGCGTGCTCGGGCGGGTCCGACATCAGCATGTGCGGCCCGATGTGCTCCACATCGAGCCCTTTGTATCCCAGTTTGCTCACGTCCTTCGCCAGGCGCGGATCGGCAAAGGCGACGCGCGCCTCCTCGTACCCGACGACGAGCCAGGCTTCCTGGCCCTCCCCGGCCGACGGTGGCCCCAGCCTCACGCGGTGCACGGGACCGAGCTCCCGCAACTCCGCGTACAGCGCATGCGGGTCGGCCGTGAACGCCTCGCCGTACTCCCCCAGATCGATCGGACCTGCCATGAGCTTCCCCCTCCAGCCCTTTCGACGACGTCCGGCTCCTTCGACGAACTGAGATCGAAGGTAACGCACCGTACTGACAACGCTCCTCCGGCCGGCATCGTGCCCGATGTCACCAGCCCGGCCGCCATGCCCGGCCCCCATAGCCGATCATCATGGCCGGTCACGATGGCCGGTCGCCACGGCCGGTCGCCGTCAGGCAGAATCCGGCCTCGGCCGGCGCATACCTCGCCCCGCGGCCGATGGCGTGGGGGGTACCGCGGGGCGAGGATCCTGTGCGCGCCTCGAAAGGCCCGAAAGCCCCGAAAGGCCCGAATACGCTAGGGGCTAGGGCCAGAGGCCCGGAGCCAGCGGCCAGGGCCCGGAGCCAATAGTCAGGGGCCAGGAGCTAGCAGCCGTAGTCGATCAGGTCGAAGGACGCGTAGTGGTCGGCGGTGTAGTAGTCCTCCTGGTACTCCTCACCGGTCACGATGCGACGGGCGCCGCGGGTGCTCGAGCCGGGGGTGATGACGGTGTACTCGTGGTAGTAGCCGGTGGACTGGGAGGGCAGGATGCCTTCCCTGTTCTGGAAGACGGTGCCGTCCTGCTCGAACGGGAACGGGCCGCCCTGCTCGATCAGTTCGAGCGTGTCGTAGGCCTGGGACGGCAGGTCGGAGTAGCAGATGTCCCCGACCGCGGCGGCCGAGAACCCGGCGGAGACTGAGGCGGTCGACGGGGCGGGCGCCGCGGTGGCCGACACGGTGGCCGGGCCGCCGATGAACAGCGCGGCGGCGACAGCAGTGGCGCTGAGGATTCGTGGGGGGATTCGCATGGGAATAGTGTGACGCGCGTAGAGCCTGACGTGTCAACGTCAAGTCAGGGAAATTTTCCGGGAGTTAACCGGCAGCGGCGGCCATGGAATGCGCTTTCGGCCAACATCGTCAACCGGTGGTGCGTCGTCCCCACGACGTGCCTGCGAGCACCAGCGCCGCCCCCAACAGCCCTGCCGGCCCCAGGCGTTCGCCTCCGATGAGGATGCCGGCCGCGGCCGCCCACAGCGGCTCGGTGCCGAGCAGCAGGCTCACCCGTGACGGCGACGTCCTGCGGACCGCCCACATCTGCACGAAGAAGGCGAAGAGCGTGCAGCAGACCGAGAGGAAGAGCAGTCCGGCCCATTCCCGCGCCCCGAAGTCGGCCGCCGCGGCCCAGGGCGTCGCGCCTGCTCCCGGCGAGGCCGCGAGCAGGGCGAAGACCGCGACCGCGGTGCCGAGCTGGACGGTCGTCAGCGGCAAGGCGTCCGCGCCCCGGACCGACTTGATGCGGGCCATGACCAGCACATGGACGGTACGGGCGAGTGCCGCGAGCAGCATCAGCAGGTCGCCGGACGAGGGGCTGGTGAATCCGCCGCCCTGGGTGAGGAGTACGACTCCGAGCACGGAGAGCCCGGCAGCGGCGAGGAAGCTGCGCGAGGGGAGAGTCCTTGTCACGGCCGCTTCGGCAAGCGGCGTGAAGATCATGGTGAGACTGATGATGAGACCGGCGTTGGTCGCCGAGGTGTGCACGACGCCGTACGTCTCCAGCAGGAAGACGCCGCTCAGGATGAGCCCGAGCAGCCCGGCACCGCGCCACTGTGCGGCGCTCAGCGCGCGCAGTGCCCGCCGGCCCGTGACCACGAGGACCGGCAGGACGATGCCGAAGCGCAGCACCAGAACGGCGAGAACCGTCTCCTCGGTGGTGATGTCCTTTGCGGAGAGGTAGCTCGCGCCCCACACAACGGCCACGAGGAGTACCGGGAGGTCGGTGAGCCAGGCGCGGCGGCGCGGGGCGAGTACGGCGGGGACGGCGATCGAGGACACGTGCGGGGCCCTTCGGGGAGCGGCGATGTCTCAGGCGGTATCTGAGGGGTCTCACGGGAGGAGACATCGTCGGCTCACACACGCGGCGATCACCGTACCGGTGCGGCTCCGTGGCGACTACATATTTCCTTCCAGGTCATACGTAGGAGCCGTACGTCGGCCGGCCCTCGAGGTCGTACGAGTGGATGGTCACGCCCTTGCCCGTGGTGCGGGACCCGGTGAGGCGGAACGCCGTCGGCACCGCTCCGTCCGCGAAGAGGCGGCGGCCCGTGCCCAGGACGACGGGGAACGTGAGCAGGTGGACGGTGTCGATCAGGTCGTGGGCCATGAGCGACTGGGCGAGGCTGCTGCTGCCGTGGATCTGCAGTTCCCGGCCCGGCTGCTGTTTGAGAGCGGTGACCTGCTTGACGAGGTCCTCGCCGATGACGGTGGTGGCGTGCCAGTCGGCCTTCTCGAGGGTGGTCGAGGCGACGTACTTGGGCAGGTTGTTCAGCCGGGACGCGATCGGGTCTGCCGGGTCGGTGATCTTCGGCCAGTAGGCGGCGAAGATGTCGTAGGTCCGGCGCCCCAGGAGGAACGCGTCCGCCCGTTCGAAGACCTCGTCGATGAACGCGCCGAAGTCCTCGTCCCCGTAGGGGACCGACCATCCGCCGTGCTCGAAGCCGCCGCTGCGGTCCTCGTCGGGACCGCCCGGGGCCTGGACGACGCCGTCGAGGGTGAGGAACTGGGTGAGGGTGATCTTCATGTCGGGTGCCTGCCTCTCTCTGCCCGGGGCGCCGGTGCTGAGCCCCGCACGCGTGCACTGTCACCTTTTCGACTCCACGCGCGCGTGGAACTCATCGCCGCGCACGGCGCCCCCACCCGGCGTACGCGAGACCCAACCCAGGGCTCGTCCTCAATCGCCGGACGGGCTGAAATTCAGCCCGTCCGGGGGCACCTCCCAGCGTTAGCTGGGGGAGCTTGAGGACCGGGGGTCCAGGGGGCTGGCCCCCTGCTTACGGGAAGGGGCGTGCTGGGGAAATGAACCCCCTCAGCCCCCGAGCTCCCGATGGCGGGCCCGAAGCCGCGCCGCCCCCTCCTCCGTCGGCGACCCGTACAACCGCAGCCGCGAGATCCCTCCGTCCGGGAAGATGTCCACGCGCGCGTGCGTGCCCACGACCGGTGCCTCCAGGACGAAGCGGTGGTTGGTGTCGGGCTGGAGGCGGGTGCGTGGCAGGACCTCCGTCCAGTCGCCGTTCTCGCCGTCCTTCACCGCCACCGAGGCCCACCCCGCCGCGTTCCCCTTGAGATACGCCGTGTCGATCTCGATCGTGCGGATCTCGGACTGGGCGGCCAGCCGGTACCGGATCCAGTCGTGCCCCTGGTCGCGGCGGCGACGGGTCTCCCAGCACTCGTGCATCGCCCGCGCGCGGCCGGGCTGGATGGTGTTGGTGGCCGGCGAGTAGAAGAGGTTCGACGCGTCCTCGACCTGGCCGCCGTTCTCCAGCGCGACGACGTCGAACGTGCCGAGGGCCGCCAGCCACCGAGGATCGGGCACTACCTCGCCGTACACGCGCAGGCGTGCGATGCCGCCGTCGGGGTGCTGGTTGACCCGCAGATGCGTGAACACCTGCTCCACGTCCACGGCGAATCCGTTGGCCGCGTGACCGCCGACGGCCGTACGCGGCACGAGCGGCGTCCACTTCACATCGCCGGAGAGGAGGTCGTCCGGCGACGGGGAACCGGGCACGGACGCGGCCTCCACCGAGACGGCCGCCGGGTAGTTGCCGCGGAAGTGCGCGGTGTCGACGACGATGCCGCGGACGATGCCGGGCACGCCCAGGCGCACCAGGGCCCAGTCGTGGTCGTCGCCGGTCGGCCAGGGATGCTCGGCGGAGGCGCCACGGCGGCGGCGCGTCTCCCAGCCGTCCATGATCTTGCCCTTGTGCCCGAAGCGCTCCGGGTCGAACTCGGCGTGCTCGGGCACCAGCAGATTCTCGCGCTGGGCGAAGAACTCGTCGTTTGCGGCGACCACTCCGGCGCCGAGCCGGCGGTCTGCGAGATTGATGTACCGCACGAACGGGAAGTCGGCGGTGCGGTAGTCGGCATACGGGTCGCCGCCGCCGTAGGGGCTGGCGTCGCCGGTGAAGCGGGGAATCGCCGTCACGGTGATCAGGTCTTCCTTTCCAGGTGCCGGCCGGTTGGTCAGGGGGTGCCGGGGCAGGTGCCGTGCCACCGGCTGCGGGTGCCGGGGGCCGATCCCGGCGGCCACCGCCGAATTCGGGCGGGAACGGCCGATCCGGGTGGGAACCGCCGATCCGGGCCGCGAGCCCCCGATCCGGCCGGAGAGCCCTCGATCCGAGCCAGGAGAGCCCCCGATCCGTTCGGGAACCCCCGATCCAGGCCAGGAGCCCCCGATCCGGGCGAGAGCACCAGACCCGGGACGGAGTCCCCGACTCGGCCGGGAACCCCCGGCCCGGCCGGGAGCCGCCGATCCAGGCCGCGGGAGCGAGGCGCACGGGGATACGGGCCCATGCCCCGATGAGCAGGGCACCGGCGGCCGATGCGTTACGGGTGCCGTGTCAGAAGCTGTCCTCTCGGCTCGCTGAAGTCGCCGTCGGCCAGGATCCGTTCGCCGCGCAGCCATGTCGACTTGACGACACCGTGCAGGGTCCTGCCCGCATACGCCGTGACCTGGTTGCGGTGGTGGAGCTCGGCGGGGTCGACGGTGAAGGTCTCGTCGGACGCGAGGACGGCGAAGTCCGCGTCGCGGCCCGCTTCGATGGCGCCCTTCCGTGAGAGCCCGGCCAGCTCCGCCGGAGCCGTCGCCATCCAGCGGACGACGTCCTCGAGCGTGTGCCCGCGCCGGCGCGCCTCGGTCCAGATCGCCGGGAGGCCCAGCTGGAGCGAGGAGATGCCGCCCCAGGCGGTGGCGAAGTCGTCCGTCTTGAGGTCCTTGGTGGACGGGGAGTGGTCGGAGACGATGCAGTCGATGGTGCCGTCGGCGAGGCCCGCCCAGAGAGCGTCCTGGTTGGACGCCTCGCGTATGGGCGGGCAGCACTTGAACTCGGTTGCGCCATCGGGGACTTCCTCGGCGGTGAGGGTGAGGAAGTGCGGACAGGACTCGACGGTGACGCGTACGCCCTCGCGCTTGGCGGCGGCGATCAGTGGCAGGGCATCCCCGGACGACAGGTGCAGTACGTGCACGCGCGCGTGGAGCTGCTTCGCCTGTGCGATGAGGTTCTCGATGGCGGTGTTCTCGGCGTCCTTGGGCCGCGATGCGAGGAAGTCCGCGTACTTCTGGCCTCCCTGCTGCGGGGCGGCGGCGAGCTGGTGCGGGTCCTCGGCGTGCACGATCAGCAGACCGCCGAACCCCGCGATCTCGGCGAGCGACCGTCCGAGCTGTTCCTGGTCGAGTTCCGGGAACTCGTCGACGCCGGAGGGCGAGAGGAAGGCCTTGAAGCCGAAGACGCCGGCGTCGTGCAGCGGCCGCAGATCCTTGACGTTGTCCGGCAGCGCGCCGCCCCAGAAGCCGATGTCGATGTGCGCCTTGGTCCGGGCGACCTCCTGCTTCGTACGGAGGTTCTCGGCCGTCGTGGTCGGCGGCAGGGAGTTGAGGGGCATGTCGACGATCGTCGTGATGCCGCCGGCGGCCGCGGCGCGGGTGGCGGTCCAGAAGCCCTCCCACTCGGTGCGGCCGGGGTCGTTGACGTGGACGTGGGTGTCGACGAGGCCGGGGAGCAGCACATCGTCGCCGAGGTCCTCGAGCCGGGCACCGGCGGGCACGTCGGCGTCGTATGCCAGGACTGCCGTGATCTTGCCGTCGGCGACGGCGACCGAGGCGGCGCGCGTCCCTCCGGGGGTGACGACGCGCGTCGAGCGCACAACCAGTTCGACGTCGGACACCCGAGCCCCTCTCGCCCATCCACCAAATTCAACGTTCTGTTGAAGGAGTCTTCACTTCCGGTACGGGCACGTCAAGACCACACCGTGCGGCGGTGAGCCGCCACGATCCCGCCCCGAGCCCATGAAACCACCCTCGACGTTTCCACCAAGTGAAATTAGACTTCCGTGAATCAAGAGGGCGGGAAACCGCCGGGTAGGCTGCTGCCCTCCCGCCCGTGAAAGGACTGCGCCGTGCCGACGTCCAGCGCCAGCACCACCGACGCCTCCAAAGCCCAAGCCTCCAGCGGTGGTGTCCAGTCCCTTGAGCGCGCCTTCGATCTCCTCGAACGGATGGCGGACGCGGGCGGCGAGGTCGGGCTGAGCGAGCTCTCCGCCAGCAGCGGGCTGCCACTGCCCACGATCCACCGTCTCATGCGCACGCTGGTCGCCTGCGGGTACGTACGCCAGCAGCCCAACCGCCGCTATGCGCTCGGCCCGCGGCTGATCCGCCTCGGCGAGTCCGCTTCGCGGCTCCTCGGCACCTGGGCCCGCCCCTATCTCGCACGCCTCGTCGAGGCGACCGGCGAGACGGCGAACATGGCGCTGCTCGACGGCGACGAGATCGTGTACGTGGCACAGGTGCCGTCGAAGCACTCGATGCGGATGTTCACCGAGGTCGGCCGCCGGGTGCTGCCGCACTCGACGGGTGTCGGCAAGGCGCTGCTCGCCGACATCCCAGCGGACGAGGTGCGTGCACTGCTCGGTCGCACCGGGATGCCCGCTGCGACCGAGAAGACGATCACCACGCCCGAGGGCTTCCTCGACGCGCTCGAAGAGGTCCGCCACCTCGGCTACGCCGTCGACGACAACGAACAGGAGATCGGCGTCCGCTGCCTCGCGGTGTCCGTCCCCGACTCCCCCACCGCGGCGGCGATCTCCATCTCGGGCCCGGCAGGGCGCCTCACGGACACGGCGACGGAGAAGATCGTGCCGGTGCTTCAGCAGGTGGCGGCGGAGCTGTCGGAGGCGTTGGCGAGTTCCGGGCCGGCGAACTGAGCGCGTGGGCCCTTGAGGGCCCGACCGGCAGATGAGGTGCCCAACCACCGGCCTCAGGCCGGGCACCGTGGCACAGTCACCTCCGCGGCCCCCGCGGCTGGCCGAACAGGTCCACCGCGTTGCGGACCTCCGCAAGGCCCGCCGCCAGCGCGCTCACCGAGCCGATCGCGCCGGCGATCAGCAGCAACGAGCGGCGCAGCCGCGGGGTTTCCGGGACGCCGCTCACGGCCATCGCGGCCAGGGCCGCCAGTTCCTCCTCGGCGATCCCACGGTCCGGGAACTCGGCCGGATGCGCGGCGAGTTCGCGCCGCAGCCGGGACACGGCGGTACGCAACTCCGTCACCCGCGGGTCCTCGTCGCTGCCGGTCAATGGCCTCTGCCCCACGCTCCGCAACACGGCTCTCCCCCCTCGCACGTCCTTGTGCGCGAATTCTGCGTCGTCACCCCTGGGCGATGGTCGGACGCCGGGGGACGCGGGCCAGTAAACCGCCACC
Organism: Streptomyces sp. DSM 42067; assembly: GCF_055792885.1. Lineage (NCBI taxonomy): Bacteria > Bacillati > Actinomycetota > Actinomycetes > Kitasatosporales > Streptomycetaceae > Streptomyces > Streptomyces sp. DSM 42067. The sequence goes on along the minus strand of NZ_CM147706.1, from coordinate 7,382,413 downwards.
CGAGCGGTGGGCGCCACCACATAGACGGAATCCGAAGGGACTTATGGGTACACGGCTGCGATATGCAGGGGGCATGACGCGGCGACGGGAAACAATCGAGACCAGCGGGACGATCGAGACCGCCGGGATCACCGGGACAACCGGGACCCTCTACACCACCGACACCAGCGACTTCGACGAGACCACCGACACCAGCGACTTCGGCGAGACCACCGACACCACCCACACCACAGAGACCACAGAGACCACAGAGACCACCAGGGCCAGCGATATCACCGGCCTGCTGCTGGCTGCAGGCGGCGGCCGACGGCTGGGCGGACGCCCCAAGGCGCTGCTCGAACACCGCGGCCGCCCGCTGGTCGAGCACGCGGCGCGCGTGCTCCACGAAGGCGGCTGCACGCGCGTGCACGTCGTGCTGGGCGCGCAGGCCGAGGCGGTCCGGGAACGTGCAGAGTTGCCCGATTGCGTACTGGTCGACAACCCGCAGTGGGAGCAGGGCATGGGCTCCTCGCTCCGGGTGGGGCTCGCCTCCCTCGCCGGGACGGGCGCGCCGGCAGCGCTCGTCTCGCTCGTCGACCAGCCGGGGATCGGCCCGGAGGCTGTGGCACGGGTGCTGGCCGCGTACGAGTCGCCCGCCACGCTGGCGGCCGCCGCATACGGCGGGAAACGCGGCCATCCCGTGCTGTTCGGCTCCGACCACTGGGCCGGAATCGCGGCGAGCGCGGTGGGAGACCGTGGGGCGCGTGCCTATCTACAGGCGCACGAGGACGCGATCACGCTTGTCGAGTGCGGGGATGTCGCGGAGCCGTACGACATCGACACGGTGGCCGACTTGGCGCGCCTGGAGTGATGGCGCCACGTGACATCGATGAGGGCCACGTGACGACGATGAGGGCCGCGTGACGTCGATCAGGGCCGCGCTATGTCGATGAGAAGACTCTCGACATCAACAAACGATTGAACTTCCACAATGAGGAAACTAGTATCCACTTCTGTAGAAGCACTCGACACACGAGGGACCGCCCACTCGGCCGTCCACCGCAGCCCTGGCACGCTCTGCCGTTCCGCGCGCACCATGGAGGCGCCGCGCGGCGGAGCGGCCGGGCGGCACCGTCCGACGCCCGTGAACCCCGATCCCGGCAGCTCCCGTTCGCTGAAGGAAGTGACAGCTCATGTCCGCACCAGCGCCGTCCCCGCTGGCCATCGTCGACGCCGAGCCCCTGCCCCGGCAGGAGGAGGTCCTCACCGACGCGGCGCTCGCCTTCGTGGCGGAGCTGCACCGCCGGTTCACCCCCCGGCGGGACGAGTTGCTCGCCCGCCGCGCCGAGCGCCGCGCCGAGATCGCCCGCACCTCCACGCTCGACTTCCTCCCGGAGACGGCCGCGATCCGTGAGGACGAGTCCTGGAAGGTCGCCCCGTCTCCGGCAGCGCTCGACGACCGCCGCGTCGAGATCACGGGCCCCACCGACCGCAAGATGACCATCAACGCCCTCAACTCGGGCGCGAAGATCTGGCTCGCGGACTTCGAGGACGCATCGGCCCCCACCTGGGAGAACGTGGCCCTCGGCCAGCTCAACCTCACCGACGCCTACGAGCGCCGCATCGACTTCACGGACGAGGGCACCGGCAAGTCGTACAAGCTGAAGCCCAACGAGGAGCTGGCGACCGTCGTCATGCGCCCGCGCGGCTGGCACCTCGACGAGCGCCACCTGAAGGACGAGACCGGCCGCGCGGTGCCGGGCGCGCTGGTCGACTTCGGCCTCTACTTCTTCCACAACGCGCAGCGTCTGCTCGACCTCGGCAAGGGCCCGTACTTCTACCTCCCCAAGACGGAGTCGCACCTGGAGGCCCGCCTCTGGAACGACGTCTTCGTCTTCGCGCAGGACTACGTCGGCATCCCGCAGGGCACCGTCCGCGCGACGGTCCTGATCGAGACGATCACGGCGGCGTACGAGATGGAGGAGATCCTCTACGAGCTGCGCGCCCATGCCTCCGGGCTGAACGCGGGCCGCTGGGACTACCTCTTCTCGATCGTCAAGAATTTCCGTGACGGCGGCGCGAAGTTCGTGCTGCCGGACCGCAACGCGGTGACGATGACGGCCCCGTTCATGCGCGCGTACACCGAACTCCTCGTCCGCACCTGCCACAAGCGCGGCGCGCACGCCATCGGCGGTATGGCGGCCTTCATCCCGTCCCGCAGGGACGAGGAGGTCAACAAGGTCGCCTTCGAGAAGGTCAAGGCCGACAAGGACCGCGAGGCGAACGACGGCTTCGACGGCTCCTGGGTCGCGCACCCGGACCTGGTCCCGATCGCGATGGCCTCCTTCGACGCCGTCCTGGGCGACCGGCCGAACCAGAAGGACCGCCTCCGCGAGGACGTGGACGTCAAGGCCGCCGACCTGATCGCCATCGACTCGCTCGACGCGAAGCCGACGTACGCCGGTCTCGTCAACGCCGTCCAGGTCGGCATCCGCTACATCGAGGCCTGGCTGCGCGGCCTCGGCGCGGTCGCGATCTTCAACCTCATGGAGGACGCGGCCACCGCCGAGATCTCCCGCTCCCAGATCTGGCAGTGGATCAACGCGGGCGTCGAGTTCGAGCACGCCGGAAAGACCGTGCGTGCCACGCCGGAGCTGGCCCGCAAGGTCGCCGCCGAGGAGCTCGCCGCGATCCGCGCGGAGCTCGGCGAGGAGACCTTCGCGGCCGGCAAGTGGCAGCAGGCCCACGACCTCCTCCTGAAGGTCGCGCTCGACGAGGACTACGCGGACTTCCTGACCCTGCCGGCGTACGAGCAGCTCACCGGCTGAACCACCGCCCGCTCAGCGCTCCGAGTGGCCCAGGCTCTTGTCCGGTGCCACTCGGTCGCGGACCAGGCGCTTCACGGCCGTCGGTTCGGGGAAGCCCTGATCGCGGCGGTCCCAGACCACCTCGTCGTCGACCCGCACCACGAAGACCCCGCCCGTGCCCGGCTTGAGGGCGAGTTCGGTCAGCTCGGTCTCAAAGGTGGTCAGGAGTTCCTGGGCCAGCCAGGAGGCTCGCGGCAGCCAGCGGCACTGGGTGCAGTACTCGATCTGGACCCGGTGGCCGGTAGCCGCCGGTGATCCCGTGTTCGCGGGTGATCCCGTGTTCGCGGGTGATCCGGTGGCAGCGGGTGACCTGGTGTCCGGCGATGCGTCCTGGGATGACTCCGGGGATGACTCCGTCAACGGTTCAGCTCTTTCTTTCGAAGTGCACGGACCAGTCCTGTTCGGCCGCCGGTTTGCCGTGCAGATCCGGGACCCGCTTCAGCCACTGCGGACGGCCCGCCTCGGTGGCCGCGGCGCGGGCGGCGTCCTCGGCAGCGAGCTGCTCGCGGGTGGGGAAGTCCGTGGGGAGCCAGGCGTGGGAGGTCTTGGCACGGGCGGCGAGATACGTGACGTACGCCTCGCGCTTCTCGTCGGGACCGGCGAAGCCGGGCTCAGCCTCCAGCCATTCGTCCGGCACCAGGGCGGCGACCTCCCGGAGCAGGTCGAGGGTCACGCGGGGCGCCAGCTCGGCGTCCGCGGCGGCCGTGTCCGGACCGTACGCGCCGAGGGCGTGCTGCCGAAAGTCGTACGCCTTGTCGACGGAGGCGTCCGCGGAGTCCCAGCGGTGGTGGAAGACGAGGGCGGCGCCGTGGTCGATCAGCCACAGCTTGGGCTCGCGCGTCCCGAACGTCGGCCAGATCATCAGGTTGGAGCTGTGCACGGTGCGGTCGACATTGGCGGTCAGGGCGTCGAGCCAGACCACCTTGCCGGCCTCCAGCGGGTCCACGGTCAGCGACCGCGCCGCCTCGGGCGTGAAGTCCTTCGCTCCCGGCAGGAGGTCCATGCCCAGGTTCAGCCCGGCGCTGGTGCGCAGCAGGTCCTGGACCTCCCGGTGCGGCTCGTCCCGGGCGACGGCAGGGTCGAAGTGCACGCGCACCAGCTCCGGGACGCGCAGCCCGAGCCGCCGGGCCAGCTCGCCGACGATGACCTCGGCGACGAGGGCCTTCCGGCCCTGGGCCGAGCCGGTGAACTTGACGACGTAGGTGCCCAGGTCGTCCGCCTCCACGACTCCGGGCACGGAGCCGCCGGACCTCAGGGGCGCGATATAGCGGGTTGCAGCGACCTCCCTCAGTATCATCCCAGGCTCCACGGCTCTCCTGCCTTACAATCCACGGTCAGCCCCACACGGGTGCGACGCGGTGAACCGGCCACGATCAGCCCTGGAGGGAATCTTGGGAGTTTCGGCTGGCATGCCGATACCCCTCCCTTCCGAGTAGCCCGTCAATGGCGGTGCGCCCCTTGCTTCCGGCCTCCGGCCTCCGGCATGAAGCGACCATAGTAACCGAGCGTGACAGTCGGCGAGGAGTGCCCGAGCCACCGCGCCGAAGTAACCACGGACTCCCCCGCCTCCAGCATGACCGAGGCATAGGTGTGCCGCAGCGCTTGGAAGCCGTCCTTCGGTGCCACCTCCCACTGCCACTGCTTCGCCCCCTTGGGGCGCGGGGGCGTTGGCATGCCCGTATGCCGTCGCGGAGCGGGCGCATGTGCGAAGTAGACGTTCGCAGATACGAGAATGGCACTCTACAAATTACGAAAGAAGCCTTCCCAAAAGCGGCAGCGAAACTCTAGCCTGGCGGCGTCACCGAGTCAGCGCGGTGCGGCGTACGGGAGGTGCTTGGTGGGCAACGACGCATTCGACGGTGTGCGCGTGGTCGAACTGGCGCAGTGGGTGTTCGTCCCCGTCGCGGGTGCGCTCCTCGCCGATTGGGGTGCGGACGTCATCCGGGTCGAACGCCCAGAGGGCGACCCGTACCGCGGCCTGTCCACCCAGGGCATCGGCAGCGACAGCACGGGCATCAACCTTTCGGTCGCCCTCGCCAACCGCGGCAAGCGGTCCGTCGCCCTGGACCTGCGCAGCGACGAAGGGCCGCGCCTGCTCGACCGGCTCCTCGACACCGCGGACGTGTTCCTCACCAGCCTCCGGCCGGCCGCGCTGCGCCGCCTCGGCCTCGATGCCGAGGAACTGGCCCGCCGTTTCCCCCGTCTGGTGTATGCGCGCGGGCACGGCTTCGGGGCGCGCGGGCCTGGTGCGGACCGCGCCGGCTACGACTCCTCCGCTTTCTGGGCGCAGGGCGGCATGGCCCACGTCCTGACGCCGCCGGAACGCGACCACCCCATCAGCCAGCGCGGCGCGATGGGCGACCGCAACGGAGCGATGGCCCTGGCGTTCGGCATCGCCTCCGCTCTGCTGCGGCGCGAACGCACCGGCCGGGGCTCGGTCGTGGACGTCTCGCTCCTCGCCACGGCGATGTGGACGCTCTCGTCGGACGTGCTCGCCGCGCTGGCGGGAGGGAAGCCGCGCGGCGTCTCCGGGCGCGGCGGTGCGGTCAATCCGGTCGTCGGCGCGTACCGCACGAAGGACGGGCGGCACATCCAGCTCGTATTCCTGGAGTCGGACCGCTATTGGGCGAGTTTCTGTCGGCTCATCGGACGCGACGACCTGATCGGCGACCCGCGGTTCGCCGACCTGCGGGCACGCGGCGAGAACCGCGAAGCGTGCGTCGCCGAACTCGAAGCGGAGTTCGCCTGCCGGACTTTCGACGAGTGGAAAGACCTCCTGTCCCGCATCGACGCGCCGTGGGCGCCTGTGCAGGCCGTCGAGGAGCTGCTCAGCGACCCCCAGGTGCTGGCCAACGACTACGTCGGCGACGTCGAACTGGAGGACGGCTCGTCGTATCGGCTGCCTACCGTGCCGGTGCAGTTCGACGAGCGGCCGCCGGCGCTGCGCCGGGCGCCGGAACACGGCGAGCACACCGAGGCGGTCCTCCTGGAACTCGGCTTCACGTGGGAGCGGATCGCCGAGCTGAAGGACGCGGGGGTGATCCCGTGACGGTCGCCCGCCCGGTGCCGGTGCCCGATGAGCTCTCCGCGCCCTACTGGGAGGCCGCGGCCCGGCACGTCCTCGCTATCGCGCGCTGCTCGGTGTGCGGAGCGTTCGCCGTCCCTCCGGACCAGACGTGTCCACACTGCCGGACGACCGATCCGGCGTTCGCGTTCGAGCCGATGAGCGGCCGGGGCACGGTGCGGTCCTGGACGGTCGTCCGGCAGTCGTCCCTTCCCGGATACGCCGCCGAAGTGCCCTTCGTGCTCGTCGACGTCGAGTTGGCCGAGCAGTCCGACCTGCGCATGATCGGCAGGCTCCTCGACGGGCCGGACGCCGCCCTGCACATCGGCGACCGGGTGACCGTGGCGTTCGAGGACGCGGCCCCGGGCGTCGCCGTTCCCGCCTTCGTACTCGGGGGTGACACGTGAGCCCGCAGTTCAAAGCCGGCCGCCAAGTGGCGATCGTCGGGTACGCGCACAGCGTCGTCCGGCGGCACGCGGAACGCCCGCTGGGCGCGCTCGCCGTCGACGTCGCCCGCGAGGCGATCGCCGACGCCGGACTGCGGCCGGGGAGCGTCGACGGGTTCGTCACCGCCGCCTTGTTCCCCACCGCGGGAGCCCACGCCGTCGTGGACGGCGTCAGCATGGTGTCCGCCAACTGGCTGGCCGAGCGGCTGGACGTCACACCCCGCTACGTCGCGGGCTTCCAGGGCATCGGCCAGATCCCCGGGTCCGTCGCCCTGGCGGTCAACGCCATCGCGAGCGGCGCCGCGGACTACGTCCTGCTGCACCGTGCCCTGCACAACCCGCCCGGGCGCTACCACGACAACTCGATGCGCGAGGCACGCGGGCTCCAGCAATGGACCGCGCCGCAGGGCTTCTTCGGCCCGTTACCGATGATCGCGCTGCCCGCCAACGAGTATCTCCAGAGGTACGGCGCCGATCGGGAGGCGCTGGCGGCGGTGGTGGTCGAGGCGCGCAAGAACGGGGCGAGGATCCCGTGGTCGTACTGGCACAAGCGGCCGTTGACAACGGAGGAATACCTCGCGGCAGCCATGATCAACGATCCGGTGTGCCGGTACGACTGCGACATCCCGGTGGACGGTGTAGCGGCTTTCGTGCTCACCTCGGCCGCGCGTGCCCGCGACCTGCCGAACAAGCCGGTATATGTCGCCGGTTACGCGAGCAGCGGGACCGTCCCGCGGCGGCTGCCCCTGCACTGGCCTCTGGACGACATCATGTCCGGCGGCGCTGAGGTGGCCCGTCAGCTGTGGAGGCACACAGGCGTCGGGCCCGGCGACGTCGATCTTCCGCAGGTGTACGACGGGTTCTCCCCCTTCGTTCTGTTCTGGCTTGAGGCCCTCGGCTTCTGTCCGCTCGGCGAAGCGCACCGCCTCGTCCAGGACGGCGGCATCGACAGCGACGCTCCCGGCGGCCTGCCCGTGCTCTCGGGCGGAGGAGCGCTGGGCAACGGGCGCATGCACGGCATCCCGCAAATGCTCGAGTGCTACCTGCAGTTGGCCGGCCGGGCCGGAGAACGCCAGCGCGAGACCGCGACGGTCGGGCTCGCGTGCCATTCCTCGCCCCACTACGGCGGCGCCGTCGTCTACACCACCACGCCCTGGTGACCCGGGCTGTGCGTACGCCATCGAACGCAGCGCCGCGTCGCGGCGGGAAAGGGGCGAGCCCCGTGGGAGCGATCATCCCGGAACGGCGCTCGTACGTGGCCGGAAAGTGGGTCGAGGGTGAGGAAGTCCTCGCCGTCGAGAACCCGGCCGATGAATCGCACGTGGCCGACGTCTTCGTCACGCCGCTGTCCGAGATCGAACGCGCGGTGACCGAAGCGCGCGACAGCTTCGACCGCGGCGTATGGGCGGACATGCCTCCCGGCGACCGCGCCCGTGTCCTGCACGCCTTCCTCGACCACGTGGAGGACTCGCGGGCGGCGCTGGTCGCCACGATGGTCGCCGAGGCAGGGCAGCCCACGGCGTTCGCCGAACGGTCGCAGTTAAGCGGCGGAGTGGCGGTGGCGCGCGGCGCGATCGACCTGTATCTGTCGATGCCGCACGAGGAGGCGAACCCTGTGCCGGTCGACGAACTGGTGCGGGGCCGGGTCGCCTTGAGCATGCGGCGTCACGAGCCGGTCGGGGTGGTCACCGCGATCACACCGTACAACGGGGCGATCGTGATGGCGCTCCAGAAGATCGTCCCGGCGCTGGTGTCCGGCAACTCCGTGATCCTGCGGCCCAGTCCGCTGACCCCGATCTCCTCGCTGATCTTCGGCGCTGCGGCGGACGCGGCCGGGCTGCCGCCCGGCGTGCTGAGCGTCGTGGTGGAGGCCGGAGCGGCCGGCGCCGAACTGCTCACCAGCCACCCGGCCGTCGACATGGTCTCGTTCACCGGCTCCACCACGGTCGGCCGACAGATCCTCGCGCAGGCCGCCCCGACGGTGAAGCGGGTCGCCCTCGAACTCGGCGGCAAATCCGCCCAGATCTACCTCGACGACGCCGTGGGCAGGGCGGCCGCCGGTGCGGTCGCCGTGGTCGCCGCCACCGCCGGGCAGGCATGCGTCGCGGCCACCCGCATGCTCGTACCGCACGACCGCAAGGAGGAGGTCGTGGAGGCGGTCACCCGGGCCTACGCGTCCCTCACCGTCGGCTCCCCCACCGACCCGGAGACCACCATGGGACCGGTCATCAGCTCCGCCCAGCACGAACGCTGCGAGCGGTTCGTCTCCCTGGCCGTCGCGCACGGCGGCCGAGTGGCCCACGGGGGCGGCCGCCCGAGCGGGCTGGAGCGCGGCCACTACTTCGAACCGACGGTCCTCGACCTGCCCGACAACGACAACCCCGCGGCCCAGGAAGAGATCTTCGGCCCCGTCATCGCCGTGCTGGGCTACCGGGATCTCGACGACGCCGTCCGCATTGCCAACGACAGCCCGTACGGCCTGTCCGGCCAGGTGTACGGTGCCGACACCGCGACGGCCACCGCCCTTGCCCGCCGGCTGCGTACCGGCGCGGTCAACGTCAACACCGCCCTGTTCAGCGCGTACGCGCCCGGCGGCGGCTACAAGCAGAGCGGCCTCGGCCGCGAGCGCGGACCCGACGGCATCCGCGCCTTCCAGGAGATCAAGCACCTGGTGATCGGCGAACTCAGATGACCCCGCGCCAACGGGAACTGCGACGAGTTCGTCCCGATGACTTCGTCCCGACGTAAACCCGATGAGTTCGTCCCGACGTAAAGGAGCCGACGTGTCCACCGATCTCTCGCTCGACTGGCTGGTCTCAGTCGACGACCATGTTCTGGAGCCCCCTCACCTGTGGGTCGACCGCGTCCCGAAGGCCGATCGCGACCGTGCCCCGCACATGGAGTTCGACGACAACGGCCTGGACTTCTGGGTCTACGACGGCAAGCGCTACCCCAGCTCCGGCCTGAGCGCCGTCGTAGGAAAGTCGAAGGAGGAGTTCAGCCCCGAGCCGCTGCCCTACAGCGAGATGCGCCCCGGCTGCTACGACCCGACCGCCCGGATCGAGGACATGAACAGGGCCGGGATCCTCGCCTCACTGTGCTTCCCCACGGTCACCCGCTTCTGCGGGCAGCTGTTCATGGAGGCCGGTGACCGCGAGTTCGGCTTCGTGTGTCTCCAGGCCTACAACGACTGGATGATCGAGGAGTGGTGCGGCGCCGCGCCCGGCCGCTACATCCCCCTCGTCCTCATCCCGCTGTGGGACCCGCCGCTCGCGGCCAGGGAACTCGAGCGCTGCGCGGCCAAGGGCGCCACCTCGTTCGCCTTCTCCGAGAACCCCGCGCCGCTCGGCCTGCCCACGATCCACGACGCGGCCCGCTACTGGGATCCGGTGATGGCCGCCGCGAACGACCTGGAGATGGTCGTGTCGATGCACGTCGGCTCCTCCTCACGGGTGCCGCAGATCGCGCCCGACGCGCCGTTCCTGGCCAATCTCGCGTGGGGGGCCACACGCACCTCCGGGGCGATGCTGTCGTGGTTGTTCAGTGGCATGTTCCAGCGCTACCCCAAGCTGAAGATCGCGCTGTCGGAAGGCGAGATCGGCTGGATGCCGTACTTCCTCGAGCGCGCCGAGCAGGTGCTGGACAAGCAGCGCCACTGGGTCAAGCGCGGCATGAAGTTCGGCGACCACGCCGGGAGCGACGCGGTCGACCTCGACACCCTCGACGTCCGCGCCACGTTCCGCGACCACGTCTTCGGCTGCTTCATCGACGACGTGCACGGCATCGCCAGCATCGACGAGATCGGCGAGGACAACATCATGTGCGAGACCGACTACCCGCACTCCGACTCGACCTGGCCCGACTGCATCCAGACCGTCAAGAGCCGCATCGACCACCTGCCCGCGGAGACGCAGTACAAGATCCTGCGCGGCAACGCCGAGCGGCTCTACCGGTTCACGCCGGCCGAACCGCCCGTCCTCGCGTAGGCCCGACGTGCCGGCCTGGACCGTCACCGTCGACCGGAACAGATGCCTCGGCAGCGGCATCTGCGTCCTGTATGCCCCGGACACCTTCACCCACGACGACGAAGCCAAAGCCGTCGTCCACGACCACGGCGACCCCCTCGACGCGGTACGCACCGCCGTGGAGGGCTGCCCGACCCAGGCACTGCGCTTGACGACCCACGCACCCACGACCAACGGACACACCGCGGGCGGATCGGCCATCGCACGATCCTCCACCGCAAGACCCGCAACCGAAGAGGAAGGGAGGTGAGCCGCGTGTTGCTCGGCGGAAAGACCGCCATCGTCACCGGCGCCGGATCAGGTGTCGGCGCCGCGTCGGCGCTGCGTTTCGCCGAAGAGGGCGCTCGCGTCGTCTGCGCCGACATCGACGTTCAGAAGGCCGAAGAGACCGCTCGTCGGATCAGCAAGGCCGGCGACACCGCTGTGGCCATCGCGTGCGACGTCTCCCGCGAGGACGACGTCGCGGCCCTTGTGACCGCGGCGGTAGAGCATTTCGGCGGGCTCGACATCCTCTTCAACAACGTGGGTATCCCCACGCCGCGCCTCGGCGCGACGCTGGAGGAACACACCGCTGAGGACTTCCAACGCTTGGTCGCGGTCAACCTCGGCGGCGTGTTCTTCGGCTGCAAGCACGCCGTGATCCAGTTCAAACGCCAGGGCGGCGGGGTCATCCTCAACACCGGCTCCGTCGCGGGCCTGGTCGCCTGGGGCGGTTCGGTTTACGGAGCAACCAAGGGGGCCGTCCACCAGCTCACCCGAGCGGTCGCCATCGAAGGCGCGCCGTTCGGTATCCGGGCCAACGCCATCTGCCCTGCCGGCATGCCCTACACGAACTTCATGGCCGCCGGCGGCCTCGACGCCGACTCCGAGGCCCTGACCCAGACGGCTGAGCGAGTCGCGGCGACCCACCCGCTCGGCCGGGCGATCACCGCCGAGGACTGTGCCGAGGCCGCCGTCTATCTGGTGTCCGACAAGGCCGCCAACGTCACCGGCGTCATGCTGCCGGTCGACGGCGGCTACACGGCGAGGTGAACCCATGACCACGACCGAGCAACTCGACCGCGACCGCGTCCGCGAACTGTTCGACCTCCGCGGCTCCTACCTCGCGGAAGTCGGCGGCGGGTACGAGGGAGACCCCTACCCCGTCTGGCACCGGTTGCGGGAACAGGCCGCCGTGCACCCGGGAACGGTGCACGAACTGACCGGGTACGACGGACCGGCGAACTTCCAGGGCCTGCCGCACCTCGACCGACCGCACTTCTCCGCGTTCACCTACGCCGCCTGCGACGCCGCGTACCGCGACGCCGAGGTCTTCGCCGCCTCCCTCACCCCGGTCGACCCCGGCAACGGCTCACTCGCGGTCAGCAACAGCATGATCGCGATGGGGGGCCGCCGTCACCGGCGCTACCGGGCCCTGGTCCAGCCGTCCTTCGTACCTGGCAAGGCCGGATGGTGGATCCGCAACTGGATCGAGCGCACCGTCGATCTGCTCATCGACGGCTTCGCCGACGCCGGGCGAGCCGAGCTGAATGTGGATTTCTGCGCCGCGATCCCGGTGCTCACCATCACCGGCAGCTTCGGTGTGCCGGTCGAGAAGGCATTGGACATCCGCGCGGCGCTCAGGAACCCCGCGGCGATCGTGGAGATCCTCCGGCCCATCGTCGCGGCTCGCCGGGAGTCGCCCCAGGACGATCTGATCAGCGTCCTGGTCGAGGCCGAGATGACCGACGAGGACGGCGTCGCGCACCGGCTCACCGATGCCGAGATCTACTCGTTCGCGGTCTTGCTGCTGACCGCGGGATCCGGCACCACATGGAAGCAGATGGGCATCACGCTCACGGCGCTGCTGCAACGGCCGGAGGTGCTCGCGGCGGTACGCGCGGAGCGCGCGCTGCTGCGCCCGGCGATCGAAGAGGCGTTGCGCTGGGTGCCGACCGACCCGATGTTCTCACGCTACGTCACCCGGGACATCGACTTCCACGGCGTGCACCTGCCGGAAGGGTCCGTCCTGCACCTGTGCCTGGGCGCGGCCAACCGCGATCCGGCGCGCTGGGAGCGCCCGAACGAGTTCGACATCACCCGGAGACTGCGGCCGTCGTTCGCATTCGGCGGAGGCGCGCATGTGTGCCTGGGCATGCATGTCGCCCGCGCCGAGATGCGCATCGGAATCAGTGCGCTCCTCGACCGACTGCCGAACCTGCGCCTCGACCCGGACGCCGAACCACCCCGGTTCATCGGCCTCTACGAACGGGGAGCCACCGAAATCCCGGTGGTCTTCGGATGACGGCCCAGAGCGCCTCGGTCACCTCAAGCACCTCGACACGAAAGGCACGACGACCATGACCGAATCCGGCTACCGGCCACCGGACTTGTCCCTGGTCGGCGCCGAACACGTGGCCCGCTACCAGGAGACCGACGGCGAGGTCGGCTACGAATGGAACGGCGTGCCGATCCTTCTGCTGACCACCACGGGGCGAACGACCGGCCTGCCCCGGACCAAAGCCCTCATCTTCGGACGCGACGGCGACGACTACCTCGTCGTCGCGTCCACCGGCGGCGCGCCGAAACACCCGTCGTGGTACCTGAACCTCCTGGCCCGCCCGCAGGCCGAGATCCAGGTGAAGGCCGCACACATCCCGGTCGTCGCGCGCACCGCGTCGGAGGCGGAACGGGCGCGCCTGTGGAAGACCGTGGTCGGCTATTGGCCCAACTACGAGGCGTACCAGACGCGTACCGAGCGGGTCATCCCGATCGTCGTGCTCACTCCGCTGCGAGGAGGTGCCAACGTATGAGTGCGGACCGTGCAACCGACCGCTCGCCCGCTGTACAGCGGTCGCGGGCCCGCAGTGCGCAGCAGATGACCGCGATCACGCGCGCGGCCTACCGCCTGATCCAGGACAAGGGCACCTCCTTCACGACCCAGGACCTGACGAAAGAGGCCGGGCTCGCGCTGCAGACCATCTACCGGCACTTCACAAGCAAGGACCAGATCCTGCTAGCCGTCGTCGAGGATGTGATCGCCGAACAAGCCGCGCGGATCGAGGCCGCCGCGCGACAACTCCCGGACCCGGTCGCGCGTCTGCGCTTCTACATCACCGGAACACTCGACTCGCTGCGCGCCGAAGGCGACCATTCCGGGCCCAAGTTCATCACCGCCGAGCACTGGCGCCTTTACCAGCTCTTCCCCGACGAGATGGTCCAGGCCAACCAGCACTTCGCGGACCTGGTCGAGCGGGAGCTGCGGGAGGCCGCCGACCTGGGGATGTTGCGCCCGAACGACCCAGCCGCGGACGCGTGGTTCGTGATGAAGCTGGTGATGTCGGTCTACCACCACTACGCGTTCGCCACCGCGAAGGAGCCGATCGAGGACATCGCCGAACAGCTGTGGTCGTTCTGCCTGTCCGCCTGGGGCGGCGAATCCGGACCCGGAAAGGGGCAGCAGGAATGAGCGACGCACCCGTCTTCGCCAAAGGCCGCGACCTGGACGCCGCGGCCGCCGCCCTGCGACCGTGGCTGGCCGCCCGTCTCGGCGTCGCGGACGTCGACGTCACCGGGATGTTCTATCCGCAGGGCGCCGGCGTCTCCAACGAGACGATCCTCTTCGAGGCCCGAACCGGCGATCACGTCGACGAACTCGTTCTGCGTGTCGCGCCCGCGCGCGAACACCAGATGTTCCTCGAACCGCGCTTCCGGCTCCAGTACGACATCCTGGCCGCGCTGCGCCGCCTCGGCTCGGTGCGAGTCCCCGAAGCCCTGTGGTACGAAGACGACCCCGCGGTCCTCGGCCGGCCGTTCTATCTCATGCGCCGCATGCGCGGCCGTGTGCCGGTGAGCATGCCCGTCTACAACGTGTCCGGATGGCTGGCAGAGGCGACGCCCGCCCAGCGCCGGGTCCTGTGGGACAGCGCGATGCGGCAGTTTGCTGCCATCCACCGTGTGCCGGTGGCGGAGGTGCCCTTCGTCGACCGTTCCGACCACGGCGCCACCGGGGACGAGCAACAACTCGCCTACTGGAGCCGGTTCGCGACCTGGGCGCTCGGCGACGACTTCCCCGAGGCCGTGCACGCGCTCCTCGACTGGCTGACGACCCACCGACCGCCCGCCTCCGTTCCCGGACTGTCGTGGGGGGACGCCCGTATCGGCAACATGATGTTCGGCGACGATTTCCACGTCGTCGGCGTCATGGACTGGGAACAGGCGTCCCTGGCCGGTCCGATGGCCGACCTGGGCTGGTGGCTGCTCTTCGACGACATCCACAGCGTCGAGCACGGTGTGGCACGACTCGACGGGCTCGGCACACGGCAGGAAACCCTCGATCGGTGGCAGGAACTGACCGGACGTCAGGTAGAGAGCCTGCACTGGCACGAGGTGTTCGCCGGCCTCAAGGCCGGCCTGCTCGGTCTGCACACCCGCCGGTCGATGAAGCTGCCCAATGCCGACGGGCGCGCGAACCCGTTCCTGCAACGCTCCTGTCGGATGCTCGACCTCACGGTAGCGGCGGACCTGTCATGAGATTCCCGGGCGGCCCCGCGCCGCACGACGAAGCCGTCGTCCTGTCCCGCGAGTGGCTGACGGCGGTCCTCGCGGAACGCCATCCCGGCGCCGCGGTCGCCAGGGTGCAGGTGACGGACCGTCTGGAGACCGTCGCCACCAAGCTGCGGTTCCGCGTCGAGTACGCCGACGAGGCGGCCGACGCGCCGTCCGCCCTGTGCGCCAAGGGATATCTCAACCCGGTCAGCCGGCGCCGCACGACGCCTGCCGAGGCCGACTTCTACCGGCTGCTCTCGGCGAATCTGCCGGTGCGTACGCCGCCGTGCGTACACGCCGCCGTCGACGACGAAACCGGCCACCCGCTGGTGCTGATGCACGACCTCACCGCGGCCGGAGCGCGGTTCGGCGACCCGCTGGTGGGCTTTCGCACCGAGCAGGCGGCCGGAACCCTCGACCAGCTCGCCGCCCTGCACGCCGCGACCTGGGGCGGCCTGAAGGCAGACCTGGCTAACGCCTTCCCGCCCCGCATCGCGTCACTCGCCCGACACATGGGCGCCGAACAGCTGCAACTCCAGCTCGACGACGGCCGGGTCCCGGGCGTCCCGTCAAACCTGCGCCGTGCCGACCGGCTGCTCGCCGCGATGGGTGCCCTCGACAGGCTCGACGGCGACCACCCGCGGTGCCTGGTGCACGGCGACCTGCACACCGGCAACGTGTACGAGACCGCCGACGGCGACCCCGGCCTCATCGACTGGCAGGTCGTCCAGCACGGCGTCTGGGCCCTCGACGTCGCCTACCACGTCGCCGCCGTCCTCGACCCCGACGAACGCGCCCACAGCGAACGCGAACTGCTCGACCACTACCTCGACCGGCTCGCCACCCACGGCGGCACTCCACCCACCCGCGACGAGGCCTGGTGGGCCTACCGCGCGCACCTGCCGTACGGGTTCTTCCTGTGGGCCATCACCCGCGCTGTCGACCGCCCCGTCGTCGAACACCTCACCGATCGCCTCGGCCGCGCCGTCGCCTGGCACGACAGCTTCGCGCTTCTGGGCGTCTGACCCACCGTCCCGTTCCCCCATGTACCGCCGTTCCGCCAAGGAGATCACGCCGACGACCCGGACGCCGGCCGACAGCACCGAGGAGGCAGCCCGTGAGAGCCCACGGAACCATCGCCGCTGTTTTGGTGACCACCGCATTGTTGACGGCCGGATGCGGCCGTGACAGCTCCGGTGGTACCGACGGCGAAGGAAGGCCGGCCACCGCGCCCGGGGCGGCCCCGTCTGCCGACTTCGGTGATCTGAAGAACGTGTGCGGGCCGGGCAAGCCGACCGGCGCACCAGCCAAGGGCGTCACCGACAAGGAGATCCAGGTCGGCGTCCTGTCCGACGTCGGCTTCACCAAGAACCCCGAATTCCCGGACGCCGCCAAGGTGTTCACCGAGTGGTGCAACGACGCCGGAGGCATCCACGGCCGCAAGCTCGTCCCGACCGTCCGCGACACCAAGATGGTGGAGGTCCGCCAGCGCGTCATCGAGGCCTGCCGCGACGACTTCGCCCTCGTCGGCGGCAGCGCTGCCCTGGACGGGCTGGGCGTCAAGGAACGGCTGTCCTGCCTGATGCCCGACTTCCCCGCCCAGGTGGTCCAGCGCCAGAACGAAGGCTCCGACCTCCAGGTCTCCGTCCAGCCCGGCGGCCCGTCCTATTTCCGCAACGCGGGCATGCTGCACTGGGCCGTCACGGAGGCATACCCGGGCTCGGCCGGCGACCTGGGCATCATCGCCGGCGACAGCCCGGTCACCAAGATGTCCCTCGACCAGCGCGTGGAGACCCTCAAGGCCTTCGGCGGGACGATCACCTACACCGACCTCTACCCGGCACAAGGCGTCTCCAACTGGACGCCCTACGCCCAGGCGATCAAGAACAAAGGCGTCAAAGGCCTGATCTTCATGGGCGACTTCGGCTCGCTCGCGAAGCTCGAGCAGGCGCTGACCGACATGGACTACAAGCTCGACTGGATTGACGCCAACAACAACGCCTACGGCCCCGCCTTCCTGAAGCTCGCCGGTCCTCAGGTCCTGGCGACCCAGAACAACCTCGCCGACCTCATGGGCACCTTCCCCCTCGAGAAGGCCGCCGCCAACCCCGCGACGAAGCAGGTCATCGACCTGTTCGCGAAATACGCGCCGGGGGCGCAGGTGACGATGCCGGCGGTGAAGGCGTTCTCCGCGTGGCTGCTGTTCGCCAAGTCGGCCGCGTCCTGCGGGGACGCGCTCACCCGCAAGTGCCTGTACGAGGCGGCCCGCAAGGAGACCGCGTGGACGGGTGGCGGTTTGCAGGCGCCCCTCGACCTCTCCGTGCAGGACGCCCCGGTGAACTGCTTCAACGTCGAGAAGGCCACCCCGGACGGCTGGAAGCCCGCCGACTTCAAACCCGATCGCGGCGCGTACCGCTGCGGCGCGAAGGCGTACAAGCTCACCGGGCCCTACGGCAGGCCCGCGACCCTGAAGGACGTCGGCAAGAGCATGAGCGACTTCAAGTAGAGGAGGAATCATGGTCGGCCAGGCGCAGACACCATCGACGGTAGCGGGGTCCGCCCAGGACGGACCGGCTTGGCTACGCACCATCCCGGCCGATCTGGTCAAGCGCTACGAGGCGGAGGGGTGGTGGACTCGGGAAACGCTCGGAGACCTGGTCGCACGCGGCCTCGCCGCCGCCCCCGACGCCGGATTCCACGTCCACTCTGCGGTGCGCCCGTGGTCGGGCACCTTCGCCGACGTCGAACGGGTCGCGCGCCGGCTGGCCGCAGGGCTGGCCGAACGCGGCGTCGGCCCCGGGGACATCGTGGTCTTCCAGCTGCCGAACTGGATGGAGGCCGCGGCCGTCTTCTGGGCGTCGGCCCTGCTGGGCGCGATGGTGGTGCCCGTCGTGCACTTCTACGGCCGCAAGGAACTCGGCCACATCCTGGCGGCCACCGAACCGAAGGTCTTCGTCGGGCCGGAGCGGTTCGGCCATCTGGAGCACCAGCCGGACCTGGTGGCCGACGTGCCGGTCGTCGGCGTGGTGGGGCGGGACTTCGACGCCCTGCTCGCGGCCGAGCCGATGCCCGGCACGCTTGCCGCGGATCCGGCCGGTGCGGCGCTGATCGCCTTCACCTCCGGCACCACGCGCGACCCGAAAGGCGTGGTGCACAGTCACCAGACGCTCGGCTTTGAATCCCGCCAGCTCGTCCGGCGCTACCCCTCGGACCGAGGCGACTGGATCACCGCCGCGCCCGTGGGCCACTTCATCGGGATGCTCACCGCGTTCCTCGTTCCCGTCCTGGACGGTGCGCCGGTCAACCTCGTCGACGCTTGGGACCCGGCCCGGATGCTGCGGCTGATGGCCGACGACGGACTGACCTTCGGCGGCGGCTCGCCGTACTACGTCAGCAGCCTGCTGGACCACCCCGACTGGCGTCCCGAACACCTGCCGAAGATGAAGTACGTCGGCCTCGGCGGCGCGGCCGTCCCGGTCGGCGTGACCCGTCGGCTGGCCGGGCTCGGCCTCACGGCGCACCGCTCGTACGGCAGTACAGAGCACCCGTCCGTCACCGGGTCGTTGCCGGCCGCGCCCGAGGACAAGCGGCTGTACACCGATGGGGAACCGCTGTTGGGCGTGGAGCTCCGGCTCGCCGAGGACGGCGAGATCCTGACCCGGGGGCCGGACCTGTGCCTCGGCTACACCGACCCGGGCTTGACGGCGTCCGTGTTCGACGACGAAGGCTGGTACCACACAGGCGACATCGGGAAGCTGGACGAGGACGGCTACCTCACCATCGCGGACCGCAAGTCAGATGTGATCATCCGCGGCGGAGAGAACATCTCCGCCCTGGAGGTCGAAGAGGCGCTGCTCGGCATGCCCGCCGTCGCCGAGGCCGCGGTGGTTGCAGCCCCCGACAAGCGGCTCGGCGAGCACGCCGCCGCATTCCTCGCGCTCCGGTCCGGCCACGCCATGCCCCCGCTCGAGGACGTGCGCGCCCACCTTGAACACGTCGGCCTCGCCCGCCAGAAGTGGCCCGAGGAACTTCACCAAGTGGACGAATTCCCGCGCAACGCAAGCGGCAAGGTCCAGAAGTTCCTCCTGCGCCGGAAGCTGCGGGCGGCCTGCGGCTGACCGGGCTGGACCTAAAGGGTCGGGTGCCGCTGCCAAAGCCGGTCTTCACTGCCTGGCGGGCGAGACGGACCAGGCCGGGTACGGCGGCCCGGGTGCACGACCTGCGGGAGATCGTCAACGCGATCCTGCACGTCAACCGCACCGGCATCCCGTGGGAGTACCTTCGGGGTAGCCGTCAGCCGCAGCACCGCGCTGCGGCTGGTCGCCGCACTGCCTGAGCCGGATCCTTGTTTCCGGGCGACCAGGTCAGGACCCCGGGCAGTACCCCAGGTCAGGACCCCAGGTCATGACTCCTTCTGCTCGCCGGCGCGGGCAGCGACGAAGTCGGCCAGGATGTCGGCGATGTGGGCCTCGGCGGCCGACTTGTCGACGCCGAGGCCGCTGAGGACACCCGAGCCGTCCTCGAACTCCAGCAGCGCGAGCAGGATGTGTTCGGTGCCGATGTAGTTGTGCCCCATCCGCAGGGCTTCGCGGAAGGTCAGTTCCAGTACCTTCTTCGCCCCCGCGTCGTACGGGATGAGCTCCGGCACCTCATCGGCCGCTGGCGGCAGCGCCGCGGCGGCGGCCTCCCGGACGGCCTCCAGCCGTACACCCTGCGCCCGGAGCGCGTGCGCTGCGAGCCCGTCCGGTTCGCTCAGGAGGCCCAGGACCAGATGCTCGGGGCGCATCACGTCGTTGCGTGCCGCCTTGGCTTCGTTGTGTGCGGCCACCACCACGTTCTTCGCCCGCGGTGTGTACCGGCTGAATCCCTGGCTGGGGTCGAGGTCCGACAGCTCGCCGGGTTCCTTCGGAACGAAGCGCTTCTGGGCCGCCTGCCTGGTGACCCCCATGCTCCGCCCGATCTCCGTCCAGGAGGCGCCCGAGCGCCGCGCCTGGTCCACGAAGTGGCCGATCAGATGGTCGGCCACGTCGCCGAGGTGGTCCGCTGCGATGACCGCGTCGGAGAGCTGGTCGAGTGCGTCGGTGTGGACCTTCTTGATGGCCTCGATCAGGTCGTCGAGGCGGATGTGGGTGGTGACGCGTGGTGGATTCGTCATGTGTCAACCGTAAGTTGACACCCCTCGAGTGTCAACCAGACGTTGACACTCCGCCCAAGCTGTCCAGCAGGGGGTTGGGCACCGGCCGGTAGCGGGCGTCCGCCCCGTCCGCGCCTGTCCAGCGCAGCAGCAGATTCGTCTTCCCGGGGAGGCTGGGCGCGGTGAGCAGGTCGGCGATCTCGGGCAGTCCGCGCCGGATGTCGTAGCGCGCGAGCGCGCGCCGTACCGCCGGCCACAGCCGCGGTCCCTCCGAGGGGTACCGCTCGGCGAGCGCGCCCGCGATCTCGGCGAGGTGGTTGACGACCAGGCAGTACACGAGCCGCTCCCAGCCGGCCGCGCGCCCCACCTCCGGCACCTTCTTCACGCCTTCCGCGTCCCGGAACAGTGCCTGCACCGGCATGCCGTCCCGGTCCACCGCCACCAGCGTGTTCTGCAGATGCGCCTCCAGGACGATTCCGTGCCGCCCGAAGAGTTCGAGCACGGGCGGCACCACGTGTCGCAGATACGCCTCCCACCACGCCGCCGGATCGGCGAGCCGGTCGAGCGGGCTGCCCTCGAAGCCCTCGGCCAGCGCCGCCGCGAGCAGCGGCGTCGCGCCGGGCCGGACGTGCCGGCCCAGCCCGTCCCGTACCAGCACGGCGAGCTCCTCGAACGCGAAGGCCGCCGTGCGGTAGCCGCGGTCGCTCAGCCAGGCCGCCGACGCCATGTCCGCCCAGTACGAGCCGCCGGAGCGCCCCAGCGCGGCGCCGGAGTGCCGCAGCGCGGCGAAGGCGGCCGCGACAGCGGCATCCGTCGCGCGCATCTTCACCAGGTCGTGCCGCCACAGCCGCCGCACGTCGTTGGTGATGCGGACGTCGAGGCTGAACTTCACGAACAGGTCGGCTGCGGAGGTGTGCAGGTCGAACCCGGGAGCGTGCATGTCGGCCGTGGGGCCGTGCAACTCGGCGATGGAGGCGCGTTGCTCCGCGGTGGGGGCGTGCAGCTCGGCGATGGAGGCGTGCAGCTCCGCCGCAGAGGCGTGCAGCTCGGCCGCGGGGGCGTCCCCGGAAGGGCCCCGGCCCGGGACGTACAGCGTCCGCACGGCCGCCGTGGGCCAAGCCGACCACTCGGTCCGCCCCAGCCGTACGAGGCGCCCGTCCGCGAACGCTTCCCTCAACTCTGGGCGTCCGCCGACCAGTTCGAGCTGCCAGGGATGGGCGGGCAGCAGCCGGTACCCGCGAGGCAGCGCGCCGGCCCCGCCTCCCAGGGCTTCGGCCAGGGCGTCCAGCGCCCGCGTGTCGCCCTCCTCGACGACCATGTCCTCGCGTACGCCGAGCAGCACCAGCGGGAAGCGGGCGTGCGCCTCCGGTGCGTACGGCAGCCAGCTTGCGACCGGGCCGCCGCCGCGTGCCTTGGGGGCCGGATGGTACGGATGCCCGGTGATCAAGGACTGTTCGGAGCGCACATACGGGTCGTCGGGCGGGGTCGCCCGGGCCCGGGCGGTGAGCAGCGCCGCCACCGCGTCCCGGCTGTCGATCATCTCGGCGGTCACCTCGTCGTTGGGCTCTCCCGTGTACCGCCGCAGCTCCTCGGCCGTCAGTTTGACCAGTTCGGCGTGGCCGAGCCGGTGCCACACGCCTGCGACGAGCAGCTCCGGCTCGGCGGGCCGGCGCCCGGCGCGTACGCGCAGCAGCCGCCCGACGGCGGGCAGCCGGTACACACGCCGCCCGTCCCCGGAGGACGGGTCGGACCCGGACGACTCGGCGGACACGGGAGGCACGGACAACTCATCGGACACGACCGACACGGCCGACGCGCCGGAGTCTGCGGACTCGGCGGGCTGAGCCAGCTCCCGCAGCAGACAATTGAGCAGAGGCGCCGCCGCGTACGCGTCAGCTGCCTCGGCGACGTCGTCCGTGGGATGCATCGGGTGTGTGGAGTGATCCGGGTATGTGGGGTACGTGGGTTCCACGGGATCCATTCGGTCCAAACGGTGCACTGGTGATGATCAGTATGTCCTTTCGTAGGCCGCCGCAATGCGGTCTCTGCACCTGAGGAGTCCGAACGTGCATCCGCCCCGTACCGAGGCCGTCCCCGTAGCCGCCGCGGCGGAGTCCGCACTGCCCGAGCCGGAGGCGGAGTCCGCACTCCTCGGCCCCGAGGCGGAGGCCGCATTCACCGACGAACTGCGCGCCGTACGCCCCGGCCTGCTGACGCCGTACGCCGCCGAGCTGCCCGGCGCCCGCGCGTCCGTCCTCACCCGGCTGTGGCGCGGTCTGGTGTACGAGCCGCTGCCGTGGATCACGCGCCGGGAGCCCGGACGTGACAGCCTGACCCTCCATCTTGCCGACGGCCGCCGTCTGCACGGCCCGCACGCGGACCCGTACGCCACCACCGCGTACGCCGCCGAAGTGGACCTCGACGGCACGGCGTACGACAGCGCGGCCCGCCTCATGACGGCCCTCGCCGTCCCGGGGGCCGCGGCCTTCGCCGTCGAACTGCAGCACAGCGCCGCATCCTTGGCCCTGTCCCGCGCCAACCAGCCACCGGACGACGGCACCTGGCCGAGCACCGCGTGGCGGTGGGAACAGCGGATCGTCGACGGCCACCCGTACCACCCGAACTGCCGCTCCCGGCCCGGCTTCACGGTGGCCGACCAACTCGCATACGCACCGGAGCACCGGCCCCTGGTGGCGCTGGACCTGGCATCCCTACACGCGGACGACTGCCTGGTGACGGGCGAGTGGCCGGACCGGCTGCGGGACGGGGACCGCTTCCTGGTCCCGGTGCACCCATGGCAGGTGGCGCACGTGCTCGGGACCCCGTCCACCGGCCGGGGAGCGGGCCACGAGAAGATCATGGCCCATCCCCTGATGTCCCTGCGGACGCTCGCCCCCGCCTCTGCCACCCTCGACGGCACGCCGCACATCAAGACGGCCGTCAGCGCCCGCCTGACCTCCTCCGTCCGCGACATCTCGGTCTACTCGATCGCGACGTCCGAGACGGTCTCAGCCCTGGCGGACATGCTGGCCGCGCGCCTGGACGGCCTGCTGCACATCACGCGCACGCTGGGCGCGGTGACGGCCGACTCCCCCGACCTGGCGGCCGTACTGCGCGAGTCCCCGGAGACCTACGCACCCCCGGAATCGGGCGAACGCGTCATCCCCGTGGCCGCCCTCGCCACGACCTCGCTGCCCCGATCCCCCGCCTGGCTGGCCGACTTCACCCGCCTGGCCCTCACGGTCTGTCTGCGCCTGCTCGACCTCGGCGTCGCCCTGGAGGCACACGGCCAGAACCTCCTCGTGGTCCTGTCCCCCGCCAACGCCCCGGTCCGCCTCGTCTACCGCGACCTGGCAGACATCCGTATCAGCCCGGCCCGCCTGGCCCGCCACGGCATCCCGGCGCCGCCCCTCACCGGCCGCCTGGTCACCGACGACGACACGGCCCTGCGCCGCAAGCTCTTCGGCTCCCTCATCACAGGCACCCTCGGCGCGACAGCAGGCTCGACCCCCGCCCTGCGCCAGGCCCTCTCCACAGTCGCACGGGACCTTCCGCGGACCCCCGACCTCACGGCCCTGCTCACCGAACCGCTCCCGACAAAGGCGCTGACGCTGATGCGCCTGTCGCCGGAGACACCCGGCGACCGGTGGACATCCGTGCCCAACCCTGTCAGCCGGTCCGCAAGCTGAGTGTGGTCCAGCCGTCCGCGAAAGCCTGGACCAGGGCGCGTCAGCCGGTGCCCAAAAGCACGGCACCGGCTGACCCGATCCAGAACCTCTACCGAGGGCACCCATCGCAGCGCATCAGCGGCTACACCGCTGTTCCAGGCGGGAACACCGAGCAGGCTGACTGCTACTCCCCCGGAGAGGATGGGCGGCCCACCGGCTGGATCGATTCGATTAACCCACCCATCCAAGATCATCGGCAAGTGACCACAGCATACGCCACACGATTAGGTGACCGTGGCAACTTTTCCCAAGTCAGCGCCTGGTGTTGCCTTTTGGCCATTCCCTCGCTCCACGCCGAGACGCGAACGCCATAACTGGCCCCAGTTCACACCGGAATTGAAACCCCAAGCGAGACAAATCGTTTCTCCGAATGGCCGGTTCACGGCGCCCGTAAAGACCGGGAGCGGGACATCACATCGTCACCCGTTCGGGTGACATCGAGTACAACTCCTTGCCAGTTGAACGACATCATGAGTGACTGATTATGCGAAACCGGCGGGCTGCCCATCCCGCGCCGGGGGAATCAAACAGGCAGCCCATTGCCGGTTTTTTTCTTGCCGTTCAAGGCAATCGCCGCCTGCGGTCTGGTGGTTCGCACCGTTCTCTCCATGGGTGGCCGCCTTCTCGTTGTCACGCTTCCTCTTGCTGCAGGCGTCCGCAGTGAGTCGTGTCCCGTTCCTGCCTTCAATCAGGAGGTTTCGACATGCCTATCTCTCCGAACCAGGGGTCGACCGGCGGTGGCACCCTGGTCACCATCACCGGCACCAATCTCAGCAACACCAGCGGGGTGCTGTTCGGCAGCAAGCCGGCCACCAGCGTCACCAACGTGTCCCCGACGCAGGTGACCGCCGTCTCACCGTCGGGGACCGGAACCGTCGGGGTCACCGTGACCACGCCCGGCGGGACGAGCAACCCGGTGTCGTTCTTCTACGTCGGCGCCCCGTTCAAGTCCTCGCTGGGCACCAGCTCCGGCCCGCTGGCCGGGGGCAACACCATCACGATCAACGGCACGGGCCTGTCGACGGCCACCAGTGTCTCCTTCGGCGGCGTGACCGCCACACCCACGGTCACGTCGGACAGTCTGCTCAGCGTCACGGTCCCCGCGGGAGCCGCGGCAGGCCCCGTCGCCGTGAGCGTGACGACCGCGGGCGGCACCAACAACGGTCTGTCGTACACCTACGTCGACCTTCCCACCGTCGGCACGATCACCCCTGCCTCCGGACCCACCTCCGGCGGAACCGCGGTGACCATCACCGGCACCAACCTCGACACCACCGACTCCGTGACGTTCGGCGGCGTCCCCGGTCCCTTCTCCGTCATCAACGCCACGACCCTGTCGGTCGTCACCCCGTCCGGCACCGCCGGCGCCGTCGACGTGGTCGTCACCAACCCGGCCGGATCCGACACCGCCGTGGGTGCCTTCACCTACGTCGCCGGCCCCGGCATCTGACCCACTCGCATACGGCACGCGGCCGGAGCCGGCAGTACGGCTCCGGCCGCGTGGCCTGGCGTCGGCCTCGCGGCCTGGCGTCCGGTGTGAACCGCCATTTCGCGCAGACGAATACGAAAAACTAAGCATGAAATCGGGCAGAAGACAGAAATCCCCGGACGCCGACATCACTCAGATGGTTACCGGAACACGGCACTCATCGGTGATCTCATGTAATCGGCAGTTGCCTTCGGCAACGCTCTCCGGGCTTCCACCCAAGTCACTCACGTCTTCCATGCCTTGCTGCCGCTATTCGCTCTGCCGTTATAGCGACTTCTGAAATCCGGAAGGTCACATGGATGCCAATTTTTAGTCGTTCCGCTCTATTCAGCAGACCCAAACGGCGACGATTCAGAACTTTAATCGCACTGGTCGCCGGAGTTTTCCTGACCTGCTTGGCGCAATTCACGCTGATGCCGGGCCGTGCCCTCGCGATCGCCACCTGGGTGGATCTGGGCAGCGCCACCAGTTACGCGGTGTTGGCCGACACGGGTGTCGCCAACACCGGTAACAGCATCGTCCAGGCTGATCTCGGGGTGAGTCCCGGAAGCAGCGTGACGGGCTTTCCGCCGGGGATCATTTACGGCGCGACCCATACGGCCGACAGCGCCGCGTTCGAGGCGCAGTCGGACCTCGAGGACGCTTACGCCGCCGCGGCGGGCCAGGCTCCGGACGGCAGCCTGGGGTCCGTACTCGTCGACGGGCTCACCGTTCCTCCAGGCGTCTACCGCGCCGCCACTGATCTCACCACCACGGGGACGCTTACCCTGGACGCCGAAGGGGATCCGAATGCAGTCTTCGTGTTCCAGATCGGCACCCCTCCACAGCCGCCTGCGCCTGGCGTCAATGCCAACCTGACAACGGGCGCGAACAGCTACGTCCAACTGCTCAACGGAGCCCAGGCGTCGAACGTCTTCTGGCAGGTCGAGGGCGCCGCCACAATCAGCACCCAGTCGTTCTTCCAAGGCACGATCATGGCGCGGGACTCGATCTCCGTGGAGTCCGGCAGCTGGATCCACGGCCGTGCGCTCTCCCGCGACGGCGAGGTCACGCTGGACAGCTCCGTGGTGACGCTCGACGGCCTCGTCGGTCCTCCCGGACAAGCGGGTCCGGCGGGCCCCTCCGGCCCGGAAGGGCCGAGCGGACCCGAGGGGCCCGAGGGACCCGCCGGGCCGGCCGGTCAAGCGGGGCCTGCCGGGGCCAGGGGTCCGAGCGGCCCGCCGGGGCCCAAGGGGCCGCAGGGATCAACCGGATTGCAAGGCCCGAAGGGAGAGCCCGGCCCAGCCGGCCCTCCCGGGCCACCCGGCCCACCTGAGCCGAGCGGTTCACCGGCCGACCCGGAGCCTTCTGATCGCGTCCCTTCGCACCCGCACCGGCCGCGCGATCCCGGGCAACACCAGAGCGTGCCCAAGGAGACAGACCACTTGGCAGATACCGGCTTCGACGAGTACGGCCCTCCTGTCGCACTGTCCGCAGCCACCCTTCTGCTGGGCGGCCTGGCCGTTCACACGGTCCGCAGAAGGCGCGCCGCCGCGGCAGAAAGCGACCGGCTCAGCCCTTAGATCCGCACGGCACACCGTCAAGTGTCCGCTGGACACCATCAAGCGTCCGCCCTGTCGCGCTGAAGTCCTTCAGCCCGGCAGGGCGGACGTACTTCAGCGCCGAGTGCGGCGCCCTGCGCTATCGCACCTCCGTCGCGCGCCTCCATCACGCACCACGTATGCGCCCCTCGTGCGGGTGACAGCCGCTCCCCCTTGTTGTCGGACGCGCTGCTTCTATGAGTCACTGAACTATCCGAACCGGCGGGCCGCCCATCCCTCTCCGGGGGACGAGGCAGTGCGTCGTTCTTCGCTGTCCTACCGGCTCATGACGAGACGGCAGCGCAGCACCGGACGCTCACTGTCGGATGGGCGCCCCCAGAGCTGACTGGTCCGCCAGCGGTGCCGTCCTGCACCGGCTGGTCCGACCCGGCCCCCGGAACGTGTCTCACAGCGGGAAAGAGACCCTCATCTCCGGAGGCGAAGACCATGCGGATCAGTTCCCACAGTGCACACCGTTCAGCAGTGGCGGCGGCCCCCGTCATCAGTCTGAGCACCCCCGCGTCCGGCGTGGCCGGCACCACCGTCACACTGACGGGCAGCGGATTCACCGGGGTCACCGCGGTCACCTTCGGGAGTGCCCCAGCAACTTCGTACTCCGTGGTGTCCCCCACCAGGATCACCGCGGTCGCCCCGGGCGGCTCGGGGACCGTGCAGATCACCGTGACGACAACGGGCGGCATCAGTAACGGGGTTGCTTTCACCTACACAGCCCCGACGCCGCCCGCGATCAACGATGTCGAGCCCGACGACGGGCCGACCACCGGGGGCAACGCCGTCACTCTGACAGGGACCGCTTTCAGCGGCGTCTCACAGGTCCGTTTCGGGACCACCGCGGCCCCGTTCACCGTGGTCTCGTCCACCCAGCTCACCACGACGGCCCCTGCCGGCGTCGCGGGCACTGTCCCCATCACCGTGGTGACGCCCGGCGGCACGAGCAACGGCATCGCCTACACCTACGTGCAGGCTCCCATGCTCACCGCCGTGTCACCCGACCAAGGCCCTCTGGCAGGCGGCAACACGGTCACGCTGACGGGAACCGGTCTCGGCAGCACCACAGAGGTCCGTTTCGGGACCGCCACGGCCGCGTTCACCGTCGTCTCGGCCACCCAGCTCACGGCCACCGTTCCGGCGGCCGCCGCGGGAGAGGTCCCCGTCACCGTCGTGACCCCGGTAGGCGCCTCGCCCGGCGACGTCTACTACCACTACCTGCCTCTCCCCGTCGTCTCCGCGTTGACTCCCTCGGCCGGACCCACCACAGGCGGCAACACGATCACGCTGACCGGCTCCGGGTTCCTTGCGGCCACCGCGGTCAGCTTCGACTCGACTCCGGCCGCCTCCTTCACGGTCGTGTCCGACGACCAGATCGACGCCATCGCCCCCGCCGGAGCCGCCGGGACCGTCGCAGTCAGCGTCACCACGCCCGGTGGCACAAGCGGCGCCGCCACCTATACCCGCCTCAACTCGCCGACCTTGAGCGCCGCAACACCGAACCAGGGGCCGACGGCAGGCGGCAACACCGTGACGCTCACGGGGACCGGCCTCACCGCCACCACCCAGGTCCGGTACGGAACCACCCCGGCCGCGTTCACCGTCGTCTCCGATGCTCTCCTTGCCACCGTCGCACCGCCTGGCCCGGCCGGCATCCTCGACATCACCGTCACCACACCGGCCGGAACCAGCACGGGCGTTCCCTACACCCGTACCGCCCCACCCGCGATCTAGTACGCCCGGACGGCGAACAGCGGCGTCACGTGCGGCGACTCGTGGGCGGCAACGGATCGCGCCGTATCGTGCTCATCAGTGACGATGAGGACACCTGCGCCCCACTCGACCCGTGCGAGGTGGCGCGCGAGATCGCGGCCAAGGGCGTCCATCTCACCATCGACACGCTCGGGCTCGTACCCAACGCCAAGATCCGTGCCCAGCTGAGCTGCATCGCCGAGGCCACCGGCGATACGTACACCTCGGTGCAGCACACCGACGAACTCATCGACCGGGTCGGGATATTGGTGGACAGGGCGGCCGATCCTGTGGTGACGCCTGTCGCGGTGGAGGGTGCCGCCGCGTGCGCTGCAGCACCGCAGCTGAAGTCCGGGCTCTACACGGACCGCGAGGAGTTCGGCCGGCACCGCTGGTACCGGGTCGACGTCCTGCCCGGCCAGGAGCTGCGCGCCTCCGTGAGCGTCGCCGCCGACCGCGCCGTGAACAACGACTACGGCGTGCTGCTGCGGGCCGTCACGGTGCAGGGCCGGGAGATAGTCCGCGGCTCGGAGGCCGGCGACGGGGTACCGATGTGATCTCCACGGGCCTGCGCTATCCGAAGCCGGACAAGCCCGCCGGCGAGACCGTCTGCCAACGCCGGACGGGCTGATCATTCCCGCAACGCCTTCGCGAACGTCCCCTCGCCCGTCACATCGATACGTCCCTCCCGCACCGCATCCCGCAGCCGCAACGCCCCCCGGCTCAGCGCCGTGCACGTCTCCGCGTCCAGCGAGATCCGGGCATCGGCCCCCTCCGGCGCGGGACCGTCGCCGTAGACCGCACGGTCGCCGGCCGATTCCCCCACGCGTACGTGGAACTCCCCTTCCCCCAGCCGCACCTGGATGAGGCCCTCGCCCAGGTCGGCCTCCTCCAGGCACCGCAGCAGAGGCAGCGCGAACCAGTGGGCCCGCACCGCGTCGGTGGGCCGGCGCTCTTCCAGCGCAGGCGCGCCCCACTCGCCGAGGGCCTGCAGGACCGGCAGCAACTCCCTTCCACGAGCGGTGAGTTCGTACACGTACGCCGCACCCGGTGGAGCCAGTCGGCGGCGCGTCGTCAGGCCGTCGCGTTCCATGTCCCGCAGCCGGGACGCCAGTACGTCGGTGCTGACGCCGGGCAGGTCCGCGTGCAGGTCGGTGTAACGTCGCGGGCCGGCCAGCAGTTCCCGGACGATCAGGAGGGTCCAGCGGTCGCCGACGACGTCGAGGGCCCGGGCGGCTGGACAGTACTGGTCGTAGCTTCGGCGCGGTGACATGCGACGCAGTCTAGACAAGTTGTTGGACTTTCCAAGTGACCACTTGGTAAAACCAAGCAACACACGAACCAGAGGGGCGGCAGCGCATGGAGTTCCGGCAGTCGAGCAAGCTCAGCGAGGTCTGTTACGAGATCCGTGGCCCGGTCATCGAGCACGCCAACGCGCTGGAGGAGGCCGGGCACAGCGTGCTGCGCCTCAACACCGGCAACCCCGCGCTCTTCGGGTTCGAGGCGCCGGAGGAGATCGTCCAGGACATGATCCGGATGCTGCCCCAGGCGCACGGCTACACGGACTCGCGCGGCATCCTCTCCGCCCGGCGCGCCGTGGCCCAGCGCTACCAGGCGCTCGGCCTCGACGTCGGCGTGGACGACGTGTTCCTCGGCAACGGCGTCTCCGAGCTGGTGTCGATGGCCGTACAGGCGCTCCTGGAAGACGGCGACGAAGTCCTCATCCCTGCCCCCGACTTCCCGCTCTGGACGGCGGTCACCACCCTCGCCGGCGGCAAGGCGGTCCACTACATCTGCGACGAGTCCGCCGACTGGTACCCGGACCTCGACGACATGGCCTCGAAGATCACCGACCGCACCAAAGCCGTGGTCATCATCAACCCCAACAACCCGACCGGCGCGGTCTATCCGAAGGAGATCATCGAGGGCATCCTCGACCTGGCCCGCCGCCACGGCCTCATGGTCTTCGCGGACGAGATCTACGACCAGATCCTCTACGACGACGCCGTGCACCACTCGGCCGCCGCCCTCGCCCCGGATCTGGTGGTCCTCACCTTCTGCGGCCTGTCGAAGACGTACCGCGTGGCGGGTTTCCGCTCGGGGTGGCTGGTCGTGACGGGACCGCAGCAGCACGCCAAGGACTACCTGGAGGGCCTGACCATGCTGGCCTCCATGCGGCTGTGCCCCAACGCGCCCGCCCAGTACGCCATCCAGGCCGCGCTCGGCGGCCGCCAGTCCATCCACGAGCTCACCGCGCCCGGCGGCCGGCTGCACGAACAGCGCAACCGCGCCTGGGAGAAGCTCAACGAGATCCCCGGCGTCTCCTGCGTCAAGCCGAAGGGCAGCCTCTACGCCTTCCCCCGGCTGGACCCGAAGGTCTACGCCATTCACGATGACGAGAAGTTCGTCCTGGACCTGCTGCTGCGCGAGAAGATCCAGGTCGTCCAGGGCACGGGCTTCAACTGGCCGCGCCCGGACCACTTCCGCATCCTGACTCTGCCGTACGCCGACGACCTGGACGCGGCGATCAGCCGCATCGGACGCTTTCTGAGCGGATACCGGCAGTAGCCTCGGTGATGATCGGCCGGGCACCGAACGCAGCACGCCGAGGGCCGGCCCGGCTCGTACCGACAGAACAGGATCGCGAACATGGGTGATCTGCTCCTTGTCCGCCACGGGGAGACCGAGTGGTCGCGCTCGGGGCAGCACACCAGCTGGACCGACATTCCCCTCACCGACAACGGCAGGGAGCAGGCCCGCCGGCTGGGGCCGCTTCTTGCCTCGTACCGGATCGAGGCCGTGTTCGTCAGCCCGATGAAGCGTGCCCGGGAGACGGCTCAGCTCGCGGGTCTGCACGAGGCGCGGATCGATCCGGATCTGTGCGAGTGGGACTACGGCGGCTACGAGGGCATGACGACCCCCGAGATCCAGGGCACCCGGCCCGACTGGTTTCTGTTCACCGACGGGGTCGTGCCCGGGCCGGACGGGCACCCGGGTGAGAGCCCGGAGCAGATCGGTGCGCGGGCCGACCGGATGCTGGCCAAGGTGGACGCGGCCCTCGCCGACTGCGAGGGCAATGTCGCCGTGGTGGCCCACTCCCACTTTCTGCGGGTACTGGCCGCGCGGCGGCTGGGGCTGCCGCCGTCCGGTGGTGCCCTGTTCCAGATCGCGACGGGGACGCTGTGCCGGCTGGGCACGGAACACGGGCGCCCTGTCGTGGCCGCCTGGAATGTCAGACCCCAGTCGTAGGCTGCAGAAGCCGGGGGCACCTGGTGGGGGCCGGGGGCGGGTGCCGCATGACAGGGAGGTGGTGGCTGTGGCGCGACCGCCGACCGCCGTGCAGCGGCGCATCATTCAGGCTGCCGATTCCGTGACCGGGCGTATCCAGGGCACGGAGGCGCAGCTCACGGGCCTGGTGCGGCTGCGGCTGGCCTTCCGGCACCCGCGGCCGCCGCACGACTACTTCCTGACGGCGGCCGGCCACCGGCTGCGCGAGCAGCCGGAGACGCCGGACCGAGCCGACGAGCCGCCGCCCGTTCCGGAGCAGAAACCGGGCGTGTTCGCCGCACGGCTCGGCGGCGAGGAGGCGCCCGAGGACGGCGGACCGGCCCGGATCCATGAGGTCCGCGGCGCCTGGCAGGGGCTGATCGAGATGCGCCGGATCACCAATCCGGACGGCTCGACCGACCGCCCTTGCGGCTGGGAGCGCACACATCTGGTGCAGGCCGCAGCGCTGGCCCTGGAGGCGGCGGGCTGCCCGCCCGCGACTCCGGACGGCGAGGGCTACCGCGTGACCAGCACCCCGCAACCGGAGGCGGTCGGCGTACGCCATCCCGCCCCCGAGGGCCGCCGGGCCTGCACGGCCGCACTGGAACAGGCCGGCTGGCAGGTCGGCGAGTACACGGAACCGCGCACGGGCGCCCGCTATCTGCTGGCGTCTCCGCGGCGCGTGTAAGACCGACCGGCAAATGGGGGGGCGGCCCCTCCCGCTCCGGGAGCGGCTCACATTCAGGACGGCTGTACGGTACAAAAAGATGGTAAGCAAGCGCTCAGCCCCGTGAGGCCACAAGCCCGTACACCGCCGAAAGGGAAGCCGTGACAGGCCCGTTCTCCGGGCACTGGCCGACCGTCCCGAGGAGCTGGGCCTCTGACACGGCCGCGTCACGCTCGCTTCACGCAAAGGCCTTCACCGCCGCACGGATCGGGCCCTGCTGCCCGATGAAGTCCGTACTGTCCGCCCATTGGTCCACGCCGCCGGTCAGCGGCAGGGACCGCAGGTCCGGGTCGGTGACGGTGTCCGCCAGCGCCCCGGCGAATCGTTCGGCGTGCAGGACGAGGAAAGGCCGTGAGTGGTAGCGCCGGCGCCCGGGGTCCACGGGACGTGCCAGCCCGGTCTCGTTCTGCAGCGCGGCGACCGTCTCGTAGGCGTCGCACAGATGGCGTTCCCGCTCCCGGTACTCCGTCGCCGCCAGGGCGCCCCGCAGCGACGGGGTGAGCCGTTCCGCTACGGCGAGCCGGGCGAATGCGCTCCCCAGCCATTTGCTGTACGGCGCGGACCTGCGCTCCAGCAGCAGGCACAGCCGCATCAGGTCGCGTACGAGCCGGGCGGCGACCACCGCCGAGCCGAGCTCGTCCCCGGCCTCGGCGCAACGGCCGACGAACGCCTCCTCCTGGGAGAGCCT
Source organism: Streptomyces sp. DSM 42067 (assembly GCF_055792885.1). NCBI lineage: Bacteria > Bacillati > Actinomycetota > Actinomycetes > Kitasatosporales > Streptomycetaceae > Streptomyces > Streptomyces sp. DSM 42067. The sequence continues at coordinate 7,349,131 of NZ_CM147706.1, read as the reverse complement.
CTGCCACTGGCAGGCCAGCAGATAGCGCCATACCTGGTCCGGGTACCACTCCAGCCGCCGCCGCGCTGCCGTGAGCGTGCCGGGCCCGTCGTGGTACACCGCGCCGGAGGTGACCTCGGCGAGTTTCTGCTGCGGCATCACCAGCCAGTCGCGGGCGGTCGGTTCGCCGGCCAGCGGATCGAGGCCGAACTGCGCGGTCAGCCAGCCGCCGGTGTCGTCGACCGAGACCCGGTGGTCCACCGGACCGTCCGTCGGTTCCATATGTCCCGAGACCGGGTCCAGCGGATCGTCGTCCCGGCGGCGGAAGTGCGTGGGCCAGCCGCGTACGTGCTTGGGCAGCCGCTCCGCGAGGAGACGGTGGACGGCGGCGGCGCCTGCCGCCGCGTCCTCGGGCGCCAGGAACAGCTGCAGCCGCGGCCCCCACTCGTGGTCGGCCGACCGTGCCGTGTCGAAGCCGAGCACCTCCGAGCCCGTACCGACCCGGGCGGCGGCGTACCGCAGGCCGGGAAACGCCTCGGCCAGGAGGGGCCGCACAGCCTCCTCGTACAGGATCCGCGAGAGCTCGAGGCCCGGTAAGAACGTGGCGTCGGATGTCGTCATGCGGCCACTGTGCTGGGGTCGGGCCGGCGAGGCCACCGATTATCGGCGGCTGCCACGCGACGCCTCCGGCAAGGCGGCCGGAAGGCCGGCCGCCGGACCGCCGTCACCTCTGGCCCCGTCGCGCGGTCCGGCGCACGCTGGGAGTACGAGGCCGCAGAGCCGGGGCCACGCCCGGGGCCCCGCCTCCGTACAGAGGTGATCACGATGGAATCCAAGCAGTGGAACGTGAAGGTCTACATCTCCGAGGAGGGCGACAAGACCCGCGCCCGCGCCGTGCTCGACACACCCGAGACCCACGAGGTCACCGGTACCGGGGTGGCGAGGCGGAACCCGATCGACCGGCCGGTGGCGGAGATCGGCGACGAGCTGGCCGCCAGCCGCGCCCTGGAGGATCTGGCCGTCCGGCTGCACGATGTGGCGTCCGACGACATCGTGCAGTTCACGGGGCCTGCGGAGGCGACGGGGCGGTGACCTTCACAGCGGGATGAGCGCGCCGGTGCGCGCTCATCCGTATGAGCCCGGCCGATGACTGGAAGGTGAACGTCACAGTGAAGACACCCTCGATCGTTTCGCAGAAGGAGTGGGAGGCCGCGCACCAGCAGCTGCTCGTGGAAGAGAAGCAGCTGACGCGCGCCCGTGACGCACTGGCCGCCAAGCGCCGGCGGATGCCGTGGCTGGCAGTGGAGAAGGAGTACGAGTTCGACGGACCCGAGGGTAGGACGAGTCTGCTCGACCTGTTCGAGGGTCGCCGTCAGCTGATCGTCTACCGCGCCTTCTTCGAGCCCGGCGTCTACGGCTGGCCCGACCACGCCTGCCGCGGCTGCTCCATGCTGGCTGACCAGGTCGGCCACCTCGCCCACTTGAACGCCCGCGACACCACTCTCGCCTTCGTCTCGCGCGCGCCACAGCCGGAGATCGAGCGTGTGAAGGCGCGGATGGGCTGGACGATGCCCTGGTACACGATCACCGACGATTTCGACACCGATTTCGGTGTGGACGAGTGGCACGGCACGAACGCGTTCATCCGCGATGGCGACAGAGTGTTCCGCACCTACTTCATCAACGCCCGCGGTGACGAGGCGATGGGGAGCCTCTGGAGCTACCTCGACATGACGGCGCTCGGACGGCAGGAGACCTGGGAGGACTCGCCCGAGGGCTATCCCCAGACCCCGCCGTACGAATGGTGGAACTGGCATGACGAATACGGCGACGCCGAGCCCGCGCAGGAGTGGCTGGCCCAGACCCGCCGAGGCACCGAAGGCCAGCCCGACTGAGTCCTTCGGGACAACCCCTCACCGGCGACCGGATCTGAGCCTTCACCCGCTTCGACAACAACGTGCTGCCATGCTTCGGGCTGCCGCGATCGCTCCCTGGCCGATAGGCACGGCATGGGGGCCGATCATCGCTCCGCGGCGATCCTCGCCAGGCGCTGTGCCTCGTGCCGCGTGGAGCGGGCGATGGCGTCCTCGTCGACGTGCAGCAGCCGGCCGTTTTCGGCGACCGGGCGGCCGCCCACCAGGGAGAGCGTGACCGGGGCCGCGGCGCCGAAGACGAGGGCGGTCACCGGGTCGGCGATGGACGCGTGGGCGAGCGTGTCGAGCTTCCAGAGCACCAGGTCGGCGAGCTTGCCCGGCTCCAGGGAGCCGATCTCGGCGGCCCTGCCCAGAACCTGGGCGCCTCCGTACGTCCCGAGGCGCAGGGCCTGGCGCGCGTTCAGGGCGGCTTCCCGGTGCGGCCCGAGGCGGTTGATCAGCAGCGCGTTGCGCAGCTCGGTGTGGAGTTCGCCGGACTCGTTGGACGCGGTGCCGTCCACCCCCAGACCGACCGGGACGCCGGCCGCGAGCATGTCGGGGACGCGCGCGATCCCGGCGGCCAGGCGGGCGTTGGACGACGGGCAGTGGGCGACCCCCGTCCTCGTACGGGCGAACGCGGCGATGTCCGAGTCGTTCATGTGGACGCAGTGCGCCATCCACACGTCCTCGCCGAGCCAGCCGGTCGACTCGAAGTAGTCGGTGGGGCCCATGCCGAACAGCTCGTGGCAGAACTTCTCCTCCTCCACCGTCTCGCTGCCGTGGGTGTGCAGGCGTACGCCCTTGCGGCGGGCCAACTCCGCGCCTTCCCGGAGGAGTTCGGTGGTGACGGAGAAGGGCGAGCACGGGGCGACAGCGATCTGCGTCATCGCGCCGAACGACGCGTCGTGGTACCGGTCGACGGTCTCCTCGGTCGCGGCCAGCGCGCCCTCGAGGGTCTCGACGGCGAAGTCCGGCGGCAGTCCGCCGTCCGACTCGCCGCGGTCCATGGAGCCGCGCGCCAGTGTGAAGCGGACGCCCGTCTCGGAGGCGGCCCGGATGATGGCGCCGGACAGGTCGCCGGCGCCGCGCGGAAAGACGTAGTGGTGGTCCATGGCGGTGGTGACGCCGCCGCGGGCCATCATGGCCAGGGACCCCTGCGCGGCCGCGTACACCATCTGTTCGTCGATGCGCGCCCAGGTCGGGTAGAGCGCGACGAGCCAGTTGAAGAGGTTGTGGTCGGTGGCCAGGCCGCGGGTGATCCACTGGTAGAAGTGGTGGTGGGTGTTGACCAGGCCCGGAGTGGCCAGATGACCGGTGCCGTCGATGCGGCGGACCACGTTCTCGAGATTCTCCGGAGCCTTGCCCGGACCCACCGACTCGATCGTGCTCCCGGCGACGACCACATGGCCCGAGGCGTACTCGGTGTCGTCCGCGTCGACGGTCGCGACGGCGCAGTTCTCGATGACGATGCGCTCGACACCTTGGGCGTACTGCGAAGCTGCCACGGCAGGAACTCCTGGATGCCTAGAGGTTGGTGAGGTCCACCGGGATGTGCGCCTCGCACCCGTCCCGCAGGATGGTCGCCTCGATGAGGCCGTACGGCCGGTCGGCGGCGAAGTACACCTCGTTGTCGTTCTTCAGGCCGAACGGCTCGAGGTCGACGAGGAAGTGGTGCTTGTTCGGGAGCGAGAAGCGGACCTCGTCGATCTCGCCGTGGTTGTCGATGATCCGCGCGCCCATCTGGTAGAGGGTCTGCTGCAGCGACAGCGAGTACGTCTCCGCGAAGGCCTCCAGCATGTGCCGCTTGACCTGCTCGTACGACGTCTCCCAGTCGGGCATGTCCTGTTCGTCGGCAGTCCAGTTGAACCGCCAGCGGCCGGAGACCTGGGTGGCGAGGATCCGGTCGTACGCCTCCGGGAGCGTCGTGTACTTGTCCTTGACGTAGCCCCAGAACTCGGAGTTGGTCGTGTTCATCACGACGAGGTCCTTGAGGCCGGAGACGACCTCCCACCGCTCGCCGTCGAAGGTGATCTGGGTGAGACGCGTCTCCTGGCCCTTGCGTACGAAGGAGTGCCTGGGCTGGTCACCGCCTGTGGAGTCGCCGGCGGTCTCGATGCGCTCCCAGCCGTACTCCTCGATACGGATGCGCGCCCGGTGGATCGGCTCCTGCGAGGTCACGAAGTGCCGGGCGAGGTGGATGCCGAACTGCTCGGCGGACTCGATGCCGTACTCCTTGGCGAACGCGAACACCGTGTTCTTGGTGGTGTCGGTCGGCAGGACGTTCGCGTTCGAGCCCGAGTAGTGGACCTCCTCCATGTCGCCGGAGAGCGACACGGACACGTTGAGGTCCTTGATGTGGTGGGTGGCACCGTCCCGCACGACCCTGACGACGCGGTTCTCGGCCTTGCCGTACTGGTTCTGGCCGAGCAGCACAGGGCGGGAGGGACCGGAATGGGCATGGGCTGTCATGTGTCTGCTAGCTCCCTCGGTATACGGAGTAGCCGTACGGGTTGAGCAGCAGCGGTACGTGGTAGTGCTCGCCCGGCTGCACGGCGAAGGTGACCGTGACCTCCGGGAAGAACACGCCGGCGGTGCCGCTGTCCCGATTCGCGGGGGCGTCCTGCTGCGCCTCGGCTTGCTTCTTCTCGAAGTACGGCTCGACGGCGAAGTCGAGCCGTACGTGGGTCGTGCCGTCCGGCAGGGCCGGGAGGTCCTTGCACCGCCCGTCCGCGTCGGTAGCGGAGCCGCCGAGCGCCCGCCAGTCCGCGGACCGGCCGCCGCGGGCGGCGAGGTGGACGGCCACGCCCGCTGCGGGGCGGCCGATGCTGGTGTCCAGGATGTGCGTGGACACCGAGGCGGCGGTGGCGGTGCTCATGCGGTTCCCTCTGCGAGGAGTCGAGTCAGCCGGATGCGGTTGATCTTGCCCAGTTCGGTACGGACGATGTCGCGCTCCTGCTCGGGCGAGTGGCCGATCCGGGTCTTCACCGCGTCCCGCATCTGCTCGCCGGTCAGTCCGGTGGCGCAGATCAGGAAGACGTGCCCGAACCGGTCCTGGTACGCCAGGTTCAGTTCGAGCATCTCCGCCTTGAGCTCGTCGGAGGCGCCGGCCATGCCCCGCTGCTCGCGCGAGGAGGCCGGGTCTCCCGGCTTCGGGCGTCCGATGGGCGGGTGGCCCGCCATCGCCTCCTCCAGGTCCGGGACCGTGAGCCCGGCCATGGCGGCGTCGCTCGCTGCCAGGAGATCGTTCGCGCCGGCGAAAGGTCGCTGGGCGAGCAGCGCCCTGCCCCAGGCCGAGGAGGCGCACACCTCATGGAGGACGGCGGCGGCCTCGGCCTCCGGCATGGCGTTGAACCGGGCCAGGCCGGGTGTCGCCGGACTCGGGGTCGTCGCGCTCGACGTCACGGGATGCCTCCGTGGCCTTGATACGGGCGTGCTGGGATAACCCAATACCCCTCGACGACCCCACGTCAACACTTTGTTGAAATCTCCCGCCCGGTGCGGCTACCGGCCGGAAGACAGGACCGGGCGGCCGGCATCACGCGGGATTCCGGCCAACGCACCTACCCTGCCTGCGGCTTTGTCTGCCGCTCGCCCGTTTCCCGGTTGAGGTAGTTGTAGACCGTGAAGCGGCTCACCCCGAGCGCGCTCGCCACCGTCTCGACGCCGTGCCGCACGGAGAACGCTCCCCGGGCCTCCAGCGCCTTCACGACCTGCTGCTTCTCCTTGCGGTCGAGCTCGGCGAGCGGCTTGCCGTGCTTGCGCTCCAGCGCGGCCAGGATGTGGTCCAGCGAGTCGGCGAGCTGCGGCAGCCGTACGGCTATCACGTCCCGGCCCTCCCAGGCGAGAACGACGTCGTCACTCCCCGCCTGGTCCGGCGGCAGGATCTCGCCGCCCATCGCGTCCACGAGCGGCTTGACGGCCGTGATGAACGGGTGGTCTTCGATGCCGGTCACCGATCGCCCTCCCCGATCACGTTGATCTGCAGGGAGATCCGGGTGGCGCCCGCCTCCAGGGTCTTGCGCAGCAGGGCGTCGACCGCGGTCAGGATGACATCCGCGCCGCCCTCCGCCGTATTGCCGAACGGTCCGACGTCCACGGCGTCCAGGTCGGCAGCCTCGACCACCTCGCGCGCCACCAGTGCGTGCTGCGGCGTCGCTTCGAGATCGAAGGGCTCGGTCGTGAACTCCACTTTCAATCGCACTGTGCCCCCATGGCATCCGCTGTGACCTGTGCGTTCTCGGGGCCCTCCGGCCGGGAGGGCACATCCAGGGCACATCCTCCGGTCGGGGCGGCCGACACACCCTGCCGGCGTGATCCCGCGCTCCGTGCGCCCCGGCCGCTCCCGAGACCGACCTTAACGGACTCCTCCGACGTCGCACTCTCCCGAGGCGATCAGCCGCCGAAGGGCGATACGCGACCCACGCCGAAGGGCGGTACGCGACCCACAGCGCGTACCGCCCGGCTCGAGCGGATCAGATGGTGCGGCTGATCAGCGGTGGTGCGCGCATGCGGCCGTCAGCGGTGGTGCTCAGGCGGCCTTCAGCGGTGCTGCAAAGGCCGCCGCCGGGGCGTCACGCCGCCCTGGCCCGGAAGACGGGCAGGTACCCGAGGGCCTGGCCGTTCTTGTTGGGGTGGTAGGAGTTGCCGACGGGGACGGTCAGGCTGTGGAGCCATTCGGCACCCGAGCAGATCTCGTGCCCGGTGAAGGTGGTCCGGACGTCGCCGAAGGTGAAGCCGTATGCCGCGGCGCGGGCCGAGATCACGGAGTTCAGCTGGTCCGACGCGGCGTTCAGGGCCGCGCGCTCACTCTCGCGCAGGCCGACGATGCACGTGCCGTTGAGCATGTAGAGGCGCGGGTAGCCCATCACGACGACACGGGCGTTGGGCGCCCTGCTCTTGATGGTCGCGTACAGGGTGTTGAGCCTGCCGGGCAGAAGGCTGGACATCTGGCTCCGGGCGGTCGCGACGGCCGACAGGCAGCTCTCCTCGTTCTCGAGGATGCAGGTGGTCATGACGTCGGCGAAGCCCACGTCGTTGCCGCCGGCGCTGACGCTGATAAGGCCGGTGCCGGTGCTCAGCGGCGAGAGCTGCCCGCTGATCACGGTCGTGGTGGTGGCTCCGGAACACGCGGTGAAGGAGAAGGACGAGGGGCTGTTTGCCGCGGCCCACAGCGACGGATACGAGTTGGCGCTGCGCTTGCAGTCACCGCTGTCGCCGTAGTCGCCGGCTCCGGTTCCGGACGAATAGCTGTCGCCCAGCGCGACATACGCGGGAGCGGCGGCTACGGCCTGCTGAGCACCCGTCAGAACACCGGTGAGTGCGAGGAGCAGAGTCGCGACGACCGACGCCGGTCTGCGGAACAGCTTCATGAAGGCTCCTGAAGTCGGTTGGAACGCTCGTTTCTGAATCCCTTTCAGAAGCCCGGGCGGCCTGAGGTTCGGTGCCGCACGGGCCCGACGTGCGTGGACGACAGGTTCATGACAAAGGCGCGATGCTAGAAAACCTGTCATCGCGTCATGCCGTGCTGGACCGTACTGCAGCAGATCAGGTCGCGTCTACGCGCATGGACAAAGTCAGTTGCACAGCATTGCGGTCAGCCCAAGCCGCCTTGCGTTAGCGAACGTTGGATGTACATCCCATCAATGTGAGGCGACCGTACCGACGGCCCATGGCGGACGGCCGCGGTCATGCGGGTCGCGGAGATCGCCCGACCCGGGCGACGGACCCGCGCCTCCTCGCCGTAGAGCAGATGACGGAAGCCGTGCCGTCTCTCATCTGCGGTGCGGCGACGCGACAGGGAGGGGCTACTGCGCCATGGCAGGACGTACGCGAAGAAGGACCGGAAAAGGGGTCAAAGGCACGGCGATCGCGACGGCGGCCATGGCCGCGCTGACCGCGTCCCAGGCGCCGGGGGCGGTGGCACGGGCATCGGCGCCGGCCCCGGAGAGCGCGACGGAACGCGGTCCGAGCATCTCCGGAGACACGCCGTTCCGCGCCGAACTCCCGCCCCTGCGCGTGCGGGACGGGTCGGGCACGTCATCGGCAGAGGGCTCGTCGGCGGGGGAATCCGCCGCGGTCGGCGGCGCGTTGCCGGCCACCGTGTTCACCGCATACCGGCATGCGGAGTCCGAGCTGGCACGCAGCGCGCCCCGTTGCGATCTGCGGTGGCAACTACTCGCCGCCATCGGCCAGGTGGAATCCGGGCAGGCACGCGGCGGCCGGGTGACCGCGGACGGTACGACCCTGGCGCCGATCCTCGGGCCGCGTCTTGACGGCAACGGGTTCGCCCTCATCCGGGACAGCGACGGCGGTGCGTACGACGGGGACACGGTGTACGACCGGGCGGTCGGGCCGATGCAGTTCATCCCGTCGACCTGGGCGTCCTGGGGCGCGGACGGCAACGGCGACAGACGCGCCGACCCGCACAACATCTTTGACGCGGCACTCGCAGCCGGCCGCTATCTGTGCGCGGGCGGACGTGACCTTTCCGATCCGGCGGACCTCGACCGGGCGATCCTCGGCTACAACCACTCGCAGGCCTACCTGCGTACGGTCAGGGCCTGGTTCGCGTACTTCCTCGACGGGCACCGGGTGGTACCGGACAATCCCGGTGCGTCCGATGCGAGCCCGAAGAAGAAGGCCTCGGAGACAGCGCGACCCGAGAGTTCACCCGCACCCTCCCAGTCGGAGCCGCGCCCCGGCGGCCCATCCGGTGCGCCGTCCTCCCCCGCCCCCGCGCCCTCCTCGCCGTCACCGTCACCCTCGAAGACCCGCCCTGCGGAGGAGACGCAGGAGCCCGTACTTCCGCTTCCGGATCCCACCGTCGACCTGCCCGGTGACGGGGTGCTGACAGACGCCGAGCCGCTGGCCAGCAACGGTAAGGACTCGATGAGCGCCTCCCCCTCCACAACCGCGGATACCGGGCGGTAATGTCGCGACCCGCCGGGCAAGCACGGGACGACCGGCGGGTGAGCGCGAAGGGGCCCTCTCATGGCGACGGACATGCATCCAGCTCATGCGGACGGGGCGGGTGAAGAGCCGGACGCTGAGCGGGACCGCTGGCAGCGCATGTGGAGCCACCGCGAGCAGCTGCTCAAGGTGGCCCGCCGTCGGTCGTTGAGCCCGGAGGACGCCGAGGACGCGGTGCACGAGGCGATGCTGCGCGCCGCTGAGCGGCCGGACCTCGACGACGAGCGGCTCGGTGCCTGGCTGACGACCGTGACGATGCGGCTGTGCATCGACCGCCACCGTCAGGTCAACCGTGAGGCCGAGGTGCGCACGAGCCCGACCCTGGTGACGCCCGGACCGGTGCCCGTCGAGGAGGCGGTGTGCGACCGGGCCGAGGCGCGGTGGCTGGCCGTACGCAGCAATGAGCTGCCCGCGCGCCAGGCGGAGGCGATATGGCTGAAGTCCGAGGACCTGGACGTCGGGCAGGTCGCCGTCAAGATGGGGTTGAGCTACCGGACGGTCGAGTCGCTGCTCGCCAGGGCCCGGCGGACGCTGCGCAACTCGCTGGCGGCCACGCTGGGTGTCGTCCTGTTCCTGGTCGGACGCGGCCGGCCGCGGGCGGGCGGTCACGTGCAGGTGGCCGCCGCGGCCTCGACGGCGGCGACCCTGGCAGTGGCGGGGTTCGTGCTGCCGTACGCACATGACGGGGACGGGCACGGCACGGCACCGCGGCCGTCCGTCTCGGACACCGCGCAGACCACGGAGGTGTGGGGGACGGGCGCTGACGGGCGTACGCCGGCTCCCGCACGCGACATGCCGGGGACGCAGGCGGTGGGTGGCACAGAAGGGGCGGGATCGGCCGGCGACGAGTCACTGCTGCCGCTGTCCGTGCCGGAGGTCTCCGTGTCAGGGGTCCCGGCTGTCTCCGTGGAGCCGTTGCCGACGCTGTCCGCCCCTGATCTGACGGAGGTGGGCCAGGTCCCCTCCGTGCCCGAGGTTCCGCAGGTGCCCGGCGTTCCCGACGCGACCGAGGTGCCCTCCGTGCCGGGGGTGGAGGTCCCGGACGCGACGGTCAACCCGAATGCCTCCGCGCTGGTGGACGCCACGGATACGCAGAACGCGCCCGCCGGCGACCTGCCCGGCGGTCTCCCCCGCTGATCCGGCCCCTCAGATCCAGCCCCGCCTGTTCCGGCCCCGTCTGATCCGGCCCCGCCTGTTCCGGCCTCGTCGAAAAAATACGGTCACCGGAGCGACGGACGCCCTTCCTCTCCCCGTAGAGCAGATGTCGGAGCTGCTCCACGGGCTGAAGGGTGGACCGGATGGGTGTCGAGATCTGTGTGGAAGGGCTGACCAAGTCCTTCGGACACCAGGTCATCTGGCAGGACGTCTCGCTGACGCTGCCTGCCGGGGAGGTATCGGTGATGCTCGGCCCCTCGGGCACGGGCAAGTCGGTGTTCCTCAAGACGCTCGTCGGACTGCTGAAGCCGGAGCGGGGCTCGATCCGTATCGCGGGCCAGGACATCACCAAGCTCCGCGAGCACGATCTGTACGAGGTGCGGAAGCTGTTCGGGGTGCTGTTCCAGGACGGCGCGCTGTTCGGGTCGATGAATCTCTACGACAACATCGCCTTCCCGCTGCGCGAGCACACCCGTAAGTCCGAGAGCGAGATCCGGCGGATCGTCCTCGAGAAGATGGACATGGTCGGGCTGATCGGAGCCGAGGAGAAGCTGCCGGGTGAGATATCCGGCGGTATGCGGAAAAGGGCCGGTCTGGCGCGGGCCCTGGTGCTCGATCCGGAGATCATCCTCTTCGACGAGCCGGACTCGGGCCTCGACCCGGTGCGCGTCGCGTATCTCAACCAGCTGATCGTCGACCTCAACGCCCAGATCGACGCGACCTTCCTGATCGTCACCCACGACATCGCCTCGGCCCGCCAGGTGCCGGACAACATCGGTCTCCTGTTCCGGCGCGAGCTGGTGATGTTCGGGCCCCGCGAAAAGCTGCTGACCAGCAACGAACCGGTCGTGCGGCAGTTCCTGAACGGCCGGATGCAGGGGCCGATCGGCATGGCCGAGGAGAAGGACGCCGCCCAGGTCGAGCAGGAGCTCGCCCAGCTCGGCGACGTCGCGAAGAGCGAGCGCAGAGGGACCCCCGGCAGCCAGGAGATGACTCCGCGCCTGCTGCCGGGCCCCGGCATCACCCGCCCACCCCGCTGGGAGGCGATCGCGAAACGCGAGGCCGCGCTGCACGGGAAGGCGGTGACGGGCGCATGAGTCTGTCGCCCACAGGAGCGCTCCGGCAGTCCGGCAATCTGTTCGCGATGGCGTTGGACGTCGCCCGGACGATGCCCCGGCGCCCCTTTCAGGTACGGGAGTTCATCCAGCAGGCCTGGTTCATCGCGAGCGTCACGATCCTGCCCACGGCCCTCGTCTCCATCCCCTTTGGCGCGGTCATCGCCCTGCAGATCGGCAGCCTGACGCGGCAGCTCGGCGCCCAGTCGTTCTCGGGTGCCGCCTCGGTGCTCGCCGTGCTGCGGGAGGCCTCGCCGATCGTCACCGCGCTGCTGATCGCGGGCGCGGGCGGCACGGCGATCTGCGCGGACCTCGGGGCGCGGAAGATCCGCGAGGAGATCGACGCGATGCAGGTGCTCGGCATCGACCCGATCCACCGGCTCGTGGTGCCCCGCGTCCTGGCCTCGATGGTGGTGGCCGTGCTGCTCAACGGCCTGGTGTCGGTGGTCGGCGTCGCGGGCGGCTACTTCTTCAACGTCATCCTGCAGAACGGCACGCCCGGCGCGTATCTGGCGTCCTTCACCACCCTCGCCCAGCTCTCCGATCTGTGGGCGGCCGAGCTCAAGGCGCTGGTGTTCGGCGCGATCGCCGCGATCGTCGCCTCCTACAAGGGGCTGACCGCGAAGGGCGGGCCGAAGGGCGTGGGCGACGCCGTGAACCAGTCGGTGGTGATCACCTTCATGTTGCTGTTCGTGACGAACTTCGTGATGACCGCCGTGTACTTCCAGATCGTTCCGCAGAGGGGCTGAGGCATGGCGCTGATCAACCGTTTCGTCGGGCGCCCGCTCCGCTCCCTGGAGGAGCTTGGCACCCAACTGTCGTTCTACGGCCGCTCCCTTGCCTGGACCGGCCGCACCCTGCGCCGCTACAAGAAGGAGATCCTGCGTCTGCTCGCCGAGGTGAGCTTCGGCCGCGGAGCGCTCGCCGTGGTCGGCGGGACGGTCGGCGTGATCGCCTTCCTGTCCTTCTTCACGGGAACCGAGGTGGGCCTGCAGGGGTACGCGGCGCTCAACCAGCTCGGCACCTCCAACTTCGTGGCGTTCCTGTCGGCGTACTTCAACACCCGCGAGATCGCCCCGCTGGTCGCCGGCCTCGCGCTCTCCGCGACGGTCGGTGCCGGATTCACCGCCCAGCTCGGTGCGATGCGGATCAGCGAGGAGACCGACGCGCTGGAAGTGATGGGCGTCCCGTCGCTGCCGTTCCTGGTGACCACGCGGATGATCGCCGGTTTCGTCGCGGTCATCCCGCTGTACGTGGTCGGGCTGCTGTCCTCGTACTTCGCCGCCCGGACCATCACCACCGGCTACTACGGGCAGTCGGCGGGCACCTACGACCACTACTTCCAGCAGTATCTGCCGCCCGTCGACGTGCTCTGGTCCTTCGGCAAGGTGATCGTCTTCGCCGTCGTGATCATCCTGGTGCACTGCTACTACGGCTACTACGCGAGTGGCGGCCCCGCGGGCGTCGGTGTCGCGGTGGGCCGCGCGGTGCGGACCTCGATCGTCGCCATCAACGTCCTGGACTTCTTCCTGTCGCTGGCGATCTGGGGCGCCAACACGACCGTACGGATTGCGGGGTAGGGCCGATGCGGATCGTCACACACAAGGCGAGACTGCGCCTGTACGGCATCGTCTTCATCGTCGTCATCGCGACCCTCCTCGGCCTGTCCGTCGCCGTCTACCAGCAGGTGTTCACCCCGGCCGTACGCATCACGCTGGAGGCCGACACGCTCGGCAACCAGCTGGACCCGCGCGCCGACGTCAAGCTGCGCGGGCTGCTGGTCGGCGAGGTGCGCGCGGTGCGGGCCGACGGCGAGAAGGCGACGCTCGACATCGCGCTCAAGCCGGAGCAGGTCGCACAGATCCCGGCCGATGTGCACGCGCGGCTGCTGCCCAAGACGCTGTTCGGCGAGAAGTACGTCGACCTCGTGGTGCCGCGGGGGTCCTCGGGCAGGCCCATCCAGGCCGGGGACGTCATCACGCAGGACCGGACGCAGGTCGGCATCGAGCTGCAACACCTGATGAACGACCTGCTGCCGCTGCTGCGTACCGTGCAGCCCGGCAAGCTCAACGCCACGCTGTCCGCGTTCTCCGACGCCCTCGAGGGCCGCGGCGACCGGATCGGCGACAACCTCACCCGTGTCGAGCGCTATCTGCGCAAGCTCAACCCGCACATGCCGTCGATCCAGGAGGACATCTCGCGGTTCGCGGATGTCGCCGAGGTGTACGCCGACGCGGCACCCGACCTGATGAGGATCCTCCGCAACACCGTCACGACCAGCCGCACCCTCGTCGAGCAGAAGGACCAGCTGGCCGCCGCGCTCGCCTCGACCGCCACGGTCGCGGGCACCGCGGACGACTTCCTCGACGAGAACGGCGACCGGCTGATCACCCTCGGCCGTGTCTCCCGCCCCACGCTCGAACTGTTCGCCCGCTACGCACCCGAGTACCCCTGTCTCCTCGAGGGCCTGGTGCGGCAGGACAAGGCGTCGGACGCGACGTTCAGGGGCGGCGAGATGCACATCACGCTCGAAGTCGTCCGCCAGCGATCTCCGTACGAACCCGGCGAGGAACCGCGCTATGCAGAGCGATCGGGCCCGAACTGCAGAGGCCTGCCCCACCCCCAGGTGCCCGCACCGGCCGTCAAACTCAACGACGGTACGAAGTCGCGAAGTTCGGGTGACGGCACGCTGCCCGGAGGAGTCAACGTTTCCAGCACCGAGGCCGAACAGCGCGCCATCGGCTCGCTCGTCGCGCCCGTCATGGGCGTGCCTGCCGACGAGGTGCCGCCGGTCGCCACGCTGCTGTTCGGCCCGATGGCACGCGGAACGGCGGTGAGCGTCGCATGAGTGTCAAGGGAGCCAGGGACGCCGCGTCGCCACTGATCAAGTTCAGCCTCTTCACGGTGGTGACCGTGCTGGCGACGGCGCTGCTCGCCGCCACCATCGTCAACATCTCCTTCACCCCCGAGCACACGTACCGCGCGGTGTTCAGCGATGTCACCAGCCTGGAGGAGGGCGACGACATCAGGGTGGCCGGAGTGCGGGTCGGCGAGGTGGCGGACATCCGGATCAAGGACCGGACGCTGGCGGAGGTCACCTTCACGGTCAGCGAGGACCGTCCGCTGTTCACCAGCACCGGTGCCGTCATCCGCTACCGGAACCTGGTCGGGCAGCGGTACATCGCGCTGACGGAGGGCGCCGGCGACGGCACACGGCTGCGGCCCGGAGGCACGATTCCACTGCCGCGGACCCAGCCCGCGCTGGACCTCAACGCGCTGCTGAACGGCTTCAAGCCGCTGTTCGCCGCGCTCAGCCCGAAGGACGTCAACCAGCTCGCCACCGAGATCATCAAGACGCTGCAGGGCGAGGGCGGCACGGTCAACAGCCTGCTCGCCCACACGGCCTCGCTCACCACGACGCTCGCCGACCGCGACGAGCTGATCGGATCCGTGATCGACAACCTCAACGACGTACTGGCGACGCTCGACAAGCGCGGCGCCCGTTTCTCCGGGCTGCTCAAGCAGCTCCGGCGCGTGATCTCGGGCCTGTCCGCCGACCGCAAGCCCATCGGGGAATCGCTGGTGAACATCGGCGCACTGACCGACGCCACCTCGGGGCTGCTCGAGGACGCCCGCCCGCCGCTGAAGGACGACATCGCCGAGCTGACCGAGCTCACCGGAACGCTGAACAAGAACGAGAAGACCGTGGAGGGCGTCCTGAAGCGGCTGCCGAACAAGCTCAACAAGTTGACCGGGACGGCGACCTACGGCTCCTGGTTCAACTTCTACCTCTGCGACTTCGACGGCCGGATCGTGCTGCCGAAGACCAAAGAGGTGCTCACCCCTGAGTTCCATGTGGCACGGGCGAGGTGCGGCGGATGAGGATACGTCTCCTGCCCCGGGCGTTGCGCATGCCGAGGGGGCTGCGCATGCCGAGAGGGCTGCGCATGATGCCGTTCCGCGAGCGGAACCCCGTGGTGATCGGGGCCGTCGGCCTCACCACGCTCGCGCTGCTGACCGTCGCCGCGTTCAACGCCGACAGCCTTCCGGTGATCGGCAACGGAGACGAGTACAGCGCGGCCTTCTCGGAGGCCGGCGGCCTGAAGCCTGGTGACGAGGTGCGGATCGCCGGGGTCAAGGTCGGCAAGGTCGAGGAGGTCGACCTGGACGGCGACCACGTGAAGGTGGTCTTCAAGATCAAGGGCGACCCGGAGTTCGGCACCCGGACCGGCGCGTCGATCCGGGTCAAGACGATCCTCGGCGCGAAATACCTGGCGCTGCATCCGAAGGGCACCGGGCAGCTGAAGCCCGGCAGCGAGATCCCGCTGAAGCGGACCGTGGCGGCGTACGACGTCGTGCAGGCGTTCAGCGATCTGACCACCACGAGCGAGAAGGTCGACACGGAGCGGCTGGCGACCGCCCTGGACACGATCTCCACCACTTTCCAGGACTCGCCCGAGGAGGTTCAGGCATCCATCAAGGGCCTGTCGAGGATCTCCCGGACGGTGGCATCGCGTGACAAGGCGCTGCGCGAACTCCTCGAGCACGCCAACGGGGTCACCGGTGTGCTGGCCGAGCGCTCCGAGGACTTCTCCGCGCTGATCAAGGACGGCGACCAGCTGTTCAAGGAGATCAGCAGGCGGCGGACGGCGATCCACAACCTGCTCAAGAGCTCGGCCGCCCTCGGCATCCAGCTCTCGGGCCTGGTCGAGGACAACCGCAAGCAGATCGGCCCCGCGCTCAAGAGCCTGAACACCGTGGTCACGATGCTCGAACGCAACCAGGCGAGCCTCGACCGCAGCGTCAAACTGCTCGCGCCCTATGTGCGGGTGTTCGCCAACACCCTCGGCAACGGCCCCTGGTTCGACGGCTACGTCCAGAACATGGTCGCCCCCACCCCGGTGACCCCGCGGACAGGAGGCTCGCGATGAAGGGACGCCTCATCACGCTGCAGGGCCGCCGGGCCCGGCTCCTGGCGCTGCTCACCGCTGCGGCCCTCGTCGGCACGCTCACCGTCGCGCTGTGGCCGCGTTCCGAACCCGTCCGCGTCACGGCGTACTTCCCGCGCACCGTCGGCATCTACCCCGGCTCGGACGTACGCGTCCTCGGCGTCCGTATCGGCGAGGTCAAGAAGATCACGCCGGAGGGCAAGCGGGTGCGAGTGGAACTGGAATACGACGAGGGGCGCAAGGTCCCCGCCGACGCCAAGGCCGCCATCATCAACTCATCGGTGGTCAGCGACCGTTACGTGCAGCTGCTGCCGGTGTACCAGGGCGGCCCTGCGATGCGGAACGGCGCTGTCATCCCCGAGTCGCGCACGGCCGTACCGGTCGAACTGGACCGGATCTTCGACAGCCTGCACACCACCGCCGACGCGCTCGGCCCGAAGGGCGCCAACAAGGACGGCTCCCTGTCGCGGCTCCTCGGCGTCAGCGCCGACAACCTCGAAGGGCAGGGCAAGAACCTGAACCAGACCGTCGAGGACCTCTCGCTGGCGGTCACCACCCTGTCCGACGGTCGGCAGGACCTGTTCGGCACCGTACGGAACCTGCAGGTGTTCACGGCCGCGCTGGCTGCGGACGACAAGAGCGTGCGGTCGTTCAACGAGAGCCTCACCAAGGTGGCGGAGCAGCTCGCCGGGGAGCGCAAGGACCTGGCGGCGGCGCTGAAGCATCTGGGGACGGCGCTCGGTGACGTGTCCGAGTTCGTGAAGGCGAACAAGAAGTCGCTGACGTCCGACGTGGAGGGCCTCAGCAAGGTCACGAAGGTGCTGGTCACGCAGCGGGCCGCGCTGGAGGAGCTGCTGGAGGTCGCCCCGGCTGCTCTGGACAACCTGCACAACGCCGGCAACCCGTCCTCCGGCACCCTCGACACCCGCAACAACCCCGATCACCCGCAGGACCCGGCCTCACTGCTGTGCTCCGTGCTGAAGACGACCGGAGACGAGGGCGGCAAGAACCCCGACTGCCAGGAGCTGAAGAAACTCTTCGACTCGCTGCCGGAGCTGCCGAAGGCCGGGAGTCAGACGCTCTCGGGAGGCACGGGCACGGTCGACAAGACGCTCGGCGGAATCCTGGGGGCCAGCGCATGAGCGAGCCGCGTAAGAAGGAGGGGCCCAAGAGTGAGCTGCGCATGAACCAGGGGCCCAAGAGTGAGCTGCGCATGAACCAGGGGCCCAAGAGTGAGCTGCGCATGAATCAGGGGCGCAAGACCATGCTGCTCAAGGGCGGGGCGGTCGCATGGGCGGCAGTCGGTTCGCTGCTGCTGTCCGGCTGCGAGTTCAACGGCTGGTATGACGTCGATCTGCCCGGAGGCGCCGCCGCGGACGGCAACGCCTACCACGTCACCGTCGAGTTCAGGGACGTCCTCGACCTGGTGCCGCAGTCGGCCGTGAAGGTCAACAACGTCACCGTCGGCGCCGTCGAGAAGGTGGAGCTGGTGGGCTGGCACGCGCGCGTGCGGCTGCGGGTCGCCGACTCCGTGAAGCTGCCGGCCAACGCGATCGCCGAGCTGCGGCAGACCAGCATGCTCGGCGAGAAGTACGTGGCGCTGTCCGCGCCGCCCGACACCGACCCCGTCGGACGGCTCGGCGACGGCGACCGTATCCCGCTGTCCCGCAGCGGCCGCAACCCGGAGATCGAGGAGGTGCTGTCCGCACTGTCCGCGCTCCTCAACGGCGGCGGAGTGGCCCAGCTCAAGACGATCACCGTGGAGCTGAACAAGGCCCTGGAGGGCCGCGAGAACCGGGTCAAGTCCCTGCTCAAGGAGCTGGACACGTTCCTCGGCGGCCTCGACTCGCAGCGCAAGGACATCGTCCGCGCGCTCGAGGGCATCGACCGGCTTGCCAAGCGGCTGAAGAACGAGAAGAAGACGATAGCCGTGGCCGTCGACACGATGCCGCCCGCACTGAAGGTGCTCGCCGACCAGCGGCGCAGTCTGACGAGGATGCTCACCGCCCTGTCGAAGCTCGGCAAGACGGGCACCGAGGTCGTCAACGCCTCGCGGGACGACGCGATCGCCAATCTGAAGCTGCTCCGGCCGATCCTGGAGCAGCTGAACAAGGCGGGCGACGATCTGCCGAACTCCCTCGAGCTGCTGACCACCTATCCGTTCCCCCGCGGCGCGACGGACGCGATCAAGGGCGACTACGTCAATCTCAGGATCACCGCCGATCTCGATCTGGCGGGCATCTACGGGAATCTCAGCGAGGAGGACGGGTCGGGCAAGGGAGACGGCGACTCCGGCGGCCCCGGGACCCCGGATCTTCCGAAGACCCCGGACGTGCCCGACATCCCCGGCCTCCCGACGCCCACCGCGCTGCCGGACGGCCCGGACGTGCCGGACTCTCCCACCGCCCCCTCGCCCCCTTCGGACGGCGATCTGCTGTGCCCGCCGGTGTGCAGCAGCCGCTACGCCGCGTACGGGTACGGCGGACAGGACGGTGACGGCCTGCCGCCCGGGATCGATCTCGCGCTCGCGGAGCTCATGCTGAAGGGGATACAACCGTGATCACACGAACGGTCAAGGCCCAGCTGATCGCCTTCGCCACCGTGACGGCCGTCGGTGTGTCGTACGTCGGCGCCCAGTACACGGGTCTCGTGGACAGCCTCCTCGACCGCGGGTACACCGTGCGGGCCGACTTCGCCGAGTCCGGGGGCATCTTCCCGGGCGCCGAGGTCACGTACAGAGGAGTGCCGGTGGGCCGCGTCGGCAAGCTGCGGCTGACCGGCTCCGGCGGGGTGTCGGTGGCCCTCGACATCGAGGGCGGGCCGCGGATACCGGCCGACACGCTGGCCATGGTGGCGAACCGTTCGGCGGTGGGCGAGCAGTACGTCGACCTGCAGCCGCGGGGCAGCGGCGGGCCCTATCTGCTGGACGGCAGCACGATCTCCCGGAGCAACACGCGGGTGCCGCTGCCCACCACGGATCTCATCATCAGCCTCGACCGGCTGGTCAACTCCGTCGGCAAGGACGATCTGCGGGTCACCGTCGACGAGCTGGGTGAGGCCTTCGCCGGCACGGGACCGCAGCTGAGCCGGCTGGTGGACTCCGGGAACGAGCTGGTCGAGTCGGCCTCCGACTCGCTCCCCCAGACGATCTCCCTGATCGAGGACTCCCGGACGGTCCTCAAGACGCAGGCCGACCAGGGCTCGTCCATCAAATCGTTCTCGAGCGATCTCGCCGACCTCACCGCGGAGTTGAAGAAGAGCGACGGCGACCTGCGCAAGCTGATCGGCAACACGCCGCCCGCGGCGGAGGAGGTCAACTCGCTGCTGAAGTCGACGCGGCCGCATCTGCCGGTGCTGCTGGCCAATCTGATCAGCGGCGGCCAGATCACGCTGGCGCGGCTGCCCGGCGTGGAACAGGCCCTGGTCACCTTCCCGGTGGTGGTCGCGGACAGCTACACCGTCATCCCGGGCGACGGCACCACCCACTTCGGGCTGGTCGTCAATGCCGACGACCCGCCCGCGTGCACCCAGGGATACGGGACACAGCGACGCGACCCCGCGGACACGAGCACGCGCGAGGCGAACACGAACGCGCGCTGCACCGCCCCGCGCGGCAGCAAGACGTCGGTACGCGGCGCGCAGAACGCGCCCGGCGCGTCGGCCGGTTCGGCCGGCGCCGATCAGGCGGCGTACGTCACGCCGTACGACCCGGAGACCGGCACCGCGGCCGGTCCTGACGGAACGTTCGTCGAGATCGGCTCGACGGGCGGCGAACAGAGCGTGTTCGGAAAGGAGTCGTGGCAATGGCTGCTCGTCGGACCGATGGCATGACCGACAGGACTACTGACGTGGCTGAGGCGACCGCCGAAGGCACAGGGGGCAGCGCCGGCCGGGGCGTGATCGGGAGCTGCGTCGTACGGGCGATCCGCCCGCTGCGGCGGCTTGCGGCCGGCCCCGTGGACGGCACCGGCCGGGGCCGGGCCTGGTCCGCGGGACTGGCCGTGGCGACGGTCCTGACGACGGCGGTGACCGGCTGGCTGAGCGTCCAGCTGTACGAGCAGCACGAGGTGGAGCAGCGGCGCCAGGACATCCTGGCCGCGGCCCGGCAGTCGGCGCTGAACTTCACGTCGATCGACTACCGCCACTACGACCGGGACAGCCGGAACGTGCTGAAGGGCGCGACGGGTGACTTCAAGGAGCAGTTCGCGGCGCAGACCGAGGAGCTGACCAAGCTCGTCGCCGAGAACAAGTCGGTCTCCGAGGGCCAGGTCCTCGAAGCCGGCATCACGCGCTCCGACGAGCGGTCGGCCCGCGTCCTGGTGGTCGCCGACAGCAAGGTGACCAACGCGTCGGTGCCCAAGGGGGAGGCCCGCACCTACCGGCTGCAGCTCGACCTCGTGCTCGTGGACGGCCGCTGGATGACGTCCGGCGTCGAGTTCGTCGGCTGACCGCACTTCCGTACGACCCGGCCGACGGCCCCGTACGACTCGTAAGGAGAAGAGAACCGTGGCGAACCCGACGACCCGAAGCCGCACCGGCTCCCCCGCCCGCCGGAGCCTGACCGCGGCCGCTCGCGCGGCGGCCAAGCGCGCGGAACGCAGCGGCCACGATCCCGTGGCCGACCAGCCCCCGGGGTCCACGGCGCAAACCCTGGCGGAGGACGCGAGCTTGGGGGAGGCCCCGCGGCGCCCGGAGGGACAGCAGGTCGGCCGCACGCTGCTCATCGAACCCCCGGACGGCTGGGACGATCCGCCGGAGCCGCGACTGGCCTCCGAGGACGCCGACGAGGAGGCTCCCGAGGCTCCCGCCGCCGCGCGCACGACGCGACGGCGCCGACGGGGACTGCTCACGGCGGTGCTCGCCGTGCTCCTCGTGGCAGGTCTGGTCGCTGTGGCCGTGCTCGGCTGGCAGTACCGCGAGGGGCGGCACGCCGAACAGGCGCGCGGACAGGCGCTGGCGGCAGCGCGGAAGGCGGCGCCCGTCGTCCTGTCGTACGACTACCGGCGTCTGGACCGGGACTTCGCCGCGGCGCGGGAGCATCTCACCGGGGCCTTCCGCGACCAGTACGCGAAGACCACAAGGACGGTGGTGGGGCCCACGGCCGCGAAGTACAAGGGGGTGGTGAAGGCGACCGTGGTGAAGCCCGCGGGCGGCGGGGACCCGGCGGCCTCCGTGGTGTCCGCCTCGCCGGACAAGGCCGTCGTCCTGCTCTTCGTCAACCAGGTCACCCAGAGCACACAGGTCTCCGGCTCCCGTGTGGACCTGAACCGGGTGCGGATGACACTCACCCGTACGTCCGACGGCTGGAAGGTCAGCGCTGTCGACGCGCTCTGAACCGTCCTCCCCGGCAGCCGCCCCAGACGCCCCCGCGCATTCGTGCGGGGGCGTTCTTGTCGGGCGCCTTGACACCACCGCCGAGCCAGAGGCAGTCTTCCATTAAGCAAAATAAAACTTCCGCTATACGGAAGGAAAGCCTCCCTCTCATGCCTGGTTCCGAGACAGCCGCCACAGGCCAGCGCTTCGACGTCAACCTGTCGATCCTCTTCACGGAACTCCCGCTCCTGGAGCGCCCTGCGGCCGCCGCGGCAGCGGGTTTCACGGCGGTCGAGCTGTGGTGGCCCTGGGTCGACGCGCCCGTGCCCGAGCAGTCCGAACTCGACGCCCTGCAGAGGTCAATCGAGAGCGCGGGTGTGCAACTGGTGGGCCTGAACTTCTACGCCGGGCGGTTGCCGGGCCCTGACCGCGGAGCCCTGTCGATCCCCGGCGAGGAGTCGGAGAGGTTCCGCGCCAACATCGACGTGGCCGCCGGCTTCGCCGAGTCGCTGGGCTGCAAGGCCCTCAACGCCCTCTATGGCAACCGCGTCGAGGGAGTGGACCCGGCCGTCCAGGACGAACTCGCCCTCGAGAACCTTGCGCTGGCCGCCCGGGCCGCCGACCGCATCGGCGCGATCCTGCTGATCGAGACCCTCAACAGGCCGGAGTCGCCGCTCTATCCGCTGGTGAGCGCCCCGGCAGCCATCGAGGTCGTCGAGGGGGTCGACAAGGCGACGGGCCTCGGCAACGCCCGCTTCCTCATGGACCTGTACCACCTGTCCATGAACGGCGAGGACCTGCCCTCGGTGATCGAGCAGTACGCCGCACGGACCGGCCACGTGCAGATCGCCGACAACCCCGGCCGCGGGGCCCCCGGCACCGGCTCGCTGCCGCTGGAAGAGCTCCTCGGTCTGCTCCGCAAGGCGGGTTACGACGGCTGGGTCGGCCTGGAGTACAAGCCGGGCGACCGCCCGAGCGCCGAGGCCTTCGACTGGCTGCCACTGGAGGCCCGCGCCGCGCGCTGACGCCGTCTCTGCAACGGCGCTCGGCCACAACTCATCGACACAGCACGACATCACGCACGGCTTTACCGACGCATGCACGGCTTTCTGAGGAGGCACCCTCATGAGCGACAACCTCCCCGACCACCTCCCCAAAGTGGCATGGATCGGCCTCGGCATCATGGGCTCCCCCATGTCCGAGAACCTGATCAAGGCCGGATACGCGGTCACCGGCTACACGCTGGAGCAGGAGAAGCTCGACCGGCTGTCCGCCGCGGGCGGCACCGTGGCCGGCTCGATCGCCGAGGCCGTCGGGGACGCCGACGTCGTGATCACGATGGTGCCCGCATCGCCGCAGGTCGAAGCCGTCGCCTACGGACCCGACGGCATCCTGGAGAACGCAAGGCCGGGCACCCTGCTGATCGACATGTCCTCGATCACCCCGGGGACCTCGGTCGACCTCGCCAAGGCCGCCGCCCACAAGGGCATTCGCGTGCTGGACGCCCCCGTATCCGGTGGTGAGGCCGGGGCGGTCGAGGCCGTGCTGTCCATCATGGCCGGCGGCGAGCAGGCCGACTTCGACGAGGCCAGGCCGATCTTCGAGGCCCTCGGCAAGACGATCGTGCTGTGCGGCCCGCATGGCTCCGGCCAGACGGTGAAGGCCGCCAACCAGCTGATCGTCGCGGTCAACATCCAGGCCTGCGCCGAGGCCGTGGTCTTCCTGGAGAAGTCCGGCGTGGACCTGAACGCCGCCCTCGACGTCCTGAACGGCGGTCTGGCCGGCTCCACGGTCCTGACCCGCAAGAAGGACAATTTCCTGAACCGGGACTTCAGGCCCGGCTTCCGTATCGACCTGCACCACAAGGACATGGGCATCGTCACCGACGCCGCCCGCGCCGTCGGCGCCACGCTGCCCGCCGGTGCCGTGGTCGCCCAGCTCGTCGCCTCCCTGCGCACGCAGGGCGACGGCGGCCTCGACCACTCGGCGCTGCTGCGGGGCGTCGAGCGCCTGTCGGGTGCCGCGGACTGAGTCCCTCCGAGACGTCCGGGCCGCGTCGGCGCCGACATATGTCCTGTCGCGCCCAGGCGCCGCCGCGGCCCGGATTCCAATCTCCACGGTCTCAACTACGCGAATACTGAGCCTAGTTCGGGCAAACCGGGACGCGGAGCTGCGCCCGGACGTCGTCGCGCGTAGCCGTCGGGCGTACCCGGGCTACGGAAACCTCAAGTCTTCCTCTGAACTCGGTCCCGAGGGCTTCGCTTCTGACCACCGTTGGGCACAACCTGAGCACACGAGGCCCGCCGACACGGGGGCGGCGGGCCTCGAGTTCGGCTCGGGGGGGATACCGCAGGGGGAAGCACACAGGGGGAAATCACGGCCCCCGTCCCGGAAGTCCGGGGCGGGGGCCGTGCCTTGTGGGTTGTCGTGGTGCCGTCAGGCCTTCAGCGTCCGTACCGACGTGGGCGCGTGCCACGGCTCCGTGGCGACCTCCTCGAACTCGACGACGTTGCTGATGTCGGCGGTCGTGGACATCGAGATGTTGGTGACGCGTTCCAGGATCGCCTCGACGACTACCGGCACCCGGTGCTCTGCGGCGAGCTTCCTCGCCTCCTCGAAGGCGGCGCCGAGCTCGTTCGGGTCGGTGACCCGGATCGCCTTGCAGCCGAGACCCTCGGCGACCTTGACGTGGTCCACGCCGTAGACGCCGAGCTCGGGCGAGTTGAGGTTCTCGAACTCCAGGTTCACCTGGAAGTCGATGTCGAGACCGAGCTGCGCCTGGCGGATCAGCCCGAGGTACGAGTTGTTCACCAGGACATGGACGTACGGGATCCTGTGCTGCGCGCCGACCGCCAGCTCCTCGATCATGAACTGGAAGTCGTAGTCGCCGGAGAGCGCGACCACCTGGGCGTCCGGGGCGGCCGTGGCCACGCCGAGCGCGGCCGGGACGGTCCAGCCGAGAGGGCCCGCCTGGCCGCAGTTGATCCAGTGGCGCGGCCGGTAGACGTGCAGCATCTGGGCGCCCGCGATCTGCGAGAGGCCGATGGTGGTGACGTACCGGGTCTCGGGCCCGAACGCCTTGTTCATCTCCTCGTAGACGCGCTGCGGCTTGATCGGGATGTCGTCGAAGTGCGTACGGCGCTGGAGGGTGGCCTTCCGCTCCTGGGCGGAGGCCGCCCAGGCCGAGCGGTCGGGGAGGCCGCCCTCCGCCTTGAGCTCCTTCGCCACCTCCACGAACAGCTCCAGTGCGGCCTTGGCGTCGGAGGCGATGCCGTAGTCCGGGGCGAAGATCTTGCCGATCTGGGTGGGCTCGATGTCGACGTGGACGAACTTGCGGCCCCGGGTGTAAACGTCCAGCCTGCCGGTGTGGCGGTTGGCCCAGCGGTTGCCGATGCCGAGGACGAAGTCGGACTCCAGGAACGTCGCGTTGCCGTAGCGGTGCGAGGTCTGCAGTCCGACCATGCCGGCGTTCAGCTCGTGGTCGTCGGGGATGGCGCCCCAGCCCATGAGCGTGGGGATGACCGGAACGCCGGTCAACTCGGCGAATTCAACGAGGAGTTCGCAGGAGTCGGCGTTGATGACGCCCCCGCCGGCGGCGATGAGGGGGCGCTCCGAGGCGTTCAGCAGCGCGAGGGCCTTCTCGATCTGGGCGCGGCTCGCGGACGGTTTGTAGACCGCCAGCGGCTCGTACGTCTCCGGGTCGAACTCGATCTCCGTCAGCTGGACATCGATGGGCAGGTCGATGAGGACCGGGCCGGGTCGGCCGGAGCGCATCAGGTGGAACGCCTGCTGGAAGACGCCGGGGACCTGCGCGGCCTCGAGGACGGTGACGGCCATCTTGGTGACCGGAGTGGCGATCGCGGCGATGTCGACGGCCTGGAAGTCCTCCTTGTGGATCACGGCCGTCGGCGCCTGACCGGTGATGCACAGGATCGGGATCGAGTCGCCGGTGGCGGAGTAGAGGCCGGTGATCATGTCGGTGCCTGCCGGTCCCGACGTACCGATGCACACGCCGATGTTCCCGGGGTGGGTGCGGGTGTACCCCTCCGCCATGTGCGAGGCGCCCTCGACATGGCGGGCGAGGGTGTGGTCGATGCCGCCGGCCTCCTTCAGCGCCTTGTAGAAGGGGTTGATGGCCGCGCCCGGCACACCGAACGCATGGGTGACGCTCTCGCGCTTGAGGATCTCAACTGCCGCGCGGGCAGCGGTCATTCGAGCCATGAGTACTCCTGATCCGGCTGTCGGATTCGGACTCCCGTCGCGCCCCGCGGAGAGTGCTCGCTTCCCTTGTTCCGTATTGACTCCGCACTGATTCCGCAGATTCCACATTGCGGAAAAAATGTTCTGCTATATGGAAGCAATGTAGGCGGCGGCGCGGGGAGCGTCAACAGACAGGCGCCGGACGGCATTCAGCGCGATCCCGCATGGGTCGATCTGGCCCGACCGGCTGTCAGGGCAGGGGTCGTTGGAGGACGATGGGAGGGGCTGTCCCGATGAGAGGGCTGTCCTGACGTACCGTCGCGAGTTCTGAGTTCTGGGGTGGGTCATGGTCGAGAGCGTGCCGGTGCGGTGCCCCGTCTGCCGCCGCGAGCAGCTCTACGCACCGCCGTCCTATCCGTGCACGTGCGGCGCGCCCGTCCAGCCGCCCATGGCACGCTCGGCGCCCGAGCCCATCACCCACCGGACCTGGTCCGACGACTGGGTGAGCGTGCAGTGCGAGTCGTGCGGGCGCGAGGACGAGTGGCCGCAGCCCGAACTGGGGTGCGCGTGCGGGACGGTGCTCAGGATCCCGGTCGCGGCAGGGGCCACGACGCGGAGCCGGCAGGCGCCCTCCCTGCCTGTCCACATCCCGCTGCCGCGGACCGCCGCCTCGCCCCGCCCGGCGTTCCATCCGGTCACCATCCGCACCGCACGCGACGCGGTCACCGCCGTCGCGCTGTATCTGCGCTGGCTCGGCTACCGCGACATCCGCAGCGCCGAGCACCGCCCCTCGTCCGGGATCGGGCTCGCAGCCACGGGACTCGTCGCCCAGGTGGAGCCGTCCCTGCGGCCGGCGACGCTGCGCGACGTCGAGTGCCTCTGGCTCACGGGTACGGCCGAGTCCGCGCTGTCCGTCTACTTCTCACTGGCGGGCTACGCGGCCGACGCCCGGGTCCGCGCGGACGAACTGGGCGTCCCCCTGTTCGTCGTCGACCTCACGGGCACCCCGCAGCCGGTCAACAGCCGGGCGGACGAGCTGTACTCGGCGGGGGCGTAGCCCTAGGACCAGTCCGCCGGCCGGATCCGTGGGCGGGATCCGCAGGCCCGATCCGTGGACCGGTTCCGTGGCCGGGATCCTACGCCCGAATCCACGGGCCGGGTCCGCCAGCCCGATCCGAGGGCCAGTCCGCCGGCCGGACGGCCGGATCCATGGGCGGGATCCGCTGGCCCGACCCGTGAGCCGGGTCCGTGGCCGGGATCCTACGCCCGAATCCACGGGCCAGGTCCGCCAGCCCGATCCGAGGGCCAGTCCGCCGGCCGGACGGCCGGATCCATGGGCGGGATCCGCTGGCCCGACCCGTGAGCCGGCTCCGTGACCGGGATCCGACGCCCGAATCCACGGGCCAGGTCCGCCGGCCCGATCCGAGGGCCAGTCCGCCGGCCGGACGGCCGGATCCATGGGCGGGATCCGCCGGCACGACCCGTGAGCCGGGTCCGTGACCGGGATCCGACGCCCGAATCCACGGGCCGGGTCCGCCGGCCCGATCCGAGGGCCAGTCCGCCGGCCGGACGGCCGGATCCATGGGCGGGATCCGCTGGCCCGACCCGTGAGCCGGCTCCGTGGCCGGGATCCGACGCCCGAATCCACGGGCCAGGTCCGCCGGCCCGATCCGAGGGCCAGTCCGCCGGCCGGACCCATGGGCGGGATCCGCCGGCACGACCCGTGGACCGGGTCCGTGACCGGGATCCGCCGCCCGAATCCACGGGCCGGGTCCGCCGGCCGGGATCCATGGGCCGGGATCCGTGGGCCGGATCCGAAGCCGGGTCTGCCCGGAAAGGCGCCGATGCGGGGCGCGGATTCCCGGGCGCCCGCATACTCGTCCCATGCGTATCCGCCGCGCCGCACCCGCCGAGCTGCCCGCCCTCCAGGACATCGAGCGCGCCGCCGGCGAGCCCTTCCGTGCGCTCGGCATGGCCGCCGTCGCCGACGACGAGCCGCCCGCCCTCGAGATGCTGGAACGTTTCCGGAGGGCCGGGCGCGCCTGGGTGGCCCTCGACGGGCAGGACGACGACGGCGACCCCGTCGCGTATCTGCTCAGCGCGACCGTCGACGGCGCCGAGTACATCGAGCAGGTCTCCGTGCACCCCCGCGCCGCACGCCGCGGGGTGGGCCGGCTGCTCATCGAGCACACCGCCGAACGGGCGCGTGCCGGGGGCCTGCCGGCCCTCACCCTCAGCACCTTCGCCGAGGTTCCCTGGAACGCGCCGTACTACGCACGCCTCGGTTTCCGCATCCTCGACGAGGCCCAACTCACCCCGGGACTGCGGAAGATCCGCGCCGCCGAGGCCGAGCACGGACTCGACCGGTGGCCGCGGGTGTGCATGCGCAGACCCGTGTGACCCCGGAAGACGACCCCGGCAGCTTCGGGGTCACCGGAAGTCCTCCTCGCGGTACTCGTCGGCGGAGCCCGCGGCCGTGCGCTCGCGCAGCTCGATGCGGCGGATCTTGCCGGACACGGTCTTGGGGAGGTCGGCGAACTCCAGGCGGCGGATGCGCTTGTAGGGCGCGAGGACGGTCCGCGAGTGCTCGAAGAGCAGCTTCGCGGTGTCCGGTCCCGGCGCGTACCCCTCGGCGAGGACCACGTACGCCTTCGGTACGGCCAGCCGCAGCGGGTCAGGCGCGGGCACGACGGCCGCCTCGACGACCGCCTCGTGCTCCAGCAGGGCGCTCTCCAGCTCGAACGGGGAGATCTTGTAGTCGGAGGCCTTGAATACGTCGTCGGCCCGTCCGACGTAGGTGATGTAGCCGTCGGCGTCGCGGGCGCCGATGTCGCCGGTGCGGTAGTAACCGCCGCCCATGGCCTCGGCGGTGCGCTCCGGGTCGCCGTGGTAGCCGGTCATGAGGCCCACCGGGCGAGCCGACAGGTCGAGGGCGATCTCCCCCTCGCCGGCCCCGGGAGCGCCGGTCGCGGGGTCGAGCAGCTCGACCTTGAAGCCGGGGCTCGGTCGTCCCATGGAGCCCGTCTTCAGCGGCTGCCCGGGGCTGTTGGACACCTGCACGGCCGTCTCGGTCTGCCCGAACCCGTCGCGGATGGTGACGCCCCAGTCGCGTCGCACCTGCTCGATAACCTCAGGGTTGAGCGGCTCCCCGGCGGCGACGGCCTCGCGCGGCGGCGTACGCAGCTGGCCGAGGTCCGCCTGGATGAGCATGCGCCACACGGTGGGCGGCGCGCAGAAGCTGGTGACCCCCGCCTCGTCCATCTCGGCCATCAGGCGTCCCGCGTCGAAACGCGTGTAGTTGTGGATGAAGACGGTGGCTTCCGCGTTCCACGGGGCGAAGAGGTTCGACCAGGCGTGCTTGGCCCAGCCGGGCGAGGAGATGTTCAGATGGACGTCGCCCGGCTTCAGCCCGATCCAGTACATCGTGGCCAGGTGGCCGATCGGGTACGACACATGGGTGTGCTCGACGAGTTTGGGCCGGGCGGTCGTGCCGGAGGTGAAGTACAGCATGAGCGTGTCGTCGGCGCGGGTGACGCCGTCGGGCTCGAAGGACGCGGACGCTTCGTAGGCCTCCTCGTACGCGACCCAGCGGCCCGTGGGCTCAGCCGCGGAGGTCCCGCCGCCTCCTACGACGATCCGGGTGTAGTCCCCCGGCACGTCGTCGAACTTCGCCGTGTCCTCGGCCCGGACGATGATGTGCCGCACGTCGCCGCGCTCGACGCGGTCCCGCAGGTCGGCGGGGCCCAGCAGGGGTGTGGCCGGGATGACGACGGCCCGCAGCTTCATCGCGGCGAGGGCCGTCTCCCACAGCTCCACCTGGTTGCCGAGCATGACGAGGATGCGGTCACCGGGTCGTACGCCCTGGGCGCGCAGCCAGTTGGCGGCCTGAGCCGAGCGGGCGGACAGCTCCGCGAACGACAGGCGGGCGCGCTGCCCGTCCTCCTCGACGATGTGCAGCGCGATCCTGTCGTTGCCGCGCGCGATCACGTCGAACCAGTCGAGCGCCCAGTTGAAGAACTCCGGCCGGGGCCAGACGAAGCCCTCGTACGCGGTGGCGTAGTCCTCCCGGTGCCTGAGCAGGAAGTCCCGCACGGTGCGGAACTGCTCGGTGGCGCTCGTCGTCGCCGTCATATGCCCTCCTCGTTGCGGACCTTGCCGGACAGCCGCCTGCCATCGTCCAATCCATGACGTGGATCTCACTACCCCCGAACGGGGGTGGGATCGTGAAGGGGCATGCCAGCCCCCGTCCCCTCCGGCCGACCCCGCGCCGACCCGGTCCCCTCCGGCCGACCCGGTCCCCTCCGGCCGACCCGGTTCCGTCCGGCCGCCCACGCGCGTCATTTGTTATTCATGCGGCAACATCGTGAAACCCCTTATGCGGAGTGATTGTTATTCCACTCACCCGCACAACCGCCCGAATTCTCAGGCCTCTTTGCATAATATTGTCCCGGACACGACATGAGGGGAGCGGGGCCATGCGACGGGATCTCGAGGAGCCGGCCAGATCCCGACCCGCCCAGGTCACCGACCAGGTCATGGAGCGGATCACCGGGCGGGACGACCTGTTCGCGCGGGCACGCGAACAGCTCTCCCGGGGCGGAAGTGTCCTGTTGCACGGCCCGGCCGGAATAGGAAAATCGACCGTCCTGCGTGCCCTGGCCTCGGAATACGCCGAAACGGCACGGACTGTGCTGCGGTGTTCGGCCACCGAGTCCGAATCCCATCTGCCGTTCCTGACGCTGGTCGACCTCCTGGGTCTTGTCGTGGACGAGGTGTCCGACCAGCTGCCCGCGCCACAGCGAGCCGCGCTCGAGGCGGCGCTCACCGGACGGGGCGACTCGTCGCTGCACCACGACGGACTCGCGCTGCGCCTCGCGGTGCTGTCGGTGCTTCGGGCGCTGGCGGCCAGGGGCCCGGTGCTGCTCGTCGCCGACGACCTGCAGTGGCTGGACACGGCGAGCACCGAGCTGCTGGGCTTCGCGGCCCGCCGCCTGGGCGGGATGCCGGTGCGCATGCTGTGCGCGGCACGGACGGGCACGGAGCCGCAGGGAGAGCCGTACGACCGGTATCTACGCGCGTCCGTCCCGGAGACGCTGGTCCTGCGGATGCCGCCGCTCTCCCGTACCGGGGTCTCCGAACTCCTCACCCGGCGCGGCTACGCGGGGCTGCCCCGCTCGACCGTCCGCGACATCCACCGCACCAGCGGCGGCAACCCGCTGTTCGCGCTCGAACTGGGCCGCGCCCTGGCCGAGAGCCCGACCCCGCCGAGACCCGGCGAGCCGCTGCCCGTGCCGACGTCGCTGCGCGCCCTCGTACTCAGCCGGCTGGGCATGCTCTCCACCGAGGCCCGCAGAACCCTCCTCGTGGCGAGCGCGGGGGCACGCCCCACGCTGCAACTGCTGCACGCCGCGGGCCGGAAGGACGCCGAGGCGGAGACCGCCCGCGCGACCCGGCTCGGGATGCTGTCGACCGAGCGGGAGACATCCGGCGGGCAGGACGGCGCCATACGGTTCGCGCACCCGCTCATATCGGCGGCGCTGTACGCACAGGCGACGCCGCAGGAGCGGCGGGCGGCCCATGCCGCGCTGTCCACGGCCGCATCCGACCCGATCGAGCGGGCCCGCCACCTCGCCCTGGCCACACCGGGCACCGACCAGCAGGTGGCCCTCCGGCTCGCCGAGGCCGCGGCCCTGGCCCGCGACCGCGGCGCCCCCTCGATCGCCGCGCAGCTCGGGCTGCTCGCGGCCCGGCACACCCCGCCGGATGCCGTGCACGACGTGGACGAACGGCGGCTGCGGGCCGCCGAGGACGCTCTCACCTCCGGTGAACAGGACCTCGCCCGCGAGGTGGCGCGGGAGGTCCTCGACCGCGCCACCGACCCGGCGATCCGGGTGCGCGCCTGGATGGTCGTGATCGACACGGCGGGACACGCGATGGGCGGCGTCGACGCCGTCTTCCCGCAGGCGCTGGCGGACGCGGGCGACGATCCGCGGCTGCTGGCGCTTGTGCGCTACCAACTGGCGTGGCGGGCGCTGCTGGTGGAGGGCGCCATGGAGAAGGGCCGGGCCGAGGCCGCTCGCGCCGCCCGGCTCGCCGCCAGGGCCGCGGACCGGCGTACGGAACTCATGGCCCTCGCCTTCCAGGCGCAGATGGAGACCCTGATGGGGCACCCCGAGGCCCCCGCGACCCTCGAACGTGCCCTGCGCGAGCCGCAGGACCCAGGCGTGGCCTGCGACCACAACGGCGTCGGCAGCGCCCGGTTCCGCTGGCAGATCATGAGCGACCGGCTCACCGAGGCACGCACCACCATCACCGGGCTGCTCCGCGAGGTGCGCAGGCGGGGCATGGCCGAGAGCGAGGTGCACTTCCTGCGCGGGCTCGCCGAGACCGAACTGCGCTCCGGGCACTGCGGCCGGGCACTCGACCTCGCCCACGAGAGCCTGCGGCTGGCGCGGGACACGGGGATCGGCGAGGGGGCGGCCGCCATGTTCGCCTCGCTCGCAGAGGCCGCGGGCGGCGAGGTGGAGCGGGCACTCGCGCTGGCGGGGGAGGCGGTACGCCGCGCCGAGGAGGACGGCGACCTGATGTACCAGTCGCGGGCCCTGGCCGCGCTCGGCCACGCCCACCTCGTGGCCGGGGACGACACGGCGGCGGCCCAGGCGCTGCGGCGGGTACGGGAGTTGGAGCGCCGCCTCGGCGTGTCGGACCCCGCGCGGGGCCGCTGGCACGGCGACCTGGCGGAGGCTCTCGTACGGACGGGCGGGCTGGCCGAGGCCCGGGACGTCATCGACGCCACGCGCGTGCACGCGGCCCGGCTCGGGCGCGAGAGCGTTATCGCCGTACTGGACCGGGCCGAGGCGCTGGTAGTGGCCGCACACGGCGAACGCGACGCCGCCGCACTGCGGTTGACCGCCGCACGGGACCGTCTCGGGAGGCTGGGGTACGGGCTGGAGGAGGCCCGTGCGGCCGTCGAACTCGCTCGCCTGAGGGCAGGCGGGCCGGACACGGTGGCGGCGCAGAGCGCGTACGACGAGGCTGCGCGGCTGCTGAGGCGCTGCAAGGCGCAGCCGTGGCTGCGGCAACTGGAGGCGCTGGAGGCCGTGTCCTCTCCGGCCACTGCGCGGGCCCTCTCGCCCGCCCCTTCGCCGGCCGCCGCCTCGGCCCCCACCTCCGCGGTCCCGGCGAGAACGCAGAGGGCGGCTCGACCGGGCCTCGTCGGGTCAGCTCCCCCGGCTCTCGACACCCTCGCCACGACGGAGCGTCAGGTCGCCGCGCTCGTACTGGAAGGCGCCACCAACCGCGAGATCGCCGCACGGCTGTTCATCAGCGTCAAGACGGTCGAGGCCACGCTCACGCGGGTTTACCGGAAGCTGGGCATCCGGTCCCGGGTGGACATCGTTCGGCTGGCGGCGGGACAGCGGACCGGGTGACGGCCGCCGGAACCGGATCGAGGGTTTTCCCTGGGCAACTCCCCGAGGGAGAACCCCTATTGGGCCACCCGGAGGGCCGCCCCTAGCGTGAGGCCGTGCCGTACGCACGGGCACCGGCGCTCGCCTCCCCGCAAGGCCGGTGCAGCACCCCCCACCCGCGCATCACCCCCCACCGGCAACCCTGAGGAGATCCATGTTCGGGCTCACCCGTGTCAAGAAGGCCGCCGCCGTGTGCGCGGCGACCGCTGCCGCCGCCGCGACCGTCGCCCTGGGCGCTCCCGCCGCCGTCGCCGCGCCCCAGCCCATCGTCGGCGGCACGACCACCACGGCGTCCGCCTACCCGTACGTCATGCAGATCACCAACGCCTCTCAGAGCCAGTTCTGCGGCGGCACGCTGGTCGCGGCGAGAAAGGTGGTCACCGCCGCCCACTGTGTGGACGGCCGGACCACCAGCAGCACCAAGGTCGTCGGCGGCCGCACCTACCGCAACGGCACCAACGGCACCGTCGCGTCGGTCAGCAGCATATGGATCCACCCCGACTACACGTCCGCCGAGGAGGGCGACGACGTCGCCGTGCTGACCCTGTCGACCTCGATGCCGTACACGCCCATCGGCTATGTCTCCTCGTCCGACACCGGTGTGTACGCGGCCGGCACCACCGCCCGCATCCTCGGCTGGGGCACCACCTCCTCCGGCGGCTCGTCCTCCAACCAGCTGCGCACGGCGACCGTCCCGACCGTCTCCAACGCCACCTGCTCGGCCGCGTACGGCTCGTCGTACATCGCATCCGACATGGTCTGCGCCGGATACTCGAGCGGCGGCGTGGACACCTGCCAGGGCGACAGCGGCGGTCCGCTGGTCATCGGCGGCCGGCTCGCGGGCGTCACGTCCTGGGGCTACGGCTGCGCGGACGCGGAGTACCCCGGCGTCTACACCCGGCTGACCACCTTCTCGTCCCTCGTGACGGCACAGGTCAACTCCTGACGCCTGACCATCTCCCCGATCACCACCTCATGATCACCTCCTGAGAACCCTCAGGTGCGCCGGGGCGTCGCGGACTGCCACAAGCGGTCCGCGGCGCCCCTCTCCCTTGTCCGGGCGGCACGTGGGCGGAGCCCCGTTAGAGCCTCCGGCAGTAGGTGGGGCGGAAGAAGGAGCGGGCTCTGGTGCGTGCAGCTGCAAGGCGGAGGATTGAGGCATCGCGGAGCGATGGTGATTGACGACAACGCCGCAGATGCGCGTGCCAGAGCCCGCGACGCCGCCCCACCTACTGCCGGAGGCTCTTAGAGTGCGAGACATGTCCCCTTCCCCGGAGGAGAGCGAGCGTGCCCGCCTGCTGCGGCTGTGCGCCGACCACATCGTGGCCCACGGTGTCGCCGGCCTGTCCCTGCGCGGCATCGCCCAGGCCGTGGGCAGCAACAACCGCATGCTGCTGTACTACTTCGGGTCCAAGGAGGAGCTGATCACGGCGGCGCTCACGGAGGCCAGCCGCCGCTTTCCGCTGCTCGAGCCGGTCTTCGAGCTCCTCGAGGACCGGTCACAGCCACTGCGTGCCCGGCTGGAGGCGGCCTGGGAGACGCTGTCGGCGGATGAGAACCTGCCCTTCCACCGCGTCTTCTTCGAGGTACTCGGCCTCGCGGGATACCAGCGCGGCCGCTTCGACGCGTTCCTCGGAGCCGTCGCCAAGGACTGGCGCGAGCGGGCGGCTGCCGCGCTGCGCGCCGACGGCGTACCGGCGGACGCGGCCGACGATCTGGCGCGCGAGCTGGTCTCGCTCTGGCGCGGCCTGCAACTTGACCTGCTCACGGCGGGGGACCGCGAGGCGACCCTCCGCGTCAACGCGGCGGCGGCGGCCTCCTTCGCGGAGAGGGCGAGGAAGGCGCGGACGGCGGCGCCGCTCGGGGGACGCTGATCCGCGGACCCCGGGCTGATCTCCGGCTTGCGCTGCTCGATCGGCCGCGTCGCACATCGCGTCTTCCTGTGGTCCCCCGGCCGTCCCTGTGGCTGCGTGCGGCGGCCGCCGCACGCTACGCACTCATCGGCAGCTTCGGCACCACGATGTCGAGCGGCCCCTCCGGAACCGCCACCGCGTCCGTCGACCAGCCCCAGATCGAGCAGACCTTGCGCAACGGATCACTGTGGCCGTCCCTCCCGTGCAGGACGCGGTAGTTGTCGATGCAGATCATCTCGCCCGCGTCGACCCGGAACATGGGCCCTGTGTCGCGCGCCGCGACGACCGCCTCCTCCCACCTGCGTACGAAGGTCCAGTGCTCGGCCTCCGACGGGCCCTCGACCGGTGCGAGATACGGGTGGTAGCGGCCCTGGAAGCGCCCGGAGGGGGCGGTGCGGGCGATGGGTGCGTGCGTGCCCTGCGGGTAGTTGGGCTCGGAGTGGTCGATGTCGATGCCGCGGCAGAAGTCGGCGACAGCGGCCCACTCCGGGTCGGCTGCGAGCAGATCGAGCAGCCGGGAGGTGTCGATGAGGAAGGAGTCGCCGCCCCTGGCCGCCGGGCGCTCGCACCACAGGAACAGGTGGTCGGGCGCGTAGTCGCCGAAGGCGAAGCCGTCGTTGTGCGCGACCATGCGCTCCTCCGTCGGCGCCATGCTGCGCTTGCGGCCGCGCGAGTCGACGGGCTGCATGGCCACCTGCGCCGCCTCCTTCTCGCCGTGCGCCTTGGTGGCCTCGAACTGCGTACCGATACGGACGGCCTTGTCACCCATGACCTCACGGCCGTACGCGACAGCCGACTCCTCGTCGCAGAGCCCCGTCACGATGGCCGCACCCTCGGTGGCGAGCACCTCGCGGGCCTCGGCTGCACCGGCCACCCGGCGCGGGATGAAACTTGCGGAACTGACGTCCATTGCCCGACTCCCCTTTGACATGGATGCAGCTGACATGGATGCAGCGTTGAACCGATTGGTTCACGTGGTTCACGCCACGGTAGGGCCGCGGTGTTTCCCCCGCATGTCCCGCACGGAACACGGCGATTCCCATGCACGGCTGTGACAGTGACTCCGCGGCCGGATTCGCGGCTCGGCCCGCAGAGCCCTCTCCACAGCGGGCCGCGTGCGGTTGAATGGCGGGCGTTGGAGGTGATGGGCATGGTGTCCACGGACCGGGTTCTGGCCTTCGCCGCGATGTCTTTGCTGGTGATCGTCATCCCGGGGCCGAGCGTGCTGTTCGTCATCGGCCGGGCCCTGGCGCACGGGCGGCGGACCGCGATGGCGACCGTGCTGGGCAATGTCGTCGGCTCGTATCTGCTGGTCGTGGCGGTCGCCTTCGGTGTCGGCTCGATCGTCGAGCGGTCGGTCGTGGTCTTCATGGCGGTGAAGCTGGCGGGGGCGGCGTATCTGGTGTTCCTCGGCGTCCAGGCGTTCCGGCACCGCAAGGAGTTGAAGGCCGACGTCATCAGGGCCGAGCCGTCCGACGCCGCGGCGCACGGCGATGTCCGTACCGTCCTCGACGGTGTCCTCGTCGGTGCGACGAACCCCAAGGGCATCGTCTTCTTCGCGGCGGTGCTGCCGCAGTTCGTCGACCACACGGCGGGGCATCTGCCCACGCAGATGCTGCTGTTGGGACTGGTCCCGATCGGCATCGGCCTGATCACGGACACGCTGTGGGGGCTGACGGCGTCCGCGGCGCGCACCTGGTTCGCCCGCTCCGACCGCCGCCTGTCGCTGATCGGCGGCGCCGGCGGCTTCACCATGATCGGCCTCGGCGTGACGGTCGCGGCGACGGGCCGCGCGGACTGAGCCGCCCCTCGCGTCCAGCGGCACCGCCTATGCGACCACAGTCCCGAACCGGATGTCGTACGACGAGGCCCCGGTCATCACCTTCAGCATCCGCTCCCCCTCCGCCGCCACCTCGTCCCGCTGTACCCGGGTCAGGGCGTCGAAGGGCTGGATCGTCAGCGTTGCCGCCGCGCCGTCCCTGCTCTCCTCCAGCCGCCATACGCCTGCCAGGAAGCCGTCGACCAGCAGCGTGCAGAAGGCCTGGTTGGCCTTCCAGCTGCGGCCCTTGTGCTCGGCCGGGACGACGCGGGTGCGGTCGGCGTGGGAGAGCAGCAGGTTGTCGAACTCGGGCAGGAAGCGGGGCGCTGCCGGGGTGTCGGGCGCGGGGCGGGGTGCGGCGGGCAGGTCGAACAGTTCGATGCCGTGCTCGTCACGGAAAGTGATCAGCTGGGGCCGCAGCCGCTCGACGGCGTCCCGCAGCCGTGTCAGGCCCGCCCAGGTCTGCATGTCCCTGACGGATGCGGGGCCGAAGGCGGCGAGGTAGCGCAGGACGGTCGCGTCCGGCGCGATGGGGGTACCTCCCTGCTCGAGCACAGCCGAGAGCCTGGGGGACGGCTCGGTGAGGCGGCCCAGCCACTTCTCGGCGGTGGTGAGGACGACCTGGCCGCTCTGCCGCCACAGGCCGCGCGGGGTGACCTGGACGAGCGGCAGTTTGCAGCGAGCGGCGACGGCGAGCGCCTGCGGATCAGCCTCCGGCCACTCGGTGAGCAGCGCCTCACGCAGCTGCCTCATGGTGCGCGGCTGGGCCTCGACCAGTTCCCGGCTGAGCTCGGCGAGCCGGTCCAGATCCACTCCGGCGAGCCCGTCGCGGAAGTTGTTCAGCTCCCGGTCGCGTGCCGGCTGCACGAGCGGTCGCAACGTGAGGCAGTCGTCGGCGGTGTGGGTGTGGATGGTGGACCGCATGGTGACGATGCGGACGACCTCGCGGGAGGCCATCAGCGCCGACAGCTCCTCGGGGTCGAAGCCGTCGAGCCGGGCGGCGAGGGCGAAGTACGGCGGCTTGACGTTCTGCGACTGCAATCCGAGCAGGTGCTCGACGGCGTCGCGCGCGGACACGGCGCTCCGGCGCAGAAGCAGCTGACGGTCGAGGGTGGCGCGGTTCAGCTCACGGGTACTGAGCACGCGCGCCGCCGAGGTCGTCGTCTTGGTCATGCCCCGCACGGTAGCCCGGCTTGCGGACAGCTACAGTCCTGCCAAAGCGGTCAATGGGGGCCGACAAGATGGACACCGCCAGTGGGACGACGGCCAGTGGGGCACCGGCCATCGGAGACCGCCGGTGGGACGCTGGGCAGTGGAACACCGGTTCAGAACGGCGACAGACGCACAAGCGACACGGACACGGGAGGCTGCCGCGATGTCAGAGCGACGAGCGCGCCCCGTAGCGGCTCGGAAAATGGCGAAGAAGTACGCATGGCGGCGTGCGGCGGCCTCTCCCCCACCGTCATCCGCGGAGCCCACGTCGCCGCAGCAGCCGCAGGACGCCTCCGCCGACCCCGCCGCGGATCTCGGCAGCGTCGTGCAGGCGGTGCTGTACCGCGACGGCGTACGCGTCTCGGCGCCGGCCTCCCTCGCGGACACCTTCCACGAGCTGCGCGACCAGCGGGACGGCATGGCGTGGATCGGCCTGGCCCGCCCGACCGAGGCCGAGCTGAAGTCGCTCGCGGCCGAGTTCGACCTGCACCCGCTCGCCGTCGAGGATGCGATGGAGGCCCACCAGCGCCCGAAGCTGGAACGTTACGGCGACACGCTCTTCGTCGTCCTGCGCGCCGCCCGCTATCTCGACGCGCCCGAGGAGGTCGACTTCGGCGAGCTGCACGTGTTCGTGGGCCCCGACTTCGTCATCACGGTCCGGCACGGCGCGGCCCCGGACCTGTCGGCGGTACGCCGCCGGATGGAGGAGAGCCCTGAGCTGCTGAAACTCGGCCCGGAGGCGGTCCTGTACGCCATCCTCGACGCGGTCGTCGACGGCTACGCGCCCGTCGTAGCCGGTGTGCAGAACGACATCGACGAGATCGAGACCGAGGTCTTCCGCGGCGACCCCGAGGTGTCCCGCCGCATCTACGAACTCTCCCGCGAGATGGTGGAGTTCCAGCGCGCCACCCGTCCCCTGGTGAGCATGCTGCACGGCCTGATGGCCGGCTTCACGAAATACGGCACGGACGAGGAACTCCAGCGCTACCTCCGCGACGTCGCCGACCACGTCACCCACACCAGCGAACGCGTCGACGGCTTCCGCCAGGCCCTGGCGGACATCCTCACGGTCAACGCGACCCTGGTGACCCAGCAGCAGAACGCGGAGATGCGGGCTCTGGCGGAGGCGGGCTTCGAACAGAACGAGGAGATCAAGAAGATCTCGTCGTGGGCCGCCATCCTGTTCGCGCCGACACTGGTCGGGACGGTCTACGGCATGAACTTCGATCACATGCCGGAGTTGCACTGGGTACTTGGTTACCCGCTCTCGATCGCCCTGATGGCCACTGTATGCACCAGTTTGTACTTCATCTTCAAGCGGCGCGACTGGCTCTGAGTAACTGTCGTGGACGGGCCGCGCCACCACCTGGGCAGCCGCCTACAGAACGGACTACTCACTGTAACTACTCGCCAAGCGAGGAAACGCCGATGAGCGGCGCAGTATTACTGCACCCCTCATCGGCGAGACTTGCCCGCATGAGCGTTTCAGGAACGTGTCGCGGTGCCGCACCGCCGGACGTCGCCTCGTCCCCGCGTGCGCTCGTCGACCGGCCGGCTGCGATCGTACGGGTCGATCGCGGAACCGTCTCCCGGGGGGACCGTGGCGCGGTCGGTGCCGAACTCGGGGGTGAAGTAGCCGGTGTAGGTTCCGCAGCCACCATTGGTGGTGTGCGACTTATACGAGACGAGGGAGAACGTACCCCGGTCGATGCGGACCTTCGCCGGGTCGTCCCAGCTCATCACCACCTCGCGACGGACGATGGTACGAACCACCTCGCTGCTGCCGGCGGCGGCTCGCATGACCGGATAGACGTAGCTGACGTCGGTTGACACTTCGAGCGCACCGCGCTCGCCTTCGCGGTAGGTGATCCGTCCACGTGTCTTGACGACGTCCCCGACGAGCTGCACTTTCGCCGTGTCGAAGCGGGTGAAGAGCAGTAGGGGGTCGTTCTCTGGGCTGGGCGCGCGGAATGCGTCCCTCAGGTAGTCGTGAACGTCGCGCTGCTGGGGGTTGAGGAATCGGATCGCCTCGGTGGGGCGTTCGCCCCGCAGCACGTCAGCGTCCAGGTTCGACCCGACGAGGAAGTCCCGGGTCCGGTCGAGCGCCTGCCTGACCTGGACCTTGCTCATCCAGCCCGTCGCCCGCGCGGCGGGGACGTAGATCCCGTCCGCGCCGTCCGCCCAGTGCGCTGCGGGCGAGCCCCGGAACGGGGCGTTGGCAGTGGGGAGTTGGCCGGAAGACCCGCCTGAGGGTGGCTCGCTCGGCCGCTCGGACTCGGCAGCCAAGGGCAAGCCCTCATCCCCGTCTCCGAACCACCCGATCACCGACCCCGGAGCGAGAGCCAAGACCACCAGCGCGACTGCGGCTGTCAGGCCTATCGCGTACCAGGGCTTTCGGCGGCGCGTAGGGGTGGCCGGACGATAAGTCCGCCACCCCTCAGGCGCCGCCGGCTGCTCGCGGAGTCGTCGTGTCACCATCCGCGCCCGCGCCGACGGCTCCTTGGGTGCGTCCTTGGACCCGACTCCGGCCGCGGCGTCCCGCAGGAAGCGCTCCCACTCCTCATCGGGCATGGATGCTTCGCTCCTGTTCACGCTGACGTTTCCCTTCTGACCGGCCGCGCTGGTGTCGACAGGTTCCTCAGAGCTGTTGGTAGTGGGTTGTTGATGAGCGCATCATCGAGCGCGGCCCGACGGGGGACGGGATGTCCACACACGGCGCGAAGGATCTCGGCGATGTCGCACGCGGTCCCGTGCAGGCCCAGAGGGCGCGGGGCGATGGCGTTTCGACGCCCCGCGCCGATGGGTTGTGGCTCAGCGCGCGGCGTACCCGAAGGCGGTGCCGACTGCGGGCAGACCGCCGGTACCGGGCTGGTAGGTGGTCACCGTTCCGTCGGTGCCACCGGGGATGACGTTACCGATCGGCAGGGCGTGCAGGGCGCCGTAGGTGCTGGGGCCGTAGGGCATGCCGGCGTAGAGGCGGGTGCCGGTGAAGTGGATGCTCTGGCCCAGGCGCTGGCCGGCCTTGGGGGTGCCGGGGATGCCGTCGCCGTCTCCGGCCTCGATCCACAGATCGTTGTCACCGGCCGCGCCCAGCATCGAGAAGGTGTGAATCGCGCCGGATGCGGCCTCCGTGCCGATGGCCTCGCCCGGGGTTCCGACGGCGACGAGCAGGGTGGCGGCGGTGGCGACCTCGCGCGGTGCGGTGTTGATCGCAGTCAGGCTCTCGCCCATCCGGTCACCGGCCTCCGAAGTACTCACGACAGTGTCGTCCGCTTCGCCCTGGCGCAGTTCGCGAAGGAAGCTCCAGGTGCTGTCGGCGTTGACCCGCACCAGGATGGCGCGACCCGCCTCTGCCTGGTCGCTACCACCGGCGGTGGTGGTCTCGCCCGGCGAACCGATCGCCAGCATGGAGGTGTCGGTGCCGGCCGTGGTGGAGGAGCGGTAGGCGGTCATGGCCAGGGCCGCGCCGAACTCGTCGCCCGCCTCGGCGGCACCGGTCACCGCGCTGTTGTCCTGGTCCATGCCGCCGATCGTTGTCGGGCGGCCGTCCGCGTCCAGGGTGTGGCTGAACAGGGCCACCGTGCCGGAGTCGGTGGCGGTGCCGATGGCCTCGCCGGGCGCGCCGATGGCGAAGAAGTTCTCGTCACCGGCGACTGCGGCCCCGAACTTGTCGCCGGCCTCGGCCACTCCAGGCACCTCGGTTGGCAGGTCCTGGTGGACGCTGCGGCTGGTGTCGCCGTAGACGTAGAAGGCCAAACCGCCCTCGGCCTCGGTGCCGACGGACTCGCCCGGTACTCCGATGAGAATCCAGGGGCGGCCTGCGGCCGTGGTGCCGGCCGCGAGGGCCTGGCCCATGCGGTCACCGGCCTCGGAGGCCGAGGCGAGGATCGCGCCGGTGCCCGCGCCCTGCTCCAGGTGCTTGCTCTTCACCGCACCGGTACCCAGCCCGCTGGGGCCGCCGAACAGCACGTCGACCATGCCCGCGTTCGCGGCGCCGGCCAGTTCATCCCCCGGGGTGGCGACCACCAGGTCGGTGTAGCCGTCCTGGTCGTAGTCGACGGTGGCCAGCGCCTCACCGAAGCCGTCGTTCGCCTCGGCCCCGCCGGACACCCAGTCCAGGTCCTGGTCGAACTGGGCGGTGCCCCCGCCGTCGCCGTACACGACCCGCACCAGGCCGGCGCCGGCATCCCCGCCCACACTCGCCTTCGGATCGGCGACGGCGATGTCCTCGACACCGTCACCGTTGAAGTCGGTGATCGCGGGGGCACCGACCTTGGAGTCGATCCAGGACTTCAGGTCGTCGACACGGGCGGTGACACCTGCCGTGCTGGTCTGGGTGGCATCAATGCCGAAGCAACCGCCCTGAAACGACTGGCTGTTGAGGGCGACCAGCTGGGCGGCGGTGCCGGTGCCGCGCAGCACCGGGCCGCCGGAGTCGCCGGCGCAGGCGGCGGCACCGTCCTTGCCGGTGACCGTGGCGGTGGTGCCGTCCGCGGAGTCGACGGTGTAGGCGGCGGTGTGCAGCTTGAGCGGCGCCCACTCGTCCTTGGTACGGCCGTAGCCGGCGAACTTCAGCTCCTCGCCGGCGGCCGGGGCGGCTGTGGCCAGGGCAGCGGGGGCGACGTCGGTGACGGGCCGGTCGAGGCGGGCCAGGACCACGTCACGGTCGGTGCGCGGCACCAGTTCGACGATCCGGCGCTGGGCACCGGAGGTGGTGGTGAGGTCCGTGCGGCCGATCGTCGCGGTTACCGTCGACTTCGGGACTCCGGCGGCCACGGAGAGGCTCTGTGTCGGGTCGTCCGCGAAGCAGCTGGCGGCGGTGAGCAGCCAGTCGGCATCGATGAGAACGCCGGAGCAGCCGCGGTCGTGGGACCCGACGACGATCTGCGCAGTGTAGGCGTGGGTGGTGTCGGAGGCCTCGGAGGCCACTCCGGTGACGGCGGCCGCAGGCGCGGCGCACAGCGCAAGTGGCACGGCCATGAGGGATGCGGCCGATGCAAGGAGACGGGAGCGTCTGGAGACGCTCACGGTTCTGTCTGTCATGGGTGAGCTGTTTCCTTGGAGCGAGGACTGCTCGTCCGGTACACACCGGACCGCAGCGTGGTGGTCACGGGACGGCTGTGAGGGGCTACTTGGAGGTCCTGATCTCGACAAGCAGGAACTCACGGCCTTCCGGGTCGGCGGACTCGCCCACCGGGGTCCAGGTGTTCTTGGTGATCTCGAAGGTCTTCTCCTCGGTGCCGACGGTCATGTCGACGGTGGTGGAGTAGTCGTTGCCCTTGACCGAGTAGACGGCGGGGATCTCCAGGGTCAGCCAGCCCTCGTCGCCGACGACCTTGAAGCAGATCTTGCTGGCGTTGTCGCGGGCCAGGAGCTCGATCTGCCCGGTGCCGGCCACGCAGTCGGCGAGCGTGATGTGGCCGTCGCCGCGCTTCAGGACGAGGTTCTTCTCCGCCAGGATCTTGTCGGCCTGCGGGTAGTTGAAGTCCTCCACGGCATAGCCGGGGGTGCCGTCTGCGACGCTCGCCGCGTCGGCCTTCTCGGATGGCGAAGCGAGGACGCCAGCGGTCGTGGCGAGTACGGCAAGTGCGCTTGCCGCCGCAGTGCCGAGAATCCTTGCCGCAAGCCGATTTCTCCGCCGCCGCATGGTCATTGTGCGGTGTCTCCTCATTGCATTCCTCAGTTCGAAACGGAATCACAGGCATACGAAACAGGCCCTGCATCCAAGGGCTATCTCTTTGCCTTGAGATGGCTCGCCTGACCCCCGTAGCAACAGGCCATGACGCTGCGTCAGCGCCGTGGGCCCCGCCATGCCAACACGAAGTAAAGGCCTGGTCCAGCACCTTGATCCATCCGAAACCGGGCATCGACCACACACTCGGTGTGACCTTCGCCATCTTGCGAAAAGGTTGTATCGATAGTTGTGAGGGTTGCGTAAATACTTACATTACAGCCGAGTTGAATTGTCCAGATACGGTTACGTAAATGCTTGCATTGCAGCCGAGTTCCATTGTCCGGATATACAACTCGGCTTCCATTACTTCGAGTTGATAGGGTCATCGGAATCCAGTGACTGCCCCGCCGCATTCTGTGGCGAGTCCTGCCCGCAGGATTGCGACGGGCCTCACCCACTGCCTTCGCGAGGAATTCCCCTATGCAGACAATGTTCTGGAGCAGACGCCGCGTGCTCGGTGTGCTCGCCGCCGCGACCGCCGTCGCGGCCACCCCTTCGGTCCTGGTACCGGCCACCGCCACTGCCGCCGAAGGCACCGCGCCCGAACCGGTGCCGCTGCCGGACACCGAGCGCGCCAAGGTCGTCAGGGCGTGGCTCACGGGCGGCAAGGGCGTCAAGGCTGCCGCCGCCGAGGCCCTCTACGGGGCGGACACCGACATCCAGACCTTCCTCGCCGAGACGCTGCCGAAGCAGACCGCCGAGGACAACCGGGTCGCGATCGTCCGCAGCCTGGACCGCGCGGGCAAGGGCCTGCGCCGGGAGGCCGTCGCCGCCCTGGACAACGGCGACACCGCGATAACCGCCTTCCTCAAGGACGGCTTCAGCCCCGCCATCCTCGAAGACCT
This sequence comes from Streptomyces sp. DSM 42067, assembly GCF_055792885.1. Classification (NCBI taxonomy): domain Bacteria; kingdom Bacillati; phylum Actinomycetota; class Actinomycetes; order Kitasatosporales; family Streptomycetaceae; genus Streptomyces; species Streptomyces sp. DSM 42067. The sequence continues at coordinate 7,304,546 of NZ_CM147706.1, read as the reverse complement.
CCAGGTCGCCACCAGCATCGTCGCGTCCACCGGAGACAAGGCGGTGGTACGCGAGGCCAACGCCGCCCTCGACGCCGGCACCGCGCAGGCGCTCACCGCCTTCCTCACCGACCAGCAGTACGACGCGCGCCTGGAGGACACCCGGGTCCAGGTCAGCGCCATGCTGATGACCGGTGGTCCGGAGGTGCAGAAGTACGCGGACCGCGCGCTCAGCGGCACCGCGGCCGATGTCGAGTGGTTCATCGAGACAGGCCAGCACATCGCGCGCGCCCGCGACCAGGAGTCGGCGACCATCGAGGAGCTGGTGGCCGTCGTCGAGCGGGAGGGCAAGCGCGCCGAGCGCGAGACGAACCTCGCCGTGGAGGCAGGGGCCCGCGCCGAGACCGCCGCCACGAAGGCCAAGGAGGCCGCAGAGAAGGCCGCCGCCGAGGCGTCCGCCGCACAGAGCGACGTGGCGAAGTCGGGGGCCGCGGCCCGGAAGGCGGCGAGCGCGGCGAAGGGCGCGGCAGACGCCGCGCGCAACGCCATCAACGCCTCCAACGCCGCGGTGAAGGCGTCCCGCCGCGCCTCCTGGGCGGCCGCCGGTGCCGCCCAGGCCGCCGCGAAGGCCGGCAACGCCGCCGCCCGCGCCTACAACGCCGCGATCGCCGCGTCCAAGGACGCGGGCAAGGCAGAGGATGCCAAGAACGCCGCGGTCGCCGCCCGCAACGCCGCCGCGAAGGCCCGCAGCGCCGCCGCGGCCGCCGCCAAGGCGGCCCTCGCCGGCGATGCGTCCTCGGACGCGGGCCTGGCCGCCGCCTCCGCCGCCCGTAACGCGGCCGCCGCCGCCACCGCCGCCGCCCAGGCCGCCGTCTCGGCCGGTGCCGCCCAGGCGGAGGCCGACGAGGCAAAGCGCCAGGCCGCCATCGCCACCAGTGCCGCCAACCGCGCCACCAACGCGGCCTCCACCGCCCAGGCCCTGGCCACCACCGCCGCGGCTGCGGCCCGCACCGCCCGGGACGCCGCCAACTCCGCCGCCGACCACGCCGAGAAGGCGGCGGCCGCCGCCGACGAGGCCGTCCTCAACGCGGGCAAGGCCATCGACTACGCCAACAAGTCGACCGCCCACGCCACGGAGGCCGTGAACGCGGCCAACATCGCCACCCAGGCCGTCACGGACGCCATCGAGGTGGAGAAGAACGCCCGCGCCGCCGAGGCCCAGACCCTGGAGCAGGACAAGCAGCAGGCCATCGAGGAGGCCCAGCAGCTCGCCGCCATCGAGCAGGCCGAGCTGTCCGACGTCCGCGAGAAGCGGCTCATGGCGGAGCGCACCAGCCAGCAGACCAAGGACGTCATCGCCAAGGCGGAAACGGCCCTGTACTCCGGCGACATGACGCTCGCCGCGACCCTGGGCCGGCAGGCCGCGATCGCCCTGATCGACGCCCGCGGCGCCTACACCCGTCAGGCAGCCCAGCACGCCCTCGCCGGTTCCGACGACGACGTCTACGCCTGGATCGACCTCGACCGTGCCCTCGCTCAGGCGCAGGACGACCGCGAGACCACCCTCCACGTGGCGACGGTCGCCGGACCGAAGGTCGCTGCGGCCGCCGCGGCCGCGCTGGAGAGCACCGACTCGCTCGCCGTCGGGGACTTCCTCACCAGCGGTATGAAGCGCGCCTCGGACGAGGACCTGCGCGTCGCCATCAACAAGATCATCGCTGAGGGTGCGGGCAAGGCCGTCATCGAAGCCGCCAACAAGGCGCTGGACTCCAACACCACCGAATCCCTCAACTACTTCTTCGACCACGACTACCCCCTGGCCGTCCAGGAGGACGACCGGGTCCGCGCCAGCGAGCTGATCGCCACCGCCGGCGAGTTCACCAAGGCCTACGCGGAGGTCGCACTCGAAGGCCCGGCGTGGATGCTGCGCAACTTCATCACCGTGATCCAGTACCGCACAGCTCAGCTCGACCACGACACCGCCACCCACGTCGCCGCGGTCCGTGGAGCCATCGCCGCGGCCGCGAAGATCGCGGAGAAGGCGCAGGAAGACGCGGCCCTCGCCTCGAAGGCCGCCGCCGACGCCCGCAACGCCGCCGCCGAGGCCCAGGAGTGGGCGCAGAAGGCCCTCGACTCCGCCGCCAAGGCCGACGACTACGCCCAGCAGGCGCGGGACAACGCCGACGCCGCCGACAAATCGGCCGCCGACGCCCAGGCCTCCGCCACCACGGCGAAGAACGCCGCCGCCACCGCCCGCAGCGCCGCCCGCTCCGCCAACTACTCGGCAAACAAGGCCGTCGACTCGGCACGCACCGCCCTCGCCTCCTCCGCCGAGGCCCAGCGGTCGGCCGCCGCCGCCCGCGCCGCCGAGCTCGCGGCCAACGCCGACGCGAAGGCCGCCGCCGCCGCGTACTCCGAGGCCAAGCAGATCGCCGCAGACAAGAAGCGGGCCGAGGACATCGCCAAGGCCAAGGCGGCCGCCCTCAAGGCCCAGGAAGAGCGCGAAGCGAAGCAGGACCCGGCCAACAACGACAAGAACAATCAGGTCAACCCCAACGGAACCGCGGACGGCGACGCCGACGAGTGGTGGAACGACGCCCAGTTCTACGCGGACGCCGCCAACGTGGTCAGCATCGGCGCCGGGTTCCTGGCGGCCGGCTGCGCCCTCGCCGCCTTCGTCTTCCCACCAGCCCTCGCGGCGGCCGGCTTCTTCGCCGGCGTTTCCGCGGGCGCGGGCGCCCTGGGCTCCCTCTTTACGGGTATCGAGCACGGCTTCACCAGCGGCGCCTTCTTCGAGTCCGCCGTCGGCACCGGCCTGAGCCTGGTCTCCTTCGGCGCCTACAAGTGGGTCGGCGCCGCCGACAAGGCGCTCGACGGCGGCCTCGTGAAGCCCGTGGTCAGCAAGATCACGGACACCGGCGAGGACCTGGTCTCCGGCATCACGAAGGGCCTTAGCGACCTCTGGGGCCTGGCCGCCTGATCCCCCTCCGGGGGGCGCCGCGATCAGGCGGCGCCCCCTGCCCTGCCCTATCCCCTTCCACGGAAAGTTCCTTCCCCCATGCATGAAATACGTGGCGGGCGCGCCACAAGGAGACGCGCCCGCTCGACGGTCCTGACCGTCCTCACCGCCCTGACCCTCGTCCTCACGACGGCCGCGACGAGCCAAGCGGCCGAGCAGCCGTCGGGCACGGCGACGGACTCGTCCGCGACGGCGGCCAAGTCGTCCGCCAGCAAGGCCGCCGAGCCCAGCTCGGAGACCACCGAGACCAGCGAGATCGCGGGCGAGTCTGGTGAGAAGTGCACGGCCACCGCGCCCGGCTCCAAGGAGCGCCGCGCGGGCGCAGTCGAGTCCTGTGTGACCGTCACCCCCGCCCCCGCGAAGGCGGAGACCCGCGCCGGTGTCGCCGCCACCGCTGCTGCCGCCGCCGGAAGCTGCGACATCACAAACCCCGGCAGCTACAGCTACGAGCGCTTCTCGTACTGCGTGACCGGCATCAACGTCACCTACATCCTCCGCGACAGCAACGGCCTTGAGCTGGGCCGCGGCGTCCTGGAGGTCTCCACCGGCGGTGACCTCTCGGCGACGGCAACGACCTGGAGCGAGCAGGTCTCCGTCACCATGATCAGCGCCACCGGCGAAGTCGCCGCGCTGAACGCCAAGTTCCGCGCCTCGTGCGACGCCGGCTGCACGGCCACCAAGACCGCCCCCTGGTACGGCGGCGACCTCACCCTCGGCCAGACCCTGACCGGAACCGTCACCTACTCCTCGTCCCAGACGACGGGCTCCTCCGCCTCCTTCTACACGGCCTACGCGATGTACGTGACGTCCCCGGGCGCGACGGCGGTCGACCCGAACGCGTCGTGGAAGAACGCGCGTCAGATCAGGTGCGACGACGCGGTCGGGGGGGCTTCGTCGGCGGGGTGTGCCGTCCCGTCGATCATGGCCGAGCTGCCAATGAGCACGCAGGGCTCGGACCAGGGCGGTGCGGTAGCGGCCTATCTGTGGGCCCAGAAGAACCTCGCTGACCGCTGGGGGCTCAACACCCCGATGACCCGGTCGACGAGCGGCATCGCCGACCGAACGAGCAACACCTGCGGAACCGGATCCTCGAAGCCGTTCGCGGACGCGAGCGACCTCATACCGACCGACACCTGTGCCCAGTTCCCCTTCGCGGAGACGGAGGAAGGAGGAAGGGACGGGGCCGAGTGCGCCGAGCTCATTCCCTACTACGGCAACGGCGGATGGGTCATCCACGAGCTCAACGGCGGTTCGAGCCTCGACACCTCCCAGCGCTGTGTTCGCGCCCATGTCGCCGCAGCTGACAAGCAGTTCGCGGACAGCCAACTCGCCGACGGCTTCGCGGGCCAGCGGGTCATCGACGCCGACCAGTTCAAGCTGGGGTTCACGGCGTCGCTCGACGGCTCGCACGCCGAGTGCCTGGGGATCTCGCCCGAGGGTGCGCGCCCGGCCGGCAACGGATGGATCCTGAACACCACCGAACCGGTCCCGCACATCAACAAGAGCGACCCGACGAGCGCGGCCGGTGCCCGGGCGACCAAGTCCACCGCTTGTCTGGGCAAGCAGCTCGGACCCGGCAGCGAAGCCGGCGGAGACATAACCGGCTGGCAGGACGCGGCCGCGTACGCCACCGCGAACAATCTCACCGACCAGCTCGCCCGGTGCCACCTGATCGCCAACGTCCTCGGCGGCAGGATCTCGAACAACCTTGTCCCCTGCTGGCAGATCGGGATGAACACAGGGACGCCCAGTATGCGGACCTACGAGTCCGTGGTTCAAAACAGGCTGGACGGTGGAATCGGGGAGGACGACGCGATCCTCTACGAGGTGACTCCCACCTATCTGAGCGACGACAGCACGATTCCGGCGGGCGTTACGATGAGCGCCAAGATCGAACACGAGGACGGATCGGTGGAACAGCTCTTCTCCGACGTCTACATCCCCAACACTCAGACCGGCGGATCGCACAACCTCGGCAACTGATACCTCTCCACACCGTTTTCGTGCCCTCGGGAGCCAGCATGAGTTTCACCACCCCGCCGCGGCCGGTCGACGTGACCGCGCTCTTCCCTCAACTGGCCCCGCTGGCGCGGACGGCGACCCGGCTGCACCCGCGGCCGGGGTCGCCGACGGTGCATGACAGTTCCGTCGGCGGGCCGCTGCTGTGGCCCGCCGACGAGCCGTGGCCGCACTGTGATGGACCGCACGTGTGGGACCACGTAAACCCCGCCGTGTCACCGGACGACGTTCGACTGCAGCGCCTCAACCGGGCGGCAACGGTCGACCGGCGGCGCCGAGCCTCTCGGGCGCCTGTGCTCACGCCCGAGGAACTAACAGCCGAGAAGCGTCTCAACGCCGGATGTCCCTGGCCCGAAGGTCCGATCGCTATGTTGCCGGTGGCCCAGCTGTACATCCGCGATATCCCGCTCCTGGCCGCTCCCGGCCTTTCCGAGGCTGATGTCCTCCAGGTGTTGTGGTGTCCCTTCGACCACCCGGTGGCACCCCGAACCGCGCTGTACTGGCGTTCTTCGGCAACGGTCACCGAAGTCCTCAGCGCACCGCCCGAGCCGCCCGCGATCCAGTTCTCCAGCTACCTGCCGGAGCCGTGCGTGCTCTCACCGGAACAGGTCACTGAGTACCCCAATCCCATGGAGCTGGCCACGGAGCTGCAACAGGAGCTGGGCGACCTGAGCCGGTGGGAGGCGGCCGGGGGAGCATGGGACGGCACGTACGATGCCGACCCGGCGGATTTCTACCGGGACCAGCTGTGCCACGCCCCCGGATGGAAAGTTGGAGGCTGGTCCCGGTGGGGCCTCACCGACCCCATCCCCCGCCCCTGCCCCGTATGCGGCTCCGAGACGGTCCCGCTCCTCACCATCGCCAGTACCGAGTGGAACGCGGGGAGCAAGAGCTGGGCCCCTGAGGAGGAGCGGACCAACCCGACACCGATTCCTCCCGGAACTCCTCCGGCGAATTTCACCAAGATCATTGTTGCCAGAGGCTACGCCCTGCAACTCCACGCCTGCCCGTCCTCCCCGGACCACCCGCACATCGAGCTGGTCCAGTGACCGGTAGGCCAGGAGCCGGCAGGACGTTCACGACCCCGTCGCGGCCACTCGACGTGACGGCCCTCTTCCCTCAACTGGCCCCGCTGGCGCGGACGGCGACCCGGCTGCACCCGCGGCCGGGGTCGCCGACCGTGCACGACAGCTCCGTCGGCGGGCCGCTCCTGTGGCCCGCCGACGAGCCGTGGCCGTACTGCGACGAGCCGCACAACAGCCGGGCGGCACTGGTGGTCCACTCACCGGACGACATCCGGCTCCACCGCCGCGTCCGCGTCGCAGCGGCCGAGCGGCTGCGCCTCGACCCCGAGGCACCCGAGTGGACCCCCGAGGAACTGGTGGGAGGCTGACCGTGACACGGTGTGAGCAGTACCGCATAATCGCAGGTCAGCGTCCCCAGTGGCGGGACTGGCTCTAGACCTCGCCGGTCGCTCGTCGGTCATGCGTCCTGCTGTTGGCTTGCAAGCAGCGACTCTTGGCGGATTCCGCCGGGATTCAGGTCCCACGCCTCGACCGTGAAGTCGCTGCCTCCGGTGCCTGTGGTGTGGGCCTGCAGCCGCCATGGTCCGTCGCCGATGGGATAGAACCTGAGGGTGAGGACTTGGCCGGTGGACACGTAGATCTCGACGATCGAGCGGTCCACGATGACGCGCAGTTCGACAGGAGTGCCGGGGATCGGCGCGACCGGGCAAGGGACGGTGTACGTGCCTGCTCGTGCTCGTGCGTCCAGTGATGCGCGGCTGCGGTCCACGGTGAGCCGGCCTGCGGTGGGGTCGAGGTCGATGTCGAGGTACTCGGTGCCGTCCGCGGAGGTGACCAAACGCAGACCGCCGGCGCCAGTGGGGTCGGGGGTCAGGACCGCAGTGAGGTCGAAGGTGCGGCCGACCTCCCCGAGTTCGACCGGCAGGGATCGGGTGACGTGTCCGGTGCGGTGCAGGACGCGTTCCCCGCGCAGGGCGAGCAGTTCGCGTGCGGGGCGTTGGGCGACCGTGCCGCCGTCAGCCAGGGTCAGTTCGCGTGGGAGAGTGAGGACGCCTGCCCAGCCGGCTTCGTGCGCCCAGGAGTCGTCGCGGGCCTCCCACGCCCAGCCCCACAGCAGCCACCGGCCTTCCTCGGGAGCCTTGAGCAGGGCCGGGGCGTAGAAGTCCGGGCCGTGGTCCAGCCGTACGGGCGGTGCGGCCGCCGTGAAACGGCCGTGTTCCTCGTGGCCGGTGTGGACCGTCACATGGCTTGGGCCGCCCTGCGGGGTCCAGTCGCTGACGATCAGGACGCCACGGTCACCGAAGGTGGCGTACTGGGGGCATTCCCAGCCGGCCGGGTCGGCGGGGCTGCTGGTGTGGAAAGGGCCACGGTACTCCCAGTTCTCCAGGTCGTCGGACTCGTAGAGCAGTGCCGCTCCGCGGCCGTCGGCGAGGGCTGAGCCGACGAGCATCCGCCAGCGGCCGTCCTGCCGCCAGACGTACGGGTCCCGGTACATGGTGGTTCCGGCGGGCGGCTGCGGGATGAGCAACTCCGGCCGCTTGGTCCAGGTGTGTCCGCCGTCGTAGGACTCGGCGGTGGTGACCGGCTGCCACCAGCGGCCTGTGCGGTTGGCGGAGTAGAAGGCCACCAGTCGGCCGTCGACGGAGATCGCGTTGCCTGAGTAGCAGCCGTCGGCGTCGTCGCCACCGGGGGTGGGGGCGAGGGCGACCGGGAGCGGTTCCCAGGTGATCAGGTCGGGGCTGCGGAAGTGGCCCCAGTGCACGTTCGCGTGCTGCGGGCCGTAGGGGTTGTACTGGAAGAACACGTGGTAGTAACCGTCGTGGAAGACCAGCCCGTTGGGGTCGTTGATCCAGTTGCGGGGCGGGCGCAGGTGTACGGCGGGCAGGTGAGGGTCGGCGGGCGGCGTGGACACACAGGGCCTTTCAAAGGGGTGCGCGAGGCACAGGGGGGTGGCAGAAGAAGTGGAGGCGGGTGCGGGGCCCGGCCGGGGTCAGCCCTTGACGCCGCTGGAGGCGATGCTGCTGACGAAGGCCCGCTGGAAGGCCACGAACAGCGCGAGCACCGGCACGGTGATCATTGACGAGTAGGCCATGACCTCGCCCCAGGACGGGTTGAGCTGGAAGAAGTAGTCGATGCCGACCATGACCGGCCGCAGTTCCTCGCTCTGGACGACCATCAGCGGCCACAGGTATTGGTTCCACATCGGCAGGAAGGACAGGATCGCCACCGTGGCGATCGCCGGACCGGACAGCGGCATGACGATGCGCCGGTAGATGCCGAACCAGCTCGCCCCGTCGATGACCGCCGCTTCGTCGAGTTCCTTGGGGATGCTCTGGAAGTACTGGTGGAAGAGGAAGATGAAGAGGGCGTTGCCGACGAACGGCAGGATCTGCACCTGGTAGGTGTCCAGCCAGCCTTCGGTCACGATGAGCCGGCCGCCGTCCAGCTGCAGCCAGGGCAGTTTGTTGACCCACCAGACCATCGGCAGGGCGTAGGTCTCGAACGGCACGACCAGCGTCGCGATCACGGCGGTGAGCACGATCTTCTTGCCGCGCCACCGCATCCGGGACAACGCGAACGCCGCGAGGCTGTTGATGAGGATGCTCAGCGCCACCGTGATGACGGAGATCCCGATGGAGTTGAGCAGGAACCGGACGGCGGGCACCCGGTCGAAGACCCCGGTGTAGTTGTCCAGGGACAGAGCGCCGACCGGCAGGAACGCCTTGATGCCGTCCAGGTCGCCGAAGATCTGCTCGTCGGGCTTGAACGACGACACCAGCATGAAGACGATCGGGAACGCGAAGAACAGCGCGAGCGCGATGCGAGCCGCCTGCAGGCCGATCCGGCGCGGCGACGGCCTCCGACGGCGGCCCGGGCGTGCGGGAGTTGGGGCGGGAGCAGGGGATACGGAGGTCATGTCAGTCCTTCTCCCGGGTGAGGAAGCGCTGGACGAGGGAGACGGCCAGCACCAGAACGAAGAAGACGAGGGAGATCGCGGACGCGTATCCGGTCTGCTGCTGGCTGTAACCGGTCCGCACGGCCTGGTAGACGACCGTGCTGGTGGCGTCCAGAGGCCCGCCTTGTGTCATCACGCTGACCTGGGTGAACAGGGCGAACGCGCTGATGGTGATGGTGATGAGCACGAACGTCCGGGTGGCGCTGAGGCCGGGCCAGGTCACATGCCGGAAGCGCACCCAGCGCGTGGCCCCGTCCATGTCGGCTGCCTCGTACAGGTCCTGCGGGATGGTCTGCAGTCCGGCCAGCCAGATGACCATGTGGAAGCCGACGCCCTGCCAGACGGACATGACGATGATGGCGGGCATGGCCGTGGACGGGTTGGTCAGCCAGTCCGGTCCCTGTACCTGGCCGAGGGTGAGGCGGGAGATGATCTCGTTGACCAGCCCGGTCTTCTGGTACAGCAGCGTCCACAGGATGGAGACCACGACCATCGAGGTGACGACCGGGAGGAAGTAGACGGTCCGGAAGAAGTTGACGCCTTTGACCTTGGCGTTGACGAGCAGCGCGAGCACCAGCGCCAGGCCGCCCTGCAGCGGGACGACGACGACGGCGAAGTAGAAGGTGTTCCGCAGCGACTTGTAGAACAGCGGGTCGTCCAGCAGGGTGCGGAAGTTCTGCAGGCCCGTGAACTGCGCCGGGGTCGGCGACACCAGGCGGGCGTTGGTGAACGCCAGCGCGAAGGCCAGCACCACGGGGATGACGATGAACATCACCAGCAGGAAGACGGCGGGGCTGACCATGCCGAGTGCGGCGAGGCTCTCTCTGCGCCGCCCGCGCCGGCGCGTTGCGCGTCGGGTCGGTGGTGCACCGGCGGCGGCGCCGGGTCGGGTGGAGATTGAAGACATTGTGGTGGTCATGGGACATCCAGGCAGGTACGTGTCCCGGCAGAGGCGGAGAGGATGAACCGCATCCACCGTCCGCCGGGACGGGCGGACGCGGTCAGCTGCCGGTGGAGTAGTAGTTGTTGGTCGACAGGTTGTTGTCGATCTCGCTGGCGGCCTGGTCGAGGGCGCCCTTGACGTCGGCGCCGGCCAGGATGTCCCGAGCCGTCTTGGCGAACACCGTGGAGATGTACGGGTAGGCCGGGGTGACGGGCCGGACCACCGCGAACTCCTGCGCCGTCTTGAGGAAGACGTTGAACTGACCGCCCGTTTCGTAGCCCTTGACCTGTTCCGCTGCCGCGTCGGTGGCGGCGATGGTGCCGGTGGCCTTGGCGAAGTCCACGAAGTACTTCGTCTGCCGGGAGAAGTTCAGGTAGGCCTGGGCGCCTTCCTTGTTGGAGCAGGACGAGCTCATGCCCCACTGCCAGGATGCTCCGCCGATCTTCGGTCCGTCGCCGAAGTCGACCGGCGGGAGGATCGCCAGGTCGCTGCCGAACTTGTCGGTGTTGGCCTGGGCGGACCAGCTGCCGTCCCAGTGGATGGCGGTCTTGCCGTTGCGGAAGTCGTCGGCGGGGCTCTTGCTGGACTTCTGCGGCGCGTAGCCCTTCGTGACCAGCGAGCGGAACCACTTGCCCCACTCGACGGCCTTCTCACCATTCAGCGCACCCTTGGCGGTCTTGTGGTCCGAGCGGTCGATCAGGTCGCCGCCGAAGCTCTGCAGCATCGGGGAGTAGGCGTACGGCCACCACTCACCGGGGTCGCCCGTGCCGAGGTCCAGTGTGTTCTTGAACGTGCCGCTCGCCTTGATCTTGGCGAGCGCGTCCATGAACTCGTCCTTGGTCCAGGGCTTGTCGAGGGTGGGGACGCGGATGTCGTGCTTCTTCAGCACCGACTTGCGGGAGTACATGGTCAGCGCCACGTCGTAGAACCCGAACGCGTAGGTCTTGTCCTGGTACGTGGCGACCGTACTGGGCAGCTGGTCCTTCACGGCGACCTTGCCCTTGGACAGGTCCAGCGGCGCGAGGTACCCACCCCAGGCCCAGTTCGGGACGTTCGGCCCGTCGACGTCGAGGATGCACGGCAGCTTCTTGGCGGAGGCCGCGGCCACCACCGAGTCGTTGTAGGAACCCTGCGGGAACGCCTGGATCTTGACCTTGTACTTGCTCTGACTGGCGTTGAAGTCCTTGACGATCTGCTTCACGACGCCGTACTCGGCGGCGTTGCCGGCGTTGTGCGTCCACAGGGTCAGTGTGTTGCCGTCGGCGCCCGACGAGCCGGTACTGCCACTGCCGCCGCATCCGGCCACGAGCGTCGCCGCGGCCAGGGCGGCTATGCTCGATACCGCGAGGCGCCTGGTTCTCGATTCCACCTGGGTTCCTCCATTGTCACTGGGCACGGTCCTGGCAGACCGTGTCGGCGGCCGGTGATGACGGCCGCCTGTATCGGTGGTGCTTCGCCGTTCCGGGGTCAGAGTCGGGGCGGCGGAGCGACCGATGCCCGTGCCACCAGCGGGCAGGGCAACATTTCCTGAGCGACCGCACCAGTCCCGTGGTCCTGTGCGCCCGTGAGCGCGAGCAGCTGTGCGACAGCCCGCGCCCCCATCTCGTAGTGCGGCAGGGCGACGGTGGTCAGCCCGGGGAACAAGCCGTCACAGATCAGCTCCTGGTTGTCGAAGCCGATCACCGACAGGTCCCCGGGGATCGACAGCCCCAGTTCGGCGGCGGCGCGGTAGACGCCCATCGCCATCCGGTCGGCGAAGCAGAACAACGCGGTGGGCCGTGGCTCCGCCTGCAGCAGTCGCAGCGCCGCCCGGTACCCACCGGCGGCGTCGCTGGTCTCCGCCACGACCAGCCGGGGGTCCTCGGCGATGTCCGCCTCGGCGAGAGCGCGCCGGTAGCCCTCGAGACGTCCGTGGGTGGCCGGGATGTCGTCGACGTTGTTGATGAAGCCGATGCGGCGGTGGCCGTGGCGGACCAACTCGCGCACCGCCGTCTCCCCGCCCAGGACCTCGTCCGGTACGACGGAGGGCACGGCGGGGTCGTCCGAGCGCGCGTCCAGCAGCACCGTGGGGACCGACCGCAGCCGCTCCGGCACCTCCACGACCCGGTGGTACATGGACGCGTACAGCACGCCGTCGACCTGGCGCTGCAGCAGCAGATCGATCTCCTTGCGCTCCAGCTCCGGATCGCCACCGGTGTTCAGCATGAGCAGCAGCAGGCCGTGCTTGGCCGCCTCCTCCTGCGCTCCCAGGATGATCCGGCCGGCGTGCGGAGTGGTGGCGATCTGGTCGCTGACGAAGCCGATCGTGTTCGACCGCTTCAGCCGCAGTCCCCGCGCCAGCCCGTTGGGCGCGTACCCCAGCTCCCGGGCCGTTTCGAGAACGCGCTGCCGGGTCTCGGCGTTGATGCGCTTGCCCTCGACCTCGTTGAGGATGTGGGAGACGGTCGTGGCCGAGACGCCGGCGGCCGCCGCCACGTCCTTGATCCCGATCCGCCTGCCCATGTCGTGCCCAATCGTTTTGGCAAGTGAGTGCGGGACGAGAGTGCTCCCCGCAAGGCACCCCTGTCAACGGCTCGTTACGAACTCGTGGCCGAGCAATGTCGGCCGAGGTGGCAACCGGGGGCCACCCGCCCTTGGCCCCGTGGGCGCCAACCAGGCCCACCGAGCCCGCGGTTCTGCCAGGCACGCTCGGCGCCGGCGAAACAGCGGCCGCTCGGCCGCCTCGGATCTCCTCGGACAGCGGCGGGTGGCCGGTCCCAGGGCGCGCCAAGGGCCGGGCCCGCGGGGCGGGCCCGGCCGACGTCAGGTCACCGGATCAAGGGACCGTCAGGTCACCGGATCGAGGAAGGTCAGCACCGAGGCGTCCTCCTCGATCAGTGGGGCGAGGGCGATGTTGAACGGGCCGCCGTACGGGGCCTTCAGGTGGGCCTGGAAGGCGTCCTCGTCGCGGTACACCTCGAAGATCCAGTAAGCGCGTGGTTGGGACGTCTTGGTGTAGACGTCGAAGGCGAGGTTGCCGTCTTCCTCACGCACCTTCTTGGCGTAGTCCAGGATCAGGCGGGCGACCTCGTCCTCCGCACCCTCGCGGGCGGTGAACTCGGCGAGCAGGGTCTTGTTCACGATGTGGCGTCCTCCGTGGTCGGACGTGGTCGGACGTGGTCGGGATCAGTCGCGGTAGGAGTCGAGGTGCCAGACAGTGGCACGGTCCAGCTTCACCGAGCCGTTCTCGGCGAAGACCTCCACTCCCTGGCTGGCGGGGTCGGGGAAGATCTGGTCGGTGATCACTGCCTCGCCGCTGCCGCCGAAGACCTCGACGGACGACCAGTCGACCAGGATCCGCAGCTTCACCTTGCCGTTCCTGGCCTGCAGCGGGGCTCTCTGGACGCCGGGGAAGGCGCTGTTGAAGTCCACGGCACCGGAGCGGGTGCGGTCGACGTACAGCTCCTTTGTCGTGGTGTCGTAGCCGATGACCGTCTCCTCGCCTCCGGGCCCCGTGCGCACCTTCAGGCCGAAGCGTTCGGCGTCCTTGAGGGAGAAGGTCGCCTCGATGTCGAGTGCCCTGCCCCTGGCCGCAGGGCCGATCAGGGGCTGTGACGCGCTCTTGACGGTGACGCCGGTCTCTGTTGCCGGGCTCTTCTGCCGGAGGGAATCCAGGCTGTCGACCGGCTTGCTGGTGAGCCTGATCCGGCCGTCGACCGTGCGCAGGGCCATCTCCCTGGGAGCGCTCTGCGCGCCGCGCCAGGGGGAGGTGGGGATGGCGCCGCTGTAGTCCCAGTTGTTCATCCAGCCGATCATGTACCGCTTGCCGCCCGGTGCGTTCTCCCAGGACACCGCCGCGTAGTAGTCCTTGCCGTAGTCGGCCCAGTCGGCGCGCTGCACCAGGGACTTGGCGGGGGTATCGGCGGCGGTGAACTGGTCGGCGAGGATGTGGCCCCATCCCGCGCTGTTCATGTCGGCGATCTGGATACGTGCCTCCTTGCCGGCGTAGGGACGCAGGTCGAAGGAGGCCCAGTCCAGGGTCTCGCTGTTGGAACCGGTGGCGCTGCGGACGACCTCGCCGTCGACGATCAGGTTGACGGACGTCTCCTGGGAGACCGGCTGGGCCTCGGTGTCGGACAGCATGATGTGGTCGACGTTGAGGTGGCCCCAGCCGCCGGTGTTGTCGTCGACGATCCTGATCTGCGCCTTCTTGCCGGCGAGGTCGCTGACGTCCCAGGAGGCCCAGTTGAGTGCCTCGGCGTCCTTTCCGGTGGCGCTGCGCATCACTTGGCCGTCGACGAGGAGTTCGACGGCGGTGGGGTTGGCGGAGCCGGCGGGGTGGTTGCCGCCGCCGATGAGGAAGTTGATGTGCTTCTTGTCGATGGTGAATTCGGGCGACGTGAGGGTGCCGGTGGTGGAGTCGCCGTTCAGGAACGTGTTGACCAGGCCACTGCCCAGGAATCCGGAGACCTCCTGCTGATTGGGGAGGGTACCGGGGGCCGGTGCCGAGCCGAAGGCGTCTCCGGTCTTCGTCCAGTCTCCGTAGCTGCCGCCTTCGAAGTCGGCGAGGACCGTGCCCGCGGGCGGCGGTCCCTGCTCCATGACGGTTCCGGGTTCGTGCGGGTGCCGTCCGCCGCCGACCTTGAAGTTCAGGTAGGGGCTGTCGACGGTGAATTCGGGTGAGGTGAGCGTGCCGGTGGTGCCGTCACCTGCGTGGAAGCTGTTGGCGAGGCCCTTGCCTTCGAAGCCGTCGATCGCCCCCTGCCCGTCCAGGGCCCCGGCCGTCGGTCCCTCGCCGAACGCGGTGCCGGTCGTCGTCCACTCACCGAAGCCGGCGCTCTCGAAGTCCTGCACGACCGTGCCGGTGGGCGGGGTGTAGGTCCCCTTGTCCTCGGCGGTGAACTTCTTGCCGTCGAAGTCGCCGATGAAGTACTGGGCGGCCGAACCGCCCGCGATGCCGCCGGGGTTGATGTTGACGACCAGGACCCACTTGATGTTGTTCTCGTCCCCGTCGACCGCGAGGGGGAACAGGTCGGGACACTCCCACACGCCGCCCGTCGCACCGGCCGGCCCGAACTCGCTGAGCAGCGTCCAGTCCTTGAGGTTCTTCGACGAGTAGAACTGCACCTTGTGCTCGGTGGACAGCGACACCGTCATCAGCCAGCTCTGGGTCGGCGCGTACCACTGGACCTTGGGGTCCCGGAACTCTCTGGAGCCGATGTCGATGACGGGATTGCCCTGGTACTTGGCCCAGGTGCGGCCGCGGTCGGTGCTGTACGCGAGCGACTGCGCCTGCTTGCCGCCGTTCTTGTAAGCGCTGGTGTAGATCGCCACCATGGGCGGGTTCTTCTTCGTGCCGAACCCGGTGGTGTTGTTCCAGTCGACGACCGCGCTGCCGGAGAACACCATCTCCTCGTCGTCGTGCGACAAGGCGAGCGGCAACTCCTCCCAGTGCACGAGGTCCTTGCTCACCGCGTGCCCCCAGGACATGTCGCCCCAGGAGTTGCCGTTGGGGTTGTACTGGTAGAAGAGGTGGTACTCGCCCTGGTAGTACACGAGGCCGTTGGGGTCGTTCATCCAGTTCTTCTCCGGCGTGAAGTGGAACTGGGGTCTGTAGGTCTCGGTGTACGGCGGGGTGTCGGCGGCGACGGCCTGGGGGGCGAGCGGGGCCCCGGAGAGGGCGCAGACGGTCGCCACCGCCGCGATCATCCGTGTGCGGGCATGCCGGGATACACGTCCAGAGCTCATGGTGTCTCCTGTGGCTGCGGCTTTCCGCGCAGCGGAGCCTGATGCCCGGCGCGGACTGACCGAAAAGTGACGCCCCGTCGGCGCCGACGTCCACGGCACCGACAAGGGTGGTGTCATCGTTGACTTGTGTCATCGATGACATCGAGTGGCCCGATGATGGAGGCAATCCGGCCGATGCGTCAACCGGTTCGGGCGTGCCGGACCCCTACGCGTCTCGCCTGCCCGTCATACGCCGTCAGCTGTGGCGAGCTGCGCCAACTGGCTCTGCCACGGCGGATTGGGACCGGCAACCGAGCAGGTCAGAGCCGCGACCCGGACGGCGAACCGGCAGGCTTCCGCGACATCGTCGAGACGGAGTTCCGTCAGCCGGCCGCCGAGGAGCCCCCGGGCGCCGAGATGGTGCAGCAGCCCGGCGGTGAAGGAGTCCCCCGCCCCGACCGTGTCAACGACCCTCGTCGACACGGCGGGCACCTGAATCCGTTCGCCGTCGAACGAGGCCAGGACGCCGTCGGCACCGCGTGTGATCACGACGAGCCGTGCCCCGGCCGCGTGCCAGATGTCGCATGCCTGCTCGGGCGGCGTGTCCGGCAGCAGGAGCTCCAGGTCGTCCTCACTCAGCCGGAGCACATCGGCGAGGCCGCACCAGTGGGCCAGCCGGGCGCGGTAGACGTCGGGGTGCACCAGCAGCGGCCGGACATTGGGGTCGATGCTGATGGTCGCCTGTGGGGCGGCCGCCGCCAGGAAGTCCTCCACCGCCGCCGCCCCGGGTTCCCGGACCAGGGCCAGGGATCCGGTGTGCACACAGGCGGCTTCGGACAGGTCCACCCGCGCCAGTTCCTCGGCGGTCCACTGCCAGTCGGCCGTGCCCTGCGCATGGAAGGAGAACGCGGCCTGCCCCTGGGCGTCCAGCTCCGCCACGGCCAGCGTGCTGGGTTCCGCGGCCGCGACGGCGTTCGAAAGGTCCACCCCGGATGCCTCCAGATGGGCGCGGAACAGGCGGCCGAACACGTCGCCGGACAACCGCGCGAGGAAGCGGGCCGGGGTGCCGAGCCGGGCCAGGGCCACTGCAGTGTTCGCGGGTCCGCCGCCGGGCAGTACGCGCAGGGCGAGTTCGTTCGAGGTGCTTGCGGGTTCGGCGAACGCGTCCGCTACGCACTCCCCCAGGACGGTGATCTGACGCGGGCTCATGGGCTGCTCTTCTCTCGCGAACGTACGGGCGAACCGGGCACGTCGTGGCGCGGCTGCCGGACGGCTAGGTGGGCGGCGGCCGCGGGCGTTGCCGATTTGTGACGAGTGCAAGGCATTGACGTTTCCGGGAGACGGAGTCCATCATCCTCGCCATGCGGTGTCAACGATGACATAAGTCAACGATGACACCTCGGGCGGCATGCTTCGAACCCGACCCCGTGCCGCTCGCTATCCCACAGGAGTCGAACATGTCTCGCAGCACTCGTCTGTCCTCCTCCCTCCTCAGGGCCGCCGCTGTCACGGGCGTCGCGGCCCTCACCCTGACGGCCTGCGGATCCGGCTCCGGCTCCGGATCGGGTTCGTCCAGCGCCAGTTCGGGCGACGTCAAGGTCGGTCTGATCACCAAGACCGACACCAACCCGTTCTTCGTGAAGATGAAGGAGGGCGCGGAGAAGGCCGCCAAGGACAACGGCGCCGAACTGGTCACCGCAGCGGGCAAGTTCGACGGCGACAACGCAGGTCAGGTCACGGCCATCGAGAACATGGTCGCCTCCGGCGTGAAGGGCATTCTGATCACCCCGAGCGACTCCAAGGCCATCGTGCCGGCGATCGAGAAGGCCCGCGCCAAGGGCGTCCTGGTCATCGCCCTGGACACCCCGACCGAGCCGGACAGCGCGGTCGACGCCCTGTTCGCCACGGACAACCTCAAGGCCGGCGAGCTGATCGGCGAGTACGCCAAGGCCGTTATGAAGGGCAAGACCGCGAAGATAGCCACCCTCGACCTCGCGCCGGGCGTGTCCGTCGGCGTCCAGCGGCACAACGGCTTCCTCAAGGGCTTCGGCATCGACGAGAAGGACCCGTCGGTCGTCTGTTCCCAGGACACCGGAGGCGACCAGGCCAAGGGCCAGACGGCGATGGAGAACTGCCTCCAGAAGGAGCCCGGCATCAACGTCGTCTACACCATCAACGAACCGGCCGCCCTGGGCGCGTACACCGCGCTCAAGGCCAAGGGCCGGGAGAAGGACGTCCTGATCGTCTCCGTCGACGGCGGCTGCACCGGCACCCAGGCGGTCAAGGACGGCAAGATCGCCGCCACGTCGCAGCAGTACCCGCTGAAGATGGCCGCCGAGGGCGTCAAGGCCGTCGTGACGTACGCCAAGGACGGCGAGAAGGCGTCCGGTTACACCGACACGGGCGTCACTCTGATCTCCGACAAGCCGCAGGACGGGGTCACGTCCAAGGACACCGCCTACGGCCTGGAGAACTGCTGGGGCTGAGCCGCCCCCGAAGACCGTACGACATCGCCTCTCCCCCTCAGCGGGGCGGCCGCCCCCTCCTCCCCGACCGGGGGCGGCTGCCCCCTCGTTCCCTTGTCCTCCGACGGGGACGGACAAGGACCTCTGTCTTCCGACAAGGACTTCGCATGACAGCCACGACCACGCCGTACGCCGAGCTCAAGGCACCGACCACGGTCCGCAGACTGCTCACACAGCCGACCACCGGCCCGCTGGTCGCCCTCCTTCTTGCCTGCGTCTTCTTCTCCCTCTCGACCGACCAGTTCCTCACCGGCGGGAACTTCTCGCTGATCGTGCAGCAGGTCATGGTCGTCGGCACCCTCGCCATCGGGCAGACCCTGATCATCCTCACCGCGGGCATCGACCTGTCGTGCGGTGCCGTGATGGCGTTCGGCAGCATCATGATCGCCAAGATGGCCGCCGAGGGCTCCCTGCCCCCGCTCGCCGCCATCGCCCTGGGCATAGCCGTCTGCGGCGGCTTCGGGCTGCTCAACGGGCTGCTGGTGCAGAAGATCCCGCTGCCGCCGTTCATCGTCACCCTCGGCATGCTCAACGTGGCGTTCGCGCTGACCCACATCTACTCCGAGGAGCAGACGGTCTCCAACCTGCCCGGCCCGCTGACGGCGCTCGGGCAGACCTTCCCCCTCGGCCGCACCGACATCACCTACGGCTCCCTGGTCACCATCGCCCTGTTCCTCCTCCTCGCCTACGCGCTGAGCAGCACCGGCTGGGGCCGGCACGTCTACGCGCTGGGCAACAGCCAGGAAGCGGCGCGGCTGAACGGCATCCGCACCTCCCGGCTGACCGTCGGCGTCTACACCGTGGCCGGTCTCCTCTACGGCATCGCCGCTCTGCTGCTCATCTCCCGTACCGGAGTCGGCGACCCGCAGGCAGGACAGACCGACAACCTCGACAGCATCACCGCCGTCGTCCTCGGCGGCACCAGCCTCTTCGGCGGACGCGGTTCGGTCCTGGGCACCTTCATCGGCGTCCTCATCGTCGGTGTCTTCCGCAACGGCCTGCAGCTGATGGGCGTCGCCTCGATCTACCAGACCCTGATCACCGGAGTCCTGGTGATTCTCGCGGTGACCGTCGACCAGATCTCCCGGAAGAAGGCGCGATGACTGCCACCTCCTCCCCCACCCCCGTGCTGCAGGCCCGCGGTCTGGTCAAGCGCTACGGCCACGTCACCGCCATCGACGGTGCCGACTTCGACCTGCTGCCGGGCGAGGTCCTCGCGGTCATCGGCGACAACGGAGCCGGCAAGACCAGCCTGATCAAGGCCCTCACCGGCGCACTGGTCCCCGACGCGGGCGAGATACGACTCAACGGCGAACCCATCACGTTCTCCGGACCGCAGAGCGCACGCGCCCACGGCATCGAGACGGTCTATCAGGACCTCGCCGTGGCCGCCTCCATGGACATCGCCTCGAACATGTTCCTAGGCCGCGAGCTCCGCCGTCCCGGCGTCCTCGGCAGTGTCTTCCGCATGCTGGACAAGAAGCGCATGCGCCAGGAGGCCGCCGAGCACATGGCCGACCTGAAGATCGGCCTGCGCTCGCTGACGCAGTCGGTCGAGACGCTCTCCGGTGGGCAGCGGCAGGCCGTCGCGGTCGCCCGTTCCGTCGCCTGGCCCGCAGCGTCGTCGTCATGGACGAACCCACCGCCGCCCTCGGCGTCAAGGAGTCCGGTCAGGTCCTGGACCTCATCCGCCGCGTCCGGGACAAGGGCATGCCGGTCGTCCTGATCAGCCACAACATGCCGCACGTCTTCGAGATCGCCGACCGGATCCACGTCCACCGGCTGGGCCGGCGCGCTGCCGTGATCAAGCCCTCCGACTACTCCATGGCGGAGGTCGTCGCCATCATGACCGGCGCGCTCACCGTCGACGCGGCCGGAGGTACTGTCGTAGCGGATTCCGAGGCGGCGAAAGCCGCGGGAGTCCAGGCCAACTGACGACACGATTCACCACTCACAGGTTCCGGCCGAGGCCGCGGCCGGAACCGACGAGCACAGGAGACTGTTCCCTCCATGGCAGCGAACCGCCGCCCCACCCTGGCCGACGTCGCCCGAGAAGTGGGCGTCAGCGCCAAAACCGTCTCCCGCGTCCTCAACGAGGACGGGCCCGCCTCGGCCCGGACCAGGGAACAGGTGCTCGCCGCCGTGGCCAAGCTCGGCTTCCAGCCGAACCTCATGGCCCGCAACATCCGCGTCGGGGGACCCGACACGACCATCGGACTGGTCATCCCCGACCTCGGCAACCCCTTCTTCGGAGCCGTGGCGAGGAGCATCGAGGACACTGTCCGCGACCGCGGCCTGACTCTGCTCATGGGCTCCTCCGCGGACGATCCCGACCGCGAACGCGCGCTGACGGACAAGTTCCTCGCCCGTCGCATCAGCATCCTGATGGTCGTGCCGTCCGTCGGCGCCGACCACTCCCACCTCAAGACCCACCGCGCCGCGGGCCTGCCCGTCGTCTTCCTCGACCGTCCGGGAGCGGGCCTGTCAACGGACAGCGTCGTCAGCTCCAACCGTGACGGCGCCCACGAAGGCGTCGCCCACCTGATCTTCCACGGACACCGGCGCATCGGGTTCATCGGCGACCTTCCCACCAAGCTCTACACACGCCGCGAGCGCCTGGCCGGATACCGCGCGGCCCTGCAGGAAGCCGGCCTCCCCCACGACCGCTCGCTGGTCGCCAACGCCCACGACCAGCACGGGGCCGCCACCGCCACGTCACAGCTACTGGGCCTGGCGGATCCCCCCACCGCCCTGTTCGCCGGCAACAACATCGTCGCGCTGGGAATCGTCGCCGAACTCGCCCGCAGCAAGCGGAAGGACGTCGCTGTCGTCGCCTTCGACGACGTGGAGCTCGCCGAGGCACTCGAACCGGCCCTGACCGTGGTCGCCCAGGACGCCGAAGAAATCGGCAGGGCGGCAGCGACCACCGCCCTGGCCCGCCTGGACGGCGACCGCTCCCGCGCCCGCACCATCACCGTCCCCACCCGACTGATCGTCAGGGGCTCGGGCGAGCGCCCTGCTCCGGTGCTGCAGGGGGCTTGATCCTCTCGGTTGGCGAGAGCAGTCCGGGTCACACCGGTGCGGTCAGATCCCACGCCTGGACCGCGTACGCGGCGGACGCCACGCCCATGGCGCCCATCTGCACGCGCCAAGGGCCCTCGCCTACAGGGTAGAAGCGCACGGTGAGGGTGCGGCCAAAGGCGCTGAAGAGTTCGGCGACCGAGTGGTCCAGCAGGATCCGCAGGGTCGCCGTGCGACCTTCCGGAGGCAGGCGCCAACGGCCGCCCTTCGCACGGGGGTCGAGGGAGGCGCGGTCGCGGTCGACGACCAGCTCACCGCTGACCGGGTCGTGGAGGACATCGAGGTACTCGGTGCCCTCCGGTGAGGTCAGCAGCCGGAAGCGTCCGCCGCGTTCCAGGGTCACCGTCAGGTCGGTCGCCCGGGCCACCTCGCCGAGGTCCACCGGCTCCTCCGCGGGCGCCTCACCGGCGGCGGCGATCCTGCGCTCTCCGCGCAGGGCGAGCAGTTCGCGGGCCGGCCGCTGGATCAGCTCGCCGCCCGTGCCCGGTGCCAGTTCACGGGGCAGCGAGAGCATCCCCGCCCAGCCGGCATCGTCGGTCCAGGCGCTGGGGGCGCCGACGCGTTCCTCGTCCCGGGCTTCCCAGATCCAGGCCCACATCAGCCAGCGCCCGTCGGGCGCCCGGAGCAGGGCGGGAGCGTAGAAGTCGGGGCCGTGGTCGAGGAGCCCCGGCGCCGTGGCGCGGAACTCACCGTCCTGTTCGCGGCCCGGCCAGTAGACGGCGCAGCTTGCGCCGTCCTGCGGGTCCCAGGCGCTGGCGAGGACGGCCCCGGTGCCGTCGAAGAAGGCGGCGTACTGGGCGCACTCCCAGCCTTCCTCGGTGTTGCGGCCACCGGGCAGGAGGTGGGGTGGGCGCGCCAGGAAGACCCCCTGGTAGCGCCACTCGTCGAGGTCGTCGGAGGCGTACTCCAGGGCGGCTCCGCGCCCGTCGGCGAGGGCGCAGGGCATGGCCGGTCCTGCGGGCGAGGGGCCGCCATCGACTGCGACGACCGCGGCGGACAACCCACCCACCCTCGGCAATGTTGTGCAGTTTATTGACGGCGGTCAGCAGTGAGCCTAAGTTCGCGGTGTCCTTCCCCCCGGTCAAGGGAGACCGCGATGCCCACGTCCCCCGTCGCATCACCGTCCACGACGCCCGAACGAACCCGGCAACTGCGCCGGGTCGCCCTCTCCGGACTGCTCGGCACCGCCGTGGAGTTCTACGACTTCCTCGTCTACGGAACCGTCGCCGCCCTCGTCTTCGGCGAACTGTTCTTCCCCGGTGCCGACCCCGCCGTCGGCACCATCGCCGCGTTCGGTACCTTCGCCGCCGGCTACGTCGCCCGCCCGGTCGGCGGCATCCTCTTCGGACACTTCGGCGACCGGCTCGGCCGCAAGTCCATGCTGCTGCTCACCATGGGCCTGATGGGCGGCGCCAGTTTCCTCATCGGCCTGCTGCCCACATACGACACGATCGGTGTCTGGGCGCCGGTCCTGCTGATCACCCTGCGCGTCCTCCAGGGCATCGCCATCGGCGGTGAATGGGGTGGTGCCACGCTTATGGTGGTCGAGCACGCCGGCGACCGGCGCCGCGGCCTGTGGTCCAGCTTCACGCAGATGGGAGCCCCGCTCGGCTCCCTGCTCTCCACCGCCGTCGTCACCCTCGTGGTCACCCTGCCCCGGGACGAGTTCGCGGCCTGGGGCTGGCGCGTACCGTTCCTGATGAGCGTGGTGCTGCTGGGTGTCGGACTCTTCGTACGACTCAAGGTGGTGGAGAGCCCGCTCTTCGCAGAGGTGAAGAAGGACCGCGCCGAGTCGCGGCTGCCGATCCTCGACGTACTGCGGCGCCCGCGTCCTCTGCTGCTGGCCTGCTGCGTCGGCATCGGCGCCTTCACCGCCCAGTCACTGCTGACCAGCTACATGATCGCGTACGCCACCGGCATCGGTTACGCCCGCCCGCAGGTGCTCACCGCCCTCACGGTCTCCGCCTCCGTCGCCCTCGTCGTGCTGCCCTGCGCCTCCGCGCTCTCCGACCGGATCGGCCGCCGCCCGGTCGTCCTCGCCGGAGCCCTCATCTCGGCCGCGCTCGCCTTCCCCGTACTCGCGCTGGTCGACACGAAGTCCCCCGGCCTGCTGATCCTCGCCGTCGTCCTCGGCCACGGCATCGCCCAGTCCACGATGTACGGACCGCTGGGCGCCCTGCTCACCGAGATGTTCGGCACCCGGGTCCGCTACACCGGCGCCTCCCTCGGCTACCAGGGAGCCACCCTCATCGGCGCCGGCTTCTCCCCGATGATCGCCGGAAGTCTGGTGGCCGGGAGCGGGAACGGCACCCCCGTCGCCCTGCTGGTGTGCGGGGGCTCCCTCGTCACCGCGCTGACCGTCTGGTTCGTGCGCGAGACCAACCGGACGTCCCTCGCCGACAATGCCGAAGGTGCCACCGCCCCTCACACGGAAGAGATCCCCGCATGACAACCGGCACCCCGCGTATCAGCGCCGACCCGGGGACCCTCAACTCCCGTGCCGCGGCGGCCGATCCCTCGGGCCCGGCCCGCTACGTCCCCTACCGCCCCACCCCGTACCTGCAACCGTACGACCTTGCCCACCCCGCCGACGGCCAGTGACGCCGTACGACCGCCCGCCGCGCTGTCGGTGGGCGGCCCGCGGAGCCGGATTGGCGCGACGGTCGAGGGGACATGAGGGTCCCCCCGCTCTGTGGGGGTACCTCCCAGGCCCTTAAGGCACTGGGGGAGAAGCCGAGAGTGGGGGAGCGCGGAGGCCCGAAGGGCTGAGCACGGTCGTCCCCTCGGCACCGGCTGAGGCGCCCCGGAGGCGGAGCATGAAAGACACGTACGCTTGCCACCGTGGAGGACGACGACATCCTGGATACCTCTGAGGGCCCGCAGCTGCGCCCGCAGTCGCTCATGCTCGCCTTCTTCGGCAACCACGTCCTGGACGAAGGAGACCTGTGCGTCTACTCGGGCAGCATCATCGACGTTCTCGGCCGGGTCGGGGTCGGTGAACAGGCCGTGCGGTCCACGCTGACCCGCATGGTCAACCGGGGCCTGCTGCGGCGCCAACGAGAGGGCCGCAGGATGTACTTCGGCCTGACCCCGCAGGCGATGCGCGTCCTGGAGGACGGCCGCATCCGCATCTGGAAGCAGGGTGCCGTCAACGACGACTGGGACGGCTCCTGGACGCTGCTGGGCTTCTCCCTCCCCGACTCCTGGAAGCGCCAGCGCCACGACCTGCGCTCACGGCTGACCTGGTCCGGATTCGGCGCGCTGTACAGCGGGCTGTGGATCGCCCCCGGAAACGTCGACGTCTCCGCCGTCGTCTCGGAACTCGGTCTGGCCGACCACGTCAAGATCTTCCACGCCCAGGCCGACCAGGCCACCGACATCGAGCTGATGATCCGCGACACCTGGGACCTGGAAAGCATCGCCGCGCGTTACGTCACCTTCGACAAGCGCTGGACCGCCCACCTCGGCGCGGGGTCCGGAGACGACCCGATCGGGACCCGGCTGCGGCTGGTCAGCGAATGGCTCTGGACCATCCGTACCGACCCCAGGCTTCCCGCCCGGCACCTTCCCCCCGCCTGGCCGGCACGCCCCGCTCAGGAGACCTTCCGGCGCGTCGCCGAACAGACCGCGGCACCCGCGCGGCGAATGGCCCGCGAACTACTGGAGACCGCCCCGGCGCGATAGCGATCTCCCGCGGAGGGGTCCTGCGTTTCCTGCGTTGGGGAGTCCCCTGCACGCAGACCAAGTGCCGCGTCAGCTAGACGTGCCCGTGCCTTGATTGATCGAGGCCCCGATCCGGGTCCGCCTGGGGCCGGGTTCTGGCAGGGCTGGCCAGGCCGAGTCGAATGAGGAACTGCTCCAGCGTGAAGGCCGCCATTCCGAGGGCCACGGCGTTGCCGGGGACCTGGGACGCCTCGACTGCGAGGTCGGGCAGTGAACCGGGCATCACGTGATCGGGGAGTTCGTCACGCACGGCGGGTACGAGCCATTCGGCCAGTGCGTCGGAGGTCCAGCCGGTGAGGGTGACGGTGGGGACGTTGAGCAGATTGACAAGGTCGCCGAGGGCCGCGGCGAGGTAGTGCGAGGTACGGCGGGCGAGGTCCGTCAGTGCCGGATCGCCCGCGGTGAGGCCGTCGGCGATCGCCTCGACGAAGTCGCGTTGCCGTGGCTGCCGGAGCGCCGGGTGTTCCGGGTCGATCTCGGCGAGCGTCATCTCCAGGCCGTGAACACCGAGATACGCCTCGACGCAACCGCGGCGACCGCAGCGGCACTGTCGGCCGTCCAACTGGAGGAGTGTGTGGCCCCATTCGCCGGCGTTGTTGGTGGCGCCGCGGATCAGCGAACCGTCGATGGCGATGCCGGCGCCGACGCCGGTGCCGAGGTTGACGACGGCCATGCTGTCGACGACGCGCCCGACACCGAACCACATCTCCGACAGGATGACCGCTTTGAGCGGATTGTCGACGTACACGGATATCTGGAGGCTCTTCTCCAGCATTTCCTCGATGTGGACGTCGTGCCAGTCCCAGTTCGGCGCGAAGACCGAGACGCCCGCGTCGGGATGGACGTGGCCCGGCATGCTGACACCGACGCCGATGATGCGCTCGTGCTCGGTTCCGCTGGCCTCGACGGCCGACTCGATCGCGCGGACGATCCCGTCGACCACGTAGGCCTGGCCGTTCTCGTGCTCGTCGAGCGCGACCTCGCCGTGGCCGAGCACGCCGAGCGCGAGGTCGTACACCGTGGCGTCGACGTAGGTCTCGGCGACGTCGACGCCGACGATGCGTCCGCGGCCGGGGTCGATGGTGAGCCGCTCCTGCGGCCGTCCCCCGGTGTTGCGCTCCACGGTGGCGATGTGCAGCACGCCCTCGGACAGGAACTCGGTGACCAGTGTCGCCACGGTCGCCGAGCTCAGCCCGGTGTGCCGGGCGAGTTCCTGGCGGGTGGACGGCCCGAGTTCGAACAGCGCGTGCAGGACCTCGAAACGGTTCTCGTTCCGAAGATCACGGGCCGTGCGCCGCGACACCATTCCTCCCTCAACCGTTCGGCGACTCCACCCGTAGCGTACGGAGCTCCGGCGCGCCCTGCCCCTCGATTCCCCTGATCAGCAGGGTCAACCCGGTCCATCCCGCCGGGACCCAGAGCACGTCCGGGTCTCCGCCCGAGAAGGCCGGTCGGTCGCCGACCCAGATACGGCCCAGGCACTCTCCGGCGGCCCATCCGGTCGCGCGGATTCCCGATCCGTCCAGCCGTACCAGGAAGCCGTCGTCCGATGGCGGCAGGTCGACGTCGAGCCACGCCTCCTCACCGGGTTTCAGAGCCAGCGGTAGCCGGACGCCCTCCGAAGGGCCGGCCCCGGCGGCGAACCCGGTCAGCAGGTCGTCGTCTTGGGCGCCGCACGACCAGTCCGTCACCGGCTCGAGGCCGAGCAGCTCGGCGCGAAGGCCCCCGCCACTCGGATGGTGCGGCATCGTGATCGAGACCTGATGGGTGCCGGCAGGCAGCAGGACCCAGGGATCCTCGGCGTGGACGGTGCTCGGCTCACCGCCGTCCACGGTCACGCGCACCGGCTCGACCACACCCCGAAGGTGCAGCGCCGACACGGATTTCAACTGGACGTCGCGCGTATATGTGAGGGGTATGCCGACGCGGGTGCTGCTCCAGCCGCCGAGTTCCCGTGTGGGCGCCGGTACGCCCGCCCACTGGCCGTGCACCGTCCACAGGGCCGACAGGTCCCTCACGTCCCGGACCGTCCACAGCGTGCCGAGTCCGCGAAGCGCGCCGAGGCGGAGCGCGGGCAGGCGCGCGTCGTCGAAGTTCGCGTGCCCCCAGATCTCCACGAGGGCCTCGATTGCGACGCTGCCCGTCACCTCATGGACGTCGATCCGTTGTGCCGCACCGAATCCGGCGATCGTCGGACACACCCGACCCGCGATCGACAGGTCGACGATGTCCGCCGCGCCGACGAGAAGCAGTTCGTCGACGCCCGTCAGATCCGCCGTGGTCCGGTAGGTTCCGCGGCCCCGGTAGGCGCCGAGCGACTCCAGCGTCGGCGGCAGCTCGTGGATGCCGGACGGCTTCTCGGGAGCGGCGACCGACCGCCGCCGAACCGCCCGTACTGCGGTCGGCGGCGTCGTGCCCTGTCGGTGGGGCGCGTCGGTCAGACGCACCGTTCCGTCGCGGTCCATCGCTTGAAGGCGCCCGGCGTCCGACGGCGCCAGCACGACAAGCGTCAGTCCCTCGACGACCGTGCGCTCGGGTGCGCCGGCCGCCGGTGCCGGGATCTCGACCTGGGTCTCACCCAGGACAACGGTGACCGGCACGTCGGAGGAGAACGCCAGCGCGCCGTCCGTAGCCGCCACCAGATCCGCCGACGCCAGGGTCAGCGAGGCGTCGGAAGCGTCAAAGCCCCAGGACCGCAGCGGTACGTCCACCAGCATCAGCGGACATGAGTCCGGTGCGACGGCAACCGATACGCCGTTCACGACCGCCCGACCAGGTGCCGTGCCGAGATTCGGTACGGCAATCAGCTGTCCGCCTTCAGAGAGGTCCAGAGCCGACGGTGACGAGCTGGTCGGGAAGTCGGCGGTCACCTCCACGCGAGGCACGGTCGACGTCGCGAGCGCCAGCCGCGACCCCAACGCGTCGATCACGCGCGCGAACACCTGCGCCTGGGTGTACTCCGGCCGTTCGGCACCGGTCGACGAGACGTATCCGCCGAAATCGTAGCCATGGCTCATGAAGTTGCCGGGGTTACCCCAGTTCCCGCTGGACGGCGTGTACCCGAAGTTCCACCCGGACGACTGCAGGTAGGGCGCGATCAACGAGGCGCCGCTCGCCAGCAGCCGCCGCAGCGTCCGATGGCGCCGGTTCGTCTCGGTGATCATCAGCGGCAGACCGCGGTCCGCCAACAGCTCGGCATAGCGCCGTACCTCGGCCTCGATGTGCGGGGAGTCGTCGTCCGGGTAGAAGTTGCAGGCCGGTACGACGCCGGGGACGTTTCCGGTGGCGCCCGCGAGATCGCCCTGTCCGGCACAGGCGATCAGCGGCACGGTGATGCCGTGGTGGATCGCCTGGTCGCGCAGGGCGGTCAGATATCCCGTGCGATCCTCGCAGTCGAAGAAATCCAGCTCGTTCTCCAACTGCACCATGATGACCGGGCCGCCGGCCGGGTACTGCCGGTCGGCCAGTATGGGCAGCACCTGGTCGAACCACGCGGTGACCTGGGCGAGAAAGCGCGGCTCATGCTGACGAACCCTCAGGTCGGGATCGAGGCCCAACCAGGCCGGCAGCGCGCCGCCGTCCCACTCTGAGCAGATGTACGGGCCCGGCCGCGCGATGACGTACAGCCCGATCTCCTGCGCGAGATCCAGGAAGGCGGCGACGTCACGTCTACCCTCGAAGGACCAGCGGCCGGGCGCCGTCTCGTGGAAGTTCCACGGCAGATAGACGTCCACGCAGGTGTATCCCGACGCCCGTACCTGTTCGAGCCGCGCACGCCACTGCTCCCGTGGAAGGCGGAAGTAGAACAGCGACGCGCACAGCACGACGCGTGGACTGCCGTCGATCGAGATACCCCGGGCGTCGAGCTCGATGCCACTGTTGACGATGGCCGAATGGCTCACTTGACCCCCGCGCTTCCGCCGCTGATGTCCATTTCGTACAGGTACCGCTGGCCGAGGTAGTAGACGGCGATCATCGGCAGCGTGAGCAGGATCGACCCGACCATCACCAGGTTCCACGGCGGCGGCTGGCCTGGCACCCCCGTGGTGGTGATGTACTGAACGCCCAGCGCCAGCGGCATCTTCGACTCGTCGTTGAGGTAGATCAACGGCCCCATGAAGTCACCCCAGTTGTACGTCAGGGTGAAGATGCCGATCGCGATCAGTACGGGCCACAGCATCGGGAGCATGATGCGCCGGTAGATGCCGAAGAATCCGAGCCCGTCCACCATGGCCGCCTCGTCGAGCTGATTCGGCAGGCGGGAGACGAACTGGCGTACAAGGAAGACGTTGAACGCGTTCGAGAAGAAGTTGGGCACGATCAGCGGCAGGTAGGTGTTCACCCAGCCCAGGTCCTTGAACAGGATGAACTGCGGAATCATCGTGATCTGCGTCGGAATCATCATCGTCGCGATGACGACGAGGAACAGCGCGTTCTTCCCAGGGGCCCGCAGGCGCGCGAACGCGTAGCCGACCAGTCCGCTCGACACCATCTGGCCGATGACCGAACCGACCGAGATGATCAGCGAGTTCACCAGGAACCGGCCCATCGGCAGATCCGTTCCGAACACCCGGCTGAAGTTCTCCCAGTGGAACTCGGTCGGGAAGATCGTGAACGTGTTGGTGTTCACCGTCTGGTCGCTCGACAGCGCGATCGACACGACGAACACCAACGGCATCGAGAGAATCGCCGACACGACGATCAGGGTCGCGTAGGTGAACGGCGTCGCCCGGAAGGCCCGCAGGGTGCGGGGCGCATCGCTCGTGCGCTCTTCGCCGTCCTGGCGCTTTTCACCTTCCTGCTGCGGCGCGGCGGCGGATACCACGGTCGCCATCACTTCACCTCGGTCTCGTAGAACACCCAGCGGCGGGTGGTGCGGAAGGCCAGCAGGGTGAACACCAGGATCACGGCGAACAGCAGCCACGAGATCGCCGACGCGTAACCCATGTGGTAGTAGGAGAAGGCCTGGTCGAACAGGAACGGCACCATCGTCTGGCTCGCGTTGTACGTTCCGGGCTGGGACGCCTTGGGGGTGAGGATGTACACCTGCGAGAAGACCTGGAACGCCGCGATCAGCCCCATCACCAGGTTGAAGAAGATGACCGGGGTCAGATGCGGCACCGTGATGCTCCAGAACTGCCGCACCGGGCCTGCGCCGTCGACCTCGGCCGCCTCGTACAGCTCCTGCGGAATGCCCTTCATGGCCGCGAGCAGCAGGACGGTCGCGCTGCCGGCGCCCCACACCGACAGCAGGATCAGCGCGTACTTCACCCAGGTCGGGTCCAGCAACCACTGCGGCCCGGAGATACCGACCAACCCGAGCACGTCGTTGAACGGACCCGACGGGGCGAGCACCACCCGGAAGACCAGCGCCGCGGCGACCAGGGGTACCAGCGTCGGCAGGTAGATCAGGGTGCGGAACACCTTGCGGGCACGGACCTGCTTGTTGAGCAGGTTCGCCAGCCACAGCCCGACCAGCAGTCCGAGCGGGACGGAGATCGCCGCATAGTGGAAGGTGTTCCCCAGCGCCTTCCAGAACACGGGGTCATCGGTCAGCAGCTTGACGTAGTTCTGCAGACCGACCCACTTGGGCGGGGTGAAGGAGTCCCAGTCCGTCAGCGAGAGGTAGATCGACGAGATCATCGGCCCGAGCAGGAACACCAGGAACCCGATCACCCACGGCGAGACGAACAGATAGAACCAGAGCGCCTCACGGCGCCGCAGCTTCGACATCGCCATCGCCGGTTATCCCGCGGACTTGATGATGGACTCGAGGTTCTTCTGGACCGCGGTGAGCGCGGTCTTGGCGTTCTTCTCCTTGCCGAGCCAGAAGTCGGCCAGTCCCGTGTCGAACGCCGCCTGCATCTCGTTCCACTGGGGAATGAACGGTGCCTTGAAGAGGAAGGTGCCCGACTCGGCGAACACGCTCATGTTCACCGGCGTCTTCATCCACGCCGGCTTGAGGAACGCGTCGCTCTGCTGCACCTCGATGTTGGCCGGCACGTCCTGACCGGTGGCGATGATCTGCTGCTGGGCCGTCGGCGAGGTGAGGAAGTCGATCGCCTTGAACGCGTTCTTGGGGTTCTTCGCGGTACGGGAGATGGCGAGGCCGCTGCCGAAGGAGGACACGGCCTGCTCCTTGCCGCGCCACATCGGCGCGATGTCCCACTCGAACTTGGTCTTCGCAAGGCCGCTGATGGCCCAGAACCCGGTGGTGTTGACCGCGACCTTGCCGGCCGCGAAGGCCTGGTCGCCGCCCACGTCCGCGCCCATGTCGGCGTACTGCGCCTTCGTCGGCACCACGCCGTGCTTGAAGAGCAGGTCGCCCGCCCACTGCAACGCCTCGACGACCTCGTCGCTGTCCACCGCCGGCTTGCCGTTCGCGTCGATGATGGCGCCGCCGTTCTGGTACGCGAAGCTCCACCACTGGGGCCACCAGCCCGCGCCCCCGTAGCCCCACGTCTTGCCGGAGCTCGTCAGCTCCTTGAACGCGTCGAGGGTGTCGTCCCACGTCCAGTCGGCCGTCGGCGCCTCGATGCCCTTCGACTCGAACAGGGTCTTGTTGTAGTAGACGATCATCGCGCCGGAACGGTCCGGTATCGCGTACACCTTGTCCTGGTACGAGTAGAGCGACCCGATCGCCCCGAACCGCTTCTCCAGGTCCAGCCCCGCGCCCTTGGCGAGGTCGTCCAGGGGCTGGAGCTGGTTCTTGCTCGAATAGACGTTGACGTTCTCCGCGACCTGCATGATGTCCGGGCCCTTGCCGCCCGCGATCATCGTCTGCACCTTCTGCGGGTACGAGTCCGACGGGATCAGCTGGAGCTTCACCTTCAGGTCGGGGTACTTCTTCACCAGCAGGTCGATGCGCTTCTGGTACGTGCTCCGGTCGGTCTCGCCGCCCCACACCGTCATCACGAGGGGCTCGTCGCTCGAACCGCTGCTGGAGCCGCACGCCGTGAGCGTGATGACGCCCGCCGCGACTCCCAGACCAAGAAAACTCCGACGCGAAACCGCAGCTCTGTCAAGCGTCACGGCACTGCCTTTCCTTGAAGTGTGCAAACGCTCTGGAGGTCACCCGACTACCGGGCCCGGCTTCGAGTGGCGGTTAAACTAACCCTCGTTTTAAGTCGGCGACAAGGCCTTGTTTCGTACATATTTCTGACAATGCCTCAGCCACGCCCAGAAGCCCCGCAAGGGATGGGCTCGTGCACCGCCTGGTGCACGAGCCGGTGCTGTGGGCGCGGCGACTGTCCGGCCCGTTGTCAGAGGGGGCTGGCACATTTGACTCCGACGACCGGGACAAGGCGGGGAGTTGAAGGGCAATGGGTGACTACTTCGAGCGCATCGTCGACGTCGAGGCGACCGGCGAGGAAGCCGGGCCGCTCGCGGAGCGGATGGTCGACTGGTTGGTCTCCGAGGGACTGATCACACGGGAGATGTCCGGCGAAGGGGTGTACAGCACGACGGTGGACGAGGGGTACGAGCCGGGTCACGACTGGGCCCGGGCGGTGCAGGGTTCCGCCGAGACGTGGTGGCAGCCTGGGCCGGTGGCGGTGCTTGTCGGGCGCGAGTACCACGTCGGTGGTCAGGGGCAGGACGAGGCTGCCTCCGCGACGTGCCCGCTGTGCGACGCCAAGACCGTGATCATCGACTACCCGGAGAAGTTCGAGGCGGACGCGGAGGCCTGGCGGCCCTTCAGGGAGGGCATAGCGGCCTGGAAGGAGACGGGCGAGGGAAGCGTGGTCTGCCCCGTCTGCGGAGCCTCCGTCCCGGTCACCGAGTGGCGGTTCGGCTCGGGCTTCGCCCTCGGCGCCCTCGCGTTCGACTTCTGGGGCTGGCCACCGCTCAGCGACAGTTTCCTCGCCGAGTTCAGGAGGGAGTTGGGACACCGTACGGAAGAGCAGTCCGGCAAGTTCTGAGGGCCGCGGCATCGGCAGGGGCCCCTCGGCCCCATCGCCCCATACGGTCACCACGCGACGATGGCGGCGGCCGTGATTCCTGCGAGGCGAGGGGCCGGGCGGCTCGTCCCGGCCGCATGTCCGCAGCGTCTCTGATTGGCTTAGTGACCCTGAGTGTTGCGCAGGGTGTGAGCCAATCGCCTTCGTGCCCTGGTGCTGAGCGGCAGGTGCCGTCAGCCCTCGTGGCACGTCCCTCCGGACACTGGTCGGTCAGGCCGTATGACCTGACCGAGGAGGGTGCCCAACGTCGCCTGGGCGCCGGGCGTGCATGTGACATGCCTGCCACAGGATCACTACGGATCGCTAATCCGACTGGTGAGCCTGCCGACAAGCCGCCCAAGCCCTCGGCTCAGCCGAGCCGCCCAGCCCTCGGTTCACCTGTGCCGCGCGGGCCCTCTGATCAGCCGAGCCGCACCGGCCCTCGGTTCGGCTGCGCCGCACGGGCCTCCGGTTCAGCGCCCCCCGGCGACCAGCAGCGGCGCCCTGCCTGGGGCCGTTCCCGGCCGGCCGTTCGCCGCCGGGCCTGCGGACAGCGGGGTGGCCGGGATGCGCGGCAGCAGACCGCGCGTCGCCAGATCGGGGATCACGCCCTCGCCGAACCAGTACGCCTCCTCCAGGTGCGGATAGCCGGAGAGGACGAAGTGCTCGATGCCGAGCGCGTGGTACTCCTCGATCCGGTCGGCGACCTCGGCGTGGCTGCCGACGAGGGCGGTACCGGCGCCGCCTCGTACGAGACCGACGCCCGCCCACAGGTTCGGCGAGATCTCCAGCTTGTCGCGGGAGCCTCCGTGCAGCGCGAGCATGCGCTGCTGGCCCACCGACTCGCTGCGGCCGAGGGCCTGTTGCGCTGCCGCGACGGTGTCCGCGTCGAGGTCGTCGAGCAGCCGGTTCGCGGTCGCCCAGGCCTCGGCGGAGGAATCGCGGGAGATCGTATGCAGCCGGATACCGAACCGGACCGTGCGGCCCTCCTGTTCGGCGAGCCCGCGGATCCAGTCGATCTTCTGCTTCACCTGCTCCGGCGGCTCGCCCCACGTCAGATACACGTCGCTGTGGCGGGCCGCGACCGGTCCGGCCGCCGCGGACGAACCGCCGAAGAAGATCTCCGGCAGCGGGTCGGGGGGCAGAGCGGTGAGTCCGCCCTCGATCGTGTAGTGCTCGCCGTCGAAGTCGTACGGCTTTCCACTCCACACACCGCGTACCACCGACAGGAACTCGTCGGTGCGGGCATAACGGCGGTCGTGGTCGAGACGGTCGCCGAAGCGGCGCTGCTCGGTCGAGTCGCCGCCCGTGACGACGTTCAGCAGGAGCCGTCCACGGGTGATGCGCTGGTAGGTGGCCGCCATCTGGGCGGCCAGCACTGGCGAGATGACGCCCGGCCGGAACGCCACCAGGAACTTCAGCCGCTCCGTGTGCTGGGACAGCGCCGCCGTCGTCAGCCACGCGTCCTCGCACCAGGTGCCGGTCGGGGTGAGCACCGCCTCGAACCCGAGCTGCTCGGCGGCCTTGGCGATCTGCGTCAGATAGTCGATGTCGGGCGCGCGCACCCCGGTCACCGGGGTGACGCGGGAGCGCTTGATGCCGCCGTCGGTGTAGGCGTGCCGGTCCACGAGGGTGCGGCCGTCGCCACCCGTCGGCAGGAACCAGTGGAGATGGACGGTCATCGGTCAGGACTCCTTGTAGAGGCGGGGAGCGGTGGTGGACGGCGGCAGGTCGCCGTTGTAGCGGGTGTCGACGAAGTCCTCGAAGCTGACCTTGCGAGGAATCAGCTTGAGTTGGGTGAACGTGTCGGCGATCTCCTGCTCGGAGGTGATGGCCGCCTTGTCGACGGCGACGTAGACGCGGGTGCCGTTGGTCCGCTTCACCGAGGCGAGCGCCACGTCGGGCGCCAGCCCGGTGTCCTTCGCCCAGACCTTCGCCCACTCCTGGGGGTGCTCGTAGACCCAGTCCTGGGCGCGCCGCAGCCGCTCCAGGTAGTCGGCGATCGCAGCGGCCTTCTTCTTGTCCGCGAGTGCGGTGGGCGAGGCCACCTGGAAGCCGAGGCCGTTCACCACGCCCTCGCCGTCCGTGAGGACGCGGCCCTGCTTGGCCTGCAGCACCTGCGAGGTGTACGGGTCCCAGACCGCCCAGGCGTCCACCTTGCCGCCGGTGAACGCGGCGAGGGCGTCGGCCGGCTGCAGATACTTGACCTTGACGTCGTTCAGGCTCAGACCGGCCTCCTCAAGCGAGGCGACGAGCTGGAAGTGCGCCGAAGAACCCTGCGCCACGGCGACCGACTTGCCCTTGAGGTCCGCCGTCTTCTTCAGCGGCGAGTCGTTCGCCACGAGGATGACCTCGCCCTGGGACGTGCCGTGCGTGGCCGCGACCACCTTGATCTTCGAGCCCGCTCCGGCTGCGAAGACCGGCGGCGTGTTGCCCACGCCGCCGATGTCGACGGCCTTGGCGTTCACGGCTTCGAGAAGCGGCGGACCGGAGGTGAACGTCGACCACTTGATCTTGTAGTCGAGGTCGTCGAGTTCGCCGGCGGCACGCAGTACGGCCTCGGAACCGCCCTTCTGGTCACCGACGTTGAGCGTGAGGGACCCCTTGCCGTCGGTCCCGTCACCCGTACCGCCCGAGGAGGTGTCGGCGGACGACGAGCCGGAGCAGGCGGCGAGCAGCAGGGCGAGTGGGAGCAGCAGGGCGGGGGCGAGTCGTCGTCGCATGGGATTCCGTTCGGTTGGTACGTGAGTCAGTACGCAGGCCGGTACTGGGGACGTGGGTGAGCAGGAGAGGGCTGAGCGGTGAGCGGTGGGCGGTGAGCGGTGCGGGAAGGGTCAGGCGGCGGAGGCGGGCGCTTCGACGCCCAGGCGTTCGAGAAGCTGTCCGCGTATCTCGGCGAAGCGCGGATCGGTGATGTCGCGCGGGCGTGGCAGATCGATGCGCGTCTCGTAGGCGATGGCGCCTTCGTCCATCACGAGGACGCGGTCGGCGAGCAGCACCGCCTCTTCGACGTCGTGGGTGACCAGCAGCACGGCGCAGCCGCGGCGCTGCCACAGTTCGTCGACGAGCCGCTGGGCCTTGATGCGGGTGAGGGCGTCCAGCGCGCCGAAGGGCTCGTCGAGCAGCAGCAGATCGGGCTCGCGCACCAGAGCGCGGGCCAGCGAGGCGCGCTGAGCCTCGCCCCCGGAGAGCGTCTTGGGCCAGGCGTCGGCGCGGTGCGAGAGGCCGACCTCCTCCAACGCCCTCTCGGCGACGGCCCGTTCGGGCTTGCCGGGCAGCCCGAGGAGCACATTGCGCCAGACCTTCTTCCAGGGCATCAGCCGCGGTGCCTGGAAGGCGACGGCCTTGCGCCGCGGGACGAGAACCGTGCCGGCGATGTCCCGGTCGAGCCCGGCGAGAATCTTCAGGAGCGTGGACTTGCCGCAGCCGCTGCGCCCCAGCAGGGCCACGAATTCGCCGGGCTGTATCTCCAGGTCGAGGAAGTCGATCACGGCGCGACCGCCGAAGGAGCGGGTCAGCTCCTCCACCCGTACGACGGCGCCGGAGGGGTCGCGTACGGGGTCCTTGGCCGGGTCGCGAAGGGCGCCGTCGTCGGCGCTCGCCGCGGAGAGCGGCTTCGCGGAGAGGGGCTTGGCGGAGAGCGGCTCGGCGGAGGCCGCCTTGGCCGGGGTCACCGGCCCGTGAACGTCGGTCGCCATTGCAGCAGCAGCCTTTCGAGAGTGCGGACGACGAAGTCGGCGAAGAGGCCGAGGAAGGCGTAGACGATCAGGCAGACCACGATCACGTCGGTCCGCAGGAAGTCGCGTGCCTGGACCATGAGGAAGCCGATTCCGGCGTCCGCGTTGATCTGCTCGGCGAAGACGAGGGCCAGCCAGGCGATGCCCAGCGAGTAGCGCAGTCCGGTCATCGCTCCGGGGAGCGCACCGGGCAGGACGACATGCCGTACGAGGCCCCAGCGGGACAGCCCGAGCGACTCCCCGGCCTCGATCAGCTGGGAGTCGACGCCGCGGATGCCCGCGTACACGTTCAGATAGAGCGGGAAGGACACGCCCAGCGTGATGATGGCGACCTTCGGCGCCTCACCGATGCCGAACCAGATGATGAACAGCGGGATGAGGCCGACGAACGGCACGGTACGGAGCATCTGGACGCTCGCGTCCACCAGGTCCTCGCCGATGCGGAACAACCCCGAGATCAGCGCCAGGGTCGTACCGACGACGGTGCCGAGCAGCAGACCGATCGCGACCCGCTGCAGCGAGACGCCCATCGCGGACGGCAGCGAGCCGTCGGTGATCAGATCCCACCCGACGCCTGCGATGGTCCCCGGCGAAGCGAGGATGTCGGACGTCAACACGCCTGCACTGCTGAGGACTTGCCACAGGACGAGGAGGAGGAGCGGGCCGGTAGGGCGGCGCAGCCAGCGGGGAACTCGGACGCGGCGGGCGGAGGAGGGGACGATGGGCTCCAGCTCGGGTGGCTCGAACCCTGATACGGGGGAAATATCCGCCGATTCTTTCCTCGGCGGAGCATGACTGACACTCATGAGTGCTCCAGGGACAGGCAGGAGGCGCAGGGGGGCTACGCGTCAGAGGCCGCTCGCACGAACCCTCCAGGCCCCTTGACGCGTCGTCGACGCGTCGTCAAAGCGTCATCCGATGACCGGTCTCGGATACGCGTGAGGTGAGGGGGCGCCGAGGGCGCGTTACGGCAACGGGGCGCAGGTGAGAGGAATGGCGACCGCCCGGGGGCCAGAGGCGTGAGCGGACAGCAGCCCGGAGGGCGAACAGCCGGAGAGTGAAAAGGCGTCAGCAGCCGAGACGACAGGCGGCGGAGGCCACCCGCAGCAGGTCGATGTGACCGCGCGTGGTGAGCATGACTGAACGCGACATGCGGTCGAAAGTAGCCAGCTCGTCTGGGCACGGTCAATGGCGTCTCGATTACTGGACTCGCCATATCGATCAATGGGATCCCACCGCGCGCCCCAGGTCTGACCGCACGGTCGTGGCCGACGGCTGGCCGCCGCGGGTGAACGGCGCGTACGGCATGCGGCCTGATGGGACTGGTGATGGGCTGGAGAGAGGACTGAGAGACGGCCGACGGAGGACTGAACGGAGGAGGCGCGCCACATGACCGGCAACAGCACGGGCGACAACCTGCCGACGGTGCAGTCCCTCGACGAACTGTGCGATCTGGTGGCCGCCCGGCATCTGTACGTGCGCTGGTCCACCGGTCCGGACCACGACCTCCAGCGCGAGAACAGCGTCGACGAACTGACCGGGGTGCCCATGCCGGGCCTGTCCGTGAACTGCCTGGTCGCTGAGGACTGGTGGGGCAGCCGCTCACTGCGCCTGTGGGTGGCCCGACGCCTGTACGACTACTCCCATCTGCGCTGGGACAAGGAGGGCGAGGTCCGGCCCTGGGTGCTGACCGGCGACCAGGTGGCCCGCGGCCCCGACAACGAGCCGCTCGTATGCAACGTCCGACCGGTGGCCTGGATCGGCCTGCAGGTGATCGACGAGGCGAAGGACGAGGTGGGGGAGGCGGCCGGGCACGACGGCCAGTGGGGGCCCATGCGGCGGTAGCTGCCGGAAGGGCCGCGTTCGGCGACCCTTCCGGCAGCTGTGTGGCGGCCACCGCCGCCGAGGCTCAACGGGGCGCTACAGCGACAGCGACACCACCATGGCGATCAGACCGACGGCGATCAGCACGGCGACGGCGAAGATCAGTACGAGGGGAACGAAACCCCATGCCTTGCGGACCTCGACCGGTTCCGGGTAGGCGATGCCGTGGATACTCTCCTCGGCCGGCGGGGTCTCCTCGGGCGGCGGGCCTCCGCCGCCCTTCTGTCCGGGCGTGAGCCGCGGATCCTGGTTGGACGTCGTCATCTCCGGTGCTCCTTTCACACCGTGCGTGCGCCTTCGCAGCTCCAGGCGTACGGGGAGTGCCCCTGCGTCTCGAGCCACGGAAAGTAGTGATCCGAGGTGACGGAGAACTCGAAACCCGCCTCCTCGGCCCTCACCACGTGCTCGACGAGCTCTCGGGGGCCTGCCTGCTCGGTCACATCGTGTATCCGAAATGCACCATGCTGGGCGAGTTCCCGGACGGGGCCCCTGGAAACGGGACGGCCCCGCCCGCCCGACACAGGCCCTATGCCCTATGCCCTATGCCTCCGCGCGCCGCGCCCGGTCGGCCAGGAGTCTGCGTGCGTGGCTCAAGGCCTGATGGGGGTCGCGGACGCCGGTGTACACGCAGACCGTGTACTGCAGGTCCTCCAGCCGACGGCGCCCCTCCGGTGTCCCGGAGGCCAGCAACAGCCCGGCGGTGAGCCTGTCGTGTTCGGCGACGAGTTCACGCAGAACGTGGAAGTCGATGAGAGGCATGAGACGCCCCTTTCTCGCCGGTGCCGGTTGGGGTCGGCACCCGCTCCCAAGATGGTGCAGCCTGTCACTGAAGTGCGCCAGCCGACTCCCGGCTGGCGCTCCGAGGCGTGTTTGACCTGGGCTTTTGACCTGGGCTTTTACTATCCCGCGGGACGCCGTGCCGCCCTGGGCGGCACGCCCCCCGGGGGTACCGGCGGGTCCCGGCCTCGTACTGGAAACAAGTGCCCACGGCGGTCGAAGCGCAATCTCGCACCGTCGGGTCGCACGTTGTGGACAGACGTTCAGCAGGGCCGGGGGCACCTCCTGGGGGCACCTCCCGGACGGAGTCTGGGGGAGGTAGCTGGGGAGGGCGGGCACAACCACGACGCAGGGTGCCGCCGGCGGTCGGCCGCCAAGGCCTCCCCAGCCGGGCCGGCGGCCGGTGCGAGCCCGTCCTTACGCGGCGGGCCGTTCCCGAACCACCTCGGCCGGCGACTTGTCGGTGCGCAGGCCGAGGAAGCGCGGGTGCCGCAGCATGCCGTCGCGGGTCCACTCCGTGAACGCGATCTGCGCGACCAGCCTCGGCTCGACCCAGTGCACGGCGCGCTCGCGCACCGGATCACTGAACGGCGAACGTGAGGTGGCCAGTTCGTCGAGACGCGCGCGTACGTCGAGGAGGGTTCTGCGGTCGTAACCGGTGCCGACCTTGCCTGCATGGCGCAGGCGCCGCTGCGCGTCGTAGTAACCGATCAGCAGGGCCCCGAACCCTACGCGCGTGCCTGCCGGGTCGGTGAACCCGCCGATCACGAACTCCTGGCCCTGGGCGCACTTGAGCTTGAGCCAGTCCGTGGACCGGCTGGGCACATACGGGCCGTCCGCACGCTTGGCGATCAGGCCCTCCCAGCCGCGGCCGCAGGCGTCGGCCAGCAGGTCCGCGCCGTCCACGCCGTTCTGGTTGCGATGGGGGGTGAACCGCAGTGGGGGCTGGAAGGTGAGCGCCCGCCGCAGCAAGGACTTGCGGGTGCGCAGGGGCAGGCGCCGGGTGTCGGTTCCGTCGAGCCGCAGCAGGTCGAAGACGAAGTAGGTCACCGCGACGCCGGTGGCCTCGATCTGGCGCCGGTTGGTGAGCTGCATCCGTTTCTGGAGGCGCGCGAAGTCCGTGCGGCCGTGGTCGAACGCCACGATCTCGCCGTCGACGGTGAAGTCCGTGCGCTCCTGCGCGGCGAGCGCCTCGGCGACCTCGGGGTAGGTGGCGTTGAGGCGCCTGCCGGTCCGGGAGAGCAGGGTGATGCGGCCCTCCTCTCGTACGGCGAGGAGGCGCACGCCGTCCAGCTTCCGCTCGAAGACCCAGCGGCCTCCCGGGAAGTCCCGGCGGTCGCTGAGCGTGGCCAGCATGGGGCGGGCGGCGAGTTCCGCACCGGGGCGCGCCTCCGCCAGGAGTCGGCGCTGGTCGGCGGGCACGGTGTCCAGGAGGTCGTTCTGGTTGCCCTGGTCGCTCTGGTCGCTCTGATCACTCATTGGTCGCCCACGGTCGCTCATGTG
This sequence comes from Streptomyces sp. DSM 42067, assembly GCF_055792885.1. Taxonomy (NCBI): domain Bacteria; kingdom Bacillati; phylum Actinomycetota; class Actinomycetes; order Kitasatosporales; family Streptomycetaceae; genus Streptomyces; species Streptomyces sp. DSM 42067. Next base: position 7,263,732 of record NZ_CM147706.1, on the reverse strand, counting down.
CGGCGGCTTCGGCGGGGGTTGGCCACGCCCCGGGTGCGTACCGTGCCGGGCTGATCAGCCTCCTTCGGCGCGTGGCCCACCGGGAACTCATCCGGCTCGTCGGACTCGGCGACCTGGCGCAGCGTACGGCCGGTCAGGGCCGAGCGGGCACGGCGCGGCGCCGATGTGCCGTGTTCGCCGTGGTGGGCCCGCTCGTCGTCGGTCTTCACCAGCAGCCATGCCTCGTCGTCCGGGTCCCCGTCGCCGCCGCGGAAGCGGGTGAGCGCGTATCCGCCGTGCAGTTTCTCGCCGTCCAGCCAGAAGGTGACATGGCCGCGCCGCAGAGCCTCGTCGAACGGCACGGGCCGGCCGCGGCGGTCATGGCTGAGCGGCCGGTACGTGCCCCGGTCCCACACGATGACGGTGCCGCCCCCGTACTCGCCCTTCGGGATCACGCCCTCGAAATCGAGATACTCCAACGGATGGTCCTCGGTGGGCACCGCGAGCCGCTTGTCCTCCGGGTCGCTGGAGGGCCCTTTCGGCACCGACCACGACTTGAGCACACCGTCCGCCTCGAGCCGGAAGTCGAAGTGCATCCGTCTCGCGTCGTGGATCTGGACCACGAAGCGGGCCCGTTCGCCGCCCTGCTGCCGGGCGGCGTCCCCGCGCGGCTCCTTGGTCCGGCCGAAGTGACGCTTGGCGCGGTAGGTCTTCAGCGCGTCGTTGTCGCCCACGCCTGGCTCCTTTCCGGCGCCCACGCCTGGCTCCTTTCCGGCGCCCGCGCGGTCCGTACGGGACGCCGGTCCGGCCACGCGGTCACTGCGGCCGCGACGACTCGTCCGGGTTCGAGGGGTGCCCCTCGGCCGTGTTCTTGTTGGCCTGCCGGCTCGGGGTGATCGGGTCGCCGGACCCGCCGCCGGCGGGCGCCGTGTCGGTGTCCTCCTCGTGAGCGGTCTGCTCGACCTCCTCGAGGAACTCCTCCGTGGCGGTCCGGGTCGCTGCCTTCTTGCGCCTCGCGGGGCGCTGCGGAGTCTTGCGCATCGCCGCCGGGTACCCAGGCCGGGGCGGGGCAGGCCTGGGCGGCCCCCGACGCGATGCGACTGCTACACATGCAGACACATGCAGATTGCAGATCGCCGAGGCGCAGGTGTGTGGTCACGCGGGTCTCTGGTCAGTCGGGCGGTTCGGGGACCGGTTCCTCGTTCGGTCCCGTGTGCGGACCGGGTCCCGGATCGGGCGGCGGGTGTTCGTCCGGGGGCGCACGGTCGGGAAGTTCCGGACCGGGCGGCTCCGGGTCGTGTGGGATCGGTTCCGGCTGGGTGGGGACGGGGCCTGGACCCTCGCGGCGGCGGTTCGCCATGGCTGCTGCTCCTTCCTGTCACTCCTGTCTTTCTGTCACTCCTGCCCCCGTGTCGTACCGCTGCACTGGGCCTGACACGGGCCCGGTGCCGGCGGTCAGCCGCCGCCGAACTCCTGGGTGAAGGTCGTGCAGAACGCCTTGAGATCGTCCGGCTTACGGCTGGTGATCAGCTTGGCCGGCCCGGCGTCGCAGACCTTGACCTCGTCGTCGACCCAGGTGGCACCGGCGTTGCGGATGTCGGTCCGCAGGCTGGGCCAGGACGTCACCGTCCTGCCGCGCAGGACGTCGGCCTCGACCAGGGTCCAGGGCGCGTGACAGATGGCCGCGACGGGCTTGCCCGCCTCCACGAAGCCCTTCACGAAGGCCACGGCCTTGGGGTCCATCCGCAGGAAGTCGGGGTTGGCGACGCCGCCCGGCAGTACGAGTCCGTCGAAGTCCTCCACAGCACTGTCGGCGACCGTCTGGTCCACCGGGAACGTGTCGCCCTTGTCGAGGTGGTGGAAGGCCTGGATCTTTCCGGACCTGGTCGAGATCAGCTTCGGCGTGCCTCCGGCGTCGATGACGGCCTGCCACGGTTCGGTCAGCTCGATCTGCTCGACACCTTCGGGGGCCATGAGAAATGCGACCTTCACGGTCATCCCACCTTTACGTACCTATTCCGGCCTATTACCCAATTGCGGCCTATTGCACTTATTGCATACGTGCAGGGCCTATACGTCCGGGTGTACCCGGACCGATTTCCCCTGGGCAGGCCTTTCACACGGGCGCTTCACACAGGCGCTTCACACAGGCGTTTGTGCCAGGGGCGCGGGGGCAGCCGCCCACTGACCGCACCACGTCGAAGGACCCGTCATGAACGGCCAGTCAGAGTCCGCACGCGTCCGCGCAGAGCACCTGCGTGACAAGGCCGAGCAGCTGATGCAGCGGGCGCAGCGCTCGACCGACCCCGCGGAGGCCGAGCGCCTGCGCCACGAGGCGAAGAAGCTGCAGGACCAGAGCGAGCCCGCCCTGCGCCACGAACCGGAGCAGGAAATCGGTGACGTCCGCGAGGAGTATCCGGAGTAGGCGGCCTGAACCTGATCCGGAGGGTTGGTACCGGACCGTCCGTGTTCCTCGTCCGTGTTCCTACTGCGCCCTCACGCGTCCGGTGGCCGCGGTGGTCCCGGACGAGGCCGGGGCTCGGGGCCCGGATCGGGCCGCGGGTCGGGCCGCGGGCCCGGACCCGGCTTCGGCCCCGGCTCGTCGGGGCGCGGGCCCGGCCGCGGGACGGGCGAGATGTCGGGGTCCGGCGGGACTGCGCCGGTCATGGGCTGCTGCCTCCCTCCGCACCGGATGCGCCAGGAGTACGCGGCAACGCGCCCCCGAGCGCGTACCGGCGCGCCCGTTCCGGGCCACAGGTGTAGCCAGCTGCTTATGCACCGGCCCGCTGCGACCCTTCGTCCCTGCCGCTGCCCCGGCGGAGGCCGCTCAATCATCGGGCACTGCTGTGCGAGGGGCACTGCTGTGCGAGGGGCACTGCTGTGCGAGGGGCACTGCTGTGCGAGGGGCACTGCTGTGCGAGCCGGGGCCGAGTAGAATCCGAGGCGCCCGGCTGGAGCGACCGAGGTGCCCACGGCCCTCCCGAAAAGCCGGAAGCCGGAGAAATCATGATCCCTCCCGTTCGCGAGCAGGGGCCGTCCCGAGGGCCTGATGCGGGACGGGACGATCTGGCCGCGGCCGTCACCGCTCTCACCGCCGAGGTGAACGCCCTCCGCGCCGAGCTCGCGCGCCGCCATCTGCTGGACCTGGCGGCCGGCATCCTCGTGGCCCAGCTGGCCCTGTCCCCGTCGGACGCCACCGACCATCTGTCGCGGCTCGCAGGATCGGCAGGTCTGAGCCTGGATGACCTGGCAGCGGATGTCGTCAACGCCGCAGCGGGAACGGTGGTCGCCGGGCACCCCGACGCCACCATTGCCGGGGCTGAACACGACTACGGGGGCGAGGCGACAGGGGGCGCGGCGGGCGACCGCGCGGACGTACCTTCCGGTGCCGCACCGGACGCGCAGGCAGGGGGCAGCGCAGCGGCACCGGACGGCCGCGGAACTCGTGCGACGTCCGGCGGTCCCGGCACAGAAGAGCACGGGCGCGAACCGCGCAGGGCTGACGACGGCCGCCGACCGGGCAGGCCCGCGGGCACTGCGGGGCCACGCACCGCCGCCGGCGCTCGCGAAGACGACGGTCCCCGACCGGCCATACCGCCGGACACCAGCGGACCACGCACCGCCGCCCGCGCTCGCGAAGACGACGGTCCCCGACCAGGCAGACCGCCGGACACCAGCGGACCACGCACCGCCGCCCGCGCTCGCGAAGACGACGGTCCCCGACCAGGCAGACCGCCGGACACCAGCGGACCACGCACCGCCGAAGGCGTTCACGAAGCCGTCACCGTTCGCGAAACCGCCGCCGCGACGGCCGGCGGCAGCCGGGGCCGCGACGCCGCGCGGCGGGTGCGGCAGGCCGCTGCTGTGGCGGAGACGCAGGACCGTATCGCCGCCGTGGCGGACTCCCTGCTGGACGGCGGGCTGCGGCCACTCGGTGTGCAGGCCGTGTGGCTGTGGCGTCGTACCGCGAGTGGCTGTCTGCAACTGGTGGGGCACGCGGGGGTCAGCCCGCTGGAGGCCTCGCACTGGCGGTGGCTCCCTCCGGAGGCGTCGGGGCCGCTGCACCGGGCGCTGGCTGCGGGCGCGCCGGCCTGGCTGCCCGACGGCCCGCCGGACGGCGAGCGCCTCCCGGGGCCGGACCGGAACGCGGCCCGGGCCGTCGTACCGCTACGACGGGCGGGACTGACAGCCGGGCTTGCGCTGGCGATCTGGCCCGGTCCCGCCGAGCTGGACGAGACGGTGTGCAGGGCGCTCACCGGTCTGCTGGAGCCCGCCGCGCGGCTGCTCGATCTGGCCGGCCCCGACCCCGACGACCCGCCTGTCCTCGGCGGTCTCCTCGATCTGCTGACCCATCCGGCGATGGTGCTGCGCACCGAGCCCGACACCTCGGACGTCATCGTCGAGCATCTCAACGAGGCGGCGCTGTGCAGCACCGACTTGGTGCCGGACCCGGCCGGTCGGCCGTTGGCGCAGGTCTTCCCGTCCGTCCACGCCGATCTGGTACGGCTGATCGCGGACGCCCGCGCGCACGCGGTCCCGCAGCGCGCGGTCCGGCTGCCGGCCGGGCACCGGCCGAGCGTCCCGGCGCCCCTGCTCGACGTGCGGATCCTGCTGCTGTCCGCCGACCGCGCGCTCGTGCTCTGGCATGTCTCCACGGACCCGGGTCCCGCGGTCGTACGGGTCGCACGGCGGCTGGAGAACGTCGCGACGTTCGAGGACGACCTCACCACCGGCGAGTCCCGGTGGAGCGACCAGGCGTACACGATCTTCGGCGTGGCGCGGGGCGGCCCCCCGCTCCCGCTGCGGCAGCTGGGCGAACGGCTGCATCCCCAGGACGCGGTACGTCTGGAGGAGCTGCTGCTGTCGCTGACGGGGCGCCAGGAGGGGGCGCACACCGTCGTACGGGTGATCCGCGACGACGGCGCGCTGCGGCATGTGCGGATCGCCGCCGAGCCCCTCCTGACGTGCGGCGTGCTCACGGGTATCACCGGCATCTACCAGGACGTCTCCGCACAGCACCACACCGAGGTCGCGCTGAACGCCACCTTCGACCAGCTGACGACCGTGCAGGCGCAGGCGGCGATCCGCCGCCGGCTGGTGCTGGAGCTGCAGCAGGCCATCGTCCCGGAGGTCCCGACGTTCCATAAGCTGCCGGGCCTGCAGGTCGCCGCGCGGTACCGGCCGGCGGCCGAGGAGTACCAGGTGGGCGGCGACTGGTACGACGTGATGCCGCTGGAGAGCGGCGGAGTACTGATGGCGGTCGGGGACATCGCGGGGCACGGCATCGATGCCGCGACCGGCATGGTCGCGCTGCGCAACGCACTGCGCGGGCTGGCCGTCACCGGGCACTCCCCCGGCCGGCTGATGGCGTGGCTGAACGAGGTCACGCTGCACTCCGACGGGCAGCCCACCGCCACGGCGGTGTGCGCGCTGTACGACCCGGACACGCGCTCGCTGCGCTGGGCGAGCGCGGGCCATCTGCCGCTGCTCCTGCTGCGCGAGGGGCATGCGGAGCTGCTGGATCCGCCGCGGAACATCCTGCTGGGCGCGGTACCCGGCGCCGAGTACCAGGAGACGGTGACGCCGCTGCTCCCCGGGGACACGCTGGTGCTCTACACGGACGGGTTCATCGAGTCGCACCACATGGGGCTCGACCAGAGCCTGGCGCTGCTGCGTCACGAGGCCGAGCGGCTGGGCCCGGGCGAGATCGACGAGCAGGCCGACCGGCTGCTCGGCGCCGTGACCGGCGACACGGACGACGACACCAGCCTTGTGGTGGTCCGGGTGCTGTGAGCACGACCCGTCGCCGGCTCACCGACTGAGCCGGCTCCGGATCCTCGCCAACAGATCCCCCGCGTCCACGGGCTTCGTCACATGGTCGTCCGCGCCCGCGGCCAGCGTCTTGGCCCGGTCGCCAGGCATGGCCTTGGCGGTGACCGCGATGACCGGGACGTCGACGAACCGCGGCATCCGCCGGATCGCGGCGGTCGCGGACCATCCGTCCATGCCGGGCATCATCACGTCCATGATGATCAGGTCGACGTCGTCGTGCTCGGTCAGCAGCTCGATGCCGCGTCGGCCGTCCTCGGCCTGGAGTACGCGCATACCGGCGCCTTCGAGGATCTCGGTGAGCGCGAACACGTTGCGGGGATCGTCGTCCACGACGAGGACCAGGCGTCCGGCCAGTACGTCGTCGCCGTGCTGCCTGCCCTCTGCGCGCGCCCGTCCTTCGGCGCCGCTCTCGGGGACGGCGACGGGACCGCTGCTCACCGGCAGGAACAGCGTGAAGGAGCTGCCCTCGCCGAGCGCGCTGTGCGCGGTGATCGCACCGCCGAGGAGCTGGGCCACCTCCCGGCTGATGGACAGGCCGAGTCCGGTACCGCCGTAGCGGCGTGCCGTCGGCCCCTCGCCCTGCTGGAAGGCGCCGAAGATGATCTCCAGATGCTCGTCGGCGATACCGATGCCGGTGTCGGTGACCCGGAACGCGATCGAGGGACGGCCGCGCAGGGCGGGCGGCAGCTCGTCGTCCGCGGCGTTCTCGACGCGCAGCTCGACCCAGCCCTGCTCGGTGAACTTGAGCGCGTTGGAGAGCAGATTGCGCAGCACCTGGCGCAGCCGCGACTCGTCGGTGGTGAGTTCGTCGGGCAGGTCCCGGGCCGTGACCACCCGGAACTCCAGGCCCCGTTCGCTGGCCACGGGCTGGAAGGCCGCCTCGACGTAGTCCAGCAGCTGGTGCAGCGGAAAAGTGGTCGGGTGGATGGCCATCTTTCCGGCCTCGACCTTCGACAGATCGAGGATGTCGTTGATCAGCTGAAGCAGGTCGGAGCCGGCGGAGTGGATCACTTCGGCGTAGTCGACCTGCTTGTCGGTGAGGTTGCCCTCGGGGTTCTGGGCGAGCAACTGGGCGAGGATCAGCAGGCTGTTGAGCGGTGTGCGCAGCTCGTGGCTCATGTTGGCCAGGAACTCCGACTTGTACATCGAGGTGCGGGAGAGCTGCTGGGCGCGCGTCTCGAGTTCCTGGCGGGCGCGTTCGATCTCGAGGTTCTTGGCCTCGATGTCGCGGTTGCGTTCCGCGAGCAGCGCCGCCTTCTCCTCGAGTTCGGCGTTGGAGCGCTGCAGCTCCTCCTGCCGGACGCTCAGTTCGGCGGTGAGCCGCTGGGAGCGCTCGAGGAGTTCGTCGGTACGGGCGTGGGCGGTGAGCGAGCTGATGTTGACGCCGAGGGTCTCGATGAACTGGTCGAGGAAGTCCCGGTGGATGTCGGTGAAGGGGTGGAGCGACCCCAACTCCAGGGCGCCGATGGCCTGGTCCTCGACGACGACGGGCAGTACGAGCAGCGCTGCGGGATCGGCGTCGCCCAGACCGGAGGAGATGGTGGCGTAGCCGGGCGGTACGTCCTCGATCGCGATCGTGCGGCGGCTCAGCGTGGCCTGGCCGACAAGGGACTGGCCCAGGCGGAAGCTGCGAGGCCCGGTGTCGGGCGCTCCGTACGAGGCGATCATGTCGAGCCGGGTGCCGTCGGCGTCCGTCTGGGCGAGGAAGAACGCGCCGTACTGGGCGGAGACCAGCGGCGGCACCTCGTCCATGATGAGCCGGGCGGCGGCGGTGACGTCGCGGGTGCCCTGGAGGAGTCCGGAGACCCGCGCGAGGTTGGTCTTGAGCCAGTCCTGCTCCTCGTTGGCGCGGGTGGTGGCGCGCAGGGACTCGACCATGGAGTTGATGTTGTCCTTGAGGTCGCCGACCTCGCCGGGTGCCTCGACCGTGATGGAGCGCGTCAGATCGCCCTGGGCGACCGCGCTGGTGACCTCGGCGATGGCACGCACCTGGCGCGTGAGGTTGCCGGCGAGTTCGTTGACGTTCTGGGTGAGCCGCCGCCAGGTGCCGGAGACGTCCTCCACCTCGGCCTGGCCGCCGAGCCTGCCCTCGCGGCCGACCTCGCGGGCGACCCGGGTGACCTCTGCGGCGAAGGACGAGAGCTGGTCGACCATCGTGTTGATGGTGGTCTTGAGCTGCAGGATCTCGCCGCGGGCGTCGACATCGATCTTGCGGCTCAGATCGCCCTGGGCGACGGCGGTGGTGACCTGGGCGATGTTGCGCACCTGGTTGGTGAGGTTGTCCGCCATGGAGTTGACGTTGTCGGTCAGGTCCTGCCAGGTGCCCGACACGCCGCGTACGGTGGCCTGTCCGCCGAGGTTGCCCTCGGTGCCGACCTCGCGGGCGACGCGGGTGACCTCCTCGGCGAACGACGACAGCTGGTCGACCATCCTGTTGATGGTCTCCTTGAGTTCGAGGATCTCGCCGCGGGCGTCCACCCGGATCTTCTGCGTCAGGTCGCCGCGGGCGACGGCCGTGGCGACCTGGGCGATCGAGCGCACCTGGGACGTCAGGTTGTCGGCCATCGTGTTGACGCCGGTGGTGAGCTCCTGCCAGACGCCGCCGGCCCTCGGCACCCGTGCATGGCCCCCGAGCAGGCCCTGTCCGCCGACCTCGCTGGCCACGCGGGTGACCTCGGACGTGACGAGGGCCAGCTGGTCGATCATGCCGTTGTAGACGCCCGCGATCTCGCCGAGGAGCCCCTCGGCATCGTCGGGCAGGCGCGTGGAGAAGTCGCCGTCACGGACCGCCGTGAGCCCGGCGAGCAGTTTGCGGAGCCCCTCTTCACTGAGCTGCACCGGCGGGCGCTCGGTGCCTTCGAAAGTGCGGACTGAGGATGACTCTTTCATCGCTGACCTCGCGCAACCGGCGTCCGGGCCAGAGGAGCCTCTCGCCGGGCGGGCGAGGGGCGGCCATGTCCCCACTGTCGCACGTCACCGTCCCACGTGGAGTGGTGCCGGACGGCTTCCTGGTCAGGCCCTCCGGACAGCCCCTGCGCCCCCTTCGACAAGCGGCCCACGACAAGCGGCAACGGCAATGAGCCGTCAGACTTGGAATAGCACGAAATGGAACAAATGCGTTAAATCGCACCAGGCGGTAAAGTGCCGTGCGGGGAGCCCGACGGTCCGCCTCAGCGGGCAGCGCCCGCCATCCGTCGAAGGAGCGCCCATGTCCCCGCTCACTCGCCCCGTCCGTACCCATGACACAGACCCCCCGGCCGAGGCCCCGCCGACAGCCCCGTCGGCGGCACCGCCGGCGGCCGTGCGCGCGGCCCTGCCCGGTCTGCCGGAGATACCGGACCTGAGGACCATCGGCGCGATGGACGCACGGGCACTGTCGTCCTCGCTCTTCAAGCGGCTCCGCACGCTGGAGGAGGGCACACCCGAGTACTCGTACGTGCGCAACACCCTCGTCGAACTGAACCTCAGCCTGGTGAAGTACGCGGCGACCCGGTTCCGCAACCGCAGGGAGTCCATGGAGGACATCGTCCAGGTCGGGACGATCGGTCTGATCAAGGCCATAGACCGCTTCGACGTGCAGCGCGAGGTCGAGTTCCGCTCCTTCGCACTGCCCACGATCGTCGGCGAGATCAAGCGTTTCTTCCGTGACACCAGCTGGGCGGTCAGGGTGCCGCGCCGGCTGCAGGAGCTGAGGATCGACATAGCCAAGGCGGTCGACACCCTGGAGCAGCAGCTGGGTCGCGCCCCCACGGCGACGGAGCTCGCCGAGGGCCTGGGCATCAGCGAGGACGAGCTCGAGGAGGGCCGCCAGGCGGCGAACGTCTACGCGGCGCGCTCGCTGGACGCCCCGGTGGAGAACGACGAGCCCAGCAGCAGGGCGACCCACCAGCTGGGCGAGGAGGACCCGGCGCTCGATGTCGTCGAATGCCTGGAGTCGCTGAAGCCGCTGATAGCCACACTTCCCGAGCGGGAGCGGCTCATCCTGTCGCTGCGGTTCTGCGACGAGCTCACCCAGTCGGAGATCGGTGCCCGGCTCGGCATCTCCCAGATGCACGTCTCCCGGCTGCTGGCCCGCACCCTGGACGTACTGCGGACGGGCCTGCTGGAGGACCCCGAACCGGAGCCAGGACCGGAGCCGGAACCGGACTCCGCCCCGGACCCGGATGAGACCACCGAGGCAGCGGTCACGCCCGCGCCCCCGGCACCCGCGACGCAGTCCGCGGCACGCTGAGCGGTGGCGCCACCTCGATCCATACGGCCTTGCCGGCTCCCCGCCGCGTGGATCCCCAGGTGCGCGCCAGCCGTTCCACCACGACGAGTCCGTTGCCGCCGGGACGTCCCGCGGGCCCCCTGGGCCGCGGACGCGGCGGGACGGGGCTGGCGTCGGTGACCTCGATACGCAGCCGTTCCGGGGTGTAGTTCAGCATCAGCTCCTGCGGCCCGCCGGCGTGCAGGCAGGCGTTGGTGACCAGCTCGGACACGAGGAGCAGGACATCGTCGACCACAGCCTGGCCGTCCTCGTCCCCTGCGGGCAGCCACCGCCAGTCCAGGAGACACGCCCGGCAGAAGTCCCGGCACCGGCCGACCACGCCCTTGGTGCCGTACAGGGCGAGCCGGCGGGTCTGCCCCTGCGCGGGGAGTCCGTCGATCATGGCGCGCTCCGTCATAGCTGCGGTCCGTCACTCCTGCCTGCGCTGCTCACTCGCCGAGCACCGTTGCTCGCCGATCTCGGTCGCTCTCCGGGCCACGTCACTCCTGCGGCCGGCCGATCAGCGCCTCGTCGAGGCTGCCGTACAACCGGAAGACAGCGCCGGCTCCGGTGATGTCGAACATGCGGGCAACCGGCGGGCGAAGGGCTGCGAGCTCCAGTCCGACGCCGGCGTCCTGCGCGTCGAGCCGCCCGTGCAGCAGGACGTTCAATCCTGTGGAGTCGCAGAACGTCATGTCCTTGCAGTCCACCACGATGCGCGTGGCGGCCGTGCTCAGGCCCTCCGTCAGTGCGTCGCGCAGTTCGCCGGCCGAGTCGTGGTCGAGCTCACCACTGACAGCCAGGACCAGGACGTCGCCCTTGACCCTGACATCGACGGTGAGGCGTGCGCCGCCGGTCACTCCACCCTCCGGCTTCCCGTCACCCCGGACATCATGCAGACTCTCCTCGTTTTGTCGGAGATGCAGTGAATAACCCCGCCTCGCGGCATTCTGCCGTGCTCCGGTCAGGACATCGGAACCACGGAAACCCGGACCAGAACGCCAGTATGAGCATGGCGGCACGCCTTGGCACATGGCGCGACAGGCCGTTGAAGACACGAAACGGACGTGGACCGGACGCGAGACGCGAACAGGAACCGATCAAGAGAGGCCTGACAGCAGTAAAAGGGGATTTTTCGGGCAGTCGGAAGGTCAGGAGGTGCTTGACATGATCCCGCTGCTCTTGGTGCTCCTGGTGATCCTGATCCTCTTCGGAGCCGGATTCGCCGTGGACGTCCTGTGGTGGATCGCCCTGATCCTGCTGATCGTGTGGATCATCGGATTCTTCTCGACCCGTACGGGCTCTGGGGGCGGACGGACGCGCTGGTATCGCTGGTAGGCGGAGGCGGATGCCGCAGGGGCGGCGACCACATGGGGCTGCCGCCCTGACGCGTGCGCCCAGCGGTGCTCGACCCGCGCTCATCCTCGACACCGACACCCACACCCCCACCCAACCCACACCGGCACAAGCTCGCATAACGGGCGAGCACCCGCATAACGGGATTCATCGATGCTTCAGCCGGACGTTCCTGGGGACCCGGCAGCCATGGCTATGACTGCGGCCCTTCCCGGCGTGTACGAGTCGTACTGGATGGCCTCGGCCGAGTTCCCCTCTCATCCTCCGCTCACCGAGGACACCGAGGCGGACGTGGCCGTGGTCGGGGCCGGCATCGCCGGGCTCTGCACGGCCTGGGAGCTCGCCCGCAAGGGGCGGAGCGTGGTGGTCCTGGAGGCGTCCCGCGTCGCCGCGGGTGTCACCGGCCATACGACGGCGAAGCTGACGGCGCTGCACACCCTGATGTACGACCACCTGCGCCACACGCGGGGCCCGGACGGGGCGCGACTGTACGCGCGTTCACAGTCCGACGCGATCGAGCACGCCGTGGCGGTCGCGGACGAGCTCGGCGCCGACTGCGATCTGGAGCGGGTCCCCGCGTTCACGTACTGCGAGGACCCGGAGCGGCTGGACGGGATACGGGCCGAGGCGGACGCCGCCCGGGAGGCGGGCCTTGACGCCTCCTTCGTCACCGAGACCGGCCTGCCGTACCCGGTCGCGGGCGCGGTCAGGGTCGAGGACCAGGCGCAGTTCCATCCCCGAAAGTACCTACTGGCGCTGGAACGGGACCTCCTGGCACACGGCGGGAGGATCTACGAGGGCACCCGTGTCCTGCGCCTCGACGAGGGCGCGCCGTGCCTGCTCGGGACCGAGTCGGGGGTGACGGTCACCGCCTGGGACGTCGTCGTCGCCACCCACTACCCCGTCTTCGACCGGGCGTTGCTCTTCGGCCGCCTCTCGGCCCATCGCGACCTCGTCGTGGCAGGGCCGCTTCCGCCCGACCGGGATCCCGGCGGCATGTACATCACGCAGGAGGAGAACACCCGTTCAGTACGCACGGCCCCCTTTGGCGACGGGCAGCGGCTGCTGATCGTCACCGGCGAGCTCGCCAGGCCCGGGACGGGCGACACGGATCAGCGCTTCCGGAACCTGGCCGACTGGACGCATGAGCGTTTCCCCGGCGTGGAGATCACCCACCGCTGGGCGGCGCAGGACAGCGATCCCACGGACACCGTGGCGCTGGTCGGACCTCTGCATCCCGGCGCCGCGCATGTGTACGTGGCGACCGGGTTCGGCGGATGGGGAATGAGCGGCGGGATCATGTCCGGCCGGCTCCTCGCGGACCTCGTCACCGGCGAACGGCCCCCCTGGGCAGGCCTGTACGACCCACGCCGGATGCGGAGCCTGCTGCGCGAGGCACCGGCCTTCGTCCGGCACCAGCTGGAGACCGGCCGCCACTTCATCGGCGACCGGCTGAGCTCGGTGACCATCCACTCCGTCGACGACATCGCTCCTGGCAGCGGCGCCGTGGTGCAGCACGGCGGGCGGCGCTGCGCGGTGTACCGCGACGAGGACGGGGCCCTGCACGGCGTGTCCCCGCGATGCACGCACCTCGGCTGCTTCGTCGGCTTCAACTCCGCGGAACGGTCCTGGGACTGCCCCTGTCACGGCTCCCGCTTCGGTGTCGACGGCGAGGTGCTCGAAGGACCCGCGAACCGGCCGCTCGACAGGCGCGACGTCTGAGTGGCTTGGTGCGCGGCACATGAGTCACGTATCAGCCGCTGCGGCGCAATCGCTCTACGCGAAGCCATCTACGCGTGCCGCACAAACCGTCTCGATCCTCGGCGTCTTCGGCGGCGTGCTCGACAAGGTCCCGCTCGGAGCCACAATGAACAAGGGCCTGACCCTGCGCATGGGCCAGCAGCACGGCCAGCGCTACCGGGGATTCGCACTGCATCGGCGTTCGCGCCGGTGGTGAAGCGAATGGGAACGTGGCGACGGGAGAGCGTCGCCGAATCGTTCCAGCGGAGCTGGATTTGGCTGAGGCGTCCCGGGCTGTCAGTGGCCGGTGTTAGCGTCCGGGTCATGCAGCTTCGTTATGCCTTCCGCCTCGACCCTGGTCCGGGTCAGCGCACCGCGCTGGCCAGGGCGTTCGGGTGCGCGCGGGTGGTGTACAACGACGCGATCGCGGCGCGGGAGCGGGCGGCGGGGGAGGCGTTTCCCACCGCGGCGTCGCTGTCGAAGACGCTGATCACCGAGGCGAAGAAGACCCCTGAGCGGCACTGGTTGGGCGAGGTGTCGGCGGTGGTGCTGCAGCAGTCGCTGCGGGACGTGGAAAGCGCCTACCGGAACTTCTTCGCCTCCCTGAAGGGTGCGCGTAGTGGGGCGCGGGTGGGCGCGCCGCGCTTCAAGTCCCGCAGGGATGCCCAGCAGGCGATCCGGTTCACCCGCAACGCCCGCTGGAAGATCACCGAGAATGGGCGGCTGCTGCTGCCGAAGATCGGCGAGGTGCGGGTGCGCTGGTCGCGGGCCCTGCCCTCGATCCCGTCCAGCGTCACCGTGATCCGGGACGCGGCGGGGCGGTTCTTCGCTTCCTTCGTCATCGAGACAGACCCGGACGCCGACCTGGCGCGGATGCCCGACACGGACCAAACGGTCGGGGTCGATCTGGGGCTGAACCACTTCGCGGTCCTGTCCGACGGCACGAAGGTCGACTCACCGCGGTTCCTGCGCCGGGCCGAGAAGAAGCTAAAGAAGGCCCAACGGGAGCTGTCCCGCAAGCAGAAGGGCTCGAAGAACCGGGAGAAGGCCCGCCTGAAGGTGGCCCGCGCGCACGCCAAGGTGGCCGACGCGCGCCGCGAGTTCCACCACCAGCTCTCCACGAAACTGATCCGCGAGAACCAAGCGGTCGCGGTGGAGGACCTGGCGGTGCGAGCGTTGGCACGTACCAGGCTGGGCAAGAGTGTCCATGACGCGGGCTGGTCCGCGTTCGTGGCAATGCTCGAGTACAAAGCGGCACGCTATGGCCGCACATTTGTAAAGATCGGCCGGTTCGAGCCCACCAGCCAGGTGTGCTCCGCCTGCGGGATCAAGGACGGGCCCAAGCCCCTGCATGTGCGGGAGTGGACCTGTCCCGCGTGCGGAACGGTCCACGACCGGGACCACAATGCCGCGAAGAACATCAAGGCCGCCGGACTGGCGGTTTCAGCCTGTGGAGCGCAGGTAAGACCGGAACGTGTTCCGGCACAGCGCGGTGAAGCAGGAAGCCATGGAATCCGAACCGGAGCCAGTGCCGCGTAGCGGCACAGTCCCGGACCGGAAGGCCAGAATCCCCGGGCTTCAGCACGAGGAGCAAGTCAACAGATGTTCGAGGAGAATTTCCGCAGCGGTGAACTCGACGCCGTTCCGGTCGTCTTGGCCCTCCTTATCTCTCCCGCGCATCCTGGCAGTCGCCCGGGGCCCGGCGGTCCCGGTAGTCGTCCAGGGCCCGGCCGTCCGGTACGGACGCCGCGGCCACGGCCCGCCCGCGCACCGGGAGCCACAGCAGCAGCCCCAGCGTGATCCACACATAGACGTTGCTGCCGAGGAACCCGTCGATGCCGGACGCGTCGTCGTACCAGAGCCACACCACGCTGCTGCACAACACCGCGTACACCGTGCCCGCCGTGGCGAGAAGCCGGCGCCGGGCGCCGGTGCCGGGAGCGTGCCGCAGTCCCGCGTCGGCGAGGACCGCGAGGGCCGGCAGCAGCCAGACGAGGTGGTGCACCCAGGTGATCGGGCTGATCAGGCAGGCGGCGAGGCCGGTCAGGGCGAAGGCGGCCATCGTGTCGCCGCTGCGCAGTGCGCGGGAGGCGCGCCGGGCCCATACGCACAGGACCGCCACGCCGGCCAACGCCCAGACGACGCGGTCCGGTTCGGCGGGCTGGGCGAGGCGGGCGAGGACGCCCTGCAGCGACTGGTTGGACACGTAGGCGAGCTGCCCGATGCGGTCGGTGTCGCGCAGGGCCTCGGTCCAGTAGAAGCGGGAGGCGTCGGGCGCGGCCCACGCGGCGAGCGCCGTCCCACCGGCTGCGACGCCCGTCGCGACAGCGGCGGCGCGGGGCCGCCGGGCAAGCAGGAGCAGGCCGATGAAGAGCGCGGGCGTGAGCTTGACGGCCGCAGCGAGTCCGATGCCGACGCCCGCCCATCGCGCGCGCCCGCGGGCCGCGCCGGCCAGCAGCCAGGCGTCACCCAGGACGAGGGCCAGCAGCAGCAGATTGACCTGCCCGAAGCTGAACGTGTCCCGCACCGGCTCGAACAGCGCAAGCAGACACCCCAGGACCGCGAAGCCGAACCACCCGTGTCCGCCGTGCCGTCGCAGGACCGGCGCCGCCAGTACGTACAGCACGGCCAGGGCCGCGGCGATGTTGAGCAGCAGCCCGACCGCGATGGCGGTACGCAGCCCGAGCAGCGCCATGGGCAGCATGGTGACCGCGGCGAACGGCGGATACGTGAAGCCGTACGTGGTGCCCGGGACCCGGTAGTCGTAGATACCGCCGCCGTGGTGGACCCACTCGCCGACGGCGCCGTAGTAGACGCGCAGGTCGAACCAGTCGCGGTGCAGGGGCACGGTGGCGAGGAAGATGCCGACGGCGGTGGCGAGCACCAGCACGAGCAGCCGGCGCCCGCTCTCCGCGCGCGGCGCCCGGGGCCTGAAGGCGTCCCGTCCGCGCGCCCGCGACGCACCGGTCTGCTTGCCCGCCTGCATCTCGAGGCTGTCCTGTCCGGCCTGCATGTCGAGGGTGTCGTCCTGTCTGCGCGTGCTCATACGGACGGTTCCGGTTCGCGGGGCCCGGGCAGCCCGGCCGGTTGCCGCGTGGACTGGTGGACCTGCCAGAGGACGACCACCGCGAGCGCGCCCCCGGACACGGCCAGCGCCAACTGCTGGGTGTCGACGGGGCCGCCGCTCGGCAGGGCCGCCAGCGCCAGCACTCCGCTGACGGCGGCCACCCGTCGCCGTACGGAACTGCTGGGCGCCGCAGCCGCGATGAGGAACAGCCCCCACAGGACGTACCAGGGCCGGATCGCCGGTCCGAGGACGGCGATCGCGGCCAGGCTGAGCCCGACGGCGTAGACGGGGGCGGGCCGCGGGCGGCGCAGCCATATGACGAGCACGGCGACCAGCGTTGCGGCGATGCCGATCCCGTGCCAGGCCGGTGCGGCCAAGGGGGCGAGGTCGCTGCCGGCGTGGTGCAGGAGATCACCGGTGACGCGGCCGAGCACGCTGGTGAGGGCCCAGTTCTGCGGTGACACGGGGGTCTTCAGCGCCCCGATCCAGCCGTATCCCGTACCGGCGACGGCCGTCGCGACGACCGTCGTCGTGAGCGCGGCCGCCGCGGTCGTCAGCGCGGCCCGCAGTACCCGGTGCCGCCCGGTGCGGCCACGCGCCCGCAGGGCGACGACGGCCAGCAGGCCCAGCGCCGCCGGCGCCTTGACCAGGGCGGCGAGCGTCACGAGGACGGCGCCCAGGAGGTGCCACCGCCCGCTCGCGGCCACCAGCCCGACACCGAGCAGCCCCAGCATGACCGCGTCGTTGTGCGCCCCTGCCACGAGATGCAGCAGCACCAGCGGGTTGAGCGCCCCGAGCCACAGCGCGGCGGCCGGGTCGGTACCGCAGTGCCGGGCCAGCCTGGGCAGCGCGGCCGCCATCAGCGCCACCCCCAGCAGCGCGACGAACCGCATGCCCAGCACACCGGCGGACACCTCGGTCCGGGTGAGATCGGCCGTGACCTCGGCCAGGGACAGGAAGACCGGCCCGTAAGGGGCCCCGGTGTGCCGCCAGATCGGCGCCACCTCGGACACCAGCGGCCCGCCGAGCCGGGCGGGCCCGTACGCGTACACGTCGATGTGCGCGTCCACCATCGCGCCCTGCGCGAGATAGCTGTACACGTCGCGGCTGAACAGGGGAGGCGCCACCACCAGCGGGGCGGCCCACAGGGCGAGCACCAGCAGCAGAGAGCGGGGAGTCGGCGGCTCGGGACCGCGTATCTCCCGCCCCAGCAGCGCCCATGCGGCGATCAGCAGGACGACGCCGAAGTACACGCCGACCAGCCCCAGCGCCGCGCCCGCCGCCGACGGGGACAGCACATCACGGATCGGCAGCGCCCCGGCCGTCGTACCACCGGCTGCGAGGGCGGCAGAACCGATCAGTCCCAGCAACCGGCAACGGCGGAAGTCGACGGAGGCGGGTACGAGCGGCACCCGCGCAGCCTTACAACGGCGGGTGACCACGAGACGGCCCACACCTCTCGATCCGGAGACCGCGACATGTCCGGCGTCTTACGGAGACGGGAACCGGCCGGGGGACACACCTGCGCACGGGCGAGGCGGTTCACCAGACCGCGGTGCGGCCGAAAGCCGGGCCGCCGACGAGCGCACCGGGCGGCCCGCCGGCTGCCCGGCGTCGCACGACCCCACGCCTACGATCACGCAATGGCCCTCATCCGCATCGAACGGCTTTCGACCCACTCCCCCGCCGAGGCATGGCACCGCCTCACCGACTGGAAACGCCATGCGGACGTGGTCCCGCTGACCCGTGTCACCGTCACCACACGCCCGCCGACCCACGAGGGCACCCTCTTCGTGGCCCGCACCGGCATCGGACCGGCCGCGTTCGACGACCCGATGCAAGTGACGGTCTGGCAGCCTCCGGACGCCGATCACCCCGGCCGGCCCGCCCGCTGCCGCCTGGACAAGCGCGGCACGTTCGTCATGGGCTGGGCCGAGATCGAGGTCCACCCGAGAGGATCGGGTTCCCGGGTCGTCTGGCTCGAGGAGCTCCGCGTGCGCTGGCTGCCGCCGTTCCTCGACCCACCACTGGCCGCGTCGGGGCGCCTGCTGTTCGGCCGGGCAGCGGACGGCCTGCTGCGGCGCCCCTGATCAGCGGGGATCACTCCTCCGGCAGCAACGGCGGATTCGCGAACCGCACCAGCTCCAGGGCCTGTTCGCGGAACCAGTCCCCCGCGCGCGGGGCGACCATCCCGCGCTCCGGGTCCTCCGGACCTGCCGTACCGCGCAGGCACAGGCCGTCCGACTCGCCCGGGATCTTGATCCACAGCCGGGCGTCCTGGAGGGGGTCGCCGGTGCGCAGGGTCGGGCGGGCGCCGAGGCCCCGGTCGGGCGGGTTGCACCAGTCCTGCGGGTCCGTGTACTTGCCGGCGGGCGGGGTCCAGGGCCCCTGGCCGTTGCGGCTGGAGTCCGTGACGAAGTGCTTCATCCGGGATGCGGGCGTGTCCACGTTCTCGTCGAGCCACGCCTGCGCGTCCGCGCGCGACCACGACTGGTTGGGGCACGCGGCACTGTCCCCGCCCGCTTCGACATGGGCGAGGCAGGACGAGATCAGCTTGCCGTACCAGGAGTTGGCGTCGTCGGTGTTGTAGTTGGAGGCGTTGGTGAAGAAGCCGGTGGCGCGGGCGACCCCGCCCCTGACCAGGCGCGGCACGATGGAGTTCACCGAGTGCCAGCCCGGATGGCCGGTGTCCAGGTACACCCGGGTGCCGGACAGCGGTTCGAGCTTGTCCACGGCGTAGTTGACCTCGGTGTACCGGGCCGCGGTCAGGGTGCCCTGTGCGTCGTCCTGACCGCAGTCGGCGGGCACGAGGGCCAGCGAGTCCGGCTCGAGGACCACGATGGCCCGGTGGCCGCCGATGCCCCGTGCGACAGCGTCGATCCACGCCTTGTACTCGGCGGTGTTCGAGGCGCCGCCCGCCGAGTAGTTGGAGCAGTCGCGTCCGGGGACGTTGTAGAGCGCGAACACGGGGGTCGCGTCGTCGCGGTCGGCGTCGCGCACGACGTCGCGGGCGAGCTTCTCCACCTCGGCCGGACTCTGGTCTCCGTACCAGACCGCCTGCGGGGTGTTGGCCATCGCCACGATGCCCGCCGCCTCGCGGTGGCGGCCGTCGCGGGCGAGGTCAAGGGCCTGGAGGTAGGCGTCGGGGTTGGCTTCCGGCACGTAGAGGCGGGGGCCCCGGGATTCGGCTGCCGGTTCGGCCGCCGTGGGGGCCGGTGCGGCTGCGGACGCCGGTTCGGCCGCTGCGGCCGGTGCGGCGGCGACCGGTCCGGTCAGCACGGCGGCCAGGACGGCCGACAGGGCGGCAAGTGCGGCCGGGACGTATCTCGTACGTCTGATGGGTCTCATGTTGGGGTTGACTCCTGTTTCGCAACGTTCACGAGGGACTTGCGGGAGCGCTCCCACACGAGGTTCCGGTGAAGGGCATGCACGCGTCAATACTGGTGCATCAACTGAGGTTCACGAGGCGTACCAACACAGGTGCGGGAGAAGGGGTCCGCTGTCCTCCGCGAACGAACCCTACCGACGGCTCAGGCGACCGATCCGATCCTCCCCCAGTGCCTCAAGGGCCTGGGAGGTGCCCCCAGCCGCCGGCTCCGGCCCGTCGTGGTGAATCGGCGTGTGCGCCCCGGTCAGCGAAACCCCGCTGCCACCACGCCGGTTGGCCACGATCTCGGAGGCGATGGACAGGGCGGTCTCCTCCGGCGTACGCGCGCCGAGATCCAGTCCGATGGGCGAGCGCAAACGGGCGAGTTCGACCTCGGTGACGCCGACCTCGCGCAGACGTTCGTTGCGGTCGAGGTGCGTACGCCGCGAGCCCATCGCCCCGACGTACGCGACCGGGAGCCGCAGTGCCAGTTGCAGCAGCGGCACGTCGAACTTCGCGTCATGGGTCAGTACGCACAGGACCGTACGGCCGTCGACCTGCGTCGACTCCAGGTACTTGTGCGGCCATTCGACGACGACCTCGTCGGCCTCGGGGAAGCGGGCCGGGGTGGCGAAGACCGGCCGGGCGTCGCATACGGTCACGTGGTAGCCCAGGAACTTGGCCGTTCGGACCAGCGCGGACGCGAAGTCGATGGCGCCGAACACGATCATCCGGGGCGGTGGAACGGACGACTCGACGAGCAGAGTGATCGGTGCTCCGCACCGAGAGCCCTGCTCTCCTATTTCCAGCGTGCCGGTACGGCCCGTGTCGAGGAAGGCATGGGCCTCGTCGGCGGCGGTGCGGTCCAGTTCGGGGTGCCCGCCGAGGCCGCCCTCGTACGAGCCGTCGTCGCGGACGAGCAGGGCGCGGCCGAGGAGTTCGGCGGGTCCGGAGACGATCCGCGCGAGCGCCGCGGCCTCTCCTCCGGCTGCGGCGGAGAGCGCGGCCGCGAACACCTCCCTGGCGGGAGAGTCCGCGCGTACCGGGGTGACGAGGATGTCGATGACGCCGCCGCAGGTCAGGCCGACGGCGAAGGCGTCGTCGTCGCTGTACCCGAAGCGCTGGATGACTGTCTCGCCGTCGTCCAGGGCCTGTTGGCACAGCTCGTACACCGCGCCCTCCACGCAGCCGCCGGAGACCGAGCCGATCGCTGTGCCGTCGGTCGCGACGGCGAGCGCGGCCCCCGGCGGACGGGGGGCGCTGCCGCCGACGGCCACGACGGTGGCAACGGCGAAGCCGCGCCCCTGCGCAACCCACCGGGTCAACTCCTCGGCGACGTCCAGCATGTGGGTCTCCTGTTCCGGTTCCCGTTGGTGGGCAGGCGTTCCGTTCGCCGTTGCGGGCGGCGTGCCTACGCCATCCCCGTCAGGTGCTCCGGGCGGACCGGGGTCCGGTCCAGTTCCAGGCCCGTCGCCGCCCGGATCGCCGCCAACACCGCCGGCGTCGAAGACAGCGTCGGCGCCTCCCCGACACCCCGCAGCCCGTACGGGGCATGCTCGTCGGCGAGTTCCAGCACGTCGACGGGGATCGTCGGCGTATCGAGGATCGTGGGGATCAGGTAATCCGTGAAGGACGGATTCCTGACCTTCGCCGTCCTCGGGTCGACGAGGATCTCCTCCATCACCGCCATACCCAGCCCCTGTGTGGTGCCGCCCTGGATCTGGCCGACGACGGACAGCGGGTTCAGAGCCTTGCCGACGTCCTGGGCGCAGGCCAGTTCGATGACCTTGACCAGCCCCAGCTCCGTATCGACCTCGACGACGGCCCGGTGCGCGGCGAACGAGTACTGGACATGCCCGTTGCCCTGCCCCGTGCGCAGATCGAACGGCTCGGTCGGCCGGTGCCGCCACACCTCCTCGACCTCGACCGCCTCGTCCTCCAGGACGTCCGCCAGATCGGCGAGCGCCTCGCCTCCGTCGGTGACGACCTTGCCGCCCTCCAGCAGCAGTTCGGCGGTGGCCCAGGCCGGGTGGTACGACCCGAACTTGCGGCGCCCGATCTCCAGGACCTTCTCGCGGACGAGCTCGCAGGCGTATTTGACGGCGCCGCCCGTGACGTATGTCTGACGGGACGCGGACGTCGAACCCGCGCTGCCCACCTGCGTGTCCGCCGGCTGGATGGTCACCTGAGTGACACCCAACTCTGTGCGGGCGATCTGCGCGTGGACGGTGACACCCCCCTGCCCGACCTCCGCCATGGCGGTGTGGACGACCGCGACCGGCTCCCCGCCCACCACCTCCATACGCACCCGCGCGGTGGAGTAGTCGTCGAAGCCCTCGGAGAAGCCGACGTTCTTGATGCCGACCGCGTAGCCCACACCCCGTACGACGCCCTCGCCGTGCGTCGTGTTGGACAGGCCACCGGGCAGCTGGCGCACGTCGGCGCCTTCGGTGGTCTCCCACTGGCGCTCCGGCGGGAGAGGCATCGCCTTGACCCGGCGGAGGAGTTCGGCAACCGGGGCCGGTGAGTCGACGCGCTGCCCGGTCGGCATGACAGACCCCTGTTCCATGGCGTTCAGCTGCCGGAACTCCACCGGATCCATGCCGAGCTTCGCGGCCAGCTTGTCCATCTGGGCCTCGTACGCGAAGCACGCCTGGACCGCGCCGAACCCGCGCATGGCGCCGCAGGGCGGGTTGTTGGTGTAGAGGGCGATGACCTCGATGTCGACGTCGTCGATGACGTACGGGCCGGCACCGAGCGAGGCGGCGTTGCCCACGACCGCCGGCGAGGAGGACGCGTACGCCCCGCCGTCCAGAACGATGCGGCACTTCACGTGGGTCAGCTTGCCGTCGCGGGTGGCCCCGTGCTCGTAGTACAGCTTCGCGGGGTGGCGGTGGACGTGCCCGAAGAAGGACTCGAAGCGGTTGTAGACGATCTTCACCGGCTTGCCCGTGCGCAGCGCCAGCAGGCACGCGTGGATCTGCATCGACAGATCCTCGCGGCCGCCGAACGCGCCGCCGACGCCCGCCAGCGTCATACGGACCTTGTCCTCCGGCAGGCCCAGCACGGGCGCGATCTGGCGGAGGTCGGCGTGCAGCCACTGGGTGGCGATGTAGAGATCGACGCCGCCGTCCTCGGCGGGCACGGCCAGGCCCGACTCGGGCCCCAGGAACGCCTGGTCCTGCATGCCGAAGACGTACTCGCCCTCCACGATCACGTCGGCACGCCCCCGGGCCTCCTCCACGTCGCCGCGCACGATCGGCTGGCGGTGGACGATGTTCGGGTGCGGGGCGTGGGGGGCGTGGTCATCGGTACGCCCCGGATGGAGGACCGGTGCTTCCGGCGCGGTCGCGGTCGCCTCGTCCGTCACGATCGGCAGCTCGCGATACTCGACCTTGATCTTGGCGGCGGCGCGGCGCGCGGTCTCCGGGTGGTCGGCGGCGACGATCGCGACCGGCTCGCCGTGGTGGCGTACGCGGCCGTTGGCGAGTACGGGGGTGTCCTGGATCTCCAGGCCGTAGGTGCGCACGTCCGTGGGCAGGTCGTCGTACGTCATGACGGCGTACACACCTGGCTGGGCGAACGCCTCGCTCGTGTCGATCGACACGATCTCCGCGTGCGCGACCGGGGAGCGCAGGATGTGGCCCCACAACATGTCCTCGTGCCACATATCGGACGAGTAGGCGAACTCCCCGGTGACCTTCAAGGTGCCGTCGGGGCGGAGCGTGGACTCGCCGATGCCGCCGCTGGTCCGGGAGCCCTGCGTGATGTTGGTGGGCGTGCCCGTGGTTCCCATGGTCAGACTCCCTCGGACTGCCGGGCGGCCGCGAGGCGGACCGCGTCCAGGATCTTCTCGTAGCCGGTACAGCGGCAGAGGTTGCCCGACAGCGCCTCGCGGATGTCCGCGTCGGACGGGTTCGGGTTGCGCTCCAGCATCTCGTCGGCGGCGACCAGCAGTCCGGGCGTGCAGAAGCCGCACTGCACGGCCCCGGCATCGATGAACGCCTGCTGGATCGGCGAGAGCGTCGCACGCGAGGAGGTGGCCGTACCTTCGCCGGTCGCGGAGTCCGTCGGCCGGGCTTCCCACTGCCGGGCCGCGTCCAGCGACGTACCAGGGCCGGATGTGCCGCAGGCACCCGTGGCGCAACCACCGCCCGCCGAGCGCTGCTTGGCGTAGTCGGCCAGCCCCTCGACCGTCACCACGTCCCGGCCCTCCACCTGTCCGGCAGCGACCAGGCACGCACACACCGGCACCCCGTCCAGGCGGACCGTGCACGAACCGCATTCGCCCTGCTCGCACGCGTTCTTGGAGCCCGGCAGGCCGAGGCGCTCACGCAGCACGTACAGCAGGCTCTCGCCCTCCCACACGCCGTCGGCCTCTTGCCGGCGGCCGTTCACGCGAAACGTCACTCGCATTACGCAGCTCCCTCGGTGGTGCGGGCGGTGCCGCGGTACGACTCCCAGGTCCAGGTCAGGGTGCGGCGGGCCATGACGCCGACCGCGTGACGGCGGTAGCTCGCCGTGCCGCGGACGTCGTCGATCGGGTTGCAGGCGGCCGCGCACAGGACCGCGAACTGCTTGGCGACCGACGGGGTGATGATCTTCCCGTTGTCCCAGAAGCCGCCCTCGTCGAGCGCCGCGTTCAGGAACTCCTCGGCGGCCTTGGCGCGGATCGGCGTGGGCGCCGCGGAGCCGATGCCCGTACGGACGGTCCTGGTCTCGGGGTGCAGCGCGAGGCCGAAGGCGCACACGGCGATGACCATGGCGTTGCGTGTGCCGACCTTCGAGAACTGCTGCGGCCCGTCGGCCTTCTTGATGTGGATCGCCCGGATGAGCTCGTCGGGGGCGAGCGCGTTGCGCTTCACGCCGGTGTAGAACGCGTCGATCGGGATGCGCCGGGAGCCGCGTACCGACTCGACCTCCACCTCGGCTCCGGCGGCGAGCAGCGCCGGGTGCGCGTCGCCGGCGGGCGAGGCGGTGCCGAGGTTGCCGCCGACGCCGCCGCGGTTGCGGATCTGCGGGGACGCCACGGTATGCGAGGCCAGGGCCAGGCCCGGCAGCTCGGCCCGCAGATGCTCCATGATCCGCGTGTACGGGACGGAGGCGCCGAGGCGGACGGTGTCCTCGCCGACCTCCCACTCGCCCAGCTCGCCGATGCGGTTCAGGTCCAGCAGGTACTCGGGCCGCCGGTGGTCGAAGTTGATCTCGACCATCACATCGGTGCCACCCGCGATCGGCACGGCCGTGGGGTGCTCGGCCTTCGCGGCGAGCGCCTCCTCCCAGCCTGCGGGGCGAAGGAAGTCCATGGTGGCTCTCTTCTTCGAATTCAGCTCGTTCATGGGATGTTCACGCGGATCAAGGTCAGTACACAGCGCTGTACTCCGCCGGGGTCAGTCACGGAAACCATGAAGGAGTTGGCTGACCAGAGCACTACTCTTGTAGATTCGTATGAACGGCGATCGCCGGTAACGCCGTCGTCTTCGCCCGGAAACGAAGAGCCCCGGCACCGACCACGACGACCCCACCGGCACCGACCGTGACCACCCCATCGACACCGAACCACACGCACCATCGAGAGAGATCGGCGGCGACGAGAACCATGCGCCTGCGCGCACTGCTGGACACCGACGCGCTGGGGCTGCGGCTGCTAGGCGGCGAGAGCGAGCTGGACCGCACCGTACGCGGTGTGATGACGACGGACCTGCGGGACCCCAGCCGCTATCTCTCCGGCGGTGAGCTGGTGCTCACCGGCCTGGCCTGGTGGCGCGGCGCCGCGGACTCCGAGCCGTTCGTACGGATCCTCACCGGCGCGGGCGTCGCGGCGCTGGCGGCCGGTGAGGCCGAGCTCGGCGCCGTCCCGGACGACCTCGTCGAGGCCTGCGCGCGCCACCGCCTGCCGCTGTTCTCGGTCAACGAGTCCGTGGCCTTCGCCACGATCACCGAGCATGTCGTACGTCAGGTGTCCGGCGAG
The DNA here is from genome assembly GCF_055792885.1 of Streptomyces sp. DSM 42067. Taxonomy (NCBI): domain Bacteria; kingdom Bacillati; phylum Actinomycetota; class Actinomycetes; order Kitasatosporales; family Streptomycetaceae; genus Streptomyces; species Streptomyces sp. DSM 42067. The sequence continues at coordinate 7,238,171 of NZ_CM147706.1, read as the reverse complement.
CGCGCGGGCGACCTGGCGGCCGTGGTGGACCGGCACCGCCGTCTGATGACGCCGGGCCCTGGCGGCGGCGGCCCCGACGCGGTGCTCGACCTGCTCCGCTCCGACCTGGACCTGCGCGCCTGGGTGCTCTCGCCCACCGGGCGGGCCATCGCGGGCTCGACCAACGGGGGACCCGCTTCGGCGCCGGACGTGCGCGCGAGGCTCGCGGCCGAGCATCTGGCGGCGGTCCGCACCGGGCGGCGCGGCCCCTACCGGGTGACGGTGGGCACCACGACGTACTCGCTGTTCCCCGTCCGCAGCTCGGGGCACCGTCCGACCACGGCTACGGGCCCGGGCGCGGCGGGCTCGCGCGACGTACGCGAGACCGTGCTGTCCGACTGGCTGCTCGCCGTCGAGGCCGACGCCGGGGACTGGCCCGAGGAGCGCCTCGACCTGCTGCACGGCGTCACCCAGCTGATCGCGGTCGAACGGGACCGGCGGGACGCGGCGCGCACGGTGCGGCGCCGGCTCGCCCAGGAGGTCCTGGAGCTGGTGCAGGCCGGGGCGGCTCCGGCCGAGATCGCGGCGCGGCTGCGGGTGGCCGCGCCCGTGCTGCTGCCCGGGCTCGGCGTGGCGCCGCACTGGCAGGTGGTCGTGGCGGGCGTCGAGTGGGAGGGCGGTGACGGTGACATCGAGGGCGGACCTGTAGCCCAGGCGCTGCTGGAGGAGATCCTCGTCGATCCCCAGTCGGCCGGGCCCGAGCCGTCCGACCGTATCGCCGTCGCCCACACGGGTACGGAGGCGATCGCGCTGGTGCCGCTGCCGTCGGTGTCCGCTGGGCACGACGATGGGGGTACCTCCCATGCCCTCAAGGCAATGGGGGAGGAGTCGGGGCTGTCCGCGGAGGGCCTGCTGGAGGCCGTACGGGACCCGCTGTCTGCGGGCCTCGCCGACGACGGGCGGCTCACGCTCGGCGTCAGTGCCGCCGTCCACTCGGCGGAGGGCCTGCGCGGCGCCCTGGAGGAGGCCCGGCACGCCCGCCGTGTCGCGGCCGCCCGGCCGGGCCGGGTGTGCGCCGCCGGTCACCAGGAGCTGGCGTCCCACGTCCTGCTGCTGCCGTTCGTGCCGGACGACGTGCGCCGCGCGTTCACGGCCCGCCTGCTCGACCCGCTGCGCGACTACGACCGGCGCCACCGGGCGGAGCTCATCCCCACGCTGGAGGCGTTCCTCGACTGCGACGGCTCCTGGACCCGTTGCGCCACCCGTCTGCACCTGCACGTCAACACGTTGCGTTATCGGATAGGGCGAATCGAGCAGTTGACGAGCCGTGACCTCTCGCGCCTCGAGGACAAGTTGGACTTCTTCCTCGCCCTGCGCATGAGCTGAGGCGCCCGCGCCGACGCGCACGGTGCGTGACACCGCCGATTGCCGGGTCGGCGGGCGCGGCAGGGTCATCCGGGGCGCCTGACGAGTTGACGGGTACACCGCCTGAATCAGTCCCCGTCGGTCCACGACCGGCTCCCGTACTTTGTGAAATCCTTCACCCACCCCCTTGGCCGGGCGCTCGGATTCGTGCTGAGATTCCGCCACGACTCAACAGCTCAATGGTGTGCTCGGGGAGGGCAACGTGGCGCATACCGCCATGTCTGGTATCGGAACGACTGCAGGGGACGATCCACTCCAGACCGCGGTATGGCGGCTGCGCTCACGCGCCTGCTGGACCGATGCGGCCGCCCTGCTCGAACCGCGCGCCGGCGACGACGCCGAAGCCGCGCTGCAGCGGGTCGCGCTCCTGGTGGAGCAGTGCCTGTACACCGAGCAGGGGTGGGCCGAGGCCGAGGACGCACTGCGTACGGCGGAGGCGCTGGCCCGTGACGACGACGAGCGGGGGGCGGCCGCGTGCGAGCGCGGGCACCTCGCGTACGCCGCGACACTGCTCGGAGTACGGGACCGGGCCGACGAGGCGCGGGCCGCGCTGGGGCGTGCCGCGGCGCTCATCGCCCCGGGCGCGCCGGCGCGGGCGCTCCTCGACTTCCGGCGCGGGCTGATCGCCGAGAACCTCGCGGGTTCGCCGCAGGCCGCCCGCGCCGCCTACCGCCGCGCCCATGCCGGGGCCACCGCGCACGGCGACACGCTGCTGCTCTCCTTCACCTGGCGCCATCTGGCCGGACTGGCCCTCCGCGAGGGCGAACTGGCCGAGGCCCGCCACGGCTTCGCCGAGTCCCTCCGCATCCGCGAGGAGCTCGGCTACCTGGTCGGCACGGCTCCCGCGCTGGCGTCCCTGGCGGACGCGGAGACGGAACCGGAGGCGTCCCGCCTCCGCGCGGAGGCGGGGCGCCTCTTCCGGCTGCTCGGCGGGGTGCCGACCTGGCTGGCGAACGGGCTTACGCCGCCGGCTGCGGCGGTGTGAGGCGCGCCTGGCCTGCGGCGGGGCGTGGTGCCATCTGTGTCCGGGCGGCGGCCCGCAATTCAGCCCGTCCGGCGTTTGAGGACCGGGGATCCAGGGGCTGGCCCCTGGTTTGGAGACGCCGGTTACCGGGACCGGCCGCGCAAGCCCGCGGTGGGCGGCCCGCAATTCAGCCCGTCCGGCGTTCTAGCACCGGGAGTCCAGGGGCTGGCCCCTGGTTTCGAGACGTCGGTCACCGGGACCGGCCGCGCAAGCCCGCGGCAACGCGCGCAGCAGGCGCCGGTGCGCTGGGACCGACGGCGCGGCCCCGGGCACATGGCCCAGGGACGGCCCCGCCGTGACCCCGGGCAACACCCTCAGGCGGCGCCCGCGAAATGCTCCCGTACCAGCGACTGGACCACGGCCAGATCCTGGGCGATCAGCGCGTCCAGCAGGGCCGTGTGCTCCGCCGCGTCGGCGACGAGGCCGGCGCGGCTACGTGGCGCCTGGCCGTCGGCCGACGGCCACTGGGCGCGGCGGTGCAGGTCGTCGGCGATCTGCACCAGTTGGCGGTTGCCGGACAGCGCGAGGACGGCCCGGTGGAAGGCGCGGTCCGACTCCGCGTAGCTCGCGAAGTCGCCGCCGACCGCCGCCGCGACCGTCGCCTCGGCCAGCGGACGCAGCTCGGCCCAGCGGGCCGCGGGCACGGTCCGGGCGAGCCGCAGCATCACCGGCACCTCGATCAGGGCCCGGATCTCCGCGAGTTCGGCCAGCTCCTCGGCGGTGCGCCGGACGACACGGAACCCCCGGTTCGGTACGACCTCCACGGCGCCCTCGAGGGCGAGCTGCTGCATCGCCTCGCGCACCGGCGTCGCGGAGACCCCGAAGCGCTCGCCGAGAACCGGCGCCGAGTAGACCCCGCCCGGGGCGAGCTCGCCCTCCACGAGGGCGGTACGCAAGGCATCGAGAACCTGCCCCCGTACGGACGACCGCTGAACCGGCCGCCGCGGCGCAAGTGCACCTGCCTCCGGCAAGCCGTCCGGGGCTGTGCGGGGCAGGGGCAGCGGCGGTTCGCTGTGGGTGTGCTCGCCGCGGGCCGTGTCGCCGCCCCCGGACGGCCCCGGCTGTGCAGGGGGCCGCTGCTGCTGTGCGGGGGGCAGGTATAGCGACGGCGTGCCCGGTCGAGGCCTCGGCACACCTGTACCGGCTGCGGGCGCCGTCGGCGCAGCCGGCCGGGGACGCGCCAGGAACGGTTCGGACTCGGGCTCGCCGGGACGCGCCACGAACGGTTCGGACGCGGGCTCGGCGGAGTCGTCGGACAGCCCCGTGGGGCCCTGCTTGTCATGCGCGCCGGCCTGCTCCACGAGGTCCTCCTGCCCTGTCCCGCTGATCCTGCTCTGATCCTGCTGATGCTGCCGGTCACCCGAGGCGGAAGAAACGGTGACCCCACGCACGATAGGGCGAGCAGGCCCTGGTTCAAACCTGGATCACATCGGGTAAGGTAAGGCTTACCTGTTAACGATCGTGATGTGGTGGTGCCCCGCATGTCCCTTGTCGCCCCGCCCGCACAGGCCGAAAGCACCTCTCGCCACGGCGCCGTGCGCCCGGCCCGTTCGGCCGTCGCCGACGCGTATGCCCGGCTGACCGAGGTCTTTCCGGGGCTGGAGATCAGGGAACTGGGGCCGGACGACCCGACCCCGCGGGACGGCGGCTGGGTGGCCGCCACCCGGCTCGCGGAGGGCGGCGCGGCCCTCGACGCCTTCCTCGCCTGGGACAACGCCCAGGTACTGCGGGACTACGGACAGCAGGCACGCCCGGACGTCGTCGCCAGCTTCGGACTGCACCGTTACGCCTGGCCCGCCTGCCTGCTCATCACCGTGCCGTGGTTCCTGCACCGGCGCGTGCCCCGCTATCCCGTCGAGCACGTCGCCTTCCAGCGCGCCCGCGGCCGGATGGCCGTCCGGCCCGGCGACTTCGCATGCCTGCCGGGCGACCCGGCCGCCGCGCTGCCCGGCGCCCGCGTCGTCCCGGACGAGGAGGCCCTGCGCGCCGAGGTGCGTGCGGCGGTCGCCGAGCATCTGGAACCGGTACTGGCGGGCTTCGGGCCGCGTATGCGCCGCCGGAGCCGCGCGCTGTGGGGCATGGCGACGGACGAGGTCGTCGAAGGCCTCTGGTACATCGCGCATCTGCTCGGCGAGGAGCAGCGCGCCATGACCGAGCTGGAGCAGCTGCTGCCGGGTGCCACCCAGCCGTACGCAGGCTCGGCCGCGTTCCGGGAGCTGACGGGCCCGAACGGCGAGGCACTGCCCACCCGGGACCGCGCCAGCTGCTGTCTCTTCTACACGCTGCGCCCCGAGGACACCTGCGTCACGTGCCCGCGCACCTGCGACGCGGACCGCATCACGAAGCTGAGCGCCGCGACCGGCTGACTCTCCCCGCACAGGTCCACCTCTTACCGCAACCCGGTCCCCGCGAACCACTCTTTCCGGCACACCTGAATCGAACACAACCGCCGTACAGCAAGCGGGAGTTCGAGTAGAAGGCGGCTCTCCGCGGTCCCTCTCCCACCAATGGCGTTCTCTTGCCCCGAAACCCTCTGAGGGTCATCGGGATTGAGCCACTATGGCGCGCGAAATGCCGTAACGCGATGCAAGGGACCCCAGATGAGACTGACCGACATATCGCTCGACTGGCTGCTTCCGGGCGCCGTACTGCTCCTGGGCATGCTGGCGGCGGTGGCGGTGCTCGCGCGCAACAAGCGCGCCGGGGAGAACGCGTCCGCCGACGACTCGTGGGAACGCAGCGAGGAGCGCCGAAGGCGCAAGGAGGCCATCTACGGCACCGCCTCCTACCTGTTGCTGTTCTGCTGTGCCGCAGTCGCCGCCGCCCTCTCCTTCCACGGCCTGGTCGGTTTCGGCAGGCAGAACCTCAATCTGACCGGCGGCTGGGAGTACCTGGTCCCGTTCGGTCTCGACGGTGCGGCGATGTTCTGCTCCGTTCTCGCGGTGCGCGAGGCCAGCCACGGCGACGCCGCACTCGGTTCGCGGCTGCTCGTGTGGACGTTCGCGGGCGCGGCCGCCTGGTTCAACTGGGTGCACGCCCCGCGCGGCCTGGAACACGCGGGCGCCCCGCAGTTCTTCGCCGGCATGTCGCTCTCGGCGGCGGTCCTGTTCGACCGCGCCCTGAAGCAGACCCGCCGGGCGGCGCTGCGCGAGCAGGGCCTGGTGCCGCGCCCCCTGCCGCAGATCCGCGTCGTCCGATGGCTGCGGGCTCCCCGTGAGACCTTCGCCGCATGGTCGTTGATGCTGCTGGAAGGCGTACGCACCCTGGACGAGGCCGTCGACGAGGTGCGCGAGGACCGGCGGCAGAAGCAGCAGGAGCGGGCGCGGCGGCGCGATCAGGAGAAGCTGGACCGGGCGAGGTTCCGGGCGCTCAGCCGGGGTCCCCTGGGCTGGTCCGTGCGCGCCGGACGCCAGGTGGAGCTGCAGTCGGGACGCCATGTCGAGCTGGGGGCCGGGACCCAGGGCGCGCCGTCGGCACAGGTCGGCGCGGAACCTGCCATACCCCCGCCGGAGCAGCGGCCTTTGCCCGCCCCCTCGCGTCCCTCCCTGCAGCCCGTCAGGAATGGCGCTGAACCGGTCACCGTCGACCTCACCGCCGAGGACGACACCATGACCCTGCCGCGGCTCGACTCCCTCGAGCGCAAACTCAAGGACCTCGAGCAGCAATTCGGCTGAACGAGCGGCGATTCACATGACCCCGGACGGCGGTGTTGCGGCATCACACAGCACCGCCGCCGTCCAGCTCGAACCACACCGCCTTCCCCACGCCGTGCCTGTGCACACCCCACGCGTCCGCGAGAGACTGAACAAGCAGCAGTCCTCTGCCATGCGTACCGTCACCGGTCTCCGGTACCCGCAGCTGGGGTATGCGGCCCACGAAGTCCCTGACCTCCACCCGGAGGCGGCGGCCGACGGTGGCGGTGAGCACCGCGTCATGGTCGGTGTGCACCAGCGCGTTGGTGACGAGTTCGGTGGTGAGCAGTTCCGCGGTCTCCGATCTTCCCGGGCTTCCCCATTGCCGCAGCAGCTCCCTCAGTGCGTGCCGCGCCTCGGGTACCGCTCGCAGGTCGGACCGTCCGATGGTGCGCCGGAGCAGTGTCTGCCTGTTCGGTCGCGTCGTCGTATCCCCCGTTTCCCCGTCGGTCGACATCTCCGCTGTGCTCGTCGGGGAAGCCCCTGCCGCGTTGGGACCGCCCTCTCGTACCTGCTTCGCCATAACCCCCGCCTGTACGAACGCAGTTGTTTCGGTTCCCTCCTGATCGAACGCGTACACGGGGATGCATGCCCCACGGGCAGAGGGACACGCATGTCCATCCGTCAACGACTGGGCCGAACGCGGCGATTGGCGCCGCCCGCCAGCGAAACAGCCCGGCGGTCGTATCAGGGCCGGGGCACGTTACGCAGGTTGGAGCGGGCCATCTGCACCATGCGGCCCACGCCGCCGTCCAGCACGATCTTGGAGGCGGAGAGCGCGAAGCCGGTCACCATCTCGGCACTGATCCTGGGCGGGATGGAGAGCGCGTTGGGGTCGGTGACGATGTCGACGAGCGCGGGCCCCTTGTGGTTGAAGGCGTCCTTCAGCGCGCCCGCGAGCTGCTTGGGCTTCTCCACGCGCGTGCCGTACACCCCGCAGGCGCGCGCCACGGCCGCGAAGTCGGGGTTGTGGTTCGCCGTCCCGTACGACGGCAGCCCGGCGACGAGCATCTCCAGCTCGACCATGCTCAGCGAGGAGTTGTTGAACAGGACGATCTTCACGGGCAGGTCGTGCTGGACGAGGGTGAGGAGGTCGCCCATCAGCATGGAGAATCCGCCGTCGCCCGACATCGAGACGACCTGGCGGCTGGGGTCGGTGAACTGGGCGCCGATCGCCTGCGGCAGCGCGTTGGCCATGGAGCCGTGCGAGAAGGAGCCGATGATGCGGCGCCTGCCGTTCGGGGTGAGATAGCGGGCCGCCCAGACGTTGCACATGCCCGTGTCGACGGTGAACACCGCGTCGTCAGCGGCGAGTTCGTCCAGGACGGACGCCACGTACTCCGGATGGATCGGCACGTGCTTCTCGACCTTGCGGGTGTATGCCTTCACCACCCCTTCGAGGGCGTCGGCGTGCTTCTTCAGCATCTTGTCGAGGAACCGGCGGTTCGTCTTGAGCGCCACCCGCGGCGTCAGACAGCGCAGCGTCTCCTTGACGTCGCCCCACACGGCCAGGTCCAGCTTGGAGCGGCGGCCGAGATGCTCCGGCCGGACGTCGACCTGCGCGATCTTGACGTCGTCGGGCAGGAAGGCGTTGTACGGGAAGTCGGTTCCGAGCAGGATCAGCAGGTCGCACTCGTGGGTGGCCTCGTAGGCGGCGCCGTAGCCGAGCAGGCCGCTCATGCCGACGTCGTACGGGTTGTCGTACTGGATCCATTCCTTGCCGCGCAGCGCGTGCCCGACGGGGGACTTGATCTTCTCGGCGAACTCCATGACCTCGGAGTGCGCGCCCCGCGTTCCGCTGCCGCAGAAGAGCGTGACCCGTTCGGCCTCGTCGATCATCTCGGCGAGCTTGTCGATCTCCGCGTCGCCGGGGCGCACCGAGGGGCGCGATGTGACGATCGCGTGCTCGACGGCCTTGTCCGGCGCGGGCTGGTCGGCGATGTCGCCCGGGAGCGAGACGACGCTGACTCCGGAGCGGCCGATGGCGTTCTGGATGGCGGTCTGCAGCAGCCGGGGCATCTGCTTGGGGCTGGAGATCAGCTCGCTGTAGTGGCTGCACTCGCGGAACAGCTGGTCGGGGTGGGTCTCCTGGAAGTAGCCGAGGCCGATCTCGCTGGAGGGGATGTGCGAGGCGAGGGCCAGTACGGGGGCCATGGAGCGGTGGGCGTCGTACAGGCCGTTGATGAGGTGGAGGTTGCCGGGGCCGCAGGAGCCCGCGCAGGCCGTGAGCTTGCCGGTGATCTGGGCTTCCGCGCCGGCCGCGAAGGCCGCGGTCTCCTCGTGCCGGACGTGGACCCAGTCGATGGCGGAGTTGCGGCGGATCCCGTCCACGATGGGGTTGAGGCTGTCGCCGACGACGCCGTACAGGCGCTTGACGCCGGCGCGGACGAGGATGTCGACGAACTGTTCGGCGACGTTCTGCTTGGCCATGCTGCACGCACCTTGAGGAGTGGCTTCACGGACGGACTGCCCACCCCTTCCATGAATCCACAGGGTGCGGTGTTACGCCTCCCACACGGCGGCGGCCGTACGGTCATCGGCGTAGCCCTTCACCCTGACCTGGGTGTCGGCGAGGAACGCCGCCAGCCCTGGCGGGTCGCCGTCCGCCCAGCGCGCCCTGAGGTGTTCCACGAGTCCGGGCTCGCCGCGCAGGGGCTCGGCGAGGCCGTCGGTGCACAGCAGCAGCGTGTCACCCGGTCGGGCTACGGAGGCGCGGAACCGGAACGGTTCGCGGCGCGGCTCGGGCGGTGTGTCGTAGGGGGTGGGCGGGGTGGTGATGCCAAGGTCCATGGTGAGCCGGTCGCCGTCCGGGGTCTCGTGCGGTGCGTCGGCGGGCGTCTGCGGGGGCAGCGAGCCGTAGCCGACGACCGCGGCGCCCGTCGTCTCCGCCTCCGCGACGCGCGGCTCGATGTCCTGCCACTCGCCGTCGCGCAGCCGGAACAGGCCCCCGGCGCCGACGCCGAAGAAGACGCGGGTACGGCACTCCGGATCGGCCGGGAGCAGGAGGCAGCGCAGGGTCGCCGCGTACTCCTCGGGCTGGACGCCCAGTTCGGCCGCGCTGGCGCGGAGTTTGCCGAGGCTGCGGTCGGTGAGCCGGTGCAGTCCCGACTTGAGGTCGCCGCGGCGGGCGGCCCGGATGTCCTCGGCGAGGCGGACGTGGCTGCGTCCGACGGCCCGCCCGATCCAGTGGCAGGCATCGGCCGCCGCGCGGTGCGCGCCCGGCGTCGCGCGGGCGCCGGTGGCCATGGCGACCAGCACGAGTGCGCTGTCGCCCGTGCCGAAACGGGCGGTCAGCAGCGAGTCGCGGCGCGGCTCGCCCCGGAAGCGCGCGGAGTCGCCGCGCACGGAGGCGGCGCGCAGTGTGCATGAGCCGTACCGGGCGCCGTCCAGGACGGTGTCGGCGACGAGGTCGTCGAGATCGTCAGGGTCAGCGGGCGGAAGGGCGGTGGGCTCGGCCTCGTAGGTGGGCGGGCCGTCGCCCACGTGGAGGACGGTGGGGGGCGGCTCGGCGGGGGCGACGGCGGATGATCCGGGACCGGGGGCGGAGGCGGCTTCGTGGGGCGCTGCGGAGGCGTCGCGGCGGCCTGACGCGGAGACATCGTGGTCTGCCAGGGAGACGTCGCGGCCCGCCGCGGAAGCATCACGGCGGCCCGCCGCAAAGGCTTCGGGGGGCGGCGTGAGGGCTTCCCCAGACGCCGCTGAGGCTTCGCCGGGCGGCGTTGGAGCTTCGCCAGGCGGCACAGGGGCTTCGGTGGGCGTCACTGGGGCTTCGGTGGGCGTCACTGGGGCTTCGGTGGATGCCGCCGAGGCCTGGCCGGGCGGCGCGGAGGCATCGCGCGGTACCGCCGAGGCTTCGCGGGGTGAAGGCTGGTGCGGTAACCAGGGGGAACCCGCGTGCGGGGACGATGGCTGGGCGGGTCCCGGCTCGGCGCGCTCGTCGGGCACTCTGGCGCCCGGTACGGCGGCCGCGCCGCCAGCCGACGCCGCGCCCGCCGACGCCGAGTTCGACCCGGCCGGAAACGTCCTGGGCCCCCCGTCCCCGGACGGCGCCTCCCAAGGAGCCCGCCACCGCCCGGTACCGCTGACCGGTTGCTCGGCCCCTCCCCCGGTACCACCGACGGACCGCCCCGCCCCTCCCCCGGTACCACCGACCGGCCACCTGGCCCCGGGTCCCGCGTCCGGCCACCCGGCGCTGTCGGCCGGTGGCCGGACCTCGTCGGCCGGTTCACGCCGGTCGGGCATCGCGCCCGGCGCGGCAGACGCCCGGGACGGGCCGGACCCCACCGTGCCCGCCGCGGAGGCGAAGCGGTCCTCCAGGGTGTCGGCCGCGGCCGTCGGGCCCGTGTCCTCGGTGGAGTCGTCGTACAACTGCCCCCACCAGTCGTCCTCATGACCGGTGTGCCTCTCCCCCTGATGGCTCATGCCCCTATTGTCCACAGGACGGGGCGCCCGAAAACGGGGCATCCGGAAAATCCCGCACCGCCCCGGTGGAACAAAGCCGCCGGACGGCCCCACCCCCCACGGGAGAGCCGCCCGGCGGCGCCGGTGTGACCTGGGCTAGCGCACGTCGTAGGCCCGGGTCACGATCTGGGTGACGGAATTGCCGCTGGCGTCCGTCAGTTCGGCCTTCAGAGTGACCGGCTTCCCCGACGCGCCCGCGTGATGCACGGTCGCGGTCCAGGTGCCGTCCTCTTCGGCGGTCTTGGCCTCGGTCCAGGTCTGGCCGCCGTCGTAGGAGTACGACAGCTGCGCCGACTTGAGGGCTCCGGGGGTGTAGCCCGCGTGGCCCGTGACGCCCAGGGTGATCTTCTGGTCGTCCTCGGATGCCAGCGTCTTCATGCCGTCCTCGGGCAGCCGGTACTGCGGGAAGAGGATCGGCAGGCCCTGCGAGTAGACGCTCTCGTCGAGCTTCGAGCGGAACTCCCAGGTGGTCTGCGTCATGGTGGAGCGCTTCCAGACACGACCCGGGATACCGAACTTCATGGTGGTGAGGGTCAGTTCGTACGCGGCGTCCTCGGCGGGGACCTTCCAGACGCCCCACGGGACGGGGCTGCTCTCCTGCTCTTCGCCGTCGATCCGCAGCTGGATCGACCCGATGTCGCCGAAGCTGCCCTGCAGGCCCGCGTGCTCGCTGTCGCCCCAGAACGCCGGCGCGATGCCGATCAGATCGCCCTGGCGCTCGGCGGCCAGCTCCTGCTCGCCCGCGTCGTCGAGCGGCGCGGTGGGCACGACGCCCCCGCCGTACCAGCTCTCGGTGCGCCGCTCCCCCGCCTCGTAGGTGTGCTGCGCGCTCAGCATGGACTCGCCGTACGGGAAGCTGCTGGACACCCACTGGGAGAACGAGGTGTCCCCGGCCGTGTAGTACTCGGTGCGCTCGCCAGGCACGGCGACCAGGTCGAAGAGTCCGGTCAGGTAGACGTCGGCGTTCGGCCGGTACGCGGTGACCGCGTCGAGGTAGTCCGCGGCGACGCCCATCGCGTGGTACGTCGTCTCGTTGCGGCCGAGCTTGGTGTCGCGCACCTTGTAGGTGCGGTCGGAGGCGAGGGGCGCGTCCTCGGGGAAGGCGAGGTTGTAGACGTACGGACTGGCCGCCGTCGCCTGCCACTTCACGGTGACCGGGCCGGAGGCGAGCCGGTCGAGCAGCTCACCGGCCTCGTCCGCCGGAAGCGCGAGGACCGGCAGGGGGCCGTTGGTCCAGCCGACGGACGGGTACCAGCGGTCGGCGGACGCGTGGTGGGCGACGACGGCGACGGCACCGGCGTTCTTGGCGAGCTGCGCCTGCTGGTAGAGGTACGTCTCGTCGTCCGCCACCTTGATCAGCGCGATCTTGCCCTTGACGTTCGCGGCGGCGAGCTCCGCCGCCGTGCCGCTGCCCGCGGCGACGACCTCGGCCGAGCCGCTGCCGTCGAGGTTGTCGGAACCGGTGCTCGCGGTCACCGGGTGCAGCTGCGGGCCGCCCTCGATGGCGAAGGAATCGATCTGCGGGGCGTAGCGGCGCCAGTAGCTGCCGAACTCGAAGTCGCCTTCGTGGGCGCGGCCTTCTACGGAGGCGTAGTAGCCCTTGACCTGCCGGTTGCCGCTCATGGAGCCCCCGTGCAGCCAGGTGTCGTCCCAGGAACGGGCGAAGGCGAGGGTGGCGTTGCGGTCCTCGGTGGGCCGGTCGGTCTCCACGGTCAGCCGATGTGCCTCGCGGGCGTCGAGGACGAGGGTGGTGTCCTTGGTGAGCTCGAACTCCGGGCGGGCAAGGTACGCAAGGGAGTTCACGAGGTCGCCGCCGTTGTCCGGGGTCGCGACGAAGGCGGAGAGGAAGTAGCTGCCGGGACGCAGTTCGTACGTCTGGTCGGCAGCGCCCTCGTTGAAGCGGCGCTCGCCGGAGGCGTCGTCCGTGCCGATCACGTCGAGGGACGACAAGCCGGACGCGGGCTCGCCGAGCCGGTCGACCAGCTTCACGCGGAGGGTGACGGTCTCCGGCTGGACGTAGAGCGAGAAGGGCGTGGAGACCGTGACGCCGTCGGCCTCGGCGATCACGCGGCCTGTGACGTCCCCGTACTGGCTGCGCTCGAGGTGCGCGGACGGGTCCAGCGTCAGCGGGACCTTGACGGTCTCGCCGGCCGGGACGGTGACGGAGCGCTGTCCGAGCTTGGCGACGGTGGCGTGGACCTTCGTACCGTCGTTGCCGGTGACGCCGGCCACGGAGAGGTCCAGGCTGACGGGCTTGTCCGAGGTGTTGGTGTAGGGGACGTCGACGGTGGTGCGGTCGCTGCTGGTCTGCGGCCAGTCGAAGGTGCCGCCCTGGACGGCCGGGGAGCCGAGGACCGTCTGGCCGATGGCGGCCTTGACGTCGAGGCGCCCGCCGCCCGTCTCCCGTACGTCGCCGGAGATGCCGCTGTCGGCGGAGGAGACCAGCGCGGCCTTGAGCTGCTGCGGGCTCCAGTCAGGGTGGCGCTGCTTCAGGATGGCGGCGGCGCCCGCGACATGCGGGGTCGCCATCGACGTACCGGACATCGACTGGTAGGCGTAGACGCCGCGTCCGCCGGCCGCCGCAGCGGATATGCCGACGCCGGGCGCGGCGATCTCGGGCTTGAGCGTGTGTGTGTACGGCGCAGGGCCGGGGCTGGAGAAAGACGCCGTGGAGTCGTCGCGGTCGACGGCGCCGACGGTCAGCACGCCCGGGGTGCAGCCGGGCGACGAGACCCTGTTGAGGGCGGGGCCGGAGTTGCCGGCGGCCACCACGAACAGCGTGTCCGAGGTGCTGGCGAGTTCCTCGGCCGCGATGCTCATCGGGTCCGTGCAGTCGGTGGGCTCCTGGCTGCCTAGGCTCATCGAGACGACGTCGGCCTTCTGGTCGACGGCCCACTGCATACCGGCGATGATCCACGAGGTCTCGCCGTAGCCGTAGTCGTTGAGGACCTTCCCGGCGAGGAGCCGCGTGCCGGGCGCGACGCCCTTCTTCTTGCCGTCGCTCGCCGCGCCGGAGCCGCCCACCGTGGAGATGGTGTGGGTGCCGTGGCCGTCGCGGTCGTCGGCGGTGTCGGCGTCGGTGAAGTTCTTGGACTCGGCGATACGGTCCTTGAGGTCGGGATGGTCGGCGTCGGCTCCGGTGTCGAGGACGGCGACGGTGGTGCCGGTGCCGTCGTACCCGGCGGCCCAGGCCTCGGGGGCGTTGACCTGCCTGGTGGAGCGGTCGAGGGTGGCCTCCACCTTGGCGTCCAGCCACAGCTTCTTCAGATCGCCGGCGGCGCGGGAGCGGGAGTTGGTGACATCGGCCCAGAAGTCGGCGGCCTTCTTCTTGTCGGCCTTCAGCGCGACGCCGTCGACCGCGTCCAGGACCCGCTTGCGCTCGGAGCCGCGCGGGGCGGCGGGTGCGCTCTCGGCGACGTCGACGGACGTGTCGTACGTCGCGATGAGCGGCAACTGGTCGGAGTGCGCGTCGTCGTAGCCCTGGCGCACCAGGCCCGTGACGTTGAAGAGCTGCTCGTCGGCCTTCCCGGAGGCGATCGCGGGGATGGCGCTCTCGGGGTAGACGTACAGGTCCTTGCCCGACTGCCGGGTCTGCACGAGGGGCTGGGTGCCGTCCTCGCGCGGCAGGACCGTGGCGGTGCTGCGGCCGTCCTTGTCGGTGCGGACGACGACCCGGTCGCCGGTGACCAGGGTGACCGTGGACTGCCGGGTCCCGTCGCCCTGTGCGGCGGCGGGGCTGCCGACCAGAGGCCTCGTGCCGTCGGCCGCGCCGTCGCGGGGTTGTGCCCCTGACGGTGCGACCGCCGTGACGGCCAGCACGGCGGTGATCGCCGCCGTTACCGCCGTACGCGGTGTCGCGCGCATCGCACTCCCAAATCTTCTTGAATCCGCCCAGGTCAGGCAGGCCAAAGCCGCCACAGAAGGCGGCAATTGGTACTGCGGTGGCGCCACCTTGGCAGAGAGACAGGTGGTGCGGCGATGATGTCCGAGGGCGGGTTTGCGCCGTGGCTGTTTCCCGCCACAGCGCCCCGCCGGGAACCGACACCTGGGGAGGGACGTCGCCGCATGCTGGCTGCGATAGGTCTGGACGAGACGCACGAATCGGCGTATCGGGCGCTCGTATCGGTGGGAGCCGCCGAAGTGCCCGATCTCGCACGGCGGCTGACGCTGGGCGAGTACGACACGGAGCGTGCGCTGCGCCGTCTGGAGCGCCACGGTCTGGCCGCGCAGTCGTCGGCCCGGCCGGGACGCTGGGTCGCGGCGCCGCCCGGCGTCGCGCTCGGCGCGCTCCTCACGCAGCAGCGGCACGAACTCGAGAAGGCGGAGCTGGCGGCCGCGCTGCTCGCCGAGGAGTACCGCTCCCAGGCCGCCGAGCCGGCCGTGCACGATCTGGTGGAGGTGGTCACCGGCGCGGCCGCGGTCTCGCAGCGCTTCCTCCAGCTGCAGCTCGGCGCGACCGACGAGGTCTGCGCGCTGGTGACCGGCAAACCCATCGCGGTCTCCGGCGTCGACAACGACGCGGAGGAACAGGCCGCGAACCGGGGTGTCGCCTTCCGGGTGGTGATCGAGCGCGAGGTGCTGTCCCTGCCCACCGGGCTCACGGAACTGTCGGCGGCGCTGGGCCGCAACGAGCAGGTACGGGTAGTGGACCGGGTACCGACGAAGCTGGTCGTCGCGGACCGGGCGACCGCCATGGTGCCCCTCACCTCACGGGCCGCGGAGCCCGCCGCGGTCGTGGTCCACGCGAGCGGGCTGCTGGAGTCGCTGACCGGCCTGTTCGAGGCGGTGTGGCGCGAGGCGCTGCCGCTGCGCCTGGGCGAGGACGGCGAGGCCACCGAGGAGGAGCCGGACGCGCCCGACGGCACCGACCTGGAGATCCTCTCGCTGCTGCTGGCCGGACTGACGGACGCGAGCGTCGCCAAGCAGCTGGACCTGGGCCTGCGCACGGTGCAGCGCCGGGTGAAGCGGCTGATGGAACTCGCGGGCGTGACGACCCGTCTGCAACTGGGCTGGCATGCGTACGAGCGGGGGTGGGTGGCGCGGCATGCGCGGGTGCCCCGGGACTGACTGGCCCTGACCGACACCGACGGACACTGAGGGAGGACGAGAGGCCGACCGGCATCGGCGGATACTGACGGATGCCGAGAGGCCGACCGGCACCGACGCGTACTGACCGAGGCTGACCGGCAGTGACCGGCACTGACCGACAGCGGCCGACTGGACGCGGCCGCGTGGGGCGTCGGGGCGCGACACGACGCATCTGACCTGCGGGCCCCTCCGGTCTCGGGCACGCTGGGCAGATGGGAGTGTGGGAGCTCCTGCTGGTCGGCGTGGTGATGCTGCTCGGCCTGTGCGGAGTGCTGGTGCCCGGGGTGCCGGGATCGTGGCTGGTATGGGCCGCGGTGCTGTGGTGGGCGTTGCTGGACCCCACGGGCCTCGCGTGGGCCGTGCTCGCGGGTACGACCGTGGTGCTGCTGGTGTCCCAGGCCGTCCGCTGGCAACTGCCGCCGGGCCGGCTGATCCGGCGCGGCGGCACGCGCCGGATCGCGGTGTGGGCGGGGGTGGGAGCGCTCGTCGGGTTCGTCGTGGTGCCGGTGATCGGGGCGATTCCCGGCTTCGTGTCCGGGATCTATCTGTCGGAGCGGCTGCGGCTGGGCCGGCACGGCGACGCTCTGTCCGCCACGCGCACGGCGATGCGGTCCGGCGGCTGGAGCGTGCTGGCGGAGCTCTTCGCGTGCCTGCTGATCCTGGCGGCCTGGCTCGGGGCGGTCATCTGGGGCTGACGCGCAGGGGCTGCCCGCACGTCGGGGCGCCGTCCAGTGAGGTCTCCTCCCTCCACGTACACACCAGACACATCGGATCTCTCCCAGCGTATTGACGGCTCTTCAGGTCATCCCTACCTTGCGCCGAGGGAGAGCTCCGATGAATCAATCGAAGTCATGCGTATGCGCCGCCAAGTGCCGAGCCGTCATGCGTACGAACCGCCAAGTGCTGAACCGCCAAGTGCTGAACCGCCGAGTGCTGAACGAGCCGCCAGGAGGCGCGATGCCCAGCCAGCCCAGGATGCCCAGCCCGTCGCGGAACCCCAGGAACCCCAGGAAGCCCAGTGAGCCAGGGACGCCCAGCCCGTCCAGAAGATCCGTGCTCGCCACCGGAACCGCGCTCGGCGGGACGCTGCTCGCGGGAGGAGTGCCGGGCCAGGCCACGGCCGCGACGGCCCCCGATGCCCCGGCCGGCACCGAACCCACCGCCCCCGCCGATGCCTGGCGCACGGTGCTCGACGACGCCGACCTGGTCTGGCAGCAGATGCCGAAGACCTGGTACGAGGGCCCGTTTCTGGGCAACGGCTTCCTCGGCTCCGGGATCTACGCGGAACCGGGCGCCGAGACGAAGGCGATCCGCTTCAACATCCAGCACTCCGAGGTACAGGACCACCGCCCGCAGTTCGGCTCGCTCTTCGGGCTCGCCCGGCTGCCGATCGGGTACTTCACGCTGGAGACGGTGGGTACCGTCACCGGCCTGGACTGGCGGCTCGGCCTGCGCGACGCCGAACTCACCGGCACCCTCACCACCGACAAGGGCACCCTGGAACTCCGCGCGCTCGTGCACGACTCGCGCTCCGTGCTCGCCGTCAAGGTGGTCCCGAGCGAGGGCGAGCGCGGCTTCCGCTGGGCCTTCCACCCGGCCCAGGCGATCAGCCCGCGCGCCGCGTTCCGGCCGCTCCCGGCCGGGTACGAGAGCAACCCGCCCGCCGAGACCGGTGAGTACGACGGCATATCGGCCGCCGTACAGCCGCTGCTCGCGGGCGGTCAGCACGTCACGGCGTGGCGGGAGCGCACCAGGGGCGAGGCCCGGACGCTGTATGTGCACGTGGCCCACTCCTTCCCCGGTACCTCGGCCCGCGATCGCGCGCTGCGCGCCGTCCGCAACGCGTCAGAACTCCCGTACGACCTGCTCGCCGCGCCCCACCGAGCCTGGTGGAACGCCTACTACCGCAAGAGCTTCCTGTCCCTCCCCGACGCCCGCATCCAGCGCTTCTACTGGATACAGCTCTACAAGCTGGCCTCCGCCGCCCGGCGCGACGCCCCCGTGATGGCGACGTGCGGCCCCTGGCTGGAGCCCACACCCTGGCCCGCCACCTGGTGGAACCTCAATGTGCAGCTGGAGTACTGGCCGATCCACGGCTCCAACCACCTCGAACTCGACGCCGTCACACGGGCGCTGAGCGAGTACCGCGACAACCTCACGGCGGAGATGGCCCCGGCCTACCGCACGGACTCGCTCGGCATTCCCCGCACCACGGACATCCATCTGGTCAACGGTGGCGCGACGAGCAACGCCGAGGGCTACGGCGTCGGCATCCCCGGCCAGGACCCGCCCACGCCCGAGGTCGGCAACCTCACCTGGGCGCTGCACAACGTATGGCTCAGCTACCGCCACACCATGGACGAGTCGATCCTCCGCGACGTCCTCTTCCCCCTCCTCCGCAAGGCCGTCAACTACTACCTGCACTTCCTCGAGCCGGGCGCGGACGGCAAGCTGCACCTTCCGGCGACCTTCTCACCCGAGTACGGCGGCAACAGCCGGGACTGCAACTACGACCTGATGCTGCTGCGCTGGGGCTGCCGCACCCTACTCGACACGACTGAACTGCTCGGTGCGGACGACGAGTTGGCGCCGCGCTGGCAGGAGGTGCTCGCCAAGCTGACGCCGTATCCGGTGGACGCCAACGGCTACATGATCGGCGCGGACATCCCCTTCGCGAAGTCCCACCGCCACTACTCGCATCTGCTCGCGGTGTACCCGCTCTACGAGGTGACCGGCCGCACGCCCGACGAGAAGGCGCTGATCGAGAAGTCCCTCGCCCACTGGGTCGGCTTCGAAGGCGCCCTGCAGGGCTACACGTTCACGGGGGCCGCATCGATGTCCGCGCTGCTCGGCAAGGGCGAGGACGCACTGACGTATCTCGGGCAGCTGATGACCCGCTTCGTCCAGGCCAACACGATGTACAAGGAGTCGGGCCCGGTCATCGAGACACCGCTGTCGGCCGCACAGTCCCTGCACGACATGATCTGCCAGTCCTGGGGCGGCATCATCCGGGTCTTTCCCGCACTGCCGGCCGCCTGGGCCGATCTGGTCGTGCACGACTTCCGGACGCAGGGCGCCTTCCTGCTCAGCGCGGTACGGGAGGGCGGGGCCACCCGCTGGGTGCGGCTCACCAGCGAGGCGGGCGCGCCGTGCGTGGTCCGGCACGGCATCGCGGGCGACATCGAGGTACGGGACGGGCGAGGCCGAGGACTGCGGTACGAGGAGGTGGCCGACGGCACGATCCGCATCGCCCTGCAGAAGGGCGAGTCGGCGCTGATCACGGCCGAGGGCGACCGCCCCGAGCTGCGGATCGAGCCGGTTCAGCCGATCGCGGCGGCACCGCGGTGGGGGCTGCCTGCCTGAGCGGGGGGCTGTCTGCCTTACGTCCTTGGCCCTAGGGCTGCGCGCCGATGCGGGGGCCGGGGTACGCGTGTTTGGCTGAGGCCATGACCGAATTCAGCGAGGCCGAGCGCGCCTACCTCAGGTCCCAGCGGCTGGGCCGCATGGCCACGGTCGACCCCGAGGGGCAGCCGCAGGCGAACCCGGTCGGGTTCTTCCCCCAGGACGACGGGACGATTCTGATCGGCGGGTACGCCATGGGTACGACCAAGAAATGGCGGAACCTTCAGGCGAACCCGAAGGTGGCCCTGGTCGTCGACGACATCGTGAGTGTCAGGCCGTGGCGGGTGCGGGGCGTGGACATCCGGGGCGAGGCGGAACTGCTGACGGGACCGCACGACCTGGGGCCGCACTTCAGTGAGGAACTCATCCGCATCCATCCGAAGAAGATCCACAGCTGGGGGCTGGAGGAGCCGGTGGGTGACTGACCGGGGAGCCGCCCACGTCACGGGCCCTGGGTCAGCTGCTGCATTTGCGTCAGCTACCGGATTGGGCCAACTCCCTTTCGCGCCAGATGTGTTGACAGGCATACGTGCGCCAGGGACGCCATGCGTCGGGCACCGGCTCGTCGGGCAGGGCCACGTCCGGGTCGCCGAGGGCGCGCATCCGGATGAGAGCGACGGTGCGGGGGTCCATGCCGGGCAGGGCGAGCAGCGCCGCCGCGGCGTCGTCCCGGTCGGCGCCCGCGTCGAGGCGCACGGTGCCGTCGGCGAGGGCGGAGGCCAGCGCACCGAGGGTGCCGCCTTCCGCTTCGGCGAGTGCGCCGGGTTCGGGGAACACATGGGTGAGCGTGCCGGAGGGCGTGTCCAGGGCCTTGCCGTACTGCTGCACGAGCCGTTCGGCCTCCTTCCGCCCGACCAGCGCACGCACGGCGAACTCCGCGGGATCCGCGGCACCGGGCGAGCGCAGCCCCGGCCGAACTGCGACCAGAGGGCCGAGCCGGGGATCGGCGCCGAGCCGCTCGTCGACGGCGTACGGATCGGCGTCCAGATCGAAGAGCCGCCGCAGCCGCTGCACGGCGGTGGTCAGGTCGCGGAGGTCGGTGAGGTGCAGGCGTGCCTGGAGCCAGCCGCCGCAGACGGCGCCGGCGGGACCAGGGGTGGAGGCGTCGACAGGGTTGGCGGGAATGACGGGATCGGCAGGGTGGGCGGGGCCCGCGGTCTTCTCCTCGACGGCCACGATGCCCGTGCCGTACGGCAGCCGCAGGGTGCGCCGGTAGACCCGCGTACCGCGGTCCCCGGCGACCTCCTCCACTCCGGGGACTGCCTCGCGTGCGAGTGTGTCGAACACGGCTACCGCCTGGTACGGGCCGCGGTGGGCGAGCCGTAGCGGGACGCCGGCCGAGGGCGTGGCGTCCCGCGGTACGGCTTTGCCGCGTCGGCGGCCCCCGGCACGCAGCTCGGTCGGCGTGGCGGCGTACACGCCGCGGATCGTGTCGTTGAACTGCCGGACGCTGGCGAAGCCCGCCGCGAAGGCGATCTCGGTGACCGGCAGACCGGTTGTCTGGAGCAGGACCCGCGCCGTGTGCGCCCGCTGCGCGCGGGCGAGCGCGACGGGGCCGGCGCCGACCTCGGCGGTGAGCTGCCGCTGCACCTGGCGGGCGCTGTAGCCGAGGCGCTCGGCGAGGCCGCCGACGCCCTCGCGGTCGACGACCCCGTCGGCGATCAGCCGCATGGCGCGGCCGACCACATCGGCACGCACGTTCCACTCGGCGGAGCCGGGTACCGCGTCCGGGCGGCAGCGCCGGCAGGCGCGGAACCCGGAGCTCTGGGCGGCGGCCGCGGTGGCGTAGAAGCGGACGTTCTGCCGCTTCGGCGTGACCGCGGGGCAGCTCGGGCGGCAGTAGATGCCGGTCGTCTCGACGGCGAAGAAGAACTCCCCGTCGAAGCGGGCGTCGCGGCTGCGCACCGCCTCGTACCTGGTTTCTTCATCGATCACGTCATCCAGTGTGCGGGGTCGCCTGCGACGTGGCTCGCGGGAATCGGACGTGGCGTTCGGGGCCCCGGGGGCCCGGACCGCGCTCAAGCCCGGTCCCCCGTGGGCCCGTCCCCCGTGGGCGCCAGGGGGTGGGGGTGGGACACCCCCCACCCCCTTGGGGCACCTCCCAGCGTCAGCGGAGGGAGGAACTACTGCTACAGCGGGGGGCGCTCAGCGCCGGTGCCCCCGCTTTGCCTCCATCGCCGCGCGGCCCTCCGCGCCCCTCCGTTTCCAGTCGCGGCGGATCTCGGCGCGCAGCCGCGCATCCGTCCTGGCGGCGATGCGCTGGTTCTCGCGCAGGAGCTTGCGGTAGCTGTCGAGGCGGCGTTCGGACAGCGTGCCGTCTTCGAGAGCCGCGAGTACCGCGCAGCCGGGTTCGGCGGTGTGCGCGCAGTCGTGGAAGCGGCAGTTCCCGGCGAGTTCCTCGATCTCCGAGAACACCTGCCCGACCCCGGCCTCGGCATCCCACAGACCCACGCCGCGCAGCCCGGGCGTATCAATGAGGACACCGCCGCCCGGCATCACCAGCAGATTGCGGGTGGTGGTGGTGTGCCGGCCCTTGCCGTCGGCGTCGCGGATGGCCTGCACCTCCATCACGTCGTCGCCGAGCAGCGCGTTGGCGAGCGTGGACTTGCCCGCACCGGACTGCCCGAGCAGCACACTCGTGCCGCCCGCGACCACGGCGGCCAGCACGTCGATGCCGTCGCCGGTCGTGGAGCTGACCGGCAGCACCTGCACACCCGGCGCGGTGTTCTCCACGTCCTGGGCGAGATGGGAGAGCGTCACCGGGTCCGGCACGAGGTCGGCCTTGGTGAGGACGACGAGGGGCTGGGCGCCGGACTCCCAGGAGAGTGCCGACTTATGCAGCAGTGCCTCGCCCTCCGAACAGGACATGGCAAGCGCCAGGAACCGCTCGATCCGCGCGAGGTCGAGTTCGACCGCGAGCGACACACAGATGACGACGTGATCGATGTTAGTGGCCAGCACCTGACCCTCGGAACGCTTCGAGGAGGTCGAACGCACGAACGCCGTCCGCCGCTGCAACAACGTCCGCACGTAACGCGGGTTGCAGCCCTCCGGGTCGACGGCGACCCAGTCCCCCGTGCACACGACCTTCATCGGGTCACGCGGAACGACGAACTCGGTGTCCGCACGGATAACACCGTCAGAAGTGGCCACATCGCACAGCCCCCGGTCGACCCGGACCACCCGGCCCGGCACCAGACCCTGTGCGTCATACGGAGAGAACTCGGCCTCCCAGCCCTCGTCCCAGCCGAAGCGGGCAAGAGAGTGCGACGAAGCCGAAAGAGAAGAGAGATTCAAAGGAGACCCTTCGAAGGGCAGCCCCGGCACCGCGCATCACAGGCGCGAAAGAAGAGACTCAGCCGGAGGCCACGGAGGTGAACGAAACGAACTGCTGAACGCGGGCAAGGCCCATCACAGAGACAGCCATCGGTCACACCTCCCAAGAACCTCAACTGGAACGAACAGCGCTCACTGAGCGCTTCGCCAACGCGACACAGCCTAAGGTCGCTCACGGCCGTGCGCCACCACATTATCGGCAGACTCAGCATCGGCCCCGGCGCGGGCCACGGTCCGTGTCGCGGCCGGGGCTCCGGCTCGGGTTGACGCGCCGGAGCCCCGCCCGTCGTCCTGGGTCAGAACGGGTAGCGCTCGATCTCGGACTGGAGGGTCACCCACTGCAGGTCGCAGAAGGTGTCCAGGTTCGCCGACATGCCGAAGTGACCGCCCGAGCCGGAGGCCTTGGCGCCGCCGAACGGCGCGACGGCCTCGTCGTCGACCGTCTGGTCGTTGATGTGGACGGCGCCCGAGGTGATCCGGTCGGTGAGTTCGAAGGCCCGGAAGGGGTTCGACGTGAGGATCGCGACCGACAGGCCGTACTCGGAGGAGTTGATGATGTCGATCGCCTCATCGACGGTGTCGTAGCCGACCACCGGTGCGACCGGGCCGAAGATCTCCTGGCTGAAGGCCGGGCTGTCGAGCGGGACGTCGGCGAGCACGGTCGGCCGGTAGAACAGGCCCTCGTAGGTGCCGCCGGCGAGCAACGTTGCGCCCGCGGCGACGGTCGATTCGACGATCTCGTGGACCTTCTTGAGCTGGTTCTCGTCGATGATCGGGCCGAGCGCGTTGGCCGGGTCGGTGGGGTCGCCGACGGGGATGTCGCGGGCCTTCTCGGCGAGCTTGGCGGCGTACTCCTGGACCTTGCCGTTGGGCACGAGGTGCCGGCCGGTGGTCATGCAGATCTGGCCCTGGTGCAGGAACGAGCCCCAGGCGCCCGCCGAGGCCGCTGCGTCGATGTCGGCGTCGGGGAGGACCAGGAGGGCGTTGTTGCCGCCGAGTTCGAGGTGGACCTTCTTCAGCAGCGGGCCCGCGGCCTCGCCGATGCGGCGGCCCGCGGTCGTGGAGCCGGTGAAGGAGATGCACGGCACCTGCGGGTGGGCGACCAGCGCGGCGCCCACGTCGGCCCCGCCCGGCAGGACGTGCAGCAGGCCCTCGGGCAGGCCGGCCTCGGCGAAGAGTTCGGCCAGTGCGAGACCGCCGGAGATCGAGGTGCGCGGGTCGGGCTTGAGGACGACCGCGTTGCCCAGGGCGAGGGCGGGCGCGACCGAGCGCATCGACAGGATGGCCGGGAAGTTGAACGGGCTGATCACGCCCACGATGCCGACCGGCACATAACGGCCGAGCGAGAGGCGCGGCTTCATGCTCCGGAGTATCTGGCCGTGGGGCTGCGCGGCGAGCGCGGCGGAGGTACTCAGCTCCGAGATCACCAGGCCCGCCTCGAAGGCCGCCTTGCCTTGGCCGGAGCCGGACTCCGGCACCAGCCACCGGGTGAGCCGCTCGGGATCCGCGGCCAGCAGGGCGGCGGCCTTGGTCATCACCGCGGCACGCTCGGTGTAGGGCAGGGCCGCCCACGCGCGCTGGGCCTGCGCGGCCGAGGCGACGGCCTTCTCGAGGTCGCCGGTGTCCGCCCGGCCGACGGTGGCGATCACCTTGCCGGTCGCCGGCGCGGTGACCTCGAGGGTTCCCGCGCCACCGGCGACGAAGGCGCCGTTGAAGATCTTCTCGTCCCAGATGGTGCTCATGGCTGTTCGGTACTCCTGTTGCTGGGTCAGTCGGTGGTCTGCGCGGCGAGGGCGGCGTCGAGTTGTTCGGCCTCGGCCCAGGTGCCGTGGAAGGCGAACGGGACGCGGACGGGGAGCTTGACCCGGGCGAGCGGCTCGCGGCCGAACTCGACGGTGTCGTGGACGAGGAGTTCCGACAGCCCGGTGGCGGGGTTCCACCACAGGGACAGCAGGTAGCCGTCGTTCTCCTCGGTGGCGCCGCGCCGCTGCACGAAGACGGGCTCGGACGGGCTGGTGAGTCCGTCGACGCCCTCGATCACCACGGTCTGTCCGGTCCGGAAGTCGTGGCGGGCCATGCCGTCGGTCAGGGTGAGCGGCGACAGGTCGCGGGTGGTGGCGAAGTAGCCGTAGCGCAGCTGCTGTCCGAGCCAGGCGTCGTTGATCTTCGGGAACTCTCCCGCGACGCCGCTGAGCATCTCGTTGGTCGCCTTCCTGGTGGCGCGGTCGAGGGTGAACCGCCAGGCCATGGCGGGCGGGAACCAGGCGTGGGAGGTCACCGGGTCGTCGGGGTGGGTGGCCGGGTTGCCGAGGCGCTCGATGACGTGCAGGTCGACGACGAAGCCTGCCGGGGTCTCGTAGGCGTTGAAGAAGTGGGTCGGCGCGAGCATGACGCCGGTGTCGTACCAGGTGACCTCGTGGGTCCGACGGTCGAGGACCGCGAAGCGGGATCCCTCCGGCACCGCCTCGGGGTCCCACAGCACGCCGGGGCGGCCTTGCATGATGCGGTCGATGCGGAACTGGGTCGGCGAGACCAGGAAGATGGCGTGGTGCTCGCTGACGATGTAGTCGTGCACCATCGCGGGGCAGCCCATGGAGAAGGTGAAGGTGTCGACCATCCTGCCCGTGGCGGCGTCGGCCTGGTACCAGGTCAGGTTGGGGCCGACGGCGGCGAAGAACAGCAGGTCGCCGGTCTTCGGGTCAACCTTGTGGTGTGCCGTGCACAGCACGTCGATGCCGCCGTCGAAGTCGAACGAGCCCTTGGTGTCGAGGGTGCCTGGATGCATCTCGGTGGGCAGTCCGCCCTCGAAGTACACCAGCAGGTGGTCGGCGAAGATACCGACGTTGGTGTTGGCGACGTTCTTGGCCGGCGGCACGCCCGGCGGCAGCGGACGCGGGTCGCTGCCGTTGACGAAGCCGGGGTAGACCGCCTCACCGGCCTCGACCTCCACCTTCATGGTGTCGGTCATGACCCACTTCATCCGGAACGACGCCTTGCCGTCGCGGATGTACGTCGCCGCCACGCCGCCGTCGCCCTCCCACCAGTGGTAGCGGTCGAGGTCGAGCGGGGTGAAGCGCGGGTTGTTGGCGATGCGGAACAGGGCGCCCGCCAGGTCGTCGGGGAGCTTGCCGACGACCGGCAGGTCGAACGCCTCGGTCTCCTCGTGCCACGGGGCGAAGGGCCCGTTGAGGAACTTGTTGCTCGTCTCCCAGTCGATGTCGGCGGGATGACGCGGCTCGGGCCGGGCGGCCTGGGGAAGGACGACGGTCGGGGGCTGGATGCGTATGTCGCGCATGGCGGCTCTCTCTTCGCGTGACGCGGATTCGCGAGGGCGGAAAGGTGGCGGGGGAGGTCAGTCGGTCCAGTGGGAGCCGGGCCAGATGCCGTGGCTTCCCGGAGAGAGGACACCGGCCGGGTCGAGGGCGTCCTTGAGTGCGGAGTAGAAGCGCCGCAGGGAGTTGTCACCGGCGGAGTAGAGCGAGGCGATCTTCTCGTGCACGGTGACGTGGCCGCGGTACTCGCTCCACCCGCGCTCGGCCGCCATCTCGATGAGGCGGTCCGCCGCCTCGCGGGCGTTTGCCGCCTCGGCCGGGTCGGCGGTGTCAAAAAGGATCATGCTGATGCCGATCAGGCTTCGGGACTGGGCGATCCAGCCGAAGCCCACGACCAGGTCGTACTCGGCGGCGACCAGCTGGACCATGGCCTCGTGTTCGGCGGCCGCCTCTCCGGTGAACGGGATGACCGGCGAGAAGTCGAAGTGCCCGACGGTCGGCCCGAAGTGCTTGTGCAGCATGTCGAGGAGGAACATGTTGGGGATCCCGGCCGGCACCAGGTCCAGCGGGTGCACCTGGGCGGGGTCCACGTCGCCCAGGTAGGTCCGCAGCTCGACACGGTGACCGGGGATGTGGGTGACCGCGGCGCGGACGATCTCCTCGCGGGCGGCCACCAGCGAAGGATGGCCGTAGAAGGAGATCCGGGCGTTGACCCGGCCGGGCGGAAAGGTGGCCGAGAGCTTCTGCAGCTTGGTCTTCCCGGTGGTGTCGTCCATCGGCTCGCACCGGCCGCCCTCCGGTTCGGGAGAGCTGACGATGAGCGGCAGGCCCTGGATGGTGCCGTCCTGCACGAGTGGCGCCAGGGCGTCGATCAGCTCAGGGATCTGGTCACCGTGATCGATGATCACCGAACCGGCGGTGAAGACCTCGGGCTGGGGCATCAGCCACAGGCCCATCTTCGTGATGATGCCGAAGTTGGACTGCAGGAAGAGGGAGTCGACAGAGGGGCCGAAGCCGCGCTTGGCACGTGCGCCGAGGCTGTTGTTCGGCAGTGCCCACAGCCCGGTCCGGACGATCTCACCGCCGGCGAGGACCACCTCCATACCGGCGATCGCGGCGGCGTGGTCGCCGAACTGCGTGTACCCCATGCCGTGTTCGGCGGCGTTGCCCACGATGCTGCCCCAGCCGAGGTCCGGCACCGAGATCCACAGCTTGGCCCCGCGTGCCTTGATCTCGCCGTAGAGGTCGTTGAACGAGACGCCGGGCTCGACGACGGCGTAGCCGCCCTGCTCGTCGATCTCCAGGACCTGGTTCATCCGGCGCAGGTTGACGGAGATCACGCCGTCGGTGGCCGGGGCGGCACCGCCGTAGCCGAAGTTACGGCCCTGCGACGACGCCCAGACCGGTATCCCGCACTCGCTCGCGACGCGGACGACGGCCTGCACCTCCTCGACCGACGCCGGCTGCACCACCAGCACCGGCCGCGGTGTCGGGGTGGCAGACGTCGCGTACGGGTCGTGGAACTCGGGGGCGGCCTCCTCGGACAGGACTGCTTCCGCGCCGAGCGCCTCGATCAGGCGGTCACGGGCCGCGGAGAGACGATCGGTGAGGGATGGGTTCGCCACAGCGGTCATGAGCGATCTCCCGGTTCGAGAATCGGATGAGGTGACCGTCATCCCGGACGGTCGCCATAGCCTGAACTCGAACCGAGGGTGATCTCGCCTGTCGGCACGACAGACATCCCCGCCAGTTTTGTCGCCGGACGACAAAGTCCGTACCAAGCCCGTGGGCCCGGCGACTGACTTCAGGCGAGCAGGTGGGGAAAGTGCACGGCCAGGGAGAGCGCCGCCAGAACGGTGCTCCGGCGGCCGGCGACCGGCTGCGCGAGGCGCGACTCGGCCTGCTGCACCCGGTAGGCCACCGTCGTCGCCGCGACGTGCAGATGCTCGGCCGCCGCCGCACGACTGCCCTGATGTTCCAGGAACGCCAGCAGGGTCTCGCGCAGCGTCGCGTCCTTGGCGCCGGTTCCGTCGAGCCCCGCCAGGGTGCGGCGCACAAAGATGGCGGCGCTGTCCGGGTCCTGCATCATCAGGGCCAGCGCGCCGTGCTCGTCGGCCAGCCACACCCGCGGCCGACCGGCCCCGGCCGCGGCCCGGGCGAGACCACGCGCCGCGCGCAGCGTGTTCCTGAAGCCGACGAGGCCGGGCGCGTCGAACCCGAACGCGCAGCTGAAACCCTCGGGCAGGGGGATCGGCATCAGGGCATGGAGCGTTGCGGGGGCCAGGGCGGCCGAGCCCGTCCACACGACGTCGGTGGACCCGTCGGTCCGCGGCACGATCAGCACCGAACCGGCACCCAGGTGCTCCTTCACGGCCTCGGTCCATCGGGCCGAGGCCGTGCTCCAGCCGGGGTAGGAGGTGACGTCCAGCGGCCACAGCACGGCCGCCACATGGTGCTGGTGGAACCGGATGCCGAGGATGTCGGCGACCGACGGGTCGACCCGGCCGGTCTCCACGATCTCGTCCACGACACGACGGATGGTCGCCGACCGGTGCCGACCCCAGGCAGCGCTCTCACGCTCGAAAACCTGACTCAACGCGTCGATGAGGGCAGCAATGAAGTCCAGCAGTCCCGCCGACACGCGCCGTACTTCTCCCGCGAGCCGGGACGCCGGTACGTCGGCGGTCATGGCCTCGATCACCGCGGCCTGCACACCCGAGTGGGAGCGCCAGATCACGCGCAGCAGCTCGTCCAGCGCCATACCCTGCCGCGCTCCCCAGCGCACCTGGGAGACCGCTTCGTCCGGTGTCCGGAAAGGCCGTCCGGTGACCAGCCCGGTCAGCATCGCCAGGATGGACGCCTCCAGCGCCGGGCGCTCGTGCTCGGTCAGCACGAGATCACCGTCGGCCTCGGCGACCCGAAGGTCCTCAAAGACCCTCTCGGCGGTCTCGACACCCCACGCTGCGGCGGCCGGGCCCAGGTCCTCGAGCGCGGCCTCGAGTGCCCGCGGCGCCTCCGACCGCGTCAGGGCTCCGGTGTCGGAGGTGATCGCGACGATCCAGTCCACCACGTCAGCTACCTCCCGATCAGTGCCCCGGCCAGCCCATATAGTCCTCGGCAAGATACGTCGAGCCGGCACGGGAAGCGACGATGCCGGCTGGCTCGCCGAGCTGCCGCTGCTCGTCGAAACGACTCCCGCCGTCGAGGCAGTCGAGCAGGGCGGTCACCCAGCGGGAGGAGTGCCAGACTTCCAGACCCGGGCCCAAACCTGGTCGGTGTACTCCTCAAGCGCCTTGTTGTCGTGAGTCCGCAGAGATCGTTCGACGGTTTCGGCCAGTGCCCGTACGTCGGCAAGCACGAGGTTCACGCGCCCGCTTCACCGCTTCCTTGCTCCTGCCGGACTCCCAGGCCAGGGCCAGGAACCGTTCGACGCGTCCGAGGTCGAGCTCGGCCGCGAGCGACACGGCGATGATCGCGTGGTCGACGTTGGCCGCGAGGATCTGTCCCTCGGAGCGCTCGGACGAGGTGGACCGCACGAAGGCGGTACGGCGCGGCAGATACGCCTGTACGAAGCGGGGGTCGCCTGCCGCGTCAACGGCCGCCCAGTCGCCCGTACAGATGACCCGCATGGGGTCGCGCGGCGTCACCAACGCCGTGTCGGCCCGGACGACGCCCTCGGCCGTGGCCACATCGCACTGCCCGCGGTCCACGCGCACGACACGGCCGGGCAGCAGGCCCTGCTCGCCGTACGGGGCGAATTCGGCCGCCCAGTCGGCATCCCAGCCGTAGCGGACGAGAGTTGAGAAAACGGTGTTCTTCAAGGGGAACCCTTCGAAGGGTGGCCCCGGCACACGCGCACAGGCGTGGGAGAGGAAAGAGGTCAGCCGGAGACCACGGAGGTGGAGTGGATGAACTTCTGGTCGCGGGCAGCGCCCATCACAGAGACAGCCATCGGTCACACCCCCCATTCCTCACTCAGCCGACAGCGGCGGCCAACAACCGCCGCGAGAAAGCACACCCAACATAGAGGCGCGCACACTCACGCGCCACCGAATTTCCGTCCGTGTCGCCTCCACAGCCTCGCACGTAGTCGTAGGTCTGAGGCCCTTCGGGTACAGCATGGCCAGCGTTTCGCGGTCGCCACCGCCCCTCGGCCATCGACATCCAGGACTCCAGGAACACCAATGGACCGCACATCGCCGTCACCCGCGGCTAACGGCCGCCGGACGAGCCCGGCCGCCGACCGGCCCGCCCCTGGACCATCCGGAACAGCCGTCCGGAATGCGGTCGTTACAGGTCGTCGGGCAAAAGCCGGAACGCCGCGTGACCCGTCAGCGGGCGGATGGCACGGAAATCCCGCCTGTCGAGGGTGAGCGCGGTGTCCGTCTCGTACTGCTCGGCCAGGACGACGTTCACCGAGTCGGCGAGATCCAGGCGCAACTCCGCGTACCGGTCCTGGACCGTCCGCGCCGTACGCAACGCGGCGGCGTCCCGCGCCCGGGCCGGCTCCTGCCCTTACGAGAGCACTCCAGCGCCTCGGCACCCGAGCCACACCCAGTTCGATACCGACGGACGCTGGCGCGTGCGATCCACCCGCCAACCCGCCGCTCCCCGGGGCACGTTGGGCGGAGACGCGGTGGAACCACTCGCGGCTCATGCGCCTCTTTGGTCAAGGAGGCTGCACTTCGGCCCGATTGAGCCATTCCCTTCCCCTTGATCCACCCCGTCGGACCGAGCGGGGTGGCCGCGAAGCCCAGGAGGCGGTAGTTGAGCACCAAGACAGGACCCCAGCGTTTCCCCGGCGCGAGCCGTGCCAACTGGTACCAGGACGACTTCGGCGGTGACGCGATGGAGGTCAATGTCGTCGTTCTGCACACCACCGAAGGCCGCACGCTGCCCGGCTACGGCGGTGGTTCCGCGGCACCGAATCTGACGGCGGTGCCCGACCTGGGTGCCAAGAAGCTGAAGTGGTACCAGCACTTCGACATCGAGACCTCGTCCAGAGCGCTGGTCAACCTGCGAGGCGGCGTCGAGACGAACACCCTGAACGTGTGCCAGGTCGAGCTGGTCGGCACCTGCGACCCCAAGATGCATGCGAAGTGGAAGGCCGCAGGCCAGGACCACGTCTACTGGCCGGACGCCCCCGACTGGGCGCTGCGCGGCATAGCGCGGTTCCTCGCGTGGATGCACGAGGAGCACGGTGTACCGCTCTCCGGCCGGAAGCAGTGGCCGGCGTACCCGTCGTCGTACGGGAACGGCAGCGGCCAGCGGATGACCGGCGCCGAGTGGAAGGCGTTCAAGGGCGTGTGCGGGCACATGCACGTGCCCGAGAACTCACACGGCGACCCCGGCGCGATCGACTTCTCCAGGATCGTCAAGTACGCCAAGGCCGAGCTGGATCTCGGTGACGACGGCCCCGAGGACTCGGCGCCCTCGACGCCGTCCAAGCCGGCCATCCCCACGTACCCCGGCCGCAAGTACTTCCGGGACGGGGCCTCGAACAAGTACGTCCTCCAGCTCGGCAAGCAGCTGGTGAAGCGGGGCTTCGGCGACCACTACAAGGTGGGGCCGAGCAAGACGTGGGGCGAGGCCGACCGGTTGAACGTGCGGGACTTCCAGAAGTCCCGCAAGGAGTTGCGCGGCGACGCCGACGGCTACCCGGGCCCGCTGACCTGGCGCCTGCTGTTCTCCTGAGCCACGGAGCGCCGAGCCCCGTCGACGTCGAACGCCTGACGGGGCTCGGCGGCCCATCACCTGCTGTGGCGGCGTTCCACTCTGCACAGCGCCTCCGGGGGACGTCCGTCCCCGTCCGTCCCCCGGAGGCGACTCCCTCTCAACGGACGCCGGGCAGAGGCTAGCCGCGCAACGTCACCATGAAGCTCCGGCCGTACGCCTGGCGCGTGTCGAACTCCAGCCGGGTGCCGCCCGGGACAGGGCTCACCCGTACGCCGTCGTCCGACGCGACCTCCCGCAGCGACCGGCCGCGGAGCAGGACGGTCACCGTGTCCCGGTCCATGGTCGGGTCGGACACGGCGACGGCGGTCAGCCCGCCGCGCTCGCGCTGCACCAGCACCGAGGCAGGCCCGTCGATGCGCATCCCGGCGGCCTCGTGGCGGCCGGATGTGAAGGTGTTGGCGACCGTCAGGCCGAGGCCGGTATGGGTGACGGCCTGCAGGCGGGCGGTGTTCGCCAGGACCTTCAGCGGCCCGTCAGCGTACGAGCGCAGGCGGGCCTCGTCGGCGTTCGGCACCAACGCGTAGGCCAGCGCGGCGGGTTCGGCCCCGGACGGCTGGTCGACGGTGATGCCGAAGACGCCTCGTGTCACCGCCGTGTCCGGGTTCGACGTACGGACGACCCGGCGGCTGCGGGTCACCGTGTCCAGGGCGACCCTCACCTGCGGGGTGTCAAGGAAGACATAGCCGACGGCGGTCCCCTGCGTGGCGTTGGCGTAGCGCAGCCACTGAAGGTCACCGGTGCCCGTGCCCCTCCAGGGCCGGCCGTCGCGGAGTGAGCCGGTGACAGTGACCTGATCGTCGGGTGCGGCGGTACGGGCGTCGACCGTCGTGGTCACGGCCCGCCCGGCGCTGTCGCCGACGTCCGCCGCGAGCACCACGATCTCGTCGTCGAGCAGGAACCACGACTTCGTCGCCGTCGCATTGCGGTAGACCACGAAGTCGTCCGGCAGCAGGCCCGCCCCCTTGTCGCGGTAGGGCACATCGTCGGACTGCACCCACCCGGCCGCTCCGTACGCCCCGAGGACGGCGCCACCCGAGTGCCGGTTGGTGCCGCGCGGGAAGTAGACGTACGTGTTCTGCGACGCGGACGACGACGTGAAGTTCAGCGGGTGGCCGGGGTTGTCGTAGTACGGCTTCCCGTACAGCTCGGGGATCGTGCGCCGCTGCTCGACCGGCGCGGTCACACCGGCGAGGCCGTATGGCGAGACCGTGGTGAAGTAGTCGACGCCGTATGCCTGGGTCTGGTCCTGTCCGGAGAGGTAGAGGTAGTACGCGCCGTCGCCCTGGAACCACGGCATGAGGTTCTCGCCGCTCATGTACTCGTATCTGCTGATGCGTTCGGAGCTGCGTGCGAGCGCGAAGGCGTACCCCGGTCTGCGGTGCACCGTCTTGTCCATCGCGTTGAGGGCGACGCTGCGCGCGGCGGGGTTGAGGTCCCCGGGCGGGACGGTGGCGTCGCCGGTGATGTCGGCGTAGCGGACGATACTGACCGGGGAGACGAAGCCGGCCGGATCGAGGGCGGTGCGCGAGGTCGACCGGATGTGCTTGACGTAGCTCTTCAGGGCGGTGGCGTCGGCGCCGCTCGCGAGCGAGGAGAGGTCGGTGACGGCCTCGACGACCGCAGCGACGTCGGTGTAGCCGGTGTCCGTCCGTGACACCGTCCTTCCCTTGACGATCTCCATCATCCAGCCCTCGAAGATCAGCGGCGCGAAGCCGTTCTTCACCCAGCCGTACACGGTGGGCACCAGCTCCTCGCCGTGCGCGAACCCCGTACCGTCGAGGATCTTGAGGGTCTGGACGACACGGACCAGCAGGCCCTTGCCGTAGGAGCCGGTGTAGGCGACGGAGGAGTGCTGGATGAAGGAGCCGTCGGCGTAATAGCCGTCCGTGACACCGTGTTTGAGGTGGTACGGGTCGATGGTCGCGAAGACCGTCAGCTGGTCGGTCAGGGCCTTGCGGATGCGCGCTTCGTCGGCGAGGAGCGCGCCCTGCAGGATCCGGTTGGTGGTGATGTCGGCGAGGTTGGCGCCGGTGTGGAAGCGCGAGTCGAGGTTCACGTCGCCGTCGATGCCGTTGCGGAGGTAGGCGTCCATCGAGGCGACGTAGGTGCGTACGAGGTCCGGGCGGTACGCCTGCACCTGGTCGGAGAGGAGCGCCAGGGTCTTGCTGATGTGCTGGGAGATACCGATCTCCCAGTGGAACCAGTTGCCGTAGTAGCCCTTGGACTGGTCGCCGTAGTAGCGCTCGTGCAGCCAGACGAGACCGTCGATGACGCGCCGCTGCACGGCGGTGTTCTCGTACAGGTCCGATAAGGCGGCGCCCGGTGTGCGGGTCGCGAGGGCGATCTCGTACAGCCGTCGGAAGGCGGTGTTGAGGTTGGCCTCGTTGGTGCCGAGCACCAGACCGGCGAACAGTTCGCCCACGCCGGCGGCGTCCATGGACTGCAGGTTCGTTCGCGCGGCCTTGTCGATGGCGGCGAGTTTGGCGGCCGTCTCCGGCCGGGCGTTGGACTCGGCGGTCCCGGCGAAGACCGCCACGGTGTTGGCGAGAAGACGTGCGCTGCCCGCGGCGGCGGCCACGGCGCTCGCAGGCCGCATGGGGATCACCGTCAGGAGACCGGCGGCCGACAGGGCGGACAACAGGCGTCTGCGGGTGATCTCCATGGCGTCCTCCACCGGTGAAGGGGCGTTCTGGCGGGCGGAGTCAAGCAGATACGCCGATCACCGACAAGGGTGCGTGGCACGTCCGGGCGATGCCGCCGACCGATGGACGGGCGGAGTCGGCGCGGCACGCCCGAACGCCGCAGCGGCGAAGCTCCGCGGGCTGCCGCCGTCCGGTGGTCGGCTACGGTCGGCAACCTGCTGACGGGCGCCGCACTGGACGCGTCCCGCGCGGCGGGGCTTCCGGCCCTGCCCTGGTTCGTGCTGTTGGCGCTCGGCATCGCGTGCGCGGGGTACGTGCACGGCCTGCACCGCAGCGGCCACTCCCCCGCACGCACGTCCGGAACCCGTCGCCGTTCAGCCCCCGGCACCGCTCAGGCCGAGATGCTGTCCATGAACGAGCTCACCGAGAACACCGCGCGCCCCGGCCCGGCAGGGCCGTAGCCGGGCGGGGAGGTCAGTCCGTACTCCGCCATCGTCGCGGCGTACGCCTCCAGCAGGCGGATGTGGTACTCGAGCGGGGCACCCTGCGGGTTGGCCTTGCCCAGCGGGGTCGTCGGCTCGGGGCACCAGGTGGTGAACCGGGGCGTGATGCCGTGCGACATGAAGAAGCGCAGGCCCTCGGTGGTGGAGGCGATGGCCTCGTCGACCGTGGTGAAGCCGAACGGCTCGGCCATCTCCACGCCCGCCACGAAGTTGGGGATGACGTTGCGGGGGCCGAAGACCTCGGCGGAGTCCAGGATGCGGCGGTGCCATTCGTCGCGGCCGACGTAGCGCTCCTTGCCCGGGCAGTACAGCTCGAACAGGCGGCGGTCCCACACCTCGTAGTTCGGGTGGTAGATCTGCACGCCGTAGTCCTTGAAGCGCTGCACGTCGGCCTTGGGCAGGGCCTGGGCGACGACCTTGCCGATCCAGCGGCCGGGGAAGCGCTCCTCGATGGCCTTGGCGTAGTGCCCGTAGAAGTCGGCCTCGTCACGCCCGCCGATGTGGGACGTGACGGCGCCTCCGGTGAGGGTGTACGCGGTGGATGCCTTGGCCGTGTCGTACTTGTCGATGATGGCCAGCGCCTCCAGGACCTCCTCCACCGGCTTCACACCGGTGTAGGGGCGGCCGGCCGCCTTGTGCTGGCGCCAGTTGTGGTTGATGTCGCAGTACTGGCACTCCTCCTTGGCGCCGAAGTACTGGCAGACGCGGAAGACCGTCAGATAGACGAGGTAGCCCCACTGGATGGTGGGGGCCACCTCCATCACGGACTTGCCGTTCTCGAGGGTGTGCCGGTAGTAGTCCGGCATCGGCGGCAGACCGACGTCGGCGATCCGCGTTCCGTCGAGGTAGAGACTGAGCACGCCGTCCTCGTCGGCCGCGACGCGGTACGGCGAGGCCGGGTTCACGCGTACGGACACGACGGTGCGGCGCAGCTCGTACGGCCCGCCGGTGAGCACGATCTCC
Source organism: Streptomyces sp. DSM 42067 (assembly GCF_055792885.1). Classification (NCBI taxonomy): domain Bacteria; kingdom Bacillati; phylum Actinomycetota; class Actinomycetes; order Kitasatosporales; family Streptomycetaceae; genus Streptomyces; species Streptomyces sp. DSM 42067. The sequence goes on along the minus strand of NZ_CM147706.1, from coordinate 7,202,648 downwards.
TCGGGCGGGCGACGCAGGGCTGCGGCCCCGAGTTCGGGAAGGGTGCCGTGGTCGAAGGAGAAGATGAAGTACGACTTCGGCTTGACGTCGCCGGACGCCTCGTTGGCCGTGTCGCTGAGCGCGGACTCGTCGAAGGCGATGCCGCCGCGGAGGAGGTCCTCCTTGAACACGGCCTCCCGGGGGACGTGCGGGAACCGGTCCAGCAGGTCCTCCACCAGCGCGGTGCGGGTTTCGGCGGTACGGCTGCCCATGGCTCTCCTCAGCTCGTGAGTCCCCGTTGCTCGTCTCCACGTTATGCCTGAGCGAGATCTGTTCCCCACCCCGCCCCTTCCCGTAACCAGGGGGCCAGCCCCCTGGACCCCCGGTCCTCAATCGCCGGACGGGCTGAAATTCAGCCCGTCTGGGGGCACCTCCCAGCGTTAGCTGGGGGAGATTGAGGACGAGCCCGTCAGGGCGACTGGGGGTCTGGGGGCGAAGCCCCCGGCAGGGTCCAGGGGCTGGCCCCTGGTTACGGGAAGGGGCGGGGTGGGGGACCATACAACCTTGATCACGCAGCAACGCCCCAGGGAGGGACACCAGGGATGGCAGAGAACTGGGCCGGCAACATCACCTTCACGCCGAGCGAGGTGCATTACCCCGGCTCCCTCGACGAGCTGCGCACCCTGGTGGCCGGCAGCCGGAAGGTGCGGGTACTGGGCAGCGGCCACTCCTTCAACCGCATAGCGGACAGCGAGGACGTCCTGCTGTCGCTCGCCGCCCTGCCCCCGTCCGTCGACGTCGACACAGCGGCCCGCACGGTCCGCGTGGCGGGCGGTGTGCGCTACGCGGAGCTGGCCCGGCGTGTCCACGAGCACGGTCTGGCGCTGCACAACATGGCCTCGCTGCCCCACATCTCGGTTGCGGGCTCGGTCGCGACCGGCACCCATGGCTCCGGGAACGCGAACGGCAGCCTCGCATCGGCGGTGCGCGAGGTGGAGATCGTCACGGCCGACGGCTCGACGGTGACCGTCCGCCGGGGCGAGGACCGTTTCGGCGGGGCGGTGGTCGCGCTCGGCGCGCTGGGCGTGGTGACGGCGTTGACGCTCGACCTGGAGCCCGGCTTCGACGTGAGCCAGCGGGTGTTCACGGATCTGCCACTCGCCGGGCTCGACTACGAGGCGGTGGCCTCGGCCGCGTACAGCGTGAGTCTCTTCACGGACTGGCGTGCGTCGCGCTTCACGCAGGTGTGGCTGAAGCAGCGCGCCGACGCGCCGGTCCCCGACTTCCCGTGGGCCGCGCCCGCCACCGAACCCATGCACCCCGTGCCGGGCATGCCCGCCGCCAACTGCACGCAGCAGTTCGGTGTGCCCGGCCCGTGGCACGAGCGGCTGCCGCACTTCCGCGCCGACTTCATGCCCAGTAGCGGCGCCGAGCTGCAGTCGGAGTACCTCCTCGCGCGTTCCGACGCGCTCGCCGCCCTGCAGGCGCTGGACGCCGTCCGGGAGACGATCGCGCCGGTCCTGCAGATCTGCGAGGTGCGCACGGTCGCGGCCGACGACCAGTGGCTGAGCCCGGCGTACGGACGCGACACGGTGGCCCTGCACTTCACCTGGGTGAAGGACACCGCGTCCGTGCTGCCCGTGGTCACGCTGGTCGAGGACCGGCTGGCGCCGTTCGCGCCGCGGCCGCACTGGGGCAAGGTGTTCACGACCTCACCCGCCGTCCTGCGGCAGCGCTATCCGCGTATGTCAGAATTCGTCGCGCTCGCGGAGGCGCTGGATCCGGCAGGCACGTTCCGCAACCCCTTCGTACGCCAGGTGCTGGCGGGCCGCGCGGAACGGCCGGAGCGGATCTGAGAAGCGCCGGGACAGCCCTGGAGAATCGCCGGTCCGTCCGGCCGCCGTTCAGCGCATCGCTGCCGGGCGCACCGGACGCGACTTTCTCCAGCCCCTTTCCTAACCCCTTGTCGAAAGTCCGGGCAGGCCATAGCCTTGCGCCTCGCCAGGGATCAGAGGGACGGAGGGGACAGTCCGGTGGGGAAACGCACGTCCCGGGACATACGCACGGCGAACCGCTATGAGGTGCTGCGCCAGATCATCGCCGCATCGCCCACGTCGCGGCAGGAGTTGGCGGCCGCGACGGGCCTGAGTCTGGCGACGGTGGCCACGCTCGTCGGGGAGCTGCTGGAGCTCGGGATGCTCACCGAGGTCGGGTTCGAGGACTCGGCGGGCGGGCGTCCGCGCGGGCTCGTCGCCGTCAACGCGTCGGGGGGCGCGTTGATCGGCGTCGACATCGCCGAGACGTACGTCAGGGTCGAGCTGTTCGATCTGGCGCTGAACGTGCTGGCGCGCGCGGACGAGGACCTGCGCCCCGGTGAGAACCGCCCCGAGCAGGTGGTCGGCCATGTCGCCGCCGCCGTCGGCTCGGTGGTCGCGCAGGCGGGTGTGGCGGGCGCCAGGGTCCTCGGCGTCGGCATCAGCGTGCCCGGCCAGGTGGACCGCGAGGGCGGCGTCTCGGCCTACGCACCGAACTGGGACTGGCACGACGTGCCACTCCTGGACATGCTGGCCGCCCACGTCGCGTATCCCCTGCATCTGGACAATCCGCTGCACGCGTGCACCGTGGCCGAGCTGTGGTTCGGCGCCGCACGCGGGCGCGGCGACGCGGTGGTGGTCAACCTCGGTACGGGTGTGGGCGCCGGTCTCGCGCTGGGGGGCGAGCTGCACCGGGGCACCAGCAACAGCGCCGGAGAGTGGGGCCACACCACACTGGTGCTGGACGGCCGGCTGTGCCACTGCGGCAACAGCGGCTGTGTGGAGACATATGTCGGGGCGCCCGGCATCATGCTCAATCTGCGGGAGCTGAGCCCGGGAAGTCCGCTGCTGCACCCCGAGGACCAGACGGAGACGATCAACGCCCTGGCGCGCGCGGTCGCCGAGCAGGACCCGGTGGCGGTCAAGGCCGTGCAGAACACCGCCCGTTATCTCGGGGCGGGCATCTCCGACCTGGTCAACCTGCTCAATCCGGAAGTGATCGTCCTCAGCAGCTGGGTCGCGTCCGCACTCGGCGAGCCGCTGCTCGCCGAGGTGCGCGAGGCGGTCGCCCGGCACGCGTTGAAGCGACCGCTGGCCGTCACCGAGATCGTCCTCTCCCCCATTCCCACCGACCCGGTGTGCCTCGGCGCGGCCACCTTCGCGCTGGAAGGGGCGCTGTCCTCCGTGGGCCAGAAGCCCGGGAGCCAGCCCCAGTCGAAGTCCACGGGCGGCAGGCCCGCCCGTCGCGCCACCCCCGCAAGGAGCCGTACAGCACCGCCTTCGTGACGACGGAAGGGATGCACATGTCGCGCACCACCCCCCGAACCCAGAGCCGCATACACCCGGGCAGCAGACGCCCGCTCCTGGCGGTGGCCCTGGCCGCCGCACTCACCGCCGCCGGGGCCCTGGCCTCGGCACCGTCCGCGGGAGCCGCGGACTCCGCCCCCGCTGAAGTCTCCCCCCATGCCGCGCAGACCATCGACAACATCGGCGCATCGGGCGCCTGGTGGGTCAACGACCTGCAGCACTTCTCGCCCGCCGTACAGGCCCGGGTCGCGGGGCTCCTGTTCTCCGAGGACGGCCTGGACCTCAGCTCCTACCGCTACAACATCGGCGGTGGCGGCACGGCGGTGACCACGCCGTCGCGCGCCCCGGAGGACTTCCGGAACGACGACGGTTCGTACGACTGGAGCAGGGACAAGGGCGGCCGCACGTTCCTGAACTACGCGGCCAGGTACGGCGTCCAGGACCTGATCGCCTTCGTGAACTCCGCGCCGGCCGAATGGAAGACCAACGGCAAGAGCTGCGGCGGCTATCTGAAGGCGGAGAACACCGAGGACTTCGCCAAGTACATCGCGGATGTGACCGACCACTTCGCCGAGCTCGGCCAGAAGTTCGACTACATCAGCCCCTTCAACGAGCCGACCAACAGCTTCGACTCCTGCGGCCAGGAGGGCATGCTGGTCCCGGTCGACCAGCGCGACGACATCGTGCGCGCGCTGGGCGCCGAGCGGCAGGCGCGCGCCCAGAAGACCGGCATCATCGCCGACGAGTCCACCAGCACGGTCAAGTTCAACGAAGAGGTCCCGCAATGGATCTCGCAGCCGGGCACGGCCCAGTACGTCGACAAGCTGGCCCACCACACGTACGACAACCCCAGTGACGCCAACCGGGCGAAGGTCTACGAGACGTCCCAGGCGGCGGGCATCGAGTCCTGGTCCACCGAGATCTGCTGCTTCGGCAAGGGCGGTACCGGCTGGGCGCAGGAGTACGACCCCACCATCGACGGCGGCCTGAACATCTCGCGGATCGTCTACAAGGACTTCGCGACCGCACACGACTCGGCGTTCCAGTGGTGGGTCGCGCTCTCCGAGATGATCGGCAGCGACCCGTACGCGAAGAACGACCAGGGCTGGAACGACGGGCTGATCTACTACGACCCCGACTACGCGACGAACGGCAACCAGACGCTGTACATGACGAAGCGTTACTACGCCCTCGGCCAGTACAGCAAGTTCGTGAAGCCGGGCTCCGTCGCGCACAACGTGACGGGCGTGCCGAGCGGCGTCGAGGTCAGCGCGTACGACCAGAAGGGCAAGTGGGTCGTGGTGGTCAACAACCACAACACGACGGACACACCGCTGGACCTGCACTTCAACAGCGACACCCCGCTGAAGGCCACGCAGGGCGCCCGGACCTCGGCCACCGAGAACTGGGCGCCCACCGCACTGCCCTCCGTGACCGACGCGACGGCCTCCACCACACTCGCCGCCCGCTCCATCACCACGTACGTCTTCGACCAGAGCGGCGGCGCGACCACCGCGGTCACGGGCGCCTGGCAGGGCAAGCAGTCCGGCAAGTGCCTCACGGCGAACGCCTCGGGAGCCGCCATAGCCACCTGCACGGGTGATGCGGCGCAGTCCTGGTCGTACGACTCCGCCGGCACGCTGAAGGGCGCGGGCGGCTGCCTGACGGCGGCCGGCTCAGGCCTTGCCACCGCCGACTGCACGGGCAGCGCTCAACAGCGGTGGCTCCTCAATGCCAACGGCCAGATCGTGAGCGAGAGCTCCGGCAAGTGCCTGGACGTCAGCGGTCAGGCGACCGCCGAGGGCAGCAAAGTCGTCGTCTACACCTGCAACGGCGGGGCCAACCAGGCCTGGTCAAGGCAGAGCTGACGCCGTAGGGCGGGCCGCTGGTGCGGCGGCCCGCCCCACCCGCCGTTCGGTATCCCGAACCCGAAACAACGCTTCGAGCAGACTTCGTTCAACCCCTTGCCGAAGCCTTAGCCGAAGGTTAACGTCCCGCACCGCAACGCCATCTGAGCCGCCTTCGAGACAAGGACGTCAGCCATGTCGGCAATGAGCAGCAACTTGAACCGCCGATCAGTACTCCGGGCCGCCATGGGCCTGGCCGCCACCGGCGGGCTGGCCGCGTGCGGCAGCAACACCGGTCGCGGTGGTGGTTCCGGTTCGGGTGTCAACCTGGTGCAGTACTTCCACGCGTACGGCGAGGCCGGCACCGAGCAGGCCATCAAGAAGTACGCGGCCGCCTACGACAAGGCGAAGGTGACCACCCAGTGGATCACGGGCACCAACTTCGAGAGCAAGCTGTTCTCCGCCCTGCTCACCGACAACGCGCCCGACGTGTTCGAGTTCCACCCGCAGATCCAGCTCATCAAGAGCGGTCAGGTGGCGGACCTCACCGACCTCATCGAGCCGGTCAAGGACGACTTCAACCAGGCCGACATCGCCTCGCACACCATCGACGGGAAGATATGGGGCGTCCGCATGATCGACGACCCGCAGTTCTTCTACTACCGCAAGTCCATGCTGGAGAAGGCGGGCATCGAGCCGCCCACCACGCTGGACGAGCTGGTCGAGGCCGCCGACAAGCTCACCACCGACAAGGTCAAGGGCGTCTTCCTCGGCAACTCGGTCACCCCGGTCATGAACCCCCTGATCTGGTCGACCGGCGCCAACACCCTCGACGACAAGAACCAGATCGCGTACCACACCGACGACGTCGCCGCGGGCCTGAAGAAACTGCGCGCCATGTTCAAGGAGGGCCACCTGCTGCTGGACGCCCCCGCCGACTGGTGGGACCCGTCCGCGATCACGCAGGGCCTGGTCGCCATCCAGTGGTGCGGCATGTGGGCCATGCCGGTGATCCAGAAGGCGCTCGGCGACGACGTGGGCATCTTCCCGTTCCCCACCTCCGCGGACGGTGGCAAGCCCGCGGTGACCAACGGCGGCTGGTCGATGTTCGTCAACGCCAAGTCGAAGCACCTCGACGAGGCCAAGGAGTACGTGAAGTGGCTCTGGATCGACCAGAAGGAGTACCAGGAGGACTGGTCGCTCTCCTACGGCTTCCACATCCCGCCGCGCACCTCGCTCGCCGAGTCCGCCGACAAGCTGAAGTCGGGTCTGGCCGCCGAGGGCGTCAAGCTCTTCAACGAGTACGGCAACTTCGACAACCCGGCCTGGACGCAGGCCATGATCGTCGCCCTCGAGGGTGTCATCGCCGACTCCGTGCGCAAGGGCGGTGACCCGGAGGCCGCGCTCGACAAGGCCGACAAGACGGTGAACCGCGAGCTCAAGAAGCTGTTCGGATAGGTCGACGGGCGGACTCAACGACATGTCGACCACCACCACACGCGGTGTCGCCAAGGGCCGTGCCGCCGAGGAGACCCCCGCGGTCCCCCGGCGGCGCGGTGTCCGCGGGCGCACCCTCAACTTCTGGCTGTTCACCGGCCCCTTCCTGATCGGGCTGGCGGTCTTCGTCTACATCCCGATCGGCTGGAGCGCGTACCTGTCCTTCTTCGAGGCGCGCTACACGGTCACACCCAGCACGTTCGTCGGCTTCGACAACTACGCGTACATGCTGACGAACGACAAGTTCACCGACGCCCTCGTCACCTTCACCGTCTTCGCGGCCATCGTCGTGCCCATCACCTGGGCGCTGTCGCTGGGCCTGGCGCTGATGGTGCACCGGATCCGCTTCATGAAGGCGTTCTTCCGGTCGGTGTTCTTCCTGCCGACAGCGGTCAGCTTCGTGGCCGCCTCGCTGATCTGGAAGATGTCCATCTTCAGCGGGGTCCGCTTCGGCCTCGCCAACACCGTGCTCAGCTGGTTCGGCATCGACAACATCGCGTGGCTGGCCAACCCCGACCCACCCTGGTACTGGCTGGTCATCCTGACCGTACGCCTGTGGCTGCAGGCCGGTTTCTACATGATCCTGTTCCTGGCGGCCCTGCAGAACATCCCGCAGGAGCTGTACGAGGCGGCCGCCATCGACGGCGCCAAGCCGGGCTGGCAGACTCTCCGGTTCGTCACGCTGCCGCAACTGCGCGCCACCTCGACCGCCGTGATCCTGCTGCTGCTCGTCGCCGCCTACCAGGCCTTCGACGAGTTCTTCAACCTTCTCGCCAAGACCACCTGGGGCCGTCCGCCACTGGTCGAGCTGTACTACACGGCCCTCGGCGAGAACCAGGACTACGGCGCCGGCAGCGCGGGCGCGATGATCCTGACCCTGCTGATCTGCGTCGTCACCCTGCTCCAGGGCAAGATCATGGGCTTCGGAAGGGGTGAGGAGTCGAAATGACCACCACGGCACCTCCGATCAAGGACACCGGTTCCCCCATCCCGAAGGCCCGCAAGGTGAGGCGCGGCAGCGTCGTCAGTTCCGCCGGGCTCTACTTCGCCACCGGCATCGCGGCCTTTCTCTTCCTCGTCCCCTTCTACCTGATCGTCCGCAACGCCCTGTCCACGGACGCGGAGATCACCGGCGAGAACTGGAAGTTCTTCCCCACCGACATCCAGTGGGGCAACTTCAGCGAGCTGTTCGACGACCCGACGGTCCCGTACGCCACGTCCTTGTGGAACTCCGCGGTCGTCGGCGTGCTGCACACGGTCGGCACCCTGCTCGTGTGTTCCCTCGCCGGGTACGGCCTGGCACGCATCCCGTACAGGCACGCCGACAAGATCTTCTACGTGGTGCTGGTGACCCTCATGGTCCCGGCCGCCGTGACCTTCGTCCCGAGCTTCGTGCTGGTCTCGTCGCTCGGCTGGGTGTCGAGCTTTCGCGGGCTCATCATCCCGGGGCTGTTCAGCGGTTTCACGTGCTTCCTCTTCCGCCAGTACTTCCTCGGATTCCCCAAGGAGCTGGAGGAGGCGGCCCGTGTGGACGGGCTCAGCTACTGGGGCGCGTACTGGCGCGTCGTCGTGCCCAACTCGCTGAACTTCTTCGCCGCCATCGCGACCATCACCTTCATCAGCGGCTGGAACGCGTTCCTGTGGCCGCTGGTGATCGGCCAGGACCAGGAGGCGTGGACGGTACAGGTGGCCCTGTCGTCGTACATGACCAACCAGACCGTCAACTTCCACCTGATCTTCATGGCCACGGCCGTATCCATCCTGCCTCTGGTGCTCGTCTTCCTGTTCCTCCAGCGCTGGCTGGTGCAGGGAGTCGCACAGACCGGCATCAAGGGCTGACCGAGCAACCTACGGAGACCCAGAACCATGTCCTTCCGCACCACCGATTCCACCGACTACGTAGAGGACGTGTCGCCCGGCCGCGGCGGGCTGCCGCCGCGCGCCTGGTACGCCACTTCGGACGCCGCTTCCCTGTCGCTGAACGGCAGGTGGCGCTTCCGCCTGTCCGCGACGGCCGGCGCGGAGGACGAGTCGTTCGCCGAGCCGACGTACGACGCCTCGGGCTGGGACGAGGTCGCCGTGCCCGGCCACTGGGTCCTCCAGGGCGACGGGGCTTTTGGCGCGCCGATCTACACCAACCACCTGTACCCGTTCCCGGTCGACCCGCCGCGCGTGCCGACCGAGAACCCGACCGGTGACCACATCCACACCTTCGACCTGCCCGACGGCTGGCCGGAGGACGGCGACGCCGTGCTGCGCTTCGACGGTGTGGAGTCGTGTGCGCGGGTGTGGCTGAACGGCGAGGACATCGGCGAGTTCAAGGGCAGCCGCCTGCCGCACGAGTTCGCGGTCGCCCGTCTGCTGAAGCGCACCGGCAACGTGCTGGCGGTGCGCGTCCACCAGTGGTCCTCCGGGTCGTACCTGGAGGACCAGGACCAGTGGTGGATGCCCGGCATCTTCCGGGACGTGACCCTGCTGCACCGCCCCGAGGGCGCGGCCGCGGACTTCTTCGTCCACGCGTCGTACGACCACCGCAGCGGCGATGGAACACTGCGCGTGGACTCCCTGGTGGACGGCAGGGTCACGGTCCCGGAGCTCGGCATCGACGTGGCCACGGGCGAGCCGCTGACCGTGCCCGTCGAGCCGTGGACGGCCGAGACGCCTCGGCTGTACGACGGTGTGCTGGCCACGGCCGGTGAGCGCATCCCGCTGCGCATCGGGTTCCGCACGGTCGTCGTCGAGGACGGCGTCATCAAGGTCAACGGCAAGCGGATCCTGTTCCGGGGCGTGAACCGGCACGAGTTCCACCCGGAGACCGGCCGGACCCTGGACCTGGACACCATGCGCCGGGACCTGGTCCTGATGAAGCAGCACAACATCAACGCCGTCCGCACCAGCCACTACCCGCCCCACCCGGCCTTCCTCGACGCCTGCGACGAGCTGGGCCTGTGGGTCATCGACGAGTGCGACCTCGAGACGCACGGCTTCGTCGAGCAGGCCTGGCGCGACAACCCGGTCGACGACGACCGCTGGACCTCGGCCCTCCTCGACCGCGCCGCGCGCATGGTCGAGCGCGACAAGAACCACCCGTCGGTCGTCATCTGGTCGCTGGGCAACGAGGCCGGCACCGGTCGCGGCCTGACCGCGATGGCGGAGTGGATCCACGACCGGGACGCGAGCCGCCTGGTTCACTACGAGGGCGACATCAACTGCCGCGACACGGACATGTACTCGCGGATGTACGCCTCGCACGCGGAGGTCGAGCAGATCGGCCGGGGCCTGGACGGCGGCACCGAAAAGCGCCGCACCCTGCCCTTCATCCTCTGCGAGTACGCGCACGCGATGGGCAACGGCCCTGGCGGGCTCAGCGACTACCAGCGGCTGTTCGAGAAGTACGAGCGCAACCAGGGTGGCTTCGTCTGGGAGTGGATCGACCACGGCATCAGGCACGGCGAGCTCGGCTACGCGTACGGCGGCGACTTCGGCGAGGAACTGCACGACGGCAACTTCGTCTGTGACGGGCTGATCTTCCCGGACCGGGCGCCGTCGCCGGGGCTCGTCGAGTACAAGAAGGTGATCGAGCCGGTCCGAATCGAGGGCGAAGGCCCCGCGGGCACGGTGCGGATCACCAACGGGCACGACTTCGCCGACCTGTCGCACCTCTCGTTCGAGTGGTCGTACCAGGTCGACGGCGAGACGGTCGAGGCCGGATCGCTGGCCGTACCGGGACTTGCCGCGGGCGAGTCCGCCGAGGTCAAGCTGCCGGAGCCGTCCGCCGACAGCCGGGGCGCGGAGACCCAGTGGACCGTACGGGCACTGCTGGCCGAGGACACGGCGTGGGGCACGAAGGGCCACGAGGTCGCCTGGGCCCAGCTGCCCGTCACCGAGCGCACCCCGGCACCGGTGGCGATCGGTGACCGGCCGACGGCGAGTGACCGGCTGATCAACCTGGGCCCGGCGTCCTTCGACGCCCGCACCGGCGAGCTGCTCACCATCGGGGCGGTCGACGTCACCGGTCTCCGCCTGGACGTGTGGCGGGCGACCACCGACAACGACAACGGCGCGAGCTGGCAGGACGACATCCGCTACGGGCTGCTGTGGCGGAAGCTGGGCCTGCACCGGATGCGGCACCGCCTGGACGCGGTGGACCTGGCCGACGACGCGCTGACCGTACGCACCCGGGTGGCGCCCGCCGCCTGGGAGCTGGGCCTGCGCACGGTGTACCGCTGGACGTCCGACGGCACCCGGCTGCGGCTGACCGTCTCGGTCACGCCCGAGGGCGAGTGGAAGGTGCCGCTGCCCCGGCTCGGCATCCGCTTCGGGCTGTCCTCCGCGGACCACGTGAAGTGGTTCGGCGGCGGCCCGGGCGAGGCGTACCCGGACACACGGGCCGCATCGAAGCTCGGCCGCTGGCAGTCCTCCGTCGACGACCTGCAGACCCCGTACGTCCGCCCGCAGGAGAACGGCGCGCGCGCCGACATCCGCTGGGCGGAGATCGGGGGCTTGCGGATCGAGGGCGACCCGGAGTTCTGGTTCACGGCCCGCCGCTGGACCACCGAGCAGCTCGACGCTGCAGATCACCGCACGGATCTGGTGCCGGGCGACAAGGTCTGGGTCAACCTCGACAACGGCCAGGGCGGCATCGGCTCCCAGTCGTGCGGTCCGGGCCCGCTGCCGCAGTACCTGCTGCAGGCCGGGCCCGCCGAGTTCTCGTTCACCTTCGTGGAGATCGATGACTAGCACTGTCACGCAATCCGCGGCCGGACGGCTCTTCAGTCGTCCGGCCGCGGCCGCGTCCTGCGTCGGATTCGTCCTCATCGGCATGCTTCAGGCGCTCTACGGTCCGGCGGTGCCTGGCCTGCGCGAGGAGTACGCCCTGTCCCCCTCGGAAGCCGGACTCGGCCTCAGCCTGCACTTCACGGGCGGGGTCGCCGGCGTCCTGGCGTTCAACGCGATCCACTCCCGGATCAGCAACCGGTCGCTGCTGGCAGCCAGTTACGCACTGATGGCGGCAGGCGGCGCGGGCTTCGCGCTCGCCCCGAACTGGCCGCTCGCACTCGCCGCCGCCTTCCTCGGCGGCCTGGGCTTCGGCGGTATCGACTACGGCCTCAACCAGCTGTTCGCGGTCGGCTTCGGCGACCGCTCGACGGCCATGCTCAACGTCCTCAACGCCCACTTCGGCATCGGGGCGGTGCTCGGCCCGGCGCTGATCGCGTGGACGGGCGCGGACGGGTACGCGTACGCCTTCGGGGCGTGTGCCGTGCTGTCGGCGGTGCTGATCCTGTGCACTGGGGGTGTACGCACCGAGCCTCAGGTTTCCGGCGAATCGCCGGTTACGCCGAAGAGCTCGCTGGGCCTCTCCCGGATCCTCGTCGGCTTCCTCGTCCTCTACGTCCTCAACGTGGGCGTCGAGGCGGGCGTCGGCGGGTGGGAGCCCACCCACCTGGAGACCGTCGGCTTCTCATCCGCGGTCGCGGCCTCGGCCACCTCCGTGTACTGGCTGATGATGACCGTCGGCCGCTTCGTCGTCGTCCCGATCACGCTGCGGTACTCGCCCGAGCGCATCCTCACCGTCTGCGCGGCCGGCATGACCGCGTGCCTGCTGCTGGCGCTGATACCAGGCGCGGCCCCGTGGGCCTACGCGGGTGTGGGGCTGTTCATCGCACCTGTGTTCCCGACCGGTCTGCCCTGGCTCAACCGGGCGCTTCCTGAGGCAAAAAGGGCAGGCGCCTGGGTGATAGCCGCGTCTATGATCGGCGGCGTTGCGGCCCCGCCGCTGCTGGGTGTCGGCATCGAGGCGTCCGGTATCCGAGCTGTCCCATGGCTGCTGACGGTCCTGTCAGGCGCCTCGCTGCTTGCGACGGTGTGGCTGATCAGGCTCACGAGGAGGTCCGCCGCATGAGCGGCAGTATCCAGGTCCGAGGCCTGTCCCGGACCTTCCACACCACCGTGCGCCGCCCCGGCTTGGCGGGCGCGCTGAAGTCCCTGATCAAGCCCGATCGGGTCGCGAAGGAAGCCGTCGTGGACGTCTCCTTCGACGTGGCGCCCGGCGAACTGCTGGCCCTGCTCGGACCGAACGGCGCGGGCAAGTCGACCACCATCAAGATGCTCACCGGCATTCTCACGCCCACGGCGGGCGAGGCACGCGTCGCCGGCGTGGTGCCGTACGAGGAACGCGAACGCAACGCCCGCAACATCGGGGCGGTGTTCGGGCAGCGCACCCAGCTGTGGTGGGACCTGCCGGTCCGCGAGTCCTTCGCGATCCTCCGCGACATCTACGAAGTGCCGAACGCCGAACACCGCGCGCGCCTCGGCGAGTTCGACGACCTGCTCGAGCTCTCCTCCTTCTGGGACACGCGCGTACGGCACCTGTCCCTCGGCCAGCGCGTGCGCTGCGACCTGGCCGCCGCGCTGCTGCACGACCCGCAGGTGGTGTTCCTCGACGAGCCCACCATCGGGATGGACGTGGTGGTGAAGGAGCAGGTCCGCGAGTTCCTCAGGCACCAGGTGGAGGAGCGCGGCCGGACGGTGCTGCTCACCACGCACGACATGACGGAGGTCGAGCGGCTCGCCGAGCGCGTCGTACTGATCAACCACGGGCGTCTCGTCCTGGACGGCACCCTGGACGAGATCCGCCGGAAGTTCGGCTCGACGTGGCAGGTGCGGGCCACGCTCGCCGACCCGCACGCGCGCGTGGAGCCGCTGGAGGGCATCTCGCTGCTGCGGCGCGAAGGCCCGCAGGCGGTCTTCGGACCGGACGGGCCGACGGCTCCGACGGTCCATCAGGCGCTGAAGCAGGTCATCGAGCGGTACGAGGTGACGGACATCGCGATCGACGAGGCCGACCTGGAGGACGTGATGCGAACGGCGTACGTCCAGGCGGAAGCCGCCTCGAGCGCCCAGGCGGAAGTCCCGTCGGGAGCCCCGGCGGGAGGGAACTGACGATGGCCGCCGTCCACGCCTGGCGGGCCGCCCGCGTCACCCCGCTCGGCGAGCTGCACTCCCCGCCCCGCATGACCGCCGAACTGCTGCGGATGACCGTGCAGGTGGTGCTCGTGGCGTCCCTGTGGCGCGGCCTGTACGCGGCGAGCGGCACCACGGCCGGACTGGACCGCGACCAGGCGGTCACATACGCCGTGCTGGCCACACTGGCCCTGCGCGTACGGAACCTGGACCAGTTCGCGGGCCGGGACACCGTCATCCAGCACATGCACTTCGGGACGATCGTCTACTGGTACCTGCGCCCGCTGGCGCCCCAGCGCTACTACGCGCTCCGCGCGCTCGGCGAACAGCTTTACGGGCTCGTCTGGGCGCTCGCCGGATACGCGGTCTGTCTGGCCGCCGGAGTCGTCCAGCCGCCGAAGTCGGCCGCCGTGGCAGGGGTGTTCGTGGTCAGCGCGCTGCTCGGCCAGTGGGTCATGTACTACGTGATGCTGGTGATCGACCAGCTGTGCTTCTGGACGCTCCGCAACGGCGCCGCGATGCTGATCCTGATCTTCGCGCAGAACCTGCTGTCCGGGGTGTACGCGCCGCTGTGGTTCTTCCCGGACTGGTTCATCACGATGAGCGGCTTCCTCCCCTTCCAGGCGACGCTGAGCGTGCCCCTGTCGCTGTACGTGGGGCGTATCCCGCTGTCGGACGCGGGCGCCCAACTCGCCGTACAGGCAGCCTGGGTGGTGGCGCTTGCCCTGTTCACCCGGCTGCTGTGGCGGCGGGCCGCTCGGCGCGTGATCTCGCAGGGAGGCTGATGTGTCGTCGGAGGCGGGGACGTTGAAGAGCAGGCCGGGCGGGCCTTTGAAGGCCGTTCGGATCATGTGGCGCATCACACGCCTCAACTTCCGCGCGCAACTGGAGTACCGCTCCGAGTTCCTGATGATGGTCGCGATCGGCGCGGTCTGGCAGGTTTCGGTGATCGTGTTCGCGACGGTGCTGCTCACGCGGTTCACCGGGATGGGCGGCTGGGACAGCTCGGACGTCCTGCTGATCCCGGCGACACGGATGCTGGCGCACGGCCTGTTCGTGCTGTTCCTGGGGCGGGTGCACGGCCTGGGCCGCCACATCCAGGAAGGGGTGATCGACACCTATCTGGTCCGCCCGATGCCGGTGTACCGCCAGCTCCAGCTGTCGTACTTCCCGACCAACGCGATCGGCGACCTGACGGTGGCGGCGGGCCTGATGGTGGGGGCGCTGTCCCGCAGCAACCTGGACTGGACGGCGGGCCGGATCACGTATCTCGTCGTCTGCGTCCTCGGCGGGATGCTCCTGGAGGCGGCCCTGTTCACGGTCGTGGCCTGCGCGTCGCTGCGCTTCCCGGCCGCCGACTACTGGGGCCGCTGGCTGGAGGAGCTGCTCGGCACCTTCGGCAGCTATCCGCTGAACGTGCTGCCGAAGGCGGTGGGCGGCTTCCTCACGTTCGGTCTGCCGCTCGCGTTCGTCGCGTACTTCCCGGCCGCCGTGCTCACCGGCCACGGGTCGAGCACCGGCGTGCCGTACTGGCTGGCGGCGGCGTCCCCGCTGCTCGGGCTGGCCGCGTACCTGGCATCGCGGCTGCTGTGGAAGTGGAGCCTGCGGCACTACACGGGGGTGAACGGATGACCTCGTTCACGTCGACCGGTCGGTGATCTGCGACCGATGGCCACCCGCCGGCGACCGCCGACCACCGGCCCCGACCGCAGCGACCGCCCACGCCGAGAAGGGCGTTGTGACTGGTGCGCCCCCACTCTGCACGAGCCATCCAGCGGTTCGTGCGGCGGGGGCCGACGTGGCCGCCATGCGACCTAACCCAGACCGGCGCCGAACCGGCGGCCGACGTCGGCCGGCCGACGGTGCTGTACGCGCCCCGCGGCGCGTACAGCCGAGCCGTACCGGTGCCGACACAGGGCCTAGCGCACGAGGCAGGGCCGCTTGTTGTCGAACGTCCAGCCGGGGATGAGGTACCGCATCCCGGCCGCGTCGTCGCGCGCCCCCAGCGCCTTCTGCTGGTAGAGCTCGTGGGCGGCGAGGAGACGGTCCATGTCGAGCTGGACGCCCAGGCCGGGGGCGCTGGGGATGGCGATCTCACCGTCGACGATGCGCGGCGGTTCGACGGTGAGCCGCTCCAGGCCCTCCTGCCAGATCCAGTGCGTGTCCAGCGCGTTGTACTCGCCTGGAGCCGCGGCCCCGCAGTGCGCCACCATGGCCAGGGAGATGTCGAAGTGGTTGTTCGAGTGGCATCCCCAGGTCAGGCCCATCGCGTTGCAGAGCTGCGCGACGCGCACGGAGCCCTGCATGGTCCAGAAGTGCGGGTCGGCCAGCGGGATGGACACGGACTGCAGCGCCAGGGCGTGGGTCATCTGCCGCCAGTCGGTGGCGATCATGTTGGTCGCCGTGGGAAGCCCGGTGGCGCGCCGGAACTCGGCCAGGATCTCGCGGCCCGAGTAGCCGTCCTCGGCCCCGCACGGGTCCTCGGCGTACGCGAGGGTGCCCACCAGCGGCGCGCACAGCTCGATCGCCTCGCGCAGCGACCACGCGCCGTTGGGGTCGAGGGTGATCCGCGCCTCGGGGAAGCGTTCCTTCAGCTGCCGTATCGCCTTGACCTCCTCGGCGCCTTCCAGCACGCCGCCCTTCAGCTTGAAGTCGCGGAAGCCGTAGAGGTCGTACGTGGCCTCGGCCTGGCGGACGATCGCCTCGGGGGTCAGCGCCTCCTCGTGGCGGATCCGGTACCACTCCACGTCCGAGTCGCCTTCGCGTACGTACTCGAGGTCGGTGCGGTCGGGGTCGCCCACGTAGAAGAGGTAGCCGAGGACACGTACGGAGTCGCGCTGCTGTCCGTCGCCGAGCAGGGCCGCCACGGGGACGTCGAGGTGCTGTCCCAGGAGGTCGAGCAGGGCCGACTCGACAGCGGTGACGGCGTGGACGGTGGTGCGCAGGTCGAAGGTCTGCAGACCGCGGCCGCCGGAGTCGCGGTCGCCGAACCTCTCGCCGATCTCGCGCAGGACGCGCTTGTAGTCGCCCACCTTCGCGCCGACGACGAGGGCTTCGGCGTCGCGCAGCGTCTGCGTGATCTTCTCGCCGCCCGGCACCTCACCGAGGCCCGTACGGCCCTCCGAGTCCTTCAGGACGACCACGTTGCGGGTGAAGTAGGGACCGTGCGCACCGGAGAGGTTGAGCTCCATCGAGTCCCGGCCCGCGACGGGGTAGACGGAGAATTCGGTGACGGTCGGCTGGCTTCCGCTTGTCATCAGGGGTTCCTTACCTCGGATGTGCGTCGGATGTGCGTCGGGAGTGGTCGATGCTCAGGAGTCCGGTAGTGCTCAGACGCTGAGAGTGTCCAGGGCCCACTCGACGGCGAGAACACCGCCCAGACCGAGGATCGCGAGCACGGTCGTGTACGTGGTCCGCGCCTTGATCGCGTCGAGGACCGACAGGTTGAAGTACTCCTTGAACATCCAGAAGCCGGGGTCGTTGACATGGCTGAAGGCGATCGACCCGCAGGAGACGGCGAGCACCATGAGTTCGGGGTGGACGCCGCTGCCGGCGACGAGCGGCGCCACGATACCGGCGGCCGTGACGACGGCGACCGTCGCGGATCCGAGGGCGATGCGGAGGATGGCCGCGATGAGCCACGCGAGGATGATCGGCGAGATGTTCCAGCCGTCGGTGAAGTCCTTGATGTAGTCGGCGATGCCGCCCTCGACGAGGACACCCTTGTACGCGCCACCGGCACCGATGACCATGAGGATCAGGGCCATGGACTTGGCCGCCGAGACGCACGACGAGCTCACTTCGTCCAGTCCGCGGCCGATGCGCGGGCCGAACGCCCAGATGGCCAGGCACAGCGTCAGCAGGAGGGCGACGGGCGCCGAGCCGATGAAGTTGACGGCGTGCAGGACCGGGTTGTCCTTGTCGGACACCGCCATGTCGGTCACAGCAGCGCCCGCGATCAGTACGACGGGGACGAGGGCCACGAACAGGGACCAGGCCATGCTCGGCATCTCGTCGTCTTCGAACTCGCGCTCCGTGACCAGGCCGGTCGGGATGGACGGGTTCATCTTCCGGACGAACGGAAGCCGCGGCCACACGAGGGCGATGAGCGCACCGAACGGCACGGCGAAGAAGAGCCCGTAGAACAGCGTGTGGCCGACCGAGGCGTTGAAGGTGGCGGCGACCGCGGTGGGGCCGGGGTGGGGCGGCAGGAAGCTGTGCATCGTGGACAGGGCGATCGACATCGGAAGGCCCACCCACAGCAGGTTCTTGCGGGTGACCCGGACGATGGTGAACGCGACCGGCACGATGATGACGAAGGCGACCTCGTAGAACATCGTCACGCCGATGAGCATGGCCGTCACGACCATGGCGACCTGCACATAGCGCTCACCGAAGGCGTCGATGAGTTTGTTCGCTATTCGCTGGGCGGCGCCCGAGTCTCCCATGACGCGGCCCAGCATGGCGCCGAGTCCGACGACGAGCATGGTGTCGCCGATCTGGCCGCCGACGCCCTCCCCGAGGACGTCCGCGATCTCCGCGGCCGGAATGCCCTGGACCAGCGCGACCCCGACGGCCACCAGGAGGAGGGAGATGAAGCCGTTGAGTTTCAGCCTGGTCATGAGGAACAGCAGGATCAGTACGCTGATTCCGACGACGACAAGAGGCATGGTGCAGTTCCCCTTTGAACTGTGCTCAGTTGATGGCCCTGGTCCGTCGGGCGTCCGTCATGCGTCGTACGGACCAGGGCGGTGAAGTACCGGGGGTGGCGTGGCGGCCGGGCGTGGCGCCCGGGTGGGCCGGTGCCGGTGGGCGTGGCGCCCGGGTGGGCCGGTGCCGGTGGGTGTGGCTCATACGGGCCGGGTGTCCGGGCGCACGACAAGGCGAAGTCCGGTGCCGGGTGCCGCGAACCGGTCTCCGTGGTGGTACGGCGTTGCTGGTGCGTGGCCGTCACGCGGAGATGTCGGCCACGGCTCGGGCGCGGCTCACGCCCGGGCGCCCACCAGCCCCAGACCCGCCTCGAGCAGCTTCTCCAGGTCGGCCAGGTCCTCCGGACCGGGGTCGGTGAGCGGGGCGCGTACCGGGCCGACCGGCTTGCCGCGCAGCCGTGCGGCGGCCTTGACCAGGGAGACCGCGTAGCCGGGTACCCGGTCGCGCAGCTCGACGAGCGGGACGTAGAAACCGCGGAGCAGTTCGTCGGTGGTGGCCTGGTCGCCGTTCTGGAAGGCGGTGAAGAACGCGTTCGCGATCTCGGGTGCGAAGGCGTGGACCGCCGACGAGTAGGCGGGCACGCCGATGGCGGCGTACGCGCGGGCCTGTACTTCGGCGGTGGCGGCCCCGTTGAAGAAGAGCAGGTGGTCGGGCGCGGCGAGGGTGAGGCGCTGCAGACGGTCCAGGTCGCTGTGTCCGTCCTTGAGACCGATGACCGTGGGGATCTCCGCGATGCGGCGCAGGCTCTCGACGGTGAAGGCCACCTGGTCGCGCTGGTAGGCGATGAGCGGCAGCTCGGTACCGCCGGCGATGCGGCGCACCTGCTCGACCAGGCCGTCCTGCGGGGCCTTGAGGAGGTAGTGGGGAAGCACCAGCGCGGCGTCCGCACCCGCCTCCTCCGCGATCCGCGCGAAGCGCAGGGCCTGCGCCCAGCCGTAGCCGATGCCTGCGACGACCGGCATACGTCCGTCGGCCACCTCTACCGCCGCGGTGACGACCTGGCGGTACTCGTCCTCGTCGAGCGCGGTGAACTCGCCCGTGCCGCACGCGGGGAAGACCGCGCCCGGAGCGGTGGCCAGCTGATCGGCCAGGTAGGCGCGGTAGGCGTCCAGGTCGAGGCTGCCGTCGTCCGTGAAGCTGGTGAGCGGGAAGGACAGCACGCCGCGCGCCATGCCGTCACGCAGGCGTCGCGCGACATCCTGGGCCGCCGTGTTCAGTGACATGTACTTGTCTCCATGTAGAGGGACTCGTTGTACGTACGCAGTCGTACGTACGAAGAGGGAAGTCGAGGTGAGGCACCCGGCTGGTGAATGTGAGCCACGGGCACTCCAGGGTGCGTCAGGGCCGCGCGCCCACCTCGTGCACCGCCTGGGTCCAGGCACGGGCCTGCTCGCTGAGGGTGATGCCGAGGCCGGGCCGCGATGACACGTGCATGCGTCCGTCCCTGATGTGGAGGCGCTCGTTGAACAGGGGCTCCAGCCAGTCGAAGTGCTCCACCCACGGCTCGTACGGGTAGGCGGCGGCGAGGTGGAGGTGGATCTCCATGGCGAAGTGGGGCGCGAGCTGCACGTGCTGGTGCTCGGCGAGGGCGGCGAGCTTGAGGAACTGGGTGATGCCGCCGATGCGGGGCGCGTCCGGCTGGATGATGTCAGCCGCGTTGTGGCGCAGCAGCTCGTAGTGCTCGGCCACGCTGGCGAGCATCTCGCCCGTCGCCACGGGCGTGTCCAGCGAGGCGGCGAGGGCGGCGTGGCCCTGCGCGTCGTATGCGTCGAGGGGTTCCTCGATCCAGGTCAGGCCGAACTCCTCGAGGGCGCGCCCCATGCGCTGCGCGGTGGGCCGGTCCCACTGCTGGTTGGCGTCGACCATGAGGGGCACGTCGTCGCCGAGGTGCTCGCGTACGGCGGTCAGACGGCGCAGGTCCGCCTTTCCGTCGGGCTGGCCCACCTTGATCTTGATGCCGCCGATGCCGCCGGCGAGGGATGCGGTGGCGTTCTCCAGGACCTGCTCGGTCGGGGTGTGCAGGAAGCCGCCGGAGGTGTTGTAGCAGCGGACGGAGTCGCGGTGCGCGCCCAGCAGCTTGGCGAGGGGCAGACCGGCCCGCTTGGCCTTGAGGTCCCACAGGGCGATGTCGAAGGCCGCGATGGCCTGCGTGGAAAGGCCGCTGCGTCCGACCGATGCGCCCGCCCACACCAGCTTCGTCCAGATTCTGGCGATATCGCTGGGGTCCTCGCCGATCAGAGCGGGGGCGATCTCCTTCGCGTGCGCGAACTGGCCAGGGCCGCCCGCGCGCTTCGAGTAACTGAAGCCGATGCCCTCGTGCCCCTGCTCGGTACCGACCTCGACGAAGAGGAAGGTTACCTCGGTCATCGGCGCCTGGCGTCCCGTGAGGACCTTGGCGTCGCTGACGGGAGTGGCCAGCGGAAGGGTGACCGAGGAGAGCTTGAGCCAGGAGATCCTGTCCAGGGTCGCCTCGCCCTGGTGCGCGACGTGCGGCGTCATGTTCGTTGTACTCACCACTGGAGAGCTCCGGTGCCTGGGATGGGTGGATAGCGACGGGCCTGTCCAGAAGGCCCCTCGCGGTGCCGGCCGGAGCATCCCGCTCAGCCGTTGCCCTTGAAGCTAAGGCGCCGGAAGATTCACGTCTAACTCAAATTTTGCATGCACTGATACCGGGAGAGCATCGTTGTTCACACTCGCGCAACTGACGAGTTTCGTGGCCGTTGCAGAAGAGCTGCACTTCACACGTGCGGCCGAGCGGCTCCGGATGACGCAGCCCCCACTGAGCCGGCAGATCCGGCAGCTGGAGAACGACCTCGGTGTCCAGCTCCTCAACCGTACGAACAAGTCGGTGCGGCTGACGCCCGCGGGGCGCGCCTTCCTGATCGAGGCCCGGGGCATCCTGCGCCAGTCCGAGAACGCCGCCCTCGCCGTCCGGCAGGTCTCGACGGGAGAAGCGGGCAGCATCACCATCGGATTCACCGCCGCAAGCGCCCACTCCATGCTCGGCACGCTTCTGCGCACGGCCCGCGAGGCCATGCCCGGAGCGGAGATCGTCCTGCGCGAGATGGTCACCCGCGACCAGCTGGCGGCGCTCGCGGACAACAGCCTGGACCTGGGGCTGATCCGGCCCTCGGTCACCGGCCCGGATCTGCGGACCAGACCCGCCGTACGGGAACAGCTGCTCGCCGCCCTGCCGGCGGGGCACGCACTGACGGCGCGCGAGGGAGCGCTCCAGATCGCGGACTTCCACGGTCAGGAGCTGCTGATGTACTCACCCACGGAAGCCCGCTACTTCCACGAACTGCTCATCAGCATCTTCCGGACCGCCCACGTCACGCCCGTCTACTCCCAGTATCTGAGCCAGGTCCACAGCATCCTGGCCCTCGTCAACTGGGGCCTCGGGGTGGCTCTGGTCCCCGAGGCCGCCGCGCAGCTGCGGTATGCCGATATCGTCTTCAAGCCGGTTGAACTGCCCATACCCGAGCCTGTGGAACTCGACCTGGTGTGGCGCAGGAACAACGACAACCCGGCTCTGCACACGCTCCTCCGCCACCTGTGACGAAGGCGCGCTCCGGTTCCCGCCTCTTCTCACCGGCGCGCCTGAGAACGGCGTGGGCGGTCAGCCCGCCGGGGCGTCCAGGACGGGGATCAGTTGCTCCTCCTCGTACGTGAGATGGGCCTCGAGTTCGTCGGTGAGCCGCTCCACCTCGCGGATCACCAGCTGAGGGTCCGCGCCCTCGGTGGAGACGACCTGCCGCAGGTCGGCGAGGAGCGCCGCGACCTTCTGGTGTTCCGCGTGCAGCCGGTCCATCGTCGGGGCGAGCTCGGGATGGCGCTCGGCGAGGAACGGGAACATCGCGGTGTCCTCGCCGGTGTGGTGGATGTGCAGCCCCTGGCAGAGCGTCAGGCAGTTCACCCGGAGCTGGGCGCCCAGTCCTCCGGGACCGGACTCGGTGATCTCCTTTCTGATCAGGGCGAGTTCGCGCCGGAACGCGTCATGGATCAGCTTGAGGGCCGCGCCCACCGAGGACGCGTTCGGGTTCGGTGGGCCGGGGACCGCCTGCAGCGCCACGACGGGGATGACGCGGGTGGTCTTCGCCTGGTAGTCGGCCCACCCGGGTTCCGCCTCGACCGCACGGGCGAAGACCCGGTCGCGTTCGGCGCCCTCCAGGACGACGGCATCTGCCTCGTACGTGAAGACGCCGTCCTCGACGGTGACGCGCGGATTCGCCACGATGTTGTGGAACCAGTCCGGGTGCTTCGGCGCCCCGGCGGCAGAGGCGATGACCAGGACCCGCTCGCCGCCGTCGGGAAGGTAGCCGAGGGGGGTCGTGTGCCGGGCGCCGGACCGCGCTCCGGTGGTGGTCAGGAGGAGCAGCCGGGCCCCCTCGAAGTACCCACCGACGCGCCCTTCGTTGGCGCGGAACTCCTCGATGATCTGCTGGTTGAAATCGTTTGGCATTCTCTGCTTTCTTCTCTGTTTCGGGTCGGGCTGCCCAGTTCACGGGCAGGGCGAAATCACCGCCGTACGGAACGATCGCGAAGGCGGGATAGGGGTGTGGGAAGAAGCGGTCCGGGGCGAACGCGAAATGCTCGCTATTGCCGTGTGAGCCTCACGGGAGGCATTCACGGGCACCCGAAATCCGCTGGTCAGCGACGCGGAAAAGGGGCAGGCGGGCTTCTGGCCCGCCTCGCGCTCACGTCGAGGCCGGGTGCCCTACTCGTTCGTGGCCCATGGCCGACCCGGCAGTCACGGGCTCAACGTATTCCACCTAACAAGCCCTGGCAACGCATATTTTTCGGCCAATTCCTTGTCCTGCGCGACCCCGCTCGGTCACGGCTCGGCATCTGGGGTCGTGAAGCACCTGGAACCGATCGAGCACGCTCTTGAACCCGATGGGGAGATCCGGCGGACATTTCACACCCATACGTCGATCGATGGATCGATCAGGCAAACAGCGACGTACGTTCGACCGCATGACTGATCCACTCAAGTCCTCTTCTTGTCCCGGCCGCCCCTCCAGGCGACGGGTGTTACGAGCGGCGACCGTCGCCGGCGGAGCCCTCGGCATCCCTGTGGGAGCCGCGTCCGTAGGAGCTCATACGGCGTTGGCAGCACCGGCGACCGCCTCGGCAACCCCTCCCGAACTGCCCGCCGGACTGTCGGCGTACCGCACCCGCTACATCAACTGGGCCGGAGAGATAACCCACGACGGGTTATGGGCCTGCGCCCCACGGACCGGCCAGGACATCGCCGACCTCGCCAACTGGGCGCACGCCAACGGCTGGCGGCTGCGCGCACGCGGCAAGGCACACGGCTGGTCCCCGCTCACCATCACCGGATCCGCCGAGTCCGACGGGCGCGTCCTGCTCATGGACACCACCGAGCACCTGACCCACAGGGAACTCACCACCCCGCCCGCCGGCGCTCCCGGCGCGGTCCGAGCGCAGACCGGGGTGACCCTCGAAACGCTGATGGCGTTCCTCGCCGACCAGGGGCTTGGCGTCACCAACACCCCGGCGCCCGGCGAGCTCACGCTCGGCGGCACACTGGCCATCGACGCCCACGGCACCAGCGTGCCCGCCGTCGGCGAGGACGCGCGTCCCGGTCACACCTACGGCACGCTCAGCAACCTCGTTCTCTCTGTCACCGCCGTGGTCTGGGACGCCGCCCGGTCCGAGTACGTGGTGCGAACCTTCCACCGGGGCGCCGACGAGGAGTGCGAGGCGCTGGCCACCCACATCGGCCGCGGACTCCTCGTGGAGGCCGTGCTCCAGGCCGGCGAGGAGGTCCCGCTGCGCTGCCGGAGCCGGATCGATCTCACCGCTGACGAACTGTTCGCCGCTCCGGGCAGCGAACTGGCCTCTCGGGGGAACACGTTCGCCGACTTCATGGACCGTTCGGGGCGCGTCGAGGCGATCTGGTTCGCCTACACCGACAAGCCGTGGCTGAAGGAGTGGAGCCTCAGCCCCGAGCGCCCGGCCTCCGCGAGGGAGGTGCACCACCCGTACAACTACCCGTTCAGCGACTCGCTGCCGACGCCCGCGGCCCGCCTGGCCGGGCGCATGCTGGCGGAGGGCGCCTGGTACCTCGCACCCGAGTTCGGCGCCGCGCAGTACGGGGTGGCTGCGACCGGTCTGACCACCACCGCCGCCAAGGACCTGTGGGGCGCCTCACCCGACCTGCTGTTCTATCTGCGCCCCACCACGCTCCGCGAGACCGCCAACGGCTACGCCATCCTGACCCGGCGCGCCGACGTGCAGCGCGTCGTCTCGGAGTTCGCCGGTTACTACAGCGAACAGCTCAAGGAGTGGGCCGCCGAGGGAAGGTTCCCGGTCAACGGACAGGTCGAGATCCGCGTGGGCGGCCTCGACCGGCCCGAGGAGTCCGCCGCCCGGGGCGCCCGCCCGCCGCTGCTCTCCGTCGTACGGCCGTCCCCCGACCACCCGGAGTTCGACTGCGCGGTGTGGGTCGACGTGCTGACCCAGCCGACCACACCCGACGCCCACGAGTTCTACCGGGACATGGAACGGTTCCTGTTGGACACGTTCGACGGCGGCTACGCCCTCACCCGGGTCGAGTGGTCCAAGGGCTGGGGCTACACCGACACGGCGGCCTGGGCCGACAAGGAGGTCATCGAAACCGTGGTGCCGGGCTCCTACGCCCATGGACAGTGGTCGCAGGCGATCGGCATCCTGGACCGCCTCGACCCTCACGGGGTGTTCGGCAACGCGTTCACGGACCAGTTGGTCCGCGTGTGACCAGGGGGCGCCCGCCCGGTGACACTTCAGGGTGGTAAGTGCGTCTCACCGGCTTCCGGGGGGCCGCTTCGCCGGCTGCTGAGCGCCGTGGCGGTCGGGAGGGCGGCTGCCAGGCCGCTGAGCAGGGCCGCGGCGAGCGCCCATGAGGCATTTCCCCTCGGGCGGCGCAGCGCCTCAGGGCGGTGCCACGCGCGCGTGACCGCACTGTCAGTCCTGGAGATCCCCGAGCCAGCGCAAGGCGCTCAGGCCCGGCAGGAAGCAGTACTCGCCGCCGCGGGTGACGACGAACCGCGGCAGTGGGGACAGGCGTCGTCGCAGCGGCCGCCGGGGAATGGTGAAGCCGGCGACGCCGTCGTGGGCTCCGGCGACGGGGTCTCTGGCGCTGCCCCCGCCGAAGAAGACGCTGTCGTTCATCCACTCGGACTGGACGAATTCGAACTGCCTCCCGAGATGGGCTCCGATGAACGCGAACATCAGGCCGCGGTCGGCCCCGTCGTCCTCCAGGATCCCTTCGGGTAGCGGCGGACCGTAGACGGCGCCGCGTCTGATCATGCGGTGCAGCCGTACTTCGCCCGCCACGGACGCGTCGCGGGGATTGGCCCGCCGGATGTGGCAGCCGCTGGGCGTGGTGAATCCCGCCGGATCGTCCTGCCTGTACAGGAAGGTGTTGCGGCGGTGCGGGTCGGTGCCCAGAGCTGGGTCGTCGTGCTGCGGGCTGAGCGCCAGCGGTGCACCGCTGCGCCAGCGTCCCATGATCTTGGCTGCCAGCAGTTCCTCGTCCTCGGGGCAGGTGGCGTTGTCCCGCAGGTAGCGCCGGAACGCGGCGACCCGCTGGTGGAGTTTGCGGAAGACCGCGTAGCTGCCGTTGCGTCCCAGCACCTCCGGCTGCGGGGTCTGGCTGCCGCCGATCTCGTCCCGGTAGCCGAGTACGAACTCGCCGGCTTTCAACGGCACTTCCAGCTGGTTCGACCCGGCGATGCCGCTGCCCTCGACGGCCGGATGGCTGACGCCGTCGCGGTAGCCGAAATGCTCGGTCTCGGTGGGCAGCGCGTGGCAGTCCTGCCGCCAGATCGCTGTCACTCCGGGGAGCTGGTCGTAGGCGGGGCGGGCCCGGTCGAGGGCCGCCTCCAACCGTGTGGCGTCAGGCGCGACCGCCGCGAACACGACATGGACGTCCGGCGTGCCCAGGGGCGCTTCCCAGTGCTCGGGGGCGCTCTCCCCCACATCGCCCAGCGCCTTGGCCCGGGCGGCCATCCCCTGCCGGAACTCCCAGGCGAACGTGTCCAGCGATGCGCGCGGCACACCCAGGGCGTCCAGTCCGTGATAGGTGACCGCGACACTCACCCACGTCTCGCCCAGGGGACTGACCGAGTCGGCCGCGGACGTCACCACCGCGCTCGCGCGCCGCATCAGCTCCCGTCCCTGCGCCCGGTCGTCGACACGGAACACCAGGTAGGTCGCCGCGTAGGGGGTCGGGCGAGGGCTGAGAACGCCGCGTTGAATGTCGTCGAGCTCCAGTGCGCCCGGCGTGTGCACGCTCACGGTCTCGCCTCCTTGCGGCACTACTTCGTGACGAGGTTCCGCCAGAAATTCCGCAGGCTCTCGTCGCCGCCGAACAGCGAACTGAAAATCGTGGAGTCCGCCAGCAGCACATCGCCGGCCCGCTCACCGCTCGGGGGCATCCACAGGAACATGTTGAACTCGGTGTTGCCGGCCTCGGTGAAAGGATGCGGCCTGGAGGTGTCGATCGGCTGCCGGGCCAGCACATGAATGGCATCGGGCTCGTCGCTCGTCACGGCGTAATGCGGAAGATGCTGATGGAAGTTGAAGTTCGTCACCCCGTCGAGCCACCCTTTCGTATCCTCATCCCTGACCGCGGAGAACGGTGCGATCTGATTCGGCCCTTGCACGGCGGGACGCAGCCCGTAGCGGTTCTCGACGGGCACCCCGAGGCTGTGCATCAAGCCCCGGACATGGGTGGCGAAACGCTGCTGGCGCGGAACCAAAGGGTCGCCGTGATGGCGGTACTCCATATCCCGCACCATCAGATCGTCCGATGCCCCCACGTCGTGGTGCGGCCCCAGGACCAGACGGGCGTCCTCCCGGCCGAGGAAAGCCCGTAGTGCCTCGACCTCCTCCGGCGCGGCCTCTTGTCCTGTGACCATGTGATCGAGCCCGAACACGAACAAGGTGTCGGTGTCCGCCAGTACCCGCTCGTCGAGCGGGGTCGGGAAACCGGCCTGGTCGATGCGCTGGTATACGGGGACAGGGTGTCCGGTGATCTCCTCGACGTACTGCTGGAACGGCACCCAGGCCCAGAAGAACAACTCCAGTGAGCCGGCGATGCCCTGCTGGAACCGCAACGGGTCGGACCACTTCGGGTCCTCGTAGGCGGGCCAGGTCGCCCGACGGACCTCGGTCATGGTGGAGAACCGGTTGTCCAGCTCGGCCGGGTTCCTCCCCGCCTCCGCCGGATAGCTCCAGGAGACGTAGATGCTCACCCGGCGCCGGCCTGGGGTGTACTCACGCGCGACATGGTTCTGGTTGTAGGTGCGTGCGGTCTGGACGTCGCTCATCTCAGCTCCGATCCACAGCGGGACAAGCGTCCCGCACTCCGCATTCACTGCATTTGATCGAGCATCTCCGACAGTGAGCTCTTGATCCGCAGAGCCTTCTTGATCTCATCGGCCGCGACGAACGGATACTCTCCGTACTCGATAAAGCTCGGACAGTGATGTTCCCGTACGAACCTGACGAACGCCTCGGGGTTGGTCCGCCAGTCCTCGGGGAACCCTTCGAGATTCTCGAAAACCGTACTCACCCCCGCCTTGCTGAAAAGAGCGATGGCATCCTCGGTGTACTTGTCGAAATCGGTGTCGAAGATCCCCTGATACATGAAACGAGCGTCGTCGTCGAAGAGCACCCAGCGCAGATAGTGCAGCTTGAGCGGCGCCAGAAGATACGGATCCTGCTCCAGCGCCTTGGCCAGGGTGTAGCCGTACTCACGTACTGCCTCGGCCCGGCCCGGCTTGACCTTCGCAATGATGGTGAACCCATAACACGCTGGTGTCTTCGGAAAAACGGGCCCGTATTTCCCCTGCTCAAGCTGGTCTGTGTCCTTGGGGAGGACGGCCGCCTGCGGCTTGATCTCCATCTCTGATCCTCCCGTCACCTACTGGCCGGGAACAATCCCCCTCCGTCATCCTCCCACTCAGCCACTCCATCCGCCTCGTAACCTCGTGAGCAGCACCGTCGGGACCGGGCCGGAGCCGGCCGTTCGCGGTCGCTCCCTCACAACGCATAATTCCCCCGCGGCTCCGAGCGTTCCTGGGGGGATCATGGGTCTGAAGCCATGGCGGGCAGACGAACCGGGAGACGAACCGGCTGACGAGGTGCCGCGGAAGCGGAGGGACGGCGACGGTCACCACCCTGCGCTGCTGGTCACGGTCACCGCGCTCGTCGCCGTCCCCCTCGCGGGCGCGCTCTTGTGCTGGTCGGTGATGTACGGCCTGCTGTTCGTGAAGCTGATGGTCTTCGACATGCCGGCGAACGAGTGCGGCGGTTCGGACTGTCTCGGCCGGTCGGGCGCGCCGCGTTCCTCTGATCGCAACTGGGCAACAGTCGTCCCATCCCACTGGAGTCGGCACGGCGCGGGATGTGAGGGTGAGGCGCATGAAGTCTCGTACCGCCCTGTCGGCCTTCGCTGTCTGCGCTGCCTGCGTTGTGCTCGCACCGCTCACCGGATGCGGCGGTGGCGGAACGGGCCACGAGCCGTCTCCTGCTGTCGGGGTACCCACCACGCCGGTCGAGAGCCGGGCGCCGGCCCCGGGGAAGGGGTCGAAGGACCCCGACGACATCAACGGCGACGGGTACCGCGACCTCATGCTGCCCGTCCCCGGCGGCGAACGGATCGTTGTGCTCTACGGCTCGGCGAAGGGGCTCGACTCCTCGACCCGCACGGTCTACGACCGCCGCGACCTGGGCCTGCCGGATCAGCCGGTGGACGTGGCCGCGAGCAGCCCTCTCGCCCCGGACACGGTCGCCGATCTGGACGGTGACGGCTTCCCGGACTTCGTCACGACCGTCATGGGCGAGCGCGTCGAGGACCGGCGGATCGTCGCCGCACGCTCCGTCACGTACGTGACCTGGGGCGGACCGGACGGGCCCGCGGCAGGGGCCGGGGCGACGCCGGTGCGGCTGCCGCAGAGCGCATCGAAGCTCGGCCTTCAGACCGTGGTGCGCGGCGACTTCGACGGTGACGGGCACCACGACCTCGCGGGCCTCGCGAAGAACGGGTCGTCCCTGGTGGTGCTGTACGGCCCGTTCACGCGGTCCGGCGTGCCGACGCGCACCGATACCAGCCTGCCGTTGTCGGGTGGCCAACTCGTCGTGGACGCCATCGACCCGTCCGGCGAGCCGCGCGCCACCTCCCTGCTGCTCCACGAACAGGACGACGGTGAGCAGTCCGGCAGCATCCTCTACCCGGCCCGCCGCGGCACCGGCCTGTCCGCGAACGGCAGACAGCTACGCCTCGGCAACGCCCACGCGTTCGGCGACTTCGACGGCGACGGGCTGCGCGATGTGGCCGTCGGGGACGATGGCGGCCGCAATAACGAGCCCGGCTACCAGACGGAGGCGCCCGAAGTCGACGGATCGCTCGCCGTGTACCCGGGCAGTGGCGGTGCACCGGTCACGTACCGGCTGCCCGAGGTGCCCGAGGGTGCGGGCACCGACTACGGGCCCGGCGGTTTCGTGGCCGCCGACCCGGACGGCGACGGCCGCGACGGCATCCTCGTCGCCACGTACGAGGGTGCCACGCTCATCGACGGCGACAAGCGCACCTCTGTCCTGCGCGAAGTGCAGAAGGGGCCCGCGAAATGGCGGCACGCCCGGCCCGCGGGTGCCGCCGACTTCGACCGTGACGGCAAGGACGAGTTGATCCTCAACTGGGCGCCCGGCACCCTGTTCGGCCTGTACGGCGAGGACCCCACCCACTGGTGGATCACCGACAGCACGACGTCCAGGGACAAGACGTCCTTCACGACGACGAGCCTCGCTCCGCGCACCTCCTGAGGCTGTTGCTTTGGCCGTTCGCGCGGCGGTGTGGTGTCGGTGGGCGGCGTACCGGCGCAGCCAGGACGCCGGACGGTGGTGATAAGGCGCCTTCCCGCAGGACGCGAAATCAGATGGACATGACGATCCCAGGGGCCGTACCGTCGGCCGGTCCCTGCTGTTCGCGCGTCCGAAGAGGTGCATTTCATGACGGTCCAGGCAATCGCGGCCAACTTCCACCGGCCGCTTTCCCCAGCCGTTCTGACCTCTTCGAACCAAAGGACTCCCAGAAGTGGATCTGCCACGTAGCATCACCATCCGCGAGAGCAGTCATCGCCTCTGCAACCCGTTCACCAGCGAGAAGCTGGCCATCCTGGGGCAGGCCATCAGCCCGTCGCCGGGCACGCGCGTGCTCGATCTCGCCTGCGGCAAGGGCGAGTTGCTGTGCACCTGGGCACGCGACCACGGCGTGACCGGCACCGGCGTCGACATCAGCACCGTCTTCCTCGGCGCCGCCCGCGCGCGGGCCGTCGAGCTGGGCGTGGCCGACCGGGTCGGCTTCGTGCACGGCGACGCGTCGGGCCATGTCGCCGACGATCCGGTCGGCATCGCTGCATGCGTGGGCGCCACCTGGATCGGTGGCGGCGTGCCGGGCACGGTCGAACTCCTTCGGCGCAGCCTCGCCCCCGGCGGCATGATGCTGATCGGCGAACCGTACTGGCGCCGCGAGCCCCTGGACCAGGCCACCGTCGAGGCCTGCCATATGTCTCGCAAGGAGGAGCTTTTCCCGCTGCCGGAACTGCTTGAGCATTTCCGCGACTTGGGCTGCGACGTCGTCGAAATGGTCCTGGCCGACCAGGACAGCTGGGACCGGTACGTCGCGGCGCAGTGGCTCAACATCCGCCGCTGGCTCGACGCCAACCCCGACGACGAGCTGGCCGACGAGATGCGCGCGGAACTCGCCACGTCACCTGTCCAGCACGCCAGGTACCAGCGCGAATACCTCGGGTGGGGCGTGTTCGTACTGATGAACCGCTGACGCACCAGCCCGGGTGAGCCCCGGCGCAACCCGCCGGGGCTCACCTGCTGTGACTCAGCGCTGTATTCGGCCTTGGGTTCCTGGGACGCTACCGGCCCCGGCTGCCGATGCCGACAGGGACGGTAAGGAGGACCAGGCCCAGACCGAGCACAGCC
This sequence comes from Streptomyces sp. DSM 42067, assembly GCF_055792885.1. Lineage (NCBI taxonomy): Bacteria > Bacillati > Actinomycetota > Actinomycetes > Kitasatosporales > Streptomycetaceae > Streptomyces > Streptomyces sp. DSM 42067. The sequence continues at coordinate 7,171,303 of NZ_CM147706.1, read as the reverse complement.
AGCCCGCACCAGGAGGCGGCCGGGAGGCGTTCGTCGAGGACGGTGACACCCAGGATCGCCGCAACGGCGGGCTCAGCCAGGGTCAGCGACGTGGCCACCGACGCGGGGGTGCGGCGCAGTCCGTGCCCGAAGAGCCGGTAGGCCAGGTAGACGGTGAACAGGGCGAGGTACACAGCCACCGCCGCACCGCGGGTGGTGGCGAGCCAGTGAATGTTGACGAACAGCACGAGCGGCAGGACGAGCAGCCCGGCTGCGCCGAACAGCATGCCCATCACCGCATCGGAAGGGTGTTCGCTCGTGATGAGCCTGCCGCCGATCAGCGAGTAGGCGGCGTACGACAGTCCGGCGCATGCGGCAAGCAAGACGCCCGTCAGGTCCATCGGCGTGGCATGTCCGGTGAGCCCGGGGCCCAGCACCAGAAGGGTGCAGCCCAGCACGGCGGCCGCGGTGGCGCCGGTCCAGCGTGCGGTCGGCCGGGCCTGTCCGGTGATCCAGGACAGCAGTCCGGCGAAGACCGGCGCGCTGCCCAACGCGATCACGGTGGCCACAGCCACGCCGGTCCGAGCCACCGCCGGATAGAAGGTGACCGGATACCCGGCCACCGCCAACGCACCCAGGACGAGCAGCCACCGCTCGGGGCGCGTGCAGGCGGCGGGCAACGAGCGGGCGCCGCGGGAGGTGAGGAACAGCAGGATGCCGCCGAGGGTGAGACCGGCGCAGCCGATGGCCGCCGCCGGTGCACCGGCTGGGGCCAGGGAACTGGCAGTCCCGGTCGTACCCCACAGCACAGCCGAGGTGAGGATAGGCGCGGGACCGCTGAGGAAACCGGTGCGAGGAGGGCGCGGGCCGGCGGCGGCCGGGCGCGCGGGAGCCAGGGGGGAAGTGCGGTTCGGCACAGTCGTGATCTTCCGTCGTCGAATGCGTCTGGGACTCGATCCGAAACGGGCGCACGACATAACCCCCTGACCGCCCTGCGGAGCGGCCGGGGCCACGGATCAAACCGTCAGTGTCTGCGCCCGGTCAGGCGCAGAGAGGCGGCAGAACGACGTGCCAGTAGGTGTTCACCCCGCGATCGTACCTGGCCGGCACGCTGGCGCGGGCGCCGGGCCAGGGCGGTCACCTGCGGCTGCTGCCCGCCCTGTCAGCCCGGTTCCCGACCGGCTCGTGATCCCGGACCTCCGCCCAGACGGTCTTGCCCACGCCGTCTGTACGCGGGTCCACTCCCCACCGGTCCGCCAGCGAGTCGACGAGCACCAGCCCCGGCCGCCCTCGGCATCGCCGCCCACAGGGAACATCGCAGGCAGCCGCTCCCTTTCGCGTCCTCGACCTCGATCCGTACGGTCCCTTCCGTCGCCGTCAGCCGGATACGGAAGTCCTGGCCCGGCAGACGCCCGTGCCGGACCGCGTTCGCGGCGAGTTCGGCCGTGATCAGCGTGACGGCTTCGTTCAGCTCCGACGCGTACGGCCAGCCCCACGCGTCGAGCCGCTCGGCGACCAGACGGCGGGCGAGGCGGGCGCCGCGGGGCGTGGAGCTGAGTTGTTGGCTGAACACACGTACGGTAACCGGTCTTTGCGGTTTCGTCTGGGACGACATGGCTCAACGGTCAGCGTCGGCACCCCCGTTCACCAGGCGCTCAAGCCGTACGCTGAGTCAGCGTACGGGTACGAGGGGCGGACGGTACGGGTAACTCACTGTAACGATGGGTGCTTTGCGGGGCGGACACCATTGCACTCGGGCGGACCCGGACATGGCCGACAGCAACAGCGACCACTGCGGCACCAGCGAACCTGAACCGTCGGACAGTCTCAAGACCTTCGGCGCCGTCCTCCAGGGTTTCCGCGAGAACGCGCGCATCACCCAGGAGGCACTGGCCGGGGACATGGGGTACTCACCCCACTTCGTCGCCTCCGTCGAGCAGGGCAGACGGCTTCCTTCCAAGGAGTTCGTCGAGCGGGCGGAGCAGGCACTCGACGGCCTGGGCGTGCTCCGGAAGGCGGCGAAGCATCTGACTCGGAAGCAGGGGCTGGCGTCTTGGTTTCGCCAGTGGGCGGACCTGGAGCAGCAGGCGATCAGCGTCTCTGATCAGCTTAGTGATCCCATGTCAGACGTGCTGTCTGGCGTGGGTTGTGCCCATGCTCGCGCCGGGTCCAACCGATGCGAGCGACGATCTGCTCGCGAGTGGTCTCGACGGACCCGGCACCGGCCTGCACCTCGGCCCAGAAACGGACGTTGCGGGCCTGGCGTTCCAGCATCGCGTCGACCACTACGTCTCGCTCGGGGCCGGCCAGACCATAGGCGTCGGCCAGCACACGAACCTGGGTGGCCTGAACGTCCACCGGAGGCGCGTCCGCCTTCGAGGACACGCACCACAGCCAGGCCATATACCCCACATCCTCCAGCGGGCTGCCTGGCGCGGCCATGTCGAAATCGATGAAGGCGACCGGTACCCCGTCCTGAAAGACGGCGTTGTTGGGACCCAGGTCGTGGTGGCATACGACCTGGTGCCGACCGGCAAGACCGCTGCCCCGAGTGGCCTCGTGCATGGCACGCGCCAGCGCACCTGCCGCAGCGACCTGGGCGTCGGTCCACGGCCGGAGTCTTTCCGGAACCCAGCCCGGCACATAGCTGTACTTATCCCGCCCTGTCTCGTCCCGACCGAGAAAGCGCGGTGCCCCTGCGAACCCTCGGCTCTCCAGCAGTCCGAGCAGCTCAGCGACAAGCGGCGAGGACGCGGACGACGGCCTTCGGACCGTGTCACCGATACGGACAACGCCTCGGGTGATACGGCCTCCCCTCAACGGGACGACGTCGTCAGGCGTCTCGGCCATGCCGCGAGTATTGCAGCACCGTCGGCGGGCGGGCGCCCTCGCCGTCGTCCATGCTGCTGCGCCCGAGGAGCGCGCGGATCCCGGCGGTGGCGAGGTCGCGGGCCATGCCGTCGACGTGGCGTCCGCCCGGGTCGGCGATCAGCGTGCAGCCGTTGCGGCGTGCCGGGCCGAGCCGAAGGTCGACCGCCCCTGTCGCCGTCCCGTGGTGCCCTCCGTCCCCGCCGTGTCCGTCCTCAGCCGCCCGGGCGGGTGTCGGGGGCGAAGCGGGCCAGGGCCAGGGTCTCCACGGCCGCGATGGCGTTGTAGGCCAGCGCCGACACCGCGGTGAGCACCGCCACCGACGCCCACAGGTGGTCGTAGTCGAAGGTCGAGGAGTCCTGCAGCATGGCGTAGCCGAGGCCCTTGCCTGTGGAGAGCCACTCGGCGAGCATCGCACCGATAAGTGCCCCCGGTACGCCGACCCGGGCGCTGGCGAAGAACGCCGGTACCGCGCTGGGCAGCATCACCTTGCGGGCCACCGTCCAGTCGCCGCCGCCGTACGCGCGGCACAGGTCGGCGGCCTGACGGGACGCGGATCTGAGGCCGAAGGTCATGGTGACCAGCGCGGGGAAGAACACGACGAGTCCGCTGATGACGGTCGTACCCAGCAGGTCACGTCCGAAGATCAGCGTGATCAGCGGGGTCATGGCGACCAGCGGCACGGATCGCACGACGACCGCGATGGGCAGGAGTGCCTGTTCGACGCTCCGGGAGAGTACGAAGACGAGGGCCACGGCCACGGCAGCCGCGAGGCCCGCTGCGAAGCCGAGGCCGGCGTCGAGCAGCGTGCGGCCGAGGCCGGACGCCACGATCGAGCGGTGCTCGGCGGCCTGCGCGCCTTCGAAGAGGTAACGCCACACGTCGGCGGGTGACTTGGCCACCAGCGGGTCGAGTTCGTAGACCTGCAGGAAGACGATCCACAGCGCTATGACGGCGGCCAGAGTGGTGACCAGGTTGGTGAGCGGGCGCAGCAGGCGGGCTGCCCCGGCGGCGCGGTGTCGCACCGTGTCCCCCCGGTCCGGTGCCGCGCTCGTCCCCCCGGCGGGCGGCGGTCCGGCAGGGTCTGTCGTGGTCCCCCATGCGGTCGTGCTCATACGCCCCCGCCCTCCACCGTCGTACTGCGCGACCACGGCACGGCGAACCGGGCGACGAGCCCGACCGCGCCGTAACCCACGCCTGCCACCGCGCCCGACACCAGGGCGATGCCCCAGGTGCGGGTCACGTCGAGCTGCTGCTGACTGATCGTCATGGCGATGCCCAGGCCGTTGTCCACCCGGCCGAGGTACTCCCCGATGATGGCGCCGAGCAGGGCGGCGGGTGCGGCGATCTTGAGTGCGGCGAGTGTGCTGGGCAGCGCGGCGACGAGGCGTACGCGGCGCATCTGCTGCCACCGTCCGCCGCCGTAGGCGCGCACCAGGTCGAGCGAGGCCCGGTCGGCCGAGCGCAGCCCCAGCAGGGCGCCGACGAGCGTGGTGAAGAAGACCGAGAGGCCGGCCATCGCCGCCATCGGCTTGTCCCCGTCGAGGACGAGCGACAGGATCGGCCCGACGGCCACGATGGGCAGGCAGTACGAGGCGACGGCGAGCTGGACGATCAGCCGTTCCAGTTGGGGCACGAGCAGCACCAGGACCGCACAGGCCAGTGCCAGGCCGTTGCCGAGGAGGTAGCCGCGTACGGCCTCGTCGGCGGTCTGGCCGATGTGGGGGCCGTAGAACGTCCAGCCGTCCTCGAAGATCTTGCTCACCACCGCCCAGGGCGTCGGGACGCCGTCACCGGTGCCGAGCACGGTCGTGGCCAGCAGGGACCAGGCCGCGAGCAGGACGACGATGCCTGCCGCGCCCCCGGCCCATGCGGACGGCGGTCGCAGTATCCGGCGTAGCCCGGCGGCCGGGTACGCGGGTGTCTGCGCGCTCACAGTGCCGCCGTTCCGGACGTCTCGAGCCGGCCGAACAGCAGCTCGGAGAGCTGGTCGGCGTAGGCGTGGAACTCCGGCGAGCGCATCATCTCCGGCGTACGCGGCCGCGGCAGGTCGATGGATACGGTCTCCACGATCCGGCCGGGCCTCGGCGACATGACGGCGACGGTGTCGCTCAGCAGCACCGCCTCGTTGATGGAGTGCGTGACCAGCAGCGTCGTCACCGCACGCGCCTGCCAGATGCGCTGCAGTTCCAGGTTGAGCCGCTGCCGGGTCATGTCGTCGAGGGCGCCGAACGGCTCGTCGAGCAGGAGTACTTTCGGGTCGACGACGAGCGAGCGAGCGATGGCGACGCGCTGCCGCATACCGCCCGAGAGCTGGGCCGGGCGGGCCTTCTCGAAGCCTTCGAGTCCGACCAGTTTGATGAGGTCGGAGACCACCGAGCGGTCGGCCGACATGCCGCTGATCTCCAGCGGCAGCCGGATGTTGGAGGTGACCGAGCGCCAGGGCAGCAGCGCGCTGTCCTGGAAGGCGATGCCGAGGTGGTGCCGCCGCCGGGCGGACTCCGGATCCTCGCCGTGTACGAGCGCCGTGCCTGATGTCGGCGTGTCGAGACCGGCGAGGATGCGCAGGACGGTCGACTTGCCGCAGCCGGACGGCCCGAGCAGCGCGAGGAACTGCCCTTCGCGGGTGTCGAGGTCGACGGCGTCGAGGGCTCTCACCCGGCGCCTGCCGAGGCGGAACTCCTTGCTCAGCCCGCGCAGGGACAGCCCGGTGCCGGTGCCGGTCTCCACCGGAGCGGCCCCTGTCGCACCGTCCTCTGTCGGAGCGGCTTCCCCCGAGGCGGCGTCCCCCAGGTCAGGCGTGTCGGGCATGCCGGACGCGTCCTTGGCTGCGGTGCTCATCAGTTGTGGACCTCTGTGTGTCTGGGCGGCGGTCGCCGCGGTCGGAAGACGCCGACGACTGGGTATCGGACGAGGGCGCCGTGCGTCAGATGAGGCTCGGGTCCTCCTTGTAGACCTCTTCGAGGAGCGAGAGGTCGAACAGCTTCTCCGCGGTGATGTCGACACCGCCGTACTTCAGCGTCTGGATGTTCTCCTCGAGCAGCTCCTGCGTGACCGTGAAGAGGCCGTTCTTCTTGGTGTCCGCGGTGAGGATCAGCTTGTTCTGGTCCTTCGACTCGAGGGTCTGCTCCTCGGTCGTGAGGCCGAGCCCCTTGCCGTACGTCTCGGCGGCGAGCTTCGCGCCGAGCGCCGGGTCGGCGATGCTGTCCTTCCAGCCGCGGATCTCCGCGCGCAGGAAGGCCTTGAGCAGATCGCGCTGCTTGTCGATGGTGTCCTGCCGCACGATGTACGCCTCGGAGACCAGCGGGTAGCCGACATCGGCGAGCAGGAACGTCTCGACGTCGAACCCCTTCAGGCGCAGGGCGTTGGGCTCGTTGGTGACGAAGGAGAACCAGCCGTCGACCGTGCCCTGGGTGAGCGGCAGCGGGTCGAACTGCACCGGCACCTTGGTGATCTTCGACGCGTCGAGCTTGGCGGCCTTCACGAACGCCGCCCAGACCGACTCGTTGCTGGCCTGGACGCCGATCTTCTTGCCGTACATGTCCTCCGGCTTGGTGATCGGGTCCTTCGCCATCGACATGATGCAGAAGGGGTTCTTCTGGTACTGGGCACCGATGATCTTGAGCGGTGCGCCCTTGACGATGGCGGCACCGGTGATGTCGGGTGCGCTGATCCCGACGAGCGCCTTCTTGGTGACGACGTCGGTCTCCATCGGGGTGGCCGAGGGGCCGCCGCCGATGAGCGTGGCCTTGGAGAAGCCCTCGTCCGTGTAGTAGCCCTTGCTGTCCGCGATGTAACTCCCCGCGAACTCCACGTTCTTGATCCAGGACAAGCGCAACGTCAGCTCTCCGAAGCCCTTCGACCCCGAGGCCGACGACCCCGAGGACGCTGTGGAGCCGGAATCGGACCCGCAGGCCGCGAGCAGCGGGCCGCCGAACACGGCGAGTCCGCCGGCCTGGAGGCCGCGGACCAGGAACCGCCTGCGATCGATCGAAGAGCGGGCGCGCAGCGCCGGCATCCCCTCCGCGCCGGCGCGGTTCGCTCTGTTGTGTCTGTCTTCGCTGGTCATGGCACAGGTTCCTTCCCCGGCGCCAGTGAGCCCGGCGCGTGCGGAGGACAGTAGGAACGGGGTGTTGCCGAGAAGTCCCTTCTCCGTAATGGGCATGTTTCCGATTTGCCGCACACGGGAGGTTGGCGAGGTCACGCGATACCGACGAGCGGGCCCACATGGGGAAAGCCGCTCGCCCTGGCGGTGCCGCGTCGGATCACGGCGGATCATGTGCCGGCAGCACTGCGAAGCGTGTCGCCGGGCTGATCACTCACACTGACGGCGCAGGCCCGGTGGAGTCCCGTACCACCAGCGCATGCCCCGTCGACTTCCGGCGGGGCCGGGACGCGCGCGGCATCAGCGCCAGGCAGAGGGCCTGGCGGCCCATCTCGGCGAGTGGCAGCCGCACAGTGGTGAGGCCGGGGGCGAGGTCCGCCGCGATCGAGATGTCGTTGAATCCGGCGACCGACATCCGGTGGGGGACGGGCACGCCGTGCTCGCGGAGGGCGGAGAGGACGCCGATGGCCATGGCGTCGTTGAGGGCGACGATCGCGGTGGTGCCGGGGTGGTCGCGCAGGATCCGCTCGGCGGCGTCCCGGCCGCCGCCGCGGGTGAAGTCGGTGTGTACGACGGGCAGACCGGCCGCCGACAGCCCGGCCCGTTCCAGCGCGGCCGCCACCCCGGCGAGCCGGTCGGCGACGGTGGACAGGCGGGCGTCGCCCGCGGCCACGGCGATCCGTCGGTGCCCCAGCGACAGCAGATGACCGGTGACGGTCTCGGCGCCCGCCTTGTTGTCGGGGCGCACGGCGTCGGCGCCGAGGAAGTGACGGCCGATCACGGTGAGCCGTCCGCCCGAGTTCTGGAAGGCCGACAGTTCGGCCTTGGACTCGGCCTCCATGCGGGGATCGACGTATCCGGAGCCCGCGATGATGACGACGCCCACGCGCTGGGCGATCAGATGGCGGACCTGGCGCAGCTCGTTCTGCGGATCGCGGCCGGAGTGGCAGATCTGGACGATCAGGTTCTGTTCGCCCGCCACTTGGATGACCCCGCCCGCGATCTCCGAGAAGTACGGGTCGTCGATCTGATGGACGATCAGGCCGACGGTCGATGCCGTTCCGCCGGCCAGGGTGCGGGCATGCGGATTGGCCACATAGCCGAGTTCCTGCGAGATGCGGCGGACCCGCTCGGCCACCTCCTCGCGCACGCCGTCCCGTCCCGCGAGGGCCCGGGAGGCCGTGGTCAGTGATACGCCGGCGCGCTCGGCCACATCGGCGAGCCGTAACCGCGAACGGGGCCTTGGCATATTTCGTCACCGCCTCTGAACAGGGCTTCGGAAACTGGTCCTTGCACGACGGTTGTCCAGACCATGTGACGCGGATTACATGGTACGCAAGCGCTCGCGAAAGCGCTTTCGTGCGGACAGTGCCTGCGGACAAGGGGAGTCCAGCGATGAGCACAACCAAGCACCAGCCAAGGAGAACTGCCAGAACGGCAAGAACTGCCAGAACTGCCCGGATCGCCGCCACCGTGTCCGCCGCCGCGCTGGTCGCCGCCGGCTGCGGCTCGGGCGGCGGCTCGGAAGAATCGCCCGACGATCCCATCGTCATCGGTGTCTCGTTGCCGCTGACCGGGGACTTCTCGGAGCCCGGGAAGGGTGTGGAACGCGGCTACAAGGCATGGGCCAAGATCGTCAACGACAAGGGCGGACTGCTCGGCCGCAAGGTCGAGTTGAAGATCCTCGACGACCAGTCGAACGCCGACCGCGTGGTGTCCGACTACGAGCAGCTGATCGGCAAGGACCAGGTCGACCTGGTCTTCGGCCCGTTCTCGACCCGGCTCGTGGTGCCCTCGGCCCGCGTGGCGGAGGAGTACGGCATGCTCTTCGTCGAGCCCGCGGGCGCGGCGCCGGAAGTCTTCACCCAGGGGTTCAAGAACCTCTTCTACGCGGCACCGGCCGTCGCGAACGACCACTACAACCATCTCGCCGACCACATCCTGGCGCTGCCCGAGGACGAGCGTCCTACGTCCGTGGCGTACGCCGCGATGGACGACCCCTTCGCCCAGGGAACGGCGTACGGACTCAAGGACAAGCTGGAGAAGGGCGGCATCAAGACCGTCGCCAACGAGGTCTACCCACCGAACACCACCGACTTCAGCAGCATCGCCGCGAAGATCGCCGCTTCGAAGGCCGACATGGTGGTGGGCGGCTCCCAGTACCAGGACGGCGTGAACCTGATCGTCGCCCTCCAGCAGCTGAACTACCAGCCGAAGATGGCCGCCTTCTCCACCGCCCCCACGGAACCGGAGTTCGCCAAGGCCATCGGCAACAAGACCGAGGGCATCCTCGCGCCCACCGGATACACGCAGCACGCGGACTACCCGAGCAACAAGGAGTTCGTCGAGAAGTACACCGAGCAGTTCGGCAAGGCCCCGGAGGAGGACGAGGCCAACGCCTACACCACGGGCCAGGTCGTCGCCGCGGCCGTCGAGGCCGCCAAGTGCGCCTCGCAGGACCCGGAATGCCAGGAGAAGCTCATCGACTGGCTGCGCGGCAACGAGGTGGAGACCGTCGTCGGTCCCCTGAAGTGGGACGACAAGGGCCGCCCGCAGAGCGCGCACATGATCCAGCAGTGGGTCGACGGCGAGATCCAGATCGTGCTCCCGGAGGCACAGAAGGAAGCCGATCTGGTCTACCCCAAGCCGAAGTGGTGATGCCCGCGTGCCCTCCGCGAGTCTCGTCTTCCAGAGCATCGTCCTGGGTGTGCTGCTGGGAGGGCTCTACGCCCTCCTGGCGGCCGGCCTGACGCTGTACTTCGGCGTCATGCGCGTCGTGATGATCGCCCACTCCGCGTTTCTGATCCTCGCCGCGTATCTCGCCTGGTACGCCCACCGGGAGCTCGGCGTCGACCCGCTGCTCACCCTCCTCGTCACCGTGCCGCTGTTCTTCGCGGTCGGTGTGGCCATGCAGCGGCTGCTCCTCACGCGGCTGCGCCCGGCGACGCTGACCATGATGTCGGTGCTGCTGACCTTCTCCGTCGCCCTCGTCATCGAAGGGCTCCTCGGTTACGCCTTCTCCGGCACCCAGCGCCGCATCCGGCTCGGCTACTCCTCCGCCAGCCTGGAGTTCTTCGGCGCCCGCATCGCGGTGGTCAAGTTGATCGCGTTCGGGATGGCGGCGGCAGCGCTGCTCGGGCTGTATCTGCTGATGAAGCGCAGCAGGTTCGGGCAGGCGCTGCGGGCCACGATCCAGCATCGCGAGGCCGCTCAGCTGCTCGGCATCGACACCGACCGGATCGCCGGATACGGATTCGGACTCGGTCTCGCCACCGCTGCCGTCGGCGGCACGGCGCTCGCGCTGGACACCACGATCTATCCGTCGCTGCACTGGCACTGGATCGGCCCGCTGATGGCGATCATCGTCGTCGGCGGCCTCGGCAGCGTGCCGGGAGCGGCCATCGCGGCCATGGCTCTCGGCATGACGCAGAGCCTGCTCCAGCTGGAGCTGAGCACGACGTGGGCGCAGACGGTGTTCTACGTCGCGCTCTTCGCCACGTTGGCCGTGCGGCCGCAGGGATTCTTCGGGGGTCGTCTTGCCCAGAGGTTCTGAAGCCCTGCGCCGCAGCGGAAGGTTCCTGCGGCTGGGAGCGCTGCTCGCCGGGATCGCGGTCACGCTGTCCTTCCCGTCCTTCGTGCCGAGCCCGTACGAACTGACCGTGGGCATCGCCATCCTCAACTACGCGGTGCTCTCGACCTCCTGGAACTTCGTCGGCGGCTTCACGGGCTACATCTCCCTGGGCCACGGTGCCTTCGCCGGACTCGGCGCCTACGGGACGGGACTGCTGGTCACCAAGGCCGAACTGCCCTCGTTCGCGGCGCTGTTCACCGCCGCGGCCCTGGTGGCCGTGCTCGCCGTACCCGTCGGCTATGCCGCCCTGCGGGTGCGCGGCGCGTCCTTCGTCATCGTCTCGATCGCCCTGGTGCTGATCCTGCTGCTGGTCTTCCAGAGCTGGGCGTCGTTCACCGGCGGCTCCCGCGGCCTGGTGGTGCCGCGGCCGTTCCCCGGCATGCTGCGCGCCGAGCACCACGAGGTGTTCTACTTCCTGTTCGCGGCGCTGCTCGCGGTGGCGCTGCTCGCCTGGTGGATCATCGACCGGTCCCGGTTCGGCATGGGGCTGAAGGCGATCCGCGAGGACGAGGACAAGGCCCAGTCGCTGGGCACCCCCACGTACACGTACAAGCTCGTCGTCTTCGTGGTGTCCGCGACCTTCACCGCGCTGGCCGGAGGGCTCTACGGGCTGTGGTTCGGCGACCTCGACCCGGTCTTCCAGTTCTCGATCCTGAGCGGCGCGTACATGGTGCTGATGGCGCTCCTCGGCGGCGTACGGCATCTCTACGGGCCGCTGCTCGGGGCCGTGATCGTCGGGTACGGCCTCGAGTACTCCAAGGTCGAGTACGGGGACACCCCGCTGCACCTGGTCTTCGCCGGACTCCTCCTTGCCGTCGTCGTGATGTTCATGCCGGACGGCGTCATCCCGGCCGTCACCGGTCTCGTCGCGCGCATGTTCCGGACCGGCGAGACGTCGATCCGTGAGGTCACCGCCGCCGAACTGCGGGCGGAACGCGAGGCGGATGCCCCGGACTCCCCATCGGAGGGCCGGACGGACGGTCAGCCGAACGGGAAGAGAGAGGTGAGGCAGTGAGCGCGGAAGCAGGCGAGCAAGGGCTGGCGACCGTCGGGCTCACCAAGGCCTTCGGCGGAGTCACCGCACTGGACGCCGCCACCGTGTCCTTTCAGCACGGCAAGGTCAACGCCCTGATCGGTCCGAACGGCTCCGGCAAGACCACCTTCTTCAACTGCGTCACCGGGATGATCCGCCCGGACTCGGGCCGGGCGACGTACCGCGGCCGGGACATCACCGGCAAGCCGCCGCACCGGATCGCGCGGGCCGGGATCGGGCGCTCCTTCCAGCTGTGCCGGGTCTTCCCACGGATGACGGTGCTGGACAACCTGCTCGTCGGCGCCCGGCCCGGGAACCTCGCCGCCCAGCTCGCGGGCGCCCGTAAACGCGAGGAGGTGGAGCGAGCCCGGGGCTGGCTCACCCGGATGGGCATCGAGCACCTGGAGAACGCGGAGGCCCGCAACCTCTCCTGGGGGCAGCAGAAGCTCCTGGAACTGGCCGGGGTGCTGATGAGCGACCCCGATCTGATCCTGCTGGACGAACCGGCGGGCGGGGTGAACCCCGCGCTGATCGACCGTATCTGCGATCTTGTGCGCGAACTCAACGCCGAGGGCAGGACGTTCCTGATCGTCGAACACAACATGGACATGGTGATGAGTCTCAGCGACCACGTCGTCGTGTTCGACCGCGGCCGACCGATCGCGGAAGGCGCGCCCTCGGTGATCCAGTCCGACGAACGAGTCCTCGGGGCATACCTTGGCGTCTGACTCTGTCTCCCCTGTTTCCGGCTCTGTCTCTCCTGTTTCCGGTTCTGTATCCCCGGATTCCGGCTCCGTCTCCGACCCTGTCTCCTCCGCCTCCGACTTCCTCCTCGAACTCGACGACATCCGCGCCGGATACGGGCGGGCGGCCCTGGTGCTGCGCGGCCTGACGGTGCGAGTGCCGGCCGGAGCCGTCGTCTGCCTGGTCGGCCCGAACGGCGCGGGCAAGTCGACCGTGCTGAAGGTGGCCAGCGGGCTGCTGGCGCCGCGCTCCGGCCGGGTCCTGGTCGACGGCGAGGACGTCACCGGCCGCGGTCCTCAGCGACTGCTCGCCGCCGGAGTCGCCCACGTCCTCCAAGGTCACAGCGTCTTCCGCGAGATGACGGTCGCCGAGAACGTGCTCCTCGGCGGCTACACGATCAAGGACAAGGCGGTCGTCGCCGAGCGGGTCGAGTTCGTACGCGACCTGTTCCCCCTCGTCGCCGAGCGCTGGACGAGTCTGGCCGGGCTGCTCTCCGGTGGGCAGCAGAAGCAGGTGGAGTTCGCTCGCTCGCTGATGGTCAGGCCCAGGGTGGTGCTGCTCGACGAGCCGTCCATGGGGCTCGACCCGAAGGCGACGAGCATCGTCTTCGAACAGATCGTGCGGATGCGGGAGGCGGGCACGGCGGTGCTGCTCGTCGAGCAGAACGCCCGCCGCGCCCTGGAGACCGCCGACATCGGATGCGTACTGGACCTCGGCCGTGTCCATATCACCGGGCCCGCCCGCGAGTTGCTTGCCGACCCGCAGCTCGGCGAGCTCTATCTCGGGGGACGACCGGCGCAGCCTCCCGCCTCGCCCGGGCGATGACGGCGATCACCTGACACTGCTGACACTGCCTCGTAAACACTGCCTCGCAACACGCCTCGCAAAGGAGCGAGTGACATGTTCAAGCGCAGACGGTACGCGGGAGCGGCGCTCGCCGCTCTCCTGACAGCCTTCACGGCTCTGGCGGCGGCACCCGCCGGGGCCCGCGACGACGACGGGCCACCGCCCGCCGTACACCCCGGACTCAGACCCCACCTCGCCGCGCACTACGACTTCGAACATCCCGTCGCCGACAGTCCCTCCCGGGAACAGGACCAGGGCTTCTCCGGCACCGACATCGACCTCGTCAACGGTGGCGCACAGATGCGCACGGCCGACGGAGCACACCAAGGCAGCCGGACATCCCTCCAGGTCAAGCAGGTGAATCCGGCCTCGGCGGGCAACGACGACTGGAAGGCGGGCGTGTACGGGCCTTCCGGCGTGTCCACCCTGAACGCCTTCAACGCGGTCAAGGGGACCACCGTCATGGGGTGGTTCAAGATGACCGGCCAGAACCCCAGCCCCAACACCAATACGGCGAACCCGAGCGACCTGTTCAACGCCATCGGCCTGGCCGGGGTCCTCTCCGGCGACTCCGACGGACACGCGGTCCGCGCCCTGCTCGAACTCATCAACGTGAACGGCGAGCTGCGGCTTGTCGCACTCGGCCGGCGCATCGACGGCGCGAGCTCCCAGACCTTCGCCGCCTCCGAGGACTGGCGCACCCTGCTGCCGCCCGACGAGTGGGTCTTCCTCGCCGCGACCTTCGACTTCAACACCGGCGCCATGGCGCTGTACCGCAACGGCGAGCCGTTGGACGGCTTCTACGCGGTCTCCGGCGATCCGTGGGACCTCGCGGGTCCCGGGCCGCACCGCACCTCCGACACCGACCCCCGGGGCATCAAGATCGGCGGCAGCTTCCCGCAGAACACCCGGGAGCAGAACCCCTGCAACTGCCGCATGGACGACCTGATGTTCCTCGATCACGCCGTGGACGGCGACCTGATACGGGCTCAGTACCGACTGGTGACCACGAAGGAGTGACACCATGCCCAGACCCTCCGCCACACCGAGTCCCTCCGAGAGCCGACACAGACAGCTCCTGCTGATCCCCCTCCTCGCACTCGCCCTGGTCCTCTCCGCCCTGGTAGCCCTGCCCGCCTCCACGGCGCGGGCTGCGGAGGCCCTCACGGATCCCATACCCGAGCGGCCCGCGGCCTCCGGCATCGGGCTGACCGTCGAGGAGTTCGCCTCCTTCCCGAAGACCGATCCGCCGCCCGGACCGGTCACCGATGCACGGCTGGTCCGCCACGCCCGTATCAACCACCTGAGCGAACTCCCCGACGGATCCGGCCGCATGGCAGTCCCCGACCTCAACGGCAAGCTCTACCTCGTCGAAGACGGCAAGCCGCACGTCTATCTGGACATCGGCGCCACCTTCGCCCCCGCCTTCTTCGCCAGCCGCGGCCTCGGCCAGGGCTTCGGCTTCGTCACCTTCGACCCCGACTTCAAGAAGAACGGCCGCTTCTACACCGTCCACACCGAGGCCGCCACCGCCACCACCGCCCAGCCCGACATGCGGCAGGCGGCGAACACCAACTTCCACGGCGTCATCACCGAGTGGACCGCCGACGACCCCGCCGCCGACACCTTCAGCGGCACCCGCCGCGAACTCCTCCGCCTCGGGTTCGCGGGGCAGATCCACGGCATCCAGCAGATCGACTTCAACCCGACCGTCGAGCCCGACGACAAGGACTACGGCCTGCTGTACGTCGCCGTCGGCGACGGCGGCCAGGGCGTCAGGAACACCGAGCCGCAGAACCTCGCCCTGCCCCACGGCAAGATCCTGCGCATCGACCCGCGCGGCAGCGACAGCGCCAACGGCAAGTACGGCATCCCGGCCGCCAACCCGTTCACCGGCACACCGGGCGCGCTGGGCGAGATCTACGCGTACGGCATGCGCGACCCGCACCGCTTCAGCTGGGACCCGGCCGGCAGCCACCGGATGTACCTCGGCCATATCGGCGAGCACGCCATCGAGTCGGTCTACGAGGTGCGTGCGGGCGACAACCTGGGCTGGAGCGAACGCGAAGGGGCGTTCGTCTTCGACAAGACGGCCACCGATCCCTGCGCGCGTATTCTCCCGCTCCCTGAGGACGACGCACGGTACGGCTACACGTACCCCGTGGCCGCCTACGACCACGACCCGCCCGCCGGCTGGAACTGTACATCCGACGTCGGACGGGCCATCGTGGGTGGCTTCGTCTACCGCGGGCAGTTGATGCCCGAGCTGCAGGGCGCGTACATCTTCGGCGACCTCGTCGACGGCCGGCTGCTCTACGCCGAGTCCGCGCAGATGCGCCGCGGCAGCGGGGACCTGGCGCCCCTCTACGAGCTCATGGTGTACGACGAGAGCGGCAAGCGCGTGACGATGCAGGACCTGGCCGGTGACGACCGGGTCGACCTGCGATTCGGCCGCGACGCCGACGGCGAGCTCTATCTGCTCTCCAAGGCGAACGGCAAGATCTGGAAGGTCACCGGAACGCGGACGTTCGCCTCCTGCGACACCGGAGACACCAAGGTCACCGACGTCATGGGCGCGGAGAACTGGGCCCCGGTGACGCCCGCCAAGTGGCGTTTCCCGGGCAGTGAGGTGATCCTCGCCGAGGCCGGAACCCAACGACCCGGCCCCCGGCGGCCGTTCGAGTACGCCGTGCTGACCGCCGGTCCCCGCTTCGGGCCGGTAAGGATCGAGGGCGAGGTGCGCCTCGACACCCCGGTCGAGGTCACCAACCGGGACGTGATCATCGTGTTCGGCCATCAGTCGGACACGAAGTTCTCTTACGCCCATCTCTCGACGGACAACACGATCTATCCGCACAACGGGATCTTCGTGGTGAACGATGCCGACCGGAAGCGGATCGAGGACCAGTGGAACGGCCGTACCGGCGCGCCACCGGCCATCACGGACACGGCCTGGCACACCGTGCGCGTGGTGCACTGCCCCGGCACCGGTGAGATCGCGGTCTACGTCGACGGGTCGAACCGGCCTCTGATGACCGCCGTCGACACGACGCTGGGCTCCGGCCGGGTCGGCTTCGGGTCGTTCGACAACATCGGGCGGCTGCGCGAGTTGAAGGTCACAGGGACCCCGGTGGCCGAATGACAGCGCGTCGCCGGCCCCTGGTCACAGTGGACAGGGGCCGGCGACGGCACGTTCGGAAAGATGACTCAGAAGGTGAAGGGCACCCGCGTCCAGGTCAGGACCTGCTTGCTTCCCGGGTCGACGGTGACCTTCAGGTAGTTGGTGCCGTTGTTCGACCCGTCCACGGTGACGCGGGAGAGGTTCGGGGCGGCGGTCGTGACGCCGTAGAAGGCGAGCCACTTGGAGCCGCTGTCCAGCGGCTTGTCGCTGTTGTAGACGTGGCTGTCGCCGTTGAGCAGGTACACCTGCCCGTCGAACCGGGCCGACTCCTCGGCGATCGTCCGGACGATCGGCTGGAACGCGTCGTAGTTGGCGAAGGCGGGGTCCGTGACGGTCGGGTCGAACATGTCGGCCTGAGTGAGCAGGGTGACCGCCTTGTTGTGGTGGCGGCGGGCCTGGTCGAAGGTGTCGCGGATCAGCTGCACGGCCGCGGCCGTACGTCCCTTGACCTCAGCGGCCTGCTCGGGCGTCGCCGCCGTGTTGCCCGTCCACGGCGCCATGCCGTTGTTGCTGCCGACGATGTGCACGGCTGCGAACGCCACACCGGCTCGCCGGTACGAGACGTTCTCGGGGTAGCCCGCGTCGGCCCCCGAGGCCACGCGGACACTGTCCTGCCCGAGCGTCCAGCCCGGCCGCGCGAAGAACACCTCCCGGATGGCGTCCAACCGCTCCAGCGGGTTGTACGGTCCCGCGCTGGGCCGGTGGCAGTCGGTCCACTCGTTGTCGCCGGGCGTGTAGACCAGCGGATCCTCGAACGTGTCGAACTCCGACCTGATGAACCCGAAGTACTCGTCGCTGCAGACGGTCGAGCCGCTCTTGATGTCACCGAGGTGGCCCACGAGTTGTACATCAGGGTCGGCGTTGATCTGCGCCACGACCTTCGGGAAGTCGGCGGCCTGGGCGTCGCCGTACGGAATGTCGCCGATCATCGCGAAGGTGAAGGGCCGCTCCTCAGGGCCGGCGGACGCAGGCTGGGCCGAAAGAGCAAGGGACAACGCACTCAGGGCAATCGCTGCCGAAGCGGCACGGCGCCACGATCTCATCGCACATCCTCCTGGTGGTCTGCGGCCCGCCAATGTCCCGACATGGCGTGAACTGACGGCCCGTACCAGGAGGGCGCGGAGTGAACAACATCCGAGGGGACGGCATACGACATCGAGCGCCGCGTCGCACACCCCGGCGAGTCGCCGCAGGGCTGACCGACGCACAGCCTTTGCACAATCACCACAGTGGCTTCGCAAAGCCTTCGGCAGGTGACGTTACCGTTGCTGCGCGTTCGATCCCGCGTGCGAACTGAAAAGCTCGCCGGTGCCGCCCCTGGTGGCGCAGACAGCACAGAAAGATCGCGATGGACTACTGCGACTCATGCCGTCGGACCCTCAACGGGGCACTGGTGTGTCCTGGGTGCGGCGCATACGCGCCGGACATCGCCCCGCCGAGCCATCGCCGCCCCGGCGCCGCAGCGCCGATTGCGCCGATCTTCGATTCCGGTGCCGCGTTCGGCACCGAGACGGCGGCCTTCGGTACCGAGAGGACAGCCTTCCGCGCCGGCACGGAGCGCTTCTCCGCCGATACGGAGAGCTTCCGCGTCGGCACGGAGGGCCTCCGTAACGAAGCGGAGAGCCTCCGTACCGACGGGACTGAGGACGCGAGCGCGGAGGACACAGGAGACGACCCACAGGGCAGCGGCTCCGAGTACGCCATCCCGGCCGGCTCCGGCGCGCAGGCCCGTACGGGCCGTGCGGCCCGGCGGCGCCAACTGGCGCTGTGGAAGAAGAAGCGGCGCCGTGCCGCTGTCGTGTCGGCGGTGGCGCTCGTCGGCGGCGGGCTGACGATCGCCGCACTGCCGGACGGACCATCCGGCGGCCCTGCACGGGCGGCATCGGCCCCGGACCCGGCACCCTGGGCCACCACCGAAGCGGACGCAAGCCCGTCGGAGGCCAAGCCTGACGCCCGCGATCACAGCGCCGACGCCGACCCGGACAAGGCCGACACCCCGCCGAGGGCCGCCACTCCGGAGCCGACCGCCACCCCGACGACGAGTCGGCCGCGGAACACCGCCGCTACCGCTGCCCGCCCCACCCCCACCACAAGCCCGCAGCCGCGCACGACACCGGCGACGACCGGCGAAGAGCCCTCCCAGCAGAGCGACGCGGCACCCCGGACCACCACGCCTTCGGCGGAGGCGACGTCCGACCCCACTCAGGACACGCCCACTACGGACCCCGCTGCGACGGCGACCTCACCGGTGCACGTCTGCCTGCTCGTCCTGTGCGTGGGCTGATCGCGATCACATTGCGCGTGGGCTGATCGCGATCACGTTGCGCGTGGGGTCATCGTGATCACGTTGCGCGTGGGCTGATCACATTGCGCATGGGCTGATCACATGCGCATGCGCTGATCCCGCCGGGCTCAGGCCGCTCGGGGGCATGGAAATGACCTACGAGACGGGCTCCCTTCGCCGGTATTGCCCGGATCAGGTGGCTGGGGGTCGCCTTCCAGTCTTTGGACCTCTCGGTCCTCCGACCTTCAGGCCTCTCAGCCCGACCGTCGACGTCGGCCTCAGCGGAAACCGAAGCTTCTCGCCAAAGTCGGCTACAACGGTCGAACTCCCTCGCTCGTCCCGTAGGCCACTTCCTAGAATAACCCTCTCCGAGCAGGATGAAAGACCCTAAATAGTGATTTTTAGTCGGATGGCGAAATATCTCTTCAAGGAGAAATTGACCGTGGACGGGCTGACGAGGAGTTGAGGTGCCGTCCAGGTTGAGGGCTGTTCGCGTCCCGCCGCTCAGGGGGCAGGGGGCGGCTACTCCGCGATGGCGCCCGGGGCCAGAGCCCTGTCGTCGACCAGGTGCCGGGCGCGCAGTTCGCCCAGCACCAGCGTCGCGTACTCGGTGGCGCCGCGCACCGATGTGTGGGTGTTGTCGCGCTTCTCGTTGTAGAGGTACAGCGCCTTGGACGCTTCGGGGCCCAGTTCCTCGACGCGCTGCTTGGTGAGCGCTGTGAGGTCGATCAGCGGAACGTCCAACTCGGCGGACAGGGACCGCATTTCAGCCGGTAGGTCGACGCCGAGGCCGTTGACGAGCAGAGCGGTGCCGTTGTTCAGGGTGCCGTCCGAGTTGAACCAGCGGCGCACGATGGGCGTGACGAGCACGGGCGTGCCGCCACGCTCGCGCACCGACTCGATCATGGTGGTGAGGTTGGCGCGATAGACGTCCCGGGGCGTCTGCTTGTCGTTGTGCGCGAGCTGGATCAGCACCAGGTCGTCATGGCGTACGCGTTCCAGGGCGGCAGGGAACAGCGCCGGATTGTCCAGTACGGACTGTGAACCCTCCCCGGAATCCGCGTAGTTGGCGACCGCGATGCCGCGCCGCAGATACTGCGGGAGCTGCTGGCCCCATCCCGAGTACGGGTCGCCGGGCTGGTCGCAGACGGTGGAGTCGCCGACCAGGACGATCTTCGGGGTCCCCGGGGCCGGGACCACCTTGAGCGAGTCGAGCTTCGGTGACGCGCCACCGAGGTACAGATCGAGTCCGGGGCTGCCGGCCGGGCCTGTGGGCTCGCCCTCGGGGGTGCGGACGTCGACGGTGAAGGTGCGTCTGACCTTCTCCCCCGCCGCCGTCGCCGTCTCGGCGAGCAGCGTCCTGCGTGTCTCGGCGGTGACGGAGGTGCTGCCCGCCTCGTCGCCGCCGAGGGTGAGGATCACGGTGTAGGTACCGGGGGCGACGTCGGCGTGGCACACGACGGGTGCGGTGCCGGTGCAGTCGGGCGCGATCGCGTGCGCGTGGGCTTGGGCATCGACATCCGCATCGGCATGGGCAATGGGCGCGGCTCCCAGCGCGGTTGCGGCGGTCAGGGTGGCCAGCAGTGCGGTACCGGCTCGGCGCATGGCTGTCTCCTCGGGCGGCTCGGGCAGCGGAATGGGCATGACAGATCGTTCGCCGGGACCATACGCCGCGGAAGCAAGCGCTTTCTAGAGGGTGAAGCGGCCAAATCCGACAGGCAACCTTTCGCGCCCCGGCAACCTCTTCACGTCCGACGGCAACCACAGATCGTCACGCCCAACCCCCCACCCCCAGCACCAAGGAGCACCACCGTGTCGCAGCAGCAGCCCTCGCCGCCGTCCGACCGCCACCCCACACCGCCGTCCCATCGCCGCGTCGGCCGCCGGAAGTTCATCATCGGCGCCGGAGCGGCGGCCGGAGCCGCCGTCGCAGGTGGCACCGTCCTCGCGCAGCAGGCGAGCGCCGCGACCTTCGGCTGGTCCGACGACGGCTCGAACTACGTGATCGACACCGGCGCCAACCTCGTCTTCAAGGTCAGCAAGAGCAACGGCGACCTGACATCGCTGGTCTACAAGGGCACGGAGTACCAGGGCTACGGCGGCATGAACTCGCACATCGAGTCCGGCCTCGGCAGCTCCACGGTCAGCATCAAACAGTCCGGCTCGACGATCCTCGTCTCCGTCGCCTACGGCACGCTCAAGCACTACTACGCGGCCCGCAGCGGCGAGAACAACGTCTACCTGTGGACCAACAAGGCCGACTCGTCGGTGTCGGCGACCCGCTACATCCTGCGCGTCAAGAAGGGCCTGTTCCTCAACGACGAGCCCGACTCCTACACGTACACGAACAGCACCGTCGAGGCCTCGGACGTGTTCGCGAAGTCCGACGGCCAGACCCGCTCGAAGCACTACTCCAAGCGCCGGGTGATGGACTACGACTACATCGGCTGGTCCTCCGGCGGCGTCGGCCTGTGGATCGTGCGCAGCAACCACGAGAAGGCCTCCGGCGGTCCGTTCTACCGCTCCCTGCTGCGGCATCAGAGCGCGGACGGCGGCGGCCTGTACGAGATCCTGTACTACGCCCAGAGCCAGACCGAGGACCAGCGGTTCGGCCTCCAGGGCCCGTACGTCATCGCCTTCACGGACGGCGGCGCGCCCTCCTCGTCGCTGTTCCCGGGCTCCCTCACCACCCCGTGGGCGGACTCGCTCGGCATCTCCGGGTACGTGCCGGCGAGCGGGCGGGGCAGGGTCGCGGGCGTCGGCATCGCGGGCCGGAACACGTCGTACCCGTACACGGTGGGGCTGGCCAACTCGGCGGCGCAGTACTGGGGCTCGGCCCGCGCCTCGGACGGCTACTTCTCCATCGGAGGTGTGCTGCCGGGCACGTACAGCCTCACCATCTACAAGGGCGAACTCGCCGTCCACACCACCTCGGTGACCGTCACCGCGGGCGCCACGACCACCCTCAACACGCTCACCATCCCGTCCTCGAACGACCCGGGCAACGCGAGCGCGATCTGGCGGATCGGCGACTGGAACGGCACCCCGAGCGGCTTCAAGAACGCGGAGCTGATGACGTACGCGCATCCGTCCGACGCCCGGGGCGCCTCGTGGACCGGCAACGTGGTGATCGGCAGCGGCAGCGAGACGTCGGCCTTCCCCTGCTACCTCTGGAAGGACGTCAACAGCGGGATCATCGTCTACTTCAAGCTGACCGCGGCGCAGGCCGCCGCCGCGCACACCCTGCGCATCGGCGTGACGACGGCCTTCTCGAACGGCCGACCGCAGGTCGTCGTCAACGACGCCTGGACGTCGGCGATCCCCTCACCGCCCACCCAGCCGAGCACGCGGTCCCTGACCTGCGGCTCGTACCGGGGCAACAACCACACGTTCACCTACAGCATCCCGGCCAGTGCCTGGAGCACGGACACCAGCCAGTACAACACCCTGAAGATCAACGTGGTGAGCGGCTCGGGGTCGACGGGCTATCTCAGCGCGGGCACGTCGATCGACGCGATCGACCTGCTGCCCTAGCAGGTCTCATGTTCCGCGCGTCCACTGCTGGTTGGTTCCTCCGTTGCAGATGTACGTGATGATCGCGGCGGAGTTGGCGGTGGACGCGCCGTTGACGTCCAGGCATTCGCCGGTCGCGCGGGACTTGACGTTGACGTAGGAGCCGGTGGTGGTGAGCGACCACTGCTGGCTGGTCGCGGAGGCGTTGCAGTTCTCCTGGGTGACCGTGCTTGCGTTCTCCTGCACGCACAGGGAGCTGCCCCGGACCATCAGCTGGTAGTAGCCGCTGCCGACGGACTTGAACCAGTACTTCTGGTTGTTGCCGCCGTTGCAGTCGTACTGCTTGATCTGGGCGCCCTGCCACAGCGACTGGCTGGTCACGTCGGCGCACTTGGAGGAGTGACGGGCGATCAGCGTGTTGTACGTGGCGCTCGTCCCGGTGACCGTTCCGGCGGCCGTGTCGACGGTGACCTCCGGAGACCAGGACATGGACATCGAGGTGGAGGTCGGGAAGGTCAGCGGCAGCCAGACGTAGCGGGAGTCGTTGACCGTCCCACCGAAGGAGTTGCCCCAGCGGTCGCCCATGTAGAGATACGAGGTGCCCGAACTCCCCTGCACAGGAAGCACGTACGTCGTCTGCGAGCCGTACGCCGTGGAGTCGCCGACATTCGCCATGGCGGACCACGTCCCGGCGAGGTTCGTCGCGGTGGCGTACTGCTGCTGGTTGGGGTTCCAGCCGGTCGCGCCCGACGTCAGCATGAAGTAGACGCCGTTCCGCTTGAACAGGGCCGGGGCCTCGCGGTGGCCGCCCGGCCAGGGGTTGGCGACCAGGGCGGCGATGCCGGTGTAGTCGGCGGTCAGCCGGTAGATGTGCAGGTCGTAGTTCTCGCGGGCGGCGGAGATCATGTAGCCGGTGCCGTCGGTGTCGACGAAGACCGTGATGTCACGGGACATGTGCTGGCCGAGCGGGCGGAAGCTGCCCTGCCAGGTGTAGTCGCCGTCGACGGTGTCGGAGACGGCGACGGCGGCGCGGGCCTCGCTGTAGTCGGAGCCGTTCTCCTTGTGCATCCACATGACGAACTTGCCGGTGGACGCGTTGTACATGACCTTGGGCCGCTCGATGTTGGCCACGGCGAGTTCCGGGTCGGTGGACTGGGTCAGGACGTGGTTGCGGAACTCCCAGTTCTTCAGGTCGGTGGAGCGGTAGGCGTCCACATACCGGAAGGTGTTGTCGGCGTTGCGGTGCTCGCCGAACCAGTAGTAGTACGAGCCGACCTTGATGACACCGCCGCCGTGCGCGTGGACGGCGGCGCCGGACGTGTCCGTGAACTGCGTGCCGTTGCTGATGGTCTGCGGTGCCGCCGAGGCCGGGCTCGCTGTCGCTAACGCGGCGGCGATGGCACAGCACAGGGCGAGGAGGATCGCATACGCACGTCTCATCTCAGGTGCTCTCCTTCAGTGAGTGGCGGGCGAAGTCGCACAGTGGACAGGGGCGTCCGCGGCCAGGGGCTGCGCCCTTCAGCGCGAGTCTGCGGCTGGGGACTTCGGGCTGGTCGTCGTCACTGCGGCGCATGGGGCATCTACCTTTCCGGTGGGGACGGATCGGATCTGATGCGGAGCGATCGGCATTTCGAACCGAATCTGCCATTCCGAACGTCGAAACGGTAAGGGTGTGTTACAGGGAGGTCAACGGGTCAGGAGCGACCTCGGTCCCCCAGATTTTCGTACGCAGATTTCCGTGCGCAGATTTCTGTTATCGGTGCGGCGCGGTCCCCGTCTCCCGAGTGTGAACAGCAATGCCCGTAAGGCAGCAGCAGCAGCAGTAGGGGCCCTGGCGGCGATCGTCGTGACGACGAACGTGGTGGGCCCGGCACCGTACGCGATGGCGGCGCCCGCGGGGGCACAGGACGTGACGGCTGCGGTGCTCGCCGACCGCGATGTGACGCTCGACGGCGACGCGGTCGTCACCGTGCCGGCCGGCACGACCACGTACGACGGGGTGTTCCGCGGCGAGGGCACGCTCACCGTGCGCGGCAGCGGGACGCTCGTCCTCACCAAGGACAGCGACTTCACCCTGCCGAAGTCCCGGCAGCGGCAGAAGGTGACCACGCAGGGCGGCAACCACCCGTACGTGACCACGACCAACCCGGACCCGCCCGCGGTCACAGTCGAGCGCGGCGCGACCCTGCAGTACGGCAACGGCGGAACGACCGGGCTGATCGGCCACTTCCCGTACAACACCCCGGCGTTCCGGCTCAACCAGGACAACATCCGGGTCGACGGCACCCTGCGGCTCTCCCTGAAGAGCGCCTACAACCTCGGCACCATCAGCGGCTCCGGGCTGATCACCCAGCCCCGCTTCCTCTGGGGCACGTGGGACCTGTCGGGCACCCACTCCTTCTCCGGGGTGATCGACAACGGCACGCAGGTCAACGCCGGACGGCCCGAGTTCGCGACGTCGCTCCCGAACGTCCGCAAGGTCCTCAACCAGGGCACCTGGACCGTCGACACCCCGCTCGGCCAGACCGTCACCATGGGGATGGACTTCTACCAGCGGGAGTACGGCAGCGACATCAACGTCCAGTCCCGGCCTGGCAGCAAGGTCATCCTGACCGGCCAGTACAGCTGGTCGGACCAGGGCGGCGACAGCAATCCCTCGCTCAGCGACCCGGCCCTGAACTGGACGCCCGCGCGGAAGAACGTCAACAAACGGGGCACCAACATCAAGGGCGCCAACGTGCAGTGGGGCGACGGCACCACGAACAAGATCTTCATGCCGGGGACCGCGGAGACCGTGTACATCAACCTGCTGGCTGCCCGGTCCCGCTCGACGCTCACCTTCGCCTACAACGGGCCCGTGACGCTCGGCGCCCCCATCGGCGGCGGCCGGTTCCACGACACGCTGTCCGCGCCGGGTGCCGGGGACATCGTCATCAAAGGGATCGCCGGCAACGACGTCACCTTCGCGGCCAAGCAGTACTACGACGGGTCCACGACGATCGAGAAGCGGGCGGTCCTGCGCCTCGGCTCGGGCAAGCAGGGCGGCGACGGCTCGCTGATGACCGGCACGGAGCTCCGCCGGATCGTGAATGACGGGGCGCTCGTCGTCCGCAACACCTCCACGGCGATATCGCTGTCGCGGATCAGCGGCAGTGGTTCCTTCCGCCAGTCCGGCGCCGCCACGACGACGCTGAGCGGCGATGTGACGTACACCGGCACGACGACCGTCACCAAGGGCACGCTCGCTCTCGCGGGGAACACCACGCTGGCCCGCAGCAAGGCGATCCGGCTCACGGCTTCGGGGGCGCGCCTGGACGTGCGGAAGGCTGCGGCGGGCGGGCTGCGGGTCGGCCGCTCCCTCGTCGGGAAGGGCACCGTGGCGGGCTCGGTGACCAATGAGGGCCGGGTCGAAGGGGCGCTGACGATCACCGGCGATTACGCGCAGGGCGCCGACGGCGAGCTGGCCGTACGTACGGGCGGAAAGCCCCTCAAGGTGGGCGGCCGGGTCAAGCTCGCCGGGAAGCTCGACGTGACGGCCGGGAAGGGCGCGGGCGAGAAGCCGGCCGAGAAGATCACTCTGCTCTCCCACACCGGCAAGGCGAAGACCACCGGCGCCTTCGCGGGTCTCCGGGAGGGCGCCAAGGTGAAGGTCGCGGGCACCGAGTACCGCATCAGCTACCGGGGCGGCGACGGCAACGACGTCGTCCTCACCAAGGCCAAGGCCCGCGCCTCCGCCACGCCGTCCGCCACAGCGCGATCCGGCAACGCGCCGTTGGCGGCCCAGACCGCGAAGGACGACGGCGACAGCACGCGCGCGTGGTGGCCGCTGACGCTGATCCCCCTGCTGCTGGGCGGGTTGCTGTTCCCGGCTTTCAGGCGCAGGCGCGCGCAGAGGCGGGGCGGCGGGCGGCACGCGGCGGCGAGGTGAGGGGTGGGCGGCGCTTCGGTGCCATGGCACGCGTCGCGCCGCCCATCCTCGTCTCAACTCTCCTGCTGACCACCGGTCTGTTGCCATCATGATCGCGCATCCCCGGCATTCCACATAGTGGTCGATCAGTTCGCATACTGGACACACTGCGGTGTGGATTCCTGGTCCGGCTCGACTACCGTCAATCGCATGACCGGCAACACCACCCTCGCCGAAGCCCTCGCCGCCGGGACCGTCGTGCTCGACGGCGGCATGTCCAACCAGCTGGAGTCCGCGGGCCACGACCTCAGTGACGAGCTGTGGTCGGCGCGGCTGCTCGCCGAGGACCCCGAGGCGATCGTCGCCGCGCACCTCGGCTACTTCGAGGCGGGCGCCGATGTGGCGATCACCTCCAGCTATCAGGCGACGTTCGAGGGGTTCGCGCGGCGCGGCATCGCGCGGGACCGGGCCGCCGAACTGCTGGCGCTCAGCGTCGAGCTGGGCCGCGAGGCCGCCCGGCGCGCGCAGGCCGGGGGCGTCGGACGGCAGCCGGTCGACCGGGAGCTGTGGGTGGCCGCGTCCGTCGGCCCGTACGGGGCGATGCTGGCGGACGGTTCGGAGTACCGGGGGCGGTACGGGCTGACAGTCGACGAACTGGAACGGTTCCACCGGCCCCGGCTCGAGGTGCTGGCCACGGCCCGGCCCGACGTCCTGGCGCTGGAGACCGTCCCGGACGCGGACGAGGCGCGGGCGCTGCTGCGGGCGGTGCGGAACCTCGGCGTACCGGCGTGGCTCTCGTACAGCGTGGCCGGAGACCGGACGCGGGCCGGTCAGCCGCTCGACGAGGCGTTCGCGCTCGCCGCCGACGCGGACGAGATCATCGCGGTCGGCGTGAACTGCTGCGCCCCGGACGATGTGGAGCACGCGGTCGAGACCGCCGCGCGGGTCACCGGGAAGCCGGTCGTCGTCTACCCCAACAGCGGCGAGGCCTGGGACGCCGAGGCCCGGGCCTGGACCGGCCGCTCGACGTTCACCACCGAGCGGCTGACGGGCTGGCAGCGGGCGGGCGCCCGGCTCATCGGGGGCTGCTGCCGGGTGGGACCCGACGCGATCACGGCCCTGGCCGAGGCGATCGGCGGGCGGCGAACGGAGGCGCACCCCGGGTAGCCGGGCTGACGCCGAGGTGTAGCCGGACTGACGCCCAGGTGTAGCCGGGCTGGTGCCCACCGCCCGCAAGCTCCCGAACTGCGGCTTCGCCGCCCTCACGGCGCCGTCCGGCCCGGAGCACCCTACACATCCCGTACTGCCCCGTAACAACCGGTTGCTACGTGGTTGCCGAGATGCCGGAGATCGGCCGTTCCGCACAACACTCCTCGGCACGGCCGGAAAACTTTCGAGATTCCGCACCTCTCGTCCGCTGCCGTCCGCGCTGCTAGCCTCCGTTTCGGGAACCGGTTGCCGAGCCGCCGCCTCGTCATGGTTCTCGCGGGGTGAAAAGGGGAGTCAGCCGGGCCATGACCAGGAGAAGCGCCCAGACAGAGGGCCGTCACACGATCCGGGACGTCGCGGCCCGGGCCGGGGTGTCGGCGTCCACGGTGTCCCGCGTGCTCGGCGGCGACTATCCGGTGAGCACGGCCACCCGGAACCGGGTGATGCGGGCCGTGCAGGACCTCGACTATGTGGCCGACGCACGCGCCAAGGCCGTCGCCGGGGCGGGCACCCCGACGCTGGCGTTCGTCCTGGACGACATCACGGGCCCGTCGTTCGCGCACATGGCACACGGTGTGGAGCGCGAGGCCACCCGGCTCGGCCACCTCTGCCTGGTGTGCAGCACCGAAGGCGACACCGAACAGCAGCTCGCGTTCATCGAGATGATGCGGGCGCAGCGGGCCGCCGCGGTGATCCTGGTCGGCGGCGCGACGGACACCCCCGAGTACCAGGACGACATGACCCGTATCGCCGAGTCCCTGCGGTCGGTCGGCTCACGGCTCGTGCTGTGCGGGCGCCCGCCGCTCGGGCACGCGGCGCCGGTCACCGTCATCGAGTACGACAACGAAGGCGGCGCCCAGGCCGTGTGCGCCCACCTCCTCGCCCGAGGCCACCGCCGCATCCTGCTGCTCGCGGGCAAGGCGGGAAACTCCGCCGCGGAGGGCCGCGCCCGCGGCTATGCCGAGGCCCACCGCACGCTGGGCCTGGACCCCGATCCGGCGCTCCGGCTGCCGGGCGACTTCACACGTGACTCCGGCTACCGCCGCATGCGCCGGGCCCTCGCGGACGGGCTGGAGTTCACGGCCGTCTTCGCCACCACCGACATGGTGGCCGCGGGTGCGCTGACCGCCCTGCACGAGGCCGGCCTCGACGTGCCGGGCGACGTGTCGCTGGCCGGATACGACGACATCCCCTTCGCCCGCGATCTGCACCCGGCCCTCACCACGGTGCACGTCCCGTACGAGGAACTGGGCCGCCTCGCCGTACGCAGGGCCCTCAGCCGCGATCCGGACGGGCCGGACGAACACCTGCTGCTGGGCACCCATGTGGTGGTCCGCGACTCGGTGCGCGATCTGCGTGCGGTGGAGGCACGACCGTCGGGGGCCGGCGTGCCCTCCACACCGGCCAAGGACGGCGCCGCATGACCGGCACCCCTCCCGCCCCGGAGGGGGCGATGCGGGTGTGGATTCCCACGAGCTGAGGGCTGCCGCGGGAACCCGCACCGGGGCGGGGCGGGCGCCGGATCCCGACGCCACTCGCGGCATCACATGTTGATCATGTGACCGGCGAGGCCGTGGATCGCCTCCTTCACCGCCTCGCCCAGCGTCGGGTGCGCGTGCACGTTTCGGGCCACCTCGTGGACGGTCAGGTCCCACTGCTGGGCGAGCGTCAGCTCGGGGAGCAGCTCGGTGACTTCGGGCCCGATGAGGTGGGCGCCGAGCAGCTCGCCGTACTTGTTGTCGCTGATCACCTTGACGAAGCCGACCGGGTCGCCGAGGCCGTGGGCCTTGCCGTTGGCCGTGAACGGGAACTTGGCGACCTTCACGTCGTAGCCCTGCTCGCGGGCCTGCGCCTCGGTCCAGCCGAAGCTGGCGATCTGCGGCTGGCAGTACGTGGCGCGCGGGATCATCGTGAAGTCGACCTCCATCGTCTCCGCGTCCGCGATGGTCTCGGCGGCGATGACGGCCATGGCCTCGGCGGCGTGCGCGAGCATCAGCTTCGCGGTGACGTCGCCGATCGCGAAGATGTGCGGGACGGAGGTGCGGCCGCGCCCGTCGACGTCGATCGCCCCGCGCTCGGTCAGCCGTACGCCCGCGTTCTCCAGGCCATAGCCGTTGACACGCGGCGCGAAGCCGATCGCCTGGAGGACCTTGTCGGTCTCCAGGATCTTCTGCGCGCCGTCCTTGCCGGTGACGGTGACCCTCACCTTCGCGTTCGGGTCGCTGTCGTCGATGGCGTCGACACGGGTCGACGTGAGGACCTCGATGCCGAGCTTGCGGTAGTGCTTGGCGAGCTCCTTGGAGACGTCGGCGTCCTCCGTCGGCACCATGCGGTCGAGGAACTCGACGATCGTGACGCGCACCCCGTAGTTGTGCAGGACGTACGCGAACTCGACGCCGATCGCGCCCGCGCCCGCGATGATGATCGACTCGGGGAGGGAGTCGGTGAGGATCTGCTCCTCGTACGTCACCACGCGGTCGCTCAGTGAGGTGCCGGGCAGCAGCCGCGTCTCGGCGCCCGCCGCGATGATGCAGTGGTCGAACGTGACCGTCTCGGTGCCGCCGGCCGACAAGGCGACCTGGAGGGTACCCGGGTCGGTGAACGTGCCGCGGCCGTCGTACTCGGTGATGCCGTTCTTCTTCATCAGGTAGTGGACGCCCTTGACGCGGCCGTCGGCCACGGTGCGGCTGCGCTGGAACGCCTCCCCGTAGTCGAAGCTGACCTGGCCGTCCACGCGGATACCGAAGGTCTTCGCCTCGCGGGTGAAGATGTGCGCCAACTCGGCGTTGCGCAACAGGGCCTTGGAGGGGATGCAGCCCACGTTCAGGCAGACCCCGCCCCAGTACTTCTCCTCCACGACCGCGGTGCGCAGTCCGAGCTGGGCACTGCGGACGGCGGCGGTGTAGCCGCCGGGGCCCGCGCCGAGGACGACGACGTCGTAGTGCGTGCTGCTGCTCATGATCCTCGTTCCGGTGAGATCGGTGACCGTCGCGCCCACCGGCCTGACCGCCCGGCGGACACCGTCATCGTACGGAGGGCTTGCCCCGCTTTCGGCGGGTCATGACAGTCGCGCCGGTCACTCCTCGCCGCCGGCCACCGGCCACGGGCCGCCGCCGGGAAGGAGACGACCCCCGGCGGGAACTCTGCGGAATGCACCCGGACCCCGTAACTCCCGTGAAGCACGGGCTCAATGGGGTCTTCACGGGCCGGTGATGGAGTCCCGGTGTCCCGTACACGTGTCCGCGCTCACACCCGTACATGTGTCCGTATTCGCACCCGTACGCCGACCCACGGAGGCCCGCCTTGAGCGAGGTACAACCGCCCACCCAGGAGCAGCTCGACGCGTACATACGGACCAGGCTCGCGCTGGCCGGATTCGATCTGTCGCTGCTTCCGGAGCAGCCCGACCCGGAGACCGGGGTGCCGACCCGGAACCAAGTGCTCGCCTCGCTGCGCTCGTTCGTCGCGTCCACGCCCGGGGCCATCAACGGATGGTCCCCGGCCGGGCAGACCCCCGCGTACGCGCAGCAGGCCTCGCCGCCGCTGCTGTACCCGTCCATCACGGAGGCCTGGACGGGGAAGGCGGGCGAGCGATGAGTCGCGCTCTCAACCGCCGGGTGTTCCTGGCGTCTTCGGCCGCGGTGGCGGGCGGCGCCGTCGCTCTTGGGACGACCCCCGCGCAGGCCGCCTCGTCCCCTGCAGCGGCATCAGGAGCCTCCGACGTCGACCCCCGGGACATCCCCGTCGACGTCCGGCCGGCCGCCCTGAGCGACCCGTCCGAAGCGACGCTCGCCGAGGCTGTCGTGCTCATGCGGCGCGGCAAGCTGACGGCCACCGATCTGGTGCAGGCGTATCTGGAGCGGATCGAGCGGTACGACTCCACGTACCAGGCGTACGCGGAGGTGACCGGGGATGCCGCGCTGGCGGCGGCGCGGAGGGCCGACCGCGGCGAGGGGCCGAGAGGCGTCCTGCGCGGCATTCCGCTGTGCGTCAAGGACAACTACTTCACGGCCGGTGTGCCGACGCGCTGCAACTCGTACGTCTTCGAGGACTTCGTCCCGGACGAGGACGCCACTGCCGTGGCCCGGCTGACGGGGGCGGGCGGGATCGTGCTGGGCAAGGGCCAGATGGGACCGCTCGCCACCACGCGTGCCACGAAGCCGAACGGCACGGTCACGACCGTCAACGCCTGGACTCCGGACGACCCGGCCGTCGACCCGGGCGGCTCGTCTACCGGTCCCGCGTGCGCCGTGGCCGCGCGTCTGGCGTCGTCGTCCATCGGCACCCAGACCGGCGGCTCCATCGTGCTGCCGTCCAACCAGCAGAACCTGACCGGTCTGAAGCCCACCATGGGGCGCGTCTCGCTGCACGGCGTGATTCCGCTGTCGTTCACGCGCGACCACGCGGGGCCGCTCGCCCGGGACGCCATGGATGCCGCGATCATGCTTCAGGTCATGGCCGGACCTGACGCGGCGGACCCGCGCACACTCGGGCTGCCGGACGTGCCCGACCTCGTCCGTGCCGCGACCCCCGTCACCTCGCGGGGTGGCGCGGTACGCATGCGCCGGGCCACGCGGATCGGCGTACCGGCGGACTTCCTGAGCGCGCGGAAGGAACTGCGCGGTGCGTTCCTCGACGCGCTGGACGCGATCCCGGGCGTGACGCTTGTGGACGTCGCCTATCCGGCCGACTGGGCACTGCTGACCGGCACGTTCAACGCCGCGCGGCTGGCCGAGCGGACCGAGCCGTTCCGCCACTGGCTGCGCACCGACCCGAACAAGTTCGGTGTGTCGCTGCTGAGTTGGCTGCAAGGGCTGATGCTCTCCGGCGACGAGTGGATCACGGCGCAGCGCGCCAAGAACCATCTGCTGCGGGAGGTCCTCGACGGCATCTTCGGTGACGACGGGTGCGACGTACTGCTGCAGACGGGGCCCGTCCCGTTCGACATCCTGGGCCTGCCCGAGATCGGCTTCCCGATCGGCTTCGACGGCGAAGGCGTGCCCGTCGGCGCGATCCTGGGCGGCCGGCCCTACGAGGAGGACCGGCTCCTCGAGGTCGCGGCCGCGTATCAGGCGATCACCGACTGGCACACCCGCCGCCCGTCCGACCCGGCGACGACCGCACGCCTGAAGGCGGCGGCCGATCGGCCGCGGATCTCGGCGGAGGAGGCCGCTGCGGGTTCGGCTTGATGCGTGACGGGGGTGGGGCCCGGTCGGGGGTGCCCGGGCCGGGGGGTGCCCGGGCCCAGGCCTCCGCGACGCCTCGTCCTCAAGCTGCGCCGGCTAACGCTGCGAGGTGCCCCCGGACGGGCTGATTTCAGCCCGTCCGCGGCTTGAGGACGAGCCTGTCAGGGCCGACAGGTGGACGCACCCGCCCCCGTGTCCGTGCAGCGGCACTGGCGGGCGCTCGGGCTGTGGGTTCGGGGGGTGCGAGGGAGCCACGGGGGCGCCGAGGCCGTGGCGGGAGCTCGGAGAGGGCGCTGAGACCGTGGGGTCCGCAGGGCGCTCATGCGGTGCGACCCGCAGGGCGCCGAGGCCGGGCGGTCCCGAGGGCGCCGGGCCGGTGGCGCCCCGACAGCGTCGAGCAGATCTCACCACCTCAGCGCCCTCCGAACCCCCGCGGTCTCAGCGCCCTCCGAGCTCCCGCCACGGCGGCGCCTCGCCGTTCTTCGTCGCCGGGGGCTGGGCCTGCCCGTTCACTCCCGGCTGCGTCTGCCGGTTCACCTCCGGCTGCGTCTGCCGGTTCGCCTCCGCCTCGGCTTGCCCGTGTGTTTCTGGCTTCGCTTGCGATTTCGCGTGTGGCTTCGTGTGCGTCCTCGCATGGGCCCGCAGCCGCGACGTCACATCGTCCGGCGGCAGGAACTTCGACCAGCGCTCCGGGAACTCGGAGGGCATGCCCGGGTCGTCCGGATCGTCGTCGTGGGCGTGCCGCGCCTGGGCGCGGGCCACGTACTCGGCGGCCTGCGCCTCCCGCATCCGCTCGTTGGCGGCACGTGCCGTGGCCGTCGCCACCGACGGCCACACCCGGTCGATGGCGGCATTGACCGCGGCCCCGACCAGCACCGCGAACGCGGAGACGCCGATCCACAGCAGCACGGCGACGGGCGCGGCGAGCGAGGCGTAGATGGTGGTCGGCCCCTCCACCGTGTTCGTCAGGTAGATGCGCAGCAGGAAGCTGCCCAGCACCCACATCCCGAGCGCCACCAGCGCTCCCGGGGTGTCCTCCACCCAGGGCGACCGCACCGGCACCGACACGTGGTACAGCGTCGTCAGAAAGACGATCGACAGGACGATCACGACCGGCCAGTACAGGACCTGCACGATCGACGTGGACACCGGCAAGAGCTCGAGCACCGCGTCGGGCCCGGCCACCATCAGCGGCAGCGCAACCGAGCCGATCAGCAGCGCGATTATGAAGAGCAGGAACGCCAGCAGCCGCGTCTTGACGATGCCGCGCACCCCGTCGAGGCCGTACATCACGGTGATCGTGTCGATGAAGACGTTGACCGCGCGCGAGCCCGACCACAGGGCGAAGAGGAAGCCGATCGAGATGACGTCCGGGCGGCCGCCGCGCATCACGTCCTCGAGGATGGGCCGGGCGATCTCGTTGACGCCCCGGTCGGACAGGACGGTACGGGACGCCTCCAGCAGATTGGTCTGCAGGCTGGCGATGGTGTCGGCGCCCGTCCAGTCGTCGACGTAGCCGAGCAGTCCGATCATGCTCAGCAGCAGCGGCGGTACGGACAGCAGCGTGAAGAACGCCGCTTCCGCCGCAAGACCGAGGACCCGGTACTCCATGCACGAGTCGACGGTGTCCTTGATCAGCAGCCAGGCCGTCCTGCGCTTGGACATGTTCCGGTACATAGCGCGGGCGCGGAGAAGACGGCCGGACGGCCGTTCAGGTGTTTCTTTTGCCTGGTGCACCTCCTTACCGTATCGATATGGCAGCCACCACACACACAGTGACCAACCAGGCTCCGCCCCTGGTGGGCTATGACGTTTTCGAGGCCGACCGGGCCTTGGAAGAAGCGGTCGAGCGACATGTCGATCCCGGGCTGCTCGACGAGGTAAACGAGGACCTGTCGGGGCTCGGCCGGACCGCGGGCTCCGCGCAGGCCCAGGAGTGGGGCGTCCTCGCCAACGAGAACCCGCCGAAGCTGCGCACTCACGACCGGTACGGGAACCGCATCGACGAGGTCGAGTTCCATCCGTCGTGGCACCGGCTGCTCGCCAAGGGCGTCTCGGCGGGTCTGACGGCGGCCTGGACGCGGCCCGGCGGGCATGTGCGGCGGGCGGCCGGGTTCGTGGTGTGGTCGCAGGTCGAGGCGGGGCACGGCTGCCCCCTGTCGATGACGCATGCGGCGGTGCCCGCCCTGCGCACGGACCCGAAACTGGCAGCCGAGTGGGAGCCGCGGCTCACCTCGCTCATCTACGACGAGGGGCTGCGGCCGGCCGCGGAAAAGGCCGGCGTGCTCTTCGGCATGGGGATGACGGAGAAGCAGGGCGGCAGCGACGTACGGGCGAACACGACTGCCGCGCGGCCGCTCGCGGTGGACGGCGAGTACACACTCACCGGACACAAGTGGTTCTGCTCCGCTCCGATGTCGGACGGCTTTCTGGTACTGGCGCAGGCGCCCGAGGGCCTGACGTGCTTTCTCGTACCGCGCGTCCTGGAGGACGGGACGCGCAACCCGTTCGCTATCCAGCGCCTCAAGGACAAGCTCGGCAACCGGTCGAACGCGTCGAGCGAGGTCGAGTTCGACGGGACGTGGGCGCAGCGGGTCGGGGACGAGGGGCGCGGGGTGCGCACCATCATCGAGATGGTGGCGGCGACCCGCCTCGACTGCGTACTCGGCGCGGCCGCGATCATGCGCCAGGCCGTCGCCCAGGCCGTACACCACTGCACCTACCGCGAGGCGTTCGGCGGCAAGCTGATCGACAAGCCGCTGATGCGCAACGTACTGGCCGATCTGGCCCTGGAGTCGGAGGCCGCGACCACGCTCGGGATGCGGCTTGCGGCAGCGTACGACGACGGGAGTGAGCAGGAGCGTGCGTTCCTGCGAATCGCGGTGCCGGCCGCCAAGTACTGGGTGACGAAGCGCTGCACGCCGGTCGCCGCCGAGGCCCTGGAGTGCCTCGGCGGCAACGGCTACGTGGAGGAGTCGGGCATGCCCCGGCTGCTGCGCGAGTCGCCGCTCAACTCCATCTGGGAGGGCTCGGGGAACGTACAGGCCCTTGACGTCCTGCGGGCGTTGCAGCGCGAGCCGCAGGCGCTGAACGCCTTCCTGCAGGAGGTGGGCCAGGCCCGCGGCGCGGACCACCGCCTCGACGCCGCCATCAAGGACCTCCTGACCGAACTCGCCGACCTGGACGGCATCGAGGCCCGCGCCCGGCGGCTGGTGGAGCGCATGGCGCTGGTTCTGCAGGGCTCGCTGCTGGTGCGGTACGCCCCACCGGCGGTCGCCGACACGTTCTGCGCCTCACGCCTGGGCGGCGACTGGGGCACGGCCTTCGGCACGCTGCCGCACAGTCTGGACCTGGGCTCGGTGGTGGAGAGGGCGCGGCCGGTGGGCTGAGGGCTCGGGCGCGGCCGGTGGGCCGCCGTCGCGGGTCGGGCCACACGCGAGGTGACGGTGTCACGGGGGTGGTGCCGCGCCGACACCGCACCACCCCCGCAGCCGTGGCTCCTTTCCCAGGAGCAACCCCAAGCTTCGGGCAACCGGCGGCCGTTCGCCAGAGTTGCAGAAGGTTGCAACGTATCCGCCCGCTGACGCCCTTTCAGGGCGCCGAGAGGGGAGGATGTGTAGCGGGTGCACAACCCTCGGTATCCGGGCGTCGGCGGTTTTGGGGAGGATCCGGTGACGACTCCGACGATCGACCTGGTCAGACTCGCCGCCATGGACGCGGCCCAGGCCACGCGGCTGCTCAAGGGCGTGCGCGCTGCCGCGCTCTCCGGGCAGCAGCCGCCGTTGGTCCCGCGTCCCGTGATCGGCGAGTCGTGGGACCGCATGCTGCACAGCGGTGTCGACCCCGACCACGACTTCCGTACGGGGCTGCTCTCCGTGGAGGAGATCGAGCACCGCCGGAGGTCCTCACCGCTCGCGCAGGTCCTGCCGGTCCTGCGGGAAGGGCTCGTCTCGGTCGCGGACGCTGCGCAGCACATCATGGTCGTGGCGGACGGCGAGGGCCGCGTCCTGTGGCGGGAGGGCAGCGCCTCGGTACTGCGGAAGGCCGACGGGCACGGTTTCGAGGTCGGCGCGGAGTGGTCGGAGGACGTCGTCGGTACGAACGGGATCGGCACGCCGCTCATCGCGCGCCGGCCCGTGCAGGTGTTCTCGGCGGAGCACTTCGTCCGTACGCACCACTCGTGGACGTGCACCGGCGCGCCGCTCACCGACCCGCGGGACGGCCGGCTGCTGGGGGTCATCGACATCAGCGGCCCGCTCGACACCATGCATCCGGCGACGCTGGCGCTGGTCACCTCGGTGACCCGGCTCGCCGAGGCCGAGCTGCGCCATCTGCATCTGTCGTCGCTCGACCGGCTGCGTTCGGTCGCCGCGCCGATGCTGGCCCGGATGACCGGACGCGCCCTCGCCGTCGACGTGCACGGCTGGACGGCGGCGGTGACCGGGATGCCGCCCGTGCGCCGGCTGGCACTGCCCAGATCGTTCTCCGCCGGTCGTACGTGGCTGCCGTCGCTCGGCACCTGCACGGTGGAGCCGCTGCCGGGCGGATGGCTCGTACGGGCTGCGGAGGAGCCGGAGGCGGAGAGCGCCACCCGGATCGTGCTGGATGTGAGCAACGCCCGCCGCTGGTCGGTGACGGTGACGGGCGGCGCGGGCACGTGGTCACACGCACTGAGCCCGCGCCATGCCGAGCTGCTCTACCTCCTGGCCACGAACCGGGCCGGACGCAGTGCGTCCGCGCTCGCCGGGGACATGTTCGGCGATCCGGCGCGCACGGTGACGGTACGCGCGGAGCTGTCCCGGGTCCGCCGCTATCTCGGGCCCCTGCTCGCCCACCGCCCGTACCGTTTCCGCGAGGACGTCGACGTCAAGGTGATCACACCGGACCACCCGGCACACCTGCTGCCGCACTCGACGGCCCCTGCGGTGCGCAGCACCCGCGCGACGACACGCTGACCTCGGGCGCCCACAAGTCGTGACGCCCCGATCACCTGGGCCGATCCGCCCATCGACGCCCTCCCGGCCCTGGCCGATGCCACGTCGGGCCACCGGCGTCATCGTCAGCGGGCGCAAGCGGCTTCAGAGGCGGCGCGTGCCCGAGCGGGTACCTTCGGGCACCGCTCGACGCCTTCGGCCGGCATGACCAGCCGATGCCCGCGCCCGATGCCTCAGCCGACCCCGCCCGGGCGGACCGCCGCCGCGGGCCTCGGCTTCGCCGTCGGCGCTCCGGCCTCGGCCGCCGCCACGGTGCCGCACCCTGTCCGGGAGCCGGACACCGTCCCGGTCCCGGAGCCGGTCCCGGTGCGGGGGCCGGACACCGCCGCGCCCCCGGCCCCCGTCCCCTTCCGTCCGCGCAGTGTTACCAGTTCCTGTTCCAGCGACCTCATCCGCTGGTGTGCCGCATACAGGTAGCGGGCCTTCATACGCAGTGCCCAGGGGTCGACCGGCTTGACGACGAGGTCGGCGACGCCGAGTTGCAGTGCCGCCGTCGAGATCTGGGAGTCCTGGCCGAGACCGGTGAGGAGGATGACGGGGATGCCCTGCGTCTGCTCCAGGCGGCTCATGTAGCGCACGACGTCCAGGCCGCTGACGTCGGGCATCACGACGTCCAGCAGGACGAGCCCGATGCCGCCGCGCAGGATGATCTTGAGGGCCTCGTCACCGCCGAGGGCTCGCTCGAGCGGGAGGCCCAGCGGAGTCAGGGCGCTCTCCAGCGCGAAGAGGTTGCCCTCGTGGTCGTCGACCATGAGGATCCGGGCTTCGCCCGCCATGCCCTGCCCCCTCCACCCCAGGCGGTACATCTCTCCCCGAGGCGGACCACCCTACGCCCAAGCTTCCCCCCGCTCACGGTTTTGCCCCCGCCCCGGTGCACGACCTTTGGCCAATGGATGTCGGGGCGTCCCGACACGGCGGACCACCGCTGGTCGCCGCGTATGTGTCGACGCCGTGTGCTCTTCGCCACACTTCCTCCATCCGTGAACCGGGCTCCACGACGCTGCCGCGTCCGCTTTGGAACGAGGGGCGGCCACATGGTTCCCTGGCGCGCATGAGCATCACTGTGACCACGTGGTCCCTCGAGCAGACCTCTCCGTCCGATCTGCGGCCCTCGGCCGCTCCGGAGGGGGACGTCCGGATCGTGCGGGCCGAGGTGCCTTCACCCGAGTTCAGCAGGTTCCTCTACACGGCGGTCGGCGGGGACATCCGCTGGACGGACCGGCTGGGCCTGACGTACGCCCAGTGGCAGGAAGTCCTGAACCGGCCGGGGACGGAGACCTGGGTCGTGTACGAGAAGGGCACCCCCGCCGGATACGTGGAGCTCGAAGCCCAGGACGAGGGAGTCGTCGAGATCGTCTACTTCGGGCTGATCCCGGCGTTCCGCGGCCGTCGGCTCGGCGGCCATCTGCTCAGCCACGGCGTCGCACGCGCCTGGGACCTGGCCGAGCGGTGGCCGGGTCGTGCGCCGACCAAGCGTGTGTGGCTGCACACCTGCAGCAAGGACGGTGAGCACGCTATGGACAACTACCTCCGGCGCGGCTTCACTCTGTTCGAGACCAAGGTCGAGGAGGAGCCGGAGGTGCCGATGCCGGGCCCATGGCCGGGCGCGTACGCCATCTGAGGCCCGCGCACTGCCACCCGCGGGCACCCTTTGCGACCCGGGCGGCAGCACAGTGTGACCGGCGACACCCTTGTCTCATGAAGCGAGACAAGGGTGTCCACATCTTGGATGACGGTGGACTGTCCGGAGATCCCCGTGACACGCTTCCGTCATGTCTCGAGCTGGAATTGCCTTGGTGAGTCGGCGGCACGTCGACCTCGGCCGCATGTCCAGCGCGATCTGTCCGGCGGGCTGACAGTCCAGCAACGCCGCGATCCCCCCTGTCTCAAGACTTTCCTGCGCAATGACGCGCCTGTCTCGAGCATCTCGAGCATGCACCCGTACGCACAGGTCAGAGCCGCTTTCCCGCTGTCCCGAAGGACGTAGAACCATGGCCGCCACCCCTCCTAAGCCCTCCGCCGCGCCCCGCCGCAAGGCGAGCCGTCACCGTGGTGAGGGCCAGTGGGCCGTGGGCCACTTCACCCCGCTCAACGGCAACGAACAGTTCAAGAAGGACGACGACGGTCTCAATGTGCGGACACGCATTGAGACGATCTACTCCAAGACCGGCTTCGACTCGATCGACCCCAACGACCTGCGGGGCCGTATGCGCTGGTGGGGGCTGTACACCCAGCGCAAGCCCGGGATCGACGGCGGCAAGACCGCCATCCTGGAGCCGGAGGAGCTCGACGACGAGTACTTCATGCTGCGTGTGCGCATCGACGGCGGCCGGCTGACCACCGAGCAGCTGCGCGTCATCGGTGAGATCTCCCAGGAGTTCGCGCGCGGCACGGCCGACATCACGGACCGGCAGAACGTCCAGTACCACTGGATCCGTATCGAGGACGTCCCCGAGATCTGGAACCGCCTTGAGGCCGTCGGGCTGTCCACGACCGAGGCCTGCGGTGACACTCCCCGCGTGATCCTCGGCTCTCCGGTCGCCGGAATCGCCGCCGACGAGATCATCGACGGCACCCCGGCCCTCGAGGAGATCCACCGCCGGATCATCGGCAACAAGGACTTCTCGAACCTGCCGCGCAAGTTCAAGTCCGCCATCTCCGGTTCTCCGCTGCTCGACGTGGCGCACGAGATCAACGACGTCGCGTTCGTCGGTGTGAACCACCCCGAGCACGGGCCCGGCTTCGACGTCTGGGTCGGCGGCGGTCTGTCCACCAACCCCAAGATCGGCCAGCGCCTCGGCACCTGGGTCCCGCTGGACGAGGTCCCGGACGTCTACGAAGGTGTCATCTCGATCTTCCGCGACTACGGCTACCGCCGGCTGCGCACCCGCGCCCGCCTGAAGTTCCTGCTCGCCGACTGGGGCGTCGAGAAGTTCCGCCAGGTCCTCGAGGACGAGTACCTCAAGCGCAAGCTGAACGACGGCCCGGCGCCCGCCCAGCCCGTCGAGCGCTGGCGCGACCACGTCGGTGTGCACCGGCAGAAGGACGGCCGGTTCTACGTCGGTTTCGCACCGCGCGTCGGCCGCGTCGACGGCACGACCCTCACGAAGATCGCCGAGCTGGCCGAGGCGCACGGCTCGGGCCGGCTCCGTACGACCGTCGAGCAGAAGATGATCGTGCTCGACGTGGAGGAGTCGAAGGTCGAGTCGCTGGTCGAGGGTCTCGAGGCGCTGGACCTCACCGTCAAGCCCTCCCCGTTCCGGCGCGGCACGATGGCCTGCACCGGCATCGAGTTCTGCAAGCTGGCCATCGTCGAGACCAAGGCCCGTGGCGCCTCGCTGATCGACGAGCTGGAGCGCCGCATCCCGGACTTCGACGAGCCGATCACCATCAACATCAACGGCTGCCCGAACGCCTGCGCCCGTATCCAGGTCGCGGACATCGGTCTCAAGGGCCAGCTGGTCCTGGACGACGACGGCAACCAGGTCGAGGGCTTCCAGGTGCACCTGGGCGGTGCGCTGGGCCTGGAGGCCGGCTTCGGCCGCAAGGTGCGCGGCCTGAAGGTCACCTCCGACGAGCTGCCCGACTACGTCGAGCGCGTCCTCAAGCGCTTCCAGGAGGAGCGCGAGGACGGCGAGCGGTTCGCCACCTGGGCGGCTCGCGCCAGCGAGGAGTCGCTGTCGTGAGCGCAGTGAGCGAAACAAAGGAGGCAGCATGAGCGAGCGCGCGGCTCCCTTCTACTGCCCCTACTGCGGCGACGAGGACCTGCGTCCGAGCGAGCAGGGACACGGCGCGTGGGAATGCGCGGCATGCAATCGAGCCTTCCAGTTGAAGTTCCTCGGGCTCCTCGCCCGGGGTCTTCAGCGCACCGACGGTGGAGGGGACGAGATATGACGACGATTCAGGCAGACGAGCAGAAGACCGAGGACCTCAAGGCGCTGGCCGAGCAGGCTGGGCGCGACCTCGAGGACGCCTCCGCGCTCGAGATCCTCCAGTGGGCCGCCGAGACCTTCGGCAAGCGCTTCTGCGTGACCTCCTCGATGGAGGACGCGGTGGTCGCCCACCTCGCCTCGCGCGCGATGCCCGGCGTCGACGTCGTGTTCCTGGACACCGGCTACCACTTCCCGGAGACCATCGGCACCCGGGACGCCGTCGAGGCCGTGATGGACGTCAACGTCATCACCCTCACGCCGCGCCAGACGGTGGCCGAGCAGGACGCCGAGTACGGCCCGAAGCTGCACGACCGCAACCCCGACCTGTGCTGCGCGATGCGCAAGGTGAGGCCCCTGGAGGAGGGGCTGACCAAGTACGACGCGTGGGCGACGGGCCTGCGCCGCGACGAGTCCCCGACCCGGGCGAACACCCCGGTCGTCGGCTGGGACGAGAAGCGGCAGAAGGTCAAGATCTCGCCGATCGCCCGCTGGACGCAGGACGACGTGGATGCGTACGTCACCGAGCACGGCGTCCTCACCAACCCGCTGCTGATGGACGGCTACGCGTCGGTCGGTTGCGCGCCCTGCACGCGCAGGGTGCTGGAGGGCGAGGACGCACGCGCCGGCCGCTGGGCGGGCCGCGCCAAGACCGAGTGCGGGCTGCACGAATGACGAGCACAGCGACGCACCAGACGAACGACGAGTCGAACGACCAGGGGCAGGAGAAGCACGTGACTGGGGCCACCATCTGGCTCACAGGTCTGCCGAGCGCCGGCAAGACCACCATCGCGCACGAGCTGGCGGGCCGGCTGCGCGACGAGGGCCACCGCGTGGAGGTCCTGGACGGTGACGAGATCCGTGAGTTCCTCTCGGCGGGCCTGGGCTTCAGCCGCGAGGACCGGCACACCAACGTGCAGCGCATCGGCTTCGTCGCCGAACTGCTCGCGTCGAACGGCGTGAAGGCCCTGGTCCCGGTCATCGCCCCCTACGCGGACAGCCGCGACGCGGTGCGCAAGCGCCACGAGACCGAGGGCACGGCGTACGTCGAGGTGCACGTCGCCACTCCTGTCGAGGTGTGCTCCGTACGCGACGTGAAGGGGCTGTACGCCAAGCAGGCGGCCGGCGAGATCTCGGGACTCACCGGGGTCGACGACCCGTACGAGGAGCCCGAGACGCCCGATCTGCGGATCGAGTCGCACACCCAGACCGTGCAGGAGTCCGCTGCCGCGCTGTACGCGCTGCTCACCGAAAGGGGTCTCGCATGACGACCGCGGCCACTGTCCACGAGGCAGCCGACAACTCCGACGGCGCCGGCCCGTACGCGCTGAGCCACCTGGACGCTCTCGAGTCCGAGGCGGTGCACATCTTCCGCGAGGTGGCGGGTGAGTTCGAGCGGCCGGTGATCCTGTTCTCCGGCGGCAAGGACTCGATCGTCATGCTGCATCTGGCGCTGAAGGCGTTCGCTCCCGCGGCGATCCCCTTCTCGCTGCTGCATGTGGACACGGGACACAACTTCCCCGAGGTCATCGAGTACCGCGACCGTACGGCCGAGAAGCACAACCTGCGGCTCCATGTCGCGTCCGTGCAGGACTACATCGACCGTGGTGTGCTCAAGGAGCGTCCGGACGGCACCCGCAACCCGCTGCAGACGCTGCCGCTGACCGAGAAGATCCAGAGCGAGAAGTTCGACGCGGTCTTCGGCGGGGGGCGGCGCGACGAGGAGAAGGCCCGCGCCAAGGAGCGCGTGTTCTCTCTGCGGGACGAGTTCTCGCAGTGGGACCCGCGCCGCCAGCGGCCGGAGCTGTGGAACCTGTACAACGGCCGGCACGCGCCGGGCGAGCACGTGCGCGTGTTCCCGCTGTCCAACTGGACCGAGCTGGACGTGTGGCAGTACATCGCCCGCGAGGGCATCGAGCTGCCGGAGATCTACTTCGCCCACGAGCGCGAGGTGTTCCAGCGGTCCGGCATGTGGCTGACCGCCGGTGAGTGGGGCGGGCCGAAGGACGGCGAGACCGTCGAGAAGCGGCTCATCCGCTACCGGACCGTCGGCGACATGTCCTGCACGGGTGCCGTCGACTCGGATGCGGTGACCCTGGATCAGGTCATCACCGAGATCGCCGCGTCCCGGCTCACCGAGCGCGGCGCCACCCGCGCCGACGACAAGCTCTCCGAGGCCGCGATGGAAGACCGTAAGCGCGAGGGGTACTTCTAAGCATGAGCACGACCACGCCCGAGGAACTCTCGGCCACCACCCTGCTGCGGTTCGCCACCGCCGGCTCCGTCGACGACGGCAAGTCCACGCTCGTCGGCCGGCTGCTGCACGACTCCAAGTCGATCCTCACGGACCAGCTGGAGGCCGTGGAGCGCGCCTCGGTCAGCCGCGGCCAGGACGCCCCGGACCTCGCGCTGCTGACGGACGGCCTGCGGGCCGAGCGCGAGCAGGGCATCACCATCGATGTCGCCTACCGCTACTTCGCCACTCCCCGGCGCCGGTTCATCCTCGCCGACACGCCCGGCCACGTGCAGTACACCCGCAACATGGTGACGGGTGCCTCCACCGCCGAGCTGACGGTGATCCTCGTCGACGCCCGCAACGGCGTCGTCGAGCAGACCCGCCGCCACGCCGCGATCGCGGCGCTGCTACGCGTCCCGCACGTGGTGCTCGCCGTCAACAAGATGGACCTGGTCGACTACCAGGAGTCCGTGTTCGCTGCGATCGCCCAGGAGTTCACGGCGTACGCGCTCGAGCTGGGCGTCCCGGAGATCACCGCGATCCCGATCTCGGCGCTGGCCGGCGACAACGTGGTGGACCCGTCCGCGAACATGGACTGGTACGGCGGGCCGACCTTCCTGGAGCACCTGGAGACGGTCCCGGTCAGCCACGACCTGAGCCACTGCCACGCGCGGCTGCCCGTGCAGTACGTGATCCGCCCGCAGACCGCCGAGCACCCCGACTACCGGGGCTACGCGGGCCAGATCGCCGCCGGTACCTTCCACGTCGGCGAGGCCGTCACCGTACTGCCGTCGGGCCGCACCTCGC
Source organism: Streptomyces sp. DSM 42067 (assembly GCF_055792885.1). Lineage (NCBI taxonomy): Bacteria > Bacillati > Actinomycetota > Actinomycetes > Kitasatosporales > Streptomycetaceae > Streptomyces > Streptomyces sp. DSM 42067. The sequence goes on along the minus strand of NZ_CM147706.1, from coordinate 7,126,851 downwards.
GGATCTCCGGCATCGACCTGCTGGGCAAGCCGGTCGACATCGCCTGGACCACGCAGTCGGTGACCCTCCTGCTGGAGGACGACATCGACATCTCGCGCGGCGACCTGATCGTGCCGAGCAAGGACGCGCCCGCGACCACGCAGGACGTCGACGCGACCGTCTGCCACGTCGCCGACCAGCCGCTCACCGTCGGCCACCGTGTGCTGCTCAAGCACGGCACCCGCACCGTCAAGGCGATCGTCAAGGACATCCCGTCCCGGCTGACCCTCGACGATCTGTCCCTGCACCCGCACCCCGGACAGCTCGTGGCGAACGACATCGGCCGTGTCACGATCCGTACCGCCGAGCCGCTGCCCCTCGACTCGTACGCCGACTCGCGCCGCACCGGCTCGTTCATCCTGATCGACCCGGCCGACGGCACCACGCTCACAGCGGGCATGGTCGGCGAGTCCTTCGCCTCTCCGGACCCGGTCAAGGACGAGGCCGACGACGACGGGTGGGACTTCTAGTCATGACCGTCACCGACGTCTTCTCGACGTTCGCGAAGGAGGGCGGCCGCGTCGGCAGCGGCGCCCTCGGCAGCGGGCAGGGCGGAGTGGCGCGATGTGCGCGATGACGTACGCGCACTGCCTGCGCGCCCGCACCCCCCACTCCCTGCACAGACGAAGACCTGCCGACGTCCCGGCCACGACCTGAGGCGTGACCGCCGGGCCAACGAGAGGAAAGCCTCCCGTGCCTGCCAACCGCTCCACCGCCGTACGCCGCGGCCTTGCCGTCATAGCGACGCTGCCCCTTCTCGCCCTTGCCGCCTGCGGTTACGGCTCCGAGGCGAAGGACGACAGCGCGAAGGCCAACGTCGCCTCCGACGCCAAGAAGATCGACGGCCTCGACGCCGTGAAGATCGGCTACTTCGGCAACCTGACCCACGCCACAGCGCTGGTCGGCAACCAGAAGGGCTTCTTCCAGAAGGAGCTCGGCGGTACGGAGGCCAGGTACTCCGTCTTCAACGCGGGCCCCTCGGAGATCGAGGCACTCAACGCCGGGTCCATCGACATCGGCTGGATCGGCCCCTCCCCCGCGATCAACGGCTACACCAAGTCCAACGGCAAGAGCCTGCGCATCATCGGCGGTTCGGCGTCCGGCGGTGTGAAGCTCGTGGTCAACCCGGACAAGATCAAGTCCCTGAAGGACGTCAAGGGCAAGAAGATCGCAACGCCGCAGCTCGGCAACACCCAGGACGTGGCGTTCCTCAACTGGATCGCCGACCAGGGCTGGAAGGTCGACGCGGAGAGCGGCGAGGGCGACGTGTCGGTGATCCGCACCGACAACAAGGTCACGCCGGACGCCTACAAGTCGGGTTCCATCGACGGCGCCTGGGTGCCGGAGCCGACCGCGTCCAAGCTGGTCGCCGAGGGCGCCAAGGTGCTGCTCGACGAGGCCGACCTGTGGCCCGACAAGAAGTTCGTGATCACGAACATCATCGTGTCGCAGAAGTTCCTCACAGAGCACCCGAAGGCCGTCGAGGCCGTGCTGAAGGCCTCCGTCGAGACCAACAAGTGGATCAACGCCAACCCCGACGAGGCGAAGGCGGCGGCGAACGCCCAGCTCAAGGTGGACTCCGGCAAGGAGCTGCCGGCCGACGTGCTCGACCCGGCGTGGAAGTCGATCCAGATCACCAACGACCCGCTGGCCTCCACCCTCAACACCGAGGCGGAGCACGCGGTCAAGGCCGGTCTGCTGGAGAAGCCCGACCTGAACGGCATCTACGACCTGACGCTGCTGAACAAGGTCCTGAAGGCCGCGGGCGAGTCCGAGGTCGCCGACGCCGGTCTCGGCGCCGAGTAAAGCCGTAGCCCCGTAATCCGTTGAGTTCCCAGGAGGTGACGACCATGGCCACCACCCTCGCCAAGGCCGCCGACAGCGACGCCGCAGCGGTGGACCACGCCGCCCGGATCGAGCACGTCTCGAAGTCCTTCATAGGCCCGACCGGGCAGCAACTCGTCCTGGACGACATCACACTCGATGTCGCGCCCGGCGAGTTCGTCACCCTCCTGGGAGCCTCCGGGTGCGGCAAGTCGACGCTGCTGAATCTCGTCGCCGGTCTCGACAGGCCGACGGCGGGCAGCATCAGCACGGACGGCCGTCCGGCGCTGATGTTCCAGGAGCACGCCCTGTTCCCGTGGCTGACCGCGGGCAAGAACATCGAACTGGCCCTGAAGCTGCGGGGCGTTCCGAAGGCGGAGCGCCGCGAGCGGGCCGAGGAGCTGCTTGAGCTCGTACGGCTGAAGGGCGCGTACGGCAAGCGCGTCCACGAGCTGTCGGGCGGTATGCGCCAGCGCGTCGCGCTGGCGCGCGCGCTGGGCCAGGACAGCAAGCTGCTGCTGATGGACGAGCCGTTCGCCGCGCTCGACGCCATCACCCGCGACGTGCTGCACGACGAACTGACGCGTATCTGGCGCGAGACGAACGTGTCGGTGCTGTTCGTGACGCACAACGTGCGCGAGGCGGTGCGGCTCGCGCAGCGTGTCGTACTGCTGTCGTCGCGGCCCGGGCGGGTGGCCCACGAGTGGCGCGTCGACATTCCGCAGCCGCGCCGCATCGAGGACGCCGCCGTGGCGGAGCTGTCCGTCGAGATCACCGAAGAACTGCGTGGGGAGATCCGCCGTCATGGCCAGCACTGAGACGTCCGTCGACAAGGCCGAACCGGTCGACGAGGCCGAGAAGCGGGCCAGGGAGGCCGGCAGGACCGGCAGGGACCACCACGACCTGGCGGGTCTGGAGGCCGGCCTCGACGCGCTGGAGACGGTCCAGTCGAGCCGTACTCCGCTGCGGGAAACACTCGTCCGGAAGGTGCTGCCGCCCGTTGTGGCCGTGGCGCTTGTCGTGGTGGCGTGGCAGGCGCTGGTGTCGTTCAAGGTCGTCGACGACCCGAGCAAGCTGCCCTCGCCGTCCGCGGTGTGGGGCGAGGTGACCGACGCCTGGCTGCAGGGCACACTCCTCGACTACATCTGGACCAGCGTCTCCCGCGGTCTGCTCGGCTTCCTGATGGCGCTGGCGATCGGCACGCCGCTCGGTCTGATCGTGGCCCGTGTGAAGTTCGTGCGCGCGGCGATCGGCCCGATCCTGTCCGGCCTGCAGTCCCTGCCGTCGGTGGCGTGGGTGCCCCCGGCCGTCATCTGGCTGGGCCTGGAAAACAAGATGATGTACGCGGTGATCCTGCTGGGCGCCGTCCCGTCGATCGCCAACGGTCTCGTCTCCGGCGTCGACCAGGTGCCGCCGCTGTTCCTGCGGGCGGGCCGCACACTCGGCGCGACCGGTCTGAAGGGCACCTGGCACATCGTCATGCCCGCAGCGCTGCCCGGCTACCTGGCCGGTCTGAAGCAGGGCTGGGCCTTCTCGTGGCGCTCCCTGATGGCCGCTGAGATCATCGCGTCCTCGCCCGAACTGGGCGTGGGCCTCGGCCAGCTCCTGGAGAACGGCCGCAACACCAGCTCGATGTCGATGGTCTTCCTGGCCATCATCCTCATCCTGATCGTCGGTATCGCCATCGACCTGCTCATCTTCAGCCCGCTGGAGCGGTGGGTGCTGCGCAACCGCGGTCTCCTCGTGAAGAGCTGAACTCCCATGCGAAATCCGGTCCTCCTCGTCATCGCCCACGGCAGCCGCGACCCGCGGCACGCGGCGACCGTGCACGCCCTCGGGCGCCGTGTGCGGTCGCTGCGGCCCGGCATGCGCGTGGAGACCGGCTTCCTGGACTTCAACCTCCCCTCGGTGACGGGTGTGCTGGAGTCCCTGGCGGCGGAGGGGGTACGCGATGTCGTCGCCCTCCCCCTGCTGCTGACGCGCGCGTTCCACGCGAAGGCGGACATCCCGGCGGTGCTCCGGGAGGCCCCGCCGCAGCTGCGGATCCACCAGGCGGAGGTGCTGGGCCCCTCCCCGCTGCTGACCGCCGCGCTGGAACGGCGGCTGTACGAGGCCGGGCTGACTCCGGCCGACAAGTCCTCGACCGGGGTCGTGCTGGCCTCGGCGGGGTCCACAGACCCGGAGGCGATCGCAGTGATCGCTGAAATCGCGCGGGAGTGGCGGCACACCGGTTGGTGCGCCGTGCGGCCTGCGTTCGCCTCCGCATCCCTTCCGCGCACGGAGGACGCGGTACGGGAACTGCGCGCCCTCGGCTGCACCCGCGTCGCGGTCGCCCCGTATGTCCTCGCCCCCGGCTTCCTGCCGGACCGCATCGCGCGGGGTGCGGCAGAGGCGGACGTACTGGCTGATGTACTGGGCCCGGCGCCGGAGGTGGCGCGGGTGGTGCTGGAGCGGTACGACGAGGCACGCATGCCGGCGCTTACGGCGCTGGGCGCCTGACGCGCTGCCTCAGTCGAAGCTCAGGCTCCCCGTGCGTGTCCGCTTCAGTTCGAAGAGGTCCGGGTGGCCGGCGAGGACGCGGAAGCTGTCGAAGATGCGGACCGCCTCCGCTCCGCGCGGGATCGCCCGGAGCACTGGCCCGAACCACACGGTTCCATCGACGTGAATGGTGGGAGTCCCCACATAGCCGTCGGCCTTCGGGTCCTTGCCGGCATCGTGGCTGCGGCGCACAGCCTCGTCGTACGCCCTGTCGTGTGCCGCCTTGCCCAGCCCCGCGGGCAGCCCGAGCTCGGCCAGCGACTGCGCGATGACCTCGTCGAAGTCCTCCTTCTTCTGCACGTGGATACGCGTGCCGAACGCCGTGTAGAGGTCTCGCAGCACCTCCTCGCCGTAACGCTCCGCTGCTGCGGCCGCGACCCGGACCGGGCCGATCGACCGGTCGACCAGGTCCTGGTACCAGTCCGGGAGTTCGTTGCCGATGTTGTGCAGATGGAGGCTCATGATGTGGAAGCGGAGGTCGAGATCGCGCTCACGCTCGACCTCCAGCAGCCAGCGGGACGTGATCCAGGCGAAAGGGCAGGCAGGGTCGAAGTAGAAGTCGACGCGGGTGGTGGGGGCAACCATCATGCCGATGACGCTACCGACCGAGTGGCTCCCGACTCTGGTCCACTTGTGCCGCCTTCTGTTGGGCCATTTGGCGCGGGGTGCCGCCCGCCCTGTGCGCGAGGCCCCCGGTCGAAGATGGGTCAGCCCGTCTGCTGGCCGCCCCCGTCGAACGGCGTCGCCTGGTGGAAGTACAACCGCCAGCTCCCCTCGGTGTACCGCCACAGGGAACTGCGGTGTGCCCGGCGGCCGTTGTAGTCGGTGTCGAAGGTGAGGTGGACGACGTCCGGGGCGAGCTGGACGCCTTTCATACGGGAGATGGTGAAGGGGCGTACGCGGGGCTCCGACTTCCCCGTCAGCGCCTCGATGATCGAGACCCGGTCCCAGTACCGACCGGAGGCACCGAACTCGGTGAACTCGGGGTGCAGCAGCGCACCGAGCCGCGTGGGCGAGCGGCGCACCTCGGAGTCGAGGAGGCTCAGTTCCCTCTCGATGGCGGCGTCGACGGCGGGGTTGCGCTCAGGCACCGGTCAACTCCACGAGTTTGGTGACGGTGTTCCAGTTCCGGCTGGTGGCGACGATGCCCTTCAGCCGTCCGGGGCGCGAGAGGGCATCCGCGAGCTTGGAGCGGCCGAGGCCTTCCGGCGCATAGAGGTAGAGGGCGCGTTCGCCGAGGCGGAACTCCTCCGGAAGGTAGGCGGCCGGGTCGATGTCCGCGAACCGTTCGGGGCCGACCTCCTCGGAGAAGTAGGTGACGTGCAGCTGCTTGGCCTCCAGGGACGCGGCGGGGAAGGGGCAGGCCTCGGCAACCCGCCGCAGATACGTTCCTCCACGTACCAGGCAGTCGACGGTGAAGCCGAACCGCTCCGCGATGGCCTTCTCCAGCGCGTCGGCGACCGCCTGCTCGTCGTCCGAGTCGCTGGTGAAAACGGCGTTGCCGCTCTGCAGATACGTACGTACGTCGCGGAGGCCGAGTTCCTCCATGACCGTGCGCAACTCCGCCATGGGGACCTTCTTGTTGCCGCCCACGTTGATCCCGCGCAGCAGCGCCGCATACCTGGTTGTCACCCGCACACGATAATGCGGCCGCCGTGCCCCGTGGGGGTGGGCACGGCGGCCGCGGCACGACGGCATAGACCTACCGGCAAGTGGGGGGCGGCGTCCCACCCCCACTTGCCGGTAGGTCCTACTCGACGATCTTGAGCAGCTTGTTCGGGGTGCCCTCGGTCGCGTTGGAGATCGCGTCCGGGGTCGCACCGTCGGTCAGCGCCTTGGCGACCTCGTCCGGCGTGGCCTCGGGGTGGCCGGCGAGGTAGACGGCGGCGGCGCCCGCGACGTGCGGGGTCGCCATCGACGTACCGGAGATGGTGTTGGTGGCGTCGTCGCCGGTGTTCCAGTCGGAGGTGATCTCCGAGCCGGGTGCGTAGATGTCCACCACGGAACCGTAGTTGGAGAAGGAGGACTGCTCGTCGGCCTCGGTGGAGGAGGCGACGGTGATGGCCTCGGGGACCCGGGCCGGGGAGCCCCCGCTCGCGTCGGTGGACTCGTTGCCGGCCGCGACGGCGAAGGTGACGCCTGAGGCGATGGCCTTCTGCACGGCCGCGTCGAGCGCCTCGTCGACGCCCCCGCCGAGGCTCATATTGGCGACGGACGGGCCCTGGTGGTTGGCGGTGACCCAGTCGATGCCCGCGACGACCTGCTCGGTGGTGCCGGAGCCCTGGTCGTCGAGGACGCGGACAGCAACGATCTTCGCCTTCTTGGCGACACCGTGCGCCTCGCCGGCGATGGTGCCCGCGACGTGCGTGCCGTGGCCGTTGCCGTCGTCGGCGCTGTCGTCGTTGTCGATCGCGTCGAAACCGGACGAGGCGCGGCCTCCGAAGTCCTGGTGGCTGATGCGGACACCGGTGTCGATGACGTACGCGGTGACCCCCTCGCCCGCGCTGTCCGGGTAGGTGTACGCGCCGTCGCCCGCGGTCTCGGTCTGGTCGATGCGGTCCAGGCCCCAGGACGGCGGGTTCTCCTGGGTGGCGTCGATGTGGAACTTCTTGTTCTGGACGACCTTCGAGACGGCCGGATCGGCGGCCAGGCGCTTGGCCTCGGTCTCGCTCAGACCGGAGGCGGAGAAGCCGTTGACCGCGGAGGAGTAGTTGCGCTTCAGGGTGCCGCCGTACTCCTGGGCGAGGTCCTGCTTCGCTCCTTTGTTCGTCTTCTCGTCGAGCATGACGATGTAGCTGCCGGCTACGGCGCCCTCGGCGTTCGCGCCGTAGACCTTGCCCTCGGCCGGGGCAGCGGCGCCCGCGAAGGAGCCGGCGAAGACGGACACGCCCACTGCGGTGGCAGCGGTGGCTATGGCGGCGGTCAGCTTCATCGAGCGTGTGCGCTTGTGAGTTGCCATGAAGAGGGGTCTCCTCGTGGTGTTTGTGGGGGGAAATGTGGGGGGTTGCCGGGCGAGGCCTCCGGTCGGCGCCGACACCTCGTCAGGTCGGTCGGCGCCCGCTTCGCCGTCGGCATTGCTGCATCAACGCCCGTAGATCCGGAAGATCTCCGGGTGTTGGCACGAAACCCTGACGGATTGACGCGGTCAGATCAAGACCTTCATACACCTGTGATCCGTTCAACAAGGCTTCGCAATAACAAATCGGCATGGGTGCGGCAGACCGGACAGCCGGGGTAGGGCGCTCAGGGCGCCGGTACGGCGGTGAGGGCCCGGCGAGGGTGCGGGGCCGTCGCGGTCATGCCGCCGTGGGGACTTCGTCCTCCTCGAAGGAGGCAAGGGTCCGGCTGAAATCGCGAGTGGAGAGCAGAAGCTTGTAGATGATGGCGAGTTCGAAGACGAGCAGCAGTGCGCCGGAAATGATGGTCGCCGGGATCACCGCGTCACAGAGCGGGCCGATGATGAAAACACCCATCTGGAACTCGATCCCGCTGATCAGGTGGGTGCGGATACGGTGACGCAGAAGGAAGGAGCGCAGCCGCAGATAGACGGGGAAGCGGTGCCGGAACTCCTGCTGGAGGTCGATCACCTGAGCCTTGGGCTGTTCGGGAATCCGGACGATTCCGGAATGTGCAGTCACGGACTCCGCGCGCCGATCCTGCGCGTGCAATGACGCCAGGTCCTGCTCGACGTCGGCCTCCGGGTTGTGCCGCAGCAGGTCCTCCATGAAGGCGACGCCCGCCTCGTCCTCACTGCGCCGCGCCTGGCGTATGCGCGCCTTGATCTGCTTCCGCATGGTGTGCCGGGTCTTGAAGATCTCCAGCGAGTTGATGTAGCGCAGGGCGTCGAGGAAGACGACGGCCGCCGCCAGCCAGATGTAGCGCAGATCGCCGGTGCGCTCGTACTGGCCGGCCATCAGCGCGATGGCGCAGGCCATCACGCGGATGCGGTCGAAGATGTAGTCGAGCCAGGCGCCGAACACCGAGCCCTGCCCGGTGAGCCGGGCGACCTTGCCGTCCATGCAGTCGAGTACGAAGCTCAAGTGGTAGACGAGCGCCCCGGCGATAAGCCAGCGCCAGTCGCCCATCGCGAAACAGCCGGCGGCGCCGAGCCCCAGCAGCAGCGCACCCCAGGTGATCTGGTTCGGGGTGATGCTGGTGCGCAGCGCGATCTGTCGCACGAGCGGCGTGGCGACCGGGTCGACGAGCAGCACGGTCCACCACGCGTCCCGCTTCTTCTGGGTGATGCGGCGCACCTCGTGCAGTGGCGGAATCTCTGAGCGCATGGATCGGCCAACTTCCTGGCGTTCGACTGGAGTTGGTTTCACGTTAGGAAGCCGGTAAGAGAAGGAACAAGAAGGTGCCTGTGCAACCTTTCCCGGGGGTAACGGGTCGAAAAGAGCAGGCCGAGTCCATGGCGGTCGAGGGCCGGGCCTGCGTTATCCGAGCGTTATCGAATGACCCGCTCGTTATCGAATGTGTGCGATCGCTTCACCGCTGCGGTGCAACCGAATCGGTGCACCCGTCGTACACCGGGATAGCCGCAGGTGGCGGGGCGGCATCTCATGGGGCGAGTGCGGCGTGGAGCGCCAGCCATTGCCCGGGCGGCACCTCGCCGACGAGCACGCGTGGATCGAGGCGCGCGGCACGGAACGCCGCGTCCACGCGACGCCTCGGATGGGCCTGGCGCAGCGAGGCGTGCAGCGAACCACCCACCCCCGAGAAGCCCAACTCGACCAGGTGCAGCCAACTTTGGTACGTCGAGGGGTCTACCAGCGGCCTCCGGCGCCGCTCGATGCGTACGATCCCCGCGTCGACGCGCGGCACGGGCCTGAACCGCGTCCGGCCGACCCGCCCGGCCAGCCGCCACTCGAAGCGCGGCCAGTTCCGGATCGTCACCAGGGTCCAACTCCCGTAGTCCCCGGTGCGTTTACGGGCGTACTCGAGCTGCGTGAGGAGCGTGGCGTCGGTGAGTGCGGGGGCGCGCAGGCACCAGTCGACGATGGCTGCGGTGCGCGAGAAGGGCACGTTCCCGGCGACGGAGAACGGGGTGCGCGGGGGGCGCCCGGCGAGGAAGTCCCCGCCGATGACGCGTACGTGGGGTGTGCCGGAGAACCGGTCGCGCAGCACGGGCACCAGCCGTGGGTCGATCTCGTACGCGAGGAGTTCCCGGCAGCGGTGGGCGAGCATCTCGGTCAAGGCTCCCCTTCCCGCTCCGACTTCGAGCAGCAGTGCTGCCTGGTGCGGGCGCGGGACGGCGAGACGGGCGATGTGGTCGGCGGTGGCGCGGTCGGCGAGGAAGTTCTGCGAGAGCGCGCGGGAAACGTGCGTGGGGCGGGCCATGGCCTGCGGTCCTTGTCTTCCGTAAAGGGCATCCGGGCAGACGAAGGCCCCGACCGGAGACAGGAGGAGGACGCACACAGCGGGCACGCGTCGGACGCGTGCGCGCTCAATGGCGTACGGGAGGAGGGCGCCCCTGCGGTGGAACCGTCAGCGGGCGTGGCTCCCCGGGCCGGTCAGGGCACCGGGGCCGCGGCGCAGCCGGATGGAGTGCGTGCAGCCCCGGCCGTGACCGGAGATGAAGATCGCGTTGAATGCTCCCACGAACGGCACGCTAGGCGAGGCGGGGCGAGGGGGACAACAGGTTTTCGCCCCGCCACCCCACACCCAGCACCCCACACCGGCACCCGGCACCCGGCACCCGGCACCCGGCACCCGGCAGTCGAGAGCGCTCAGCGCTAAAGGACAGCGAGTGCTCAGCGCTGACAGCGAGTCTCAGCGCTGACAGCGAGTGCTCAGCGCTGATAGCGGGCGAGCACCAGATTCCCGTCCTCGACAAGGCGTTCCCGCAGCTCGTCCAGCCCGATCGCCCCGCTGTAGTACTCCTGGAACGCGGGGGTGGCCACCTTGTCCTTCCACTCGGGATAGCCACGAACCGACTGAGCGGTTGCCGAGCGAAGGTGCTCGGCGAGTGCCGTGCCGGTCGCCCAGTCGTACTTCTCGGTGTGCAGTGCCGGGTCGCTCAGCGCCTTCCTCCCCGTGGGCAGCATCCAGTCGCCCAGCGCCAGCCGCACCATGTTCTCCGGGCGGAGGAGGAAGTCGATGAACTCGGCCGCCTCCTTCTTGTGCGGGCTGTCCTCGGCGATCGACAGCGTCTGGGGGCTCACGCCCTGGGTGAGGCCGTCGGCGCCGGCGGGCGCGGGCAGCACCTGCCAGTCGAAGCCCTCGGGCGCCTGCTGCACGATCTGCTGACGGTAGGAGAACCCGAGCGGGACCATCGCGTACTTGCCGCCGAAGAAGCCGGGCAGCGTGTCGGAGCCGCCCATGCCGAGCGTCGTGCCGGAAGCGCTCCGGTCGACGGCGACCTGGTCGTGGACCGTGCGCGGCACCACCTCGTCGGCTGCGTCGAAGCGGACATCGACCTTGCCGTCCTCGCCGCGGTGGAAGATCCGCCCGCCCGCCGACAGCGAGAGGTTGAGCGTCGCCGACACGGGTTCCTTCAGCGGCCAGGCGACTCCGTACTTGCCGTCGCCGCTCAGCTCCTTGGTGATCTGACGGAACTCCTCCCAGCTCCAGGGCTCCTCGGGCGTGGGTATGCGGACCCCGGATTCCTTCAGCCACTCGGCGTTGGCGATGAGGACGCGTGGCTCCTGCAGGAACGGCACGCCGTAGATGCCGTCGCCGAACGTCGCCGTCTCCCAGCTGCGGTCCGGGATTTCCTCCTTCAGCCGCGCGGGCAGCAGCTCGCGCAGGTCGGCGAGATATCCGCCGTACGCGAAGTCGGCGAGGTCGTCGGAGGCGTCATGGATGATGTCCGGCGCCTCGCCGCCCTCGAAGGAGGTGAGCAGCTGGTCGTGGACGCTGTCCCAGCTGCCCTGGACGTACTCGACCCGCACGTCCGGGTGGGCGGCGTTCCACTCCTCCACCAGCTCCTTGTTGGCCTCGACGGACTCCTCCTGCCAGGCCAGCGACTGGAAGCGGAGCGTGATCCGGTCGGAGCCGGAGCCACCGCTGTCGCCCGTGCATCCCGTCAGCAGCAGTCCGAAGACCGCCGCGAGGGCCAGGAGGATTCGGGTACGCATCAGCTCTTCACCGCCCCGGCGAGCATGCCGCCCGTGATCCGTTTCTGGATGAGGGCGAAGACGACGAGGGACGGGAGTGTCGCGAGGAAGGCCGCCGCCGCGAGCGGGCCGAGGTCCGCCACGCCCTCCGCGCCGATGAAGTGGGTGAGGACGACCGGCAGGGTCTGTTTCTCCGGGGTCTTGAGCAGGACGAGCGCGAAGAAGAACTCGTTCCATGCGCTGATGAAGGCGAACAGCGCGGTCGCCACGAGGCCGGGCGCGAGCAGCGGAGCGATGACCGACACAAGCGTCCGGAGCTTCCCCGCGCCGTCGACGGCGGCGGCCTCCTCGAGTTCGGCGGGTACGGCGCGTACGTACCCGATGAGCATCCACAGCGCGAACGGCAGCGCCCAGACGACGTAGACCATGATCAGTCCGGGCACGGAGTTGATCAGCCGCAGATTCTTCAGGACCAGGAACAGCGGGATGATCACCAGGACGAACGGGAACGCCTGGCTGACCACGACCCAGCCGGTTGCGGCCTTCGACAGCGGCGCCCGGCGGCGGGCCATGACATACGCCATGGGGGTCGCGATGACCACCGCGATCACTGCGGCCCCGAGGGCTGCGACCAGGGAGTTGAGTGCGGCGCCGAGCAGTGGCTGCTCGTCGAAGGCCTGCCGGAAGTTCGCGAGTGTCGGGTCCTTCGGGATCCAGGTCGGGTGCAGACTCCCGAGCTCCCGCGGCGGCTTGAAGGCCGTCGAGACCAGCCACAGGAAGGGGAAGGCGAGGAACACGAGATATGCGAGGAGTGCGACGTACTGTCCCGCGCGAGCGGGCCGACTGGTCCGGAACACGCTCACCGCTGGTCCCCTCCCCTCAGCCGGCCCACCAGATGGACGGCCAGCACGACCGAGATCACGGCGACCATCACACAGCCCATCGCGGCGGCATAACCGAACTGGCCGTAGCGGAAGGCCTCTTCATAGGCGAAGAGCATCGGCAGCCGCGTTCGGCCGCCGGGCCCACCACTGGTCAGCACGTAGACCAGCGCGAACGAGTTGAAGTTCCAGATCAGGTTGAGCGCGGTGATGGCGAGCGCCACCGGCCGGAGGGCCGGCCAGGTGACCGTGCGGAAGCGGCGCCAGGCACCCGCGCCGTCCATGGCCGCCGCCTCGTGCAGCTCGCGCGGGGTGTTCTGCAGACCGGCGAGCAGCACCACCGTGGTCTGCGGCATGCCAGCCCACACGCCGACGACGATCACGGCGGGCAGGGCGGTCGCGAGGCCCGTGAGCCAGTCGCGTCCGTCACCGAGGCCGAGGTCGCGGAGGGTCTCGTTGAGGATGCCCGCGTCCGCGTTGTAGACGAGGCGCCACATGATGCCGACGACGACCTCGGGCATCGCCCAGGGGATGATGGCGAGCGCCCGCGCCAGCCAGCGCAGCCGGAGGTTCTGGTTGAGCAGCAGTGCGAGCCCGAGCGCCAGCAGGAACTGCGGGACGGTGACTCCGACCGCCCATAACAGTCCGATGCGGAACGAGTCCCAGAACAGCGTGTCGTGCAGCAGGTCGCGGAAGTTGAGCAGCCCGATCCACTGTGTGGGTGCGGTACGGCCCGACTGCGCGTCGGTGAAGGCGAGCGCGATGCCGTAGAGCAGGGGGCCGACGCTGAGCACCAGGATGGGCAGCAGCGCGGGCAGCACCAGGAACCAGGCGCCCCGGTCGGTCAGACGCCGGTCGCCGTTGGGTGCGGGCGGGCGCTTCGTTGACCGCGTCGTTGCGGTCGCCAAGGTCACGGCAGTCGGCTCCTTTGGGGCGGCTCGTCACGGTCCGAATGCGGTGCGGCTGCGGTCCGGCCGCCCAGGCGGCCCCCGTCATGGTGAGGGCGGACCCGGATGCCGTCAAGGCACTGCGCAAGGGCTTCCCGGCCCTTCTCACCGGTCTCTACCTGTGCAAATGCGAGACTGGCGGGCGTAGGGCGTGATCGAGCGGAGGCGGATGATGGACGAGGCCCGGGCGCGGGACGTGCTGACGGCGGCGGGCGTGCTGCCGGATGTGGCGGCACGGGAGGCGGAGTTGCTTGCCCTGGGCGAGAACGCGGTGTTCGCGGTCGGTGACCTGGTGGTCAAGGTCGGCCGGAGCGCCGAACTCCTCGATCGCGCGCAGCGCGAGCTGCGCGTCGCGGGCTGGCTCGCGGAGGCGGGCGTACCGGCAGTGCGGGCCGCGGAGGCCGATGCCCTCCTGGTCGACGGCCATCCGGTGACGCTGTGGCACCGCATCCCGGTGGCCCTGCGGCCCGCGGAGCCCCGTGATCTGGCCGAATTGCTGCGAGTGGTGCACGCACTTCCCTCCCCCTCCTTCGAGTTGCCGCGCCGCGAGCTGCTCGGCGGCGTCGAGCGCTGGCTGCGGCTCGCGGGCGACGCGATCGACCCGGCCGACGCGGCGTATCTGCGCGAGCGCCGCGACGGCTTCGCGGCCGCCGCTGCCGCACTGAAGCCGCACCTGCCGCCCGGCCCTGTCCACGGCGACGCGCTGCCCCGCAACGTCCATGTCGGCCCCGACGGCCCGGTCCTGGTGGACCTGGAGACGTTCTCCTCCGACCTACGCGAACACGACCTGGTGGTCATGGCGCTGACCCACGACCGATACGGGCTGCCGGACGACGCATACGGCGCCTTCACCGACGCGTACGGCTGGGACGTACGCGAGTGGGAGGGCTGCCGCGTGCTGCGCGGTGCCCGTGAGACGGCGAGCTGCGCATGGGTCGCGCAGCACGCCCCCACCAACCCGAAGGCGCTGGCGGAATTCCAGCGCAGGGTGGCGTCCTTGCGGGACGGGGACGAGACGGTGCGCTGGTATCCGTTCTGACGGCTGGCTCCCCTACCCGCCGCCCCTCAAACTGCCTCTTCCGCCAACTCCCGCACGGGCCAGACCCCGTCCACCACCGCCTCCGCGTTCCCCTGTTTCCGCAGGAAGCCCTGGAAGTCGGCGGCCCACTCCGCGTACCACTGGATCTGGCGGCGGTGGAGCTCCACCGGGCCCAGGCCGGCGATCTTCGGGTGGCGGTCGGCTATCGCGCAGGCGAGACGGGCCGCGGCCACGGCGTCCGCCGAGGCGTCATGCGCGGCGTCCAGCGCCACGCCGTACTCCGTGCAGACCGCTTCGAGGTTGCGCTTGCCGCGGCGGTAGCGGTCGACGGAGCGGTCGATCGTGTACGGGTCGATGACCGGGGCCGGATCGATACCGCCGAGGCGGTCGCGCAGCGACGGCAGCCCGTACCGCCGCAGCTCCGCCGAGAGCAGCGTCAGGTCGAAGGCCGCGTTGTACGCCACGACGGGCACGCCCGTCTGCCAGTACGAGACGAGGACGGCCGCTATGGCGTCGGCGACCTCGTCGGCCGGTCTGCCCTCGGTGGCCGCCCGTTCGCCGGTGATCCCGTGCACCGCCACCGCCTCCGCGGGGATCGGGACCCCGGGGTCGGCCAGCCACTCCCGGTGCCCCAGCAGCTCCCCACCCCTCAGCTCGATCACGGCTCCCGTGACGATGCGCGCCTCGCGCGGATCCGTCCCGGTCGTCTCCAGGTCGAAGCCGATCAGCAGCTCCCGGTGCCAGCCCATGCGGCCCCTCCTTCGTAGTGCTTTCCCCCAGTGACCATCACGATCGCATCCGCCACTGACAATCAGAGAGGCACGTTCCGCTTCGCGCCGCCGCAGGGCACCGACAAGGACATCGCGAGGCCGTTCACCACAAGCTCAGGACACCGGCCTCAGGACACCGGCCTCACGACACCCACCTCACGACCCGACTTCAGGACACCGGTCGCGAATCAATCCAAGCCGCCTCGAACTCCTCGCGGTATGTCGTGAACAGCCCGCTCTCACCCGTTTCGCCGGTCTCGCCCGCCTTGACCACCCGGCCTCCGCCGCGCAGCACCAGCACAGGCGCCTCCATCCCACGGGTCCTGCGCAGATACGACTGGACGACGGCGATGCCGTCCGAGCCGTCCCCGTCGACCAGGTACGCCGTGAAGCGGGGTGTCTCGTCGAAGACCTGGATCTCGAAGGCACCGGGGTCGCGCAGCTTGGCGCGCACACGCCTCATGTGCAGGATGTTCATCTCGACCGACCGGCTCAACTCGCTTCGCTTGAGGCCGAGTTCGCGCTCGCGTCGCTTCACGGCGCTGGACGCCGGATTGAGGAACAGCAGCCGCACCCGGCAGCCCGACTCGGCGAGGCGCACAAGGCGCCGGCCCGAGAAGTTCTGCACGAGCAGGTTCAGGCCTATGCCGATCGCGTCGAGGCGCCGGGCACCGCCGAAGATGTCCTCGGCCGGGAACTGCCGCAGCAGCCGCACCCGGTCCGAATGAACGGCGACCACGTCGGCGTACCGGTCACCGACGAGGTCCTCGACGGCGTCCACGGGCAGCCGGCGCGCGGACGGCACGTCGGAGCCGGCCCCGAGTATGTCGAGCAGACGGGCCGAGGCGCGTTCCGCCTGGGCGAGGACCGTCCCGGACAGGGCGCGGTTGCGGGACACCACGTTCCGGGTGACCTCCAGCTCGTCCAGGGCGAGTTCGACATCTCGCCGGTCGTCGAAGTAGGGCTCGAAGCAGGGCCAGTGCTGGACCATCAGCTCGCGCAGCTGCGGGAGCGTCAGGAAGGACAGGATGTTGTCGTCCGCCGGGTCGAGCAAGTACCCCTTGCGGCGGCTGACTTCGCGTACCGCGACGGCACGCTGCACCCACTCCTGCCCTGCGGGACCGGCGGCCGCGACGACCCAGTCGTCGCCGTGGACGGGCTCGTAGATGGGACGCAGAACGGCGGCCACGACGGCGCGCAGCCGCTGCTCGACCAGGTTCAGCCAGATGTAGGCGCGACCGGCCCGCTGTGCGCGCGTACGCACTTCGCTCCAGGCGTCGGGGCCCCAGTCCAGTTCGGGTCCGATCTGAGATCCCATCTCCATCGGCCGCGCCAGGGACACCGCACCCGGTGGGGCGTCCATGGAGCTCCCCTCGTGACCACTGTCACCAGGGGGCAGCTCCAGCCCTCCCGAGCTCACCCGTGCACCGCCTTCCGCTCCCCCGAGCACTCCCCCGTTCAACGATCAAGGAAGGGTACTCCGGGAGCGGGTGGCGGTGCAGCCGGATGCACAGGGTCCTTTCTCAACTCCCTTCTTCCGGCTGGCCGTTCTCGCCCGCGAGATCGGCGGGAGTGAGCGGATTCATAGCCGTCACATCGCGCGGGACCAGTGAAAAGCCCTGCCAGTGAACCGGCATGGGCTGCTGGTCCTCGTCCCTGGCGATGTGGTGGAAACCGATGTTGACCCACGTGACCGGATGCTTGAGCGTCTGGCCGTTCACCCATTTGTCGACACTGGTCGGCACGCCGTCCCTGCAGCCCGGGTTGTTGGACGCGTACTGCTCGCATTTCTTGTACTCGGTGAAGTACACGTCGTGCCGGGTGTAGGGACGTCCGGAGAACTTGTCGGTGTGGCCGGGCACGATCTCGTAACTGCGCGGGTGGCCGTCCTTGTTCTTGCCGACTGTGCTGACGACGCGCCACCAGCGCATGGCCTTGGCGTCGCCCGCGAGTTCCTTGGTGACGGCCGTCCGGGTGGTCCTCGTCGTCGGCGTGCCGTTGCCGCGCGGCGGGGTCACCTTCGAGTCGTACTGCTCGACCTTGGCCTTGGGCGAGCCGTCGAGGCCGAAGTTGAGCCGCCAGAAGACGTTGTGGGCGTGGCTCTCGGCGTAGGCGCGGGCGCCCTTGCCGATGGGCCAGCCGCGGCCGTCGCCGCCGTTGTAGTCGAACGGCGAGAGGCTGCCGGTCGCGCCCACGTTGGAGGTGATCGTGCCGTCCGAGCCGAACCGCCACTCGGTGATGTACTCGTACCAGGACGCCTTGTTGACCGTGTACACGAGCAGGTCCTTGCCCTGGGCCTGCCAGACCTTTGTGCCCTCGTCGTTCGCGAGCCGGTAGGCGTGGCCACGCGCGCGTGTCGTGGTGCACAGGCCCTTCACATTGCCCGTGTCGGGGACCTTCACGGTCTTGATGGTGCCGCCGGGGCACTCACCCGGCTTCAGGTTCTGCAGCGCCTGTCCGAAGTCGGTTCCGGTGACGTCGTCGTACTCGCTCTCGCCGTCGTCGTAGGGGACGTGGATCTGGGCGAGGCGTGCGCTGGTGAGCACGGGTATGGACCTGGGCTCGCCCTTGGGCTGGTAGCTGATCTTGTCGAGGACGAGCCCGGAGAGGGTGTTGTAGTGCCAGCACATACGCCAGGTGGTGCCGCCGTCGAGGGTCTGCTCGATGCGGTAGGCGGCGCTGCAGCCGGGGGCGGCGGCCAGGGCCTCAGGTGCCTGGTCGGGCGCGGCGGAGGCGGGGCCTGCGGCGGTCACGGCGGTGCCGAGGAGCGCGGAGACCGCAAGGGCGAGGCCGGCTCGCTTGCGGGCGCGCGACAGTCTGCTGACGGGCATGCGGAATGACTCCTTCGTGGAGGAGAAGATCGCGTACAGGAGAAGGGGCGAAGAAGCGGACGGGCGGCGCGTCAGCCGAGGCGGCTGACCGTGCGGGCGCTGAGGTCGACGACAAGGGACCGGGTGTCTATCCACGGGCCGTTCCTGACCTTGGCGACCACCCGCAGGCACCGGTGCTCTCCGCAGTTGGCGAGGCCGGACGGCACCTGCCGCACGGTCTCCTTGCGGAAGATCATGCCGCTCAGCTCCAGCTGGACCGGGCCGCTCAGTTCCTTGTCCGTGGCATGCCGGTAGTCGTTCTTGAGGTCCGCGCCGAGCGGGTCGGCTATCAGGAGCTGTGCCGCCTCGCGGAGCTCCTCCTGGCTGGGTGGCGGCTGCACACCATGCGCCACGTCCGTCTGCTCGACCTTGCCTGTGGTGAGATTCACAGTCTTGGTGATCACAGCGTCGCTCTTGTAGTCGTAGAAGACGACGTCGGCGCGACGCTGGGGCGCCGTGTCGTCCGGCGCCGGCTCGCCGAGATTGGTGGACAGCCGCTGCGGGCCGCGGTCCCCGTCGACGTCGCGAGCATCGGACCGCAGCGCCCTGGTCTCGGCGATCCGCTCGGCCCGCTTCAGCTCGTCGTCGGTGAGCGGATCGCTGCCGACGCCCTGGTCAGCCTCGGTGGGCGCGGTCTCGACGACGCCCTCGGGCGGTACGGCGTCCTGCTGCGCGGCGCCCGCGGACGTGCGCCTGTCCGCCGGCTCCCCCGCGCCCGCCTCGCCCGGCAGCGTGACGGCGACCATCAGAGCGGTACCCGCCACTGCGATGGCCGCTCCTGCCACCACCTTCCCCAGATGGCGTCTTGCTAGTTCGCGCACACGTTCCCCCTATAGTCCCTGCTGTCTCTGCAGTCCCCTCAGTACGCATACCGGGTAGTCAGTACGCATACCGGGTATGTGGTCACCCTGTAGGACGGCATGAAGTCCTAGGAGGTTCACTCACTTTCAGGGAGACTCGGAGCCGAGTGGCCCCCCGTACCCGGGCCGGAAATGGAAGAGTCGTATCCATGCAGGTCTGGCCTGGACAGGCGTATCCCCTCGGCGCCACGTACGACGGCGCCGGTACGAACTTCGCGGTCTTCTCGGAGGCCGCGCACCGCATCGAGCTGTGTCTGCTGCACGACGACGGCTCGGAGACAGCCGTCGAGCTGCGCGAGAGCGACGCCTTCGTGCGGCACGCCTACCTGCCCGGGATCATGCCGGGGCAGCGCTACGGCTTCCGGGTGCACGGACCGTACGCACCCGAGCGCGGCCAGCGGTGCAACTCGGCGAAGCTGCTCCTCGACCCCTACGCGCGCGCCGTCAGCGGCCGTATCGAGTGGGGCGAGGAGGTCTACGGCTACCACTTCGGCGAGCCCCACAAGCGCAACGACCTGGACTCGGCGCCGCACACGATGGCGTCCGTGGTGGTCAATCCGTACTTCGACTGGGGCGACGACCGCCTGCCCCGCACCGACTACCACCGGACGGTGATCTACGAGGCCCATGTGAAGGGCCTGACCATGATGCACCCGGCGCTGCCCGACGAGCTGCGCGGCACCTACGCGGCCCTGGCGCACCCGGCGATCCTCGAACACCTGACCGAGCTGGGCGTGACCGCCCTCGAGCTGATGCCGGTCCACCAGTTCGTGAACGATCACCGCCTGGTGGAGATGGGCCTGAACAACTACTGGGGCTACAACACCATCGGCTTCTTCGCACCGCACAACGCCTACGCCTCCTGGGGCGACCGCGGCCAGCAGGTGCTGGAGTTCAAGTCGGCCGTGCGCGCCCTGCACCAGGCCGGCATCGAGGTCATCCTGGATGTCGTCTACAACCACACGGCCGAGGGCAACCACCTGGGCCCGACGCTCTCCTTCCGGGGCCTGGACAACGCGTCGTACTACCGTCTGGCGGACGACCCCCGCTACTACATGGACACCACGGGGACCGGAAACTCCCTGCTCATGCGCTCCCCGCACGTGCTGCAGCTGATCATGGACTCGCTGCGGTACTGGGTCACCGAGATGCATGTGGACGGCTTCCGCTTCGATCTCGCGGCGACGCTGGCGAGGCAGTTCCACGAGGTGGACCGGCTGTCATCGTTCTTCGACCTCGTGCAGCAGGACCCGGTGGTGTCGCAGGTGAAGCTGATCGCGGAGCCCTGGGACGTCGGCGAGGGCGGCTACCAGGTGGGGAACTTCCCGCCACTGTGGACCGAGTGGAACGGCAAGTACCGCGACACGGTGCGCGACATGTGGCGCGGCGAGCCGCGGACGCTCGCAGAGTTCGCCTCCCGGCTGACCGGTTCATCCGATCTGTACCAGGACGACGGGCGCCGCCCGCTCGCCTCGATCAATTTCGTGACCTGCCACGACGGCTTCACGATGCACGATCTCGTCTCGTACAACGAGAAGCACAACCAGGCCAACGGCGAGGACAACCGCGACGGCGAGAGCCACAACCGGTCCTGGAACTGCGGGGCGGAGGGCGAGACCGACGACCCCGAGGTGCTGGAGTTGCGCCTGCGCCAGATGCGCAACTTCATCGCGACGCTGATGCTGTCCCAGGGCGTACCGATGCTCAGCCACGGCGACGAGTTCGCCCGCACCCAGCGCGGCAACAACAACGCGTACTGCCAGGACAGCGAGCTGTCGTGGGTGCACTGGCCGGAGGACGGCGAAGGGGACCTGCTGGCATTCACGCGCGCGATGGTGTGGCTCCGGCGCGATCACCCGGTATTCCGCCGCCGCCGGTTCTTCCACGGGCGGCCCGTCCAGGGCACCCACGACGAGCTGTCCGACATCGCCTGGTTCACCCCCGAGGGCGAGGAGATGACGCAGCGCGACTGGAGCGCGTCCCAGGCACGGGCCCTGACCGTGTTCCTCAACGGCAACGCGATCTCCGAGCCCGGCCCGCGCGGCGAGCGCATCGCGGACGACTCGTTCCTGCTGATGTTCAACGCGTCCCCCGAGGAGCTCGAGTTCGTGGTGCCCGTCAACCACGGGCGGCAGTGGGAAGTCGTCGTGGACACGGCGCGAGCGGACGGCGTGCCACCGGGCACGGGCGTGAAGGTGCAGGCGGGCGACCGGCTGACGCTGGTGGACAGGAGCCTGGTGGTTTTGCAGCGGCCGGCGTAAGCGGGTGTGCGGGCATGACACGAATGCCCGCCAGCCGGGTACGTACGTTCCCATGACGCCTCAGCCGATCCCCGCGCCGCCCACCGCCACGTACCGGCTCCAGCTCCAGCCGGCGTTCCCGTTCGCCGCGGCCGAGGCGGCCGTGCCGTATCTCGCCGCGCTCGGCGTCTCGCACCTGCACCTGTCGCCGGTCCTCGAGGCCGTCCCCGGCTCGCTGCACGGCTACGACGTCGTGGACCACGCGCGCGTGCGCGACGAGCTGGGCGGCGAGGAGGGGCTGCGCGCGCTGGCGCGCACCGCGCGGGAGCACGGCCTCGGCCTGATCGTGGACATCGTGCCGAACCACATGGCGGCGGTACCGCGGTTCAACCGCGCGCTGTGGGAGGTGCTGCGCGACGGCCCGCAGTCGCCGTACGCACGCTGGTTCGACATCGACTGGGAGGCGGGGGGCGGCCAGGTACTGATGCCGGTCCTGGGCCACCGGATCGGCGAGGTATGGGACCAGCTGAAGGTCGACGGCGACGTGCTGCGCTACCACGAGCACACGTTTCCGTTGCGCGAGGGCACCGCGAAGCTGCCGCTGCCGCAACTCCTCGACGCGCAGTGGTACCGGCTCGGCTGGTGGCGGCTGGCCCGCACCGAGCTCAACTACCGGCGGTTCTTCACCATTTCGGATCTCATCGGGGTGCGCGTCGAGGACCCGGAGGTGTTCGCCGCCACGCACGGGAAGATCCTGCAACTGCTCCGCGAGGGCGTGCTGGAAGGGCTGCGCATCGACCATCCGGACGGGCTCTCCGACCCCGGCGCGTACCTCCAGCGGCTGCACGAGGCGACCGGCGGGCGCTGGACGGTCGTGGAGAAGATCCTTAACGACGGCGAGCAGCTGCCCGCCGCCTGGCCCGTGGCCGGCACCACCGGCTATGACGCCCTGCGGCACATCGACGGGCTGTTCACGGACCCGGCGGGCGCTGGCGAACTCCTCGGCCAGTACCGGCGCTTCGCCGCCCCGCCCGCCGACCGGGGCGGCGACTGGGCGGCCACGGTGCGGCGCGCCGCGTACAAGGTGGTCACCCGCGAGCTGGCCACCGAGGTCGACCGCCTAACGCGCGTGGGGAGCCTCATCTGCGCCGCGGAGCCCGCACTGCGCGACCACGCGCCCTGGGCGCTGCGCACCGCGATCCGCGAACTGCTCGTCCGCCTGCACGTCTACCGGCCGTACGTCAACGGGGGCGCCGAATTCGTCCTGACCGAGGAGGCCGCCGAGGAGGCGAAGGCGGTTTTCGCGGTGCCCGAGGAGGCGGGGACCGTCGACGTCGTCCGGAATCTGGTGATCGGCCGGCTCGGCCACGGCCCCGACCAGGTCGCGTTCGCCACCCGGTTCGGGCAGATCGCGTCGGCGCTGCACGCCAAGTCGGTCGAGGACACGGCGTTCTACCGCTATGTGCCGCTGATGTCGGCGACCGAGGTGGGCGGGAATCCGGGTAGTCCGGCCGTCTCGCCGGAGGTCTTCCACGCGTACTGCGCGCGCGTGCAACGCGACTGGCCGCTCGCCGGGACCGTCCTGTCCACGCACGACACGAAGCGCAGTGCCGACGTACGGGCCGGCATCGCCGTGCTCACCGAGTGCCCCGACCGGTGGGCGGGCCTGCTGGCCGAAGTGACCGAGCAGACCGCGCGCGCGGACGCACCGGCTGCGCCCGACCTCCAGGTGGCCTGGGCGTCCTGGCAGACGGCGGTCGGCTTCGGGCGGGGCGTCCCGGAGGACCCGTCCGGTGGGCCTGGCGACCGGCTGCGGGAGGCGATGCTGAAGCATGTGCGCGAGGCGGGGCTGCACACCAGCTGGACCGAGCAGAACCCGGCGTACGAGGAGGCGGTGGCGCGGTTCGTCGAGGCCGGGCCGGGCGGGCCGCCGCTGCACACCGTCGAGGAGTTCGCGGGCGCCCTGCGTCCCCATCTGCGCGCCAACGTCCTCGGGGCGGCGCTGCTGCATCTGACGATGCCCGGGGTGCCCGACGTGTACCAGGGCACGGAGAGCGAGTACCGGGCGCTGGTCGACCCGGACAACCGGCGGCCGCCGCGGTTCCGGCCCGAGTTGCTGCGGCGCCTGGACGCGAGGCACGGCGGCGGGGAGTTTTCAGGAGCTCGGGAGGTCCCGGGGCTGCCGGAGGGCTCGGGTGCTTCCGAGGTCGCCGCCGGTGCTGCGGGGGTCCCGGGTGCTCCGGGCGTCTCCGATGCTCAGGTTCTCTCCGGGCCTCCCGACCTCTCCGCCGAGAAGCTGGCGCTCACCACGACCGCACTGCGACTGCGAAGGCGCCGCCCGGAGCTCTTCGGCGACGCGGCGACGTACGAGCCGCTGGACGCTCAGGGGCCCGGTGCCGCGCACTGCGTCGCGTTCGTACGGTCCGGCGAGGTGATCTGTGCCGTGACGCGGCTGTCGCTGCGGCTGGCCGATGCCGGGGGCTGGCGGGACACGCAGCTGCCGCTGCCGGAGGGACGGTGGTCCGACCTGCTCTCGCCGGGGCGGAGCTTCGCGGGGCACGCGCGCGTGGCGGAGCTGTTCACCGAACTGCCGGCGGCTCTTCTGGTGCGGACCGAGCCGGGAACCGGCGGCGACGGACTGTAGTCCGCCGGACGGGCGGGTACCGGTTGCGGCCTTATTGACAGCCGCTCCACGGCATGGGGTACTGCGGATGCGCACAACGGGGGCGCGACGGCCGGCGGCCGGGGGAACCTGGTTCCCTTCGCCCGGCGGTTGTTCGGCTAGGCCAGCGGGAGGAGCCGAGGTGCGTGAGCGGCAGACGCCCTCGTAGGGCCCGGTCGGCCTGGGATGCCGATTCCGGACCGGTCGTCGAGGGCCGGGCGCAGGAGGGCGACGGCAGTCCGCCCCCCCTCCGCCCTGTGGTGCCGAACGGGTCGTCAGCGAGTCCACAACGGCTCCGGATGCGCGCCGAGCGCATGTCCTCACGCCCGCGGCTGCTCGGCGAGGAGGAGCGGTGACCCACCCCATGGAGACCCACCCGATAGACCAGCGCTATCCCAGCGTGACGGAACTCACCTGGGCAGCGCGGGAGTTGGCGGCTCACCGGCCTGATCTGTGCGAGCTGCGGCAGGTCGGCACTTCACGCGCGGGCAGACCCCTGCATCTGCTGTCCGTCGGCCGGGCCTCCCGGGCGGTCCTGGTCGTCGCGGGCGCCCATGCCAACGAGCCGACGGGCGGCTCGACGCTGCTGTACCTCGCCGAACGGGCGCTGCACGACCGGGGGTTGCGCACGGATGTCTCCTGGCACTTCCTGCTGTGCGCCGATCCGGACGGCGCGAGCCTCCACCGCACCCCGGCGCCTCGCTCACTGCTCGACTACCACCGCAACTTCTTCCGTCCCGCGGGCCCCGAGCAGCCCGAGTGGTCCCCGTCCGTGCTGCCTCCCGACCGGCTGCCGCCCGAGACGCTGGCCCTCACCGGCGTCATCGACGAACTGCGGCCCTACCTCCAGGTGTCGCTGCACAGCACGGATCTTGGCGGCACCTGGGTGCAGCTGACGAAGGACATCCCGGGGCTCGCCGAGCCGTTCGCCAAGTCGGCGGCGGAGCTGCACATTCCGGTCGAGACGGGGGCGTCCGACGCCGCGGGCTGGCCGGCCTCCGGCCCTGGCGTCCATGTGATGCCGGCCGCGGATTCGGACGTGGCTTTCCCGAGCCTGCCCGACGACGCGCGGCACAGCACCTGGCACCACGCCCACCGGTACGGCGGTCTGACGGCGATCGTCGAGGTGCCCATGTGGGCGAGCGATCTGGTCGGTGACCCGGCGCCGCATCCCGCGCCGGCCGAGGCCATGCGGCGGCTGTCCGGCCGGCTGCGCCGGGACACGCTCCTGGTCGAGGAGATCCTCGCGGAGGCCCTGCCGCGCCTGGCGGGGGCCGAGGGGCCCCTGCTGCGCGCGGCCAGATGGGCGCTCGATCTGGTCCCCGGGCTCGCAGACGACTGGCGCCGGCCGCCGCCGCAGGACGCCACGATGGCGTACGTCGACAGCATCGACGCGTTCGGCCGCCGGCTGCCGCTGCGCGCCGCCGCGATGCTGCTCCGGGTGCTGCGAGAGAGCGACGACCGGGCCGCGCCGCGGCTCGACCAGCTCGTGACGCACTGGTGCGCCGCCTTCGCGGAGCGGTTCCGGGCCCGCTGGGTGCCGTTGGACCACCAGGTCGAGCACCAGGCGCGTACGGTGGTCGAGGCGATGCGGCAGGCGCTCGCGGTCACCGGCTGACTGTACGTATCGCCGGGTTGCCCGCATACGCGAGTGCACGTATCGCCGATTGCCTGCACACGCGCGTGGACGCCTGTTCCGGGGCTCGCGCGGGCCTGAGCGGCGGATACGCAGGCGAAGAGGCCGAGCGTTTCAGTCCGCCGACAAACGGAACGACATCTGGCCGAAGCTGACTTGGTCGCCGTCCTGGACGACGACCGCGCCGATCACCCGCCGACCGTTCACCGACGTGCCGTTGGTGGAGCCCAGGTCGCGGAGCACCCACACGCCGCCCTGCCGGCTCAGTTCGGCATGGACCCGGGACACCGTCTCGTGGCTGAGGCGCAGCCCGTTCGCCGGGTCCCGGCCTATGCGGAGCGGGTAGGGGCTCCCGGGCACGGGCAGCAGCAGCTTCGGCAGCCGCTCGGACTGCCAGGCCCTGCGCAGCCGTACCGTGAAGCCCGAGACGGCGCCGACCGCGCCGAACAGCCGTCGGGACCAACGGCCTTCGGTGTGCAGATCGGCGGTCAGCACCGCGAGCTCGTCGGGCCGGCGGGCGGCCAGTACGAGTTCCATGCGCCGTATGAACGTGTCGTGCGACAGCCGCCCCAGGGCCACGCCGTTCCTGAGCACCTTCAGTGCCCTGTCGCGTTCGGCGTCGGAGAGCCGCGCGGGGTAGGTGTGGAACTCGAAAGACGACGTCACGCTGGTGATTGTCGGGCAGCACCGGCCGGGGTGTCCAGGAAACGCCGGACTTCCCCGGCCTCGAGGCCGCCGCACTGACCAGGCACGGGACCGGCATGTCCGGTGAAAGAGGACTCGGCGCGGCATACGGCGATTTCAGGAGCGCATCGATCCCTTGTGCAGCACCATGGACACCGATGCCACAGCCGGGAGACGAGGGGATACCGTCCGTGCAGCAGTTCGAGGTGTGGGCACCGCAGGCCGACCGGGTGACGCTCGACCTGGAAGGCGCCACGCGCGCGATGGAACGCGATCCGGAGCGCACGGGGTGGTGGACCAGCGACACGGAGGCGGAGGACGGCGCGCGCTACGGCTACTCGCTCGACCACGGCCCGGTGCTGCCCGATCCGCGCTCGCGGCGCCAGCCGGACGGTCCGGACGGGCTGAGCGCCGTCGTGGACCACGGGCGGTACGCATGGCGCACGGAGTGGACGGGGCGCGGCCTGCCGGACGCGGTGCTGTACGAGCTGCACGTAGGAACGTACACGCGCGAGGGCACGCTCGACGCGGCGGCCGAACGCCTCGGCCATCTGGTGGAACTGGGCATCACGCATGTGGAGCTGATGCCGCTGTGCCCGTTCCCGGGGCGGCACGGCTGGGGGTATGAGGGTGTCTCGCTGTGGGCCGTACACGAACCCTACGGAGGCCCCGAGGCGCTGAAGCGCTTTGTCGACAGAGCGCATGAACTCGGTCTGGGTGTCGTCCTCGACGTCGTGCACAACCACCTCGGCCCGTCCGGCAACCATCTCCCCCAGTTCGGGCCTTACTTCACGGACGCGTACCACACCCCCTGGGGCGTCGCCGTCAACCTCGACGGCCCCGGATCGGACGAGGTGCGCGCGTATCTCATCGGCAGTGCGCTGGCCTGGCTGCGCGACTACCGGATCGACGGGCTGCGGCTCGACGCGGTGCACGAACTGCACGACAAGCGCGCGATCCACTTCCTGGAGGAGCTGTCCACCGCGGTGGACGGGCTCGCCGACGAGCTCGGCCGGCCGCTGTTCCTGATCGCCGAGTCGGACCTCTGCGATCCGCGCCTGATCACACCGCGCTCGGAGGGCGGCCTGGGTCTGCACGCGCAGTGGAACGACGACTTCCACCACGCGCTGCACACCGCGCTCACCGGCGAATCGCAGGGCTACTACGCGGACTTCGCCAAGGCACCGCTCGCCGCGCTCGCCAAGACGCTGACGGGCGGGTACTTCCACGACGGTACGTACTCGAGCTTCCGCGGCCGCCGCCACGGCCGTCCGCTCGACCTGACGCGGATCTCCGCGCACCGTCTCCTGGGCTACTCCCAGACCCACGACCAGGTCGGCAATCGCGCCCAGGGCGACCGGCTCGCCGCCTCCCTCTCCCCCGGCCTGCTCGCCTGCGCGGCCGCGCTCACCCTGACCGGGCCGTTCACGCCGATGCTGTTCATGGGCGAGGAGTGGGCCGCGGGCACGCCCTGGCAGTTCTTCACCGACCACACCGATCCCGCCCTGGCGGAGGCGGTCCGCCGGGGCCGGCGGCGGGAGTTCGCGGCCCACGGCTGGGCGGAGGAGGACATCCCGGATCCCCAGGACCCGGCGACGCGGGACCGCTCGTGCCTCGACTGGTCGGAGCCGGAGCGAGAGCATCACGCGCGCGTGCTCGCCTGGTACCGCGAACTGATCGCGCTGCGGCACGGGCTGCCCGACCTCTCCGATCCGGACCTGGCCGCGGTGCGGGTCTCGTACGACGAGCAGGCGCGCTGGTTCGCCTTCCGGCGCGGCGACATCCGGGTCGCCGTGAACCTCTCCAAGGAGCCCGCCGCCGTACCCCTGGGCACGGGCCACGCACGCGTGCTGGCCGCATGGGAACCGGTCGGCGCACCGGACGCGGAGGGCACGCTCGTGGTTCCGGGCGAGTCGTGCGTGGTGCTGGTGCAGGGATGACGTCGGGCCTTCGGGCCCGGCCTCTCCGGAGCGCTTCCGGGACCGCGTGCCACCGGACTGAGACGGCTGTCGGGGGCGTCCGCGCCCTTAGCGGCATCCGCGCCCTTGGCGGCATCCGCGCCCTTGGCGGCATCCGCGCCCTTGGCGGCGTCCGCGGCGCGGGCCGCTCTTCGGCGGGGGGCCGCGGGAGCCGCGCAGTCCATTCCCGCCCGCTACGCCCAGGGCCCCGGCCCCACGCTGGGTCCCAGCCTTGGGCCGGGGGTGGTGGGGCCGGGGACGGGGCGGAAACCGACTCCGGGTCAGGGACCTTGGTCCGGTGCGGGCCTCTGACCCGAGCCAGGCCCCTGTTCCGGCACATCCGTGAGGCGTTCGAGGAGGATCGCCTCCCAGGCGCGCCGCAACTGTGCGCGCAGCAGCGGCCGCAGTGGCCGCGGGCCCTCGTCCTGGCCGTGGAGTCGGCCGGCGAGGCGGATGACGGTGTCGCAGCGGGCCAGCCACAGACCACGTAGGCACAGCCGGGCCTCGTATCCGGCCAGTGTCGCCGCCCGGACCGCGGCAGGGGCGCCCACGGCGACGGCCAGGCCCGCGATGTCCTCTGCCGGGTCGCCGATCACCGCGTCGGCCCAGTCGAGGACGCCGCACACCCGTCCGTCCGCGGTCACCTTCAGGTGCTCGCCCGTGAGGTCGTGGTGGACGACGACGCCGGTGCCAGGCAACGGGACGAGCTGATGCATGGCACGCGGCGTCAGCCTGTCGAGCCGTCCGGGATCGAACTCGCCGTCCACATCGACACGTTGGGCGACCCGGGCGGCCTGCGCCCGCACCTTCTCCAGCGACCGCGGGGCGGTCACCGGCAGACCGAGCGCCGCGGCCGCGCGCACGGGCACCGAGCGCAGCCCCGAGAGAAGCCCCGCCAGATCCGCCTCGCCCGCCGGCGAGACGGCCCGGCCCTCCGCGGAGGCCCCCGGCAGCCGGGTGTCCAGCGTGAAGGCGAGCCCGTTCGCCCACTCACCGGCCGCGGAGCTGGCCGGTACCGGGACGCCGATGTGGGGGCGTACCAGGTCGCGGACCCGGATCTCACGCCGCTGGCGGACGGAGGCGGCAGGGTCGGGGGCGAGCCGCAGCACATGGCGCGTGCCGATCCACCAGCACAGCTGCTCGCCGCCCTCATCGACGGGGCGCACGTCGATGCCGTCGCCGACTCCGGCCGCGTCGCCGAGGGCGGTGCGGACGAGTCCCCGAACGGTGTCTGCTGTCAGTGGCCGGTGCATCCTCGCGTCGCTCCCAGTCCACGATCTCCACGATCGCCCACGCTCGCCGGTTACCCGACTTTCACGATTCTGACCGGCACCCTCGCGCACGGTCAGTTCCCGGCGCCCCGTCCCGGACGTTCGGTCCCGGCGCCCCTAGTGCACGATCGCCATCTCCCGTGCCGTGTTGTTGAGCCGTCGCCCGCCGTCCTCCGTGACGGTCACGATGTCCTCGATACGCACCCCGAAGCGACCCGGCAGATAGATGCCGGGCTCCACGGAGAAGCACATCCCCGGCACCAGCGCCTGCTGTTCCCCCTCGATCATGTAGGGCGGTTCATGGGTGGTGACGCCGATGCCGTGGCCTGTGCGGTGGATGAAGAACTCTCCGTACCCGGCCTCGGTGATGTACGCGCGGGCGACCCGGTCGACGTCCTGGCAGGCGATACCCGGCCGTACGGCCTTCACGGCCTCCTCCTGGGCGGCGCGGACCACGTCGTGGACGCGCTGTTCCTCGGCGCTCGGCTCGCCGACGTGCACGGTCCGGGAGGTGTCCGAACCGTAGCCGTGCATCAGGCCGCCGAAGTCCAGGACGACCATGTCGCCGCGCTCGATGACGCGGTCGCCCGCCTCGTGGTGCGGATTGGCACCGTTGGGCCCCGAGCCGACGACGGTGAAGTCGACCTGCTCGTGCCCGCACTGCCGCAGCAGATGTGCGAGCTCGGCGGCGACATCCGCCTCCCTGCGGCCCTCGAACTGGACTCTCTTGATCTCTTCGTACGTCATGTCGGCGGCCGCCCCGGCGGCCGTGAGACGTTCGAGTTCGGCGGCGTCCTTCACGGCCCGCAGCATCGGCAGGGCGTCGGTGAGGGAGACATACGACGTGTCCGGCAACTGCTTCTGAAGCCCCAGCAGATGCATCGCCCAGGCGTTGTCGCTGATGCCGAACCGGCCGGAGGCGTCGAGGAAGGGCGCGGTCGTCGCGTAGGGGTCCTTGCCGTCGGTCCAGTCGTGAAGTGTCAGCGCGGGCGCGCCCGCCGCCTCGGCCGCATCCGGCGCCTCGAGAGTCGGCACGACGAGAACCGGGTCCTGCCCGGCGGCGAGCACCAGCATGGTGAGCCGCTCGGTCGTCGCGGGCGGCCGGTAGCCGGTGAGCCACACGAGATCGGGACCGGGCGCGACGAGGACGCCGGCCAGTCCCGCATCAGCCGCCGCCTGTGCGGCGCGGTCCATACGGGCCTTGTAGTCGTCGGCGGTGAAGGGCGGGGGCGTGCCGGACATCAGGGCCTCCAGGGCTCCACGGCTCTACGGGTCTATGGGCTTCCGGATGTGCGGGTCTACGGGCAGCATCCTGCCCGCCGGTCCCCGTCCGCGCGAGCGGGCTGCACGGCCTCCGGGGGTCGGCAGCGGCCCGGGAGCGGCCGGCTGAGCCACCGACCGGTTCATGTGCGTCAGCTCTCCAGGCCGAGCCGCACCCCGAGGAGCACGAGTACTCCTCCGGATACCTGTTCCAGCCGACGCCGGACCCCCGTACGTGACAGGACCTGCTTCATCCGGCCCACGAACCACACGTACGCGCCGTACCAGCCGACTTCGTAGACCGCCCACAGCGCCGCGAGGCCGACCATCGTGGGCAGATGCGGGGCGCCCGCCGGCACGAACTGCGGCAGGAAAGACATCGCGAAGATCGCGCACTTGGGGTTGGCGAGGTTGAGCAGCAGCCCGTCCCGGTACGAGGCCCAGCCGGACTTCTGTGTCCCCTGCCATCCGCCGTCCGCGGCCCCGGCCGCCTTGTGGCGGCGTGCGTTCCACAGCGTCTGGACGCCGAAGACCACGAGGACCACGGCGCCCACGATCCGCATGACGTCGTACGCGATCTGGGACGCGGTCAGCAGCGCGGTCAGCCCGAACGCCGCGACGACGCCCCAGACGAACACGCCCGTCTCGTTGCCGAGGACGGTGAGGAAGCCCGACCGCCTGCTCTGCAGCGACTGCTTGATGATCAGCACGGTGCTCGGGCCCGGCGAGGCGGCGATCAGCGTACAGGCGCCGAGGAAGGCGAGAAGGGTGCTCAGCATGGGCCCATCGTGGTGCCGGCCCCCGCTGCCGGGCCAATGGTTTTCCGCTCACCCGCTCACGTGACGACGCCGGGTGTCACCGACAGCATCTGGCGGTCGCCGTTCGCACTCCGGACGGTGAGCGTGACGGCTCTTCCGGGCGGTGCGGTCGCGACGGCCGACGCGAGGTCGGCGGCCGAGGCGATACGGGTCCCGCCGAACGCGGTCAGTACGTCGCCGCGTACCAGACCGGCCGCGTGCCCGGGACCCGGGACGTGCACCCCGACGAGGACCGCGCCGGCGCCCTTGGGTGCGTCGACGGCCTCGACTCCGAGGGCGGAGCGTGCTCCCGCTGCGGGGACGGGCTGGGCGGTGGTCTCGCCTTCCGAGGCGGCGGAAGCGGAGCTTCCATCACCGGCGGAAGGACTTGCGGAAGCATCGGCGGAAGCACCGGACGACGGCTTGGCATCGCCGGGCTGCCGTGTCGCCGGCGGCTTCTGCTGCGCGCGCGGCTGCTGGTCTGGCTCTCCCGGTGCCTGAACCTCCGCCTGCCTCTGCAGCTCGGCCAGTTTGGTCATGCCGATGACGGCGGCGCTCACGGTGCCGAGGCCCACCCCCGAGAGCACCAGAACGGTCCCGAAGAGGAGCCCGAAGAACAGACTCACCAGGCGCCGCCCGCGCCGCCGGGCGGCATGCGGACGGCGGCCCGCACCGGTCTTCCGGCCCTCGCCGGGCTTCGACGCCGTCTCTTGCTTCATCTGCTTCGACGCCGTCTCCTGCTGCAACGCTGTCTGTTCCATGGCTCGCCTCCGGCAGGTGCTCTACCCGGCGGGCTCCCGCGCGAAGATCCACGAACGGGTGACGGGCACGCATCCGCAGAGAACACCTGACCGGACCCCGCCGATCCCTGGCGAACCGCGATCAAGTAAAAAGGATGGCAAGTACAAAGACTTGGTAAAGCAGCCCTGCAGACAGCCACACAGGGGAGAACACACCGTGCCCGCACCGCGCCTTCGTCAGACACCGCTGCCCGGCATCGGCGTCCGCTACGACCTCACCACCCGAGAACAGAACCGCCTCTCGGTGATCGCGCACCGCGACGGCGCCCGCACCCTCAGCGCATACCGGTCGGACGACCCGGACGCCTGCGCGCTCTCGCTCCGGCTGACCGCCGGAGAATCGGATTCCCTGATCGACGCGCTGATGCCGGCGCACCACAGCCCGAACCTCCTCCACACCACCGATCTGGGGCTGGTAGCCGAACGCATCGAGCTGTCCCCCACCTCGTACTGGAACGGGCGCCTGCTGGGCGAGACGCGGATGCGTACCGAGACGGGCGCCTCGATCGTGGCGGTTCTGCGGCGCGCGGAGGCCATCCCCTCGCCCGCGCCGGACTTCCGGCTGGCCGGTGGGGACACGCTGATCGTCATCGGTACCCGCGAGGGCGTCGAGGCAGCAGCGGACATTCTGGGACGGGAGTGATTGCGTGCACTCCGCTGTCTTCCTCATCGAGTTCGGCGCGATCATCCTCGGCCTGGGGCTGCTCGGGCGGTTCGCCGCACGTTTCCGGTTCTCGCCGATTCCGCTCTATCTGCTGGCCGGGCTGGCGTTCGGTGAGGGCGGGCTACTGCCCCTCGGCGCGAGCGAGGAGTTCGTGGCCATCGGCGCCGAGATCGGCGTCATCCTGCTGCTGCTGATGCTGGGCCTGGAGTACACGGCCAGCGATCTGGTCAGCAATCTCAAGACCCAGTACCCGGCCGGACTCGTCGACTGCGCACTCAACGCCCTGCCCGGCGCGGCGGTCGCCCTGCTGCTCGGCTGGGGCCCGGTGGCCGCCGTCGTCCTGGCGGGCGTCACCTGGATCTCGTCGTCGGGTGTCATCGCCAAGGTCCTCGGCGACCTCGGTCGGCTCGGCAACCGCGAGACGCCCGTCATCCTGAGCATCCTGGTCCTCGAAGACCTGGCCATGGCCGTGTATCTGCCGATCATCACCGCCCTGCTGGCCGGTGCGGGCTGGGCCGCGGGCGGCGCCACCCTCGCCATCGCGCTGGGCGTGGCCGGGCTCGTCCTGATGATCGCTGTGCGCTACGGCCGGCATATCTCGCGGTTCGTCTCCAGTGACGACCCCGAGAAGCTGCTCCTGGTCGTACTCGGACTGACCCTGCTGGTCGCGGGCATCGCGCAGCAGCTCCAGGTCTCCGCGGCGGTGGGCGCGTTCCTCGTGGGCATCGCGCTGTCGGGCGAGGTCGCCGACGGCGCGCATACGCTGCTCAGCCCGCTGCGGGATCTGTTCGCCGCAGTGTTCTTCGTCTTCTTCGGCCTGCACACCGATCCCGCGAGCATCCCCCCGGTCCTGCTGCCTGCCCTCGCGCTGGCCATCGTCACGGCGCTGACGAAGATCGCCACCGGATACTGGGCTGCCAGGCGGGCCGGGATCTCCGTCAAGGGCCGTTGGCGGGCGGGCGGTGCGCTGGTCGCGCGCGGCGAGTTCTCCATCGTCATCGCGGGCCTGGCCGTCAGCGCCGGAATCGAGCCCTCACTCGGCCCGCTGGCCACCGCGTACGTACTGATCCTCGTCGTACTGGGGCCGCTCACCGCACGGTTCACGGAGCCGGTGGCCATGGCACTGGCGGCCTGGCGCCGCAGGACCGGCGGGCGGGAGCAGAGCGACCAGCGGACGGCCACGCCTGCACTTACGTCTTCGGCTCCGTCGGAAACCGCATCCGTGCCGGCGCCGGTTTCGGCTCAAGCATCGGTCCCGGACGATTCGGCCTGGCCCGAGGAAAGCGACAACGACGAGGCAGTTCACCGTTCCTGACCCCTACGGTTCACAGCCACCTGGTCACAGCCACCTCGGTGGTGCGGGTCGTGGCGCGCGCGGCGGTGGCGCATGCGGCGACGGCCGGTACGCGACCCCCGCGCTGGTGAGGCATGGCCGCGGGGCCGTAGAGCCGTCACAGCACTGCGGAGGCCGAAACCCCGGCGGCCCCCTGGCCGGTCCAGGTGAAGGGGAGCCGAGGCGGTCGTGGCGCCGGCACGGTCGGGCGGCCTGCCGTGCCTCCGTGGGAGAGGAACTCCTCCCGGTAGCGACCGCACTCCCGATGCCACGTCAGGATGCCCGCCATCCAGTTCTCGAGCTCCTTCACGAACCCGCCGAGGACCGCGCGCTCGCTCTCCCCCAGCTCGAAGTCGTCGTACAGCACGGGTAGTTCGTGCGCTGCGACGTGCTGGAACTGGCGCAGGCGGCCGTTCATCAGATCGTGGAGGATGGCGACGGCGGTCGGGTAGTCGCAGCCGAAGAAGTTCTGCACGACCAGGACGCCGTTGTGGACGTCGCCCTCGAATTCGATCTCCTTCTGGTACGAGAAGAGGTCGTTGAGCAGCGCGGCATAGTCCACGGCGGCGTTCACCAGGGAGCACAGGGGGCCGCTGCCGTAGATCTCGGGCGGGATCTGGTTGCCGTGGGAGATCCGGGCCAGGCTCATCGTCATGTCGGCGCCGAAGGTGGCCCGCCGCATCTCGATGTAGTCGACCGGGTCGGGGATGCGGTGCTGCACCTGGTTGGCGAGCTCCCAGTGGAAGCCTTCGAGCATGGTCTCGACGGACTCGCGGAACAGGGTGCGCGCGTCCGGTGCCATCGGTCCGGCGGTCCGCGTCCACAGATCGGCGAGGCCCCGCTCGATGGCGTTCGCCGGCACGCCGCCGTTCGTCATGTCGAGCGGCATCAGGTTCTTCAGCCGCTCGGTGCAGACCCGTGCCCCGACGAGGTCGCGTGCACCCCCGTAGACGCCCGTGTACAGGTCGTCGGCATACGTGCCCCAGGCCAGCCAGGACGAGCCGATGTCGAGGTCGTCGGGCGTGGCGTCCGGATGGAGCCCTGCTGCGCACAGTGCGAAGTCGAAGCGGCGCAGGTCCTGTTCGTCCCAGAGCCCTTCGCCCAGCATGCCCATACTGCGCGCCCAGTCCACGAGGTTCTCGCGGGCGCCCGGCAGGTGGGGGCTGAGGCTGGTGCGGTACGGCAGTTCCAGGTCGGGGACCAGGGAAGCCCCGACCCGCTGGTACGGGACGTGCGTGTAGCTGCGTACCCGGTTCGCGCCCGATACGGAGAGCAGTGCGCCGACACCGGCGGCCGACGTCCCAAGCCCCACGGGCGCCCCGAGCAGCGGACGCCCGCTCACAGCGCCCTCGTTCATATAGCGGCTGGAGCGCAGGTGCCACTCGTGCCCGCCGGACTGCCAGTCCTGCAGCCCCTTCACATACGCGGCGACGGCCGCGCACTCCTCCGGTGTGAGCCCCTTCTCGGCGCACAGTGCGGGCAGTTCGGTCAGTGCCGTCGTCTCGAACTGCTGCAGCCGTGAGGTGATCAGATCGTTGACGGTGTCCGCGGCCTCCTGGGTCGAGCAGCCGAGGAAGGTCTCCAGAACCAGAACGCCGTTGCTGAGCTCGCCCTCCTCCTCGATCTCCCGCTGGTAGGAGAACAGGTCGTTGCGCAGATGCACACCGTCCGAGAAGGCGTCGCACAGCACGCGTAGCGGCCGGGTGCCCGCGACCGGCGCGGGGATCTCGGCCGTCGCGTACTCCACAAGCCCTGACGACCACGGCGCCCCGCCCACCTTGCGGCGCATCTCGATGTACTCCACGGGGTTGGCGACGCGCCCCTCGTTGATGTTGGACAGCTCCCACAGTGATTCGTTGAGGAGGTTCTCGGTCGACTCGGCGAACCGTCTGCGCCACTCGACGGACATCGCGGGCACCGTGCGCGCCCAGAGATCGGCGAGGCCGGCCTCGACCGGGTTCTGCGGCTCGGGCACCGGCGTCGACAGGTTCATGGGCATGAACAGCGGCAGCCTGTCCAGGTACGCCTTGCCGCCCTCCCGGTCCTGGCTGCGTTTGAACGTCTCCAGGAAGTGGTCGTCGAAGAAGAAGACCCACACGTACCAGTCGGTGATCAGCGACAGCGCCGGGCCGTCGCAGTCCGGGTGGGTGTAGGCGCACAGGAGCGAGTAGTCGTGCGCGTCGAGGTCGCGCTCCTCCCAGATGCCGGATCCCTCCAGCATGGCCATCTCGCGGGCCCATTCCCTGGAGTGCGCACGCGCGTCGTCGACATGGGGGTTCAGCCGTGCGGGATACGGCATGTAGAACTGCGGAAGATCGAACGGCTGGCTCATGGCCGGGCATTACCCGTGCCCTCGGACGTACATCCACGTGGGCGCAGATGATCGCACCATCGCGTGAACGGGCGCGTGTGGGCAGGCCATTCGGGGAAGAGCAGGTCCCCCACGCCTGCCGCGCTGCCGGGCCACGGACCGGTGCACCAGGCCCGGTCGCGGAGGCGGTGCGGCACGCGCGGGAGCTCGTCGCCTGACCGGCACGCCCACCGGACGCGCCCCGACTGATCGGCGCGTACTGCGGACGCGCCACCTGGTCATGGCGGCGCGCCACCTGGTCAGCGCGCGCAGGAACCCTCGTGCTCGCCCCGCCCGTCGCTAAGACCGACCGGCCTCGTCCCGATGACGACGGTGGCGTACAGCTCCTCGGAGGTGGCGACCCTCGGGGTCAGCCCGCAGCGAGCGAAGACCTCTGACGCCGCCGGTTCCTGGCGTTCGGTCGTCTCGACCAGCAGATGGCCGCCCGGCGCGAGCCACAGCACCGCTTCCGCGGCCACCCGTCGCAGGACGTCGAGCCCGTCCGCGCCCCCGTCGAGCGCCACCCGCGCCTCATGGACACGGGCCTCGGCGGGCAGCAGCTCGATCTCGTCCGTGGGGACGTAGGGCATGTTGGCGAGCAGGATGTCGATGCGGCCCCGCAGGGCGGTCGGCAACGGCTCGTAGAGGTCACCCTCGTAGACACGGCCGCCGATGGCGGCGACGTTGCGGCGGGCGCACCGCACCGCTGCGGGGTCGATATCGGCCGCGTGCAGCTCGACCCGCCCCTGCGACGCG
The DNA here is from genome assembly GCF_055792885.1 of Streptomyces sp. DSM 42067. Lineage (NCBI taxonomy): Bacteria > Bacillati > Actinomycetota > Actinomycetes > Kitasatosporales > Streptomycetaceae > Streptomyces > Streptomyces sp. DSM 42067. The sequence continues at coordinate 7,089,614 of NZ_CM147706.1, read as the reverse complement.
GCCACCGCGGCGCCTAGCGCCCCCGAGCCGCAGCCCAGATCGACGACGACGGCGCCTGGACGGACGCGGGCGGCCGCTTGGCGGACGAGGAACTCGGTACGGCGGCGGGGCACGAAGACGCCGGGGTCCAGGGCGATCCGCAGGCCGTGGAACTCGGCCCAGCCGACGACATGTTCGAGCGGAAGCCCGGCGACCCGCCGGTCCACCATGGCGGCGAGATCGTCGGGTGTCGGCGCTGCGGAGAGGAGCATGTGCGCCTCCTGCTCGGCGAAGACGCAGCCTGCGGCCCGAAGCCGCGTGACGACGGCGGAGAAGGAGGTGAAGGAGAGGGAGGCGGAGAAGGGGGGAAGGGACGGCGAAGCCGACATGAGAGCCTTTCGAGATGCCGAAGGGCGCTCTCGCGCTCGCCTATGCCTGAGCGACCGTACGACCACGAGGTGAGAGCACCCAGCCTGCTGCAGCGGTAATGGGTCTCACCTCCTCGGTCGTCTTCCGGTGCTGCTTCCTCCAGTGCTGGAGACGGCACACAGTACCCGAGCAGGAACCCAGGGAAGCAACCCCTTGAAGCAACCCCTTGCGGTCCACCTGCATCGGCGTAATGTTGATTACATGATTACAGCCGATCAGCGTGAGAAGCTACGCGGCTGGTTCGCCGGCCGCCTGCCGGAAGATCTTTTCGAGAGCCTGCTGGACGTGTCGGTGGACCGCGAGGAGATCACTGTCATCGGACGCATCCGCGAACCCCGGCTGGCCGGGGACGCCTCGGACGCCGAGCGGGAGGCGGCCGTCCAGGGCCGTATCCAGGAATTTCGCGAGCGCACCCGCGAGGACCGCGTCGCCGTGGCCCGCGAGGCCGAGCACCGCTTCCGCCGTAAGGTCTCGTGGGGTGTGGAGTGCGGTGGGGAGCGTGCCCTCTTCACCCATGTCGCCGCGCCGGTGATGACCCGTCTGCGGCAGCCTGAGCGCCAGGTCCTCGACACCTTGATCGCGGGCGGCGTGGCCCGCAGCCGCAGCGAGGCGCTCGCCTGGTGCGTACGCCTGGTCCAGCAGCACACGGACGACTGGCTCACGGAGCTGCGCGAATCCCTGGAACACGTCCAGCGCGTGCGCGCCCAGGGACCGGACGCTCAGTCGCAGGAAGGCCAGGACTCCGGTCCGGCGGAGGGGAACTCCGGCACGACGTGACGGCTCGGTGACGGGGTCATGAACCGGCGTCCCAGGACGGCTGGTGAGAGAGGTGGTGGCGTGCGGGAACCGCGAGGAGCGCCGGTAAGCTGAGGGCCGCTGCGGCTCCCCCGACTCCCTGTGCGGGCGAAGTGCGTTCCGTGGCCGTCCAGTTGGCTGCTGTCCGGAACGAGGTTGGTGCGCACGTGCTGGTAGCGGATCGATACCGGTTGCACTCCCCCATCGGCCGGGGCGGCATGGGCGAGGTGTGGCGGGCCACCGACGAGGTGCTCGGCCGGCCCGTCGCCGTGAAGCTGCTGCTGAGCCAGGAGTCGGACCCGTCGGCCACGGCCCGCTTCCGGCTGGAGGCGCAGACCTCGGCACGGCTGAGCCATCCGCACGTGGTGGGCGTCTTCGACTTCGGTGCCTGGGACGGGCGTTTCTACCTCGTCATGGAGCTCGTGGAGGGCGGCAGCCTCGCGCAGGAGACCTCGGGTGGGGCCCGCCTCGTACCGGAGCGGGTCGCCGCCATCGCCGAGCAGGCCGCGGCGGGGCTGGCCGCGGCGCACCGCGAGGGCGTGGTGCACCGGGACATCAAGCCCGGCAATCTGCTGCTCGCCGCCGACGGCACGGTGAAACTGGGCGACTTCGGCATCGCCCGGTTCCTCGACGATCCGGCGGCCGCGCTCACCAGCACCGGGCAGATCGTGGGCACCGGCCTCTATCTGGCCCCCGAGCGCGCCCTCGGGCAGCAGGCGGGCCCGGCCTCCGACGTCTACTCACTGGGCTGCGTCCTGTACCAACTGCTCGCCGGGCAGCCTCCGTTCGTGGCGGACACCGCCACCGCGCTGCTCTACCAGCACGTCGACGCCCCGCCGGTGCCGCCGGGCCGGCTGGGGGTGGCCGTTCCGCCAGCCTTCGAGAACTATCTGCTGGGGCTGCTCGCCAAGCGGCCCGAGGAACGGCCGTCGGCGCAGCAGGTTGCGGACTGGTTCCGGGCGGACGCGTGGCGGGGGCGGCCGGAGCCGCTGCCTGCGGCGACGCCGACGCATGCGGCACCCACGCACACGGCGACGCCCCTGTCCGGGGTGACGCCGACGTCTGGCGCGGCGCCCACGCACGCGGGCACGCCTGCGTCCGGGGTCACGACCCCGTATGCGCCCGGTGCCGGTGCCGGCCCTGCGCGCGGCGGGCACACCGCCTCGTACGGCTCACCCACCACTGGGGGCCGGTCTCATGCGCGGCAGCGTCCCCCGGTGCAGAGGGGCAGCGGTCTGCGTGCGCTGGCGGGGAGGCAGCCGCGAGTGACGGGCCTTGTCGCGGGCCTCGCGCTCTTCATCGCGTGCCTGCTGATCGGCATGGCCTGGTTCGCGCCCGACGGCAGCTCCGGGGAGCGGCCGACGGCCGACCCGGGGGCCACGACGGACGCCGGTACGAGCTCCGGAGACGCCGGTACGGGTTCCGTGGCTCCCAGTCCGGCGGCCTCCGCCCCCGGGGCCTCCACCCCGGCGGCTACGGAACCGGTCGGCGGTCAGGCGTCGGAGTCGGCCTCGCCGGTCGTCCCCAGCGTGTCGCCCACGGCGGTCGAGACGCAGAAGGGGCATCGCGGGGACCAGGACGAGGAAGAGGACGACTGAGGCGAGGCACTTGGCGCCGCGGGCCGCTACCCGTTCGGGGGGATCCGGCGGTCCGACCAGCGGGGAGGGTTCCCAGCAACCCGTACGGACATCACTGCCCGCCGCGCCCGGAGGCCCACGCCATGCACGACAGCACCCTCCGTCTTTCCGGCCGGCGCCTGCGCGGGCTGCTCGCGCAGCCCAACGTGCTGTTCGGAGGTGTCTACGGGGCCGTGCTGGCGAGTTCCCTCGTCGCCGCCCTCGCCCAGTACGGAGAGATGTCACGTGCCGGCGCATGGCTGCTGTTCACCGCGTGCGCCTCGGCCCTGGCCCACGGCTACGCCCACATCATCGCCCTGCGCGGTGAGCATGCCGTCCATCTAGGCGCCCGGGCCTCGCTGGGCGTGCTCGCGGAGGAGTGGCCCCTGTTGGTGGTCACGCTGCCCACAGTGCTGATGCTCTTCGGCGCAGGCCACGGCTGGTGGGAGTCCGAGGGCATCGAGTACATCGCGTTCGGGTTCAACATCCTGCTGCTCTTCGGCTGGGGCCTGTTCACCATGCGCGCCGCAGGACGGACTTGGCTCTCGTCCCTGGGGGTCGCCTGCGTCGACGCACTGCTCGGCGTGATCGTCGTGATCGCCAACGCGCTCATCAAATAGTCGCCCGGCTCACGTGCCAGGGGCCGGCCGACGCACGTTCCGCGCCGGCCGGCCCCTGGCCCGATTCGGTGGACGGTTGGGGCAGCGATCAGAAGGTGAGCTTCCAGCTGTTGATCCGGCCCGTGTCCTGGGCCGCGACGTCCTGGACACGCAGCTTCCACGTGCCGTTGGCGGTCTCGCTGGAGGCGTTGACGGTGTATGTGGTGGCGACGTTGTCCGCGGAGTCCGAGCCGCTGGAGGACTTCAGACGGTACGTCGAGCCGTCCGGGGCGACCAGGTCGATCACCAGGTCACCGCGGTAGGTGTGGGTGATGTCCACGCCGACCTGCAGGGCCGAGGGGGCGTTGCCGGTGCGGCCGCTGACCGTGATCGGGGACTCGACCGCCGAGCCGGCGTCCGGGATGGAGACGGCCGTGGTGCTCGTGTAGGTGGTGCCGCCGGATCCGCCGGAGCCGCTCACGGCCTGGACGGTCTTGGTCGCGTCCGCGAGGCCCGCGCCGCAGCCGCCCGAGCAGGTGCCGGGCAGGGCACGGGCGTTGGTCTTGATCGCCGACTCGATCTGGGCCGGGGTCAGTGAGGAGCTGGCGGACTTCATCAGCGCGGCGAGGCCGGCGATGTGCGGGGCGGCCATGCTGGTGCCCTGGTAGTACTCGTAGCTCTCGGTGGACGGGCCCTGCGCACCGCTGTTCAGCGTGGACAGGATGCCGTTGGCGGTGCCGGTGCTGGTCTGGCCGCCGGGGGCCGCTATGTCGACGACCGAGCCGTAGTTGGAGTACGAGGCCTTGGAACCGCTGCGGTTGGTGGCGGCGACGCTGATGACGTTGCTGCAGCTCGCCGGCGAGTAGTTGGCCGCGTTCGCGTTGCTGTTGCCCGCCGCGACGACGACCGTCGTGCCTCGGCCCACGGCGGCGTTGATGGCGCTCTGCGTCGCGGAGGTGCAGGAACCGCTGCCGCCCAGGCTCATGTTGATGACCTTGGCGACGTTGCTGTTGGCCGGGACGCCCGAGACCGTACCGCCCGAGGCCCAGGTGATGGCGTCGATGATGTCGGAGTCGTAGCCGCCGCACTTGCCGAGGACGCGCAGCGGGGAGATCTTCGCGTTGTACGCGATGCCCGCGACGCCCTTGCTGTTGTTGGTGACGGCGGCGATGGTGCCCGCGACGTGCGTGCCGTGCCAGGACGAGTCGCTGGAGCCGGTGCCCGTGCCGCACTCGTCGGTCGCGTACCAGTCGCCCGGGTCGGCGGGGTTGCTGTCGCGCCCGTTGCCGTCGACGGACACGGCGGTGTCCGAGATGAAGTCGTAGCCGGCCACGATGTTGGCGGCCAGGTCGGAGTGCGTCACGTAGCCGGTGTCGATGACGGCGACCGTGACGCCGCTGCCCGTGGCGGTGGACCAGGCGCCCGGCACGCGCATGCCCGCGGTGGCCTCGAACAGGTCCCACTGCTTGCTGTACTCGGTGTCGTTCGGGTCGGCGAGCGGCTTGTTGAGCCGGTCCGGCACGACGTAGGCGACCTGCGGGTCCTCCTGGTACTCGGCGACGACGTCGGCGACCTCGGCCGTGGAGAGCTTCTCACCCAGGTCGACCAGCGCGGCCCCGGTGCCGAGGCGGCGCTGGAAGTCCAGGTCCTCGCCGGCCTCGCGGCCCTTGGCCTCGGCGTCGGCGGAGGCCGCGGAGTTCGACTTGGCCTCGGCGGCGGTCGACTTGTAGCCGACGATGAGCCGTTCGGCGGGAACGAGGCTGGAGGCGGCCGGGGCGGCGGCCTCTGCGGCGGGTGTCCCGGCGGCGGCCGGGCCGGCCAGTACGACGGCGGTGGCGGTACCGGAGAGGAGAGTCGCGGAGATCGCGGCGACGGATATCAGCTTCCGTCTCGGAGCACGCAAAACACGTGGAGTGAGCAAGGGATCGCCTTTCGTGGCCGGCTCCGGGCAGCGCGGAGCGGCGGTCGATTCGCCTCGTCGTCGAAGCGGAGGGGGGTCACATCGAGTAGGCGCGAAGGCCGGCCAGGCGCGAGCGACCGTAAGGGGTTACCTGTGGGTCAGCTGTGACCGAACGATAAACAAGGCGCGGGCAGGCCGGATACAGGGGAAACCCTCGATCCTGGCGCGGGAACTCCCTTTGCAGGACCGAGGGTTGGAAAGAAACGTGCCGCTTTATCAGCTTTGATGCGGGTTCGGTTGATACGGGTTCACGGAGAACACGGTGACGGGAGGCGAGCTACCTCAGCCCTCGTCAGGAGTCAGCCGCAGGGAGATCGAGTTGATGCAGTACCGCTGGTCCGTCGGCGTCGCGTAGCCCTCGCCCTCGAAGACGTGGCCGAGGTGCGAGCCGCAGCGGGCGCACCGCACCTCCGTGCGCACCATCCCGTGCGACCGGTCCTCGATCAGCTCGACCGCGTCGGTGTCCTTCGGGTCGAAGAAGGACGGCCAGCCGCAGTGCGACTCGAACTTCGTGTCCGAGGTGAAGAGCTCGGCGCCGCAGGCGCGGCACGAGTAGACGCCCTTGGTCTTGGTGTCCGTGTACTCACCCGTGAAAGCGGGCTCCGTGCCGGCCTGGCGCAGCACCGCGTACTCCGCCGGGTTCAGCTCCGCCCGCCACTGCTCGTCCGGCTTTTCGACGTCGTACGCCATGTTGCTCAGCCCCTCACTCCGGCTACTTCGGCAGCTGGTCCAGACCCAGTTTTTCCAGGATGTGCGGGCCGAGCTCCGTCACGTCGCCCGCGCCCATGGTGAGAACAAGATCACCCGGCTTGGCCATTCCCGCGACGACCTCGGCGGCCGCGGCCTTGTCGTGCACGGCCTGGACGTCCGCGCCGGCCGCCTGGGCAGCGTCGATGATCAGGGCGCTGGTGACGCCCGGGATCGGGTCCTCGCGGGCCGGGTAGATGTCGAGGACCACGGAGGCGTCGGCGAGGGCCAGCGCCTCGCCCATCTCCGTGCCGAGCTCCTGGGTGCGGGAGAAGAGGTGGGGCTGGAAGAGGACCAGGATGCGGGAGTCCCCGGCGGCGGCGCGCATCGCCTCCAGGTCGGCGGTCATCTCGGTGGGGTGGTGGGCGTAGGAGTCGATGACCTGCACGCCCGCCGCCTCGCCCTTGAGCTGGAGGCGGCGCTTCACGCCCGTGTAGGAGCCGAGGGCGGGGGCGAGGTCCGCCGCCGGGATGCCGAGCGCCACGCCCGCGGCCAGGGCCGCGACCGCGTTGTGCGCGTAGTGGCGGCCGGGGACCGAGACCGTGAAGGTCAGTTCGGCGCCGTCGAGCAGGACCGTGACATCGCTCTTCAGGCCCTGGGCGACGACGGAGAGGACGCGGACGTCGGCGTCGTCGGACTCGCCGTACGTCACCACCTTGACGCGGTCCCCGAGCCGTCGGGTCAGCTCGCGCGCGCCCTCTTGGTCCGCGGAGATGACCAGCGTCCCGCCGGGCACGATCTTTCCGGCGAACGTCTCGAAGGACTCGTAGATCTCGTCCATGGACGCGTAGTTGGCGTGGTGGTCCAGCTCCACGTTCAGCACGATCGCGACCTCGGGCGCGTACTTGTGGAAGCTGCGGTCGCTCTCGTCCGCCTCGGCCACGAAGATCTCGCCGGTGCCGTGCTGGGCGTTCGAGCCGGGTGCGTCCAGGTCGCCGCCGATCGCGTACGACGGGTTCAGACCGAGGGAGGTGAGGGACACCGCCAGCATCGACGTCGTCGTGGTCTTGCCGTGCGTACCGGCGACCGCGATCGGACGGAGGCCGTCCATCAGCGAGGCCAGGGCGTCCGAGCGGTGGACGACCGGGATGCCGAGCTCGGCGGCGCGGGCCAGCTCCGGATTGTCGGCACGGATCGCGGACGAGACGACGACGCAGGTGGCGTCGTCGGCGAGGTGCGCGGCGTCATGGCCGATGTGCACGGTGGCGCCGAGCGCGCGCAGCGCGTCCGCGGTCGCGGACTCCTTCGCGTCACTGCCCGCGACCTTGGAGCCGCGCTGGGTGAGGATCTTCGCGATTCCCGACATTCCGGCGCCGCCGATGCCGATGAAATGCGGTCGGTCCATGGCGGTGGGAAGGCCGGGTGCCATGCGTGTGTCTCCCAGGTGACGAGTGGTACGGCTGGTTCGGGCAAGTTATACGGCTGGGGCCGCGGCCGGCGAAACGACGCCGGAGCGGGTCCCCAGCCTATGCCTTGCGGATGCGGTGCCGTGCCCTCGGCCGGCCGAGTCGGGCGCCCCACGCTCTGCGGCCGGCTCGTACCGCCAACCCGCCCCCACCAACCCTCACGCCTTCTTGTGCGAGAACAGTTTCAGGACCGGTACCCCCACCTTGTGCCGTGCCCGCGACGCCCAGTCGCGGTGGAAGAACTCCTCCACGTAGTGGGGGTCGGTCAGCACGATGACCTCGTCGGCGTCCGTCTCCTCGACCAGCGTCTTGAGCGCGTCGAGCGGGTGGTCCTCGACGAGCCGCCCCTCCGCGGTGCAGCCCGATGCGCGCAGGGCGGCGAGGGAGACCTCGAGGGCCTGCCGGCCGACGGCGGCCGCGTCCTTGCCCTCGGGCGTCTCGTGCTCGCGGACGGCCTCGTCGATCTCGCCCATCGCGATGTCGTCGATCGCGCGCAGCAGGCGGTCGGCCTGCTCACCGCGCGGCTGCAGCAGCACGTGGAAGGAAGCGCCCTCGTCGCCGTGCAAGGTGGTGATGAACTCCACGTCGGCGGATGTCAGGGCCTTCTCGATCATCAATACGCTCGTGAACACGACAGGAGCCCTCTCTCCATGGGCCGCGAAGTGCCCCTTCGGAAACCAGCCCGCCCCGTCTCTGCACGGGGTATCCAAGATTCAGTTTGCCTGGCGAAGACGGAGCGGAACGACTGATTCCGCTGTGTGTCACTTACGACGGTAGCGAGCGAAGAGGAACCCAGTGTCCTCCAAGAGCGAGGACAGGGCGAATCGTTTCAGCACATCCGTCTCGGGGCCTCCGACGATGCGCTGCGCCGCTCCCGAGGCCACCATCGGAGAGAGCGTCAGACACAGCTCGTCCAGGGCGTCCGCGGCCACGAACTGGCCGAGCAGGCGCGGCCCGCCCTCGGTCAGCAGCCGCCTCAGACCGCGGTCGGCCAGCGCCCGTACGATCCGGGCCGGCTCCGCGCCCGCTCCCTCGCCGGCGATCACCACCTCGACGCCCGCCGCCTCCGCGGCCCGGAGGCGGGTGAGGGGCGCAGCCGCACCCGTCACCAGGAGGGTGGGGACGAGCGGCTCGGTGAAGAGGGGCAGGGAGAAGTCCAGCTCGAGGCTGGCGCTGACGACCGCGATGGCCGGCGCCGGGCCCTGTCCGGCCGCGGCCCGGCGCGCGGCGAAGGCCTCACGCGCGCGTGCGGGGCGATAACCCTCCAGACGGACGGTCTCCGCGCCCACGACCACGGCGTCCGCGAGCCCGCGCAGCGTGCCGAAGATACGCATGTCGGTCTCGCACGAGATGGGCTGCGAGCGGCCCTCGTGCTGGGCCGCGCCATCGAGCGTCGACACCATGTTGGCGCGCAGCCACACGTCCCGGTTCCCCGGATATGCATACGCCTCGGCGAGTTCCTCCAGCCCCCACTCGCGGTCGGCGGACTGCGCAAAACCCGCACGATCCTCCGTGGAACTCGTACGGTCTACTGTTTCGTCGGTCACAGGGAACAGGCGTCGCATGTCGATCAGTCTTCCACGGCGCCTAAAGTGGGGAAGCGTGTCGTCCTCCACAGCCGCCCGCGGGCACAGCCCGATAACCGAAGCGGCCCCGCAGTCCCTGTGCGCCCGCGAACCCCACGTCCCCGCGGACCGGCTCGTCGCCGAGATGGTGCCGCCGCCGCGCTTCGACTCCGTGCGCTTCGATACGTACATTCCGGACCCGAACCAGCCCAGCCAGAGCGAGGCGGTGCAGGTCCTGAGCGGCTTCGCGGCCGGGCTCGGCGGGGCGCACGCCTCCGGGAGCGGCCGGCGGAGGTGGTTCGGCGGGCGGGCGAAGCCCGCGGTGCCGGCCGGTCCGCGCGGCGTGTATCTCGACGGCGGGTACGGCGTCGGCAAGACGCATCTGCTGGCCTCGCTCTGGCATGCCGCTCCGGCCGCGCGCGAGCAGAAGGCGTTCGGCACGTTCGTGGAGCTGACCAATCTCGTCGGTGCGCTCGGCTTCCAGCAGACCGTGCAGACGCTGAGCGGCCACAGCCTGCTGTGCATCGACGAGTTCGAGCTCGACGACCCGGGTGACACCGTGCTGGTGTCCACGCTGCTCGGCAAGCTGGTCGACGCGGGCGTGGCGCTCGCCGCGACGTCGAACACGCTGCCCGGCAAGCTCGGCGAGGGCCGGTTCGCCGCCGCCGACTTCCTCCGCGAGATACAGGGCCTGTCCGCGCACTTCCGGCCTCTGCGGATCGACGGCGAGGACTACCGCCACCGCGGCCTTCCCGAAGCGCCCGCGCCGTTCTCGGACGACCAGGTGACGCGGGCCGCGTATGCCACGCCTGACGCCTCGCTGGACGACTTCCCGCATCTGCTGGACCACCTCGCGCGCGTACACCCCAGCCGGTACGGCGCGCTGACGGACGGCCTGAAGGCGGTCTGCCTGACGGATGTGCAGCCGGTTCCGGACCAGTCGACGGCGCTGCGCCTCGTCGTACTCGCCGACCGGCTGTACGACCGTGAAGTCCCGGTGCTGGCCTCCGGCCTGCCCTTCGACCAGCTCTTCAGCGAGGAGATGCTGCGCGGCGGCTACCGGAAGAAGTACTTCCGGGCGATCTCGCGTCTGACCGCGCTGGCGAGGGACGCGAAGGGGCTGGTCGGCGAGTAGCCGGGGCGCGGCCGGACGCCGCCGACCGCGGCCACGCGAGGCCGCGTATCGGCGGGCGGGGCCGCCGCGAGGCGTGGCCTGCCGGGCGGGCCGCCGCCTGGCGCGGTCGGCCGGGCGGGCCGCCGCCACGGCACTGTGGTGCGCGTGGGGGCGCAGCCCGGCGCCGTCGGGTTCCTCCCCCGGCTGACGCTGGGAGGTGCCCCCAGTGCCCACCCTCCCCCACTGCCTTAAGGGCATGGGGGCACCCCCATGCCCCAGCGGACGACTGCCCACAGGTGGACGGCGCCTAGTGCCTCCAGCGAGCGAGGCGGCGTCAGGCGTCAGGCGCGCTCGGGTGCGTTCGCGCGGCCGTTCGTAGCTGTTTGCCGGATTCGGTGGAACCGGTGGGGCGCCTGCGGCAGTCTTGCTGATCATGTCCACCCTTCCGCCTCAGCAGACCGCTTCCACGCCCGTCGCCGGCCACATGGTGGTCTGCGGGGACGATGCGCTCGCCCACCGGCTCGCCGCCGAGCTGCGCGGGCTGTACGGCGAGCAGGTGACGTTGGTCGTGCCGCCGGCCGGCCGGAGCGGGCGGCCGCCCGTCGTGGGGCGGGCGCCCGCCTCGTCGCTGCTCGAGCGGATGTCCGCAGCGGTGACGCGCACGGCCGGCAACGGCGCAGCCGCCAACGGTGGGGCCGCCAGCCGTGGCGCACCCAACGGCGCGGGCGCCAACCGTGGGACCGGCAACGGCGCGGCCCGCAACGGCGAACCTCCCGCGCCCGAGCGGCTCCTGGAGGCCGCCGAGCCGACGGAGGAGATCCTGGCCGAGGCAGGGGTGGAGCAGGCGGCGGCCCTCGCACTCGTCCATGACGACGACGAGACGAACATCCGGGCCGCGCTGACCGCGCGCCGCATCAATCCGCGGCTGCGCCTGGTGATCCGGCTCTACAACCGCCGGCTCGGCCAGCACCTGGAGGCCCTGCTCGACCAGGCGGCCGCGCTGGCCGCTCCCGGACCGGACGCGGAACCCCACGACGCGTCGACCACCGTGCTGTCGGACGCCGACACCGCCGCACCGGCCCTGGCCGCCACCGCCGTGGCGGGCACCAGCAAGGTCGTCCACGCCGACGGTCTGCTGCTGCGGGCGGTGGAGCGCACCCCGCCGGGGCCCGGCGATGTGGCCGACCCGGGGCTGTGCACCCTGGCTCTGCTCTCGGCGACCTCCACGGACCCGGCGGGAAGCGAGGGAGCGGAAGGCAGCGGGGCGGAGGGGCCACAGCTCCTGCCCGACGAACGGTCGGTGGGCTCGGCGACCGGCCGCGGCACGGTCGTGCTGGAGACGGTGTCGTACTCGGGCCCGGCCCTGCCCGCCGGCCGCAGCGCGCCCTTCGCCTCGCTGCTGTCGCGCCGGCTGCGCTGGTCGTTCGCGTGGCTGGTGGGCAGCATGGTGGCCCTCGTCGTTGCGGCCATGCTGACGACCGGCGAGCATCCGCTGACAGCCACGTATCTGACGCTGCTGGATCTCTTCGGCATGAACGACCCGGCGGTGGACGAGGGGACCAGCCGCAAGGTCCTCCAGCTGCTGTCCGGGCTTGTCGGTCTGCTGCTGCTTCCGGTGCTGCTCGCCGCCGTGCTGGAGGCGCTGGGCACGTTCCGCAACGGGTCCGCGCTGCGTCGGCCGCCGCGCGGGCTGTCCGGCCATGTCGTGCTCCTCGGCCTCGGCAAGATCGGCACCCGGGTGCTGGCGCGGCTGCGCGAGCTGGACATCCCGGTGGTGTGCGTGGAGGCCGACCCGGAGGCGCGGGGCCTCCCCCTCGCCCGGCGGCTACGGGTGCCGGTGGTCCTGGGCGACATCACGCACGAGGGCGTCCAGGAGGCCGCCAAGATCCATCGGGCGCAGTCCCTGCTCGCGCTCACCAGCTCCGACACCACCAACCTCGAGGCCGCGCTGGTCGCCCGGTCGGTCAGGCCCGATCTGCGGGTGTCGCTGCGGCTGTACGACGACGACTTCGCGACCGCCGTCTACCGCACCCTGCGCGCAGCGCACCCGGGCGCGCTGACCCGCAGCCGCAGCGTCTCGCATCTCGCCGCGCCCGCCTTCGCCGGGGCCATGATGGGCCGTCAGGTCCTGGGGGCGATCCCGGTCGAGCGGCAGGTGCTGCTGATCGCCGCCGTCGACGTGGCCGGTCATCCGCAGCTGGAGGGCCGCACGGTCGAGGAGGCCTTCAGGCCCGGCTCCTGGCGGGTGCTCGCCCTGGACTCCGCCGCCCCCGGGGACCGGCTGCCCGACCTGTCCACCGCGTCCTCGCCGTACGCGGACAAGCGGCCGCCGGACCTGGTCTGGGATCTGCACCCCGGACATGTGCTGCGCCCCGAGGACCGTGTCGTCCTTGCCGCCACGCGCCGGGGCCTGGCGGAACTCCTCGGGCGGCGGACCCGGCAGCGCACGCATGCCTCCTGAACGGCGTACGACCCTGACTGCATGCGCCCATACGCCCATACGCCCATAGACCCATAGGCCCTGACCGGCCCACGGGCCCCGGTCGGCGTACAGCCCTGACCAGCTACGGGCCCTGACCAGCTACGGGCCCTGACCGGCGTACGGGCCCGGTCGGTGTACGGCCCTGACCGGCGTACGGGCCCCGGTCGGCGTACGGGCCCGGGTCGGCGTGCGGGCCCGGTCGGCGTACGGCCCTGACCGGAGTACGGGTGCGGACCGGCGCACGGGTGCGGACCGGCGTACGGACGCTGACCGGCAGTCGCGCGGGCCCCGAAGCGGGGACACGCGGCTGCTCGGTGTGATCACCGCATCGCACCTGCTCCATGAGCTCCTGGTGGCGGCGGGGGCAGTCGGCTCGCCGTGACCGGTGACGCGGCCTGCGGCACGCAGAAGGAAGCTGGGCGTGCGGGCGCGGCGCGGCTGCCGCATGGCCGCGGCATGGTTGCCCGCGCGTCCGCGGCACGGCCGATGTGCGGCTGTGCGGCTGTGCGGCTGTGCGGAAAGCCGCGCACCGTGCTCGACCGTGCACCGTGCTCGACCGCGCACCGATCAAGTCATATCGTGGCAATAGTGCCAGTAACGGCACATTTCAGGCGCCTTGGACGGCATCAGGCTTGAGGGGGTCGTCATGCTCGAGGACCTGCTGGCAGCGGCGGCGGGATTGGGTTCTGCCGCGGTGGTGTACGTCATGGCGGCAGCCAAGATCGTCAAACAGTACGAGCGGGGCGTGGTCTTCCGCCTCGGGCGCGTGCTCGAGGGCGTACGCAAACCGGGCTTCACCATGATCATCCCCGTGGTGGACCGGCTGCGGAAGGTGAACATGCAGATCGTGACGATGCCCGTGCCCGCGCAGGAGGGGATCACACGGGACAACGTGACGGTGCGCGTCGACGCGGTGGTCTACTTCAAGGTGGTCGACGCGACCTACGCGATCGTCCAGGTCGAGGACTACCGCTTCGCCGTCTCCCAGATGGCGCAGACGTCGCTGCGCTCGATCATCGGCAAGAGCGACCTGGACGACCTCCTGTCGAACAGGGAGAAGCTCAACCAGGGCCTGGAGCTGATGATCGACAGTCCGGCGGTGGGATGGGGCGTGCAGATCGACCGCGTCGAGATCAAGGACGTGTCCCTGCCCGACACGATGAAGCGGTCCATGGCCCGCCAGGCCGAGGCCGACCGGGAACGTCGCGCCCGCGTCATCAACGCCGACGCGGAGCTGCAGGCCTCCAAGAAGCTGGCTGAGGCCGCCGGGGTCATGTCCAACCAGCCCGCCGCGCTCCAACTCCGCCTCCTGCAGACCGTGGTGGCGGTCGCCGCCGAGAAGAACTCCACGCTGGTGCTGCCCTTCCCCGTGGAGTTGCTGCGCTTCCTCGAACGCGCCCAGCAGCAGGGCGCGCCGACTCCGACCCCCGCTTCCACTGCGGCACCGGTGACCCAGGCGGATGCACCGGCCCAGGTGGATACAGCGACCCAAGCGGACGCGTCCACCCGAGCAGAGGCACCGGCCGAAGCCGAAGCCGATGCACCGACCGGCATCAGCACCGGCACCGGCACCGGCACCGGCACGCCGGACGAGTCGCCTGAGCTCGAGGCGCCCTCCTGGACACCCTTGAACGCCACTCTCGAGACGCCTGAGCCCTCCTCCCACAAGGCCGACAAGGCCAAGGCCTGATAAGGCCGGACGAGCCGCCGGAGGCCACTGGCGTGGTCTCCGGCGACAGGCGTGGTTCCCGAGACCCTTGGTGCGTGCTACACACAGGCGGGTCACAGTTCCTGTCCGCCAGCAGGAGGTTGAACCATGTCTGCGTCCGCACAGCCCGCGTCCGCGCGCTTCCCGGAACAACGGTCCGCGGAACGACGATCGTCGGAACACCGCCCCTCGGAGCACGGCCCCTCGGAGCACCGGCCATCGGAGGGCAGCCGGCCCTCGGGACAGCAGTCCGCGACACGACGCCAAGTCCTCGCCCGTACCGGCGCGGTGGGCGCGGGGATCGCCTTCACCGGCGCACTCTCCGAACTCTTCGCGGGTACGGCCGCCGCCCAGGGCAGGACCGGATACGGCCCCCTCGTACCCGACCCGGACGGCCTGCTCGACCTCCCGAAAGGGTTCCGCTACAAGGTGCTCTCCCGCGAGGGCGACCCCCTGCGCTCGGGTGAGGGCATGGTGCCCAGCAACCATGACGGCATGGCCGCCTTCGCCGGCAGACAGGGCCGCGTCCACCTCGTGCGCAACCACGAGAACCGCGTCACCGGCAGGGTCCCGGTGCCGACGGTCGACGGCCTCACCTACGACCCGGCCGCCAAGGGCGGCTGTACCGCGCTGACCCTCGACGGCCGCAACGACGTCCTGGACGAGCGCGTCGCGATCGCCGGCACCGCCGTCAACTGCGCGGGCGGGCCGACCCCTTGGGGCACCTGGCTGACCTGCGAGGAGACCGAGGACAAGGCCGGCACCAACGGCTACACCAAGGACCACGGTTTCATCTTCGAGGTCCACCCGTCCGACCCGCGCCGCTCCGGCGCCGTGCCGCTGACCGCGATGGGCCGCTTCCAGCACGAGGCGATCGCCGTCGATCCGCAGCGCGGCATCGTCTACGAGACCGAGGACGCCTTCGAAAAACCCTTCGGCCTCTTCTACCGCTTCCTGCCCGAGAAGCCGGAGGGCGGGCTCGGCTCCCTTCGCGCGGGCGGCAGGCTGCAGGCCATGCGCGTACCGGGGGTGCCGGACCTCTCCGCCATCCAGGAGACGGGCACGACGTTCGACGGCATCGAGTGGGCCGACGTCCCGGACCCGCTCGCCACCTCGACACCCATCCGCCTCCAGGACTTCGGCCCGAAGGGCATCACGCACGCACAGAAGCTCGAGGGCTGCTACTGGGGCGGCACGTCCGTGTACTTCGTCTCGTCGTACGCGCGCAGCCGCGAGGGCTCGGCCGCCGACCACTTCGGGCAGATCTGGCGGTACGACCCCGCCCGGCGCCGCCTCACCCTGGTGATCGTCTTCGGCCCGGGCACCGATGTGCAGCTGCCCGGCGAGGAACCGGACAACATCTGCCTGGCGCCCAGCGGCGGCCTCATGGTCTGCGAGGACGGCGAGGGCGCCCAGCACGTGTACGGCGTGACGCGGCGCGGCGAGGTCTACGCGATGGCGCGCGGGCGTCAGAACATTGGTACACCCGAGGCGCCGGAGTGGGGAGAGTTCGCCGGCGTGACCTTCTCCCCCGACGGCGACACCATGTACGTCAACTGCTACACGCCCGGCACGACCTTCGCGGTGACGGGGCCCTGGTAACAGTCCGGAACCAGGAGCGGCCCGGGCCCGTGCGCCCGGGCCGCTCCGGCACCCACAGCCTCCGCCTTGCGGCACTCAGAGCTCCCGTGCGGTACGCACTGTCACCGCGTCCCTCCACGGCTTGCGCCTGCGCATTCGGGGGCGTACAGGATTGGACGACACCCTTTCGGACGTACAGGATTGAATACGGGGATTCCGGGCGTCCCGCAGCGGTGCAACGCGATGGCGAGCACGTAGGAAAGAAGGCGATCGCCATGCAGAACGACGCAACCTGGCATGTGGATCTGGGCATCCAGGAAGACGGCAACGACACCGGGGCCAACGCGGCGCTGAGGCTTCCGGACAGCACCGAGCTCAAGGCTCACGGGCATGCCAAACGGCACCCGGACGA
Source organism: Streptomyces sp. DSM 42067 (assembly GCF_055792885.1). Classification (NCBI taxonomy): domain Bacteria; kingdom Bacillati; phylum Actinomycetota; class Actinomycetes; order Kitasatosporales; family Streptomycetaceae; genus Streptomyces; species Streptomyces sp. DSM 42067. Next base: position 7,073,221 of record NZ_CM147706.1, on the reverse strand, counting down.
CCCGGTGCAGAATCGCGTCGGCGAGGAGCTGGCCGCGGCACGGGCGCTCAACGACCTGGCGCGGCAGCTGCTGCGCAAGGCGGCCCATGAGATCGAGGAGTCCACGCACGTGCCGGCGCATCCGCACCCGTGATCACGTGAGGCCGCTGTCTGGCCAACCGCGGACGCGGCAGACGGCTCACTGTGCATCCGGTGGCCGGGTGACTCGATTCCGGTGAGCGATGACTCCGGTTCCGGCGAGCGGGTGAGTCCGGTTCCGGTGAGCGGGTGACTTCGGCGGGGCGAACGAGGGCGTACGGCGCTTCGCCTCGCCGATAGGTCGGTTTTAGCACTATATGTTCGCTGGGTGATCACCTCTGCACGGAGAATCATCACGCGCCGTGCGTGGAGCGCCTCGCTCTGCGCGCTGGGCGCCGCACTCGTCGGGTGCGGCGCCCACGGCGTGCAGGACGCCGGACTCCCGGAGCGCCCAGGCCCGCCGGCCGCCACCACCGCATCGCCGGCCTCCACCGCATCGCCCTCGGCCACGTCGTCCCGGCCGCCCACCCTCGCGCCCGGCCCCGCCGGACTGACCCCGGTGTTCACGAACGGTCCGCGCACCGGCGGGAAAACAGTGGCGCTCACCTTCGACGCCGACATGACCGCGGACCAGGGCTCACGCGCGGCAGCCGGGGAACGCTTCGACAACCCCGAGCTCGTCGCCACACTGCGCCGCCTGAAGGTGCCGTCGACCGTCTTCATGACCGGACGGTGGGCCGAGGAGTACCCGGACGAGGCCCGTTCCCTTGCGCAGGACCCCCTCTTCGAGATCGCCAACCATTCGTACAGCCACTACGCCTTCACCTCCGACTGCTACGGCCTGCCGACCATCGGGACCGCACGGATGCGCTCCGACGTGGAGCGCGCCTTCACGGCGTTCCGCGAGGCGGGCGTGGCGCACGCGATGCCGTACTTCCGTTTCCCGGGCGGCTGTTACGACGACCGTGCCCTCCGGGAGCTGACCCCGGTCGGCGTCACGGCCGTGCAGTGGGACGTCGTGAGCGGCGACGCGTTCGCGACGGATGCCGATGCGGTGGCGCAGCAGGTGCTGGACGGGGTCCGGCCCGGTTCCGTCGTGGTGATGCACTGCACGCGCAGCGCGGCTCCGGCGACGGAGAAGGCGGTACGCACGATCGTCCCGGAGCTGCGGGACCGCGGGTTCCGCTTCGTGAAGGTGTCGGAGCTGATCGGGGCGGAGGCCGGCGGCCGCGGATAGGCGGTCGACCGGCGAGGGGCCCGGGGCGTCGCGTTCTAGGCTGGCGGCATGGAGGACTCCTACTGCACCACCGGCAGCGCGACCGGCCCGGACGCCGCCGCCGACACCGCCGCGGCCGCGCCCGGCACCGCCACGCACGTGAAGGCGGACGGCCCTCCCTTCGCCGAGTGCGTACTGTGCCGGGAGCCCACCGAGTATCCGGAGTCGTACAAGGGCATCACGCTGTGCCCGGTCTGCGAGTGGCAGGAGGCGCAGCGCAGCGCCTGCTCCGGCTGAGGCGCCGGCCGGTACGGTACCGGCCGGCCCGGCCAGGCCGGAAGAACCGATCATCCCCCTGGCAGACTGGACCGGTGAGCAGCCACGACGCCCCCAATGCGCCCGACACCGACACGACCACCGCATCCGCGCCCCCACGCGCCTCGAGCACCACGGAGTCCGGATGCGTGGCCCCGGAGAGCCCCTTCCGTTCCGGGCGCACCGTGCGCGACACCGTCACCCAGTTCGTACTGCCCCTGGTGGTACGCATCGAGCGCGCCGCTCCCCCGGCCCGTACGGACGCGTTGGAGACCGCCGCCCGTGCCGTCCTGAGGATGTTGAGCGACGAGCGGTCGCTGGGCGACGGGGCGTGGGCACAGGCGGTGCGGGACTGGGAGGACGCGCGGATCCGCAAGGTGGTGCGGCGAGCGCGTGGGTCCGAGTGGCGGCGGGCCGAGGCACTGCCCGGCATCACGGTCCCCGGCAAGTCCGCCGAGGTGCGGGTCTTCCCGCCGGTGCCGTTGGACGGCTGGCCGAAGGACCTGGCGCGTCTGCAGGTGTCGGGCACGGACCTCGACGACCCGGAGCCCCCGGCCGACGCCGATGGGAGCGCTCCTGTGCTGTGGCTGAACCCCGGCGTCGAGATGTCGGCGGGCAAGGCGATGGCCCAGGCGGGCCACGGTGCCCAACTCGCGTGGTGGGGGCTGCCGGACGAGGAGCGCACGGCCTGGCGCGACGCGGGCTTCACGCTGTCCGTACGGACGGCGGACCCCGCTCACTGGGACGAACTCACCTCGGGCGGACTGCCGGTGGTGCGCGACGCGGGCTTCACGGAGATCGCCCCCGGCTCGTGCACAGTGGTCGCGGACCATCCGGCGCTGCACCGGCGTCGCTGACCGGGCGAAGGCCCCGGACTGTCCGCAGGCCGAAGCAGGACGCGGCCCGAGACAAGGCGCCGACCCGTTCACCGGCCCTCGAACATGCCGGTGAATATCCCGGTGAACATCCCGGCCACTGCCTACGTACCTCTCGATACCGCCAAGTAGGTTGAAGTGCTTTGCACGCGGCGGTTGATTCAGGTGATCGAGCAGAGGCAGCTGGCACACCGGGAGGCTCATTTGCTGCGGCGGATCAACGGCACGGGACTCGTCATCGCGGCACTCGTCGCCACCATCGGCGCTCTCGCCTTCCCCGTCTGGTCGTACGCCGACCGGTCGGGCACCGGCCCCGCCAACCTGGCCGCGGGCACCGTGGCCACGCGCTGGGGGCCGCTCTCCACCCTGGACCGCGAACTGGTGGTCAAGGTGCGTCTCGCCGGCCTGTGGGAGATACCCGCAGGCCAGCAGGCCCTGGAACGGGCGCCCACCGAGGCGATCAAGGCGACGGGTGACCATCTGATCGTCGGCCACACCGATCTCGACGAGCGGGTACGGAACGTCGCCGCGCAGCTCAACATCGAGCTGCCCAACCAGCCGACCGAACAACAGCAGGGCTGGCTGCGCGAGCTGACGGAGGCGCAGGGACAGGAGTACGAGCGGAAGTTCGCCAACCTGCTGCGTGCCGCGCACGGCAAGGTGTTCAGCGTGATCGCCCAGGTGCGCGACAGCACCCGCAACGCCCTGATCCGGCAGCTGGCCACGGACGCCAATCAGACCGTGCTCGACCACATCACGATGCTCGAAAGCACCGGGATGGTCGACTTCGACGCGATAGCGAACGGTTCCGCGGCCACCCAGACCGCGAGCCCCACCGGGCCTCCGCCGCCCTCCGGCATCGCACCGTCGGCACCGCCGGCCGGCCCGACCGGCGACATCTCGGTCACCTCACGGCCGTCGCCCACGGCGCCGGGACAGGTCAACACGGACCGGCCCGCTCCCGAGTAGCCCGGTCCCGAGTAGCCCGGTCCCGAGTAGCCCGGTCCCGAGTAGCCCGGTCCCGAGTAGGCCGACCACTCCCACGACCGGTCCCAGGCAGTGCGGGTCTCCCTGGCCTCCCTGGCGCCGGAACCTCAAATGTTGCTCTGAACGTCCCCGTACGTGGGTTCGGTGCCAGGCACCGGGGCCATGACTCCGTCACATCGGCACGCCGCGTATCGGCTGCCGGCGGAGGCCACACAGGGTCTGAGTGAAGGAGGGGGAAACATGCAGCACTTGGGTACCGGAATCGGCTGGCGGCCGGAGATCGCCGACGCGGTGGAACGGATGCCGGGCATCGACTGGGTCGAGGTCGTCGCGGAGAACGTGTGTCCAGGGCACCTTCCCGAGTCCCTGCGGCGGCTGCGCGAGCGCGGTGTCACGGTGGTGCCGCACGGGGTGTCGCTCGGCCTGGGCGGCGCGGACCGTCCCGACGAGGAGCGGCTGACCGCCCTCGCCGAGCGCGCGCGGGCCCTGGGCGCCCCGCTCGTCACGGAGCACATCGCGTTCGTACGGGCCGGTGGCGCGCTCACCGCCTCGCAGCAGCTGGAGGCGGGGCACCTGCTGCCGGTGCCGCGCACCCGCGACGCGCTGGACGTGCTCTGCGAGAACGTACGGATCGCGCAGGACGCACTGCCGGTGCCGCTGGCCCTGGAGAACATCGCGGCGCTGATCTCCTGGCCGGGCGAGGAGATGACCGAGGGGCAGTTTCTGTACGAACTGGTGGAGCGCACCGGCGTACGTCTGCTCATCGACGTGGCGAACCTGCACACCAACCACGTCAACCGAGGTGAGGACCCGTCGGCGGCACTCGACACACTGCCCGTCGAGGCCATCGCCTACGTCCATGTGGCGGGCGGCTTCGAGCGCGACGGCGTGTGGCATGACAGCCACGCCCACCCGGTCCCGGAGCCGGTCCTCGACATCCTCGCCGACCTGGCCTCCCGCGTGACCCCGCCGGGCGTCCTGCTGGAGCGCGACGAGAACTTCCCGGACACGGAGGAGCTGGAGGCGGAGCTCGACGCGATCCGGTCGACAGTGTCGCGGGCATCGGCGGGGGAGGTCGCCGACGCGAAGGAAAACCGTGGGGAGGCCGCCGCCCCGAAGGAAGGCCGTGCGGAGGCCGCCGATCCGACGGAAAGCCGTGCGGAGGCCGCCGTCCCGGCGGAAGCCCGTGGTGAGGTCGTCCCGGCGGACACTCGTGCAGAGGCCGCCCTCCCGGACGAAAGCCGTGGAGCCGGCGCGGCACGCCAGCGCGTCGCGCTCGCGCAGGCCTCGCTGCTGTCCGCGCTGGTCGGCGGGACGCCCGTCCCCGAGGGGTTCGACCGGGCGCGGCTGAAGGTGCAGTCCCAAGCGCTCACCTCCAAGCGGGCCGACGTCATCGCCAAGGTCGCGCCCGAACTTCCGGGAATCCTCGGGGACACGTACCGCGCCTCCTTCTTCGCGTACGCCCGGAAGCAACCGATGACCGCTGGTTACCGTCGTGACGCGCTCGGCTTCGCCGAGCATCTGCTGCTCGCCGGGAAGCTCGAAAACGCCGAGACCAGGCGGCAGTTGACGGAGTGGTGGCTCGAACGGACCGGTCCGAAGCCGCCGTCCCCGCGCCCCGTGGCCCGCCTGGTCCGCGCCGCCGCGTCCCGCCTCGCGCTGCACCGGGGGTGACGTCATGGACACCGTGACGATCTCGATCCTGTACTACGTGCTCATCGGCGGTTCCTCGATCGCCCTGATCATCGCGCTCGCCAGGTCGCACGGCGGCGGTGCGCCCGTCGGCGCGTTCCTGCACGACGCTCTGGAAGCCGCCTTCCTGTCCGGCGGGCCCGGCCGGGTCGCGGACACGGTGATCAGCGCAATGCACGAGGACGGGCGGCTGATCGTCGGATGGCCGGGCATCGTCTCGATCCGGCAGGGCGCCGCCGCCCACAACACCGCTGAGAGCGCGCTGATCACAGCACACTCCGCCGCTCCCAACGGCGCCCTGCACCAGCTGCGCGTCGGCGTGATGCGCAGTCCCGCCGTCCAGTCGATCGGCGACGGGCTCGCGGCACGCGGCCTGCTGATCCAGCCCGGCGCGCTGCGCCCGATCCGCCGCTGGGCCATCACGCAGATCCTGCTGTGCCTGGCGGGTTTCCCGCTTGCGATCGTCCTGACCTTCGTACAGTTCGCACACTATGACGGGTACGACTTCGCATTGCCTTTTGTCTTCCAGGTTTTCCCTGCCGTGCTGTTCGGCATCGTGGTCGGAGCGGTGTGCTCTGCCCGTGCCGGGAAACGGCTGACCGGCGCCGGCCGGAGTGCCCTGCGCCAGTACGCGGCATCCCCCGCCGCCCGAACCGGGGGCGCCGCGCACCTGGTGGCTATGGGCGGCCCGCGCGCGGTGCCAGACCCGGAGCTGCGGACCCGGCTGGCGGCGGCCGCTCGGACGCGGGTGAGCGTGGGCGGCAGCTCGTCCTCCGGCTCCTCCTCGTCCGCCTCCCATGACGCCTCGCTGTGGGTCGGCGGCACCGTCATATGGTGCGGCGGAGGCGGAGCAGGTGGCTCCGGCGGTGGTTCCTCGTGCGGCGGTTCGAGCTGCGGAGGGTCCAGCTGCGGGAGCTCTTCGGGCGGTTCGAGCTGCGGAGGGTCGTCCGGTGGGTCGAGCTGCGGAGGGTCGTCCGGTGGGTCGAGCTGCGGCGGCGGTGGATCGAGCTGAGGAAGCTCCTCGTAGCCCTCCTGCGGCGCACCGCGTACCGAAGTTGACGTACTCATGCGCGTATGGCGACAGCGCGTACCCGAAGCGCATTAGCGTGCGGTGCCGCAACAGGAGGCACCATGCGATCCATCAACGGCACCGGACTGATCGTCGCGGGGCTCACCGCGACACTGGTCGCGCTGATCTTCCCCATCTGGTCTTACGCGGACCGCTCGGGCACCGGCCTGGACACGCTCAACGCCCAGACCGTCTCGACCAGATACGGCCCGCTGTCCGCTCTGGACCGGGACTTCATCACCAAGGTGCGGCTCGCGGGCCTGTGGGAGCTGCCCGCGGGCCAGCAGGCCGAGGAGCGCGGCACCACGAAGGCCGTGCAGACCGCCGGTGAGCACCTGATCGAGGGTCACACCTTTCTGGACGCACGGGTACGCGAGGTCGCCGCACAGCTCAGCCTCGAACTGCCCAACCAGCCGAACGCCCAGCAGCGCGCATGGCTCACGGAGCTGAGTGCGGCACGCGGCGACGCGTACGACACGCTGTTCGCGAACATCCTGCGGCGCGCCCACGGCAAGGTCTTCTCCGTCGTGGCGCAGGTGCGCGCCACCACCCGCAACTCGCTGGTCCGCGACCTCGCCGACGACGCCAACACCACGGTCCTGGACCACATCACGGTGCTCGAGGACACGGGGCTCGTGGACTTCGACGCGATAGCGAGGGACGCCGCCACGACCGGCCCGCAACCGGTGACCAGTTCCCCCGCGCCGCCCGGCCCGGCCCGTTCCCCCAGCCCGCCCGTACCGGTCACTCCCTCCGACTCCTTCTCGCTGCCTCCGGCCGCGTCCCGGCCGAAGCCGGCGGACACGGGCGACGAGAGCACCGACCCGGGCAAGAGCAAGGATGACAAGGACGACAAGAGCGAGGAGAAGGACACGGAGGAGAAGGAGAAGGACGAGTAGTCAGGTCGAGGCCGCCGAGAAGGCCCAGGCTGAGGCTCCGGAAATCCTGCGACGAGCAGGCGGCCCGGCGGCCGGAGCGGACAGAACGTCACCTATGGAACACACTCCGTCCACATCCTGAACACACCATGGCCAACGGCGACTTCATCGCATAGAAAGCCGCCATGTTCTGGGTCCCTCTCCTGCTTCTCGCCTGGGCCGCAGCCGGCGTCTCCTGCGCCCGGCTGTGTCTGGCGGCCCTCCGTGCCGCCGCCCTCGAGGCGGACACCGCGGCGGCGGAATCCGTCACCGGCCGCGACCATGACCACCTCGGTGGCCACGACCGTGAGTTGACGCTCTACGAGGCCGCCTTCCTGTCCGGCGGCCCCTACCGGGTCGCCGACCTGACCCTGGTGGCGATGGCCCGTCAGCGCCGGCTGCTGCTCGCGCACACCGGCTGGGCGACCGTGGTCGACGCGCAGGGGCGGGACGACATGGAGCGGTCGGTGCTGGGAGCGATCGGCCCCGGTGGCCAGTCCCGGATAGCGCCGATACGTTCCGCGGCTGCGGCCGCGGAGGCGGTGCGCGCACTCGCCGACCGGCTGGTCGCGGCGGGCCTCGCCGTGCCGGACGGGGCGCGTACGACGGTGGCGGGCGCGGTGCGCCAGGTGCAGGCGGCCGCGGTGGCCGTGGCGGTGCTGGGGGGAGTCGCGCTGCTGATGCCGACGGAGCAGGTGGCGCAGGGTTACCGCGTTCCGGTCGTGGCCTGGTTCGCGTTGCCTCTGCTGCTCACGCTCGGCTGTCTGGCCATCGCCCGTTTTGAAGTGCATCCGTACACGCGCTGGGCGTCACCGGCCGGTCAGCGACTGCTGGGGAGTCTGGCGCCGCAAGACGGTGCCGCCGACGACCGGGCGTATCTCACGACTGTGGCCGTCCGGGGCATCCACGCCGTCCCCGATCCCGACCTCAGGGCGGCGTTCGCGCATGGCGCGTCCGACCGGGAGGCGACGCAACGGGGTCATTGACCCGACACCGGCGGTCCGGTGCTTTACTTCACCGTTCACCGATCTAATTATCCCTTTTGTTCAGTTGGTCCCTGACATCGGCCTTCTGACGTTCCATCAGCCGTCGGCGGCATGAGCGCCCATGCGCCGGACGAGCCGAACGAAGGGATGCCGAAGAGCGATGAGAGCAGCCGTCATCAGCGGAGTCGCCGGGTCCATGGTCCTCACGGCCCTCGTCGCAGCACCCGCGGGCAGCAACACCCCGACCGGGAGCACCTCGGCCACAAGCACCTCGGCCCACAGCACCTCGGCCGACAGCGCCGCAGCGGAGATGCGCGGCACCGCTGTCGCCGCCGCGCGCGCCGCGGCCGCCGGTATCCGCTTCGGCGCCTGTCCCGAGGTGGAGAACCTCCCTGACCACATCCGGTGCGGCACGGTGACCGTGCCGCTCGACTACGCCGACCCCGACGGCAAGCAGATCAAACTGACCGTCAGCCGCGTCGAGGCCACCGGCCGGGTCGAGGCCGCCGGCAATGCGCCCGTCACCGGCGGCGACGACAGGAACGGCAGGAACGGCAAGGGCGGCGGCAAGAGCGCTCCGGTCGCCCGCCAGGGGGCACTCGTCTTCAACCCCGGCGGCCCCGGCGCCTCCGGCATGTACTTCCCGATGGCCGGCGGCATGCCCGAGTGGCAGCGCATCGCGGCCGCGTACGACCTGGTCGGCTACGCCCCGCGCGGCGTCGGCCGGTCGGCGCCGCTGTCCTGCCAGGACCCGAAGCAGTTCGTGCAGGCGCCGACGCAAGCGCCTACGCACCCTTCCGAGTCGTACAAGAAGCAGCACATCGCGGAGGCCAAGGCGTACGCCCAGGGCTGTGCGCGCAGGGCGGGGACCGCGCTGCGGCACTACACGACGCTCAACAACGCCCGGGATCTGGACGTGCTGCGCGCCGCGCTCGGAGAGCGGAAGCTGACGTTCGTCGGCGCCTCCTACGGCACGTACATCGGGGCCGTCCACGCCACGCTCTTCCCCTCGCACGTGCGCCGCATGGTCTTCGACTCGGCGGTCGATCCGGACCCGCGGCAGATCTGGTACCGCAACAACCTCGACCAGTCGTTCGCCTTCGAGCAGCGCTGGGAGGACTTCCGCACCTGGGTGGCCAGGCACGACAGCACGTACCACCTGGGCGCCACGCCCGAGGCGGTGCAGCTGAGCTACGAGAAGGTACGGGCGGAGCTCGCGCGGCGGCCGGCGGGCGGCAAGGTCGGCCCCGGCCAGCTGCAGGCCGCGTATCTGAAGGCGGGCTACTACGACGACTACTGGCCGATGCGTGCCGCCGCGCTCACCGAGTATCTGAGGGGCAACCCTCAGCCGTTGATCGGCCAGGCGGCCCCGCATCCGCAGGTGGCCGGCGAGGAGGAGAACAGCGCCGCCGTCTACACGGCGGTCGAGTGCAACGACGCGCCCTGGCCCACGGACTGGGCGACCTGGGACCGCGACAACACCCGTCTCGCGCGCGTGGCGCCCTTCACGACCTGGGACAACGCCTGGATGAACCTGCCGTGTGCCTTCTGGCCGGCGCCGCGGCAGCAGCCCGTCGACGTGGGCACCGCCGAGGGCGCGCTGCCGCCGACCCTGATCCTGGCGGCCGAGCGGGACGCGGCCACGCCCTACCAGGGGGCGCAGGAACTGCAGCTCCGGCTGCCCGGCTCCGTCCTTGTGACGGAGCGGGGCGCGGGCACGCACGGCATCGGGGGCGGCGCCAACCAGTGCGTCAACGGGTACCTGGACGCGTATCTGCTGGCGGGGCGCCTGCCGACGCTCCGCGCCGGCTGCGCCCCGCATGCCGAGCCGAAGCCGTTGTCGCTGCGCTCCGGCTCAACGGGAGCGGGCCCGACGTAGAGCCTGCTGTACGTCGGGGGTTGTGCCCACCCGTTCCGCCCTGCGGAACGCCTGCCCACAACGGAAGCCGGTCAGGCCAGGCCTGCCACCAGCTCCGCAACCGACTTGCGGCGGCCCGTGTAGAACGGGACCTCCTCGCGTACGTGCCTGCGGGCCTCGGAGCCGCGCAGGTGGCGCATCAGGTCGACGATGCGGTACAGCTCGTCGGCCTCGAAGGCGAGGATCCACTCGTAGTCGCCGAGCGAGAACGAGGCGACCGTGTTGGCGCGCACGTCCGGGAAGCCGCGGGCCATCTTGCCGTGGTCCGCGAGCATGGTGCGGCGCTCCGCGTCCGGCAGCAGGTACCAGTCGTAGGAGCGGACGAAGGGGTAGACGCTCACGTAGTTGCGGGGCGTCTCGTCGGCGAGGAACGCCGGGATGTGCGAGCGGTTGAACTCGGCGGGGCGGTGCAGCGCCATGTTCGACCAGACCGGCTCGAGCGCGCGGCCGAGCTTGGTGCGGCGGAAGAGGTTGTACGCCTCCTGGAGCTGGTCGCTGGTCTCCGCGTGCCACCAGATCATCAGGTCGGCGTCCGCGCGCAGACCGGACACGTCGTACGTGCCGCGGATCGTCACGTCCTTGGCGGCGAGCTGGTCGAAGAGCTCCTGGACCTCGTCGGCGTAACCGGCGCGGTCCTCGGGCAGCACGTCCTTCAGCTTGAAGACGGACCACAGCGTGTAGCGAATGACCTCGTTGAGGTCCTTGGCCAGCTTGCCCTTGTTCGGGATCCTGCCGGACTCGGTGGTGCCGGGTTCGGTGATGGGGGCGTCGTCACTCATGGGGCTATTCTCCCGCTCCGCCGTGCAGGCTCTGCACCGGGTTCGCGGTGAGCTCCTGCACACCTCGGCGGTCGCCCGCCAGCTGGTCCACGGCCGCGTACGCACTGGCGATGCACGCCGGGATGCCCACGCCGTCGTACGCCGCCCCGCACACCGCGAGCCCCGGCAGCTTGCTGACGTGCTCGCGGATACGGGCCACGCGCGCGTGGTGGCCGACCGGGTACTGCGGCAGGCCGCCCCGCCAGCGGGTGACGCGGGTGGCGACGGGGGCGACGCTCAGGCCAGTGGCCTCGCGCAGATCGTGCCGGGAGAGCGCGACGAGCTCGGCGTCCTCGCGGCCGAGGTCCTGCTCCTCGCCGTACCGGCCGACAGAGGTGCGCACCACCAGCAGCTCCGGGTTCTCTTCGGCGATCCACCCCCACTTCTGGGAGGAGAAGGTGGACGCCTTGATGGTGCGGCCGTCGACGGGCGGCACGAGGAAGCCGCTGCCCTCGGGGAGCCGGGCCTCGTCCCGCCGGTACGCGAGGGTGATCAGCGCCATGGAGGCGTACTCGACGGTGCGCAGCTCGGCGGCCGCGGCCGGCGACTCCGAGGCCAGCAGCGCGGCGGCGGCCGGCGCGGGGAGGGCGAGGACGACGGCGTCGGCCGTCTCGACGTGGTCGCCGACCCGCACCTCCCAGCCGTCGGGCGTCCGGCGAAGGCCGCGGACGGGGCTGTTCAGTCGGATCTCACCGCCACGCGCGCGTACCGACTCCGCGACCGCGAACGGGAGCTCGCCGATGCCGCCCCTGATGCCCATGAAGACGGGGCCGGTCTGCTGGTTCTGCGCGGCGCGCGCCTGGATGTCGCGGACGGCTTCCGTCAGCGAGGTGTGGGAGCGGGCGGCCTCGAAGAGCTGCGGGACGGCGGAGCGCATCGAGATGCGGTACGCATCCCCTGCGTAGACGCCGCCGAGCAGGGGCTCGACGAGCCGGTCGACGACCTCGCGGCCGATGCGCTCGGCGACGTAACCGCCGACCGCGACGTCGTCGCCGATCTCGGTGGGCGGAAGATCGCGGTCCTGCTCGATACGGCGCAGCCCTTCGTCGGACAGGACGCCGGACAGTGCGTCGGCGGTGCCGGGCACGCCCATCACGTGCCCCTTCGGCATGGGCCGCAGCGCGCCGCGGGTCCAGATCGACGCGGTCGCGGTGGCGGGCGGCTGCAGCCGGTCGCCGAGGCCCACCTCGCGGGCGAGGGCGACGGCCTCCGGGCGGCGGGCGAGCATCGACTCGGCGCCGAGGTCGACACGCGCGCCCGCGATCTCCCCGGCGTGCAGCTTGCCGCCGATGCGGTCCGAGGCCTCGAGCACGGTCACGCGCGTGGCGCCCACGGGCGAGCCGTCGGGCGGGCCGCCGGGAGAGCCGCCAGGTGAGCCGAGCAACCGGTGGGCGGCGGCCAGGCCGGCGATTCCACCCCCGATGACGACGACATGACCCGAACCCGTACGTGTGTCCCCTTCGCGCATGCCTCCACTCTCTCAAACCGCGCATGGCGGCCAGACCCGGCACCGGTGGACCCGACGAGTCCCGACCGTGACCCCATCGGGACCGGACAGCGACAACGAAACCAGAGCCCCGGGCGTCGAAGGAGCACCAGTCCTCACCAACCCCGGGGGTACGCCGAGATGTTCGCTCGTGGCACGTCCAGGCACCGAGACGGCACGTCCATACACCGACACGGCCCGTCCAGGCACCGATCGGTCCAGGCGCTGTCGGCCGTCCTGCTGGCGGCGGCGCTCGCGTTGGCGGGATGCGGGGCCAATGACAGCGCCGGCAGCTCCGCCGACAGCGCCGCCAAGGCGGCCCCTCCGGGCGCCGGGAACGCCCGGGAGGGCGCGGCCGCTCCCGGCGGCCAGGCCGACAGCGGTTCCGGCGAGCAGGCGGGCGACAAGGCGACCACCCCGCCGAAGCTCACCGGCACCCACGTCATCCGTACCGCATCGCTCACCGTGCTGGTCAAGGACGTGCAGAAGGCGCTCGACGAGGCGCGCTCGGCCGCCGAGGGCGCGGGCGGCATCGTCGGCAACGAGTCCACGATCCGCGACGAGGACAGCCGCGAGGAGTCCCGCGTCGTACTGCGCGTTCCCACGGAGCGGTACGAGGAGGTGATCAACGAGCTGCAGGGCACGGGAAAGCTCATGGAGCGCAAGGTCAAGGCGCAGGACGTCACCGACCAGGTCGTCGACGTCGAGAGCCGCATCAAGACGATGCGCGCGAGCGTGGAACGCGTGCGTGAGCTGATGGACAAGGCCACGAAGCTGAGCGATGTGGTCGCGCTGGAAGGCGAGTTGAGCAGCCGTCAGGCGGACCTGGAGGCGCTGCTGGCCCAGCAGGCGTCGCTCAAGGACCGCACGAGCCTGGCCACGATCACCCTGACGTTCTACGAGAACCCGAAGAAGCAGGTCGTGAAGAAGGACGACGACCCCGGGTTCCTGGATGCGCTGGCGGGCGGCTGGCACGCGTTCGTCACGCTGCTGCGCTGGATAGCGGTCGCCTTCGGCGCGGCCCTGCCGTTCGTGGCTGCGGCGGCTCTGATCATTCTGGTGTGGCTGCGGGTCGTACGCTCCCGGCTGCCTCGCGGTGCGCGGACACCTCTGCAGGCGGGCGGTCCGGCGGGGGACCCAGCGACAGGTACGACGTCTGCGGCGCCCGCGGCAGGCCCGGGGCCCGCGGCACCCACTGCGCCCGCGGCTCGCGCAGCCGGCGGGGATGAGGAGCAGGGAGGCGACTCCGCCAAGCAGGAGTGACCTGGCGGAGTGATCTCGCCTTCGGGCGGCAGGCGGCCTCTGTGTCTCCTGCCGCCCGGGCGTCTCGCCGTACGCTCGCCTGTGCGGTGCCTACCGTGCCGTGCTGCGTTCAGACGCTTCCCGAGGAGCAGGCAATGCGAGAGCGACTGGTGGTCATCGGCGGAGATGCGGCGGGCATGTCGGCCGCGTCGCAAGCCCGCAGGCTCAAAGGCCCCGATGAGCTGGAGATCATCGCGTTCGAGCGCGGCCACTTCACGTCGTACTCGGCGTGCGGCATCCCGTACTGGGTCAGCGGCGACGTCGTGGAGCGGGACGATCTGATCGCGCGCACACCGGAGGAGCACCGGGCCCGCGCGATCGACCTGCGGATGCGCACCGAGGTGACGGAGATCGATGTCGCGGGCGGCCGTGTCCGCGCCCGTGATCTGGAGTCCGGCGCCGAGGAGTGGACGGCGTACGACAAGCTCGTGATCGCCACGGGGGCCCGGCCGGACCGGCCACCGCTGCCCGGCATGGACGCGCCCGGGGTCCACGGGGTGCAGACACTCGACGACGGTCAGGCGCTGCTCGACACCCTGGAGGGGACGGAGGGCCGCCGGGCCGTGGTCGTCGGCGCCGGCTACATCGGCGTGGAGATGGCCGAGGCGATGATGAAGCGCGGCTACGACGTCACGGTCGTCAACCGCGGCCAGGAGCCGATGGCCACGCTCGACCCGGACATGGGCCGTCTCGTCCACGAGGCGATGACGGGGCTCGGCATCGCCATGGTCGACGACGCCGAGGTCACCAAGGTCCTTACGGACGCGGAGGGCCGGGCCCGCGCGGTGGCCACGGACGACGCCGAGTACCCGGCTGACGTGGTGGTGCTCGGCATGGGCGTACGCCCGGAGACCGCCCTCGCTCGCGCGGCGGGGCTGCCGCTCGGCGAGTACGGCGGTCTGCTCACCGACCTCGCGATGCGGGTGCGCGGCCACGACAACGTCTGGGCGGGCGGTGACTGCGTGGAGGTCCTCGACCTCGTCTCCGGCCGCGAGCGGCATATCGCCCTGGGCACGCACGCCAACAAGCACGGGCAGGTGATCGGGGCGAACGTGGGCGGCGGGTACGCCACGTTCCCCGGTGTCGTCGGTACGGCGGTCAGCAAGGTCTGCGATCTGGAGATCGCCCGTACGGGGCTGCGCGAGAAGGACGCGCGGGCCGTCGGGCTGCAGTACGTGACGGTCACCGTCGAGTCGACGAGCCGGGCCGGCTACTACCCCGGGGCGGCGCCCATGACGGTGAAGATGCTCGCGGAGCGCCGTACGGGGCGGCTTCTCGGCGTGCAGATCGTCGGCCGTGAGGGGGCGGCGAAACGGGTGGACATCGCGGCGGTCGCGCTCACCGCGGGCATGACGGTGGAGCAGATGACCGCGCTGGATCTGGGGTACGCGCCGCCGTTCTCGCCGGTGTGGGATCCGGTGCTGATCGCTGCGCGGAAGGCTTCGGTGGCGGTGCGGGTGGCGGGCGACTGAGGTTCTTCCACCATCCCGCCCCTTCGACCCCCTGTCGCCCTGACGGGCTCGTCCTCAAGCTCCCCCAGCTAACGCTGGGAGGTGCCCCCAGACGGGCTGAGTGGTTGCCGCGCGGGCTGATTGGTTGCCGGACGGCTGGATCACGCGGTCGTGCCGTTGATCCTCTCGATCGCCTGGCGGGCCTGGTCCCCCGGCGAGCGGCCCGTGAGGGACGACACGGGAGCCGGGGCGACGGCTTGCGCCGGCCGCTCCTGCGACGCCGGTTTCGCGTGTGCCGCCGGCGGCCGGGTGCGCAGGCGATGGCTCGCGGCCTCGTCCAGGCTCACCGGGCGCTGCAGGCGCGCCGCGAGCCGGCCGGCCTCCTGGCCCAGCGCGGCGACGTCCTCCCACTGCAGGCGCAACACCAGACGGACTTCCGCGTCTCCGTCAGGCAGCGCCTGAAGCGGCAGACTGCTGGGGTCGTTGCTGGGATCGGTCATGGGCCGTCCTCACGTCTCGGAACCCCCGGTGGGGAGTGCCCGTCCCCGGGCCGGGGCGGACGCAGAGTGATACGGGAGCATGTCCGTTCCCGTTCAGCGGAGCGCCCGGGTTCGCGCGGCCCCTGCCGGGCAGGGATCAGATGTGGTCATCCCCGTCCATGACGTGAATCCGGCGCGGCGCACGCCCTGGGTGACGTACGCGCTGATCGCCGCCAATGTCGTCGTCTTCCTGCGTACTCCGGGAATGGCGGGCTCGCTGACGGGCGGAAGCAGCCTTGCGCAGCTGTGCGAGCTGCGGGCGTTCATGGAGCACTGGGCGGCCGTGCCGGAGGAGCTGATCCGTCTGCGGATGCCGCGTGCGGTGCCCACAGGCGATGTGGGCCTGGGTCCGTCCGGGCCGGGCTGCGTGGTCGGACCGCCCGACTACGAGAAGTACCCTCCGCTGTCCGTCCTCACCTCGATGTTCCTGCACGGCAGCTGGCTGCACCTGCTCGGCAACATGCTGTTCCTGTGGGTCTTCGGCAACAACGTCGAGGACCGCCTCGGGCATGTGCGGTACGTGCTGTTCTACGTCGTGTGCGGGTACGCCGCCGGCTACGGATACGCACTGGTCAACCCCGATTCCGGCGCCCTCCTGATGGGCGCGTCCGGAGCGGTCGCCGGGGTCCTGGGCGCCTATCTGGTGCTGTATCCGAAGGCGCGGGTGTGGGTGCTGGTGCCGTTCCTGCTGTTCCTGCCGCTGCGGCTGGCAGCGTGGATCGTGCTGGGCCTGTGGTTCGTGCTGCAGGCGGTGTACTCGTACGGCGCGGCGGTCACGCAGGCCGGGACCGTGGCCTACGTGGCCCACGTGGTCGGCTTCCTGGCGGGGATGCTCCTCGCCTGGCCGCTGCGCCGCGGCACACAGCCACCACCTGAGCCGAGCCGCATGCTGTGGGGCAGACAGGCTCGGCACAACTGGTGACCGACGGGGCCGACGGCAGGACTGGTAACCGACCGGCCCACGTGAGGCGCGACGGCAGGCGTCAGCGCGCCGTCTGCGTGTGCACGTACTCAACGAGGCGAGTGAGCGCGTCCGGCTCCGTGGTCGGCAGGACGCCGTGTCCGAGGTTGAACACGTGGCCCTCGAGCCCGGCCGCCGCGTCCAGTACCTCACGGGTCTTCTGCTCGACCGCCTCGGTCGACGAGAAGAGCACCGCCGGGTCGAGGTTGCCCTGAAGCGCCTTGCCGGGGCCGACCCGGCGGGCGGCATCGTCGAGCGGGACGCGCCAGTCGACGCCGACGACGTCCGCACCGGCCTCGCCCATCGGCCCGAGGAGTTCGCCGGTGCCGACACCGAAGTGGATGCGCGGCACCCCGTATCCGGCCACCGCCTCGAAGACCTTCCGCGAAGCGGGCATCACCGAGCGCCGGTAGTCCGCGGGCGCGAGGGCGCCCACCCACGAGTCGAAGAGCTGCACGGCCGAGGCGCCCGCCTCGATCTGCACCTTCAGGAACGCCGCCGTGATCTCCGCGAGCCGGTCGAGCAGGTCGGCCCACAGCTGCGGGTCGCCGTACATGAGCGCCTTGGTGTGCTCGTGGTTGCGTGACGGACCGCCCTCGACGAGGTAGCTCGCGAGGGTGAACGGCGCACCCGCGAAACCGATCAGCGGGGTCGCGCCCAGCTCGGCGGTGAGCAGGCCGATCGCCTCGGTGACGTAGGAGACGTCCTCGGGCGTGAGATCCCGCAGCTGGGCGAGGTCCGCGCGCGTACGGATGGGGCACTCGACGACCGGGCCGACGCCGGGCTTGATGTCGAGGTCGATGCCGATGGCCTTGAGCGGTACGACGATGTCGCTGAAGAAGATCGCGGCGTCGACGCCGTGGCGGCGGACCGGCTGCAGTGTGATCTCGGTGACCAGCTCGGGCCGCATGCAGGACTCGAGCATGGGGATGCCCTCGCGGACCTTGCGGTACTCGGGTAGCGAGCGCCCGGCCTGCCGCATGAACCACACCGGCGTGTGCGGCACGGGCTCGCGCCTGCACGCCTTCAGGAAGGCTGATTCCTGGACTTCCTGCACGTCCTTGACGTCCTTGGCATCGCGCTTGACGTGGTCGTGCGGCGTGGTCGGCTGGTGGCCCGCGGGGCTCTCGTTGGCACTCACGTCGGAAAGTCTCGCATGCAGCGGACACCGCCCGTCCCCGGGGACAGCGGCCGCACGCCACCCGGGGCGTTCATCCGAATGGGGACTGGCGCGTGGCGTATTCATGGGGGCGTGAACCGGACAGCGGTCGCGCTGCCGGGTGTCTCTCCCTGCGCGAAGCCTCCGTTCCCCTTAATCTTCCCCGCATGGCTGCGGCTCAGGGACGACTGTCGGACGACGCTGACGATAGGGACGGTACGGAGGGCAATGCGGCGGACTCGTCTCCGCTGCCCTTCCGCGCGGCTGTCGACGCGCTGCGGGGTGCGCGACTGCGCTCGGAGATCGAGATCTCCCCGGCACGCCCGCCCCAGCGCCTGGCCCCCTTCGCCCATGCGCTGGAGGCCGCGGTCGTCGACGGCGAGGACGACCTCGCCGACGGACGGCTCGTCCTGCTGCACGACCCGGCGGGGCACGAGGCCTGGCAGGGCTCGTTCCGGCTGGTCACACTCGTACGGGCGGAGCTGGAGCCGGAAATAGCGTCTGATCCGCTGCTGCCCGAGGTCTGCTGGTCGTGGCTGACGGGCGCGCTGACGGCGCGCGGGCTGTCGTACGGGGAACCGAGCGGCACCGTCACGCGCGCGGGTTCGCACTACTTCGGCGCGCTCGCCGAGCGTCCGCCGGCATCGCAGATCGAGATCCGTGCGTCCTGGACGCCGCGCGAGGGCCTCGGCGGGGTACCGGACACGGCGGCGCATCTCAACGCATGGTGCGACCTGCTGTGCCAGGTCGCCGGGCTGCCGCCGGCCGGTCCCGGCGATGCGTCGGTGGTGTCGCTGCCGCAGCGGCGGGGGCCGCAGACACGCTGAGAGCGGCGCCGAGGCATTGACGCGGAGGCCGAGCCTGCTGCTCGCCCTGGCAGGCCCGTGCGCGTGTCATGCACACGGGCCTGGTTGCCGCCGGGCTGCTGCCCGTGCTGCCGGGTGCCGGCCGCGGGCTGCGCAGGCCAGGGACATCGCGCGGTGGCAGCCCTCATCGCGCGGGGGCGTCCGTACGCCTGAGAAGCACCGGCCCCTCCCCCAGGCGATGCAATTCCAGACGCGTATCCGACGCGTACGGGACACGCTGCGGCCCGATACGGACGCGAAGCGGATGGATTACGACCTGCCTCGGCTCGATTTGATCTCTGACATGATCGCTCGCATGTCTGAATTGCACGAATTGTTACTCACCAAATCGTGATCTTTCTCTAAAGGAGGACGGGTTTGGTGCCGAAGAGGTCTGTGACCTTGAAAGCACGGTTCGTCCCGGCTTCATCCCCGAGCCGGTCCCGTCCCGCACCCCCAGGAGGCCTGGTGTCCGTTCTCCTCGAGCAGCCCGCAAGCCTGGTCGCCTACCGCCCGAACAAGCCGACCGCCATGGTGGTCGTGGCCGACCCGCGTGTCCGCTCCACCGTCACCCGTCATCTGTGGGCGCTCGGAGTGCGCGACGTCATCGAGGCGTCGTCCATCGCGGAGGCCCGCCCCCGGATCGGCAACCCGCGCGACATCTGCGTCGCCGACGTCCACCTTCCCGACGGCAGCGGGCTCACCCTGCTGTCCGAAACCCGAGCCGCCGGCTGGCCCAACGGGCTGGCCCTCTCCGCCGCCGACGACATCGGCGCCGTACGCAACGCCCTCGCGGGCGGTGTGAAGGGCTACGTCGTCACCGGCACCCGCACGAACGTGGGCCTTCCCACCCGCCCCGGCGCCGCCCCCATCGGGTCGGCCGCCGCCCGTATGCACCGCCGCCCCCCGGGCGCCCCGAGCCACCCGGGCGGCTACCGAGAGCTGTCCGGCCGCGAGGTCGAGGTGCTGCGACTGGTGGCGGAAGGCCAGTCCAACAAGGCCATCGGCGTCTCGATGGGCCTGTCCGCACTCACCGTCAAGAGCCACCTCGCCCGCATCGCCCGCAAGCTCGGCACCGGCGACCGGGCAGGGATGGTCGCCGTGGCCCTGCGCACCGGAATCATCCACTGACCGAATTCACCCACTGACCGGGATCATTCACCGCCCTGACTGGTTTACGTCCCTCCCGCGCCCGCCGACGGAACGTTCCGACGACGGGCGCTGTGCATGCACAGATACCCTTGACAGGTGACCGACGCCCAAGACACCGCAGCAGCCAGTTCACTGCGAACCACCGGGGGCGGCCCTCCGGACGACGGCGTCGCAGGCCTCGTAGTCGACGGGACGCCGATTCCGTTGCTCGAGCCGCGTGACGGCATCCCTCCGGTGGTCGCCGACGAAGAGACCCTCGCCGAGGTGATCGCGGCCTTCGCCGACGGCTCCGGACCCGTCGCCGTCGACGCCGAGCGCGCCTCCGGCTACCGCTACGGACAGCGGGCCTACCTCGTACAGCTGCGCCGCGAGGGCGCCGGCACCGCGCTCATCGACCCCATCGCCTGCCCGGACCTCTCGGGTCTCGGCGCTGCGCTCGCCGATACGGAATGGGTGCTGCACGCCGCCACCCAGGACCTGCCGTGCCTGCGCGAAATAGGCACGGTTCCCACGCGCCTCTTCGACACCGAGCTGGCCGGACGCCTCGCGGGCTTCCCGCGGGTCGGTCTCGGCGCGATGGTCGAGGGCGTACTGGGCTACGTACTGGAGAAGGGGCACTCCGCCGTCGACTGGTCGACGCGGCCGCTGCCCGATCCCTGGCTGCGCTACGCAGCCCTCGACGTCGAGCTGCTCGTGGACCTGCGCGACGCGCTGGAGAAGGAGCTCGACCGGCAGGGCAAGCTGGAGTGGGCCCAGCAGGAGTTCGACGCGATCGTCTCGGCGCCGCCCGCGGCGCCGCGCAAGGACCCGTGGCGCCGTACGTCGGGCATGCACAAGGTGCGCCGCCGTCGGCAGATGGCGGTCGTACGGGAGCTGTGGAACGCCCGGGACCGGATCGCGCAGCGGCGCGACGTGTCGCCCGGCAAGGTGCTGGGCGACACGGCGATCGTCGAGGCGGCGCTCGCGATGCCCCCGAACGTCCACGCCCTGGCGGGGCTGAACGGCTTCGGGCACCGTATGGGGCGGCGTCAGCTGGAGCAGTGGCAGGCGGCGGTGGACCGCGCCAGGGCGCTGCCGGACTCGTCCCTCCCGCAGCCGGGGCAGCCCGTGACCGGGCCGCCTCCGCCGCGCGCCTGGGCGGACAAGGATCCGGCCGCTGCCGCGCGACTGTCCGCGGCCCGCGCCGCGGTCTCGGCGCTCGCCGAGCAGCTGAACATGCCGCAGGAGAACCTGATCGCTCCGGACACGGTCCGGCGGGTGTGCTGGGAGCCGCCGGTCTCGCCGTCCGCGGCCTCGGTCGCGGAGGCCCTCGCGGGATACGGCGCCCGGCCGTGGCAGATCGAACAGGTCACGCCAGTCCTGGTGGCGGCACTGAAGGCCACGAAGGGCTGACGCAGGCCTCTCATTTCGACGCGCACCGGGGGGGTACATCCCGGCGCGGCCCCGACCCGCCCACCGGCAGGTGGCGAAGCACCCGCCGGGCGGCAGCCGCTCGCGAACCGAACCCCGGCCACCGGCGGCGGCGCAGAACGAGCGGCCCGAACCGGCAGGGTAACGACGCGAACAAATCGGGAAAGAGGCCGTATAGCACTCCAAACCGAAAGGGCAGCCGTGGGGATGCGCGAGGAGAGAGACCCCACCCGACGCCAGGCCGCATTCGATGTGGCGGATGCCTCGATACTGCTGCTCGACGCTGGGGGTGTGGTGCTGAGCTGCAGTGGGAACGCGGGACGGCTCCTCGGATACACGCAGGAGGGCCTGCTGGGCCGCAGCGTCACCTCCCTCCTCGCCGACGAGGACGCGGCACGGCTTCCGGCCATCACCGAACGGTGCCGGCAGGACGGCGGCTGGAGTGGGCTGCTCTCGGCACGGCACCGGGACGGCCGGCCGGTCAGGCTGATGGTGCGGATGATCCCGGTGAAGGAGCCCGGCGGCAGTGCGCGCTGGATGGTCCTCGCCGGCGACATGACCGGGGCCCCGGGGTGGGACATGAGCCGGCACCTGCTGGAGCGGATGGCCTCGCAGTCGCCCGTGGGCATCGCCGTCGTGGACACGGACCTCCGGTACGTGTGGTCGAACCCGGCCCTGGAGAAGTTCAGCGGAGGGCCGCCGCAGCACCGCCTCGGGCGGCGGCTCGGCGACATCCAGCCGGATCTGGACGTGAAGGCGATCGAGGCGCAGATGCGCAAGGTGCTCCAGACCGGTGAACCGGTGATCGGTTACGAGCACGTGGGCCGGCTGCGGTCCGGTCCGCAGCGCGAGGTCGCCCACTCGATGTCGTTCATCCGGCTCGAGGACGACCACGGACACCCGGTGGGCGTGTACTACACGGTCACGGACATCACCGACCGCTATCGCGCGCGGCAGCGCCTGGCCCTGCTGGACCGGGCGGGCGAGCAGATCGGACGCACGCTCGACGTCATGCAGACCGGGCAGGAACTCGCCGACTCGGCGGTGCCGGAAATCGCCGACTTCGTCGCCGTCGACCTGCTGGAGTCCGTACTCAAGGGGGCAGAGCCGGCCCACCGTCCCCTCGATGACCCGGAGGTCATCCCGCTGCGCCGCGCCGGCCACCAGTCGGTGCGGCCGGGGGTTCCGGAAGCCGTCGTCGAGATCGGGGGCGTGGCCCGCTATCACGCCGGTTCGCCGCCGATCGAGTGCCTGAACAGCGGCAAGTCATGGCGCGAGGAGCGGCTGGACCCGCTGGCCAGGGAGTGGGCCACCGACCTTCCCGGCGGCCGGGCCGCCACGTTCCTCGATCTGGGGCTGCACAGCGTGATGATCGTGCCGATCCGCGCGCGCGGCACCACACTCGGCATCACGACGTTCTTCCGGCGCCAGACCCAGGATCCGTTCGAGGCCGACGACCTCAGTCTGGCCGAGGAGTTCGTCGCCCGTGCGGCCGTCTGCCTCGACAACGCCCGCCGCTACACGCGGGAGCGGGACGCGGCCCTCGTACTGCAGCAGAACCTCCTGCCGCACGGCGTCCCCGAGCAGGAGGCCGTCGACGTGGCCACCTGCTACCGGCCCGCCGACGAGCTGACCGGCCTCGCCGGCGACTGGTTCGACCTCATCCCGCTGTCCGGCGCACGGGTGGCACTGGTGGTGGGCGAGGTGGTCGGGCACGGCATCGAGGGGGCCGCCGCCATGGGACGGCTGCGCACCGCCGTACAGACCCTCGCCGATCTGGACCTGCCGCCCGACGAGGTGCTCGCCCACCTCGACGACCTGATCAGCCGGGCGGCGCGGGAGGCGGGCTCGGGCCCCGGCGCCCCCGCCGGAGGCGCCCACACCGTGGGGACGAGCTGTCTGTACGCGGTCTACGATCCGGTCAGCGGCGACTGTGTCATGGCCAGCGCCGGCCATCTCGCGCCCGCGATCGTCGCCCCCGACGGCACGGTCACCTTCGCCGAACTGCCCCTCGGGCCGGCGCTGGGCGTGGGCGGCCTTCCTTTCGAGTGCGCCGAGTTCCATCTGCCGGAGGGCAGCGTGCTCGCGCTGCACACCGACGGCCTGGTGGCCACCCACGGAGCACCCGGCACGGTTCCGGACCCCGAGGCGGGCAAGCAGCGGCTGCGCCGCGCGCTGGAGGCGCACCACCTGCCGCTCGACAACCTGTGCCGGACGATCGTGGACGACCTCGTCCCCACGCAACCGCACGACGACGCGGCACTGCTGATGGCGAAGACCCGCCGCCTGGGTGCGGACAGGGTGGCCTCCTGGGACCTGCCCGCGGATCCGGCGGTCGTCGCGCAGGCCCGTCAGACGACGGCCCGCCAACTGGCCGCATGGGGCCTGGAGGACCTGACCTTCACCATGGAGCTCGTCGTGAGCGAGCTCGTCACCAACGCGATCCGGCACGCCTCCGGCCCGCTCCGGCTGCGCCTGATCATGGAACGCGCCCTGATCTGCGAGGTCTCCGACACCGGCAGCAGCGCACCGCACCTGCGCCACCCGCGGACGACCGACGAGGGTGGCCGGGGGCTGTTCCTGGTCTCCCAGCTCTCCCGGCGCTGGGGCACCCGCTACACCACCAACGGCAAGATCATCTGGGCGGAGCAGCCGCTGACGGAGCGTATGGGGTGACCACGGCCCTGGAGCGACAGCGGCAGCTGCGCTGAGAGAGGTCTTCGGTCCCGTCGCCGTCCTGTTCCCAGGGGCCGCCGTGCCGGGCGGCAGCATGGGAGTTCCGTAGCCCGGGGGCCCGATTCCCTGGCCCGAGTCCATGAGAGTTCCCTCATGGGAACTTCATGCACGGGTAAACGAATCGCAAATCCGCGTCCCGGTCCCCAGCCAGGCAGGTTCAACGCGCCGCAGTTCTCTGGGTGCTGTCCGTATCCGTATGCCTGAGTAGAGGACGCACCATGCCGTCGCACAGCTCACGCACCACCGCCCCAGAGAACCATCCGGACGACCAGGCGCAGAACCGTCCTGCCCGATCACCGAAGGCGGGCTTGTTCGGCAACCTCCGTTACGACCTGCCCGCCTCCATCGTCGTCTTCCTGGTCGCGATCCCGCTGTCGCTCGGAATCGCCCTGGCCTCGGGCGCCCCGATCACCGCGGGCCTGATCGCCGCCGCGGTCGGCGGCATCGTCGCCGGCGCCGCCGGCGGCTCCGCACTCCAGGCCAGTGGACCCGCGGCGGGCCTGACCGTGGTCGTCGCCGGCTTCGTCAACGAGTACGGATGGGCGGCGACCTGCGCCATCACCGTGGCGGCCGGCCTCATCCAGATCGCACTCGGCTTCCTCCGTGTGGCCCGCGCGGCGCTGGCCATCTCGCCGGCCATCGTGCACGGCATGCTGGCCGGTATCGGCATCACGATCACCTTGGCCCAGATCCATGTCGTGCTCGGCGGAAAGCCGAACAGCTCCGCCACCGAGAACATGACGGCCCTTCCCGGCCAGATCATGCACACGAACCCGGGGGCCGCGATCGTCGGCGCGATGGTGATCGCCGTCATGCTGCTGTGGCCGAAGCTGCCGAAGGTCCGCGCGGTGCCCGCCGCCCTGGTGGCGATCGTGGTGGCCACCGCGGCGGCGACCATGCTGGGCCTGGACGCCGTACGGGTCGACCTGCCCGAGAACGTCCTGGACCTGGGCCTGGCCCCCGAGATGCCCCATGGAAGTTGGAGCGCCATCGCCCTGGCCGCTCTCACCATGGCGGTGATCGCGAGCATCGAGTCCCTTCTCTCCGCCGTCGCGGTGGACCGGATGCACGAAGGCCCGCGCGCCCGTCTCAACCGCGAGCTGATCGGCCAGGGCCTGGCCAATTCGACGTCCGGCCTCCTGGGCGGTCTGCCCGTCACCGGCGTGATCGTCCGCAGCACCACCAACGTCGCCGCCGGAGCCAAGACCCGTGCCTCGACCATCCTGCACGGCATATGGGTCGTCGTCTTCGTCGTCCTGGCCGCCGGGCTGATCGAACAGATCCCCCTCGCCGCTCTGGCCGCGCTGCTGGTCGTGATGGGCATACGGATGGTCAAGCCCGAGGAGATCCGCGAGCTCAGGCGCCACCGCGAACTGACGGTCTACGTCGTCACCGCGTTCGCCGTCGTGGAGTTGAACCTGCTGGAGGGTGTGGCGCTCGGCATCGTCGTGGCCATACTGCAGGCGCTCTACCGGCTCACCCACACCAAGATGAGTACCGAGCACAAGGACGACTACTGGCACGTCGTAGTCGAGGGCTCCCTGACCTTCGCCGCCGTGCCCCGGCTGAACCGGACCCTGGCGGAGATCCCGGCGGGCGCGCGCGTCGATGTCGACCTGAACGTGGACTACTTGGACCACGCCGCATTCGAGGCCCTGCACAACTGGCGCGTCACGCACGAGCGTCTGGGCGGCCGCGTGGACGTCGACGAGGTGCACGAGAACTGGTACGAGGAAGCGGTGTCGGGCACCCCGGCCGGCCGCAAGTCCATCGTGACCGGCGCCGCCTGGCTCTTCCCGTGGACGCACCGGCGGCCCGAGGCGGCCGCGAAGGCCCATCTGCTGCACGGAGTCAGCGAGTTCCAGCGCGTCACCGCACCCCTGGTGCGGCCTGTCCTCGCCGAACTCGCTGAGCAGGGCCAGTCCCCTTCCCAACTGTTCATCACCTGTTCGGACTCCCGCCTCGTGCCGCATCTGATGACGGCGAGCGGCCCCGGTGACCTGTTCACCGTGCGCAATGTGGGAAATCTCGTTCCGCGTCCCGGGCAAGACGGTGCGTTCGACAACGTAGACGTGTCCGTTGCTGCCGCGATCGAGTACGCCACGGAGGTACTCGGAGTCAGTACGATCACCGTGTGCGGCCACTCGAGCTGCGGCGCCATGGGCGCTCTGCTCGACGGAGCGGCGCGCCAGGACCGTCCGCTGGATGCATGGCTGTCGCACGGCGGCCACACGATCGCCAGGTTCCGCGTCGACTCCGCGACGGAGGACGCAGGGAAAGCGGCCGGCTCGGAGCAGGACCAGCTGGGACGGCTCAACGTCATCCAGCAGCTGGACAATCTGCTCGCCTACCCGTGCGTCAGCGAGCGGGTCGAAGCCGGGACACTGCAGCTCACCGGCATGTTCTTCGACATCGCCGCGGCGGAGATGTACCTGCTGGACCCGGCCACCGGCACCTTCACCCCCGTCGGCGCCAAGAAGGTCTCCGCCGGCACAGCCGCCGCGGCCGACCGTGACCACTCGCGGGAGCACGTGCCCGCATGACCAGAGCCCGACGCATTCGTACGGTCATCGCCGCGCTCGCCCTGTCACTGATCACCGCCGTGCCGGTGATCAGTGCGGAGCAGGCCCCGGCCCCGCAACTCGGTGACCCGGTGGTCGTCGAGCGCGCCCCCCAGTCGTCGGCCGCGGCACCGTCGGGGCGACCGCACACGGAAGGCGCCGGGCTGGAGACGTACCCGCCGTCGGTCGGCTCACCACCGCAGCCGGGGCAGCCGACCGGCACCGGCCCGTCAGATGACGACGCGTCAGATATGTCCGAGGCATCCCCGACCCGGCCGTCGGGCATGTCGGACAGCCGTTCCTCATCGGAGGCGGAGCCGGTGTCCCCCGCATCCCCGCTCCCTGCCAGCAGCGGGGATACGGAACCCCCGACCTCGACACCGACCGTGACCCCCACCTCCAGCAGCGGAGACGACGACGAAAGTGACGGCGGCGGCGGTGACGACGGCTGACGGGCCACAACCACCAGAGCAGCCGCAGCAGGTAAGTGCCGGCCCGGGCCTTCTCCGACGCCGCGGGCTCCGCTCGATCCGGCTGCGGCTGCTCTGGCGCATGCTGCTGCTCGTCGGTCTGACACTCGGCCTCATCACGGTCGCCGAGAGCTTTATTCTCTCAGCGCGCATGAAGGAGCGCGTCGACGCAGAACTCGCCAACGAGATCCGCGAGTTCCGGGCCTTCGCGAAGGCCCATCCCCCGAGCACGGACCAGCCGCGGTCCGGCGTCCGCGAGTTGTTCGTATCCGTCCTGCAGAACCAGGTTCCCGATCGGCACCAGACGATCCTCACCCTCGTCGACGGGACGCCCTTCCGCCGTACGGGCATCGAACCGCCGGCCCGGCTGGACACCGACCCCGCCCTCGTGGCCGGGTTCGCGGACGCGACCCGGCCCACCTATGGCGACGCCACCACCGCGGCCGGGCACATCCGGTACGTGACCGTACCCGTCACGGTCGAAGGGGATCCCTCTCAGGGGGTCCTCGTCGTCGCCACGTTCACGGAGAACGAGCGCGCCGACATCAACGACACCATCCGCGTGGAGGTACTCCTCGGCCTCAGCGCGCTGTTCCTTGCCGCCGGAGTGGGCTGGGTCTTCGCCGGACGCCTCATCGCCCCGCTCCTTCTGCTCCGGGACACCGCCCGGTCCATCAACGAGTCCGACCTCACGGCCCGTATCGCGGTCCATGACGAGGACGAGATATCGCAGTTGGCGACGACCTTCAACGCCATGCTCGACCGGCTCGAGGAGTCGTTCGCCACGCAGCGGCAGTTCATCGACGACACCGGTCACGAGCTGCGCACCCCGATCACGATCATCCTCGGTCATCTGGAGCTGCTCGACGACGACCCCGTGGCCCGCCAGCGATCCGTCGACGTTGCCACCGACGAACTGCGCCGGATGAACCGCATCGTGGAGGAGCTGCTGATGCTCGCCCAGGCACGCCGCCCCGAGTCCCTGAAGCCTGGGAACGTCGTGCTGCCGGAGCTGGTCGAGGAGGTGTACGTCAAGGCGTCGGCCCTGGCGTCGCGCCGCTGGCTGCTCGAACTCGCCGACGACACGCGCCCATGGCTGCTGCGCGGCGACCGGCAGCTGCTGACCCAGGCGCTGATCCAGCTCGCGCAGAACGCGGCCCAGCACACGGAGGAGCACGCGCGCATCTGGATCGGCGGACGAGCACACGACGGCGTCGCGGAGCTGTGGGTCCGGGACAGCGGACCCGGCGTGCCCCCCGCCGAACAGGAGCGCATCTTCGAGCGGTTCGCGCGCGGCGGCCGGGCGCGCGGATCCGGCGGCGCGGGCCTCGGCCTGGCGATCGTCAAGGCCATCGCCGAAGCGCACAACGGCACGGTCACATTGGACAACCGTCCCGGTCACGGGGCCACCTTCACCCTCAGAATCCCTCTTCACAAGGTGCCATGCGACCAGCAGAGAACCCTTCCGCCCATATCCTCATCGCCGAAGACGAAGCCCACATCGCGTCGTTCGTGGAGAAAGGGCTCCGCTCCCACGGCTTCCTCACCACCGTCGTCACCAACGGACCAGACGCCCGCCACCAGGCCCTGACCGGGGACTTCGACCTCCTCGTCCTCGACCTCGGCCTGCCGGACGAGGACGGGTTCGCGGTCCTGTCCCAGCTCCGAGCGGTGTCCTGCCCGCTGCCGGTGATCATCCTCACCGCACGCACCGGTCTCACGGACACGGTGAAAGGCCTCGAAGAGGGCGCCAACGACTACATGCCGAAACCGTTCCGCTTCGAGGAACTACTCGCCCGAATCCGGCTCCGACTGCAGGACGGCGACAACTCGGCGCTGTACCGCGCCGGTGTCGCCCTCGACAGACGCACCCGCCAGGCCCGCGTGAACGGCAGGATCGTCGACCTCAGCCCGCGGGAGTTCGCGCTCCTGGAGGTTCTGATGCGGGGCGCCGGACGCGTGGTGCCCCGCGAGCAGTTGCTCGCCACAGTGTGGGGATACGACGCCGAGGAAGCCTCCAACATCGTCGACGTGTACGTGCGTTACCTCCGCCGAAAACTCGGCACCGGCTGCATCACCACCGTCCGCGGCCGCGGCTATCGGCTGGACCTGCCGGACCGGGACTGACCGGAGATGAGAAGCATGAGAACGGTGAGGTCCAAGTGAACTCTCCGCTTCTCCACGGCTTTCTTCCGAATTCTTCTGGCCTGCTGAGGATGGGCGCCACGCCGACCCCCCAGGTGTCGGCCGAGTCCATTCGTACGGGAGACGAAATGCCGCTCAACCGCAGGGAATTCCTCAACCGGTCCGCGATGGCGGGCGCCGGAGTCATGCTCGTCGGAAGCGTGGAGGCGCTGTTCGCGGCGCCCGGCGCCATCGCCGACACGGCCGAGGCGGGAAGCGCCGTCGGCTACGGCCCTCTGGTCACGGACCCGAAGGGCCTGCTCTCCCTGCCGGAGGGCTTCTCGTACCGGATCCTCACGCAGACCGGTGTCACCACCCTGGAGTCCGGCCAGACCACCCCGAGCAACCACGACGGCACGGGCGCCTTCGCGGCCGGCGGCGACGATGACGACGACGCCGTCACCCTGCTGGTGAACAACCACGAGATCGACGACCCGCTGAGCGTGGCCGGTGACCCCGTGCCGCACCTGGACGGCCTGGTGTACGACCCGGCGGCGGCCGGCGGCTGCACGGTCGTCGAGGTATCCGACGACTCCGTACGCGAGTGGGTCGGTATCGCCGGCACCTCCACCAACTGCGCCGGCGGCGTCACCCCCTGGGGCACCTGGCTCACCTGCGAGGAGACCGAGGACAAGGCCGGCGTCAACGGCATGATCAAGGACCACGGCTACGTCTTCGAGGTCGACCCGAAGCACGGCAGCCCGGCCAACCTCGACCCCAAGCCGATCAAGGCCCTCGGCCGCTACGCCCACGAGGCCGTCGTGGTCGACAGCTACCGCGGCCACCTCTACCTCACCGAGGACGCCTCCAAGCCCAACGGCCTGCTCTACCGCTGGACCCCGCCGGTCGGCTTCACGCACGGCCCCGGCAAGCTGCGGGCCCTGGCCGACGACGCGGGCGTGCTCGAGGCGTTCAAGTGCTTCGACTCCGCCGGCCAGTACGTCGACGACCTCTCCCGGGCGACGCAGGTCGGCACCGCGTACCGCGTGGACTGGGTGAAGGTCCCGGACCGGGACGCCGTCACCACCTCCGTGCGCAAGCAGTTCCTGGCCGGTGAGATCACCCGCTCCCGCAAGCTCGAGGGCATGTGGTGGGGCGACGGCGGCGCGTACTTCGTCTCCAGCTACGCCCGTACCGAGAGCCCCGGCACGCCGCACGACGGCCAGGTGTGGTTCTACGACCCGCGCACCAGCACCATCACCCTCAAGGTGCTTCTGGCGGTCAACCCGGACGTGTCCAAGGACGGTGCCTACGACGGCCCGGACAACATCACCGTCTCGCCGTTCGGCGGCCTGGTGATCGCCGAGGACGGCGACGGCGTGTCGCACCTCTTCGGCGCCACGCTCGACGGCACCACCTACCCCATCGCCCGCAACGAGCTCAACGTCGGGACCGCCGAGGCACCTGAGTACAGCGAGTTCGCCGGCGTCACCTTCTCCGCCGACGGCAAGACCCTGTTCGCCAACATCCAGGACCCGGGGATCCTGGTCGCCATCACGGGTCCCTGGGACGGTGACGGCGACGGCGATGACGACTGAGAGTGACCGACGGTAACCGTCTGCGGCCTCCGCGCCGAACCTGAAGATCGACGATGAGCGCCCGGCCCCGGGAATACGGGGGGCTGGGCGCTCGCCGTCGATGTGACCTTCACCGCTCCGGCCGGGGGGACTGGGCAGCCTGGTTACCCGCAAGTAGCATGAGTGGGTGAGCGCGCGCTCAGTGGCGTGCGCCCGCAGCAGTGCCATCCCGCACCCTGGAGGAGAGCCATCGTGCCTCGTACCGTCAGGGACGTCGTCTTCGTAGACGGCGTCCGCACCCCGTTCGGCAAGGCGGGCCCGAAGGGCATCTACCACGAGACCCGCGCCGACGATCTCGTCGTGAAGGCCATCCGGGAGCTGCTGCGCCGCAACCCCGGCCTCGACCCGGCCAAGATCGACGAGGTCGCCATCGCCGCGACCACGCAGATCGGCGACCAGGGCCTGACCATCGGCCGCACCGCCGGCATCCTCGCGGGCCTGCCGCAGTCCGTGCCCGGCTACTCCATCGACCGCATGTGCGCGGGCGCGCTCACCGCCGTGACGACCACCGCGGGCTCCATCGCCTTCGGCGCGTACGACGCCGTCATCGCCGGTGGTGTCGAGCACATGGGCCGCCACCCGATGGGCGAGGGCGTGGACCCGAACCCGCGGTTCGTGTCGGAGAAGCTCGTCGACGAGTCGGCCCTGTTCATGGGCATGACCGCGGAGAACCTGCACGACCGCTACCCGCACATCACCAAGCAGCGCGCCGACGAGTACGCCGTGCGCTCGCAGGAGAAGGCCGCCAAGGCGTACGCCAACGGCAAGATCCAGGCCGACCTGGTGCCGGTCTCCGTGCGCCGCACCAACGCGGAGGCGGGCGAGACCGGCTGGGGCCTGGTGACCGCCGACGAGCCGATGCGCCCGGGTACGACGCTGGAGAACCTGGCCGGCCTCAAGACGCCGTTCCGCGTCCACGGCCGGGTCACCGCCGGTAACGCGGCCGGTCTGAACGACGGCGCGACCGCCTCGATCATCGCGTCCGAGGACTTCGCCCGCGAGAACAACCTCCCGGTCAAGATGCGCCTCGTCTCGTACGCCTTCGCGGGCGTCGAGCCCGAGGTGATGGGCTACGGCCCGATCCCGGCGACCGAGAAGGCCCTCGCCAAGGCCGGCCTGTCGATCGAGGACATCAACCTCTTCGAGATCAACGAGGCGTTCGCCGTCCAGGTCCTGGCCTTCCTCGACCACTACGGCATCGCCGACGACGACGAGCGCGTCAACCAGTACGGCGGCGCCATCGCGTTCGGCCACCCGCTGGCCTCCTCCGGCGTGCGTCTGATGACGCAGCTGGCCCGCCAGTTCGAGGAGCAGCCGCAGGTCCGCTACGGCCTGACGACCATGTGCGTCGGCTTCGGCATGGGCGCGACGGTCATCTGGGAGAACCCCCACTTCGACGGAGGC
Source organism: Streptomyces sp. DSM 42067 (assembly GCF_055792885.1). Taxonomy (NCBI): domain Bacteria; kingdom Bacillati; phylum Actinomycetota; class Actinomycetes; order Kitasatosporales; family Streptomycetaceae; genus Streptomyces; species Streptomyces sp. DSM 42067. Next base: position 7,041,173 of record NZ_CM147706.1, on the reverse strand, counting down.
AGCAAGTGAGCACCACCGCTGAGCTTTTGAAGGGTGCGGCCGAGCTGTTCCCGGACGAGGTCGTGACCCAGGCGCACGTACGCCACTTCGACCTGCCGAAGGGTGCGGGCCGCTTCGCCCTCATCACCCTCGACAACGGCCTCGACCACACCAAGCCGACCACCTTCGGCCCGGCCTCGCTGGCGAAGCTCGACGCCGCGATCGACCAGGTCGAGAAGGAGGCCGCGGACGGCGAGATCGTCGGCGTCGGTATCACCGGCAAGCCGTTCATCTTCGCGGTCGGCGCCGACCTCAAGGGCGTCGAGCTGCTGAAGAAGCACGAGGACGCGCTGGCCATCGGCAAGGGCGGCCACGAGGTCTTCAAGCGCCTGTCGGCTCTCGCCGTGCCCACCTTCGCGTACTACAACGGCGCGGCGATGGGCGGTGGCGTCGAGGTCGGTCTGCACTGCAGCTACCGCACGGTCTCGAAGGCCCTGCCCGCCTTCTCCCTCCCCGAGGTCTTCCTCGGCCTGGTCCCCGGCTGGGGCGGCTGCACGCTGCTGCCGAACCTCATCGGCGCGGACCGCGCGGTCTCGGTCATCATCGAGAACTCGCTGAACCAGAACAAGCAGCTGAAGGGCCAGCAGGTCTTCGAGCTCGGCATCGCCGACGCGATCTTCGAGGGCGCGGACTTCCTGGAGCAGTCGCTGCTGTGGACCGCCGATGTCCTGAAGGGCGACGTCGAGGTCGTACGCCCGGTCATCGACCGCGGTGACGCCTGGGACCAGGCCGTGGCGCGCGGCAAGTTCATCGCCGACAGCAAGGTGCACGGCGCGGCCCCGGCCGCGTACCGCGCCCTTGACATCATCGCCGCGGCCAAGAACGGCGATCTGCAGCAGGGTTACGACGCCGAGGACACGGCCCTCGCGGACCTCATCATGGGCGGCGAGCTGCGCGCGGGCATCTACGCCTTCAACCTCGTCCAGAAGCGCGCCAAGCGCCCGGCCGGTGCGCCGGACAAGAGCCTGGCGCGTCCGGTGACGAAGGTCGGCGTCGTGGGCGCCGGTCTGATGGCTTCGCAGCTCGCGCTGCTCTTCCTGCGCCGCCTCGAGGTGCCGGTCGTCCTGACGGACATCGACCAGGAGCGCGTCGACAAGGGTGTGGGCTACGTCCACGCCGAGATCGACAAGCTGCTCGGCAAGGGCCGTATCAACCAGGACAAGGCCAACCGCCTGAAGGCGCTGGTCTCCGGTGTCCTGGACAAGGCGGAGGGCTTCTCCGACGCCGACTTCATCATCGAGGCGGTCTTCGAGGAGATCGGCGTCAAGCAGCAGGTGTTCGCGGAGGTCGAGGCGGTCGCCCCGGCGCACGCGATCCTGGCGACGAACACCTCCTCCCTGTCGGTGTCGGAGATGGCGTCGAAGCTGCAGCACCCCGAGCGGGTCGTCGGCTTCCACTTCTTCAACCCGGTCGCGGTCCTCCCGCTGCTCGAAATCGTGCGCGGCGAGAAGACGGACGACGCGTCGCTGGCCACGGCCTTCGGCGTCGCCAAGAAGCTGAAGAAGACGGCGGTTCTGGTGAAGGACGCCCCGGCGTTCGTCGTGAACCGCATCCTCACCCGCTTCATGGGCGAGGTCCAGAACGTCATCGACGAGGGCACCCCGGTCGAGGTCGCCGAGAAGGCGGTCGAGCCGCTGGGCCTGCCGATGTCCCCGCTGGTCCTCCTCGAGCTGGTCGGCCCGGCGATCGGCCTGCACGTCTCGGAGACGCTGCACGGCGCCTTCCCGGACCGCTTCAAGGTCTCCCCGAACCTGAAGGCGGTCGTCGAGGCGGGCAAGCGCGGCTTCTACGTCTACGACAGCGGCAAGCCCGAGCTGGACCCCGAGGTCGCGACTCTGCTGAAGCAGGGCGACGTCGTCCTGACGGAGGAGCAGGTGCGCGCCCGCGTCCTCGACGCCGTCGCCCAGGAGATCGGGCTCATGCTCGACGAGGGCGTCGTCGCCGAGGCCCAGGACATCGACCTGTGCCTGATCACGGGCGCGGGGTGGCCGTTCCACCTGGGTGGGATCACGCCTTACCTGGACCGGGAGGGCGTCTCGGAGCGGGTGAACGGGAAGCGGTTCCTGGAGCCTGGGGTGGCTTCGGTTCCGGCGTAACACCAACACGCCGCAGACACGGGCGGGTTGTACGGGATGTCCTCCCGTACAACCCGCTTTCGTGTGACTGCTCCGGAATCAGTAGTTCTGGCCGTAGTACGCGGCCGGCGTCGCCCCGGCCGACACGCTCATGACCGTGAACGGGACCTGGGCCGCCGAGGACTCGGCACCGGCCCCGTCCACGGCGAAGACCTCGATGAGGTGCATGCCGTCGTTCCACGCCCAGCCCGGTTCCCAGGACCATCTGCCGTCCGGGGAGACCGCGGTCGCTCCCAGGAACGCACCGTTCTCCCTGAATCCCACCTGCGCGGCGCCCCCGGCCGTCCCCGCGAAACCGACCGCCGCGCCCATCACCTGCTCATAGGCGGCCGGAATCGAGACGACCGGAGTCTGCACCCCCTGCCCGGCAGCGGGCATCACGGCCCCGGGCAGCGGAGCGGCGGGCATGACACCCTGCGCCGAAGCGTTCTCCGAGACGGTGAAGGGGATCTCGGTCCGCTCGGAGTGGAAGCCGACGGCGTCCACCCCGAAGAGCCTGACGAGATGCTTCCCCTTGGTCCACGGCTTGTCCCGCTCCCAGGACCAGCTGCCGTCCGCTGCGACGGTGGGCGATCCGAGGAACTTGCCGTGCTCCCAGAGACTCACGCGTACGGCACCTCGGGCGGTGCCCGAGAGGCGCACGTTGGTGGTGTGCACTTCCTCGTTGTACGCCGGTGACAGGACGACCGGGGGCGGGAAGTCCGATCCGCTCTTCACCATGGACGTGGACGCGAGGTAGCTGTCGATGGCCGACCGGTCGCGGTCCGGTTCCTCGTAGCCGTTGCGCACGTAGCCGAGCCGCGGTGCGATGCCGTCGATGAGGAAGTTGACGAGCCCCATGAGGATCGGAACGTTCCTCCTGGTCACATCGGTGTGGTTGCTGATGAAGGGAGATTCGCTGTAGATGAGGTTGAAGTTCTCGTACCGCTGGAAGAGGCCGAGGAACGGCTCCACCTGGTCCGTGTACTGCTCGTCCTGCGGTGACGTGAGCAGGTAGATGTTGGCGCTCCGGTTCGCCTCCGACCGCACCAGGTCGGGAATGATCGAGTCCAGCATCCGCACGTTCTCCTCGCGCGGCCCGTCGCCCATCATGAACTGGGCCACCGTCGGAATCCTCAGCACGTAGGTCCCGATCCGGAACTGGGGAACGATGGAGACGATGTTCCGGAAGCCGTACCGCAACCCGAAGTAGAGCGCCGCGCTGCCGCCCTTCGAACCACCCCACATGGTGACCTGGTCCGGAGTGAGGTCAAGGGACTTCATCACGTTCGATATCAGCGTGATGACGGACCGCTCCAGGGCGAAGTCCATGTCCCTGCACAGGTAGTAGCTGTTCATGCCGTCGAACTTGTCGCGGATCCAGAGGATGTTCGACCGGAGCTTGTCGAAGACTCCGTTCGACCAGCCGTACTCGTCGGGCGCGGCGAAGTTGGCGAAGACGACGACCAGGTGTCTGTTGCCCTTCTGGGCGTGGGCGAACCGGTACTCGACCGGGTACGTCCCGGAGGAATCGATCCCGTTGAGCAGCTGCCGCCCATTCGAAGTTGGCTTAGACATGTACGGATTCCACTCTCATGAGGTGCTTCGGCGTCGGACGGGTGCGGTACCCCACCAGGGGTTGAATGTCGGATACGGGTTGATACGTCATCACATTGGCGCCCCGTCAGCTCATCAGACATGATGTCGGAATGTTGCTGATGGCTTCCCGGTCCGCGTCCGAACGGCGCAGGCGCCGAGGGATCGGAATCGTGGTCGCGGTGCTCGCGTTGCTGGGACTCGCCACCGCGGTGACGCTGACCCAGAGCGCCGCGCCGACCCGCTCGTTCGCCTCCGACAGGAAGGTGACCGTGGCGACGTGGAACATGTGCGGCGTACAGCAGTGGAACTGCGCGGGAACCGGCAGTCGCAGCGAGAAGAAGCGCCAGCTGAAGCTGCTGGCCACGCAGGCGGGAGCCCGGGTGATCCTCCTCCAGGAGACCTGCGCCAACGACCTGGAGTCGGTGCGCGGGGCACTCGGACCGGCCTGGCGCACCGAGTTCAAGGCGTACGAGTGGCGCGACGCCAAGGGCCGTACGAGCACCGTACGGTGCGCCGCGCGGGGGCAGGGCGCGGCCGGCTTCGCGATTCTGTCGGCGTCCGCCCTGTCCGACGTCACCGTGGCGGCCTCGCGGCAGCCGAGCGTCGGACTGCAGCGGGGCATCCTCTGCGCCCGGGTGGCCGCGCACCGCCTCACCGTGTGCAATGCCCATCTGAGTACGCCCGGCAGCGACCGGGCGCATCCGGGCTGGGAGTACCGCGACGACCAACTGAAGACGCTGGTGGCCGCCGTGCCCAAGCGGCGCACGGTCTACGGCGGTGACCTGAACGTGGATCCGCCGGGTGTGAACCACGCCACCGACTGGGTGTGGCCGACCGCCCCGTACCGCACCCACAAGGAGTGCGACCAGTCCTCCGGCTCCTCCCGCTCGGGCCGGGCGACTCATGACTCCGGGCACAAGCTGGACTACCTCTTCACCGGGCTGTCCAGGTCCGGCTGCACGGTGCGGGACACCGGCGCCTCCGACCACCGGGCGCTGCTCATCCGGGTGGGCACCAGCTGAGCGAACGCCGGAGAGGCGCTCGACCCGCCCGCGGTGGGCGGTGGTTGCGTCGAGCGCCTGGGGCGCGTTCGTGTGGGCGGTCATGGATCGCTGCGGCCGTCCGGCTCGGGTGGGCGCAGCCGCGGCCGGGGGTCGGGGTCCTGCACCGGGGTCACACGATCACGCCCTCGTACGTCCGGCCGTCATGCGGCTGCACCGACTGCTGCTGGGCGGGCGGCAGCTGGAGCCGCGCCGGCCTCAACCGCGGTGACTGGGGCTGGCCGTGGTCGCCCTGCTGGGGCGCGTACGCCTGCTGGGCGGCGGGGTAACCGTTGGGGTGGTGCTGCGCGGGCATCGCGTGCATCGGCCGCCCCTCGGCCGCGGCCGACTGCGGAAGCACCGGCTGCTGCCCCTGAGGCGGGTACGACTGCCCCTGCCCGCTCGGGTACGGCTGCGCCGGCCCGGTCGCACCCGGCTGTGCGGGCACGGCGTTCATGAGACGGCCGTTCGCCGAGGCGGACCGCGGAGGCGCGGCCTGCTGCTGCCCCTGGGGGGCGAACCACTGCTGCGCCCTCCACTGGATCGGCGTGAGCGCGCGCCCGGCGTGCCGGGTGTCCACCGTGCCGACGGCCGGGGCATTGGCGTCCTCCGGCGCCATGTCGCCGCCCTCGATCAGCAGCCGGTCGGCCAGCCGTGCGGAGGCATAACCGTCGTCCAGATCGCAGAACTCGCCCTGGAACCAGCGGTAGCGATCGGCGTAGGCGGCCTGGATGCGGTCGATGTCGCGGATGGCGGACACCAGTTCCGGAGAGCTGTACACCAGAGGTCCCGGTGCGCTCTGCTCGAAGTCGAAGTAGAAGCCGCGCAGCGTGTCGCGGTAGTGGTCCAGGTCGTAGGTGAAAAAGAGAATCGGACGGCCGGTGTTGACGTAGTCGAACATGAGGGACGAATAGTCCGTGATCATCACATCGGTGATCAGGGAGAGGTCCGCCATGTCCGGGTAGTCGGAGACGTCGTAGACGAAGCCGTCGCCGGCCCCCGGCACCGGATCCACCACGTTCGGATGGCGGCGCACCATGAGCACATGGTCGGCGCCGAGGCGCGCCCGTGCGTCCTCGAGGTCGATGCGGAAGTCGAACTTGTACTTGCCCGGTGAGTAGAACTGGTCGTCGCGCCACGTGGGTGCGTACATGATGACGCGCTTGCCCGCGGGCAGGCCGATACGGCGGCGGACCTCCTGCTCCCGCCGCTCCATGCCCGGCCGTCGCAGGATGTCGTTGCGCGGATAGCCGCACTCCACCATCTCGCCCGGGAATCCGAAGGCGCGCTGCAGGATCGGGGTGGAGAAGCTGTTGGGCGAGACGAGCATGTCCCAGTTCTGCACCTCCTTCTCGACCCTTTCCAGATAGCGCTGGTCGGCGAAGTGGATGGCCTCGATGTCGTGGCCGATCTTCTTCAGCGGGGTGCCGTGCCAGGTCTGCACGACCACCTGCCCGTCCCGCTTCTGGAACCAGTCCGGGAGGTGGTTGTTGGCGATGACGTACCGGCACCTGGCCAGTGCGTCGTACCACTCGGGCGACCACATACGTACCGGAGTCGCCGTGGGCGGCACCTCGACCTGGTCGTCACGCACCACCCACAGATGCTCGAGGTCGACGCCGCGCCCCACCAGCTCCTCGTGCAGGGCCCGGGGGCTGTCCGAATACTGGGTGCCCTTGAAGGCGTCGAAGAGAATCGCGGGACGCACCTTCTTGCGGCGGGCCGCGGGATAGGCCTTGGTACGCAGCAGTTTCTGGCGGTACGGTCCACGGGCCTCGTCCGGCATGGCGGAGTGGGACAGGAGCGACAGCCGGTCGTATGCCTCGGCCTGGAGCTCGTAGCGGCGCTCGCTCTCCTCGTACTCCTGCGGGAAGGCGCCGATGAGATCCTGCTCGATCTTCATCATCAGATCCTCGAGGCGGTCCTCGGGAGCGACCGCCGAGTGGTCCTGGCGCCGCAGGAAGAAGTCCCAGCGGCCGGCCGCGAGCGGAATGTCACCGGCCAGTGTCCGCATGGCCGCGGGCGTCACCACACAACGGAACTCGTTGCCGTTCCAGGCGAGCGGGACGGCACGCTCGGCACCGTGGGCCCGCGAACGCACCACCATGTGCGCCGCCCTGTACTCCGCGGCCGAGAGCCGGTCAGCGGCCTGGTAGCGGCCGATGATCTCCAGCGATCCGTCCTCCGACCACCCGAAGCGGGTGACAGTGGGCAGGGTGGCCCGCTCGAACAGGACCAGGTATCCGGACCCGTTGCGATGCACGACGACCTCACGGTCGCCCTCGCGTGTCTGCAGCGAAGCCGGCATGCGGTAGTGCCCGTCCGGGGTCTCCTCCGCCATGACGGGATAGATGGTCATCTTGCGGCCCTCGACGTGGAAGGTGGTCTTCCAGCCGTTGCTGCCCATGCTCCAGGACTGCGGGATCTCGGCCCCGTCCCGCGCCTCGGTCCGGTATCCCGGCACCAGGTCGCGCAGGGGAATGCGAGTGGTCCAGGTACACCAGCCCTCACCGCCCGCGCTGAAACGGACCCAGGCGTCGTGCCGCCCCGCGCCGCTCATGCTGCCGACCCGAAGCTTGCCCCATTCGGGCACCTTGGGGCCGAGGTAGACGCCCCCGAGTTCGAGCTGATCGCCCACGACACGGTGGCGGGTGATGCGGCAGCGCACGATCTCCACGCGTAGCTTGAGCTTGCCCTGGAGGAAGAGCGGCAGGATGCGGGTGTTCTTGTCGACGTAGCGGTATGGCGGGTTGGCTGCCGTACCGGCGCTGCCCCGGTCGAGGCCGCGATAGCGGAACAGACCCCGGCTGAGCACTCCTGCGGCGACGTCCCAGGTGCCCTCGACCCACTCGCCCTTGCGCTTGAGGCGGGTGGTGTCGATCCGGGCCTCGAAGCCGGCCCAGTCGTAGCAGTAGCGGTTCTGGTTGGAATGTTCCGTGGCCTGCGGCGCATAGGTGGTCTTCGCCTGTGCGATCACCATGCGGCCCTGCTTCTTGTTGCGCAGAGCCAGCGCCTTCACCGACATGTGCTTTTTGTGCACATTGATGAACCGCACATACGCGGCACCCGTGAGGACCAGCCACTCGGACTTCCACTGCGCGCCGCTGACCGAGCCGTGCAGCGAGAATTCCTTGTCGAGCCGGTAGGCCTTCTTGTCGATACCGACCTTGCGGTCTCCCAGATACGGGTAGTTGAGATAGCGCCGAAGGCGTCTCTGCACCGGTAGGGGCCCGCCGCGCCGCTCGAACTCGATCACATCGAGGAGTTCGTCGAGCCGCCACTCGCGCACGAGCAGCCACTTCACCCGGGCGTCGGCCGGAAGCTCGTCGATGATGTCGGGGTCGGCCTCGTCCAGGAACTGGTTGGCCCAGTCCATGAACGCGTCCTGGTACTCGTCGTCGGCGTCGGGCAGGACCTTCAGATGCAGCATCAGGTCGGACTTGAGACAGGCCAGGTCGTACTTGCGCTTGCTCTCGACATACGTACGTGAGCGGCGCTCGGCCAGGAAGCGGCTCACCGACTGCACCGCTGCAACCCGGTCGCGCAGGTTGCTCAGCTCCGTGTGGCGCTGGGTGATGGACGGAGCCGCGCCGCCTTCCCTGCGCCGCCAGAAGTAGACGATGTCCGTGATCACGTCGACCTTGGCGGCCCGGAAGTGAGCGAACATGTTGACCCAGGAGTCCTCGTAAAGGACGCCCTCCGGGAACTCGATGTAGTGGTAGTCCCAGAAGGACCGGCGGAACACCTTGTTCCAGACGGTTCGGTCGTAGATGAGCGCATCGAACTTGGTGATGTGCGTGCCCCGCCGATTGCGCTGCATGGGGCCCTTGTGCAGCGGAGACTGCCACTTCTTGGTGGAGTTCATCATCTGCACATTGCCGGAGACGAAGTCCGAGCCGGACTCCTCGAGGGTCCGGATCAGCAGCTCGTACGCGTACTCGGGGATGACGTCGTCGCCGTCGACGAAGGCGAGAAACTCACCTTCGGGATGCATGGCACGGATACCAACATTCCGGGCCTGGCCAGGCCCGTGGGATTCCTGCCGGATCATCCGGAAACGCGGGTCGCGCGCGCAGAAGTCGGCCGCTATCTCCGTGGATCTGTCGGTCGAACCGTCATCGACGAGGATCACCTCGAAGTTCTTGAATGACTGCCGGGCAATCGACTCCAGGCACTCGGCGAGATAGACCTCAACATCCTGAAATGGCACGACAACACTCAGACGCGGCCGCACAGTCAAGATCCACTCCCACCAGACACTCGTCACACCCGGTGACCACCGGACAGCTCTGGCCGGATATCTCTGGGTGCCCCTCCCTGAATGACGTGCCCGGATCAACCCCCCAGCCGATCAGACTCGTCTCGCTTCGCGACCGAACATCAGTCACAAGGTTCACACATCTTAAGTCAGTCTTATGGGTGGTCAACAGTGAGTCATGCGCTGTTCATCACTGAGGTACGGTAAGGTCCGCGCCCCTTAAGAGAATGCATATAGTGCGCACTGAATCGACGACGTCAGTGGGCCGGCCTCCCCCCACCCGGTCTCCACACTCCGCCCATCGCGGAGCCCGTGAGGAGAGGGACCGAACAGAATGACGCACAGCGCCACCACCGAGTCACGGCGTGGCCACAGGGCAGCACCCGGAGGGCGGCAGCCCGAGGGCGGCAGGCGACGGCGCGCCGAGCGGCGCGGCAAGCGGCGAGTGGGCCGGATCATTCTGCTGACGCTGGCGGTCCTCGTCCTGGCCGCTGGCGGCACCGGCTACTGGCTCTACAGCAGCATCGACGGCAACATCGAGGGCGTCGACCTGAACAAGTCACTCGGTGAAGACCGCCCCGAGAAACTGCCGACTTCGGGTCAGAACATCCTCGTCCTGGGGTCTGATTCACGCTCGGGGGACAACGCCTCACTGGGCACCGGCAACGTCTCGGGAGCGCGCTCCGACACTGCTCTGGTGATGCACATACCCGAGGGCCGCACGCAGGCCACCGCCGTCAGCATCCCCCGGGACACCCTGGTCACCCGTCCCGAATGCACCAAGTCGGACGGCTCGACGCTCCCGTCGGCGAAGCGTGTGATGTTCAACTCCGTGTACGCGCTTGCCGGTCCGGCCTGTGTGGTCAAAACCGTGGAGCAGATGTCGGGAGTGCGGCTCGACCACTTCGTGGAGATCGACTTCGCCGGCTTCAAGAACCTCGTCGACGCCATCGGCGGCGTGACGGTCACTGTCGACGAGCCCATCAAGGACGAGTCCAGCGGCCTGGACCTGAGCGCCGGTACGCACAAGCTGAACGGCACCGAGTCACTCGCCTTCGTACGGACCCGGCACGGCGTCGGAGACGGCAGCGACCTCGGCCGGATAGGCCTTCAGCAGCAGTTCATGGTCGCCCTGCTCTCCGAGATCAAGAAGCAGGACCTGCTGGGCAGCCCCACGAAGACGTACAAGATCGCCGACACGTTGACCGAGGCGCTCACCACGGATTCGGAGCTGGCCTCGCTGACGAAGCTCGCCGAGTTCGGACGCAGCATGAACGGGGTCGACCCGTCCACCATGGAGACGATCATGCTGCCGGTGGCGTACGACAAGACCGATCCCAACCGGGTAGTGGCCGCCGAGCCGCAGGCGACGAACCTGTGGAAGGCGATCCGCACGGACTCCGAAATTCCCGAGTCGGCCAAGAAGTCGCCCGCGACGGGCGGTTGAGCCGCAGAGAACCGTGCACCGAGGATTGCGGGATCGGCAGGATGCCCCGACCCTCGGTGCACGCGTTCCACGGGAGGTGAGGCGCCACAGGAGCGATCACACGTCGGTGCTGCCGGCAGTCACAGCCGCTCCCAGCGGGTCAGTGCGAGGCCTGAGCTGTCCTCTTGGCGGGCAATCAGGGGCACGCCCTCCGAGTCGATCAACGCCATCACCACACGGCCCCGGCCGTCCCGGGCGAGCGCGGGTGCGCCCTGGCAGCGTTCGGCCAGCGCGTACCACCAGAAGCCGTTCGACTCGTTCTCGGTACCACCCACGCCGACCACGGCCGCGCCGTCCTGTGCCCGGCAGGCGAGCACCACGCAGTCGTAGCCGTCCAACGAGGTGCGCAGCGCGGCATACGGCCGCTCGGCCGCGGAACCGCCCAGCGTGATGGGCCAGCCGCCCGGCCGCCAGGCCACGGCGGTGCCGTCCGCAGGATCCGTCCAGAACACCGTGGCACGGTCCGGACCGGTCTCCATGGCCGCGACGGTGCCTGAGGCCGGCCGGAGCGCGAAGCCACGCGGCGGGGCGAAGCTTCCGCCTGCCTCCATCTGCCGCCACATCAGTACACCGGTCTCTGCGCCGGCATACACCTCGACCCTTCCGCCCGCGAGGGCGACGGGTGCTGGAAACGCATCGATGCCGTGGCCGAGGAGGTCCTCCCATGCCTTCCACTTGCCGTTCGGGGCCTCTCGCCGCAGCATCAGGCCGCGGTGTGCACCGCGTACGAAGACGTGCACGGTGCCATCCGAGGCGATCGCGCCCACCGGCACGCCCAGCGCCCGGCCTTGCTCCCGGTCCTGGTGCGGGTTTCCGAGCGAACGCCAGTCAGTGAAAGCACGTCCCGTCTGGTACTGGATGGCGTGCACGATGTCCACGCTCACGGAGCCGTCGGCGCCGGTGCGTTGCCGACGCCCGAGGAAGTGGACATACGCGTCAGCGCCCTGCGCCACCGTCACGTCGGTCAGTCCGGCCACTGCCACGAAGTGGGGTCCACTCCAGTGCGGCCCGCCGACCGTCGTCTCGGTCCAGCGCAGCAGCCCGCCTTCCGTGGGCGCGTACAGGGTGAGGCGCCCGTCCTTGCCGAGGGTGAGCCAGTTCCCGTGGGCAGTCCCGGAAGCGAGACGCCCCCGATCCGTCGTAGCAGTTGCGCCCATTGGGCGGGCGGAGCCCGCGGAGCGTGCCGACCTTCTCCGCATGGCCTGGCGTCACCTTCCTGAAACCCACCCGCATCGTGAACACGGGAAGCCTGATTTCACCACATCATTATGCCGCTCGTTCACCAGTTCGCAGAGCCCCGGTCACCCCACGTCTCACCTCGAAAGTGTGGCGTTTACCCATTTTCAAGGCAGTTGGGTTGGTTTGGTCACCTAATTTGCTCACCTCATACGTGTGCGGCGCGCTCGCCAGTTGGCCAGAAGGCCTCGACACCCTCCCGAGCGAGCGCCATGACGCAGAATCGACGCATGGCCCGATGACAACCGGCGAGTGGAGGAGGACCGACCGTGAAGACATTGGTGATCATCGACGCCGCCAACGTCGTAGGCTCCGTCCCCGACGGCTGGTGGCGCGACCGGCACGCGGCCGTGGAGCGGCTCAGGGACCGGCTCGTGCGCTTCGCCGCCGACGGGCTCCCCGGCCGCCCGGGCCCCGTGGACATCGTGCTCGTGGTGGAAGGCGCGGCCCGCGGGGTGGAATCCGTGCCCGGCGTTCGAGTCGAGGCGGCACCCGGTAGCGGCGACGACCGCATCGTGGAGCTGGTCGGCGAGGCACAGGGCCGCCCCTGTCTCGTCGTCACGGCTGACCGTGAACTGAAGTGGAGAGTGGCCGAGTTGGGGGCCGAGACCGCCGGGCCGCGCACGGTCCGGGATGACGGCTGACAGCTCATCGGCTCACCTTGCTCACTCCACCCGCGCATACAGCACCGCCCCATCCACCACCCCCACCACCTCGTACTCCGCCGCCAGCAGGTGACCCAGTGACGGCACGCGGTCCGGGGCGTACGGCTTTCCGCGGGAGTCGTCGACGATCAGTGCCGGTGTGCGGGTCCTCATCTCCTCGCGGAAGACCGGCCAGGTGCCCGCGACCGCGTACTTCTCCCCCACCTGGGGGCCGTTGCGGCCGCCGCTGTAGTTCGTGAGCAGGCCGGCCGTCAGATAGCGGCTGGCGGGGGCGCGGTCGGCGAGCCAGTACGTCTCCGGGTGTATGCCCCAGACGAGGACCCGGTCCCCGGGTGCCGTGCGGTGTGCCACCGCGTCCGCCACGCGCTGAGCGTGGGCCAGCTCGGGGCGGGGCGCCAGCACTCCCCACGCGAGGAACAGCGTGCAGCAGCAGGCCGAGGTGAACAGGGCCGTCGCCAGCCGGTCGCGAGGCAGGATCTGCAGTGCGGCGGTGGCCAACAGAGCCAGCGGCGGGATGACTTGAAGGTAGTAGTGGCCGAAGAAGTGGAAGCCGGCGAGGACCGCGGCGGCCGAGGATCCGAGCCACAGCCACAGTTCCGCCGATCCGGTCCTGGCGATCCTCAGGACACGTACGACCGGGGGGATCAGCCCGGCGCAGGCCACGGCGAGGATCGCCGTGTTGACCAGCCCTCGCGCCAGTACGTGGAGTTCGGACCCGGTGAAGGAGGCGTACGCGCCGGAGCCGGTGACCGTCCAGAACAGGAATCCGGCCGGATCGGTGACCCCGGCCACCGCCAGCACCGGGACCACGACCCCGACTACCAGGCGCAGCACGCCCCTTCGCGAGGGAGCGGAGTGCCACAGCAACCACACCACCGGCACCAGCACCGCCCCGCCGGTCTGCTTGGCCAGGAACGCACAGGCCACGGCGGCGCCCGCGGCGCCCCAGCGGCGGCGGTCCGCGCACCACATGGCCGCGGCCGTAGGCGCCAGCATGAAGACCTCGAAGGTGGCTGCCTGGGCGTCCTCGGGATTGAGGCCGATGGACGCGAGGAGGTACAGGACGCCCGCGGTGCGGCCCGCGGCATCGCCCCAGCGGCGCCGGGCCAGCGAGGCCAGCAGGACGGCGGTCAGGAGCTGGGCGAGCAGCGCCAGCACCCGTACGGAGGTGAGTGACGCGTCGCCGAACAGCGCGAACGCGCCCGCGTACAGCCAGGGCACGAGCGGCGGTTTGCGGTCGACCACCGACTCGTACAGCTCTCCCCCGTCGGCCAGTATCCGCGCCTGCACGGCCAGATAGCCCTCGTCCGGGTTCCACAGCGGCTGCAGGAACGCCGGTACGCGGGTGACGCAGGCCAGCGCGGCCAGGGCGGGGAGCAGTCGCGTCCAGTACCGGTACCGGGAGCGGGCCGGCAGCTCCGCGCGCGGTGCCGGCGGCCGCGGCGGCAGGGGCGCCTGCCGCGGCCGGGGCGTCCGCGGCATCCGCGGTTCGATTACGGAACGTGGCGAAGCTGTGGGCTCGGCGAGCATAGGGGCACGCTATCCGGCGCCGCAGCTCCTACCGAAGCAGGACATACGGGGCCGGATGGCTGGCGAGCGAGGACAAGGGCGGCTACTTCCGTCGCTTGACGAGCTCACTGTGCGTGCGCCCGTAAAGGAAGTAGACGGCGAAGCCGAGCGCCATCCAGATGCCGAACCGCAGCCAGGTCTCGGCCGGCAGATTGAGCATGAGCCACAGCGACGCCGCCACCGACAGGATGGGCACCACCGGCACCCAGGGGGTACGGAACGCCCGGTGCAGGTCGGGGCGGGTGCGGCGCAGGATGATGACGCTGAGCGCGACGACGACGAAGGCGAAGAGCGTGCCGATGTTCACCAGCTCGGCGAGTTCGCTGAGGCTGGTGAAGCCGGCCAGGATCGCGATGAGCCCGCCGAGCAGGATGGTCGGCCGGTGCGGCGTCTTGTACTTGGGGTGGACGCGGGAGAAGAACCGGGGCAGCAGTCCGTCCCGGCTCATCGCGAAGAAGACGCGGGTCTGGCCGAGCAGCAGGATCATGCAGACGGTGGTGAGGCCGACGGCTGCGCCGAAGCTGATGATGCCCGCGTAGAAGGGGTGCCCGGTTTCCTTGAAGGCGTCGGCGAGCGGGGCGTCCACGGACAGCCTGCTGTAGTGCTGCATGCCCGTGACCACGATCGACACCAGGACGTAGAGGACAGTGCAGATGAGGAGGGAGCCGAGGATGCCGCGCGGCATGTCCCGCTGCGGATTCCTGGTCTCCTCTGCTGCGGTGGCCACGATGTCGAAGCCGATGAAGGCGAAGAAGACGACGGAGGCGGCCGTGAAGATGCCCATCACACCGAAGTTGGTGGGTGCGTACCCGAACAGCAGCTGGACGAGCGGGGCGTGCAGGCCGCCCCCCGCCGGGATCTGCTGCGCTTCGGGGATGAAGGGTGAGTAGTTCTCGGACTGGATGAAGAAGGCGCCCGCGATGATGACGATCAGCACGACGGTCACCTTGATGGCCACGACGACCTGGGTGACGCGGGCGGACAGCTTCATTCCGAGGACGAGGATGCCGGTCAGGACGAGCACCAGCGCGAAGGCGAGGATGTCGAAGCCGAAGCCCTCGGCGACATCGGGCCCGGCCAGCGCGTCGGGCAGGTGCCAGCCCGCGTTGTCCATCAGCGAGCGGATGTAGCCCGACCAGCCGACGGCGACCACGGCGGTGCCGAGGGCGAACTCGAGCACCAGGTCCCAGCCGATGATCCAGGCGGGCAGCTCGCCGAGCGAGGCGTAGGAGAAGGTGTACGCGGATCCGGCCACCGGCACGGTCGAGGCGAACTCCGCGTAGCACAGGGCCGCGAGCGCGCAGACGATGCCCGCGACGGCGAAGGCGATGGCGGTGGCGGGGCCCGCGTTCTCCTTCGCCACCTGGCCGGTGAGCACGAAGATGCCGGTGCCGATGATGACACCGACTCCGAAGACGGTGAGATCGAGGGCGGACAAGGACTTCTTGAGCGCGTGCTCCGGCTCTGTAGTGTCCCGGATCGACTGCTCGACACTCTTCGTCCGGAAGAGGGCGCTGAACAAGACTGGACCTCCCACGCTTGTCGCCTCGACTCGGTCGAGAGCGGGTACGGTCCGTATGCCACGTCGTGGGCGGTTTCATGCGAATGGGCCGGTCCCACCACCCGTGCAGGGGCGGGACCGGCCCATTCGCCGGTGAATCAGGTGAAACAGCAGACAGGCATCCGGCGGATCAGTCCCGCACCGGCTCCACCGAGTCCACCCCGTCCGCAGCGGTGCGCTCGGTCGCCGTGCGCGCGGCCGGGGTGCTCCCGGTCGAACGGAGTGGCGACTGGGAGGACGGGCCGTCGAGCTTCGCGACCAGGCCCGTGACCTGGCGCGCGATGTCCGGGGCGGTGAGCCCGATCTCGGCCAGGACCTCCTTGCGCGACGCGTGGTCGAGGAAGCGCGGCGGGATGCCGAAGTCGCGCAGCGGCAGGTCGACGCCTGCGTCGCGCAGGGCCTGTGCGATCGCCGAACCGACGCCGCCCGCACGTGAGTTGTCCTCCACCGTCACCACGACGCGGTGCTGCTCGGCCAGCGGCGGCAGCGCCTCGTCGATGGGCTTGACCCAGCGCGGGTCGACGACGGTCGTGGAGATGCCCTGCTTGTCGAGCAGGTCGGCGACCTCCAGGCACATGGGGGCGAGCGCGCCGACGGAGACGAGGAGCACGTCCGGCCGGTCCGTTCCCGCCGCGCGCAGCACGTCCATGCCGCCGACCGTGCCCACGGCCTGTACGGCGGGGCCGACGGCGCCCTTCGAGTAGCGCACGACGGTCGGCGCGTCGTCGACCTCGACCGCCTCGCGCAGCTGCAGGCGCACCTGGTCGGCGTCGCGCGGCGCGGCGATCCGCACTCCGGGCACGCACTGCAGGATCGACATGTCCCACATACCGTTGTGCGAGGCGCCGTCGGTGCCGGTGATGCCGGCCCGGTCCAGGACGAAGGTGACGCCGCACTTGTGCAGGGCCACGTCCATCAGCAGCTGGTCGAAGGCGCGGTTGAGGAAGGTGGCGTACACCGCGAAGACGGGGTGCAGGCCGCCGGTGGCGAGGCCCGCGGCCGAGACGGCGCCGTGCTGCTCGGCGATGCCGACGTCGTAGACGCGGTCGGGGAACTCCTCCGCGAACTTCTTCAGGCCGACCGGCTGCAGCATGGCCGCGGTGATGGCGACGATGTCCTCGCGCTCCCGGCCGAGCTTGACCATCTCCTCGCCGAAGACGGACGTCCAGTCGAGACCGGCGGCAGAGATCGGCAGTCCGGTGTCGGGGTGGATGACGCCGACGGCGTGGAAGCGGTCGGCCTCGTCCTCGACGGCGGGCTTGTAGCCGCGGCCCTTCTCGGTGAGGCAGTGCACGATGACCGGGCCGCCGAACCGCTTGGCGCGGGACAGCGCGGACTCCAGCGCCGCGATGTCATGGCCGTCGATCGGGCCGACGTACTTCAGGCCCAGGTCCTCGAACATGCCCTGCGGGGCGATGAAGTCCTTCAGGCCCTTCTTGGCACCGTGCAGCGTGTCGTAGAGCGGCCGGCCGACGACCGGGGTGCGCTCGAGGAGCTCCCTGGTGCGGGCCAGGAAACGCTCGTAACCGTCCGTCGTGCGCAGCGTCGCGAGGTGGTTGGCGAGACCGCCGATCGTGGGCGCGTAGGAGCGCTCGTTGTCGTTGACGACGATGACGAGCGGGCGATCCTTGGCGTCCGCGATGTTGTTCAGCGCCTCCCAGGCCATACCGCCGGTCAGCGCGCCGTCACCGATCACGGCGACGACGTGGTCGTCCCTGCCCAGCACCTCGTTGGCCTTCGCCAGGCCGTCGGCCCAGCCGAGCACGGTGGAGGCGTGCGAGTTCTCGATCACGTCGTGCTCGGACTCGGCGCGCGACGGGTAGCCGGACAGGCCTCCCTTGGTGCGCAGCCCGGAGAAGTCCTGGCGACCGGTCAGCAGCTTGTGCACGTAGCTCTGGTGGCCCGTGTCGAACAGCACCTTGTCCTTCGGGGATTCGAAGACCCGGTGCAGGGCGATGGTGAGCTCGACCACGCCGAGGTTGGGGCCGAGGTGGCCGCCGGTCTTGGCAACCGCGTCGACGAGGAACGTCCGGATCTCCTCGGCCAGCTGGTCCAGCTGCTCCGGGCTGAGCGTGTCCAGATCGCGCGGTCCCCTGATGCGGGTCAGCAGCGGCACCCGTGCCTCCTTGCAGTAGAGCTGTTCGAGCCTTCGCGGGCCTGACGAGTCTAATGTTCCGCTGTTCCCGCCGACGTCCGGGCCGTGCGTCGTACGTCACGCCCTCGGCCGTACGAGGGACAGGAAAGCGCGGTTTTGAGGGCGCACCGGACACCGCTGTGCCCGGCACCACAATGGTGCCGGGCACAGGTCGAGGGGCTGCGCCCCTTAGGGGCGCGGGGCCGTGACATCATGCGGCTCCGCCGCGCGGGCGCGACCAGCCACAACCGACCCGCAGCCGACGGACGACCCTACTTTCCCGGCTCTCCCAGCGGAGCGACTACGCTCGGCCGGCCGTCTTCTGCGTCTTGCGGGTCACCGAGTCGATGACGACCGTGGCGAGAAGCACACCGCCGGTGATCATGTACTGGATCGGCGTGGCGATGCCCTCGAGGGCCAGGCCGTACTGGATCGAGGTGATCACCATGACACCGAGCAGCGCGTTCCAGGTGCGGCCGCGGCCGCCGAAGAGGCTCGTGCCGCCGATGACGGCCGCCGCGATGACGTTCATCAGCAGGTCACCGGCGCCGGCGCTCTGGTTGGCCGCGGCGATCTTGGAAGCCCAGAACAGACCGCCGATGGCCGCGAAGGTGCCGGCGATGGCGAAGACCGAGATCCGCACCGCGGTGACGTTGATGCCGGCACGACGGGACGCCTCGACGCTGCCGCCGAGCGCGAAGACCTTCCGCCCGTACGCGGTGCGCCGCAGCACGAAGTCGGTCAGCACGAGCACCGCGACGAACAGCACCAGCGCCAGGGGCAGGCCCTTGTACTGGTTGAACATGGCGGCGGCGGAGAAGCCGATGACCGCGAGGACCGCCGTGCGCAGCACGATCTCGCTGAGCGGCCGCGACGGCACACCCGCGGCCTCGCGGCGGCGGCTGTCCAGGAAGGAGGTGATGAAGAACACCACGACCGCGACCGTCGCGAGCCCGTAGGCCGCCGCGATGTCGGAGAAGTAGTACGTGGTGAGCCGGCCCACGACACCTTCGGAGTCGATGTTGATCGTGCCGTTGTCACCGAGGATCTGCAGCATGAAGCCGAGCCAGAACAGCAGGCCGGCCAGGGTGACAGCGAAGGCGGGCGCGCCGACGCGGGCGAAGAAGAAGCCATGGATGGCGCCGATGAGGGCGCCTCCGGCGATGGCGACGAGCACCGCCAGCCATTCGTTCACGCCGTGCGTGACGCTGAGCACCGCCATGAGCGCGCCGGACACACCGCTGACGGAGCCGACGGACAGATCGATCTCGCCGAGCAGCAGCACGAAGATGATGCCCACGGACATCATGCCGGTGGCGACCATCGCGATGGCGATGTTGTTGAGGTTCTCGGCCGAGAGGAAGTTCGAGTTCAGGCTCTGGAAGATGGCCCAGATGATGATCAGGCCGATGACGACGGGTATGGAACCCAGGTCGCCGGCGCGCATCTTGCGCTTGAACTCGGTGACGTAGCCCTTGAGGCCCTGTTCGCGCACGAGCAGCCGGGGGTCCACGGCGGTCACGGCGTCGGCGGCGGCCTCGGGGTTCTCCACGACGTGGTCGGCGGTCGTACCCGGGTTCGCGGAGGTCTTGTCGATGCTCACTTCTGAGCCTCCCCATTGCGCGCCGCACGACGGGTCACGGCGTTGTCCGTGGCACCCGTGATGGCGGAGATGATCTCTTCCTGCGAGGTGCTCTTGACCTCGAAGACGCCGTTGTTGCGGCCGAGCCGGAGCACCGCCACCTTGTCGGCGACGGCCTTGACGTCGGCCATGTTGTGGCTGATGAGGATCACGGCGTGACCGCGCTCGCGCAGCCGCTCCACCAGGTCGAGGACCTGCGCGGTCTGCTCGACGCCGAGGGCCGCGGTGGGCTCGTCGAGGATGACCAGCTTGGGCTCCCCGAGCATCGAGCGGGCGATGGCCACGGTCTGGCGCTGACCGCCGGAGAGCGAGGCGATCGGGATCCGCACGCTGGGGATGCGGATCGAGAGCGTCGTGAGCAGCTCGCGGGCGCGGCGCTCCATCTCGACCTCGTTGAGGACACCGCGGCGCTTGATCTCGCGGCCGAGGAAGAGATTGCCGACGACGTCGATGTTGTCGCACAGCGCGAGGTCCTGGTAGACGGTCGCGATGCCCAGGTTCTGGGCGTCGTGCGGCTTGTTGATCGAAACAGAACGGCCTTCCCACTCGATGACGCCGTCATCGATGGGGTGCACGCCGGCGATCGTCTTGACCAGCGTGGACTTTCCGGCGCCGTTGTCGCCGACGAGGGCGACCACCTCGCCGGCGTGGACCTCGAGCTCTACGTCGGTGAGCGCCTGAACGGCACCGAACCGCTTGGAGACCCCGCGCAACGCCAGCACAGGCGTAGCGGACACGTGAACCATCTCCTTCGCCGCCTGACCCGGCGGGAGGTTGTGCAGAAATGAAAGGGGGGTGGGCCGTCCGACGCCCCGATGGAACAGCGGGGGTGGTGGAACCGGGGCGCCGGACGGCTTCAGTACGAGTCCTGAAGGAGCCCTCTTACGAGGCCCGTACCGGAATTCTGGAATGAACTCCCGTACGCGCAAAGGGACTCGGAGAGGGAAATCTCGGAAGGAGGACTCGGGAGTGGCCCCTGAAGGGGACTCAAAAGGGCCTGAGAAGACCGCAGAAGGGCCTCAGAAGGGCCTCAGCCGAGGAGGCCGAGCTCCTCGCAGGCGGCCTTGTACTTGGTCGTGCAGATCTCGTTGGCCGTGTAGACGCCGTCCTTGATGACGGTGTCCTTGATGTTGTCCTTGGTCAGCGAGGTGACGGCGACCAGGACCGAGGGGATGCCCTTGGTGGTCGGGCTGTCGACCGTGTCCTTGGCGATGGAGTCGAGCTTCTCGCCCTTGGCGAGCGCGACGGCCATCTCGGCGGCGGCCTCGGCCTCCGGGGCGTACGGCTTGTAGACGCTCATGTACTGCTCGCCCGCCACGATGCGCTGCACACCGGCGAGTTCGGCGTCCTGGCCGGTGACCGGCGGGAGCTTGGACAGGCCCGCGGCCTTCAGGGCGGTGATGATGCCGCCCGCCATGCCGTCGTTGGCGGAGTAGACGCCGACGATGTTGCCCTTGCCGAGTGCCGAGATCGCGCCCTCCATGTTGGCGTTGGCGTTCTCCGGCTTCCACTCCTTGGTGTCGTACTCCTTGCCGATGTCGACCTTGCCGTCGAGCACGGAGTGGGCACCGTCCTTGAACTGCTTGGCGTTCGGGTCGGTGACGGAACCGTTCATCATGACGATCTTGCCGTCCTCGGCCTTGTCGCCCAGGGCCGTGAGGAGAGCCTCGCCCTGGACCTTGCCGACCTGGACGTTGTCGAACGAGGTGTAGGCGTCGATCGGGCCCTCGGCGAGGCGGTCGTAGGCGACGACGGGGATGCCGGCGTCCTTGGCCTTCTTGACGGAGCCGGCGATGGCCTTGGCGTCCACCGCATCCAGGATCAGCACGTCCACCTTGTTGGTGATCATCGTGTCGACCTGCTGGTTCTGGGTGGTGGCGTCCTGCTTGGCGTTGGCGTACGTGACCTCCGCCTTGCCGTTGGTGAGCTCGCTGATCTTCTTCTCGATGAGCGGCTTGTCGAACTTCTCGTAACGCGCGGTCTGGTTCTCCGGAAGGAGCAGGCCTATCTTCAGCGCGTCACCCTTGTCCGAGCTGCTGGCCTTGTCGCTGCCCTCGCCGGACTCCTTGGCGCTGCCACAGGCGGCGAGCGAAACGGCCATCGCGGAAGCGGCAATGGCAACGGCGGCACGACGCATACGCGTGTTCACTTCAGAAACCTCCCTGACGTGGCCGCGTCGCTGCGGCCGAGGTGCTCGAAGTCAACTCGGCGGTAACGGTTGCCGTCAAGGAGTAAATCCTTAACGAGATGACAACGGTGCCATGCGTGAACTAAGTGAAGGCAGGAGTGGCCACGGCGAGCGAGCCGTCCAGAAGGGTCGAATCGCCCATCTCGCTCAGCGCCAGCGCAAGGGCGCCGAGCACCTCGGCCCGGCCGCCAAGGGCCCCCGGGCGTATGGAGAGTTGACGCGCGGCACTCGGGATCGCGTACCGACGGACGGACTCCCGGATCGGACCCAGCACCAGCTCACCGGCCTCGGCGAGATCGCCGCCGAGCACCACCCGGGACGGGTTCAAGAGGTTGCAAAGGTTGGCCACGCCGCTGCCGATGTGGCGCCCGACGTCGGCGATCACGCGTCGGCAGCCCGGGTCGCCGTCGCGCGCCAGCCTGACGACGCCTTCCATGGTCAGATCCGTGCCGTGGCTGGGCTGGAGGAGCGGCAGCACATAGCGGGCGGCCGTGAAGGTCTCCAGGCAGCCGCGGTTGCCGCAGCGGCAGACCGGGCCGGACTCATCCAGAGTGATATGTCCAATTTCGCCCGCGGTTCCGCCGGGACCCCGGTAGATCTTCCCGTCGATCACCAGGCCGGCGCCCACACCGCTCGAGACCTTGATGTACGCGAGGTCCTTCACGCCGCGCCCGCTGCCCCAGACCAACTCGCCGAGCGCACCCAGGTTGGCGTCGTTGTCGACGTGAACCGGGACACCGAGCCGTCCGCGCAGCTCCTCGGCGGGTCTGGTGCCGGTCCAGCCCGGCAGGATGGCCGTCGAGCCCAGCGTGCCCGACTCCACGTCGATCGGTCCCGGCACGCCGAGTCCGACGCCCGCGATCTTGGATCGGTCGACCCCCGTGGCCACGATCAGGCGGCTGACCAGCTCTTCCGCCCGGTCGAAGCCCTGCGCGGCGGAGGCGTCCACGTCAAGCGGCTCGGACTCCTCGGCCAGCACCTGATGGGCGAGGTTCCCGATCGCGACGCGCAGGTGCGTATGCCCGAAGTCGACGCCGATGACGATTCCGGCGTCACCGCTCAAGGACACGCTGCGCGCCCGACGGCCGCCCGCCGAGGTGGGCGTGACCTCGACGGTTCCGCCCTCCTTGAGCTCCCGCACGATGTTGGAGACCGTCGCTGCGGACAGGCCCGTCGTCCTTGCGATCTCGGCCTGCGTGAGCGACCCGGCCAGCCGCACGGCACGTACGACCCGCTCGAGATTGGCCCGGTGCAGCGACGACTGCGACCCCGGAGTCTCCATCGACCCATCCACTCCTGCCCTAGGACGGGCAGCGATGCCGCCCGAGGGCCCGGTTCACGGCAGCTGTGAACGGGGCCACGTACAAGTTGTGAACTCCAAGCTGTGCTGAACCGGTTACCGCAGTCAAGTCCTTGACGGAAATCGCTTCCCAAGCGCGACCGTCTTACGGCAGGCCGAGGCCCCGGCCTCCAGGCTTCCCTGGAGACCGGGGCTGTCGGGACGGTCGCCTGGGGCTACTTCAGCGTGCCCGCGGTCAGGCCGGACTGGACCTGTCGCTGGAAGGACAGATAGACCACGACGACCGGCAGGATCGCGATCGTCATACCCGCGAAGATCACCGGAAGGTCGCCCGCATATCCCTGCTGCTGGTTCAGCAGCACCAGGCCCTGCGTCAGCATCGAGCGGTCCGGGTCGAAGCCGCTCTGCTGCTGCATCAGGACCAGCGGCAGGATGTACTGGTTCCACTGGCCGAGCAGATTGAAGATGCCGACGCTGATCAGACCGGGCTTGGCCATCGGCAGCATCACCTGGAAGAAGACCCGGGAGTGCGAGGCCCCGTCGATAACGGCCGCTTCGTGGATGGTGGTCGGCAGCGTCCGGAAGAACGCGTGCATGAAGAAGACCGTGAACGGCATCGAGTACGCGATGTACACCAGGATCAGGCCCTGGTAGGTGTTGAGCATGCCGAGCTGCTTGACCAGGAAGTACAGCGGGATCAGCCCGAGGTACACCGGGAACATCGCACCGGCGACGAAGAAGTAGTAGATGAACCGGTTGCCCCGGAACGGATAGCGGGCCAGCACATAGGCGCCCATCGACCCGAACAGCATCGTCAGCGGCACCGAGAAGACCAGCACGATGACGGTGTTCAGGAAGTACGAACCGATATGGCCCGTGGTCCAGGCCCGGCCGAAGGCGTCGAAGTTCCAGTTGGACGGCCACGACCAGGAGCTGGCACCGATTTCCGCGTCGGTCTTGAACGACCCCAGGAGAATCCAGATCAGCGGCAGGACGATCATCACGGCCCACAGAATGAGGAAACCGTGCGAGAAGACGTTGAGGACCCTGCCCTCGCTCTCGCCCCCCGCCGGGCCGCGGCCCTTGTTCGCTCCGCCGCGCTGGGCCGGTACGGCGTCCTTGGTCACGCCGTCGATCGTGGGAGTGGTGGACATGGTGTGCTCCCCGCTCAGTACTCGATGCGCTCGCGGCGGCTGATCCGCAGCGTGAGGATGGACAGGATCAGAGTGAGGAGCAGAATCACCACACCCATGGCACAGGCATAGCCGCTCTTTCCGAACGCCAGGAAGTTGCGCATCAGATACGTGGCCATGACCTCACTGCTGTGGTCGGGACCGCCGCCGAAATTGCTGCCCGGCGTCATGACCGAGATGAGCGCGAACGCGTCCATGGCCAGAATCGCGAGATAGACCCAGGCCGTCTGCACGGTGTCCCACAGCAGCGGCAGGGTGACCTTGAAAAAGGTCTGGTTCCGGTTGGCGCCGTCCAGCAGTGCGGCCTCGTAGATCTCCTTGGGAATCGACTGCATGGCCGCCGAGAAGAGGACGAGATAGAAACCGACGCCCCACCACAGCAGGACGAAGGCGACGCACCACAGCACCAGATTCGGGGAGTTGAGCCACTCGATCGGGTTCTCCCGGTCGGAGATACCCAGTTTGATCAGGCTGCCGTTGATCAGACCCGCGACATCGCCGCGGTAGATCGCCCGCCACACGATGGCGAGGATGACCACCGACAGAACGTGCGGGAGGAAGAAGACGACCTTGTAGAAGCCGGACCCACGGACGCCCTGGATACCGGCCGCACCGCCCCGCCCGCCCACGTTCACCATGAAGGCGAAGAAGAGGGCGAGCAGGATGGTGGCGATCGGAAGCGTCACCAGGAGCAGGAAGTTGTTCCACAGGGCCCGCGTGAAGACGTCGTCGGCGAACAGGTCGATGTAGTTCTGCAGCCCGACGAAATCCATCTGCGCCGACTGGCCACGCCAGTTGGTGAAGGAATACCCGAAGGTCTGCACGTACGGCCAGATCATGAAGACCACGTACAGCCCGAGCGGACCGATCAGAAAACCGGCGATGAACCGGTTCTTGCCCTTGTGCATGACTCTCAGCCCCTGGTGTTCCGGAACCCCCGTTACGGACGCTTGTTGTTCTTGCTCGCCGGGTCCTTCGCCGCCTTGTCGACGGCGGCCTGGCACCGCTTGAGCCATTCCTTGGGCTGGATGCGCTTGGCCATCAGCTCGGCGGACGCGGTCCGGAAGGACTCGTCCATCTCGCTGTACCAGTTGGTGTAGTAGTAGTCGAAGGTGTTGTCGCCGGCCGCCGTGACGGCCTCGATCGCGGACTTCGTGCCGGGGCGCAGCTCGACGCTGGTGTCGACACCGTCCTGGACGATGGTCAGCGAGTTCGCCTGCTGGGCGAAGCTCGTCGACCACTCCTTCGACAGCATCATGCGCAGGAACTCAAGGCCGCCCGCCTTGTTCTTGGCCTTCTCGGGGACGATGAAGGGCTCACCCGCGCCGGCGCGGATGGCCTCGAACGGCAGCTTGCTGTCGGGCAGCAGCGGCATCGGCAGGAACTTCATGTCGAAGTCCTCGGGCGTCTGCTTCAGCTGTTCGTTCTCCAGCCAGGAGCCGGAGGGGATGAAGACGGCCTTGCCCTTGTTCCACGCGGTCTGGGACTCGATGTGGTCGAGGGAGTTGGTGCCCGGCATCAGCAGGCCCTTCTCGACGATCTCGTAGATCGCCTCGATGGACGCCTGGGCGGCGTCGCTGCCGACGAACGCCTTCGGGTCCAGGTTGTCGATCGCCTTCATGGCGTCCAGACCACCGGTCTTGGCGATCAGGTCCATGATCATGACGTTGACGTAGTACGGGTGCTTGCCCTGGTGGGCGAGGCCGCCGATGCCGTCCTTCTTCGCCTCCTTCATGATCTCAAGGAAGGCGTCCCAGGTCTTCGGCACCTCCCAGCCCTTGTCCGTGAAGAGCTTGCCGGAGTACCACACGCCCCAGACGGTGTAGATGTAGTTCAGCGAGTACATCTTGCCGTCGAAGTTGCCCTTTTCGGCCGTGCCCGGGACGAGGATGTCGCGGACCTTCTTCGACGGGTCGTCGTACGACGGGGCGTCGAGCAGCTCGTCCAGGTTGGCGAGCTGGCCGTCCTTGTACAGGGTGTCGAGCTTGATCTGCTGGGCGCCGGAGTTGTCCACGACGTCCGGCGGGTTGCCGCCGACGAAGCGGGGCTGGAGCTTGCCCGTGATCTCCTGGGTGCCGAGGTGGGAGATCTTGCTGCCCCACTTCGCCTTGTACTTCTTCTCCCACTCGATGGCGTACTGGTCGCCGAAGCCGCCCTTGAAGATGACGACGTCGAGGGTGCCGCCCTTCGCGACGCCGAAGGGGTTCGACTTGGTCTTCTCCCCCTTGTTGGTGTTCTCCTCCTCGCCGCTGCCGCTGCTGGCGCACGCCGAGAGGAAACCCATCGTGGGAACGGAGATCAGACCGAGCGCAGCGGACCGCTTGATCAGGTCGCGGCGGCCGACACCCGCCGAGTTGCTGCCGGCGTTCTCGGAGCTGCTGTGGCCGGAAGTGGATCCCATGCTCAAGTCCTCGCCTTCTCCAGGACTCAGGCGGTGAACCGGATCCTCCCCGGCACCGCGGTGAAGTGCTGTGTCTTCGGTGGAGCTGGATCGTGCTGGAGTGCTGGAGTGTCGGAATCGGCGGGAATCACGGGCGCGGCCGACGACATCGCCGGTCCGCCTCTGTCCCCTCCCCCGGACCCCCCTCCTGTCCACGACCTGTCGAACGGCTGGGTGGTGCCGACAGGTATAGTCCACTTCCCGGCGACGGATCAAGATCGAATGCAGGTTTGGTCTGCGTTCTTTTTCTAGTTGAGACCTCGCGGACACACGGGCGGTCTGCACCTGCCGTTCCCAGTCGAGACGGACATCAACTCACTCGTCGGATTCTGATCCACCACGAGCCGACGGCAGCGGAGCTCGAATACGGCTCAGCCGCGGCTCCCGGCGCGGCGGCTGGCGGCGTTCGCGGCGGCCACACCTGCGCTCAGCCGCTCGGCGGGCGTGGCCACACGTACCGCCGCAGGGCAGGCGTCCCACTCCTTGCCGCCACCGAGCGGCCGCAGTTGGAGGTACGGACCCGCCGCGCCCATGACCTGCCCGACACGGCCCTGACGCTCGTCGACGACAACCGTGCCGGGCAGTGGTACGTCGCTCAAGGCGCCACCTGCTTCAGCACGAGAGTCAGCTTCCGTGCCGTCTCCAGGTTGCAGCGGCCCAGCTCGACCAGGGGTCGGGGCGTCGCACTGAACCCGCATGACGGTAGATCGACACGGAGCGAGGGCAGTGTGATGCCGCAGGCGGCGAGGGACTCGTTCAGCTCCCGTACGGCATTGCCTGCTTCGGAGAGCGGATCTGCGGCTGGCCGCGTTCGCATCTGCCGCGAGGGGCTACACCCTCTGCAAGACGACACGAGGGAAGATTGCGCCGACCAAGCCAGGTCAGCCCACCTTGAGCTGCTCCTCACCGAAGTCCGCCACGAGATGCAGCTGCCCACCGAGAGCTGCCACATAGCGGGCGAGCACCTCGTGCGTCGACGCCTGACCGCGCTCGATCTGGCTGACCCGAGACTTGGTCACACCCATCAGCTCGGCGAGCTGCGCCTGCGTCATGCCCTGCCGCCTACGGATCTCGGCAAGGCGGTGACCGCGCGCCCGAGCCCGCAGTTCCTCCTTGCCAGCCTCGAACTCCTCCTCACCGATACGCTCGATGATCGGGCCTCGCATGTCGGCCCAGCGCGTAAAGCCCTTCACCGATTCTTCTCCCTCTCCTCGATGGCTCGTTCTTCGAGGTACACCGTGAGCAGCCGCTCCGCTCGGGGGATCGCCCAGTCGTACCAGCCGCTCCAGTCTCCGGACTTGTCACCCGCGACCAGGAGGATGGCCGAACGCCATGGATCGGACACGAACAGTACGCGGATCTCAGTACGGCCCGCTGATCCGGGCCTGAGCTCCTTGAGGTTCTGGACCGACGAGTGAGCGACTCGGTCCACGAGTGGACGGCCGAGCCCAGGACCGCTCTCCGCCAGCACGTCGATGGCCTGTGCCACGAGCTTGTGCGATCTCTCGTCCAGACCACCGATCCAATCTCGAACCTCGTCTGTAACGTAGATCTCCCAGTCTTCCATCGACGCCTCTCCGCAGTTGAAGTGTAGCAAATCCTCTACCGGGAGAGGGGTGGCCGCGTTCCGGAGAACCGGCGATGTTCACCCGATCGAGCAGCGGGCGACGAGTTGCCGTCGCAGGCAGCGGTGTCGACACACTCCGCCTGCCAGCGAAAACAGGCACCCGTACAGCGAGCGGTGAGCAGGCCTCGGCCGCCGGCCCGCGGAGGCCGTTGCTTGAGAGAGGCAGACCCGTCCTCCGACTGTTGGGTCCCGGGAATTGCGCAAGCACCACCGCTGACGTACGGCCACGGGTGGGGTGCCAAAGGCCGTCGGCACCCCACCCGTGGATCAACTTGCCTAGCGCACGCGTCAGCCCACCCGACACGGCAGGCTGGTGGCGGGATCCGCCCCGGAGCCCGACACCACGTAACCGAAGGTCGTCGATTCACCAGGGTCCAGGGCGCCGTTCCAGTCGGCGTTGTGGACCATCACCTCCTGACCCTGCACGGTCATCGTGCCGCTCCACAGGCTGTCGATCGCCTGCCCGTCGGGCAGCGTCCAGTCCACCATCCAGCCGAGCATCGGGATGTCACTGGTGTTGGTGACGGTCACCTCGGCCTGGTAGCCGCCGGACCAGCTGCCGGTGGTACGGCGGGTGGCGGAGCAGTCGCCGGGCGGCGGCTCCGTCGGGGGGTTGCCCGGGTCCTTGATGCCGGTCACTTCACCATTGCCGCCGTCGAAGACGACGTCGGAGCAGGAGTAGAAGGTCTCCTGGCTGTCCGAGCGCTGCCACACCATGTAGATGATGTGCCGCCCGTCCTTGCCCTCGGGCAGGGCACCGGTCCACGAGTAGTTGGCATCGACCGTCCCCGGCGATCCGTTCAGCGGCGGGTGGTCGACGGAGAGGAACGGCTGCTCCTCCATGTCGTCCCAGGTGAGCGGCTGGGTCGGGTCGAAACCGTCCTTGGTGACGTAGACGTAGAACCAACCCGGGTGCGCGGCCCAGGCGTTGTACGAGAAGTCGACGGTCGCTCCCGCCGTCAGATGCGTGAGCGGCCAGTCGTCGCGCGGCAGGTTGAACCCGGTGAAGTTCGTGTTCCCGCCGCTGCACAGCTCTCCGTCGGGGACGAAGCCGCGGGTACGGCCGGCCCCGTCCGAGCGGAGCACGGAGAACCAGTTGTAGAACGGCGTGGTGCCGCTCTCCTGGGCGGCCGCCGCGCAGGCCGGGTTGACGGGCTTGATCTCCCCGGTGTCCGTGAGCCCGTCCTGCCAGCACAGGAACGTGCGGCTGCCGGGCTTCATGGGCGTGCCGTGCGCCTCGGCCTTCCCGCCCGCCGTGAGCACCAGTCCCAGGGCCGGGATCGTGGTGACCAGGGCCAGCAGGACGAGGAAGAAGGCTCTGTACCGGGCGGGCAGCGGTAATCGCCTACTCGTCGCGAGTTTTGCTGCGGACATGACAAACGCGTCCCTTCGTTGTCGATTGCTCGATGGTCGTGAGGAACGTGCATGTGAGATGGGAACGCCGCCTGGGGGCGGGTTCCGGTCCGCTGCTATGGGAGCGCTCCCATCCCACTCCCTGTGAAGTTAGCGAGGGCCGCCACTCTTGTAAACGCCTGGCGCACCACTCGGCACGAACACATCAGGTTCGCCTGTCCACCAGGGGCCCCCTGCCTGCGGACACACGAGGGCCGCACCCCCGTCACCGGGGATGCGGCCCTCAACTGCCGTGCTTTACCGCTTACTTCCGGATCAGGCTGCGCAGCACGTACTGCATGATGCCGCCGTTGCGGTAGTAGTCCGCCTCACCCGGGGTGTCGATACGGACGACCGCGTCGAACTCGACGCCGGTGTCGGTGGTGACCTTCACCGTGCGCGGCGTGGTGCCGTCGTTGAGCTCGGTCACACCGGTGATGGAGAAGGTCTCCTCGCCGGTCAGGCCGAGGGACTCGGCCGAGGCGCCCTCCGGGAACTGCAGCGGCAGGACGCCCATGCCGATGAGGTTCGAGCGGTGGATGCGCTCGTACGACTCGGCGATGACGGCCTTGACGCCAAGGAGCGCGGTGCCCTTCGCGGCCCAGTCGCGGGACGAGCCGGAGCCGTACTCCTTGCCGGCCAGGACGACCAGCGGGACGCCGGCGGCCTGGTAGTTCTGCGACGCGTCGTAGATGAACGACACCGGGCCGTCGGCCTGCGTGAAGTCGCGGGTGTAGCCGCCCTCGGTGCCCGGCGCGATCTGGTTGCGCAGGCGGATGTTGGCGAACGTACCGCGGATCATGACCTCGTGGTTGCCTCGGCGCGAGCCGTAGGAGTTGAAGTCACGACGCTCCACACCGTGCTCGGTGAGGTACTTGCCGGCCGGGGTGTCGGCCTTGATCGCACCGGCCGGGGAGATGTGGTCGGTGGTGACCGAGTCGCCCAGCTTGGCGAGGACGCGGGCGCCGGCGATGTCGGTGACCGGGGTCGTGTCCATCGTCATGCCCTCGAAGTACGGGGGCTTGCGGACGTAGGTCGACTGCGGGTCCCACTCGAAGGTGTTGCCGGTCGGGATCGGCAGCGACTGCCACTGGGCGTCGCCGGCGAACACGTCCTGGTAGGACGTGGCGAACATGTCCTCGCCGATGGCGCTGGCGACGACCTCGTTGACCTCCTGCTCGGACGGCCAGATGTCCTGCAGGTAGACGGGCTTGCCGTCCTTGTCGGTGCCCAGGGCGTCCTTGGTGATGTCCACCTTCATGGAGCCCGCGATGGCGTACGCGACGACCAGCGGCGGGGACGCCAGGTAGTTCATCTTGACGTCGGGGTTGATGCGGCCCTCGAAGTTGCGGTTGCCCGAGAGCACGGACGTCACGGCCAGGTCGTGGTCGTTGACGGCCTTGGAGACCTCCTCCGGCAGCGGGCCGGAGTTGCCGATGCAGGTGGTGCAGCCGTAACCGACGAGGTTGAAGCCCATCTTGTCGAGGTACGGCGTGAGGCCCGCGCGGTCGTAGTAGTCCATGACGACCTTGGAGCCCGGGGCCAGGGTGGTCTTGACCCACGGCTTGCGGGTCAGGCCCTTCTCGACCGCCTTCTTGGCCACCAGCGCGGCGGCGACCATGACGTACGGGTTCGAGGTGTTGGTGCAGGAGGTGATCGCGGCGACCGTGACGGCGCCGTGGTCGATCTCGTACGTCGAGCCGTCGGGGGCGGTGACCAGGGTCGGCTTGGTCGGCACACCGTTGCTGACGGCCGGGGAGTCGGAGGCCGGGAAGGACTCCTCGCCCGCCTCGTCGGCCGTGTCCACGTAGTTCCGTACGTCCTGCGAGAACTGGTACGCGGCGTCGGCGAGGACGATGCGGTCCTGCGGGCGCTTCGGGCCGGCGATCGACGGGACGACCGTGGAGAGGTCCAGCTCGAGCTTCTCGGAGAAGTCGGGCTCGGCGGCCGGGTCGAGCCAGAGGCCCTGCTCCTTGGCGTACGCCTCGACGAGCGCGACCTGCTGCTCGGAGCGGCCGGTCAGGCGCAGGTAGTTCAGGGTCTCGTCGTCGATCGGGAAGATCGCGGCGGTGGAGCCGAACTCCGGCGACATGTTGCCGATGGTGGCGCGGTTGGCGAGCGAGGTGGCGGCGACGCCCTCGCCGTAGAACTCGACGAACTTGCCGACGACACCGTGCTTGCGGAGCATCTCGGTGATGGTCAGCACGAGGTCGGTGGCGGTGGTGCCCGGCTTCAGCTCGCCGGTCAGCTTGAAGCCGACGACACGCGGGATGAGCATCGAGACGGGCTGGCCGAGCATCGCGGCCTCGGCCTCGATGCCGCCGACGCCCCAGCCCAGCACACCGAGGCCGTTGACCATGGTGGTGTGCGAGTCGGTGCCGACCAAGGTGTCGGGGTACGCCTTGCCGTCACGGACCATGACGACGCGGGCCAGGTGCTCGATGTTGACCTGGTGGACGATGCCGGTGCCGGGCGGGACGACCTTGAACTCGTCGAACGCGGTCTGGCCCCAGCGCAGGAACTGGTAGCGCTCCTTGTTGCGGCCGTACTCCAGCTCCACGTTCTGGGCGAAGGAGTCCGGGGTGCCGAACTTGTCGGCGATGACGGAGTGGTCGATGACCAGCTCGGCCGGGGCGAGCGGGTTGATCTTCGCCGGGTCGCCGCCGAGCTCCTTGACGGCCTCGCGCATGGTGGCGAGGTCCACGACACAGGGAACACCGGTGAAGTCCTGCATGATCACGCGAGCCGGCGTGAACTGGATCTCCTGACTCGGCTGCGCCTGCGAGTCCCAGCCACCGAGCGCCCGGATGTGGTCGGCGGTGATGTTCGCGCCGTCCTCGGTGCGGAGCAGGTTCTCCAGCAGCACCTTCAGGCTGTAGGGCAGACGAGCGGAGCCCTCGACCTTGTCCAGCCTGAAGATCTCGTACGACTCGTCGCCCACCTGCAGCGTGCTGCGGGCGTCGAAGCTGTTCGCCGACACGACAGTCTCCTTCATTTTTGTGCGCGTACCACCGCATCCTGCCGCCACGACTCGTCGCCGATCCGCTAAGGTAAGGCTAAGTTAGGTGACCCTTACCAGGGTGGGTGGCTGCGGTGCGCCTCGGCAGATATCTCGATGTCGAGATAACTCTAGTACATGGGCGCTGTTCGGTCATGCCCTGACCCCGGCGCTGTGACCTGTCGCATCGAAGGTGGAGTGATTCTCAAGGTGGAGCGATTCTCACCGAAGGTTGAGTGACTGCTTGGCGCGGGTGTGTTCCCGTGGTCAGCCGAGCCAGCGGCCGTCGCGCATCAGGTCGCGCCCCCGCAGCTCGTTCGCCTCCCGCCAGGCCTGGATGCGCCGCGGCCGGATCAGGAAGTACTGGTAGGGCTCGTCGAGCTCGCGCGGGTCGAAACCGGTCTTGGTCGCGAACGCGTCGCCCGCCTCCGGGCCGAGGTCGGCGATGTCCACCGGATCGGCGGTGCCGTCGACGACGACGACGTCGCGGGTCGGCCCGAGGCTGAGTCGCACCCTGCCGTCCGCCAGCAGGTTGCGGCCGGTGACCGAGGCGCGCGGCGTCGAGATGAGGAGCGCGGTCCCGTCCCACAGGTACGAGAGCGGGATGAGGTGGACCCCGCCCGGGGAGCCCGACGTCGCGACCCAGAGATCGACGTCGCTCTCCAGTTTCGCGCGAGTGTCCCGCAGCCTCTCCTCAAGTCCACGCGGCGGCGCGCCCGTCATGCTTCCTCCAGTCACTTCGTGGAGAGCCCTTCCTCCGGGGGGAGAGGCTCCGTCGGTCATCGGTCGGGTTCACCCGGCGGCCGTGTCGTGATCGGCGACCAGGCAGGGCAGGCGGCAGTGGCACATCAGGGCGTGAGGGCCGGCGATGCGGCCTCCCACGCAAACCCGTCCGGGTCGGTGAAAGGCCCGGCATCGCCGCCGATCACGAGCCGGTGCGATCCCGTGCCGTCGGGAGAGACGCCGGCGTCCTTGGCAAGGGCACGGCGCCTGTACAGGGCCAGCTTGACGGGACTCGACGCAGCGGCGAACTCGACGTACATGCGGCCGAAGCTCTTCGCCACGGCGAGGCCGCGCTCGACGTAGAACCGCTTGCTCGCGGCCACGTCCGCGACTCCCAGCAGGAGCACGATCTCGTCGATCTGCCGGGTGGCCGGGCCGGTGTCCTTCTTCGCCGAGGTCGCGACCTTCCAGATCGTCCCGTCCGGGGCCTGTACGACACCGCCGTAGCCCCAGAGCGACTTCGCGGCAGGCTTCAGCGGCGTGGCGCCGGCGTCGAGGGCGGCGTCGATGAGGCTGTTGACGGTGGCCGGCTGGGACACCGTGAGCGACAGCGTGAACCCGCGGAAGCCGGTTGTGGGTGCCTCCGAGGCCCGCAGGCGGATCTGCGTGTCCAAGCCGAAGGCGGCGGTGTAGAAGCGGTGGGCGGCCGTGGGGTCGGCCACGTCGAGGGTGAGGGATTCGATGGATGCCATGGCCATCACGCTATGTGCGGCTCGGCGACCGGCGCTTCTTGATTCCTGACCGGTCTTGTCACCTGTTTCGCCACACACGGCGGCATCCCCGCTGCGGGGCCCGCCCCGCACCGCCGGTAGGCGCTTGGCGGCATGCCGACCAGCTCGGTGAAGCGGGTGCTGAAGGTGCCCAGCGATGAGCAGCCGACCGCGAAGCAGACCTCGGTGACGCCGAGGTCGCCGCGACGCAGCAGCGCCGTCGCGCGTTCGATGCGACGCGTCATCAGGTACGCGTACGGAGACTCGCCGTAGGCCAGCCGGAACTGGCGGCTGAGGTGCCCGGCGGACATGTGCACGCCGCGGGCGAGCGCCTCGACGTCCAGCGGCTGTGCGTACTCCCGGTCGATCCGGTCGCGGACACGGCGCAGTCGCGCGAGATCGCTCTGGCGTCCGAGGTCGCTCAGGCGCTGCGCCGCGGTGTGTGCGCGCCCCCATGAGGGGTGACACATGAGAGAACTCCCTTTCCGACGTCAGCTTCACGCTAGGTGCGGCTCCCTGATCCGCGCTTCTCGATTCCTGACCGATCTGGCCACCTGTTTCACGGATGAGAGGCAAACCAGGACAACTGGAACACTTCGACACCCATTCGGCCGCAGTCGAGTTGCGCGGGACGGATGCCCGACTGACCGTCAAAAGGTGCCCCTGCGTGACACGCCAGGCTCACCCGAATGCCACCCCGGCGCGAAGTCCATCTCATATCTGAGATAACCTGCGCCACATGGCAGACGACTACCTCGTACGCATCGGCAAGCTCATCCGTGACGCGCGTCAGCATCGCGGCTGGTCGCAGGCGCAGCTCGCGGAGGCCCTGGGCACCAGCCAGAGCGCGGTCAACCGAGTCGAACGCGGCAACCAGAACATCAGTCTTGAGATGATTGCCCGCATCGGGGAAGCGCTGGACAGTGAGATTGTCTCACTGGGGTACGCGGGCCCGATGCACCTTCGCGTGGTGGGCGGCCGCCGGCTGTCCGGATCCATCGACGTCAAGACGAGCAAGAACGCCTGCGTGGCGCTGCTTTGCGCATCGCTGCTCAACAAGGGGCGTACGGTGCTGCGCCGCGTCGCCCGTATCGAGGAGGTGTACCGGCTCCTCGAGGTGCTCAACTCCATCGGTGTGCGCACCCGTTGGATCAACGACCGGGTCGACCTGGAGATCGTGCCGCCCGCCGAGCTCGACATGGGCGCCATCGACGCGGAGGCGGCCCGCCGCACCCGCTCGATCATCATGTTCCTCGGCCCGCTTCTGCACCGTATGGACCATTTCAAGCTGCCGTACGCGGGCGGCTGCGACCTCGGCACGCGCACCGTCGAACCGCACATGATCGCGCTGCGCCGGTTCGGCCTCGACATCACCGCGACCGAGGGCCTCTACCACGCGCAGGTGGACCGCGCGGTGGCGCCGGAGCGCCCGATCGTGCTGACCGAGCGCGGCGACACCGTGACCGAGAACGCGCTGCTCGCGGCCGCCCGCCACAACGGCACGACCGTCATCCGCAACGCCTCGTCCAACTACATGGTCCAGGACCTCTGCTTCTTCCTCGAGGCGCTCGGGGTCAAGGTCGACGGCATCGGCACGACGACGCTGACCGTGCACGGCGTACCGAACATCGACGTGGACGTCGACTACTCCCCCTCCGAGGACCCGGTCGAGGCCATGAGCCTGCTCGCCGCGGCCGTGGTCACCGAGTCCGAGCTCACCGTGTGCCGCGTCCCGATCGAGTTCCTCGAGATCGAGCTCGCGGTGCTGGAGGAGATGGGCCTCGACCACGACCGCACCCCGGAATACGTCGCCGACAACGGCCGCACCCGGCTCGTGGACCTGACCGTCCGGCCCTCCAAACTCGAGGCGCCGATCGACAAGGTCCACCCGATGCCGTTCCCCGGCCTGAACATCGACAACGTGCCGTTCTTCGCGGCCATCGCCGCCGTCGCCCAGGGCAAGACCCTGATCCACGACTGGGTCTACGACAACCGCGCGATCTATCTCACCGATCTGAACCGCCTCGGCGGACGACTGCAGCTGCTCGACCCGCACCGGGTGCTGGTCGAGGGCCCGACCCGCTGGCGGGCCGCGGAGATGATGTGCCCGCCGGCCCTGCGACCGGCCGTCGTCGTCCTGCTCGCGATGATGGCCGCCGAGGGCACGTCGGTACTGCGGAACGTGTACGTCATCAACCGCGGTTACGAGGACCTGGCGGAGCGGCTGAACTCGGTGGGGGCGCAGATCGAGATCTTCCGGGACATCTGACCGGGCGATGCCGCCGCACCCTTCCTGACCTGCACGAATGCCAGTCATGAAGGGGTGCGGCGGCACCTCTGGGAATTCTCTGGGACTTTGGGCCTGGACCGGGCCTCTGCCGGCCGTCCGGGCTACGCGAAGACCGCGTCGATGGCGGTGCTGCCGCGCGCACCGGCGCGGGGCAGGAAGTGCGCGTACTTCCGCAGCGTGAATCCGGGGTCCGAGTGGCCGAGCCACCGGGCCAGAGACACGACCGACTCGCCGGCCTCCAGTTGCTCGGAGGCGTAGAAGTGGCGCAGGGCATGGGAGCCGTGCTCCCGGGAGGGCTCCCATACTCGGGCCCCGTCCAGGGCACTCTCCTCCAGCGTGGCGATCACGCCGGCCCCTGCCAGGGCGGGCTTCCAGACGTAGGAGTTGAAGTAGTTCCGGTTGATCGCCTTGTGCTCGCGCCCCGTCACCAGGAGGTTGTACGTCCTCGGCCTCCGGTGCTTGGCCTCCACCGGTGTCTCGGCCGGGCGCGGGTCGTCCCACGGCATGGTGACCGGCACGGGTGCGAAGACCTTCATGTGCCGCCGTATGGCCTCGGCCACGCTTGCGGGCAGGGGCGCGTCGCGGACCTTGCGGCCCTTGGGGAGCGCGAAGCACAGCTTCGTCCGCACCATCTTGACCTGGCGTCGGACGTGGACGACTTCCTCGTCGAAGTCGATGTCCTCCATGGACAGGCCGAACGCCTCCCCCTGCCGGAGTCCGAGGCCCGCGCCAATCTCAACCAGGACGCGATAGCGCTCCGACAGGGCTGCGCGTACGGCCAGGACCCGCTCGGGCGGCCACGCCTCGACCCGGCCCGGTGCAGCTGCCGGAGGGCGGACGGTACTCGCGCGACACGGGTTGCGCGCGAGGCGTCGGTCTTCGACGGCTGCCTGCAGTACGCCGGACAGCGTCGCCCAGACGAGACGGATCGAGGTGGGGCCGAGGTCCTTCTCCAGCCGCTTCTTCCAACTCCGCAGCGATTCCGTTCCGATGCTGTTGAGCGGCAGCGCTCCGAGGTGCGGGACGATGTGCCGACGCACCCGCTGCTCGATGCGCTCAAGGGTGGACGGGTCGCCACTCTGGGTGGGCCACCAGTGGGTCGCGATGTAGTCCTTCAGAGAGATGGCTCCATCGCGTGGATCGACGAACTCGCCTCGACGTGCGTCGGTCTGGGCCTGGGCGAGCCAGGTCTTGGCGTCCTGAAGCGTGTCGAAGGAACGGTCCTTGACGCCGGGGATGCCCTTCACGCGGTAGCGGGTGCACTAGCCGTACAGAGCAGTGCGCTCGCGTTTACCAGTCTTCGGGTTGGGGCGCTTCTTCAGCCATCGGTCTTCTATGTAGCCGGCCAGGTGGAACTCCTTGTCGAAGGTGGATGGATACGGCGTCCTGCCACGCCTGAAGCGTCAGGCGCCGGGGAAGGGGGCGGACCGCTCCTGGGGACGGGCGTTCAGTGGGTTCAGGGCCGTGTTGGACCGCGAGTCGGCCTGCTCTTGCTCACGGACCCAGGCGTCCAAAGCTTCCAGCCGGTACATGACGCGGCCGCGTGGCCCCATGCGGAAGCTCGGGGGTCCCTGCCGCCGGTGGCGCCAGACGTAGAGGGTGTGCGGCGAGAGGCCGAGATACTCGGCGGCGTCATTCACGGTCAGGAACGCCGTGCGTATGGCACTCGGGGAAGCAGGAGTAGCGGATCGGGCAAGCGACGTTTGTGCAGGCATAGAAGGTTCTCTGTGAGGTTTCGGGGGTGCGCCCCAGGCGGGCGGAGAACGGCTCTCCGAATGTCAACCAGCTCTGTCAGCGCGTTGGGGCCTCGCGTCGCGGTGGTACTGCGCAGAGAGGGACCTCGTCACGTGACGGCGTCGTTGACGTAGGGACCTGCGAGGTGGCGGAATGAGATCGGTAGGTGCCCGCGCTCCGTAGATCAGCCGGAGCGCGGGCCGGTTTCATCGCTTGAGCTCCGGAAGGGCCGTGGCCTCGGCCAGGTGGTCCCAGTCGAGGCCGGCGTCCTCCCGGCGGAAGCAGTACGGGTAGCGAAGCGCCAGCCAGTCCGGGGTCACGCCGGCCAACTCGGCAACCGCGAAGGACGAGATGCCCATCCTCAGCCACTCCGCCAGGCAGGACTCACGGAGGATGGAGATGGGCTCCCCCAGGCGCCAGGAGTACAGCTCGTCCCGGTGCAGGACGGCCTCTTGGGCCTGCTGCCACACCCGCTGGCAGACGGAAGCCGGGAGCAGCCCACCGCTCCTGCCGGGAAACAGCAGATCATCCTCCCGCAGACCAGCCCCATCGATCCATTCCCGCAGGAACTCAACGAACCGGGGCTGGAGGGGAATCTCCCGCGCTACTCGATGACGAACTGTCAACTCACCCCCGTCGCCCTCCAGGAGCACCACGTCGCGGACTCGCAGAGCACGAGCCTCGCCCGGACGCAGCGCCTGCTCGGCCACGGTGAGCATGAAGGGGTACACCGAGCGATCAGCACCCGCGTGCCCACGTATCCACTCAAGCAGCGATCGAACCTGCTTCACGGAAAGCAGCCATTCTTCGTCCATTACGTCTACGGTCACAGCTCTGAACTCCTCAGGAAAAGGGGACGGAATGCGCCACGCGGGGATCCGCGCGACAGGTTCAATGCTCCGCACGATCCCCGGTTTCGGTAACCGGGAATCCCGTGCTATAAGGCCACCGGCCTCCACGACGCTGACGTCAGATCTCGTTGACTAACGTCTTGACCATCGCGCGCAGCAGATCGGGACTCGCCGCGGCGAGGTTGTCTTCGGCGAGGGCGTGCGGGGGCACACTGTCGGGTGCGGTCATCGTGCTGATCTCCTTCGAGCTTCGACATCTCGAAGATCAGCCGGTGGCCGTTCTTGTATCCGGACACTCACTCCGACGCCGGGGCAAACGCCCGGATCAGGTGGGAGCCCGTACACCACTTCTCAGGACGCAACCAAGCGGCCGAATCGAGCAGGCGTCTTCCAAGCGCTTGGCCGCAGGTTCGAGTCCTGCCGGGGGCGCGCATTTCATACAGGTCAGAGGGTGTTTTTGACCCGCGCAAGATCACTTGCGACGGGTTCCTTTATTGCCTTCGAGCGCCCTTTTGCCCCGCTTCGCACCCCATCTTGAGCCGCTCCGTCCCATATACGTCCCGCGCGTGACGGCGTCCGCCTACCCCCGGAGTCACTTCCAGGAGCGAAGTACCTGGTCAGGGTGCTTCTGATAGACCATCGCCTATGAACAGAGCAGGC
Source organism: Streptomyces sp. DSM 42067 (assembly GCF_055792885.1). NCBI lineage: Bacteria > Bacillati > Actinomycetota > Actinomycetes > Kitasatosporales > Streptomycetaceae > Streptomyces > Streptomyces sp. DSM 42067. The sequence continues at coordinate 7,001,664 of NZ_CM147706.1, read as the reverse complement.
GCCGAAGCGGCACCTGCCCTATTCGCGAACCGGCGCCACTGCGACGTCCACCTCGCCCGCAGGCGAAGCCGTACGGGCCGCACAGCGGAGCGGAACGGCGGCGGCGGCGGCGAGGAAGTGATCCGCGCCGCTCGCGACCTTCTGCCCGACCCCGGCCGCTCCATCACCTCGATCGCGAAGCTGCTGGACGTCTCACACCGGGCACCTCTACAACCACATCCCCGACCTGAAGGAACTGCGCGCGGGCGCCGTACCTCGCCAGCTCGAGGCGCCCGCGAAGTAGGCGAACTTCAGCAAGATCAATCTCACCGGGATTTCCTGTACCTCAACTACTCACACCCGGAAACGGCGAGGCCAACGCCAGCATCGGGCATTTCCCCTGCGTCGAGCGCGACAAGGAGATCGCTGAGCGCCTCGTGTGGCATGCCGGTGGTGAAGCGCGCATTCCACTCCGTCATCGCGGAGGCCACGTGCGGGCAGGCGCTCAACTGAAATGCGACAGGCAGTCCGCCGAGTTCGAACCGGGTAGCTGGCCAGGATCCACTCAGCGCCGCGCAGCCCGTCCGGACTCACGTACAGAAGGATGTGACGGGATGTCGGCCACATCCATCCGAGACCGGCGAGGGTATCGCCGATCTGTTCGGCGAGAGCGTCGTCGTCGCCGGCCAAGTGGCGCGAGGCAAGCCAGCACGCCGGGTCCGGCGAAGCGGGCTGGGAGGGGTCACTGGGATGGTGCGCGTGCAGGGATGCCTTCGTGGACTTGGAGATGGGGCACAGGCCGTCGTTGCTCGGCCGTGTCGTACTGCGTCGCGGCGCGGTGGTGAGATCCGACCCCCGTTCCTCTGCGAACTCGCAGGTCACTTCCCCCGTCATTTGACCTGAAGTGAAAGAAGGACGCGCCGCTGATGGCGGTGCAGCGCCGGTCGCGATGTTCCGCGCACTCGCATGATCAGCTGACAGGTTCTTCAAGAGTTCTTCATCGGCCCCGTCCTACGGTCGGTCTGCCCGCCGCGCCCGCGGACGGGTCCGACAGGAGAGCGGGAGAACCGGTGAGGACGAATCGGGTACTGCTGGCCGCGGTGGCCTCGGTCATGGCGCTGGCGCTGACCGGCTGCGGGGGCGACGACGGCAAGTCGGAGGTCCCGACGGCCGCGAGTGGCGGCGCGACCACGTCGTCCGCCGGCTCGGACGGGCAGAGCGGCGGAGACGAATTGGCCGCGTACGTGAAGGCGCAGCGGGAATGGGTGACGTGCCTACGGGACAACGGCGTCGATGCGCCGGACCCGGACGAGAAGGGCGAGGTCGACTTCGGCAGCGGCGACGGAGCGCTCGCCCTGAAGAAGGATCCGACGTTCGTCAAGGCGTCGCAGAAGTGCGCTGACAAGAAGGTCACCGTCCCCGAGAGCATCGAGGACGCCAACCGGCCCAAGCTCACTGACGCGCAGATCAAGGTCGCGCGCGACTACGCGGCCTGCATGCAGAAGAACGGCGCCCCCGACTACCCCGACCCCGGCCCCGACGGCTACCCGAAGAACAACAACTCGGGTGTCTCCGAGTGGGACCAGAGCTCGGCCGGCGCGCAGCGCGCGACGCGCGTCTGCGCACCGATCGCCGGTAACCCGACCAACCCGCCTGCGGCCAAGGGCTGACGGTGACGGAGACGGAGACGCAGACGCAGATCGATGACGCGGACGAGACGGCCCTCGCGCCGCCTCCGTCTCACGGCCGGCGCGGCCGGCGTACCGTGCTGATCGCCTCGGCCGTGGTCGTCGTGGCGGCGGTCGCCGTGGCCGGCGCGCTCGGGCTCGGCGGCGGGGACGAGACGCCGAGCGCCCCACCCCGGGCCGGCTCCGTCATTTCGGTGGCCCGGCAGACACTGACCGAAAGCACCACGGTGGACGGCCAGTTGGGCTACGGCACCGAACTGCCGCTGCCGGTCAAGGCGACAGGGACCGTGACGTGGCTGCCCGAGCAGGGCGCGACGGTCGAGCGCGGCGACGAGCTGCTCCGGGTCGACGACCGGCCGGTGACCCTCATGTACGGGTCGCTGCCGATGTACCGGAGCCTGGGACTGACACCCGCGGCCGCCGACCAGGACTCGGGCGAGCAGCAGGCGGGCGACGAGGACGGCAAGTCCCCGACCCCCTCCGCGTCATCGGCGCCGGAGGACACCACAGCAGGGCAGGACTCCGGCACCTCCCAGGCTCCGAGCGAACTGTGGGGCATGGATGTCATGCAGTTCGAGACCAACCTGGCCGCCCTCGGCTACACCGGTTTCACGGTGGACGAGCGGTTCACCACCGGCACCGCCGCGGCGGTCAAGCGGTGGCAGAAGTCGCTCGGACTGGCCGAGACCGGCACGGTCGGCGTGGGTGATGTCATCTACTCGGCCGGAAAGGTACGGATCGGCCGGGCCGGCACCCGGCCCGGCTCGGCGGTCGGCGAGAACACCCTCACCTACACCGGTACCTCCCGGAAGGTGATCGTCAACGCCTCGGCCGCGGACGCCACCTGGGCCGTACGCGGGTCCGCCGTCGCGGTCGGGCTGCCCGACGGCACACCCGTGAAGGGCGAGGTGGCGTCGGTGGGCAGGCAGGCGACCGCGCCCGAGGCGGGCAGCGGCGACGGCGGCTCGGGGCAGGCCGCCACGATTCCCGTGACCATCACCATCAAGGACCAGAAGTCCCTGGGGCGGCTGGAGAGCGGCCCGGTGACGGTCGAGTACGTGGGCAAGGAGGTCAAGGACGTGCTGGCCGTCCCGGTGGCCGCGCTGGTGGCACTCGCCGAGGGCGGCCACGGGCTGGAGACGGAAGACGGCCGGTTCGTCGCCGTGAAGACCGGTCTCTTCGCCGACGGCGACGTGGAGGTGAGCGGTCCCGCGGTCCGCGAGGGCATGAAGGTGAGGATCCCGGAGTGACGGCGGTCGTGGAGTTCGACGCGGTCTCCAAGATCTACCCCGGCGGGGTGGCGGCCGTACGGGACGTGAGTCTGGGCATCGAACGGGGCGAACTGGTCGCGATCGTCGGCACGTCGGGCTCCGGGAAGTCCAGCTTGCTCAACCTCATGGGGAGCCTCGACCGTCCTTCGGCCGGCCGGGTCCTGGTCGACGGCCACGACGTGGCGAGCCTGTCGGACCGGGAGGTCTCCGCCCTGCGGGCCACCCGGATCGGCTTCGTCTTCCAGCAGTTCCACCTCGCGGTCGGTGTCCCCGTACTGGACTCGGTGGCGGACGGCCTGCTCTACGCGGGCGTCCCGCTGCGCCGGCGCCGGGCCAGGGCCGCGGCGGCGCTGGCCCACGTCGGGCTCAGCCACCGCGTCCACCACCTGCCGCACCAGCTGTCCGGCGGCGAGCGGCAGCGGGTCGCGGTCGCCCGCGCGGTGGTCGGCGAACCGTCGGTGCTGCTGGCGGACGAGCCGACCGGAAACCTCGACTCGGCGTCGGGCGCGACCGTCCTCACCGTGCTGCGGGAACTGAACGCCGCCGGCACGACCGTCGTGATCATCACCCACGACCGCGACATCGCCGCCCAGCTGCCGCGCCGCATCGAGATGCACGACGGCCGTCTGATCGCCGACACGGCACAGCGCACGACGATCGGGGCACCTCGATGACGGACAGTACGACGAACCGGCAGGACCCGGAGTTCCCTTCCGCGGTGGCGGGGTATTCGGGTTCGGAGTTCCCCTCCGCGGCGGCGGGGTCCCCGACCCCGAATACCCCTCCCACGGCGACGGAGTCCCCGGACCCGCAGACCCTGCAATTCCGCGCCGCCCTGCCCCCCACGCCGTCGGACGCCACTGCCCCCGGGCCGGGCCCGGCCCCGGGCCGTAAACGGCCGCGGCTGCGTGCCGCGCGGCTCGGTCCCGCGGACGTCGTACGGCTCGGCGGCACCGGCCTGCGGACCCGTCCGCTGCGGGTCTTCCTCTCCGCGCTCGGTATCGCCATCGGTGTGGCCGCGATGATCGCGGTGGTCGGCATCTCCGGCTCCGGACAGGCGGAGGTCGACCGCCGGCTCGACGCCCTCGGCACAAACCTGCTGCGGGTCGCCCCCGGCCAGACCCTGTCCGGCGACGCCGCCGAGCTTCCCCCGGAGGCCGTGGCGATGATCCACCGGGTTCCCCCGGTGCAGCAGGTCGCCGCCACCGGCGAGACCGGGGCCAACATCTACCGCAACGAACGCATCGCCGTCGGCCGCACCGGATCCCTCAGTGTCCTGGCGGCTGGCTCAGACCTCCTGCCGACCGTCGGCGGGCACGTCCGCGAGGGGCGCTGGCTGGACTCCGCGACGGAGCAGTACCCGGCTGTCGTGCTCGGGGCGACCGCCGCCCAGCGGCTCGACGTCCACACCCCGGGAACCAGGGTCTGGCTCGGCGATCGCTGGTTCTCGCTGGTGGGCGTCCTCGATCCTGTACCGCTCGCGCCGGAGATCGACAGCGCCGCACTGGTCGGCTGGTCGGCCGCCGAGACCTACCTCCGCTTCGACGGCCATCCGTCGACGGTGTACGTCCGTGCGCAGGACAGCCAGGTCGCCTCGGTACGGGCGGTACTGGCGGCCACGGCGTACCCCGAGAAGCCCGGCGAGGTGCAGGTCTCCCGCCCCTCCGACGCACTCGCGGCACGCGAGGTCACCGAGTCGGCCCTGACCGGCCTGCTGCTCGGCCTCGGCGGTGTGGCACTCCTTGTCGGCGGGGTCGGTGTCAGCAACACCATGGTCATCTCGGTGCTGGAACGCCGCCCGGAGATCGGCCTTCGCCGTGCCCTGGGGGCGCGACGGGGGCAGATCCGCCTGCAGTTCGTCACGGAGTCCCTGCTGCTGTCGCTGATCGGCGGGCTCGGAGGGACGGTGCTCGGGACGCTGATCACTGCCGGGTACGCCGTCAGCCGCGACTGGCCGACGGTCGTCCCGGCGTGGGCAAGCGCGGCGGGCATCGCCTCGACGCTGGTCATCGGCATGATCGCGGGCCTGTATCCGGCGGTCCGGGCAAGCAGGTTGTCGCCCACCGAGGCACTGTCCGGCACATGAGCGCTGCCCGACGCGCAGATCGGCACCCCGGCAGGGTAGGGGCGCCCCCGATCGGGACTGCCCCTACGCTGCTCAGGTGCGCACAGCAGCCCCGTAGCCACGTTAGCCGTCCTCGCCGACGTGTGACAGCGCCAGTCGAGCGCGCTGGTGTCGCAGGCGATGCCGTTGATGCCACAGCCTGTGCCGGAGCCACTTCGCATGTCGGCCCCGTTCGCCGTTCCACCCCGGGAGCTGCCGTCCTTGTCCGAGACCGTCGTACCGCACGAGGCGTGCGCGGCAGCGTGCGATCACCTCCGAAGGAGGCACGGTGAGCTTCCGGCTCCGCGTCCTCGGCCTGCTCATGCTGGTGGCGCTGGCAGCCACCGCCGCCACCGCGTGGCTGACGCTGCGGCAGGCCAACCGCCAGGTCCAGGAGACCGTCACGGCCGGTCGTCAGGAGGTCTCCCGGATCACCGGCGAACTGCGCGCGTACGGATTCGCGCACGGCACCTGGGAAGGGCTCTCGCCGACGGTGGCCGAGCTCGCCCGGGACACCGGCCAGCGCATCCGGGTCGTCACGGAGTCGGACGTCCTGCTCGCCGATTCCGACGCCCTCGCCGGCCGAGATCCCCGTGCTCTGAGCAGCCAGCCTCCGGTCCTGGTCAATCCGCGCCCCGTCCTGCGGTTCCCGGAAGGCCGGGTACCGCAGACCTCGGCGAAAATCGCCGCCACCGCGATCGCCGACTACCGCGCCGAGGCGGTGTACGCGGCCTGTCTGACCCGGGCCGGGGCGGAGGTGACGGCCGCCGCGGACGACTTCGGGGTGCCCCGTATCAGCACCGACCGGCGGCCCGCGCAGTGCGATGAGCCGAAGCCGGGAGCGCACCCGCTGACCGCGCGGGACCTCGACGCGGTCCGCTCGTGCGGGACCGGGCGGGGGTTCACCGCCTGCCTGCAACGCGTGTTCAACGAACGGACCGCTTCCGTCGCCCCGCCGCGCCTGGAGATCCGCCTGGGCGTCCAGAACGAGTCACCGCCCACCCTGGCCGCCGCGCCCACCGTGGCCGTCGCGGTGGGGGTCGCCCTCGCGGCCGTCCTCGGTGCCCTGCTCCTGAGCAGGGCCGTACTGCGCCCCGTCCGTGCCATGACGCTCGCCGCGAAGGGGCTCGGCGAGGGCGATCTGGGACGGCGGGTCCCCGTCTCCGGCCGGGACGAGATCGCGCAGCTCGGCGGCGCCTTCAACCGCATGGCCGATTCCATCCAGGCCGGCGAGGAACGCCAACGCCGCCTCACCGGTGACATCGCGCACGAACTGCGCACCCCGCTGGCCAATCTGCGCGGCTATCTGGAGGCCCTGCGGGACGGCGTCGTCGAACCGACCCCCGAACTGCTCGCCTCCCTGCACGAGGAGGCGATGCTGCAGCAGCGGGTCGTGGACGACCTTCAGGACCTCGCGCTGGCGGAGGCCGGCACGCTCACCTACCACCCCACCGAGGTCGACCTGAGGGAACTGCTGGAAGCCGGCCGCACTGCCCACCGCGCCCAGGCCGAAGCAGCAGGCGTCGCACTCGAACTGGAAGCACCGCGGCCCGTGTTCGTGACCGCGGACCCGGACCGGCTGCGCCAGGTCGTAGGCAACCTGGTCGGCAACGCGTTGCGCGCGACCCCGGCGGGCGGCAGCGTGACCCTGGCCCTGATCCCCCGGGGCGAGCTCGCCGTCGTGGAGGTACGGGACACCGGCAAGGGAATAGCGGCGCAGGACCTGCCGCATCTCTTCGACCGCTTCTGGCGAGCGGACGCGTCCCGGGGCCGGGCGACCGGCGGCAGCGGCCTTGGCCTGTCCATCGCCCGCCAGATCGTCACCGATCACCGAGGCACGGTCGAGGTGCGCAGCACGGTCGGGGTGGGCACGACGTTCACGATCGTCCTGCCCACGGCTCCGGGAGGCGGCGCGTCAGGAGGGCGCTGAGCCCGGACCGTCGTTGAGGCGGTAGCCCCGGCCGTACACCGTCTCCAGGTGGCGGGGGCGCCCGGGGTCCGCCTCCAGTTTCCGGCGCAGGTTCATCACATGGGCGTCGACGGTCCGTTCCTGCACGTCGTGGTCGAAGCCGAAGACGCGCTCGATGATCTGCGCCCGGGTGAAGACCCGGCCCGGTTCCCGGGCCAGCGCCTCCAGGACGGCGAACTCCTTGGCGGTCAGGACCACGGGCTGCCCCGCCACCCGGACCTCGAAGCGCGCCGTGTCCAGCTCCACCGCGCCGACCCGCAACACCGCGGGCTCCGCCGAACCGGCGGGCTTCCCGGACCGGCGCAGCAGCGCTCGTACCCGCGCGGTCAGCTCGCGGGGGCTGTAGGGCTTGGTGAGGTAGTCGTCGGCGCCCAGGTCGAGGCCGAGGAGCATGTCCTCCTCGGTGGTGCGGGCGGTGAGAAGCAGAATAGGAACGTCCGATTCGGTGCGCAGAATTCGGCACACATCAAGTCCGTCGACCAGCGGCAGCATCACATCGAGAACGATCAGATCGGGTTTCGACGAGCGGGCCCGTTCCAGCGCCGCGCGGCCGTCGGCCACGACCTGCACCGCGTTTCCTTCCCGCTCCAGATAGATCCGGATCAGTCGAGACTGTTTCTCGTCGTCCTCGGCCACCAGAATCCGAGCGCCCACTGATTCTCCCCCAGCAAGGTCCTGCGCGTTCCTGAACGGTAATACACCCGACGCCCGCCGACCGGTGCGCCGCCGACCACCACCCGGTCCACCTCGCCCCGGTCACTGGCCCCAGCCTCGATCAGATCGACAGCCTCCAGCCGGACCTGCTCCTGCCGAGCCCGCTCATCCGCCCTCAGCCCACCGCCACCGACATCGGCATGCCGCAGCCTTCATCTAGCCGTCACCGCACCCCGTAACCCGCACCTTTAGAGATCTCTGGAGCGTGCATGGCGTCGCCCGGCAGGCGGGATTTTGACGACAGGACCCGAGCACCGACGGACTATATCGGCGGCCTCCCTACCTCCATGGTCACACCGGCAACGGAACCCGCGCCAACAGCCCCAAAGAGCCTGATTCTCGCCTTCGAATGCGACCACGAACAACGGAGTGTGACACTTGCATCAGAGAAATTGAGGCAAGTTTCCAGCCCCCTAGGACCGCATAGCGAGGAAGCGCACCCATGAACGGATTCATCGGACGCCGCACCGAGCTCGGGCTCCTGGAGGACCTCCTGCAGCCGGTCTCCACCGGCGGGCGCGGCGGACGGCCGGGGCGAGCGGTACTGATCCGCGGGCGCCGCCGGGTCGGCAAGTCCCGCCTGGTGGAAGAGTTCCTGGAACAGGCCGGACTCCCACACGTCTTCTTCACCGCCGTCGGCGGCTCGAGGGAGGAAGACCTGGCGGGCTTCACCACCGAGGTGGCCGCCTCCAGCCTGCCCGACGCCTCCCGCTTCGCAGACTTCACCGCCCCCCAAAGCTCAAGGCCGTGAAGTTAGGACTTGCCGTTTAGCGGGGAGCCAGATGGCCGGTGCTGCCGCCGTCGGTGTCGGCCGCGAGAGACAGCACGATCTTGCCGAAATGGCGACCGTCTTCCATCAACTCGTGCGCGCGGGCGGCATCGGGCATGGGCACGATGGAGTCGATCACGGGCCGAACCGTGCCTGCGGCGACCATCGGCCAGATGTGCGCTGCCGTGCCGGCGACGATGCGTGCCTTGTCGGGGCGTGAGCGGGCGCGCAGTGTGGAACCGCGGACGGTGAGGCGGCGTCGCATGATCGGTTCCAGGTCGACGTCTGCCCTGCTTCCCCCTTGTAGTCCGATGATGAGTAGTTTCCCGTCATCGGCGATGGCGTCGATGTTGCGTGCCAGGTAGGGGCCGCCGACGCAGTCGAGGGCGATGTCGGCGCCCCGGCCGTCGGTGGCCTCGTGGACGGTGCGGACGAAGTCGGCGGAACGGTAGTTCGCCGCGGCCACGGCACCCAGTTCGAGGCAGCGCTGTGCGCGTTCGTCCGAGCCGCAGGTGACCACCGCTCGCGCGCCGAGAGCGGTCACCACCTGGATCGCCATCGTCCCGATGCCCGACGCCCCACCGTGCACGAGTACGGTGTCACCGGCCTTGAGCCCACCGTCGCTGATGAGGTTCGAGTAGACCGTGCAGGCCGCTTCCGGCAGTGCGGCCGCTTCGAGCAGTCCGATGCCCTGCGGGACTGGCAGCAGTTGATCCGCCGGCACGACGACCTGCTCCGCGTAGCCACCCCCCGTCAGCAGGGCACAGACCGGGTCGCCCACACGCCGGCCGGTCACCCCGGCGCCGACCTGGGTGATGGTGCCGGAACATTCCAGCCCCAGGATGTCCACTGTTCCTGACGGGACCGGGTAGCGGCCCCGCCGTTGGCTCAGGTCGGCGCGGTTCAACGCGGACGCTGCCACGGTGATGACCACTTCGTCGGGCCCGGGCTCGGCGGCCGGTGTCTCGACCCAGCGCAGTACCTCTGGACCGCCGTGATCGACGTATCGAATTGCCTTCATCGCAGCTTCCTGGATCCGTGTCGTGGGGCTTTCGCCGGGACTCTCGGGCCTGATGAGCGGCCTCACCGTGCGGGCGCGTGCGCGCCTGTCATGAGTTCGGCGAGGTCGTCGGGGCGGGTGAACGACGGGGGCGGCGGCGGGCCCCAGTTGTAGCGGGCGGTCTTTCCCTCGAACACCTCGGGCTTCCAGAGCTGGTCGTCCAGGATCATGTCGAGGTCGCTGTAGTACTCGGCGAAGGTTCCGGACGGGTCCCGCAGATACCAGAAGAAGTTGGACCCCACGTGGTGGCGCCCCAGCCCCCATACGTGCCGCGCGGGATCCTGCTCCAGCATGGCGGACGCGCCTCGGCCGACCTCGTCCACGTCGTCGACCTGCCAGGAGCTGTGGTGCACGAAGTTGACCGGCGTGTTCTGCACGAGAAGGTTGTGGTGGTCGGTGGAACACCGCATGAACGAGCCGCGGTCCTTGATCTGGTCGCTGACCTTGAACCCGATGCCGTCCCGGAAGAACCGCATGCTGGTCTCCAGATCGGTGGAACCGAGCACCACGTGTCCGAGCTTGCGTGGGCGTACCCTTCCCGCGCGGTCCAGCGCCGCGGCCCGTGCATTCACCCGTGTTACCCGCCCGGGGGCGTTGTAGGTCTCCGGTTCGCCGACGCCGGTCTGCGTGATCGGCTCCTGGACTTCCAGGGTGACGGTGACGCCGGTGACCGGCTCGACCGCGGTCAGGGTGGCCACTCCCAGCTCGGCGGCGAAGCCCTGGGCGGTCAAACGGGACTGTGCCCGGAGCAGGTCGTCATGATCGTCCACGCCGATGGTCATGTCGACCAGCCGACGGGTCGGCTGTGTGACGAGTCGCAACTGCTCGCCCCCGTCGCGGGTGGCGAACCGCCCATCGCCCAGCGGCTTGAGCCCGAAGTCCTCGTAAAAATCGGCTACTTGTGTCACGTCGGGCACACCCAACGTGATCCGGCGCATCGTGTGAAGGCCCATGACGTACTCCTTATCGGTCGGTTTGCGAGTGGCCGGGGCCGTTCGTCACGGGGCGCGATCCCAGGACCGGCAGGTAGGGAGCGAGCGAGGCGGCGACCTCTTCGGCATCCGCGGGGCTGAAGGCCGCGCAGATGTACCGGTCCGGTCGGACGAGCAGCAGCCATGTGGTGCCGTCGGTGGGGAACGGCAGCAGCGATTCGGCCTCGGCGACGGCCGTGGCCGCGGAGCACTCCCGGGGGATCCGGCCCTGCGGGAGGAGTGACACGTAACGGGGGTCGAGGGAGGCTAGGGCCGATCGGCTGACCGCGGTGAACGCCTCGGGGTCGTGGCGCGTCCCGAGGGCCAGCACCGCCCACCCGTTCCCGAGCGGCTCGTCGAGCCGGCGGCGGACGCCGGCCGAGTCGATCACCATGGGCTGCGGAAGTTGCCTGCCGAGCAGATCACGGCCGACGCCCGTCGGTGCCGCGACGCATCCGTCGGACACCCGCGTGGTGGGGAAGAACCGCATTTCGGTGAGGTATCTGCGGGCCGGGGGAACCAGGCGGAGCAGACCGAACACCACGTCGCGGGCGAGCGCCTGGACCCGGCTGGTCGTCATGACCAGTCGGCCCAGCGTGGCGGAGAGGTTCACCATCTGCCTGCTGTGCGGCCGGCGTTCCAGCTCGTAGCTGTCCAGCAGTGCCGGGCCGGCCTGCCCGGAGACGGCTGCGGCGAGCTTCCAGGCCAGGTTCCGGGCGTCCCGGATGCCCGAGTTCAAGCCCTGTCCGGCGAACGGGGGCATCATGTGCGCCGCGTCCCCGGCGAGGAACACCCTGCCCTCGCGCCAGCGGTCGGCGATCAGGCGGTGTGCCACGTAGACGGCTTTCCGCCGCACGTCGGCCGGGTCGAACGGACGGTACCGGCTCAGCAGCTCGGTCAGGAACGCGTCGGTGAGCACGGCCTCGGCGTTCTCACCCGGCAGCAGCATGAACTCGTAGCGACAGCGTCCGCGGACACCGGGCACCACGACGGTGGGGCGTTCGGGGTCGCAGTAGAACATCGAGGCCCGCTCGTCATGGGGATCGTTGACCATGTCGAGCACGATCCATGGCTCGGTCTGGGACGAGCCGGACATGCTGATACCGAGTTTCTCCCGGACGGTGCTGGCCCCGCCGTCGCAGGCCACCAGGTACCGGCAGCGCAGTTCCGTGCCGTCGGCGGTGATGACGGCGACGCCGTCGGCGTCCTGGCTGATATCGCTGACGCGCACGCTGTAGCGGACGTCCACGCCCCGGTCGACAGCATCCTTGCCCAGCACCTCGACCAGCTCGGGCTGGTCGAAGAGGTTCTTCGTGGGATACCCGAAGCGTCCCTGGCCGGGGCGGGCCACGGCGAACCGCCGGCCGTTGCGGCCGAAGTAGTGCGCCGCCGAGTTCAGGACCATGTTCGGCGCGAGGGCGGACACCAGCCCGAGCGCTTGCAGGGCCCGCAGCGACTCGTCGGCCAGCGCCACCGCACGTGGTTCGGAGCAGACGCCCTCCGAGCATTCCAGGACCGTCACGGAGACGCCGTGCTGGGCGAGCAGGTTGGCCAGCATCAGGCCGGTCGGGCCGGCGCCGACGATCGCGATGTCCGTCATGCCGGAACCTCCTCGGCCAGTGCCAGATCGGCCTCGGTGAACCGTTGGACCTCCTCCAGCGATTCACCGGGGGCCAGCTCGCGAACGACCACACGCTCTTCGGTGATGTCGAAGACACCGCGGTCGGTGATGACAGTGTCGACCACCTGGCGACCGGTGAGCGGGAGATCGCAGGTGCTGACGAGCTTCGGCCGCCCCGACCGGTCGCTGTGGCTCATCAGTACGATCACCCGTCGGGCGCCGTGGACCAGGTCCATCGCACCGCCGATTCCCCGCACCACTGCGCCCGGCACCATCCAGTTCGCCAGGTCACCGCAGGCCGACACCTGGAAGGCCCCCAGTATCGCGGTGTCGACGTGTCCGCCACGGATCAGTCCGAAGGACATCGCCGAGTCGAAAAAGGACGCGCCGTCGACCGAGGTGATCGGCTCCTTGCCGGCATTGATCAGTTCCGGATCGACCGCATGGTCGTCGGGGTACGGACCGACGCCCAGCATCCCGTTCTCGCTGTGCAGCATCACCTCGATGCCGGACGGGAGGTGGCCGGGAACGAGGGTGGGCAGGCCGATCCCGAGATTGACCACCTCACCGTCGCGCAGTTCGCGTGCCGCTCGGCGCGCCATCTCGTCACGACTCCAGGACATGGCGGACCTCCTTCGCCGGCCCAGGGGCGATCGCCGCCTCCGCGGGATCGATCGGCCCGGCGACCACATGGTCCACAAACGCGCCGGGCAGGTGGATGTCGTCGCCGGACAGCTGGCCGAGCTCGACGATGTGCCGGGCCTCGGCGATCGTGGTGCGTCCGGCCGTGGCGAACACCGGATTGAAGTTGCGCGCCGTGACCCGGAACCTCAGGTTTCCCCAACGGTCGGCCTGTTCGGCGTGGACCAGGGCGATGTCCGGTGTGATCGCGTGCTCAAGCACGTGCACGACACCGTCGAACGTCGCGGTGGGTTTCGGCTCGGAAGCCCGGGCCACCGTCCCGTCCGGGGCGTGGCGCAGCGGCAGCCCGCCCTCCTGGACCAGCGTCGCCACACCGGTCGGCGTGTAGAAGGCCGGAATGCCGGCGCCGGCCGCGCGCACCCGCTCGACCAGCGTGCCCTGCGGCACCAGCTCGACCTCGACCTCACCGGCGAGGTAGCGGCGCTGGAGCTCCTTGTTCTCGCCGATGTACGACATCGTCACCTTGGCGATCCGGCCCGCCTCCAGTATGCGGCCCAGCCCCCACCCGTCCAGGCCGCAGTTGTTGCAGACGACGTGCAGGTCTTTCGCGCCGCTGTCGAGCAGCGCGTCCACCAGGGCGACGGGAACCCCGGACCGACCGAACCCTCCCACCGCGACGACGGCCCCGTCTCCCACGGCCGCGATCGCCTCGGCAGCCGTCACGATCTTGTTGATGGGCATCGTCAGGCCGCCTCGTCGGCGACCACGTTGACGAGGGTGCCTATACCGCTGATCTCCACGGAGACGGTGTCCCTGTCCTGCAGGAAGGTCGGAGGCTCGCGGAACAGGCCCACACCGCCCGGGGTGCCCGTGACGATCACGTCTCCCGGGTTGAGGGGGGTGAACGTGGAGATGTAGGCGATCAGCGAGGGGATGTCGAAGACCAGGTCGGCCACGCCGGCGGACTGCCTGACCTCGCCGTTGACCCGCGTGGTCAGGGTCAGCGCGCGGACGTCGGGCACCTCGTCCGCCGTCACGAGGGCGGGGCCGAACCCACCGGTTCCGGGGAAGGTCTTGCCGGGCATCCACTGCTGGGTGTGGCGCTGCCAGTCCCGCACGCTGCCGTCGTTGTAGCACGCGTACCCGGCGACGTGGTCGAACGCGTCGGCGGTGGCGATCCGGCGCCCGGGCTTGCCGATGACGACGGCCAGTTCGCCCTCGTAGTCGAACCGTTCGGTCTCCCGCGGCTTGATCAGGGGGCTCCCGTGGCCCACCTGGGAATCGGCGTACCGGGGAAAGACGGTCGGGTACTCGGCCGCTGTGCGCGACGCTTCCTCCCGGTGGGCGTGGTAGTTCACGCCGACGCAGAGGATCTTGCCCGGGTCGGGGATCACGGGGAGCAGCTCGACCTCCGCCAGCGAGCAGTCGACGTCGGCGCCCTGGGCAGCGGCACGAACCTCGCTCAGCGCGTCGTGCTCAAGGACGTCGCGGATGCTCCGGTAGCGGCCGGAGAGCAGGCCGCCACCGTCGATGATCTTCTCGCCGTCGAGGACACCGAACGACTCCATGCCGTCCTTGCGGAAACTTGCCAGCTTCATGGTCGTACTACTCCTGTTCGAAAGGGATGGGGGTCGGGGCGGCGGCCACGCCTGTCGTTGACGAGCCGCCGCCCTTGCTCGTCCCTCGTCGCTCCAAGGCCCGATGGGCACGTTGGAACGACGAGGGACGCGTTATTCGGCGACTGCCAGTCGCGGTTCGGGAGCCGGCTGCGCGAAGGAGGTGCGGTAGGACTCGGTGACGCGCAGGATCGCGATCAGGCTCAGCAGGCACACGCCGCCGACGAACCCGGCGATGAGCAAGGTGCCGTTGCCTCCGGAGGCACCCAGCAGTGCTCCCGCGATCATCGGTGTGAATCCGGCGCCGACCGTGGCGGACAGCTGGTAGCCCAGCGACGCTCCGGTGTAGCGGTGCTCCGCGCCGAACTGCTCGGTGATGAACGACGAGGCGACGCCCAGCAGGGAACCGACCACCAGCCCGTAGCCGAGCAGGAACCCGGCCAGAACGAGCCACTGCGATCCGCTGCCCAGCAACTGGAGCACCGGGTAGATCAGGACGCCACCGGCGATGACTCCGCCGAGCAGCACGGGTCGGCGCCCGATCCGGTCGGACAGCGTGCCGAACCCGATGACACTGAAGATGTTGACCACCGAAGCGAGTGCTTGCAGCAGGAGGGCGGTGGACCGCGACACGCCGCCCTCGACCACGATGGTCAGGCCGATCGTCGCGAGGAGCGACTGGTAGACCATCGCCGCCATCACGCTGACCGCGACGACGATCACCAGGCCCGGCCGCCGCAGCACCTCGACGATCGGCGGCGCGGACCGCCCGGCGGCCTCCTTACGCCGCAGCGCCTCCAGGAACACCGGCGACTCCGCGATCTGCAGACGGACCCACAGGCCGATCACCAGCAGCACGCCGCTGAGCAGGAAGGGCACCCGCCAGCCCCAGGCGAAGAACGCGTCCGCCGGCATGAGCGAGACGATGCCCAGGACGAGCGCGGCCAGTACCGCCCCGCTCGGGCCCCCGGCGTTCGCCACCGCGGCCGCGAAGCCACGACGCCCGTCGCCCGCGTGCTCGACCGCCATCAACGACGCCCCGCCCCACTCGCCGCCGACCGCGATGCCCTGCACCATCCGGAGGAGGACCAGGATGATAGGTGCCGCGATCCCGATCTGCTCGGGGCTGGGGATCATTCCGATCAACATGCTCGCGATGCCCATCATCAGCATCGACAGCACCAGCATGGACTTACGTCCGACGCGATCGCCGAAGTGGCCGAAGATCACGCCGCCGAGTGGGCGCACGATGTATCCGATGGCCAGCGTGGCCAGGGAGAGGATCGTCCCCGCGAGCGGCGGCAGGTCCGCGAAGAAGACCTTGTTGAAGACGAGGGTCGCCGCTGCCCCGTAGATCAGGAAGTCGTAGTACTCGATCGTCGTGCCGAGATAGCTCGACGCCAGTACGCGTCGAACCTCTCTGCGTCTTGTGGCGATATCTGTTGATTGACCCGCGGAAGCATTCATCGCGACTCCGTGTGATGGGTAGGGCCGTGGCCGCAGAGATCCGTGACAGGGTCACCCGCGCCGCGTCCCGCGATGGCGGTGCGACCGTTGTCCGGTGAGGCGGGACGCTACGAGCCGATGAAATACTTGTCAATAGAGAATATATTCTTATCCTCATGTTATGGTCTGGGCCATGGCGAAACGGGGATCATCCGACAGCTTGGGTGCCGACGTGCACGAGCGTGTGCGGTCCGACATCCTGCGTGGACGCTGGGTTCCGGGCGAGCGACTGCGGCCGGCCGCCCTGGCGTCCGAGTACGGCGCCAGCACGACGGTGGTACGAGAAGCGCTCACGCGCCTGGTCGGACAGAAGTTCGTCACCCTCGAACCCAACCGCGGCTTCTTCGTCCCCCGCCTGTGTGCGAACGAGCTGCAGGACCTCACCCTCGTCCGCTGCCACCTCGAGTCTCTGGCCCTCGGGCTGGCGCTCGAGCGGGGCGATGTGACCTGGGAGTCCGAACTGATCGCCTGCCACCACCGGCTGGCCAAGACACCTCGACGGCGGCCGGAGGCACCCGCGGACACCAGCGACGAATGGTCAGCGGCGCACCGGGAGTTCCACTACAAGCTGATCGAAGCCTGCGGCGTACCGGTGCTGCTCGACATGTGCGGCGGCCTGTTCGACGCCACGGAGCTGTACCGCCGGTGGTCGGCACCGCGCACCAGTACGCCGTCTCGTGATGTGGAGGCCGAGCACGCCGGGTTGCTGGAGGCCGCCCTGGCACGTGATGTGAACGTCGCCACCGCGCGCCTGCGAGCGCACTACGAGAAGACCGTGGAGGTCCTCCTGCAGGGCGGCCTCGCGCAGCGCGCGGTCCCCTCGACGTCCGCCACCGCCGACTCCGAGTAGCGTCCACGCCGTCCACGCCCCGTCGCAGCCGCATCAGACCCTGCAACGCGCGATCCGAGCGGCCGTGGCCGCAGCCACCGGGCCGGGTGGCAGCGCTCACCTCACCCAACGCATACATGACGGCACGGAGGCGTGGACGGCACGACGTGCCGATGGTGTCGGGGCCGTCAACGTCGCCGTACGACGAGTTGTCAAACCAAGGCGTTCACGCCTGTGAGGTCGCGGCCGATGATGAGCTTCTGCACCTGGCTCGTGCCCTCGTACAGAGTGAGGACGCGTGCGTCACGCAGGTACTTCCCGACCGGGTACTCGTCGATGAAGCCGTATCCCCCGAACACCTGAAGGCACCTGTTGCTGACCCGCACGGCCGTCTCGCTCGCGTGGTACTTGGCCACGGAGGCATCGGTCGCGTACTCCTTGGGTGTGGCACCGGCGTCAGCCATCCTGGCGACCTGGTGAGTGAGCAGCCGGGAAGCCTGTACGTCCACGGCGGACTCGGCGATCAGCTCCTGCACCATCTGGAACGACGCTATCGGCTTGCCGAACTGCGTCCGCTCGGTGGAGTAGCCGACGGCGGCGTCGAGCGCGGCCTGGGCCACGCCGACGGCGCCGGCCGCCACCGAGATCCTCCCGCGGGACAGCGCCCCGAGGGCGATGCCCAGTCCCTTGCCGACCTCTCCGAGCCTGGCGGAGTCCGGGACGCGCACGCCGTCGTAGGTGAGCTCGGCGGTGGCCTGGCCGCGCAGTCCGAGCTTGCCGTGGATCTCGGTGGCGGTGAATCCCGGAGTGTCGGTAGGCACCAGGAAAGCGGTGATGCCTTGGTCGCCCGTGCGGGCGAAAGTGAGGGCCACCGAGGCAACGGTTCCGTTGGTGATGAACATCTTGCTGCCGTTGATCACCCAGTCGTCGCCGTCCCGGCCGGCCCGGGTGGTGAGGGAGGCCGCGTCGGAGCCGGTGCCCGGCTCGGTGAGAGCGAAGCAACCCAGCGCCTCGCCGGCGGTCAGACGCGGCAGCCACTCGTCCTTCTGCTCCGCCGTCCCGTGCGTGGCAATGGTCTTGCTGACCAGGCCGAGGGAGACGGAGACGATCCCCCTGACCGAGGAGTCGCCACGCCCGAGTTCCTCGGTGACCAGGACGTAGGAGAGCATGTCGGCGTCCACCCCGCCGTAGTTCTCCGGGATCATCAGTCCCAGGAACCCCAGCTCTCCCAACTTCTTCACGATCGCCGGATCGACTCGCTCGGCCCGGTCCCACTCCCGGGCGTGGGGCACGATCTCCTCGTCGATGAACTTCGCGGCCATCGTCCTGATGTCGCGCTGTGTCTCCGTCAGTCCGAAATCCCGTGAGTACATGGGTCCTGCTCCCTCATCCGTTCTCATGGACCTGTGGCATGGGCGTGCAGTGGTTCAGCGCACGATGTGCACGGGGTCGGTGCCCCGTTCCGTCAGGGGCAAGCCGAGCTGGGCCCGCTCGGTGACCCACCGCGTCGGCCGGTATCGGGGGTCGCCGGTCGTACGGTGCAGGGCCTGCTGCATCGACAGCAGGCGGCGAGCGCCGATGCGGTCACCCCAGGCCAGTGGTCCGACGGGGTAGCCGAGACCGGCCGTGACCGCCACGTCGATATCGTGCGGGGCGGCGATCGACCGTTCGCCGATCGACGCGGACACCGAGACGATCGACGCCAGCAACCGTTGCGCGACCGACCCCGCGGTGTCCCGGATGACGGACACCGCGTGTGACCTGCCCGGCTCGCCGGTTCCGGCCAGTACGGCCCGCGCGTCCCGTACCGCGGCCGGATCCGACGCGGGAGTGACGGCCAGGACACGGCGGCGCGTGCCCAGGGACAAGGGATCGACGCCCAACGTGCGTTCCGCCGGCAGGCCGGCCTCGGCCACCTCTTCGGCGACCGTGGTCCCCCAGGTGGGGACCAGGACCACGGCGCGCGCCGACGGCTCGGCCTCCAGCACGGCGCCCGCACGATGCAGGGCCTTGCGCAGCGCGTCGAGGTCCGCCCCTACGCCGTGGACGTGCACGGGCCGCCTGGCATCGCCGTCGACCAGCGGCTCGCCGAGGGTCGACGGCTCGTCGGGACCGTAGGTGTAGAAGCCGCGGCCGGTCTTGCGCCCGAGCAGGCCGGCGGCGACCCTGTGTGGAGTGAGGTAGGAAGGCCGGAGACGGTCGGAGTGGCGGAAACCCTGCCAGATGGACTCGATCACCGTGGCTGTGACGTCCAGTCCGGTGAGGTCCATGAGTTCGAACGGGCCCATCCGCAGGCCGAGCACGTCGCGGGCGATGAGGTCGATCCCGGTCGTGTCGGCGACGGATTCCTCCAGCAGCGCGAACGCCTCAGTGACCAGTCCGCGGCCGGCGTGATTGATCAGGAAGCCGGGGGTGTCCGCCACGACCACCGCGGCGTGACCCGTCTCCCGGACCAGCTCGACGAGCGCGGGAGGGATGTCCGCGCGGGTGAGCGCTCCCGGCACCACCTCGACGATCTTCATGAGGGGGACCGGGTTGAAGAAGTGGAGGCCGACGAGCCGGGAGGGATCCGAGAGCCCGGCCGCGATCCGGGTGACCGACAGCGAGGAGGTGTTGGTCGCGAAGACCGCCTTCGAAGGCAGCTTCTCTTCCAACTGGCGGAACAGCCCGACTTTGACGGAGAGTTCCTCCAGGACGGCTTCGACGACCAGGCCCACGTCCTCGCCGGGCTCCGTCGGGGAGCGGAGCGGGATGAGCCGGCCGAGGGCGTCCGCGGCGGCCTCGGAGGTCATCCGCTGTCTCTGTACGGCGCGTTCGATCATCGACTCGATGAAGTCGACGGCTTCTGGAACCGCTTCCTCGCGGGCGTCGCAGAGTTCGACGGTGTGACCGGCGACCAGCGCCCACTGGGCAATGCCGCGGCCCATGACGCCGGCACCGACGATCCTGATGTGCACGAACTCCTCGTTTCTCTGATGCGGGTGGACACGGTCGGGCCGGCATGCTCACGCGGCGGCCGTAATCCGGCGCCTCTGCCGTGCCGACAGGCGCTCACTCACGGTGCCAGCGGCCATTGATTCACGTCCAATACCGAATTACGCTCATATACAGATGCAGAATTTATGAATCGCCGTAAGGGCGCGGAAGGGAGCCTCATGGAACTGCGGCACATCAACGCGTTCCTCGCCGTGGCCGAGGAACTGCACTTCGGGCGTGCCGCGAAACGGCTGCAGATGGCCCAGCCGCCGCTCAGTCAGCAGATCCGTCAGCTGGAGAAGGAACTCGGTGTCCAGCTCTTCGAGCGAAGCACCCGCTCGGTGCGGCTCACCAGCGCCGGCCAGTCCTTCCTGGAGCCGGCACGGACGGTCCTGGAGGACGTCGGCATCGCGACGCGCGCGGCCAAAGCGGCCGGCCGCGGCGAGTTCGGTCGGGTCACGGTGGGATTCGCCGGAGCCTCCAGTCACGAGACCCTGCCCCTGCTGACCCGGGCCGTGGCAGCCGCCCATCCGGGCATCGAACTGGTCCTGGAGGGACAGACCTACGCCACGATCGCGCTGAACCGGGTCGCGGAAGGTTCGCTGGACCTGGGCTTCGTACGCCTGCCGGTCAACCGGCCCGGCGTGCAGACACGGGTGATCGACGAGGAGGAGCTCGTCTGCGCCCTGCCGTCGGACCATCCGTTGGCGCGGCACAAGCGCATCGCCCTCGACTTTCTGGCGGGCGACGGCTTCGTCACTTTCCCGGCCAACGCGGGTTCTTCGCTACGCGATGCCACGATGCGCGCGTGCGAGAACGCCGGATTCACCCCACGAACGGTGCAGGAGGCCCCGGACTCCCACACCATCCTGGCGCTGGTGGCGGCCGGTGTGGGCGTGACGCTCACCCTCACCTCCTGCCAGCACATCCAGCAGAGGGGACTGGTCTACCGCCCGCTGGCCGGGTCGCCCGTCCGCCTCCAGGCAGCCCTGGCCTGGCGCCGGGACAACCCTTCCGCCGCCCTGCGCACGGTGCTGGCCATCGCTCAGGAGGCATTGCCCACGCCGCCCGACCTGAACTCTTCTGAGAATGTTCTGGTCTCAATGGAAGAGTAATTAGGTATTGGACCGGCTTAGTCGGTGGGTGTCAGGGTGGGGACAACAGCTCCCGCTCGCGAAGGAACGGCGCATGTCCGAGCAGCCCACCACCGACGTCGTCATCTGTGAACCCGTGCGTACGCCGATCGGGCGGTTCGGCGGGGCTCTGTCATCTCAGTCCCCTGCTTCTCTCGCGGCCCACGTCATCGCCGAGGTCGTCCGTCGGACCGAGATCAGCCCGGACGAGATCGACGAGGTGATCCTCGGCCACGCCTACCCGACCTCGGACGCACCGGCGATCGGCCGGGTGGCCGCCATGAACGCAGGGCTGCCGGACAGCGTCTCCGGAGTCCAGGTCGACCGTCGCTGCGGCTCGGGCCTGCAGGCTGTCCTCGACGCGGCCATGCAGATCCGCTCAGGCTTCAGCGAGGTGGTCATCGCGGGCGGAGTCGACGTCATGAGCACGGCCCCCTTCTACACGCACGAGGGGCGCTGGGGCATCAAGGCCCCTGCCCTGCAACTGCACGACTCGCTGGCGCGCGGACGGGTGACCGCGGGCGGCGCCCGCCATCCACTGCCCGGTGGAATGATCGAGACCGCGGAGAACCTGCGCCGCGAGTTCGCCATCAGCCGCGAGGACCAGGACGCCCTCGCTCTGCGCTCCCAGCGGCGTGCCGCGCATGCGATGAAGGCGGGACTCTTCCGCCAAGAGATCACCCCGGTCACGGTGCGCACCAGGAAGGGCGAGACGACCATCTCGGACGACGAACACATACGGCCCGACACCACGGCCGAACAGCTCGCCGCGCTGCGCCCCGTCATGCTGAACACCGACTCCGGCGCGACGGTCACCGCGGGAAACGCCAGTGGACAGAACGACGCGGCCGCCGCGTGTCTGGTGACCAGCCGCGCCACAGCGAAACGTCTCGGCCTGGCTCCTCTGGTACGGCTGGTGTCCTTCGCCCGCGTGGGCGTCCCGGCCGAGACGATGGGAATCGGTCCCGTCAAGGCGACCCGGACCGCCCTGGACAAGGCCGGACTCTCACTGTCCGACATGGACCTCATCGAGCTCAACGAGGCGTTCGCCGCACAGGTGTTGGCCTGCACCCGCGTGCTCGGACTCGGCGAAGCGGACCACGAGCGGATCAACGTCAACGGCTCCGGCATCTCGCTCGGACACCCGGTGGGTGCGACCGGGGCCCGCATACTCGCCACGCTGACCCGGGAGATGCACAGGCGGCACGCGCGCTACGGGCTCGAGACGATGTGCGTCGGCGGCGGTCAGGGACTGGCCGCGGTCTACGAGCACATCACCGTCTGACACCGCCGGCACATACGAGGAAGCAGACCTTCTCCATGACCCTCACGGTCAACGGCATAGCCGAGATCACACAGTTGTCGGGCCGGGATCTGGGCCGCTCGCAGTGGCGGACCGTCAGCCAGGAACTCATCGACAGGTTCGCGGATGTCTCCGGCGACCACCAGTGGATCCACACCGACATCGAACGCGCCGCGATGGGCCCGTACGGCGGAACCATCGCTCACGGCTACATGATCCTGAGCTGGGGCATCCCCATGTTCGCCGAGCTGCTCCAGGTCACCGGCGTGGGAATGTCACTCAACTACGGGGTCAACAAGGTCCGTTTCCCTGCTCCGGTCCCGATGGGCAGCCGCGTGCGCCTGCACGCCTCGGTCGCCAATGTGCAGCCGGTCAAACGGGGTGGCGTGCAGATGACACGGATCTTCACCTTCGAACTCGACGGTTCCGCCAAACCGGCGTGCGTCGCGGAATCCCTCACCCATGTCTACCCGTGATCGCTGTTCTCGGACCGCGGGTCCCCGATGGTCGCGCAGAACGTCGCCCAGATGATGGCCGGTCTGGGCGTCACCAAGTCGCATTCGCGGCCGAAGACGTCGAACGACAATCCGTACAGCGAGAGCCAGTACAAGACCCTGAAATACCGGCACGACTTTCCCGAGCGTTTCGGCTCCCTCGAGGACGCCCGGGCGTGGTGCGCCCGGTTCTCCTCGACAAGATCGTCGACGAGCACCTGGACGCCATCGCCGCCGGGCCGGAGACCTTCGACTTCGTCCAGGCCATGGCGCTGCCCATCCCGTGCCTGGTGATCTGTGAGCTGCTCGGCGTCCCCTACGAGGACCGCGACGGCTTCCACCACGCCACCATGGACATGATGGACGTGGCCAAGAGCCGCGAGGAGCGTGACAAGGGCGCGTACTGGCTGATCGACTACATCACCAATCTGGTCGCCGAGAAGCGCCGCACCGGCGCCACCGACGGCATCCTCGCCGAGCTGATCGACAAGGCCGAGGGTGAGGACGCGATGCTCACCGAACGGCAGCTCATCGGCATCGGTGTGCTCCTGCTGTTCGCCGGGCGCGACACCACAGCCGCCATGATGGGCCTGTCCGCGCTCACCCTGCTCACCCACGACGAGCAGCGCAAGGACCTCGTCGAGCACCCGGAGAAGATCGGCACTGCGGTCGAGGAGCTGATGCGCTACCTGACGATCGTCCAGTTCGGCCTCGGCCGGGTGGCCAAGGAGGACCTGGAGATCGGCGGCGCCCAGATCAAGACGGGCGATCTGGTGGTGGTCGCCATGAACGCCGCCAACCGCGACCCACGGGCCTTCGAGAACTACACCCTGGACATCGACCGCAAGATGGTCCGCCACATGGGCTTCGGCTACGGCGTCCACGCCTGCCTCGGCCAGAACGTCGCCCGCGCCGAGCTGAAGACCGTCCTGCCCAAGCTCTTCCAGCGCTTCCCGAACCTGCGCCTCGTCACCCCGCTGGAGGAGGTCCCGATGGACTTCACCGGCACCAACTAAGGCGTCCGCAAGCTCATGGTCACCCGCTGACCCCCCGTTAACCCCGATGACGTCAGGCAGGGCCGGCCCCACCCCTACCGGCCCTGCCCGGCGTTCAGCCGAGTAGGGGCTGGCCAAGGAACGCGGCGCCGAACCGTGCGGCGTCGCGTGACTCGTTCCGACCGCCCGGCACCCAGATGGTACGGATGCCCCCTGGATGCCCTGCGCCCGCTGCCGCCGGCGGTACTACCCGCCGACCGCCGTCACCGACAACACCGTGGCCCCGTAACGGCGCCTGCTGTCCATCAAGCTGCGCCGTTCCTGATCCGTGTCCTCCTACCTCCGGCCACACACCCCGGTCGTTGTCCCCGAACCCTGGGCGCACCGGTATCCGCCCTTCGCTTCGGCCCCCTCCCCCGCGCTGCCCCAACTCAGCCTTTTCGAGCGGCGGTTCGGCGAGGTGAAACGTGGGGCCGGACTGCCGCCCGAACTGCGGTGACGGGCCCGGCCGCAGTACTACCTCCTGGTCGGCCGGTTCCCGAGCCGGGGCGCGACGGGGTGGAGCCGGTAGCTCTGAGCCAGTGCCACGGTGGCGGCGATGCCTCGTCTGGGCGCGCCAAGGCTGCCGCCCGTTGAGCACCACCTCCACCGGCCGCAGGCGCTGCCGGCCCGCAGGCCCCGGTAGCCGGGGCCTGGCGCAGGTCAGGAGTCCGTGGACGGTCCGGTTCGGCTGACGGTTTTCCGAAATGTTGTCGGGTCAGTAGAGATGAGGACCGTAGGGGCTCCAACCGCGCAGGAATGGCCGCAGGTCGTCTGCGCGGGGCTCCGAGACACTCGGCCAAGCGGGGTCGCACGGCGCCACGCTTTGGCTTGGGCTTCGAGGTGCTTGACGCGGTACGCCTCGGCGTACTCGGCGCGGGCCTGCTGCAACGCGGCTTCCCAGCGCAGTCGCTTCTGCCTCGCTGCCCCCAGGTCGGCCGCGAATGGACCGAAGCACGTCGGTGCATAGGCGCGCCCGCAGGCCCCGGTAGCCGGGGCCTGCGGGCCGGAGTGGTACCGGGTCAGGAGACCCCGGCGGGCTCCGGGGAACGCTCGTCCTGGGCGGGCAGTGCGGACCGCTTCGCCGCACGGCGCCGCTGCCGCTTCTCCCTGCGGACCTCGACCATCGTGTAGAGGGTCGGCACCAGTACCAGGGTGAGCAGGGTCGAGCTGATCAGGCCGCCGATGACCACGATGGCCAGCGGCTTGGAGATGAATCCGCCCTCGCCGGTGATGCCGAGCGCCATCGGAGTCAGGGCGAAGATCGTCGCCAGTGCGGTCATCAGGATCGGCCGCAGGCGCCGCCGTCCGCCCTCGACGACCGCCTCGGTGACGCTCATGCCCTGCGCGCGGTACTGGTTGACCAGGTCGAGCAGCACGATCGCGTTGGTGACGACGATGCCGATCAGCATCAGCAGGCCGATCATCGCCGCCAGGCCCAGCGGAGTGCCGGTGACCAGCAGGAGCGCGATCGCCCCGGTGGCCGCGAAGGGGATGGACACCAGCAGCACCAGCGTCTGGCGGATGCTGCGGAAGGTCGCCACCAGCACCAGGAAGACGATCGCGATCGCCGCGGCCATGGCCAGGCCCAGCTGGCCGAACGCCTCGCTCTGCTGGGAGCTCACCCCGCCCAGTTCGTAGGACGTGCCCGACGGCATGTCCACGGACTTCAGGGCCGTGGTGACGGCGCTGGTCGCGGCACCGGTGTCGTCGCTCTCCGGCGTACCGCTCACCGTGATGGTCTGCTCGCCGTCCACCCGGGTGCGGGTCACCGAGCTGTCGGTCTTGGTGACGGTGGCCACCTTGTCGAGCCGCACGGTCCCGCTCGTGGTCGGGATCTGGAGAGCCTTGATCTCGCTGAGGGTCGTCGGGCTGTCCGCGGACGCCTTGACCACGACATCGCGCTGGGCGCCGTCCACAGTGACCTGGGTGACGGTGGTGCCCTGGGCGGCCTGGGCGACCGCCTCCGCGATGGCGGTGTCGGTGAGCCCGTACTGGGTGGCCTGGGTGGCCTTGGCCTCGATGCTGATCTGCGGGACGCTCTCGGCGAGGTCGCTGGTGACGTCGGTCAGACCGTCGACTCCCTCCAGGGCCTTGGTGACTCGCTCGGTGGCAGTGGCCAGGGCCGTGTCGTCGTCGCCCGTGACCGAGACCGAGATGTCACTGCTGGATCCCATGCCGCTGCCCGCGCCGACCGTGAACGTGCCGGCGCCGGTCAGGGCGTCCAGCTTCTTCTCGATCGTCTTCTCGAGCGCCGAGCCGTCGGTGCCGTCGGCGAGATTCGCGGTGAACGAGGCGCTGCTCGTGCCGCCGCCCGCGCCACCGAAGGGGGAACCGCCGCCGCTCGAGCCGATGTTCACCTGGTACGACTCAATGCCGTCGACCGAGGCAAGGACCTTCTCGGTCTTCTTCGCCGCCGCGTTGGTGACGGACAGGCTGCTGGTGGCGTCCAGCTTCTGCGTGATGCTGACGGTGTCCGATTCGGAGTCGCCCAGGAAGCTGGTCTTCAGGCTGCCGACCATGCTGAAGGTGGCGATGAGCACCGCGATCGCCGCCACCAGGACCGTCTTGCGGCGACGTACGGCCCAGTGGACGACGGGAACGTAGATCCGCGGCAGGAGGCCGCCCCGCTCCTTCTCCTCGATCCGGCGCCGGAATTCCTCCGGGTCCGCACCGGCCGCCCCCTTTGGGGGCTTGAGGAACCAGTAGGCCAGGGCGGGCACGATGGTCAGGGACACCACCAGGGAGGCGACCATCGCCGCCGCGACCGTGAGGGAGAACGGCCCGAACAGCTCGCCCACAAAGCCGCCGACCA
This sequence comes from Streptomyces sp. DSM 42067, assembly GCF_055792885.1. Taxonomy (NCBI): domain Bacteria; kingdom Bacillati; phylum Actinomycetota; class Actinomycetes; order Kitasatosporales; family Streptomycetaceae; genus Streptomyces; species Streptomyces sp. DSM 42067. Next base: position 6,975,170 of record NZ_CM147706.1, on the reverse strand, counting down.
GGCCGATGGGCAGGAACACCGCGACCGTGGTGATGGTCGAGGACGTCACCGCGGAGGAGACCTCGCGCACCGCGCTCAGCACGGCCTGCTTCTTCTCCTCGCCGTAGCCGAGGTGCCGTTTGATGTTCTCCAGTACCACGATGGAGTCGTCGACGACCCGGCCCACGGCCATGGTCAGCGCGCCCAGCGTCAGCATGTTCAGCGAGAGGTTCTGCTGCCACAGCACGATCAGCGCGATGACCAGCGACAGCGGGATCGACACCGCGGTGACCAGGGTGGAGCGGATCGAGCGCAGGAAGATGACGATCACCACGACCGCCATGAGCAGACCGAGCAGGCCCTCCTCGAGCAGCCCCATCACCTGCTTGCTCACGGCCGGGCCCGAGTCGGAGACCACGGTCAGCTCGGCGCCGTCGGCCAGGGACTCCTGAAGGTCCGACAGCTCGGCGTTCACATCGTCGGAGATGGACGAGGCGCTGCCGCCCTGGTCCATGGTCAGCGAGACACCGAGGCTGGGCTCGCCGTTCGTGCGCGTCAGCGAGGTGGCGGTGGCGTTCGTGAGCTTCACGGAGGCGACATCGCCCAGGCGTACAGCCGTCCCGCCGGGCGTGGCGGAGGTCAGGCGCAGATCCTTGACCTGCTGCAGGGAGGTGATCGCCGAGCCGACCTCGAGGCTGACGGTGGAGTCGCCGGAGTCCATCGAGCCGGCCGACAGCGAGCTGCCACTGGCGGTGAGTGCGGTGCTGATGGACTTGGTGGTGAGCCCGGCGGCGGAGAGCTTGTCCGTGTCCGGGGTGATGGTGACGACCTGGTCGCGCACACCGGTGACGGTGACCTCGTTGACCCCGTCGACGGCCTTCAGCTCAGGTACGACCTTGTCCTCCAGCCGGTCGGCGAGCTCCTGCTGGCTCACCTTGGTGGAGGTTGCGGCGAGGGTCAGCGTCGGCATGTCCGAGGTGCTGCCGGTGGAGACCTCCGGCTCGACCCCGGTGGGCAGCTGCGCGGACACCTTGCCGACGGCGGTTTGGACCTTCGAGGACAGCTCGTCCGGGTCGTTGCCGTAGTCGAAGCTCAGCGACACGGTCGCCGAGCCCTGGCGGGAGGTGGAGGTGGTGCTCTCGAGGTCGTCGAGGCTCTTGAGGCTGTCCTCCAGCGGTTCGACGACCTGCTTCTCGACGATCTCGGGCGACGCGCCCGTATAGGCCGCGGTCACGGTGACGGTCGGGAAGGACGTATCGGGAAGCAGCTGCTGCTTGATCGACGTGCTTGTGTACACGCCGAACGCGAGCAGCATGATCGTTATCAGCGCCAGAAGTTTGCGGTGGGTCAGACTGACCCGGGACAGCCAGGACATCGGCGAGGGGCTCTTCTCTGTCGTCGTCGGCCGGCGAAACGCCGGCAGCCGGTGGAGACAAGGCGTCCGGGACACACCTGGACGCCTCACCACCCTTGCCGCACGGACCCCCGCCCGGCGTCAGCCCTCCGCGGGCTTTTCGCAGTACCGCATCCGCGGTACGAGGAGTGCAGTACCGCGTCTGCGGTACGAGGAGTGCCCCACCACAGCGCCGCCGGCCGGTGTCATGCCCCGCCCGGGGCGTACGAGACCTCATGCCCGGCCGGGGCGTACGAGACCCGACTCGTACGCGATCACGACGAGCTGCGCCCGGTCGCGTACGCCCAGCTTGGCCATCGTCCGGTTGACGTGGGTCTTGACCGTCATCGGGCTGAGGTACAGCTGCTCCGCGATCACCTCGTTCGACAGCCCTCCCGCCACCAGCGTCAGTACCTCCCTCTCGCGCGGTGTCAGGCAGGCCAGCCGCTCCGGGATCCGGTCGGGGATGGCAGTGGGCTGGGTGAGGAAGCGGGTGATCAGTCCCCTGGTGGCCGCCGGTGAGAGCAGGGCTTCGCCTGCGGCGACGACCTCGATCGCCTCCAGCAGCGCCTCGGGGTTGATGCCCTTGCCGAGGAAGCCGCTGGCGCCGGCCCGCAGTGCCTCGACCACATACTCGTCGACCTCGAAAGTGGTCAGGATCAGCACCTTCACCCCGGCGAGATCCTCGTCCGCGGTGATCATCCTGGTTCCGGCGAGGCCGTCGGTGCCGGGCATCCGGATGTCCATCAGGACCACGTCGGCGCGCTGTGTGCGGGCCAGTTCATACGCCTCGCGGCCGTCGGCGGCCTCTCCGACCACCTCCATGCCGGGCGCCGAGTCGATCAGCAGCCGGAACGTGGCGCGCAGCAGATTCTGGTCGTCGGCCAGTACCACGCGGATGGTCATGTCAGCTGTTCCTCTTCGAGGTTCGGGGCGGAATCGAGGTTCGGGGCGGTGGAGTCGAGGTTCAGGGTGGAATCGGCAGTTTCGCATCGACCCTGAACCCGCCGCCGGGCCGCGGCCCGGTCCGCAGAGTGCCACCGACGGCCCCGGCCCGTTCACGCATGCCGATCAGCCCGTGACCGGTTCCCGCGCCGGCGGACACCCCGCCGCCCCGGCCGTCGTCGTCCACCGTGATCCGCAGCTCGTCGGCACCGTACGCCAGACGCACCCGGGCCGCGCCGGCACCGACGTGCTTGCGGACATTGGTCAGCGCCTCCTGCACGATCCTGTATGCGCACAGGTCCACCGAAGACGGTATCTCGCGCTGCTGCCCCTCACGGCTCACCTGCACCTGCAGTCCCGTCGGGGCGAAGGAGGCAGCCAGGTCGTCGAGCCTGCTCAGGCCGGGGATGGGCTCCGTGGGCGCCTCCGCGTCGTCGGACTGTCGCAGCAGGCCGACGGTGGCCCGCAGTTCGTCCAACGCGGACCGCGAGGTGTCGCGGATGTGCCCGAGGGCCTCGCCGGCCCGGTCCGGGTGTTCATGGATCAGGTGTGCCGCGACCCCGGCCTGTGTGTTGACCAGCGCGATGTGGTGGGCGACCACATCGTGCAGCTCGCGGGCGATCCGCATCCGCTCCGCCACCACCCGCCGCTGGGCCTCCTCCTCCCGGGCCTGCTCGGCGCGCCGTGCCCGCTCCTCCATGGCCGCGATGTACGCGCGGCGGCTGCGCGCGGCGTAGCCCCACGCGGTTGCCAGCCCCGTCCAGGCCACGATGGCGACGCGGTCGGGGGCGAACAGCGGTCCTTCCTGGAAGATCGCGGACGCACCGAAGAGGGCCGACGCCGTCGCGGCACCCGCGATCCACGGAGTACGCCGGTCCGTGTACAGCCCCACCGTGTACATCGCCACCAGCACCGCGAGAGGCGGGGCCGACTGGGGCTGCTCGAGTCTCTGCCTCGGATCGATCGCCATGTACAGCACGGCTGCTGCCACCGTCACCGTGAGGACCGCGAGGGGCCTGTGCCGGCGCAGTACCACGGCCCCGCTCGCCACCAGCGTGGTCGCGACGTAGGCCGCGTCGAGGGGATACCGCCTGCCCCCCGGGGCGAAGACGAAGGACAACAGGGACAGCAGCAGCACAGCGGCTGCCAGGGCGGCGTCCACTGCCTGCGGATGGGATCGGGCCATGGCCCGCCCACGATCGATCACTCTCACGTCTTCACGGTAGGCAGCCGCGGGACGGCGCGCGTCATCCGTGCACGGTAGGCGCGGGTACCGCGGCTGCATTACGCGGGCTCACCGCCTGGGGAGACCGATACCCCCGGCTTGCAGTGGCGGCGATCATGTTCGAGAGGTCGTCGATCCAGATCATCGAGGCCCGGAGGTGGAGGCCGGCGAGATAGCTCCCGGGCGTCTTGTCGTACCGAGTCGCGATGCCCCGCCAGGCCTTCAGCTTGTTGATCAGGCGCTCGACGGTGTTCCGCTCCTTGTAAAGATCAGCGTCGTGGCTGACGGGCCGGCCGCCCCGGCTGCCCTTCTTCTTCCGGTTGGCAGCCTGGTCCTTCCTCTCCGGGATGACCGCCTTGATGTGGCGTCTCCGCAGGTAGGCACAGTTGGCGCGGGACGAATAGGCCTTGTCGCCGGCTACGGCGTCGGGCCGAGTCCAGAGCCAACTCGTCCACAGCACCGTCCAACTCGCCGATACGACGTTCCAATGCCATGCAGTACGCACTGAGGACAGCAGCCTCTTGCCAGCACCCGACCTCTTCACGAAGCACCTGGGCAAGTTGTTCGCGAACAGCTTGTTCCTTCGCCACGTCCATGGCCGCTTGCCAACGAACTTCGCGTTCTGCCCTGGCCTGCTGTTCATCCTGCCTGCGCCGGGCGTCCTCCACAGCTCGTGTCTCGATCTCTCCAAGGATCACGCCCAGGGCTTCTTCAAGCGTCCGGCTCTGCCGATCCCGCCAGCGACCAGGCCGACCGGTCAGACCATGGGCAAGCTCTACGACGAGACGAGCGGAGCGCGCCGGATCTGTGGACTCCGGGAACTCCTTCCTGACGGTGACGGTATAGGCGAAGCCGTCGACAGCGACGTCCACTCCACCCTCACGCGGGAAGAAGGACGACCGGGCCTTCCGCACCTCGTACCCTCGCCGTACCGCCTCAGCCGCAAGTCCCTGCAGTAGCAGGAGTGACCTTCGGCGCAGCGCAGACGGCATTACCAGCCGACTCTCGTCGTCTTTGAGTGCTGTCACCATCGGATGCAGGTTCCCCAGTCGCGCGGGGACAGGAACCAGCCCCCGGCCCGCCTTCGGCCGCTGACTCCGCGCGTTGGGATGCGGGCCCTCCGCGAGGTACAGCTCCAGCCCTGGCCCGCCGTACGGGACCTTCTCGATGCGTTTGCCTACCGGTTCCAGGCCGTGCCGCTTCGCGTAGTTGACGACGCGCCGCCACTCCGCGACCTCGTCGTCATCGGGATCAATGATCCGGACGCGCCCCTCGGCGACGAGCCGCTCGATCAGCTCCTGTGCCTTCGCCCGCCGGGCACGCGCGACAGGCCGCTCGCTGTAGGGCGTCCGAGGCTTGGCGGGCACCGCCGACTCACTGCCGCCGGCGAACGCAGAGTCGTCGTCGCTCATCAGGGACCCACGATCCCGCAAGGCATCGTCCGAGCGCCAGTCACTCGACATCCAGGTTCCAGGGCCTTGCTCAGCAACGGGGCTTTTCGAGGAGCCTGTGCTGCCGTTCGATCAGGGCGGGCCTCCGACGCACAGGATCCAGCCCACACCGCGCTACCTCACCCTCACCAGAGCCGAAAGGGCGTCCTTCAGCACTGGGAGCCCTCTGGGACTTTTCTGGGACTTCCGGCCACGTCAACGAGCACGAGCCTGAAACAGCCGAAAGGCCATCTGTGCAGGTCAGCAACGTGAATCCGTCCAGCGTGCCAGGTCACGGGGCCGCCTGGTCTCTTCCGGGACATCTGAGCGCTCTCTGACAGATAGCCGCCGCGCCCAGCCTGACCTGCGCAAATGCGGGTCGGGAAGGGGCGTGGCGGCCCCTGTGGGAGACGCGGCGGTCCGCCGCCCCGACCGGGTCGGGGCAGCGGACCAGGACACGCGGGATGATCGCGGCGGCCGGGACGACCGACGCGACCACCACCACGTCCACGAGGACCCGCACGTCCGTCACGTGTGCAGGTACACCTTGCATTCCGTCCCCGTCCGATGGGTCACGACACCCACCGGCCGGTCCCGGTCCCGAAGGTAGCGCTCGTCCTTGTCGTCGTCGGTCCAGCCATGGTCCCTTGCGAAGACCTGGACACCGGCGATCGCTCCCTCCCGGGAGGAGGCCTTGCGCAGTCCGCTGCCCGAGACGAAACCGGGCACCGCGGAACAGGGCATCCGTAGCACGGCCGCCATCGGGTACGTGTCGTCCTGGGACCACGCGTAGTACCCGACGACCTTCGCCGACGTCGGCACATCGAGGCGGAAGTCACGGAACGCCTGGGCCGCGCTCACATCGGTGTGCGTGCCCGGGAAGGCGCCCGGGAAGTGCTTCTTCGGTTCCTCGCCGCACGAGGCGACCGCCAGCAGCGGCAGCAGGACCAGGACCAGGCCCGCGGCCGTGCGCCGAATGGCACGGAAGCGCATCTCACCCCCCAACTTCACGCAACGCGTAGGCGAAGCGCCACTCCCCCAGCTCCGAGTTTCCAGGCTTCTCCCCCGGCGAGCCGCTCGAGAAGCGCGCGTTGCCGTTCGTTCAGCCCGGACCACCGATGCACGAATGCCAGCCCACACCGCACCCCCACACTCTGGAGAGGAGGGCCAGCGGTGCCCGATCAGGCGACGGCCGGCTGTCCGGCTCCCCGGAGCGTCAGGGCCTGGTGGTAGCGGCGCAGGAGGAGCAGGGCGGTGGCGGCAAGGCCGGTGAGGAGGCCGAGCCAGACGCCGACCGTCTCCAGGCCGGCGAGGTGGCCGAGGAGCCAGGCGGCGGGCAGTCCGATCAGCCAGTAGCCGACCAGGGTGATGCGGAAGCCGCTCTTGGTGTCGTCCAAGCCGCGCAGCAGGCCGACGCCGATGTTCTGGGCGCAGTCGAAGAACTGCAGGACGGCCGCGACCAGGAGGAGGTTGGTGGCGATGTCCGTCGCCGTGTGCCCGTCGGCGGCCGACGGGTCCAAGAACGGGCGCAGCACCAGGCCGGGCACGGTCAGGTAGACGACGCCGACCACGGCCATCACGGCCGCCGCACACGCGAGCGCCGTGTTCTTGATGCGCTGGGCCGCGGCGATCCGGTCCAGGGCGAGTTCCCGGCTGACGTTGAGGGACGCGGCGTGGGACAGGCCGACCGCGATCTGGAAGACGATGTAGATGAGCTGGTTGACGGCGGTGTGGGCGGCCAGGGCGGCGCTGCCGAAGGTGCCGATGATCAGGGCGACGACGGAGAAGAAGCCGGCCTCGGAGCCGTAGGTGGCTGCGATCGGCAGGCCCAGGCCGGTCAGTCGGCGCAGGGTGGCGGGGCGGGTCTTCCAGATGCGGATGTCGAGGAGGGGGGCGAGCTCGGGGTCGCGGCGGGCCGATGCGTACAGGGCGACGCAGGTGAGCGCGTACACCAGGGAGGTGGAGACACCGATGCCGGGCAGGCCCAGCTCGGGAACGCCCCAGGTGCCATGGATGAATGCCCAGTTGAGGGCCGCGTTGACGGCGACGGAGGCGAGAGTGATGCGCAGCAGGGCCTGGGGGCGGCGCATGCCGACGGTGAACTGGCGGATCGCCTGGAACCACAGGCAGGGGATCAGTCCGGGGGCGAGGGCGAGCAGCACTGGCCAGGCTGTGTCGACGACGTCGGGGTCCTGACCGAGGAAGGCGACGGCCCACCCGATCAGCAGGATGACGACCGCGCCGAAAACGCCGGACAGCGTGGCCAGAGCGAGGGCGGCTCGGACCACGTCCCGGACCTGTTCCGCGGCCTCTTCGGTGAGTTCCTCGTCGTCGGCGTGGGCAGAGGCGGCGGAGACCTGGTTGCCGACCGCGGTGACCATGCCGACGCCCATGGTGCGCAGTTGGTTGAAGATGACCAACGCCAGGCCGCCGCCGGCCAGCGCCTCGGCGCCCATCAGGCCCATCATCACCGTGTCCGTGGTGGTGAGGGCGACCTGGGCGAGCTGGGTGAGGGCGAGCGGTACGGCCAGGGTAGCCAGGGCGCGGCTGTCCCGGAGAAGGGTGGTGAGCGGTATCGGCATTGGTGTCAGTTCTCGCGGAGTTTGGTCAGGAGCTCGTCGATCTCGCGTTCGACAGCCGTGTCGATGAGATCGCGGGCGTTCATCCAGTCGTCGTTGAAGACGGTGTCCATGTATTTCTCGCCTCCGTCGTTGACCAGCGCGACCATAGTCGTGCCCGGCGCGAGGGAGGACATCCGGGTCAGCGCCTCGTACACCACTCCGCCCGCGGAGCCGCCGATCAGGAGCCCGGTGCGGCGGGCGACGACCCGGGCGGTGGCGAATGCCTCCACGTCGCCGACCTTGACGCCCTCGTCGATCAGGTCGAAGTCGACGAGGAGGCCGATCGTGGCGCCCTCCGGGGTGCCGGTGCCGGACTGGTAGTAGTCATGGGCGGGTGGGCCGAAGGCGATGGAGCCCTTGGGCTCGACCCCGACGATCCGCACACCGGGGACGGTCTTGCGCAGCTCGCGCCCGGTGCCGCACAGGCCGCCGCCGGTGCCGACGGCACCGACGAGGACGTCGATGCGGCCGTCGAGGGCGGCGTCGAGTTCGCGGCCGACCGGGTAGTAACCGACTGCGTTGGCAGCGTTGTTGTGCTGCTCGGTGAAGTAGGCGGTGTCGTCCTCGCGGGCCAACTGCTCGGCGAACTCCTCGCGAGCCGCCGTGGCCAGTTCCTCGTCGCCCTCTTCGGCGACGTAGACGAGTTCGGCGCCGAGCGCCTTCATGCCGCGCAGTTTGTCGGCGGCCGCGTGGTGGTCGACGACCGCGGTGAAGGTGTAGCCGCGTTCGGCAGCGATGACGGCGAGGCCGAGGCCGGTGTTGCCAGAGGTGGACTCAATGATCCGGCCGCCCGGGCGCAGCGCGCCACGCTCCTCGGCGTCGAGGACCATCTGCCGGGCCATGCGGATCTTCGCGGTGCCGGTCGGGTTGAACTGCTCGAGTTTGAGCAGCAGTCGGCTGCCGGTGTCGGTGCGGCACAGCTCGAAGAGCGGGGTGTGGCCGATGAGGTCGGAGACCCGGCTGACCACGGCGGGACGCGAGAGCGCCTTGTCCATCGGATGGCTCCAAGGTTCGGGTTGGAGGGGAGAGTCAGGCCAGTGGAGGGCGGTCGAGCCGCCAGCGGGTCGTGCCGCCGGCGATGTCGAGGACGACCTTCGGGGGGAGCGGCAGCTCGTGGAACGGGGACTCGTTGGAGTCCATCTGGTATCCAGCGGTGTTGGGGTACACGAGCAGGTCACCGGGGGTCGGCCGGACGGGCAGCAGCACCTTCCGCCAGGTGAGCATGTCCGACTCCAGGCAGGTGGCGCCCCCGACGCAGGCGGCGTACGGCTTACCGCCTTTGGCTTGGGGAAGCAGCACCGGATCCGGCAGATACTCGCTGTTGAACCACTGCTCGGACAGGCTCAGGCTGCTGCCGTCCACGGTGACGATGCCGTAGCCTTCCCGGTCCTTGACGCCCTGCACTCGGAACACGGTGCACCCGGCCCGGTCCAGCAGGGCCCGCCCCGGTTCCAGCAGGAGCCTTACCCCGGCCTCACGCAGCCGCTCGGCCAGGGTGCGCGCGGACCCGGACGGGCATGTGGCGAGAACCGCGCGCAGGGCGTCGGCGCCCGCCACGGGCGAGTGGTAGGGGTAGAAGTCCGCGGCGGCGAAGGACTTGCCCGCGTGGTAGTGGTCGGGCCGCTGCTCCCGCAGGAAGCCTTCCCAGTGCTCGGCGGCGGTGTAGTCGACGGCGAACCCGCCGCCGATGCTGATCCGGTCCGCCCGCAGGCCGAGGACCCGCGCCTTCAGGCACAGGTCGACCAGCTCACCCGCCAGCTCGGCACGCGGCCGCGTGTCGTAGCCCGACAGGTGGAAGGAGAAGCCTTCCATCGCGACCGCTTCGCCGGCCTCCCGGCACCGGGCGAGGGCGGATTCCATCTCCCTGTCGTCCAGGCCGAAGCGGCTGTGATGCTGGGCAGGCGGCAGCCGCCGCAGCAGTACCCGTGCCGGACGTGCGGCTGCCTCTGCTTGCGCGATGACATGCTCCAGCTCGTCGAGCGCGTCCACGGCGATCAGGCAGCCCTGCAGCACGGCCACCCGCAGCAGACCGTCGGCCTTGGCGGGCCCGGTGACCACGATCTGCTCGCCGCGCACCCCGTGGCCGAGCGCGTCCCGCAGCTCACCGGCGCTGGCCACGTCCACGCCCGTGTCGGACAGCGCACAGCGGTCCATCCAGATTGCGGCCTTGTTGGCCTTCTTCGCGTAGTACACGCGGCCCTCGACACCGGCCTCCGCCAACGCATGCGTGAACGCAGCCACATTGGAGTCGAACCGGTCGGGCAGCAGCAGGTGGAACGGGCCGCGTAGCGCATACGACAGCTCCCGCGGCAGTCCGCTGCCGAGGACCGCATCGAGTTGCGGATCCGGGTGGGCGGGCAGCGGCGGGGCAGCCGACGAACTGGTCACCGCCACAGCGCCACCCGCGTTCCCAAGCCCTGCTCTATGGCCAGCTGCGCGAACCGGTGGCCGAGCGCGATGTCGGTGACCACCAGTCCGCTGTTGTACGCGAAGATCCGCTCGTCGGGCGAGCGCCGGCCCTCGGCCCTGCCCGCTACGATCTCGGGAAACTCCGCGTCCACGGGCGGGAAGTTGCCGTCCGCGTCGGCCATGTCGGTGCCGGTGACCTTCATCTGCGCCTCGCTGGTGGCGATGACCCGGTCCGCCTCCTGCAGAGTGGAGGGCGCGATGCCGTGCCCGACCAGGATCGACAGAGCGCCCGGCTTCAGGTCGGCTGCTTCCACGGCGGCAGGCGTGTGCTGTCCCGCGGTGGCGACCACCACGTCGGCGTCGGCCGCGGCCGCCCGCACGTCGTCGACCACCTCCACCTCCCTCTCCGGGAAGTAGTGGTGGAGCCGTTCACGGACCGCGGCGAGGCCGTCGGGGTGGGTGCCGTAAACCATGAGCCGGTCCAGGTTCGGCAGCGTGGTGAGCAGGAACGGGAGGGCCAGGCGGCCTTGCGTCCCGGTGCCGATGACGAGGGCGCTGCGGCTGCCGGGCGCCGCGCACTCACGGGCCAGCAGCGCGGAGACGGCCGGGGTGCGCAGGGAGCCGACGCGGCCGCAGTCCATCATCGCGACCGGCAGTCCGGTGACGTCGTCGTAGATCGTGAGGGCCGTGTAGTAGTGCTGCTCCTCGCGGGAGCGGTCCAAGCCGTGCTTGTACGACGTCTTGATCGCGACGACCTCGCGGACCCCGTCCCGGCCGAGCATGGCGTACGAGACGGAGTGGCCGTCCTCGGGCTTGACGGTGAGCTTGCGCGGGTTGGCCGACTTGCCGTCGGCCAGGGTGCGGTACGCCTGCTCGACGACGTCGACCACGTCGGTCAGGGAGATGTCGATGCCTGCGAGGTCGCTGGTGCTCAGGATGCGCAGTGTCTTGTCGTCCTCGGGTATGTCGGCCGGTATCTCCGTGCGTGCGGTGGTGCCCATCACGGCGGTTTCCTTCGTACGAGGGCGGATTGAGGTAGTCAGACAAGGGCCACGAGCGCGGCCTGCCCGTAGCCGTGTTCGTCGGCCTCGGCCAGGGGCCGGCTGCGGCGCCCGGGGACGCGCACCGAGGCGCGCTTGAGCCAGCGGTCGGTGCCGTCGTAGTGGGCCCTGAACGGCACCCGGCCGTGGACGACGACGTCGTTGTCGACGACCAGGACATCGCCGGGCTCCAGGCTGACGGCGACCGACACGCGCTCCAGCTCGGCGGTCAGCCGGTCGTAGGCGGCGCGGTAGTCGGCGGGCGCCTCGTCGAGCGGGGTGTAGGCGGGGTCGTAGCGCAGGGTCGGTCCGGCCACGGTCTGCCACAGGACGGGGACCTTCGGCGGCTCTCCCGCGAACGACTGCGCCTCCGCATAGGCGTCGTCGGGGAGGATCGGCAGTACCGGGCGGGACAGCAGCGCGACGTCGTCGGCGCTGAGGCGGACCTTGCGGACGCTGGCGGCGGTGGTGGCGACGGCGTCGTGGTTGCGCATGCAGGCGAGCAGCAGCAGATGGGCGCGGCCGGGGTGGAAGGCGTCCTCGGTGTGCGGGCTGAGCAGCACGGTGCTGCTCGCACCAGTCTGCTCCTCCTCGTGGCCGGGCGAGGGCACGATGTTGTGCACGAACCGGCCCTCCTGCTGCCCCTCCCAGGCGATCGGGTGGCCCATGGCCGTGGCGAACAGCAGCAGGATCACGTCCCAGACGGCCGCGCGGTCGCCCGCTGTGGCCCAACTGCCGGGCGTGGGACCAATTCCGGCGTCGTCGACCGGCAGGCCACGCAGGACGTAGAGGCCGTCGTCCGTGTCGACCGGGTGGCAGTGGTGGCGAGTCATGTCGCTCAGGTCGGCGGCAGCCCTTGCGACACGTCGGAGCAGTTCGGGCCGTGCGGCCGAACTACCGAAGTCGGCGAGGATCTTCTGGGCTGTGTCGGTCAGCTCGTCGACGGCGCGCGGTTCGAGCTGCCGTATGGGTGCGGCTCCCAAGGGCATGGCGAGATGTCCGTTCCATTGCGGGTGCGGATGTGGGGGCATGCGGCTGCGGGGGCAAGCGGGTGCGGGTGTCTGGGGCATGCGGGTGCGCGGACGCCGGTGGCGGATGCGCGGATGCGGTGCCGGAGACGCCAATCTGTGCGTTGACTGTGTGTTGTCTGTGTAACGCGCGGCCCGAAACGTACCAATCAAATTTAGGTAAGGCAACCCTAACTATCGGTCCTGCATCTTCCGGGGTGCAGTTCCGCCCGCCGCGCCATGATGTGCTTCAATGCGCGGACTTGACGCATCAAAGACCGAGAAGAGCGGATGTCGCACGGCTTGCGTACAGGAAATTCTTAGGGTAGGCACACCTAAGCAATCTGCCTGCTCAAGTGGAACGAGGTCGTACGTGAACGTGAACAGACGCCAAGTGCTGTGGGTCGGCGGCGGAATTGGCGCTGCCGCGCTGCTCGCCGCGTGCGGCGGCAGCGACGAGACCTCTTCCAAGTCGCCGTCAAAGTCCAGTGAGAAGCCTCGGCGCGGCGGCACCCTCCGGGTCGGCGCACTGGGCCGCGCCTCGGCCATCACGCAGGATCCGCACGGCACGCAGGCCAACGAGAGCGACTACCTGATCATCTCTCTCGTCTACGACACCCTCACCGTTCCCGGCGCCAAGCCCAACACCGTTGCCCGCCTCGCCTCCAGTTGGAAGGCGTCGGACGACCTGAAGACGTGGCGCTTCACTCTTGCCAAGGGAGCGAAGTTCCACGACGGCACGCCCGTCACCGCCGAGGACGTCGTCTGGTCGCTGAAGCGGCTGCGCAACACCCCCGCCGGGGCCTCCCGGCTGCCCGGCATCAAGGCTGAGAACATCAAGGCCGAGGGAGACGACACCGTCGTGCTGGTCTCCGACTACGCCAACGCCGAACTGCCCCTGCTGACACGCCTGACGACGTTCGTCCTGAAGAAGGACACCAAGGACAAGGATCTCGGCAAGGCGCCGGGCACGGGCCCCTTCAAGCTGGACTGGTTCCGCTCCGGCAACGCCCGTCTCGTACGCAACGAGGACTGGTACGGCGGGGACGTGCTCCTCGACGCCATCGAGGTCAAGATCTTCGAAAGCCCCCAGGCGATGGCCAACGCCCTGCTGGCCGGCCAGATCGATGTCGCGTCCAACGTCGGCGCGGTGGCGGCCCGTACGGCCGAGAAGCGCGACGACATACAGATCGTGCGCCGCCCCAACGACATGGCGATGCCGATCGTCATGCGCACCGCCGACGGCCCGTTCGCGGACGCGAAGGTGCGCGAGGCGCTGCGGCTGGCCGTGGACCGTGAGGCCATGGTCAAGCAGGTGCTGTCCGGCTACGGCACGGTCACCAACGACATCCTCGGCACCGGCGACCCCGCCTACGCCAAGGACATCCCGCAGCGGAAGCGCGACCTGGCCAAGGCCAAGCAGCTGCTGAAGGAAGCCGGCTTCGACCTGTCGAAGACGTACAAGCTGCTGACCACCGAGGACATCGCGGGCCTCGCCGAGTCGGCGACGCTGTTCGCCTCCCAGGTCCGCGAGGCCGGCGTGAAGGTCGAGGTGGTCAAGCAGGAGTCCGCCACGTTCTGGGACAAGACCTGGCTCAAGGGCGACCTCTACACCACGTACTGGGGCACCAACGACTCCGTGGTGTTCTTCGCCAGCAAGACCATGGTCTCCGACTCCGGGCAGAACGAGACGGGTTGGAAGAACGCCGAGTTCGACGCCGCATACAAGAAGGCGATGGCGACCAAGGACGCGGCGGCCCGCGCCAAGGTGCTCCACGAGCTGCAGCAGATCGAGTACGACGAGTCCGGCTACCTGCTGTGGGGCATGGCCGACGGCATCGACCTCGCGGGCGCGGCCGTGCGCAACCTGCCCACCTTGCCCGGCTACGGGCGCGTCCAGCTTGAGACTGCATGGCTGGCTCGCTGACCCAGGGTGAACCGGCCGCGGCCTTGGGGCCGCGGCCGGTTCCGGCTGTGATGCGTACGGCCCTGTACGCGGCCGGTGTACTCGCACGCCGGATCCTGCTACTGGCCGTGCTGCTCGCCGCCGTCTTCGCCGCCGTCGAGCTGCTTCCGGGTGACGCGGCGCGCGCCACCTCCGAGCGCGGGGAGAGCGCGGCCGATCTCGCCCAGCGACGCCATCTGCTGGGCCTGGACCGGCCGGTCGCGGAACGGTTCTGGGACTGGATGACCGGCCTGCCCACCGGCGACCTGGGCACCTCCGCACGCGGCGAGCAGGTCGCCGACCTGCTCGCCCACCCGTTCCCCAACACGCTGCTGCTCGGCGGGCTCGCGCTGCTGGTGACCCTCGTCGCCTCGGTTGCGCTCGGCTGCTGGGCGGCGGCCAAGCCGGGCGGCTCGCTGGACCGGGCGCTGTCGGCGAGCGCCACCAGCATCCTCGCGCTGCCCGAGTTCGTCGTCGCGGTCGCCCTCGTCCTCGTCTTCGCGTTGTGGGCCGACTGGCTGCCCGCCGTCACCCTGACCGACGCCGACGGCTCGCCCGCCTCCTGGCAGATGCTCGTCCTGCCCGTCCTCGCCCTGGCCATCCCGCAGATCGGCTGGAACACCAGGATCGTGCGGGCCGCCCTCGCCGACGAGGCGGGGGCACCACACATCGAGACCGCCGTGCTCGACGGACTGCCTCGGCACCGGATCCTCACCCACCACCTGCTGCCCGGCGCCCTGCCCACCATCGCGGCCGGCATCGCCACCTCCACCGGCATGCTGCTGGGCGGCGCGGTCGTGGTGGAGACCATCTTCAACTACCCCGGCATCGGCTCCGTCCTCGCCGGCGCGGTCGCCGACCGGGACAGCCCCCTCATCGCCGGGGTCGTCGCCGTCACCGGCGCCGTCATCACCGGCGTCCTGCTGCTCGCCGACCTCGTACGCGCCTGGGCCTCGGGAGGCCGGACATGACCACGACCGTCGTAAAACCGGATCCAGTCGTGCGCCATGCCCGCCGCCGCGTCGCCCTGCGCGTGCTGCCCGCCCTGCTGCTCACCGCGCTCGCCCTGGCCGGTCCGTGGCTCGCCCCGCACGCCATCGACGCCCCGGTCAGCGCGCCGTACGCGGAGCCCGGCGGCGACGCTCCCCTCGGCGGCGACCAGTTGGGCCGGGACGTACTGAGCCGTGTGCTCGCCGGAGGACGCGAGCTCGTCGTCACCTCGTTGCTGGTCGCCGTCCTGGTCACCGCGGTAGCCGCCGTGCTCGGCGCGGCCAGCGCCCTGCGCCCGGCCGTCGGACGGGTCGTCGAGCGCACTGCCGACGTGCTGATGCTGCTGCCCGCCGTGCTCGGCATCCTGCTGGTCACCCTGTCCTGGCCGGACGGCGGACGGCTCGCCGTCGTCACCGCGTCCGTCGTCCTGGGCGTCCCGTACGCGGTGCGCCTGGTCGCCGGCGCGGCCGCGCCCGTGGCGGCCTCCGGATACGTGGAGGCGGCGTCCGTCGGCGGCGAGCGGCTGTGGTATCTCGTGGTCAGAGAGGTGCTGCCCAACCTGCGGGCCACGTTGCTCGCACTGTTCGGGCTGCGGTTCGTCGCCGCCGTCTACCTCGTCGCCACCGCCGGCTTTCTTCAGGTGGGACCCCAACCGCCCGCCGCGGACTGGGCGTTGATGATCCGGGAGAACTCCGGTGGCATCCTCCTCAATCCGTGGGCCGTCCTCGCCCCCAGTGTCGCCATCGGCCTGCTCGCCATGAGCGTCAATCTGGCGGCCGCCGCCCTCGTCCCGCATGCCGGCCAGAAGGCGGTGCCCGCGCTGTGAACCACATGCCCCACTGGTACTCCGACAGCCACGCGACGGAGGGGGAGAGCGCGGTACGGGTCTCGGGCCTGACCGTCGCCGCCCCGAACGGCCGCCTCCTGCTGGACGGAGCCGATCTCGAACTGGCCCCCGGTCGCATCACCGCCGTCGTCGGTCCCTCCGGCTGTGGCAAGACCACGCTGCTTCGGGCCGTGACCGGCACCCTGCCCCCGGGCACCGAGCGCACCGCGGGCAGCATCGCCGTTCTCGGCCACGACCCCCTCGCCCTCCCGGCACCCGCCCTGCGCACCTTGCGCCGGCACCGCCTCGCCTACGTCGGTCAGGACCCCGGCTCCGCCCTCAACCCGCGCATGAAGGTACGCCGCCTGCTCGCCGAAGTCGCCGTGGACGCGAGCCCCGAGGCCATCCGGGCGCAGCTGGCCGAGGTGAAGCTTCCCGTTGACGACGGACTGCCCGACCGCCGCATCGGCGGGCTGTCGGGCGGCCAGCAGCGGCGGGTGGCGCTCGCCCGGGCCCTGGCCCGCCGACCCGCCGTCCTCCTCCTCGACGAACCCACGGCCGGACTCGACCCCGCGCTGCGCGACGAGATCGCCGACCTCCTGCGCCACCTCGCGGAAAGCCACCGCATAGCGATCGGCCTGTCCTGCCACGACCCCGACCTGGTCACCCGGCTCGCCGACGACGTCGTCGACCTGACCGGCCCACACCTCCGGGTGGCCGCGCGCAGCGCACCCGTCCTGGGCGATCCCGCTCCCACCTCGTCCGACGGGCAGTCCACGCTCACCGCGTCCGGCCTGCACGCCGCCCACCTCCACCACGGCAGCCGCGTCCCCGTGCTGCACGGCATCGATCTCACCGTCGCCGCCGGAAGCAGCCTCGGCGTCGTCGGTGCTTCCGGTTCCGGCAAGACGACCCTGCTGCGCACCCTCGTCGGCCTGCACCGCCCCACCGCCGGCACCGTCAGCCTGGACGGCGCCCGCCTCTCCCCCACCGCACACGGCCGCTCCCGGGACCAGCGCCGCCGCCTCCAACTCGTGCCGCAGGATCCCCTTGGCACCCTCAACCCCAGTCGCACCGTGGGGGACGCTCTGCGCCGCCCGCTCCTGCTGCACCGCCGGGCCGGGCGGGCCGAGGTCCCCGACCGCGTCCTGGAACTCCTGGACCAAGTCGGCCTGCCCGCCGCCTTCGCCGACCGCTACCCCCACGAGCTCTCCGGCGGACAGCGCCAACGCGTCGCCATAGCCCGCGCTTTGGCGGCCGACCCCGACGTGCTGTTCTGCGACGAGGTCACCTCCGCGCTGGATGCGGACACCGCCGTCGCCGTGATGGATCTGCTGACGGATCTCCGCGCCCGGCGCGGCCTGTCCCTGGTCCTCGTCAGCCACGACGTGCGCCTGGTCGCCGAGCGCACGGACTCGCTGGTCGTGATGTCCGAGGGACACGCGGTCGAGTCGGGCCCCACCACACGGCTGTTCACCTCACCATCCCACCCTGTGACCGCAGCACTGGCCACGGGGATCCCGCTCGGCCGCTGACCATGGGGACCCTAGCCATGAGCTGCTCAGGTACCCGCCGCCGGCTACTTCACCGCGGTCAGCGTCGCGTAGACCACGACGTTGCTCAGGTAGCCGGTGCGCTTGGTGTAGCCGCCGCCGCAGGTGATCAACCGGAGTTCGGGCCGGCCGGTACTGCCGTAGACCTTCTTGCTGGGGAATTTCTTCCTGTCGTAGAGCTCGACGGCGCTGACGGCGAACACCGCCGTCCGCCGGTCCGCCCGGCTGATCTCGATCGTGGCGCCCTTGGTCAGGGCGCCGAGGTTGTGGAAGACACCGGGGGCGCCGGTGGGTGTGTCCACATGTCCGGTGGCGATGGCCGTCCCTGGCGAGCCGGGAGCCGTGCCGTCGCCGTACCAGCCGGCGAGGCCCGGTTTGCCAGGTGGTGGGCTCCGTAGTGCCCCTGCCGCGTCGAGACCCAGTCGTGCCATGGGGGCGTTCACGCCGATGGCGGCGATCCGGAGCCGGACCGGATCCGCCGGGGGCAGCGGCTGGAGGGCGGAACCGGCGGGGCCGGCTGCCGCAGCCGTACGTGGAGCTGGAGCAGCAGGGGCAGCTGACGCGGCACCGGTCGCTGAAGCAGTGGCGGGGGCCGAAGCAGGACCGGTCGCTGAAGCAGTGGGGGGAGCCGAGGCAGTGCTGGCAGGCGAGGCAATGGCGGGAGCCGAGGCAGTGGCGGTGGGTGTGGGGTCTGCGGACGTGGAGAAGGCCTGGGCCGCCGATGGCTGCGGCGGCTCCTCGTCGTGCACCCCGCTGATCAGCAGCACCGCACCCACCATCATGGCGCACGCCAGAAAGCTCACTGCGGGGATGAACGGGTCTCGGGAAGCGCTGGTGTTGTGCTCGGGTTCCATCGCGGCTGAGCGTCAGGTTCGGGTGCCGTTCGGGCGGCGGCACATCCAGACCACGCCTCCGGCGGCGGCTCCGACGAGCAGCGCACCGCCCAGGGCGAGCTCCATGCCCCTGTCTTCACCCGGTCCGAAACCGGCGCTGACCGAGCCGCTCGGAGGGCGGCCGGTGACCCGGTACGTATCCGTGATCTTGATCCGCGGTGGGCACTTCAGGGTGACCGTGTCATTGCCCGGCCTGGTTCCTTCCGGGATCTCGAACTGGCCGGTGAGTACCCCTGCATGGTCGCCCTCGAAGAGGTGGAACTGCCCTCCCACCTCCGACCAGCCCTTGCCGTAGTCCACGTCCGGGCCGCACGCCGTGGTACTGACCGTGACCGTGGAGCCCGGGGACGCACTCCACGGATTGATCCGGACATCTGAGCCATCAGCGGCGACAGCGGCCGGGACCTGCAGACCGAGGGCACCGAGAACCAGGCCGATACCTGCACCAACGTGTGTGTAACGCATATGAATCCTCCAACGGAGCAGTGTCCGGCCTGTCTGCGCGGCGCCTCTGCTGTGCTCCGCTCACGAGGCAACCGACAGTCCGTCAGCCCCGCAACATGACGGATCGGCAGATGTGTCGCCCAGTCAGGTGCAGCGGAGCTCCCGCTTGATCGATTACGCAGGTCACCGGCGCAGAGGCCATTACGGCGGAGGAAGCGCCGGAGGGGCGCGAACGGGCTACTGGTGCCTCGTCAGATCTGCCGGCTCAGAGTCTCCGGCTGCGTCTGCGGGCGAGCCCCGGGACGAGGGCTCCCGAATTTGCGTAAGTTAGGTTAGCCTAACCTTGCTCGCTCTCCTTGGAGGTCCGATGAACCCCACCACCGCCTCCGCGACGGCACCGACCGCCGCAGAACGGATCCGTTCGGTACTGGCCCGCGCCGGATCGCTGACCCTCACGACGGACGGTCACCGCTACGACCTCATCGGTCTGCACACCGTCGACAGCAAAGGCCAGGTGAGACTGCGGCTGCCGGCCGACAGCCCTCTGGCGGCCCGGACCGTATCCGCCCCACGCGGCGCTCTGGCCGCGCTGCTGGAGTTCACCGACATCTCCCCCACGCCGGTCCGGGCGCGGGTGCGCGCCAAGGTGACGCTCTCGGGATGGCTCGCCCTGGCCGACGGCACGGAGGAGGACGCGGACGACAGCGCCGGCCTCCGCCTCGACCTCGCGCGCGCCACCCTCGAAACGGGGGAGGACATGGTGGCGGTGGGCCTCGACGAACTGGTGCTCGCCGAAGCGGATCCCCTGGCGATCGAGGAAGCGGCGATGCTGACGCATCTGGCCGACGCCCACCAGGACATGGTGGCGAAGTTGTCCCGGCTGGCCGGGCCGCGGCTGCTGCAGGGGGTCGTCCGCGTGCAACCCGTCGCCCTCGACCGCTACGCCATCACACTGCGCTGCGAGTACGCCCGTGGCCACTGCGACCTCCGGCTTCTGTTTCCCCAGCCGGTGCATGACACGGCCCAGGCCGGGGCGGGGATCCAGAATCTCCTCGCCGCCGGACGACACTGCCCGCACCGGCACCCGACCTCCTCCCGGCCATGACGTCTCGTCAACCGCCACCCTCCCGCGCCGACGTGGCGGCGATCATGCGTGCGGCTCCGCTGGCAGCCGCCCTCTGTACGCCTCCGCAGCGCGAGGTGCACGGGGTTCAGGCTGGCGCTCCAGCGACCGCCCGCACCGCACCGCCGAGCCATCACGGCGAACAGGACGCCGACACGCCGTCCGGCACGGTCTCTTCGCCGGGCTGATGAATCAGGGCGACGACGTCTCGCGTACGAAGGTCCGGATCGCCTCGGCGAGCCCGTGCGGGCGGTCCAGCGGGATCAGCGTGCGGCACTCGTCGAGCTCCACGAGGCGCCCCTGGGGCAGCAGCTCGGCCAGTCGGCGGCCGTGTTCCGGCGGCATCATGCGGTCCTGCCTGCCCCAGACGACCAGCGCGGGTCGGGTGTAGGAGCGCAGACCCTCGGCGGCTTCGGACATCTCCGTCTTCCGCAGGCCGCGCGCATAACGGACCAGCACGTCGCGGGCGGCGGGATTCCTGCGCAGCGGTTCGATCCAACGGTCGATCAGGTCGTCCGGTACGGGCTTGTGCCCCATGATGGCGTATCCGGTGCCCGGGATCCGCCGCAGCGGACGGATGGCCAGGGCGTTCGCCATCAGCGCGATACCACCGGGGATCCTGGCGGCCGCCACCAGCATCTTGCCGCCCGCGCGGGGCGGGTAGTTGTCGAAGGCCTCGCAGCCGGCGATGACCATCCGGCCGACGCGATCCGGCCGCTCGGCGGCCAGCTGTTGCAGCCGTCCGGCGTCGTTCTCGACGAACACCGCGTCGTCGCCGAGCTTCAGCGTGTCGGCGAACTCTCCGATGAGCAGGGCCATCGCGTGCGGGGTGAGCTCCGCTCCGGGGTGCAGTGGGGTGCGGTGGCTGCCGTACGGGAGGGTCGGGACGATACAGCGGAACTCGGGGCCGAGTTGCTCCACGACGCCACGCCAGACCGTGCCGTCCTGCGCGAGCCCGTGCAGCAGCACGACGGGGACGCCGTATCCCCCTGAGTCCTCGTACTCGATGGTGCCCACGCTGAGCTCGGTCTTCGGCATGACAGCCCCCAAGTCGTCCTATGCCGCGCCTTGTCCCCCGAGGCCCCACCACGCTACCGCCGCCCCGGCTCCCGCGGGGAACGGCTCGCCCTGGGACGGCGGCTGCCGCCTGGCGGCGGGGGGCCGCGGCGGCATGTACGTCCTCGGTGTGGCGCCGAGGAGCCGTCGTCGGACAGCAGCCAACGCTTGCGCCAGCCGCTGCGGGCGAATGACCCTTGCCAGGAGCCGGTGCCCCGGAAGGCCCCGGGCGCTCACGGAAGCACCGCGACCCCGTCCAGCTCCACCAGCGCCTCCGTGTCCCAGAGCCGAACCGTTCCGATCACCGCCATCGCGGGATAGTTCCGTCCCGCCAACCGCCGCCAGATGCTGCCCAGTTCGGCGGCATGGGCCCGGTAGTCGGCGACATCCGTGGCGTAGACGGTGACCCGGGCGAGGTCGGCGGGGCCGCCGCCCGCCGCGGCGAGTGCGGCGAGGAGGTTGGTCAGTGCCCTCTCGAACTGGGCCGGAAGCGTCTCGCCCACGACCTTGCCGTCGGAGTCGAGCGCCGTCTGCCCGGCGAGGAAGACGAGGCGGGAGCCCGTCGCCGTCACGGCGTGCGAGAACCCCGTGGGCGGGGAGAGCTCGGCCGGATTGATGCGCTCCGTGCTCACGAGGCGTCCGACTCCTTTGCGGAACCCTTTGCTGAGCCATCTTTGGCGCCGTCAAGCTCCTCCGAGGCGTACAGCTCCTTGGCGATGATCCCGCGTTGTACCTCGGTGGCCCCCTCGTAGATCCGCGGAGCCCTCACCTCGCGGTAGAGGTGTTCGAGGAGGTGTCCGCGCTGCAGGGCGCGGGCGCCGTGCAGCTGGACGGCCGCGTCGACCACGTACTGCGCGGTCTCGGTGGCCAGCAGCTTCGCCATGGCGGCGCGCATCGGTACGTCCCGTGCGCCGGCGTCGTACGCGGATGCGGCGGCGTAGACGAGCAGCCGCGCGGCCTCCGTCCGGGTAGCCATCTCGGCGACCTGGTGGGCGACGGTCTGGAGGTCCTTCAGCCTGCCGTCGAACGCGCTGCGCTGTGCCGTGTGCGCGAGCGTCGCATCCAGCGCGGCCTGCGCCATACCGACCGCGAAGGCGCCGACGCTCGGCCGGAAGAGGTTGAGAGTGCGCATCGCGACGCGGAAGCCGCGGTCATGTTCGCCGAGCACGTCGTCCGCGGTCACGGGCACCCCGTCGAAGTGGAGGGCGCCGATGGGATGCGGGGAGAGCATGTCGAGTGCGGCGCCGGTCAGACCGGGGCGGTCGGCGGGGACCAGGAAGGCGGTCACGCCGCGGGCGCCCGCGCCCGGTGTCGTACGGGCGAAGACGGTGTAGAAGTCGGCCTCGGGGGCGTTGGAGATCCAGCGCTTCTCGCCGGTGAGCCGCCAGCCGTCCGCGGTCGGCTCGGCGGCGAGGGACAGCGCCGCCGCGTCGGAGCCCGCGCCCGGCTCGCTCAGCGCGAAGGCGGCGACGGCGCGGCCCGCCATGACCTCCGGGAGCCAGCGGTCGCGCTGCCGGCGTGTGCCGGAGTGGCGTATCGGATGCGCGCCCAGGCCCTGGAGTGCCAGCGCCGTCTCGGCCTCCGTGCAGGCGTGGGCGAGCGATTCCCGCATCAGGCAGAGGTCGAGGGCACCGGCAGTGAACAACCGGGCCAGCAGGCCGTGTTCGGCCATTTCGGTGAGGAGTGGGCGGTTGACGCGGCCCGGTTCGGCCTTGTCCGCGAGGGGGCGCAGCCGCTCGGCGGCCAGGGTGCGCAGCTGGGCGCACCACTCGAGTTGTTGCGGCTCCAGTGCGAATCCGGGCATCGAATGGCCTCTCCCATTATCGCGAAGCGTTGACTGTCGTCACCTTCACGATACGCTCATGGAGCGAGCCCACCATGACAAGGGGGCGAACCGCCATGAATCCCAGCGACGTCCTGGGGCTGAAGACCTCGGCCCACGTCGACACCTTCGCGCGCGATCATCTTCCGCCCGCACACGAGTGGCCCGCCCTCACCTTCGATCTGCCGGAGCTGCGCTACCCCGATCGGCTCAACTGCGGGACGGAATTACTGGACCGCGCCGTCGAGCGGTTCGGAGCGGAACGGCCGGTGTTCCGTACCGCGTCCGGCGAGGTGTGGTCGTACGGGCAGCTGCAGGGCCACGTCGACCGGATCGCCCAGGTACTGAGCGGTGAGCTCGGTGTCGTGCCCGGAAACCGGGTGCTGCTGCGCGGGCCCACCACACCGTGGCTGGCCGCCTGCTGGCTCGCCGTGATGAAGGCGGGCGCGATCGCGGTGACCGTCCTCGCCCAGCAGCGCAGCCACGAGCTGGCCACCATGTGCAGAATCGCGCAGGTCGGCCATGCCCTCTGCGACATCAGGGCGGTGGACGACCTGGCGAAGGCGGAGATTCCGGGGCTGCGGATCACGACGTACGGCGGGGACGCGCCGGACGATCTGCTGCACCGCAGTGCGCGGATGCCGGGTGGCTGCGCTGCCGTGGACACGTCGTCCGACGATGTCGCGCTGATCGCGTTCACGTCCGGCACGACCGGGCGGCCCAAGGGCTGTGTCCACTTCCACCGCGATGTGCTGGCCGTCGCGGACACGTTCGCACGCCATGTGCTCAGGCCCGAGCCGGACGACGTCTTCGCCGGCAGTCCCCCGCTCGGTTTCACCTTCGGGCTCGGCGGGCTGGTGATCTTCCCGATGCGGGCCGGGGCGAGCGCGCTGCTGCTCGAGCAGGCGGGCCCCGGGCAGCTCCTGCCCGCGATCGCCGAGCACCGGGTGTCCGTGCTGTTCACCGCGCCGACCGCGTACCGCGCGATGCTGGACGAGGTGTCCGCGTACGACATCTCGTCGCTGCGCCGCTGTGTCTCCGCAGGTGAGAACCTGCCCGCCGCCACCTGGCAGGCCTGGTACGAGCGGACCGGGCACCGCATCATCAACGGCATCGGCGCGACCGAGCTGCTGCACATCTTCATCTCCGCGGCGGACGAGGCGATCCGCCCGGGTACGACGGGCGTGCCCGTACCGGGGTGGCACGCGCGCGTGGTGGACGCCGAGGGGCAGCCGGTGGCGGACGGCGAGCCGGGACTGCTCGCCGTGCGGGGCCCGGTCGGCTGCCGCTATCTGGCTGACGACCGGCAGCGGGAGTACGTGCGCGGTGGCTGGAACATCACCGGCGACACGTACGTCCGGGAGCCGGACGGCTACTTCCGCTACGTCGCCCGCGCGGACGACATGATCATTTCGGCGGGATACAACATCGCGGGCCCCGAGGTCGAGGAGGCTCTGCTCCGCCACCCGGACGTGGTCGAGGCAGCGGTCGTGGGCCGGGCGGACGAGGCGCGCGGGCAGATCGTCGTCGCCTGTGTGGTGCTGCGCGAGGGGGCGGGGAAGGACCCGGCGGCGCTGCGCGACTTCGTCAGGGCCGAGCTGGCACCGTACAAGTGCCCGCGCGAGATCCTCTTCCTCGACGCGCTGCCTCGTACCGCGACCGGGAAGGTGCAGAGATTCCGGCTCCGGGAGCCCGGGACCGTAGAGTGATCACGTGTCCGAGCAGCACACCCCACGGTCCCTGATCGTCACCTTCTACGGCGCGTACGGGCGGGACTTCCCCGGTCCCGTACCGGTGGCGGAGCTGATCCGCCTCCTGGGCGCCGTCGACGTCGACGCCCCGTCCGTGCGCTCGTCGGTGTCCCGGCTGAAGCGGCGCGGACTGCTCGTCCCCGAGCGCACCGCGACGGGCACGGCCGGATACGCGCTGTCGCCCGACGCCCGTCAGCTGCTCGACGACGGCGACCGCCGCATCTACCGCACGGACGCGCCCCGGGGCGAGGAGGGCTGGGTCCTCGCCGTCTTCTCGGTCCCGGAGCCGGAGCGCCACAAGCGGCACGTCCTGCGCTCGCGGCTTGCCGGGCTGGGCTTCGGCGCGGCGGCACCGGGCGTCTGGATCGCCCCCGCGCGGCTGTACGAGGAGACCCGGCACACACTGGAGCGCCTGCAACTGGCCCAGTACGTCGATCTGTTCCGCGGCGACCACCTGGGTTTCACGCCGACCGCGGAGGCCGTCGGACGCTGGTGGGACCTGGCGGCCATCGCCAAGCTGCACGAGGAGTTCCTGGACCGCCACGAGCCGGTGCTGCGGGCGTGGGGCAAGCGAGCCGGCGCCCCCGCAGAGGACGCGTACCGCGACTATCTGCTCGCGCTGGACTCGTGGCGGCATCTGCCGTACGCGGACCCGGGGCTTCCCGCCGAACTTCTGCCCCAGGGATGGCCGGGCGCCCGGTCGGCACAGGTCTTCCAGGAGTTGGCGGCCCGACTGCGGGACACCGGGAAGAAATTCGTGCATTCTGCATGAGTCGCGTGGCCCCTGAGACTGGTGAGGCCTAGGTCACATCTTGAGGCGCTAAGTAAACCCTCAGCTTCTTTGGCCCTTCTTCTCAGAAATCGCTCATACCATCGGGCCGCATGAGATTGTTGCCCAAGCTCAACCAGGCGTTCGCTTCGGCGACGGGTTACCAGGTCCGTCGGGTGGTAGGCGCGCCCACGGCGCCCGCCAAGAAGGCACCGGCGAAGAGCGCGCCACCGAAGAAGCGTCCCGACGTGCCGTTCCGATGTCCCGACGACCCCGAGGTCGACCGGCTGCTGCGGCAACCGGTCTTCATCATGTCGCCCGTCCGGTCCGGCTCCACCCTGCTGCGCATGCTGCTCAACGCGCACCCGCGCCTGCACGCCCCGCACGAGCTGCACATCCGACGGCTGGAGGTCGATTTCGGCAGCAAGCTCTCGCAGAAGGCCATGAGCGCCCTCGACCTCGAGCGCGGTGATCTCGAGCATCTGCTGTGGGACCGGGTCCTGCACCGCGAACTGACGAAGTCCGGCAAGGACTTCATCGTCGAGAAGACGCCGAGCAACGCCTTCGCGTACAAGCGCATAGCCGCCTGCTGGCCGGACGCCAAGTTCGTCTTCCTGCTGCGCCACCCCGTGTCCATCGCGCGTTCCTGGCACGAGGCCGACCCCGAGAAGCGCACCTGCGACGAGGCCGCGGCCGACGCGCTGCGCTACATGAAGGCCGTCGAGAACGCCCGCAAAGGCCTCACCGGCGGCCACACCATCCGCTACGAACAGCTCACCGAGGACCCCGAGGGACAGCTGCGGAGCCTGTGCACCTTCCTCGGCATCGACTTCGACGCCTCGATGCTCGCCTACGGCGATCGCCAGGACGGCGACCTCGTCAAGGGGCTCGGCGACTGGCGCGACAAGATCCGCACAGGGCGGGTGCAGGCGGGCCGTGAACTGCCCAAGGAGGACGAGATACCCGAGATCCTCCGGCCGATGTGCGTGTCCTGGGGTTACGCCTCGTGAAGCCGCACGCCGAGATAGAACAGGTGTGGCCGCGGGACGGACGTATACGCATCGTGGGCCGGCTGCACGGAAGGCGCGGGGACAGCGGCGGGGACTGGCGGCTGCTGCTGGTGCGCCGGAGCAGCACGCAGCAACTGCGGTACCGGGCCCGGGTCGAGGACGACCGCTTCGAGAGCGAGGTACCGGTCGCGGACCTCGCCGCGTACGACACGGACGGCATCGAGCAGTGGGATCTGCACCTCACGGACGGTGAGGTGAAGCTGCGGGCCGGGCGGCAGCTCGACGACATCCGCGACAAGAAGAAGATCATGGTCTTTCCGGCTCAGCGTGTGCCTGCTGCCCGCGGGACCCTCACGGTGCAGCCGTACTACACGGTCCAGGACAATCTGTCGCTGGAGTGCCGCGTATGAGACCCGGCATCAAGATCCGCTATCTGCTGCTGCACGCCTACGGCCGCGGCGGCACCATCCGTACCGTCATGAACCAGGCCAACTCCCTGGTGGCCGCGGGCTGGGACGTCGAGCTGGTGAGCGTGCTGCGCCGCCGCGACGAGGTGCAGTTCCCGCTGGACCCCCGGGTCACCGTGTCCACGCTGGTCGACCTGCGCGAGAGCGCGCAGGAGCCGCCGCGGGGCCTGGTGGCGCGGCTGCGCGACCGGCGCCGGACCCGGCAACTGGAGGCGCCCGCACGGGAGATTCCCCGCGGGGAGTTCGGCTACCGCTACTTCAACCGGCACGTCGAGGACGCGGTCATCGCGTACGTGGCGTCCCTGCGCGACGGCGTCCTGGTGACCACCAGGCCGGCCCTGAACTTCCTCGCCGCGCGGCATGCGAACGGCGGGGTGATCCGGGTGGCGCAGGAGCACATGAACCACGGCACGCACCGGGCGGACGTCCAGCGGCGCATCGTGGAGTGCTATCCGGAGTTCGACGCGGTGGCCGTACTGACCGAGCGCGACCGCCAGGACTACGAGCAACTCCTGCCAGGCACGCGCGTCATCCGGATTCCGAACGCCGTTCACACGCTGGATCAGATTCCGTCACGCCCCGAATCGAAGATCGCGGTGGCGGCCGGGCGGCTCTTCCCGCAGAAGGGCTTCGACCTGCTGATCCCGGCATGGGCGCGGCTCGTCGAGAAGTACCCGGACTGGCAGTTGAGGATCTACGGCAGCGGCGAGAAGAAGGCGGAGCTGAGGGCCCTCATCGAGGAGCACCATCTCTACAACCACGTCTTCCTCATGGGGCACACCGACCGCCTCGACGACGAGCTCGCCAAGGCCTCCTTCTATGTGCTCAGTTCGCGCTTCGAAGGTCTGCCGATGGTGATGATCGAGGCGATGAGCCACGCACTGCCCGTGGTCGCCTTCGACTGCCCGACGGGACCGGCCGACGTTCTCACACACGGCGTGGACGGGCTGCTGGTGCCGGCCCAGGACACCGACGCACTGGCCGACGCCATGGGACGGCTCATGGCCGACCAGGAACTGCGGGCCGAGATGGGAGTCGCCGCCCTGATGACCGCGGCCTCCTACGGCCCGGACTCCGTCCACCCGCGGTGGGAGGCACTCTTCACCGAACTGCACGAGACCCGGCACCGCAGCGGTGCCGCGAAAGGACTTCACGTATGACCACGGCACGGGCACAGGGAGCCACGATCTGGCTCACCGGCCTGCCGAGCGCGGGCAAGACGACGATCGCACGCGGGCTCGCGGGCCGACTGCGGACGGAGGGCCACCGCGTGGAGGTCCTGGACGGTGACGAGATCCGTCGCTTCCTGTCCGCGGGTCTCGGCTTCAGCCGCGAGGACCGCAACACGAACGTGCAGCGGATAGGCCTGGTCGCGGAGGTGCTGGCGCGCAACGGCGTGCTGACGGTCGTCCCGGTGATCGCGCCCTACACGGACAGCCGTGAGGCGGTGCGCAAGCGGCATCAGGCGAGCGAGACGCCGTACTTCGAGGTACATGTCGCGACGCCGGTGGAGGTGTGCAGCGACCGCGACGTGAAGGGCCTGTACGCACGGCAGGCGGCCGGGCAGCTGACCGGTCTGACGGGTGTCGACGACCCGTACGAGCCGCCGGTCGCCCCCGAGCTCGTCCTGGAGACGCAGCACCAGACGCCGGAGCAGTCGGCGGACGCGGTGTACGCCATGCTGGCGGCGAGGGGGCTGGTGTGACCATCGTGACCAGCCCTATCAGCTCTGCCGGCGCCACCGGCCCCGCCGGCGCCACCAGCGCCACCAGCGCCTTCACGCTGTCGCACCTGGACGCTCTGGAGTCCGAGGCGGTGCACATCTTCCGTGAGGTCGCGGGTGAGTTCGAGCGGCCGGTGATTCTGTTCTCCGGCGGCAAGGACTCGATCGTCATGCTGCATCTGGCGCTGAAGGCGTTCGCCCCCGCGGCGATCCCCTTCTCGCTGCTCCATGTGGATACGGGACACAACTTCCCCGAGGTCCTCGAGTACCGCGACCGTGTGGTGGCCGCCCATGGGCTGCGCCTCCATGTGGCCTCCGTACAGGACTACATCGACCGCGGTGTGCTGCGCGAACGCCCCGACGGCACCCGCAACCCGCTGCAGACCGTGCCGCTGACCGAGGCCATCCAGAACCACCGCTTCGACGCCGTCTTCGGCGGCGGACGCCGCGACGAGGAGAAGGCCCGTGCCAAGGAACGCGTGTTCTCCCTGCGCGACGAGTTCTCCCAGTGGGACCCGCGCCGCCAGCGCCCGGAACTGTGGCAGCTCTACAACGGCCGCCACGCGCCCGGCGAGCACGTTCGTGTCTTCCCGCTGTCCAACTGGACCGAGCTGGACGTGTGGCAGTACATCGCCCGCGAGAGCATCGAGCTTCCCGAGATCTACTTCGCGCACCAGCGTGAGGTCTTCCAGCGGGGCGGCATGTGGCTGACCGCGGGCGAGTGGGGCGGCCCGAAGGACGGCGAGACGGTCGAGAAGCGGCAGGTCCGCTACCGCACCGTCGGCGACATGTCCTGCACCGGCGCCGTCGACTCCGACGCCGACACCATCGAGAAGGTGATCGCCGAGATCGCCGCCTCCCGCCTCACCGAGCGGGGCGCGACCCGCGCCGACGACAAGCTCTCCGAGGCCGCGATGGAAGACCGCAAGCGCGAGGGGTATTTCTAGACATGACCAGCACCAGCATCAGCCCCGCGGCCACAACCGGCGCGGGGCGCCCAGCCACAGCCGAGGTCGGCACCCTCCGCTTCGCGACGGCCGGTTCCGTGGACGACGGCAAGTCCACCCTCGTCGGCCGCCTGCTCCACGACTCCAAGTCGGTCCTCGCCGACCAGCTCGAGGCCGTCGAGCGCGCATCCGCCGGCCGCGGCCAGGAGGGTCCGGACCTCGCACTGCTCACCGACGGCCTGCGCGCCGAACGCGAGCAGGGCATCACCATCGACGTCGCGTACCGCTACTTCGCCACGCCCCGGCGCCGGTTCATCCTCGCCGACACCCCCGGCCACGTGCAGTACACCCGCAACATGGTCACCGGCGCCTCCACCGCCGAACTCACCGTGATCCTCGTCGACGCCCGCAACGGCGTCGTCGAACAGACACGCCGCCACGCCGCCATCGCCGCCCTCCTCCACGTCCCCCACGTCGTCCTCGCCGTCAACAAAATGGATCTCGTCGACTACGCCGAGCCCGTCTTCAACGAGGTCGCCGCGGAGTTCTTCCAGTACGCGACGGAGCTGGGCGTCCCCGAGGTCACCGCGATCCCGATCTCCGCGCTCGCAGGCGACAACGTCGTGGACCCGTCCGCGAACATGGACTGGTACGGCGGCCCGACCGTCCTCGAACACCTGGAGACGGTGCCGGTCGGCGACGACGCGGCAGGGGCGCCGCCGCGCTTCCCCGTCCAGTACGTGATCAGGCACGACGGGGTCCGCTACTACGCGGGCCAGTTGGTCTCGGGCACGCTGCACGTCGGGGACGAGGTCACGGTGCTGCCGTCCGGACGTACGACGACGGTCACCGCGGTCGACGTACTGGGCCGGGACGCGGCGGCCGCCTGCGCGCCGCAATCTCTGACGCTGTGCCTCGCCGACGAGATCGACATCGCCCGCGGCGACCTGATCGTGCCGACGGCCACCGCGCCGACCACCACACAGGACGTCGAGGCGGACGTCTGCCATCTGGCGGACCGGCCGCTGCGGAACGGGGACCGGGTGCTGCTGCGCCACACCACTCGTACCGTCCGGGCGATCGTCAAGAACCTCCACGGTGCCGAGGCGTTCACGGCCAACGACCTGGGCCGTGTAACCCTCCGCACGGCCGAGCCACTCGCGCTCGACCCCTACGCCGAGGTGCGCCGCACCGGCTCGTTCCTGCTGATCGACCCGGCGGACGGTGCGACCCTGACCGCAGGCATGGCGCGGTGACCTGAGTGACCAGCACGTCTGTGACCAGCACGTCTGTGACCAGCCCCGCCGGGGCACCAGCCGTACGACTGGCGGGGGCCACCAAGAGGTTCGGCGACGCGCTGGTCCTGGACCGCATCGACCTCGATGTGGCCGAGGGCGAGTTCGTCTGCCTCCTTGGCGCCTCCGGCTGCGGCAAGTCCACTCTCCTCAACCTGGTGGCGGGCCTCGACCGGCCGAGCGCGGGCACGGTGACGGCCCGCGCCGCCCGGCCCGCGCTGATGTTCCAGGACCATGCGCTGTTCCCCTGGCTGACGGCCGGCGGAAACGTCGAACTCGCCCTGGAGCTGGGCGGAATGGACCGCAGGGAGCGACGGGCGGAGGCCGAGCGGCTGCTCGCCCTCGTCCGTCTCCAGGGTGCCCATGGCAAGCGCATCCATGAGATGTCGGGCGGTATGCGCCAGCGCGTGGCGCTCGCCCGCGCGCTCGCCCAGGGCAGCCAGGTCCTGCTGATGGACGAGCCGTTCGCCGCGCTCGACGCGATCACCCGCGACGTCCTGCACGAGGTGCTCACCGACGTCTGGGACAAACGGAAGCTGAGCATCGTCTTCGTCACGCACAACGTCCGGGAGGCGGTACGGCTGGGACAGCGGGTCGTACTTCTCTCCTCCCGGCCCGGCCGGATCGCCCACGAGTGGCAGGTCGGCATCCCCTACCCCCGTCGTATCGAGGACCACGACGTCGCCGAACTGTCCCTCGAAATCACCGGACATCTGCGTGAGGAGATCCGCCGTCATGCCCGCCACTGACCTCAAATCCACCGGCGCGCCCTCCCGCGGGGACGAGGAGGACATCTCCTCGGGCCTGGACGCCCTGGAGTCGCCGTCCGTTCCCGCCGGCCGCCGCGCCGCGAAGAAGGCGGTGGCGCCTCTGGCCGCCATCGTCTTCGTCCTGGTGGTGTGGCAGCTGGCGTACGCCCTGGACGTCCCGTCCACCCTGCCGTCGCCGGCGTCGGTGGCCGGGGAGCTCGGCGACCTGTGGCACGACGGCACGTTGCTGCCCGCCCTTGGGCAGAGCCTGGAGCGCTGTCTGTTCGGGTTCGCCGCCTCGGTGCTGCTGGGCGCCCCGCTGGGGCTCCTCGTCCACCGGTACGCGCCGGTCCGCACCGTCATCGCGCCGGTTCTGTCCGCCTTCCAGTCGCTGCCCGCCGCCGCGCTGGTGCCGCTGGCGGTGATCGCGCTCGGCGAGTCGGAGCAGGCCGTGTACGCGGTCGTCCTGCTCGGCGCCGTGCCGTCGATCTCGATGGGGCTGGTCGGCGCACTGGACCAGATACCGCCGCTGCTGCGGCGGGCGGGCGTGACGATGGGTGCGACGGGGTTCCGTGCTGTGCGCAAGGTACTGCTGCCGGCCGCGCTGCCCGGCCTGGTCGCGGCCCTCCGGCAGGGCTGGACCTTCGGCTGGCGTGCCCTGATGACCGCGGAGCTGATCACCGCGACGCCCCTGCCGGGGGTCGGGCAGATCCTCAATGCGGGCAAGGAGAGCGAGAGCTTCACGCTGATCGTGGCCGCGGTGGTCGTGATACTGGCGATCGGGGTCCTGGTGGAGGCGCTGGTCTTCACGCCGATCGAGCGGCGGGTGCTGCGGGATCGGGGACTTACGGGGGCGAAGTAATCCCCCGGCAGGAGGGATGCATCCCATCCCACGCTTCAGCCGTCCAGCGTCAGGCGCGGCTTCGGTGCGTCGAGGCGGCCCGTCTGGGGTCGCCTGCTTCCCGCACGGTACGGAAGGGGCCAGTGCACCCCAGGCCCCGCGTACCCCTGTTCGGCCGCGGCGTGCAACGTCCAGTGCGGGTCGTACAGGTGCGGCCGCCCCAGTGCGCACAGATCCGCACGTCCCGCCAGGATCAGCGAGTTGACGTCGTCCCACGACGAGATCGCACCGACCGCGATCACCGGGACACCCACCTCGTTGCGGATCCGGTCCGCGAACGGCGTCTGGTACGAGCGCCCGTACGCGGGCCGCTCGTCCGGAACGACCTGCCCCGTGGAGACGTCGATGGCGTCGGCGCCGTGCGCCGCGAACGCGCGGGCGATCTCGACGGCCTCGTCGGCCGTGGTGCCGCCGTCCGCCCAGTCCGTGGCGGAGATCCGGACCGTCATGGGCCGGTCCTCCGGCCAGATGGCCCGTACGGCGTCGAACACCTCGAGCGGGAAGCGCAGCCGCCGCTCGAGGGAACCCCCGTAGCCGTCGGTCCGTCGGTTGGTCAGCGGGGAGAGGAAGCCGGACAGCAGATAGCCGTGTGCGCAGTGCAGTTCCAGCAGGTCGAAGCCGCAGCGGGCGGCGCGCCAGGCGGCGGCCGCGAACTGCTCGCGGATGTCGGTGAGCCCGGCCCTGCCGAGCTGCCGGGGTGCTTGGCTGTCGGGCCGGTACGGAAGGGGGGATGCCGCCGCGAGCGGCCAGTTGCCGTCGTCGAGCGGTTCGTCGATGCCGTCCCACATCAGCTTCGTGGAGCCCTTGCGCCCTGAGTGCCCGAGTTGGACGCCGATCGCGGTGCCGGGGGCGTGGGTGTGCACGAAGTCGGTGACGCGGCGCCATGCCCCGCCCTGTTGAGGGGTGTAGAGCCCGGTGCAGCCGGGCGTGATGCGGCCCTCGGCGCTGACGCACACCATCTCGGTCATCACCAGTCCGGCGCCGCCCAGCGCCCGGGCGCCCAGATGGACGAGATGGAAGTCGCCCGGGATGCCGTTCTCGGCCGAGTACATGTCCATCGGCGAGACGACGACGCGGTTGCGCAGGGTGAGGTCGCGCAGCCGGAAAGGGGTGAACATCGGGGGCGTGCCGGACGGACAGCCGAAGTCGCGCTCCACGGCCTCGGTGAAGTGGGCGTCGCGCAGCCGCAGATTGCCATGGGTGACGCGGCGGCTGCGGGTGAGCAGATTGAAGGCGAACTGGCGCGGCCGCTGGCGGAGATACATGCCGAGGTTCTCGAACCACTCCAGGCTGGCGAGGGCGGCGCGCTGCGTGGACTCGACGACGGGCCGGCGCTCGGCCTCGTACGCCCGCAGTGCCTCGCCGAGATCGGACTGTTCCGTGAGGCAGGCGGCGAGCGCGAGGGCGTCCTCGACGGCCAGCTTGGTGCCCGAGCCGATGGAGAAGTGCGCGGTGTGGGCGGCGTCGCCGAGCAGGACGATGTGGCCGCGTGAGCTCCCGCCGGAGTGCGGACGCGAGCTCCCGCCGGAGTCCGCGCGCGAGCTCCCGTCAGTACTGCTCCCGCGGTCCCCGCCGGAGCTCACGTCGGACCAGTGCTCGTTGACGACCGTGCGGAAGTTGATCCACGAGGAGTTGTTGCCGCGCAGGGGACGGCCGTCGAGTGCATCGGCGAAGATCTTCGCGCACCGCTCGACGGACTCGTGCTCGTCGACCTCCGCGAATCCGGCGGCCCGCCAGACCTCTTCGCGCATCTCGATGATGACGGTGGAGGAATCGGGCGCGTACGGGTAGCCGTGCAGCTGCATCACGCCGTGTTCGGTCTCGGCGATCTCGAAGCGGAAGGCGTCGAAGGCGAAGTCCGCGGCCAGCCAGATATAGCGGCAGCGGTGGGTGGTGAGGGTCGGCCGGAAGACGTCCGTATGTGCCTCACGGGTGAGGCTGTGTACGCCGTCGGCGGCGATGACCAGGTCGTACGCGGAGGCCAGCTCGGCCGCGGGCGGCGCCTCCGTACGGAAGCGGAGGTCGACGCCGAGCGAGCGGCAGCGTTCGTGGAGGATGCCCAGCAGCCGACGCCGACCGAGCGCCGCGAAGCCGTGCCCACCGGAGGTGTGGCGGGCGCCGCGGTGCACGATGTCGATGTCGTCCCAGCGTACGAACTCGGCCTCGAGCGCCGCGTACACGACGGGGTCGGCGTGCTCGATTCCTCCGAGCGTCTCGTCGGACAGGACGACACCGAAACCGAAGGTGTCGTCGGGCGCGTTGCGCTCCCAAACGGTGATCTCGCGCCTCGGGTCCAGGCGCTTGAGGAGGGCCGCGGCGTACAGCCCGCCGGGACCACCGCCGATGACCGCCACGCGGCGGGCGAGGCCCCGGCGGCTCACGACCGGCTCAGCGTCCGGAGCGGGCTCGGCTCCCGGAGCAGGCTCCGGCGCGTGCCGCGCCGCGGGCACCGCTATCGCCCCCGCCACTTCGGCGGCCGCTTCTCGGTGAAGGCCGCGTGGAACTCGGCGTAGTCCTCGCCGTTCATGAGGAGCGCCTGCGTCGACGCGTCCAGTTCGACCGAGGCGGCGAGCGGCATGTCCAGTTCCGCGGTGAGCAGCGCCTTCGTCTGGGCGAGGGCGAGGGCGGGACCGTCGGCGAGGCGGCGGGCCAGTGCGTGGGCGGCCTCGTCCGCCTGTCCCTCGTCCGTGAGCTCGCTGATCAGCCCGATCCGCTCGGCCTCCGTCGCCCGCACGGGCTCGCCCAGCATCAGCAGCCTCGTGGCGTGGCCGAGCCCGACGACCCGCGGCAGCAGATAGGCGGCACCCATGTCACCCCCGGAGAGGCCCACTCTGGTGAAGAGGAAGGCGAAACGGGCCGAGGGGTCGGCGACCCGGAAATCGGCGGCCAGTGCGAGGACGGCGCCCGCACCCGCCGCCACACCATGGACGGCGGCGACCACCGGGAAGGGACATTCCCTGAGGGCCCGTACGACCTGCCCGGTCATCCGGTTGAAGTCGAGCAGCTGCGACGTGTTCATGGCAAGGGTGGCGCCGATGATCTCGTCCACGTCCCCACCGGAGCAGAAGCCGCGCCCCTCCCCTGCGAGCACCAGAGCACGTACGGATTTCTCGCGGGACATCTCGGCGAGCAGATCGCGCAGATCGGCGTAGGCACCGAAGGTGAGCGCATTGAGCTTCTCGGGGCGGGCGAGGGTGACGGTGGCGACCCCGTCGGAGACGGCCCAGCGCACGTGACGCCAGTCGCGGGTGCGCGATGCGGAGCCGATGAAGGGACTCATGACGTGCGGCCTCCTCGGACGGGGCGGCTACCCTCCCGAAGTTATCACCGATATCTGACCGTCGTCACTATCCCGCAATAGCGTTCCGGGGGCCCTGGCGTGCCTTACGCCCAGCCTCCCGGCCCTCGCCCCCGGGCCCACGCACCCCGCACCATCAGGGACATTCGTCCCGGATACACCCGACCGGAGCCTCTGCACCGGCACCCCTTACCATTCATACGGTTGAAAGCAGGACGACCCCGGATCACCTGCTCCCGAACGGACCTATCGTGTACGACCTCCCTGCCACGAGCCCCACGCCCTCCTCCTGGCGCATCACGCTGCCGCACAGCACCGCAGCCGTGCCGGTCGCCCGCGCCCTGGTCCGTACGGCGTTCGCCGAGATCGAGTGCTGCGCAAGCGAGAGCGACACCGCCGAGCTGCTCACCGCAGAGCTGGTCGCCAACGCGGTGGAGCACACCGAGGGACACACCCCCATAGAGCTGGTGGTGGAACTGCTGCCCACCGGCTGTCAGGTCGAGGTGCACGACCGCGACCCCGCGCCGCCCACTCAGCTCACCCAGCCGGACCCCGTCGAGCCGCCGGACCCCTGGCAGGAGCACGGGCGCGGCCTTCTCCTGATCCGCGCCCTGAGCTCCTCCTGCGGTCATCGCCCCACCACGACGGGCAAGGCGGTCTGGTTCAGGCTCCCCGCGGTGCCTCAGCAGCGGCGCCCTTCGTAGGCTCCGGCTCGGTACCCGGGTCGACCCCAGGCGCCGCATCCGGCCCAGCCTCTTCCGACGCGGCCTGCGCCCCGAGCCTCGAGTGACGGCGCCCGTACCCGGCGTACACCAGCACCCCCACCGCCAGGAACACGGCGAACTGCACCCAGGTCTCGACCCCGGTGCCGTACATCAGATACACGCAGAAGCCGATGCCCAGCAGCGGGCTGACCGGGTAGAGCGGCACCCGGAAGCTGCGCTTCAGCTGCGGGCGGCTGCGGCGCAGCGCGATCACGGCGAAGTTGACGACCGCCATGACGGCGAGCGTGCCGATGGTCGTCAGGTTCATGATCGCGTCGAGCGGTACGACGGCCGCGGGGATCGCGAAGACGACCGCGACGATCCAGGTGCCGGCGACCGGCGTGGACGTCTTGGGCGAGATCCGCTCGAAAACGCGCGGGACGAGGCCGTCGCGGGACATCGACATCAGGATGCGGGTCTGCCCGTACATCACGGCGAGCACCACCGAGGCGATCGCGACGACCGCGCCGAAGGCGATCACGGCGCCGCCGACGGTCGAGCCGGTGACCTCGTTGACGATCAGCGACAGCGCCGCGGGCGTCTCGGCCACGCCGTCAGCGGAGAACGCGCCGATCGCGGCGACCGCGACCAGGCAGTACAGCACGGTGACGATGCCGAGGCAGATCAGGATGGCGAGCGGGATGTTGCGCCGCGGGTTCTTGACCTCTTCACCGGCCGTGGTGATGGCGTCGAAGCCGATGTACGAGAAGAAGGCGAGCGAGGCGCCCGAGGTGATGCCCGCTACGCCGAAGGGCGCGAAGTCGGAGAGATTGCCCTGCTGGTAGGCCGTGAACGCGATACCGCAGAAGAGAACCAGGATGGCGATCTTCAGAACGGCCATGGCGGCGGTCGCCCGCGCGCTCTCGCGCATGCCGCGTACCAGGAGCAGCGCGGCGAGCACCATCACGATCACGGCCGGGACGTTCACGACGCCGCCGTCGCCCGGCGGGTTCGCGAGGGCGGCGGGCAGCTCCCAGCCGATGACGCTGTCCAGGAGTTCGTTGAGGTACTGGCCCCAGCCGACGGCGACCGCGGAGGCCGAGACGCCGTATTCGAGGAGCAGGCACCAGCCCACGAGGAACGCCATGCGCTCGCCGAGGGTCGCGTAGGCGAAAGAGTAGGACGAGCCGGAGACCGGTATCGCACCGCCCAGCTCGGCGAACGAGAAGGCCGTGAAGATGCAGGTGATCGCGGCCAGCACGAAGGAGATGACGACCGCCGGACCGGCCTCGGCGACCGTGTCGGACAGGCCGACGAAGATGCCGGTGCCGACGACCGCGCCGACACCGAAGCACACCAGCTGGAACAGCCCCATGGTGCGCCTCAGGCCATGGCCTTCGAGGTCCGCGCCCGATTCGGCGACGAGCAGTTCGGGTGATTTGACCCGGAGTCCGGATCCGGACGGGCGGGGGCGGGGCATGGGTGGTTCTCGTTTCTGGTGCTGGACGCGGCGGGGTGGGCCGCGCGGCGGCGGGCACGGGAAGGGTGGTCCGGGCCCGCCGGTGTTTACGGTTGTGCGAAGCGGTGTCGGTGTTGCGAAGCGGTGTCGCGTGTTGCGACGTGACCAAAGGCGCCGGGGAGCGCCCCCGAAATGCTAAAGGGCCTCAGCCGAGCGTCGCGACCAGCACCGCCTTGATGGTGTGCAGCCGGTTCTCGGCCTCGTCGAAGACGACCGAGTGCTCGGACTCGAAGACCTCGTCGGTGACCTCGAGGGAGTCCAGGCCATGGCGCTCGTGGATCTCGCGGCCGACCTTGGTGCCCAGGTCATGGAAGGCCGGCAGGCAGTGCAGGAACTTCACTTCGGGATTGCCGGTCGCGCGCAGCACGTCCATCGTCACGGCGTACGGGGCGAGGGCGGCGATGCGCTCGTCCCACACCTCCTTGGGCTCCCCCATCGACACCCACACATCGGTCGCGACGAAGTCGGCACCCTGCACGCCCTCGGCGACGTCCTCGGTGAGCGTGATGCGCGCACCCGACTTCTCGGCGAGCCGCCGGGCCTCCGTCACGATCTCCTCGGCCGGCCAGTAGGACTTCGGGGCGACGATGCGTACGTCCATGCCGAGCAGCGCGCCCGTGACCAGGTAGGAGTTGCCCATGTTGAAGCGGGCGTCGCCGAGGTAGGCGAAGGCCATCCGCTCCAGCGGCTTGCTGCTGTGCTCGGTCATCGTGAGCACGTCGGCCAGCATCTGGGTGGGGTGCCAGTCGTCGGTGAGACCGTTGTAGACGGGCACACCCGCGTGGGCGGCGAGCTCCTCGACAGCGGCCTGGCTGTCCCCGCGGTACTCGATCGCGTCGAACATCCGCCGGAGCACACGCGCCGTGTCCTTCACCGACTCCTTGTGCCCGATCTGCGAGCCGGACGGGTCCAGATACGTGGTGGAGGCACCCTGGTCCGCTGCCGCCACCTCGAAGGCGCAGCGCGTACGGGTCGAGGTCTTCTCGAAGATCAGCGCGATGTTCCGGCCGGTCAGCCGCCTGGTCTCGGTCCCCGCCTTCTTGGCCGCCTTGAGCTCGGCGGCCAGGTCGATCAGGCTCCTGAACTCCTCGGCGGTGAAATCCAGCTCCTTGAGGAAGTGGCGGCCGGTGAGACCGGTCGGGACTGTCGCCATGGGAGCTCTCCTGGGTGTACGGATGCGGGAACCTTGGAAGTCTATACGATCGTCAACATTTCTATGCGGATCGTCGGGGTCGATGAGGCGCCGACGCGTTGCACCACTACGCGGCCACAGCCTCCCGCTCCACCGGACAGCTCATGCACCGCGGCCCACCCCGTCCCCGCCCCAGCTCGCTCCCCCGGATCTCTATGACCTCGATGCCCTGCTTCCGCAGGTGGGTGTTCGTCGTCGAGTTCCGCTCGTAGGCGATGACCACACCCGGCTCGACCGCGAGGACGTTGCAGCCGTCGTCCCACTGCTCCCGCTCGGCCGCGTGCACGTCCTGTGTGGCGGTCAGCACACGGATCTCGCTCAGCCCAAGGGCCGCGGCGATCGCCCGGTGCATGTGCTCCGGCGGATGGTCGGTGACCTTCAGCTCCCGGCCGTCGACGCCCGGCTCGATGGTGTACGAGCGGAGCATGCCGAGTCCGGCGTACTGCGTGAACGTATCGCCGTCGATCATCGTCATGACGGTGTCGAGGTGCATCAGCGCACGCCGCTTGGGCATGTCGAGCGCCACGATGGTCTGCGCCGACCCCGCCGCGAACAGTTTGTGCGCCAGCATCTCGACGGCCTGCGGGGTCGTCCGCTCGCTCATGCCGATGAGCACGGCGCCGTTGCCGATCACCAGGACGTCGCCGCCCTCGATGGTCGACGGGTAGTCGTGCTGCCCCTCCGACCACGTGTGGAACGGGCCGGCCCGGTCGGCGTGGAACAGCGGATGGTGCCGGTAGATCGCCTCGAAGTGCACCGTCTCGCGCTGCCGGGCGGGCCAGCGCATCGCGTTGATCGACACCCCGTCGTAGATCCAGGCCGAAGTGTCGCGGGTGAAGAGGTGGTTGGGCAGGGGGTGGAGCAGGAAGTCGTCGAGCTCCATGACATGGAAGCGGACGGATGTGGGCTCCGGGTGCCGCTCCAGGAACTCCCGCTTGGTCATCCCGCCGACCAGCGCCTCGGTGAGCTCGGTCGAGTCCATCGTCTCGAAGGCCGCCCGCAGATGATCCGTGGCCAACGGCCCGTACTCCTTCTCGTCGAAGACCCGGTCCAGTACGAGGTTCCTGGCCGCCGGGACGTCGAGGGTCTCGGTGAGCAGATCGCCGAAGAGGTGGACGGTCACACCGCGGTCGCGGAGCACGTCGGCGAACCCGTCGTGCTCCTGCCGGGCCCGGCGCACCCACAGCACGTCGTCGAAGAGAAGTGCGTCCTTGTTGCTCGGAGTGAGCCGCTTGAGCTCCAGATCGGGGCGGTGCAGGATGACGCGCCGCAGCCGCCCGGCCTCGGAGTCGACATGGAATCCCATGCCCTCATCCTGACCACTCGGCCACCCCTTCACCCCTCGGTTGCAGCGGTCAGCAGTTCGGGGCGGGCCAGTGCGCGCCGGGCGTCGCCGCGGCCGGGGTGCAGCGCGGCCCGGGCGACGATCCAACCTGCGAGGGTGGCCGGATCGTCCGGTGTGCGCGCCAGCATGTCGGCATACCGGACGACGGCACTGGCGGGGTCGCCGGCGGCCAGGTACTCGTCGGCTGTGCGGGGCGCGGCGGGCGGCTCGGCGAAGGCGTGGGTACGGGTGTCGGCCCACGGAAGGGCGCCGGCGCGGAGGCGGGGCCGGGCACCGGGGCCGTCGAGGTTGCGCAGCCGCCATTCGGTGCGGTGCAGGGCGGCGGCCGTGCGCGCCCGGGCGAGGGCGCCCGCGTCCACCGGCTCGCGCAGCCACCCGTCGAGGGTCGCGGCGAGCCCGGACACCAGGCGCCGCCCGGGTGCGGTGAGCCGGCCGCTGCCGAGCAGGGTCCGCACGACGACACGGGTCTGGAGCCGGCGCAGCGCGAAGTGGTATGCGGCGGTGGGGCTGCCGGGATCGTCGGCGAGGCGGTCGCGCCAGAAGCCGGTGACGGCCGTGAAGGCGTACGCCCCGTGCAGCAGGCCGGTGAGGTGGCGGGGGTCGGGGCGCCAGGGGGCGTAGTGGCACTCCGCGCGGTCGTCGTCGAGCAGCTCGAAGAGGTGGAGGAGGGCGGCGAGTTTGCTGTGCTGGAACTCGTGGACCAGGGTCTCGGCGAGGGCGACGGCCGTCGCGGGGCGCGAGACCACCATGGCACCGTAGGCGTCGCCGCTGGTGGCGGAGGTGCGGACGAAGGGCGGGGGCGGAGGCGTGCTCGTGGTACGTCCCCAGGGGACGACAACGCGGACCGCGGCCGGGACGAGCCGCCCGGGCCCGTACCCGGTGTCCGGCCCGCGCCCGGCGTCCGGCCCGTCCCCGCTACGCGCCCCGAGCAGCACCAGAGCCTCCTCGAACAACCGCTGCCAGGCCGCCGCCTCCTCGTCGTCGAGCCGTTCCGCCGGCACGGGCTCGTCGAGGTCGCGGTAGGGATCGAGGTCGTCGAGCAGTACCGTTCCGCCGCCCGCGGAGGCGGGGAGGGCGAGGGTGCGCAGCGGAAGCCAATGCGGTCCTGCGTCGGCCGCCGCTTCGGGGCTGCCCGCGGGGACGGTGACAGGGCGGCAGCGCACGGCCGGCACGCCGGGGGCACTCGGCACGGTCACCGTCACCTCTCCTGCGCTGACCCGCGCCCGCCCCACCGTGGGGTGAGGTGCCACGCCCGGCACCCGCAGGCGCCCGAGACCGGGCAGGTGCAGGGCGCCGTCCATGAGGGGGACGAGAAGGTCGGCGGTGGTGCCGGCGTGCACGGCCGCGACGACGGCCAGTGCGCAGAGGTGCCCGGCCTCGGCCCACATCGGCGGCCCGGAGGACGTGCCGTGGCTGCGGCGCAGTACGTGGCCGAGCCAGCTGCCCGTCCCCGGTGCGAGCAGCAGCCGCTCCACGGCCTCGGGCGCCGCCCCGGCCGCCTCCTTGAGGACGGCCCAGGCCCGCGCGGGCGGCGTCAGCGGCGTGGGCAGGGCGTCGAGCCGGTCGAGCAGGGTGCGCAGAAGGAGCAGCCGACGCGCGCGCTCACCGCGCTCCAGGAATGCCAGGGCCTCGGCTGAGTGGCCGCCGGTGGCGAGCTGCGCGAAGAGGTGGTCGGGCATCGTGAGCGGCGGATGCGAGGGGCGGTGCGGCTCCGGGCGGTACGGGGGTGCCGTGCCGTGCGTGGTCGTACCGTGCTGGTTCATTGCGCGCGGCCTTCGTGAGTGGGCGGGCGAGGGCGGCTACTCGGCGCGGCCGCTGGGCTCGCCTCCGCCGCCGCGGATGCTGGAGCGGGCGCGGAGCACCTCCCCGAGCAGGCGGGCCCCTGGCGAGAGGGGGGCGAGTGACTCCACGTCGCTGAGGGGCATCCCCGTGAGGTCCGCCAGCTCCGACTCCCAGGCGGGGGCTCCCGCGGCGTCCGACGTGGAAGACGGATGGAAGGCGACGACGTCGGCGTCGTGCCGGGCGGGTGCTGGCTGATCCAAGATCGGTCCCCCTTCACACACGGTGGCACGCAATGCCCCCGTCTCCTACCATCATGGCCAAGCGGGCCCTCGTCGGAAACCTGTGCGATCAGGCCACATGATCAGGCCGACCGCCCGGGTTCGTCCTGTGCCCGCGTCAACTCCCGCAGGGAGGCGTCGAGTTCGGCGGCCAGTGTCGGGTCGTCGTCGACCGCGACCACGGCGTCGTACAGCTCCTGCAGCGCGGCGGGACCCCGGCGGCGCAGCGCGGTGAGGATGCCGGTGACATCGGTACGCGCCTTGTTGTGCCGGGGCAGCGTTCCGGTGAGAGCGGAGCTGAGCTGCCCGATCACGGTCTGCCGTTCGGCCGGGTCGGCCATCAGCGGATACGCGAGCAGCGCGGCCACGGCGCGCGGCAGCGGGGAACGCGCGGGCAGTTGGGGCGCGGCGGGCACCTGAGGCGCGGCGGGTGGCAGCACCTCGGTCCGCCCAGGGCTGCGCAGCAGGATCT
The DNA here is from genome assembly GCF_055792885.1 of Streptomyces sp. DSM 42067. Classification (NCBI taxonomy): domain Bacteria; kingdom Bacillati; phylum Actinomycetota; class Actinomycetes; order Kitasatosporales; family Streptomycetaceae; genus Streptomyces; species Streptomyces sp. DSM 42067. The sequence continues at coordinate 6,932,267 of NZ_CM147706.1, read as the reverse complement.
CCGGGTGCTGCGCGGTGCGATGCGCGGCCCGCAGTTCTTCCACCTTGGCCCGTACGGCGGGGAAGAACTCCTCCGGGTCGGGCAGAGCGGGCAAGTCGGCGCCCCGCTCGGCGAGCAGGGCGAGCGCGATCTCGGAGAAGAGGCCGGTGGCACGGACGGGGTCGTTGGCGGCCTCCCGGCCACGGCCCGCTGCCCGCAGCACGATCTGGCGGTGGGCCAGAGTCCGGTGCCCGCGGGGCAGGGCGTCCGGCGGCAGGGGATCCCGGAAGTCCAGGTCCTCCTCGAACGTCTCGCAGGCGTCGACGATCCACAACTGGTCGGTGAGCGATGCCACGGCGTCGCTCGTGTACCGGTCGAGCGCCGATTCCAGGTCGATGGCCACCTTGTCGCCGGTCGTGGCGTCGGCGCAGAGCAGGCGGGTGTGGCCGGACCCGTCGAGGACGCCGTGGCCGCCCCACCACACCCACAGCACGTCGCCCTGCGCCGGGGAGAGTTCGTGGACGAGGGTACGTCGGAGGGTGGCGTGGTCGGCGCCCGCGTACGGAATGCCCGGCGCGAAGCCGTCCAACGGAGCTAGGTGGAGCCTGAGTTGCGAGTCCGGGACCCCGGCGGCGCGCAGCAGGGAGTGGAAGGCGAGGGCGTCACGGGCGGGCCCCGGCAGGTCCCAGCTGTGCCCCGCCTCGTAGCGCTCGATACCGACGATCAGTGCGTGCACCCGGTCGGGGCTGAGGTGGCTCACGGCAGGCGGCCCACGATCTCGCGGTAGACGGCTGGGTTGGTCCAGTACGCGCTGTGCGAGGCGGGGAAGGGCTGGCGGCTGTCGACGGACACGTCCGTGACGCGGCCGGGGAAGAGACCCGCGCCGAGGTAGGCGAGGAGGTCCCGGGGGTCGTACAGATTGAGCCAGTCGGGAACGTGGGGCGGCAGCGACTGCGGGTGGGTGAGCGAGGGCAGGGAGCCGGACTCGTACAGGAACGGCCCCTGGGAACCGGCCGTCACCAGGAGGCGGACCTGGGGCAGCGGCGCGCCGACGAGGGTGTCGAGGGCGATGATGCCGCCGAGGCTGTGCCCGATGAGGACCACGGGTCCGGGCAACTCGCCTATCAGGGCGCGCAGTTCGGCCCGCAGGGGCTCGCCACGGCTGAGGTAGCGCAGGATGTCGCCGGCGGCGGGGTGGGCGGCCTCGGTGAGGGCGCGGCGGCGGCGCAGGGCGGCCCGCGCCGCGGCGCCCGTCGCGATGCGCAGCAGGCGTCCGCGCAGTGTGCGCCCGCTGCCGGCGGGCGGCGCGCCCAGGGTCTCGGCGAGGCGGGCGGCCACGGCGTCGCGGGTGTCGCCGTCGGGGATCAGCGGTGCGTCGGCGTCGAGCGCGGCGGCGACGACACGGGCTGTCAGGGCGCGGGCGAGGATGACGGCCAGGTCCTCCGGGGACAGGGCGGCGGCAGCCGGTGCGAGCAGCGGGTGGGCGGCCAGCGCGGTCGCGGACTCGGCGAGCCCGGGCCCCAGTTCGGCCGTGGCTGCATCCCCTTGGGCGGCCAGCTCGCCCAGGCGGGCGCGCACGGCCTGCTCGGGGCGGGCCGCGCCGGGAGGGCGCTCGGCCTTGGGCGGCGCGGCGGCCGCGGCCAGGGCGAGTTCGGCGTCGGGGTCGTCGTAGAGGACTCCCCAGGCGGCGATGTCGTCCCCGTCGCCGGAGGCCAGGGTCCGGGCATGCCCGCTGGACGGCGGCAGACTGGCACCTCCGGCGCCGAGTGTCGCGCCATGGGTGTCGCCCCAGTAGAACGGCACGAACCGCAGCCCGGACCGCTCGGCATCGAGCGAGGCACGGACGCTCTCGGCCAGCGCGGTGAAGCGCGGCTCGCGCACCCCTGTCCCGTGGATGAAGACGACCGTCGTCCCCGTCATACGCGCAACCCCCCGTCGGCGTCATGACCATGGCGGCACGGCCACGGCCGTCACATGACTGTCACAGCGTCACATCACCAGTGTGGCATGGACGTTCTGGATGGCACCCCAGGCGATGGCACGCGGTGTCACCGCCCCAGGGGCCGGACCTTCTACAGCGGTCTCCTACAGCGGCATCGGCGCAAGGTCGCACTCGATGCGCCGGCGCTGCTGGGCCGCCAGCAGCCAGGGATGGTCGCTGCGCACCACGCGGGTGAAGCCCTCCACGGCGCGCCGGCCCAGTTCGTCGGCCTCCTCGCCGCGGCCCAGCCCCCGCAGGTCCAGGGCGAGGTTGGCGGTGCAGGCGAAGGTCAGCGGGTGGTCCGGGCCGACGGCCTCGGTCAGCAGCGGCAGATTGGCCTCGTCGACCTCGTGGGCGTGCTCGAAGTCCAGGCGGGCGTAGTGGTTGTTGGCCTGGCCGATGGCGACGGTCCGGGTCAGCACGTGGCGCTTGCCGAGGGTCGCCGTGAGGCGCGCCGCGGCCGCGTCGTCGAGTTCCTGCGCCGTGTACACATCGCCGAGGGCGCGCCCGGTGGCCGCCAGGTTGGCCATGGTGATGAGGGTGTGCGCATGGTCGGGGCCGAGGCGCTGAGTGTTGCGGCGCACGGTCTCCTCTCCCAAGGAGCGCGACCCTTCCAGGTCGCCGACCAGGCGCCTGTCGACAACCACGTTGATCGCGACGGTGAGGGTGGCCGAGTGGTCGTCCCCATAGCGTGCCGTCAGACGGCGCAGCGTCTCCTCGGAGAGCTTCGCGGCCTCGGCCACGGCGCCGTCGCGGCGCCGGAACACGGCGAGGTTGCGAGCGGCTTGCATGGCGACCGGGTTGCGCTCGCCAAACGCCTCACACTGCCTGCGGTACGTCTCCTCCTGGCGGTCCCGAGCCCCCGGGTAGTCGCCGCTCTCGCACATGTCGAGGGCGACGGCGTTGAGGGTGTTGAAGGTGAGGCCGCTGTTCGGGCCGAACAGCAGGTCGCGCTGGCGGTGCGTCTCCTGGTCGAGGGCGAGCGCCTCCCGGTACTGCCCGCACAGGCGCAGCCCCACACCGAGGGCGTGGGCCGCCTGGAGCGTCGTGGGGTCCTCGGGTCCGAACTGCGACATGGCCCGGTCGTACGCCTCCTGGGCGAGGTCGCGTGCCTGGGTGAACGCGCCCTGGTAGCGCAGCGCGTCACACATCTGGGTCATCGAGTCGAGGAGCTCCTCCTCGTCGACACCGGCGCGGCGGGAGATCTCCAGGGCTTGTTCGTTCAGCGGGATCGACTCGGTGACCCGGCCGAGCACACGCAGGCAGAAGGCGAGGAGCTTGGAGATCCGCAGGGCCTGGGCGTCTTCCTCGCCGGAGGTCCGGGTCCAGGTCTCGCGGGCCTGCCGTGCGAGGACGACCGCGTTTTCGTGGTCGCCCCAGTAGTACAGGAAAGACGTCGTGTCGTGGATGAGCTCGCGTACCCAGGTGTCGTTGCTGGCGACCGCCTCGGAGGTGAGGATGTGCGGCAGCAGCGCCAGGTAGGCCGGCCATTCCAGGGACGAGGAGGGCTGACCGGGCTTCGCCGCGGACAGCAGCTGGTGTGCGGCGTCACGGGTCGTCCGGCGCTCGTCCTCACCGAGCTTGGTCAGCAGCACGTTCTGCAGCAGCCGGTGCATCTGCAGCGTGTCGTTGCGCAGGTCCAGTCTCACCAGCGAGAACTGGCCCAGATCGCGGATGGCCCGGCTGAGCTTGATCGACTCGCGCAGCACCGGGTTGACGTCGGGCGCGATGTCGATGCCGCGGCTACCGCGCAGGAGTGACAGCGGCACGGGCTCGGGGGCCATGCAGGCGCAGATGTCGAGGAGTTTGCGGGCGCCGGGGTTGTTCTCGCCGATCCGGCCGAGCGAGATGTCCCAGGCGGCGGCGACGGAGACCGGATAGTCCGGGTTGGGGTCGAGTTCGTGGATCTCCGGGCTGCGCTGGTCGAGGAGGGCCAGGTACTCGGTGACGAGCATGCCGGTGACCCCCAGCCACGCGCCCGCCTGCTCGACGGCGAGAGGCAGGTCGCCGAGCGCCTCGGCGAGCCGCCCGGCCTCCTCGCGGGACAGGTCGGGAGAGCGCTTCTGCAGCAGCTGGATCGACTCGTCGCGCTCGAAGACGTCCACCGGCAGAGGGGTGGCGACCCGCTCCCAGTCACGGTTGCGCGAGGTGACGATGATCTTGCCCGGGCCGTTCGCCGGGAAATAGCTGCGGACGGTGTCGATGTCCTCCGCGTTGTCGAACACCAGCAGCCAGTTGTCGTACGGAACGCCCGTGCGGAGTGCTTCCAGAGCCGCAGGCACCGCGGTGTTGGCGGCCGGGGCCCCCCGGTTCTCCGCGTCGGCGGGGACGACGCCGAGACGCGCGGCGAGCTGCGAGAGCGCACCGAGGATGAGACTCTCGCGCTCGGCGGGGATCCAGCAGATCACCTTGTACTGCTGCTGGTGGGTGTAGACGTACTCCAGGGCGAGCTGTGACTTGCCGACACCGCCCAGGCCCTGCAGTGCGTGCGGCAGCACCGCCGCGGCGTCCTGGGCTTCGAGTTGCTCCTCCACTAGGGCCAGCAGCGCCGTACGCCCGACGAACGATGTGTTCCGCAGGGGTACGTTCACCAGAAGGGCGTTCCCTGCGCTGGTGGTGCTGCTGTGCATGGGTGGCTCAGCCTCCGGGGCTTGAGGGTCGGACGTGGCGGGGAGGACCGGAATCGGCACGAGCTCTCCAGAGGGTGGTGGATCAGCGTTCTGCTCTGGGTCAACGCCGTCTGCGCCGGACAGTGACTCAAGGGCAGCTAGCCCAGAAGGAACAGCTTCGCGTCGATTCATACCATTTTGCGGGAGTTCAATAGTTTCAGGCAGTTCGATGCGGTTAGCCCGGTCGCTGTACATGCTCCCGGAGAGCGCCCGCATGATGGCGAGCTCGGGGCGCCACCAGTCGTCCCACGGATCGGGCAGCGGACGGCCGACGGGGTCGCGCACCGCGGCTCGCAGCGCCACCCCGCCTCGGCCGGCCGCAGGCAGCTCCCCCAGCAGACCGACGATGCGGGCGAGTTGAGGGCGGGTCGTCGTGGCGAGCAGGGCCTCGCGCACTCCGTCGGCGAAGTCGGGGCGTCCTTCACCCGCACCCTCCCAGTCGATGAGGCCGCCCATGAAGATCTCCGCGAGATGAGCGGGGCCCGTCTCGGGCATGGCGCGCCGGCGGAGTTGGTCGATGAGACCGAAGTCGATGGGCACGGTGGCCAGATGGGCGGCAAGGCGGCGCGCCGCCGGAGTGGCGAGGGTGCGGAAGCGGCGCACGATGGCGCGGGCGGCGGCGGGCAGGCCGTGGCGCGGGGCGTTCAGGCCGGGCGCGGGCGAGCCCTTGGTGAGCGCGCCCGCCAGTACGACGGGCAGTGCGTGCCGCACTCCCCGTTCGCCGGTCACCAGGTCGGCCCAGGCGGCCAGTGACTGGGGCTTGAGCGAGAGCACCGGCACGGGCACGGTGTCGTCTCCGCCCTCCGGCAGGGGACGTACCGGGTCGGGTCCGCTGGTCGGCGGCCGGTGCAGCAGAACGGGGTTGGGTCCGCCGAAACCGCCCGCCTCGAGGACCGCGGGGTACGGGTAGAGCGACGAGCGGTGCCGTAAGTGGGGTGGCAGCAGATGGACGACCGCGGTGGGCCCGGCGCGGCCGAGGCGGGTCAGCAGGGCGTCGGCGGCCCGGCCCGCCCAGCCGTGCGCGAGGCCGTCGGTGACCACGAGGAAGATCCGGGTGCCGCTGCCGTCGAGGAGTTCGGCGGGGTCGGCGCCGGATGTGGTGTCCCAGCGCAGCGAGGGCGCGCCCTCCGTGGGCAGGTCCACCTTGACGGGGCGGACGTCACGGAAGGCCCCGCTGGCCTCCGCCGCGGAGGTCAGCCTCGCCAGGTCCTCGTCCCAGATGCGCATCGTGGGCGCGTCGTCGACGAGCAGGACCAGGTCGAACGCGGTGTCCTCGGCGCGCCGGAAGTACGGCAGCCACAGATCATCGGCGAGAGCCCGCTCGGCGGTGACGACCTCGTCGAGTTCCAGCGCGGTACGGGAGGGCACCCGGCGGCCGACACGGTGCAGGGAGCGGGCGAGCAGGGCGGTGCGCCGGGCGGGGGCGGGCCGGTCGGAATCGGGCATGGGCAGCCGCGGCCGGTCCAGGCGCAGGGTCAGCGGGCCTTCGGGATCGGCGTCCGGCACCGGCGGCGGCACGGTGCCCGTGTCAGGGAGCGGCGGCGTATACGGGATGTCGGGCATCGGCCCCGGCGGCGGCCCGGGCTCCGACGGCGGCAGGGGTGGCGGCGCCTCGGCCTCACCGGTGCCGGGGGTGTGGCCTCGGCTGTCCCAGTACGCGGCGAGCCAGACGGCGTCGGCGAGTTCCTGCCAGTGCGGAGCGGACTCCGGCGCGTCGGGCGTGGCGTGGCCCGCGGGTGTGCGGGGTGGATGGGCCGACGGAACCGCCCGGCCGGTGTCGCCCTCGCCTGGACCGGGTGAACGCTCCCTGGGAAAGCCGTTCAATTCAGCGGCCCTTCGCGAGGTCGCGGAGCAACGACTCCACGAGCTTACGCCCGTTACCGTCCGCCTGGAAACCACCCATAGTGGTCAATTGGACAGCGTTGAGTAGTTGGTCGAGGGAATGCGTGCCGCCGCCCTGCACCCGCTGCAGGAACTGGTCGACCAGCGGCTCTGCCTGCTCCTCGTCGGCCTCGAGGTGGCTGCGCACGATCGCCAGGAGCTGCTCCTTGCCCGGCATACGCATGTCCAGGGGCAGGCATCGCCTGCGGAACGCGGCCGGAAACTCACGCTCGCCGTTGCTGGTGATCACCACGATCGGGAACTGGCGGCACTCCACCCTGCCCCGCAGGATGTCCGCGCGGCCGCCGAGATCGTCGGTGTGGACGCTCGCCGTGTCGGCGGCGTCGCGGGCCAGCTCCGCGATCTCGTAACTGCCGTTCTCGAGCGCGTGCAACAGGTCGTTGGGCAGGTCGATGTCGCTCTTGTCGAGTTCGTCGACCAGGAGGACGCGGGGGCGGTCGTAGGGCAGCAGCGCGGTGCCGAGCGGGCCGAGGGTGATGAAGTCGCCCAGCGTGGGCGGTCGGTGCTGCGCGTCCGCGGGGCCGCCGGTGTGCTCCGGTGAGGGATCGGGCGACGCAGGTGGACGCGGGGAGTCGTCGGGGCCGGTGGCGCGCGACTCGGCCCGCCACGCGGCTATGGCCTGGGCGCGGCCGATGGCGTCGTAGGCGTACAGGCCGTCGCGCAGGGAGGTGCGGCTGACGATGTTCCACGACAGGACGCGGCCCAGGCCGAGTTCACGGGCGATCAGATAGGCCAGAGTCGACTTGCCGACTCCGGGCGGGCCTGTGACGAGCAGCGGCCTGCGCAGCAGGAGGGCCGCGTTGACCGTGTCGACCTCGGACTCGTCCAGGTGCGGGGTGATGTCGACGCGGCCGAGGCGGCGCAGCTCGGCGGGCTCGTCCGCGGGCGGTGCGGGCAGGGCCGGGCCGCCCGCGAACCGGCGCCAGGCCGGTGGCTTCGGCAGGGACGGCGCCTTCCCCTTCGGGGGCACGCCCGTGGCTTGGAACACCCGCCAGGCGTGCGGGTCGCGCTCCTCCTGCGCCGTCATGGCCGTGCCTCCTCACTGTCGGTGCGCGGTTCTCCGCCGGGGTCGGCCGCGCGATCGGGGTGGACAGCGCCGGAGCCGTTGACGGAGCCGGCGGTGCTGGTCTCGTGGAGGTCGCGGCTGTCGCGGGCGCCGAAGCCGGTGCTCTGCCCGGTCGGCCCGCCGAGGGTCTCGTCGACGGTATCGCCGTATACGTCGGCCTCCGCGCCGAGGAGCGCGTCCACGGCCGTGCCGGACGCGCCGTGCAGGGTCAGGCCGGCTCCCGCGTCGACGTCTACGAGGCGCGTCGGGTCGTCCCAGAAGAAGGCGATGTGCTTGCCCAGGAGCAGCGGGCCCGCCACGTCGTGCTCGGCCCGGCGCCTCAGCCGCTGGATCGCCAGGGGGATCTGGGTGGACGTCGAGACCGAGGCGAACACGGCACTGACCACTTCCCTGCGCTCATGCGCGAAAACCCCCCTGCGGTCCCAGACCGCGAGACCGATGCCCTCCGCGAGCGCCGCCTTGAGCGCCGTGAGGGCCGACTCGTCGTCGGGCGCATCGAGGACGACCGCTGTGCAGCCGGGCTCGCCCGCGAGTGCGGTCTGCCATTTGGCCAGGTCACCGGGGTCGGGACCGAGCCAGCTGTGGACCTTCACGCCGTCCCGGCGCAGTGTGCGCCATCGCTCGCGCCAGGCTGCCATGACGACCGGGTCGTCCGTGCGCATGCGGTCCAGGCTGCGTAGGTGCACTGCGTATTTCAGCGCGAGCGACATGGCCGCGCCGTCCCCGAAACGGAGCCTCAGGCCGGCCATGTCGTGGTTGAGCAGCTCGTAGGGGAGCATGAACTCGACGTACGCCGCGGGGTGTTCGGGGTCGGGACGTTCGGCGGGGCCGTCGGTGCGCTGGTCGGCCCACAGGCGCGAGGCGCGCCGCAGGGCCCGTTCGAGTGCGGGGGCGAGTCCGTCGAGGGTGGTGTGCTCGGGCTCGGCGGGCTGCGGGTCCCAGCGGCCCGGCCCCGTGTTGAACCAGGACCGTACGACGATGTCTTCGGAGGTGTCCCGGGCGGGGTCGACGGCGACGATCAGGCAGCGCGGGATCTCCGGGTCGAGGACCGCGGTGGCGCGTCCGAGGCGCCGCTGCTCGAGGACGTGGGTCAGGCCGGCGTGCTGTGCCCAGGAGTCTGCCCAGCCGGTGAGGGGCCCGGCATGCTCGGTGCCCGCTGCGTGCTCGGCGGCGTGGTCGAGGAGCAGGACGGCCGGCGGCAGACCGTCCGGTTCGACCATGAACTCCGCCAGGTAGCGCAGTAACTGCGTGGGAGTGCGGTGGAGAGGCACCTCGCACACGACGTCGGCAGCGAGGTCGTTGCGCAGCCGGTCGGCGGGCAGGACGTCCTCGGCGGCCTCCAGCAGGCCCTGAGCGGTGCGGATGTCGTACCCGCTGAGCGGCCCCTGCTGGAGGCTCACCGCAGGTGGCTGCTGGGCCGCCGTGGCGATGAGCCGGTGCAGTTCGGCGGCGGCGTCCGGACCCTCGTAGGCGTGGACGACGTCCGCCAACACGAGTTCACCGTCCGGGACGCTCAGCGCCGTACGCACCAGGGCGACCACGTCCGGGCGCTGTTTTCTGCCCTGCAGGTCTATCGGGCGGCCGAGGTCCTGCCCCAGTGACTGGGCCAGTTCCAGGCGGCTCTGGGCGTCCTCGGTGCAGCCGAGCCGGCACAGGGCGTCGGTCAGCAGGTTCACGAGCGCACGCTCGGACGCACGCCTGGCATCGCCCCCGGGCCCACCGCGTCCCGTTCCTGCCTCCACCGACCGTCCCCCATGAGTCGGTACGTATGTCTGTACCGCCCAGCGAAGTTAGCACGCCAACTCACGGTTAACCAGGCGGGGTTGATGCGACAAGCGGGACGGCAGGGGCGGGACCGGCTGCCACTGGCGTGGATCCACCGGCTCGGCGCCGTGGGTCCAACGGCTCCGAGCCGAGGGTCCACCCGCTCAGAGCCGAGGGTCCACCGGCTCCGACTCCAGTGCCAGCACCGCGAACACCGCCTCATGGACCCGCCACAGCGGCTCGCCCGCCGCGAGCCGGTCCAACGCCTCGAGCCCGAGCGCGTACTCGCGCAGCGCGAGCGAGCGCTTGTGGCCGAGGAAGCGGCCGCGCAACCGCTCCAGGTTGTCGGGACGCGTGTACTCGGGACCGTAGATGATCCGCAGGTACTCGCGGCCGCGGCACTTGATGCCCGGCTGCACCAACCGGCCCTGCCCGTCGCGAACCACGGCCTCGACCGGCTTCACGACCATGCCCTCCCCGCCGCGGCCGGTCATCTCCAGCCACCAGTCGACGCCCGCCTGCACGGACGCCGGGTCGCCGGTGTCCACGAAGAGCCTGCGGGTGGTCTGCAGCAGGCCGCTGCCGTCGTGCTCGACCATGCGGTCGATCAGCGCCAACTGCCCGTCGTGCGGCAGCGCGGCCAGGCTTCGGCCCTGGACGGCAAGGACTTGGAACGGGGCGAGCCGCACCCCGTCCAGACCGTCGGTCGTCCAGCAGTAACGCCGGTACGCGTCGGTGAACGCCGCGGCGTCCATGGCGCGTTCACGCTGCCTGGCGAGCAGATCGCCCACCTCGGCCCCGCGCGCGGCGGCTGCCTCGAGGGCGGCGAGCGCGCCGGGGAAGACGGCACCGGAGGCGGCGCCCACCGCCGCGTACTGCGTGCGCAGCAGCCCGGACGCCTTGAGCGACCAGGGCATCAACTCGGCATCCAACAGCAGCCAGTCCGTCTCCAGTTCCTCCCACAGCCCGGCCCGGGTCACGGCGGTGCGCAGCCGTCCGAGGATCTCCTCGGTGGCGGTCACATCGTCGAAGAAGGGACGGCCGGTACGGGTGTAGAGGGAGCCGGTCACGACCGACTCGCCCGTGGTGGCGGCCGTCGCGCCGAAGCGCTCGCGCGCCACGTCCGCGTCCCGGCACACCAGCGCCACCGCGCGCGAACCCATGTGCTTCTCCTCGCACACGACCCGCGCGACCCCGTCGGCCGCGTACTGCGCGAAGGCCTCCGCCGGATGCTCCAGGTAGCCATGGATCCGCGAGGTCGCGGTCGGCGCCATCGTCGGCGGCAGATACGGCATCAGCCTCGGGTCCACGGCGAACCGGCTCATGACCTCCAGCGCCGCGGCCGCGTTCTCCTCACGCACCGAGACGCGGCCGCCGTGCCGGGTCTCCACGACCCGCCGGCCGTGCACATCGGCGAGGTCCAGCGGCCGGCCCTCGTGCCCGCCGGGCGCCTCGGTCGCCAGCGGCTTGGCCGGCTCGTACCAGACCTGCTCGGCCTGTACGGCGACGAGCTCCCGCTCCGGCCAGCGCAGAGCGGTGAGCTTGCCGCCGAACACCACACCGGTGTCGACGCAGATCGTGTTGTTGAGCCAGGTGGCGGTGGGCACGGGTGTGTGGCCGTAGACCACTGCGGCGCGGCCGCGGTAGTCCTCGGCCCACGGGTAGCGCACGGGCAGCCCGAACTCGTCGGTCTCCCCGGTCGTGTCGCCGTACAGCGCGTGCGACCGGACCCGGCCCGACGTCCGGCCGTGGTACTTCTCCGGCAGGCCCGCGTGGCTCACGACGAGACGTCCGCCGTCGAGTACGTAGTGGCTGACGAGCCCGTCGATGAACTCCGCCACCTGCTGCCTGAACTCCTCGCTCTCCCCCTCCAGCTGCGCGACGGTCTCCGCCAGACCGTGCGTGTGCTGGACCTTTCGGCCCTTCAACCAACGCCCGAGCTTGTTCTCGTGGTTTCCCGGCACGCACAGTGCGGCGCCGGACGCGGTCATGGACATCACGCGGCGCAGCACGCCCGGTGTGTCCGGGCCGCGGTCCACGAGGTCGCCGACGAAGACGGCAGTACGGCCCTCGGGGTGGGCGCCGTCGACGTAACCGAGCTTGCCGAGCAGCGTCTCCAGCTCCGAGCCGCAGCCATGGATGTCGCCGATGATGTCGAACGGACCCGTGAGATGCGTCAGGTCGTTGAAGCGCCGCTCCCGCACGACCTGTGCGCTCTCGACCTGCTCGACGCCGCGCAGGATGTGCACCTTCCGGAAGCCATCGCGCTCCAGGTGCCTGAGCGAGCGACGCAGTTCACGGGTGTGCCGCTGGATGACACGGCGCGGCATCCCGGCCCGATCGGCCCGCGTGGAGTTCCGCTCGGCGCACACCTCCTCGGGCACGTCGAGCACGATGGCTATCGGCAGCACGTCGTACTGCCGTGCCAGCTGGATCAGCTGCTTACGGCTCTCCTGCTGCACGCTCGTGGCGTCGACGACGGTGAGCCGGCCCGCCGCCAGCCGCTTGCCCGCGATGTAGTGCAGGACGTCGAAGGCGTCCCTGCTGGCGCTCTGGTCGTTCTCGTCGTCGGCGACGAGGCCGCGGCAGAAGTCCGAGGAGATGATCTCGGTGGGCTTGAAGTGCTTGCGGGCGAAGGTGGACTTGCCCGATCCGGAGGCGCCGACGAGGACCACGAGGGACAGGTCGGTCACGCCCAGGATGCGGGTGGTGCCACCGGCGGTGCCGGTGCCCTTGTCGTTCCGGTTCGTCATGCGGCCTTCTCCTCCTTCGCGTCCTGTGGGGTGTCGTCGGCCGGCCGTGCTGTGTTCTTCAGGGTCTCCGCCCCGGTCTTCAAACGGAACGTGGCCATCTGCGTGGGCGGTCCCAGCTCGGGGTCGTCCGGGCCGATGGGGCTGAACTCCACCTCGTACCCGTGCCGTTCGGCCACCCGGACCGCCCAGCCGCGGAACTCCTCGCGCGTCCACTCGAAGCGGTGGTCGCCGTGGCGGGCGCGCCCCGCCGGGAGGGTCTCCCAGCGCACGTTGTACTCCACGTTCGGCGTCGTCACCAGCACGGTCCGGGGGCGTGCGGAGCCGAAGACCGCGTACTCCAGGGCGGGCAGCCGCGGGAGGTCGACGTGCTCGATGACCTCGCAGAGCACCGCCGCGTCGTACCCCTTGAGCCGGGTGTCGGTGTAGGCGAGCGAGCCCTGGAAGAGCTTGACCCGCTCCGCCTGCCGCTCGCCCATCCGCTCCAGCTTCAGCCGCCGCGTGGCGATGGTGAGCGCCCGTATCGACACATCGACACCGACGATCTCCTTGAACCTGCTGTCCTTGAGCAGTTCCTGCACCAACTGGCCCTGTCCGCAGCCGAGATCGAGTACCCGGCTCGCACCGGCCTCGCGCAGTGCCCCGAGGATCGCCTCGCGCCGCTGCACGGCCAGGGGAACGGACCTTTCGTCCGTATCTGCGGACTCGTCGCCGCCTGCGGACTCGTCGACGGCGTTGTCGATCTCCTCGACCTCGGTGTCGTCCGCCTCGGCGAGCCGCACCAGCTCCAGCCGCTCCATCGCCGCACGGGTCAGCGACCAGCGCCGCGAGAGATAACGGCTGGTGATCAGCTTGTGCTCCGGATGCTCGGCCAGCCAGCCGTCACCAGCCCGCAGCAGCTTGTCGACCTCGTCGGACGCCACCCAGTAGTGCTTGGCGTCGTCGAGCACCGGCAGCAGGACATAGAGGTGCCGCAGCGCCTCCGCGAGCCTCAGCTCTCCCTCGAGGACGAGGCGTACGTACCGCGAGTCGCCCCACTCCGGGAACTGCTCGTCCAGCGGGACGGCATCCGCGGTGACCGTCCAGCCGAGCGGCTCGAAGAGCGCACGCACCAGCCCTGCGCCGCCGCGCGCGGGCAGCGCGGGCACCTCGATACGCAGCGGCAGCGGCTGCCCGGCCCGCTCGGGCCGGGCAGTGCACTGCCCCTTCATCGCGCTGGAGAACACCCTGCTCAGCGCCACGGCAAGCAGCGACGACGCGGCATACGGCCGGTCGTTGACGTACTGCGCGAGCGCCGCGTCCGGTGCGCCGCCGCGCCCCTTGCCCTTGCCCCGCCGCACCAGGGCCACCGCATCCACCTCCAGCAGCAACGCCGCCGTGCAGCGTTCCGCTGACGCCTCGGGGTAGAGGACGTGCGCGGTGCCATAGGAGGTGGAGAACGCCTGCGCGTTGTCGGGATGCTTGTGCAACAAGAACCCGAGGTCGATCGCGGGGCGTTCTGGGGTACCGGTGGTACTGATCGTCAGGAACACGCGTCCGAGTATGGCCGCGTCCCCTTCGTACGGACCAAGGAATTTCGAGCCCTGCCTCGCCGTACGCGTGCTTCGGCCTGCTGCTACGACAGCTGCGACATCACCTGCGACGAGATCAGCTCCAGATGGTCCAGGTCGTCCAGATCGAGGATCTGGAGATATACCCGCTGGGAGCCGATCGTCGCGTACCGCCCGAGCTTGTCCACCACCTCGGCCGGGGACCCGGCCAGGCCGTTGGCCTTGAGCTCGTCCACCTCCCGTCCGATCGCTGCCGCGCGGCGCGCGACCTCACTGTCGTCCTTGCCGACACACACCACCAGCGCGTTGGAGTACACCAGGTCACTGCCCTTGCGGCCGGCCGCCTCCGCTGCCGCCCGCACCCGGCCGAACTGCCGCTCGCTGTCCTCGATCGACGCGAACGGCATGTTGAACTCGTCGGCGTACTCGGCCGCGAGCCGGGGCGTGCGCGTCGCGCCGTGTCCGCCGATGAGCACCGGCACCTTGGCCTGCGCCGGCTTCGGCAGCGCAGGCGAGTCGGTCAACTGGTAGTACTCGCCGTCATAGCTGAAGCTCTCGCCGACCTCCGTGCTCCACAGCCCGGTGACGACCGCCAGCTGCTCCTCGAGCCGGGCGAACTTCTCCTTCGGGAACGGGATGCCGTACGCCTTGTGCTCCTCCTCGAACCAGCCCGCTCCCAGGCCGAGTTCCACGCGGCCGCCCGACATCTGGTCGACCTGCGCCACCTGGATCGCCAGCACACCGGGCAGCCGGAAGGTACCGGCCGTCATGAGCGTGCCGAGCCGGATCCGCTTGGTCTCCCGGGCCAGCCCTGCAAGCGTGATCCAGGCGTCGGTGGGACCCGGCAGCCCGTCGACGGAACCCATCCGGAGATAGTGATCCGACCGGAAGAAGGCGTCGAAGCCCAGATCCTCAGTGGCCTTGGCCACGGTCAGAAGAGTGTCGTAGGTCGCCCCCTGCTGGGGCTCGGTGAAGATGCGAAGATCCATGCCTCCATCCTGCACGGAGGTGCCCCAGAAGTGCCATGCGTCCTGTGAGCCCTCTGCGATCCATGGGGCATATGGGACCGCTGGGCACTTGGGACCTCGACCACACGCAGACTGACCGGAAAGCTACCCGGCCGCCGAGTCCGGTTCCGGTTCCGGTTCCGGCATGCTCTGCTCGCGCACCGCGAGTCGGCGCAGCATCTCCAGCACCCGGTCCCGGCACTCGTCAGCGGCGTCGATCGCCTCCATGCACTGCCAGTACGCCCCTTCCTCGTCTGCGGAGCAGGCGATCCCGACGAGAGCGATGCCGACCTCGCCCAGCAAGCCGCCGAGGCCCAGCAGTGCCTGGCGCGCGTCGCCGATCTCCGTCAGCTGCGCCGCCCGTATCTCCCCGATGCCCAGCGTCGGAGCGTCCAGCGCGCCACAGCCTCTGCCGCCCACCTCGCTCAGGCCGAGCGCCTCGCCCCGTAACTCAGGCGGGCCGGTGACCGCCAGCCGGCTCCCGATCGCCTGAGCCAGCGCCTGTGCCTGCCATGACTCCACCACGATGTCCGGCACCCCTTGGCTCTGCGCCAGGGCACGCCTGTTCGCTTCGATGAGCCGCACCGCCTCCATCGCCGCCCCCGTCCGTCCCGCACGCGCTGCCGCGCGCTGCCCGCACTCCTCTATCCACTACCCAGAGTGAGTTGCCAGGAAATGAAAAGCCAGAGGTCGTCCGGAATCTGTGGACAGAAAACGAGATGTGGACAACGCAATCACTCCGGAGAGTGACGAAGAGCGGATCCTTTGCGGCGCGTCAGCCCTCAAGGGGCGGCTCCCGGCGCACCCACGGGCTCCCGCGCACTCATGGGATCCCAGGCATTCAAGGGACCGGGCCCGGACGGGCCGAGCCCGGACGGACCGGGCCCGGCCCCTCACCGACCCCCGGGCGCCGGAAACCGCCGCTCATTGCGGTCGATCTTCGCGTCGAGCGCCGCCAGCGCATCGATCCCCAGCACCTCGCACAGCTGCAGTAGATACGCGAGGACGTCGGCGACCTCGTCCGTCACCCGGTGCGCCGACTCGGGATCGTCCATCACCGCGGCCGACTCCTCGGGCGTCAGCCACTGGAAGATCTCGACCAGCTCGGAGGCCTCCACGCTGAGCGCCGCGACCAGGTTCTTCGGCGTGTGGTACTGCTGCCAGTCGCGGGCGGCCGCGAACTCGGCCAGTCTGCGCTGCAGCCCCGCCACATCAAGTTCCTTCACGGTCCAGGTCTACCACCGTGACACCGTCCGCCTCCGCGGCCCATGACGCGTTCTGCACCGCGCCCACCAGCCGGATGTGCCCGCGCTCGCACGTCAGCACGGCCAGCCTCGCGAGCTCACGCAACTGCCGCTCGTCCAGACAGCGGTCGAACCCGTCGGCGAGGACGGTGAGGCACTGCAGCGCCTCCGGCACCTCGGCCACCGGATCGACCTCCAGGACGCCCGGCCCGGTGAGCAGCACGAGAGCCAGCGCCAGAAACCGCAGCTCACCGTCGCCGAGCCGCCCTGTGGGGGTGCGCACGCCGTCGCCCCGGTCGAGGACCGCGCGCACCGTCCGGCTGTCCAGCTGCTCCGCCCGTACGTCCTCCACAGTGCCGGCGCAGCCCGCCCGTACCGCCGCGACCAGCTGCGCGTGCCGCTGGCCGCACTCCGACCTGGTGCGCCACAGGACCTCGGCGAGGTTGTCGCAGCCGCCCAGCAGCCGCCCCTCGTCGAGCGGCACCGCGCCCCGCATGCGCCGGGGCAGCGGGTCGCAGGCGAAGACGGACCGCAGCGCGACCACCACCTGTTCCGCCGCGGCGAGCACATGGCGCTGGCCGTCCGTCTTGCCGGCCACCCGCAGCGGAAGCAGCGCCGTGCCGAGCCGGTCGTCGGGCAGCGGGGCGCGGGTCACAGGTGAGGTGCCCGCGGTGTACCAGGCCGCCTGGACGGCGCGCCGCCTCGGGTCGCGCAGCGCCGTCTCGAGCAGCGTCAGCCCGCCGGCCGTCAACCGCTCGCCGACGATGCGCAGTTCGGGTTCGGCCTGTACGGCGACGTCGAGTCGTACGGCACCGACGGGGCCGTCGACCGTACAGCCGATGCGGAATCCGCGCCGCCGCTGGGCGTCGGGCCTGGCGCGCTCGGGCACGCACGCGACCGGGTCCGGGAACGCTTCGCCGAGCTTCGCCCCGCCGCCGAGCCGCGCCAGCGCCTCGTACGCCCGCAGGGCACTCGATTTTCCGGTGCCGCTGGCTCCGGCGAAGAAGGTCAGCGGGCCGAGCGGGAAGACGGCGCGGCGGTGCGACGCGAAGGCAGAGAGCCTTAGTTCGGTGATGCTCGGCCGGTCAGGGCGCGGGGCGGGCGCCGCCGGGGTCGCGCCCCGGGAGAGCACGGTCATGTCCGGGACCGTAGGCGGCGAAGGACCAGGCGAATCGTTCCGCTGGAGCGACCTTCCTACGATCGAGGGACCGTATGCGCAGCCGCGTCGACGGCGGGGCCTGCCGAAGAGGTGTCATACATACCTGCCGGGGCGGCACGCCTTCAACGGCGGCGCTTCCGCCGCCAGGCCCGGCCTCGTCCGCCAGGTCTGCGCGGCACCCCGGCCTCAGGACCTCACAGCCCGTGCTTTCCGGCCCCGGCCACGAGCCCCTGGACCTCGGTTCCGGGTGGTGCGAGCAGGAAGACGTTGCGGTCGACACGGTGCATGCCGCTGCCGAGACCGAAGACGACGCCGCTGGCGAAGTCCAGGACGCGCTTGGCGACTTCGGTCTCCGCGCCGGTCAGGTCCAGCAGGACCGGGACCTGTGCCATGAGCGTCTCCGCGACCTTCCTGGCGTCGGCGAACACATTGACGCGCAGCACCACGAAGCGCCGGTTCGTCTCGGTCTCCGCCTCCGGCATCGCGCGATGACCTGGCCAGGACGGCCACTCGTCGCGGTTTCGCAGCGGTACGACCTGGGCGAGCCCCTCCCACTGTTCGTCGGTGACGTCGTGGCTGTTCATGCCCCCACCCCGTCCGGGCTCGTCCTGATTGTCTGCACCGGGCAATTCTTACAACCAGTCACCCGTTCGGCCCAACAGCGACACGGAGTGGAACGAGAATACTGACCGAACGTCTGTCTGCGGGAGCGACGTCGTGGACGTCGGCGCCGGTCAGGAGCATGCGCCTCCGGTGGGGGCGGAGGCCTTCGGCGGTCTGGCCGCATGCTGAGAGAACTGCTTCGACCCTGAGGCGTGATCCCCAGGAGCGTGGGCCAGGGGCGCTAGTCCTGATCCCCGAGAGCGTGGATCGGGGGCTCTAGCCCTGATCCCGCGAGCGTGAATCCGGGCCGCTAGCCCTGAGGCCGCGAGTCGCGCGGCCGGAGGAACTCAGAGTGACCCCCCTGTCGGGCTTCCGCCCGGCTGATGATGACGGCGAGCTCGCCCGTCGCCTGACGGAGCGCCAGTTCGAGGGCGGCCGGGGTGTGCAGGTCGCCGCTGCCGTCGGGCGGAACGAGCCACTGCAGCGAGCGTCCGGACCGGTAAGGGGGAGGGACGGCGACCCAGGAGCCCTTGCCTGCGTAGCGGATGCCGGAGCCGATCCAGCGGCAGGCCGGATCCGGCGGCAGGAAGAAGCCGACTCTGTGCGCTGCGAAATCCGCGAGTGTGGGCCCGGGCTCGTACTGCGGGGTGCGCAGCAGGGTGTCGAGCGTGAGCAGGCCGAGCTCCTCGGGAACGCTGAGCACGTCCCAGAACCGTCCGGAAGCCAGTACCACCGTCCCGTGTTCGCCGTATTCCCACTCCCGTTTGCACGCGCGGGGATCCTTCGCGGCCGCGGCGAGCCACTCCATGGCTTGCCTCGAGGCCGAATTCCTCATGACCCTCCTCCATAAAACATCTGCTCGGCATGATCGGACGGAGAATCAACTCCCAACCGGCACAAACCTGTTCGGATTGGTGCACCGGGTCCGACGCGCTCATGCTGGTAGATATTTCTACGGCGCGGAAGGGGTGGCGAAGCCTGGCGTTTCGTGGAAATGCGTTCGCATATGGTGGCGCGTTCACAATCGGCTCACATGTCCGGCCTCACGGCTTCACCCATGGGACGACTGTGCGATGCAGCGCGAGGCCCGTGAGGCCGATGGAAGCCGCGGCGCGGCGGACCTCGATGGCGAACCGCCTGTGGGGAAGGGATCCGCCGCGCGCGGAACGAAGCGCGGGACCGGCTCGCGAGGCAGCGCCGCCCCCAGCGCTCCGGCAACCTCCGCGTCCTCAAGGTGTGTTGCGTGATCGTGTGGAGAGGTTCCCTGCCGCAGCAGTCAGATGCTGTACGCCACGACGGCCTCCACGAACCGCCCCACCTCCTTCTCCGGCAGGTTGCGCGCCAGGTCGGCCTCGCTGATCATGCCGACCAGCCGCTTGTTCTCGTCGATGATCGGAACACGGCGGATCCGGTGCTCCTCCATGGTCTCCAGCACCTGCTTGATGTCCGCGTCCGCCTTCACCGTGACGGGCTTGCCCTGCGCCAGTTCACCGGCGGTCATCTTCGTCGGATCACCCCCGGCGGCCAGGCACTTCACCACGATGTCGCGGTCGGTGATGATGCCGTGCAGCTTGTCGTCGTCACCGCAGATCGGCAGCGCGCCCACATCGAGGTCCCGCATGCGCCGTGCCGCGGCATCCAGCGTCTCGTGCTCGCCCACACAGTCCGCACCGGTGTGCATGACGTCTCGCGCACTGGTCATGACAGCCTCCTTGGCAGCGGATCGGCCTGCGGAGGCGCGAGGATGCCACGGCATCCCTGGGCTGCCACGGCATCCCTGGTCTGCCACTACTCCCCTGGTCGCCTCCTGTGCCTTGGCCCAGATCCATTCTCGCTCCGGCCGATCCGCGATGCATCCGAGGCAGTCGGCGCTACCCGCCCGTGGTGGCGTGCCCTCACCGCCGGCGCGCCGCCTCCACGGCCGCCGCGACAGCGGTGCTCAACCGTCCGCGTCCGCCCCGATGACGGTCGGCGGCATCATCTGCCGGCGCTGTTCCGTCAGACGCTGCCGTTCCTCCTCGCCGAGTCCGGCGAACACCTGCTCACGCCTCCGGTGGAGTTCGGCGAGCTCCTGCTCGCCGAGCCCTGCCATGTGCTTCCGGCGGGACTCGATCAACTCGGCGGCCTGTTCAGGTGTCAGCGGCTGGATCATGGTCGTCATCTCCTCGATCACTTGCAGGAACTGTTCGGTCGACGTCCCGGCCGTACGGCCGAGCGCGCCGAGCACCGCGAGCAGGCGGGACCGCAGTTCCAGGTTCTGCCGAAGCCGTTCCTCGACCACGTCCAACTGCTGCCGGACCAGCTCGGCCGGGTCGTGGTCCGGCTCGTCCGCCAGCGTCGCCCGGATCTGCTCCAGGGGGAGCCCGAAGCTCCGCAGCGCCAGGATGCGGTGCAGCCGCCGGACGTCGCCGCCGGTGTAGCTGCGGTGTCCACCGGCCGTACGCGCGGACGGCGAGAGCAGACCGAGCTGGTCGTAGTGGCGCAGTGTCCGTACGGTGAGGCCGGTTTCGCGCGCCAGCTCGCCGATCTTCCGCATGCTCTCGTCCGTCTCTGCCATCCGTCTCCTCCCAGGGGTGCAGGACTCACGCTAGAAGGTGACGTAACGTCACTTTCAAGGGAAGGGGTCACCTGTGCGGCCGCAGGGACTACGACACCCAGGTCGTGGCCGTGTCCGAGTAGCGCAGCAGCACGCCCACCCCGTCTTCCAGCCGCGGTTCCTCGTGTGGCGGTACGACGACCAGCTCGGCGCCCGTACCGACGGCTGCGCGGATCAGAGCGGCATCGGCCGATTGCTCCTCGACGGCGGCCACGCCGAAGGACCGCAGGTCCACAGGGGACAGGGCGATGTGCGTCGGCGCGGGGCCGGTCCACACGCGCGCAACGAACTCCGTGTGCTCGTTCACCAGGAGGGACCTCGCCTGGCCTCGCTGCAGCGCGGCGACGGTGGCCCCCAAGCCCTCCGCCGCGCTCCCGTACCGGGCCCGGTGCGCCATGAACGTCTCCGCCTGGGCCCGGTCCCGCGCCGCCATGCGTCCGCGGAACAGCTCCCCGAGTTCCCCCTCCAGCAACGCCCGGCCCCCGTCACCTTCTCCCGCTCCGCCCTCGGCGACGATCGCGCGTTCGCTCAGGCGCCGGGGCAGTCTGTGGAGCAGGACGCCACGCGCCCACACCTCCCCGCACACGACGATCACCTCCGCACCGCCCCGGTCAGCCAGCTCCTCCAGCTCGCCCACGACCTGCGCCACGCCCCTCTGCCAGTCCGCTGCGGGGATCCGCCGACGGGAATGCGTGCCGGGGGTGACCCTGCTGATGGGCCACCGGCCCGTCTCCAGGTCGACCTGCAGTTCCTCCTGGGCGCCGGTCTCGCCTCTCAGGTCGGCGCGGTGCACGACGACAGCCGCGTACGGAATGTCCGGTGCGTGCTGAACCGCCAGCGGCATGGCGTCCGGCAGTGAGGTGAACTCGGCCAGGTCACGGACGGGCGGATCGGGCAGCTCTTCCACCAGAGCGAGCCGCCCCTGTGCCGCGAAGATCGCCTGGCCGTGCCGGCCCGGCACCGTCCTGTCGGTCCCGATCACGGCGGCCACCGCAGCGACGGTGGCGGTATCGGCCCCCTGTGCGGTCAGGTCGTCCCGCACATGACGTCGTCGCAGGTCGTTGGCTGTCTCAGGGTCCTCGATGTCGCGGGACGTATTCACATAGGCACATGCGTAGGGACCCGGCCGTGCGTACAGCGGTTCAAGAAAGGACAGCTTCACGGTTGCCTCCTGGCCTCACCCCTTGTCCTTACCGTTGCCGTTGCAGGTGCCGTCGCCCCTGGTCACACGAGGGTCTGATGGTCGGCGGCGCGTCGGCGGGACGCCTCGATCTCGGCGTAGGCCTGGTCTCGGCCCTCCCAGTGGGAACCCTCGACGGACTTGCCGGGTTCCAGGTCCTTGTAGACCTCGAAGAAGTGGGTGATCTCCAGCCGGTCGAACTCCGGGACATCGCCGATGTCCTGCGTGGCGGCGTAGCGCGGATCATGGGCGGGCACGCACAGGACCTTCTGGTCCATGCCCTTCTCGTCGCGCATGACGAACATCGCGACGGCCCGGCACTCGATGACGCAGCCGGGAAACGTCGGGTCACCGGTGATGACCAGGGCGTCCAGGGGGTCGCCGTCGCTGCCGAGGGTACCGTCTATGTATCCGTAGTCGGCCGGATACTTCGTGGACGTGAACAGCATCCGGTCCAGCCGGATCCGCCCCATCTCGTGATCCATCTCGTACTTGTTGCGGGAGCCCTGCGGGATCTCCACGATCACGTCGAATTCCACGGTGGCTCTCCTTGTCCGCGTACTCGGCCCGCCCACCGGGACCCGGCCGCTCACAGGCGCGGGTCCAGGTGGGCGTCCCCCTTGTGTCGCATCGCAGATCGGCCGCTTCCTGCCGTCCGGCTACCCCCTGGGATCGGCCGTGAACGGAATCGGTGCGCGCGTTTTCCTGGATTTGCCTGCGCACGGCCGGATACCCGGTGCGGGATTCCTGCCGTGATCTTCGGCGGAATGCGATTACGTCGGTGCGGAAAGCAGAGCGGATACGGCAGGCAGAGCAGTTACGTCAGTAGGGGCCGAAGACGTTGTCCATCGATCCGTACCTGTCGGCGGCGTAGTTGCACGCAGCAGTGATGTTGGCGACCGGGTCGAAAATGTCCATCGACGTACCGGGTACGTGATAGGCCTGGAACGTGGGGTCGATGACCTGGAGGAGGCCCTTGGAAGGTGTTCCCTTCGCGGCGTTGGAGTCCCAGTTGTTGACGGCCTTCGGATTGCCCGAGGACTCGCGCATGATGTTGCGGTGGATTCCGTCGTAGGTGCCGGGAATACCGTTCGCGGCCATGACGTCCAGCGACTCCTTGATCCAACCGTCCAGGTTGTCGGTGTACGTCTTCCCGGATGCCGGCGCGACGGTGGTCGTGGTCGCCGTCTTCGGCGTGGCCTTCTCCCCGAGCGTCAGCTTGAGGCCGGCGCGGATCTTCGACGGATCGCTGCCGATGATCGCCTTGTTGTCCTCGTACAGCTTCTTCCAGCCACCCTTGAGGTTGTGCGCGGCCGCGATCTTGACCAGGGTGTCGCCGGCAACCACCGTGTAGGTCGTCGGGCTGCCCGTCTGAGCGGCGACGACAGGCGAGAGCGCCGCTGCGGCGGTCGCGTACTGCGCCGCCGGAGCCGCGTCGGCAGTGGCCGCGGTCGCCAACGGTACGGCGAATACGGCACCACCCACACCCATGGCCATGAGGCCTCGAGCGAATGGATTGGTCCTGGGACGACGGTACTTGCCGTTTGCGCGCATGACGAATTCCTCTCCGTCGCCTGCGAGGTGAGCTGTCGGGTTCGGGCTGGAGATGCCCGGCCGCATGTGATTGCGACTTCACCCCGAGCCGGTCCTGTTTCCGGATCGGCGACTTACCTGGGTTCCCCGCTCCTGCCATACGTGGGTGATTGCGGTTTCCGGGCAGCGGCAGGATTCGGCGCGGGCCACCCGGATTGGCGCGAACGTAAGCGAGAGCGCCCGACCGGAACAAGGGCCGAAATCACAGAGAAATCCCCATTGCGAATCAAGCCGGGACAGATCCGGTTACGCGTCCGCCGCCGGGGAGCCCAACTCCCGTTGTCTGACGGCGAAATGGGCGAGGGCGCGAGAACGTCAGAGAACGGTCAGCTCGCCCTGAAGTGAGGCATATCACGGTTTGGTGGGAATTCCCCTCTTCATAACCCCACGCGAAGCACTGCAAGTTGGACCAACAGACCGAATGCGAGCTTTAGTGAGAATAAGAGCAAATCACCCATATGGGGTCAGTGGGATCGCTCACCGGTCGCCCTCCAGGACGGCCCGCTGCCAAGCCGCCTCCCTCAGCAGTCGCAGTCCGTTGAGGCCGACGATGACGGTGGAGCCCTCGTGACCGGCGACGCCGAGCGGAAGCGGAAGAGTGCCCACCAGGTCCCAGGCGACGAGGCCGCCGATGAACACCCCGGCGATCACGAGGTTCTGCACCACCAAGCGCCGTGCCCGGCGGGAGAGCGCGATCACCGCGGGCACGGTGGTGAGTTCATCTCGGACGATCACCGCGTCGGCGGTCTCCAGCGCGAGGTCCGAGCCTGCCCGGCCCATGGCGACGCCGGTGTGGGCGGCGGCCAGGGCCGGGGCGTCGTTGACTCCGTCTCCGACGACCAGGACCTTGCGGCCGGCACTCTCCAGTTCCTTCACCGCGCTCACCTTGTGCTGCGGCAGCAGACCGGCTCGTACGTCCTCGATGCCGACCTCGGCAGCGAGGTGCCCGGCCGCGCGCGGGTTGTCACCGGTCAGCAGCACCGGTGCGGCGCCGGTGAGCGCCGTCAGCGAGGCGACGGCGGCAGAGGCGTCCGGGCGCAGGCGGTCGGCGAGGCCCAGCAAGCCGACCGGAACACCGTCGGCCTGGACCAGGACCGCGGTACGCCCGCCCTTCTCCAGCTCGGCCGCGAGGATCGCCGCGTGTGCGGCAGGCGCGACCGTCGCGTCCGCCGCGTCCGTCGCCCCGTCGAGCAGCCGTGCCGGCGCGCCCACCGCGACCGGTCGCCCGTCGACGGTGGCGGTCACTCCGACGCCGGGCGTGGAGTCGAAGTCCTCCGCTGGGGACAGTGACAGGCCACGCGCGCGTGCAGCATCCACAACGGCCCGCGCCAGCGGATGCTCGCTGGGGTGCTCGGCCGCGGCCGCGAGCGCCAGCAACTCGCCCTCCTCCAGGCCGGAGCCGGGGAGCGGCCGGGCGTCGGTCACCCGCGGCACGCCCTCGGTCAGCGTGCCGGTCTTGTCGACCGCCACCGCGTCGACCTGCCCCAGACGCTCCATCACCACCGCCGACTTGACCAGCACACCGTGCCGTCCGGCATTCGCGATGGCCGACAGCAGCGGCGGCATGGTGGCCAGCACGACCGCGCACGGGGAGGCCACGATCATGAAGGTCATGGCACGCAACAGCGCCCCGGTCAGTTCCTCGCCGAACGCGAGCGGTACGGCGAACACGGCGAGCGTCGCGGCCACCATGCCCAGCGAGTAGCGCTGTTCGACCTTCTCGATGAAGAGCTGGGTGGGTGCCTTGGTCTCGGACGCCTCCTCCACCATCCGTACGATCCGGGCGATCACCGTGTCGGAGGCGTCGCGCTCGACACGGACCCGCAGCGCACCCGTGCCGTTGACAGTTCCGGCGAACACCTCGTCACCCGGCTCCTTCGCCACGGGGAGCGGTTCGCCGGTGATGGTCGCCTGGTCCACCTCGCTCGCCCCGTCCAGCACGCGGCCGTCGGCACCGACGCGCTCTCCGGGGCGTACGAGGACCGTGTCACCGACCGCCAACTCCTCGACGAGCACGGCCTGTTCGCGACCGCCCGGCGTCAGCCGGGTCGCCGTGGCCGGCGCCAGATCGAGCAGTCCGCGCACCGATTCGGCGGTCCTGGCCGTGGCCAGGGCCTCCAGCGCGCCCGAGGTCGCGAAGATGACGATCAGCAGGGCGCCGTCCATCACCTGCCCGATCGCGGCGGCGCCCAGCGCCGCGACGACCATCAGCAGGTCGACATCGAGCGTCTTGTCCTTCAGGGCCTTCAAGCCCTCCCAGCCCGGCTCCCACCCGCCCGTGACATACGCCAGCGCGTACAGCGGCCCCCAGAGCCAGGCCGGCGTTCCGGTCAGCTCAAGGACCAGCGCGATCAGGAAGAACGCGGTGGCGGCGGCGGCCCAGCGCACCTCGGGCAGCGCGAAGAACCGGGTACGCCGCCGGGGCCCGCCCGCATCGCGCGCAGGCGCGGCGAGCCCGGCCGGGGACGGAGTGAGGGTGGAAGTCATCAGCGTGGTGGTCCTTCACGAGGGACGCATGAGAGCAGAGGGATGCATACGGGCAGAGGGCATACGGCAAGACGGCATACGGGCGAGCGGTCGCACCCGCGGCTTCCACCCACCGTACAGGAATACATGAAGACTCATTCATTCCTTCATGCGTGGCGGGTCTCGCGTCCGTAGGATGAGGTAATGGGCCACGGAGCTGACACCAAAACCGCCGCCACAGCACGCGAGCGCCTCGAGACCGTGGGCGCCGCCGATGTGGCCGCCACGCTCCAGGCCCTCGCCACTCCCTCCCGGCTGCGGATCCTGACCCGCCTCCAGGAAGGGCCGTGCGCGGCGACGGAACTCGCCGACGCCGTCGGCATGGAACAGTCCGCCTGCTCCCACCAGCTGCGCCTGCTGCGCAATCTCGGCCTGGTCACCGGCGAGCGCCGCGGCCGCTCGGTCATCTACGCGCTCTACGACAACCATGTCGCCGAACTCCTGGAGCAGGCCCTCTACCACGTCGAGCACCTGCGCCTCGGCCTGCGCGACACCCCGGCCGCCGCTGTCACGACGACCACCGTGAGCTGATCTGCAGGGCCACCCCAGATGGCCTCAGGCACCTACCCGTACGACGCGGTGCGCTCGCTGCTGCGGTTGTTCGCCCCGCTGGCCGTTTCCATGGGGGCGGTTACCGTGAAATGGGCAGGACCGGCTGGGGAGGTCACCGCAGATGTCGCCGCTGTCGAACATGCGCCTTCCGGCGCTTTCGGTGCTGGGGACGCTGGCCGGTGGTGTGGCGGGCGGGGTGGCCCTCGGGGTACGCGGCGTGGCGGACGCGACCGCGCTCCTGGTCGGCCTCGACCGGCGCGATGTGTGGTCGCGGCCGGGGCGGTGCCACATCGAGGTCCACGGCGTGCACGGCCCCCGGGGGATGTGGGTGGGCCGGCTGGTGGAGCGCGCCCTGGAGGAGCATCCGGGTGTGGAGTGGGCGCGGGTGAACGCGCCGTCGGAGCGGGTGGTGGTGGCGCTGGGCTCGCCGCCCCCGTCCGAGCGGGAGCTGATCCGGCTCGTCGCGCATGCGGAGGCACACGGCATGGCGGCGCCGGCGGAGCCGAGCGAGTTCGACGAGTGGTGCCCCGAGCCGCACCATCCGAGCGAAGGGCCACGTAGGCGAAAGGAGCTCCCGGCGCTGGCCGCGGACGCGGTGGGGCTGCTGCTCTCCCTCGCCACGCGCCTGTCGCCGTGGACACCGCTGCCGGCCGAGGTGGGTGCGGTGGCCTCGGCCCTCCAGTACCACCCTCGGCTGCGGAAGTGGACCGCGCGGGGCCTGACCGGCCGGGAGGAGGCCGAGTCGGTGCTGCCGGTGCTGAACGCGCTGGCCCAGGGCGTGGCCACCCGCGGCGGAGGGCTGGTACTCGACGTCGTCGCGCGCATCTCGCAGTGGCGGGAGGCGAACGCGGACCGCGACGCTTGGGAGGCGGCCGAGCCATTCCTGTTGCGCGAGCCGGAGGACGCGGCGGCCGAGCCGATCGTGGTGGAGCGGCCGGGTCCTGTGCACCGGGACGTAACGGCGCGCTATGCCGAGCGGGCCATGGGCCTCGGCGCGCTGGCCGGCGCCGCGGCCGCGCCGTATGCCGGCTGGCGGCGCGGGCTGGCGGTGGCGCTGGCGAGCGTGCCGAAGGCGCCGGAGGCCGGACGCGAGGGGTTCGCCACCAGTCTCGGCCGGTTCCTGTCGCTGCGCGGGGTCGTGACCATGGACCGCGGCGCCCTGCGCCGGCTGGGCCAGGTCGACACCGTGGTGTTGGACGTGGAGGCGCTGCGCAGTGGCCGGCACGAGCTGACCGACCTGGTACCACTGAGGGGGGCCGATCCTGAGCAGATCTCCGACCGGCTCTTCGCCCTGTTCGACCCGGAAGCGCCCGGCCGGGTCCACCACGACGACGAGGGCTGGGTGCTGGGACCACTGGAGGGGTCGGAGCCGGTCGGGCGTCAGGCCGCGGCCCGGCTGCGACGGCGGGGCAGCGAGCAGATCCTCGGCCTGGCCAAGGCAGGGCGGCTACAAGCGGTATCGGGGGTGTCCGCGCAGGTGCTGCCGGGTGCGCAGGCCCTGGCGACGGCCGCCCGCCGCTCGGGCATCCGCGTGGTGCTCGCCGCCGACGAACCCGACCCGGCGCTCGGCTTCGTCGACGCGATGGTGCCCGCCGGTGGCCGACTGGTGGCGTCCGTGCGCGGGCTGCAGGCCGACGGCGCGGTGGTGCTGCTGATCTCGGGCAACCGCCGGGCGTTGGGGGCCTCCGACTGCGGGATCGGGATCCACCTGGAGGGGGAGCCACCGGCCTGGGGCGCCCACCTGCTGATCGGCGACGACCTGGAGGCGGCCGCGCTGATCCTGGCCGGTGTCGGGGTGGCCCGGCAGGTGGACCGGGACAGCGCCGTGCTGGCCGCGGGCGGCAGCGGCGTCGGTGCGGTCGCGGCCCTGCAGGCCCCGCCGGCCATGGCGTGCTCGCGGGGGCAGGCCGCGGGCAACACCGCCGGAGCGATCGCCTTCTGCCTGGGCCTTTGGCGGGCCCGGCAGCTGCTCGCCCGCCCGCTCACCCCGGCCGTCGAAACCGTCCCCTGGCATCTGATGCCCGCCTCGCGGGTGCTGGAGCGGTTGAACACGAGCCTCGACGGACTGACCGCCCGGGAGGCTGCGGCGCGAGCCACGGACACGTCGCTGGCCCGTGAGCCGCTGCACAGCAGCCTCCCGTCGGCGTTCATCGACGAGCTGGCCAACCCGCTCACCCCGGTGCTCGCCGCCGGGGCCGCCCTGTCCGCCGCCGTCGGTTCCCGCACCGACGCCGCGCTCGTCGCCGGGATCACCGCCACCTCCGCGCTGGTCGGTGGCGTCCAGCGGGTACGGACCGAGCGCGCCCTGGCCGAGCTGACCGCCCGCTCCGCGCTCGGCGCGCGGGTGCGCCGCGCGGGTGCCGAACTGGTGCTCTCCGCCGAGGAGTTGGTGCCGGGGGACGTCATCGTGCTGCGGCCCGAAGACGTGGTACCCGCCGACTGCCGACTGCTCCAGGCCGAGGGACTGGAGGTCGACGAGTCCTCGCTGACCGGCGAGTCGCTGCCCGTGGCCAAGGACCCGGCGCCGGTGGTAGCCGCGCAGATCACCGACCGCACCTCGATGCTCTACGAAGGCACCACCGTCACCGCCGGGGAGGCGATCGCCGTCGTCGTGGCCACCGGGGCGGCCACCGAGGTCGGGCGCAGCATCGCCACCGCCCGCCAGGCGGCCCCGGTGACCGGCGTCGAAGTGCGCCTGAACAAGCTGACCAAGGCGAGCCTGCCGGTCGCGATCGCCTCCGCGGCCGCGGTGACCGGATCCGCGCTGCTGCACGGGCAGCCGCTGTCCAACAGCCTCGCCTCCGCGGTGAACCTGGCCGTCGCCTCCGTCCCCGAAGGGCTGCCGTTCCTGGTCAACGCCGCCCAGCTGGCCGCCGCCCGCCGCCTGGCCGACCACGGCGCCCTGGTGCGCAACCCCCGCACCATCGAGGCCCTCGGCCGCGCCGACGTGCTGTGCTTCGACAAGACCGGCACCCTCACTCAGGGCAGGCTCCAACTCACCGCCGTCAGCGACGGGAACCGGCCTCTGACCGTCGACCGGCTCCCTCTCTCCCACAAGGTGATTCTGGGCGCCGCGCTGCGCGCCACCCCGCCCGCCCGCCATGCCGAGCCCATGGCCCACCAGACCGACCACGCGGTGGCCGCCGGGGCCCGCCGGGCCCGGGTGTCGGTGACCCGCGGCGCTCCCCGCTGGCGCCGTACCGACGATCTGCCTTTCGAGTCTTCCCGCGCCTACCACGCCACCGCCGGCCGCACCCAGCGCGGCCTGCTGCTCAGCGTCAAGGGTGCCCCGGAGAACATCCTGGCTCGCTGCCGGTACCGGTTCTGGGACGGCAAGGACATCGCCCTCGACGACGCCGCACGCAAGGAACTCACCGCCGCCACCGAGGAGCTCGCCGGTGCCGGCCGCCGCGTCCTCGCCGTGGCCGAACGCCCCCTGCGGGCGGGTGAGGAGCTCACCGACGAGGCCGTGGACGACCTGGCCTTCCTCGGCTTCCTCATCCTGGCGGACCCGGTTCGCCCCGGTGCCGCCCCGGCCACCGCCCGGCTGCGCGAGGCGGGGGTGCAGACCGTCATGCTCACCGGCGACCACCCCGCCACCGCAGACGCCATCGCCGCCTCCGTCACCGGGCAAGCGGAGCATGTCGTGTGCACGGGGCCGGAGTTGGACGACCTCAGCGACGACCAACTCGACGCCCTGCTGCCGACCGTGGACGTGATCGCCCGTTGCAGCCCGCATCACAAGGTCCGCATCGTCCAGGCGTACCAACGTCTGGGCAAGGCCGTGGCGATGACGGGCGACGGCGCCAACGACGCCCCCGCCATCCGCCTCGCCGATGTGGGCATCGCCCTCGGGCGCCGCGGCACCCCTGCCGCCACTGCGGCCGCCGATCTGGTCATCAGCGACGACCGGCTGGAGACCATCGTCGCCGCTCTCACCGAAGGCCGCGCGATGTGGACCTCGGTCAGGACGGCGCTGGCCATCCTCATCGGCGGCAACCTGGGCGAGGTCACCTTCAGCGTGCTCGCCTCCGCCGTTACCGGCAACGCCCCGCTGAACGCCCGTCAGATCATGCTGGTCAACCTGCTGACCGATCTCGCCCCCGCCGTCGCCATCGCGGTGCGGGCACCAGCCGAAGAGGCCGGGGAGCAGCTGCTCCAGGAGGGCCCCCACCAGTCGCTGGGCGCCGCGCTGAACCAGGAGATGCTGCTGCGCGGCCTGACCACCGCCCTCGGTGCGGGCCTCGCCTGGGTGGTCGCCCGCATCACCGGCACCGAGCGCCGCGCGAGCACCGTCGCCCTCGCCGCCGTGGTCGGCACCCAGCTCGCGCAGACCCTCACCAGCGGCAGCCTGGACCGCAACGTCCTCCTCGCCGGCCTCGGTTCGGCCGCCGCCCTCATCGGCATCATCCAAACCCCCGGCGTCAGCCACTTCTTCGGCTCCACCCCGCTGGGGCCGTTCGCCTGGGGCATCACGCTCGCCGCGATCGCCGCGGCCACTCTCCTCCACGCCGCACTGCAACCGCTCACCCGCCGGCTCGCGGAGTCGGAGGCACTGTCCGCCACGGCCGGGGGCCAGAGGTAGGAGCAGGCCTAAGGCTGCCTTTCCCACGGTGGTTGTGGCCACCGGCTTCACGGCGCCGGCGTGGACCTCCCTGAACGGGGAAGCCGCGACCACGCCCGCACCGTTCATCGCGCACATGAACAAAACCACAGGTCAAAGGCCCTTCGCGGCCGGCTCCAGAATCGCCACGCACTCCACGTGATGCGTCATCGGAAAGATGCCTGTCATGCCCACAGCACGCCGCACGCACCCACGCCGAGCGAGCTCTCGGGCCCGGTCTCCGAGGACCTCGCGCTGCACCGGGAGAAGTTTCGGCGACGCCCGCCGGAGTCGCTGGACGAGTTGCGCGGCCCGGCCAAGGGGGTCGTGGAGGAAGCGGGAACCTGAGGCCGGTCCGCCCGGCGCAATGACGTTCCCGCAACGAGTTGCTGAGCGTCGCGCCGTGGCTGGGACGCCCAAGTCCCAGGAGTTCGAGGCCGCCTTGAACCCACCCGCCGTCCGCAACGACCACGGCTGCGGGACCCGTCACGAGGACGGGGCCCGCAGCCGGTCGTTCGCCGGACAGAGGTCAGCCGCTGACCGTGATGTTCGAGCTTCCGCTGCTCTGGTAACCCTCGGTGGCCATGATCATGTAGTACCTGAACTGCCCATGTTCATGCCCGCGCGGGCCCAGGCGTCGAAGTGGTTGCCGGTGGTGATGGTGCCGGAGCCGCTGGTCACCTTCGACTGCCGGACGCTCCAGTACTGCTGGAAGGTCTTGGTGCCTTCCACGGACGGGGCGTTGTACCGGGTCGTCTGGTAGATGTCGTACGTGCCGCCGTCACTGTAGACGGTGCCCTTGTGGGTGCCGGTGGGCCGGTAGCTGCCCCAGTTGTCGACGATGTAGTACTCCACCAGCGGGTTCGAGGTCCAGCCGTAGAGACAGCCGTAGCCGTTGCCCGACGGGTTGAAGTAGCCGGTGTAGCGGACCGTCCTGCGTCCGCCGGTGCTCCAGCCCTTGCCCGCGACGAAGTTGCCGCAGTTGGTCCAGTTGGTGCTGTAGCTGCCGCCGCCGTTGAGCGTCATGGAGACGGAGCCGCCGCCGTCAGTCCAGAACGAGTAGTACATGCCGTCGGTGCCGGTCTGGTTGGTGGTGATGGTGGTGGCGGCGTGGGCGGTGCCGGGCAGCAGCAGCCCGGACGCGGTGGCGAGCGCGACGGTGCCGGCGCCGCCGAGGAAGCCTCGTCGGCTCATGCCGTTGAGTCGGCTCACGCCGTTGAGGGGAGCGGGGTTCTGCTGGATCTGGTCCTGCTGCGTGCCGTCCTGCTGCATGCATCCTCCCGATGAAGGCTGGTGGGGACCGGGCGGCTTCTGCTGCCCGGCGGCCTTGCATGGAACACGGCGGGGGTCGCCCGTCGTCGTGCGGTACCGACCGACCGGCGTCCCCGGTCACATGACGCGAGGGGAACGACGGACTCCTGTCGTTCGGTGGCCACAGTTTTCGTAGGACCTCATGAACCTGTCAACACTTTCGACAGCCTTTCGGAAACATTTCCTTAACCAGAGGAAGCCTTGATGAATGCGCCTTCGCTGGTCAAGCTTCCTCTCATACGAACCGGCGTGAGGGATGGAATGGAATCCGGGAAGAACAGAACGCCAGCGTGTGCGGGGATTTCGAAACTTTCTGTGTGCGGCTTTCAAAACTTTCGGAGCCCTCTCGGGACCCCCGTGGTCCCCTCCTCGTGCCGCTGCGTGACGCACCTACAAGCTCGCGGCCTGGATCAGAAAGCGCAGGGAGAACGAGCCAGCGTGGTGCCCTCGATGTCGTACCCCTGCTCGGTGAGCAGGCCGCGGATGTGCTCCAGGCGCTGAAGATCGCCGGTGCCACGGCGGGCGGCGGTGACCTTGGCCTCGCCGATGAGGACGATCTTGGCACGGGACAGGTCGAGACCTCCCGCCTCCACTGCAAAGCAGCAGGTCAGGCGCCCTTTCCTGCCGGCTCCAGAATCGCTACGCACTCCACGTGGTGCGTCATCGGAAACAGATCGAACGCCCGAAGCGTCCGCACCCGGTACCCGCCCTCGCGGAAGTACGCCAGGTCGCGGGCCAGCGCCGCCGGGTCGCAGGCGACATAGGCGATGCGGCGGGCGCCCAGTGAGGACAGGTGCTGGACGGTCTTCTTGCCCGCGCCGGCGCGGGGCGGGTCGAGGACGATCAGGTCGACCTCGGTGATGCCGGTGCGCGGCAGGACGGATTCGACCCTGCCCTGTTCGATGCGGACCCGGTCGAACTCGGCCAGGTTGTGGCGGGCGTCCTCGACCGCGCGCTTGCCGGACTCGATGCCGAGCACCGCGCCCTTCTCGCCGACCCGGTCCGCGAGGGCTCCCGCGAACAGGCCCACGCCGCAGTAGAGGTCGAGCGCCATCTCGCCCTTGCGCGGCAGCAGGCCCTGCATCACGGCCTTGACGAGGGTGTCGGCGGCCTTCGGGTGGACCTGCCAGAACCCGCCGCTGCCGACCCGGTAGGTGCGGCCGTCGGCGCGCTCGCGCACGAAGGGCCGGCCGTGGACGCGGTGGACTCCGCCGTCCTTCTCCTCGACCCGCATCACCGAGACCGGCTTGTCGAGTTCGACGATCGGCAGGCGGGCGCCCGGCTTGGGCGTGAGGATCACCTGGCGGTCCTGGGAGCCGGTCGCGGCGATCGCCTCTATCGACGCCATGCCGGTCCAGTCACGCTGCTCGATGCCCAGCTCGCTGACGCCCTCCGCGGCGATCATGCAGTGCTCGATCGGCTCGACCTCGTGCGAACGGTGGCGGCGCAGCCCGGCCTTTCCGTTCTCGTCCACCGCGTACTGCACGCGCGTGCGCCACGCGGGGACCTGCCCCGCGGGCAGCTTGTCGCCCTCCGCCGGCATGACCGTGCCGTCCCAGCCGGCCTCCTCGGGCGTGAGGCCGGCGAGGCGCTTCAGCTGCTCCGCGATGACCTCGCCCTTCAGCCGCCGCTGCGCTCCCGGCTTGGCGTGCTGCCAGTCGCAGCCGCCGCAGCGGCCGGGACCGGCGTACGGGCAGGGCGCATCTACGCGGTCCTTGGACGGCTCGAGGATCCGTACGGCGTCGGCGCGCAGGAAGCGGGAGTCCTCCTCGCCCTCCGTGACGCGCGCGACGACCCGCTCTCCGGGCAGGGCGTGCCGTACGAACAGCACCTGCCCTTCGTCGGTACGGGCGATGCAGTGGCCACCGTGGGCGACGGGGCCGATCTCGACCTCGTACTCCTCCCCCACCAGCGAATTCTTCGGTTCTGCCTGCATGGCGGGGTGACTCCACAACGTAAGGAACGAACGGACGGCGTAAGAAACGAACGGACGACCTGCGAAAGCGAACGGTCGACGCACGTCACAAACGGCCGGACAACAGCCCACCAGTCTACGTGGGTGTCGTCCGGCCGTTCACCACAGGATCGTCGGCGCCGGGTCAGCTCTTGGTGCTCGGCTCCTTCGGCCGCTTCTCCACGGGACCGCGCCGCACCGAACCGGGCGCGTTCCACTCCTGGCGCTTGCGGGCCCGCTTCCTCGCCACCTCGGAGGACTCCAGCTGATAGGGCACGGAGGTCACCATCACGCCGGGCGTGAACAGCAGCCGGCCCTTGAGCCGGAGCGCGCTCTGGTTGTGCAGGAGCTGCTCGTACCAGTGGCCCACCACGTACTCGGGGATGATCACGCTGATCGCGTCCCGCGGGGACTCGCGGCGCAGACCCTTGACGTACTCGATGACCGGCCGGGTGACCTCGCGGTACGGCGAGTCGAGGACCTTGAGCGGTACGTCTATGCCGCGCCGGTCCCACTCCTCCTTCAGTGCCTTGGTCTCCGCCGGGTCGACATTGACGCTGAGCGCCTCGAGGGTGTCGGAGCGGAGCAGCTTGGCGTACGCGACGGCGCGGAGCGTCGGCCGGTGGATCTTGGAGACGAGTACGACCGAGTGGACGCGGGAGGGGCGGACGATGTCGTCGGTCGGGCCCTCGGGGGCCGCGAGCTCCTCGGCCACGCGGTCGTAGTGGCGGCGGATCGAGGTCATCGTCACGTAGAAGATCACCATGCCGAGCAGGGCGACCCAGGCGCCGTGCGTGAACTTGGTGACGAGGACGACGACCAGGACGAGGCCGGTGAAGAAGGCGCCGAAGGTGTTGATCGCGCGGGAGCGGATCATGCGGCGGCGCTTCGCCGGGTCGGTCTCGGTCCTCAGATGGCGGTTCCAGTGCCGGACCATGCCTGTCTGGCTGAGCGTGAAGGACACGAACACGCCGACGATGTAGAGCTGGATCAGGCGGGTCGAGTCGGCTCCGTAGATCCAGACGAGCAGTGCGGCGGCGCCCGCGAGGAGCACGATGCCGTTGGAGAAGGCGAGCCGGTCGCCGCGGGTGTGCAGCTGGCGCGGCATGTAGCGGTCCTGCGCGAGGATCGAGCCGAGCACCGGGAAGCCGTTGTACGCGGTGTTGGCCGCGAGGAACAGCACCAGCGCGGTGGCCGCGGCGAGGAGGATGAAGAAGAACGTCCCGTCGCCGAAGACGGCAGCCGCGACCTGCGTGATCACCGGGTTCTGGACGTAGTCCTCACCGACCGGAGTGCCGTCGCGGAGCAGGTCGTGAGCGGGGTTCTCGGCCATGCGGACATTCGTGACCATGGCCAGGCCGATGATGCCGCAGAACATGGTGACGGCCAGGATGCCCATCAGCGCGAGCGTGTTCGCCGCGTTCCTGCTCTTGGGCTTGCGGAAGGCGGGCACACCGTTGCTGATGGCCTCGACGCCGGTCAGCGCGGCACAGCCGGAGGAGAAGGCGCGCAGCAGCAGGAAGACGAGCGCGAATCCCGCGAGGCCCTGGTGCTCCGGCTTGATCTCGAAGTCGGCGGTGGGGGCCTTCATGGTGTCGTCGAGGACGATCCCGCGGAACGCACCCCACATGATCATGATGAAGACGCTGGCCACGAAGACATACGTCGGGATGGCGAAGAGCTTGCCGGACTCCTTGACGCCCCGCAGGTTCATCAGCGTCAGCAGCACGATGATGCCGACAGCGCACGCGACCTTGTGCTCGACGAAGAAGGGGATGGCCGAGCCGAGGTTCTCCACGCCGGACGAGATCGACACGGCGACGGTCAGGACGTAGTCGACAAGGAGGGCGCTGGCGACCGTGCGGCCGGCCTTGGGCCCGAGGTTGGTGTTGGCCACCTCGTAGTCGCCGCCGCCGCTGGGATAGGCGTGCACGTTCTGCCGGTAGGACGCCACCACCGTGAACATCAGCACCACGACCGCGAGCGCGATCCAGGGGCTGAAGTGGTACGCCGACAGGCCCGCGATCGAGAGGACCAGCAGGACTTCTCCGGGCGCGTAAGCGACGGAGGAGAGCGGGTCGGAGGCGAAAACGGGGAGTGCGATGCGCTTGGGCAGGAGTGTCTCTCCCAGCCGGTCACTGCGCAGTGCGCGCCCGATCAGGATCCGTTTGGGCACGTCGGTCAGTTTGGACACGCAGAGGATCGTAAGCGTTCGAACGGGGGACCGCCCACCCACCACCCCACACGTTCGCAGGATGGCCATACGAGGACACCCACACATGCGTACATCGGCCGCGAAGGGCGCGGACCGCGCCATGATCCAGGTCGTCGCAAGGCCCGATGCGCACCGGCGACGTGACGTGCGTCATGCAGGCGCGGGCGTCGGGCGAGGTACGGTGGCGGGCGTTTGTCACGCAATGTCCACATCTAACGAGAGGAGGTCGGGCAGCGTGTCCGTCGGCCTCCCGTCCGTCATAGCCGCCACCACCCAGTGGCTGATCCGCGCTTATCCTCCGGCCTCCGGGGCGCTCAATGCCGTACTCGCCGAGGCGCAGGCCCGGCAGGCGGCAACCGTGGCGGCCTGGCTGCGCTATCCGACCGCGGTGGACGCCTCGCTGGTGACGCTCGTCGGACCGGGCGGCGCCAGGCGCCTGGACTGGCTCGTCGGAGGCTACGGCGGTGAGCTCGACGCCGACGAGCAGGCGTGGCGCACCTGGGTGGACGAGGTCGTGGCGAGCTGGGCGGCGTCACTGCTCACCGACCCCGCGCTCGCGGCCGCGGCCGTGGCGGCGCTGACCGGGTCCGAGCACATGGGAGCCTCACCGGTCGAGTTCCGGCGCCTCACCGACCCCGACGCATACGACAGGAACGCGGCTCCTCTGCTGCGCCACCCCGACCTCGTGCTGCCCGTGGCCCGACTGCACCGGGCCGGGCTCGTCGAGCGGCTGCAGGCCGACGCCGTGGGCGCCGACTGACGGCGGTACGCCGCCCACCTCCATAGGCGCGCGGCCGGACGGCGCACGCCCGCCGCGCGATCGGTGCTGCTCCGATCAAACCCGTACGCGGATGAGGGCAACGCAAGGGTTGCGTCATAAGCTCGTCAACGGGCAACGCCGTACGCGGTTGCCCGGTTGTTGCCCGGCCTACTGAGAGAGAAGAGTGAGCAGTTTGTTTTCGCAGGTCAGCAGGGTGACGAGGACTGCGGGGTAGAGGTCAGGTGCACATCGTCATCATGGGCTGCGGACGAGTGGGCTCCGCTCTCGCGCAGACCCTGGAGCAACAGGGGCACACGGTCGCCGTGATCGACCAGGACCCCACGGCGTTCCGCCGTCTGGGCTCCGGGTTCGGGGGCCGCCGCGTCACCGGTATCGGCTTCGACCAGGACACCCTGCGCGAGGCCGGCATCGAGGAGGCGGGCGCCTTCGCCGCCGTCAGCAGCGGCGACAACTCGAACATCATCGCGGCCCGGGTGGCCCGCGAGATGTTCGGCATCGAGAACGTCGCGGCCAGGATCTACGACCCCCGCCGCGCCGAGGTCTACCAGCGTCTTGGCATCCCGACCGTGGCGACGGTCCGCTGGACCGCCGACCAGATGCTGCGGCGCCTGCTGCCGTCCGGCGCGGAGCCGCTGTGGCGCGACCCCACCGGCGGGGTGCAGCTCGCCGAGGTGCACACGTCACCGGCCTGGGTCGGCCACAGGATCAGCCGACTCCAGGAGGAGACGGGGGTCCGGGTCGCGTTCCTGACGCGGCTGGGCGAGGCGATTCTGCCGACCTCGCAGACGGTTCTGCAGGAAGGCGATCTCGTCCACGTGATGATGCGTACGGACGACGTCGAGAAGGTCGAGGCGGCGTTCGCCGAGGGTCCTGAGGAGGGCGGTCACTGATGAGGGTCGCCATTGCCGGAGCCGGTGCGGTGGGTCGTTCCATCGCCGGCGAGCTGCTGGAGAACGGGCACGAGGTCCTTCTCATCGACAAGGCGCCGACCGCCATCTCGGTCGAGCGCGTACCGCAGGCCGAGTGGCTGCTCGCCGACGCGTGCGAGATCACCTCGCTCGACGAGGCGGCGCTGCAGCGCTGCAACGTGGTCATCGCGGCCACGGGTGACGACAAGGTCAACCTCGTCGTCTCGCTGCTCGCGAAGACCGAGTACGGGGTCCCGCGGGTCGTCGCCCGTGTGAACAACCCCAAGAACGAGTGGCTGTTCAACGAGGCGTGGGGCGTCGACGTCGCCGTCTCCACACCGCGCCTGATGTCGGCCCTGGTCGAGGAGGCGGTGAGCGTCGGCGACCTCGTACGCCTGCTGCGCTTCAGCCACGGCGACGCGAACCTGGTCGAACTGACGCTCCCGCCCGAGTCGGCCCTGGCCGGCACGCAGGTCGGCGATGTCGAGTGGCCCGAGGACACGTCGCTGGTGACGATCATCCGCGGCAACCGGGTCCTCGCCCCCACCCAGGAGGACTCCCTGGAGGCGGGCGACGAGCTCCTGTTCGTGGCTGCCCAGGCCCGCGAGGAACAACTCGAGGACCTGCTGTCGGTACGCCGGGAGGACGCGGCGAGCTGACGCGCGTCGCTAGCCGCTGGTCGCTGCGGGCGGTCGTGCCGCTGCTGTGGGCAGTTGCGCCGCCGCTGTGGGCAATCGTGCCGCTGGGGCGATGGGGGTCCCCCTGCTCGAGCGAAGCCGAGAGCTTGGGGGAGGGTGGGCACAGCGGCACACCCGCGACGGCGGGCAACACGGAGGGGGCGCCCGGAATGATTCCGGGCGCCCCCTCCGTCGTGCAGGTGGCTGCGGTCGTCGGACGGCTGCGCGGCCCTACGCCTCGCGGCGGTGGCGCCCCGCCGCGGTCTTGCGGTCCGGGTCCGACTCCTCGCCCGCACCCGGCTTCTCCTGCTCCTTCGCCTTCCTGGCCTGCTCCTCCGCCTCCATCTCCGCGAAGACGTCGATCGGCGCGGGCGCCTTGGCGAGGAACAGCCAGGTGAGCCAGACCGCAAGCAGGAACGGCGGGATCTTCAGCGCCACCAGGACCCAGCCGAGCTGGGTGGTGTCGGCCCACCAGTAGAGCGGGAAGAGGATCGCGCACTTGGCGAGCAGGATCAGGCCCCAGGCATAACTGGCCTTCGCGTACGCCTTCTTGCGGCCGGGGTTCCGGGTCCGCCAGGAGAGGTTCTCCTTGAAGACCGGTCCCAGGATGAGGCCGATCAGGGGGACGCCTGCGAGTGTCGTGATGATGTAGGCGAGGCCCAGGCCCAGCGTGTAGAGCATGCCCGGCAGATAGAAGTCCTTGGCGTTGCCGGTCATCATCGCGAAGACCACGCCGAAGGCGACGCCGAAGACGCCGCTGAAGGCGTGCTTGACGGTGTCCTTCATGACCAGCCGGACGACGACCAGCAGCAGGGACACCCCGAGGGCCGCGATGGCCGACGTGTGCAGGTCCTTGTTGATCGTGTAGATCGCCACGAAGAGCAGGCCCGGGAGCACCGTCTCCACCATGCCCCGCACACCGCCGAAGGCCTCGAAGAGTGCGGCCTCGGTCACTGCCCTGGAGTCGGTGGATTCGGCGTCCCCGTCCGTGGTCCGATGGTCGGTCGGCTTGTCGAGGGACGTCACCGGCTACTCCCGTCCGAGCGGTCTGAGTTCGTACTTCGGGTTGAAGAGCACCCGGCGGCCCCGGCTCATCGAGATCCGGCCCGATGCGATCAGCTTGCGCCCCGGTTCGATTCCCACGATGGAGCGCCTGCCGAGCCACACCACGTCCAGGGCCGCGGAGCCGTCGAAGAGCTCCGCCTCCAGGGCCGGGACCCCGGCCCGCGGTCGCAGGGTGACCGTGCGCAAGGTACCAGTAACCGTCACGATCTGGCGGTCGCGACAGTCGCCTATACGCGTACAGCCTGCGGTGTCGGCGTCCTCGCGCAGCTCCTCCGACTCCAGGTCCTCCTGGGACGAGGAAAGCCGGTCGAGCATGCGCCGGAACCGGCCCGCCGGCTTTTCGGAACGAGGGTCAGCACTCATAACAGGAAGCCTACCGGGGGGC
The DNA here is from genome assembly GCF_055792885.1 of Streptomyces sp. DSM 42067. Classification (NCBI taxonomy): domain Bacteria; kingdom Bacillati; phylum Actinomycetota; class Actinomycetes; order Kitasatosporales; family Streptomycetaceae; genus Streptomyces; species Streptomyces sp. DSM 42067. Next base: position 6,892,247 of record NZ_CM147706.1, on the reverse strand, counting down.
TGGGCTGTGACACTGGGGGTACCTCCCAGGCCCCGTGAGGCAGTGGGGGAGGAACAGGTGCTCGTCTGCGCGCTCTCCTGCTCCGATACCCGGTCGGCACCTCTCCCGAACCGGCACCCCGCCCCGGGTGCGAGCTCACCGCTCGAACCGACACCCCATCCCCGGCTCCGTGATGCTGCATCCCCCCCGGGGGCAACCCCCGGACCCCCGGCCAAGCAGCTCACCGCTCGAACCGATACCCCATCCCCGGCTCCGTGACGAAGTGCCGCGGATGCGACGGGTCCGCCTCCAGTTTGCGGCGCAGCTGGGCCATGTAGACGCGCAGATAGTTCGTCTCGGTGCCGTAGGAGGGCCCCCAGACCTCCTGTAGGAGCTGCTTCTGGCTGACGAGGCGGCCGGTGTTGCGTACGAGGACCTCCAGCAGATGCCACTCGGTGGGGGTCAGGCGCACGTCGCGTCCACCGCGGTTGACCTTCTTGGCGGCCAGGTCGACGGTGAAGTCCTCGGTCTCCACGACGACCTCGTCATCGCCGGCCCCGACGGGCTCCGCCCGGCGGACGGCGGCGCGCAACCGGGCCAGCAGCTCGTCCATGCCGAAGGGCTTGGTGACGTAGTCGTCGGCGCCCGCGTCCAGCGCCTCGACCTTCTCGTCGGAGCTGTGGCGGGCGGAGAGCACCAGGATCGGTACGCGGGTCCAGCCGCGCAGTCCCTTGATCACCTCGACGCCGTCCATGTCGGGCAGACCCAGGTCGAGCACGACCACGTCGGGGTGGCGGGCGGCGGCGATCTGGAGTGCGCCGGTGCCGTCGGAGGCCGAGTCCACCTCGTACTTGCGCGCCTTGAGGTTGATGACGAGCGCGCGGACGATCTGGGGTTCGTCGTCGACCACGAGCACCCTCGTGGGGTCCTGGGGGTCTCCCCCAGATGAGTGCAGCATGGGGCCTGCCTTTCTTCTGCTGCGGCGGTCGTGTCTTCTGCTGCGGCGGTCGTGAGGTCATCTCCTGCGGAGGTCGTGAGGGCCGGATCCCGCCGTGAGATGACGAGCTGACGAGCTCAAGCTGAAGCGATCAAGCGGGCGTTCCGTCCCGTGCGCATGCCGGGTCACGAGGCGGCCTCCGCGGGAAGGCGGGGACCGATCTGCGGGCGGCCCACGACTGCCTTGAGGGTCAGCACCATGGTGAGGCCGCCCCCGGGAGTGTCCTCGGCGTTGAGCGTGCCGCCCATGGCCTCGGCGAAGCCGCGGGCGACGGCGAGGCCCAGGCCGACACCGGTGCCGCGGGGAGCGTCACCGTAGCGCTGGAATGGCTCGAAGATGCGTTCCTTCGCCTCGTCCGGCACGCCCGGGCCACGGTCCACCACGCGCACCTCGACCCGGTTGCCGAGCGCACTGGCCGCCACCAGGACCGGTTGCCGGCCCGAGCTGTACTTCACGGCGTTCTCGACGATGTTGGCGACCGAGCGCTCCAGCAGCCCCGGGTCGACGGCCACCATCGGCAGGCTCTCCGGAACGTCCAGGACCACGCTGTCCTCCGGTACGCCGCCCAGCGCCATCGGCACCACCTCGTCGAGGTCGATCTCCCTGATCAGCGGGGTGACGGTGCCGGTCTGCAGCCGCGACATGTCCAGCAGATTGCCCACCAGGTGATCGAGCCGGTCGGCGCCCTCCTCGATGCCCTCCAGCAGCTCGGCCTGGTCCTCCTCCGACCACGCCACGTCGTCCGAGCGGAGCGAGGTGACGGCGGCCTTGATGGCGGCGAGCGGAGTGCGCAGATCATGGCTGACGGCGGCCAGCAGCGCGGTGCGGATGCGGTTGCCCTCGGCGAGCGCCCGGGCCTGTTCGGCCTCGGACTCGAGCCGCTGCCGGTCCAGGATGACCGCGGCCTGTGCGGCGAACGCGGCGAGAACCCGGCGGTCCTCGGCGGGCAGGACGCGACCGGACAGCGCCAGCGCCATGTGGTCGCCGACCGGCACGTCCACGTCCGCCTCCTCCGGGCGCTGGACCAGCAGCGACCGCGCGCCCACGCTGCCCGCGCAGGTCCACGGCGCGACGTCGTTCTCACGCTCCAGCAGCGCCACCGACTCCATGCCGAACGTCTCGCGCACCCGCTCGAGGAGGGCGTCGAGCGTCGTCTCGCCACGCAGCACACTGCCCGCCAGGAACGACAGGATCTCCGACTCGGCCCGCAGCCGCGCCGCCTGGTGGGTGCGGCGGGCCGCCAGATCCACGACGGAGGCGACCGAGACGGCCACGGCGAAGAAGACGCCGATGGCGACGATGTTCCTCGGGTCGGCGATCGTGAGGCGGTGCAGCGGCGGTGTGAAGAACCAGTTCAGCAGCAGGGATCCGACCGCTGCCGAGGCCAGCGCCGGGAACAGCCCGCCGAGCAGCGCCGCGGCCACCGTCAGCGCCAGGAACAGCAGCATGTCGTTGGCGAGCCCGAGATCCGCTTCGACATGTGTGAGCAGCAGCGCCAGCAGTGCCGGACCGGCCACGCCCACCAGCCAGCCCGCGATGATCCGGGACCGGCCCAGGCGCGCGCCCCGCGCCACCGGCAGCCCGCGCCCCTTGGCGACCTCCTCGTGGGTGACGATGTGCACGTCCAGGTCGGGCCCCGACTCGCGGGCGACGGTGGCGCCGACTCCGGGCCCGAAGACGTACTGCCAGGCCTTGCGGCGCGAGGAGCCGAGGACGATCTGCGTGGCGTTGACGCCGCGGGCGAACTCCAGCAGCGCGGAGGGGATGTCATCGCCGATCACGTGGTGGAACGTGCCGCCGAGGTCCTCGACGAGGGTCTGCTGGGCCGTCAGCTCCTTGGTCGAGGCGGACGTCAGCCCGTCGCTGCGGGCGATGTAGACCGCGAGCACCTCGCCGCCCGCACCCTTCTCCGCCAGGCGGGCGGCGCGCCGGATCAGCGTACGGCCCTCCGGACCGCCCGTCAGACCGACCACGATCCGCTCGCGCGAGCCCCAGATCCTCGAGACGTGGTGCTCGCTGCGGTACTCCTGCAGATACTCGTCCACCCGGTCCGCCACCCACAGCAGGGCCAGCTCGCGCAGGGCGGTCAGATTGCCGGGGCGGAAGTAGTTCGACAGGGCCGCGTCGACCTTGTCCGGCTTGTAGATGTTGCCGTGTGCCATGCGGCGCCGCAGCGCCTGGGGCGACATGTCGACCAGCTCTATCTGGTCCGCGCGCCGCACCACCTCGTCCGGCACGGTCTCGCGCTGCCGTACGCCGGTTATCGACTCGACGACGTCACCCAGTGACTCGAGGTGCTGGATGTTGACGGTGGAGACGACATCGATGCCCGCCGCCAGCAGCTCCTCGACGTCCTGCCAGCGCTTGTCGTTGCGCGAGCCGGGGACGTTCGTGTGGGCCAGCTCGTCGACCAGGGCGACGGCCGGGGCGCGCTCCAGGACGGCGTCCACGTCCATTTCCGTGAAGACGGTGTCGCGGTACGCCAGCTCCTTGCACGGGATCTGCTCCAGGCCGTGCAGCATGACCTCGGTGCGCGGCCGGCCATAGTGCTCCACGAAGGCGACCACGCAGTCGGTGCCCCGTTCCACGCGCCGGTGCGCCTCGGACAGCATGGCGTACGTCTTGCCCACGCCCGGCGCCGCACCGAGGTATATCCGAAGCTTGCCGCGTCCCATGGCCCCATTGTCTTCCGTGACGGCCGCGGACACCCCGGTCAGCGCTCCGGTGTGCTCCAGTCGGCCTCGACCAGACGGTACCGCCAGGAATCACGGCATACGGGCTGGACAGCGGGGCACGGGGAGTCTTTGACGCAACCCTGATACGGGACCGCGGGCATCACTAGTCGCGCCCGCCCGCGATGTGGGCCCGGCGGGGCCCATCCCGGCTACCGGTCCGCCCTGGGAAGCGGCGGGCCGGGGAGGCGCGGACCTCCGGCTCCGTCTCGTCGTCGGTGGCCACCGGGAGGAACGCGGCGTCGCCGTCGAGCCCGACCACCCGGCAGCAGCCTCAAGCGCGCCGAAGGGGCCGCGCCAGGATGTGCGCCCGCTGGGGATACCACCCAGGCCCTTGAGGCACCGGGGAAGGCCGGCGCAATCCTCCGGAGCCGTCTGACGTCAACAGCTCGGCGCCGAACCTGGAGGGGCACCTCCCAGGCCCTTAAGGCACTGGGGGGTACATCCCCGCGCGGCGCCGACACCGGACGAAACGACGCGCGCACCGGCGCGCCCCGGCCCGCAAGCTCGCCGCGCAGCCGCAAGCCCCCGCCGGCGGACCCACTCTCGCGCCGGAAGGCCGATGGGCCGCACCCCGGGCAGGGATGCGGCCCATCGGCCCGGCACGACTACACGCCGGCGCGAAGCGTCACCGCACCTCGGTGATCTCGGGCCCGCGCGAGAGCTGGCCCATGCCGCCGGAGAAACGCGAGCCGCTCTGGTCCTCCTGCTGAACTCCTTCGGGCACCATCTGCGCGTCGTTCGGCAGCTTCAGGACGATCGGGTCGCGGGGCGCCATCGGGCCCTCCCCGCGGACGACCACGGTGTCCCGGAAGATCTGCTCGAGCAGGCCGGCGGTCTGCGGCTGCACCGCGCCCTGTCCGGAGATCACTCCGCGCAGGAACCAGCGCGACCCGTCGACACCCACGAACCGGACCACCTGGAAGCCGCCCGTGCCGTCCGGCAGCTGCACCGGCACCTGTGCGCGCAGTTCCCAGCCGAGCGGTCCCTCGATCTCGTCGATCACGCCGCCCTGCTTGGTGATGCCGGAGGCGATCTCCTCGCGGACCTCGCGCCAGATGCCCTCGCGCTTGGGGGCGGCGAAGGCCTGCAGCTGGATGGCGCTGTCCCGCAGCACCACGGTCGCGGCGACGATCGCGTCGCCCGCGACCTCCACGCGCAGCTCCATGCCCTCGACACCCGGGATGAAGAGACCACCGAGGTCCACGCGGCCCTCGGCCGGATCCCGTACCTCGGAGCTGTCCCAGGGGCCGTCGGGGCGCGGCGCGGGCTCGAGCCTTACGCGCTCCGCCTCCGCCTCGTCCGCCGCGTCGACGTCGACGACCTGCTCGGCCTCGCTCGCCGCGTCCGCCGCGTCCTCGGCGGAACCCCTCTTCTTGCGACGTCCGAACACGTCACTGTCCTTCCCGGTCGGATACGACCGAAGCGTATCGATTCCCGCCCACGTGCCCATCCGCGCCGCCCACGGCGGCATGACCGCCGGTGGAACCGAAGCCCCCTTCGGCCCGCGCCGAGTCGGGAAGATCCGCCACCTCCTGGAAGCGCACCTTCTCGACCTGCTGGACGACCAGTTGAGCAATCCGGTCGAAGCGCTCGAACCGCACGGACTCGCGCGGGTCGAGATTCACCACGATCACCTTGATCTCCCCACGGTACCCGGCATCCACCGTCCCCGGGGCATTCACCAACGCCACACCGAGACGGGCCGCGAGACCGGAACGCGGGTGCACGAAGGCCGCGTACCCCTCAGGAAGCGCCACCGCCACCCCGGTGGGGAGAACGGCCCGCTCACCAGGGGCGAGTTCGCACGGTTCGGTTGTCCGCAGATCGGCCCCCGCGTCACCGGGATGTGCGTACTCCGGAAGCGGAACGTCCGGGTCGATACGACGGATCTGCACGACGAGCGGCTCACGGGCGGCGGGGGTCACGGGTTCACCTCGAAGGCGCGGACGCGCCGGACCTGGTCCGGGTCGTTCATGGCGGCCCGGATCTCCGCAGGGCGGCCGTTCTCGATGAAGTGGTCGACCTTGACCTCGATGAAGACGGCGTCGGCGCGGACCGCGACCGGACCGTCGGGGCCGCCGATCCGGCCGGTGGCGGTGGAGTAGATCTTCCGGCCGGCAACGGCGGTGACCTCGGCCTCCAGATACAGCACCGTGTCGACGGGCACGGGGAGCAGGAAGTCGGTCTCCAGCCTGCCCGTGACGGAGACGACGCGCAGCAGCCAGTTCAGCGAGCCCAGCGTCTCGTCCAGCGCGGTGGCCAGGACACCGCCGTGCGCGAGGCCGGGAGCACCCTGGTGGGCGGGCCGTACCGTGAACTCGGCGGTGACGTTCACGCCGTCGCCCGCGCGGGCCTCCAGCTGCAACCCGTGCGGTTGCTCGCCGCCGCAGCCGAAACACTGTCCGTAGTGCGCGCCGAGCAGCTCCCCGGGAGCCGGCGCGTCGGGGTGCCGAACGGGGGCCACGGCGTCGGCCGGGGGCATCAGGCCCGTAGATGTACCACTCACAGGCGCAGACCTTACCCGGAGTATCCCGCCCTGACCGCCCTGGCCTCGGCCGCTTCCCGTCACCATGCCAAGCTTGGCTGCATGCAGCATTCCGCACCCTCCGCATCACCCTACGAAGAACGCCTCACCGCACCCCGCTTCTGGTGGGTGGTCTCCGTCCTGGTCGGGATCTCGATGGCGCTCATCCTGCTGCCGTTCGGCACGCTGCCGCTGCTGGGCGGGCTCGTCGGCGGCACGGCGGCCGCGGCGGTGGTGGTGAGCTCGTACGGCTCGGTCCGCATCCGAGTGGTCGGGGGTCTGCTGATCGCCGGGGACGCGAAGATTCCGGTGTCGGCCCTCGGTGAGGCGGAGATCCTGGACGAGGACGAGGCCCGGGCCTGGCGCACCCACAAGGCGGACGCCCGCGCCTTCATGCTCCTGCGCGGCTACATTCCGACGGCGCTGCGCATCGAGGTCACCGACCCCGAGGACCGGACGCCCTACCTGTACCTGTCGACGCGCCACCCGGAACGCCTGTCAGCGGCACTTGCGGCGGTACGGGCGTCGTAGCGAGACGCCTCGCCCCGTTGTGGGCAGTCGTTCATCGCCCAGCTACCGTCGGGGGTGCCCCCAGAGGCGATGGGGTGCCCCCTGCAGGGCACGCATGTGCGGCCGCGTCGACGAGTGCCGGCGAGACTCCTGCGCGGCCTCAGCGCGGCTCAGTGGCCGAGCTCCTTCGGAAGCTCGCCCACCACGATCGCATCGGCCGGCTTCTCCAGCGGCGGCAGCTGCGGCAGCTCGTCCCACGGCACCTGACGCTTGCGAAGGTCCCTGCGGATGTGCTCGGCCAGCCTCCTGGTGTCGCGGCGGTTCATGAGCGCACCGACGGCCGCACCCACCATGAAGGGCATCAGGCTCGGAAGGTTCCTGACCATCCGCTTCATGATCTGCTGGCGTAGCTGGAGTTTCATGGGGCCGCCGAAGGCGGCAGCGAGCGTCGCCGGCTTCTTGACATCGACATCGCGCTCCTCCGTCCACGACGTCAGATACGCGGCGCTGCGCTCCTTGAGGTTGCCGGGCGGACGCACTCCGTAGACCTCGTAGAGCTCGGCGATCAGCTTCAGCTCGATCGCCGCGACACCGGTGATCTCGGCGGCCAGCTCAGTGGGCATCGCGGGCGGTACGGGCAGCATCGCTGCCGCACCGACGCCCGCACCCACGGTGGAGGACGCCTTGGCCGCTCCGGCGACCAGTTTGTCCGCGAGCTCCTCGGGGGTCAGTCCGGGGAACTGCTTCCGGAGAGTCGCCAGGTCGCGCACCGGGACGCGCGGGGCGATCTCGATGATCCGGTCCGCGAGATAGCCCAGGCCGGCCTTGGCAAGGCTGCCGCTCTTGCGCACGCCCTCTCGGACGGCGGTCGATCGGCGCCTGGCCGGGGGCGTCTCGACGTCCCCTGCCGAGACGTCGTCAGCCCTCTCCAGGGCCCCCGCCATGCCGACGGCCGGCGGGCTGCCCAAGTGGGGGGCTTCGAGCGAGGCCGAGGCCTCACGGCCTCGCTCGTCGTCATGCACGCCGTCAGACGGGCCACCATCCGCTTCCGCAGCGCGGAAGCGGCGCTTCCAGGGCGGAGTCGAGCCTGTCACGGCCGAGCCCGCCTCAGTCGCAGTCGCGGCAGATCGGCTGGCCGTTCTTCTCGCGCGCCAGCTGGCTGCGGTGGTGGACCAGGAAGCAGCTCATGCAGGTGAACTCGTCCTGCTGCTTCGGCAGCACCCGGACGGCCAGCTCCTCGTTCGAGAGGTCCGCTCCGGGCAGCTCAAGGCCTTCGGCGGCCTCGAACTCGTCTACGTCGACCGAGGAAGTCGTCTTGTCGTTCCGGCGGGCCTTCAGTTCTTCAAGGCTGTCAGAGTCGACATCGTCATCGGTCTTGCGTGGGGTGTCGTAATCCGTTGCCATTTCGCTCTCCCCCTCTGGGTGTCTGTGGTGTCTCAGCGCACGTAACGCGTGAGAGGCCGGACTTGTGCCCGACCCGAGGCGGAGATTTTGCCTCACATCAAGGTCTGTTACTCAATCGACACCCAACCGGACTCCTCACGAGTGATCGGCTTGGATGGCGATGGCGACCGTACACGGTCCGAATGTTGCACTTCACGGGCGCCACCCCGTGTACTTCCCGTGATCAGGACCCCCGAAAACCCCCACGTTCCCGGCTTTCCGACCGGATTCTTGATCACGGAGAGTATATGGCCGGAAATCTGCTCCTGTGATCGATCACACACGATCCAGTCCGGCATACGTCCTGAAAATTCCGCAAAGCGAACAGCCTCGGCGTGTCGCCAACACACCATTCATCGGCGTGTCGCGGCGACCCTCTCACGTCGGCAGTGTGACTCGCATCACAAGCCCACCTCCCTCGCGTGGCTCCGCGATGATGCGGCCGCCGTGGGCGCGCGCCACCGACCGCGCGATCGACAGACCGAGCCCCACACCCTTGTCGCTGCCGGTCCGCTCCGTACGCAGCCGCCGGAACGGCTCGAAGAGGTTGTCGATCTCGTACGCGGGCACGACCGGGCCCGTGTTGGACACCACCAGGACCGCCTGACCGTGCTGTGCCTCCGTGGTGACCTCGACCCAGCCGCCTTCGGGGACGTTGTAGCGAACGGCGTTCTGGACGAGGTTCAGAGCGATCCGCTCCAGCAGGACGCCGTTGCCCTGGACGACGGCCGGCACGCGTTCTCCGCGGATCTCGACACCCCCCGCGACAGCCTCCTCCCGCACCTGCTCGATGGCGCGCGAGGCGACCTCCGCGAGGTCGACCGGCTTGCGCTCCACGATCTGGTTGTCGCTGCGGGCCAGCAGCAGGAGGCCTTCCACGAGCTGCTCGCTGCGCTCGTTGGTCGCGAGCAGGGTCTTGCCGAGCTGTTGCAGCTCCGGCGGCGCGCTCGGATCGGAGAGCTGCACCTCGAGCAGGGTCCGGTTGATCGCCAGCGGCGTGCGCAGCTCGTGCGACGCGTTGCCGACGAAGCGCTGCTGGGCCGTGAAGGCCCGCTGCAGACGCTCCAGCATGTCGTCGAAGGTGTCCGCGAGCTCCTTGAGCTCGTCGTCCGGACCGTCCATCTCGATGCGCCGGGACAGGTCGCTGCCCGCCACCTGGCGCGCGGTACGCGTGATCCGGCCGAGCGGGGAGAGCACCCGGCCCGCCATCGCGTACCCGAAGGCGAAGGCGATCACGGCGAGGCCGAGCAGCGCGAGGAGTGAGCGACTGAGCAGGTTGTCCAGCGCGTGCTGACGCTGCTCGTTGACGCAGTCGTTCATGGCGCTGTTGAACTCGCTGGGCGGCGCCTGCACCGGCAGATCGCAGATGGTGCTGGTGACCTTGCCCTCGGTGATCTTGAAGGGAAGGTCGCTGCCGACGTTGAGGGCCTGAGCCGCGAGCAGATAGATGATCGACAGCAGCAGGATGCCGGCGATCAGGAACATCCCGCCGTAGAGCAGCGTGAGCCGTATCCGGATGGTCGGGCGCAGCCACGGGAACGGGGGTTCGGGACGTCGGGGGTCCCAGGTCGGCTTCGGTGGCGCCGCGGGCGGCGCAGGCGTAGTGGCCATGGAGGGCTTCAGATCCGGTAACCGGAGCCGGGAACGGTGACGATGACGGGGGGCTCACCGAGCTTGCGGCGCAGCGTCATCACGGTGACGCGCACGACGTTGGTGAAGGGGTCCGTGTTCTCGTCCCAGGCCTTCTCCAGCAGCTGCTCGGCGGAGACGACCGCGCCCTCGCTGCGCATGAGCACCTCCAGGACCGCGAACTCCTTCGGCGCGAGCTGGATCTCCTTGCCGTCGCGGAAGACCTCGCGGCGGTTGGGGTCGAGCTTGATGCCGGCACGCTCCAGGACGGGCGGCAGCGGGACGCTCGTACGGCGTCCGAGGGCACGCACGCGTGCGGTGAGCTCGCTGAACGCGAAGGGCTTGGGAAGGTAGTCGTCGGCGCCGATCTCCAGGCCCTCGACGCGGTCGCTGACGTCGCCGGAGGCCGTGAGCATCAGGACGCGCGTCGGCATGCCGAGCTCGACGATCTTGCGGCACACGTCGTCACCGTGGACGAGCGGAAGGTCGCGGTCGAGGACGACCACGTCATAGTCGTTGACTCCGATGCGTTCCAGGGCGGCAGCGCCGTCGTACACGACGTCGACGGCCATGGCCTCCCGGCGCAGTCCGGTGGCCACCGCATCGGCGAGCAGCTGCTCGTCCTCGACGACGAGTACGCGCACGTCGCTTGTCCTTCCTGTGTCACCCGCAAGGCCCAAGGGCGCACGCGGGCACGGTCCGTCGTGGGATGAGGCCTCCATCCTGCCTCTTTCGGCCATAAACCGGCTGTAAGACGGGTGTGCTCACAGGAATGCGCGATTTTTCTCGCGTCAGGCATGTTTCCCCGGAAGTCCGGTGGGGGAAGACGACCTCACACCCGCGATCACGCTTTGTATGTGGCGTGCCACCGATCGCTTTCCGCAGAGCGACAAGAGACGTGATCGCCCCTTCCAAGGGCACACCCCCGTGCCACCGACCCACGACCCAGGACGAGGGGCGCAGCATGGACGCTTTCACCACGGGACTTCTGCAGCGCATAAGGGCGACCGAGTCCGATCTGACCCGGGCTCGAGAGACGGGCGACGACTTCCTTGCGGAGGTCGAGCAGGGCGAGCTGGACGACCTGCGCCGCCTGGCCGCCGAGCACGGCGTGGAGGTCGGCGCGTCGCGCGCCTGAACCGCTCGCAGGAGAGGGCCCCGGCAGTCGGCTGCCGGGGCCCTCTCGCGTGCGGAGGCGACTGCCGTCGGCGCCGCGCGCTCGTGGGAACCCGCCGTCGTGGATTGCGCCCACCACGCCGGGGCGCTGATCCCACGCCGGGGACCGGGTCCCAGGTCGGGGCGCACACCCCCGACCGTGTCGGGGACCGGGGTTCCGGGCCGGGGCGCACACCCCCGACCGTGCCGGGGACCGGGGTTCCGGGCCGGGGCGCACACCCCCGACCGTGCCGGGGACCGGGGTCCCGGGCCGGGGCGCACACCCCCGACCGTGCCGGGGACCGGGGTCCCGGGCCGGGGCGCATAACCCCGCCCGTGCCGGGGACCGGGGTCCCGGGCCAGGGCGCATAACCCCGCCCGTGCCGGGGACCGGAGACCGGGGTCCCGGGCCGGGGCGCATAACCCGGCCCGTGCCGGGGACCGGAGACCGGGGTCCCGGGCCGGGGCGCCCGCCCTCCGTGGGCTGCGCCCACCCCCGCCACGCCCAGCTCCCACGCTAGGGCGCGCGCCGTCGCGGGTTGTGCACCGGCAGGTGGCGTGCCGGCCGACGGCGGCCAGCCGCGAGCTGCCCCACGCCACCCCCACGCAGGCGGCAAACCCGCGCGAACCACTGCCCAGCGGACGCGGAACTCAGGCGCGCCATCCATCGTCAGTCGCGGCCGCAGGCGCGTGGACGCCGCGCGCCGCGCACAGCGTCCGGCCCGCCGCGTCCAGCGGCGGCACTGACTGAGCCCGGCTCAGTCGTGCCAGGCGCCCAGTTCGTCCAGGCGGGCCTGGAGCGGCTCGAACAGGCCGGGCGGGGCCGCGATCGTCAGGTCGGTCGTGGGGGCGTCGCCGGGGCGGCGGCCGCCGGTGAGGGCGCCCGCCTCGCGGGCGATCAGCTCGCCGGCCGCGTAGTCCCAGGGGTTGAGCCCGCGCTCGTAGTACGCATCGAGCCGGCCCACCGCGACGTCGCACAGGTCGATCGCCGCCGAGCCGCCCCGGCGTATGTCCCGGACCTGCGGGATGAGCTGCCGGACGACCTCGGCCTGCCGGTTGCGGCGCTCGGCGAGGTAGCCGAAGCCGGTGCCGACCAGGGCGAGCTCGAAGGCGGGTGCGGGCCGCACGTGCGCGGGCCTGTCGTTGAGGTACGCGCCCTCACCCAGGACCGCCCGGCAGGTCTCGCCGCGCATCGGGGCGTGCACGACGCCGACGAGCGTCTCGCCGTCCTTGCGCGCGGCGATCGACACCGCCCAACTCGGCAGCCCGTACAGGTAGTTGACGGTTCCGTCGAGCGGGTCGATGACCCACTGCACCCCGCTGCTGCCCTCGATGCTCGCGCCCTCCTCGCCGAGCACGCCGTCGTCCGGCCGGCGGTCGGTCAGCAGGCCCGTGATCAGCTTCTCGGAAGCGATGTCCATCTCGGTGACCACGTCGACGGCACTGGACTTGGTGGCGGCGACGCCGAGGTCCGCAGGGCGTCCGTCGCGCAGGAACTCGCCGGCACGGAGGGCGGCCTCGAGCGCGAGCTCCAGCAGTTCGGCCTTCAGCTGGTCGGTCAACGGATCTCCTTGATCTGGGCGGTCACCGGGGTCTCCACCAGCCGGTCTGACATCTGAGGGCCTTCCGTCGGCGAGCCGGCCCGTATGCGATGGACCCGCCTCACCGGGTTCGCCGGCAGGCCGTCCGTGGGCAGGCCGTCCGCGCCCCTCACGCGTACCGGCTGTCGGCGCCGGCGGCCGCGGGCCTCGGCGCGCGGGCCGGGCAGCAGCCCACCGGGCAGAGGTCGTGGCTCGGGCCCAGCGCACCGAGGGCGCAGCGCTCCACGGAGCGCCCGCTCTCGACGGCGGCGCGCTCCAGGACGAGCTCGCGCACCGCGGCTGCGAACCGCGGGTCCGCTCCGACGGTGGCCGAGCGGCGGACCGGAAGCCCCAGCTCCTCGGCCTTGGCCGTGGCCTCGGTGTCGAGGTCGTACAGGACCTCCATGTGGTCGGAGACGAACCCGATGGGGGCCATCACCACGGCCGGGACCCCGGCCCCGTGCAGTTCTTCCAGGTGATCGCAGATGTCCGGTTCCAGCCAGGGGATGTGCGGGGCGCCCGAGCGCGACTGGTAGACGAGCTGCCAGGGGTGGTCGATGCCGGTCTCCTCGCGCACCGCGTCCGCGATGAGCCGGGCGACGTCCAGGTGCTGCTTGACGTAGGCACCGCCGTCGCCGTGGTCCTCGACGGGCCCGGAGGTGTCCGCGGCCGAGTTCGGGATGGAGTGCGTCGTGAAGGCGATGTGCGCCCCGTCGCGTACGTCCTCGGGCAGCTCGGCCAGCGACCTCAGGACGCCCTCCACCATGGGCTGCACGAACCCGGGGTGGTTGAAGTAGTGCCGCAGCTTGTCGATCTTCGGCAGCTCCAGGCCCTCCGCCTCCAGGGCGGCGAGCGCGTCCGCCAGGTTCTCGCGGTACTGACGGCAGCCCGAGTACGACGCGTAGGCGCTGGTCGCGAGAACGAGAATGCGGCGGCGGCCGTCGGTGACCATCTCGCGGAGGGTGTCGGTCAGATACGGCGCCCAGTTGCGGTTGCCCCAGTACACCGGCAGGTCCAGGCCGTGGTCGGCGAAGTCCTTGCGCAGGGCGTCGAGCAGGGCGCGGTTCTGGTCGTTGATCGGGCTGACCCCGCCGAACAGGAAGTAGTGCTGCCCGACCTCCTTCAGCCGCTCCTTCGGGATGCCGCGGCCGCGCGTCACGTTCTCCAGGAACGGGACGACGTCGTCGGGCCCTTCGGGGCCGCCGAACGAGAGCAGCAGAAGGGCGTCATAAGGGGCGGGATCCAGCACTCGTGACATGCCTCCGATCCTGCCACCCGCCACTGACACCTGGAAAACGGGCTCGTGAACGGCGGGCTCAGCGGCCCGTAAACCGTCTGCGACTCAGCCACCGCACCCGTAAGCTGTATCGGCCAGCTTTACGCCTTACCGATGCCCGCCGGAGTCCTCGTTGCCCAGCCCGTACCGCGCTCTGTTCGCCGCCCCCGGCACCAAGGGATTCTCAGCCGCAGGGCTTCTCGGGCGGATGCCGCTTTCGATGATGGGCATCGGCGTCGTGACGATGATCTCGCAGCTCACCGGGCGGTACGGCCTCGCGGGCGCGCTGTCGGCCACCATCGCGCTGTCTGCCGCGGTGATCGGCCCGCAGATATCCCGGCTGGTCGACCGGCACGGGCAGCGCCGGGTGCTGCGGCCCGCGACGCTGGTGGCGCTGGCCGCGTCGGCCGGCCTGTTGCTGTCCGCCCACTTCGAGCTGCCGGACTGGCTGCTGTTCGCGTTCGCGGCCGGCATCGGTTGCGTACCCAGCGTCGGTTCCATGATCCGGGCGCGCTGGGCGGTCCTCTACCGGGGCACTCCGCAGCTCCACACCGCGTACTCGTTCGAGTCGGTGGTGGACGAGATCTGCTTCATCTTCGGGCCCATCATCTCGATCGGTCTGTCCACGGTGTGGTTCCCGGAGGCGGGGCCGCTGCTGGCCGCCGCGTTCCTCGCCGCAGGCGTCTTCTGGCTGACGGCCCAGCGCGCCACCGAGCCGGCACCGCACCCCCGCGAGCACCACACCGTCGGCTCGGCCCTGCGCTCCAAGGGCCTGCAAGTCCTCGTCGCCACGTTCGTCGCGACCGGCGCGATCTTCGGCGCGGTCGATGTGGTGACCGTCGCCTTCGCCGAGGAGCAGGGCCACAAGGCGGCGGCGAGCCTCGTGCTCGCTGTGTACGCGTCGGGCTCGTGCATCGCCGGAGCCGTCTTCGGGCTTCTGCATTTCACCGGCCGTCCGGCCAGGAGGTGGCTGCTGGGCGTATGTGCGATGGCGATGAGTATGATCCCCCTCCTACTGGTCGGAAACTTGCCGTTTCTGGCCGTGGCGCTCTTCGTCGCGGGCCTGTCCATCGCACCCACGATGATCACCACGATGGCCCTCGTCGAGGAGCACGTACCACGCGCACAACTGACCGAGGGCATGACCTGGGTGAGCACAGGGCTTTCGGTCGGCGTCGCGCTCGGCTCCTCCGTGGCCGGCTGGGTGATCGACGCCGCCGGTGCGGACGCCGGGTACGGGGTTCCGGCGGTGTCCGGAGCCGTCGCGGTGGCGGTCGGTTTCCTCGGGTACCGCCGGCTCAGTCAGCCGGTGCCTGTGCGGGGAGGGGCCCAGCAGCATGGCGAACGGGAAGAGCGGCACGTGGCGTAACTGGGCGGGGAACGTCACCGCCCGTCCGGTACGGGAGGTCACTCCCGCCTCGGTCGACGAGCTCTCCGACGCCATACGGAAGGCAGCAGACGACGGTCTGAAGGTGAAGGCGGTCGGCAGCGGCCACTCCTTCACCGCTACCGCCGCGACCGACGGCGTGCTGATCCGGCCCGACCTGCTCACCGGAATACGCCGCATCGACCGCGAGGCCGGCACCGTGATCGTGGAGGCGGGCACTCCGCTGAAGCGCCTGAACGCGGCCCTGGCCCGGGAGGGCCTGTCGCTCACGAACATGGGCGACATCATGGAGCAGACCGTCTCGGGCGCGACCAGCACGGGCACCCATGGCACGGGCCGCGAATCGGCCTCGATCGCCGCACAGATTCGCGCCCTTGAGCTGGTGACGGCCGACGGCTCGGTTCTGAGCTGCTCCGAGAAGGAGAATCCGGACGTGTTCGCGGCCGCCCGGATAGGCCTGGGCGCGCTCGGCGTCGTCAGTGCGATCACCTTCGCCGTGGAGCCGCTCTTTCTGCTCTCCGCGCGCGAGGAGCCGATGGCCTTCGACGAGGTCACGTCCCGTTTCGACGAACTCCACGCGGAGAACGAGCACTTCGAGTTCTACTGGTTCCCGCACACCGGGAACTGCAACACCAAGCGCAACAACCGCAGCACGGGTCCGGTCGCCCCGGTCGGCCGGTGGAGCGGCTGGTTCGAGGACGAGTTCCTCTCCAACGGCCTTTTTCAGGCGGTCAATTCGCTTGGCCGGGCCGCCCCCGCGACCATCCCGGCGATCGCGAAGATCTCCAGCCGCGCCCTGTCCGCCCGTACGTACACGGACATTCCCTACAAGGTCTTCACAAGTCCCCGCCGGGTGCGCTTCGTCGAGATGGAGTACGCCGTCCCGCGCGAGGCCCTGGTCGAGACCCTCCGTGAACTGAAGGCCATGGTCGACCGCTCGGATCTGCGCGTCAGCTTCCCCGTCGAGGTGCGCACGGCGCCCGCCGACGACATCGCGCTGTCCACGGCATCGGGGCGTGAAAGCGCCTATATCGCCGTACACATGTACAGAGGCACGCCTTATCAGGCGTACTTCACGGCCGCGGAGCGGATCTTCACGGCGCACGGCGGACGGCCGCACTGGGGCAAGCTGCACACGCGCGACGCCGGGTACTTCGCGGCGGCCTACCCGCGGTTCGGTGAGTTCACGGCCCTGCGCGAACGTCTGGACCCCGAGCGCCGCTTCGGAAACGACTATCTGCGGAGGGTCCTGGGCGACTGAGCAATTAGGTCCATTTCCGGGGACTTTGTGAAGTGCGCCACGCGCAGCGACGCGAATTCGCCGTCCTGCGGCCAACTGCCGCCCCCTGATAGAAGTTGGGTGGCGTGCCGCTCCACCCGAGTGGCCCGAATGGAGTACTGTTGCGAGCCCTGGGTCCGGTCTCCCGCCAGGGTGCCCGGGTCCATCCAGGACCGCCGGGAGGGGGCTCGTTGCACAGGGTGACCAAGTTGGTCACTGAGCGTTGCGAATAGGTAACCGTGCCATAACGGCGATCCAGGGCCCATGCCCGACACGCCGGGCAACTCGGCAAGGTTGTGGCAGGCTGCACCCGGGCAGGCCACACTCGACTAGCGGAAGCAGCGACGCACGTGACGTCGGCAGGCACCACCCGGGAGGTCCCCATGCCCGAACTGCGTGTCGTGGCCGTCTCCAATGACGGCACACGGCTGGTGCTGAAGGCTGCGGACAGCACGGAGTACACGCTTCCGATTGACGAACGGCTCCGCGCCGCCGTGCGCGGCGACCGTCCCCGCCTCGGCCAGATCGAGATCGAGGTGGAGAGCCATCTCCGCCCCCGCGACATCCAGGCGCGTATACGTGCCGGTGCCACCGCGGAGGAAGTCGCCCAGCTCGCCGGCATCCCCGTCGACCGCGTTCGGCGCTTCGAGGGTCCTGTGCTGGCCGAGCGCGCCTTCATGGCCGAGCGGGCCCGGAAGACTCCCGTGCGGCGCCCCGGCGAGAACGCGGGGCCCCCGCTCGGAGAGGCCGTCCAGGAGCGGCTGCTGCTGCGCGGCGCCGAGAAGGACACCGTCCAGTGGGACTCGTGGCGCCGCGACGACGGCACCTGGGAGGTCCTGCTCGTCTACCGGGTCGCGGGCGAACCGCACTCGGCGAGCTGGACGTACGACCCGCCGCGGCGGCTCGTACAGGCCGTCGACGACGAGGCGCGCTCGCTGATCGGCGAGTCCGACGACCTCGCCGCGCCCGAGCCCAGCTTTCCGTTCGTGCCCCGCATCGCCCGGCTGCCGCGCGACCGGCCGCTTGACCGCGCCCTGGAGAGGCCGAGCCTGCCGTCGCAGGCGCCCGAGCCACCCGAGGAGAGCATCCCGAGTGAACAGGGCCGCGACTCGCTGACCAGCCTGCTCGAGGCCGTGCCCAGCTTCCGTGGCGACATGGTCGTGCCGGAACGTCCCTCGACGGCGCCCGAGCGCCCCGTGGAGGAGCCCGCGCAGGAGCCCGAGGCGGAGGAGCCGCCGGCCCCCGCGGCCTCGGCCGGATCTGCCGGTTCCGCCTACGCGGACGTGCTCATGCCGCGCTCGGTGACCAGCCACCGTGACCGTCTCGTCGGCGCCACCGACCGCCAGGCCGAGGCGGACGGCGTGCGGCCCGGCCGTCGCGCGGCGGTCCCGAGCTGGGACGAGATCGTGTTCGGCACGAGAAGGAAGAAGCAGGAGTAGCGGTCCGGTTGGGCACGGAGGCGCTCGTACGCCGATGTCGCTCCCGCCGTCGTCACGCCGAGGGGCCCGCGCCGGGTAGGTGCGGGTCCCTTGGCGTACTTGCCCCTCGGGGTAGGCGCCAGGCGAACGCGGGACCCTCTGCGCCCACACCCTCGCGGTACGCGGCGGGGGACGCACACCCCCGCCACACGCCTCCCGCGGCACACGCCAGGCAGACACACACCCCCGCCACACGCCTCCCGCGGCACACGCCAGGCGGACGGTTCAGGTGGCGCGGACGCGTGTGTCAGCCCGCCTCCGGGCCCGTCGCCACCGGGCGGGACGGATCCGACGACCACTCCGACCAGGAGCCCACATACAGCGCGGCCGGGATGCCGGCGACGGCCAGGGCCAGTACCTCATGGGCCGCCGAGACACCGGAGCCGCAGTACACGCCGATCTCGGAAGTCCCGGATGCGCCCAGGGCCTTGAAGCGGGGGGCCAGCTCCTCGGCCGGCAGGAAGCGCCCGTCCTCCGCGACGTTCCCCGTGGTCGGCGCGGAGACGGCGCCGGGGATGTGACCGGCGACCGGGTCGATCGGCTCGACGTCACCGCGGTAGCGCTCGGCGGCGCGGGCGTCCAGGAGCAGGCCCGTGCGGGCCAGCGCGGCGGCGCCGTCCGCGTCGAGCAGCCCCGTGGCACCCGGCTCGGGCACGAACGTCCCCGGCTCCGGCGAAGGCGTCTCGGTGTCGAGCGGCCCTTCCCATGCGCCGAGGCCGCCGTCGAGGACCCGCACCGAAGGGTGACCCGTCCAGCGCAGCAGCCACCACGCCCGCGCTGCGGCCCAGCCCTGCCCGCCGTCGTACGCGACGACCGGGGTGTCGGCCGAGACGCCCGCCCGACGCATCGCCGCACCGAACTCGGCCACGTCCGGCAGGGGGTGGCGACCGGCCGCGCCGGGCGGTCCCGCCAACTCGGCGTCGAGGTCGACGAAGACCGCCCCGGGGATGTGCCCGGCTTCGTATGCAGCCCGGCCGTCGAAGGGGGCAGCTCCCTGGGCCGTGCTCAACTGCCAGCGGACATCGAGCAGCACCGGCGGGTTGTCACCCGCCAACTCGTTGGCCAGTTCAGACGCGGAGATGATGGCATTCATGGCTCCATCCTTGCGCACGGGGTGGCCCCCACGCCCGGGTCCGGCTAACCTGCTCCGCCGGGCGGGTCCGACCACGCCCTGTGCAGGTCCGAGCACGCCGTGTACAACTGATTGACATTGCGCGGCAACGGCCCGGGAACGGGTGAGTAACCCGGCAACGCGTGAGTGAGGGATGCGGACACCCTCTCGCCACAAGCCGCCCCGACACGGCGCGGCCGGGGCACGGGCCGCGACAGGGAGTGCGAGCATCTGCCTGACGCGGCGGCATCCGCAGAGTGGCGCGGGGCGCGTATGTGAAGCGTGGAAGCGAGCACAACCGACGGCAGCAGGTGACGGGCTACAGGTGACGGTGGCGGATGACCGGAGATGACGTCATCCGTCGTCCGGCCGCACCGAAGGGGTCGAGGAGAGCGTGACGATGACCGAGGCGGGGTCCCAGGACCGGCAGGACGACTCCGGTCCCGCACGGAGCACACTCGGTGAACCTTGCTGGGTGAGTCTGATGGTGCACGGCATGGAGGCGACTCAGCAGTTCTACGGGGAGCTGTTCGGCTGGGAGTTCCGACCCGGGCCGCAACAACTCGGGCCGTACGTACGGGCCCTGCTCGACGGCGAGGAGGTGGCCGGCATCGGCCGGTTGCCCGGCGGGCGGGAACTACCCGTCGCCTGGACGCCGTATCTGGCCACGGACGACGCGGACACGACGGCCGCGACCGTGCGCCACTGCGGCGGCACCGTCGGGGTCGGCCCGCTGGATGCGGCCGCCGCGGGGCGCATGGCCATCGCATCGGACCCGGCCGGCGCGGTGTTCGGCATCTGGCAGGCGGCCGCGCACCTGGGCATGGCGGCCGCCGGCGTGCCCGGCGCCCCCGCCTGGAACGAACTCATGACGCGGGACACCGCGAGCGTCGCCCGGTTCTATCAGTCCGTGTTCGGTTACAAGGAGGAGGCCGTCGTCTCGGCCGACTTCGACTATGTGACGCTGCATCTGGACGGCCGCCCGGTGGCGTCCATCCACGGCGTGGGGCGTGCGCTGCCCCGGGATCGTGGCGCCCACTGGATGACGTACTTCGAGGTCGCGGACGTCGACGAGGCGACGGAACGATTGACCGACCTGGGCGGACATGTGCTGCAGCCGCCGCGCGACGGGGACAAGGGGCGGACGGCGACGGTGGCGGACCCCGAGGGAGCGGTGTTCGCGCTCCTACGGACGGCGGGCTGACACCGCGTCGATGCGGGTCGCACCGGTCAGCAGCCGCCCGACGTGGTCGGGGCGCCGACGCCGATCTGCAGGGTGGTGGGTGCCGCGCAGCAGCCTCCTCCGCCGGACTGTTCGGTTCCTTCCGGCTCGTCGAACAGGCCCGCGCCGCCGCACACTCCGGTCTCAGGGAGGGTCAACTCCACGCGTGCGGCGGCCTCCTGGTCTCCGGCCAGGGCGGCGGCGACCGAGCGGACCTGCTCGTATCCGGTCATGGCCAGGAAGGTCGGGGCGCGCCCGTAGCTCTTCATGCCGACCACGTAGACGTCCTTCTCCGGGTGGGAGAGCTCCTTGGCGCCGTGCGGGTAGACGGTGCCGCACGAGTGGACGTTCGGGTCGATGAGCGGGGCGAGTGCCACGGGGGCCTCGAGGCGCTCGTCGAGGTTCAGACGCAGCTCGGACAGGATGGAAGTGTCGGGGCGGAAACCGGTCAGGACGATCACCTCGTCCACGGCGTCGAGGCGGCGCTCGTCCTCGCCTACGAGCACGAGTCGGTCGCCGTCCCTCTCCACGGCGGCGGTGCGGAAGCCGGTGACGGCGCTCGCGTATCCGTCCTCCACGGCGGCCCTGGCTCGCAGGCCGAGCGCGCCGCGGGCCGGAAGCTCGTCGGCCTCACCGCCGCCGAAGGTGCTGCCGCTGATGCCGCGCCGGAGAATCCACACCGCGTGCGTACCGGGCTCCTCCTTCGCCAGATCCGCAAGGTACGCGAGGGCGGTGAAGGCCGAGGCGCCCGAGCCGAGGACGGCGGTGCGCCTGCCGGCGTAACGGGCGCGTACGGCGGGGTCGTCGAGGTCCGGGACCCGGTAGGCGATGCGGCTGGCGGCCGCCTTCTCGCCGAGGGCGGGCAGGCCGTCGCCACCGGCAGGGCTCGGGGCGGTCCATGTGCCGGAGGCGTCGATCACCGCGCGGGCGGTGATCCGCTCCTCCGTGCCGTCGGCGTGCACCACATGGACGGTGAAGGGCTGCTCCTCACGCCCGGCGTCGACGACCCGGTCGCGGCCGGCGCGGGAGACCCCTGAGACCTCGGCGCCGTAGCGGACGCGGTCCCCGAGGACGTCGGCCAGCGGCTGGAGGTAGAGCGAGGCCCAGTCGCCGCCGGAGGGATACGTCGCGCCGTCCGGCTTCACCCACCCCGTAGGCGCGAGCAGCTTCTCGGCAGCCGGGTCGACGACCTCGGCCCAGGGCGAGAACAACCGCACGTGCGACCAGTCGCGCACCGCCGTACCGGCGGACGGTCCGGCCTCCAGGACCAGCGGTTCCAGGCCACGGCCGACCAGATGCGCGGCGGCGGCCAGACCGACCGGTCCTGCGCCGATCACGACCACCGGCGGTTGCTGCTCACTCATGACTGCTGTCTCCTCACGTGCTGGCGTGCTGGCGTGCTGCGGATGCGGCCTGCCCTCACGGTCGCTCACTGATTCGACACCTGTCGATATCACCTGTCGTCCGTGAGCCTGGCAGACGCATCGACATCTGTCAACATAGACATACGTCGAATTTAACCGCTGCACCACCACCCATCCGTCCAAGCCCGACCCCGCCGCCCCCGGCGGCTCGCCCACGACTTTCGGCGCTCGATTTCCGTACAGCGGGACGTCGACGGATGTTCGCCTTGCTGTCACCCGTCAACGCGACCGATCGGCGAGCATCGATGATCTGTTCGCGGTACACCGAGGGGGAACCACAGTGCAGCGCCCACATCCGGGACGCAGGACCCGAAGGGTCACTACGATCACCGCCGCTTCCATGGCGGCCGTACTGCTGGCGGGTTGCGGATTCGTGGGCTCGGACGACGACGCGGACTCGCACCGTCCGTCCGCCACGCCTGCTGCGGTAGCCGATATCGACTGCGCCGAGAAGGGCAAGGTCCCCGGCTCGGGGTCCACCGCGCAGCAGAACGCCATGAAGTACTGGATCGGCCAGTACCAACGCGCCTGCCCCGGTGTGCGGATCGCCTACAACCCCGTGGGTTCGGGCGCCGGCGTCGCCCAGTTCCTGCGGGCGGCCACCGCGTTCGGCGGCTCCGACAGCCCGCTCAAGCCCGAAGATGTGGAACTGTCTTCGGAGAATGCCTGCCCGGGCGGCAGAGCCATCGACCTGCCGATGCTCGGCGGCCCCATCGCCATCGGCTACAACCTTCGCGGCGTGGACGACCTGGTGCTGGACGCCCCGACCCTGGCCAGAATCTTCGACGCCCGGATCACCGCCTGGAACGACCCGGCCATCCAGAGGCTGAACCCGGACGCCGAACTGCCGGACACACCCATTCGACCCGTGCACCGGTCGGACGACTCGGGGACGACTCAGAACTTCCAGTCCTATCTCTCCGGAGCGGCACCTGAGGTGTGGCAGTACCCGGCCGAGAAGGCATGGCAGGGCAGGCTCGGAGAGTCCGCGGACGGGTCGAGCGGCGTTGCCTCGGTGGTCGATTCGAATGACGGGGCCATCGGCTACTTCGAGCTCTCCTTCTCGGTCGCCCTGAAGATCGACACGATCAGCATCGACACCGGAGCGGCCGAGCCCGTGGCTCCCTCTCCGGCAACCGCATCCGCCGGCATCGCCGCGGCCGAGATCGCGGGCGACGGCAAGGACCTGAGGTTGAACTTCGACTATGCGACCCGTGACGAAGGCGCGTATCCGATCGTCCTGATCAGCTACGAGATCGTGTGCGACAGGGGAAACCGGTCCGCGACGCTTCCGGCCCTCAAGTCGTTCCTGACCTACACCGCGAGTGAAGAGGGCCAGAAAACGCTGGCCGAGATTCACTACGCGCCACTGCCGGACTCCGTCGCCGCCGACGTCCGCCAGGTCGTACGGACCCTTTCCTGATCACGGGGCGACGAGCAACGTGCCGCCCACAGCGGGCAGTTGGCCCTCGCCAAGCACGAAGGCGTACGCCCGTCAGGCGACCGAAGGATCGAGGATCGCGCGTACCTTGTTCAGGCCCTCCTGGTTGACCGAGTACCAGGCCCAGGTCCCGCGACGCTCGCGGTTCAGCAGTCCCGCTTCCGTCATTGTCTTCAGGTGGTGACTGACCGTCGGCTGCCGGAAGCCCAGGCATTCGACCAGGTCGCATACGCAGGCCTCACCTGCGGGCGCACGCTCGATGATCCGGAATATCTGCAGCCGGGTGGGATCGGCGATCGCCTTGAGCATGGCTGCCAGCCGTTGGGCCTCTTCGCGGTCGATCAGCAGACACGCGAGCCCAGGAGTGCACGTCTCCGCCTGCGCCTCATCAACCACCACCGAGGCGCTCAATTCAGTGATAGCCACCTTTTCACGATAAGTGGCCGTCAGAAGTGTGCAGTGTGTTCGAAGACACAGCGCGAACCTTGTTCACCAAGCGTTCACTTTGGTTGCCACGGTTGACCCGTACGCATCGCCTTCCTGCGCGCGGCTTTCGAGGGGATGTACTCGAGGCGGTAGCCCATGCCGCGGATGGCGTCGATGGTGCAGCGGCTCGCGCCCTCCTCCCGGAGTTTGGTGCGCACTCGGCGGATGTGCACGGTCAGGGTGTTGCTGTCCAAGGTCTCGCTCCCCCACAGGGCCAGGGTCAGCTCGCTCCGGCTGACGACCCGGTTGGCGTTCTCCATCAGGTAGCGCAGCAGCATGAACTCACGTACGGGCAACTGCAGCGAGCGCCCGCGTACACGGACGTGGAAGCCCGCCGCATCGAGTTCGATGTCGCCGACCACCAGGGGCTGGGCGGGGGTGTCTTCGTCCCGGCCTCCGGAGATGAGCAGGGAGACGATCTCATCGGTCCGGTAGGGGCGGGCCACGAAGGCGACTGCGCCCGCCTCCACCGCTGCCGTCGCCTCCGCGGCCCCGTCGGGCCCGGCGGCCACCAGGACCGGCACGAGGTGGAGTTGGGCGATCAGCTGAGTGACCCTCGCGGCGTCGACGACCGGCAGCGGAGCGCCGAGCAGCACCGCCCGGGGATGGTGCACGCCGATCTGCAGCAGAGCCTCGGCGCCGTCGTGGCAGACCACGGTCCGAAGGCCCGCCTCTTCGAAGCGCGCCCTGGTCTTGGCGGCCAGGTCCTCGTCGGGCTCGGCCAGCACGAGATCGGGAGCCTTGCCCTCTTCAGGGCGGCCCGGGCCGCTCTTCACGTATGGCTGCGGCGGCCTGTGCGGATCGGGCGTCACCCGTGGCTCTCCTTCACGTGTCGTGCGCAAAGGGACGGACCAGGACCGGTCTCGAGACCAGGATCGGTCTTACGACCGGCGGTCTCAGCCGAAGCGGCCGGAGATGTAGTCCTCGGTGCGCTGGTCGGATGGGTTGGAGAAGATGAGTGCCGTCTCGTCGTACTCGACCAGCCGGCCGTGGCGTACGCCCTGTTGGTCGACGTCCGCGGTGAAGAAGGCGGTGCGGTGCGAGACGCGCGCCGCCTGCTGCATGTTGTGTGTGACGACGATGATCGTGAACTCCCGGGCAAGGTGCTCCATCAGGTCCTCGATCTTGGCGGTGGCGATCGGGTCCAGGGCCGAGCACGGCTCGTCCATCAGGATCACCTCTGGCTTGACCGCGATGGTGCGGGCGATGCACAGCCGCTGCTGCTGACCGCCGGACAGCCCCAGCGCGGAGCTCTTCAGCTTGTCCTTGACCTCGTCCCAGAGAGCGGCGTGGGTCAGGGTCTCCTCGACCAGGTCGTCGAGGTTGCCCTTGAAGCCGCCCACCCGGGGTCCGTACGCGATGTTGTCGTAGATCGACTTGGGGAACGGGTTCGGCGCCTGGAAGACCATGCCGATACGTCGGCGGACCTCGATGGGGTCGACCTCGCGGCCGTACAGGTCCTCGTTGTGGTACCGGACCTTCCCCACCACCCGAGCCGTGGGCAGCAGGTCGTTCATGCGGTTGAAGCAGCGCAGCACGGTCGACTTGCCGCAGCCGGAGGGGCCGATCATCGCGGTGATCTGGCGGTCCCCGATGTTCATGTTCACATCGCGTACGGCCTCGTGGTCCCCGTAGAAGACGGACAGGCTGCCGATCTCGAAGACCGGGCTGGCCAGGGACGGGGCTTCGCGATGGGAGGCCCGCGGGCTCCGGGTGCCGCCGTGGGAGTCGGAGGGAGGCGTCATCTCGGTCTCCTGTGGAGGGTCGGCGGGCTGGTCGGGCTGGTCGGCAGTGGGCGGCATGGCGGTCACCAGCGGCGGGAGTAGTGGTTGCGGAGCCAGATCGCGAGGGAGTTCATCGCCAGGAGGATCACCAGAAGGATCACGATCGCGGCGGAGGCGAGGGCGGTGAACTCGGCGCGCGACTGGCTGATCCAGTTGAAGATCTGGATCGGCAGGACGGTGAACTGGCTGTGCACACCGGTCGGGTTGAAGGTGATGAACGTCAGTCCGCCGAGCAGGAGCAGCGGCGCGGCCTCGCCGATGGCCCGGGAGAGGGCGAGGATCGAGCCGGTCGCCATGCCGGGTACGGCCGCCGGGAGGACCTGGCGCCAGATGGTCTGCCACTGGGTGGCACCCAGCGCGAGCGACGCCTGGCGGATCGACTGCGGCACTGCGCGGATCGCCTCCCTGGCGGCGATGATCACGACCGGCAGGACCAGCAGCGAGAGCGTGAGCGAGGCGGTCAGTACGGTCTGGCCGAAGCCGAGGCCGCGGGAGATGATGCCGAGCCCGAGGATGCCGTAGACGATCGACGGAACCGCCGCCAGATTCTGGATGTTGATCTCGATCGCGCGGTTCCACCAGCGGTTCGGGGTGGCGTACTCCTCCAGGTAGATCGCGGTGAGGACGCCGGTCGGCAGGCAGTACAGCGCCGTGAAGCCGATGACCCAGATCGTGCCCGTGATCGCCGACTGGGCGCCGGCGTTGGCCGGGTTGATCAGGTCGGGGAAGTTCGTCCACAGCCGTGAGTCGAGGCGGGGCCAGCCCTCCACGACCACATACGTCAGCAGTCCTCCGAGGAAGATGACGCCGACAGCCAGCGAGGCCAGGAGGCTGAGCTCGAAGAAGCGCTCTCGCCAGGGGGTGCCGCGGCCCTTGAGGCGGGGCACGCCGGGGCCTTCCGCCACGGTGAGGTCGCCGTCGACGACGTTGCTCATCACTCGTACACCTCCCGGTACTTGCGCACCAGGCGAATGCTGACCAGGTTCATCACCAGCGTCATGGCGAACAGCAGCGAGCCCACCGCGAAGATCGTCTGATAGCCGGTGGAACCGGTCGGCAGATCGCCGATGCCGGCCGCCGCGATGAACGCCGTCATCGTCTGCATGCCCTCAAGGGGATTGAAGGTCAGGTTCGGACGGCCGCCCGCGGCGATCGCGACGATCATCGTCTCGCCCAGCGCCCGCGAGATGCCCAGCACGATGGCGGCGACGATGCCCGACAGCGCGGCGGGGAAGACCACCCGCGTGGAGACCTGCATACGGGACGAACCGAGCGCGAAGGCACCGTCGCGCAGGGCGCGTGGCACGGCACTCATGGCGTCCTCGGCGAGCGAGGCGATCGTCGGGATGATCATGATGCCCATGACGAAGCCCGCCGACAGGGCGTTGAAGACCTGAGGGCCGTCACCGGTCGGCCAGATGTTCTGCAGCAGCGGCGTGATCGCCTTCAGCGCGAAGAAGCCGTAGACGACGGTGGGGATGCCCGCGAGCACCTCCAGCACCGGCTTAAAGAACTTCCGCACGCGCGGATCGGCGTACTCGCTCAGATAGACCGCCGCACCGAGGCCCAGCGGCACCGCCACGAGCAGCGCGATCAGCGTGACAAGCAGCGTCGCCGTCACCAGGGGCAGGACGCCGAAGTGCGGCGGCTTGAACAGCGGGGACCAGTCGGTGCCCGTGATGAACTCGCCGAAGTTCACCTTGCCGAAGAACTCCACGGCCGGCGGGATCAGGGCGATGACGATGCCGACCGTCGTCAGCACGGAGACCAGGGATGCGGCCACCAGCAGGACCTTGATGACCTTCTCGCCGTAGCGCGGCTGGGACCGCCGCAGGAAGCCCGGGCTCCCCGCGGCGGCCCGCCGCCCGCTCCCGGATGAACTCATGACGTGTGCTGCTCCCGCAGCCTCGCGAGGTCCTTCTTCAGCTCCGCCTCCTGCTCGGCGTTGAGCGGTACGAAGAGGGACTTCTCCGCGATCTCGGCGTTGTTCTCTACGTAGAACTCGACGAACGCCTCGACCTCCGGTTTCTCCAGCGAGGAGGCCTTCGGGTAGATGAACAGCGGACGGGACAGCGGCTTGTACGTCCCGTCCTGGACGGTCTGCTTCGTGGGCTCGACGCAGCCGTCGCCGTCGTCGATCTTCAGGACCTTGAGCTTGTCCTGGTTCTCCTCGTAGTACGACAGACCGAAGTAGCCCAGGCCGCCCTTGGAGCCGGAGACGCCCTGGACGGTGACGTTGTCGTCCTCGCTGGGGCTGTAGTCGGTGCGGGATGCGCCCTCTTCACCGTTGACGGCCTCGGTGAAGTAGTCGAAGGTGCCCGAATCGGTGCCGGCGCCGAACAGCTCCAGCCTCTGGTCCGGGAACTCCGGGTCGACCTGGTTCCAGTTGTCGACCTTGGAGCCGGGCTCCCAGATCTTCTTCAGCTGCTCCACGGTCAGGCACTCGGCGAAGTCGTTGTCCTTGTTCACCACGACGGACAGACCGTCGTTGGCGATCTGGAACTCCTCGTATGTGATGCCCTTCTTCTCGCAGGCCGCCTTCTCCTCGTCCTTGATCGGACGGGAGGCGTCCGAGATGTCGGTCTCGCCGTTGCAGAACTTCTCGAAGCCGCCGCCGGTGCCGGACGTGCCGACAGTGACGTTGACCCCGGGGTTCTGCTGCTGGAAGAGCTGAGCCGCCGCGGTCGAGAGGGGAGCCACTGTGCTGGAACCGTCGACCCTGATGGAGCCTGCCAGCGTGGAGCCGTCACTCTGGCCGGATCCCGCGTCGGAACCGCCGCAGGCGCTGGCGGTCAGTATGGCGGCCGCCGTCAGGGCCAGGGAGACCTTGGCCCGGCGCAATGAAGGGGAAGTGTTCACGGCTCTCGATCCTCGCGTCTGCCGGGTGCTCCGGCGGTGGATCGGCGCGCTGGGCGCTCCGTTCGGACCCTTTAAATCGAAGCCTGACTATATGAACGGAGGGTGTACTAAATCTCCCCTCATGCGTGAACTACCACTGTTTGTCCGTATAGGTCGATTTTGACCCAAAATGTCATGGGTGCGCGCTCGGAGCCGCAGAAGATCTCCCCAGGTCTTCACGCGGCCGGGCCGCCGAGACGTCAGTGCGCCGGCTCCAGCGCGACCGACTCACGGGCCGGTCCCTGGCCCTCGGTGCCGGCGTAGATCTTCTCCAGCAGCTTGCCGGGATCGGCCGGACGGCACTCGTCGGCCGAAGCGAACATCATCCGGACTCTGTACGCCCGCGCCGAGCGCACCCGCCACCCGTCACGTGAGCTCGGACAGCGCAGTGGAGCGTGTCTCAGCCGTCGTGGCCGTCATCCGGCGGCGGTGATGCCGGCGGCACAGGACCTCGTAGCCCGCCTCGCCCACGGAGCGGTCCACGTCACCGATCAGGACCTGTTCGCCCTCGACCACCATGACGCCGTCGACGGTGCGGGCGTTGTGCGTGGCGCGGGCGCCACACCAGCACAGCGCCTCGACCTGCAGTGTCTCGACGCGGTCGGCCAGTTCGACCAGGCGCTGGGAGCCGGGGAACAGGGCGGTGCGGAAGTCCGTCGTGATGCCGAAGGCGTAGACGTCCCTGCCCAACTCGTCCACTACGTCGGCGAGTTGGTCCACCTGGTCGCGAGTGAGGAACTGCGCCTCGTCGACGATGACGTAGTCCACCCGCTTGCCGGCTTCCAGGTGGTCCGCCAGATAGGCGTGCAGATCCATTCCGTCCGCGACCTCGACCGCCTCCGTCACCAGTCCGAGACGCGAGGAGAGACGGCCCTCGCCGGCCCGGTCGCCCTTGGTGAAGACGATCCCGACCAGACCGCGAGCCGACCTGTTGTGCCCTATCTGCAGGGCCAGCGTGCTCTTTCCGCAGTCCATGGTGCCCGAGAAGAAGACCAGTTCGGGCATGAGGATTCGGGGACCTTTCGGCAGGGGGGAACGCGAGGATGAGCGGGGAAGAGGGAGGCAGCGCGGTCAGGTGCGTACTTCGAGGAGCGGCACCAGCTGCTCGACGGCGGTCATCGAGCCGTGGTTGCCGACCATGGCCGACTCCTTCGGCTCGCGCTGCGACGCGATGATCAGGACGTCGTCGCGGGCCGCGGCGACCACATCGCCGATCCTGGCGTACACGCGCTCGTCGATGGCCGGGCCGAACCAGCCGGCCGCGATCGCCTCGTCCCGGCCGGCCACCCAGAACTGCTCGCCGAGCACCTCGCGCCAGACGGCCAGGACGTCGGCCTCGGCGCCCGGCACCGCGTAGACGTGGCGGGCTCGCCCCTCGCCGCCCAGGAGGGCGACTCCGGCGCGCAGCTCCCAGTCCTCGTCGAAGTCGATGCGGTGCTGCTCGTCGAAGGGGATGTCGATCATGCCGTGGTCGGCGGTGATGTACAGCGCGGTGCGCGGCGGCAGCTGCTCGGCGAGGCGCTGGACGAGCCGGTCGACGTACATGAGCTGGCCGCGCCAGGGGTCGGAGTCGACGCCGAAGCGGTGGCCCTTGCCGTCCACCTCCGCGTAGTACGTGTAGACCAAGGACCGGTCCCCCGCCGCGAGTTGCTCGGCGGCGAGGTCCATGCGCTCCTCGCCGGAGAGGCGGCCGAGGAACTTTCCGCCGCTCAGTGCGATCTTGGTCAGCGGAGTGTTTTCGAACGTCGGGGACGAGACCTGGGCGGTGTGCACGCCCGCCGCGTCCGCGAGCTGGAAGACGGTGGGGTACGGCTGCCAGGCGCGAGGTTCCGTCCAGGGGTTCCAGCGGAGCTGGTTCATCAGCTCCCCGGTCTCCGGGTTGCGCGCCGTGTAGCCGGGAAGCCCGTGGGCGCCGGGCGGCAGGCCTGTGCCCACCGAGGCCAGCGAGGTCGCTGTGGTGGCCGGGTAGCCCGCGGTGATCGGACGCCCCGTGCCGCCCCGGGAGCTGCCCAGCAGGGAGGTCATGAACGGGGCCTCGGCCGGGTGGGCCCTCAGCTGCTCCCAGCCCAGGCCGTCGATCAGGAAGACGCAGTTCCGGTCGGCGGGGGTGAGCTCGGGTATCGCGGCGGCCGTCCCGGGCACGCCCAGGCCCGCGGCCAGCGTCGGCAGCAGGTCGGCGAGCGAGCCGGAACCGTACTCGGGGACGGGCGCGGAGGAGACGGGCAGCGGCTCCGGGTGGTCCCAGGCGGTGGCGGGAGAGACGGGCGCCGAGCGCCCTGCGTCGTGGGCGGCGGGAGGGTGGGACATCAGCGGGTGGTCACCGCGGTGGCTTCGGAGAGCGCCTGGGCGAAGGTGAGCGTCTGCCGGACGGCGTCCGGGCCGTCGCCCGCCTCGCTGACGCGCAGACTGAGGTCGTCCGCGGTCGAGTTGCCGGTGTAGCCGTGGTCCGCCTCGCAGTTGGGGTCGCCGCAGGCGGCGGGCTCGAGGTCGATACGGGAGACGGCGCCCCAGCCGATGGTGAGGACGACCTCGCGGGGCAGGGTGCCCGGCACGTACTTCTCGGGGTTGGCCACGACACGGCTGAGGACGACCGACGAGATCCGGCCGATCTTCACGGACTCGGTGGACGTGGTCGCGTACGGCGTCGGGGACGTGCTGTCGGCGGCCTGCTCGTCGGTGTGGCTGACGATGAAGCGCGTGTCGGTCAGAACGAGGACCGTCACATGGCGGCGCACCTCGTTCGCGTCGAACGTCGTCTCCTGGTGGACCAGGTACGACCCGACGGCCTCGCCGCCGACAGCGGCCTCCACCGCCTCGGCCACGAGGGCCGGGTAGTAGCCGCTGCGCTCGATCGCCGCGCGCAGCCCCTGGGTCGTCGTACTGGTCTTGGCCATGCGGACCATCCTACGGCCCTGGGGGTGGCCCGATGTGCGTCAGGAGGCGGCTCGGCCGGTGTCTCAGTAGGCGGGCAGAGTGCGCGGGCCGAGGTCGCTGCGGGCGGGCGGCGGCGCGAGCCGCACGGACGCGCCGAGGACGGACAGGCCCTGTGTGGCGACGACCACAGGCTCCAGGGAGACGGCGGCGACCTCCGGGTGGTCGTCGACGAGCCGGGAGACCCGCTGGAGCAGCTCTTCGAGGGCGGCCGTGTCGACGGGCGCCGAGCCGCGCCAGCCGAAGAGGACGGGCGCGGTCCGGATCGACCGGACCACGGACTGCGCGTCCCGGTCGGTCACCGGGATCAGCCGGTGCGCGGTGTCGCCGAGCAGCTCCGACGCGGCTCCGGCGAGCCCGAAGGAAAGGACGGCTCCGGCGGCCGGGTCGATGACCGCACGGACGACGGTGTCCACGCCGCGCGGCGCCATGGCCTGCACGACCGGCCGCAGCTCCTCCGGCTTGCCGAGGACATCGGTCAACTCAGCGTACGCGCGCCGCAGTTGCTCCTCGTCGGCCAGGTCGAGCCGTACGCCGCCGAGGTCGGGGCGGTGCCGCAAGTGCGGGGCCGTGGTCTTGAGCGCCACGGGGTAGCCGAGCCGCTCGGCCGCCCGCACAGCCTCGTCGGGGCCGGGCGCGGGCAGGGCGGGCCGTACGTGGATGCCGTACCGGCCGAGCAGTTCCTGGGCCGCCTCCGGGGTGAGGCTCATGCCGCGCGGGTCGCCGTCGCCGCGGGCCAGCAGCCCGTCGATCATCTCGGCCGCGCCGCTCTCGTCGATGTCCTCGTACTCGTGGACCTTCCCGGGCTCAGCGGCGTCGCGCCGCCACTGCCCGTACTTGACGGCCTCGGCCAGCGCCCGCACGGCCCGCTCGGCGGCGGGGTAGGCGGGGATACGGGGGAGTTCGGCGTCTGTTCCGGCAGCGGGTCCCGTGGTGGGCAGGCGTTCCGCTGGGGGTCCCCCCAGGCCCTTCTGGCTCTGGGGGAGATGGGGGTCCCCCCAGGCCGCTTCAGGCACTGGGCGAGGGTGGGCACCACCCACGACGGCGGGTGCGCTTCCGTCGTACCCGGAGCGGTCCCCGGGGCCAGGCCTCGTGCTGCGGGCAGCAGACAACGCCGCGGCGAGCCCGCCAAGCTCGACATGGACGACAAGCACCGGCTTCGCCGGCCCCGCAGCCACAGCCTCCCGCAGAGCTCCGGCGAGGGCGACATCATCGGCCCCGTCCTCCCCCAGCGCGGGGATCGCCGTGACGACCACCGCGTCGCAGCGGTCGTCAGCGAGCGCGGCGCCCAGCGCCGCCCGGAAGTCCTCGGGCGTCGCCGCGGTCGTCAGATCCCGCGGCCGCAGCGGCCGCAGCCCCTCGGAGAGGCACGCGTCGTACGTGAGCAGACCGAGCGACTCGGAGTTGCCGAGGATGGCCACCCGGGGACCGGTCGGCAGCGGCTGCCCCGCGAGCAGCAGTCCCGCGTCGACCAGCTCCGTGATCGTGTCCACGCGGATGACGCCCGCCTGCCGCAGCAGCGCGGAGACAGTGGCGTGCGGCAACCGCGTGCCCTGCACCGCGTGCCCGAGCGGCGCGACGCCGCTGTGCCGGGCGCCCTGCACCACGACGAGCGGCTTCGCCGCCGCGGTGCGCCGGGCGAGCCGCGTGAACTTGCGCGGGTTGCCGATCGATTCGAGGTACATCAGCACGACGTCGGTGTCCGGGTCGTCGTACCAGTACTGCAGCATGTCGTTGCCCGACACGTCCGAGCGGTTGCCGGCGGAGACGAACGTCGAGACACCGGTCACGCCGGTCACTCCGCCGCCGCGCCGGTGCAGCCGCGACAGCAGCGCGATCCCGATCGCGCCGGACTGCGTGAACAGCCCGATCCGGCCGCGCCGGGGCACCTCAGGGGCGAGCGAGGCGTTGAGCAGCGTGTCCGGCTCCGTGTTGATGACACCGAAGGCGTTGGGGCCGATCAGGCGCATGCCGTACGAGCGGGCCTGGCGGACGAGTTCGCGCTGCCGCTCGCGGCCTTCGGCGCCGCTCTCCGCGTATCCGGCGGAGACCACGACGAGTCCCTGGACGCCGTGTTCGCCGCATTCGGCGACGGCTTCCGGCACATGGGCCGCGGGTACAGCGACGACGGCGAGGTCGACGGGTTCGGCGATGTCGCGTACGGAGCGGTGGGCAGGCACGCCGTCGAGTTCCGTCTGCTCCTGCGGGAAGCTCTTGTTCACGGCGTACAGGCGGCCCGTGAACCCGGCGTCGAGAAGGTTGTTCAGCACGCTGCGGCCCACGCCGCCGGGCACGCGCCCGGTGCCGATGACGGCGACCGAACCGGGCCTGAGCAGCCGCTGGACGGAGCGGGCCTCGGCGCGCTGTTCGCGGGCGCGCTGCACGGCGAGCGAGCGGTCGGTCGGCTCCAGGTCGAACTCGAGGCGTACGACGCCGTCCTCGAAGCTCCGCTTCTGGGTGTAACCGGCGTCCGTGAACACCTTGATCATCTTGGTGTTGGCCGGCAGCACCTCGGCGGCGAAGCGCCGGATGCCGCGCTCACGGGCGACGGCCCCGATGTGTTCGAGGAGCGCGGACGCGACGCCCCGGCCCTGATGGGCGTCCTGGACGAGGAAGGCGACCTCGGCCTCGTCGGCAGGCGCCGAGGCCGGCATGCCGTGGGCGTTGATCCGGTCGTAGCGCACCGTCGCGATGAACTCGCCGCCCACCGTGGCCGCGAGGCCCACCCGGTCCACGTAGTCGTGGTGGGTGAAGCGATGGACGTCCTTGGCGGAGAGCCGCGGGTAGGGCGCGAAGAAGCGGTAGTACTTCGACTCGTCGGAGACCTGCTCGTAGAAGCTGACCAGGCGGTCGGCGTCGTCGGTGGTGATGGGCCGGATCCGTGCGGTGCCGCCGTCGCGCAGCACCACGTCGGCCTCCCAGTGCGCGGGGTATGCGTGCTGCTCCGACAGCGGCTGCGACGGGGTGTGCATGGGGCCAGCGTACGGGGCACTGCGGCGCTGGGAGCAGAACGGGCTTAGGCTTTCCGTTCGACCAGACGGGTACGTTCCGGGAGAACTGGAGCAGCTGGTGCGGGACGAGGGATCGTTCCGGACCGCTTCCGGGCCTCTTCGGGGCCGTTCCCGACCGTTCCCGACTGTTCCGGGCACGTCCGCCGGTATGGAACACTGGTCTAGACAACCCTGAGAGAATCCTGAAGGGCAGCATCACATGGCTGAGCGCCGCGTCAACGTCGGCTGGGCCGAGGGTCTCCACGCCCGCCCCGCCTCCATCTTCGTCCGTGCGGCCACGGCCGCCGGCGTCCCCGTGACGATCGCCAAGGCTGACGGCACCCCGGTCAACGCGGCGTCGATGCTCGCGGTGCTGGGCCTGGGCGCCCAGGGCGGCGAGGAGATCGTCCTCGCGTCCGACGCCGACGGGGCGGATGCCGCCCTCGACCGGCTGGCCAAGCTGGTCGCCGAGGGTCTCGAGGAGCTTCCCGAGACCGTCTGACGGCAACAGGTGAATTGCGGCGGAGCCGCGCCGGCCTCTTTATTCGGAGGCGGCGCGGCTCCGCCCTTTTTACGCCATGCGCTCCGAAGCGCGCGCCATGCCTTCCGAAGCTCGGCCGGAATTCCCTGCACCCCGAGAAAATGGGCAGCAAAAAAGAACCCCCACCGAATATCCCTCTTTGTATACGGCGCCTCTGTTAATGCCGCGGGCTCACAGTGTTTACGGCGTGTTGCGAACCCCTCACACGGTCTCCGCGATCCGGAAAACGGAGCCGGTGGGCGGCGCTGAACCGTTCTGTGTGCAGGGTGGTCAGCGACCGCGCCCGTTCGGCGTCACCGCGGGCCACGGCGTCGACGATCGCGCCGTGCTCGGCCCACGCCTCCACGGGATGGGCGGGGGTCTCGACTGTGTACATCCAGGCGATCTTGTGCCGGAGCTGAGTGAGCAGCGACGTCAGCCCCGGGCTGCCCGAGGCCTGCGCGAGCGTCTCGTGGAACCAGCCGCCCAGCGACCGCAGATCTTCGCTGTGGCCCCGCCTGGCGCGCTCCTGGCCCAGTCGGACCAGGCCACGCAGCACCTTCAGATGCGCCTCGGTACGACGCTGTGCCGCGCGCGCAGCGCCGAGCGGCTCGAGCAGCGTACGGATCTCCAGCACGTCGGCGGCCTCCTGCTCGGTGGGCTCGGCGACACAGGCGCCCGCATGCCTGCGGGTGACGACGAATCCTTCCGCCTCCAGCGTGCGCAGGGCCTCGCGCACCGGGACACGGGACACCCCGTACCGGCGCGCGAGCAGTTCCTCGGTGAGACGGCTGCCGCGCTCGTAGACACCCGCGACGATGTCATCCCGGATGGCCGTGCATACCGAGTGCGCGGGAATGTGCATGACCGGACCTCCGCCTTAATCCCCGCGAAACGCGGTCGATTGACGCCTGTTGACTGACTCTATTGCAGCGGGCGGGAATTTCCGACGGCGGGCTGGAATCCATGGATATTTTTTGGACAAATCGGCGCTCGGAAACGACGAAAGCCCCGGCTCGATGAGCCGGGGCTTCCATGAAGCGGGGCGTTCTGCCCGGTCCGTTCTCCGGTCAGTGCTTCACGCGCGTCCGCTCTCGCGTCAGACCTTCACGCCGTGCGAGCGCAGATAGGTGAGCGGGTCGATGTCCGAGCCGTACTCCTCGGTGGTCCGGACCTCGAAGTGCAGGTGCGCTCCGGTCACGTTGCCGGTTGCGCCGGAGAGGGCTATCCGCTGGCCCGGCGTGACCGTCTGGCCGACGGAGACGGCGATGGACGACAGGTGACCGTACTGGGTGTACGTGCCGTCGTTCATCTTGATGACGACCTCGTACCCATACGAACCGCCCCAGCCTGCGGTGACGACGGTGCCGGAGCCGACAGCGCGGACCGCCGTACCGGACGCTGCGTGGAAGTCGACGCCGGTGTGGCTGCCGGACGACCACAGCGACCCGCCCGCCTTGTAGCCGGTGGAGACATAGGAGCCGGCGATCGGGCTGACGTAGGAGTTGAGGCGCTTGCGCTCGGCC
This sequence comes from Streptomyces sp. DSM 42067, assembly GCF_055792885.1. NCBI lineage: Bacteria > Bacillati > Actinomycetota > Actinomycetes > Kitasatosporales > Streptomycetaceae > Streptomyces > Streptomyces sp. DSM 42067. The sequence goes on along the minus strand of NZ_CM147706.1, from coordinate 6,855,942 downwards.
TCGCGGGCGGCGCGCTCCTTGGCCGCACGCTCCTTGGCCTCGCGCTCCTTCTTGGCCTTCGCCTCGGCCTTGCGCTTCTCCTCGGCGGCCTTCTTCTTGGCGGCGGCCTCCTCGGCGGCCTGCTGCTGTGCGACGGCCTGAGCGTCGATCTTGTCAGCGACGGACTCGCCGAGGGTGACGGCCTGGATCAGCCCGGTCTGCTCGACGGAGGCATCGGCAGCCTGGGCCGGGGTGGCGAAGCCGGCGATGACGCCGGTGGTGGTGAGTGCCGCGACACGTGCCGCGCTTGCGGTCCTGCGGGTGATGGGGGTACCTCCCAGGCCCTTGAGGCGCTGGGGCAGGCTCGGACGACGATGCTTCCCGGTGGCGCGTGTGAACGCCATGTAGTGGCTGGTCCTTTCCTTCCTTCTCGCCTACCGGGTTAGCTGACGGGTTCGGAGCAGGAAGGTCTCCTACGGGCTCCCTCGATACGACTCAAGGGCCCCCGATTCACCCCAGGGACTTGGGCTCCTCCTGCGTCGAAGTCGACGGGAGGGTGGGTCCCCGGCTCCCCTGGCTCACGCCGTCCGGGGACTCGGCGATGACTGTCCGGTGCCGCGGCGCGGCGCACTGCCTGACGAACAGCCGGACCGACGCTAAACGGGACATCTTTCAATCAACAAACGCAGCATGGGATTTGTAGTGCATCCCACAGGGCAGACAGGCAACCTCCGCTACATTTCGGACAAACGAGAACCCCGGTGGCTCTGCAGCCACCGGGGTCTCTTCGGGTCCGTGTGGGGCCCTGTGCAGGTCCGTGTGGGGCCCTGTGCGGGCTGTGCGGGGCCTGTGCGGGCTAAGCGGCCCCGTCCGCGCCGCGCGGACGGGGCCGCTTAGCCCGTGACAACCGTCACTTCACCGATTCCGAGCGCCCTGACCGGCTCCTCGATCTGGGAGGCGTCACCCACGAGAACGGTCACCAGGCGGTCCACCGGGAAGGCGCTGACAACCGCCGCCGTGGCCTCGACGGTGCCGGTCGCGGCGAGCTGCTGGTACAGCTGCGCCTGGAAGTCGTCAGGGAGGTGCTGCTCGACCTGGTCGGCCAGCGTGCCCGCAACGACTGCCGCGGTCTCGTACTTGAGCGGGGCGACGCCGACGAGGTTGTGCACGGCGGCGTCGCGCTCGGCGTCCGTGAGACCTTCGGCGGCGAGCGTACGCAGCACCTTCCACAGGTCGTCCAGCGCAGGGCCCGTGTTCGGGGTGTCGACCGAGCCGCTGATGGCGAGCATCGCGGCGCCGCTGCCGTCCGGCGCGGAGCGCAGAACCTGCCCGAACGCCCTTACGCCGTAGGTGTATCCCTTCTCCTCGCGCAGGACGCGGTCCAGGCGAGAGGTGAGCGTGCCGCCCAGGCAGTAGGTGCCGAGCACCTGGGCCGGCCAGACGCGGTCGTGCCGGTCCGGGCCGATACGGCCGATGAGCAGCTGCGTCTGGACCGCGCCGGGGCGGTCCACGATGACGACGCGCCCGGTGTCGTCGGCGGTCACCGGCGGCACGGGGCGGGGCTCGGCGGACGAGCCGGTCCAGGTGCCGAGGGAGTCCGCGAGGAGTGCGTCCAGGTCGGTGCCGGAGAGGTCGCCCACCACGACGGCGGTGGCCGTGGCGGGGCGTACGTGCTTCTCGTAGAAGGCACGCACGGCCGCCGAGTCGATGCCCGCGACCGTCTCCTCCGTACCCTGGCGGGGGCGGGACATGCGCGATTCCGCCGGGAACAGCCCCTTGGAGAGCTCCTTGGCCGCGCGGCGGGCCGGGTTGGCGGTCTCGTGCGGGATCTCGTCGAGCCGGTTGCGCACCAGCCGCTCGACCTCGCTGTCCGCGAACGCGGGCGCCCTGAGCGCGTCGGCGAGCAGGCCGAGGGCCTTCGGCAGCCGGGAGACGGGGACTTCGAGCGAGAGCCGTACGCCAGGGTGGTCGGCGTGCGAGTCGAGCGTGGCGCCGCAGCGCTCCAGCTCGGCAGCGAACTCCTCGGCGGAGTGCTTGTCGGTGCCCTCGGAGAAGGCACGGGCCATGATCGTGGCGACGCCGTCCAGGCCGGCGGGCTCGGCGTCCAGCGGGCTGTCGAGGAGGATCTCGACAGCGACGACGTGCTGGCCGGGGCGATGGCAGCGCAGCACCGTGAGGCCGTTGTCGAGGGTGGTGCGGTCGGGCGCCGGGAAGGCCCAGGGCCTGGCGGGCCCGGCCTGCGGCTGCGGGTGGAATTCCATGGTCGCGGCCTCGGTCACTTCGCCGCCTCCTCGTCTGCGGTCTCGTCGGTGTCCTCGGCGGTCTCGTCCGCGGTTTCAGGATGCGCGAGAGGTTCGTAGACGAGCACCGCGCGGTTGTCGGGCCGCAGGCGGGCCCTGGCGACGTCTCGGACCTCCTCCGGGGTGACCTTCAGGACGCGCTTGACGGCGGTCAGGGCGAGCTGAGGGTCACCGAACAGAACGGCGTACCGGCAGAGTTCGTCGGCGCGGCCCGCGACCGTGCCGAGCCGGTCCAGCCACTCGCGCTCCAACTGTGCCTGGGCGCGCTCCATCTCCTCCGGCGTGGGGCCCTCCTGGGCGAACCGGGCCAGCTCCTCGTCGACGGCTGCCTCGATGACCGGGACCTCCACATCGCCGGACGTCTTCACGTCCAGCCAGCCCAGCGACGGGGCTCCGGCCAGCCTGAGCAGGCCGAATCCCGCCGCGACGGCGGTGCGGTCACGGCGTACGAGCCGGTTGTAGAGCCGCGAGGACTCGCCGCCGCCGAGGACGGTGAGCGCCAGGTCGGCCGCGTCGCACGCGCGCGTGCCGTCCTCCGGCAGCCGGTAGGCGGCCATCAGGGCGCGGGCCGGGACCTCCTCCTCGATCACCTCGCGCAGCTGCTCGCCGATGATCTCCGGAAGGCTTCCGTCGCGCGGGGCGGGCTTGCCGTCGTGCGACGGGATGGAGCCGAAGTACTTCTCGATCCAGGCGAGCGTCTGCTCCGGGTCGATGTCGCCGACGACCGACAGGACGGCGTTGTTCGGCGCGTAGTACGTGCGGAAGAAGGCCCGCGCGTCCTCCAGCGTCGCCGCGTCCAGGTCGGCCATCGAGCCGATCGGGGTGTGGTGATAGGGGTGGCCCTCCGGGTAGGAGAGGGCGGTCAGCTTCTCGAAGGCCGTGCCGTACGGCACGTTGTCGTAGCGCTGGCGGCGTTCGTTCTTGACGACGTCCCGCTGGTTCTCCATGGACTCGTCGTCGAGGGCGGCGAGGAGGGAGCCCATACGGTCGGCCTCCAGCCAGAGCGCGAGCTCCAGCTGGTGTGCGGGCATCGTCTCGAAGTAGTTGGTGCGCTCGAAGCTCGTGGTGCCGTTCAGCGAGCCGCCGGCTCCCTGCACGAGCTCGAAGTGGCCGTTGCCCTTCACCTGGGCCGAGCCCTGGAACATCAGGTGCTCGAAGAGGTGGGCAAGGCCGGTGCGGCCCTTGACCTCGTGGCGTGAGCCGACGTCGTACCAGAGGCACACCGCGGCGACCGGGGTCAGGTGGTCCTCGGAGAGCACGACGCGCAGGCCGTTGGCCAGCCGGTGCTCGGTCGCTGTCAGGCCGCCGGAACCGGCCTGAGCTGTGGCCGTGTGACCCATGGGCATGTACGTCCCTTCGATCGCGAAAACTGAAAGGTTCTGCAGCTCCTGCCACTGTATGCAAGCGCGCTGACACCTGGCGAAGTTCCCGTGACCCGCCCTTCTCTCGCCGTCACCGTTGTGGGCAATCGTTCCGCAGGGCTGGGGGCGCCTCCCATGCCCTTAAGGCAATGGGGGAGGGTGGGCACAACCCACGACGGCGGGTGCCCTCGCGTACGGCTCGGCGCAGCCTCCCGTGGGCGGCCTGGCGCAGGGGCGGGCGAGGCGTGGGCCGAGGCCGGCAGAGGGCCCGCGGCCGCCGTTGTCAGTGGCCCGGTCCACAGTTGTCAGCGAGGCGGTCCACAATGGTCCGCATCAGATCCGTTCATGGCCCTGAGCCCGATGGCCCGGCAGACAGTGTGAAGGAGCCGCAGCAGCGATGGCCCGCCGCAGCACGAAGACCCCGCCGCCCGACGACTTCGAGGAGAGGATCCTCGACATCGACGTCGTCGACGAGATGCAGGGCTCCTTCCTCGAGTACGCGTACTCGGTGATCTATTCCCGGGCCCTGCCGGACGCCCGGGACGGCATGAAGCCCGTGCACCGCCGCATCGTCTACCAGATGAACGAGATGGGCCTGCGCCCCGACCGGGGCTATGTGAAGTGCGCCCGCGTCGTCGGCGAGGTCATGGGTAAGTTGCACCCGCACGGCGACGCGTCGATCTACGACGCGCTGGTGCGCATGGCGCAGCCGTTCTCGATGCGCCTGCCCCTCGTCGACGGCCACGGCAACTTCGGCTCCCTCGGCAACGACGACCCGCCGGCCGCCATGCGGTACACGGAGTGCCGGATGGCCGACGCCACGTCGCTGATGACGGAATCCATCGACGAGGACACGGTCGACTTCACGCCGAACTACGACGGCCAGGAGCAGGAGCCGGTCGCCCTCCCCGCCGCGTATCCGAACCTGCTGGTCAACGGCGCGTCCGGGATCGCCGTCGGCATGGCGACGAACATGCCGCCGCACAACCTGGGCGAGGTCATCGCGGCCGCCCGCCATCTGATCAGGCACCCGGGCGCCGACCTCGAGACGCTCATGAGGTACGTCCCGGGCCCCGACCTGCCCACCGGCGGCCGCATCGTCGGCCTCTCCGGGATCAGGGACGCGTACGAGACGGGCCGAGGCACATTCAAGATCCGGGCCACGGTCGCCGTGGAGACCGTGACGGCGCGCCGCAAGGGCCTCGTCGTGACCGAGCTGCCGTTCGCCGTCGGCCCGGAGAAGGTGATCGCCAAGATCAAGGACCTGGTCGGCTCGAAGAAGCTGCAGGGCATCGCCGACGTCAAGGACCTCACGGACCGTGCGCACGGCCTGCGCCTGGTGATCGAGATCAAGAACGGCTTCGTGCCGGAGGCGGTCCTGGAACAGCTCTACAAGCTGACGCCCATGGAGGAGTCCTTCGGCATCAACAACGTCGCGCTGGTCGACGGCCAGCCGCTCACGCTGGGCCTGAAGGAGCTCCTTGAGGTCTATCTCGACCACCGCTTCAACGTCGTCCGCCGCCGCAGCGAGTTCCGCCGCGGCAAGAAGCGCGACCGGCTGCACCTTGTCGACGGCCTTCTGGTCGCGCTGATCGACATCGACGAGGTCATCCAGCTCATCCGCTCCAGCGACAACTCCGCGCAGGCCAAGGAGCGCCTGATGGGGCGGTTCGGGCTCAGCGACGTCCAGACGCAGTACATCCTCGACACGCCGCTGCGCCGTCTCACCAAGTTCGACCGCATCGAGCTGGAGTCGGAGCGGGACAGGCTGAACAGGGAGATCGAGGAGCTGACCCGCGTCCTCGAGTCGGACGCCGAGCTGCGCAAGCTCGTGTCGAACGAACTGGCCGCCGTGGCGAAGAAGTTCGGCACGGAGCGGCGCACGGTCCTGCTGGAGTCGGCGGGCGCGCCGGCGGCCACGGTGCCGCTGCAGGTCGCCGACGACCCGTGCCGGGTGATGCTGTCGTCGACGGGCCTCCTGGCGCGTACGCCGAACGGCAACCCCTTCGAGGACGCCGACGGCCGGCGCGTCAAGCACGACGTGGTCGTGTCGTCCGTGCCGGCGACAGCGCGCGGCGAGGTGGGTGCGGTCACCTCGTCCGGTCGGCTGCTGCGGGTCTCGGTGATCGATCTCCCGCAGCTTCCGGAGTCGACACTGTCACCCAACCTCGCGGGCGGCGCCCCGCTGTCGGAGTTCCTGTCCCTGGAGGCCGACGAGCGGGTCGTGTGCCTGACGACGCTCGATGAATCCTCTCCCGGCCTGGCGCTGGGCACCGAGCAGGGCGTCGTCAAGCGCGTCCTCCCGGACTACCCGTCGAACAAGGACGAGCTGGAGGTCATCACCCTCAAGGAGGGCGACCGGATCGTCGGCGCGGTCGAGCTGCGTACGGGCGATGAGGACCTGGTCTTCATCACGGACGACGCCCAGCTGCTGCGCTTCCAGGCGTCCGTGGTCCGCCCCCAGGGCCGCCCGGCCGGCGGTATGGCGGGCGTCAAGCTGGCGGAGGGCGCGAAGGTCATCTCGTTCACGGCCGTCGACCCCTCGGCGGACGCTGTCGTCTTCACGGTCGCGGGCTCCCGCGGAACCTTGGACGACTCGGTCCAGACGACGGCGAAGCTGACCCCGTTCGACCAGTACCCGCGCAAGGGCCGCGCCACGGGTGGCGTGCGCTGCCAGCGGTTCCTGAAGGGCGAGGACTGCCTGAGCTTCGCCTGGGCCGGCGAGACGCCTGCCCGCGCGGCACAGAAGAACGGCTCGCCGACGGAGCTGCCGGAAATCGACCCGCGCCGGGACGGATCCGGCGTGTCGCTCGGCAAGCCGGTGGGGGTGGTGGCGGGACCGCCTGCGTAAGCCCCGGCCTCCACCCCTGCGGGGGCCGACCGGTCCCGCGACCCGCGGGGTCAGTCGGCTTCTGCCTGCTCGGGTTCCTCCGGGTCCTCGGGTTCCTCTACGTAGCGGAGGACGCCCCACATGCTGTGCTCATCGGCATGGGGGGCGTCCGGGCTCGCGGGGGAGCCGTCCCGGGTGCCGTCCAGCTCCTTGTACAGGGCCGCACTGTCGATGCCGGAACCGATGAGGACGAGCTGGGTGAGACGTGCCGCGCCGCCCGCCCAGGGCTCCGGATAGAACCGCAGAAACGGTCCGACGGCATGCACGACGTAGCGGTTGCGCACATCCGCGGCGCCGAAGTCGACGTGGCCCTTGATGCGGTAGAGCCCTTCGGGCCTGCGTTCGAGGAACTCCATCAACCGGCGCGGGCTCAGCGGCACTTCGGAGATGAAGGAGAGACTGTCGTAGGCGTCGTGCAGGTGGTCACCGTGATCGTCCGCGTCGCCATGCTCATGCATGTCATCGAAGGAGAGCTGCCCGATCCGCTCCTCGGCGGGCTTGCGGTCGAAGAGCAACTCGGGATCGATCCGCCCGTACGACGCGGGGACCACGGCGGCACGACCGGCGAGCCCCCGGACGAGCCGGATGGTCCGCTCCCGTTCCTCCCCCGGCACACGGTCGGCCTTGTTGACCACGACGAGGTCGGCGATGGCAAGATGCCGCTCGATCTCCGGATGCCGCTCGCGAGTGTTGTCGAACTCGGCGGCATCGACGACCTCGACCAGCCCGCCGTACACGACGCGCGGATTCTCACTGGCGAGAACCATACGGACGAGTTCCTGCGGCTCGGCGAGGCCACTTGCCTCGATGACGACGACGTCGATGCGGGCGGACGGCCGGGTGAGCTTGTCCAGATACGCGTCGAGATCGCTCGCGTCCACGGCGCAGCACAGGCAGCCGTTGCCGAGCGAGACGGTCGAGTCGCCGAGCGCTCCCGCCACAGCCATCGCGTCGATCTCGATCGCCCCGAAGTCATTGACGATCGCGCCGATCCGGCTGCCTCTGCTGCTGTGCAGGAGGTGGTTGAGCAGCGTGGTCTTCCCGGATCCCAGGAACCCCGCGAGTACGACGACCGGGACCTGCCGCTCACTCAAACTGGCGACCCTTCTTGTGCAACGCCTGTTGTACGGCGGTTCTTGTTCGACGACAGAGGACCAACCCAGAATATGTGCGCCCAGAACCCCGGCAAAGTGAACGATTGTTAGCACCGCTTGCTGGGCACACACTCAGCACGGCGCCGGCAAGCATGACGAACGTTCCTGCCGTGCGCCTCCTGTCCGCCTCCCCGCCGATCAGAGCCGCTCGGCACCCCGGGAGACGGCAAGCGCGACGCCTATCGCACGCCGGTCCATCTTGTCGACCCGCACCGACGACCGGCGGACGGTCGCCTGAATCGGGGGTTGACATGGCCACACAGAAACTTGAGATACGAAGGTTCGGCTCGGCGGCCGCATTGGGGCTCGCCTTTGCAGCGGGGGCACTTGCGGCGCTGGCTACGCAGCAACGACGGTACGCGGAGCTGCGCCTGCGGGTCACGGAGGTCGAGCGGAGCGACAGGCAGGCCATGCTGACAGAGCAGCAGCGCCTGCAGTTCTACCTGCTGGACAAAGCCATGGAGGACCCTGAACTGGCTGCTGTCTACAGCAACGTGCAAGTCGAGTCACCCATCCAACGCCGCCAGTACCTGTTCGCGAACGCGCTTTACAACAACGCCCTGCTCGCCTACCGCGTGGGCATCGTCAATTGGGAGGAGCTACACGGCCACCTGCGAATGTTCTGCCAGAACCGCGTCTTTCGCGACTACTGGGACGCCCACCGGCCACACCGCGCAAGTCTCCACGGCGGCTCCGAGGAGGCGAAGGTGGGCCGAATGGTCGACCGTCTCATCCGCGATTTGAACGATGCTGACACGGAAGAGTGGTGGGTTGTGGGTGAACCACCGGCGGAGAGCTAACCTAGCCCCGCCCTTATCGGGCTGCCCTGGCTCCGCCCTTGACCCACTAGACAGCGCGCGGATCAGGGTCCGTCATGTCTAGAGGCGAGGACCAGAACCTTGAAAATCGTGCGCCGCATCGGTGCGTCCCCACGCGAAAGAGGCAGTCTGTCCGGCGACTCCTGCCCGGACATCTTCGAGCTCAGTGACGGCAATTTCGCCGTCATTGGGACGGAGGCCACAGCGGTGCTCGACGGCGAACTGCCTCCCGATGCCTCTTGCGCCGACTACGAACGCATCGTGATCGTGAGCCGCGAGACCCTGGTCCGCGCCAAGGCCGACATCCCCGACGCCTGACCACCCACAGACTTCCCGGGCCCGGCACCAACACGCCATGGTGCCGGGCCCGCAACGTTGCAGCCTGGCGTGGCCCCAAGATTCGCACGCACTCAATTCAGGTTAGGGTCACCTACGTGAGTACGTGTGCGACCGCCTCCCACGCCCTCGACGAACCCCTCGTCGGGACCGCCGCCACGGCGACGACGTGGTTGCTGGTGGAGCAGCCAGGCCCCTGGGGTGCCAAGGCGCTCACGTCCAGCCATCTGGACCCGGCGCTCGGCCGCGCCCTCGAGGTGGCCGCCGAGGGAACGGGCGTGCGCGTAGCCCTCATCCGGCGCCCCGGCCGCCACGCCGACTGCCACACACCCACCCGCCGACAGGTGTATGCGGCACACACTGCCCCTGGAAACCCATGGCTGCGAAGCGCCACAACAGAGTCCCCTGAGCAGTTGCTCAAGCTCGACTTCCAGGCCCTCGGCATGGGCCACCACCACACGTTCGACCGTGTCCTCCAAGGCGAGGCCCACACCGGCTCCCCGCTCACCCTCGTCTGTACCAACGGCAAGCGCGACCGCTGCTGTGCACTCCTCGGCCGGCCCCTCGCAGCCGAACTCGATGCTTCCGGAGTCGACGGCGTCTGGGAGGTCACCCACCTCGGCGGCCACCGCTTCTCCCCGACCCTTCTGGTCCTGCCGTACGGATACGCGTACGGCCGCGCCGCGGCCCACCATGTGAAGGAGATCCTCGAAGGCGTCCGGGAGGGCCGCGTCGTCACCGAAAGGTGCCGCGGGAACTCAGCGTGGGAGCGGCCAGGACAGGCCGCCGAGCTGGCCGTGCGTACCTCGACGGGCGAAGACCGCGCCGGCACTCTCACCGTCGTACGGACAGACGGGGCCGCCCCGCGCTGGGAGGTGACCGTCGCCCACAACGACGGGCGCCACTGGCGGGTCACCGTCGCTCAGGGCGCCTCCCTGCCACCCCGCCCCGAGAGCTGCGGCTCGCCCCTCGGCTCACCAGCGAGAATGGATGTCGTAGCGGTACGAGAGGTCCGCCCGACAGCCGAGGCCGTCCGCCTCGCGGGCTGAGACCTCGCCTGCTGAGAGCCGGCTCCTGGACCGTGCAACCTGGGCGACGAGGCCCGTCCTCGTCGCCGGTGCCGAGAGATCCAGGCCACAGGGGCTTCGGTGTAGCCCGCCCACCCCCGTACCGTTCGTACACATGAGCCCGACCCCCGCCGCCCGACGACTGCGCCTCGGCCTGCCCCGGCGTGTCTTCTCCCAGGTGCTGCTCATGCAGCTGGCCATCGCCGCTGGAGTCGCCGTGCTCGCCACCGGGCTCTTTCTCGCACCGCTGAGCGAACAACTGGACGACCAGGCGATGCGGCGTGCGCTCGCCATCGCGCAGACCACGGCAGCACAGCCGCAGATCGCCGAGGATCTGCAGGCGTCGCAGCCCACGCCGGACGGACCCGTCCAGGTCGAGGCGGAACGGATACGGCGGGCCAGCGGCGCGGAGTACGTCGTGATCATGAACAAGCAGGGGATCCGCTGGTCGCACCCGGACCACGAGCGGATCGGGAAACTCGTCTCGACCGACCCCAGTGCCGCCATCGCAGGCCAGGAGGTCATGCAGATCGACAGCGGCACGCTGGGCCGGTCAGCACGCGGCAAGGTCCCCCTGCGCGGCGACGACGGCAGGATCGTCGGCGCGGTCTCCGTCGGCATCGAGTACGACAGCGTCCGGGCCCGGCTGATCAACGCCATACCGGGACTGTTCGCCTACGCGGGCGGCGCCTTGGCCGTCGGTGCGCTCGCCGCGTACATGATCTCCCGACGAGTACAGCGGCAGACCCGTGACCTGGCCTTCTCGGACATCTCGGCGCTGCTTGCCGAGCGCGAGGCGATGCTGCACGGCATCCGCGAGGGCGTGGTCGCCCTGGATCGTGGTGGCCGGATCCGGCTGCTCAACGACGAGGCCCAGCGGCTCCTGGGGCTCGACGCGGAGGCGATCGGACAACCCCTGGACACGGCGCTCGGCCCCGGTCGTACGACCGATGTGCTGTCCGGGCGCGTCACCGGAACCGATCTGCTGACGGTGCGCGGCCAGCGCGTGCTCGTCGCCAACCGCATGCCCACCGACGACGGCGGCGCCGTCGCCACCCTGCGCGACCGCACCGAACTGGAGCAGCTCGGCCGCGAACTCGACTCCACCCGGGGCCTGATCGACGCCCTGCGCGCCCAGGACCACGAGCACGCCAACCGCATGCACACGCTGCTGGGCCTGCTGGAGCTGGAGATGTACGAGGAGGCCATGGAGTACGTCGGCGAGGTGGCGGGCGCACACCGGGTCACTGCCGAGCAGATCACCGAGCGCATCCGTGACCCGCTGCTCGCGGCGCTGCTGGTCGGCAAGGCCACCGTGGCCACGGAGCGCGGGGTCGCTCTCACCGTCTCCGGGGACAGCGAACTGCCCGACCGGCTGGTCGATCCGCGCGGCCTCGTCACCATCGTCGGCAACCTCGTCGACAACGCACTGGACGCGGTAGCCGGAACGGGGCACGCGCGCGTGGAGGTCGTTTTGCGCGCCGAAGGGCGAACGGCGGTTCTGCGGGTGCGCGATTCAGGACCGGGCGTCTCACCCGATCAGCGCGAGTCGATCTTCATGGAAGGCTGGTCCACGAAGGAACCGCCGGCCCATGGCAAGCGGGGCATCGGCCTCGCCCTCGTCCGCAGGCTGGCCGAGCGGCACGGCGGAAACGCCCGGGTCGCCGACGCGCCGGCCGGGGGCGCGGAGTTCACCGTCGTACTGCCGGAGGCGCTCACGGAGTCCGAGCTGGCCACCATCGAGGAGCCACGATGATCGAGGTCCTGGTCGTCGACGACGACGTCCGCGTCGCGCAGGTCAATGCCGCCTACGTCGACAAGATCCCGGGTTTCCGGGTGGCCGCGAAGGCACACAGCGCCGCCGAGGCCCTGCGTCGCGTCGAGGAGCTCGCGGTCGATCTGGTGCTCCTCGATCATTACCTGCCGGACGAGACGGGCCTGGAGGTCGTACGGCGGCTCAGGGAGCGCGGACACCAGACCGACGTGATCATGGTGACCGCGGCGCGCGACGTGGCGACAGTCCAGGCAGCGATGCGGCACGGCGCGTTGCAGTACCTGGTCAAACCGTTCTCGTTCGCCGGTCTGCGGGCGAAGCTGGATGCGTACGCGACGCTGCGGCGCACGCTGGACAGCGGCGGCGAGGCCGAGCAGTCCGAGGTCGACCGCATCTTCGGCGCGCTGTCCGCGACGGCCGCACCCGAGCTGCCCAAGGGCCACTCCCCCACCACCGCGGAGCTCGTCCGCAGGGCGCTGATGGCCGCCACCGGCCCGTTGTCCGCCCAGGAGCTGGCGGACCGCACCCAGCTGAGCCGGCAGACCGCTCAGCGCTATCTGAAGCTCCTGGAGCGCTCTGGGCGTGTGAGGCTGAGCCTCAAGTACGGCGACACCGGCCGCCCGGAGCATCGCTATGAGTGGGTTGCCAGCCCGTAGGCGCTGAGGCACGGCCATGAGCTGCGGAGGCAGAGTGTCGGCGGTCCCGCTCAGGCGGGGAGCCCTTTCACGCCGCGCCCGCCCCGGTGAGCGACCGGACCTCCGTCTCCGCGTGCCTCGCCGCATCCGGCACTTCCCGTGACGTGACCGTACCGAGCCAGCCCGCGAGGAAGCCAAGCGGAATGGATACCAGGCCCGGGTTCTCCAGGGGGAAGTACTGCAGGTCCACACCCGGGAAGATGGAGTCCGGGCTGCCGGAGACGACGGGGGACACCACGACCAGTGCCAGCGCAGGCACCAGTCCCCCGTAGACCGACCACACCGCACCGCGCGTGGTGAAGTTCCGCCAGAACAGCGAGTACAGCAGCACGGGCAGATTGGCGGAGGCCGCCACGGCGAAGGCCAGGCCCACCAGGAACGCGATATTGAGGTCGCTGGCGAGCAGGCTGAGGGCGATCGCGACCGCGCCGATCCCGACCGCGGCGACGCGCGCCACCGCCACCTCGCTGCGCTGCCTCGCGCCGGGACGGCGCAGTGACGCGTATAGGTCATGGGCCACGGAAGCCGACGAGGCAAGCGTTGCACCGGCGACGACGGCGAGGATCGTGGCGAAGGCGACCGCGGCGACGACCGCAAAAAGAACCGTTCCGCCCGTGGAGCCCGCGCCACCGCCGAGATCGAGCGCCAGTAGCGGCACCGCGGTGTTCCCCGACGCATGGGACGCGCGCACCGCATCGGATCCCACCAGCGCGGCAGCGCCGAAGCCGAGCACGATCGTCATCAGGTAGAAGCTGCCGATGAGGCCGATGGACCAGATGGCCGAGCGCCGTGCGGCCCGCGCGGTCGGCACGGTATAGAAGCGCGACAGGATGTGCGGCAGCCCGGCCGTCCCGAGCACGAGCGCTAGCCCGAGACTGACGAAGTCGAACCGCGCGGTCCAGTCGCCGCCGTACTTGAGCCCGGGCGCCAGGTACGCATCGCCATGGCCGCTGCGCTCGGCCGCGGTGCGCAGCAGCTGGTCGATGTCGCCGTGGAACCGCGCCAGGACGAGTGCGGTCAGCGTGATCGCGCCGCTCAGCAGCAGAACCGCCTTGACGATCTGGATCCAGGTAGTGGCTCGCATCCCTCCCAACGACACATAGATCACCATGAGCGCGCCGACGCCGATCACGGTCCAGGTCCGCGCCGCCCCGCTCGTACCCCCCAGCAGCAGCGCGACCAGGCTGCCCGCCCCCACCATCTGCGCCACCAGATACAGAACGCACACGGTCACGGAGGAAGTTCCCGCCGCGATACGGACGGGCTTCTCCCTCATCCGTGCCGCGACGACGTCCGCGAACGTGAACCGCCCGCAGTTGCGGACCAGTTCGGCCACGAGGAAGAGCACCACGAGCCACGCGACGAGGAAGCCCACCGAGTAGAGCAGGCCGTCGTAGCCGAAGAGCGCGATGAGGCCGGTGACTCCGAGGAACGAGGCCGCCGACATGTAGTCGCCCGCGATGGCGAAGCCGTTCTCCATAGGGCTGAACAGACGTCCGCCTGCGTAGAACTCGTCAGCCGAGCCCTGCCGCCTGCGGCTCACCCAGGTAGTGATCGCCAAGGTGACCGCTACGAACGCGCTGAACAGCAGCAGCGCCAGAGTCTGGTGATCCCCCGTCACCGCTCGCTCTCCCGGGTCAGCTCCTCCTGTGTGTTCCACCTGAGTTCGAGAGCCGCGCGGTCTCTGCGGAGCCGGGCATGCCGGGCGTATGCCCATGTGAGCAGAAATGTGGAGAGAAACTGGCCGAGGCCGGCGAGCATCGCGATGTTCACGGCGCCCGCGACAGGCCGCGCCATCAGGTCCGGCGCCGTCGTCGCTGCCACGACGTACGCGAGGTACCAGCTGAAGAAGACGGCGACCCCGGGGAAAACGAATCTCCGGTACCGGCTGCGCACCTCCTGGAAGGCCGGGCTGCGCTGCACCTCCAGATAGATCTCGGCGGCGGTACCCGTCCGCCCTGCCGACTCCCCGCGCGCGTGCGGTACGGCGGCAGCGGGCGCCGTCGTACCGTCCAACTCGCCCCAGCCGGAGGCGAGCGCGTCGTACCAGGGGTCGTCGGGCCGGACCCGCCCCCCGCCGCCACCGTCGTACTTCTCCACCGAACTCTCCTTGTCAGCGGGCCACTTCGGCCACGTGCCAAGGATGGACAGAACGGGAAGATCTCGGACTCTTCAATCCTTCCTCTTCACCCCATCAGGTGATTCAACGCTCTGGTGGCCGCGCGAGACCGTGCCGATAGACATACCGGACGGTCTGAGCGCGGCCCTTCAGGCCTGTATCAGCGAAGCCCGCGAAGAGGTAGGAAAGTCCTAGGCGTCGATGCGTGAGCGGTCCAGCGTCGCGGCCGAGCCGGTGATGAACTCCTTGCGCGGTGCGACCTCGTTGCCCATCAGCAGATCGAAGACCTGCTCCGACGCCTCCAGGTCGGAGATGTTGATGCGGCGCAGGGTGCGGTGGCGCGGGTCCATCGTGGTCTCCGCCAGCTGGTCGGCGTCCATCTCGCCAAGGCCCTTGTAGCGCTGGATCGAGTCCTTGTAGCGCACGCCCTTGCGCTGGAACTCCAGCAGGGTCTCGCGCAGTTCCCGGTCCGAGTAGGTGTAGACGTACTTGTCCTGGCCCTTCCTGGGCTGGACCAGCTCGATCCGGTGCAGGGGCGGCACGGCGGCGAAGACACGGCCCGACTCGACCATCGGCCGCATGTACCGCTGGAAGAGAGTCAGCAGCAGACAGCGGATGTGCGCGCCGTCGACATCGGCGTCGACCAGCAGAATGATCTTCCCGTACCGCGCGGCGTCGATGTCGAAGGTCCGGCCCGAGCCCGCTCCTATGACCTGGATGATCGCGCCGCACTCGGCGTTCTTCAGCATGTCGGAGACGGACGACTTCTGGACGTTGAGGATCTTGCCACGGATCGGCAGCAGGGCCTGGAACTCGGAGTTCCGCGCGAGCTTGGCCGTGCCGAGCGCGGAGTCGCCCTCGACGATGAAGAGCTCGCTCCGCTCCACGTCGTCGCTCCGGCAGTCGGCGAGCTTGGCGGGCAGCGAAGAGGACTCCAGTGCCGTCTTCCGGCGCTGGGCCTCCTTGTGCTGGCGCGCCGCGATACGCGTACGTGCCGCCGCGACCGCCTTCTCCAGGACCGCACGGGCCTGCGCCTTCGCGTCCCGCTTGGTCGACGTCAGGAACTCCTTGAGCTCCTTGGCGATGACGTTCGCGACGATGCGGTTGGCGGCCGAGGTGCCAAGGACCTCCTTGGTCTGACCCTCGAACTGCGGTTCTGCGAGGCGCACGGTCACGACGGCGGTCAGTCCTTCGAGGGCGTCGTCCTTGACGATGTCGTCCTCGGCCACACGCAGCAGCTTCTGGGCCCGCAGCACCTCGTTCACAGTCTTGGTGACAGAGCGTTCGAAGCCGGTGACGTGGGTGCCGCCCTTCGGGGTGGCGATGATGTTGACGAAGGACTTCACCGTGGTCTCGTAACCGGTGCCCCACCGCATCGCGACGTCCACGCCGAGCTCGCGGGTGACCTCGGTGGGCGTCATGTGGCCCCGGTCGTCGAGGACCGGAACGGTCTCCTTGAACGTGCCGTGCCCGGAGAGCCGCAGGACGTCGCACACCGGCTTGTCCGGTGCCAGGAACTCGCAGAACTCGCTGATTCCACCGTCGAAGCGGAAGGACTCCTCGCCCTTGCTGCCGTCCTCCCCCAGGCCGTACTCGTCACGCACCACGATGGTCAGGCCCGGGACCAGGAAGGCGGTCTGCCGGGCGCGCTGGTGCAGATTCTCCAGGGACAGCTTGGCGTCCTTGAGGAAGATCTGCCGGTCGGCCCAGTAACGGACGCGCGTGCCGGTCCGGGCCCTCGGGATCTTCTTGACCTTGCGCAGTCGCGCCGCCGAGTCGAAGGACGCGTTGGGACCTTCGCCCTTGAACGCTCCCGGAACGCCGCGCCGGAAGCTGATGGCGTGCGTGCTCCCGGCCCGGTCCACCTCCACGTCCAGCCGCGAGGACAGCGCGTTCACCACGGAGGCACCCACGCCGTGCAGACCACCCGAAGCGGCGTACGAGCCGCCGCCGAACTTGCCTCCGGCGTGGAGCTTGGTCATCACGACCTCGACGCCGGAAAGGCCCGTCTTGGGTTCCACGTCGACGGGGATGCCCCGGCCGTTGTCCCGCACCTCCACGGACGCGTCGTCGTGGAGGATGACCTCGATGTGGTCGCAGTAGCCGCCGAGCGCCTCGTCGACGGAGTTGTCGATGATCTCCCAGAGGCAGTGCATCAGGCCGCGACTGTCGGTCGAGCCGATGTACATGCCAGGGCGCTTGCGGACGGCCTCGAGCCCCTCGAGGACGAGCAGGTGCCGCGCGGTGTAGTTGGAACCGTCCCGGTCTGCTCCGGTCAGCAGCGCTGTGGACGGCACGGACGTCTCGGCGGTCACGCGGTTCGCTCCTCGCTGAATTTCTGGTGAGCCCCTCATGGACAAGGGGCGGCTTCGGTCGCCGGTCAGAGGGTACCGAGGCCTGATAGAGCCGTTGTAACGCCACCCTAGACCGAGTTCAGGGTAGTCCAGAGTCGTATGCCTGTTCGATCCTTCGATGGAGTGAAGCGCACATCACGTTCCCTTCGAGGCATGAACCATTTAGCCTCGGGGCACGTCCTCATGAACAACCGGCAACCCAGCCGGGAGGGCGGACCTGAAAGACAGCGCGAAACCGTACGACGCAAAGCGACGCACTACGGCACATTCGCCGCCAACCGGCAGCAGACAGCCGCCTCGCAAAAGATTTTTCGAGGAAAAGCCACGAGCGGGAACGTTTTGGGGCTGGTTGGATGTTGACCCTGGTACGACAGCTCGTCGAGCTAGAGAAGAGGCGACGTGACTACTGTTCTGACCCCCGCGAGCCCGCTGACGGCCGCTGATCGCTGCGACCGCTGCGGCGCCCAGGCATACCTGCGCGTCGTCCTGCTCAGCGGCGGTGAGCTGCTCTTCTGTGCCCACCACGGGCGCAAGTTCGAGCCGGAACTCAAGAAGATCGCCGCTGAGATACAGGACGAGACCGAGCGGCTGACGACCGCCCCGGCATCCACCGAAGAGGAACGCTGACACCTCGCATCCACGACGAGCCAGTTCCGGCATCAGGCCGGTGACCGGGCGGCTGCCCCTGCAATCAGGGCAGCCGCCCGATCTGGTATGTGGACATACGCGGTCAGCGACCCAGTCCCAGCGGCCTGAGCACGGCTGAGATCCGCGTGTAGACCCCTGGGCTCCCCGCCCATCCGCAGCCGCTCCCCCAGGAGACGAGGCCCACGAGCCGCCCCCTGGCGACCAGCGGACCGCCGCTGTCCCCCTGGCAGGCGTCACGGCCTCCCGCACGCTCCCCCGCGCACAGCATGGATGCGGCGAGATAGGTCCCTTCACTGGTTCCCGGGTACGCCCGCTTGCAGAGCGAGTCCGGCAGCACCCGTACCTGCGCGGCGCGCAGCGTGCGTGCGTAGTGGCCGGCGCCTGTGGTGTCGCCCCAGCCGTAGACGGTGGCCCTGGTTTCGGGCGTGTATGCCGGGTCTCCCTGCCTTGCCATGGGGATCACATTGCGCTGGGGAAGCGGCGTGGCCAGTGTGAGGACTGCAGCATCTCCGGCGTTCGTGACGCTGTTGTGCCCGGGATTGATCGCCACGCGGCGTACCGGGATCTCCTTGCCGTCCTTGGCGAGGAGATCATTGCGGCCCACGACGACCTTCAGATCGTCGCTGCGGCTCGGCGGCCCGCCGAGGACTTCCGCGCTCATACAGTGGGCCGCCGTCAGCACCGTCGACCGCCCGACGACCACTCCCCCGCAGAACTGCCCTCCCCGCGTACCCCCGAATCGGGCACGGCTGGAGAGCGCCACCACCCACGGGTTGTCGGCCACGTCGACCGGGGTGCCTCCGACGACTATGCGATCAGCCGCGGCGGGGGTCGGCGCGGCCAGCGGAAGCACAGCCGCCGCGGCCACCATGGCGAGCCCGCCCGTCACGGCCTTGGCAAGGGAACAACGCATACACGCTCCTTACTCTGAGTTGCAACGGCACACCCAGGGTGATCCAGGACGGCATGGCTCGCACGCGCGCAAAGCTTCCCGCAAGGGGGCAACGGAAAGGCCCGGGCGCCTCACAGAGAGGCGTCCGGGCCTGTCGCAGTTGCCGTGGCGACTAGTCGAGGTAGTCGCGCAGCACCTGGGAACGCGAGGGGTGGCGCAGCTTCGACATCGTCTTGGACTCGATCTGACGGATGCGCTCACGCGTGACGCCGTAGACCTTGCCGATCTCGTCGAGGGTCTTCGGCTGACCGTCGGTGAGACCGAAACGCATGGAGACGACGCCCGCCTCACGCTCGGAGAGCGTGTCGAGGACGGAGTGCAGCTGCTCCTGGAGGAGCGTGAAGCTCACCGCGTCGGCCGGGACGACCGCCTCGGAGTCCTCGATGAGGTCACCGAACTCGCTGTCGCCGTCCTCACCCAGCGGGGTGTGCAGGGAGATGGGCTCGCGACCGTACTTCTGGACCTCGATGACCTTCTCGGGGGTCATGTCGAGTTCCTTGGCCAGCTCCTCCGGGGTGGGCTCGCGGCCCAGGTCCTGGAGCATCTGGCGCTGCACGCGCGCGAGCTTGTTGATGACCTCGACCATGTGCACCGGGATACGGATGGTGCGGGCCTGGTCGGCCATGGCGCGGGTGATCGCCTGCCGGATCCACCAGGTGGCGTACGTGGAGAACTTGTAGCCCTTGGTGTAGTCGAACTTCTCGACCGCGCGGATCAGACCGAGGTTGCCCTCCTGGATGAGGTCCAGGAAGAGCATGCCGCGGCCCGTGTAGCGCTTGGCGAGCGAGACGACCAGGCGGAGGTTGGCCTCCAGCAGGTGGTTCTTGGCGCGGCGGCCGTCCTCGGCGATGATCTCCAGCTCACGCTTCAGCTTCGGCGCGAGCTTGTCGGCGTTGGCCAGCTTGTCCTCGGCGAACAGACCGGCCTCGATGCGCTTGGCGAGCTCCACCTCCTGCTCGGCGTTGAGGAGGGGGACCTTGCCGATCTGCTTCAGGTAGTCCTTGACGGGGTCGGCGGTGGCGCCGGCCGCGGCGACCTGCTGCGCGGGAGCGTCGTCCTCGTCCTCGTCGGACAGGACGAAGCCCTGTGCGCCGTCCTCGGCGGGCTCCTCGGCGCCGGGCTTGCCCGCGACCGCGGTCTCCTCGACGATCTCGTCGTCCAGGATCTCCTCGTCGTTCTTGGTGGTCTTCTTGGCCGTCGTCTTCTTCGCGACGGTCTTCTTGGCAACCGCCTTCTTGGCCGTGGCCTTCTTGGCGGCGGCCTTCTTGGCGGTCACAGCCTCTTCATCGGGCGCGTCGACGGCCGGCGCCTCGGGGGCAGCGGCGGTGGCCTTCTTGACCGTGGCCGTCTTGGCCGCCACCGTCTTGGTTGCGGTGCGCTTGACCGGACTCTTCGCTGCGACGCTCTTGCGGGTGCGCTTGGGCTCGGCGGCACTGACCATCAGCGTCACACCCTCTTCCTCGAGGATCTGGTTGAGGCTGCGCAGTACGTTCTTCCACTGAGTGGCCGGAATCTGGTCAGCTTCGAAGGCCCGACGCACGTCATCGCCGGCGATCTGCCCATCGGCCTTTCCCCGCTCGATGAGCGCCATGACAGAGACGGACTCGGTGATCTCCGGCGGGAGCGTACGGGATGTGCTGGCCGACACGAACAACCTCTCGGAACGTTGGAAAACGGCTTACGGCCCCGTCCCGTGTGGACCGGAGCCGACGACCGCCGACTTGGGGATGGGCCGACGGGCGCGGGCGTGGGCCGGGGAGATGAACAGCGCCGTCAACGGCGGCTCTATTCCCTCCTCGACTGTCACCTCTTAGGTCATCGCGCTGTTCCCAGGAGCGTTACGCCCAATCTGCGTGGCCCGAGTCACACCACGTAAGCACGCAAAAGCACCTAGATACGGTCAGATGTGATCATGTCTCGGGTTCAGCACGATCATGTTTGCTGTGCTTGTGCCCACAAACGGGCCCGGCGGCGCCTCCACCCACGCGTCGCCGGGCCAGGCCCTGGCCGTGCGGTCTCCGGTCCTCTTCCAGTGCTCGCGCTGTCAGTGCTCGCGAGGGGCCGGCACCACGCGCTCGACCTCTGAATGGACGGTGAGCAGTTGGCGCATGGCCGCCTCGGCGGCCGCTCCGTCGCCGGACGGGAGTGCCTCGACGATGCGGGAGTGGAGCGCGAGGGACGCCTCGTTCGGGCGGTCACAGCCCGTGACCGGGCCTCCGGAGACCTGGAGGGCCGCCGACACGATGCCGGACAGGTGCTCCAGCATGCGGTTGCCGGCGACCTGGATGAGCAGCGAGTGGAACTCCGCGTCGGCGCGGGAGAACGTGACGGCGTCCCCCTGCCCCATGGCGTGTCCCATGATCTCGACCATGTCGGCCAGGCGCTGCTGGACGTCCTCGCGCCCGTGCCCGGCGGCGAGGCGCGCGGCGAGCGGCTCGATCGTCCAGCGCAGTTCGCTCAGCTCACGCCGCTGGTCGTCGCGCTGCGGCCCGAAGGCCCGCCACTCGATGATGTCCGGGTCCAGGAGGTTCCAGTCACTGACCGGGCGTACGCGCGTACCGACGTTGGGCCGGGCGCTGACGAGGCCCTTGGCCTCGAGTACGCGCAGCGACTCGCGGACGACGGTGCGGGAGACCTCGAACCGCTGGCCGATCTCCTCGGGAACCAGCGGGCGGTCGGCGCCCAGGTCGCCGGAGACGATCATCTGACCGAGCTGCTGGACGAGTTGGCCGTGCAGCCCTCGGCCGCGGCTGCCTGCGGCGCGTCGGCCCACGCGGCCCAGGTCCGGGTCGCCGCCCTCCCAGGCGGGGGCGCCGACGCGGTCGGCGGCGGGGGCCTCGGCGTAGGGGTAGCGGTCTAGTTCGCCCGGGCCGGCGAGGCCGGAGTCGGCGGGACGGGCGGCGGTCATCATGGTGTGCGCAAGGGTACTCACGGGTCTTTTGTCGGCGCGGTTCCCAACTCCCTTGAGGTCTTTGGTGAAAAGCACACGAAAGGGTGATCGCTTACCCTGCCGTAATTGACGCCTTATCGGACAGAAACGAGCGTTCTACGGGAAGTTGCGGGCAGCACAGAAACGGATCGAGCCGAGGGCGGTCAGCGGACCCGGCTGCGCATCGCGGTGAGCCCATAAGCGCAGAGCAGGGCGCTGAGTGACAACGTCAGCGCACCGCCGACGGGTTGAACGATCATCCGCACACCCGCCGCCACGTATCTCTCCGCCCCGAAGGGCCACTGGGCCAGGGCGAGATCGCGAAGCCGTCCCGGGAAGCCGGCTGCGGTGCGCGCGGAGGGCCCTTCGAGGGCTTTCTGAACGAGCGGTACGACGACGATCGGCACGGAGACCACCGCTGCGAGACCGGCGGTCGTGGACCGGAAGATGCCGGCAGCCAGCACACCGGCCCAGGCGCATCCTGCGACCATGCCGAACCAACTGGCGCTCATGGACAACCAGTCGACGGGAACTCTGGTCAGTTCCGGTCCGTATACGAGTTGCAGCAGCGCGGCGTCGCAGCCGACGGTCAGGAACGCCAACAGCAGTGCGGTGGCCGCGGCGACGACCAGCTTGGCGCAGAGCAGTCCCAGGCGCCGGGGAACGGTGCCGCGGTCCGCGGCGAGGGCGGGATGGCGGAACTCGTCGCCGAAGGCGAAGGCGCCCAGGAGCCCGGCGCCGATCGCGGCGGGCGGCAGCGGGAAGTCCTGGGGCCATGCGGCGAGCACGCGTGGTTGGGGTGTGTGTCCCGATCGGGCGAGAAGCAGGGAGACGAGGGCGGAGACGGCCAGTACGACGGCCGCCGTGACGTAGCCCGTGCCGACTCCGGCCGCTCGGTACAGCTCGTAGCGCAGCGGCCGGAGCGGGCCGCGGGCGGGACGGGCGGTGATAGGGGGAGGGAGCTGGGACAGCGGTTCGGGTTCTTTGCGTGTGGCGGGATGACGGTTGTCTTGTCGTGGGGCCGGGGTCTCCTGCCGTGGAGCCGGCGCCTCGTGCCGTGAGGGGGTCTCCTGCGGTGGGTTTGGGGTCTCCTGCGGTGGGTTTGGGGTCTCCTGCGGTGGCGTTGGGGCCGGGGCAGGTAGGGATTCGCTGAGGTCGGACTCGGATTCCGAGGAAGGAGCGGGCTCGGCAGGAGCGGGCTCGGGAGGAACGGGCTCGGTGCGGGCGGCGTGATCCAGCGAGGTGGCGGGGGCCTTGGGCCCCATGTCACCGACCTCGTCGGCGAGTTGGTGGACGAGAATGCCGTGCCGGTAGGCGACCTCACCGACGTCCGCGCAGGTGCTTCCGTACACGGAAAGCCGGTTACCGTCCTCCTTGACCACCTCGATGGAACGCTGCGCGGCCCGGGCCTCCTTGGTGAGCAACAGGGCGAGCCTGGGTGCGTACGGCGTGCGGACGGCGACGCGTGGGCGGAGGCGGGTACGGGCGAACTCCGCGACCTCCTGGTCGGCGACGACTCTGCCCTCATCCAGGGTCACCACACGGTCGGCAGTCTGCGCGGCCTCCTTGGGATCGTCCGTGGTGAACAGGACGGCGCCCCCCTTGGTGGCGTGCGCGCGCAGAATTCCGTGCAGCCAACGGCTCTCACGGGCGGAGAGGTGATCGGCGGGATCGTCCAGGACCAGGGTGTGCGGGTCCGCCAGCAGAGCACAGGCCAGGCCGAGGCGGCGATCCATGCCGCGGGAGAGTGTGTCGAGCCGCTCGCCGCGGAGACTGACCAGGCCCACCACCTCGAGCACTTCGTCGGCGCGCTGCACGGGCACCCCGGCGGCTGCGCACAGCATCCGTAGGTGACCTCGCACCGTACGCGCCGGATGACCCGGGACCTCGCCCAGCAGGGCGCCCACTTCTCGGGAGGGGTGGGGAATGCAGTGCAGGGGGCGGTTTCTGAAATAGGTGACGCCGCGGCCTGGTTGGAGTTCGAGCATCAGCCTCAGCACCGTCGTCTTGCCCGACGCCGGGCCACCGAGCAGCGCCGTGACATGGCCGGGGAACGCCTCGAACGTCACGTCGTCGACGGCAGGCGGCAGCTGCTTTCGTGCGTTGCTGGTCAGTCCGATGGCCTGGATCATCGCTTCCCTCATCGGAGGTGCGACCGCTCGGCGGCCGGGGCTCGACAGCCTGGACTCGTCCGTCGGATCAGGACGGACGGGACCGTGGATACCGCAGCAAGATAGCGCGACATTCCCGCCTTTTCGGGCAGGAGATATACGCGGGTGTCAGTCGTGGTTGCGCGGCAATCCGGAACACCGTCCGCCGCGAACCCCTTATCGGAATGTCCGATGACCCGCTGGATCCAAGGTGGTTGCTTGGAGGTGGCTGCTCGGAGGCGGCTGCTTGGCCGCGCGGCAAGGCATCCGAGGGGGTTTGGAGCGAGGGGGTTTGGAGAAGCGCCCCACTGCAACCCCCACCGACCCGGCAATTCCCGGCGATGACCTCAGACTTCCGGGCGCAGCATCGGCGGATTCAGCAACGCCGCTCCACCCGCGCGGAACAGCTGCGCTGGGCGGCCTCCCTGGCGGGTGGTGGTACCGCCGGTAGGGACCAGGAAGCCTACGGTGCCGGTCACTTTGCGATGGAAGTTGCGAGGATCGAGGGCGACTCCCCACACCGCCTCGTACACCCGGCGCAGCTCGCCGACGGTGAACTCCGGCGGGCAGAAGGCGGTGGCCAGGGACGAGTACTCGATCTTCGAACGGGCACGCTCCACGCCGTCCGCCAGGATCTGTGCATGATCGAAGGCGAGCGGGGCCGCCTGCTCGCCCTCGCGGGCATACCCGCCCTGGTTGAGCAGCGCCTCGACGGGTGCCCACCGGGCACTGTACGCATCCCCACCGGCCCGGGGAGCGGGCAGGTCCGGGGCGAGCACAAGGTGCGCGACGCTGACCACACGCATCCGCGGATCACGCTTCGGATCACCGTAGGTGGCGAGCTGCTCGAGATGGGCGCCGCTGCCCTGCGCAGGGGCGGCAGGGTCATGTGCACACAGCCCGGTCTCCTCGGCGAGCTCCCGAGCCGCCGCTGCCGCGAGATCTTCGTCAGCCCTCACGAACCCACCGGGAAGCGCCCACCGTCCCTGGAACGGGGGCTCACCGCGCCGCACCACCAGTGCGCACAGCGAGTGACGGCGCACGGTCAGCACGACCAGGTCGACAGTGACGGCGAAAGGCGGAAAGGCTGACGGGTCGTAGGGCATGCCGCGATCATAGTCGTCTCCCTGACGATAAACACTCCTTTCGGTGGTGCTTCCAGGACTGATCCACAGTGCTCCGACGGCGTTCCATGGCGTGCTGTCCGTGCTGGTCCGGCGGGTCAGACCTCCGGCTGCGGTTCTCGGCGTCCTCCTCGATCATGGTCGGCCGATCCTGCGGACTCGTGCGGAGGGGCCGCGGCCGCGATATCCACCTCGTTCGGCTCGATCGCACCCATGGGGCACCTCGGGAGGCACATAGCGTCACGGTTTCGGGCGGGCTTCGGGGTGGTGCCAGGCCTTGGCGGGGCCGCGGTTCGCGTTCGGTGGCATGCTCATTCATTGGTCGCTGCGCGCAGTGCGCCGGCCGATGCGCCGCTGGACAGGGGGTCGAGTGTTCCGGGTGCTCGGCTGGCCGGCTCGATTGCCCTTCGCCCGGGAGCTGCCCCCGCTTGCTCCAGGGCTGCCCCCACGTCCTGGCCTACGACGCCGATGGTTCGGCCCCATGGGCAGGGCGGGGAGGCTCAGACCCGAGGTCTGCGCGGGGAGCGCCGGCCTCGGCGAGCGGGCGGGCGAGTCGGACGGGTCCTGATCGGGTTGCAGGGCCGCCGCCTCCCGTTCGGCGCGCTCGCTGCGCAGACAACGGCGGATGGACTCCGGGTCCAGGCCTTCGTTGCAGGCCCGGTGCAGGAGGACGGCGAACGTATACCCCGGATCTGCACCCAGGGCCATGGCCAGCGCCTCCCGGGCTTCCAGCTCGTCCCCGAGCGACCAGGCGACCCAGCCTGCGAGCGTCAGTGGCGCCGCGGCATGCTCGCCGTAAGGACCGACGCAGCGGCGCGCCAGCGCCCTCCAGAGACGCAGAGCCGCGAGTGCCTCGTCGCCCTCCATCCACTCGGCTGCCTGATCACGCGTCGTCCGCTCCTGCAGTCCGAGGATCAGTGCCGCCGCCTCGTCGTGTGCGATCAGTTCGTCGTCCCTGAGATCGGCTCGGTAGGGGCCTCCGACAGGCGGGGTGTCGGCGAGTCGGCCGATGATCCGGCGGGCTAGATCGAGGGTCTCCGCCGCGACCTTCGGACCGTCCGCTTCGTCCAGGATCCGGGGAACGAGCGCCATGACAGCTGCGTCGAGGGCTCGCTCCTGCTCCTCAGCTGTTGCCTGGGTTCCCCACGGAACGAGCCTGGCCCTCAGCTCGCGCAGGGCGCCGCGCACCTGCATGCCCGCGTAGGTGGCGGCAGCCGCCAGGACCGAGGTGCCGGGAAGGCCGAGCGAGACGCCTTCCGGCGGACAGCAGCGTTCTCCGGGGCAGCAGTACGACCAGGAGCGGCCGCCGGAGATGCACAGCGCCTCCACCACAGGGACATCGAGATCACCGCATGCCGTGCGCAGCAACCGCGCGAGCGGCCGCAGGCGTTCCATGACCTGCTGTCCCGACTCGGCCCCTACGGGGTCCTGACAGAGGAAGGCGACCATGCCCTCGGGCCGGGCACCGCGCCGCTCGCTGCCCGTCACAAGGGACTGGGCCAACTGCTCGGCGACGGCGGGCCAGTCCTCCTCGCGCTGAGGGATACCTAGTCGCGCACGAGCGCCGAAACGTCCGCGCCCGTTCCGGTCGTGCACCGTGACCAGCACGATGCTGTCTTCCGGCCGGTATCCGAGCAAGTACGGCAGCGCATCGGCCAGTTCGGACGCGGTGCGCAGCGTGATCTGCTGGTCGGCGGCCAGATCTGCGGATTCGCCGTGTCCGACAGGAGTCGTGATGTCGCCAGGTCCGGAGGAGCCTGTGGAGTCGTTGTGATTCGTCATGCGCCGACTTTCCCGCGGATCTCAACGTTCCGGTTTGCCCTGTGGATAACTCCAGTCAGGAACACGACAGAAGTTGTCCACAGTCCAGTGGACCGTTCGCGCGATGTCCGACCCATCGGGTTGCATGGGGGCATGAGCAACGAAGAACTGCGTACGGCGGCTGATGCCGTTCTCGCCCGTCTCGTCGGTGACCGGACGGGAGACGCCCGGCTGCGTGAGGACCAGTGGCGGGCGATCGAGGCGCTCGTCGCCGACAAGCGCAGGGCTCTGGTCGTGCAGCGCACCGGCTGGGGCAAGTCCGCCGTGTACTTCGTCGCTACCGCGCTCCTGCGCGAGCGAGGCAGCGGCCCCACCGTCATCGTGTCCCCGCTGCTGGCGCTCATGCGCAACCAGGTCGAGGCAGCCGGGCGCGCAGGCATCCACGCTCGCACCATCAATTCGTCGAACACGTCGGAGTGGGACGTCATCCAGGCCGAGGTGGCCGCGGGCGAAGTCGACGTCCTCCTGGTGAGTCCGGAGCGCCTCAACAACCCCGATTTCCGCGATCATGTACTGCCCAAGCTGGCGGCGGCGACGGGCCTGCTGGTGGTCGACGAGGCGCACTGCATCTCCGACTGGGGCCACGACTTCCGGCCCGACTACCGACGGCTGCGCACCATGCTCAGCGATCTTCCGGCGGGAGTCCCCGTGCTCGCCACCACCGCGACGGCCAATGCGCGCGTGACGGCCGATGTCGCCGAGCAGCTCGGCACCGGCGGCAGTGCGGACGCGCTGGTGCTTCGCGGACCGCTCGACCGGGAGAGCCTCAGCCTGAGCGTGCTCGCACTGCCCGACGCCGCGCACCGCCTGGCCTGGCTCGCCGAGCATCTCAGCGAGCTGCCGGGCTCGGGGATCATCTACACGCTCACTGTCGCGGCCGCCGAGGAGGTCACGGCCTTCCTGCGCCAGTGCGGTCACACGGTCTCTTCGTACACCGGGAAGACGGAGAACGCCGACCGGCAGCAGGCCGAGGACGATCTTCTCGCCAACCGCGTGAAGGCACTGGTGGCCACGTCCGCGCTGGGCATGGGCTTCGACAAACCCGACCTCGGCTTCGTGGTCCACCTGGGTTCGCCCTCCTCCCCCATCGCCTACTACCAGCAGGTCGGGCGCGCCGGCCGCGGCGTCGAGCATGCAGAGGTGCTGCTGCTTCCGGGCAAGGAGGACGAGGCCATCTGGCAGTACTTCGCGTCGATCGCGTTCCCGCCCGAGGAGCAGGTGCGGCGCACGCTCGACGCCCTGTCCCAGACGGACCGGCCGTTGTCGCTTCCCGCGCTCGAGCCTCGTGTGGAGCTGCGCCGCTCCCGGCTCGAAACGATGCTCAAGGTCCTCGATGTGGACGGTGCGGTGCGTCGGGTCAAGGGCGGCTGGATCTCCACAGGCGCGCCCTGGACGTACGACGCCGAGCGCTATGCGTGGGTCGCCAAGCAGCGGGAGGCCGAGCAGCAGGCGATGCGCGAGTACGCCATGACGACCGGTTGCCGGATGGAGTTCCTGAGAAGGCAGCTGGACGACGAGGAAGCGGCTCCTTGCGGGCGTTGCGACATCTGTGCCGGAGCTCGGTTCAGCGATGCCGTGTCTCCGGCAGCGCTGGCCGCGGCGCGCGGTGAACTGGGGCGAGCGGGCGTCGAGGTGGAGCCCAGAAAGATGTGGCCGACCGGTCTTGAAGCGGTGGGCATCAGCCTCAAGGGACGTATCCCCGCGAGCGAACAGGCCGGCGTCGGCCGGGCGCTGGGGCGACTCTCGGACATCGGCTGGGGCAATCGGCTGCGGCCCATGCTCGCTCCCCGGGCTCAGGATGGGCCAGTGCCCGACGATGTGGCGAAGGCCTTGGTGGGCGTGCTGGCTGACTGGGCGAAGGGGCCCGGCGGTTGGGCGTCCGGTGCACCCGACGCCCAGGCTCGTCCGGTCGGCGTCGTGACCATGGCGTCTCGCACGCGACCGCAGTTGATCCAGTCTCTTGCCCTACGGATCGCAGAGATCGGCCGCCTTCCCCTGCTGGGCTCCGTGGAGTACTCGCCGGGGGCCGAGGCCCTCCATGCGTCGCGCAGCAACAGCGCGCAGCGGCTCAAGGCTCTGAACGGTGCCCTCACCGTGCCCCCTGAACTGGCTTCGACTCTCGCAGAGGCTCGCGGCCCTGTTCTGCTCATCGACGATGCGACAGAGACCGGTTGGACGCTGGCGACAGCCGCACGACTCCTACGGCGGTCAGGGGCAGAAGCCGTTTTGCCGCTCGTCCTTGCCGTACAGGGATGACGATGGCATCGGTACGCAGCCCTGGCCAGGGATATAAGGAGCGAATCGCCCCATTTCGATCAGCGGTCTCAATTGCTCGTTGCCGCAAGGCACTGTGCCGGGAAGAATTGGACTCGCTCCCGCATGGCCCTCTTCGCCGTGAAAGGGCTTTCCGCGGTGCGCTCCCCCAAGCCCGATCCCCACCCCGCCCCCGCGTGGGCGCGTAGCCGAAGGGAGGACCGTGACCTTCGGATTCGCTCCGTCCACTCCCGCTGCGGCGTCTGCTGCGAGGGCCGTCGACTCCGCCAGCCGACTTGCCCGGATGCTCGAGCCCGCCGAATGGGCATCTGCAGGCATACCGCTGTTGCGCAATCCACGTGAGGTCGTCAACGGCCTGCACGTCCGGCACCGGCCGACGCCCGCGACCGCCGTGGTGGCCGTACTGGACCCGGACGAGCGGCTCACGGCGAGCGCCTCCTTCAACCGGCGCTCATCCGCGACGGACGGCTGGGTGTTCCGCAATGCGCTGCTCTCACAGCTGCGCCGCGTCATCCCGCATGATCTTCGCCGACGCACGCCCGTCCGCACCGCCGTGCTGCTCTACTGCCGCGAGGGCGATGCCCGTTGGACGGAGGAGGACGGGGCCTGGATGTGGGGGCTGCGCGACGCGTGCACGCTGCACGGGCTGCGGTGCGGCGCATACATCACATTGACGCATGACGGCTGGCAGGTGTTGGGCGAGGGTCGCGGCGGCCGCCGGCCCAACGCCACCTCGGCACCGACGGCGTTCGCCGAGGAACCGCCTATACCGCGCATGGGCGGCGCGGCGTCCGATGTGCTCCGCCGGGCGGCAGCACGCTGAAGCAGCACCGCAGTGAGGCCACTGTGACAGCCGCCACGTACTGACCCGCAGGCAGCATCGTCGTCATCACCCGGGCCGTACTGGACCCGGAAGCAGCGGAGGGTGGCGACGGCCGCGGGGAATCGCCAATTCCCCACCGGCCACTGCCGCGAGTCGAGTCGCCCACTCTCCACGCCATCACGGTGCGAGTCCGTGAGTTGGACGCGGCTACGGCTGCTCAACGCCGAAGCCGGACGGAAACCGCGGAACTCGGTCGCCGACAACGGCGTCATCACGGTCACCGACAGCCGCCTCTGGCTCTCGCATCTCGACCCGCGCGGCCCACAGTGAGCGACAACGATCCGGCGGTGAGTGAGCAGCGCCGCCGGTTCGGGTGCCACCGTGCAAAGACGTCCCTCGGGGGCATCCCTCGGGGACACTCCGCGCAAAGACACCCTCGTGGGCATCGCACATGGGCGTCCCGCATGAGCATCCCGGCCGCGGCTCCAGCCGGACGGCTCGGCGGGTCAGACCCCGGCGCCCAGCACCGCGTTGATGCGCTGCGGGTCACCGCAGACAACGAGCAGGGCGCCGGCCCGGCCATGCGCCAGCGGCAGTACAGCGGCCGCGGCCTCGTCGGAGCCTCCGTTGACGGCGACGACGACCACCGGGCGGGACGCGACGCGGCCGACGGCCGAGGCCTCGGCGTAGAAGACGTCGTCACCCGCGTCGTGCTGGGCCCAGTACGCGGGCTCGCCGAAGGACAGCTCATGGACCGCCCACGGGTGCGGCTCACCCGTGGTGATCACCAGGATGTCCCCGGGCGGACGCCCCGACTCGAGCAGCAGGTCGACGGCTTCCTCCGCAGCGTCCAGCGCGCCCTCGGCCGAGGCCGGGATCAACTGGATCTGCGGCGTCGCGGACGTCGTGGAAGGCGCAGGAGTGGAAGGGGAAGACGGCGATGACGCCGGGGCGGACGGCCCCGGCTTGGCAGCCGACGACTCGCGCGACGTGCGTTGCGCGGGCGGCATCGGCCGGACAGGGCCCGGGCGACCGGGGCGCGGCGCAGCCGCGGGGCGCGGGCCGGGTACGGGGCGAGGGGTCGGCGCGGTACGGCTGCTTGCCGAAGAGGCGCGGGGACCCTGGGCACTCTCGTGAATCTGAGGCTCCTCGGGAATGAGAGGCATGGGCTGATGTTTATCAAACGCCGTTGCGGCTCGCGTCGGCGGGTGGCACATGAGTGCGAAGGGAATCGTCAGAAATCGAAACCGAGCTGCCCCTCGATCTCCGGAACGCTTCCTTCCGCCCAGGTACGCGCCTTCTTGAGGTGCCGCCACCGGGGCAACGCATCAAGATACGCCCACGAAAGCCGGTGGTAGGGGGTGGGGCCCCATTCCTCCAGCGCGGCCCGGTGCACCGGGGACGGATAGCCGACGTTGGCCGCAAAATCGAAGTGTGCATGGTCGATGCCCAGTTCGGCCATCATTTTGTCGCGCTGAACTTTGGCGATCACGGATGCGGCGGAGACGGCCACGCAGGACTGGTCGCCCTTGATCACCGTACGGACCCTCCAAGGAGCGCCCAGGTAGTCGTGCTTCCCGTCGAGAATGACCGCGTCGGGCCGGACCGGCAGCGCCTCGAGGGCGCGTCCTGCCGCCAGCCGCAGCGCTGCTGTCATCCCCAGGTCGTCGATCTCCTCCGGGGAGGCGTGACCGAGGGCGTGGGCCGTGACCCAGGAGACCAACTCCGTGGCGAGCTGGGTGCGTCGCTTGGGAGTGAGCAGCTTGGAGTCGGTCAGCCCTTCGGGTGGGCGACGCAGTCCGGTGATCGCCGCGCAGACAGTCACCGGGCCGGCCCACGCACCGCGCCCGACTTCGTCGACACCGGCGATGATCTTCGCTCCGGTGGTGGCTCT
Organism: Streptomyces sp. DSM 42067; assembly: GCF_055792885.1. Taxonomy (NCBI): domain Bacteria; kingdom Bacillati; phylum Actinomycetota; class Actinomycetes; order Kitasatosporales; family Streptomycetaceae; genus Streptomyces; species Streptomyces sp. DSM 42067. Next base: position 6,824,480 of record NZ_CM147706.1, on the reverse strand, counting down.
CAGGGAGCGCTCGACACGGTGGGTGGGTGGTTCGTAGGGCATGGCGCACAAAGCGTACGCCGCCCGGAGCCCCGCGCAACACCCGGGTCAGGGAAAGGCAGCGGCCCCCGCACACGTGACACGCCGGCGACGGCCCCCGCGCTCCCTGCACACAGGCCGCATGCACGCAACCGCCGCGACGCGTCACCGCAGTCCGCTCGCCATGACACCGGCAGTCCGCGCCCCGCATCACCCGCCGTCCGGGCGACGCGTCACCCGCCGTCCGGACGCAGCAGCGGCATCATCACCCGGTCGATCATCTCCTCGATGTCACGCTCGCCCCATTCACTTCCGCACATCTTGGAGCGGTACATCATCATCGCCGGGATGACATCGCACACATAGTCGTCGACCGCTCCGGGACGGACCTCTCCCCTCTCAACCCCACGGCGCACCACCTCCTTGATGAGGCCGACCGTCGGCTCGACAACGCCTTCCAGGATCACGCCATGAAACCGCTCGGCGGCAGCCCCATCGCATTCGTGAATGATCGAGCGAAGAGCAAACCCAGGTGGTGAGTACATCGCCTCACGCACCTCACGGCACAGCTCCAGCAGATCCTCACGGACACTTCCGCGGTCCGGCGGGGCATCCAAGGTCGACAGTCCTGCCTGGAGTGCGTCCGCGACCAGATCCTCCTTGGACGGCCAGCGGCGATAGACGGCCGCCTTGCCGGTCTGCGCGGCCGCGGCGACCCCCTCCATCGTGAGCCCGTTCCAGCCGACCGTGCCGAGCTGATCCAGGGCGGCCTCGAGAATCGCCCGTTCCAGCACGGGCCCACGCCGACGTAGGGAGGTCGCCGGGGAGGCCGTCTGAGCGGGAGCGGCCGTCCAGCGCGAAGTAACCATGTGCATCTCTCCGATGTGCGGGTGCAGCAGCCTACGCAAGCAGGCGCCGGGGCAGCATCTTCAGTGAACGGTTGCGTTCACTGCGGGGGACTCACTACCGTTGGCGCGACAGTGAACGCGAGCGTTCACTAACGTTCTTGTGGGGGATCCATGACTACCTCTCAGTTAATCCAGGACCCGAAGCCGGGGGCGGCTCGCCGGGAGGGGCGCCCCGGCATAGCCCTGACCGTCATCGCCGCCTGCCAACTCATGGTGGTACTCGACGCGACGATTGTGAACATCGCGCTCCCGCACATCCAGGATGCGCTCAAGTTCTCGACAACCGATCTCACCTGGGTCGTCAGCGCGTACACCCTGACCTTCGGCGGCCTGCTGCTGCTCGGCGGCCGTGCGGGCGACATCCTCGGCCGGCGCCGGGTCTTCCTGACCGGCATCCTCGTCTTCACCCTCGCCTCCCTGCTCGGCGGACTGGCCCAGGAACCCTGGCAGCTGCTGGCAGCGCGCGCCCTGCAAGGCGTGGGTGGCGCCATCGCCTCGCCCACATCGCTGGCCCTGATCACCACTACGTTCCCCGAGGGGCCCGAGCGGAATCGGGCCTTCGGCGTCTTCGCGGCGGTGTCCGCGGGCGGCGGCGCCATCGGCCTGCTGGCGGGCGGCATGCTCACCGAGTGGCTCGACTGGCGCTGGGTGCTCTTCGTCAACGTGCCCATCGGTGTGCTGATAGCCGTGCTGACCCCGATGTACATCAACGAGTCCGAGCGCCATCCGGGACGGTTCGACATCGCGGGCGCGCTGACGTCGACAGTCGGCATGGCCTCCCTCGTGTACGGGTTCATCCGGGCCGCCGAGGAGGGCTGGAGCGACAGCCTCACGCTGGGGTCGTTCGGAGTGGCGGTGGTGCTGCTCCTGGCCTTCGGACTCATAGAGAGCCGTGCCAGGGAACCGATCACTCCGCTCAAGATGTTCGCGGACCGCAATCGTTCCGGCACGTATGTGATCATGCTGAGCCTGGCAGCGGCGATGTTCGGCATGTTCTTCTTCATCGTGCTCTTCGTGCAGAACGTGCTGGGGTACACGCCGATCGAGGCGGGCCTCGCCTTCCTGCCGGTGACGGTCGCGATCGTCACGGGCGCGGGTCTGTCGCAGCGCCTGCTGCCGGTGCTCGGCCCCAAGCCGTTCATGCTGGGCGGCTCGACGCTTGTCGTGCTCGGGCTCGGCTGGCAGACGTTCATCAGCCCCGACAGCTCGTATATCAGCGGAGTGCTCGGCCCGATGCTGCTGTTCGGCTTCGGTATGGGGCTGAACTTCGTCACGCTCACCCTCACCGCGGTCTCGGGCGTCGCCCAGCACGAGGCGGGTGCGGCATCGGGTCTGCTCAACGCGACCCAGCAGGTGGGCGGTTCGCTGGGCCTGTCCATCCTGACCACGGTGTTCGGTACGGCGAGCCGGGACGAGGCGAAGCCCCAGCTCCAGGACTTCATGGCGAACGGCTCGGCGGAACAGAAGGCGGCGTTCGCCAAGTCCGGTCAGCTGCCCCCGCCGTGGAGCCACGAGGTGCTCGCCCACGGCATCTCGACCGCCTTCATCCCGGCCGTGGCGATGGCCGTACTGGCCCTGGTCACGGCGGCGTTGGTGATCCGGGTGCGCAAGAGCGACCTGGAAGCGCTGGCCGGCACAGCCGGGACAGCAGGGCCCTCGGGAGGCTGACAGAGTCAGCCCCCCTCGAACGAGAGACGCAGCCCTCACTCGGACGAGAGACGCGTTGAGGTGAGACGTGGGTGCCGGGCCGTACACAACGGCGCAACCGGCCCGGCACCAGCGGACGACTCCGCGCACCAGCGGACTCCTCCGCGCACCAGCGGACTCTCCCGCGGAACAGCGGACTCCCCAGTGGCTCCAGCGCATTCCTCAGCGGTACATGAGGTCCTGCCGAATCTGGTTGCACGTCTCCCAGTTGTCGGTCAACGGCCGATCGTCGAGTATCCGCCGGGCTCGGGCCTGGCTCCAGCTCGTCGCATACCAGGGTCCGTCGTCGTCCCGGAGGTCCTCGGCGATGCTCTGTAGCACGCAGGAGCGCAGCGGTTCCTCGAGCTGGTCGAGGGCCGGTACGGCGTCGGCGGACAGCCCTCGCGCGTACTCGAGGTCGAACTTGCCGGTGTCCTCATAGCGCTGGACGTTGCGCTCCGCGATCAGGCCGTCGGGAGACAGCAGCCCGAAGGCGAGCACACCCGCCGCGGCGCTCGCAGCGACGACGCGCGGCAACCGGCGTGCGCCCCACACTCCGGCGGCCATGATCAGCAGGATGACGAGGCCGAGCCAGAGCTCCACGGCCACCACCGAGATCCTCAGCCGCGTCAGTCCATACGCCTCCACGTACATGTCCATGCGCCGCACCGCCGACGCCACGACAACGAGCGTGAGAACACAGAGAGTTCCCAGCACCCCCCGCACCAGGCCTCGATCGCCTGGTGTCCCACGAGGAGCCCAGCGCAGCGCGAACACGATGACGAGCAGCGTGAGGAGGGTGGCGATGAGCAACTGCCAGAACCCCTGGCGCGCATACGCCGCATACGTCAGGCCCGTCTTCTTCAGTACGGTGTCGTATCCGCCGAAGAGAACGGCGAGCTGGACGGCGTTGAAGGCCGCGAACAGCACGTTGAGCACGATCAGCGGCAGCGCCCACTCGACGCGGCCGCGGGCCCGGCCAGGGGCGACCTCGATCCGGTCCCACTGAAGCGGTGCGGCGGCCGTGTGGGCGGCCGCCAGCGCGCCGACCGCACCGACTGCGAGAAGCAGCAGGCGCCAGGGCCCGTCCGCGACCGATACGTCGGGCATCAGATCACCCAGCACGTCCGCGAAGGCGGCGTCGGCCGAGGCGAACAGGGCGCCGAAGACAAGCAGCAGACCAGCGGTCACCACGGCGACGCGTACCACAGAGCCGAGATTGCCCCGGGAGCCGCCGGTCCGGTCGCGCAGACCGCGCCAGCCCCAGGACACGCCCGTGAGGAGCGAGGTGAAGACGCCGAACGGGCCGAGCAGCACGCCGGGCCAGGTGCGCGAGCCGTGCAGCGCGAGCGAGCCCAGTGCCAGAGCGGAGACGACGGCCAGGAAGGACGGCCAGTCAGCGTCGCGCATGGCGGGCACGAGGAGCAGGGCGAGCCCGCCGACGGCCCAGGTCACCGTCCATGGGCGGGGCCGACGGCCTACGGCCTGGGCGGCGAAGAACGCGCCGAGAGCGGCCGGGATCGCGACGATGAGCAGGTTGAGCGCCACACCGTCGCCCAGCAGCAGCATGCTGAGGACACCGGTGGCGAGCACCGACCAGAGCGTGGCTACGCGGATACGCGCGGGAGGCTCGCCGCGCAGGTGCTCGAAAGAGGGGCCGCCGTCGGGGAGTGGGGCGCCCCAGTCCGAGTCGTAGTGCGTGGCGACGGCATCCTCGTGGTCCCCTTCGGCCCTGGGCTCCCCTGTAGTAGTGGCTCCAGGCGCCCCGCGGCCTCCAGGCGTCCCGCCGCCTCTGGGCTCCCCTCTGCCTGGAGGCACCCCTCCCTTTGCTTGCTCCGCTTCATCAGCCGGCTGCCCTTCACGCGTCGGCTCCGGCTTGGACGGTCTGTCGGACACGGGACCCCCTCCCGACCGGTCGCGAAGGCCCACGCGCGCGTGGCGGTGTCAGTCGGCGACCTGTGTCTCGTTCGGCGCACGCCCGACATGATCAACAGGCGGCGTGGCCGAAAGGCTAGCCCCGCACGTGACGGAAGGAGACCCGCCGGGCGTACTGTGGCATGACCGTGACAGTTGGCCCACCGGAAGGCAGCGGGCCGACGAACAAAACAGGTCGCTTCGCGGGCTCACCAGGCAACCATGCCCTCAGGCCGCCCCGCCCGTCCCCCAGGCCGGCAAGGCCTCCGTCCGGTTCAGCCATTCCGCCGGTGGCGCTCCCGCCTTGCACCCGGCTATCACGCCGCCCACGATGGCGCAGGTCGTGTCCACGTCGCCGCCCGCCTGGGCGGTGTTCCAGAACGCGTTCTCGTAGTCGCCGAGGCCCCGCGCCGCCGACCAGAGCGCGAACGGCACCGTGTCATGGGCCGTCGTACGGCGCCCGCAGCCGAGCACCGCGGCGACCGTCGCCGTGTCGCCGTAGTCGAGCATGTCCCGGGCCCGTCGAAGCCCGGCCCCGACGGCGCTGCGCGGCACCAGGGCGATGACGCCGTCGAGCAGCGAGTCGGGTGTGGGAGGGCCCGAGGGATCCGCCGCCAGCGCTGCCGCGGCGGCGACGGCCATGGCGCCCACGACGGCCTCACGGTGCTGATGCGTGGGGTAGGCCGAGATCTCCGCCTGGTGCGTGGCCTGCTCGGGGTCGTCCGCGTACCAGGCGCCGAGGGGCGCGATCCGCATCGCGGCGCCGTTGCCCCAGGAACCCTGACCTTTGAACAGCGCGGCGGACAGCTCGCGCCAGTCGCCGCCCTCGCGGATCTGGCGCAGCAACCGGTTCACCGCGGGCCCGTAGCCGCGATCGAAGTCGTGGTGCTCCGCGAACGACCGGGCCAGCGCGTCCTGGTCGATCCGGTGGTGCGCGGCCAGGACGGCCACGATGGAGCACGCCATCTCGGTGTCGTCCGTCCACTGCCAGGGGGCGGGAGGCAGCTCGCGGCGCTTGAGCAGCGGATAGTTCGCAGGCACGAAGAACTGCGAGCCCAGCGCGTCTCCAACGGCGAGTCCGCGCAGGCTGGCCAGAGCGCGGCCCAGGCGCCCGTCGGGAGAGGAGTCAGCGGTCATCTCGCTGCCACTTTATCCGGTGATCCCGTACGGCTCCGGTTCGCGCCAGCGATCGAACGACCGGTCCAGCGTGTACTTGCCGTTCTCCCCGAGAACGAGCATCCGCGTCTCGCCGTTCCCGGGATTCGACAGGCACTCGAACTCGGCCACCGTCCAGTGGAACCAGCGCATGCAGAACAGCCGCATGGTCAGGCCGTGGGTGACCAGCAGCACGTTCGGGGGATGGTCCGGCGCCTCGAAGCTGCGGAACAGGCTCTCCAGGAACGCCCCCACCCGGTCGTACACGTCGGCGCCCGACTCGCCCTGCGCGAAGCGGTAGAAGAAGTGGCCGTAGGCGTCGCGATAGGCCTTCTGCAGGCGTACGTCGTCGTGGTCCTGCCAGTTGCCCCAGTCCTGCTCGCGCAACCGCGGTTCCTCGCGGATCCGTACCAGTTCGGGATCCAGCCTGAAGGCACGGAGGGTCTCATGGGTCCGGCGGTACGGCGACACGTATACGCTGACACGCTCCCGGCCGAAGAGTTCCCGCAGCCCCTCGCCGGTCTCCTCCGCCTGGCGCCGTCCCGTCTCGGTGAGCGCGAGTGCGTGGTCCGGTTCGCGCTCGTACACGGTGTCGTCGGCATTGCCCACCGACTCCCCGTGCCGGACAAGGACGATGCGCCGTGGTCGTGCCATGTTCAAACCCTAGATCGATGTCCGGCGGTCGAGCACACGTACGGACCAACCGGCGGACGCGTTATCGCGCGCTGCCACAGGACGGCGCAGTGCACATCACACATCCGTATCGCCGATCCACATCACACGTTCCACGAGGGCTCCAGCTCCACGATGTCGCCGGCCAGGGCCGCCACATCCGCGTCCGTCTGGGCCCGCAGGGCAAGGCGTTCCACACGCTCGACGCGGTACTTGCCGTGTTCGGCGGCCGACTGCCACATCGACAGCACCAGGAACTCGTGGTCGGGCGCCTCACCGAACAGGCCCCGCACCATTCCCGGAGAGCCCGCCATGGCGGGGTTCCACACCTTCTCCTGCATCAGCGCGAAATGTTCGACGCGGTCCGCATGGACGCGGCAGTGAGCGACGCGCACCACGTCGGCATCCGTGAAACGGGGTTCGAAGCCGGTCTTCACATCGAACCGGTGGTCGAAGAGCTTGACCTGGGCGTCCTTGAAGGTGCCCGACTGGGCGGCGGCGAGCCGGTCGTGCGAGCGTGCCATGAACGAGTCGTAGAAGGTCCGGCTCTCCCAGAAGGCGAAGACATGGGCCACCCCGGGCCTCAAGCGGCTCCAACCCCCGCCCTGCCCACGGAAACCCGGCTCCCCCGGAAGCCCCGCCCATTTCCGCTGCCCCCGTTCAAAACCGCGGCGGTCCACCACGGTGCAGCGAATCCACTTGACCAGCACCGCGCCATCGTAAGGCCAGGGAGCACGGCCCCGGTCGCTCTCGGTCGGAGGATCCCTCCAACGACCATGACATCTACGGCTGTTGACCACCGCATGCAGCACGCGGAGGAACCATACTGGACACCAGACGTAACAGACGGACAGGTACGGCCGCAGGCCGGATTCGGGAGGGCAGGTCTCTTGGCCAGTCTCAACAAGGGACTCAAGAAGGTCGAAATACGGCTTCGGTGGGACCCCAGCCCACTGGGCCGTCCGCCACACGACCTCGACATCATCGCCGCGACGTACACGGCGGAAGAACCGTACGGAAAGCCGTCGTACGTCGTGTACTTCGGCAGCCGGTCGCCCGACGGCACCATCACGCTCAGCCGGGACAGCCGGACCGGTCAGGGCTTCGGCTTCGACGAGGTGATGGTCCTGGAGCTCGAGCGGCTGGCAGCCGGGTACACGCGCGTGGTGGTCGGCGTGATCATCCAGCAGCGCAGCGGCGACCGGACTTTCCAGGACATCGCCAACCCGCGCGTGGTGATCGCAGAAGGCCATACGGAGCTGGCTGCGGACGACTTCGCACGGGTAGCAGAATCCACCGCGGCCACCGTCGCGGAGTTCGCCCGCGATGCCTCCGGGGAGTGGGAGCTCCGCGAGGCGCTGCGCGGCTTCGACGGGGATCCGGAGTCGTTCGCCGCCGTCATGGGCAGCCGTTCGTGATCTACGGGACGCCGTGAGGGGCGGCACGGCCGGTGGCCGTACCGCCCCTCACGGGCTCTGGGTCAATCAGCTGCAGCCGCTGGTCGACCCGCAGCCCTCGCAGATGTAGCAGGACCCGGCGCGCTGCATCTTGGTGCCGCAGGAGAAGCACAGCGGGGCGTCGGCCTGGATGCCCAGCTGCATCTCGACCAGCTCGGCGCTGGTGTGCGCCTGCTTCGGGGCGGGCTTGGCCGCCTCCTCCTTGGGCGCGGCGGCCACGGCCTTCAGCTCCTGCGCCCGCGGCGCGGACTGGGCCAGGCCCTCGACGTCCACCTCGGCGTCGTCGATGGACTGCTCGTACGAACCGGTCTCCAGGTGGCGCTGGCGCTCCTCGGCCGAGTGGATGCCGAGCGCCGAGCGCGTCTCGAAGGGCAGGAAGTCCAGCGCCAGGCGGCGGAAGATGTAGTCGACGATCGACTGCGCCATCCGCACGTCCGGGTCGTCCGTCATGCCGGCCGGCTCGAAGCGCATGTTGGTGAACTTCGAGACGTACGTCTCCAGCGGCACGCCGTACTGCAGACCGACCGAGACGGCGATGGAGAAGGCGTCCATCATGCCGGCGAGGGTGGAGCCCTGCTTGGACATCTTCAGGAAGACCTCGCCGAGACCGTCGTCCGGGTAGGAGTTGGCGGTCATGTAGCCCTCGGCGCCACCGACCGTGAAGGACGTGGTGATGCCGGGACGGCCCTTCGGCAGACGCTTGCGGACCGGGCGGTACTCGACCACCTTCTCGACCGCGGCCCGGATGGTCTCCTCGGCCTTCTCGGTGACCTCGGCCTTCTCCTTCTCCTTGGTCTTCGCGGAGAGCGGCTGGCCGACCTTGCAGTTGTCGCGGTAGATCGCGAGCGCCTTGACGCCCATCTTCCACGCCTCGAAGTAGACCTCTTCGACGTCCTCGACGGTGGCGCTCTCGGGGAGGTTGACCGTCTTGGAGAGGGCGCCGGAGATCCACGGCTGGATGGCGGCCATCATGCGGACGTGACCCATCGCGGAGATGGAGCGCTCGCCCATGGCGCAGTCGAAGACCTCGTAGTGCTCGGGCTTGAGGCCCGGGGCGTCGATCACATTGCCGTGCTCGGCGATGTGGGCGACGATCGCCTCGATCTGCTCCTCCTGGTAGCCCAGGCGGCGCAGGGCCTGCGGCACGGTGCCGTTGACGATCTGCATCGAGCCGCCGCCGACGAGCTTCTTGAACTTGACCAGCGCGAGGTCGGGCTCGAGACCGGTGGTGTCGCAGGACATCGCGAGACCGATGGTGCCGGTCGGGGCGATGACGGAGGCCTGCGAGTTGCGGAAGCCGTTCTTCTCACCGAGGCGGACGACGTCCTGCCAGGCCTCCGTGGCGGCGGCCCAGATCGGCGTGTCCAGGTCGTCCATGCGGACGGCCGTGGCGTTGGCGTCGGCGTGCTGCTTCATGACGCGCTGGTGCGGCTGCGCGTTGCGGGCGTAGCCGTCGTACGGGCCGACGACCGCGGCGAGCTCGGCGGAGCGCTTGTACGAGGTGCCGGTCATCAGGGAGGTGATGGCACCGGCGAGCGCGCGGCCGCCGTCCGAGTCGTACGCGTGGCCGGTCGCCATCAGCAGGGCGCCGAGGTTGGCGTAGCCGATGCCGAGCTGGCGGAAGGCGCGGGTGTTCTCGCCGATCTTCTGGGTGGGGAAGTCCGCGAAGCAGATGGAGATGTCCATCGCCGTGATGACGAGCTCGACGACCTTCGAGAAGCGCTCGACGTCGAAGGACTGGTTGCCCTTGCCGTCGTCCTTCAGGAACTTCATCAGGTTCAGCGAGGCGAGGTTGCAGGACGTGTTGTCCAGGTGCATGTACTCGCTGCACGGGTTCGAGCCGTTGATACGGCCGGACTCCGGGCACGTGTGCCAGTGGTTGATGGTGTCGTCGTACTGGATGCCCGGGTCGGCGCACGCCCACGCGGCCTCGGCCATCTTGCGGAACAGCGCCTTGGCGTCGACCTCCTCGATGACCTCACCGGTCATACGGGCACGCAGGCCGAACTTCTCGCCGTTCTCGACGGCCTTCATGAACTCGTCGTTCACACGGACCGAGTTGTTGGCGTTCTGGTACTGGACGGAGGTGATGTCCTCGCCGCCCAGGTCCATGTCGAAGCCCGCATCGCGCAGCGCGCGGATCTTCTCCTCTTCCTTCACCTTGGTCTCGATGAAGTCCTCGATGTCCGGGTGGTCGACGTCGAGGATGACCATCTTCGCCGCGCGGCGCGTGGCGCCACCGGACTTGATCGTTCCGGCGGAGGCGTCGGCGCCGCGCATGAAGGACACCGGGCCGGAGGCGTTGCCACCGGAGGACAGCAGCTCCTTGGAGGAGCGGATACGGGAGAGGTTCAGGCCGGCGCCGGAGCCGCCCTTGAAGATCATGCCCTCTTCCTTGTACCAGTCGAGGATCGACTCCATGGAGTCGTCGACGGACAGGATGAAGCACGCGGAGACCTGCTGCGGCTGCGGGGTTCCGACGTTGAACCAGACGGGGCTGTTGAAGCTGAAGATCTGGTGCAGGAGGGCGTACGCCAGCTCGTGCTCGAAGATCTCGGCGTCGGCGGGCGAGGCGAAGTACTTGTAGTCCTCACCGGCCTTCCGGTACGTCTTCACGATGCGGTCGATGAGCTGCTTGAGGCTCACCTCGCGCTGCGGGGTGCCGACGGCACCGCGGAAGTACTTGCTGGTGACGATGTTGACCGCGTTCACCGACCAGAAGTCGGGGAACTCGACGCCACGCTGCTCGAAGTTGACCGAGCCGTCGCGCCAGTTGGTCATGACGACGTCACGGCGCTCCCAGACCACCTCATCGTACGGATGCACGCCGGGGGTGGTGTGGATGCGCTCGATGCGCAGCCCCTTGCTCGCCTTGGCACCCTTCGCGCGGGAACCTCGTGCTGCCGGGCCACTCGCCGTCTCTGTCATGCCGCCTCCCTGTATCGGGCTAAAACGCCCTGAAGTGCCTCGTTCTTCCCGTGGCACGGTGTCTGTCTTGTATTGCGGGCGCCGCTCTTGCCGCCCACAACAGGTCTTTGATCGCCGCCGATCTCCGGCCCGCCGGTCCGCCCGGCCCGGGCCTGCCGGTCAGTCGGCGGCAGCGGCGGGCACGGGGACTTCGGCAGTCCCTCCGGACCCGCGGTCGGTTGCTTCACGTCCTGCGCCCGCGCACTGCGCGTCCGCGGCGGGCTGCTGTGCCGGGTTCTCCCTCAGCTCCGTGATGGCGGCCTCGAAGTCCTCGAGCGAGTCGAACGCCCGGTACACGGACGCGAAGCGCAGATAGGCGACAAGGTCGAGTTCCTGCAGCGGGCCGAGAATGGCCAGCCCCACGTCATGGGTGGTCAGCTCGGCGCTGCCGGTGGCGCGCACGGCCTCCTCGACCCGCTGGCCGAGTTGGGCGAGGGCATCCTCGGTGACAGGCCGTCCCTGGCACGCCTTGCGCACGCCGTTGATGACCTTGGTGCGGCTGAAGGGCTCCGTCACCCCGCTGCGCTTGATCACCATCAGCGAGCAGGTCTCCACGGTCGTGAACCGCCGGGAGCAGTCGGGGCACTGGCGGCGCCTGCGGATCGACGTGCCGTCGTCGGTCGTACGACTGTCGACGACTCGGCTGTCGGGGTGCCTGCAGAAGGGGCAGTGCATGACTTCCAACCCTCCTTCACAGCAGACTCAATAGCCCCAAAAGGCGTCACACGCCCCTCGAAGCAGCCCCAAGCATAGGCGATGCCGGAGGGCCCGTAGGACCAGGGACCACAACCTCTGGGCTACGACTGCAATCCAACCACTAGATCTGGGGTTTGGCCGCACTTTCGGCCCCATCGCGTGTCGCATCGCGAAGTGACAGGAGGTTCGCGCACGTATCGCTGCACGTCGGGTCGCATGTCGCGTCCGCGCCGCACGGAATCCGGGTCGGTGCCCGGGCGGCCGGAGCCCGGATGGCAGACTGGAGGCCCCCACAAGGGGCTCTCGATCCCGGCGGTGAATCGTAGCGGATTGAACCCATATGCCTGACACGACGGGCGGCAGCCATACACCCGGACCCATGATCAAGTGCGGCAATACGCGATATTTCACTCGAACGTGTGTTTGGCGCAACCTTTCGAAAGCAACTACCGTTGTCAGCCAGGGAGAACATCTCGAGAGGGGCCGACCGACGTGACCACCACCGCAGACAGTGCCACCATCACTGCCCAGGATCGCTCCCAGGGCCGACTCGAGCCGGTGCATGCCATGAACGACGCAATCACAAACCAGGAGGGGCCAAAGCCCGCCCGCTCCCTGCCGGGCCGACCTCCAGGCATCCGGGCGGACAGCTCGGGGCTCACCGACCGGCAGCGGCGGGTCATCGAGGTCATCAGGGACTCCGTGCAGCGGCGGGGTTACCCGCCGTCGATGCGCGAGATCGGGCAGGCGGTCGGTCTCTCCAGCACCTCTTCGGTGGCTCACCAGCTGATGGCTCTGGAGCGCAAGGGCTTCCTTCGCCGCGACCCCCACCGCCCGCGCGCGTACGAGGTCCGAGGCGCCGACCAGCCGACGGTCCAGCCCACCGACACGGCGGGCAAGCCGGCCGCGTCGTACGTACCGCTGGTCGGCCGTATCGCGGCCGGTGGCCCGATCCTCGCCGAGGAGTCGGTCGAGGACGTGTTCCCGCTGCCCCGGCAGCTCGTGGGCGACGGCGAGCTCTTCGTCCTGAAGGTCGTCGGTGACTCCATGATCGAGGCCGCCATCTGTGACGGGGACTGGGTGACGGTCCGCCGCCAGCCGGTCGCCGAGAACGGCGACATCGTCGCGGCGATGCTCGACGGCGAGGCGACGGTCAAGCGCTTCAAGCGCGAGGACGGCCATGTGTGGCTGCTCCCGCACAACTCCGCGTACCAGCCGATCCCCGGTGACGAGGCGACGATCCTCGGCAAGGTGGTGGCGGTGCTGCGGCGGGTGTGACACTCCGCCCCTGACCGGGCCCCGGGACCAACTGCGCCGGTCCCGGGGCCCTGCCGTTTTTTGCGGCTGAACCTCTGCCTCCCTCCAGACTCCGTCCGAGGGGACCCCCACTCGCGGAGCTGATTGCTCGCCGTTGGGGTTCCTCAATTGATGGTTGCGGTAGGTGGGCGGATGAATGCCTGGCCGGTGCCCTCGCGGCGTGGTGGTGCCCGGCTGAGTGATGGCCGGTGTGGCGCCCCGCCTGTGCGGCCATGGGCCCAGTGGGCCTCCGCCTGTGCGGCCGCGGCCGCCGCCGGAACGGGCCAGGGCCTACTGGGCCTCCGCCGCGGCGGCCCTGGCGGCCGCGTCGATCGCTGCCAGTGAGCGGCGGATCTGGTTGCGGTCCGTCGTGTACCAGAAATCGGGCAGGGACGCCTTCAGATAGCTGCCGTACCGGGCCGTGGCCAGTCTCGGATCCAGTACGGCGACCACTCCGCGGTCCCCCGACGCCCGTACGAGACGCCCCGCCCCCTGGGCCATCAATAGCGCCGCATGGGTTGCCGCGACGGCCATGAAGCCATTGCCGCCGTTGTCCTCGACGGCCTTCTGCCGGGCGCTCATCAGCGGATCGTCGGGGCGCGGGAAGGGGATCTTGTCCATGACCACCAGCTGACAGCTGGGGCCCGGGACGTCGACACCCTGCCAGAGCGAGAGCGTGCCGAACAGACACGCCTTAGGATCGGCCGCGAAGTTCTTGATCAGCTCGCCGAGGGTCTCCTCCCCCTGCAGCAGTATCGGGAACTCGGGGATGCGGGCCCGCAGCGCCTCGGCCGCGGACTGGGCGCCGCGCATGGAGGAGAACAGGCCCAGCGTGCGGCCGCCCGCCGCCTGGATCAGCTCGGTGAGCTCGTCGAGCATGTCACCGCGCTCTCCGTCCCGCGCGGGACGGGCCAGATGCTTGGCGACGTAAAGGATGCCCTGCTTGCGGTAGTCGAACGGCGATCCGACGTCGATGCCCTTCCATACGGGCAGATCCTCGTCCTCATTGCCCGGTGTTCCCGCGATGCCTTCGGGGGCCAGGCCCAGCGAGGCCCCCACACCGTTGAAATCGCCGCCCAGCCTCAGCGTCGCCGAGGTCAGGGTCACTGAGCGGTCGGCAAAGAGCTTCTCGCGGAGCAGGCCGGACACGGACATGGGGGCTACCCGCAGCGAGGCGCCGAAGCGGTCATGGCGTTCGTACCAGACGACGTCCCACTCGGAGCCGTTCGTGATCCGCTCCGCCACGTCGTGCACTGTCTCGACGGATGCCAGGGCCTGCTTGCGCACCGCGTCCTCGTCCTGGACGGACTTGTCACGGGTGGTGCCAAGAGCCGAGATCACAGTGCGGGCGGCATCGCGCAGCGCCAGCAGCGCATAGCCCAGGTCCTCGGGGATCTCCTCCAGCCGGCCCGGAAGGGCCAGCTCCATCAGCCGCTCGAAGCCCTCGGCGGCGGTCTGCAGCTGATCGGCCGCCTTCTCGTTCACCAGCTTGGCGGCGCGGCGCACCGCACGATTGACCTGGCCGGGAGTGAGCTCGCCGGTGGCGGCGCCCGTCACCCGGGAGACCAGTTCGTGGGCCTCGTCGACGATGAGCACTTCGTGCTGCGGGAGGACCGGCGCGCCCTCGATCGCATCGATGGCGAGAAGCGCGTGGTTGGTGACGACGACCTCTGCGAGCTTCGCGCGCTCGCGCGCCATCTCGGCGAAGCACTCGGCGCCATACGCGCACTTCGAGGCGCCCAGGCACTCCCGGGACGACACGGACACCTGCGACCAGGCCCGGTCGGAGACGCCCGGGGTGAGGTCGTCGCGGTCGCCGGTCTCCGTCTCGTCCGCCCAGTCCCGCATTCTCAGCAGGTCCTGGCCGAGCTTGCTGGTGGGTGCGGCCGCCTCGAACTGGTCGAAGAGGCCCTCCTCCTCGTCCTGCGGCATGCCCTCGTGGAGGCGGTGCAGGCAGAGATAGTTCGAGCGCCCCTTGAGCATGGCGAACTCGGGGCGGCGCCGCAGCAGCGGATGCAGCGCCTCGACCGTACGCGGAAGGTCCCGCTCCACGAGCTGGCGCTGCAGCGCCAGGGTGGCCGTCGCCACGACGACCCGGTCTCCTTGCGCCAGCGCGGGCACCAGATAGCCCAGCGACTTACCGGTGCCGGTGCCCGCCTGGACGAGCAGATGCGAGCCGTCGTCGATCGCCTGGGCGACGGCTTCGGCCATGGCCACCTGGCCAGGCCGCTCCGTGCCGCCGACTGCGGTGACAGCGGCGTGCAGGAGTTCGGGGAGTGAGGGCTTCGTCATAGGCCGTCCACCCTAGTGCGTGGCTCTGACAGTCCCGGCCAGGAGACGGGACGCCGCCATGGCCTGTTCGAGCATCGGGCACAGGTGGGTGCCGCAGGCCGCCCGGACCTGCCTGGACTGGATCTGGACTGGATCAGGAGGGAGCCCCGACGCCGGCCGCGGCGAGGGCGGAGAGGATCGCGCCTACCGCGGATCACGCGGGTCGCGATCCCGGACCATGAGTGCGGCCCGCTTGCCAGGGAGGTCGACCTCCGCGGAGAAGCGGAAACCGGCGTTCAGAAACGCGGCGACGGAGGGGACGTTGCGTAGATCGGGTTCGGCGATCACGCGGGTGCATGGGGGGCGGTGGCCGAGCACGAGATCGGCGACGGCTCTGAGGAGGGCCGTGCCGAGTCCTCGGCCGCGGTGGGCGACACCGCCGATGAGGAGGTGGACTCCGGTGTCGTGCGGACGGGCGGGGTAGTAGCGGGCGACCGGGTCGAGGTCCGCGCGGTAGATCTCCCAGTAGCTCATGGGCGCGCCGTCGAGCACGCCGAGACAGGGCACGCTCCGTCCGTCGCCTTCGATCTGGGGACGCAGATGGGCCTCCGTGACGGAGTCGGGGCCGTCCAACTCCCAGAACGCAGCAACGGCCGGATCGTTCATCCATCGGCTGATGAGCGGCAGATCGCGCTCGATGCGTACCGGTACGAGCCTGAAGACTCCTGCGGGTGTGCTGGTCGGGCCCCAGTCGGCGATGTGGTCGAGCAGATCGTCGTCGGCGAAGGCCGCGAGGTCCGCCGGCATGGGCTGCGTGATGCGCTGTGTGCCGGCATGCGCCGCGCCATGCATGTCGGCGTGCGTGTCGCCGTACCTGTCGCCGCCCCTGTCGCCGTACCTGTCGCCGTACCTGTCGGCAGGAATTCTGACGCCGACGGCCGACGGGAGCTCCGCACCGTTTGCGGTGGCCCCTGCTCCCCCGGCGGGCCCGTCGGCCTCGTCGCCCTGGACGGTCTCGGTGAAGGTGGCGATGACCTCGTCCGGCAGGCGCAGGTCCAGAGTGTCCTGGCTGTTCGCGTCCGATCCGGGTTCCTCGCCCATGCCCCCACCCGTGCCGGTCCCGGTCTCGGCCCTGGTGTCGGCCGCGGTGGCAGAACCTCTCTCCATACCGGTCCCTGGGCCGGTCTCGGTGGCGGTGGTGAAACCGGCGTCGGTGCTCGCATCGGTGGGAGCCATGGCGACGCTCCTCTCTCGGACGGGTGGGTCGGGTTGTGTTCCTCAGCGATCAGGAACGAAGGGGGTTGGCGATCGTGACGTAGACGGACTGGGTGTCGACCGGGCCGACCAGTTCATCGAGACCGCGAACCCGCGTGAGCAGGTTGGCCTTGCAGCGCAGCACGGGTGATTCGAGGAGCTGCTCGGGAAGCGGAGTGCACAGCCCCGCCGGTCCCGTCGCGACATCACCGAGGAAACGGCGGAACGCGGCGAGCAACAGCTGTTCGTCGGCGAGACGCTGGGAGCCGAAGGCTCCGATCAGGCCGAACACGTTGTTGATGGCCAGGTAGTAGGCGAAGCGCTCGTCCGTGACCGCGTCGGAGACGAAGGTGTCGCTGAGTTCGCCGATGCCGGGGAGGCGCTTGTCGAGTTCGTCGCGCCGGGACTCGCGGAAGTAGTACCCCTGGTTGTCCCGGTATCGGCCGCCCACAGGCCAGCCGTCGGAGTCCAGCAGCACGAGCGTGTTCTGCTGATGGGCTTCCAGGGCGACACCCGCCTCGCTGTCGAGCCACAGCACGGGGCGTACGACCAGCTGCAGATAGCGCAGAAACCACTCGGCGGCGACGGCTCCCCTGGGCCGGCCCGTCCGTCCGGCCAGTCTGGTCACGAGCTCGGTGAGCCGGGACCGCATGGGGGTCCGGTCCTGTCCGGCAGGCTGGACCACAGGCCGGGGCGACACGAGTCCGGCGATGCAGGAGACGTCGTCCCCCGGGCCGAAGGGGTTGTGCCGGATCATGACGTCGAGCCCGGGTACGGGTGCGCCGTCGGGTCCGTCGACGGCGAGCCAGGCCGGGTCGCGCACGATGTCGAAGCCCGGGTGCGCCTTCTGCCACTGCTCCGCGAGGCCGCTGCGCAGCAGACGGTGGACCTCGACGCCCCGGTGGAGCTCCTTGCGGAGGTTCTCCCGGCGGGAGTTGGTGATGCGCAGTCCCAGCGACAGCTTGAGCATCGCGGGTGCGCCGGAGCGGTACACGGTGCGTACGGAGGAGGTGGGATGCCACTGGGAGCCGTAAGGGCCAAGGTTCTGGAGGAGGCCGGCGGCGAGAAGCTCGGCGGTCTCCGCACGGCGGGTGACCTCGCGGATCTGCCAGGGATGCATCGGCAGGGCGGTGTACCCGTCGGGCAGCGGCAGTCCGTCACCGGCCAGGAAGGCGGTGAGCTGCGCGGCGGGGACGTGGCGGCCACGCTCGGTCCACGCGGAGTCGGTGGCGAGGACGGAGGGGGCCACAGCCATCCAGTGCAGGGGGAAGGCGCCCCGCAACTCCGGTGAGTACATCCGGGATTCGGCATCGGACAGTCCTTCGCGGCTCTTCGGGACCGGGTGCAGGGGGTGTCCGAGGAGCAGGGACTGTTCGGCGGCCAGAAAGAGATCCGGCGCCTCGCCGGGATCAGTCCTGCGGTCGGCGATGAACTCGGCGGTACGGCGCACGGAATCGACGCACTGTCCGACGAAGTCCCCTCCGTCGCCGATCTGAACCGCCCGAGCGGCCGGAGCGCCCGGAACGAACGGAACAGCGCGATCATCCGGAACGTCCTCGACGGCCTGACTGGTCGCTCCGGTCAGACCGCCGCTTACGGCCTCTGCCCCACCGATGTCCTCCGACTCCGTGACTCCATACGCCTCCTCGTCAGCCGTTTCGCGCAGGCACTCACGGGCCAGCAGCGCCGCGACCGTGACCGCGTCGAGCGAGGGCGCACCGTCCGGGCCGTCCTCGAGGTACGGCAGGCCGAAGCGGTGCCATCCGCAGGCCGACCAGTAGTGCACGGGCACGAGAAGCGCGGTGCAACTGGCCTCGAGCGGAATACGCAACGTGCCCTGTTCCGGTGCGGCGAGCTTCTTCTCCCGCACCCAGCAGCGCAGCAGGTTCTCGACCGCCGCCCCCTGCGCGGCGATCCCCGGATCGGGGTGTTCCAGCAGGTCGGCGGTGGCGCCGTGCAGGCGCTCGGCCGCCTGGCCGCCCTCCTGCTGCCGGGGGACCGGGCAGGGCTCCGCAAGCAACGGCATCTGCGGCGTGCTGCTTGCGCTGCGCAGAGGGGGGTGGGGGCGGCCTTCTGGTGCGGGAGTGGCGTTCAAGGGGGCTTCCTCGTGGGGTCGTTCGGGTTCGTACGGGGACGGACCGCGGTGGCTGTGGGCCGTCTGTGGCGTATCTGATCGGCTCTGTTCGACTCGGGTCGGCTCTATTCGACGTGGTGGCGGTGCGTCGCTGCGGCCAGCGCGTCGGCGAGACGGTCGAGAACGGCGGAGGCCTGCTCGTCCGTGAGAGTGAGCGGCGGAAGAAGACGTACGACGCTGGAGTGGCGGCCACCGAGCTCCACGATCAGTCCGCGGCGCAGGCACTCGCGCTGGACGTCGGCGGCCAGTTCAGGTGCCGCGGGCGGTGGTCCGGGCGCCGTGGGGTCCTCGGCTGCGGTATCGACCAGTTCGATGCCGATCATCAGTCCGCGGCCGCGCACGTCGCCGATGCACGCGTACTCGGCGGCGAGTCCCTGGAGTTGGCCGAGCATGCGAGCGCCCAGCACCCCGGCGCGCTCCGCGAGCCGGTTCTCCCGGACGTACGCCAGGGTGGCCGCGCCCGCCGCCATGGCGAGCTGGTTGCCGCGGAACGTGCCCGCGTGGGCGCCGGGTCCCCAGGCGTCGAGATCATCCCGGTAGACCACGACGGCCAGCGGCAGGCTGCCCCCGATCGCCTTGGACAGCACCATCACGTCCGGTGTGATGCCGCTGTGCTCGACCGCCCAGAACATCCCGGTCCGCCCGACCCCGGTCTGCACCTCGTCGGCAATCAGAGGAATGGACCGGGCCGCCGTGATCTCGCGCATGCGCCGCAGCCAGTCGTCGGGGGCGGGGATCACGCCGCCCTCTCCCTGCACCGGTTCGAGGATCATCCCGGCGGGCTGCGGAACCCCGGATTTGGGATCGTCGAGGACGTTCTCGGTCCAGCGCGCGGCGAGCTCGGCGCCGCGGCTGCCGCCGATGCCGAACGGGCAGCGGTAGTCCTGCGGATACGGCAGTCGCGCCACGCGTACGCCCGTCGCGCCACCGGACGCGTCGAGCGCCCCGGCCGTCATGCCGTGGTACGCACCGGTGAAGGCCAGTACGTCGCTCCGCCGGTCGCCGTACGCACCAGTTTCAGTGCGGCCTCGACCGCGTCCGTGCCCGCCGGGCCGCAGAACTGGATGCGGGCGCGGTCGGCGAGGCGGGGCGGAAGTGTGCGGAACAGCTCTGTCGTAAAGGAGTCCTTGACGGGTGTGGCCAGGTCCAAGACGTGCAGGGGCGCACCGAAGTCGAGGACTTTCCTGATCGCCTCGAGAACGACCGGGTGGTTGTGTCCGAGCGCCAAAGTGCCCGCGCCGGAGAGGCAGTCGAGATAGCGCCGGCCGTCCGCGCCCTCGATCGTCAGGCCGCGCGCCCGCACGGGCACGATCGGCAGGGCGCGGGCATACGTGCGCGCGGCTGATTCGCGCGCCGACTGGCGGCGCAGAATCCCCTCGTATGCGACGGGCGCCGCCGCGGGCGCAGGCTCTGTCACGGCCACGACTGTCGGTCCTCCCGCTGCTGTCTGGGCGAAGTCCCGCTGCGTACCAGGCGAGTTCCCGCTCCCACCTGGGCGAGGTCCCGCTGTCGCAGGCGAGTTGACGGGGGCTGAGCGCACGGAGCGACTGCCCCGTAGGTTTCCAACGACGCCGGGGCCGGAGGATCACGGGTTGGGGGAAGATCCTTGCCATGACGGAACCGTTGCCGTTCCGTCCGCCGTCCCCTACGGCACCGGCATAGTGTGGGGTGCCGTTCGGCAGGACGGGGCCGACAGTCCGGAAACCAGGGGGAGTTACACCATGCGAGCCATCCGCCCGATCCCAGCCGCGCGTCGCGGGAGTAACTCGCGACGCAGAACGTCGGTGACGGGCGCGATAGCCCTCGGAGCCGTACTGGCGCTGACCGCCACGGCCTGCGACGGCTCGGGCGAGGACAACGCGGGCGGTGAACCGTCGGCCTCCGCCACACAGGCGGACGACGGCAAGTTCGAGATTCCGCAGGACATCCAGGACCGGCTCAAGGAGCACGGGATCGACCTGGACAAGTGGAAGAACGGCGCATGGAAGGACTGGGACAAGGACGACTGGCTGCGCGAGGCCGGCGACTTCATCAATCCCATCATCGAGGACCTCTGGGACCCGGACCGGATGCGCGACGCCGAGGAGCCGGACAAGGCCGTCGACGACGATCTCGCCGGTGACCAGGGCGTCACGGACCCCACACCCGACCCCGTGAACGCGCAGACTGTGAAGACGCCGTACCACGACAACGCTGCCGAGGCGGGCAAGGTCTTCTTCGACGGCCCCGAGGGCTCGATGGTCTGTTCTGCGACCGTGGTCGAGGATCCGGCGCACCCGGGCAAGTCGAACCTCGTGTGGACCGCGGGCCACTGCGTGCACGCGGGCAAGGACGGCGGCTGGTACCGCAACATCGCCTTCGTTCCGTCGTACAACAACGACGGCAAGTCGATCGAGGAGCTGCAGAACGCCACGAAGGAGGAGGTCGCTCCCTACGGCGTCTGGTGGGGTGACTGGGCGGGGACCTCAGATCAGTGGATCGAGCAGGGCGGGCCGACCGGCGGACAGGGAGCGCCGTACGACTTCGCCGTGATCCATGTGACGCCCGAGAAGGGCAGCGAGGGCAAGTCCCTCGAGGAGACGGTGGGTTCGGCCCTTCCCGTGGACTTCGACGCTCCGGCCGCGAACGAGCTCGAGAGCCTGACGGCGATCGGCTACCCGGCGGCGCCGCCCTTCGACGGTCAGCGGCTGTACCAGTGCACGGACAAGCCGGGCCGGCTGTCGCTGTCCGAGTCCACGCCGACGATGTACCGCATCGGCTGCACCATGACCGGCGGTTCGTCCGGCGGCGGCTGGGTCGCCCAGGGGCCGGACGGGAAGCCGGCGCTGGTGTCCAACACGTCGATCGGCCCGGTGACGGCGGTCTGGCTGGCGGGTCCACGGCTGGGCAAGGAGGCCGAGGGCATCTACGACGCGGTGAGCGAGAAGTTCGCCGACTGAGACCGACCGGCAAATGGGGGGCGGCAAGACGAAGCCCGTCTCGAACAGACACGGCGAGGGCCCGCCCCCTGCACAGGGGACGGGCCCTCGCCCTTTACTCAGCCACGCTTTACTCAGCCTCAGGCGCCGCCGGTCAGTGACGGGTCCCGGCCCCCGGCAGCGCCGGCACATACGGTGCCAGATCAGCCGCGAGCTCCTCGTGCACCCGCGCCTTGAGCAGCGTGCCCTCCGGGGTGTGCTCCTCGGAGATCACGTCGCCCTCGGCGTGTGCGCGCGAGACCAGTCGGCCCAGCGAGTACGGCACGAGCGCCTCGATCTCGACCTCGGGCCGCGGCAGAACGTCGTCGATGAGCGCGAGCAACTCGTCGATGCCCTGGCCGGTGCGGGCCGACACGGCGATCGAGCGCTTCTCGATCCGCAGCAGCCGCTGGAGCTCCAGCGGATCGGCCGCGTCCGCCTTGTTGATCACCACGATCTCGGGCACGGCGGTCGCACCCACGTCGCGGATGACCTCGCGCACGGCGGCCAGCTGCTCCTCCGGCGCCGGATGCGCACCGTCCACCACGTGCAGGATCAGGTCGGCGTCGCCGACCTCCTCCATCGTGGAGCGGAACGCCTCGACGAGGTGGTGCGGCAGATGCCGGACGAATCCGACGGTGTCGGCCAGCGTGTAAAGCCGGCCGCTCGGGGTCTCGGCCCGGCGCACGGTCGGGTCGAGGGTGGCGAACAGGGCGTTCTCCACCAGCACGCCCGCGCCCGTCAGCCGGTTGAGCAGCGAGGACTTGCCCGCGTTGGTGTATCCGGCGATGGCGACCGAGGGCACCTTGTTGCGCCGGCGCTCCTGGCGCTTGATCTCGCGGCCGGTCTTCATATCCGCGATCTCCCGGCGCATCTTGGCCATCTTCTCGCGGATGCGCCGCCGGTCCGTCTCGATCTTGGTCTCACCGGGACCACGGGTGGCCATGCCGCCGCCCGAGGAGCCGGAGCCACCGCCACCCATCTGCCGGGACAGCGACTGACCCCAGCCGCGCAGGCGCGGCAGCATGTACTGCATCTGCGCGAGCGAGACCTGCGCCTTGCCCTCTCGGGACTTGGCGTGCTGGGCGAAGATGTCCAGGATCAGGGCGGTACGGTCTACCACCTTGACCTTGACGACGTCCTCGAGGTGGATCAGCTGGCCCGGGGTGAGCTCACCGTCGCAGACCACGGTGTCGGCCCCGGTGTCCAGCACGATGTCGCGCAGTTCCTGGGCCTTGCCCGAGCCGATGTAGGTGGCCGGGTCGGGCTTGTCGCGGCGCTGGATGACGCCGTCGAGCACCACCGCGCCGGCGGTCTCGGCCAGTGCGGCCAGCTCGGCCAGCGAGTTCTCCGCGTCGGTCACGGTCCCCGAGGTCCACACGCCGACGAGCACCACGCGCTCCAGGCGGAGCTGCCGGTACTCGACCTCGGTGACGTCCTCGAGTTCGGTGGAGAGCCCGGCCACACGGCGCAGAGCCGCGCGGTCGTGACGGTCGAACTGGTCTCCGTCCCGGTCTCCGTCGATCTCGTAGCTCCAGGCGACGTCCTCTTCCATCAGGGCATCGGCCCGAAGACCCTCGGGGTAGTTCTGAGCGAAGCGCTGCTCGTCCTGGGAAGGGGAAGAAGAGGAGGTCATTGGATCCTTACGTCGATACGGGAGTGAATCGGTGACGGCTGTGAGCCGTCATCGTGGTCAACGATCGGGGCCGTCCTGGGATTCCCGCGTCACAGCAGGGACGTCCCGGGATGCCACCGGAAGTCCGGAGCGGCCGCGCCGCCGACGTGAAGATGGTCGCACGGCACGGCCTGCCTCGTCATCCGGGTTATTCGCCGGAGTTCGGCGGGGTGACCCCCGCTTGTCCGCCGGACTACAGCCGGTCATTCCGCGGGCCGACCCGGTGCTTCGGTGCGCCAGTCCGCGTGCCCCGGCATCGGCGGCGTCTTCGTTCCGTACAGCCAGCCCCTGAAGAATTCCCGCAGGTCACGCCCGGAGATACGAGAGGCCAGCGAGACGAAGTCCGCCGTCGTGGCCGTCTCGTCACGGTACGTGGTCACCCACGCCCTCTCCAGCTGTTCGAAGGGCGCCCGGCCGATCTCCTGCCGCAGCGCGTAGAGCACGAGCGCACTGCCGTCGTAGACGATGGGCCGGAAGATGCTGATCTTCTGGCCGGGTTCCGGGGCCTTCGGTGCGGCAGGCGGTCCGCCGTCCGCCCGCCACGAGTCCGACGAGCGGTACGCCTCACGCATCCGTTCCTCCAGCGACGGGCCCTCCTTCTCCGCGGCGTAGAGGGCCTCGTACCAGGTGGCGTGCCCTTCGTTGAGCCACAGGTCGGACCAGGTGCGCGGGCTCACGCTGTCGCCGAACCACTGGTGCGCGAGTTCGTGCACCATGATCGACTCGATCGCCCAGCCGGGGTGGACGCGCGCCGTGAAGAGCTCTCTCTCGAAGAGAGAGAGCGTCTGCGTCTCCAGCTCGAACCCCGTCTGGGCCTCGGCGACCAGCACGCCGTAGGCCTCGAACGGATACCGGCCGATCTTCCGCTCCATCCAGGCGATCTGGTCCGGGGTCTTCTTGAGCCACGGCTCCAGGATTCTGCGGTCCTTGGTGGGCACGACGTCGCGTACGACCAGTCCGCGCGGTCCCGTCCGGTACAGCACCGTCGACTTGCCGATGGACACCTGGGCGAGCTCGGTGGCCATGGGGTGGCGCGTCCGGTACGCCCAGGTGGTGGTGGAGCCGACGCGGGCCCTGGCGACGGGCAGCCCGTTGGCGACGGCGGTGACGCCCGAGGGCGCGGTGATGCGGAACGTGAACAGCGCCTTGTCCGAGGGGTGGTCGTTGCACGGGAACACCCGGTGCGCGGCGTCCGCCTGGTTGGCCATGGCGAGGCCGTCCTTGGTGCGGACCCAGCCGCCGTCCTCCTTGTCGGGCGGCACCGGATTGCTGGTGTGCCGCACGGTCACCCGCATCCGGCTGCCCTGCGCCAGCGGCCGGGAAGGCGTGACGACCAGGTCCTCTTCGGCCCGGGCGAAGCGGGCCGGCACGCCGTTGACCTCGACCGACCGGACCGTGCCGTGCGAGAAGTCGAGGTTGAAGCGCCCGAGCCGGTCCGTCGCCCGGGCGTCGATCCTGGTGACGGCGTCGAGCGGCTTCTTGTTGTCGCCGCGATAGGTGAACGAGATGTCGTACGACGCCACGTCGTACCCGGGATTCCCGAGGTAGGGGAAGAGCCGGTCGCCGATGCCGAGTGCGGGGGCTCCCTCCGCTCGCGGTGAGCCGGGAGACGGGGAGACGGGCAGGGGGGCGCTGGCGGCGATCAGGCCTGCGCAGGTCGCCGGGGCAAGCAGTGCGGTCCCGATGCGGAAGGTCCGGAAGGTCCGGGAGGCCTTCGCACGCGGCGCCTTGGTCCAAGGGGTGAACAGCATGGACCACCGCTACCAGCGCGCGCCCTCCGAGCCCGGACGGCGCGCGCCGTGCCCACCCGAACGGTGCCTTCCGGAAACGCGTGCGCCTACGTCGTGGCCGTCGCCGAGTACTGCGCGCGGCTCACGTCGTACACGCCGGGTACGTTACGCATCGCGCGCATCAGGCCCGGCAGGTGGGCGGCGTCCGGAAGTTGGAGCGTGTAGGTGTGGCGTACGCGCTGCTGGCTGGGCGGCTCCACGGTCGCCGAGACGATCGCCGCGCCCTCCAGGGCGATGACTTCGGTGAGGTCCGCCAGCAGATGCGGCCGCCCGAAGGATTCGGCGATCAGCGTGACCCGGCACTCCGCCGTGTCTCCCCAGCGCACTCCGACCTCGGTGCGCCCGAGGTCCTTCATCCGCCCCACGGCCGGGCACTCCTCGCGGTGCACGGTGACGACTCCGCCGCGCACGGCGAAGGCGGTCACCGCGTCCGGTGGTACGGGGGTGCAGCAGCCCGCGAGCCGCGCGGTCGTACCCGCCTGGTCGACGACCACGTTCGCCCCTGCGGGGCGCCCGGCGGGCGTCGCGTCGGCGGCCGGGCGGGGTTCCGCCGTCCGGGCCTTCGTGGCCCCCGCCGCCGGCCGGAGCCGTCCGGTGGACATCGCGGGAAGTGCGCCGGTGGCGGACGGGTGCGAGGCCAGCCAGCGGCTGATGGCGATCCGGGCGGCGGGCGTGCGGGCGTGGTCGAGCCATTCCCTCGACGGCCCAGACCCCGGGTCCTGTCCCATGAGGAGCTGCACCGTGTCGCCGTCGCGCAGCACCGTACTGAGCGTCGCCAGGCGGCCGTTGACGCGTGCCCCTATACAGGCGTGCGCGTCCTCTCCGTACTGCGCGTACGCGGCGTCCACGCAGCTGGCACCTGCGGGCAGGCCGAGTCTGCCCCCGTCGGGACGGAAGACGGTGATCTCCCCGTCTTGGGCGAGGTCCTCGCGCAGCGTGGACCAGAACGTGTCGGGGTCGGGGGCCGCCTGCTGCCATTCGAGGAGACGGGACAGCCAGCCGGGCCGGGTGGGGTCGGCGCGCTCGCCCTCCGGGCGCTCCCCGTCGGCCGCGTCCTCGGCTGCCGGGGCATAGGGATTGCCGAGAGCGATGACTCCGGCTTCGGCGACCTTGTGCATCTGGTGCGTACGGATGAGGACTTCGGCGACCTCGACGGCCGCGGGGCCGCCGCTGGGCGCGTCCGTACGTGCCTGAGGGAGGGCGACCGCGGTGTGCAGCGACTGGTACAGGTTGAACTTCGGTACGGCGATGAAGTCCTTGAACTCCGATACGACCGGCGTCAAACACGTGTGCAGCTCGCCCAGCACGCCGTAGCAGTCGGCGACCTCGTTCACCAGGACGAGCAGGCGGCCGAAGTCCGCGCCGCGCAGCTCTCCGCGTTTGCGCCGGACCCGGTGCACGGACAGGAAGTGCCGCGGCCTGATGAGGACCTCCGCGCCGATCCCCGCGTCGCGCAGCACGGACCGCACTTCCTCGGCGATGTCCCCCAGGGGGTCGTCATCCCGGGCGGCATTGGCGGCGATGAGCTCGCGGGTCTGCTCGTACTCCTCGGGGTGGAGGATCGCGAAGACCAGGTCCTCGAGCTCTGTCTTGAGGGCCTGCACGCCGAGGCGCTCGGCGAGCGGAATGAGCACGTCCCGGGTCACCTTGGCGATCCGCGCCTGTTTCTCGGGCCGCATGACGCCGAGTGTGCGGACGTTGTGGAGCCGGTCGGCGAGCTTGATCGACATGACGCGGACGTCGCTGCCGGTGGCGACGAGCATCTTGCGGAAGGTCTCGGGCTCGGCCGCCGCTCCGTAGTCGACCTTCTCGAGCTTGGTGACTCCGTCGACCAGATAGCGCACCTCTTCGCCGAACTCCGCGCCGACCTGATCGAGCGTCACCTCCGTGTCCTCGACGGTGTCATGGAGGAGGGAAGCCGTCAGGGTCGTGGTCTCGGCGCCGAGTTCGGCGAGGATCAGTGTCACGGCGAGCGGGTGCGTGATGTACGGCTCGCCGCTCTTGCGCATCTGTCCGCGGTGCGAGGACTCGGCAAGGACGTACGCCTTGCGCAGAGGCTCGATGTCCGCGTCCGGAAAGTGCGCGCGATGGGCCTCGACCACATGTCCGATCGCGTCGGGCAGCCGGTCCCGGGCGGCGGGTCCGAGCAGGGCGGCCCGGCCCAGTCTGCGCAGGTCGATCCTGGGGCGGCCGCGCCTGCGCTGCACCGAGGGCGTCACAGCACTCGGCGTCGGGTGGTCTGCGGCCTCCGCACTCATGGGCACCTCCGGCTGCGTCGACCGGCGTAGCGGAGGGGGTACCCCCGGGCGTTCACCCCAGGGGAGGGGATCGTTCCCCCGTCCGGGCCGGTGCTTGATGCTACCGAGCCCATCACGCGCCGCTGAACGGCTCTCGCCGAGCGTGAAACGGATCACCCATTCGAGCGAAGGATCGGGGTTACGCCGATTGGAGGCGCTCCTCCAGCCACTGGGCGTCGATCTCGCCTTCCGCGACGATCACGGCCGGTCCCGTCATCTCGATCTCGCCGTCGGCGCGCTCGGTGATCACCAGGCGTCCGCCAGGCACGTCGACGACGTATGTCGCCGGGGTTCCCGTGGCCGCCGGGTCGGCGCCGTCCCTGCGGGCCGCGGCGACGGCGACGGCGCACGCGCCCGTGCCGCACGAGCGGGTCTCCCCGGCGCCGCGCTCGTGTACCCGCATGGCCACGTGCCCGGGGCCGCGGTCCACGACGAACTCCACGTTCACACCGTCCGGATAGGCGGATTCCGGGGTGAAGGGCGGTGGAGTGAACAGGTCGCCCGCCTGGTCCAGGTCGTCTACGAAGGCGACGGCGTGCGGATTGCCCATGTTCACATTGCGTGCGGGCCAGCTGTGCTCGCCGACGCTCACCGTGACGTCGCTCTCGGGGCCGTCCGGGAGCACCGCCTTGCCCATGCCGACGGTGACATCCCCCGCCGCGGAGCCGCTACGAGATGCAGCCTTCGCGATGTGCACGCTCTTCACGCCCGCGCGCGTGGCGACCGTCAGGTCCCCTTCGCCCACGTACCCGGCTCGCTGGAGATAGCGCGCGAACACACGCACACCGTTGCCGCACATCTCGGCGATCGAGCCGTCGCCGTTGCGGTAGTCCATGAACCACTCCGCCTGCGCCGCCATCTCCCTGGCCTCGGGGTGCGCGGCCGAACGCACGACGTGCAGCAGACCGTCGCCGCCGACGCCCGCGCGGCGGTCGCACAGCGTGGCGACCGCGGCCGGGGACAGGTCGATGGCGTTCTCCGGGTCGGGAACGATCACGAAGTCGTTCTCGGTCCCGTGACCCTTGAGGAAGGCGATCCGCGAGCTCATTCCTCGATCGTACGGGGTCGCTCCGACAGTCCGGGGAGCCGGGCACCGGCTGAGACCGTGCCGTCTCGGCTACACCGCGCCATGGGCTCAGCGGAGTCGGGCCACGCGCCATACGGCGAGGGCCACGACGGCCACGACCACCACGCCGTATGCGGTGATCACCCGCCAGTCCGGGCGGCGCCCGGAACCTCGCTGGGGCAGTCCCGGCCACGTATGACCCACGCGGCGCGCGGCCATCATGGCCCAGCCCGCGGCGCAGAAGCTGATCAGCAGGCCGAGCATGGCGACGACGGCTCCGCCGTCGCCGAACTCGAAGGCCAGCGGGAAGGCGAACATCAGGGAGCCGACCGCGGCGAGGCTCACGATGGGGGCGAGCTGCCAGATCCGCAGCCGGCGCTGCGGGCGCAGCTCCACCTCGACCTCGGCCTCCGCAGCGAGTGCGTCCGCGTCGGGGCCGTCGGCGGTCACGCCGTCCGCCGTCTCGTCAGGGCCGTCGGAGCTCAGTCGGTCCTCGCCTTGCGCGGTGTCGTGCCCGCCGCGTGGGTGGGCGACACGACCGCCGCGGTGTGCGGTGTCGTGTTCCCCAGCGTGTGCGGTGTCGCGAGGGCCGGCCTCCATCGCCACATGCCCTCCCAACTTCGGACTCTCTGGTCGATCGATGGTCGATGATGGCACGGCGTCAGGGGCCCGGACGGCGGCCGGAGCGTCCCGATGCCATCACGTGATCAGGCTGTGACCGGTCGTTCGACCAATGCCAGGGCCCGTTCCGGGAGTTCCGCGAGATCCCCCGCGGCACCGCTCAGCCAGTGCACGCGCGGGTCGCGCCGGAACCACGAGTCCTGGCGGCGCGCAAAGCGCTTGGTGGCGCGCACGGTCTCGGCGCGCGCTTCGTCCTCGCTGCACTCCCCCGCGAGCGCCGCGAGCACCTGCTGGTAGCCGAGCGCACGGGAGGCCGTACGGCCCTCGCGCAGGCCCTGCGTCTCCAACGCGCGCACCTCGTCGACCAAGCCCGCCTCCCACATACGGTCCACGCGCGTGGCGATGCGCTCGTCGAGCTCGGCGCGCGGCACGTCGACCCCGATCTGGACGGTGTCATAAACGGAGTCGTGGCCCGGGAGGTTGGCGGTGAAGGGCTTGCCGGTGATCTCGATGACCTCGAGGGCGCGCACGATACGGCGGCCATTGCTGGGCAGGATGGCCCGCGCGGCCTCGGGGTCGGTGGCGGCCAGTCGCGCGTGCAGCGCACCGGACCCGCGCAGCGCAAGCTCCTCCTCCAGCACGGCCCGTACGGCGGGGTCGGTGCCGGGGAACTCGAGGTTGTCGACGGCCCCGCGGACGTACAGCCCGGATCCGCCGACGAGGACGGGCGTGCGACCCTCGCCGAGCAGGCGGTCGATCTCCGCGCGCGCGAGTCGCTGGTACTCGGCGACGCTCGCAGTCTCGGTGACGTCCCAGATGTCCAGGAGATGGTGCGGGACACCGCCGCGCTCCTCGGTCGTCAGCTTGGCGGTGCCGATGTCCATCCCCCGATAGAGCTGCATGGAGTCGGCGTTGACGACCTCCCCTCCGAGCCGCTGGGCGAGATGGACACCCAGATCCGACTTTCCTGCCGCGGTGGGCCCGACAACGGCGATGACCCGCGGCGCGGGAGCTGCACTTCTCACCGCCCCAGTCTCGCAAACCCCCGGGCCTTGCCCGAACGAGCTACGTGACGCCGCAGGTCCGGGGTCGTTGCCTGTTGCGAGGTTCCGGCCTCCGGTTTTCGAGAACCGGTGCCCCGGGCGGCGCAATGAGACGCACCGGGCGGCGCGGGATTTCGCTCACACGAGTAGGGTATGGAGTAGTTATGGGCGTTTTTGCACGGTTTCTCCGCAGGTCAAAGGGCAAGGAGGAGGCGTCAACCGCCGAGGCGTCGGCTGAATCGTTGACGACCGCGTCCGGACCGGAAGCGGAGAAGACGAAGGGCTCGTCCGAGGCCGGGACCACAGCCGAGGCCGAGGCGACAGCGGCGGCGGACGCCGAGAAGAACACGGCGGAGAGCGTGGAGATCCCCAAGCAGCAGTCTGCGGAGGAAGCGGCCGACAACGAGGCCGGCGAGGGCGCCCGCAAATAGCTCTCCGCGAGGGAAGGTGAATCCATGGGCATCCTGGAGACGTTGAAGACCAAGCTCGCCCCGGCCAGGGAAAAGGTTTCGGACTTGGCGCAGCAGCACGAGGACAAGATCGACAGGGGTCTCGACAAGGCTGCCAAAATGGTCGACGACACGACCAAGGGCAAGTACAGCGAGAAGATCCACACAGGCACGGACAAAGCGAAGGACGCCCTGGACCGATTTGCGCACAGGGGGGAAGCGGGGCCCAAGGCAGCGGAATCCGACCGCAGTGCGGAAGGTGACCGCGGTGCCACTCCGCCCCCGCCGCCCCAGGATTCGCCGCCCCCTCCGACTTCCTGAACCACAGCAGCGGCGGCATACCGGCGGACGGCCGTGGAGCGATGAGGCTCCACGGCCGTCCGCCGTATGTCTTTCGTGCGCGGTCCTCTGCTGATCGTGGGTGCGTTGTTCCCACCCTCCCCATTGCCGTGAGGCCATGGGGAGGTACCGCCAACGCGCTGCGGAAAGCCTGCTCACAGCGCTGCGGAGCGCCTGCCCGCAGCGGCGGCTACGACCAGGCCGTCACCACGTACCCCACTCCGTACGGCGCGTCCTCATAGAGCAGGCGGCCGGCGAGGTCGGCTCCCTCGGCCGCGCCCGCGAGTACCTGCCAGGGCGCGCGGCCCGCCGCCTTCAGTTCGTGCGCGAGTTCCGGGTCCAGCGCCTTGAGCGCCGCGACGTCCGCGGTCCCGAGCGCACGGGCGACGGCCGCGTCGAATCCGGCGGCCCGCTCGTCGAGGTAGCCGGGAGCCTTGACCGTGCGGCAGGCGCTGGCATCGCCCATGACGAGCAGCGCGACCCGACCGGCCTGGACCGCGATCTCCCGTCCGACCTCGATGCACCGCTCCGGCGCAAGAGATTCCCCCACGCCGAGGCCTTCGACAGGCGCGTTCGACCAACCCGTTCGCTCCAGCAGCCAGGCCGCGACCGCGAGTGAGTACGGAAGCTCCCGCTCCGGGAGTTCGCGCGCCGGCCGTCCGAAGCACACGTCGACGTCCACGCCGAAGCCCCGGAACGAACCTCTCGCACCTTCGGGATGCACTCCGCGTCCGCTCTCCTCGGCGGGTCCCACGACGACCAGCAGGTCGGGCCGTGCGGCGGCCAGCACTCCGAGGGCGTCCGTACACGCGGTGCGCGCGGCATCAAGCTCGGGAGCGGCGCCTGCGGCGACCTCGGGTACGAGCATCGGGGGACAGGGGCAGACTGCGGCGGCAACGAGCATGATCGGCAGACTACTCAGTGTGCGGAGCAGCCACCCGTGGCGGCCGGCAGCGGCTCCGGCAATCCCACCTTCGGCAGCCCCAGCATCACACCCGCCGGCTTGGCCGCCTCGGCCGCGTTGCGCTTCTCCCAGGCGTCGCCCGCGCGCGTGCGGCGCACGTTCAGCACCTGGCCCTCGGCGAGCAGGTGGTGCGGCGCCGCGTACGTGATCTCGACCGTGACCACGTCACCGGGGCGCACCTCCTCGTCGGGCTTGGTGAAGTGCACCAGACGGTTGTCGGCAGCACGGCCCGAGAGGCGGTGGGTAGCGCCGTCCTTGCGGCCCTCGCCCTCGGCGACCATCAGCTCGAGCGTGCGGCCGACCTGCTTCTTGTTCTCCTCCCAGGAGATCTCCTCCTGGAGGGCGACCAGCCGCTCGTACCGCGCCTGCACGACCTCCTTCGGGATCTGGTCGTCCATGGTCGCGGCCGGGGTTCCGGGGCGCTTGGAGTACTGGAAGGTGAAGGCCTGCGCGAAACGCGCCTCCCGCACGACGTGCAGGGTCTGCTCGAAGTCCTCCTCGGTCTCGCCGGGGAAACCCACGATGATGTCGGTGGTGATGGCCGCGTGCGGGATGGCGGCGCGCACCTTCTCGATGATGCCGAGGTAGCGCTCCTGCCGGTACGAGCGGCGCATCGCCTTCAGGACCGTGTCCGAGCCGGACTGCAGCGGCATGTGCAGCTGCGGCATGACGTTCGGCGTCTCGGCCATCGCGGCGATCACGTCGTCGGTGAAGTCGCGCGGGTGCGGGGAGGTGAAGCGGACGCGCTCCAGGCCCTCGATCGTCCCGCAGGCGCGGAGGAGCTTGCTGAAGGCCTCGCGGTCGCCTATGTCGGAGCCGTAGGCGTTGACGTTCTGGCCGAGCAGCGTGATCTCCGAGACGCCCTCGGCGACCAGGGCCTCGACCTCGGCGAGGATGTCGCCAGGCCGGCGGTCCTTCTCCTTGCCGCGCAGCGCCGGGACGATACAGAAGGTGCAGGTGTTGTTGCAGCCGACGGAGATGGAGACCCACGCGGCGTACGCGCTCTCGCGGCGGGTCGGCAGCGTCGACGGGAACGCCTCCAGCGACTCGGCGATCTCGACCTGCGCCTCTTCCTGGATGCGGGCGCGCTCCAGCAGTACCGGCAGCTTGCCGATGTTGTGCGTGCCGAAGACGACGTCCACCCAGGGCGCCTTCTTGACGATGGTGTCGCGGTCCTTCTGCGCGAGGCAGCCGCCGACCGCGATCTGCATACCGGGGCGCGAGGCCTTCTTCGGCGCGAGCCGGCCGAGGTTGCCGTACAGCCGGTTGTCGGCGTTCTCACGAACGGCGCAGGTGTTGAAGACGACGACGTCCGCGTCCCCGTCCGATCCCTCGGGCGCGCGCACGTAACCGGCCTCTTCGAGCAGCCCGGACAACCGCTCGGAGTCGTGGACGTTCATCTGGCACCCATAGGTGCGGATCTCGTAGGTCTGCCTGTGCTGCACGTCCACTGCCTGGCTCCGGTCGCTGCTGCTCATGCAACAAGGGTAGGCGGTGACAGGGGCGTCCCCGGACGCCGGAGTCGTGAAGGGCTCCGGCCGGACCCGGAAGGGCCTCGACGGAGTCCGGAACCAGAAGGAGAGGGGCGGAGGAGGCGGCCTCTCGCCGTCATTCGGCACCTGCACGCCACGTGGCCACGCTGGTTGGGCTGATCTGGAAGATCATGGATGGCGGAAGGGGCTGAGGCCACAGGACGGCCATGACGGCCATGCGGACCGACCGCGTGATCCCGGCTGTGGCCTGGATCATTGCGGACACCAGCGGCATATGAGAACGATGAGGGGCAATTCTTCGTCGACAGAAAGCGGCTCCTCATGAGCGAGCATGTTCACGTGCGCCTCTCGCAAGGCATGGGTGTGTCGGAGGACGGCCTGCTCGTCGAGCACTCCCGCTGCCGCTGCGGGGCCACCTGGACCAAGGTCTACGAAGTGGAGGACGGCGAGCCGGAGTAGCCGGCGCAACGGACAGCGCGCGCTGACGCTCGCCACGGTATTTACGTGCGCGTGGAAGGCCGTCACCGAAAACGGCAGGGAAGGCCGTCATGCCCCCGTCCTGGCCGTCACCGCCCCCGTTCTGGCCATCACCGCGCGTGACCTGGCAGGATCGCTCGCATGTTCCAGCCACTCCCGAACTTCGGCAGGCGCCGCGCGCTGCTGGGCGCAGCCGCGGCCTTCGTGTCCTTCGGACTCCTGCTGTGGTGGCTGCTGCCGCTGGACGAGGACTCACCGGGCGGCCGTGTGACCTTCAGTACGGGCGTGAAGTCCGGGGTCTACGAGCGGTACGGAGAGCTCCTCGAGCAGGCTCTCGCCCGTGACCTCCCGAAGCTGAGCGTGACGCTGCGGAGCAGTGAGGGTTCGCAGGAGAACCTGCAGCGGGTGGCGACGGGCGAAGCGGACTTCACCGTCGCGGCCGCCGACGCGGTCAAGGCGTACCAGCAGGCGGGCAAGCCGGGCGCCGCGCGACTTCGCGGCTGTGCCCGGCTCTACGACGACTACGTCCAGCTCGTGGTCCCGCGGTCATCGGACGTGCACTCCGTCAAGGACCTGCGGAACAAGCGGGTGGCCATAGGCCAGACCGGCTCGGGCGTACGGCTGATCGCAAACCGGGTCCTCGAGGCCGCGGGCCTCGACGCCGACAAGGACATCGAGCCGCGCGGTATCGGGATCAACACGATGCCCAAGGCGCTGGAAAGGGGCGAGATCGACGCCTTCTTCTGGTCCGGGGGCCTGCCGACGACGGCCGTGAAGGAACTGTCCGAGCGCTTCGAGATCCGCTTCGTGGAGCTCGGGGACCTCGTCGACGAGCTGCACCGGCTGGGTGGTGTCTCCCGCTACTACCGGGCCTCCGTGATGCCCGCCGACGCCTATCCCGAGGCCCAGCACGGCACCGCCGTGTCGACCCTGGCCGTGGCCAACCTGCTGGTCACGACGGACCGCACGGACCCCCAGCTGACCGAGGGCCTGACTCGTACGGTGATAGACAGCCGCGACCGCATCGGCCGCGAGGTACACGCGGCCCAGCTGGTGGATCTGCGAACGGCCTTGTACACAGACCCACTCGAACTCCACGAGGGCGCCCGGCGCTACTACCGGTCGGTCAAGCCGTAGCCCACAGCTGGGCCTTCACACCCTGCGAGAGGCCGCGGCACCGGGCTCGGCCCGCAGGACGACTTGCACCACCGGGGCCGGTAGCACCGGGCTCGCCGGCAGGGCGCGAGGACCAGAACGCTTCGCACACAGGACCGCCACGGGCGAGCCAGCAGGGCCAGGGTTGCCCCACAGACGGCCAGAACGGCTCCTCCAGCAAGACGCGAAGCCCCGGCCGCCGCCGGCACGCAACTCCCCAGCTGCCACAGGCCCGCCGGGGCCGGCAATGTCAGGCGCGAGCCGAAGGTCCCAAGGCCGATCTCGCCCCGATCAACACCGGTGCCAGTCTCGCGCCGCAGACCCCGGCGGCCGCGCCACAGGCCCCAGGCCCCAGGCGGAGGCCTCCACGCCTCCCGGACACCGGCCGACGCGCGGGCCATCGGCCCCGATCGACGCAACGGCCTGAGGCTGCGAGGCCCCTCAAGCCTCACGCGGCGCCGACCGCGGCACCGTGACCGTCACCCGCAACCCGTGCGGTTCATGGTGGGCGTAGGCGATGGTGCCGCCGCCCGCGGCGAGGAGGGCGCGGGAGATGGAGAGGCCGAGGCCCGAGCCGTTGACGTTCTGGTGGCGGCCGCTGCGCCAGAAGCGGTCGCCGATGCGGGTCAGTTCCTCCTCGGTGAGGCCGGGCCCGCGGTCCGCTATCACGATGGTCGACTTCTGCCCGTTCGAGGAGACCGTGACGGTGACCTGCTCGCCCTCGGGCGTGAACTTGAGGGCGTTGTCGATCACCGCGTCGAGGGCGCTGGACAGCGCGACCGGATCGGCCCATGCCGTGACGGCGGGGCACTCCTCGCGCAGCCGTACGCCCTTCTCGTCGGCGACGGGCCGCCAGGCCTCGACGCGCTCCGCGGCCAGCGCGCCGATGTCGGTGAGCCGCAGATCGGCCGGGGCGTGCTCGGCCAGCGCCAGGTCGAGCAGGCCGTCGAGGACCTGAGCGAGGCGCTTGCCCTCGGTGCGGACCGAGGCGATCTCCTCGTTGTCCTCGGGCAGTTCGAGGGCGAGCAGCTCGATGCGCAGCAGCAGCGCGGACAGGGGGTTGCGCAGCTGGTGGGACGCGTCGGCGACGAAGGCGCGCTGCTGCTCGAGCACGTCCTCGACGTTGTCGGCCATCTCGTTGAACGACCGGGCCAGCCGCCTCAGTTCCGGCGGCCCGCCGGCCACGGCCACGCGGGACTTGAGACTGCCGGTCGCGATGTCGTGCGTGGTGGCGTCCAGGATGCGTACCGGGTGCAGCACCCAGCCGGTGAGCCGTAGCGCCGCGCCCACGGCCAGAAGCATCGCGGCGGCTTCCCCCAGGGCGATCGGCAACCAGCCGCGCAGGGTCTCCGAACGCATCTTGTCGGTGGGCGAGTCGGTGACGACGACGGCGACGACGTCACCGTCCCGGATGACCGGCGAGGCGACGACGAGACGGCCGTCCTGCCAGGGCCACACCTGCTTGGGGTCGTGGTCGGGCCGGGACAGCAGCGCCTCGTCGAACGCCTCGCGCACATCGCCGACCTCGGGCACGGACCATCCGTCCGGGGCATTCGCCATGGGGGTACGGTCGCGGTAGAACACGCCCGCCTTGATCCCGTACACCTCCCAGTAGCGCTCCAGTTCCTTCTGGAGGGTGTCCTGCCGTTCGTCCCTGACCATCCACCGCGAGCCGCTGGGGCTGTCCGTGACGAACGTGGCGAGTGCGGCGAAGCGCGCCGTGTCGTCGATCCGGTCGACCACCACTTTCTGCTGCTGCGCGGCCGCCACACTCACCGCGAGCGGAAACCCGAGCGCCAGCAGTACGCCCGCCATGAGGACGATGAGCAGCGGGAGAAGACGAGTTCGCACCCGGACCCGCTACGACGCCGGGGCGACGAGCCGGTAGCCCACGCCGCGCACGGTCTCGATGAGGGCCGGCATCTGCAGCTTGGAGCGGAGCGAGGCCACATGCACCTCCAGCGTGCGGCCTGTCCCTTCCCAACTGGTGCGCCACACCTCGCTGATGATCTGCTCCCGGCGGAAGACGACTCCCGGCCGCTGCGCCAGCAGCGCCAGCAGGTCGAACTCCTTGCGGGTCAGCTGCACGACGGCACCGCCCACGCTGACCCGGCGGGTGGGCAGCTCGATGTGCACGGGCCCGAGCCTCAGTTCCGTCTCTGCCGGTGCCGTGCCGTCGCCGGGCAGGGTGCGCCGACTGACCGCGTGGATACGGGCGAGCAGTTCCCCGGTGTCGTACGGCTTCACCACGTAGTCGTCGGCGCCGAGGTTGAGGCCGTGTATGCGCGACCGCACGTCCGCGCGCGCCGTGACCATGATCACCGGCGTGCTGGTCAGCTTGCGGATCCTGCCGCACACCTCGTAGCCGTCCTGGTCGGGAAGGCCGAGGTCGAGGAGGACGACACCGAAGGGCTCGGCGGCCGCAGGCAGCAGGGCGCGGAGGGCCTCCTCGCCGCTGCGCGCATGCACCACCTGGAAGCCGTGCCTGGTCAGGACCGCCGACAGGGCCGCGGCGACATGGTTGTCGTCCTCGACGAGCAGCAGTCTCATACCGGCCCCCTCCGGTTCACCAGTTGTTCGGTCACGGCCTCTACACGCGCGGGTGCGTACCTATGCATCCATTCGGATCGCTAAGGATCCCGTCAAGCTGGATCGGGCCACCGGCGGGTTCTGTTATCCAGCCGGTACGCGCGCGTGGAGCGTTTGCACGCACAGTATCGGCTCGCTACCGGATCGTTATCCTCAATTTCCCCTCAGATGTAATGCGCTGGCTTTACGTCGTTATTACTGTCCTCCCAACCGAGGAGGACGGAGCAAGAAGCCGATGACCGAAGTATCGGTGGCCAAGGACGCCGCACCGGCGGCCGACGGACTGGTCGTGCTGAAGAACGTGAACAAGCACTTCGGCGCGCTGCATGTGCTCCAGGACATCGACCTGACCGTCGCCCGTGGCGAGGTCGTCGTCGTGATCGGGCCCTCCGGATCCGGAAAGTCGACCCTGTGCCGCACCATCAACCGCCTGGAGACGATCGACTCGGGTGACATAGCGATCGACGGACGGCCGCTGCCCCAGGAGGGCAGGGAGCTCGCGAGGCTGCGGGCCGACGTCGGCATGGTCTTCCAGTCCTTCAATCTCTTCGCGCACAAGACGGTCCTCGAGAACGTGATGCTGGGCCAGGTCAAGGTACGCAAGGCCGACAAGAAGGCCGCCGAGGAGAAGGCGCGCGCCCTGCTCGACCGCGTCGGCGTGGGCACCCAGGCCGACAAGTACCCCGCGCAGCTCTCCGGTGGCCAGCAGCAGCGCGTCGCGATCGCGCGGGCGCTGGCGATGGACCCGAAGGTCATGCTCTTCGACGAGCCGACCTCGGCGCTCGACCCGGAGATGATCAATGAGGTGCTCGAGGTCATGCAGCAGCTCGCCCGGGACGGGATGACGATGGTCGTCGTCACCCACGAGATGGGCTTCGCCCGGTCCGCGGCCAACCGCGTGGTCTTCATGGCCGACGGAAAGATCGTCGAACAGGCCACCCCGGACCAGTTCTTCAGCAACCCGCGCAGTGACCGGGCCAAGGACTTCCTGTCGAAGATCCTGCACCACTGACGCACGGCCGACCCCCCGCGTCCCTTTTCATCTGCCGACTCAAAGGATGTTCACCATGAAGCTCCGCAAGTCCGCCGCCGTCGCGGCCATCGCCGTCCTCGCGCTCACCGCCACCGCCTGCGGCGGCGAGTCCGGTACGGCGGGTGACAAGCCGAGTAACCCGGCCACCGGCTCGGACGCGCCGAAGCTCCCCACATACACCGTGGCCAAGGACGTGAAGATCGACTCGCCGACCCTCGAGCGCGCCCAGAAGGCGGGCAAGATCGTCTTCGGTGCCAAGAACGACCAGCCGTTCCTCGGCTTCGAGGACACCGACGGCACGCGCTCGGGCTTCGACATCGAGATCGCCAAGATGGTCGCGGCCGACCTCGGCTTCTCGGCCGACCAGATCGAGTTCAAGACGGTCGACTCCGGTGTCCGCGAGACCACCATCTCCAAGGGCGACGTCGACCTCTACGTCGGCACGTACACCATCAACGACGAGCGCAAGAAGCAGGTCGGCTTCGCGGGCCCGTACTTCCTGGCCGGCGCCGACCTGCTCGTCCGCAAGGACGACACGGCGATCACGGGCCCGGACTCCCTCAAGGGCAAGAAGGTCTGCTCGATCGTCGGCTCGACGCCGCTGCAGGAGATCAAGAAGCCGAAGTACGGCGCCGAGACCGTCGAGCTCGCCAAGTACTCCGAGTGCGTCCAGCAGCTGCTCAACAACGAGGTCGACGCGGTCACCACGGACGACGCGATCCTCAAGGGCTACGCCGCCCAGCGCCCCGAGAAGCTGAAGGTCGTCGGCAAGCCGTTCACCGAGGAGCCCTACGGCGTCGGCATGGCCAAGGACGACAAGGCCCTGCGCGACGCGGTCAACGACGCGCTCGAGGCGCACCAGGAGAACGGCGACTACAAGAAGGCCTACGACGCGACGCTCGGCCTGTCCGGCTCCGAGTACACCGAGCCGCCGGCCATCGAGCGCTACTGATCCGCGGGCCTGACAGCCCCCGGGGCCGCCACGGAGTGGGCCGCGGGCCGACAAGCCCGCGGCCTCCCCAGTGCCTCAGGGGCCTGGGAGGTGCCCCCACCTCGCGCACTGTCTGATCCTTCGGCAGTGAACCGCCCGTCCCGTACGCACCACCGCCGGTGTGTACGGGGCGCGGTCCCCTCTGCCCGTCCGCTGCCGCCCACGAGGACTATCCCGTGAACGTACTGCTCGACCATCTCCCGGAGTTCCGCGAGGGGTTCATAGGCACCGTCCTGCTGACCCTGGCCAGCGGACTCCTCGCGATGGTGCTGGGTGTCGTCATAGCCGGTTTCCGGGTCTCGCCCATCGCCCCGCTCCGGTTCTTCGGCACCGCCTGGGTCACGCTGTTCCGCAACACCCCGCTGACCCTGCTCTTCCTGGTCGCCTGGTTCGTCGTCCCGGTGATCTTCGCCCCGGGCCTCAACCCGTGGACCAAGGCGCTGCTGGCGCTCGGCTTCTACACCTCGGCCTTCGTCTGTGAGGCCGTCCGCTCCGGCATCAACACGGTGCCGCTCGGCCAGGCCGAGGCCGCCCGGTCCATCGGCATGACCTTCTTCCAGACGCTGCGGCTGATCGTCCTGCCGCAGGCCACCCGCACCGTGATCCCACCGCTCAGCTCGATCTTCATCGCACTCACCAAGAACTCGGCGATCGCGGGCGCGTTCAGCGTCACCGAGCTGTTCGGGGTGCAGAAGCTGCTCAGCGACAAGGGCTTCGCCATCGCCTGGATCTTCCTCTGGGTGGCCATCGGCTACCTGGTCATCACCTTCACCATCAGCGGTCTCTTCCGGCTGCTCGAGCGGCGCATGGGGGTCGCACGATGAGTTCGAGCGTCCTGTACGACGCCCCGGGCCCCAAGGCCCGCGTCCGCAACATCGTCTTCACCGTCGTCGGTTCGGCGGCCGTTCTCGGCCTGATCGTCTTCGCGATCTACCGGCTGAACGTCAAGGGCGTGCTCGAGCCCGAGGTGTGGAACATCTTCAACAACGCCGGCGTGCGGGCGAACATCCGCGACGGTGTGCTGAGCACGCTGAAGGTCTTCGCGCTCGCCGGTGTGCTGTCGCTGGTGCTCGGCCTGCTGCTGGCCGTCGCCCGGCTCTCCGACCACAAGCCGGTCAGCTGGCTGGCGACCGGCTTCATCGAGCTCTTCCGTGCCGTCCCGCTGCTGATCACGATCTACGCCCTGTGGGTGGTCTTCCTCAGCTACAAGGACGACCTCGGCGTCGTCGGTGAGAACACCGCCTTCTGGGCTCTCGTCATCGGTCTCACGGTCTACAACGGCTGTGTGCAGGCGGAGGTCCTGAGGGCCGGTATCAACGCCGTCCCCCGCGGACAGGTCGAGGCCGCGTACGCCCTGGGTCTGCGCAAGACCCAGGTGATGACCATGCTCCTGGTGCCCCAGGCCGTCCGGTCGATGCTCCCGACGATGATCAGCCAGCTGGTGGTGACCCTGAAGGACACCTCTCTCGGCTACATCATCACGTACGCGGAGCTGCTCTACGCGGCCCGGATGATGGCGAACAACATCATCGTCAACGGCGACAACCCGATCACCGCGGTCGTCATCGTCGTCGGTGCCATCTACATCCTGCTGTGCCTCGCCCTGTCCTCGCTTGCGACCTGGATCGAGCGGCGCGGGCGGCGTGCCAAGACCGGTATCGCGGTGGCCGCGGCCGCCGAGCCGGCGGAGGCGCCCGGCGTGCTTGACGCATCGGAAGGCCCCTTGGGCCCGGTGGCCGCCGCTCCGGAGGCCCCCGGTGTGCCGGTCGCGCCGGCCGACGAGGTCGCTGGTTCCGCTGCCGGCGGTCAGGCGGACCCGCGAGACGGCGATGAGTCCGACGGGCCGGATTCTCCAGGTGGGCCCGGTGGGCCGGACCTCGGCAACAAGTGATCCGCTCGGCATCGGAACACATCGAACACATCAAAACCGAGCGGCTCGGCACAGGACCTGACGAGTCGTGAGCAAACGGAGGCAGTGGCGTGATCGCCACTGCCTCCGTCACTTGACGCAAGCACCGGCAATGGGTTGCATACGTTCTGTGACCGCGCACCCCGCTCCAACTGCCAGTTTTCTTACGATGCCCAGGGCTTCCCGCCAGGCTCCCGGGGCAGGGGGCGCCGCGCCGTGGACCCGGTGATCGTCGTCGGGGCGGGACCCGTCGGGCTGACGCTCGCTCTGGCCCTCGCGCGTCACGAGGTCCCCACCGTCGTACTCGACGAAGGGCCCGGCAAGGACGAGCCGAGGGCCGCGCGGACGGTCGTTCTACGTGAGGACATCGCCGATCTCGTGGAGCGGCTTGCCGGGGTCTCGTTCGCGGACAACGGCGCCCGCTGGTCCGGATGGCGGTCACTGCGGCGCAAGCAGGTGATGCGGCAGATCACCTTCGGTGCCGAGGATCCCGCCCCGCTGCATCTGGCACAGCATGTGCTGACCTCGTCCCTGCGCGCCGCCATCGCCCGGGAGCCGCTCGTCAAGGTGGCGGTGGAGAACCGGCTCGACTCCCTCGAGCAGGAGACGGCGGGCGTGACGGCGCACACCAGGGGGCCCAAAGGCACCTGGTGGCGCGGGAGTTATCTGGTCGGCTGCGACGGGCCGCGGTCGACGGTGCGCAAGCTCGTCGACATCCGCTTCGCCGGACGCACGGCCGTCGAGCGGCATGCGGTCGCGGCGCTGCGTACGGAACTCCCGTGGCCCGGTGAGGCGTTGCTGCACCGGATGCCGCCGTGGCGGCTCGCGGGCAGCGAGGTGACCGCCCGGCCCCTCGCCGACGGCGCCTGGCGCCTGGACTGGCTGCTCCCCCAGGGCAACGAGCTGGTCACGCCCGAGTCCCTCGTGGCACGCATCCGGGAGACCCTCGCGGGCTGGCACGACGGCACCACTCCGGCATACGAACTGCTCGACACCGGCGTCCACACCGTGCACCACCGCCTCGCGCGGCGGTGGCGGAACGGCCGCGTCTTCCTCGCCGGGGACGCCGCACATCTGCTCGGTGCGCTCGGTACGCAGGGCGTGGACGAGGGGCTGCGGGATGCGGACAACCTGGCCTGGAAGCTGGCGCTGGCCTGGCACCACGGGCCCCACGAGGCGCTCCTGAACAGCTACCAGACCGAGCGGCGCGCCGTCGTCGCCGCCCGGCTGCGCGCCGCCGACCAGTCGCTGCCGATACTGCGCGGCGGCGGAGGCCTGCGCGCCCATCTGCCGGGGACGGCGCGCGGCCACGACATACTGCTCACGGACGGTCACCTGGGCCGTGGCCCGCTGGGCGCGCCCGGATCGTATGCGGCCTCGCCACTGGCGCCCGCGCCCTCCGAGGCGGAAGTGACGGTGGACACGGCTCCCGGCACGCCCGTGACCGACGTACGCGCCACCGGGGAAGACGGCTCCTTCGTACGGCTGCGAGAGCGGCTCGGCCACAACCGGCTCCTCGTCCTGCTGGTCGCACCCGGCACGGGCGTGTGGGAGCGGCGGCACTGGATGACGGCCGGAATCATGCCGCGCCTCGCCGCCGCGGTCACGGCACTGCCCCACCCGGCGGAACTCCTGGTCGCCGAAAGCTACCCGGGCGCGTCCCCCCACACCGTCCTGCTGATCCGCCCCGACGGACACCTGGTCACGGCACTGGGCGGGGTGCGGCCTGCGGAGCTGTATACGGCAGCCGAGGCGGCCTTGGGCGGGTCCGCTAAGGCTGAGACCAACGGGGCGGCGGCCGGCCCGCGCTGATAGGGCGGGGCGGGTGTGCGCTGATTGGCGGGGCGGCGCCCGCCGGCGAGAGGTTGGGGGGCGCGGGCTGGCGAGGCGGGGGGCCGGTCGACGGTGGCGAGGCTGCCGCTGGCCGACGCTGGCGAGTAGCTGGCAAGGTGGGGTCGGCGCGCACTGACGAGGCCGTGGCCCGCCCGCACCAGCGAGGCCTGGCGTCCCAATGCTGGCGAGGCGGTGGCCGGCTCGCGCCGATGAGGCGGTGGCCGCCCGTACTGGCGAGGCTGCCGCTGGCCGACGCTGGCGAAGCGATGGTCGGCGCACGTCGGCGAAGCGATGGCCGGCCGCGCCCGGCAAGCCGCTGCCGGTCGGCGCTGGCGAAGCGATGGCCGGTGCGCGGTGGCCAGGCGGCGGTAGGCAGCCACGCCCGCGAGGCCGTGGCTGGCCTGCGTCGCCGAGGCCGCTGCGGGCCCGCGCCGGCGAGGCTGCCGTCGGTTGGCGCTCAACTCGCCGTCACTGCGCGTCCACATAGTGACGTTGAGTTGACCGCTCCCCTCCGTCATGGTCTACTCCGGAACGTGACCGACACCGATGTGCGCCTGTGGCGGAGGGTCCATATGGACCTCGTCCGCTATGCGGGCTGCATGTGTCGTCCGTCCTGCTGAATTCGCCCCCACTTCCGCGCGCGCCGCTGATGCGTTGCCGCGCACCCCCGCGAACGCCCATCAGGACGGTGCCTGTGTCTGTTCTCCCCTCTGTCTCTGCTGTACCTGCTGTACCTGTACCTGCTGTCTCCGGACTCTCTTCGGACTCTTCGGCCGCAGCGGTCCCTGCACATGCCGAAGCTCCCGCCCGGGTCCCCACGCAGGCGGACCTCCTCGACTTCGTACGGCGCGTGGCCGCCGACGCCGAACTGATCGCCTCACTCCCCCTCGACCCCGAGGGGCGCACCTGGGTGCATCTCGAGGGCCCCGGCGGCAGCGAGGCCTGGCTGATCGGCTGGCCGCCGGGCACCGGCACCGGCTGGCACGACCACGCCGACTCGGTCGGCGCCTTCGTGACCGCGTCGGGCGAGCTCAAGGAGTACTCGCTCGCCACCCGGTTGCCCGCCGACGGATGGAAGTCCCTCGAACTCACCGAGGGGGTGGACCGGGAGCGGCAGCTACCGGCCGGCCAGGGCCGTGCCTTCGGCCGCCACCACGTGCACGAGGTGCTCAACGAGTCCACCGGCCGGCACGCGATCTCCGTTCACGCCTACTATCCGCCCCTTCCGCAGATCCGCCGCTACAGCCGTACGGGACAGGTTCTGCGTCTGGAGCACGTCGAGCGCCCGGAGGACTGGCAGTGAGCACACACGCCCAAAAGCAGGTCGGAATCGACGAGTTGCTGGAGCGGGTCCGCGAGGGCTACGAGCGGATCGAGGCCCAGGAGGCGC
Source organism: Streptomyces sp. DSM 42067 (assembly GCF_055792885.1). NCBI lineage: Bacteria > Bacillati > Actinomycetota > Actinomycetes > Kitasatosporales > Streptomycetaceae > Streptomyces > Streptomyces sp. DSM 42067. The sequence goes on along the minus strand of NZ_CM147706.1, from coordinate 6,779,981 downwards.
ACGACGCTGCCCAGGCGGGCGAGGCGCTGCTGGTCGACACCCGGTACGCGGCCCTGCGCGAGCGCGACGGGCTGATCCCCGGCGCCCTCGTCGTCGAGCGGAACGAACTGGAGTGGCGCCTGGACCCGCAGGGCAGCCACCGCGCCCCCGAGGCCACGAGCCACGACCTGCGGATCGTGGTGATCTGCAACGAGGGCTACGCCTCGAGCCTGGCGGCGGCCTCCCTGCACCAGTTGGGCCTGCACCGGGCCACCGACCTGGTCGGCGGATTCCAGGCATGGAAGGCAGCAGGGCTGCCGGTGACGTCGTAGGCACCCAGGCTTGCGTGGGCCGCCAGGCCCATTGCGTGCGTGGGTGTGAGCCTCAGGTGGGTGCGCCTGGACCGGGCAGGGGGCCGCCTCGCGGGCAGGTCCCTCAGGTGGGGGCGCCTCTCTGTAAGGGGCGCGCCCAATTGCGTATGGCCCCTTACCCCTTGGCGGTCGCCAGCGTCACGGCTGGACCCTGAGCGCAGCCCGCCCGCAGCGAGGTGGCGACGAGGGCCAGCGCGCTGGCGGACGGTGCTGATGCCATACCGGCGCGAGCTTTCCTGGTCATCGGGGCTCCGCTGAGCCTCGCCTCCAGGGAAGTCCCCTCGGTTCAGAACCCCTCGTCCTCGAGGAACTCCGTTTCCTCGCCTTCCTCCTCCAGCGCCTGCCGGACCACTCGCACGGCCATGCCCTCGGGGTAGCCCTTGCGGGCGAGCATGCCCGCGAGGCGTCGCAGCCGTTTGTCGCGGTCGAGACCGCGCGTGCTGCGCAGCTTGCGGGCGACGAGCTCGCGGGCGGTCGCCTCCTCCTGCTCGTAATCGAGCTGGGCGACGGCCTCGTCGATCAGCTTCGAGTCCACGCCCTTGGTCCGCAGCTCCTGGGCGAGCGCCCGCCGAGCCAGTCCCCGGGCGTGGTGCCGGGACTCCACCCAGGCGTCCGCGAACGCGCTGTCGTTGATCAGGCCGACCTCCTCGAACCGCGACAGCACTTCCTCCGCCACGTCGTCCGGGATCTCCCGCTTGCGCAGGGCGTCGGCGAGCTGCTTACGCGTACGCGGAGTCCCGGTGAGCAGGCGCAGGCAGATAGCCCGCGCCTGCTCAGCCGGGTCTCCAGGCAGCCCCCCGTTCTCGGCCCTCGACGAGGCGGGGAAGCCGCTGTCCTGGTGACCTGATCCGCCGCGCCCCCGACGGCCACCGCCCTCGGGCCGCCCATCGCGGCGGCTGCCTTCACCGAAGCCGCCGCTCGGGCCGCCACCCGGGCCGGCGCCCCCGCGGCCCCGGCCCGCCGGATCGTCCGGCCCTGCGGAATCGGCGTACTCCGGCCAGTCGGTCCTCCGGGTCATGGATCAGCTCTTGGCGGTCGCGGCCTTGGACTTGGCGGCCTTGGCCGCCGGGGCGGGCACCGACTTCGGGGCCTCGTCCGTGGCTGCCGCGACCGCGGCGTCCGCGCCCGGCTCCACCGTCGGCTCCTCCGGCCTCACACCGACGCCGAGCTTCTCCTTGATCTTCTTCTCGATCTCGTTGGCGAGGTCGGGGTTGTCCTTCAGGAAGTTGCGCGCGTTCTCCTTGCCCTGGCCGAGCTGGTCGCCCTCGTACGTGTACCAGGCGCCCGCCTTACGGACGAAGCCGTGCTCCACGCCCATGTCGATCAGGCCGCCCTCGCGGCTGATGCCCTGGCCGTAGAGGATGTCGAACTCGGCCTGCTTGAAGGGCGGCGCGACCTTGTTCTTGACGACCTTGCAGCGGGTGCGGTTGCCGACCGCCTCCGTGCCGTCCTTCAGGGTCTCGATGCGGCGGATGTCGATGCGCACCGAGGCGTAGAACTTCAGTGCCCGGCCACCCGTCGTCGTCTCGGGGGAGCCGAACATCACGCCGATCTTCTCGCGGAGCTGGTTGATGAAGATCGCGGTGGTCTTCGACTGGTTGAGCGCGCTGGTGATCTTCCGGAGCGCCTGGCTCATCAGTCGGGCCTGCAGACCCACGTGCGAGTCGCCCATCTCGCCCTCGATCTCCGCGCGGGGCACCAGGGCCGCGACGGAGTCGATGACGATCAGGTCGAGGGCGCCGGAGCGGACCAGCATGTCCACGATCTCCAGGGCCTGCTCACCGTTGTCCGGCTGGGAGAGGATGAGATTGTCGATATCGACGCCGAGCTTGCGCGCGTACTCGGGGTCGAGGGCGTGCTCCGCGTCCACGAAGGCCACCTGGCCGCCGGCCTTCTGGGCATTCGCCACCGCGTGCAGCGTCAGGGTCGTCTTACCGGAGGACTCCGGGCCGTACACCTCCACCACTCGGCCGCGCGGCAGGCCGCCTACGCCGAGGGCCACGTCGAGCGCGGTCGACCCGGTGGGGATGACCTCGATGGGCTCGTTCGGCCGCTCGCCCATCCGCATCACGGCGCCCTTGCCGAATTGCCGTTCAATCTGTGCGAGCGCGGCGTCGAGCGCCTTCTCGCGGTCGGTTCCTGCCATGGGTTCCACCCGGTTTGCTTGAGTCGATCGCTTCACGTCAAAGACGCTAACGCCTGCCACTGACAATGCGCTCCGACGCCTGCCCGGCCTGTGGATAACTCGGGTGAATCCGCGGGAATCCGCCGGGATTTCGCCCCAGCGAGCACCGCCGGGCACTCCATAAGAATGGATGTTCGATTTTGGTGTCAAGCGGATCGCTCGGCTCGCCGCCAGTGCGACACGTGAAGTTTTCGAGCCACCGCGCCCTTGGCGGACTCGGCGCACCGCGCCCGGGGGACTCGGAGGGGCCGGCGAACTCAGAACGGCCGCTCACCGCGAGCGTTGCGCCGCCGCACCGCCTGCTACGGCTGTGTCCAGGCGGCCGGGCACAGCGAGTCCGGATCGACCGCGTACAGCGGGCTCGGACCTGCCGGTCAGTACGGGTGCGGGCGCCACAGTGCCCGTATCCCCTGCGCTGCGGCCGCACCCCAGCCCTCAGACCGCTCCCGCGCGGGCCGTCATTGCTCCGGTTCCCGTCCGCTGGCCGACGCAGTGCGCTGCTCCTGCTCCGCAGTTCCGGTCGCAGCTTCAGTGCGCGCCCACGGGACCCTCGGGACCCGAGAGTCCCTCGGGCCCTGCAGAAACCGCCACACGCGCGCGGGGACAGGTCCCGCGCCCCGGCGCCGGTGGCCCTGCACGCGCGGGTCGTCCGTGACGACGTACCGCTTCACGTACGCCCCCAGGAAGGCCTGCAGCGTGGCCGCCGCCGGGATGGCGATCAGTGCGCCGACCGCGCCGAGCAGCGCCGTGCCGGCGATGACCGAGCCGAAGGCCACGGCCGGGTGGATGTCCACGCTCTTCGCGGTCAGCTTGGGCTGCAGCAGATAGTTCTCGAACTGCTGGTAGATCACGACGAAGACCAGCACCCACAGCGCGTACCAGGGATCGACGGTGAAGGCGATCAGCATCGGCACGGCACCCGCGAGATACGTACCGATGGTCGGTATGAACTGCGACACCAGGCCCACCCACACGGCGAGCGCCGGCGCGTAGGGCACTTCCAGCACCACGAGCAGGATGTAGTGCGCGATGCAGGAGATCAGCGCCATCAGGCCGCGCGAGTACAGATAGCCCCCGGTCTTGTCGACGGCTATCTCCCACGCGCGCAGCACCTCGGCCTGCCTGGCGGGCGGCAGTACGGAACACAGTGCGCGCCGCAGCCGTGGCCCGTCGGCGGCGAAGTAGAACGAGAACAGCAGGACGGTCAGCAGCTGGAAGAGGCCGCCCAGCACCTGCGCGGATACGTCCAGGACGCCGCTCGCGCCGTTCTGCACGTACTTCTGGAGCCAGTCCGAGTGGATCAGGTTGTTCTGGATCTCGACCCGGCTCAGCTCGGTGTGGAAGCTCGAATTGATCCAGTTGATCACCGAGTCGAGATACTTCGGGAACTCCTCGACCATGCTCACGATCTGGCCGGCGAGCATCGAGCCGAGCAGCGTGACGAATCCCGCGCCCGCGATCAGCACAGCGAGGAAGACCAGCCCGGTCGCCGTTCCACGGCGCATGCCGTGCGCGGCCATCCAGCTCACCGCGGGCTCCACGGCGAGTGCCAGGAAGAACGCGATCAGGATGTTGATCAGCAGCCCCGTCAGCTGGTGGAACGCCCAGGTACCCAGCTGGAAGCAGGCGACCAGAGCCAGGGCGAGCACCATGGCGCGCGGCAGCCAGCGCGGCATGCTGACGCCGCGCCCGGCCGCACGCCCCGCCGTCGCCTGCGGGGGCGTGCCGAGCGCAGCCGTGTCCTGATCCACCTGCGCGGTCTCGTCTGTCGATGCCACCGAGCCAGTGTCGCCCACACCACCGACAATCGGCTCCGGGCCCTTCCTCATCGGGCTTGTCAGCGCCCCTCCCCGGGGTCTCGTCAGCGCTTCTCGGCCGGTCAGCGCATGTCGGCCGGCACGTCCATCGCGCTGCACACCGCGCGCCACACGTCCTTGGCCTCCCAGCCGGCGTCCAGAGCCTGGTGCACCGTGCGCCCGCCGAGCTCCGACATCACATGGTCGCGTGCGAAGGAGTCCGCGTACGCCTCACCGAAGTGCTCCACCATCCGCTGCCAGAAGACCGTCAACCGCATGGCTCCAGTATCCCGCCCTGAGAGTGCAGCCATGTCCGGGAGGCTTGCTGGTACCGCTTTCCGCCCTACGGTCGGAACATGGCCGAATCCGGAGCATCCCCACTCCCCCCGTCCGCGTCACCGCTCTCTCCCCGCTCCCCGCACAGCGCACTCCCCCGTGCCGAGCAGTTCATCTGGCTCACCGCACGCGTGCTCGAGCAGCGGCGGTTCGCGTACCACTTCCTGAACGGCAGCGCCGACCCTGTCGAGACCGCCCTGGCCGCCTACCTCAATGAGGACGACGGGTACGGTCACGCGCTCGAACCCGATCTGCGCGGCCCGGTCAGCCAGCCGCTGCACACCGGGCACGCGCTGCGCGTGCTGGACTCGATCGGGCGTTGCGGGGGGCAACGCGTGGAGCGCGTATGCCGCTATCTGTCGTCGGTCTCGACACCGGAAGGTGCACTTCCGGCCATCCATCCCAGCCAGCGCGGCTACCCGGCAGCGCCCTTCGTGCCCGTCGCGGACGACCCTCCCAGCAGCCTTCTCGCCACCGGTCCCGTGGTGGGCCTGCTGCACCGCAACGAGGTGTGGCACGCGTGGCTGTTCCGGGCCACCGACTTCTGCTGGGAGGCGGTGGAGTCCCTGGGGAAATCCCATCCGTACGAGGTCCAGGCGGCCGTCGTCTTCCTCGACAGCGCACCGGACCGCCCGCGCGCGGAGGCGGCCGCCGACCGGCTCGGCCGGATGGTGCGCGAGCAGCGACTCGCCGTGCTGGACCCCGACCAGCTCGACGCATACCCCGTCGCCACCGGCTACGCACCGGGCGAACACCATTTCCCGTACGACTACGCGCGCGGTCCGGAGTCCCTCGCGCGCGCGTGGTTCACCGACGAGGAGATGGAGCGCTCGCTGGACTTCCTCGAACGCGAGCAGCAGGAGGACGGCGGCTGGCCCATCCGCTGGCGGCAGTGGGCACCGGGGACGGCCCTCGAGTCCCGGCCGATCGTGACCATTGAGGCGCTGCGCACTCTGCGGGCATACGGGCGTGCCATCGTCTGACACGGCTCCGCCGTCGTCTGATACTGCGCCTCCGGTCTCCGTAGGTGCGCTGCCGAGGGTGCAACGACATGAGGCAGACCACGCGCGCGTGCCGTCACAGTCCCACAGTCCCCACGCGCGCGTCCGTCGGCCCGGTGCCCGCTCCCTTTCAGCGCGACCCGAGGGCCCCAACCAGACCACGAGGCCTCAACCGGCAACGTCAGCCCGTCATCGCCCGCACCGCGGCCGTGACCACCACGGCCACCCCCACGACCAGCAGGAACGGCGCACGCAGCAGCAGCGCCACGGCCGCGGCGGCGAGTCCGGCGGCCTTGGCGTCCAGTACAAGAGCCTGTCCGTCGGCGAACGTCTGCTGCGCCGTGAGCGCGGCGAGAAGCGCGACCGGCAGCAGAGAAGCCAGCCGTTTCACGACGGGACGTTCGAGCGCGCCCGCGGGCACGAGCAGACCGATGAGTTTGACGGCGTAGCAGCCCACTGCGGTCACGCCGATGGCGATCCAGATGTTCAACGGTCTTCCTTACCTTCCGCTGCCTTGCCCCTCTGTCCGTGGCGCCCAGCGCCGTCCCGAGTGCGGCCGGATCTGTAGCCCTCCAACCAGAGGACGGCAGGCGCTGCCAGTGCTGCCACCAGGACCGGCACACCCGCGGGCAGCACCGGCAGCAGACCGAGGCCCAGGACTACCGCGATGCCCGCGACGGCACGCTCTGTCGTCGTCCGCAGCATCGGTGCCAGCAGCGCGAGAAAGACCGCGGGCCCGGCCGCGTCGAGACCCCAGGCGTCGGTATCGCCGATGGCCTCGGCACCCAGCGCCCCGAGCAGCGTGGTCAGGTTCCACAGCACGTAAAGGCTGAGCCCGGTCACCGCGAAACCGATGCGAGCGGCACGTCGCGTGGGCTGTGCGAGCGAGACGGCCGTGGTTTCGTCGATCACCCACTGGGCGGCGAACGGGCGCACCGCGCGCGGCAGCGCGAGCAGCTGTGACAGGCGCAGTCCGTAGAAGGCGTTGCGTACGCCGAGGAAGAAGGCGCCCGCGGCAGCGGTGAGCGGGTTGCCCCCGGCCGCGAGCGCCCCGACCAGCGCGAACTGCGACGCTCCGGTGAACACGAGCAGGCTGAGTGCGCATGTTTGCAGCACTGAGAGGCCGCTGCCCGCCGAGGTCACTCCGAAGGCGAAGCCGGAGAGCCCGACGGCTACGCCGACACCGAGCGCGTCGCGGACTACGGCTGCGTCGGACTTGGCCGGGACCTCCGGTGCGGACGCGCCGAGGTCGCCTGTGCCGGTTATGCCTGAGGGTGGGGATGCTGTCTGTTCTGCCACGCCTCGGACGGTACGAGGAGTGCCCTGCCCGAGTCTTGTACGTTCTTGCGCTCCCGCTGGTACGCCCCTGGAGGCACCCCGATGATGCGTGCGAAGTGCCGGTTGAGGTGCGGCTGGTCGGTGAAGCCGACGGTGACGGCCGCGTCGGCGGGTGACGTTCCAGCGTCGAGGAGCCGTCGGGCGGCACGTACGCGCGCGTCGGTGAGCCATGCGTGCGGCGGCATGCCGTAGGTGTCCCGGAAGGCACGAAGGAGAGCGAAGGGGCTGGTGCCGAGACCTTCGGCGAGCTGCTCCAGCGACGGGGGATCGGTCAGCCGCTCCTCCAGCCGCGCACGCGCGCGTGCCGCGAGACGGGCCCCGGCGCTGCGCACGATCCGCTGCTGGAGCGGGCCGCCGTTGAGCCGCAGCAGCCGCGTCACCGCCACCCTCAGCAGGGTGTCGGCGGCCAGCGCGTTGCCTTCCTCGGCGGCACGCAGCACCTCGTGGACCAGGCGCGCCGCGTACGGGTCGTCGAGGACCGGCTCGACGAAGCCGGGGGTGCCGCGGATCGTGGTCGTCTCGGCGGCGATGGCGGCCACGAGGTCCGGCGCCGGATAGACCGCGCCGTACCGCCAGCCTTCCGGGACGCCGGCGCGGCCGGTGTGCGGGGTGTCCGGATTGACGAGGGCGAGCGCCCCCGGACCCGCGTACTGATCGGCTCCGCCGTGGTGGAAGACCTCGACTCCGTCGGAGATGGCGGCGATCACGAAGTTCTCATGCGTGTGCCGGACGAAGGTCTTGCGGATGTAGCGGGCGCGCAGCAGATCGACGCCGGGCAGCTCCTCGTACTGCCAGTGCCGTGCCCGCTCCCCTGTACCCGCCATGCGCTCCATTCTGCGCCAGCCGTCGTGGGCCCGGAGCAGCCACCGAGGGCCCGCACCCCTGTCACCAGCGTGTTCGCGCAGGCCCGAGTCACCGTATTGCGCAGGTCGGAGCCATTGTCAGTGGCGGGGTGCACGATGGGGGGCATGGTCAGGTCTGCGCTCGACGCCTTCTCCCCCGCCACCCGCGGCTGGTTCACGGGTGCCTTCTCCGCGCCCACGGCCGCCCAGGCCGGGGCGTGGGGGGCCATCGCGCAGGGTTCGGACGTGCTGGTGGTCGCCCCCACCGGGTCCGGCAAGACGCTGGCCGCGTTCCTCGCCGCCCTGGACCAGCTGGCATCGACGCCTCCCCCGGCCGATCCGAAGAAGCGCTGCCGCGTGCTCTACGTCTCCCCGCTGAAGGCCCTCGCGGTCGATGTGGAGCGGAATCTGCGCAGCCCCCTGACCGGTATCCGTCAGGAGGCGGTGCGTCTGGGGCTGACCGAGCCCGAGGTGAAGGTCGGCATCCGCTCCGGCGACACCCCGCCCGCCGAGCGCAGGGCGCTGGCCACACGACCGCCGGACATTCTGATCACGACGCCGGAATCGCTCTTCCTGATGCTCACGTCTGCCACGCGCGATGCGCTGACGGGCATCGAGACGGTGATCCTGGACGAGGTGCATGCGGTCGCCGGTACCAAGCGCGGTGCGCATCTGGCGCTTTCCCTGGAGCGGCTCGACGAGCTGCTGCCGCGGCCGGCGCGGCGCATCGGCCTGTCCGCGACGGTGCGCCCGGTGGACGAGGTCGCCCGCTATCTCTCACCGCGACGCAAGGTCGAGATCGTCCAGCCGGAGTCGGGCAAGGAGTTCGACCTATCGGTGGTCGTCCCGGTCGAGGATCTCGGGGAGCTCGGGGGATCCCCTGTCGCCGACTCCGGGCAGGCCGCCGAGCGGCCGTCGATCTGGCCGCATGTCGAGGAGCGGATCACCGACCTCGTCCAGGCCCATCGCTCCACGATCGTGTTCGCCAACTCACGCCGTCTCGCGGAGCGGTTGTGCAACAGGCTCAACGAAATCGCGTACGAACGGGCGACGGGCGAGCCCTTGGAGGAGACGCACGGCCCGGCCGAGCTGATGGGCGGCTCGGGCGCCGCACTGGGCGCACCCCCGGTCATCGCCCGCGCGCACCACGGCTCGGTGTCCAAGGAGCAGCGCGCGCTCGTCGAGGAGGACCTGAAAGCGGGCCGGCTCCCCGCAGTCGTGGCCACGTCCAGTCTGGAGCTGGGAATCGACATGGGAGCCGTGGACCTCGTCGTCCAGGTCGAGTCGCCGCCGTCGGTGGCCTCCGGCCTCCAGCGCGTGGGCCGCGCGGGGCACCAGGTGGGCGCGGTCTCCACGGGCGTGGTCTTCCCCAAGTACCGGGGCGACCTGGTGCAGGCCGCCGTGGTCACCGAGCGCATGCGCACCGGCGCCATCGAGTCCCTGCGGGTCCCGGCCAACCCCCTGGACGTGCTGGCACAGCAGCTCGTCGCCATGACGGCCATGGACACCTGGCAGGTCGACGATCTGCTGGCCATGGTCCGCCGCGCGGCGCCCTTCGCATCGCTGCCGGAGTCGGCCTTCACAGCGGTGCTGGACATGCTCGCGGGCCGCTATCCGTCGGACGCCTTCGCGGAACTGCGCCCCCGCGTGGTGTGGGACCGCGTCGCCGGTACGGTCACGGGCCGCCCAGGCGCACAGCGGCTGGCCGTCACCTCGGGCGGCACGATTCCCGACCGTGGACTCTTCGGCGTGTTCCTCGCCGGGGCGGACCCGAAGAAGGGCGGCGGCCGGGTCGGCGAGCTCGACGAGGAGATGGTGTACGAGTCGCGGGTGGGCGATGTCTTCACGCTGGGCACCACGTCCTGGCGCATCGAGGACATCACCCGTGACCGCGTGCTGGTGTCCCCCGCACCCGGCGTCCCTGGCAGGCTGCCGTTCTGGAAGGGCGACCAGCTGGGGCGCCCCCTCGAACTGGGCCGTGCGGTGGGCGCATTCCTGCGCGAGGTCGGTTCACAGCCCAAGGACGACGCCCGCCTGCGGCTGGTGGCCGCGGGCCTGGACGCATGGGCCGCGGACAACGTCCTGGCATATCTGGACGAGCAGCGCCAGGCCTGCGGCCATGTCCCGGACGACCGCACGATCGTCGTCGAACGGTTCCGCGACGAGCTGGGCGACTGGCGGGTCGTCGTCCACTCCCCCTTCGGCGCCCAGGTCCACGCCCCGTGGGCGCTGGCGCTGGGTGCCCGCCTCGGCGAGCGGTACGGCATGGACGCGCAGGTCATGCACGCCGACGACGGCATCGTGCTGCGCCTTCCGGACGCCGATCTCATGGGCCTGGACCTGCTCGACCAGGAGCCCATGAGCGTCGGCACCGAATACGACACGGAGCAGGCGCCCGTGGGCGCGGCGGATGTCACCTTCGACAAGGACGAGGTCGACCAGATCGTCACCGACCAGGTCGGCAGCTCGGCCCTGTTCGCCGCGCGGTTCCGGGAGTGCGCGGCCCGCGCCCTGCTGCTGCCGCGCCGCAACCCTGGCAAACGCACCCCGCTGTGGCAGCAGCGCCAGCGGGCGGCACAACTTCTGCAGGTGGCCAGCGAGTTCGGGTCTTTCCCGATCATCCTCGAGGCAGTGCGCGAGTGCCTTCAGGACGTCTTCGACGTCCCGGGCCTCACGGAGCTGATGGGCGACATCGAGTCCCGCAAGGTCCGCCTCGTCGAGGTCACGACGCCCGAGCCGTCCCCGTTCGCCCGCTCGCTGCTGTTCGGATACGTCGCACAGTTCCTGTACGAGGGCGACTCCCCGCTGGCCGAGCGGCGCGCCGCGGCGCTGTCGCTGGACTCGCGTCTCCTCGCGGAACTGCTGGGCCAGGCCGAGCTGCGCGAGCTCCTGGACGCCGAAGTCCTGACCGAGCTGGAACAGGAACTGCAGTGGCTCACCGAGGACCGCCGCGCCAAGGACGTCGAGAGCGTCGCCGACCTGCTCCGTCTCCTCGGCCCCCTCACGGACGCCGAGCTGGCCGAGCGGGGCGCCGAGCCTCAGTGGGCACAGGAGCTGGCCGGCGCCCGCCGCGCGATTCGCGTCCGTGTCGCGGGGTCGGACCACTGGGCGGCGGTCGAGGATGCGGGCCGGCTGCGGGACGCGCTGGGCACCGCGCTCCCCGTGGGCGTCCCCGAGGCGTTCACCGAGCCGGTGAAGGATCCGCTCGGCGATCTGCTCGCCCGCTATGCGCGCACGCACGGCCCGTTCACCTCGGCGGCCGCCGCAGCCCGCTTCGGCCTCGGAACCGCGGTCACCGAGGGGGCCCTGCACCGCCTCGCGGCGGGCGGCCGTCTCGTACAAGGGGAGTTCCACCCCGCGGGCATCGGTCAGGAGTGGTGCGATGCGGCGGTGCTGCGTCGGCTGCGCCGCCGTTCCCTCGCGGCGCTACGCCACGAACTGGAGCCGGTGCCGCCCGCCGCACTCGCCCAGTTCCTGCCCCAGTGGCAGCACCTGAGCGGGCATGGGCTGCGTGGAGTGGACGGCCTGGTGCGAGCCATCGAGCAGCTGCAGGGTGCGTCGGTGCCTGCGTCGGCCCTGGAGAAGCTTGTCCTGCCCTCCCGCGTCTCGGACTACACGCCGTCGCTGCTCGACGAGTTGACGGCCGCCGGCGAAGTGGTGTGGGCAGGCGCCGGAGCCCTCCCGGGCAAGGACGGCTGGGTCTCCCTGTACCTGGCCGACTCCGCTCCCCTGCTGCTTCCACCGCCCCACCCCCTGGAGCTGACGGCCCTCCACGAGTCCCTCCTTCAAACCCTTTCCGGCGGCTACGGACTCTTCTTCCGCCAGATCGCCGACCAGGTCCGGGCCACCACCCACCCGGACGCCACGGATCCCCAACTGGCCGATGCCATCTGGGATCTGGCCTGGTCCGGCCGGCTCACCAACGACACGCTCGCCCCGATGCGCTCACTCCTCGGCTCGGGTCGCACCGCGGGCTCCACGGCGCACCGGGCCAAGCGCACCATCCCGCGCGGCCGCTACGGCACGCTGACAGCAGCCGCCCGCCCCGCTTCTCGCTCCGGCCCGCCCACGGTGGCCGGGCGCTGGTCGCTGCTTCCGACGCGCGAGCCGGACCCGACGCTGCGCGCTCACGCCCTGGCGCGCGTCCTTTTGGACCGGCACGGTGTGGTGACCCGGGGTGCGGTGGCCGCGGAGGGCGTGGAGGGCGGCTTCTCGGCGACGTACCGGATTCTGTCGGCCTTCGAGGAGAGCGGTCAGGCGCGCCGCGGCTATGTCGTCGAGGGGCTCGGCGCCGCGCAGTTCGCGATGGACGGCGCGGTGGACCGGCTGCGCGCTGCGGCCACCGCGCAGGAGCGCGGCGAGGCGATACCTGGTCAGGAGTCGGGGGTGTTCCCGGGCGACCCGGGCGCCTTCCCGGACGGTTACCACGGCAGGCCTGTCGGCCCCGGATGGGCGCCCACTCGCTCGCGGCCGGGTGGTCCGCGGACCGTGGTGCTCGCGGCCGCGGACCCCGCGAATGCCTACGGCGCGGCCCTGTCCTGGCCCGAGCCCCCGGACGGCGCCGGGCACAAGCCGGGACGCAAGGCCGGCTCCCTGGTCGTCCTCGTCGACGGCGAGCTGGCCCTGTACATGGAGCGCGGCGGCAAGACCCTCCTGGCCTGGCCTACCGCCCCGGACGACCCCGCCGCCGCCGACCCGCGTCTGCACGCGGCCGCCGAGTCCCTGGCAGCCGCAGCCCGGGCCGGCTCACTCGGCACGATCACGGTGGAGCGGATCAATGGCGCCTCCGCTCTGACATCCCCGTTCGCCGCCCTACTGGAAGGAGCGGGCTTCCACGCGACGCCGCGCGGCCTGCGCATACGGGCCTGACGGCGGGCCCCCGCCGTCTCCCGCACTCTCGGCGGCCACACCAGCCATGCGACCTCCCGCGCGATCCGCCGCACAGCCGTGCCACCTGCCCGTTTGACCTCGCCGCGCACCAGCCCTGCCACCCGCCCATGCAACCCCGCCGCGCACCAGCCCTGCCGTCCGCCCGTGCAACCCCACCCACCGCACCAGCCCTGCCACCGGCCCGTGCCACCCTTGACCCATGCCCGAAGGAGACACCGTCTGGCACACCGCGCATCAGCTGCACGCTGCCCTTGCGGACCATGTGCTGATCCGGTCCGACCTGCGCGTGCCCAAGTACGCCACGGCCGATCTGACGGGTCGTACGGTCCTGGAGGTCATCCCGCGCGGGAAGCACCTGCTGACCCGTATCGAGGGCGGGCTGACCATGCACTCGCACCTCGGTATGGAGGGCTCGTGGCGGGTGTACGCCCCCGGCGAGCGCTGGCGGGGCGGTCCCGGGCACCAAATCCGGGCGATCCTCGGCACCACTGACAGCACGGCCGTCGGCTACCGCCTCCCCGTACTGGAACTGCTCCGCACCACCCACGAGCACAGGGCCGTCGGCCATCTCGGCCCCGACCTGCTCGGCCCGGACTGGGATCCCGACCTCGCGCTGCGCAACCTGCTCCGGGACCCGGCCCGCGCCCTCGGCGAGGCACTGCTCGACCAGCGCAATCTCGCGGGCATCGGCAACGTCTACAAGAGCGAGCTCTGTTTCCTCCTCCGTGTCACGCCCTGGCTCCCCGTCGGCGAGCTCACCGACGACGCCGCCGCGCAACTACCCGCGCTCGCCAAGAAGGTCCTCGAAGCCAACCGCGACCGCCTGTCCCGTTCCACCACGGGCCGCCGCGACCAGCGCCTGTACGTCTACGGCCGTGCGCCGCGCCCCTGTCTGCGCTGTCGTACCTCCATCCGCTCCGCCGACCAGGGCGATGGAAGCCGGCAACGCCCCACCTACTGGTGCCCGACCTGCCAACGGGGGCCTACACCTCCGTAGAACCAGCGAAGGCCAAACGTGCCAACTTCCCGGGCCCCTACGAGCCGCCCGCCCACGCCTAATTGACTGACCGTCAGAAAAGTTCGTACCGTCGCCTCATGCCCGTCGACGCGTACGACCTCACCGGACGCACCGCTTTCGTCACCGGCGCCGCAAGCGGCATAGGGCGTGCCACTGCCGTGCTCCTCGCGGAGGCCGGAGCCGCCGTCCACTGCGCGGACCGCGACATCCGGGGCCTCGACGAGACGGCCGCCCTGATCAAGGACAGGGGTGGCACCGCCCATACGCACCCGCTCGATGTGACCGACAGACCACAGTTCGCCCAGGCCGTCGCCGCGGCCGGCCGACTCGACGTCATGGCCGCCATAGCCGGGATCATGCACCGCAGCCCGGTCCTGGAGACGCGCGACGAGGACCTGGACCGCGTCCTGAGCGTCAACTTCAAGGGCGTGCTGTACGCATGCCAGGAGGCGGCCCGGTCCATGATCGCGACGGGCACACGGGGCAGCATCGTCACCATGGCCTCGGGGGCCGTCGACACCGGCGGCCCCGGCCTGCTCTGCTACGGCGCGGCGAAGGCCGCGGTCGTCCAGCTCACCAAGACTCTCGCCACGGAGGTGGGCGCGCACGGCATTCGCGTCAACGCCGTGGCCCCCGGCTGGATCCGCACGCCCATGACCGACCGCGAAGACGCCGAGGCCCAGGCCGGCGTCGAGGGACTCATGGCCCGAATGTCTCCGCTGGGCCGCGTCGGTGAGCCGGAGGACATCGCCCACGCCGTCCTGTACCTGGCTTCCGACGCCTCGTCCTTCACGACGGGTCAGATCCTCCGCCCGAACGGCGGCGTCGCCATGCCCTGGTAGTCCGGACCCACGGTCGGCAGACGCGCCACCCCCGCCGGCAGACGCGCCACGCTCGGCCGGCACACGCGCCATGCCCGGACCGGCACACGCGCCCGTTCCACACCCCTGTCGGCAGGACGACACCACCATCCCTTGTCAGCAGGACGACACCCAGGATCACCGCCAGCCGGACCACACCCAGGATCGCCGCGAGCAGGACGACACCATCGGCAGGACGACAACCGCGATCGCCCTACCGGCGGACCGGCAGCGCCCTACCCGGCGGCCCGGGATCGCCCTACCCGGCAGGCCGCGGGCGCCGACGCCGCATGCGTGCCCGCCGCCGTTTCAGCCCCGCGAGCAGGTGAACCGCCCCCACGACCCCCGTGGCCCGTGTTTTCGGCACACAGTGCACCGGCAGCAGGCTGAGTCCCCAGCCGCCCACGGCCACGGTGGCTTCCAGCACCCCGGCGTCCCGAGCGAGCGCGAGCCGGAGCACGGCCCACCACCACAGGGCGCCCACTGCCAGGGCCGGCGCCCAGCGCACGATCCGCCCTGCCATGGCCGCCACCTCCAGCCGACGCCAACCGTCCCTAGAACGTCGCCGACGACTCCATGCCCGATGCCATACCTCAAAGGGGTCCCTCAGCTATCCAGGGCCCCGTCAGCCACCCAGCCGCTCTCCGCCGTTCTCCGCCTGGAACATCCAGTGATGCTTTTCGAGATCCGCCGTGATGCCGATGAAGACGTCCTGGCTCACGGGATCCGCGTCACCAGTGGCCGCGATCCGCTCCCGCATGCGCGCGATCACGGCGCCCAGTGCGCCCACGAGCGTCGCGACCGCCTCGGTGTCCTTGATCCAGCCTTCCGGAGCAGAACCGATTCCGCTGCTGCCCGCCACGGTCGCCGCGCGCCCATCGGGTGGGACGCCCAGCGTCGAGGCCCGTTCCGCCACGGTGTCAGAGTGCAGGCGCGCCGTGTCCACCACCTCGTCGAGCTGCAGATGCACGGAGCGAAAACGTGGACCGACCACGTTCCAGTGGATCTGTTTGGCGACGAGCGAGAGATCCACCAAGTCGACGAGGGCGCCCTGCAACGCCTCGGACACGGTCTTCAGATCCGCCTCGGACAACGGACTCTTCACGACGTACATCCGACAGTCCTCCGCTTCTCGCACATCTCACAGATCTCCCGTGTCTGGCACATGCCGGATCTCGGAATCCCCGAGTTGCCGCCGCTCCACCAGGACCGACTGCCACAACCATGGCACAAGCGGATGAATCGGGTCACATCAGAGCAAGCCTCCGACACAGCGAAAGCCCCGGCCGAAGAGCGTCCGGGATGACTCCCGAACGGCCCCGGCCGGGGCTCTCACGCAAGCGTGAGCGTCACGCGGCGACGACGTCCACCGCCTCCGTTGGCGCCTTGATCGTCACCCGTTCCGGTGGCACACCGGTCACCGAGACGGAGTTGAGCATGGGGCGTACCGGTGTGCGCACCGGCGCGCTGGCTGCTGCCGACTCGGCCAGCTCGGCGAGGGCGAGCTCGTCGCTCACCTCGCGCATGAGCTCGGACATCCGTACGTCAAGCGCGTCGCAGATGGCGGAGAGCAGCTCGGAGGAAGCCTCCTTCTGCCCCCGCTCCACCTCGGAGAGATAGCCGAGTGAGACTCGGGCGGACGAGGAGACTTCGCGCAGAGTACGGCCCTGGCGCTGGCGCTGCCGACGCAGCACGTCACCCAGCAGGCGACGGAGCAGAATCATCGGTGGCTCCCTCCTCGGACCGTGTAGCCGCATCCTTCACGCCCCACCGTACCGCCTTGCGCCGCGGCCGTGCGGGGAGCGATGTCGTGTTCACTCAGGGCTGCAAACATCAAGTCCCCCCGTTCTCTTCCGTATCCTGCGCCCGCGCATTCCCGGATTGCTCGCCGGCGAGCTCCTCGAGCAACAGCGCCAACACGCTGCGTACACTCTCCATACGGATTTCCGCCCGGTCGCCGTTCAATCGCAGCGCGGCCACTTTGCCGCCACCGACCGGTCCACGGACCGCCACATAAACCGTACCGACGGACTTTCCGTCCTGCGGCTCGGGCCCGGCGACGCCGGTCGTCGCGATGCCCCAGTCGGCGCCGAGCACCTCGCGCACCCCGGCGGCCATCTGCAGCGCCACCTCGGGATCCACGGCGCCGCACTCGGCCAATCGGGGGCCGTCGACACCCAGCAGCTTCTGCTTCAGATCCGTCGCGTACGCGGTCACCGAACCTCTGAACGCCTTGGAGGCCCCGGGTGTTCCCGTGACCTCCGCGGCCACCAGGCCGCCGGTGAGCGATTCGGCGATGGCGAGCGTCTCGCCTCTCACCCTCAGTAGTCGCACCACCTCGGCAGCCGCGGTCGTCACCGCTCGGGCTCCTCGCCCGCCGTTCGGCCGTCCGCCGCACGCCTGGCCGCCGCGCCCTCCTCCAGAGCAAGCTCATCAGGGGAGCGCCCGTTCGAGCCCGCATCCTGGGGGCCCGCCTGCGGGGAGCTCTCCCCGCCGGAGCCCTCGTCCGAGGGCTTCTCGGCCGCCGCCTTCTCAGACGCCCTTCCCCGCCGCCGCAGCACCACGGCCTGCTTCACATAGTCCAGCCCGGTCCCCACGGTGAGCGCGACCGCCACGGCCATCACCCAGAAGCGCAGCGTGGCGAGCGGCCCGGTCAGCGCCAGGATGTACATCCCGACGGCGACGCCCTGCGTCAGCGTCTTGAGCTTGCCGCCGCGACTCGCCGGAATCACCCCGTACCGGATGACCCAGAACCGCAGCAGTGTGATCCCCAGCTCACGCCCGAGGATCACACCGGTGACCCACCAGGGCAGATCGCCGAGGGCCGAGAGGCAGATCAGGGCCGCCCCCATGATCGCCTTGTCGGCGATGGGGTCGGCGATCTTCCCGAAGTCGGTGACGAGGTTGTATGTCCGCGCCAGATGACCGTCGAACAAGTCGGTGATCATGGCGATCGCGAAGCTCGCCCAGGCCAGGGATCGCCACGCTGGGTCGTACCCGCCCTCGGCGAGCATGAGCATCACGAAGGCCGGCACCAGCAGCAGCCGGGCCATGGTGAGGAGGTTGGCGATGTTCCAGAGGCTGGCCTCGTTGACGGCCGCGGCGCCCAACTTTCCCCCGCGCGCCGGCTTCGTCCCCTGAGCGCCCGGTGCGCCGGAGCCGCCTGCCGCGGACGCCGGCACTCCGGTCATCTGCCCGCCTCCTCGGTACACGCGCTGCCCTGGAGCGGCTCGGCAACCAGATCGACGCCCTCGGTGCCGACCACCTTCGCCTCGACCATAAGTCCGACGCGCAGGCCTTCGCCGCTCGTGAACACCACCTGGCCGTCAGTCTCGGGCGCCTGGTGCGCCGCCCGGCCGACCACGCCCTCCTCACCGTCGACGGACTCGACGAGCACCTCGAGGGTCTCGCCCGTCCGCTCCTCGGCCCGCTGGGATGTCAGCTCCTCCGCGAGCCGCGAGATGTGCGCGAGCCGCTCGGCGACGACTTCCTCGTCGAGCTTGTTCTCGTACGTCGCCGCTTCCGTGCCCTCCTCGTCGGAGTACCCGAAGACACCGATCGCATCCAGCCGCGCGCCCGTGAGGAACCGCTCCAGCTCCGCCAGGTCAGCCTCGGTCTCGCCGGGGAAGCCCACGATGAAGTTGGACCGCACACCGGCCGCCGGGGCCTTGGACCGGATCTGGTCGAGCAGATCCAGGAACCGGTCGGTGTCACCGAAGCGCCGCATGGCGCGCAGCACGCCCGGCGCGGAGTGCTGGAACGAAAGATCGAAGTAGGGCGCGATCTTCTCCGTGGACGTCAGGACGTCGATCAGCCCCGGCCGCATCTCGGCGGGCTGCAGATAGCTGACGCGGACACGCTCGATCCCGTCCACGGCGGCGAGTTCGGGCAGCAGGGTCTCCAGGAGCCGGATGTCGCCGAGGTCCTTGCCGTACGAGGTGTTGTTCTCGGAGACCAGCATGATCTCCTTGACACCCTGCTCAGCGAGCCAGCGTGTTTCGCCCAGGACGTCGGAGGGCCGCCGGGAGATGAACGAACCGCGGAACGAAGGGATGGCGCAGAACGAGCAGCGCCGGTCGCAGCCGGAGGCGAGTTTCACCGAGGCGACGGGGGTCGCACCGCCGAGCCGCCGCCGCAGGGGCGCCCGCGGCCCGGAGGCCGGTGCCACACCTTCCGGAAGGTCCTCGGGGACGTCCGCGGAGTCGCCGTGCCCGGGAAGCGCCACGCCGGAGGCGGACTGCCGCTCCGCCGGGCTGATCGGCAGCAGCTTGCGCCGGTCGCGCGGGGTGTGCGAGGCGTGGATGCCGCCGTTCAGGATGGTCTGAAGACGGTCGGAGATGTCCGTGTAATCGTCGAAGCCCAGCACGCCGTCCGCCTCGGGCAGCGCTTCGGCGAGCTCCTTGCCGTATCGCTCGGCCATGCAGCCGACCGCCACCACCGCCTGAGTGCGGCCGTGCCCCTTGAGGTCGTTGGCCTCGAGGAGGGCGTCCACCGAGTCCTTCTTGGCGGCCTCCACGAAACCACAGGTGTTGACGACGGCTACGTCCGCGTCTTCGGCGTCCTCGACGAGCTCCCAGCCGTCCGCCTCCAAGCGGCCTGCGAGCTCCTCCGAGTCCACCTCGTTACGGGCGCAGCCAAGAGTGACCAGTGCGACGGTACGGCGTTCGGGCATGGCCCCAGACTACTTTGTCCCGCTGACAGCCCCCGCCGGGAGGGTTACCTCAAGATCACCCGGTGGTCGCCCTCCGGCCGCCCCGCGCTCACCCGGCCTCGGGGTCGCCCTTCGTATACGTGAGGCGCTCGACCTGACCGGTCTCGAACTTGTCTTCGATGGGCTTGCCGTTCACGGCCAGCTGGATCGCGCCCGCGTTACCCAGCACGAGGTCGATCTGCTGGTTGTCCTCGAAGGTCTTCGTCTGCCCCTGCTCCAGAATGCCGTCGAACAGCAGCCGCCCGTTGACATCCTTGGCGGAGATCCAGCTGCGGCCGTCCGCAGCACTCACGATGACGGTGACCTTGTCCGCGGGCGCCGCCGCGATCGCGCTGTCCGACGGGTCGGGCTTGGTCTCCTCGGTCTTGGTCGGGCTGGGCTTGGGCGTCGGCTTGCTGCTGCCCGACGTCGACCCCTCAGCCACCTGTGTCGACCCGTCCGCGCCGTCCTCACCGCTGAACAGCGTGAACCCGACGAAGCCGATCACGGCGACGATCGCGGCCACCATGGCCGCCGTCCAGTTGGGGCGTCGCGGTTCGGGCCGGATGCGCTCAGCCTCGAACATGGGCGCGGCAGGGGTCGGCGCGGGCCGCCCGCCATACTCGGCCGCGAACCGCTCGAGAAGCGGGGCGGGATCGATGCCGACCGCTCGCGCAATTGTGCGGATGTGGCCGCGCGTGTACACATCGCCGCCACAGCGGGTGAAGTCGTCCTGTTCGATCGCATGCACGATCGGGATGCGCACCCGCGTGACGGTACTGACTTCTTCGACGGTCTGTCCGGCGTCGATACGTGCCTGCTGGAGGATCCGGCCGATGGAGGGACGGTCGTCTGCGAACAGGTCGTCGTCTTCCGACGGGCGGTCGTCTTGGGGGGAGTTGCCGATGGACACGGGGGCGCCTTTCGAGCGTGTAGCCACCTGCTGGAGGTTCAGTCTAGGGGGGGTACGAAAGGGTCGGGCAACCGGGCGGTCGCACTTTGTACGCCAACAGCATGGACCGACATGCTGATGGTGGGACACGGTGCCTTCCCTCCCTCAACTTGACGTATGCGGAAGGGAAACGGTTGCTTTCCGTCGTCCTGCGAGTGAGCTTTCCGGTCGTCCTACGGTTGAGCTTCCCCACGGATCACCGCGAGCACTCCATCCAGCTCATCCGGCTTCACAAGAACGTCACGTGCCTTGGACCCCTCGCTGGGCCCGACGATGTTCCGTGACTCCATCAGATCCATCAGCCGGCCTGCCTTTGCAAAGCCGACGCGCAGCTTGCGCTGGAGCATCGAGGTGGATCCGAACTGCGTGGACACCACCAGTTCGGCGGCCTGGCACAGCAGGTCCAGGTCGTCGCCGATGTCCTCGTCGATCTCCTTCTTCTGCTTGCCGCCCACGGTGACGTCGTCGCGGAAGACCGGCGCCATCTGGTCCTTGCAGTGCTGGACGACGGCGGCGACCTCGTCCTCGGTCACGAAGGCGCCCTGCATACGCGTCGGCTTGTTCGCGCCCATCGGAAGGAACAACCCGTCGCCCTTGCCGATGAGCTTCTCGGCACCCGGCTGGTCGAGGATGACGCGGCTGTCGGCGAGCGAGGAGGTGGCGAAGGCGAGCCGGGAGGGCACGTTCGCCTTGATGAGGCCGGTCACGACGTCGACCGAGGGCCGCTGGGTCGCGAGCACCAGATGGATGCCGGCCGCGCGCGCCAGCTGCGTGATGCGCACGATCGCGTCCTCGACGTCGCGCGGCGCGACCATCATGAGGTCCGCGAGCTCGTCGACGATCACCAGCAGATAGGGGTACGGCTGAAGCTCGCGCTCGCTGCCCTCGGGCGGCTTCACCTTGCCGTTGCGGACGGCCTGGTTGAAGTCGTCGATATGCCGGAACCCGTAGGCCGCGAGATCGTCGTAGCGCAGGTCCATCTCGCGTACGACCCACTGCAGCGCCTCGGCGGCCCGCTTGGGGTTGGTGATGATCGGCGTGATCAGGTGCGGGATGCCCTCGTACGCGGTGAGCTCGACGCGCTTGGGGTCGACCAGGACCATGCGGACGTCCTCGGGCGTCGCACGCACCATGACCGAGGTGATCAGGCAGTTGATGCAGGACGACTTTCCGGAACCGGTCGCACCGGCGACCAGGACGTGCGGCATCTTCGCGAGGTTCGCCATCACGTAGCCGCCCTCGACGTCCTTGCCGAGCGCGACCAGCATCGGGTGGTCGTCCTCGGCGGCGTCCGCGAGGCGGAGCACGTCACCGAGGTTCACCATCTCGCGGTCGGTGTTGGGAATCTCGATGCCGACGGCGGACTTGCCGGGGATCGGCGAGATGATCCGCACGTCCGGGCTGGCCACGGCGTACGCGATGTTCTTGGTCAGCGCAGTGATCCGCTCGACCTTCACGGCGGGTCCGAGCTCGATCTCGTAGCGGGTGACCGTCGGGCCGCGGGTGAAGCCCGTGACGGCGGCATCGACCTTGAACTCAGTGAACACGTTGGTGAGCGAGGCGACGACCGCGTCGTTGGCCGCGCTGCGCGCCTTGCCGGGGCCGCCGCGCTCCAGCAGGTCCAGCGAGGGCAGCGCATAGGTGATGTCGCCGGACAGCTGGAGCTGTTCGGCACGGGGCGGCAGATCCCGCGGCGCATCGGGAGCGGCCTTGGTCAGGTCCGGCACGGTGGACGTGTGTTCGGCGCCCTGCGATTCGCCGTTCTTCGCCGGGTCCTTGGCCGTGCCCCGCTGAGCATCCTTGGTACGTGCGTTCGGTACCGGCACGGACTGCTCCCGCTCGGCCCGGTCCAGCACGACGCCCTGCGTCAGGTCCGCGACCAGCGGCGAGGGCGGCATGCCGTGCAGCACGGCACCGTCGAGCGCGGCCGCCGCGGCGGCTGCCACATCGACGGCGTCCAGAGGCCGGTCCAGCGCGGGCTGTACGGGGGCCCGCCGCGGCCTGCGCCGCCTGGACGACAGGGCCTCCTCCTCCGCATGGTCCGGGTCGTACGCCTCCGCGGAAGGCTGCCCCCGCCGACGGGAGCGGGCGGGGAGGGCCTGGCGCCACTGGTCGTCGTACCGTTCGTCGTCCTCG
The DNA here is from genome assembly GCF_055792885.1 of Streptomyces sp. DSM 42067. Classification (NCBI taxonomy): domain Bacteria; kingdom Bacillati; phylum Actinomycetota; class Actinomycetes; order Kitasatosporales; family Streptomycetaceae; genus Streptomyces; species Streptomyces sp. DSM 42067. Next base: position 6,757,587 of record NZ_CM147706.1, on the reverse strand, counting down.
GTCGCGTACTCGTCCTCTTCGGCCGCCGGCTGGATGACGCCGAGCTTCGTGCCGAGCAGCCGCAGTCGCTGCGGGATGGCGTTGACGGGTGTGGCCGTGACGACGAGCAGTCCGAAGACCGTCAGCAGGATGAGCAGCGGGAGGGCCAGGAGCTCGCCCATCGTGTAGATCAGCGGGGTGGAGGCGGCCCAGCCGATGAGCCCGCCCGCGTCCCTGATGGCGGCGCTTCCCTCCCCGCGCCCCGGCGCGCCGCAGGCCATGTGGACCTGTCCGAGCACGCCGACGACCAGCGCGGACAGGCCGATCACGATGCGCCCGTTGGCCTCGGGCTTCTCGGGGTGCCGGATGAGGCGTACGGCGATGACGGCGAGCAGTATCGGCACGACCAGGTCGAGGCGGCCGAAGGCACCGGTCACCAGCAGTTCGACGAGGTCGCCGACCGGGCCGCGCAGATTCGACCAGGTACCTGCGGCGACGATCAGCGCGATGCCGAGCAGAAGGAGCGCGAGGCCGTCCTTGCGGTGCGCCGGGTCAAGCCCCTTCGCGCCCCGCCCTATGCCCCGGAACATCGCTCCCACGGCGTGCGCGAGGCCCAGCCACAGGGCGCGCACGAGCCGGTACACGCCTCCGGTCGGACTGGGAGCCGGCTTCGGCGCGGGCTTCTGTGCCGCCTTCTTGGCAGGCGCCCTCTTTGCTGCCGCTTTCTTGGCGGGCGCCCTCTTCGCGGGGGCCTTCTTCGCCGCAGCCTTCGTCGGAGCGGCCGCCTTCTTCGCGGGCGACCTCTTGGCTGCGGGCTGACGTGGGGCCATGGGTGTGAGGTTACCGTCGGAGAGCACAGGGGACACGTGTGCCCACGGCTTCACCCGTTCGTGTCGCTCCCCGTGCGGCGTTGAACTGACGGTCCCTCAAGGGCTCAGTTCTGCGAGGGCAGCGACGGCGCACCCGTCCCCGTGCCCGGCTCCAGGGCGTCCAGGGCCCTGCGCAGGCCCGTGAGTTTGCGTTCGAGATGGGCCGCGGTGGCCACCGCGGCCGCGTCCGCGGAGTCGTCGTCGAGCTGCTTCGACAGCGCCTCTGCCTGCTCCTCGACGGCTGCAAGCCGTGCGGAGAGCTCGGCCAGCAGACTGGCGGGCTCCTTGGCGTCGCCGACCGCGGACTTGCCGCCGCCCTCGAGCTGGAGCCGGAGCAGGGCCGCCTGCTCCCGCAGTTGGCAGTTCTTCATGTAGAGCTCGACGAACACCGAGACCTTGGCGCGGAGCACCCAGGGGTCGAACGGCTTGGAGATGTAGTCCACCGCACCCGCCGCATATCCCCGGAAGGTGTGGTGCGGGCCATGGTTGATGGCGGTGAGGAAGATGATCGGGATGTCCCGGGTCCGTTCCCGCCGCTTGATGTGCGCAGCGGTTTCGAAACCGTCCATTCCCGGCATCTGGACGTCGAGCAGAATGACCGCGAAATCGTCCGTGAGTAGTGCTTTGAGCGCTTCCTCCCCGGACGATGCCCGCACCAGCGTCTGATCGAGCGCAGAGAGGATGGCCTCCAGCGCCAACAGATTCTCCGGCCGGTCATCGACCAGGAGGATCTTGGCCTTCTGCACCATGGCCCGCCCTCCTCGTCCCGGCAGTGCACCGGGCGCCGCCCCAGGGGACGACTCCCTTTCGCCGCCCGCCCTTGTGCCGGTCATGGTAGCCGCACCCTGCCCGTCGCCACACCCTGTCACCGCGATGTCACTGTGCACGTAGCAGAAACGCGGTGGGGGACCAGAAGGTTCCCCGATTCCCGTACTTCTACACGGCTTCGGGCACAGTCAGTCAGCAAGTGAACAGCGCCCGTCCGCCACCCGGTCACTCCTCACGCATCCACTGCTCCATCACGGAGAGCAGATGGTCGGGATCGACCGGCTTCGTCACATAGTCGGAAGCCCCGGACTCGATGGCCTTCTCCCGGTCGCCCTTCATGGCCTTCGCGGTGAGGGCGATGATCGGCAGCCCGGCGAACTGGGGCATCCTGCGGATCGCCGTCGTCGTCGCATATCCGTCCATCTCGGGCATCATGATGTCCATCAGTACGACCGTCACATCGTCGTGCTGTTCCAGGACTTCGATGCCCTCACGGCCGTTCTCCGCATACAGCACGGACAGGCCGTTCTGCTCCAGGACGCTGGTCAGGGCGAAGACGTTGCGGATGTCGTCGTCGACGATCAGCACCTTCTCGCCGTCGAACTGCAGGGCGTGGCGCGCCAGGGGCGCCGACTCCTGTCCAGACCCGCCCGCCCAGCCGTCCTGGGCCCGTTCCTGCCCCGCCGGCTGGCCCGGCAGGGCGGGCCGCTGATCAGCGGCCGCCACCGCCCTGCGCCGCCGCCTGAACAGCGCTGCCGGCCCGTTCTGCGTGTCACGGTACGACTTCACCTCAGCGGGCGTCTCGGCCGCTGGCGCGGTCAGCTCGCGCATGGACGCCGCCGTGTCGCCCGGCTCGATCACCGGAGCGAGCTGCGGGTAGCCCTGCGGCGGCAGTTCGCTCGGGTACAGCGGCAGATAGAGCGTGAACGTGGAGCCGCGCCCCGGCTCGCTCTGGGCGTGGATCTCGCCGCCCAGCAGCCGCGCGATCTCCCGGCTGATGGACAACCCGAGGCCCGTACCGCCGTACTTGCGGCTCGTCGTGCCGTCGGCCTGCTTGAACGCCTCGAAGATCACGCGCATCTTGCTGGCCGCGATGCCGATGCCGGTGTCGGCGACGGAGAACGCGATCAGATCGGCGTCCGCATCGCGCAGCGACCCCGCCTCGAGCAGCTGCTCCCGGATGGCGATGGGCACGTCGTTGCCGGCCGGGCGGATCATCAGCTCGACGGCTCCCGAGTCGGTGAACTTCACCGCGTTGGACAGCAGGTTGCGCAGAACCTGCAGCAGCCTCTGCTCGTCCGTGTGCAGCGTCGCGGGCAGCTCCGGCGAGACGCGTACGGAGAAGTCGAGTCCCTTCTCCGCGGTGAGCGGCCGGAACGTGGCCTCCACGTAGTCCACGAGCTGGACGAGCGCGATGCGCGTCGGGGAGACGTCCATCTTGCCTGCCTCGACCTTCGACAGGTCGAGGATGTCGTTGATCAGCTGCAGCAGATCCGAACCGGCGCCGTGGATGGTCTCCGCGAACTCGACCTGCTTCGGGGAGAGATTGCCCTCGGCGTTGTCCGCGAGCAACTTGGCCAGGATCAGCAGCGAGTTGAGCGGCGTCCGCAGCTCGTGCGACATGTTCGCCAGGAACTCGCTCTTGTACCGCATCGAGACCGCGAGCTGCTCGGCGCGTTCCTCGAGGACCTGACGGGCCTCCTCGATCTCGGTGTTCTTGACCTCGATGTCGCGGTTCTGACGGGCCAGCAGCTCGGCCTTCTCCTCCAGTTCGGCATTGGACGCCTGAAGGGCCTTCTGCCGCTGCTCCAGTTCCTCCGAACGCAGCCGCAGCTGTTCGGTGAGCTCCTGCGACTGCTTGAGCAGCACCTCGGTCTTCGTGTTGACGCTGATGGTGTTGACGCTCGTCGCGATCATCTCGGCGATCTGGTTGAGGAAGTCCTTCTGGATCTGTGTGAACGGCTGGAAGGACGCCAGCTCGATCACACCGAGGACCGTGCCCTCGAAGAGCACCGGCAGGACGATGACGTGCGCGGGCGGCGCGTCCCCGAGCCCGGAGGCGATCTTCAGATAGCCGGGCGGGACGTTCTCCACGAGAATCGTCCGCTTCTCCTTGGCCGCGGTGCCGATCAGGGTCTCACCGGGCCGGAAGGACGTCGGCATGGAGCCCATCGAGTAGCCGTAACTGCCCAGCATGCGCAGCTCGTACGCATCTTCCTGGGTCGCGGCGCCCAGGTCCTTGCCGTCGTCCGTGGGCATCGCCACGAAGAACGCGCCGTGCTGCGCGGAGACCACCGGCGTCAGCTCGCTCATGATGAGCGAGGCGACGTCCTCGAGGTCGCGGCGTCCCTGCATCAGACCCGAGATACGGGCCAGGTTGCCCTTCAGCCAGTCCTGTTCCTTGTTGGCGAGGGTGGTGTCGCGCAGGTTCGCGATCATCGTGTTGATGTTGTCCTGCAGGACCTGGATCTCGCCGGCCGCGTCGACGTCGATCTTGAGGTTGAGGTCGCCGCGGGTCACCGCGGTGGCCACGGCCGCGATGGCGCGCACCTGACGGGTCAGGTTGCCGGCCATCTCGTTCACGGACTCAGTGAGGTCGCGCCAGGTTCCGTCCACGTCACGCACGCGTGCCTGGCCGCCCAGCTGGCCGTCCGTACCCACCTCGCGGGCGACCAGGGTGACCTGTTCGGCGAAGCTCGAGAGCTGGTCGACCATCGTGTTGATGGTGGTCTTCAGCTCGAGGATCTCGCCACGTGCGTCGATGTCGATCTTCTTGGTCAGATCGCCCTTGGCGATGGCGGTGGTCACCATCGCGATGTTGCGCACCTGGCCGGTCAGGTTGGACGCCATCGAGTTCACGGACTCGGTGAGGTCCTTCCACGTACCGGACACGCCCGGCACGCGCGCCTGGCCGCCGAGGATGCCGTCCGTGCCCACCTCGCGGGCCACGCGCGTGACCTCGTCGGCGAACGAACCCAGCGTCTTCACCATCGTGTTGACGGTGTCCGCGAGCTGCGCGACCTCGCCGCTCGCCTCGACCGTGACCTTCTTGGTGAGGTCGCCGTTCGCCACCGCCGTGGTGACCTGGGAGATCTGGCGCACCTGGGTGGTCAGGTTGTTGGCCATCAGGTTGACGTTGTCGCTGAGGTCCTTCCAGATGCCCGTGACGCCGGGGACCCGGGCCTGACCGCCGAGTTGGCCCTCGGTGCCCACCTCGCGGGCCACCCGGGTCACCTGCTCGGCGAAGTTCGACAGCTGGTCGACCATCGTGTTGACGGTGGTGACGAGTTCGAGGATCTCGCCCTTGGCATCGACGGTGATCTTCTTCGACAGGTCGCCGCGGGCCACCGCGGTCGTGACCTCGGCGATGTTGCGCACCTGCATGGTCAGGTTGTTCGCCATGCCGTTCACGGACTGCGTGAGGTCCTTCCAGGTGCCGGAGACACCCTTCACCTCGGCCTGGCCGCCAAGGATGCCCTCCGTACCCACCTCGCGCGCCACGCGCGTGACTTGCTCGGCGAAGTTCGACAGCTGGTCCACCATGGTGTTGAGGGTGTTCTTCAGCTCCAGGATCTCGCCGCGCGCGTCCACGTCGATCTTCTGCGACAGGTCACCGCGGGCCACCGCCGTCGCGACCTGCGCGATGTTGCGGACCTGGGCGGTGAGGTTGCCCGCCATGCCGTTCACGGAGTCGGTCAGATCGCGCCACACGCCTGCGACGCCGGGCACCTGGGCCTGACCGCCCAGCCTGCCCTCCGTACCCACCTCGCGCGCCACCCGGGTCACCTGGTCGGCGAACGCGGACAGCTGGTCGACCATCGTGTTGATGGTGCTCTTCAGCTCCAGGATCTCGCCGCGCGCGTCCACGTCGATCTTCTGCGACAGATCACCGCGGGCCACCGCCGTGGTCACCTGGGCGATCCCCCGCACCTGCGCCGTGAGATTTCCGGCCATGAGGTTCACCGAATCGGTGAGGTCTTTCCACACACCCGCCACACCGGGCACCTGCGCCTGCCCGCCCAGCCGGCCCTCGGTGCCCACCTCGCGGGCCATACGCGTGACCTGGTCGGCGAAGCTCGACAGCTGGTCCACCATCGTGTTCACGGTGTTCTTCAGCTGGAGCATCTCGCCGGAGACGTCGACGGTGACCTTCTGCGAGAGGTCACCGTTGGCCACCGCCGTCGTCACCTGGGCGATGTTGCGCACCTGCCCCGTGAGATTGCGGAACGCCGTGTTGACGGAGTCCGTCAGGTCCTTCCACGTACCGGCCGCACCCTGCACCGTCGCCTGCCCGCCGAGCTCGCCCTCGACGCCGATCTCGCGCGCCACGCGCGTGACCTCGGAACCGAACCTGGAGAGCTGGTCCACCATCGTGTTGACGGTGTTCTTCAACTCGAGCATCTCACCCGCGACATCGACGGTGACCTTCTGCGACAGGTCACCGTTCGCCACCGCCGTGGTCACCGTGGCGATGTCCCGCACCTGAGTGGTGAGGTTGCGGAAGACCGTGTTCACCGAATCGGTGAGGTCCTTCCACGTTCCTGCCGCGCCCGGCACGTTCGCCTGACCGCCGAGCCGCCCCTCCGCACCGACCTCGTTCGCCACGCGCGTGACCTCGTCGGCGAACGTGCGCAGGGTTTCGGTCATCTGGTTGATGGTCTCGGCCAGTTGTGCGACCTCGCCGCGTGCGCTGACCGTGACCTTCTGCGACAGGTCGCCGCTGGCGACCGCAGTGGTGACCTGAGCGATCCCCCGCACCTGCGCGGTGAGATTTCCGGCCATGAGGTTCACCGAATCGGTGAGGTCCTTCCACACACCCGCCACACCCGGCACCTGCGCCTGCCCGCCGAGCTCGCCCTCGGTGCCCACCTCGCGCGCGACGCGGGTCACCTCGGAGGAGAAGGACGAGAGCTGGTCCACCATCGTGTTGACGGTGTTCTTCAGTTCGAGCATCTCGCCGGCGACATGGACGGTCACCTTGCGCGACAGGTCACCCTTTGCGACTGCAGTCGTCACGAGAGCAATGTCACGCACCTGCGCCGTCAGCCGGTACGCCATGGTGTTGACCGAATCCGTGAGATCCTTCCACGAACCGGACATACCGCGCACCCGGGCCTGGCCGCCCAGCTTGCCTTCCGTACCGACCTCGCTGGCCACGCGTGTGACCTCGTCGGTGAACGTGGACAGCTGGTCCACGAGGTTGTTGACGGTGCGCCCGACCTTCAGGAACTCGCCGCGCAGTGGATGCCCGCCACCCTCCGACCCCTGTGAGCGCAGCTCCATGCGCTGCTGGAGGTCGCCCTCCGCCACCGCGGACAGCACCCGGCCGACCTCGGAGACGGGGCGTACGAGGTCGTCCACAAGCGCGTTCGACGCATCGATCGCCGCAGCCCAGGAACCCTCGCAGGCGCCCACCTCGAGCCGCTCTGTGAGCTTTCCCTCACGGCCAACGACGCGCCGCACCCGGGAGAGCTCTCCCGTCAGGTGGAGATTCCGGTCGGCGACTTCATTGAATACCGCCGCAATCTCGGACATCACGCCGTCGCCCGAGACCGTGAGCCGTTTGCGGAAGTTACCGTCCCGCATCGACACCAGGGCCGCGAGCAGCCGGTTGAGAGCCGCGGTGTCCACCGCGGTTGTCCCGTTGCGTGATGTGCGCTGCTTGTTCAGGGACTGTCCGCCTTTCGCGCGCGTCTTCGAGCTCCGCGTCGCCGCGCCAGACTCCACTGTGTCCCTCCCGCAGGGGTCGACCTCTTGCCGGGCTGTCTCTTCAAGCCTGCCCAGTGTTTCACCATGGCGGAACCAGGCCATAACAGTTCGGCAGCTTCGCACACCGTCCGCACACCCTCCGGGCGGAAACACTGGGAACCCGCATCCGCATGGACGGTGAAGGTAAGTAACCTTGCATGCGGCTGTCCAACCACCCCGGTTCGCCCGGCCAGGGCTGGTGGCCGGAACGAACGGGCAAACGGAGGGGCGGCCTCAGTATGACCACGGGAGACCTGGGCGTCGACACTCGTACGAGGAGTTCTGTGATCACCGCGCGCGCGGCTGCCACCTTCGACCCCGTCGGGCGTTCTGTCGCTACTGCCCGCTCCTTCGTCCGCGACACCCTCCAGGGATGGGGATTCACCGACATCGTCGACGACGCGGTGGTCCTCACCAGCGAGCTCGTCACCAACGCGGTGGTGCACGCCGGCACCGCGGCCGAAGTCCTCTGTCTTCGCACAGGCGACGGCGCACGGATCGAGGTCGCCGACCGCTACCCGGAGCGCGAGATCCCCCTCCAGCAGTCCCTGGCGAGCATGGGCAGCCCCGACCGCGAGGGCGGCAGGGGGCTGCAGCTCTGCGCCGCGCTCGCCTCCCGCTGGGGCGTCGACTACACCCCCACGCACAAACAGGTGTGGTTCCAACTCGACCTGCCAGAACGGCCGGTGGGGATCCGCACAGCCGGTCCCTCGCTCCCCACCGACCTGCTGCCGCTGGCCGACGGCCGCGTACGGGTCGCAGTCATCCAGATCGACCGGACCGGCGCCGTCACGGCCTGGAACGAGGACGCCGAGGAGCTCTTCGGGTACGTGGCAGACCAGGTCACCGGCAAGCCCCTCACGGACTTCGCGGCCTGGCCGCACACCCCCGGCACCAGCACCGGCATCGCCGAGGCCCTCCAACTCTCCCGCTGGGAAGGCAGTTACGGCATTCGCGCCGCCGACGGCCGCGTCACCCCCGTCTACGCCTCGCATCTGCGGGTCCGCGACGCCGACGGCGATCCGTCAACCGTCTGCCTTCTCGTACGGGACCACGAGCGCGCCGTCCTGCAGACCCCGCTGCGCGGCCCGGTCCACCCGGACCCCGCAAACCTGACCGAAGGTCATGCTGCGGACCCTTTCGAGGTGTTCATCGGCTCCCCGGCGCCGGACGATCTGGACGGGCTCCTGCAGCGCACGGTGGAGCGCGCCCGGGACATGCTCGACGGCGACGCAGCGTTCCTCCTGCTGGCAACCGACGACGAGACGGAGCTGGAGGTCCGCGCCTCCACCGGACTGCCGTCGGCCCGCCAGCGCTTCGCCCGCGTCCCCGTCGAAGCGGGGCCTGGCCGATACGGTTCGGCGCGCATGCCGTCCGTCCATGAGGACCTCTCTGAGGTCCCCGGCGCCGTGCCGCTGCTCAACGGCACGGGACTGCGCTCCGTCGTCACGGTTCCCTTGAAGGTCGAGGGGCGCCTCACGGGCTCCCTCGGCGTGGCGGCGGAGGCGCCCGACCGGTACTCCAACGAGGAGGCCCTGCGCCTCCAGTTCGCCGCCGACCGCATCGCCCTCGCCGTGGAGTCCGCCCGACTTGGCGAGCTGGAGAGACACCGCCGGGGCTCGCTGTCCTTCCTCGTCGAGGCATCCGACCTCCTCGCTGGCACCCTGGACCGCGACCAGACTCTGGCCCTCATGGCCCAGATGACGGTCCCGACCCTGGCCACGTGGTGCGCGGTCTATACGATCGCCGACCAGTCGTCCGAGCCCTACCTCTCGTACGTGCTGCACGAGGACGAGGAGCGCATCGACGGTCTCAAGGCCCTGCTGGCACGCATCGCCCCGCCCGACCCGGTCCCGACGCCGGGCGCCCGCGTGTGGAACACCCCCTCCGAGGCCGCCCACGAGGCGGCGCTGCGCACCTCCATGCGCAGCCTGGGCCTCGGCGAGCCTGCCAGCGTGAGCTCCGGCATCGGTACGACTCTGGCGACCTCATCGGCGGTCGGCGGAGAGACCGTCGTCCTCCCACTGGTGGCCCGCAACCGCGTCATCGGGATGCTCACCCTCGGCAAGCCCTCCGACGAACATTTCCGCCAGGAGGACCTCGAACTCGCCGAGGACCTCTCCCGCAGGGCCGCCCTCGCCCTCGACAACGCCCGCCTGTACTCGGAGCGCACGGCGATCAGCCAGTCCCTCCAGCGCAGCCTGCTCCCTCCGGAACTCCCCGATGTGCCGGGCGTCGAGGTGGAGGTCATCTATCGCGCGGCGGGCGAGGGCAACGAGGTCGGCGGTGACTTCTACGACCTCTTCCCCATTCGCGACGGCGCCTACGGATTCGCCATCGGCGACGTCTGCGGTACGGGTCCGGAGGCGGCGGCCGTCACAGGCCTGGCCCGGCACGCCCTGCGGCTGCTGGCACGCGAGGGCTTCGGCGGCCCGGCCGTCCTGGAGCGCCTCAACGCCGCGATCCTCGACGAGGGAGCACGCAGCCGCTTTCTGACCCTGCTCTACGGCGAGTTGTGGCCCCAGGAGGACGGCTCGGCCGTGCTGAAGGTGGTCTGCGCCGGCCACCCCCTGCCGCTTCGCCTGCGCCAGGACGGCACGGTGGAACCGGCTGCCGAACCGCAGCCGCTTCTTGGCGTCATGGATGATCTGGAGCTGTACGAGCAGACGGTCGTCCTCGACCCGGGCGACGTCCTGCTCTGCGTCACCGACGGCGTCACGGAGCGCCGCGAGGGCACGCGCATGCTCGGCGACGACGGCCTCACGGATGTTCTGACCACCTGCACGGGCCTCACGGCCGGCGCAGTTGCCGCCCGCATCATGCGCGCTGTGGAGCGTTTCGCGTCAGACGCGCCCTCGGACGACATGGCGATTCTGGCGATGCGGGTACCGGGTCTTCAGAAGGACTGAGACCTCGGCCGGGAACCAAAAAGGCCTCCGCCCGATGGGCGGAGGCCTTGTGCTGTGGAGCCCCCAAACGGAATCGAACCGTTGACCTTCTCCTTACCATGGAGACGCTCTGCCGACTGAGCTATAGGGGCCGGCCGCCTTACGCGGTTTCCCGCGCGGCAACGCAATAAATCATACCCCGAACTCGCGTGTCTTCCGAACAGCCGGCCACGGGCTCAGAACGCAGGCTGCAGCAGCCCGCCGAGCGCGTTGCAGGCCGAGACGATCCGGTGTATCTCGCGCCGCGAAAGTGAGGCATCGACGGGCAGCGCCAGAGTCTCGTCGGCGGCTCGCTCTGTTTCCGGGAGACAGACGTCGCGCCGGAAGCCGGGAATGCGGTGCAGTGGTGTCTTGACCGGCACACGTCCGTCAACTCCCCTGCCACGTATGGCCCGTACAAAGGCGTCCCGGTCCGGCCGTCCGTTTCCGGGAACCCGTACGACGTACTGCTGATAGGTGTGCCGCACGCTACCGATGGGCGTTATCACTCCGCTGAGCCGCTGGTCGAGGTAGGCGGCATGCGCTCGCCGCTGCGCCACCCCGTCGATCGGCGGCGCGTCCAACTCGCTGTGTTCCAGCACGAGAAGGCCGTGGCGCTGCCCAATGCTCCGCAGAGCATCGACATCAGCCGGCCGTCCGAAGCGGTGTACGACGACGACTGCCGCCGTACGCGGGGTTATCGCACCCGCAACGGCCGCGGGATCAAGGCAGTACGTCACCGGGTCTATGTCGGCGAAGACAGGTACTGCTCCGGCCAGGACCACAGCCTCGGCGACTTCGACGTTACCGAACGCCGGCACCACGACCTCGTCGCCGGCTCCGATGCCAGCGGCCCTCAGGATTCCAACTGTCCCCATGGGGGGATGCTGACCGCGCAACGTGAACGCAAGATGACGCAGAACAAAAAAGAGCTGGTCCCCCAACCGAAGTCGGGAGACCAGCTCAATCAAAGATTGTTCGGCGGCGTCCTACTCTCCCACAGGGTCCCCCCTGCAGTACCATCGGCGCTGTGAGGCTTAGCTTCCGGGTTCGGAATGTAACCGGGCGTTTCCCTCACGCTATGACCACCGAAACACTATGAAACTCTCAACCGCACCACGCTGCGGCAACGCAACGCGGGGTTGTTCGTGGTTTCAGAACCAACACAGTGGACGCGAGCAACTGAGGACAAGCCCTCGGCCTATTAGTACCAGTCAACTCCACCCATTACTGGGCTTCCATATCTGGCCTATCAACCCAGTCGTCTACTGGGAGCCTTACCCCATCAAGTGGGTGGGAGTCCTCATCTCGAAGCAGGCTTCCCGCTTAGATGCTTTCAGCGGTTATCCCTCCCGAACGTAGCCAACCAGCCATGCCCTTGGCAGAACAACTGGCACACCAGAGGTTCGTCCGTCCCGGTCCTCTCGTACTAGGGACAGCCCTTCTCAAGACTCCTACGCGCACAGCGGATAGGGACCGAACTGTCTCACGACGTTCTAAACCCAGCTCGCGTACCGCTTTAATGGGCGAACAGCCCAACCCTTGGGACCGACTCCAGCCCCAGGATGCGACGAGCCGACATCGAGGTGCCAAACCATCCCGTCGATATGGACTCTTGGGGAAGATCAGCCTGTTATCCCCGGGGTACCTTTTATCCGTTGAGCGACGGCGCTTCCACAAGCCACCGCCGGATCACTAGTCCCGACTTTCGTCCCTGCTCGACCCGTCGGTCTCACAGTCAAGCTCCCTTGTGCACTTACACTCAACACCTGATTGCCAACCAGGCTGAGGGAACCTTTGGGCGCCTCCGTTACTCTTTAGGAGGCAACCGCCCCAGTTAAACTACCCATCAGACACTGTCCCTGATCCGGATCACGGACCCAGGTTAGACATCCAGCACGACCAGACTGGTATTTCAACGACGACTCCACAACCACTGGCGTGGCCGCTTCAAAGTCTCCCAGCTATCCTACACAAGCCGAACCGAACACCAATATCAAACTGTAGTAAAGGTCCCGGGGTCTTTCCGTCCTGCTGCGCGAAACGAGCATCTTTACTCGTAGTGCAATTTCACCGGGCCTATGGTTGAGACAGTCGAGAAGTCGTTACGCCATTCGTGCAGGTCGGAACTTACCCGACAAGGAATTTCGCTACCTTAGGATGGTTATAGTTACCACCGCCGTTTACTGGCGCTTAAGTTCTCAGCTTCGCCATGACGAATCATGACTAACCGGTCCCCTTAACGTTCCAGCACCGGGCAGGCGTCAGTCCGTATACATCGCCTTACGGCTTCGCACGGACCTGTGTTTTTAGTAAACAGTCGCTTCTCGCTGGTCTCTGCGGCCACCCCCAGCTCGAGGAGCAAGTCCTCTCACCAAGCGTGGCCCCCCTTCTCCCGAAGTTACGGGGGCATTTTGCCGAGTTCCTTAACCATAGTTCACCCGAACGCCTCGGTATTCTCTACCTGACCACCTGAGTCGGTTTAGGGTACGGGCCGCCATGAAACTCGCTAGAGGCTTTTCTCGACAGCATAGGATCATCCACTTCACCACAATCGGCTCGGCATCAGGTCTCAGCCTTGATGAGCGGCGGATTTACCTACCACTCGGCCTACACCCTTACCCCGGGACAACCACCGCCCGGGATGGACTACCTTCCTGCGTCACCCCATCACTCACCTACTACCAGCTCGGGTCACCGGCTCCACCACTCCCCTCAACTCCGAAGAGATCAGGGCGGCTTCACGGGCTTAGCATCACTGGATTCGATGTTTGACGCTTCACAGCGGGTACCGGAATATCAACCGGTTATCCATCGACTACGCCTGTCGGCCTCGCCTTAGGTCCCGACTTACCCTGGGCAGATCAGCTTGACCCAGGAACCCTTAGTCAATCGGCGCACACGTTTCCCACGTGTGTATCGCTACTCATGCCTGCATTCTCACTCGTGAACCGTCCACCACTGCCTTCCGGCGCGGCTTCACCCGGCACACGACGCTCCCCTACCCATCACAGTCCCCGTTAGGGGTATGTACTGCAATGACACGACTTCGGCGGTACGCTTGAGCCCCGCTACATTGTCGGCGCGGAATCACTAGACCAGTGAGCTATTACGCACTCTTTCAAGGGTGGCTGCTTCTAAGCCAACCTCCTGGTTGTCTCTGCGACTCCACATCCTTTCCCACTTAGCGTACGCTTAGGGGCCTTAGTCGATGCTCTGGGCTGTTTCCCTCTCGACCATGGAGCTTATCCCCCACAGTCTCACTGCCGCGCTCTCACTTACCGGCATTCGGAGTTTGGCTAAGGTCAGTAACCCGGTAGGGCCCATCGCCTATCCAGTGCTCTACCTCCGGCAAGAAACACACGACGCTGCACCTAAATGCATTTCGGGGAGAACCAGCTATCACGGAGTTTGATTGGCCTTTCACCCCTAACCACAGGTCATCCCCCAGGTTTTCAACCCTGGTGGGTTCGGTCCTCCACGACCTCTTACAGCCGCTTCAACCTGCCCATGGCTAGATCACTCCGCTTCGGGTCTTGAGCGCGCTACTATATCGCCCTATTCGGACTCGCTTTCGCTACGGCTTCCCCACACGGGTTAACCTCGCAACACACCGCAAACTCGCAGGCTCATTCTTCAAAAGGCACGCAGTCACGAGACACCAGCAAGCTGATGTCCGACGCTCCCACGGCTTGTAGGCACACGGTTTCAGGTACTATTTCACTCCCCTCCCGGGGTACTTTTCACCATTCCCTCACGGTACTATCCGCTATCGGTCACCAGGGAATATTTAGGCTTAGCGGGTGGTCCCGCCAGATTCACACGGGATTTCTCGGGCCCCGTGCTACTTGGGTGTCTCTCAAACGAGCCGCTGATGTTTCGACTACGGGGGTCTTACCCTCTACGCCGGACCTTTCGCATGTCCTTCGCCTACATCAACGGTTTCTGACTCGTCCCACGGCCGGCAGACCGTAGAAAAGAGATCCCACAACCCCCCAAGCGCAACCCCTGCCGGGTCTCACACGCTTGAGGTTTAGCCTCATCCAGTTTCGCTCGCCACTACTCCCGGAATCACGGTTGTTTTCTCTTCCTGCGGGTACTGAGATGTTTCACTTCCCCGCGTTCCCTCCACATGCCCTATGTGTTCAGGCATGGGTGACAGCCCATGACGACTGCCGGGTTTCCCCATTCGGAAACCCCCGGATCAAAGTCTGGTTGACGACTCCCCGGGGACTATCGTGGCCTCCCACGTCCTTCATCGGTTCCTGGTGCCAAGGCATCCACCGTGCGCCCTTAAAAACTTGGCCACAGATGCTCGCGTCCACTGTGCAGTTCTCAAACAACGACCAACCACCCGTCACAACCCGCCGAAACGGATCTTTACCGGGGCCGGCATACCGAAGGAACGAGCGTTCAGCCCGTGCCCTCAGACACCCAACAGCGTGCCCGACACACTCGCCGCTCCCCTCAACGTTCCACGCTCAAAGAGCAGTACTGGAAGGAGAAGACGATCAAGTGTGCCGAATAATCAACGTTCCACCCATGAGCAACCAGCATCAGACGTTCGCTGATGTTCTGGCCTCTGACCAAGTCCCCGAAGAGGCCTGGTGAGAAGTGCTCCTTAGAAAGGAGGTGATCCAGCCGCACCTTCCGGTACGGCTACCTTGTTACGACTTCGTCCCAATCGCCAGTCCCACCTTCGACAGCTCCCTCCCACAAGGGGTTGGGCCACCGGCTTCGGGTGTTACCGACTTTCGTGACGTGACGGGCGGTGTGTACAAGGCCCGGGAACGTATTCACCGCAGCAATGCTGATCTGCGATTACTAGCAACTCCGACTTCATGGGGTCGAGTTGCAGACCCCAATCCGAACTGAGACAGGCTTTTTGAGATTCGCTCCACCTCACGGTTTCGCAGCTCATTGTACCTGCCATTGTAGCACGTGTGCAGCCCAAGACATAAGGGGCATGATGACTTGACGTCGTCCCCACCTTCCTCCGAGTTGACCCCGGCAGTCTCCTGTGAGTCCCCATCACCCCGAAGGGCATGCTGGCAACACAGAACAAGGGTTGCGCTCGTTGCGGGACTTAACCCAACATCTCACGACACGAGCTGACGACAGCCATGCACCACCTGTATACCGACCACAAGGGGGCGACCATCTCTGGCCGTTTCCGGTATATGTCAAGCCTTGGTAAGGTTCTTCGCGTTGCGTCGAATTAAGCCACATGCTCCGCTGCTTGTGCGGGCCCCCGTCAATTCCTTTGAGTTTTAGCCTTGCGGCCGTACTCCCCAGGCGGGGAACTTAATGCGTTAGCTGCGGCACCGACGACGTGGAATGTCGCCAACACCTAGTTCCCACCGTTTACGGCGTGGACTACCAGGGTATCTAATCCTGTTCGCTCCCCACGCTTTCGCTCCTCAGCGTCAGTAATGGCCCAGAGATCCGCCTTCGCCACCGGTGTTCCTCCTGATATCTGCGCATTTCACCGCTACACCAGGAATTCCGATCTCCCCTACCACACTCTAGTCTGCCCGTATCGAATGCAGACCCGGGGTTAAGCCCCGGGCTTTCACATCCGACGTGACAGACCGCCTACGAGCTCTTTACGCCCAATAATTCCGGACAACGCTTGCGCCCTACGTATTACCGCGGCTGCTGGCACGTAGTTAGCCGGCGCTTCTTCTGCAGGTACCGTCACTCTCGCTTCTTCCCTGCTGAAAGAGGTTTACAACCCGAAGGCCGTCATCCCTCACGCGGCGTCGCTGCATCAGGCTTTCGCCCATTGTGCAATATTCCCCACTGCTGCCTCCCGTAGGAGTCTGGGCCGTGTCTCAGTCCCAGTGTGGCCGGTCGCCCTCTCAGGCCGGCTACCCGTCGTCGCCTTGGTGAGCCACTACCTCACCAACAAGCTGATAGGCCGCGGGCTCATCCTGCACCGCCGGAGCTTTCAACCCTCACAGATGCCCGTGAGAGTGTTATCCGGTATTAGACCCCGTTTCCAGGGCTTGTCCCAGAGTGCAGGGCAGATTGCCCACGTGTTACTCACCCGTTCGCCACTAATCCACCCCGAAGGGCTTCATCGTTCGACTTGCATGTGTTAAGCACGCCGCCAGCGTTCGTCCTGAGCCAGGATCAAACTCTCCGTGAATGTTTTCCCGACTGCGCCTAATTAAAGACTGCGGGACGACACCACGAGAGCGGAACAGCCAGGCGGAATAAGCCCGGCCGTTCACAGCGTCCTCGCTGTGTTATTTCAAAGGAACCTCGCCCCAGCCGAACCGGCCGGAGACGGGGTATCAACATATCTGGCGTTGATTTTTGGCACGCTGTTGAGTTCTCAAGGAACGGACGCTTCCTTTGTACTCACCCGAGAGACTCTCTCAGGCTTTCCTCCGGGCGCTTCCCTTCGGTGTTTCCAACCTTACCAGATCCGTTTTCCGTTCCGTTCCCGGTCGGAATTCATTTCCGGTGGCCGTTGGAGGGCCTTTTGCCTATCGGTTGCCTTGCGGCTCCCTTTCGGCGGACCCGACTTTATCAGAGGTTCTGAGTCGGTTTTTCCGCCCCGTCCGGGATGCCCCTTGGCTCACAAGTGTGCCGGGTGCCCGTCTGGGCGGAGCCGTAAACGTACTGGAGCGGGGCGCCTCGATGCAAATCGAGGCGCCCCGCTCCTGGCCGATGTCCGACGGACCGTCAGACGTCCACAACCACAGGGAGAATCATCGGGCGTCGGCGGTAGTTGTCCGAGACCCACTTGCCCAGCGTGCGGCGGATGAGCTGCTGCAGCTGGTGGGGCTCGACGACGCCGTCCTGAGCCGAACGCTCCAGGGATTCCCGGATCTTCGGGATGACGTCGTCGAAGGCCGAGTCCTCGATGCCGGATCCACGGGCATGGATGTGCGGGCCCCCGGTGACCTTGCCGGCGGTGGAGTCCACCACGACGAAGACCGAGATGATGCCCTCTTCGCCGAGGATGCGGCGATCCTTGAGCGAGGTCTCGGTGACATCGCCGACCGAGAGGCCGTCCACGTACACGTAACCGGCCTGGACCTTGCCGGAGATCTTCGCCTTGCCCTCGACGAGGTCGACGACGACGCCGTCCTCGGCGATGACGATGCGGTCGTGCGGGACGCCGGTGAGTGCGCCGAGTTCGGCGTTGGCGCGCAGATGGCGCCACTCACCGTGGACCGGCATCAGGTTCTTGGGCCGGCAGATGTTGTAGAAGTACAGGAGCTCGCCTGCCGAGGCATGGCCGGAAACGTGCACCTTGGCGTTGCCCTTGTGGACGACGTTGGCGCCCCAACGGGTCAACCCGTTGATGACGCGGTACACCGCGTTCTCGTTGCCCGGGATGAGCGACGACGCGAGGATCACCGTGTCGCCCTGGACGATGCGGATCTGGTGGTCGCGGTTGGCCATGCGGGAAAGAGCCGCCATCGGCTCGCCCTGGGAGCCCGTGCAGACGAGCACGACCTCTCCGTCCGGGAGGTCGTCGAGCGTCCTGACGTCGACGACGAGGCCCGGTGGGACCCGCAGATAGCCGAGGTCCCGGGCGATGCCCATGTTGCGGACCATCGAGCGGCCGACGAAGGCGACCCGGCGGCCGTACTCGTGGGCGGCGTCCAGGATCTGCTGGATGCGGTGGACGTGGCTGGCGAAGCTCGCGACGATGATGCGCTTGCGGGCTCCGGCGAAGACCTGGCGCAGGACGTTGGAGATGTCGCGCTCGTGCGGCGTGAAGCCCGGGACCTCGGCGTTTGTCGAGTCCGAGAGGAGAAGGTCGATGCCCTCCTCGCTCAGCCGCGCAAAGGCGTGCAGGTCCGTGAGGCGGTTGTCCAGCGGGAGCTGGTCCATCTTGAAGTCGCCCGTGTGGACGACCATGCCCGCGGGCGTGCGGATCGCGACGGCCAGCGCGTCCGGAATGGAGTGGTTGACCGCGACGAACTCGCAGTCGAAGGGTCCGATGCGCTCGCGGTTGCCCTCGGCGACCTCAAGCGTGTACGGGCGGATGCGGTGCTCCTGGAGCTTGGCCTCGATCAGGGCGAGGGTCAGCTTGGAGCCGATCAGCGGGATGTCCGGCTTCTCGCGGAGCAGGAACGGCACGCCGCCGATGTGGTCCTCGTGGCCGTGCGTGAGGACGATGCCGTCGATGTCGTCGAGGCGGTCCCTGATGGACGTGAAGTCCGGGAGGATCAGGTCGATTCCGGGCTGCTCCTCCTCGGGGAAGAGCACTCCGCAGTCGACGATCAGCAGGCGGCCGCCGTACTCGAAGACGGTCATGTTCCGGCCGATCTCGCCGAGGCCGCCCAGCGGGGTGACGCGAAGGCCCCCTTCCGGCAGCTTCGGCGGCGCGCCGAGTTCAGGATGCGGATGACTCAAAAGACTCTCCTGCCCATGCGCGCCACGTGCCGATCGGCACGTGGCGCGCATGACGTTCGTGCACATGCGTGTATGGATGGATGGCAGGTCTCTGACCTGCGGGTTGTTCGTATTCAGTTGTGAAGTCTGTGGTTAGAGCTCTACCCCGCCGGCCGCGAGATCGATCTTGAGCTGAGCGGTTTCCTCGGGCGACAGTTCCACGAGCGGCAGACGCAGCGGCCCGGCGGGCAGACCCTGGAGGGCCAGCGCGGCCTTGGTCGTGATGACACCCTGCGTACGGAACATGCCGGTGAAGACCGGGAGCAGCTTCTGGTGGATCTCGGTGGCCTTCTGGACGTCGCCGTTCGTGTGGGCGTCGAGCATGGCGCGCAGATCGGGCGTGACGACGTGGCCGACGACCGAGACGAAGCCGATGGCGCCCACGGACAGCAGCGGCAGGTTGAGCATGTCGTCGCCGGAGTACCAGGCGAGGCCCGAGTGGGCGATGGCCCAGCTGGCTCGGCCGAGGTCTCCCTTGGCGTCCTTGTTGGCGACGATGCGTGGGTGCTCCGCCAGACGCACGATCGTCTCGGTGTTGATCGGCACGCCGCTGCGCCCGGGGATGTCGTAGAGCATCACCGGCAGCTCGGTGGCGTCGGCGATCGCGGTGAAGTGCCGGTAGAGGCCTTCCTGCGGCGGCTTGTTGTAGTACGGCGTGACGGTCAGCAGGCCGTGGGCGCCGGCCTTCTCGGCGGCGCGGGCCAGCTCGATGCTGTGGTGGGTGTCGTTCGTGCCGACGCCGGCCACGACGTGGGCTCGGTCGCCGACGGCCTCCAGCACCGCTCGTACCAGCTCGGTTTTCTCCGCATCGCTGGTGGTCGGGGACTCGCCGGTGGTGCCGTTGACGACCAGGCCGTCGTTGCCTGCGTCCACCAGGTGGGCGGCGAGCCGCTGCGCGCCGTCGAGGTCGAGTGCGCCGTCCGCCGTGAAGGGCGTGACCATGGCGGTGAGGACCCGCCCGAAGGGGGTCTGCGGAGTAGAGGTCGGAGCCATGGGTAACACGCTACTCGCTGCTCAGCGCGGGGTCCCCCCTCGGGGCATGCGACAAGTCGCGATATATGTGGAGCCCGGCACTGCCTGCTCGGGGGTTCAAGCAGTGCCGGGTCCGTTTGATCAGGCTAGATGAACTTCGCCAAATGCCGCAATACGGACATGTCGCTCGGCTGATGCGCACATCTGTACCGCCGTCCCCTGCGGAGCCAGGAGCCCAGCGGCCGCTAGGGAGCCACGCGTCCGTTGGCATTGAAGGCCGCGTGCGTGAGCGGCATCAGCTCCGCCCACAGCTTCTCCATCTTCTCGCCCACCATCTCGATCTCCCGCTGCGGGAAGGACGGGACCTTCGCCAGCTCGTGCTGGGTACGCAGACCGAGGAAGTGCATCAGCGAGCGCGCATTGCACGTGGCGTACATCGACGAGAACAGGCCGACCGGGAGGACCGCGCGGGCCACCTCGCGCGCCACGCCCGCCGCGAGCATCTCCTGGTACGCCTCGTACGCCTCGCGGTACGAGTCCTCCATGACGCGGCCGACGAGCTCCTGCTGCGCCTGGGTGCCCTCGACGAACACGTACTTGCCGGGGCGGCCTTCCTGGACCAGCTTGCGGGACTCGTCGGGGACGTAGAAGACGGGCTGCAGCTCCCTGTACCGGCCGGATTCCTCGTTGTACGACCAGCCCACGCGGTGGCGCATGAACTCGCGGAAGACGAAGATCGGGGCGCTGATGAAGAACGTCATCGAGTTGTGCTCGAAGGGGCTGCCGTGCCGGTCCCGCATCAGGTAGTTGATCAGGCCCTTGGAGCGCTCCGGGTCCTTCCTCAGCTCGTCCAGGGACTGCTCCCCTGCGGTGGAGACGCGGGCGGCCCACAGCACGTCGGAGTCGCTCGCCGCGTGCTTCACCAGCTCGACGGTGACGTCGCTGCGGAAGCTGGGCTTGGGGTCGTCGGCGGGGGTGTCGGTCACGGCTCGGGGGGTCCTTCCATCACTTCTCTCGGGCGGCGCCCACTCTACGACCCGGCACTGACAACCGGCCGATCCAGGAGTGCCGCGACATTCGGCGTCGAACTTCGGAGAATTCCCCAAATCAGGGCACCATGGGAGATCGTCGAGCGTCTGTGTAGGTAGCAGCGTTCCGTTCGATCCATCCGAGGAGAAGCACCACCCATGTTCCGTCGGCGCGAGCCCGTCCCGTTCGCCTTCATCGCCGAAGCCGACAAGTTCCGCAGCAACGTCACTCCCCCTCCCCGTCAGCGCGCCAGCGCGGGACAGATCGCCGGTCGGTCGCTCCTCGGCCTCACCGTGGTCGCCGGGCTCGTGGGCTCCCTGCTCTTCGGGGTCCCCGCGCTGTCGGCCGACCAGTCACCTGCGCATACGCAGCAGTCCGAGGCATCCGACAGCCGCTGACGCTCATGACTGCCTGAACGGCCTGGTACGTACCCTCTCGGGCCCCCAAGGGTGGTAGGCGGGGGCGCGGCTCGGTAGCCTCCTCGGGCACAGCCCGTGCGTGATCGAGTGAGGAACAGTCGTGCCCCTGCCCTTCCTGACCGCAGACCGCGCGTTCGACGAGGCAGCCGGAGATATCGCGCTGCCCTTCGACGACCGCGACCGGTGGCGGCGCCCCTACCGGCCCGGGCCGTGGCGCGTGGGTGCCGCCGCGCTTCTGCTGCTGCTCGCGTCGTACGTCCTCGTCGCCGCCGTGATCATCACGTTCGCCGGCAAGGCTTCGGGCGGCGCCGCATGTGGGGCTCTGGCCGCGCTTGTCATCGTGAGCGCGCTGCGGCTGCTGCGGGTGGGCACCTGGGTGAGCGCGAAGGGGTTGCGCCATGTGCGCTTCTTCCTGACCCGGACGGTGCCCTGGGCGCAGGTGGCGGCCGTGCGGACGGTTCAGCAGCCGGTGCGCTGGCTGGGCCTGCCGCGGACCGTGCAGGGCCAGGCCCTCGTCCTCGTACGCAAGGACCGGCCGGGCGAGCAGGAGCCGCTGCTCACCACCCACGACGCCGATTTCCTGGCACGCCTCGAGGCGTTCGACCGGGCGGCCGACTCCGTCGAGGCCTGGGCGTACGAGTACCAGCCCCGCTAGGTCGTACGAGCACAAACGCCGCCAGGCCTACGGAAGACACTTCCGTAGGCCTGGCGGCGTCCTAGACTAGGGGCCCTCAGGCCCGGACCTGCTTCCCGTCATGCAAGGCGATCGCATGCTGCATCGCCTTGCGGGCGCGCGGGGTGTCGCGGGCGTCGTGGTAGGCGACCGCGAGGCGGAACCAGCAGCGCCAGTCGTCCGGTGAGTCCTCGGTCTCCGCCTTGCGCTTGAGGAACACTGCGTCGGCCGAGTCGCGGTCGACGCGGCCGCCTGGCGTACGGGCCAGTTCGTCCACGGGCAGGCCGCCCTCGGCGTCGAGCTCGGCTGCGAGCCGGTTGGCCCTCTGCACGAACTGCGTGTTCTTCCAGAGGAACCACAGGCCGATGACGGGCAGGATCAGTACCGCGACACCGAAGGTGACGGTGAGCGCGGTGCCTTGCTCTATCAGCAGCAGTCCCCGGCTGCCGACCAGGACGAAGTAGACGACCAGGACGGCAGCCGTGACGACATAGGTGATCTTTGCGCGCATCTCTTCAGCTCTAGCGTCGGATCGGCTCGTGCGTCAGCCGAGGTCCAGGAAGTTTTCCAGACCGAAGGTCAGGCCGGGAGTGGACACCACGCGGCGGACGCCCAGCAGGATGCCCGGCATGAAGCTGCTGTGGTGCAGCGAGTCGTGGCGGATGGTGAGCGTCTCACCCTCGCCGCCAAGCAGCACCTCCTGGTGGGCGAGGAGGCCGCGCAACCGGACCGCGTGCACGGGCACGCCGTCGACGTCCGCGCCGCGGGCGCCGTCGAGCGCGGTGACCGTGGCGTCGGGCTGCGGGGCGCTGCCCGCCTGTTCGCGGGCGGCGGCGATGAGCTGTGCGGTGCGCGTGGCGGTGCCGCTCGGGGCGTCGGCCTTGTTGGGATGGTGCAGCTCGACGACCTCGACGGACTCGAACAGCGGCGCGGCGATCTGCGCGAACTTCATGGTCAGGACGGCGCCGATGGAGAAGTTCGGCGCGATCAGCACGCCTGTGCCGGGCGACGCCTCCAGCCAGGTGTTCAGCTGCGCCAGGCGCTCATCGGTCCAGCCCGTCGTACCGACGACGGCGTGGATGCCGTGGCGTACGCAGAAGTCGAGGTTGTCCATGACCGATGCCGGTGTGGTCAGCTCGACGGCGACCTGGGCGCCGGTCTCGGCCAGCGTCTCGAGCTTGTCGCCGCGGCCCAGGGCCCCGACCAGTTCCATGTCCTCGGCGGCCTCGACGGCCTTGACCGCCTCGGAGCCGATGCGCCCCTTGGCGCCGAGTACCGCCACGCGCAGCTTGCTCATCCCTTGTTCCTTACGTTCCGACGGGAGTGGGGAGACCGCCCGTACGGCGATCAGGCGATCAGGGGACCGCCACCACGGCGGTCCCGGGCCGTCGCACACCGCGCGGCCCGGAAACCGCCCTCAGAGCGGTCAGGAGACCGCTTCCTGCAGACGCGCGGCCTGCTTGTCCTTCAGCGGGCCGATGACCGACAGGGACGGCCGCTGCCCCAGGATGTCGCGAGCCACCTCGCGGACGTCGTCGGGGGTGACCGCCGCTATGTTCGCCAGCATGTCGTCGACCGACATCTGCTCGCCCCAGCACAGCTCGCTCTTGCCGATGCGGTTCATAAGCGCGCCGGTGTCCTCGAGACCGAGGACGGTGGAGCCGGAGAGCTGGCCGACGGCGCGGCCGATCTCGTCGTCGGACAGGCCGTGCTCGGCGACGTGCTCGAGCTCGTCGCGGCAGATCTTGAGCACGTCGTGGACCTGGCCCGGCCGGCATCCCGCGTAGACGCCGAAGAGGCCGCAGTCGGCGAAGCCCGAGGTGTACGAGTACACGCTGTAGGCCAGGCCGCGCTTCTCCCGGACCTCCTGGAAGAGGCGGGACGACATGCCACCGCCGAGCGCCGTGTTGAGCACGCCCATGGCCCAGCGGCGGTCGTCCGTGCGGGCCAGGCCCGGCATTCCGAGGACCACGTGGGCCTGCTCGGTCTTGCGGCCGAGCAGCTCTACGCGGCCGGCGGTACGGATGGCGCGGCGGCCCTCGCGCGGGGCGAGGGGTTCGGCCGCGGCCCCCGAGAGGGCGCCGGCCTTCTCGAAGGCGGCGCGGACCTGGCGTACGACCTTGGCGTGGTCGACGTTGCCCGCGGCCGTCACGACGAGGTGCGTCGGGTCGTAGTGGCGCTTGTAGAAGCGGCGGATGCGGTCCGCGGTGAGGGCGTTGACCGTGTCGACCGTGCCCAGGACCGGGCGGCCGAGGGGGGTGTCGCCGAGCATCGTGTGCGCGAACAGGTCGTGCACGCAGTCGCCCGGGTCGTCCTCGGTCATCGCGATCTCTTCGAGGATGACGCCGCGCTCGGCGTCCACGTCCTCCTCGAGGATCAGGGAGCTCGTCAGCATGTCGCAGACGACGTCGATCGCCAGAGGCAGGTCGGTGTCGAGCACGCGCGCGTAGTAGCACGTGTACTCCTTCGCCGTGAAGGCGTTCATCTCGCCGCCGACCGCGTCGATCGCGGCGGAGATGTCGAGGGCGCTCCTGCGGTTGGTGCCCTTGAAGAGGAGGTGCTCGAGGTAGTGCGTGGCGCCGTTCAGCGTCGGGGTCTCGTCGCGGGAGCCGACGTGCGCCCAGATGCCGAATGTCGCAGAACGTACGGAGGGCAGGGTCTCGGTGACGACGCGGAGGCCGCCCGGCAGGGTCGTACGGCGGACCGTGCCGATGCCGCCCTTGCCCTTGAGGAGGGTTTGGGTACGGGCGACGGCCCGCGCCTCCGAAGAGGTGCGGGCCGTCGCCTTGGAGCTACGGGACGTCACTGGTCGGCGTCGTCCTTCTTGTCCTCAGAGCCTTCCTCGCCCTCGATCACGGGGATCAGGGAGAGCTTGCCGCGGGAGTCGATCTCGGCGATCTCGACCTGGACCTTGTGGCCCACGCCCAGGACGTCCTCGACGTTCTCCACGCGCTTGCCGCCGGCGAGCTTGCGGATCTGCGAGATGTGCAGCAGGCCGTCCTTGCCCGGGAGCAGCGACACGAACGCACCGAAGGTCGTCGTCTTCACGACCGTGCCCAGGTAGCGCTCGCCGACCTCCGGCATCGTCGGGTTGGCGATGCTGTTGATCGTGGTGCGGGCGGCCTCGGCGGACGGGCCGTCGACGGCGCCGATGTAGATGGTGCCATCGTCCTCGATGGTGATGTCCGCGCCGGTGTCCTCCTGGATCTGGTTGATCATCTTGCCCTTGGGGCCGATGACCTCGCCGATCTTGTCCACGGGGATCTTGACGGTGATGATCCGCGGGGCGTTCGGGGACATCTCGTCCGGGCGGTCGATCGCCTCCATCATCACGTCGAGGATGTGGAGACGGGCGTCGCGGGCCTGCTTGAGGGCCGCGGCCAGGACGGAGGCCGGGATGCCGTCCAGCTTGGTGTCGAGCTGGAGGGCGGTCACGAACTGCTTCGTGCCGGCGACCTTGAAGTCCATGTCACCGAAGGCGTCCTCCGCACCGAGGATGTCGGTGAGGGTGACGTAGTGCGTCTCGCCGTCGATCTCCTGGGAGATCAGACCCATGGCGATACCGGCGACCGGGGCCTTCAGGGGCACACCGGCGTTCAGCAGCGACATGGTGGAGGCGCAGACCGAACCCATGGACGTCGAGCCGTTGGAGCCGAGGGCCTCGGACACCTGGCGGATCGCGTAGGGGAACTCCTCGCGCGTGGGCAGCACCGGCACGAGCGCGCGCTCGGCGAGGGCGCCGTGGCCGATCTCGCGGCGCTTCGGGGAGCCGACGCGGCCGGTCTCACCGGTGGAGTACGGCGGGAAGTTGTAGTTGTGCATGTAGCGCTTGCGGGTCACCGGGGAGAGGGTGTCCAGCTGCTGCTCCATGCGGAGCATGTTCAGGGTGGTGACGCCCAGGATCTGGGTCTCGCCACGCTCGAACAGGGCCGAGCCGTGGACCCGCGGGATCGCCTCGACCTCGGCGGCGAGCGTACGGATGTCCGTGACGCCGCGGCCGTCGATGCGCTTCTTCTCCTTGATGACGCGCTCACGGACCAGGGTCTTGGTCAGCGAGCGGTACGCGGCGGAGATCTCCTTCTCGCGGCCCTCGAACTGCGGGAGCAGCTTCTCGGCGGCCAGGCCCTTGACGCGGTCCAGCTCGGACTCGCGCTGCTGCTTGCCCGCGATGGTGAGCGCCTGTGCCAGCTCGTCCTTGACTGCGGCGGTGAGCGCCTCCAGGACGTCGTCCTGGTAGTCGAGGAAGATCGGGAACTCGGCGGTCGGCTTCGCGGCCTTGGCGGCCAGGTCGGCCTGGGCCTTGCACAGGACCTTGATGAACGGCTTCGCGGCGTCCAGACCGGCGGCGACGACCTCCTCGGTCGGAGCCTCGGCGCCACCCTCGACGAGCTTGATCGTCTTCTCGGTCGCCTCGGCCTCGACCATCATGATCGCGACGTCGCCGTCCTCCAGGGCGCGGCCCGCGACGACCATGTCGAAGACGGCGTCCTCGAGCTCGGTGTGCGTCGGGAAGGCCACCCACTGACCACGGATCAGCGCGACGCGGACGCCGCCGATCGGGCCGGAGAAGGGCAGACCGGCCAGCTGCGTGGACGCGGACGCGGCGTTGATCGCGACGACGTCGTACAGGTGGTCGGGGTTGAGCGCCATGATCGTCGCGACGACCTGGATCTCGTTGCGCAGGCCCTTCTTGAAGGACGGGCGCAGCGGGCGGTCGATCAGACGACAGGTGAGGATGGCGTCCTCGGAGGGACGGCCCTCACGGCGGAAGAAGCTGCCGGGGATCTTGCCGGCGGCGTACATCCGCTCCTCGACGTCCACCGTCAGGGGGAAGAAGTCGAGCTGGTCCTTGGGGTTCTTGGAAGCTGTGGTGGCCGACAGCACCATGGTGTCGTCGTCCAGGTACGCCACGGCGGAGCCGGCGGCCTGCTTGGCCAGGCGGCCCGTCTCGAAGCGGATGGTACGGGTGCCGAAGGTGCCGTTGTCGATGACGGCTTCGGCGTAGTGGGTCTCGTTCTCCACCAGCGGAATCTCCTCGTTTTCGTCCCCGAGCCCGTGTGGCAGGGGACGGTGGGCGGAGAAGCGCGCCTTGTGTGCTGGCCGGTCTTCGATCGAAGCACCCGGGGTTTAGGTGTCCCGGGGGCCACTACCGAGGACCGGCGGCGGCGAGGGGCGCTCCTCCTCGTTCTGTGTTGCGTGACGTACGCCTACGTCGCATACGTCCTGTGTGCGGATTCGTATTGCCTTGTGTCAGCCAGCCTACAAAGTCGCAGCGACACTCCGCACGTACAGCAAAGGGAGCGGCCCCCTCCAGTGGGAACCGCTCCCTTCACGGCGTCTTACTTGGCGCCCGCCGCACCGCGGCGGATGCCGAGGCGGTCGACCAGCGCACGGAAGCGCTGGATGTCCTTCTTGGCCAGGTACTGCAGCAGGCGGCGGCGCTGGCCGACCAGGATCAGCAGGCCACGACGGGAGTGGTGGTCGTGCTTGTGGGTCTTCAGGTGCTCGGTCAGGTCGGAGATCCGGCGCGACAGAAGCGCGACCTGGACCTCGGGGGAGCCGGTGTCACCCTCCTTGGTGGCGAACTCGGACATGATCTGCTTCTTCGTTGCGGCGTCGAGCGACACGCGTACTCCTCGTAGTCTTTTCGTGGCCACCGAGTGCCCCTGGTCCACATCTCAGGGGAGCTTCCGTTACTCGGGAGGCGGGGTCCGCTGGGCGCTGCCTCCAGACATTCCGGAGGCGCGTACGCAAACGGCCATCGCCCACAGTACCAGCCCGGCAGCATCGCCCCGGCCCAGGCACGTCAGGGAGGTGCGGGCCGGCCTCAGAGGTTGCCGAGGAGCTGGTCGGCGGCGGCGACGGCGACGATCCCGACCGCCAGCAGCCATGTGCCGAGGCGGGTCCGGCCGCGGCGGCTGAGCTCGATGACGACGCCGCACAGGACGAGGCCCGCACCATAGACGCCGACGGTCAGGAGCGAGGGGTGTGCGCTGAGCCGTAAGACGAGGACGACGGCGACCGCGGCCATGATCGTCCCGGCGGCGGCCATGCGTATGCGGCGCGCCTCCCGGGGGCTCCATGGCCGGCGCTGCTCATCGGGCTCCTCGGGCTCCTCGGTCCGCCCCTTGAGGCCGATCTGCTCGCCGCCGACTTCGTCTAGATCGGTTGAGGTCATGACGGCAGCCTAGAGGTGGGGCCGTCGGGCGCGCCTACAGCGGGCCATGCATCCGGGACATCGCCGACACCGACACGGCTGTGCGCCTGCACGCCGTGGCCGACCGGCCCTCCGAGGCAGCGCAATGCGTCGCCCGCCGCGGACGCCCTGGCCGAGAAAGCGGGGCCGGCCGTGGGCGGCAGGCGATGGAGCCTCTGAGCGCGGCAGACCCCGACCCCGACCCCGACGCCTACGCCTACGCCTACGCCTACGCCTACGGCACAGCGGCCTGCGCATGACACAGCGGCTGCCACCCGGGCGGGTGGCAGCCGCTGTGTGCTGCTGGTGCCGAACGGCTATCCGCTGGTCATGCCACGGGCGGCCGCGTACAGGTCGAGCACCGCCAGGCAGAGCGGGACGAGCGACAGCAGCGCCGCGCCTTCGGCGAGGTCGAGCATGCGGCCCCAGAACGGGGTCACACCCTTCCTCGGCACGATCAGGGCGATGGCCACGAGGAGTGTGGCGCCCAGGGCGACGGCGGCGGACAGCCAGATCGTGCGGATGTCCAGCGGGGCGCCGTTTCCGTTGTAGGTGAGCTCCTTGATGATGTCGGCCGGCGGGTTGAGGGCGAGGCCGAGCACGAGCAGGGAGATCGTGGCGATGCCCGAGATGACCAGGGTCACGACCTGGGCGGTGTAGAGGAAGAGCCGGGCCCGCATCAGCGTGGCGAGGCCGGCCGCCAGCGACAGCAGCTGGGCCCAGCCGCTGGTGGAGAAGCCGAGCACCACACCGGCGGAGGCGACGCCGCCGGCCGCGCAGCCGCCGACGAGGCCGAGCAGCAGTTCGTGCCCGCGGCGCGCCTGGTCGGTGATGAGCCGGAAGTCGACCGGCTCCTGCTCCTGCTGGTCGTCGCCGCGGCCTCGCTTGGAGACCTGGTCGGGCGAGCGGAATCCGATGGGGAGCTTGGCGAAGCGGGCGGACCAGCCGGGGAGGAAGCCGATGACGGCGACCATGACCACGGCGGTGACGGCGGCCGCGTGGCGCGGCTCGGCCTCGGTGACGATTGCGGCGAAGGTGGCGAGTACGCCGACGCCGGCGGTGAACGAGGCGGCGACGAAGGGCGCGTCGTTCCGCGGCAGCATCATGACGAGCAGCACGGATGCGACGAGGACGACGGCGCACCCTGTGAGGAACTGCAGCCGTCCGGGGCCTTCGCCCGCGGGGACGCCCACGATGCCCGAGCCGCCCACCAGCAGGTGCGGCAGCGACGCCAGGCCCAGGCCCACCGCCGCGTGGTCGTCGTCGTAGACCCGGGCGCGTATGGCGGCCAGCGCCGCGAGGATGATGCCGGTGGCACCGGCGATGACGCCCGGCAGGCCGTGCATGTCGTGGGCGATCGGCTCCGAGAACCACAGCACCAGCGCCATCATCGTCAGCAGCAGCGCGCCGGCGCCCAGGCCGACGCTGCGCATCATGCCGTCGTTCCAGCTGCGGCGGTCGGTCTCGACGGCGGCGGCCACGGCGTCCACGACGTCGTCGAAGACGGCGGGCGGCAGCGAGTCCGCGAACGGCCGCATGAGCAGCAGTTCGCCGTCGCGAATCTGCTGTTCGACGAGCGAGCGACCGTCGTCGAGGACGGTGCCGTCCCTGCGTACCAGGTTGTACCCGGTGGGCGCTGCTTCCTCCGGGGTCTGTCCCGACAGCCGCAGGATCTCCGGGTACACGTCAGAGAGAGGCACATCCTCCGGGAGTGCCACATCGATCCGGCTGTTCGGTGCCGCCACCGTGACTCTGCAGAATCCGGTTGCTGAAACCGTGCTCACCTGACGGTTCCCCCTCGTCCAGTACTGAGTTGTCGGACGCGGCACGCAGGGCGATCCCCGTTCCGCGCTTCGTGTGGAGCGTCACCCTACCGTCCCACCCCTTGTCTCCACGTCCCCACCCACCCCAGTGGTCCCGTAGAACAGTAGGATCAACGCCCGACTCATGGGCCGTGCAGGCCCGGCGAGTTGACGTGCGTACGGGGGCCGTCGCCACGGGGGGCGGTTCGAGATTGCGATTGCGTGAAGGACTGGTGCATCGGTGAGCGTCGTCATCGTCAAGCGCCCGCCGCGGGTGTTCCCGCCGGAGGTGCCGAGTGAGGAGGTCAAGCTCGAGTCCCCTCCCGAACTGCCTCGCAACGAGGACGACAGCCTGCTGTTGAACCTGCTGCCCATGCTCGGCATGGGTTCGTCGGCGGCGTTCTTCTTCATGCCGGGTGCCCAGGGGGCCGGCGGCTTCATGAAGATCATGGGTGTGCTCATGCTGGCGTCCACGCTGGCCATGGTGGTCGCCCAGATCGTGCGGGCCCGGAGGGGGCCGTCCGGCCAGATGGCCGAATCCCGTCGCGACTACCTCAAGTACCTGGCGCAGAAGCGGCGTGAGGTCCGTCGCACCGCGCACAAGCAGCGCGACGCCCAGCACTACCTCCACCCGGCGCCGGAGCAGCTGTGGGCGCTGGTCGCCGAGGGTTCGCGGCTGTGGGAACGGCGGTCCACGGATGTGGACTTCGTCCAGGTACGGATCGGTCTGGGGCCGCAGCAGCTTGCGACCCCGCTGGTCGCGCCGGAGACCGCGCCGGTGGACGAGCTGGAGCCGCTGACCGCGCACGCGATGCAGCAGTTCATCGCCGGCCACGGCACGCTGAACGCTCTTCCGCTGGCGATCGGGCTGCGCTCCTTCTACCACGTGACGGTCTCCGGTGACGCGGAGACGGTCTACGGCCAGACCCGTGCGATGCTCGGTCAGCTGGCCTCGCTGCACTCGCCAGAGGACCTGCTGATCGCGGTCGTGGCCGCGCCCGGTGCGGCGGTGGAGTGGGAGTGGACCAAGTGGCTGCCGCACACGCAGCACAAGGAGTTCGACGGTGCCGGTACGCGCCGGCTCATGTGCTCCGACCTCGGCGAGCTCGAGGAGATGATCGCCCATCAGCTCGAGGGCCGGTCCCGGTGGAGCCGGGAGGGCCAGCCGGTGCTGGACCAGCCGCACGTTGTCATCGTGCTGGACGGCGGTGGCGTTCCGGCCGACTCGGTCCTCGCCTCGGCGGAGGGCCTGCAGGGCGTGACCATCCTCGAGGTAGTGCCCGGTGAGCTCGACGAGCTGCGCGGCTCGCTGTCGGTGCGGGTGTGGCCCGACGCCATGGAGCTGGAGGCGGGCACGGGTGTGTTCACCGGCCTCCCCGATGTGCTGTCGCAGGCGCAGGCGGAGTCGCTGGCGCGCCAGTTGGCGCCGCTGCGGCTCGGTGCGGCGGACGCGGACGAGCCGCTGCTGGCTAACCTGGACTTCACCGATCTGATGCAGATCGGTGACGCGGCGAGCGTGGACGTCTCGCGTACCTGGCGGCCGCGCACGCTGCACGAGCGCCTGCGCGTCCCGATCGGTCTCGGCGAGAACGGCGAGCCGGTCATGCTGGACATCAAGGAGGCCTCACAGGAGGGCATGGGCCCGCACGGTCTGTGCGTCGGCGCCACCGGTTCCGGTAAGTCGGAGCTGCTGCGCACCCTGGTGCTGGGCCTGGCGGTGACCCACTCGTCCGAGACGCTCAACTTCGTCCTCGCGGACTTCAAGGGTGGTGCGACCTTCACCGGCATGAGCACCATGCCGCACGTCTCGGCCGTGATCACCAACCTGGCCGACGAGCTCACCCTCGTGGACCGCATGCGCGACTCCATCACCGGTGAGCTGACGCGCCGCCAGGAGCTGCTGCGGCAGGCCGGCAACTACGCCAACATCACCGACTACGAGAAGGCGCGTGCCGCGGGTGCCCCGCTCGACCCGCTGCCGTCGCTCGTCCTGATCATCGACGAGTTCAGCGAGCTGCTGGCCGCGAAGCCCGACTTCATCGAGATGTTCATCCAGATCGGCCGTATCGGCCGTTCGCTGGGTGTGCACATGCTGCTCGCCTCCCAGCGGCTGGAAGAGGGCAAGCTGCGCGGCCTGGACACCTTCCTGTCGTACCGGATCGGTCTGCGGACCTTCTCGGCGGCGGAGTCCCGTACGGCGATCGGTGTGCCCGACGCCTACCATCTGCCGAACGTTCCCGGCGCGGGCATCCTGAAGTACGGCACCGACACGATGGTGCAGTTCAAGGCCGCGTACGTGTCGGGCACCTACCGGCCGAACGGGCCGGTGGCCGAGGGCGGCGGCCGGATCGACCGCTCGCCGGTGCTGTTCACCGCCTCGCCGGTGCCGGTGCGGATCCTCTCCGAGCCGGAGCCGGAGACCCGTCCCGACCAGATCGACGACGCGCTCGCCGACACCGTCCTTGACGTCATCGTCAGCCGCCTGGACGGCCAGGGTCCGCCGGCCCACCAGGTGTGGCTGCCGCCGCTGGACGAGCCGTTCAGCCTCGACCAGCTGCTGCCCGCGCTCAACATCACCGCGGACCGCGGTCTGCACGCCGAGGGCTACCACGCCCAGAGCAAGCTCGCCGTTCCGGTCGGCCTGGTCGACAAGCCCTTCGAGCAGCGCCGCGACGTGATGTACGCGGATCTGTCCGGTTCGGCCGGTCACGCGCTGATCGTGGGCGGCCCGCAGTCCGGCAAGTCGACGCTCGTACGCACGATGGTCGCGTCCTTCGCGCTCACGCACACGCCTGCGGAAGTGCAGTTCTACGCCCTCGACTTCGGCGGCGGCGGCATGCTCGCCATGGAGGGTCTGGCCCATGTGGGCGGTGTGGCCTCCCGGCTGGACCAGGAGAAGATCCGCCGTACGGTGGCGGAGGTGCACGGCATCCTCAACGCCCGCGAGGAGTTCTTCCGTGCCAAGAGCCTCGACTCGATGGCCACGTTCCGCAACCGCCGGGCGCAGGGGCACTACCCCGACCAGCAGTGGGGCGACGTCTTCCTGATCATCGACGGCTGGGGGACGTTCAAGAACGACTACGAGATGCTCGACCAGGTCATCGCGGACATCGCGACCCGCGGTCTCGGTTTCGGCGTCCACCTGATCATCACGGCGACCCGGTACACCGAGATGCGGCCGGCGCTGCGCGACCAGATCCTCAACCGTCTCGAGCTGCGTCTCGGTGACGCGATGGAGTCCGAGTTCGACCGCAAGCGGGCCGAGAACGTGCCGATGGGCAAGCCCGGCCGCGGTCTGTCCCCGGACAAGCTGGACTACCTGGCCGCCACTCCCCGTATCGACGGGGCCTCGACGGTGGAGGATCTGGCCGACGGCATGGCGAACTTCGTCAACGCCGTCAACAACGCCTGGCAGGGGCCGGCGGCGCCCAAGGTGCGGATGCTGCCGACGATGCTGTCCGCGTCCGAACTGCCGACGGGCGGCGACTTCACCAACCGCGGCATCGCGATCGGTGTCGACGAGCTCACGCTGTCGCCGGTCTTCGTGGACTTCGAGACCGACCCGCTGTTCGTCATCTACGGCGAGACCGAGTCCGGTAAGTCCTCGCTGCTGCGGCTCATCGCCAAGCAGGTCTCCGAGCGGTACCAGTCCAACAAGGCGCTGTTCGTGGTATCCGACTTCCGGCGCGCACTGCTCGGCCAGGTGCCCGAGAGCCACATGTACAAGTACTGCGCCTCGGGTCCGCAGCTGCAGGAGGTCATGGAGTCGCTGGCCGGCTCGATGAGCCGCCGCATGCCCGGCCCGGACGTGACTCCGGAGCAGCTGCGCAACCGCAACTGGTACACCGAGCCCGACGCGTTCATCTTCATCGACGACTACGACCTTGTGGCCACGTCGATGGGCAACCCGTTGTCGGTGCTCATGGAGTACCTGCCCTTCGCCCGTGACCTGGGTCTGCGCATCATCCTGGCCCGCACCACCTCGGGTGCCTCGCGCTCGTCCTTCGAGCCGGTGCTCACCCGGATCAAGGAGCTGGGCGCGCAGGGCATCGTGCTCTCCGGCGACCCGTCGGAGGGCCCGGTGTTCAACAACATCAAGGCCGCTCCGATGCCGCCGGGACGCGGCCAGTTCATCTCGCGCCGGACCAGCGGCCAGCTGGTCCAGACGGGATACCTGCCGGAGAGCTGAGTTTTCTCCGGACGTGGGGGGGGTGGGCCGGACTGCCGGCCCACCCCCCCCACATTCGAAGGCGGGACGATGTGCCCGCCGACACGGGCAACACCTGAACGGGAGGATGCGTGGGCGACCAATTCACTGTCGACACGGGCGAATTGGGGCGGTTCAACAAGACGCTGAACGAGGCCAAGGCCGCGCTCGACGAAGTACGCAAATCGATGCAGGACGTATCCGCTGAGGGCATCGGCACCAAGGACCTGGACGCCGCCTGCAACGACTTCCAGGAGCACTGGAAGTACGGCTCGGAGCAGATCGCCGGGCAGACGGGCAAACTCGCGGAAGCTGTGGGGAAGAGCAAGGCCAATTACGAAGAGGTCGAGGTCGCCGCGTCAGTCCGCGCCGTCTTCGGTTGACCGTGGTAATGGAGTCGATAGACATGGTCATTCCCTTGGCAAAGACCGCCTACGAGGATCCGGCAACGCGGTGGGCGTGGCGCCGCACAGCCATCTTCCGAGTGTGCTCCTTCCTCCTCTCGCTGGCGTCCTTCGTCGCCTGGCTGTACGCAGTGGTCATGACGCCGGTATGGACTCTCTGGATCCTCTTCCCGGCGCTGATCGTGCTGATCGGGATCGCCCTGCGGACACTCGTGAACGTACTGGGTCTTGCCAGCCTGCGCCGCATTCTGAAGGTCTACCCCTGGGGGGCATACCCTGACGCGGCCACAATCGCCAAGAACGGCACGACACGCTTCACCATTCCGGACCCCGACAGGCTGGAGAAGCAGATCAGCCTCAAATGGGGCGACTGGCTGGGGAGCGGCGTTACTTTCTGGGTTCGCGAGGTGAAGAAGGGGAATGTCGGCGAGATCTGGTTCGCCGGAGATCCCCGTTTCCTCGGTGTCATCGCCGTTTCAGGACCACGCCGCCTGATTTCGGTGGCTCAGCCGGAGGCGGTCAACGACCAGATGTCGGCCCGCAAGCGCGGCGTCAGCCCCGAGGCGCGGGAGCGGGCCAGGGCGGCCGGTGCGCGGGTCGGATAAGCACCCCGTGCAGGCTGAGTGCCCGGGCAAACGGACGGCGGTGGCGGTACCCGGTCGGGTACCGCCACCGCCGTCGTCGTCTTCGTAGTGCCCGTCAGAGACGTGAGTCGAGAAGCTTGCGGAGCTGCGGGGAGAGCTCCGGGACGGCCGCGCCGGCGGCCTGGGCCTCGGTCAGCTGGTCGACGTAGCGTCGGGCCTCGGCGGACAGGGCCATCTGCCGCTTGCCGAGCCGGTGCCCGGCCACCCACGTCCAGATGCCGAGGACGACGAGCAGCGCGGCTGCGTACGCCACGGGCATGTCCTTGACCACGGCGTAGAAGACACCGATGGCTCCGGCGAGGATGAGGGCCCCGCCCGCCTCGTCGTGCCAGCCGCCCCGATCGGCGATCCGCTCGTACTGCGCGACCGCCGCAGGCTTGGCGGGCAGCGGCGGTGCGGTCCCGGCACCGTCGGCGGACCACGGCTGTCTGGGGGCGGTGCGACCGGGCGGTGCGGTGTACGTCGGCAGGGGGGCTGCCTCCACTCCTCCACCGCCCCGGCCGGTCAGCCAGCCGGGGACGAAGGTCACGGGCACGCCGTGTGCGAGAGCCGCCGCAAGGACGTGCCGGTAGCCCTTGAGGAAGGGGTGGTTGAGCTTCTGCTTGCCCTTGCGGTGAAGCCGTACGAAGGCGGCGACCGCCAGGACGAGCAGGACGGCCGGAGGCACGAAGCCGAGCGCGATGTTCTCGGGCCTGCTGGACGCGGCCCAAACCAGCCAGGAGAGACCGACGGCGCTCGTGAGGGACGCGGCCCAGGCCAGTTCCCCGCGCGAGGTCCGGCGCAGGGACGCCTCGTGTTCGGCCAGCGTCCGCCTGACCGCCTCGTCGTCGAAGTAGTCGTAGCCGTAGGTTCTGCCGAACTCCCGTACGGCGCCAACGAGTCGAGGGTCCGCTGAGAGCGCGTGTGCGCCGACCGGAAGGAGATCACTGGGGTTGTTGTCCATGATGCGGCCGCCTCCTCTGGTCGGCCCTATCCGAAGACGGAGTCGCCCGGTCCCCGCACGGTCCGCGTACAGGGTGCGACGACCTCGACGACGAGCCGCTGCCGGCCGGCGATCAGCGTGACGTTGACGCGGTGTCCGGAGCCGCCGTCCGCGGCCAGGGACACGCTCTGGCCCGGCGTCCCCGACAGCTTGAGCCAGCCTTGGCCCTGGAAGGACTCGTCGAGCCGCCCGACGGCGATGGCCAGCAGCGCGTCCTCGACGTCGTCGATCTGCCAGTGGTGGCGTGCCGTGCACACCGACCGCAGGCCCTTGGACCAGCAGTCGGCACAGGTGACCGCGGACACCGCGTTACCCTCGTCCATCCGGCCGCGAACGGCGAGGCTGTCCAGGACCCGACTGGAGTGCGCATAGAGCTCTTGGACCAGGGCCGGGTCTGGCGCCACCTCCGGGACCGGCTGGGCCTGGGAGAGCGCGGCGGCCATCTGGGCCTCCTCCTCCGTGGCCCAGTCCAGCGTCCGGACGATCGTCGCGAAGAGCTCCGAGTAGAAGTTCCAGTCCTCCATGCAGGGCGTGGAAAGTTCGAACACCAGCATGTCGGCGTCGTTCGGCAGCGGGACGTACACCTGGATCTGACCACGCGGCATCTCCAGGGGCTGCCCGGTGGGGGACGCCTCGGGAGCGAGAGTGAAGGGGGCATCGCCGATCCGTACGACGGCCCTGGCCTCGCCCTTGCCGCAGGGCAGGGCGCTGATCCTGACGTCGTCGTCGGGGTAGGCCCGCTGCAGGCCGGTGAACGCCTCCGACAGTACGTCCTCAGCGGTGATGTTCTGCAGCGGCGTGCGGTAGACCGCGACACTGGCGGTGCTGGGGCGCCCGTCCATGTCCATGGCGCAGAAGCCGGCGTACACGGCTCCGGCGTCCCGCAACTCCCCGACGATGGCGGCGTAGGTGACGAACATTCGCACCCGCTCGTCATCCGTGCCGCTCGCCAGGACCTTCTTGACCGTTTCGTAGAGCCGCTCGGCCGCCTCGTCAGCGTCGTCCGTGTCCACGGGCAGTTCGTGGAAGAACGGCGGTATGACCCACCCGACGTGGAGCCGGGACTTCTCCATCTCGGAGTCGGGGGTGGCGGTGGTGGGTTCGGTCATCTCGCTCAGGCCGCCAGGGTGTGGTGGAACTTGTCACCCGTGGCCGCCGGGTACGGCATCGTCTGGACGGGCGGCTCGCTGCTGTCCATGAGCCTGTCCTCAGGGCTGCCGGGAGCGACCGGCGCCGGCTGGGTCTGAACCGGCGGCTCGCTGTTGCCGCCGTCGTTCCCGCCCCAGATGAGGTTGCCGACGCCGAAGCCGGTGGAGAAGCCCTTGACGCCGGTGGTGATGAGCGCAGGGTCAACCGACTTGCCGAACATCCCCAGCCCCTTGTTGATCATCTTCGTGCTGAAGGGATTCGTGATCTGGTTGACCATGGTCTTGGCACCCGGAGCGATTCCGGCTGCGAACTTCCCTCCGGCACGAACCGCCTTGACTCCGGAGATCAGCCCCTTGGCAACACCACCGACGCCGGGAATGACACCGAGCGCATCGAGGCCGACCTTCCACGGCGGAGCCCCGCCCATCCAGTGGCCCGCCATGGCCGCACCGGCGAAGACCACGGAGCCCGCGCCCAGAATCGCCGAGGCGACCTGACCACCGACCGGGATGACGTTGACCACGATCGCGGCAGCGGCCAGCGCGCTGGAGATGGTGGAGAACAGGTCCGCGTTGTCGATCAGGAAGTTCTTGAAGCCGTCCCAGGCACCCTTCAGCCCGTCCGTGATCTTGTCCCAGATGCTGAGGTCCGGCGGCCGGTTCTTGGCGGCCTCGCGGATGGCGTTCTCGGCTCTTTCGGCCTGCTCTTCCCAGTACTTGCGGAGCGCCTCGCCGTTCTCGATGAGCCTCTCGAGTTCCCCTGCGGCTTCCTTGGCCGCCGTTTCGGCAGAGTTGGCCTCCTCTGTCAGGGCCTTGGCCTCCTGCTCGGTGAGCTCACGGACCATCGCCTGGTTTATCTTGGCGTTGACCCGGTCGACCGCGTCGTTCTTCTGGTCGAGCCGCTTGCGCGCTTCGACCGCCAGCTCCTCGAGAGTCTTGGCCTGTCGCTGCATGGTCTCGAGCTCGGTGTGCCAGGTCCTCAGCGCCTTCGAGCAGGCGGTCATCGACTCGTGGCCCTGCTGCAGATACTTGGGCAGCTCGCCGATCTTGTCGTGGAACTTCTGGGCGGCCTCGCCCTCCCACGCTCCGTCCGTCTTGCCGATGCTCAGCAGCATCTCGCGCAGCTCGTCGAGCTCGTCGCCGACCGTCTTGACGTCGTACGCCAGTGACTCGACCGTGTGCAGGTCACCCTTGGCCGGATTGAACGTCAGACCAGGCCAGTTGGGATCGTCGAACATGCCCATCGTCTTCTCCCCGTAGTACTCGGATTGTCGGAGCGGCGGTAGCCAGGGCTACTTCTGGCTGAAGCCCTTCTGCAGGTCCTGCTCGGTCGACTGGTACGACTCGAGTGTCTTCTTGAGCCCCTCGTGCAGCTGCTTGGAGGAGTCGGCGATCCGCTTGATGCCATCTCCCCAGTCGTCCTGGAAGCCGTCGCAGGCGTTGTCGAGCCCGTCCGTGCCCAGACCCTTGGGGCCCACCTTGTTCAGCCGCTCCTGGGCGCCGCGCATGCGGTCGTCCACCTGGTCCAGCCTGTTGAGCATGGTCTTCATGCGATCGACATCGATCCTGAAGTCCGCCATCCCGTGCGCCTCCCCGTAGCCGTGATCGAATCACCGCCGTTCAGGCTATATGAGCCCCAACTGACCAGCTACGCGGCATGGTTCGCTGTCACGAACTTGTGGCATGGACACGCACAAAGCGCCATGGGCGCGCACAGCAGGCTCAACCGCGGTCCCACACGTGCAGCACGGCCTGAGCGTAGGCCAGCCGTTGGTCCAGCCGCGGTGATGCGAGGCGGTAGACGCCGCCGATCCGGTAATCGATGGCGACCTCCGGATCATCGGCAGCGCGCCACTGCGTACGGGACGGGGGCTCCAGCTCCCAGGCCGCTTCCTTCTTCGCCTCGTCCTTCTCGCCGATCAACAGCAGAACCAGCCCCTGGGCAGCCATGATCGCCCATGCCACGAAGTACAGCGGGGAAAGCAGGACCATCGCCGTCCAGCCCTTGCCGGTCCCCACAGTCCCGGTCAGCGTCTGCCCCACAGGGGCGCCGCCCGCCTGCACGGTCCAGCGGACGCGGCGCGGCCACGGCAGCAGCCGTCCACTGCTCCGCGTGATCCGGCCCAACGCGTCGCCGTCGCTTCCGTACACGTCGTACACGCCGCCGCCGGCAGGCTGGACTGAGCACAGCAGCTCGCCGTTCGGGCCGGTCACGGTGAACGGCGGCCGTGCTGTCCGCCCGCGCTTCGGCGCGTCATGCGGCACGTGGACGTGCGCGAGCCGGTCGCCATCCGCGCCCGGGTCCGCCTGCCAGATGGCGGTCTGCTTTCCGGCCGGCATCCGGTCATACTTGTGCAGCGCTCTGTTATTGATCTTGATCGTGGAAGCCGGCGCCTGGGCGGGAGCGTCCCCGTGCGCCGGGGCGGTGGCGTCCCCGTGGCGCCCGGGAGCCGGAGACTGCGCCTGGTGCTGCACCTGCCACGCCTGCTGAGACCGCTGCGACTGCTGATCCTGCGAGGCCCATTCCCGGCCGTTGTTGTGCATGACCGCCCAAACTGTCGATGGCGTTGACAATGACGATCGACAGGATCTCAGAGGTCGGTTCACGTCGTCGCGGGGTTCTTGAACCTGCACGTCCACGCCAGTCGGGCTCATGGTGGGTGAACAGGTCGCGCAGGGCCGTGAGGGGATTGATGCCGTGCTTGCGTACGGCGGTGGCGAGCCGGGGCCTGCTGGCGGCAACAGAGCCCAGGGGAAGTTCAGCTCACACCCTCGGATGCAGATGAGTCACGAGACGTCCTCCCCGGCCTCGCCCGGGACCGCGAGCATGGCACGATACGGGACCAGCGAGGCTCCAGTCGGCGGCCGTTTGGAGAGCGAGATCACCAGCGCAACGACGAGGAGCTCGCCGCGTCCACGGGCTCGCCCGATTCGCTGCGCCTTGACGAGCGTACGGACACGAAGGCTTCGTACGTGGTGAAGACAGCAGGGGATGTTTCGGATGAGTGGAACTGACCGGAACCGGGAGTCGGTCGAACGGGCGCGCACGGTGGTACCCGCCGGAGAAGTGGAACCCGTTCGAGGCCTTCTTCTGGCGTGAGGACAAGAAGCCGGGCAAGCCGTTCCGCGGCGGCTGGAACAGCATGGCCGGCCACCTGGCGCGCGCCATCATGCCCCGGACGAGGAACGGCGCTGACGTGGAGATGCAGGTCACCGGCCACCGCCTACAGCTCGCGTACGTGTCCTGCACGGACTCCCTCACGGGCGCGCGCCGCCCGGTCGAGGTCGGGTGGGCCACGGACCTTCGTAACGTGGCGTGGATCCGTGACCGAAGCGACGTGGTGGGCGGCAACCACGAGATCGGCTTCGTCGATGGTTCGTGGTGCTCGGTCCAGTTCATGGGCCAAGGCTGGCGCCGGATGCCGGAGGCGTTCCCGGTCCGACTGAGCCACCGCGACCCGGTTCCGTCCCCGCGATGAGTCGAGATACGACACAGCAGGCCTCTCACCAGACCGGTCTGAGGCCCGCTAGCTCGTTCCCGCAACAGATGGCCACTCGCGAAGCGCGTGATCGGCAAGCCCCGGGCTTGTCGAACTACCGGTAAGACACAGGCCGCTTGATGCCGGCACGCTTGGCCTGCTTGATACGGACCTCTCCGGCGTTGTCGCGAGCCTCGGCAGCCAGCGCCCATTCACTGGGCTGCATGAAGAGCAGCTCACCGGTGCCCGGCACGATGGCCGCACCTCCGAACGGATCGTCACCGGCGAACCAGACGCCGTCGACCATGCCCTTGGGCCACCCTGCGCGCCCGAGAGGATCCTTAGCGAGCATCGTCACTGACTGGTCAGCCTGCTTACCGAAGCGCAGGTACAGCTTCCGGCTCTCCAGCTTCACCTTCTCAAGCGACCCACGAAATTCCAACGGGTACGTACGGAAGACCCGCGAGCAGTTCCAGATCACGGACGTGCGCGCGTAGAAGAGGATCGAAGTGAACACGAACCCGAGGAGTCCCACGATGGCAATCGGCAGCAGGTATCCGCGATATTCCATCGGCCACATGTACATCTGAACAAACATGGCCGCACAGGGAAGGCCGAATTTCGCGAATCGCTTCAGCGCGATGCCGTAGTGATACTTCAGCGCCCCCCTGAAGTCAGTGCCGTCCGTCGCATAAAGCACCGGAGTGATGTCTGACATGGCGTTTCCTCCGTGCTCACCCGTTTTCATCCGAATGGACTCCTTTCCTCCGGTCCTGAGCCGGGTGCCGTGAACGGCCCGGGTCTGCTGGTCGCTTCGGTCGGGGCCACCGGGTCAGTGAAAGTGACTGTGTGGGCGACACCCACCAGCACTCCACGGTAGTCGTCAGCGAGCTCTACCGACGGTGTCACCAACTGCACAGTGATGACCGACGAGGAGCGCGTGTCCGGGATAGCCACCGTTCCCTGCCAGACAGTTCCCTCCAGGGGCTCCTCCTGACCCTCGGGGGGAGCGCTCGGCGCCACCGTGCGCCGTTCCGACTCCATCAGGAACCCCGTGCCAACGGGTAGTTTCACCGGCACAACGCCGTTATCAGGGCCCGTCCCGGCGCCCGCTAGCATCTGAGTGAGCGCAGCCTTGGGGTTTCCCTCCGGCGTGGAAAGCGTGGAAACCGTAAGGACGGACAGCGAAGGGCTCCCGTTGTCGTCGGGGTGCATTCCGAGTGCGCAACCCTGAACCTGCTGCTTCTGCAGCATGGTCACGACGATGGCGTACAGACGGAACACCTGCTCGGCGCGGTCGCGGAGTTCACGGGGAAGTTCATTGATTTGCCGCGCGACCTCCTGGAGTCCCTCAGCTGACGGCTGGAGGTCCAACTTCAGGTACCCGTACGGGAGTCCGTACCAGAACTTCGGCTTGAGCTCGGGCGGCGCGTTATCCAGAAAGCCGTTCACAGTCGAATCCCCGTTACCATGTCACCCAGATCATCCATGATTTGAATGACGCCACTCTTCAGCCCCGTCGAGGCAGCGCCTATCTTCGTCGCTTCGGCGGCATCATGCCCGGGGCCATCCTTCGGAAGGACGCCGAGGGTCTCCAGTGACGATGCCGTGTTCCCGACTATGTTGACACCTTGGATGGAGTACTGGAGCATCCCGACCTTGGGATCCGTCGCCGCATCAAGCGCCTTGAATTGGAAGGCGGGGACGATTTCACTGCCGAACTTGGCGAACTTCGACCCGAGCGACATCGCCTCTCCGCCTTCTCGGGCAAGCGCCGCCGCCATCCCCATTTCGCTTCCCGCTTTGGCGAGGGCGCCGACCCCAGGCACCATGCCCAGACCGTCACCGACCATGGAGCCCACGGCGAATGCCTGTTCCTTCAACCCGTACTCACCCGTCAGGGCGTCCCTGAAGTCCTCACTCGAGAGGTT
Source organism: Streptomyces sp. DSM 42067 (assembly GCF_055792885.1). Taxonomy (NCBI): domain Bacteria; kingdom Bacillati; phylum Actinomycetota; class Actinomycetes; order Kitasatosporales; family Streptomycetaceae; genus Streptomyces; species Streptomyces sp. DSM 42067. Next base: position 6,714,992 of record NZ_CM147706.1, on the reverse strand, counting down.
CTTGGCCATGGCGAGCGCACTCGCGCCAACCGCGATCGCCGCAAAGATCGGCGCGGCCGGCGTTGGCAGGAGCGCCAGCAGACCGGCGATCGCCCCAATGGTGCCGGCGTGCTCCCATATCTGCTTGCCGACCCACGCAATGCCGTCACCGATGGTCTGAACGGTCTTGCTGAGCCAGCCGGGCTCCTTCGGAGCCAGCTTGTCGTCGGCCTCGTCCAGCTTGCCGGCGATGAACTCGGACCGCTGGGTGTGCTCCCCCTCCAGCTCACGCGCCTTCTTGATGACGTCGTTGTACGCGGTGGTGGCGTTGTTGAGGCTGGTAGTGGCTTCGTTCAGGGCGCCCTCGGCGGCTCGCAGACGCGCCGTCGCGGCGTCGGCCTCCTCCTGGCTGGGATACTGCTTCCCGCCAAGCTTGAGGTCCGGGTTCTTGCTCGCCTCGTCATGACGCTGCTGGGCCTTGTCGGCCGCAGCTTTCTTCTCTCGCGCGGCGTCGTCGTACTTCTTGGCCAGGTCACGGTGCGACGCCAGATCGCCGTCCCATTGACCGAGCCACGTTGCGGCCTTCCCCAGCGACCTCCCAGCGTTCCTCATGTACTCCTTGAGGTCGCCATCGAGAGATTCCCGGAAAGCGGACGCCGCGTCCCCCTCCCAGCTGGAGCTGGCAGCGAGCAGACTCTCGATCTGACGGTGGCAGTTGTCCAGCGTCTCCGCCGCCGACTTCACCTTCTGATGCAGCGCGGAAACCTCTTCGGGTACGCCGGGCACGGGATTCCAGCCGAGGCTGGGATACGGATTAGCAGCCATCAGCGGTTCCCCCCTGCATTCGTGGCCGCCGTCTCCTCCATCTTTTTGAGGGCCTGCGACAGCTCGGCTTCAAACTTCTTGTAGCTCAGCATGGTTGTTTCCACGCCCTCGCCGACCGCTTTGATCAGCTCCTTCAACTCCTCGGTCCCATGCTGCCATCTGTCCTGAAACGTGTCACAGGCCTCGTCCAGGCGCACCGTTCCGATCTGGTCGGCACGGACATGCGAGAGCGCTTTGCGCGCGCCCTCCAACTCCTCTACCGATCGCTTCAACGTGTCACCAAATGACTTCAAATGGTCAAGATCGACCTTGAATTCCTGCCCCACAAACGACCCCCTTCTCAATTGCGGCGAAGCGATCAAATGGCATCCAGGGGGACAGAACAGACAACCCCCGTGGCGCTGACGCAGCGACAGACTAAGGTGCGAGCAAAGCCAGATCAGAAATCGCGCCTGGGCGTGCAGTGCCGGCCGAGCGCTACGAAGTGTGGACGTGTTGTGAATCCGGAGGGCGGCATGCGGGGAGCACCAGCGGAAGGGCGGGAGAGCCGAGTCCCCCTGGGCAAGGTGGCCTTCGACCATCCAGGGACTCGGGCTACCTGGGTCAACGCCCGCCGCAGGGTGATCGCGCGCCTGTCGCTCTGGACCATCCTCTGGGTGACGTCGTCCCTCGCGCCCAGTCTGCTCCAGGAGTTCGATGTCATCTCCATGTCCGACACCGGGGAAGGCGTTCTCGGCTTGATCGTGAGCCTGACGTTTCTCGCCTATCTCGTCATCCTCTACCTCGACGTCAGCGCGCTGCGTTCCATCAAGCGCATCCGGCGCATTCTCGAGGCGGCCCCGTGGCGCCCGATCCCGGCAGCGCGCAAGCACCCCCTGCTCAAGGGCGCGAGCGGCGTGCCCGTTCAGCTGCAGCTCCGCCCCGAGGGCGAGACCGGCGAGCTGAGCGGCATCATGTCGGCCCGCGGTTCGATCCACCGGCGCCGCTGGCCGGAAGCCATGGAGCAGGGCGCCTGGTACGCCGGGGATGTCGAAGGACACGGAGTCCTCGCCCTCCCGGGCGGCACCCGGCTCATGGAGGTGCAGCCCCGCCCGTGACGCAGTGCGTCGCGTCCACGCGAGCGGGGAAGCACTGACGAGCCCCCCCGTCCTGACCGACCGTTGTGCGGCGAGCGCCGCCCCAGGCGCGCACCGGGGAGTGGGCCGTCAGCCGGCCTGCCGGCGGCGTTCCTCCACCTTGATCCAGGCGAACACGACGGCGAAGATGACGCCGACCAGCAGGAAGACGCCGAGGACGAGCATCACAACCCACACGCCTTTGACGTTGTGCGAGTTTCCGTCCGTATCTCCGTAGCTGCCGCCCTTCCGGGGGCCTTTGCCGAGCTCCAGCCTGCTGAGGCCACCGCCGCTGAAGTCACGGTGACCGCTGCTGTAACCGCCGTGGCCGCTGCTGTGCCCGCCACGCCCTACTGCGACGTGCGGCGCGGAGTCGCCCGACGGCGCCGCGTACGCAGCAGCGGTCGGCGCGACTCCGAGTAGGGCACCAAGCAGCAGAATTACGGTTGCCAAACGCATGAAGAAGACCCCCTTGATTGACGGCGCGACGAAATCCGCACCCTGAGAACGGCATCGCAGGTTGGGGAATACAGCGGGCAAGTGCCACGTCTCTGACCAATTCCCGAGCTGTGCGGCGAAGTCGAAAGTCGCATTGATTCGAACTCGAGTGCACTCGTTTACCCGTTCGACACCGTCGGTCCACCTACCTTGTTCAGCCACATGGGAACGGGCGGCGCCGTGCGGCGACCTGCGCAACTCGCGAACCTACAGGGCGAGTTACGGACGCCACAACTCGAGAAGCTCACCCCGCCTGACTGATCGTCAATGGTGATACTGTCCGCCGTCGGCAGGGCCAACTTGCCTGACTTTTCGTGCAGTTGTTCAGGGGGCGGTGATCCGAGCATGGATGGCTTTCGCGCCGATCCGGAAGTTCTCAATAGTGGCGCTTCGAGCATTCTCAAATGTTTGAACCCGGCAGCAGACATAGATCTCGAAGCGCTGAGCAAGGATTCGGGAGCCGTCGGCCACTCGGGCCTCTCCGAGGAATTCGCCCGATTCTCCACTACGTGGCAGATCGCCTATCTCATTCTCCGCAGCCGTGCGAACTCCGCGGTGGAGATGCTCAACGCCATGGCCGACAACTACGCACGATCGGATACCGATGCGGGGCACCTGCTGAGTCCGCATCGCGCGGGCCTGATGTAAAGGACGGGGGGACAGACATGGCAGCACAGCTGGGCACGACCACAGACCCCAAGGAGCTCATCCCTGGCGCAGCGGATTCCCTGGAGGAGATCTCCCGGTCGCTCAGGAAACAGTCCGGCACATTCGAGGACGTCGGGACGGGACTGGGCCGCGTACGCGTACCCGGCTGGACAGGAAAGGCCAGCGACGCCTTCTGGGACAAGTTCTCCGGCGAGAAGCGGAACTGGTTGCGCGCCTCTGATGCGATGTCGGGCGCGGCCTCGGTGATCAGCAGCTACGCCGGGGCGCTGAGCAACGCGCAGCAGCAGGCAAGGGAGGCGATCGCCCTGTGGGACAGCGGCGATCGCAGCCAGGCCGAGGAGATTCTGAGGGCCGCCCGGCAGCAGGTGCAGCATGAAGGCGAATCGGCGAAGAAGAGGCTGGCCGAGCTGGCCGGCTCGGGTTCCGATGCACCGGATTGGCTGGCAAAGGCAAGCGATCTGGCCGAGCAGAGACCCACATCGGGGCAGACCGCCCTCAGCCGCACTCACCATGCATCCGATCCTCTGAGCGATCAGAGGAAGTGGAACATGGGTCAGAGATCCGAGGAGCCCGCTTCCACGCCCAGGAGCCAAGCCTGGACCATGAAGCTGGCCGAGGCGACCGACGAAGCGAAGCTGTGGGAGGCCGGGGCCAAGGGCAGGACCATGGTGGGGAGTGCTCTCCTCTCCGGGAGCGCCGATATCAAAGCGCTCGGCTTGGAAGGCACAGTGGGGGCGTCCCTCAGCAACGGCACATTCGAGGCCAAAGCGAGCGGTTCTGCCTACCTTGCAAAGGGGTCCGCACAGGGCAGTGCCCAGTACGGCATCATCGGCGCCAAGGGGCAGGCCTCGGGATTCGTCGGTGCTGAAGGGTCGGCGAAAGCCTCCGTGGGCAAGGACGGCTTACACATCGGCGGTGAGGCGTTTGCGGGCGCCAAAGCGACCGTGAGCGCCGGCGTCGACGTCGGCGGTATCGGGGCCGGTGTCACCGCCGAGGGGTGGGCAGGGGCCGGTGCCGCAGCCGCCGTGGATGCCGGTATGAAGGACGGCAAGTTCGTCGTCGGCGGAGAGCTTGGCCTCGGACTCGGCCTCGGGGCCAAGGTCTCCACGCAGATCGAGATCGATCCGGACAAGGTAGCCGATACGGCCGGCGATGCGGCGGACGCAGTCGGCGACGGCCTCGACGCGATCGGCGACGGGGTGAAATCGCTCAACCCCTTCGGCTGACACCAGCCTCGAATTCCGCACACTGAGGGAGTTGATCCACCATGGCGACCACGCTGCCGGTAAAGGTCGAGTTCTCACTGCCGGAGGGCTGGCAGTCGGCGCCCCCCGATGAGGTGGGAGCCCCAGGAGTGGCTTTCGTTGCCCTCCACCCCGATTCGCGGGACGGGTTCACCGCGAATATCACGATCGCCGGCAAGCTCCGCGGCAAAGGTGACATGGCCACGGGCGAAGGTGACCTGGCCACGGGCGAAGGTGACTTGGCCACGTACGGCGGTGACTTCGCCACGTATGCAGGTGAATTGCTTACGATCGCCGACGAGTCGGTCCAGCGGCTGAGTGAGGCGGCGACGGTGCGCGTCGCCAAGCGGACTCACGTAGGGACACCGGAGGCGCCGGGGTTCACCCAAACCCTCCGTATCTCCACCACGCTGCGCGGGTGGCCCTTGGATCTGGTGCAGAGCCAGGTGTATTTGGTCATGCAGGATGTGCACGATCCGTCCAAGCGCGCGGTGATCGAGCTCGCCCTGACGGCCAAACCGAGTCAGCTTGACGCGGTCGCGGACGACTTCAAGGAGTTCGTCCGGTCTTTTCGCCCGGCGGCCCCTGCTACAGCGTAGGTTTCTGCGCCACGGCGCCACGGCGCCTCGGCACTCGTAAATGAGCCCCTCGCGAACGTGATTCCGCGAGGGGCTCATCCACGAGCACATGCACATGGCACTCAGGTCGCGCGCCAGGCCTGCGCCGGTGCACGGCGGGCCGGCACATCCCCTTCCGGCGCTCAGTGATCTGCAGCAGCCCGGTCGTGGACCAGCGTCAGGCCGGAGCAGTCGTGGCCCCCCGAGGGGTCCGGCTCGTAGACCCAGTAGAGCGCCGCGAACTGCACCAGGAGCAGTACGGGGACGAGGCACACGGCGGCCATGGCCACGTGCCCCTGCCACACCGCCCCCGGCCGCTGCCCCCGCCGGTGTGCGCCGCGGCGCAGGGCCAGCAGGAGCAGCAGGGCTGCCAGGCCGCACACCGGGCCGGCCCAGGCGGTGACGTACATCCGCGTGGACGGGCCCAGGTACCGGCAGTCCTGGAAGGTGTCGCCCTCGAAGGAGAAGTGGGCCGCCAGCAGCCCCGCCGAGGCGACCACCAGCGCCGGCACCAGCAGGGACCAGCGGCGCCACGAGGGGGCGGGGGCAGCGGCGGCCGTCGTGGGATGCGTGTGTGTGCTCATCAGTACCAGTCCGGGTTGGGGCGGACGATCCGTACGTTCTGCTGTCCTTCGTGCTTCTCGGTCGCGGGGAGCCGGCCTTCCAGGCTCACGTTCTGGTACGAGTCGCTGTGCTGGGTGTACTTGATCTCGCCGTCCGGCATCACCGCGGTGACGATCGCCGCGTGGTGCGTGTTGCCCTTCTCGATCGAGTCGTTGGGGCCGGACTGCTCGTAGTAGATGATGTCGCCCGGCTTCACGTCGGAGCGCGGGACCTCGGTGCCGCCGTGCCTGAGCATGAAGTTCTGCTGGTTCTCGGCGGCGGCCCAGGTGTCGGAGTAGGCGAGCCGTTTGTCGACCGAGTCGACACCGGTGCGGTTTCCGATCATCCAGGTGTCGTCGCCGGAGGTGCCCTCCCAGAAGCTGGTCTTCTCCTTCATTCCCGCGTGCAGCAGGGCGTTGGAGACGAAGTTGGTGCAGTTGTTGCCGAAGTCGGTCGGGTCGTCCTTGTTCCAGTTGGCCAGGGCGTACTCGACCAGCTTCACTCGGTCGTACTTGCCGTTGCCGCGCAGTTCCTGCCGCACATCGGCCGGTATGCCGTCCAGGTTGGCGATCGTGACCGGCTGGGCCAGCATCATGTCCTTGCGCTGCTGGGGAGTCAGGCCGTTCCACCACTGGCGGACCGTGGTCGGGTCCTCGCCCACCGGGATGTCACCCGCGAGCATCTTCATCTGGACGTGCGAGGCGTGCGTCTGGAGGTCGTTGAGCGCCTTGCTGGGGTCGGTGACGCCCGTCTGGCCTGCGAGCTTGGCGAACTCGGCCGCGGCCAGCTTGTCGGCGGTCGTGACCTGTTCCACGGCCTGGTCGATGAGGTCCTGCACCTCGGCGCGGTACGGGCCCATCTCCTCGGCCTCCATGCGGTTGCGCGGGGGCGGGCCGGTGATCGTCCCGTCGACGCCGATCTCCAGGCCGTAGCGGCCCGCGAGGTCCACCGCCGCCCGCATGGTGCTGTGCGCGGTCTCGATGGTCGTCGTCATGCCGTCGGCGACCATGTTGACGGCGAGGAGGATGTCGTACGCCGCCTCCAGCTGGTTGGCGAGCAGCTCGAACTCGGCGGCCGCGGTGGCACCGACCTCGTCGGTCCAGTTGTCGGCCAGCGGCTTGGCGCCGTACTCGCGCAGGTCCTTCGCAGCGTCCAGGGAGTACTTGGCGAGGGCGTGCCATTCGTCGGCGGCATCCGCCCACTTCTTCGGCAGGGCGTTGTTGATCCCCTCGTACGAGACCATGGTCAGGCCCTCCCGAGGTCGCGCAGCCCGGCGCGCAGGCGCGACTCGGCCTCGGCGTCCGCGCGGTCGTACCCGTCGGCGGACTCCCGCAGCTTCTGGCTGAGCTCGCCCATCTTCTTGGCGAGGGAGACCATGTGCTCCTCCCACTTCAGGGCACAGACCTTGAGCTGGACCGGGCTCTCCCAGCCGTTCCCGTAGTGAGAGCCGTACACCTCGTCGCTGGTGTCGAGGGAATGGCTGAGGCGCTTCATGACCGTCTGGGACAGGGACTCGGTGTCGTCAGCCGCGGCGCGTACCCGCGCGGCGTTGATATCGATGTCTCCCATGGGCAACTCCCCCGATGTGCTTGACCGTTGATGGAATCGGCGAACTCGTTCGAATACCCCGGGCATCCTACGGACCCTCCGGCGCATCCGATCTCCTGGGCCCACGCGAGCCCTTGGCCATCGATCACACGATGCACGGCCATGCCATGCCCCGGCAGCATCACCAGTAGCGCCCGCCGGACAGGGAGACGCAGAGGCCGGCGGCCCGGGTCTCGCCGCCGTCAACTTTCCACAGTTCTCCTCTGAACCTGCACACTCACACGCCACGTCCATGCGGGGTGCCTGCCCCGGCCCGGCCGGCTCCGGTACGGGCGCCTGGACAGAACGTCGCCACCGCGACCTTCAGTCGTTCATGTTCGTGAATAAGAATCAAGTACAAGTCTATTGACGCGTTCACGGCAAGGCCCTTAGCGTCCGAAGAAAGCGCTTTCCCCACCCGGATGCGGTCTCCGGCTCTCCGACCCGTTCATGCCGTCGAACGGGCCGCATGGACACCCGGAACCGCCACAGAAAGGGGTCGGCTCCATGCGTCTGCACTCTTGGCTCCGGGCCCGATCGCCCCCGCGCTCTCACCGCTGGAGGAACGCGCGGGAAGAGCGGTCCGACGCGGAACCCGCTCGCCGCGCCGACGACAGTCCTGTGTGCGGTACCCGCTCGCCGCGCCGACGACAGTCCCGTGAGCACCGCGCTGCCGGTGCCGTGTGTGCTGCCCCGTCCGGCACGGCATCACCTGCCGCGCGGGGTGGACCCGAACGTCAACGTCACGAACCGGCGCCGGCCGCCAACCACCGCGCAGTTCCCCGACCGCTCCTTGCCCCGAACCTCTGAAACCCCTGATCAGGCAAGCCAACCAACCTGGAGACAAACGATGCAACCGAGACCCGTCACCGCGTGCGTCGGCCTGCTGGCCGGCGCGCTCGTCGCGCTGTCCGGCACCACGGCGCAGGCCGCGTCCACCCGTTACGAGGCCGAGAACTCCCCTGCAGTCTGCACCGGCACCATCGACTCCGACTGGGCCGGCTACTCCGGAAGCGGATTCTGCAACGGAACCAACGCGGTCGGCGCCTACGCACAGTTAACAGTGAATGCCGCCACCTCAGGCACGGCGACACTGAGCGTCCGCTTCGCCAACGGAACCACCACCGCGCGCCCTGCCGGCCTGATCGTCAACGGGTCCACGGTCCAGACGCCGTCCTTCGAGGCCACCGGCGCCTGGTCGACCTGGACCACCAAGGCCCTGACCGTGTCGCTGAACGCGGGCAGCAACACCATCCGGCTCGACCCCACCACCTCCGCCGGCCTGCCCAATATCGACTACATGGACGTCGAGACGGGCGACACCACCCCGCCGCCGTCGAGCACCGCGCTGTACGTGGCGCCGAACGGCACGGACAGCGCGGCCGGAACGCAGGCGGCCCCGACGACGCTCACCTCGGCGATCAGCCGCATCACGCCCGGCGGGACGATCTACATGCGCGGCGGGACCTACAACCACTCGCAGACGGTCACCATCCCGGCGGGCAACAACGGCACGTCGAGCGACCGCACGGAACTGGCCGCCTACCCAGGTGAGACCCCGGTGCTGAACTTCTCGGCCCAGAGCGAGTCCTCGTCGAACCGCGGGCTTGCCGTCAACGGTTCGTACTGGCACGTCAAGGGCGTCGTCGTCGAACGTGCCGGGGACAACGGGATCTTCGTCGGCGGCAGCAACAACGTCTTCGAGCGCACGGTGACGCGCTTCAACCGTGACACGGGGCTGCAGTTGTCGCGCATGGCCTCCACCACCCCCCACGACCAGTGGCCGTCCAACAACCTCATCCTGAGCGCGGTATCGCACGACAATGCCGACTCCGACGGCGAGGACGCCGACGGCTTCGCCGCGAAGCTCACCTCCGGCCCCGGGAACGTCTTCCGCTACGCCGTCTCCCACAACAACATCGACGACGGCTGGGACCTCTATACCTACGCCGACGAGGACCCCATCGGCGCGGTGACCATCGAGGACTCCCTCGCCTACGAGAACGGCACCCTCAGCGACGGCTCGCAGGCCGGCAACGGCGACCGCAACGGCTACAAGCTCGGCGGCGAGGACGTCCCGATCAACCATGTCGTCCGGCGCAGCATCGCCTACGACAACGGCAAGCACGGGTTCACCTACAACAGCAACCCCGGCACGATGTCGATCTCGAACAACGTCAGCATCGACAACACCGAACGCAACTTCAACTTCGACGCGGGCACCTCGGTGTTCCGCAACAACACCTCGTGCCGCAGCGGCAGCGGAACGAACGACAGGATCATCGGCGACGCCGACAGCACGAACCAGTTCTGGTCCGGAACGAACGGCTCCCGGTGCTCCTCGTATGCCGGTGCCCTCGGCTGGTCCTTCGCCGCGGACGGCCGCCTGGTAGTGACCTTCGGCGGCAGTCAGGTGACGCCGTAACCGACCCCGTCGCCCAGCGTGTCGCCCCGTGCCGGCACTCCAGCACCCGGCCATGCCGCCGATCCTGCCGGGGGGGCGAGAACGGCGAGATCGGCGAGATCGGCGATGACCCTGGTCGGCCCATCCGGTTCGTCCGGATGGGCCGACCAGGCCGGCCAGGCCGCAGCGGCGCCCATCAAACGGCAGCTCTCGGGCTCACGGCGACCGCAGTGCCCTGGGAGTATCCGGCCTCTGCTGCAGCTGTGAGCTATCTGTGTGGATCCGAGAGCTTCCGTCAGCCGAGGAGTTCCGGCCGGTTCAGCCAGTCGAGCAGTGCCTTTTCGTAGGTGGGGCTGATGCGCGTCGTGTCTCCTGTGCGGATGGTGGGAACGTGGTCGCAACCGGGCAGTCGTATGACCTCGGGCGCGGGTCTGCCGGACTTCGCGCTGGCTTCGCGCCAGATCCCGATGCTCTCGTCGATCGACAGCCACTGGTCGGTCTCGCCGTGGAAGGTGAGGACCGGGCAGCGAACTGCTTCGTATGAAGAGGTGAGGTCGGCGTCCATGTCGACCCACAGCTCCCCCGGAGGGGCGTTGTACAGGTCGTCGCTGAAGTCGTAGCCGAGGAGGGGCCACCACGGTTGGCTCGCGGCCTTGGCGAACTCCTCACGGATGGTTTCCGCATCGCTCTGCCCGCGCAGATAGGCCGCCATGGCGTCCTGGAACCGGCTGAGTTCATCGAGGCAGTCGGCAAACCCGTTGTTCCGCAGCTGCTGCGCCAGGCCGTAGCGCATCTGCGCTCCGGGGCTTACCCCGGAGGGCGAAACCAGGGTCAGGAATGCCACCTCGTCGGGCCAGGTCGCGGCGGCCAGTGGCGCGACCCAACCGCCCTGGCTGAAGCCCCAAAGGCCGATCGCCGCATGGCCGATATGCCGGCGCAGCACGGAGATGGCGGCCCGCGCATCGGCGGCCTGATCGACGAACGGGACATCGACACCTAGGCGGGACGGACGCCGGTCGTATCGCAGCACCGCGATCCCCTGTGCAGGCAGGACCTCCGATAGATGCTCGTACAGGACGAAGTCACGGTTGCCGCAGTGCGACCCGTGCAGCGGAATGAGTCCACCCCGCGCAGGGCCGTCCGGCAGCGTCAAGGTGGCGGGAAGTTCTGCTCCATGGGCATCGATCACCAATTCCACCACGGAATAGTGACATCGAAGCGCCACAGCAACCAGTGGCAAGGGACCGCGACTGTTCTCGCCAGCCGGCTGCCCTCAACGGCGCCGGTCAGCTGACTCCTGCGGCCGCGGACGGCAACTCATCCGCAGGGGACGCCGTCGAGTCGCGCTTCGGCCATGCCGCTTGGATCACCAGACAGGTCCGTGCGACGATCTGCCGGCCCCTGGGGCCCCGCGCGGCGTCCGCCCTTTGCGTACCGAGGGGACGCATACCGCGATGACCAGCGCGAGGAGCACGCTCAGCGCGGTGAAGGCGGCCGTGCCGTACAGGTCGGGTCTGTAGCACTGCCCCACCCCGCAGCCGGTCAGCGCAAGGACCATGCCCGCGCCGCCGAGGGCGAGAACACCGGCGAGGCTGCCGGCCAACACCGCATGGGCGAAGGCTAGCCCGCCTTCGCGGGGCAGTCGGCCGGTCCGGACGACGAGGACGAGCAGGGCGCCGGGAACGATGAGCAGGCCCAGGACGTAGAGCCCGGAGAATCCCAGAAGGATCACCCCCGCCAGCAGCCACAGCCCCCAGCGCACGCCCCCGCCCAGGGTGAGGCGCAGGTCGCGGCGCGGCCCGCCGTACGCCGCCGCCTGCCCCAGCAACAGGAGCAGGGCTGCCAGAGTCACCGCGCAGAGCAGGTACGGCGCCCTGATCCCGGCACCGGTCACGGCACCCAGAACGAAGGTCGCGGCCTCCGGTGTGCCCCGGCCGACGACCGTCGCCATCAGTGGCTGGGTGACCATCAGTTCCAACAGCCATTGGAGGACGCAGGCGAAGATCACGCCCGCGGCCACGACGAGCCCGCACAGCGTCAGCATCGGCCGCCGCCGGTGTGGCAGCGCCCGCCGCCACAGGCGGACCGTTCGGGACATCCACCGCCCCGCGAGGAACGCGGCGAGGGCGAGCAGTCCGGTCCACAGCAGGAAACCGGCACCGTTCTGGTCCGTGGTGGCGAGCGCGAACATGATGGTCCCATTGGCCACGCCGCCGCCCAGCGCCATGCCGCAGGCCAGCCCCCAGGCGGGAGCCCGCAGGGCCGGCGACGCCGCCCCAGGGAACCCCTCGTCGGCGCGCAGCGCAAGGAATCCGACGACCGCCGCACACAGCGTTCCGACCAAGGCGTGGGCCAGCACTCCCGAAACGGCGTCGGCCCGGTCCCCCAGCGCGGAGTTCAGCACATACGTGCCATTGAGTTCGGTGTACAGCACGCCGAGGACGCAGCCGACGGCGGCCATCTCCCAGAAGCCACTGCGAAACAAGGGCTCGGGGTTCTCGAACATGGCCAGCCGCCGGGCCGGGGTGGGGTGCACCCGTAGCAGGCCGCCTGACAGCCGACGCCTGGTGTCCCGCTTGTCGAAGAGCGAACGCAGGGCATCGGGCGAGATGCTCCACTGCTGGGCGCGGGCGTCGGCGTAGAATTCACGGCTGCGCAGGACCGCCCGGCGAGCGAGCGGGACCACGACGAGCAGGCAGAGGATCTGGAGTGAGCCGGCGGCACCTTCCGCGAAGGAACCCATGGTGCGGTTCCAGATCAGCGGCCAGCCGATGCCTGTGGGCAGGGAGAACAGGAGCACGGGCAGGGCGACCCGGCCGACGACGATGGTGAGGAAGCTGATGTCGACGTCGCGGTTGCGTATGTGGGCGAGTTCGTGCAGGAGCACAGCCTCGTAGGTCTCCGGCCGACTGGTCCGTAGAGCGAGAAGTCCGCCGCTGAGCACGATGTGTCTGCGTCGCCATCGGCCGAATGCCAGCGCGGAGACCCGCGGGTTGAGCGGCTCCGCGTACCAGGAGACGGGCTCAGTGCCCGACCTGTCACGCAGCTCCTCTAACGCCCTTGCCACCTCGGGGAGTTCGTCGACCAGCGGCACGTAGCGACGATGGCGGATCCGCCAGGCCGGCAGGAACCAGTAGATGACGAACACGAGCGCCCAGAAGACGAGGACGGCGGTTGTCGGTACCCACAGCTGCACCACGCGCGGGTCCGCACCGCACACCTCCGCTGCTGACGGCCGGTCGCCGGATGGGAAGCCGTCCCACCGCCGGTGCTCTCGCTCCCAGCAGGCTTGATAGGCGGCGATGCGGCGCATGACATCGTCGCCGGTCAGCAGGGAGGCGATACGTCCGGTCGCCGCCATCATCACCACCGCGGTCGTGCTGAGCATCAGCAGCGCGAAGCGCAGGCTCGTGCCGGACGGCACCGCGAACGGATCGCCCCGCCGCTCGACCGCGGCAGCGGTCACGACGCGGCCCCGCCGGTCTCCTCTTCACCCGGGTCCGCGGCACTCACAGGGGTGTTCCGCGCCGCGGGCGCTATGGCCAGTTCCGCGACGATCCCGTTGGCGATCGCCTCCGCGGTCTGTGCCGGGACGCTCATACGCCGGGCGTGCCGGAGTGCGATGCGGTGGATCCTCTGCATGTGGGCCGGGGTCAACGAGATGGTGTCTTCCCGGCGTCCCGGTTCTGGGCCGGGTTCGGGGCCGGGTTCTGGCGACGGGCCGGGCCGCCGCAGGAGGACGCGCCGGAACCAGGAAGCGAAGCGGTTCGCCGAGCGGTTGACGCGTTCCGCGGCGAGCTGGCTCAGCGTGTCGACGGCGATCGCCAGGACCAGTGCCGTGACTGCCGAGGTGATCCCGTCGACGCCGAATCCGAGCGGCTCCGGCCGACGCGTGCGCCAACGGCGCCTGCGTTGCGGGGTGTTGTGGAAACTACGGGCGATCAGGTCGAAGTCTGCCAGCTCAGCGCGGGCGCCAAGTCCCGCGACTTCGTTGAGCTCCCTTCCCGCCAGCACCGCGCGCGCCAGCCGGTTCGCGGCTTCCCGGTCGTACTGGTCCCGCATCGATGGCCTCCCCGTAACGACACGTCAGTGGTGATCAGGCAGCCGCACCGGGCCGGCCTTCCCAACGACGGGGGGACCGCCACACTTCCTGGAACCCGGCTGCCCGCGGTGACACATGAATGCCCGAGCGCAACTGTACGGTGGCGCATCCCCATATACCCCAGAGCAGTCAGCGGCGAAACCGCCGCGCGTCACACCCAGGGTGTACGCCCAGGCGTCTGTGGCATCCCCCATCGGTTGCTCCGGTGCGGCGTCTCGGTACGACCGGTAGGCATGCCGGAACTTTCCGAGTCCTGGCACAGGACATCGCGGGTCCCTGATCAGTGATCAGTTTGGAGCCGGGGAAGCCGTGTCGTCGGCCTTGATGTCGAAGTTGATCTGGTCTCCCTCGACAGAGGACACAGTGACCGTCACACCCAAGGTGCTGCCATCGTCTGCGGTGAGCGTGCACCGGGTGGTGGTGCCGGCCTTGCCGACGAGGTCCTCGGGACAGGTGATGTCCGGCGTCGGCTGACCTGTTGTGGCGGCGAGCTTTTCGGCGACCGTGGTGGCCAGCTTGTCCGCAGACATTTTTGGCTCGGCCATTCCCACTTCGACTGAGGCCGAGCAGCCGACGAGCAGCACGCCGGCGGCTACGGCCGAGAGGATCGAGGTTGCTCTGGACAACCGAGTCATGGTCATGGTGAGCTCCGGCCCGAGTGATCAAGGTAAGAAGACCCGGGGGAGCTTACTGGGCAGGGCTGCTCCAGGCAGATGAACTTGACTCCCTGGCATGATCCGGAGTAAGCAACGGAACCGCCGGTGAGCCCTTCGACCGCGGCCCCGAGGGGATCAGCATGGACCCGGTCACGGCGGTGGCGGCGCTGGAGGAGCAGCCGACCGCTATCGACACCTCCGTAACTGGGGAGCCAACTGGCCCTGGGACGAGGGACATTGGAGCGACCATCGCCCATCACCCGCTCCGGCCCGGATCAGTTCGCGCTGACCTCGCTGATAACTTTGCTCCGCCTGCCAGTTCGCTCCGTGGGGGATCAATGAGCCAGCCGCAGTTTCCGCCGCAGCCGCCACAGCACAACCCCTACAACCCGTACAGCCAGCCCGCCCCGCCCCAGCAGCAACCGGGGTTCGGCCCACCGCCTGTACCTGGTCAGCCCCCGATACCGCCCGGGCAGCCCTCGATGCACCCTGGCCCGCCGCCCGTCCCGGGGCAGCCCCAGGCGCAGCCCGGACAACCGCCAGTCTCGGGGCAACCGCCGATGCAGGCCGGCCCACCTCCTGCCCCAGGCCGGCCCCCGATCCAACCGATGCAGGCCGGACCGCCGTACGAGGCACCCCCCTTCGGGCACCAGACGAATGCGGGCAACCCGGTCGGTGCGGTCCTCCTCGGGTTCTTCGCCTCGGTCGTCGTCTCGCTGATCTACAGCGGTCTCATCCTGGCCACGTACAAGGACCAGTCGCAGACCACCGCCCACACCCTCTACGTGGCCCACGCTCTCCTCAACGGAGTGGTCGTCGGCGCCTTGGTCGGCCTGGTGGGTCGCCGCAGCAACGGCGCACGGATCGGCGCGGCCGTCATCGCCCCGCTCGGCGCTTTCTTCGGCTACACCAACGCCATTCCGCTCATCATCGCCGAGAGCGAAACGCCCCGTGCCGTTGCGGACATGGTGCAGTGGGACACCT
Organism: Streptomyces sp. DSM 42067; assembly: GCF_055792885.1. Classification (NCBI taxonomy): domain Bacteria; kingdom Bacillati; phylum Actinomycetota; class Actinomycetes; order Kitasatosporales; family Streptomycetaceae; genus Streptomyces; species Streptomyces sp. DSM 42067. The sequence goes on along the minus strand of NZ_CM147706.1, from coordinate 6,699,709 downwards.
TCCTCCCTGCCAAGCTCTGGTGGGGAAGCCAGAGCGGCACCACGTGGATCTCCCTGCTCGGCCTGGTGGTCGCCGCAGCCTCTGCCTGGGGCCTCGCCTACGCCGTCGGCAACAGGGGCCGCCGGGCCTGAGTCCTCCGCGGGCGCGGGGCTACCCGGTGGCTCGTCCCGCGAGGACGACCCGGAGGGCGTCGTCGCGGGGCAGGGCGAAGAGTACGCCCGATGCCACGGCGCACCGGACAGGACGCGATGGCGTACTCAGCGCCGCACGGACACGGTGTCTCTACGTGTCCACCCCACAAACTGGGCAGCGGCTGAGCGTCGGCTCCGTATAGCTTCGCCTGCATGGCTGACGAGTGCTTCGGACATCCGCGGCTCGCCGTAATCTATGACCCGCTCGATGCTGATCGCAGCGATCTCGATGCGTACGTCCGCATGGCGGAGGAGTTCGGGGCGCGTCAGGTGCTGGATATCGGCTGCGGGACGGGTGTGTTCGCACTCCTGCTGGCTGATCGTGGGATCGAGGTCGTCGGTGTCGATCCCGCCCAGGCGTCCATCGACGTGGCCCGAGGCAAGCCGGGCAGCGAGCGGGTGCGCTGGATATGCGGTGATGCGGCAGCACTTCCGCCGCTGCGGGTCGACCTTGCGACCATGACGGCGAACGTAGCCCAGGCCATCATCGACCCGCAGGCCTGGCAGAGGACCCTGCAGGGCGCCTACGAAGCACTGCGGCCCGGGGGACATCTGGTGTTCGAGACCCGGGATCCGGCCAGGCGCGCTTGGGAGGAGTGGAACCGCGAGGCTTCGTACGCCGTGACGGAGATCCCGGGCGTCGGCGGAGTCGAGAGCTGGGTCCAGTTGATCGAGGTGAGTGGGCCGCTGGTGACGTTCCGCTGGACCTACGTGTTCGCCGCGGACGGGCAGGTGCTGACGTCGGATTCGACGTTGCGTTTCCGCGAGCGGGAGGAAGTCGAGACGCAGCTGGTCGCGCAAGGGTATGTGGTGGAAAACGTACGCGATGCGCCCGATCGGCCAGGGCGGGAGTTCGTCTTCGTCGCACGGCGCCCTGAGGTCAGCCGGGTTTGAGGTCGGGTCCGGCGCCGGCGACGAACCCGCCGAGGAGATGGATGCCGCCTGGGCTGGAGGCCCCAGGCCACATCGGTGCGGCTGCACGAGCCTCTGCTGACCACAATCCGGACCAGGTGATCGGACCAGAACGCCCCCTGCGACCGGAAGGTTCGCCTGGTTGGTGTGCGTGTGCCGCGTGCCACGTGCCGCGTGCCGGTTGGATGTGACGTCACTTCCACCGGGCGCTGTGGGCTCAGCTGCCCACGAAGGACCGGTTACAAAGAAATCGTTGCAAGCATTTCTTTGCAACGGTATCTTTGTACGCATGAACGAGCCGCAAGACCCGCAGGTCCACAGTCTCGACGCCCGCTCGCTGCGCGGACTCGCACATCCGCTGCGTATGCGGCTGCTGAACGCTCTACGGCGCGGTGGACCGGCCACCGCATCCCAACTGGCCACGAAACTGGGCGAGTCCAGCGGCGCCACCAGCTACCACCTGCGTCAGCTCGCCGCGCACGGCTTCGTCGAGGACGCGCCGGAGCACGGCAAGGGGCGGGAGAGGTGGTGGAAAGCGGTCCACATGGGCGTCACCTTCGACGGGGCGCTGCTCAAGGACCGCGACCCCGAGGTACGCGGGGCGGCCGACCTGTTCATGCACGAAGTCGCGAACCAGCACACCCGGGAACTGGCGACCTGGCTCGGCACCCGCGACGACTGGTCCGAGGCGTGGAACCGCGCCTCGGACATGAGCGACTGGACACTGAGCCTCACGCCCGAGCTCGCCCTCGAACTCAACCACAAGATGCACGAGCTCGTGGAGAGGTACCGCGCCCAGGCGCCCGACGACAACACCCCGGACACCGAGCAAGTGCGGGTCCACACGCACATCATCCCCAGCCACACGGACTGAGAGGCCGGCCCATGCACCCGGAGACCCACCTCGCCTTGCACCGCACTCGCGCCGCCGAACTCAGCGCCGAAGCCGACGCCTACCGCCTCGCCGTCGCGGCCAGGCAACCCCGTGACCTGCGCGTCCGTCTCGGCTGGACCCTCGTGGAAGTCGGCCTGCGGCTCGCCGCAGCACCATTGGTCGCCACATCACCCGCAAGGCCGTGAGTGGGGGAGAGTGCCCGCCCGCCCGTGGCCCGGTGGACAGCCGCGCCCGCGGAACCGCCGGTGAGCTCTCCCCCCACAGCCCCGAGGGCCATTACCGAGCGGGATCAAGCACTGGGCGCTTTGTTAAGGGAACAAGCGAGCGGGCCTCTGACCGGTAAGCCCGGTGAGAGGCCCGCTCGCGGGCGTGTTCACCCCGCCTGGTCGCCGCCGTCGCTCGCCATCCCTCGCATGATGTGGCCGACGACGGGGGCGAGTAGACCGACCGCCGCCGTCCACAGCCGCCAGGCACCGCCGTCCGGAACGAGCAGCAGGGCGGCCAGGCAGCCGAGCGCCACCGCCCACCCCGCGACCACCGGCACGGATGCCGTCACGAGCCAGCCCGCCGCAATGTCCACCGTCCGGACCCGCCGCTGCGGGTCCGGATGCGCGGGGACGGTGAGCCCCGCCTCCGCGACCTGCTCAGCCACCTGGACCGGGACCGCGCCGGGCAGCTGCCAGCCGTCGTCACCCACCAGCTCGGCAAGGACGTCCCGGCCCCGGTGCTGCCGCGGATGCCACAGCAGCCAGCCGCGCGCACCGGACAGCGCCTCTGCGGCAGGTTCACTGGCCATCTGGGAGTGGAAGGGGATTTCCCGGCCGCCACCGTCCAGCACAAGGCCCTTCAGCCGCCTGGTGTTCTCCCGGCGCTTCTTCTCATCGGCCGCCGCCGCACTGCCGGGCGGCGGCGCGTCGGTGTGCTCCCCGGCCCCGGTGACGGTGACCCGCAGCGCCTCCCAGTCAGGGCCGACGGTACGCGCAGGACGCCGCACACTACCGGTCGCCCACAAGCCGGCGAGCAGGGTGAGGGTCACCAGGGCCCACAGCCCCTCGATCACCCACGCGTCGCCCACCTGCACGGCGGCCCGGCGAGTTGACGCTGCACGTCCTCACGCTGGTCGTCACCGATGGCACCCAGCTCAGGGCGCTCCGGGACATACGCCACGTACAGCTCGCTGCCGATAGCCTGGCGCCGATTGGTGGACGCCTCGAACGTCGCTGGAACGCCGTCCCGCCCGGTTGGCGAGGGAAGCAGGACGGTGTAGTCGGCCGTGGCGGCGGCGCGGGGGCTGCTGCCCTCCGCGGCCTCGTTCTCGATCTTCACGATCGGACGCTCCACGATCACCGCACCCGCCTCGGCCAGCACGGCACTCGTGCCCGAACCCCGCCCGTCGGCGGCGCCCAGCGTTGTCCAGAGGGCCAACAGCGTGGGGACGGCGACCAGCACGCCCGCGGAGCGGGCCGACAGCCAGCGCGTGCCGCCCAGCCGCAACGGCACCGTGCCCTCGCCACGGCTCGGGGTAACCGAGGCGACCTCCACGGCCCGCCGGTAGGTCTCCCGGCGGGACCGACCGCCCCCGCCCACCACCGCCACGCCCAAGATCACCACGCACGCGGCGAGCAGGACCAGCGAGCACCACAGGACCGCGGCACGCACCGGCGTGGCCCCCAGCAAGAGCCACGCGGCAGTCAGCGCCACGAGGGCGAGCGGGGCGGCCACGGTGACGAACCTCCCAGAGCGTGGGAGGTGACGGATACCGGTCACCGCGCCGGTGACGTTCCTGTCCTTGTCCATGGTCCACTCACTGCTCACCCGAACGCTCCATACCTCTGTGGGTCGGGCCGATCCCGCAGGGCCTTGGCATCCTCACTCGCATCCTTCCGTGCATCGGCGGCCGCCGGGCCTGTGCTGCCGCTCCAGTGCATCGTCTCGGTACGAGCGGGAGGCATGCGGGACCGGGCCCGAGCCCCCAGGGCTGTTGGCAAGTGCTTCCGCCAGCGTCCCCCAGCCACCAACGGGGAAAAAGATTCGCACCCATGATCCGTCATCGAATCCGATCTCATGAGTGCCGTGTTTTACGTCCTTTTGGTTCCGGCACCAGGCAATACGCCCGCGAGGAACCCCCCATCCGTATTGGACCGCTGGCCCCGCCTTTCGCCCGTCCGGAGATTTCTGGACGTGGACCACGTGCAGACCGCGGTCCCCCAGAACGAGGACCGACACGACACCGCTTCCGTTGCGGGGCTCCAGCGAACAGGCCATCTGCCCCGCAACACTCCCCCAGTCACCGGACAGCGCCTGCCCCTTGCCGCTGCCCCGATCGTCAAACGCATCCACCGCCGCGTTCACCGGGTTCAGGCGATCCAAAACCCGCTCGGTCTTGCCCGCATGGGACAGCCAACGATCAGTCGTCGACCTAGCCCCTGGGAACACGTCCGGCCTGAGGCGGCTCGGGGGCATCGGCACACCTTCACCGATCACTACGACATGCGAATCCTCGAGTCGTTCCCCGGCAGGAAGAGCCGACGCGGCCCGTTCCCGGGCCTCACGAGCGACGGCATGATGGTCGGGGCCTGAGATCCAGGTCTTGAAGCCCGACCAGGAAAGCACCTCCGAGAACTTCACCCGAATACTTCCTTCACTGTCTTCCCCGGCGGAGCTCGACGAGTACCAAGAGCAAGGGCCTGGCGCTCCCTCGAACACGACCTGACCCTCTCGGCGGAGCACCGTTCCGGCGGCTACGTCCACCTGACGTGGGGCATCCACGACCGGTCGCCCTCCGAAGAGTGGCACTTCGAAACCACCGCCGTGCATGCGGCCAGCGAGGAAATGCGGAACCTCGCCGCCGAGATTCACGCATTTCTCATCAGCGGAACCAAGTAGCCGGAATACCCCAAGGCCGGGCAACCATTACGTCAGACGACCTCTTGGTACTTCCGACGCCGCAGCGCAGACACAGGTGCCGGTCCGCGTGGTTGAGTCCACCCTGTTTTCAGCCGCTGCTCGCGGGAGATGTCGCCCGGCTGTTCGCCGCCTCATCGGTCGGTGACAGCGCCAGGGTGTACGCCGCCGCGGCCGTGCCCAGGCAGACCAGCCCGCTCGCCGCGATCCACCAGCGCCAACCGTCCAGGTCGTACAGCGCAAGCGCCGCCGCGCACACCGCGGCGAGCGCCACGGCCACCGGGCCGACCGGCGACACGTACAGCGGCCACGCCGAACGCGGGGCCCACAGCTGCACTTTGCGCCCCGCATCGATCGGTGCCCCCGCATCGCCGGGGACCGCCGCCTGGTCGTCGAGCTGCCTGGCCTCGGCCAGCGGCATCGCACCGTGCAGCACCCACCCGGAATCGCCGACCAGCGCCGCCGGGACCGACGTGGGCGAAGACCCGCCCTTGTCCCGCCCCTGCTCAGCGTCCCAGCACAACCACAGCTGCTCCGTCCCGATGCACTCCGCCAGGGCCGCGGCGGGCACATCCTGGATGAAGTGGACCGTGCCGGACGGCGTTTCGATCACCAGACAGTCGGAATTCTTCTCGTTCTCCGCCTTGTCCCTGCCGCCCCCGAGGGAGAACCGCTCAGAGCCGACGCAGGCTCCCCTGAGCGCGCGCAGGCGCCGCCCGGACGCAGAGAAGCCGCGCACCGTCCGAGATTTTCTGAGGACAAGCGCTGCTGCGGCCACGGCGAACACCAGCCATGCAGTGAGGAAGATCTGGGACAGCCCCAACGACATCGTCATTCCGGCCAGCGACCGGCGGAGATCGTCAGCGCGGCCCTGGATCGCCCCCAGCCCGGGCTCCGACGGCGCGTACAGCACCGTCACCATGGAGCCCGGGTGCAACGGATCGCTGGTCTTAGTTTCGACGGTGACGGACCGCGCCCGTCCGGCACTCTGGCCGGGCAGCGCAACCACCGCCGTGGCGGTGTAGAAGGAGCCGCCCCGGCTGGGGTCATGGCGCACGGTACCGGTGACGCTTTTCACCGGCACCTGACCGACCTCGCCGCCCGACGCGTGGATTCGCTCCACCTGGGCGGGCCGTACAGCGTCTCCCGAAGCCAGCGCACATAGGCCCACCACGGCGGTCACGGCGCACCACAGGGCGGCGGCGGCCCGTGCTCGTGTCGGCCAGCTCGATGGAAGGCGCCTGGGCAGGGGCTGGCCCCCTTGGGCGATCCCGAGGGGACGGACCGCCGCGAACGCAGCTGGCAGTTCCTGGCGGGCAAGGACCCGTTGAAACAGCCAGACCGCCGCCGCGCACAGGACGACCACCGCGAGGCAGGCCGCGCTCGTCGAGCGGCGCAGACCGACATCACCCCACAGTAGCCAGGCCGGCAACGGCACCGTCACAGCGAGGACGCCGACCACCGCGACCCACCCGCTGAGCGCCTGCGTCCGGCGCCCTGTGCGGGCCAGCGTCTCCGCCTCCTGCGGAATCATCCGAACACTCTCCTCACATCGTCTGCCACAGAGCTGTTGAGCTTGTCCGCGCCCTTGCCGGCCGCCGACTCGGCCTTGTCGGCAGCCTTGTCCGCAGACTCCACACCGTCCTTGGCCTCGTTCGCAGGAACGCCGCCGGGGATCGGCACGGTCGAGTTCAGACCGACATCGACAGTGAGTTCCTGGCCCGGCGTGATGCCAGGCGAGAAGGCGTTGTGCATGCTCACAGACGAGGCCGCGCCGCCGCCGGCGACACCGCCGGTCACCGCCGTGATGCCTGCGGAAGCCACGTCGAAGTCCTTGCCCTCCCTCAGGGCGTTCGCGTAGTCGCCGGAGAAGCCACCGGCCGCACCGCCGGCCGCACCGCTGACGAACGCGGTCCCGGCGCGGCCTGCCATCAACGCCTCAGCACCCTTGCCCACAGCAGTGCCAGCCGTGGCCCCCATGGCGCCACCGACGAGGTTGGTCTTCCACTCCGGGCCCTTGCCGCTCAGCAGGCTGGTCACCACCCCGCCGGCGGTGCCTCCGGCGAAGTTGGCCAGCCCCTGGAGCGCGATCTTGCCGAACCTGTTGGCATACAGAGTGCGGAAGATGGTAGCCACCTGCCTCAGCAACTGGCCGAGCCGTCCCGCTGCCTGGACTGCCCGCGCGGCCAACTGCGCGGCCCTCGCCGCGCCCGCCGCCGCAGAGAAGCCCATCGTCAGGACGGACATGCCGATGGAGACACCGATCGAGATGCCGATTTCGACGTAGATGTCATGGATCTCGTCGTTGACCTCTCGGATGGCCTTGGCGGCCTCGTCGAGCCCCTTCGCCGCGTCTTCGAACTGTGGAGTGATTTGGTCGACAGCAGACGTCAGCTCGTTCCAGTGGGTCTGGAACGCTTCAGCAGCCTCTCCTCGCCAGCTGTCGCCGACCGTGGCCTTGACTTGGCGGTCGAGGGCAGCGAACACCTCGTCCACCTCGTTTGCCAGCGTCCGCCAGCCCTTGGCCGCCTCCTCCAGGATCTCCGGCCGCCCACCAGGGTTGATGAGCTCCAGCGCGGCCTCGTGGATCTCCTCGGCCACCGACTCGTCGCCGCTCACCCCTCACCCCCGGCCTTGCCGAAGAGGGTCGAGGTGTCGCTGTCCGTCACTTCGGTATTACGCGTGACCTGCCGCAAGGCCGCGCCGATCGCGTCCAGGTGCCGGTGCACCGAAGTCATGGCCTCAGTGACGTCCGAGGAGAACTCGATGTAGGCGAAGTTGACCTCTTCGGACTCCGTGAGCACCCCGAAGCCATCGCTGATGGCCTCCTCGCCGGTCTTCCGCGCAAAGGCCTTTAGGTAACTCTCCAAGTCGTACGCGTAGCTCTCAAAGTTCCTCGCCAGTTTTTGCATATCGCCGGTATCGACGTATGACTCGTCGGACACGAACACCTTCCCTTCACAAGCCCTGTAGGCGGCCACACTCACCGCGCGGTAAGAACAGCGATGGATCAGTTCAACCAAACCGTGCCAGCCATCGCCGATGGGGCTCCCCCGTTGCGCGTCGGCATCCGAGCCCGAAGATCGACCTGCAACCTTAGTACTTCCGACGCCGCAGAGGAGACTCGGGTTCCGGATGCACACAGACCCTCCATTCGGAGTTGCCACCCCGGGCACGACGATCCGAGGTCAGGGCCCGATGCATCATCTCAACGCCACGAGGTCACCTCTCCGAGTTGCCCCGTTCCGCTTGCCGACCTCCCCAGCCGCTCTCGGAACCCAGCAGTTATGAGTCTCGGCCGCCATCCCTGCAGGGCACTTCGGCGGTGTCGGCAGAATCGCACCATGGCCGTCATGGCATCGGAGGGCTGGTCCTCGGAGTTGAAGAGTGACGGGGATGAGTGGAACTCTGGGGCTCTCGGTCCGTCCCGGGACGGTGCTGCCCACTTGGACCGAAGGGCTGGGGCTGCGTCGTGAACTCCAGGTTCGCGGAGTCCATGACGCTCACCTGGCATTCACCTGTGCCGGTGCCCTCAACGCCGACACGGTAGGTGCGCAGGGCCATGCACGAGAAGCCCCCAGCGTGTTGGCTCCCGTTGGGTCCGGGTCTTCACCCCGCGTCCTCCTCACCGCGGCTGGGGAAGAGATCGAGCACGTCCGGCATGGACGGGAGGTGGGGAACGCAGTCGGGGCAGGCGTACACAGGCGCCGCCGGGCCTGACTCCGCGGCGGGCGCTGGGCTACCCGGTGGCCCGGCCCGCGAGGGCCGCCCGGAGGGCGTCGTCCTTCGGGTGACCTGCAGCAGGATCGACGGAACAGGACACACGGGAGGGCTCGTATGACAACGGCCAGGACGGACGCCGCACTCCGAGAGCTGGCGATGACAGCGCTCCAGGGAGACCGCGTCGTCCACCTGCAGCCCGTGGTACGCCACTCCCGGGTGCCCAAGCCGCCGAAACGGCGACGGCCGCGCTCCCGCATCCGCCCCCACGGCGGGCGCCGCCCCCAGCCCTCCGCCGGAGTAAGGGTGCGGGCGTGGTTGACCGGCTTCCTCGCGTGGCTCACCGCCCCACTGGATTTCCTCGGCGACCTGCTCCTGATGCCCTTCCGAGGGCTCTTGTGGCTCTGCCGGAGCAAGGAGAAGCGCCGGCGGGAGAAGAGACTGGGCGGCGGATGGGACAGTGCGGCCGGGGGCCTCGGGATCGCTGTGTACGTCTGGAGGGACCGCGTGCTGGCCGTCGGAGAACGGCGGGTCAGCCTCCTGTACGTCGGTGAGCACGAGGCGGAGACTGCTTGGTCCGTCCCCCGGGAGCAGTTGGCCGGTGTGGAGCTTGCCGTCTGGGACGCCCACGACGAGCAGCAGGCCACGCTGCGGTGGCACTTCCGGGACAGGTCCTGGTGCGACGTGAAGGCACAGGGGGCCGGGTGGAAGTCCCTGGTCGACGCCTTGCCCATACGCTGAGTTGGGCGGCGGCCGAGCTCCGTAAGAAGCCGCATCCTGGTCGCCCCACCCATATGCTCGCCGATCCGCGCAGGCGGGCGGTGATCCGACTGGTCCTGACAGCCACCGCGTCCCAACGTCCCTGTCTCCTGGGCGACTTCGTACGCACGGCACGCCCGGACACCGGCGCGGCTTCGTAGCGCGTCCCGCCGAAGCGGCCGATCTTGCACCGTCAATCCGACCCCTCATAGGTTGATTTCATGGGCTTCTTCGACAAGCTGACGGGAACCAAGCACCCCGCCGACGGCGTCGCGCCGCGCCGCGCCCGACCGAGGAGGTACGGGTAGCCCTGCTCGGTGTCAACCGGCCCGATGCCCCGTACGTCATCCGCGACGGCGCCGAGGAGGACGCCGACCTGCTCGCGGAGTGGCGGATGGCGGAGCCCGCCTGGCAGGCCGTCTTCGTCGAGTCGCAGCTGACCCGGGCGGTCCGGATCCGGATGCGCCTGGTCCCGGAGAACCATGAGGTACGGGCCCTCGAGGAATCGTGGGAGGTCACCCGGGTCGGGAATCCGCCGGAGCTCAAGATTTCAGGGGCGTACTAGCGCGGGCCCGACAGGACCGTCTCCCGCCGCTACACGGTCGAACGCGGGGAAAGCGGCAGCCTCGAAGCGACGGAGACTTTCCGCTTCAACGGTGCGGACCTGCGCGACCCCCTCGAGAACGCCGTCCTCAAGTCGGGCTGGACCTGGCGCGGAGTGGTCTTCGGCAAGCTGTGAGGTCGGCGGGACGCACCCCGCTTGCCTTCGTGAGGCTCATTCGCCGAGGGTCGATAAACCGGAGCTTCGCGGCATGGGGCTGCTTCTATTCATTCGGCCAAGGAAGAGTTCGACGACCAACTGGCGGGAAACCGCAACCCCAGCGCGTCCGACCGTGAGGGCTGGGCATCGCCAATCCGTCAAGCATCGATCAGCAGACGGTGGAACCTCGGTTCCGGGACAATCCCTTCGGCTGACCACTCATCTGACCAGAAAGACACACGGGATGAATAAGGACTGCCGTGACCAGGTCCAACCGCACCTCCAGTCCGGAGAGCAACTAATCGCGGTGTGCGAGTGCGAGACGGCACCTGGGGTACCAGAGCGGCCGGTCTGGTTGCGGCAGCCACCCCAAGAGTCGGAGCTGGAGCGCCGGGTCAAGTCCGTCCTTCCCGGGGCAGTACAGAGGTTCCTGCGGCCGAGTGAACCGAAGTCCGTCTCCCGGTTGGAGCGGGCGATGGAAGGTGCTCAGCAGGCGACCGACGATGCCCTCACCCGCGCGGCCCACGGCAAGAGCATGCACGGCGGCTGGGAGAGCCAGGCCGGGCAATTCCTGGTGACGCACTACACCGCCGCGCGTTTGCCCGCCTCGACGCTGGCGGTCGCGTTCACCGACCGCCGGGTGCTCGTCCTCGCGGACCGTGCAAAGCTCTGGCAGACCAATCAGGTGTTTGAACTGCAGTGGGAGGCTCCGCGGTCTGCTGTCCTTGGGGTCCGCGCGAACCCCAAGGGGGTTCTCCAGCGAGGCCGTTTCGAGCTTGTGTTCGCGGACGGGTCGTGGATTGCAATGGTGGCGTCGGTGCCGACGCATGCGGAGTCGTTCGCTGCGCAGGTGGGCGGCTGAGAGCTCCTGGGCTGGCCACCGCGGCAGCCGTCGGGCGGCACGTCGCGGCTACTGCAGCCGAAGCCGCTGGGCCGGTCCCAAGCGGCCGCTGTTGCTGGGTCTGGCCCTGTCGCGAGTACGTCCACACTGGAAGACGGGCCCGGGTGCCGGAGGAGCGTTACGAGTATCATCAGCGCCCCGATCCACAGCGTCTCGACCCACAGCGTCTCGACGAGCGCACGGACATGCAGCCTTCGCACGCAGGCAAGACAGTGAGGGAAGTTTTCGGGTGAGCGGCACGGACCGGAACCGGGAGTCGGTCGAACGGGCGAGGGCGGTGGTACCCGCCGGAGAGGTACTGCGAGGTGAGCACCGGGTCGCACTGGCGGCTCGCGCACCGAAGCCCGGCTATTTCCGCCGCCCACGCAGCCTCCGATCAGAACGCCGAACGCTCTGGAGCTGGTGCATGCTCCCGGTGCACGGGGTCGCGAACCTCATTTCCATCACCTGGAACCCGTTCGAGGCGTTCTTCGAGGCCGTCTTCTGGCGTGAGACCAAGAAGCCGGGCAAGCCGTTCCACGGCGGCTGGAACAGCATGGCCGGCCACCTGGCGCGCGCCATCACGCCCCGGACCAAGAACGGCGCGTATGTGGTCATGCAGGTCACCAGCCACCACCTCCAGCTCGCGTACGTGTCCTGCGCGGGTTCCCTCACAGGCGCGCGCGGTGCGGTCGAGGCCGGGTGGGCCACGGACCTTCGCAACGTGACCTGGATCCGTGACCGAAGCGATGTGGTGGGCGGCAACCACGAGATCGGCTTCGTCGATGGTTCGTGGTGCTCGGTCCAGTTCATGGGCCAAGGCTGGCGTCGTATGCCGGAGGCGTTCCCGGTCCGGCTGAGCCACCTCGACCCGGCTCCGAACGCGGGATGAGTACGAGGCGTTGAGTCGGCCTGGGGCACGGTATCGGCGTTTCCGCCGGCCCGTTTCCCCAGGCTGCTCCCCGAGTTAAGTAGCCCTCAGCGCGACGTTTTCAGGTGACTTCGATGACCACCTTGCCAGCCGCTCGATCGGCTTCGGCTCCTCAACGAACGCAGGTCCACGATGGTTCGGCCCCACCTGGGCTGAAGAAGGCTGCGGCATCACCTCCAGGTCCGCGAAGTCCATGGCGCTCGCCTGGGGTTCGCCGATACAGGTGCCACCAACGCCAATGCCGTGTACGAGGGCTCCAGCGTGTTGGGCCCCGTTGGGTCCCAGCCTTCACCGCTCGTCCTCCTCGCTGCGGCAGGAAAGAGGTCGAGTAAGTCCGGCGGGGGTGGGAAATGGGGGAGCGCAGCCGGGGCAGGCGTACACGTTCCAGCCGGGCCCGCTCGCCTGGTGCACTTCGGAGACGAGGACCGCGGTGTTCGTGAGCACGTCGCAGCGCACGGACATCCGCAGAGGCCGACCCGCGTCCGGACGGCCTCGGTGGCCGCGCAGCTGGCAAAGCCGCCGGTGCGCAATCCCTGTCTGCGTTACGAAGGGCCGAACTTGCATGCAATGCCGCGTGACCGTCAGGTCGCCTCTGGGGCGGCCGTGGTGCTCAGCGATGGCGAAGCCGGGAGGTCGGCCGCTTCTTTGCACCCCACAACTCCCGCCATCTTCCGCAACACCGGATAGACGATCGAGACCAGGAGCTTCTGGCGTTCGGCAAGAGGGAGATCCGCTTCCGGGCCATTCAGACTGGCGAGAAGGTAGTGCTCCTCGTCGGGATCGAGCTTCGGGACGGATGCGCTGCACTTCACGAGTACGTACGCGAACCGTCCATTGGAGAAGGCTCGGTCGCCCGCGGTGAAGAATGCGTATTCAGAGGTATCGTCAGGGCTCCAGGGGCCGTAGGACCAGCCAAACTCGATGCGCATCCCGTAGTCCACCGACCCATACGAAACGACCCCGCACGTGCTCACATCGTCACCCGTCGCCTGCTTCAGCTCCTCAGCCGCTTCGGTCAGCTTTCCGCTGTCCGATGCCTCTTTGACATTCTGCCCGGCATAGAGTTTCTCGAAAGCCTTCGCTGCTGCAGGCGTCAGCGAGGAGTCGCAGAACTCCTTGGCGAGCTGCGGAACTGGGACTCCCTCCTTCTCGTTCTTCTCATCCGAGCAGCCCACCGTAACCATGGCCAGGAGCGGCAGGGTGGCTACGGCGAGAGTGAGTGTCTTGCGCTTCGCCATTCCCAGTCTTCCCTCTTGTTGGGAGAGCGAGAACTCTCGCCCTGGTCGTAGCCGTCCGCTGCCGCGGCCGTGAGATCCCTGTGTGTCAGCAAGAACTCCTCGATGGACCAGAAGGTACTCCTTGGTCGCTCTCCCCACCGCTGAGTAGCTGCGACACAGGCAACGGCTGGGTGCCCGTCCCTCTGGGAGCCGGGCACCCAGCCGTTTCAGCTCAGAGATCGTCACTCATGGGACCGGCCGGAGCCGCCAGGGCGATTGGCAAGTGCTCAGCCTCTGCCGGTCCACGGCGCACCGGGTACTGGGTTGGGGCCTTGGCGCTTTCCTCGAGACGTCCGGTTGTCACTTCAGGACCGGGGGCGCGCTGGGGAGTTCCTTCACGTTGAGGCACTTCGCTGAGTGCTTGCCCACGTAGGCGGTGACATCGGCTGTGAGGGCCATGATGGCCTTGCGCCCATCCAGTTTGTCCTGCCGCAACGCCGGAGCCGCCACACTGGCACGTACCGCCCAGTCCAGCTGCTCGTCCGTTGCGCTGTTCCGGAGAGTGCACGGGAAGTAAACGACCCCCAGCTCACTGGTGCCCGCACCAGAGACGTATCCCTTTGCCTTACCCCAAGTTATGGCGTTGGCCCCATTGTTCTCAACCTCAGTGTCGACGTCCGACTGGCTGATGTGGCTCTCCTCCAGCGACGCAGTGATGATGATGGCGTCACCGTCTATATCCAGCGAGCACATCAATTCGCCCTGATCAACGGAGTACGGTTCCAGACGGTCGTCAAGGCCTCCGGATCTGCCATCACGCATCCTGACGTAGTCCTTGGGTCCCGCGTGAAACTCGCTGATGGGGCGAGTGGAGATTGATGTACTGCACAGGGTGGCAGGCAGAACGGGACGAGATGCCTGGCTGCTGCTGTTTTCTCTTCCCTGAATCCACCACGCGACGCCGCCACCAATTGCAGCCAGGAGCAGGACGACTACCAGCCCGTAGATCGGGAGCTTTGACCTCTTACTTGACGCTCGCTGGTCATCCATGGCGCGCATCCTCAGCCTTGGCGCCAGCCGAGTGACTCTGTTGAGCCTCACGACCGGCGGCGTCTTCCAGACCTCGAATGGTCGGTTCGTTGTAGTTACTGCGTTCGCCGGCCAGTCGGGCTGCCTCCCTGGCGGACCGAACGGCCTCCGCCTGGCCGTTGCTGTAGTCACGGCCAGCCTCGTCCTTGGCCTCAGGGGTGCTGTCCTGCTTGATGGACTCCAGAACGCTGTCTGTCACGTCCTCGACCATCCAGCCCGCGACATCGCCCACGACAGGAACCCTGATGGCTCCTGTGACAAGTCCGGCGCCTCTCCCGACCCACTTGCCGGCGTCCTGTGCGTTGCTATTGAACTCCTCGTCATCGGCGCGCTTTGTGTCCCAAACAGCATCTGCGCGAGCCTCGCTCATGATGCCTGCAACGGTTGCTCCCGGGTGCACGGCGCTGGCGACACGGTCGCTGACTGGGACTTCGGAGTTGCTTTGCCCGTTCACAGCCTGATCCACCAGACCTGCCGTGTAGGCCTGCTGGGAAGCGGTGATGGCCTGGTAGGCATCAGGATCCTGCCCGACTTCGGCGAGGAACGCCTGAGTGGTGGCTCGGCCCAGGTTCGCTGATGCGCCATGGACTGGTAGATCGTCGTCGCCCGACACACCCCGCTGGATGTCACCCATATAGGTGGCGGCGATATGTCCAAGGCTGTCACGCATCGGCTCCAGCGGCGCACCGTCCTTGCCATTGATCAGTTCGCCACCACCCTCGCCGCCGAACTTCTCCACGATGTCATTCACCAACCGGGCTTGTCCCTCGCTGTGCTTGGGCAGGTCCGTGCCCTCGTAGTCGTACGCCACACCGCTGGTGGCCGCCTCCAGGGCGTGTCCCAGCGCATCGGGGCCGTGCTGGGTGGCCTTGGCGCTTTCCTCAAGGTCGCGGCTGGCCGTGTCGGGCAGCCAGTCGCGTTCGGAGTCGGTGAAGTAGTCCAGGTAGGAGGAGACGTCCTTCTCTCCGTCGCCGTAGTCGACCTTGACTGTGCCGTTCGGGTCGACGGTGCCGTTCTCGTTGTAGGCGACCACATCGCCGGTGAAGAAGTCCTCGGCGGCCGCGGGGCTGTGGCCGAGGCCTTCCATGATGCCGGTCATGGGGTCGAAGCCGTCGCCGCCCTTCCCGGAGGGGTTGGACGTGACGTCTTCGTTCAGCGAACCGCGGGGAGAGTTCTCGATCCACATGTCCGGGTTCCTGGCCTCCAGGGAGACCGCGTGCTGGGCTATGGGAGTGAGGAAGTGCGAATCGTACTCGCCGTACCGGAGGATGCCGCCGAGGACTTGGTATCCGTAAGGCTGGTACGGATAACCGGTGTTGTCGCTGACCGTGAACTTCTGGGCGCCTTGGGCGCGCAGCTCCTCGTTCCATTTGTCGGACAGGTGAGGTTTGTTGTCCGGTTCGGTGGCCGTGGCCAGGGAGTAGCCCAGGTTCTTCTGAAGCTCCTGGACCTCCTTGAAGCGCTTCGAGTCCGGCTCGTCACCGGCCTGGGCCGTGAGGTTGGCGTAGAAGTCCAGGGTCTTCTGGGGGCCGAGCTTGTCGTAGAAACCGGTGGTGAAGTCGGAATCCTTGCTGTTGGCATGCAGGATGCGGTTCAGCTTGTCGAGTTCGGCGTCCGTCATGTTCTCGCCCTTTTGGGCGAGCCTCGTAGCCTGGTCGATCTCTGCGGCGTCGAGGCTGGTGTAGACGCTGGTGTTGAAGGACTGGCTGTCGCCGTTCGCGTCGCGTTCCAGGGCGGCGCTGGCGGCTTCGTCGGCGGCGGTGGCCTGCTCCAGGATCCGCTGCAGACGGGATACGAGCGAGTCCAGCTTCTCCTTGCGCTCGGTGGCGAAGCCCGGCGATGCGGAGGCGGTCGGGCTGTCCCAGCGGGGATCGACATCCTCGATCCTCCCGTCCTCGGAGACGTGGAACTTGTCGTTGCGAGCCTCGTCGAGGAGGGCGCGGAGCTGCTTCTGACAGGTGCCGAACTCGCTGTGGGCATCCTGCAGCAGCTTGCCGATGCGGCCCGCCTCGGTAGCGGCGTTCTCGTACTCCGTGCGGGCCTTGGCCATGGTGGCGAAGGCCGCTTCGGCCGCGTCCCCCTCCCAGTGGCCCTTGAGGTGGTTGATGACACGCTGCTCGAACTCGCGCTGCAGCGCCTCGTACTTGGCCGGGAGCGCCTTCCAGGAAGCGGCGGCATCAGCCAGCGGGCCGAGGTCGGCCTTGTCGAGGTAGGGGATGGACACCACGTGCGACAGCTCCTATCCGTCCCGTGGACGGGGATGCGGTTGGTTCTGGTCCGGCCTTGCGGTCTGTCCCGGGCAGTGTTCCGGCCCGGGGCCCGGCTTATCCGAAGGGAGAGTTGATCGCGCGCTGACGCGCCTGCTCCTCCTGCTCGGTGCGGGTGTAGTGGCCGGTGGTGGTGTGGAGCTTGTCGCTGATGTCCTGAAGCATGCGCTTGAGATTCATGACCTGGGAGCCCCAGCGGACGTCCATGGTCATCAGGGAGCCGGCAGTGGCCCAGGAGCCCGCCTCGGGCAAGCCCGGAGCGGTGTGCTTGTTCAGGCCCATGACGGCGCTCATGGTGTCCTCGTCGGCGGCGTTGTCGACGTTCTCGGTGTCACCACGCAGTTCGACGAGAGCATTGGCTGCCTCGTCCAGACGCTGGGTGTCGACCTTGGCGGTCCCGCTGGCACCCCCACCGCCACCGCCTTCCGCGGGTACGGAGTTCAACCGCATCTGAGCGGTTCCGCTGTGCTGTGGCGCATCGAAGGGAGTGCTCATCCCTTTGTCCCATCCCCGTTGACAACAGTGGCCGGCATGCCCGCCTCGCGCACTTGCCTACGGGGGTTGTTCGTCTCATCCGTACGGCGTGACGGTGCTCCCGCCGACCGAGCGCCGCGCTCGGCCACGTGAGCAAGGACATGCCAATCACGGCAGAAGATACCGGATCTTCCCCTGAGTGGCCCACCGCTCAGCGACTGCTCGACGAGCTGATGCGCCCGCTGGTTGGTACCGCTGGCCGAGCAACTCGAATTCGACCTGTCGCTGCCTGACCGTGCCATGGCTCTAGGTTGACGTCATGGGACTCTTCGACAAGCTGACCGGAACCAAGCGCCCCGCCGACGGCATCGCCCCGCTATCCGCCGATGAGGTGCACGCGGCCCTGCTCGGCCTCAACAGTCCTGACGTTCCGTACGTTATCCGGGACGGCCGCGAGGAGGGCGCGGACCTGGTGGCCGAGTGGCGCCTCCTGGAGCCGGCCTGGCGAACATTCTTCCTTCGTACTCAGCTGAGCCGAGTGTTCAAGATTCATATGCGCCTGGTCCCGGAGAAGAACGAAGTCCGTGCCCTGGACCAGGAATTCGAGGTCGACTGGGTCGGCGACACCCCCAGGCTCGCCTTGTCGTCAGAGGTCCAGCGCGGTCAGGTGAAGACCGTCTCGAAGCGCTGGTCGCTCGGCAGAGACGAGGACGGCAGCCGAGAAGAGACGTTCAGCTTCGACAGCGACGACCTGAAGGACCCCCTGCAGAGCGTCGTCCTGAAGTCGGGCTGGACCTGGCGCGGAGTCATCACCGGCAAGCTGTGAGATTGGCGGGACTACACCCGCTTGCCTGCGTGATGCCCATTCGCCAGTTGTGCGGTGCGCGAGGGGCACAGACGCCTGGCCGACGAGGCGTGGGGGATGTGACACTCGGCGCTGAAGTGTCACATCCCGCGGGAAGACCCCAGCGAGCTGACGCCGTCGTCGAGAAGGGGCCGAACCGCTCAACTTCGAAGGCCCGTCAACGCCGACCCGGTAGGCGCGCAGGGTCATGCACGAGGCGCCCCGGTGCGCCGGATCCGGGCCTTCACCGCTCACCCTCCTCCCTGCGGCGGGGAAAGAGGTCGAGCACGTCCGGCAGGGGCGGGAAGTAAGGAGCGCAGCCCGGGCAGGCGTATACGTTCCAGCCGGGGCCGCTCGCCTGATGCACCTCGGAGACGAGGACCGGAGCGTCCGTGAGCATGTCGCAGCGCACGCACATCCGCAGGGGCCGACGTGCGGCAGGTCGGCCGCTGCGGGCGCACTGCTGGCAGAGCTGTTGGTGCCGGCCTGTGGCGGCGTCGGTGACGGTCGCGTGGGGGCCGTGCGGTGAGCCGCACAACGCGCACGGGCCGCCTACTAGGTCGTGCGTGTCCCCCGGGTCGCACTTGTCGCCGGGAGCTGCCCATTCGCGGTCGGTGATGCTGCGGTGCGGGACGTCGTGCATCAGGCGGCCACCCCCACCCCGACACGCACACCGTGGATCACGTCCGGGCCGACGTCGAACCCATCGAGCGCCAGCAGCAGCGCCATCCGCCGCTCCCTCTGCGCCTCCTGCTCCTCGTGGGCGACGAGATACGGGCGGACCAGGGCCGTCTCGTGGCCGTTCAGCGGCCCGTCGAGCCCGTAGGGACTCCTCGGCCTCGGCGACCTGGGCCAGGCCGGAGGCGCCGGAGGGATCGGAGGGGCGAGCAACGGCGGCACGGCGGCCGCCCGGTCGGCACGGTGACGGCCCTGCGGACGTGGGCCGAACACCACCTTCCACAGGTCGGTGAGGGCACGGATAAGGTCTGTCATGTCATCGCTCCCGTAAGCGGTGGCCACTCCCCCGGGCCGTTGCAGCGGTCGCGGGGGTCCTTGTTGTGGGCGACGATACAGGCACCTGGTCATGCCATGCCATGGCATGACATGAATTAATCAGGCTTCCCCTGCCCCCGTACGTTCCGACCATGACTGAGATCCCCGAAGGGTACGGTCCCGATGACGAGCTGGACCGCGACGCACCGGACCCCCTCTATCTGCAGCTTGCGGCTGTCCTGGTCGCCCGCATCAAGCGCGGCGACTACCCCCCGCGGCGTGCTGTGCCGGGCGTGGACCGTCTAGTCCAGGAATTCGGGGTTGCCCGCGGCACTGCCCGAAAGACCCTGGTCCTCCTCGCGGAGCTGGGCATCGTGCGGACCGTTGTCGGGAAGGGCTCGTTCGTCATCGAGCAAAAGCCGTCCGAGGCGGAGCCGCCGAACGCGTCCGGCGAGGACCCGGCCGACGAGGATGGGCTGGACAGGGCATGACGTGTCCAGCCGCGTGGTGACGGACCATGCGGGGTCTTCAAAGTTGATCGGTGAAGCCGCCGCAGGATTGGCAGATCTGGGCCACTGCGATCTCGGTAAGGCTTGGCCGCAGCCGCCGGAGCTGGCCCAGATCTGCCAATCGCTGTCCCGAGCAACAACCAAGACCGCGCTGCCGCTGGTGCATGCACCGCTCAAGTTCGAAGACGCACCTTGCGCCCTTGCCGGTGCCAGCGCCCCCGTCTTGGACAGCAAGCGCCTCCGACTGCGGCCGTAGCCTGCCGCAGTCGGAGGTGCTTTACACCGCCGGGCTCAGGATGCGCTTTGCCTACTGCTGGGGCGGCCACTGGCTGTGAGGCGGGGTGGGCTGCTGCTGGTACGGGTTCCGCGGGGGCGGGACGGCCTGCTGGTACGGATTCTGCTGCAGCGGAACGGGCTGCTGGCCGTATTGCGGGGTACCGGCAGAACCACCCGGTCCACCATCACCGAATCCCTGACGTTGCAGTCGGCGGCCGCTCTTGAAGAGCCAGAGGCCGCCGAGAATGGCGAGGAGACCCGTGAGGGCCCCGCCGGCCGCAATTGCGAAGTACTCGGGGTCCAAGCCGTAGGTGACCATCTGGGGCGTGCCGTCGTCCCCGGGGCCGAAGTGCACGCCAGCCCCGGCCTTGCCGATCGCCACCGGCTTCTCCGGAGTGAGCTTGGCTGCGGCTCGGAGCGCGGCATGGGCATTGATCACGCCGTAGCCGGTCTCCACGCTGTGGCCGCGGGAGGCATGCGAGGCAGTCCCCTCAAGGACCTGCGCCACCTGGCGCGGCGGCAGATCCGGGTACTTCGAGACGATCAGTGCACTCACCCCCGCAGCCAATGCACAAGCGGACGATGTTCCCTGTACAGGCTTGCGCCCGCTGGAGCGGTAGTCCGCTGCATTGATGACGACGCCTGGGGCGGCGATGTCGGCGTAGGAGTGCACGGACGAGAACGGCGCGCGGGAGCCGTCCGGGACCGAGGCTGCCACGGAGATGACACCCGGGTAGGCAGCTGGGTAGGAGACCTGGTTTTCCTCCCCTCGCTCCACGTTGCCCTCGTTGCCAAGGGCGGCGAGGACCACGACGCCCTTGGACAGGGCGTACTCGATGGCTTTCGCCTGCTCCTCGTCGTAGGTGTCCCAGACGCTGCCAGAGCCGAGTGACAACGAGATGACGTCGGCGCCGTGATCTGTCGCGTAGGTGATCGCCTGCGAGAGGCCGTGACTGTTGTCCCTGCTGCCACCCTGACCCATAACCTCGTCCGGGGTCTGGTAGTCGGGGTCGTCCGGGTCTCGGATCACCCGCAGGCCGAGGACTTTCGCTTCGGGGGCGACGTCGAGGACGCTGGACGCCATCGAGGTGCCGTGGTCGCCGTACCAGGACTCCGACTGGTCGTCCTCCTGGAGGAAGTCCGGCCCCTCCTTGGCGCGGCCCTTCAGGGCAGGGTGGTCGGTGCGAATGCCGGTGTCGAGAACCGCGACGGTGACGCCTTCGCCCTTGCTGATGGCTTGGGCGGCCGGGACTGACATGGCGGGCAGCTCCCAGCCGTTCGGGATCGCAGCGGATGCTGTCGAGGCGCCAGCCACTGTCAGTGAGGATGCCAGCAAGGCGCTGGCAGTAAGTCGCTTGATCACTTGCCCTGCACCGTCCTCTGCAGGTCCTGGGCATAGATGCGCGCGAGATTTTTCGCCACGCCGAGGTAGGGTCGCTTTTCCCGATGGGCCATCACGTCCCAAGGTTCAGGCAGTTGGCCAACCGAACGGGAGGGGTCCGTGGGGCCGACCGTGATGGTCACGGCATACGGCGATTCCGGCACCATAAATACCTGTTCCGAGGCGCCGCCGATGCCCATCTCCTCGCTCCACTCGGCAGCTGGAGTACCCGGAACGGCGAACGGCCGGACCGTCGGTACGTGAACCTTATTCAGCTTCTCGCTCTGGTCCTTGTCGATCTCGGAGACGATCTCCCTGGCCTGGTCGGGCGATGCGGCCACCACGAGACCGATGGTCGCTGCCATCTCGCCGCCGAGGTCGGTATAAGTCGCCCGGAGTACGAACTTGCAGCGGTCCGCCATCACGTTGTTCACGAAGTCAGCGGGGAACGCCTCCTTGCATGAGGTCTCCTTGGCGATCCCCTGCCGCGCCCACATCTGGCTCTTCCCGTCGACCGTCTCGTGGGTGAGACGGTCAGGGAAAAGCTCATCGCTCTTCAGGTTGTGCCATGCTTTGGGTATGAAGGCGTCGTTGGAGTTCTGCTGCTTGGCGTTCTTAAAGTTCTGGTAGACGGTGAGGGCTGCGCCGAGAAGCGGCAGCACACCGAAAACGACCAGCAGAACACCGAAGACCTTGCGGGCTCGGCCTTTTGGTTTCGCAGGCGGTACGGGCTGGTAGGCCGGCCCCGGCATTCCTGGCGGAGGAGCCGGCGCTTGAGGCAAAGCACCATATGAGGCGGAACTGGTATGCCCGTACCACGGAGGCTGATTGGATTGCACTGATACATTCCTTTAGGACGGCTCGATCAATGGCCCAAGCCTGCCCTGATCAAGTCGCGAAGTGTGGTCGCGATCAACCTACCGGGTTATGGGAAGTCGCATAGGAACAAGGGGAGATAAACGGCCTGCTGACCGTTAGTTGCTCTAGGCCCGGCGCCCTTGGTCCACGCCAAGCCCCAAACTGGAGCGAACTGCCCCTCGCCTGGATCCTCTACACCGAGAGGGCGCGATGCGACCAAGCATCACGCCCTCTGGTCGTCTACGTCACTCTCGGCAGCTACTGCTGGGGCGGCCACTGGCTGTGAGGCGGGGTGGGCTGCTGCTGGTACGGGTTCTGCTGCGGCGGCAAGGGCTGCTGCTGGTACGGGTTTTGCTGCGGCGCGTTGGGCTGCTGGCCGTATTGCGGGTAGCCGACAGGACCGCCGGGGCCCCCGTTGTTGTTCTTGTTGCGCCGGGACAGCTTCACGATCAGGAGCACGATCAGGCCGATCACGGCCAGGGCGACAAGACCGAGGACGGCGAAGAAGAGCATTTGCTTCTGGTCTGCCTTTTCGTTTTCTGCGGCGTAGTCGGCGTCAGACTTGCCGGTACTCGGAGCAGCGGCGGGGCTCTCAGGTCCGGGGACCTTGAGCGGTCCGTTCTTTGAGCCCGCGGGGATGTCCTTCGTCAGTGCAGCGAGCGGGCGGATGGTGCCGTAGCCGTACTTCTCATCAGGGAGAGAAAGTCCCTTAGCAGAATCTGGTAGTACGGCAGTCTTAACGAGGCGATTCGCAATCTGCCCCGCCGTAAGGTCAGGAAACTTTGACCGGAGCAAGGCCGCCGCTGCTGATACGAAGGCCGTAGCGTCTGAAGTTCCGTCTCCGATAGTGAGCTTATTGCCGGGCCACCCTGCATGCACAATGCGCGTGGCGGGGGCGGTAAGCAGAACTTCGGGACCGTAGTTGGAGTCCTCCCAGATGGCACCGCTTTGCTTAACCCCTCCCACAGCCAAGACGCCTGGAGCTATGGCAGGGAATGCAACTCTGCGATTCCCATCGTTCCCGGTTCCAGCCACGATTAGGACGTCACGCTTTAGTGCGTAGGAGATCGCCTCAAGATCTTCGGGAGCCCCGCCCAATTCATAGCTCGAGTCACTAATGTCCATGGAAACGTTAATGACCGAGGCCCCATTGTCCACCGCATAGCGGATCTCGTCAGCGAACCCGGCTAGATCCGCGCGGATAGGGAGAATCTTGGCTTCTGGCGCTAGCCCCATAACACCGTCTGCTGCTCCTGAACCATGTCCGTGGCCAGCGATGATCGAGGCCATCGCTGTACCGTGGGAGGCCTGCTCCGAGATTTCAGGCGAGGCGTCATCGTCGCCGTCCACAAAATCTTTGCCCTTGAGGACGTTGTTCTTCAGATCAACGTGCTCGGCGTTCACGCCTGTGTCGATCACGGCAACGGTGATGCTTTTGCCCTTCGAGATTCTCCAGACGGATTCGGCCTGCAATGCTTCCAGCGCCCACTGGTCACGTCTGGTCTGGTCGGCAGAGGCAGCGGGAGCCGCCGTCAGGATCAGCGCGCCAGTCAGTGCCGTGGCGCTCAGTGCACGCATCGTTCGCGTGAAGGCCATTCCGTCTTCCCTCTCCGATTACCGAACGTGGGCGTGGCCCGGAGGCCACGCCCACGCATCCTGTCACGTGCCAGTGAGCACCAAGCGCTAGCGACTACTCGATGACTCGAGGTGCTGCGTTGGTCTGCGGGGTCCAGGTCTCCTCGTCCTCGACCAGATAGTCGGGACGCTCGCCCTCGCGGCCCTCCTGGTCCTTCGGCTTACCGGTTCGTGCACCGGGGACGCCCGCCATGCCGCCCTTGCGAACAGCACCCGCTCCCCCAGTGGCTCCGCGGCTGCGGTGCAGACCCGAACCGCCGGCAGTGCCCCTGCCCGCACCCGCACCAGCCCTGGGCGTGCCACCAACTACGCCACCGCTCTGGCGAGCCAGGCCTCCGGCACGCGCCGCACCGCTCTTGGCAGCACCTGCGCCAGCGGCGCCACCCACGCCCCCAGCGCCTGGGCGACCCGCCATGCCCGCACGACCGGCCGTGCCACCACGAGCGGCACCGGCTCCAGCCGACGCACCAGGCACGCCACTGACCAAGCCTCCGCCACCACCGGCCGGGCCGCCGCCAGCGGATCCACCGCCAACTGTGGCGCCGCCGCCAGCTGGTGGTACCCCGGTTCGACCACCGGAAACGCCGTCAATCGCGGTACTGACCTGGGGCTGTGGCGGAGTCGGCTTGTGTGCGCCGCCCGTGATGCCCGAGGGCGGGGCAACGGGCTTCGATGAGCTGATCGTGCCGGCCTGGCTGCCGCGAGCGGTACCCGCTGTAGCGCCTTGCGGGCTTCGAGGCGCAGTCCCTGTGGGCACAACTACAGCAGCAGGTGGAATGCCTCCGGGATCACCGGGGTAGTTCTCACTCTCCTCGATGCCACCGCGCCTCCACGACCCCATCTCCCGAGCCCGACTGTTGTAAGCCGCCCCCAGGATCTCCATCTGCGCAGCCATCTTGAGCTGCGCTTCTCGACCTGCTGACAGGCTGCCCTCGTTGTTGTCGAGGGCCTCCTGCGAGCCAGCCCCGCTCTTCAGGCTGTTGTCCGTACCTGAAGCGTCCCGGTCGCCGAGATCGCCAATAAAGTCGCCCACGCTGGAGGCCTTGCTTGGCTTCTCCATCGCCAGGACCTTGGGCTTGATGTCTGCGAGAACCGCAGCGGCACCCTTGAGGGACTGCGAGGTGTTGTCGGCGTACTTGGCACTGTCGGTGATTTTCTTGCTGACCACCCGCGCCTGCTCCGCGAACAGGTCCGCGCTCTTGCCCTCCCAATGGGCGAGGACGTGCTGGACAGCGGCCTCAAAGGTCTCCTTGATCCCGCCGCTACCGACGAGCTCCTTGCTGAGGGCTGCCCAGCCCTCACCCACCTTCTCCACCGTGCCCGGGTCTGCGTTTCGGACCATGTCTTTCATCTGGTCCATGTTGTAGTCGAGCCCGAATGACGTGGTGTGCTCCACCACGTAGCACTTGTCATCGGCCGCCTCGACGTACCCGAAACTGTCCATCTCCTGCTTCTCGCCCACGGCTTACATCCCCCTCCTCGCCACGTATCGGAACACCCTGTCACTTCCCGTTGAACGCCGCGCGGTGTACGGCCTCAGCGTCGTGAAACGCGTCATGCGTCTTCTTCGTCTTCTGCCCGAAGTCGTCCAGCACCTCTTCCAGGTGCGCGACGATCTCGTAGAGGCGTTCCTTCATCTCCTCATGGGCTTTGTGCAGCGCCCCGGCCTCCCGGAACCCGGCGTCCGCCGAACCGAGCGCCCCAGCCGGCAGGTACGTCGTGTTCTTGCAGCTCGACGCCGACGTCCCCATGTCCTTAAGGACACGATTCAACTTCGTAATCGTGCCCTCGATCTCGCTCAGATCGACCTTGTACTGCTCAGCCATGCTGCAGCTCCCCGTTCACTCCAATGTCGTTACCAATACCCCGCTTGCGGCGCCAGTCGCTCAGTACCCTGCCCCCGCCGAACACGAGAAGCACCACGGCGAAGCCCCCCGCCAGCACATACAGTGCGTACCGCTCCGTCCGCTCCTGGCGGGATTCGCCGAGGATGAGGGTCGCGGCCTCGACGTCGGCCGCGTCGCCGGCGGGGCCCACCGGGTCAGGTGTGGGGGACTCGGCGGGGGTGACCGTGTCCTCGTTGACGGCGGCGACCGGGTCGACGACTCCCCAGCCGACGAAGTCGTCGCGGCCCGACTTCGTCCGGTCCGCCGTCTGCTCGATCTGCGTGATGACCTGCTGGTAGGTCCACTTGGGGTGCTTGGCGCGGATCAGCGCCGCGACGCCCGAGACGTACGGGGCGGCGAAGCTGGTCCCCTGGTCGACGCAGTGGCCGCCCTTGGGGACCGTCGAGACCATGTCGATGCCGGGCGCGGCCACGCCCACGAACGTGCCCGACTGGGAGAAGGGGGCGCGGAGGTTGGTGCGGTCCGAGGCCGCGACGGCGAGGACGCCCGGGTACGCCGCCGGGTACGTCTTCGCCTTCTTGCCGTCCGCGCCGTTGTTGCCGGCCGCTGCGACGATCAGGGCGTCTTTCTCCTGGGCGTACTGGATGACCGCGCGGAAGGCGGCGTGGACCGTGGGGTCCATCTTCGACGCCGTGTCCTGCGAGATGTTGATGACCTGAGCCCCGGCATCGGCCGCGTATTTGATGGCCGAGATCATCGTGCCGACGTTGCCGCTGCCCTGGTCGTCGTTCTGACGGATCGGGATGATCGTGGCTTCCGGGGCGATGCCGATGAAGCCGCTCTCGTCGGACTTACGGGCGGCGATGATGCCCGCCACCTTGGTGCCGTGGCCGACGTCGTCGAGCTTGCCGGTGCCACTCTTCGCCAAGAAGTCCTTGCCGTTGACCACGGCCGGTGCGAGCTGCTTGTTGACTGCGTCGACGCCCGTGTCGATGACGGCGACCTTGACGCCCTTGCCCTTGGTGTCCTGCCACAGCTGGTCGAGGACGATGCGCTGCAGGGACCAGGGTGTTCCCTTGATGGGGTCGGACGGGAACGAGCAGCTGGTGTCGTCGATCTGGAACCGCACGTCGTCATCGGCCAAGGTGGTTCGCACGTCGTCATCGGCCAAGGTGGTTCGCACGTCGTCATCGGCCAAGGTGGTCCGCACGCCCTCCGCGGCGGCGGCCGGCGCGGCACCGGCGAAGGGCAGCCCGCAGGCGGCGACCGCCAGGGCGGCGGTGGCTGCGGCGCTCCGACGCGCGGCGCGCGATGCCCCGGATCCCACTGTCTTACGTCCTCCCGTTAGCCGTACCTGGACTTCAGTTCCGGTACGTCCGTTCCCGTACGGAGCGTGCGGACCGGCGACCGGCCGCGGCCCGAAGAAGCCACAGCAGTCCGATCCGCACGTTCCGTCAACCGCCGATGAGGGCGAGCGCGCCGTCGCGCACCCGCCCCCATCGTGTGGTCACGTCAGCCGCCCCAGATCTGGGCGTTCTTCGACTCGGTGGCCTGGTAGTTCTGAGCGGCGCTGTCGAGGGCCCTGGCGATGGCCTCCAGCGTCTGCTGCATGGAGTTCGCGCGCTGGTCCCACTCGGCCTGCTTGGCGCGGTAGGCCTCCTGCGCCGAGCCTTCCCAGGTGGTGGCGATCTTCTTCACACCGGCCTCGAGTTCGTCCAGCTGACGGCGGATGTTGTTCGCCGTCGAGCGGACGTCCTGTGAAGCCTGGGAGATCGTGGCGAAATTGACGAGGATCTGCCCGGACATGTCTTGTGTCTCCTCAGATGTGTCGATGGTCGGTCACGGACGTGCGGCGCGCGGAGGACATGCGGCGCGACGCACGGGGCCGATCATCCGAACGGGGACTGAGCGGCGATGTTCTGGATGGACGAGCGCTGCTCCTCTTCCGAGGCCGCGTAGCTCTTGGTGCTCTGGTCGACCGCTTCCTTGATGTCGTTCAGGATCTGGTTGATCTTGTTCGCATCCTGGTTGACCTGCGTCTGCAGGTTGTTGTACGCGGTGGCCGCCGAGCCCTTCCAGCCGCCCGTGATCGTGTCGATCACGGTCTGCAGCCGGCGGATCTCGCCCTGGATCGAGGAGTTGACCGAGGAGATACGACCGCTGAACGCGATCATCTCCTCCTCGGTCATGGTGAACTGCTGTCCAGCCATGCTCTGTGTCCCCCATGAGACGTAGGAGTTGTGGGTCGATCCACGTACCGGACGCTGCCGTGGCGACGGAGCGTTGTCCAGTCGTGTCGTCTCAACTCTAGTCGCATTCACCGACAGAACGAACATCAGATGGGTTCTGTAGCAGGATCACAATGAACCCAACTCACCTTTTTCACAGGCGACTTCGTTGACGGCTTGACGAGTTGGCCGAGTTGACGAGGTGATGGCTTTGTCTACGAGCCATACGGGGCCTTACGGGCGATACGAGCCGAAGCGGCCGTACGGGCCATACGAGCCGAAGCGGCCGTACGGGCCATACAAGCCGACGCGTCCGTACGGGCCTTACGAGCCCTGCGCCTGCTCCGCGTTGCCGCTGCTGAGTTCCGGGCCCGCGGCGAGCAGGTCCGCCCAGGACTCCGGCACCGTGACCGGGCGGATCTTGTCGTACCCGAGCCTGACCTGCGCGCTGTTGGTCTGCTGGCCGTCGGCCTTCTCACCGCCGGTCACCTGGCTGTCGTTCCTGGCCGGGACCGAGTAGCGCAGGCCGGTGTCTGTCACCAGGTAGACGTTGCCGCCACCGGCGCTGGTCCCCGTCACCTTCGTGAACAGCAGGCCGCTGCCGGGCGAGACGTACGTGCTGGAGCCGCTCTGGGAGACGTCCTTCGGGTATTCCTGGGAGGTCCAGACGGTCATCTTCGGCATCTTGCTGTACTGGTCGTCCTTGCCGTGCCAGATGCTGCAGGAGACCTTGTTGCCGCCGGTCTCCCAGTGCGTGTTGGCCTGTTCCACCGGGGACGTGGGCCAGTTCATCTCGGACATGTACTGGCCGTCCGCCGGCTGGATGTCGTTGAAGCCGACCCTCACCGGCTTCGGGATCCCGTTTTCGTACAGGCTCTCCGCCCCCACTTTTGCGAGCAGCAGCTGGGCCGTGAAGTCGGACACCGGCTGCACCCGGTCCTTCAGGACGACGTACTTCTGCATCCGGTTGCCCGAAGGAGCCTCGAGAACGAGACCCACCTTGGCCAGCTTGGGGTCGAGCCCGTCGACGAACGCCGTCGCTCCTCCGAGCCCGTCCAGGGTGGGGAAGTCGACGGTTCCCGCCACGTTCAGCGTCTTGATGAAATCCGCACTGACCTTCTGCGGCTCCGCGCCGTCGCCGAACACGGCGCGCTCGAGCGTGTTCAGCGCCGACTGGGACCGGAGCCTCCAGTCCTTGCCGCCCATCAGGTAGGCCCGTCCGTCCGCGGTGACCATGTACCGCGGCCCGGCCGCCCCGGCTGCGCCCGGCCCCTCGATGTACAGGGCCTCGCGCTGGTTCAGCTCCTTGTTGCCCTTGTGCAGCATGTCGTTGTAGTCGGCCTGGTCCAGCACGTACGTGGCCCGGCGCAGCTGGTTGTCCGATCCCTGGCCCGGGGCCTCGCACAGCGCCCAGACCTTGACCGTCTCCGCGTCCTCCGAAGAGGGCAGCCGGTCCGGAGCGAAGGGAATTCCGACGGTGGCGCCCATCGGGTACTTGCTCTCGTCGAGCACCGATTCCTTGATCTTGATGACCTTGGGACTCTCGCCCTTCAACAGAAGCTTGGCGGAGGCCAGGTTGAGGACCGGGTGAAGGCTGGGCTTCTTCTCACCCTTGGTGCGCACCAGGACGTAGCGCGTCGTGGATTCGCTGCCGACGAGGATGTTCGCGCCCTCCTTGTCCCACCCCTTCGGCGCGGTCGGGCTGAGCATTCCCCATGCCCCGAATCCGGCGAGCACCAGCATCGCCACGCCGAGGCTCGGCAGGACGGTCTTGAGGGGGCGCGGCGCGGCCTCTTCCGAGCCGTGTGGAGACGGCTGCAGAAACGCCGCCACCGTGCGCCTGCGCGCGAAGGAGTAGGCGTTCAGCTCGTCCCGACGTGTCGCCATGGATGGGTCAACTCCCCGTTTTTGTCGCTTTGTTGCTGTGTCGCGGAACTCCCCAGGGCCGCCCGGTGCTGTGTGACGGCTGCGCCTGCAGGGACCCCTACTATGCCGTGTGACGATCGCACCGTACGGTACGGGGTAGCGTGGTGCGCCGCCAGCTCAAGTCGCGGCAGGACAAAGCAGCCAGATAACGCAAAGGGGTTGTACCGGGGGATGAGCACTGCGACCAGGTCCCGGCGCCGGAACGGCAGCCGTCGCGCGCAAGGAAACCAAGGGACGGAACCCGCACAGCAGCCCGCAACCCCCGGTCGCGTGAGCCCGGCCGCGCCGTCGCTCTCCAGGCGCCCCGGCAGCATCGGCCCGATCCGCGTCCAGTCGCTGGTCGGCCTGGAGTTGGCCGCGGCGGCGCTCCTGGTCGGCTGGCTGCTGCGCCCCATCGGCATCGTGGTCGGTATCGTGCTGGCCGTACCGCTGGTCCTGTCCGGGTTGCTGCGCCGGCGCGGCCGTCCGCTGCCCGAGTGGTTCACCATCGCCCGTGCGTTCCGGGACCGCCAGAAGCGCAACGCCGAGCCCGTACCGCCCGGCACGGACCCCGGCTTCGCTCCGGCCGTCGAGTGCGACCCCGCCCTGCGCACCTACTCCTTCCGCGACCGCGAGCAGCGCGAGATCGGCATGGTCGGTGACGGCACGTTCGTCACCGCTCTGGTGCAGGTGCAGGCCATGGACACGCCCCTGCGTCCGGCCCGCGGCACCCGAGAGATCCCCCTCGATCTGCTGCAGGGCCTGCTCGAAGTGGACGACATCCGGCTCGCCTCCGTGCAGGTCGTCC
Organism: Streptomyces sp. DSM 42067; assembly: GCF_055792885.1. Lineage (NCBI taxonomy): Bacteria > Bacillati > Actinomycetota > Actinomycetes > Kitasatosporales > Streptomycetaceae > Streptomyces > Streptomyces sp. DSM 42067. Next base: position 6,669,426 of record NZ_CM147706.1, on the reverse strand, counting down.
AGCACACCCAGCCGGCGCCGGCACCGCACCTGCCTTCGCAGGCCATGGCGGCCCGCTCCTACGCGCAGCTGCAGGCGCAGAGCATGACGCCGGGTCTGCGGCTCACCTGGGTCGCGCTGAAGCTCGACCCGGAGCTGTGCCCGGAGGCCGTGGAGGCCCGCGGCGGCGGGATGCAGGGTGCCCGGCGGGCGCTGCTGCGGGTCGCCGACCAGCTGGCCAGCCGCCTCATGGGAGCAGGTCTGAAGGCCAAGGTGCTGAGCGAGTCGGAGATCGTCTCGGCCATCTCCACCTCCAGCTGCGTCAACCCCATGGCCACCACGAGCGGTGCCGCCCTCGACGGCAGCCGCTCCAACCGCCGTACCGCCGAGAGCACCCGTGCCTGGCGCTGCGACGGCCGCTGGCACACCACGTACTGGATCTCCCGCTGGCCGCAGCTCGGCGACGGTGCGCTGGGGCTGCCCTGGCTGGTCGGCGCGCTGACCTCCTCCCCCGCGCTCGCGAGCACCTTCTCGCTCAGCATCAGCAAGGCGAGCGGCAAGGCCCTGGCCCTGTCCGGGCACGTGCGTCTCACCGGCCGCAGTGAGAACGAACTGACTGAGGCCCGCCGTCACTTGGAGGGGGCCGCATCCCAATTCAAGGTCGGCCTGGTGCGGCTCGACCGTGAGCAGCTGCCCGGAGTTCTGGCCACCCTGCCGCTGGGAGGTACTCGCTGATGTCCGCCCCCACCGCTCCCGCCACCGGCCGCGCCGGCTTCGGATCCGCGGCACCCGGCTTCCCCGGCCAGCGCCCCGGCCACCTGCCCCGCAACCCCGAACCGGCCCCGGTGGAACCGCAGCGACGCCTGCGGGCGGCCTTCGGTCTGCTCGGCCCCCGGCGTGAGCGCCACCTCGTGGACGCCGAGGCACTGTCGCGGCTGACGCTGCCCGTCGGCGACGACGGCCTGATCCTCGGTATCGACGGCGGCAACCAGACGGCGGTGCTGGGGCTGTGCCGGCCCACGCGGCTGGACGTCGTGCTGGTCGGCGGCACCTGGATGGCCCAGGTGATCGCTCTGCGCGCCGCGGCCACCGGCGCGCGCGTGGCCGTGGAGACCGCGCGCCCCCAGCTGTGGTCGCCGATGGCGCAGGCGGCCGGCGGCGGCCAGCAGTGTGTGACGGTGCACCCGGTGGGGCGGATGGCCCCGCAGGGCCCGTCCTCGTCCAGCCCGGTCCTCATCATCCGCGACCTCGGCGCCCGCCCGCCGCGCGGCCGCATCACCGCGGCGCCCTGGCAGTCGGTGCTGACCCTGGTTCCCTATCTCGGCCCCACGGCACCGCGCCTGCTGTCCAACGCCGACATCGTCGGGGTGCAGCGGATCTCCCCGCAGGAGGCCGCAGTGCTCGGCAAGATGATGCGGCTGGGCCGGGACGACGTGGCGAACCTGCCGTCCCTCTCCGACAACGTGGCCCTGTGGTGCACCCGCAAGGACCGCCAGTACGTGATGACCCAGCCCACCGACGCGGAGAGCCACCTCCTCGGGCCCGCGCGCCGTATGGACTGAGAAGCCATCCGCTGCTCCGGATGCGATGAGTTGCCGCCTGCGAGGCTTTCACGGGTGAACGAACGTGAAAGCCTCGCAGAGGTTTGGTGACCAGGCGGAATCACCGAGTGGGGCTCCCGAGGCCAAGTAGGGTGATCGGGCACGCGGTTCGCTCATCGGAAAGGGCCCCTTCACCATGGCTGAGGCACACGACAGCGCCACGGGGACGCAGGACGAGGACGTCAGGGCACGGAAGGAACGGGAGCGGGACGAGCTGTACGCCCTGGACATCTCGGACGTCGAGTGGCAGAGCGCGCCTGGCGCCGAAGAGCACGAGGAGCGGGTGGAGATCGCCTATCTGCCGGGCGGAGCGGTGGCCATGCGGTCCTCCCTGGATCCCGACACCGTACTGCGTTACACGGAGGCGGAGTGGCGGGCTTTCGTGCTCGGCGCGCGGGACGGCGAGTTCGACCTCGAGCCCGCTCCTCACAACGGAGGGCTCGCGGGCGAGTAGCCCCTCCATCGAGCCGTCCGGCCGGCATCACCCGACGTCAAGCCGTGCCGCCGACGTCACCCGAGTCAAGCCGTCCCACACGACGTCACCCGAGTCAAGCCGTCCCACCCGACGTCACCCGCCAGCAAGTTGACCGGCCCGATACCAAAAGCAGACGCATTGGCCAAGACAGGGCGAACAGGAAGAGGCAGCGACCTGGGGGCACCTCCCAGGCCCTTGAGGCACTGAGGAACGGTCGATACGGAGGCGGGCGGCCCCGCCATGTGGGGTCCCCGACGATTAGGCTTGGTACGGGTGCGGCGTCAGAACCCACGGGTGAGTTGTTCGCGTCCAGGGGAAGCCAGGCGGATCGGACAACAGGAACGGTCGCCCCCAGCCCGGCACATGAGTGCTCATACGGCACGAGGGTGCTCGACCACACCAGGAGGATTTGTGCAGAGCGATCGGGACGGGATGCCCGGGGGCTGGGCCACGCCCGGCGATGACCAGTCCGACGCGGAGTCCGCCGTCGAGACGACGGGCGAGTTCATCATCGACTATGCCGCGCCTGCCTGGTACACGGGGAATGCCTCGGCCGACGTGGAGGAGGTGCCCTCCGCTCCCGCCCCGGCGCACTCCCCCGCTCCCGCACAGCCCTCCGGTCCTCAGCCGGCGGCTCCCGCCGCACCGGCTCCTGGGCCGGGTCCCGTTCCGACGTACTCGTACGGGGGTGCGGCCGGTGTGACGCCGCCTCCGCCGGTCGGCAGTCCCATCGCGGCGCCCAGCCTGTCCGAGGCCAACGCTTTCCCTTCCCCGTCCTCCGAGCCTCCGGCAACGTCCGGCCCCTCAGCGACCACTGATTCGGCGGGATCCACGGGCTTCTCCGGCTCCGACGGGCCGGCTGCGTCGTCCGGCTCGACCATGCCGTCCGGGCCGACCGTGCCGTCCGGCCCGACCGTGTCGTCCGGCTTCGATGAGCAGGCGGCCACGGCGGGCGGTGCGGCGGCGGACGGCACCGCCGGAGCGGACAGGGTCGAGGCAGCCGAGGACGGCGGTGCCGGTGCGGCAGACTCCCCGAACGCGCCGCGCGCTGCGGAGGACATAGCCTCGGACGGCGCAGAGGGCACCGGGACTCCGGTCTCTCTCCCGGACGGGAGCGAGGAGGCCGGTCGTCCCGAGCCGGGGGATGCCCCCTCGGTAGATGACCCGGCCAGGCCGGACGCCACGCCCGACGCCTCGTCGGACGCCACGCAGCACCCGGCTGAGAACGCGGCGCAGGGGGCGCCTGCCGCCCAGACGCCGACCCCGGTGCCCCCGGGAGGACTTCCGCCACTGCCGCCCTCGTTCCAGCCGGCGGCACCTGCCGCTGCGCCCCCGGCCGCGGCCCAGTGGCCCGCGGCCGCCGGGCAGCCGCCGGGGGCCGCAACCCCGCACACACCGGCGCAACCGTCGCCTGCTCCGGGCGCGGCTCCTGCCCCGGCTCCACACGCCGGTCACAGCGGCTACGCGCAGCCGGCAGCCCAGGACCCCCAGGGCGGTTACGGCTTCCCGCAACCCGCGGCCCAGAACCCGCAAGGCGCCTACGGCTACCCCCAGCCCGCGGCTCAGGACCCGCAAGGCGCCTACGGCTACCCGCAACCCGCGGCCCAGAACCCGCAAGGCGCTTACGGCTACCCCCAGCCCGGGGCCCAGAACCCGCAAGGCGCCTACGGCTACCCCCAGCCGCCCGGCGCCGCTCCGGCTGCGCCGGCTCCGCAGGAGGGCCAGGGGGCCTACGGATTCCCTCCGGCTCCCGCCCAGCCCTCGACCGCGGCAACGCCCACGGCACCCGCTGCCGCTCCCGAGACGCCCAACGCCGGACCCCAGCAGGACGGTTACGGTTTCCCGCAGCCCGGCACACCGGGAGCGGCCGTACCGTCGCCCCAGCCGGGCGGTTACGGCTACCCGCAGCCGCCCGCCTCCGGACAGCCCCAGCAGCCGTCCCAGGCCCAGCCGGGTCAGCCGATGCCGCCTCAGGCCCCGGCCCAGTCCGGTCAGCCGACGCCGCCTCAGGCCCCGGCCGCCCAGCCGCAGCCGCAGCCGGGACAGTTTCCCTTCCCGGGGCAGCAGCCGGCGACCCAGCAGCCCTATGAGCAGGCGCCCGGTCAGCCCCAGGTCGACCCCCGTACCGGTGGTGCCTGGCCGCAGCCCGTGCAGCACGACCAGCGGGAGCGCACCGCGCCGGGTGCGCCGCTCGGCTACAACGCCGCCGTCGAGCTGTCCGCCGACCGGCTGGTGAACAACAAGAGGCAGAAGGCGAAGAGCGGGCGTCCCGCGGCGGCCGCGTCCCGGTTCAAGATCGGCGGCAAGAAGGAGGAGCTCGAGCGACAGCGGAAGCTCGACCTCATCCGGACGCCTGTGCTGTCGTGCTACCGGATCGCCGTCATCAGCCTCAAGGGCGGCGTCGGCAAGACGACCACGACCACCGCGCTCGGTGCGACGCTCGCCAGCGAGCGGCAGGACAAGATCCTCGCCATCGACGCCAACCCGGACGCGGGCACGCTCGGCCGCCGCGTGCGGCGTGAGACCGGGGCAACCATTCGCGACCTGGTCCAGGCGATCCCGTACCTCAACTCGTACATGGACATCCGCCGGTTCACGTCCCAGGCGCCCTCCGGGCTCGAGATCATCGCCAACGACGTCGACCCGGCCGTGTCCACGACCTTCAACGACGAGGACTACCGGCGCGCGATCGAGGTCCTTGGCAAGCAGTACCCGATCATCCTCACCGACTCGGGTACGGGGCTGCTCTACAGCGCCATGCGCGGAGTGCTCGATCTCGCGCACCAGTTGATCATCATCTCCACGCCGTCGGTGGACGGTGCGAGCAGCGCGTCCACGACGCTCGACTGGCTGTCCGCGCACGGGTACGCCGATCTGGTCTCGCGGTCCATCACCGTGATCTCGGGGGTGCGCGAGACAGGCAAGATGATCAAGGTCGAGGACATCGTCAGCCACTTCGAGCAGCGGTGCCGCGGGGTGGTCGTCGTGCCGTTCGACGAGCATCTGGCGGCGGGCGCCGAGGTCGACCTCGACATGATGCGGCCGAAGGTGCGCGAGGCTTACTTCAATCTGTCGGCGATGGTGGCCGAGGACTTCATACGGGCGCAGCAGCAGCAAGGGCTGTGGACGTCCGACGGGAATCCGCCGCCCACCATGGCTCCGCCGCTGCCGGGGCAGGGGGTGCCTGGGCAGCAGCCGTACCCGGGGCAGCCCGCTCCTGGTCAGCCGTACCCGGGGCAGCCCGCTCCTGGTCAGCCGTACCCGGGGCAGCCCGGGCAGCCGTATCCGCAGCAGGGGCAGCAGCCCGCGCCGCCCTTCCAGCAGGGGCAGGCTCCGCCGCCTCAGCAGTAGCAGCCGCTTCGCACCGCACGGCCCGTACCGTTTCCCGGTACGGGCCGTGCCCGTTATCTGAAGCGCACCCGCCGTCGTGGGTTGTGCCCACCCTCCCCCATTGCCTAAAGGGCATGGGAGGTACCCCCATCGCCCTGCGGAACGATTGCCCACAACGGTAGGCGTCAGGCGCTGGCCTGGGCGTCGTCACCGGTCTCTACCAATGGGCGTGACATTGCCGTCAACTCGTTATTTCCGCAGGCCACATGGGGTTCTTGTGCCGTTGACTGGTGCAGACGAGCGCTGATAGACACTCAGATCTACCAGCTGGCGACCCTTGATCGACACGATCGGCAACGATCGGCAAGCCACCCCTGCACGAGCGATGACGCGAGGTCACCGACCATGGACACACCAGCTCAGCAAGACCGGCACGGCAGAGGGCGTACCCATCACCGCCGCCCGCTGCGTCTCCTCCTGGCCGCCGGTGCCGCGGCGTTCACTCTGACGGCCGGTCTTGCGACACCGCTCAACCCTGCGCCCGAGCAGGCCAAGGCGGCCGACGACGGCAAGAAGGTCCTGACCGTCGCGGTGGCGCAGAGCGTCGACTCACTGAGCCCGTTCCTCGCCCAGCGTCTGCTCAGTACGAGCATCCTCCGGCTCATGTACGACTACCTGACCAATTACGACCCGAAGGACAACCACGCGATCCCGGGCTTCGCCACCAAGTGGGAGCCGTCCGCGGACAAGCTGACCTGGACCTACACCATCCGCTCCGACTCCAAGTGGTCGGACGGCGAGCAGGCCACCGCGGCCGACGCCGCCTTCACCTTCAACAAGATGATGACCGACGAGGGCGCCGCCACCGCGAACGGCAACTTCGTCGGCAACTTCAAGAAGGTGACCGCCCCCAGCCCCACCAAGCTGGTCATAGAACTGAAGAAGCCGCAGGCGACCATGGCGGCCCTCGACGTCCCGATCGTGCCCGAGCACATCTGGAAGGACGTCGACGACTACGCGAAGTTCAACAACGACGAGACGTTCCCGGTCGTCGGCAACGGCCCCTTCGTCCTGACCGACTACAAGGTCGACCAGTACGTGCGGCTGAAGGCCAACAAGGACTTCTGGCGCGGCGCGCCCAAGTTCGACGAGCTGGTCTTCAAGACGTACAAGGACCAGGACGCCGCCGTCGCCGCCCTGCGCAAGGGCGAGGTGTCGTTCGTCGCCGGCGCGCCCGCGCTGACGCCCGCTCAGGCGGCCTCGCTCAAGGGCGAGAAGAACATCAAGGTCAACGAGGGTCCGGGCCGCCGCTTCTTCGCGCTGGCCACCAACCCGGGTGCGCAGACCAAGGACGGCGAGAAGTTCGGCGACGGCAACAAGGCCCTCCTCGACCAGAGGGTCCGGCAGGCGCTCTTCCTGTCTGTCGACCGCAAGACGATCATCGACAAGGTCTTCCAGGGCCACGCCGTCGAGGGCGAGGGCTACATCCCGCCGCGCTTCTCGACGTACTTCTGGAAGCCGTCCGACAGCCAGAAGCTCGCGTACGACCCGGAGAAGGCGGCCGAGCTCCTCGACGAGGCGGGCTACAAGCTCAAGGGCGACCAGCGCGTCGGCAAGGACGGCAAGCCGCTCAACCTGCGCATCCTGTGCCACGCCACGGACCCGAACGACAAGGCGGTCGGCAAGTACCTGAAGGAGTGGTGGGGCGAGCTCGGCATCGGCCTGACGGTCAACTGCCTCGACGACGTCTCCGTGCCCTGGTACGCCGGTGAGTACGACCTCGCGTTCGATGGCTGGTCCGTCAACCCGGACCCCGACTTCGTCCTCGGCATCCACACCTGCGCCGCCCTCCCCGCGAAGGCCAAGGAGAGCGCCGCGACCGACAACTTCATCTGCGACAAGACGTACGACGAGCTGTACCAGAAGCAGCTTGCCGAGTACGACCCGGCGAAGCGTGCGGACATCGTCAAGCAGATGCAGTCGTGGCTGTACGACTCCGGGTACATGAACATCCTCGCGTACCCGAACGCGGTCGAGGCCTACCGCACCGACCAGATCAAGTCGATCCAGACGATGCCCACCGCGGCCGGAAACATCTACGGCCAGGACGGGTACTGGAGCTGGTGGTCGGCTGTTCCGGCCGGTGACACGAGCGAGGCGAGCGCCGGCGGGGACAGCGGATCGACGGGCGCCGTCATCGGCATCGTCGTCGCCGTGGTGGTCCTTGCCGCCGGCGGGATCCTGATCGCGATGCGCCGCCGCACCACGGCCGACGACCGCGAATAGCGGCACGGCGCCACCGTTTCAACGGCGCACGCAACACGTTCAACGGCACACGCAACACGCGAAGGACGACCTCAGCACAACACTCGGCACGAGTAGCGAGAGTTCCCCCATGACAGCAGAGAGCACTCCGGCGCTCGTGCAGAGTGCGGACACCGACGGCGGCCCGGCACAGCCCGGGCCGCCGGCCGCCCGCGGTCCACGGGCACGCAACACCAGGGCCTATCTCCGGTACACGGCGGGGAAGATCGCCGGCGCGGTCGTCTCGCTCTTCGCCGTCCTGGTCACCAGCTTCTTCCTCTTCCGGCTGATCCCCAGCGACCCGGTGAAGCAGATGACGGGCGGACGCCCGGTCTCCGCCGAGCAACTCGAGTCGCTCAGACGCCAGTTCGGCCTTGATCTGCCACTGTGGCAGCAGTTCACGGACTACGTCGGTGACGCGCTCACCGGTGACTTCGGGATGTCGTACCAGTTCCACTCCCCTGTCATGGGCAAGATCGCAGAGGCGGTCCCGGCGACGCTGCTGCTCACCGGCACTGCGTACGCCCTCTACACCGCGCTGGGCATCTGGCTGGGCACCCGCACCGCCTGGCGCAACGGCTCCAGGAGCGACCGCTTCCACACCGCGTTCGCGCTCACGCTCTACTCGGTGCCGTCGTTCTGGCTCGGCCTGCTGCTCATCATCGTGTTCTCGGTGGGGCTCGGGCCGATCCCTGGCCTGTTCCCGACGGGTGGTCTCGAGTCGGGCGGCGAGACCGGATTCGCGTATGTCATCGATGTCGCGCACCACCTGGTCCTCCCGGTGATCACGCTGGTCGCGGTCGGCTATGCGCAGACGCTTCTCGTCATGCGTTCCTCGCTGCTCGACGAGATGGGCAGCGACTATCTGACGACGGCTCGCGCGAAGGGGCTGCGGGACGATCTCGTACGGCGTCGGCATGCCGTCCCGAACGCGATGCTGCCGACGTTCACGCTGATGTTCGTGAACCTGGGGCATGTGGTGGCGGGACAGATCCTGGTCGAGACGGTGTTCTCCTGGCCGGGCCTGGGCGGACTGTTCTACCAGGCGCTCAGCGTGCCGGATCTCCCGCTCGTCCAGGGCCTGTTCTTCGTCTTCGCCACCGCGGTGATCCTGGCGAACACCCTTGCCGACCTGCTCTATCCACTGCTCGATCCCAGGGTGGGCCGATGACGACAGAATCGACGGCCGCGGAATCGGCGGCCTCCTCGCAGCCCACGGACGCAGACTCCACGGCTCCGGGGGACTCCCCTTCGACCGGGACCCTCAAGAGCCCCCGCGCTCTGGCCCGCGCCCGCAAGCGCCAGTCCCTGGCCCGCTTCTGGCGCGCGTACCGCTCCCACAGGAGCGGCCTGTGGGGCCTGGCCGCGCTGGTCCTGATCGCGCTGATCGCCCTTGCCGCGCCGCTGCTGGCCGGTGCGGACGCGCAGAGCGTCACCGACGCGCCGGGCGGTCCCCTCGAGTCGCCGAGCGGTGAATTCCCCCTTGGCACCGACCAGTTCGGCCGCAGCGTTCTGGCGCTGCTGGTGTGGGGCGCACGTGTCTCGCTCACGGTGGGCCTGCTCGCGGCGGTGCTGTGCGTGGCGATCGGCACGGTCGTGGGCATCGTCGCGGGTCATTTCCGCGGCTGGTACTCGACGGTCCTGATGCGTGTCACCGACTGGTTCCTGGTGATGCCGACCCTCGTCCTCGCCATCGCGCTCGCCACGGTCATGGACCGCTCCATCTGGACCGTCATCCTGGCGATCGGCGTCACGACGTGGCCGACCACGGCCCGTCTGGTCCGCGCCCAGACGCTCGCCGTGGAGTCCCGCCCGTACATCGAGCGCTCCCGCGCCCTCGGCGGCGGACACGGGCACATCATGCTCCGCCATGTTCTGCCGAACGTCATGCCGCTCGTGCTCGCGCAGACCACGCTCGTGATCTCCAGCGCGATCCTCACCGAGGCCACGCTCGCCTTCCTGGGCCTCGGCGATCCGACGATCACCTCCTGGGGTGGCATGCTGCAGGACGCGCGCGAGGCGGGGGCGGTCAGCGCGGGCGACTGGTGGTATCTGGCGCCTCCCGGCATCGCCGTCGCCGTGGTGGCACTGGCGTTCACGCTGTGCGGCCGCGCCATCGAGTCCGTTCTCAACCCCAGGCTGGGGGTGTCCCGTTGAGCATCCAGGAGACGTCGAAGACGACGAAGGCTGCGAGTACGAAGGCTGCGAGTACAGGGCAGGCGCCCCTGTTGGACGTACGCGACCTGGAGGTCACGTACGCGGGCGGGGCCGCCGCCGTGCGCGGCGTGAACCTCACCGTGGAGGCCGGGCAGAAGCTCGGCATCGCGGGCGAGTCGGGCTGTGGCAAGTCGACGCTGGCGCTCGCGCTGCTGAGGCTGCTCCCCGCCGGGACGAAGGTGTCCGGGGAGATCCTGCTGGACGGCGAGGACGTGCTCACCATGAAGTGGGGGCGGGTCCGGGCGGTGCGCTGGGCGGGCGCCTCGATCGTCTTCCAGGGCGCGATGCACTCGTTGAACGCCGTGCACCGCGTAGGGGACCAGATCGCCGAGCCGATCCTCCTGCACAGGAAGGAGACCCCGGCAGGCGCGAGGCGGAAGACGGGCGAGCTCCTCGAGCACGTGGGGCTTCCCGCGTCGCGCGCGGACGCGTATCCGCACGAGCTGTCGGGGGGTCAGCGGCAGCGCGTGATGATCGCGATGGCGCTGGCCTGCGATCCGCGCCTGATCATCGCCGACGAGCCGACGACGGCGCTCGACGTGATGATCCAGGCGCAGATCCTCCGCCTCATCGAGCAACTCGTGGCCGAGCAGGACCTCGGTCTGATCATGATCAGCCACGATCTGGCGGTACTGGCCGACACGTGCGACCGGCTCGCGGTGATGTACGCGGGGCGTGTGGTCGAGGAGGGGCCCGCACTGCAGGTGTACGAGGATGCCCGGCACCCGTACGGCAAGGCCCTGTCGGCGGCGTTCCCGCGCATCGGCGACCCGGCGTCCCGCTTCGCCCCGCGCGGCCTGCCCGGTGACCCGCCGGACCCGTCGGCCCTGCCCTCGGGCTGTACGTTCCATCCGCGCTGCGCGGTGGCGCTGGACTCCTGCGCGAGCGAGGACCAGGCGCTGCGGGAAACGGGGGCGGCGCGGAGGGCCGCGTGTGTGCATGTGGCGGAAATGACCGGGATGTCACAGCCCGCCGCGTCCAGCCGGTCGCCGGAGCCCGCAGGAGACGCAGGAGAAACGAGGAGCAGCACGTCATGACCACCTCCCCGTCCACGTCACCGACGTCCTCAGAGACTCCGGCGCCCTCAGAACCCCTCCTCAGCGCCGTCGACCTTCGGGTCACGTTCCCGGGCCGGCACGGGGCGCCCGACGCCAGGGCCGTCGACGGCGTGGACCTCGACATCAGGCCCGGCGAGATCGTCGCGCTGGTCGGTGAGTCGGGGTGCGGCAAGACGACGCTGGCCCGCTCGTTGCTGGGGCTGGTGCGGCCGACGTCCGGCCGGGTCACGTTCGGCGGCGCACCACTCGACTACGGGTCGCGCGCGCTGAAGGCGTACCGCAAGCGCGTCCAGCTGGTGCTGCAGGACCCCAGCGGGTCGCTCAACCCGCGGCACACGGTGTACGACGCGGTGGCGGAGGGCCTGCGTATCCACGGCTACGCCGGGGACGAGCGGGCGGCGGTGGCGGAGGCCCTTTCGCGGGCCGGCCTCAGGCCTCCTGAGCGCTTCTTCCTCCGTTATCCGCACGAGCTGTCGGGTGGCCAGCGGCAGCGTGTCGTCATCGCGGGCGCGCTGGTGCTGGAGCCCGAACTGATCGTCGCCGACGAGCCGGTGGCTTCGCTGGACGCCTCGGTGCGCGGCGAGATCCTGGCGCTCCTGCTGCGCCTGCGCACCGAGCTGGGTCTGTCCGCCCTCGTCGTGACCCACGATCTGGGTCTGGCCTGGAACATCGGCGACCGGGTCGCGGTCATGTACCTGGGGAGGATCGTCGAGACGGGCGACGTCGAACAGGTCCTGACGGCACCTCGTCATCCGTACACGCAGGCGCTGCTGTCCGTACTGCCCGAGGCGGGAGGCGACCCGGTGGTGCTCACCGGCGAGCCCCCGGACCCGTCCCGCATTCCGTCCGGCTGCCGCTTCCACGCCCGCTGCCAGATCCTCGCGAGCGGTGAGGCGGCGGAGGCAGGGGTCGCGGACGCCTGCCGGACGCAGGACCTGCCGGTGCTCGACGGTGCCGGAGGGGCCCAGGTGGCCTGCCATTGGGCGGCGGCCCGTACAAGCGACAATGGCGCGCTGACGCAGGCAGGCTGAGGGAAGAGGACCGAGGCAGCCCCCGTGGGCTACTTCGGCCGCCCCGAAACCGCCTCATACGCCTCGATGAGCTCCCGCGACCGCTTCACGTCGTCCGAGATGGCCTCGAGGAGGGCCTCGATCGAGTCGAACTTCGCCTGCCCGCGGACGAAGGCGAGGAAGTCGACGGCGACGTGCAGACCGTAGAGGTCGAGGCCGACGCGGTCGATGGCGTACGCCTCGACAGTGCGTTCCGTGCCGTCGAACTGCGGGTTCGTGCCGACGGAGATCGCGGCGGGCATCGCCTCGCCCTGGGCGTGCAGCCAGCCCGCGTAGACGCCGTCCGCCGGGATGGCGGTGTGCGGCAGCGTCTCGACGTTGGCGGTCGGGAAACCGAGATCGCGGCCTCGCTGGGCGCCGCGGACGACGACGCCCTCGACGCGGTGCGGGCGGCCGAGGATCTCGGCGGCGCCCTCGACGTCCCCCTCGGCGACGAGCCGGCGGGTCAGGGTGGAGGAGAAGGGCTCGCCGCCGCCTGCCTCACCGCTCACGAACAGGTCGACGACCTCGACCTCGTAGTCGTATGTGGTGCCGAGCTCGGCGAGGAACTCGACGTTGCCTGCGGCCTTGTGCCCGAAGCGGAAGTTGGGGCCCTCGACGACGGCCTTCGCGTGCAGCTTGTCGACGAGGACCTTCACGACGAAGTCCGCGGGCGACAGCTTCGAGAACTCGGTGGTGAACGGGAGGATGAGCAGCGCGTCCACGCCGAGCTCGGCCATGAGTTCGGCACGCCGGTGGTGCGGGGCGAGCAGCGGGGGGTGGCTGCCGGGGCGTACGACCTCGCTGGGGTGCGGGTCGAACGTCACCACGACAGACGGGATACCGAGCTCCCTCGCGCGGTCCACCGCGCGCCCGATGATCAGCTGGTGCCCGCGGTGCACACCGTCGTAGGAGCCGATGGTGACGACGCTGCGCCCCCAGTCCTGGGGGATGTCCTCCAAGCCACGCCAGCGCTGCACTGTGACCGCTCCTCGAACGTGTGTCCGTGATTCCGTGTTTCCGTAATTGCCTGATACGCAGATACGCAGGTCTAAGACTGCCATGCCCCTTCCCCGCGAGTCGCAGCGGTATGGGGAGCAGCCCCGGGCAGGGCGTCCGACCACGGCATCAGGCACCGGCGAAGGCTCGGCCGAGGCCCGCCGGGGCCCGGCCTCAGCCGAAGACCGCCAGGCTCTTCGCCTTGCCCTTCGACTCCTCCACCAGGGCCAGGAACCGCCCCTCGGGATCGAAGACGGCGACCGTGCCGGAGCCCGCGTACTCGTCGGGCATCTCCAGTCGTACACCGTTCGTCAGCAGCCGTGCCCGCTTGGCGTCCACGTCCCAGCGCGGGAACGCGGCCGCTGCGGCCTCCGCGATCGGCATGACGGTCAGCTCCTGCTGGAGCTGGTCGAGGGTCCTGGCCGCATCCAGCTTGTACGGGCCCACGCGGGTGCGGCGCAGCGCCGTCAGATGGCCGCCGACGCCCAGGTCGGCGCCCAGGTCCCGGGCGAGCGCGCGGATGTACGTGCCCGAGGAGCACACCACCGAGACGACCAGGTCCAGGACCGGCGTACCGTCATCGGCGACCGCTTCCCGGACGTCGTAGACCGCGAAGGACGACACGGTCACCGGGCGGGCCGGGATCTCGAAGTCCTCGCCCTCGCGGGCCCGCTTGTAGGACCGCTTGCCGTCGATCTTGATGGCGCTGACCTTCGACGGCACCTGCATGATGTCGCCGGTGAGCTTGGCGATCCCGGCGTCGATGGCGTCACGGGTTACTCGGGACGCGTCGGTGGACGAGGTGATCTCGCCCTCGGCGTCGTCGGTGACCGTGTTCTGGCCGAGCCGGATCGTGCCGAGGTACTCCTTCTCCGTCAGCGCCAGATGACCGAGGAGCTTTGTCGCCTTCTCGACACCGAGGACGAGCACACCGGTCGCCATGGGGTCGAGCGTGCCCGCGTGGCCGACGCGGCGGGTCCTGGCGATCCCGCGCATCTTGGCCACGACGTCGTGCGAAGTGAAGCCCGACGGCTTGTCGACGATGACAAGGCCGTCGGGCGGGGTGTTCTTCTGGGTCATTCCGCGGCGTCGCCGTCCGTCTCGTCCTCGCCCGGCTTGCGGTACGGGTCCGCCTCACCGGCGTAGGCGGCTCCGGCCGAGGCCTCGCGCACCGCGGCGTCCGATGCTCGTGCCTTGTCGAGCAGGTCGTCGATGGTCTTGGCGGTTTCGGGCAGGGCGTCCGCCACGAAGGTCAGGGTGGGCGTGAACTTCACGCCCGCCGCCCGGCCCACCTCGGAGCGGAGAACGCCCTTGGCGCTCTCCAGGCCCGCCGCGGCCGCCGCGCGCTCCTCATCGTCCCCGTACACGGTGTAGAAGACGGTCGCCTCCCGCAGATCACCGGTGACCCGGGTGTCCGTGATGGTCACATGCGAACCGAGCCGCGGGTCCTTGATCCCGCGCTGCAGCTTCTGGGCCACCACCTCTCGGATGAGGTCCGCCAGCCTTTTCGCCCGCGCGTTGTCGGCCACTGGTCCGTCTCCCCTTTTTCCCTGGGATTGTCTTGCCATGTTCGGTCGGTCGTAGTCGACCATGTTCGGTGGCCCACGACCGCTGTCCGCCGTCGTCGCCGGCCGTGTCAGGCCGTCGGCCGCGTTCAGTCGTCGTCGCCGTGGAGCCTGCGCCGCACCGAGAGCAGCTCCACCTCGGGCCGGCCCGCGACGAGACGCTCGCAGCGGTCCAGTACGTCGCTCAGGTGCCCCGCGTCCCCGGACACCATCGCCAGGCCGATTCCGGCCCTGCGATACAGGTCCATGTGCTCGACCTCCGCCGCGCTCACCGGGTACTTCCGCTGGAGATCGGCGACGATCGGGCGGACGATGGAGCGCTTCTCCTTGAGCGACCGTACGTCGCCGAGGAGCAGGTCGAAGGACAGAGTCCCCACATACATGTGTATCCGGATGTCCCGCCGGTACGGGTTCGACGGTCCCGCCAACCGCTTGGCGGGACGATCAGAACGGTACACGCAACGGCCGGGGCCGATCGACGGGAATTCCACCCGCCGACCGGCCCCGGCCTCCCCACTGCCTCAGAGGCGTGGGAGGTGCCGTCGGCCGAGCCGTGCTCAGCCGCGCGGCTTCTCGCGCATCTCGTACGTCGCGATGACGTCGTCGACCTTGATGTCGTTGAAGTTTCCGAGGTTGATACCACCCTCGAAGCCTTCGCGGATCTCGGTGACGTCGTCCTTGAAGCGACGCAGGCCCTCGATGGTGAGGTTCTCCGCGATGACCTTGCCATCGCGCAGCAGCCGGGCCTTGGTGTTCCGCTTGACCTCGCCGGAGCGGATGAGCACACCCGCGATGTTGCCCAGCTTGGACGAGCGGAAGACCTCGCGGATCTCCGCCGTACCGAGCTCGACCTCTTCGTACTCCGGCTTGAGCATGCCCTTGAGGGCCGCCTCGATCTCCTCGATCGCCTGGTAGATGACCGAGTAGTAGCGGACGTCCACGCCCTCGCGCTCGGCCATCTGCTGTGCACGCCCGGCGGCGCGCACGTTGAAGCCGATCACGATGGCGTCCGAGCCCATCGCCAGGTCGATGTCCGACTCCGTGACCGCACCGACGCCGCGGTGCAGGACGCGGATGTCGACCTCTTCGCCGACGTCGAGCTGGAGCAGCGAGGACTCGAGAGCCTCCACCGAACCGGACGCATCGCCCTTGATGATGAGGTTGAGCTGCTGGACCTCGCCGGCCTTGAGCACCTTGTCCAGGTCCTCGAGGGAGACGCGGCGCACCCGCTTGGCGAACGCGGCGTTGCGCTCGCGGGCGGCACGCTTCTCGGCGATCTGGCGGGCCGTGCGGTCCTCGTCGACGACGATGAAGTTGTCGCCGGCGCCCGGGACGTTGGTCAGACCCAGGACCTGGACCGGGGTGGACGGACCGGCCTCGTCGAGCGTGTTGCCCTGGTCGTCGTACATGGCACGCACGCGGCCGTACGCGTCGCCGACCACCATCGTCTCGCCGACCCGCAGGGTGCCTCGCTGGACGAGGACGGTCGCGGTGGCGCCGCGGCCGCGGTCGAGGCGGGCCTCGATCGCGATGCCCTGTGCGTCCTGCTCGGGGTTGGCCCGCAGGTCGAGCGAGGCGTCCGCGGTGAGGACGACGGCCTCCAGGAGGCTGTCGATGTGCAGACCCTGCTTGGCGGAGATGTCGACGAACATGGTGTCGCCGCCGTACTCCTCGGCCACCAGGCCGAACTCGGTCAGCTGACCGCGCACCTTGGTCGGGTCCGCGCCCTCGACGTCGATCTTGTTGACCGCGACCACGATCGGCACGTCGGCCGCCTTGGCGTGGTTCAGCGCCTCGATCGTCTGGGGCATCACACCGTCGTTGGCCGCCACCACGAGGATCGCGATGTCGGTCGACTTGGCACCACGGGCACGCATGGCGGTGAACGCCTCGTGACCCGGGGTGTCGATGAAGGTGATCTTCCGCTCTTCGCCGTTGACCTCGGTCGCGACCTGGTAGGCACCGATGTGCTGCGTGATGCCGCCGGCCTCGCCCGCGATGACGTTCGTCTTGCGGATGGCGTCGAGCAGTCGGGTCTTACCGTGGTCGACGTGACCCATGACGGTCACCACCGGCGGACGCGAGACGAGGTTCTCCTCGCCGCCCTCGTCCTCGCCGAACTCCAGGTCGAAGGACTCGAGCAGCTCGCGGTCCTCCTCCTCGGGGCTGACGATCTGAACGGTGTAGTTCATCTCGTCGGCGAGCAGCTGCAGCGTGTCGTCCGAGACCGACTGGGTCGCGGTGACCATCTCGCCGAGGTTCATCATGACCGCGACGAGCGACGCCGGGTTGGCGTTGATCTTCTCCGCGAAGTCGGTGAGGGACGCACCGCGCGACAGGCGAACGGTCTCGCCGTTGCCGCGAGGCAGCATCACGCCGCCGACCGACGGGGCCTGCATGGCCTCGTACTCCTGGCGCCTCTGCCGCTTCGACTTGCGGCCACGACGCGCCGGACCGCCGGGACGGCCGAACGCACCCTGCGTGCCACCACGGCCACCCGGACCGCCGGGACGACCACCGAATCCGGGACGGCCACCGCCGCCACCGAAGCCGCCACCGCCGCCGGGGGCACCGCCACCGGGACGACCGGCGAAACCGCCGCCGCCACCGGGACGACCGCCGCCGCCGGGACCCGCGGGACGACCCGCGAAGCCGCCGCCGGGACGACCGGCACCGCCACCAGGACGACCGGCGCCACCGGGACCACGGCCGCCGCCACCAGGGCCGCCGCCGGGACGCGGGCCCGCAGCGGGACGCTGCGGCATCATGCCGGGGTTCGGACGGTTACCACCGGGACCGCCGGGACCGCCGCCAGGGCGGGGCGCCTGCGGACGCGGCATGCCGCCCGGGGTCGGGCGGGAACCGCCCTGGCCCTGCGGACGGGGACCGCCCTGACCTGCGCCCTGCGGACGCGGGCCACCGGGCGCACCGGCACCGCCGGGACGCGGAGCGCCGCCGGGACGGGGCGTCTGCGGGCGCGCCATGCCGGTGGAGCCACCAGAGGTGAAGGGGTTGTTACCCGGACGCGGACCGGCCGGACGGGCGCCGGGACGCGGCGCCTGACCACCCGGACGCGGCGCGCCGGGGCGCTCACCACGGTCGCCACGGCCCTGACCCGGAGCGGCCGGACGGCCACCCGGCTTCGGGGCACCGGGACGGGCGCCGGGACGCGGACCCGCCGACGGGGCGGCAGGAACGGACGGCGGCGCGGTGAACTCCGGCGTGGCCGGGGCCGCGGGTGCGGGCTTGGGGGCCGGCTTGGGACCCGGCACCGGACGGGGGCCCGGGGCCGGCGCGGGCGCCGCGGGCTTCTCGGCCGCGGCGGGCTTGGGCGCCGGCGGCTTGGGGGCAGCCGGACGAGCCGCCTGCGCCGGAGAGGGCGCGGCGGGCCTGGCGGGCGCCTGCTTACGGGGGGCACCGGGCTTCGCGGCGGACTTGCCGGAGCCGTTGCCCTGCTGGAAAGCGTCAGTCAGTTTGCGTACTACGGGCGCCTCGATCGTCGAGGACGCCGAACGGACGAATTCACCGAGTTCCTGGAGCTTGGCCATGACGACCTTGCTCTCAACCCCGAACTCCTTGGCGAGCTCGTATACCCGGACCTTAGCCACTTCGCTCCTTTTAGGTCCGGGTTACGCCGGACCGTCGCTACTTCATGGGCGTACTCATCGCGTGCTCATCGAGTGCTCATCGCAATCTCGACCTACTTCCAACTCGCGGGGTACCTGGGCCGCACGGGGGTTCCGTACGGCGCTTCTTACGGTGTTGCCTGCTCAGCAACTGTCTTCGACGGCCTGGCGCAAGCCCGCCGTGTCGAGCGGTCCCCGGGCACGGAAGGCCCGGACGAACGCCCGGCGGCGGACCGCCAGATCGAGACAGACCAGGGCGGGGTGCACGTACGCACCCCGGCCGGGCAGCGTACCGCGAAGATCGGGGACGCACTCGCCCTCGATCACCACGATGCGCAGCAGATCGCTCTTGGCCGCTCGCTCCCGGCACCCCACACAGGTGCGCTCAGGGCATGCGCGGGCTTGCGTCCGGCCAGACACGGTTAAGTCTACCTCCCCGTACTGACCTCACCCCTTTGGGGCAGAAATCGAACGGCTGTCGTCTTGATCTCAGCGGCCTTCGGCGTGATCCCGTCGAAGGCCGCTGTCGGTTGCTGTCAGTCCTGCTGGGGGGCCTGTTCGGTGTCCGGACGGATGTCGATCCGCCACCCGGTCAGCCGCGCCGCGAGACGGGCATTCTGCCCCTCCTTGCCGATCGCCAGCGACAGCTGGTAGTCCGGAACGGTGACGCGCGCGGAGCGGGCCGCGAGGTCGACGACCTCGACCTTGGAGACCCGGGCCGGGGAGAGCGCGTTGGCGACCATCTCCGCCGGGTCGTCCGACCAGTCGACGATGTCGATCTTCTCGCCGTTCAGCTCGGCCATGACACTGCGAACGCGGCCGCCCATGGGGCCGATGCAGGCGCCCTTGGCGTTCAGCCCCGAGCGGGTGGACCGCACGGCGATCTTGGTGCGGTGGCCGGCCTCGCGGGCGATCGCGGCGATCTCGACGGAGCCGTCGGCGATCTCCGGTACCTCCAGCGCGAAGAGCTTCTTCACCAGGTTCGGGTGCGTACGCGAGAGGGTCACCGAGGGGCCGCGGACGCCCTTGGCCACCCGTACGACGTACGAGCGCAGGCGCGTGCCGTGCTGGTACTCCTCGCCCGGCACCTGCTCCTGCACGGGCAGGATCGCCTCGAGCTTGCCGATGTCCACCAGGACGTTCTTCGGGTCGCGGCCCTGCTGGACCACACCGGTGACGATGTCGCCCTCGCGGCCCGCGTACTCGCCGAGCGTGGCGTCGTCCTGGGCGTCGCGCAGCCGCTGCAGGATCACCTGCTTGGCCGTCGTCGCGGCGATCCGGCCGAAGCCGGACGGGGTGTCGTCGAACTCGCGGGGCTCCTGGCCCTCCTCGAGGTCCTCGGGGTCTTCCTTCGCCCACACCGTCACATGGCCGGTCTCCCGGTTGAGCTCCACGCGCGCGTGGCGGCGGCTTCCCTCGGTGCGGTGGTAGGCGATGAGGAGGGCCGCCTCGATCGCCTCGACCAGCAGGGAGAAGGAGATCTCCTTCTCCCTCACCAGACCCCGCAGGGCACTCATGTCGATGTCCACGGCTACGCCTCCTCTGCGTTCTCGATGTCCTCGGCGGACTTGCTCTTGCGGCTGAACTCGATCTCCACGCGCGCCTTGGCGATGTCCGTGAAGGCGAGCCTGCGGGAGGTGGTCTTGCGGCCCTTCACTCCGGGTACCTCGAGGTCCAGGCCCTCGTCGTCCACCTTCAGGATCCGGGCGACCAGTTCGCCGCCGCCGGCGTCCGGCGTCAGCCAGAATCTCGCCAGGCGGTCGGTGGCACGGACGAAGTGGCGGTGCTCCTTCAGCGGGCGCTCGGCGCCCGGGGAACCGACCTCGAGGGTGTACTCGCCCTCGCCCATCGCGTCCGTCTCGTCGAGCTTCTCCGAGAGCGCCCGGCTCACCTCGGCGATCTCGTCCAGATCGACACCCTCGTCGGAGTCGACGACGACCCTCAGCACCCGCTTGCGCCCGACCGAGGCCACTTCGATCTCTTCGAGATCCAGGTCCTTGGAGCTGACGAGCGGTTCCAGTAGTTCTCGCAGCCTCTCGCTCTGGGTGGTGCTCATCCGGGTGACTCCTCGGCCGCGTGTGCTGTTGTGGGTGGGTCGTGTGACAGGTCAAAGGGTATCCGGTCCCGGAGGGTGTTGCCGTCCACCGGTCCGGCCGTCCGTGCGCCACCCGAAGGGACGCCCCCGGAGGCGAACCGGCCCACAGGTGACGGGCCGCTGGCGCCGGCCGGGGCGGTCCGACGGTACGGTGATCAAGGCCTCTCGGCCGCTTGTTCCCCTAAGCGGCACCGGGGAAGTACCTGCACTTCCCTGGGGTCGCTCAGCTGTCCGCTCGTACGAAACCCGCGAGGACGTCTGTCGTGTCGTTCCCCCTGCCGTCGCGTGCGCGGCGTACCCCTGACGGGCCGTCGAGGCCTCGTCGAAGGAGTGTTCTCGCCGGTGCGGCCGTCGCCGGTGCCGGGCTGCTCGCGGGCTGCTCCGATGGTGGTTCGGGCAGCGGATCCGTCGGCACCCCCGCGAGGCGGCCGTCCGCCGTGGAGCTGGCACGCGCGCGTGCGGCGAGCGACAGCGCCGGGCTTGTCGCGCGGTACGACGCCGTGATCGCGGCGCATCCCGCGCTGGCGGAGCGGGTGGGCGCGTTGCGGGAGGAGGTGGTGCGGCATGTGGAGGCGTTCGGGGGCGAGGTGGCGGCTGCCGGGGCTTCGGGTGCCGCTTCGGGATCCGGGGCGGCGGCGTCGGCTGCGCCGTCTGCCGCCCCTTCGGCCCCGGCTGCCCCTTCGGCATCGGGTTCTGCCTCTGCTTCGGCCGGTGGGAGTGGTGGGTTCGACGTGCCATCGGACAAGAAGGGCGCGCTTGCCTTTCTCGCCTCCGCCGAGCGTTCCCTGGCGGACCGGCGCGGCGCAGCACTGCTCGAAGTGCCCGGCGAGCTGGCCCGGCTGCTCGCCTCTGTCGCGGCGGCGGGTGCCGCGCACGCGTATCTGCTGACGGAGGGTGACTGATGAGCGGGTCCGACGACGGCGAGGGCCGGAAGTCGAAGAGTGACGACGACAGCGCCGTGCTGAAGGCCTTGCAGGCGGCGCTCGGCGCGGAGCATGCCGCCGTGTACGCCTACGGGGTCGTCGGCGGCAGAATCGGCGAGGGCCGGCAGGACGAGGCCCGGGCGGCGTACGACGCCCATCGCGCCCGACGCGACGAACTCGTCCGCACGGTACGGGACTTGGGCGGAGAACCGGAGCCCTCGGCCGCGGCCTACGCGCTGCCCTTCGCGGTGCGGGACGCGGCGGCGGCCGCGCGGCTCGCTGCCGAACTGGAGGATCGGGTCGCCGGGGTGTATTCCGATCTCGTACGGGCAGCCGAGGGCAGTCGGCGGCGGATGGGCGCGGACGCACTGCGGGAAGCGGCGGTGCGGGCGGTGCGGTGGCGGGGCGGCAGCGTAGCCTTCCCTGGTCTCGCCGAGCGGTCCGGTACGCCGTCCGCTTCGGCGACGCCGAGCCCGTAAGGCGTCGCCGGCCGAGTGCGTCCGACGCGCCGTACGCGTTCCGACGCGCCGTACGCGTTCCGGAGCGCCGTACGCGTACGGCGGCACAACCGCAGAAGCGCCACGTCACCGCAGACGTACCGGCCCGAACGGCCCGACTGGGAAGGAATCATCCGCGCATGGCTTTCGAACCGCCCCAGCGCCTCGTGAGAGCACTCGGCGAGACGCTGCACGACGGGGACGACGGAGCCCGCGCCTGGCTGGAGAAGCTGCCGGAGCTGGCCGAGGCGGCCGTGTCCCGGCGGAAGTTGACCGTCGAGCGGGTGCTCGTGCCCGGTGGGCGCAGCAGCCTCGTCGTCCTGGTGCGTCTGCCGGACGGCCTGCCCGCCGTACTCAAGCTGGCGCCGCGGCGTGCGCGGCCCGGGAGTGAGCGCGCCGCGCTGGCCTGCTGGGGCGGGCGGGGCGCAGTGCAGTTGCTGGACGCGCCGGGCGAGGGCGTGCGGACCGGCGGCTGGGACGCCGGCGGGGAGAACGGCAGGGGAAACGGCGGTGACGGGGTGCTGCTGCTGGAGCGGCTGCACCCCGATGTGTCGCTGCGGTCCCTGCCCGAGGCGAAGTCGCTGCTGGAGGCCTCAGGGACGTTGCGGCGGCTGTGGGTGGAGCCGCCCCCGGGTCACCGATTCGAGACGGTGGCCGAGCGGACCGGTCGGCAGGCCGTGGCGATGCGGGCCGGCGCGGACGCCGATCCCGACGTGGCGCCCCTGGTCGACGCGGCCCTGGCGGCGCGCGACGATCTGCTGGCAACGGCGCCCGAACACAAGTTGCTGCACGGGACGTTCCGGCAGAGCAAGGTACTGGCGGGCGACCGCATGCCGTGGCTCGCCGTCGGACCGGATCCGGTGCTGGGCGAGTGCGCCTTCGATCTGGCGCGGCTTGTGCGGGACCGGGTCGAGGACCTCATCGCGTCACCGTCGGGCGCGGCGACGACCCGCCGCCGCGTGAAGCGCCTGGCCGACTCGCTGGACGTGGACATGGAGCGGCTGCGCGGCTGGACGCTGTTCCGCGCGGTGGAGTCGGGCGTACGGGCCCGGCGCGTGGGACGCGTGCAGGACTCGGAGCTGCTGCTGGAGTTCGCGGGCTGGCTGTAAGCGGTCTCGGGGAAGTGGGGGCGTGCCTCACTTCCCCGAGACCGCTCAGCCGCCGGGGCCACAGCCCCGGCGGCGCCGGGTGTCCCACACGGCTCAGCGATGACCAGGCGCGAGCCGTGCACATACCTCGGTGGCCAGACTCTCGGCGTCGTCGAGCGCGGCGGCGAGCGTGTCCGGCGTGGTGCCGAGCGCGGAGAACAGTGCATGGGCCCGCTGGGCGAAATCCGCCGGGGCGACGGCGAGTTCTCCCGCGGCCTGCACCGCCCCCTTCTCGTTGAGCACCCAACACATGTCGTGAGCATGGAGGGCCTGCACGAGGACCCCGACCGCACGGAACAGGCAGCCGGCGACATAGAAGGCGTCGCCGCGAGCCGCACCCTTGCGGGCGCCGGCCAGGATGAACGGCGCCTCCCATTGCGCGTTGGCGATGAGCGCTTCGCGCAGGGGCTGCGGATAGCTGCGCGTCTGCCGGTGCAGGGCCTCCAGCTCACCGCTGGGATCGGCGAGGATGCGTCCCAGGGCCACCTCACCGACGTAGGCGTGGGAATACACGCCCAACGGGTGGCCGGGCTGGACGCCTATCTCGAACTGCCCGGCCTGGCACTGCTGCCAGATCCGGTGCACCCGGTCCAGATCGCGGTAGATCCAGTCGACGTGGTGGCCGTCGACGGTCAGCCAGGCCCCGCCGTCCACCCACGGTCCCCAGCCGCCGGGCTCGGTCACGTCGACCGATTCGCCGGTCAGCTCGGCCGCGATCACGCGCAGGGCATCGGTGTCCAGCGGCGGCCGGTAGTACAGGCCCAGGTCGTAGTCGGAGTCAGGACGATGCGCGCCCCTCGCCCGGCTGCCTCCCAGACACACCCCGACAACGCCGCCGACGTCGGTCAAACGATCCGTGATCTCCACCAGGCGGTCCACAGCCCGGATTCTGCAGGGCCAGGCCACCTGAGGCGACCGAATTAACCGACGACGACGCCGTGCGCCGCGCCGGCCCCCGGGATGAACACGCTGTGGCTCATCCGCTCATCCCGGGAGGGCGGCAGAACGGCTACGCCGTCAGCCGGGCGATCGCCTCGTCGACGGTCAGCTCCTCGCGCTCACCGGTACGCCGGTCCTTCAGCTCGAGGACGCCCTCGGCCGAGCGCCGTCCGGCCACCAGGATGTGCGGTACGCCGATGAGCTCCGCGTCGGTGAACTTCACGCCGGGCGAGACGCCGGCCCGGTCGTCCACCAGCACGCGGACGCCCGCGGCGCCCAGCTTCTCGGAGACGTCGAGAGCCAGCTCCGTCTGGAGCGCCTTGCCCGCGGCCACCACATGGACGTCGGCGGGCGCGACCTCGCGCGACCAGCACAGGCCCTGATCGTCCGCGGTCTGCTCGGCGAGCGCCGCCACGGCCCGGGAGACGCCGATGCCGTACGAGCCCATGGTGACGCGGACCGGCTTGCCGTTCTGGCCGAGCACATCGAGCTGGAAGGTGTCCGCGTACTTGCGGCCGAGCTGGAAGATGTGGCCGATCTCGATCGCGCGGTCCAGCTTCAGGCCGGTGCCGCACTTCGGGCAGGGGTCGCCCTCCTCGACGACGACCACGTCCAGGTAGTCGTCCACCTCGAAGTCGCGGCCGCAGACGACGTTCTTCGCGTGCTTGTCCTGCTTGTTGGCACCGGTGATCCACGACGTGCCGGGGGCGACGCGCGGGTCGGCGATGTAGCGGACCTTGCCGAGGCCCTGCGGGCCGACGTAACCGCGTACGAGATCGTCGCGGCCCTCGAAGTCCTCCGCCGTGACCAGCTCGACGACCGCCGGAGCCAGGTGCTCGCCGAGCTTGCCGAGGTCGACCTCGCGGTCGCCGGGCACGCCGACCGCCACGATCTCGCCGTCCACCTTGACCAGCAGGTTCTTGAGGGTCGCCGATGCCGGGACACCCAGGTGCTCGGCGAGCGTCTCGATGGTCGGGGTGTCGGGGGTGTCCAGCTCCTCGATCGCCGGGTGCTCGCCGCCCTCGACCGGCATGAGCGCGAAGGTCACGGCCTCCGTGTTCGCCGCGTAGTCGCAGGCCGGGCAGTCCACGAAGGTGTCCTCGCCCGCGGCCGCCGGGGCCAGGAACTCCTCCGACGCCGAGCCGCCCATGGCCCCGGAGACCGCGGACACGATGCGGTAGTCCAGGCCCAGACGCTCGAAGATGCGCTGGTAGGCCTCGCGGTGCAGGCGGTACGACTCCGCCAGACCCTCGTCCGTGGTGTCGAAGGAGTACGAGTCCTTCATCTGGAACTCGCGGCCGCGCAGGATGCCCGACCGCGGACGGGCCTCGTCGCGGTACTTCGTCTGGATCTGGTACAGCATCACCGGCAGGTCCTTGTACGACGCCACCTGGTCCTTCACGACGAGCGTGAAGATCTCCTCGTGGGTCGGCCCGAGCAGGTACTCGCCGCCCTTGCGGTCCTTCAGCCGGAACAGCAGGTCGCCGTATTCCTCCCAGCGGGCGGACGCCTCGTAGGGCTCCTTGGGCAGGAGAGCGGGGAGCAGGACCTCCTGGGCGCCGATCGCGTCCATCTCCTCGCGCACGACGCGCGAGATGTTGTCCAGGACCTTCTTGCCGAGCGGGAGCCAGGTCCAGATGCCCGCCGAGTTGCGGCGCACGTACCCGGCGCGGACCAGCAGCTTGTGGCTGAGCGTCTCGGCGTCCGCCGGGTCGTCGCGCAGTGTCTTGACCATCAACCGGGACATGCGCTGGACCTGGGCCATGATTCTTAACTCCTGCTACGTAAGGGTGATGGCTAGGAGGTTAGCCCTGCGGTCGGTGCCGGTGGAAATCCGTTACCGCCTCAGTGGGAGAGGCGCCCCCATCACCGCGTACGGCTTCGGTGCGCTGGGGAAGAGGACCTGCCTGGCCAGGTCCTCGTATCCCAGCGAGAAGTACAGGCCGCGGGCCGGGCTGTCGACGTCGATCGCCGAGAGGATGGAGCGGGGCTGGTCGGCCTCGTCGGTGATCCGCGTGATCAGCGCACGGCCGATGCCGCGGTTCTGGTACGCGGGCAGGACGTGCAGCTCGGTGATGACGAAGGAGTCGTCGAGCCAGTCGTCGTGGCCCCTGGCGCGCAGATACGGCTGGACGACGGTGGACCACCAGTGGGTGCGGTCGTTCGGCATGCCGTAGACGAATCCGACGAGCCGGTCGTCGCGCGTGAAGGCTCCGAGCGCGCGTGCCCCGGGGTAGGCGATGTGCCGGAGCACGATCTGCCGGCGCACCGTGACCTCGTCGGCGCTGAGCCCGAAGGCCGCCGCCTGCACGGCCAGCGCTTCGTCCACCCGCGCGGCCAGATCCAGCGGGCCGATCACGACGTCGTCGGGGGTACGGGAGCCGGGCCCGGGAATGCGCAGCATGTCGGCGAGACTACCTCGGGGTCACAGCCCTGGGCCCCCGGGGCCAGAGCATCAGAACAGCACGCTCATGAAGGCGCCGACCTCCTGGAAGCCGACCCTCCGATATGCGGCACGTGCCGCCGTGTTGAAGTCGTTGACGTAGAGGCTGGCGATCGGCGCGACATCCGTGAGCGCGTAGCGCAGGACCGCCGCCATGCCAGGCGCCGCGAGACCTTGCCCCCGGTACTCGGGCGCCACCCAGACGCCCTGGATCTGGCAGGCCCCCGGCGTCGCGGCACCGATCTCCGCCTTGAAGACGACCTTGCCGTACTCGTCGAGGCGGGCGAACGAGCGCCCGGATCCGACGAGTTCCGCGATCCGGGCCTGGTAGAGCAGTCCGCCGTCGCCCGCGAGCGGGGAGATGCCGACCTCCTCGGTGAACATCGCCACGCACGCCGGCATGATCGTCTCCATCTCGTGCTTGCGGATGCGGCGGACGTGGGGATCGGGCGCGATGTTCCCGGGGAGCCGGTCGGTGACCATCAGCGGCTGGTGGGCGCGGACCTCGCGGGCCGGGCCCCAGCTGGGTTCGAGCAGCCGCCACAGCTGGGCGGTGGGTCCTGCGGGGCCGACGATCGAGGAGCAGCGGCGGCCGGCCCGGCGGGCACGGTCGGCGAAGGCGCGTACGGCCTGGGGGGTGGCGCAGATCGGCACCAGATTGGCGCCCGCGTAGCAGAGGGACTGCAGCATGCCGTCCGCGTACCAGCCCCACATCTCGCCGCCGAGCCGCCACGGGTCCAGGCCCGCGGTGTACACCCGCGACGCCACGAACGCGTTGGCGACCGGCTCGCGGTCGAGCACGGCCAGCGCGGCGTCGAGGTCACTCGGTTCGAGGACCCGGGTGGTGGTCTGCGTCAACAAATTCGAGGGCCTCACCATGCAGTCTGCTGATTTCCGCACTGTACCTGGCGAGGTTGTGTGGCGCCGCCCCATGGGAAAGGCCCATGGAGACGCCCCACCACCGGAGACGGCGGTGGGGCGTGCGAGAACGCCGGAGAGCGGTGGGGCCTGCGGGAATGCCGGAGATCAGCCGGCGACCGAGACCTCGGGCTCGCCCGACATGACCCCGTCCTTCTCCATCTGCTCGGCCAGCTTCATGGCCTCCTCGATGAGGGTCTCCACGATCTTCGACTCGGGCACCGTCTTGATGACCTCGCCCTTCACGAAGATCTGACCCTTGCCGTTGCCGGAGGCGACGCCGAGGTCGGCCTCACGGGCCTCACCGGGACCGTTGACGACGCACCCCATGACGGCCACGCGCAGCGGAACCTCCATGCCGGTCAGGCCTGCGGTGACCTCCTCGGCGAGCGTGTAGACGTCGACCTGGGCGCGGCCGCAGGACGGGCAGGAGACGATCTCCAGGCCGCGCTGACGCAGGTTCAGCGACTCCAGGATCTGGATGCCGACCTTCACCTCCTCCACGGGAGGAGCCGACAGCGAGACGCGGATGGTGTCGCCGATGCCCTGCGACAGCAGCGCACCGAAGGCCACGGCCGACTTGATCGTGCCCTGGAACGCCGGACCGGCCTCCGTCACACCCAGGTGCAGCGGGTAGTCGCACTGCGCGGCGAGCTGCCGGTACGCCTCGATCATCACGACCGGGTCGTTGTGCTTGACGGAGATCTTGATGTCCCGGAAGTCGTGCTCCTCGAAGAGGGACGCCTCCCAGAGTGCGGACTCGACGAGGGCCTCAGGGGTGGCCTTGCCGTACTTCTGCAGCAGCCGCCTGTCGAGGGAGCCGGCGTTCACGCCGATACGGATCGGCGTACCCGCGTCCTTGGCCGCCCTGGCGATCTCCTTGACCTTGTCGTCGAACTGCTTGATGTTGCCCGGGTTGACGCGGACGGCCGCGCAGCCGGCCTCGATCGCCGCGAAGACGTACTTCGGCTGGAAGTGGATGTCCGCGATGACCGGGATCTGAGACTTGCGCGCGATGGTGGCGAGCGCATCGGCGTCGTCCTGCGTGGGACACGCGACCCGCACGATCTGGCAGCCCGACGCCGTCAGCTCCGCGATCTGCTGCAGCGTCGCACCGATGTCCGAGGTCCGCGTCGTGGTCATCGACTGCACCGACACGGGCGCGTCCCCACCCACGGCCACCGACCCGACCTGGATCTGCCGGCTCTTCCGGCGCTCGGCGAGCTTGGTCGGAACGGACGGCATGCCGAGAGAAATCGCAGTCATCTGCTGTGCAACCCCAAGGTATGGATCAAGGTCCCGTTGTCGGCCGGGCTCCAACCAACGAGACTACCTTGGCCCTCTGAGCCGGCTGACATATCGGTGGCCCTTGCGGCCACGGTCGGCGGTCGGCGCCGCGCCCGCCGCTCGGACTTCGTCGTCGCCGACAAGGCCAACTCCGTCCAACGTGACGTGGCTCTCTTCATACGGCGCGGGCGATGTGGGCCGGACACGGCTGCCAGCCGGCTTCGGCTGCCCAGCGTTCGGCTGCCATGATCAATAACTCCGTGGCCGGGCCCTTGATCTGCCCATAGTCCAGCAGGTCCGGCACGCCAAGGGCTGTTCGCTTCTTGAACGCTCCCCACGCCCGCCGGGCAGCTTCATCTGCGCGCAGGTAATCACGGAACAGAAGAGCGAAGCGAACGTTCGGACCGCCCTCCTCTCGCACATGCGCATTGCACCGTCGCGCACCGATCGGCGGCGCGAACACCAGCTTGTGGCACTCATGCCCACCCGAGAACTCCGCACGGTTCCACGGTTCCGGTCGGCAGCGGTAGCCGATCGCGGCAAACAGCCCGATCTGCTGGAGCTCGTCAATCGCGTCGACGCGGACCTGGATGTCCACACAGTCCTTGGCGGCCAGACCCGGCACCGCGGTGGAACCGACGTGGTCGATGGCACGAGCATGGTCCCCGAGGACACGAATGCAGTGTCCCGGCCAACTGCTCGAAGTCCACCGCCCACTGCGGCTGGTAGTCCAGCACGGCCACTGCGGCCGACTCATCGGGAAAAGGCATGCACAACCGTTCCCACGGCCGGTCCCACGGGCCCAGTGGCGCTTCCGGCGGAACGACCGGGACATCAGGCGGAATGACCGGGACGTTGATCCGCTCGTCCCCGCCCCGGCACGAGCGGAACGACAGGCGCCCTGTCCCACCCCAGGGCCCTTGCGGACACAATGGGGGCATGAGCGACAGCCCAGCCCCCCTTGCCGACCCGCATCTCGTCTTCGACCCCGTCGTCGCAGACGGCCCCCGGGACATCGTCATCCTCGGCTCCACGGGTTCGATCGGCACCCAGGCCATCGACCTCGTGCTGCGCAATCCCGACCGCTTCCGGGTCACCGGACTCTCCGCCGCAGGCGGACGGGTCGGGCTGCTGGCCGAGCAGGCCAGGCAGCTGCGGGTGCGCACGGTCGCGGTCGCGCGCGAGGACGTCGTCCCCGCGCTGCGGGAGGCCCTGAGCAACCAGTACGGGGCAGGGGAGCCGCTCCCGGAGATCCTGGCCGGACCCGACGCGGCCACCCAGCTCGCCGCGTCCGACTGCCACACCGTGCTGAACGGGATCACCGGATCCATCGGGCTGGCCCCGACCCTCGCCGCTCTCGAAGCCGGCCGCACCCTCGCGCTCGCCAACAAGGAGTCACTGATCGTCGGCGGCCCGCTGGTCAAGGCGCTCGCCAAGCCGGGGCAGATCATCCCCGTCGACTCCGAGCACGCCGCGCTCTTCCAGGCGCTGGCGGCCGGCACGCGCGCGGATGTACGCAAGCTCGTCGTCACCGCGTCGGGCGGCCCCTTCCGGGGGCGTACGAAGGCGGAGCTCGCGAAGGTCACGCCCGAGGACGCCCTGGCGCACCCCACCTGGGCCATGGGCCCGGTGATCACCATCAACTCCTCGACCCTGGTCAACAAGGGGCTCGAGGTCATCGAGGCGCATCTGCTGTACGACATTCCCTTCGATCGCATTGAGGTGGTCGTGCACCCGCAGTCGTATGTCCACTCGATGGTGGAGTTCACGGACGGATCGACGCTGGCCCAGGCAACCCCGCCCGACATGCGCGGGCCCATCGCGATCGGCCTCGGCTGGCCCGAGCGGGTGCCGGACGCAGCACCAGCGTTCGACTGGACGAAGGCGTCGAGCTGGGAGTTCTTCCCCCTCGACGAGGAGGCGTTCCCCGCGGTGGGGCTCGCCCGGCATGTCGGCGAGCTCGCGGGCACGGCTCCGGCGGTGTTCAATGCGGCAAACGAGGAGTGCGTGGACGCGTTCCTGAACGGCGCCCTGCCGTACCTCGGGATCATGGAGACCGTTACGCAGGTCGTCGCCGAGCACGCCACGCCGCGTACGGGAACTTCGCTCACCGTCGCGGACGTCCTCGATGCGGAGACCTGGGCGCGCGCCCGGGCCCGTGAACTGACGGCGAAGGCTACCCAAGCGACACGGACGACCGCGGAGGCTCGTGCATGACGACCCTGATGATGATCCTCGGCATAGTCGTCTTCGCGATCGGGCTGCTGATCTCGATCGCCTGGCACGAGCTGGGACATCTGTCGACCGCGAAGCTCTTCGGGATCCGTGTGCCGCAGTACATGGTGGGCTTCGGCCCCACCATCTGGTCCCGCAAGAAGGGCGAGACCGAGTACGGCATCAAGGCCATCCCGCTCGGCGGCTACATCCGCATGATCGGGATGTTCCCGCCCGGCAAGGACGGCCGCCTGGAGGCCCGCTCGACCTCGCCCTGGCGCGGCATGATCGAGGACGCCAGGTCGGCGGCGTTCGAGGAGCTCAGGCCCGGCGACGAGACCCGCCTCTTCTACACGCGCAAGCCGTGGAAGAGGGTCATCGTCATGTTCGCGGGCCCCTTCATGAACCTCGTCCTGGCCGTGGCGATCTTCCTCGGCGTGATGATGACCTTCGGCGTCCAGACCCAGACCACCACGGTCGGCAAGGTCTCCGACTGCGTCATCGAGCAGAGCGAGAACCGCACGACCTGTGAGAAGGGCGACAAGGCGGCGCCCGCGAAGGCGGCGGGCCTCAAGGCGGGCGACAAGATCGTCGCCTTCGACGGCAGGCCCGTGGAGGACTGGTCCGCGCTGCAGGCCGACATCCGTGCCAACCCCGGCAAGGACGTCACGATCACCGTCGAGCGCGACGGCAAGCGGCAGGACCTCGAGACGCACCTGATCAAGAACCAGGTCAGCAAGACCGACGGCGAGGGCGGCTACGTCGAGGGCAAGTACGTGTACGCGGGCTTCCTCGGCTTCACGCCCGCGTCCGGCATCGTCCAGCAGTCCTTCGGCCAGTCCGTGGACCGCATGGGCGACATGATGGAGAACGGCGTCGAGTCGCTGATCTCGCTGCCCTCCAAGATCCCCGCCCTGTGGGACGCGGCGTTCGGCGACGGCCCGCGCGAGCCCGACTCCCCGATGGGGGTCGTCGGCGCGGCACGGGTCGGCGGCGAGGTGTTCACGCTGGACATCCCGCCGGAGAACCAGATCGCGATGATGCTGTTCCTCGTCGCGGGGTTCAACCTGTCGTTGTTCCTGTTCAACATGCTGCCGCTGTTGCCGCTCGACGGCGGTCACATCGCGGGCGCCCTGTGGGAGTCCCTGCGCCGCAACACGGCGAAGCTGCTGCGGCGGCCCGACCCGGGCCCGTTCGACGTCGCGAAGCTGATGCCCGTTGCCTACGTGGTGGCTGGGGTGTTTGTCTGCTTTACCCTGTTGGTCCTAGTTGCAGATGTTGTTAACCCAGTGCGCTTGAGCGGCTGAGCCGCCAGGCCAGCATCGAAGAGGTGGGTTCGTTCACCACCCTTTGTGGTGAACGAACCCACCTCTGTCGTGTGCCTCGTTGTCGAGTGGCTGTACGGTCCCCCTGCTCGTAGACGACCCCGGCGGTGCGCCAACACCCCGGGGTCTGGCCAGTCGTGAAGGGACTGACATGCAGCACGATACTGGCGCGTCCATGCGCGTCGAGATCCAGACCTGCCGCAAGGTTGCTTGTTACGTCAGGGTCTCCACCAAAAGACAGCGGCACGGCCTCACGGCGCAAGAGCATGCGGTGCGCGAGTACGTCGGCCATCAGCCTGGCTGGAGCCTCGTCGGCTCCTACCGTGACATCGCTGCTTCCGGATCACTGGAGGACCGTCCCGGTCTGACACGACTCCTCCGTGACGTCAAGGACGGACGGGCGGACACGGTGATGGTGCACCGCCTGGATCGGTTGGGCCGGACGCGCTCCGCCATCTGGCGCTGCCTGTGGCAGCTGGAGGATGCCGGAGCAGACGTGCTGACGTGCGCTGGGCGAGTTTCGGGGGATTCCCTTCCCGAACTGCTGGCTGTGGCGGAACAGGCGGAGGCCGTGGAGCGTGACTTCTACGGTATTCGCGACCGCACGCAGAGCGGTAGGCAACTGGCGGCTGAATCGGGTAACTGGCCCGGCGGGCCTGCTCCGTATGGCTATCGCGTCGTGAAGTACGACACGGCCGTGACGGGGCTGGAGATCGAACCGAGCGAGGCCGCTGGTGTTCACGTCATCGCCGAGCTGATTGCGAATCGTGGTCTCAGCCTTGGTGATGCGGCGAACGAACTGAACGCCCGGGGTGTTCCGACACGAAGTGGAGTGCCGTGGAGCCGGGCCAACCTTGCGCGGCGCCTTCAGAGTGCGGCCTTCACGGGCGAGTCGGTGTTCCGGCGGGTCGATCGTCAGTGGGGCCGGCACGGGACCCGTCTCGACGAGCATGGTGCGCCGGAACACGGCCGGACGG
Source organism: Streptomyces sp. DSM 42067 (assembly GCF_055792885.1). Classification (NCBI taxonomy): domain Bacteria; kingdom Bacillati; phylum Actinomycetota; class Actinomycetes; order Kitasatosporales; family Streptomycetaceae; genus Streptomyces; species Streptomyces sp. DSM 42067. The sequence goes on along the minus strand of NZ_CM147706.1, from coordinate 6,636,458 downwards.
TGAGCATCGTCGTACCGACCATTCTCGACCGTGATCGCATCGTGCAGGTTAAGGACGCCCTCGACGCGTTCCGGCGGCCGCGTCGCAATGCCACGTCGGAGTACCCGCTGAGCGGGTACATCCGTGGCTGGTGCGGCCAGCGTTATGTCGGCTTCCGCCGGTCCAAGAATCAGCAGCGGACGTACGTCTGCCGTGGCATCCATGGAAGGCCATCATGCGGCTGCGTCTTCCTGGCGGCGGAGGCAGTGGAAGTGGCGGTGTGGGAGGCCGTCAATCGTTACCTTGCACAGACGCCGGTGGCCGCGGATCATCTGCGGACGTTTGTGGATCTCGAGGTACCGCCTCCGCCGACTGCGCACCGGAGGCAGATCGAGCGGCTGGACTCGCTGATCGGGCAGTGCGAGGAAGCGGTGGTCCTCCTGGAATCGCGATTCGGATCGGCCTTCGAGGTGTCTCAGCTGGGGTCCGCCCAGTTGAGGCGCAATCTAGAGGTACTGCTTGATATCCGGCGGTAAGCGGGCGAGTGGGAGCAGGAACTTGAGCGCCGACGGGTGGAGGCCGGTGTGCGGAGCCGTATCTGGCGGACGCTGACCACCTCTGCGGCGGACATCGGTTCCTTGCCCAGCAGTGACCAGAGGAAGCTGCTGGAGGCGATGGCTGTCATGGTGTCTGTGGTGGACGGTACCTTCCGATACCGCGAAGGCTGGCAGTGTCGTATGAGGGCTTGGCACCAGGAGACAGGGACGCCGGTGCCGGATGACCCGACGGATGCCCAGTGGGATCGGATCGAGGCCCTGCTGCGCCGACGCTACGGCGCCCACCACTTCCGCTCGGCGCTTGATCTCCGCCAGGCTCTGTGCGGCATGCTGCACCGGCTGCGGCGCGACATCCTTTGGCGAGACCTTCCAGAGAAGTACGGCACGCCCAGCAAGCTCAAGGCGCGCCAACTCCGCTGGTTCGAGGACGGCACCTGGCAGGAGATCGTAAGTGCGCTCAACCGCGACGCTGCAGGGGCCGTTCTGCGCCAGGAGCTGAACCTGCCGCCGTATCGGATCGACATCAAGGGCTTCGCACCGGCCACCTCCACAGACCGCCCACGAGAGGGGTCGTCTGCGGCTTGAGCGGCGGTTGTGACGCCATAGTTGTGCTGTGAGCAGGCCGACCTCGGACGTGCCGCGGTCCTGCCGTCCCGGCCGAGCTCGTTCCCGTACCCGTCCTTGAGCCGGTGCATGACGAAGACGTCGGGGGCGCGGTACGGCGAGGTGTCGAGGGCGCGTGTGAAGGCGTCCTGGTCGGTGAGCCGGGACCAGCGCTCCACCGCGGCGGTGCGGCCCGCTCCGTCGGCGAGCGGATTGGCGTAGACGGGTTCGGCGGTGGTGAAGGTCCAGTAGGGGAAGCAGGCCGTGAGGCGGTGGTCGTCGGCGAGCACGACTAGGTCCTGCGGGGTTTGTGCGTGAGTTCCTCGATGGCGGCGGCGAGTCCGGGCAGGTGGGCGCCGAGGACCCGTTCCAGCGCGGGGGCGTTGCGGGGTGGTCGGCCGGGTAGCGCAGGGCGTATGCCTTGTCGATCTCGTGGCGCAGCATCTCGGGGGCGGCCTGGGCCACGGAGACGGCGCCGACGAGTCCCACGAGGGCGACGGCACGCGCGCGTGGCCCGCGCCAGAAGTACCGGCTCACCGTACGGGCCGCCGGGCGAGGCGGCAGCGTTGCGCACCGCCTCGCCCACCGGGCCCTGAACCGGACGCCGACGATCCGTTGACGGGGATCCCGTCAGCGGATCGGCCGGTGCACGTTCTCCCGTCGCGCCGGCCCAGGCGTGGCGTCCGCGATCCACGGGCCCTCGCCCGAGGGGTCGACGATGCCGGACTCCAGCCAGGTGTACATGCCGCTCATGACGCCCTTGACCACCTTGCGGTCCAGGTCGTCGGTGTTGTTCCACAGGCGTGCGAAGAGTTCGTCGACGCGGATGCGGGACTGGCGGCAGAAGGCGTCGGCGAGCTGGTAGGCCTCGCGGCCGTACCCCTCGGTGTTCCGCAGCATCTCCGCCCGTACGCAGGCCGCGCTCATCGCGAACAGTTCGGCGCCGATGTCGACGATCCGGCTGAGGAAGCCCTGCTTGGTCTCCATGCGGCCCTGCCAGCGGGACATGGCGTAGAACGTGGAGCGGGCGAGCTTGCGGGCCGACCGCTCGACGTAGCGCAGATGCGTCGAGAGGTCCACGTGGCCCGCCGGGTGGAAGTCCGCGTATGCGCGCGGGAGCTGGCCCGGTCCGGCGACGAGTTTCGGCAGCCAGCGTGCGTAGAATCCGCCGGCCTTCGCGCCCGCCTTCGCCTTGTCGGAGAGGGACTTCTCGGGGTCGATCAGATCTCCGGCGACCGACAGGTGGGCGTCGACCGCCTCACGGGCGATCAGCAGGTGCATGATCTCCGTGGAGCCCTCGAAGATCCGGTTGATGCGCAGGTCGCGGAGGATCTGCTCGGCAGGGACTGCCCGCTCGCCGCGGGCCGCGAGGGACGCGGCCGTCTCGAAGCCGCGGCCGCCGCGGATCTGGACGAGCTCGTCGGCCATCAGCCAGGCCATCTCGGAACCGTAGAGCTTGGCCAGTGCCGCTTCGATGCGGATGTCGTTGCGGTTTTCGTCGGCCATCTGGCTCGACAGGTCCAGTACGGCCTCCAGGGCGAAGGTCGTCGCCGCGATGAAGGAGATCTTCGAGCCGACGGCCTCGTGGTGGGCGATGGGCTTGCCCCACTGCTCGCGGGCGGCCGACCACTCGCGGGCTATCTTCAGGCACCACTTGCCGGCGCCCGCACACATGGCGGGCAGGGAGAGGCGGCCGGTGTTCAGTGTGGTGAGCGCGATCTTCAGTCCGGCGCCCTCGGGGCCGATGCGGTTGGCCGCGGGAACCCGGACCTGATGGAAGCGGGTGACGCCGTTCTCGATGCCGCGCAGGCCCATGAACGCGTTGCGGTTCTCGACCGTGATGCCCTCGGATCCGGCCTCCACGACGAAAGCCGTGATGCCTCCCTTGTGGCCATCGGACTTCGGTACGCGCGCCATGACGACCAGCAGGTCGGCGACGACGCCGTTGGTCGTCCACAGCTTCACGCCGTCCAGGACGTAGTCGTCGCCGTCGGGCACCGCGGTGGTGGCCAGGCGGGCGGGGTCCGAGCCGACGTCGGGTTCCGTCAGCAGGAAGGCCGAGATGTCCGTGCGGGCGCAGCGCGGCAGGAAGGTGTCCTTCTGCTCCTGGGTGCCGAACAGTTTCAGCGGCTGCGGTACGCCGATCGACTGGTGCGCGGACAGCAGCGCGCCGATCGCCGGGCTCGCGGAGCCGGCCAGGGCGAGCGCCTTGTTGTAGTACACCTGGGTGAGACCGAGGCCGCCGTACTTGGTGTCGATCTTCATGCCGAGCGCGCCGAGCTCCTTGAGCCCCTGGATCACCTCGTCGGGGATCTGGGACTCCCGCTCGATACGGGTGGAGTCGATCTTCGTCTCGCAGAAGTCGCGCAGCTTGGCCAGGAACTCCTCACCGCGCTGGGCGTCCTCGTCGGGGGGCGTCGGATGGGGGTGGATGAGATCCAGCCGAAAGCGGCCGAGGAAGAGTTCCTTGGCGAAGCTGGGCTTGCGCCAGTCCTGCTCACGCGCCGCCTCGGCCACCTGGCGGGCTTCGCGTTCGGTGACGGTCGGCTTCGTGGTGACGGTCGGCTTCTTGGTTGGTGCGGACATGAGGCTCACCTCGCCGCGCAGTGGGGTCGATTGAGATCGATTGTCCGGTCGGTTACCGACCAGTGCTACTCGTTCGTATGTACCCGATATGCCGGGCCCCCACCAGCCCTCGCGCACCGTTCGGGGGAACGGGGCGCCTCGCGTCCGGGGAACGGGGCGACTCGCGTCCGGGGAACGGGGCGCCGCGCGCGGCGCCCCGCGGCGGTCAGCCGACGTCCACCGAGTACGCCTTCGTGTCCAGCCGCCCGGCCCCCTTGAACACCTCCGTGCCGGCCTCGACACCGGAGAGATACTTGTCCTTGCCGAGCAGCTTCCGGCGGGCCAGGGCCTGCGCGAAGTCGTCGAGGTTCAACGTCGCCGTGGTGGTGTCGGAGACCCGCACGATCAGAAGGTGTGGGCCCGCATGTCGGACTCGGTTACGGGGTTCAAACTCCTTGTCGAAGCGCTTCGACAACCTATGGACACCCCCTGGCCGTCGGGCTACTGTCGGATCACCCTCATCCCGCAGTCCTGTCCGCAGCGCCCGTTGTCGAAGCGCTTCAAACCAACGCTTGGAGAGCTGGATGGTCACCCTCGCCGAGGTCGCCCAGCACGCCGGAGTGTCGGCGAGCACGGTGAGCTATGTCCTCAGCGGCAAGCGGTCCATCTCCGCCGGCACGCGGCAGCGCGTCGAGCGGAGCATCCAGGAGCTCGGCTACCACCCCAACGCGGGGGCCCGGGCCCTGGCAAGCAGCCGCTCGAACATCATTGCGCTGATGATTCCGCTGCGTACCGACATGTATATGCCGGTGATGATGGAGATCGCCATCGCCGTCGCCACAACGGCCCGTGCGCACGGGTACGACGTACTGCTGCTGACCGGCGAGGAGGGGCCCGACGCCGTACGCCGCGTCACCGGCAGCGGGCTCGCGGACGCGATGATCCCCATGGACGTCGAGCTCGACGACGAGCGGCTGCCGTTGCTGCGCGGTACGGACCGGCCGTCCGTGCTCATCGGCCTGCCCGCCGACACGACCGGCCTCACCTGCGTCGACCTCGATTTCGGGGCGACGGGCGCCCTGTGCCTCGAACATCTGGCCAAGCTCGGCCACCGCGATATCGCTGTCATCGGTGAGGCGCCCGGAGTGTACGAGCGGCACACCGGATTCGCCGAGCGGACCCTCGACGGCCTGCGCAGCCGCTCCCGCGAGCTCGGCGTGCGGCTGCTGCACCGGCCCTGCGAGGGCGGCTACGACGCGATGTCGGTGACCCTGGCCCGGATCTTCGACGAGCGTCCGTCCACCACCGGGTTCGTCGTGCAGAACGAGTCCGCGGTCGAACCGCTGCTCGCGCTGCTGCGCCAGAGCGGCCGCGCCGTTCCCGAGGACGTGTCGGTGGTCGCGATCTGCCCGGACCAGCTCGCCATGCAGGCCTCGGTGCGCCTCACCTCGGTCGCCATCCCCGCGCAGGAGATGGGGCGGCGCGCCGTGGAACTCCTGGTCGCCAAGCTCGAGGGGCATGGCACGGACGAGGTCGTGCTGCTCCCGCCGGAACTGACCGTACGGGCCAGCTCGGGCCCGGCCCCGGCCACGAGCTGAGCCTCGGGGCCCAGCCTTCCCCGGAGCACCGGCAGGACCCCGGAACAGCCCCCGCAGCACCTTGGGCCCCCGGAGCGCGGCCCGAACAAGCGACCTGCGCCCTATCAGCGAGGGCCCGAGCGCCTTGTCCCCGCTGCCCCCGCCACTCCCCGGCATGGCTCCCGCCAGGCCGGCCTGTCACCACACCAGCCGTCACATCGCACGAGCCGTCACAGCACACCAGCCGTCACACCACTCCCTCAGGAGCACCCGCCGTGAACCAGCCTGCCGTGCCCCAGCCCGGAGAGGGCTCCCCCAGCCTGGCCCAGTCGTCCCCCACCATCGGCACGTTCCGCGAGCGTGACGGTGCCCTGGAGTGGAGCGGACGCCAGGAGACCGTACGCCTCGAGCCCTGGGGCCCGGACGCGATCCGCGTCCGCGCCCGGCTCGGCGGCCCCGTCCTCGAAGGGCTGCCCGGCGCACTCATCGACGACCCTGAGCCCGCCCAGGCGGTGGCGGTCAAGATCGGCGACGACGAGGGGGAGCTGACCGTCGGCGCGATCACCGCGCACGTCAGCGCCGAGGGGCAGATCCGCTTCGCCCGTACCGACGACGGCACCGAACTGCTCGCCGAGGAGCGCGCCCACTTCTGGTGGCCCGGCCCGCGCCTCTACACCCCGACCGGCAACGGCCACCACCGCCTCGAGCAGCGCTTCAGCGCGTACGAGGGCGAGAAGCTGTACGGCCTCGGGCAGCACCAGCACGGGCGGTTCGACCAGAAGGGCACCGTCCTGGATCTGGTGCAGCGCAACGCCGAGGTGACCATCCCGGTGCTCACCTCGAGCCGCGGCTACACGCTGCTGTGGAACAGCCCGGCGATCGGCCGCGTCGAGCTGGCCGGCAACGGCACGCGCTGGGTCGCCGACTCAGCCCGCCAGATCGACTACTGGATCACGGCGGGCACCCCGGCCGACGCCCAGCGCCGCTACAGCGCCGCCACCGGCCGTACGCCGATGCTGCCCGAGTGGGCCGCCGGCTTCTGGCAGTGCAAGCTGCGCTACCGCACGCAGGACGAACTGCTCGCCGTGGCGCGGGAGTACAAGCGGCGCGGCCTGCCGATCTCCGCGATCGTCTGCGACTTCTTCCACTGGACGCATCTGGGCGAGTGGAAGTTCGACCCGGCGGAGTGGCCGGACCCGGCGGCGATGGTGCGGGAGCTGGAGACGCTCGGCATCAAGCTGGTCGTGTCGGTCTGGCCGTCGGTGTCGCCCCTCAGCGAGAACCACCAGCTGATGGAGCAGAAGGGCTACTTCATCGGCACCCAGTACAGCCCGATGGCACATGCCGACTGGCCCGACAAGGAGGTCGCGTCCACGGTCCAGGTGGCCTTCTACGACGCCACCAACCCGGAGGCCCGCGAGTTCGTGTGGTCGCGGGTGCGCGACAACTACCTCGAGCCGTACGGCATCCGCGCCTTCTGGCTGGACGCCTGCGAGCCGGAACTCAAGCCGCACTACGCCGAGAACCTGCGCTACCACGCGGGCCCGGGCCTGGAGGTCGGCAACCTCTACCCGCGCGAGAACGCCCGCACCTTCTACGAGGGCATGCACACCGCGGGCGAGACCGAGGTGGTCACCCTCAACCGCTCCGCGTGGGCGGGCAGCCAGCGCTACGGCGCCGCCCTGTGGTCCGGCGACATCGGCACCGACTTCGCGACCCTGCGCCGCCAGATCGCGGCAGGCCTCAACACCGCGCTGTCCGGCATCCCGTGGTGGAACACCGACATCGGCGGCTTCCACGGCGGCGACCCGAACGACCCCGCGTACCAGGAGGTGATGGTCCGCTGGTTCCAGTTCGGCGCCCTGTCGCCGCTGATGCGCCTGCACGGCTTCCGCGACCCGGGCATGCCGCTCGGCCCGGACATGACGGGCGGCCCGAACGAGGTGTGGTCGTACGGCGAGGAGGCCGCCGCGATCCTCGAGAAGTACCTGCACCTGCGCGAACGCCTCAAGCCGTACGTCCTGGATGCCATGCGCGCCGCCCACGAGGAGGGCCTGCCGGTGATGCGCCCGCTGTTCCTCGAGTTCCCCGAGGACGAGAAGGCCTGGTCGGTGGCCGACGCGTACCTCTTCGGCCCGGATCTGCTGGTGGCACCGGTACTGACGGCGGGCGCGACGGAGTGGACGGTGTACCTCCCAGCGGGCGCCCGCTGGACGGACGCCTGGACGGGCGAGGAGTACGAGGGCGGCGCGACCGTCACGGTCGACGCCCCACTGGACCGGATCCCGCTGTTCCTGCGGGACGGGGCGCGGCTTCCGGTGGCGGAGTAGCCGCGTAGGAGGGCGGTCGTCACTTCGGGGAGCGGCCGCCCTCACTCCAAGCGTGCGCGCCTTCCCGATCCCTTGTCCGGCCGGCCGCAGGGCGCAGCTTCGCGGCCTGACCGCTCAACGCTGGTGCCACACCAACGTGTAGCGCCAGAACAGCCGGCGACGCAGCCGTGCGCCCGGCAGGACGTGGCGCGCTTCGCGGACGACGTCGGGGAAGCTCATGTCCGCAGGTCGGGTACGGGCGGTCATCGAGGCCGGCCGTGGTGCCGTGCGGCCCCTGTTCTTGAACCAGCCCATGGCGACGTTCATCGGGATGGCGGCGACACCGAGCAGGTGGTCGCCAAGGGTCTCGGCGCGAGCCAGTCCGACGACCACCAGCGTTCCTCCGGGTGCCAGGTGCCGACGGAAGTGGGTGAGCGCGTCGGTGAACTGCAGGTGGTGGATGACGGCGACACACGTGATGACGTCGTAGGAACCGGCGGGGATCCCGGTCAGCGCGTCTGCGACGGAGAACGTCACCGGGGCGGCCGGAGGAGTCAGCTCCCGTGCCCGGCCGACGATGACCGGATCGGCGTCGATTCCGTGCACCTCCTTGGCGCGTGTGGCCAGGAGCCTGGCCAGGTCGCCAGTACCGGAGCCGACGTCGAGGGCCCGGTCGCAGTGTTTCGGGAGCTGTCTCAGTATCCATCGGTGGTAGTGGGCGTTGTGGTCCCATGGGTGAGCGGCATTGAACCGGTGGAGGGCTTGCAGCGCTCGGTGCGGCAGCGTTGTCATGCCGCCATCCCACCAGGCCGTGGGGCCCTTGCGTGAACGTCCTGGAGAACCGGTTCGAATCCGGGCAAGGGGGCTCCACCCTGGGCCCAACCATCCGGCTGGGCCGCTGCTCAGGATGACGTCGGCGTCACCGGATTCCGAGCTGCTGCTCGGCGGCTTCCACGGTCTGCTCCAGCAGGACGGCGATGGTCATCGGTCCTACTCCGCCGGGGACCGGAGTGATCAGACCTGCGCGAGTGCGGGCGGTGTCGAAGTCGACGTCGCCGATGTTGCCCGGGTTGTATCCCGCGTCGATCACCACCGCGCCGGGCTTGATGTCCTCGCCGCGGATCAGCCGGGGGCGACCCACCGCCGCCACCACGATGTCCGCTTCGCGGACGATCGCGGGCAGGTCCGCGGTGCGGGAATGGCAGTACGTCACCGTGGCATCCTGTGCGAGCAGGAGCATCCCGACCGGTTTGCCGAGGATCGCGCTGCGGCCGACCACGACGGCGTGGTTGCCAGCGAGTTCGACGCCGTACTCGTCCAGCAGCCGCATGATCCCGCCGGGGGTGCACGACACGAAGCCGGGCAGTCCGAAACTCATCGTGCCGAAGGAGTGCATGGTGACGCCGTCGACGTCCTTCTCCGGAGCGATGGCCTCGAACGCCGCCCGCTCGTCGATGCCCGGCCCGACCGGGTGCTGCAGCAGGATGCCGTGGACTTGGGGGTCGCGAGAGAGGGCGGCCAGCGTGTCGACCAGTTCGGCGGTCGTGGTGGTGGCGGGCAACCCGATGTGGCGGGACTGGATGCCGGCCTTCGCGCAGCGGGCCCGCTTCATGCGGACGTACGTGACCGACGCGGGGTCGTCGCCCACCAGCACCGTCGCCAGGCACGGCGCGAATCCCGTGCGTTGTGCGACCTCCGCCGCCTTGGTGGTGGTCTCTTCGACGATGCGCCGGGCGAGTCCGGTGCCGTCCATGAGCTGGGCCGTCTGAGTCGGGGACATCTTCGCCTCCCAGGCGTGATCGACCACTCGCCCAGGCGCACGGCATCGACGCTCTCGTCAGACCGCTCCACGGTGGTGCTCCACCTCAGCGCCAGTCACGGCCCACGGCGCACTGTAGTGGATGCGAGTCTCGCCCCCCTGGGTTGTGCCGTACCGGCAGCGCGCGGACGCCGCCTGGTGCGCGGGCGATTCGAGCGTTCCGCGGCTCAGGACGCCGCATACGCCGTCGCCTGGATGCCGTACAGATCCGCGTATCGGCCGCCGAACGCCAGCAGTTCCTCGTGCGTGCCGTACTCCGCCAGGATGCCCTTGTCGAGGACGAGGATCAGGTCGGCGCCGCTCACGGTCGAGAAGCGGTGGGAGACGATGACCGTCACGGCGCCGGTGCGGTCGGCAAGGGTGCGGGCGCGGTCCATGTAGCGCTGGAAGATGGCCTGTTCGCTCGGGGAGTCGAGGGAGGCCGTGGGTTCGTCGAGGACGAAGAGGAGCGGGTCGGGGCGCATGGAGGCGCGGGCGAGCGCGGTCTTCTGCCACTGGCCCTCGGACAGGTCGACGCCGCCCAGTTCGCGGCCGAGCTGGGTGTCCAGGCCGTCCGGGAGGCGGGCGACCAGGCTCTCCGCGTCGGCCGCGCGGACCGCCTCCGCGATGCGCTCGCGGTCGTCGATGTGCGGGAGGTCGCCGAGTCCGACCGTCTGGGCGAACACGGTGTGGAAGCGCCCGAAGTCCTGGTACGCGGCGCTGGTCCGGGCCCGCCATGCGTCCGTGTCGAGATCGGCGAGATCGGTACCGTCCACGGTGATCCGGCCCTCGTCGGGCCGGTAGAACTTCGACAGCAGCTTCACCAGCGTCGTCTTGCCGGAGCCGAACTCGCCGACCACCGCGACCACGGCACCGGCGGGCAGCGTGACGCTGATCCCGTCCAGCGCGCGGCGTTCCGTGCCCGGATAGACGTACGACACGTCGGTCAGGGTGATGCCCTCGCGCAGCGCGTCCGGGGTGGGGGTGGTGCCAGTCGTACGGGCCCGCTGCCCGGCGGCGTACGAGCGCAGCCACAGGTACGGGCCGATCAGCCGCATCGCGTCGATCGCCCCGGCCGCGCGCATCACCGCCTGCTGCACGGACTGGCGCAGCGCCGCCGCGACCGTGATGGTCAGCACCAGGTCGCCGGGGGTGCCAAGGCCCTGTGCCGTGCGGTGGCCGACGAGCGCGAGGCCCCCGCCGAAGCCGAGCGTGAACACCGTCCAGCCGGCCGCCCGCAGCCATGCCGCACGCATACGGGCCCGGTAGCGGCCGTCCACCACCTCACGGAAGGCCGCGTTCTGGCGCCGTACGATCTCCTCCCCCGCGCCCGCCACCCTGAGCTCCTTGCCGGTCGCGGCGCGCGTGCCCAGCTTGAACAGATGGCGCTGGAGGCGGTGGGACTCGGCTGTGTCGGTCTCGGCGGCGTTGACCAGCCGCTGGCCGCGGGCGTTGGCCCACAGCGGGAGTGCGGCGGCGGGCAGCAGGAGCAGCAGCCAGGGGCTGACCGTGCCCAGCAGCAGGAGAAGGACGACGAGTTGGAGCACGTCCGTGAAGATCGCGATCGCGCTCCACATGCTCGCCACGATGGCCCAGGCGGAGGTGCGGACCGTGGTGACCCGGTCCAGATAGTCCGTGCGCTCCAGGTGCTCCAGGCCCTCCAGCGTCGCGATGTCGCGGAGGATGCCCTCGTGGACGTCCGTCAGCCCGATCTTCTCGGTCGACATGATCATCAGGGAGCGGCCGGTGTGGTTCAGGGTGCGGGTCGCGGCGTATGCGCATGCCGCCCAGACCGCGCCGAGGACCGCCGCATCGTGGTCGCCGGTCGTGATGCCGTCCACGGCGGTGCGCAGGGAGAGCGCGATGCCGGTGGTGGCGGGCACGCCGAGTAGCAGTACGGAGAGGGTCGCCGCGGTAGCGGCGGGGATGCGGCGCCAGGAGAGCGCGAAGAGCTCACGCCACAGCACGAGTGTGCGCCTCACCGGTACTGCCCCCTTCTTGCCGTTCTCGTCCTCACTCAATGCCGTACTCGCCTTCCTCGATGCGGTCCTCGTGGCCGCGCCGGAAGCGTTCGGCCTGGATTGCGAACATCTCGGCGTACGCGCCCTGCCGTGCGATCAGTTCGTCGTGGCTGCCGGACTCGGTGATGCGGCCGCCGTCGAGCAGCACGATCCGGTCAGCCTGGCGGACGGTGGACAGGCGGTGCGAGATGAGGACGACGGAGGTGTCGTCGCCGCGGGCGCGGGCGAGCCGGTCGAAGACGTCGAACTCGGTGCGTACGTCGAGGTGGGCGGTCGGCTCGTCGAGCACGAGGATGCGGGCGCCGGTGTGCACGGCGTAGAGCGCGCGGGCCAGGACGACCTGCTGCCACTGTCCGCCGGAGAGGTCGACGCCGTCGGTGCGGGAGCGGGCGAGCGGGGTGTCCCAGCCATGCGGCAGCCGCTCCAGGACGGCGGTCAGACCCGCGTCGCGGGCGGCCGCTGCCAGGGCGGTGTCGTCGCGGGGGACGGCGGCCTGGCCGAGCGTCACGTTGTCGGCGGCGGAGAGTTCGTAGCGTACGGAGTCCTGGAAGACGACCGAGATGCGGCGGCGCCAGGCGTCGGGCGCGAGGTCGGCCAGGTCGGTGCCGTTCGCGGTGAGGCGCCCGCCGGTCGGCTCGTACAGGCCGGAGAGCAGCTTGATGAGCGTGGATTTCCCTGCGCCGTTGAGGCCGACGACGGCGAGGAGTTCGCCGGGGCGGATGTCCAGGTCGAGGGCGTCGAGGACGGTGCGCTCGGTGCCGGGGTAACGGAAGGAGACGCCCTCGAAGCGGACGTGGAGGGGGCCTTCGTGGACGGGTTGGTCTCCCTGGCGCGGCACGGGCACCGGCAGGAGCTTCTCCAGCTCCGCGGTGGCTTCCAGCGCGGCCTCCGCCCCGGCGACATCGCGCCCGTCGGCGTAGTCGACGAGGCTCACCAGCGCCCAGCCCGCGCTCAGCACGGCTGTGGCGACGGCCACCGACTGTGTGCCGTCCGCACCGCCCGCCGCTGCCGGTACGAACACCGCGAGCAGGCAGACGAGGACGACGAGACCGTGCCCGATGTTCTCCCACGACGTGTGGACGGTCCTGCGCCACAACGGCTCGAACATGCCCATCAGATGACGCCGCTGCTCGGCGAGCATCCACCCGGCCAGGCCGAAGGTGCGCACGTCCTTCCCAGCGCTCGGCGACGTCAGCGCCTCGGCCCACACCCCGCCCTGCTGGGCGCGGTCGGCGCGGGTCAGCCACTGCCGGATCAGCTCCGCGAAACGGCGTACGAAGCGGATGCGCAGCGCGACGACGGGCAGCAGGATCACGGGCACCGCCCACCACGCGAAGGCGGCCAGCACGGCGGACGAGGCGACGAAGCCGCACGCGGCCGTGATGAATCGCAGCTGAGCGGCCGCGCCGTCGGCCGGGGTCCGCTCGGTCCAGTTCTCGGGGTCCGCTGACGCGGCCTGGACGAGCTGCTGGGTCCTTGGCTGCTCCAGACCGCCGATGGTGGGGACGGAGACGGCCCGGCGCAGCAGCGCGGCCCGGTGTGCGCCGACGATCCGTGCCTTGAGCAGCCAGTCCAGGGGCTCGATGAACGACTCGAGGAGATGCGCGGCGAGGAGGAGGACGGTGAAGGCGGCCAGTGGCCAGAGGAGACCGCCGAGGACTCCGTCGCCGGTCAGCCGCTCGGCGCGGCCGATGAGCTGCCCCATGGCGAGGGCGGTGGCCGCGGGCAGCAGGGCCTGGGCGAGCAGGAGCAGCGAAAGCCCCGCCAGCAGGGGGCGGGGGACGGTGCGGAGCGGGCGGAGCAGCATGATGCGCCGCGGCAGTGGGCCGGTCAGCAGAGTCACCTCGCGGGTTCCGGTGGGGGTGGAGCCGGCCCCGGGCGGGACCGGCTCCCTTTCGCGGTGCTCCATGGTGCCGTGGTGCTGTGGTGCCGTGCCGCTGAATTTTCCGGCCGTCAGGGCGTGAGGCCGTCGAATCGGCTCAGCTACTGGAGACGGTCAGGTTGTTGGTCTGGAAGTCCAGCCCGCCCGACGACGAAGTGATCTCGTAGCCGAACTGGACGTCGCCGATGGTCTCGTTGCCCATCCAGCCCTTGGTGTCCTTGATCCACTTCAGGATCGGAAGGATGTTGACGGTTCCGGAGTTGGAGTCCGAGGTGCGCAGGAACGAGAACACCTCGTTGGCGCCGTTGTTGCCCTTGTAGACGGTCCAGGTGTGGCCGCCGAGGGTGACGTTGCCCTGCGAGGTGCCGAGCGGGCCGACGGCGCCGTTGTAGTTCACCCAGAGCATGATCTCGTAGTCGTAGTCGGTGTCCCAGATGTCGTACGAGGTGTTGTACGCGCCGGAGGACGGGACCGTGACGTTGTAGCTGCTGCTGAGCGAGCCGAGCGAGGTGATCGACTTGTTGATCACCTTCTTGGAGTTGGGGTAGGACTTGATGCCGCCGGTGTTGGGGTGGTCGGCCCAGACGCCCCAATTGGTACCGGAGTTGGCCCAGATGCACTGGCTGCCGGCGCCGGAGCCCCAGATGTTGTTGTAGAGCGTGTAGCCGTTCAGCGTGGTGTTGCCCCACTGGTCGCAGGAGTTCCAGACGGCGGCCTGGGCGGGGGCGGCGGCGAGGCCGATCGTGGCGCCGAGCGCGAGCGCGGGGGCCAGCAGGGCCTTGCTGATCTTGCTCAGTGTGCGTCGTGCCATGGTGTCCCTTTCCATGGGTGGGGGGATTTGCTGAGTTCTTCGATCTACCGCGCCTCCAGAGTGAGGACGCGGTCTTCCCCGGCGCGCAGCGAGAGCGGGCGCGCGCCGGTGGAAGTCCGGGAGGGCGTCCGCAGGTCGACGCGGACGCTGCGGGTGGGGCGGATCACGGCGGTGGCGCCGTCCGGGCCCCAGGTGAGGTCGACTTCGGCGCCGAAGCGGGTCCGTACGCCGAGGAGTTGGCCGCTCTCGTACGCGTCGGGAAGCGCGGGCAGGAGGACGAGCCGGTCCGGTGTCGACTGGACCAGCATCTCGATGACCAGCGCGGGGAGCGTGTGGGCGGCGTCCGCGTTGTAGACGTCGCGGGCCGGGTAGTGCGCGGTCATCAGCGAGGCGTGGAAGAAGTCGCCGGCCAGGACCTGGCCCAGGGCGGCTTCGGCACGCTCGCCGTCCCGCAGTCGGGCCGCGATCAGGGCGTGGTGGAGGTGGCCGTGTGCGGAGTCGTTCTCGGCGCCGCGGAGTTCGAGGGCTCGGTGGGCGGCCGCGGCGAGGTCGGGGGTGTCGTAGGGGTTGATCTCGTCCAGCGGCCAGACGCCGTAGAGGTGGCTGAGGTGCCGGTGGTCGTAGGAGTCGTCCAGGCCCGGCCACGCCCATTCGGCGATCGCGCCGTCACCGTTGACGCGGTGTGGTGGGAGCCGGTCGGCGAGGGCGCGCCAGCGGTCGGCGTCGGGGGTGCCGGGGTGGTAAGCGGCTGCGGTGAGCAGGGCGTGGCGGGCCGCGGAGAGGTCCATGGCGGCGTTGAGGGTGCCCCAGCTCGCGTTCGCGGGCCGGTTCTCCGGGGAGTAGGAGGGGACGATGACGAGGTGCCCGTCCGGGGCGGTGCGCGTGAGGAAGTCCTCGTAGAAGTACGCCACTTCGGCGAGCGCCGCGGCCAGGCGCGGGTCCTGTTCGCCGCGGGTCTCGTCGTGGTCGACGAGAGGCTTCAGCAGCCAGTCGGCGCCCGCCGTCCACAGGTGGAGGGGGTACTCGCGGCTGAAGTGGTACGTGTGCCCCGACTCGCCGTCGGTGTGCGCGGGCGCGACGACGCCTCGTGTGCCGAAGATCGCGCGGGCGTTGTCCCGCCAGTCCGGCAGCTGGGCGTATACCAGGGTGGCCTGCGCCTCCGTGACCTCGGGCAGGGCCCCGGCCGCCGCGGATGCGGTCTGCAGGTTGAGGTTGGCGTCGTTGGTGAACGCCCCGGACCACCCGGTGTTCCAGTCACCCGTCCACAGGCCGGTCAGGCGTGGCGGCAGCATGCCGCTCGCCGACAGCAGGTGGTAGCGGCCCGCCGCGAAGAGCCGCTCCAGGAGGGCCGGGCTCTTGGGGCGGCGGATCAGCTCGGAGCCGGCGATGCCGTGGTCGGGGTCGTCCTCGGGGGTGCCGAGGCGGAGGGAGACGCGTTCGTAGGCGGGGCGGTGGAGGGCGGTGTGGCGGGCGAGAAGGTGGGTGTAGGTGCTGTCCAGACCGAGGAGGTGGGCCTCGGCGGCGTCGGCGAGGCTGCCGTCCGGCGGCAGGCCGGGGCCGGGCTCGGGGCCGGGCTCGGGGCCGGGGTCGAGCAGCAGGGCGCGTAGGGCCTCGGCCTCTGCGAGGACGTCGAGTTCACCGGTGTGGCGGTGCACGCGCGTGAGGAGCAGTACGGCTTCCGCGTCCTCGACGCGCACACCCGGCGGCTCCACGGTCGGGCGCCCGCCTGCGGGCACGACGAGGGTCACGCCGGTGTACGCGCGGTCGCTGTCGGGGTAGCGGGCGCGGAGGGTCAGCAGGGCACCCTCGCGGGTGAGCGCAGCCCCATGACCGACCGACAGACCGGCCGGGGCGCCGGGGAGACGGTGGTCGAGGGAGATGTCCAGGGTGGGGCCCGGTCCCGTGACGTACTGGACGATGACGTCGTCCGCGCGGGAGACGAAGACGCGGCTGCGCCAGTCCGCGCAGGCGGCATCGGCGACCCCGGTGGTGAAGTCGACGGAGCGCCGGTAGCGGCGCCGTTCGCCGACCGGCCGCTCACCGGCCGGTCGGCGCAGCCGTACCTGGAAGGCCGGGTGGAAGGGCTGCACCCACATCAGGCCGCGGCCGTCGGTGAAGCGCTCGGCGGCCGTCGTGTCGCCGGCGAGCAGCCGGTCCTGGAGAGCGGCGAGTTCGGCGGCGAGCTGCGGAGGGCGGCCGTGCTCACTGCCGTTGGGGCGGACGAGCGTGTGGTGATTGACGATGACCCGGTCATCGTCCGGATCACCGAACACCATGGCGCCGTGCCGCCCGTTCCCGCTCAGGAAGGCGTCCTCCCAGCGGTCGGCGGGCATCGGCTCCCAGGTTCCGGCGCGCCACGCGTGCGTGCCGTGTGCGACCTGCCACGCGTGCGTGCCGTCCGTGACCTCCCACGCGCGCGTGCCGTCCCCGGTCTGCGGCGCGCGCGTGTCGCGCGTCTCCTGCGGTCCGTTCACGGCGCCAACACCGCCACCCCGTACCGCTCCAGCTCCAGCGACCCCTCGACGGCCTCGCCGGTGAGGAGATCGCGGTGCGTGCCGGCGGGCACCTCGACCGTGACCGGCTCGCGCCCGTGGTTGAGGACGAAGAGCAACTCGCCCCGGCGGACCGCCTCCACCCCGGCCGGGAGGCCCTCGAGCACCGGCCGTACGCCTGCCTCGGCGGCCACCCGCGCCAGCAGATCGCGCAGCGCCTCGGGCTCCGGGAGCGTGGAGACGTACCAGGCGCGGCCCTTGCGCAGCACGGCCGGGAGGCCGTCGAGCTCACCGCCCTTGTACGGAGTGACGGCGTCGGCGTCCCCGGCCTCCAGCTCCTCGGACCAGAGCGTGCCGCGGAAGCCCTCGGCCTCCACGGTCTCGCCCGCGTCCAGGGGCCACCACTCGTGCAGGATCCGGATGCCGAAGAGCTCCCGCAGCCGCGCGTCCATGCCACCCGTGCGCACCCGGTCGTCCTCGTCGGCGACACCGGTCTGGAAGCCGCAGACGAGGGTGCCGCCCCGCTGCACGTACTCCACCAGGTTGTCGATCGCCGCGTCGGTGAGCAGATACAGCTGCGGCACGACGACCAGCTTGTACGCGGAGAGGTCGTGCTCGGGGTGGGCGAAGGCGGCCGTCGTGTTGGCCTCCCACAGGGCGCGGTGCCAGGCGCGTACGACGTCCTGGTAGTCGACCCGGGAGGAGAGCCGGCCGTCCTGCTGGCCCGCCCACCAGGCGTTCCAGTCGTGCAGGATCGCGACATCGGCGGGCACGCGCGTGCCGGTCACCTCGCCGCTGATACGGGCCAGTTCGGCACCGATCTGCTTGACCTCCTGGAAGGTACGGCCCTGCTCCCCCGCGTGGCTGACCATCCCGGAGTGGAACTTCTCCGAGCCCTGCCGGGACTGGCGCCACTGGAAGTAGCAGACGGCGTCGGCGCCGCGGGCGACGGCCTGGAGCGACCACAGGCGGTTGAGGCCGCGCGGCTTCGGGTGGTTGACGCCCCGCCAGTTGACGGGTCCGGCAGCCTGCTCCATGACCATCCACGGACCGCCGCGCGCCTGTGAGCGCGTCATGTCCTGGATCAGCGCACCGTTCTGGCCGCCGAAGGGGTCACGCGGGTCCGGGTAGATGTCGACCGAGACGGCGTCCTCTTCCTCGGCCCACTTCCAGGCGTCCTGGCCCATCCAGAACGGCATGAAGTTGGCGGTGACCGGGATGTGCGGGGTGTGCCGGCGGACGATGTCGCGCTCGGCGACGTAGCACTCCAGGAGCATGTCGGAGGTGTAGCGCTTGAAGTCGAGCACATGGGTGGGGTTCTTCATGTAGTGGGCGCGGCGGGGCGGGAGGATCTCGTCCCAGCTGCCGTAGCCCTGGCTCCAGAAGGCGGTGCCCCAGGCGGTGTTGAGGGCGTCGAGCGTGCCGTACTTGTCCTGCAGCCAGCGGCGGAAGGTGGTGGCCGCCTCGTCGCCCCAGTCGTAGGTGCAGTACTCGTTGTTGATGTGCCACATCGTGAGGGCGGGGTGGCTGCCGTAGCGGGCGGCCAGGTCCTCGGTGATGGCGGCGGCGTACCGGCGGTAGGTGGCGCTGGAGTGCGAGAAGTGCTGGCGGGAGCCCCACCACTCGGTCTGGCCGTTCTCGTCGCGGGGCAGCGTCTCGGGGTGGAGGCGGCCCATCCACGGCGGGGGCGAGGAGGTCGGGGTCGCCAGGACGACCCCGATGCCGTTCTCGTGCATGAGGTCCATCAGGCGGTCGAGCCAGCCGAACTCCCGTGCACCCGGGCGTGGTTCGAGCTTCGCCCAGGAGAAGACACCCAGCGTGACGGAGTTGACGCCGGCCTCGCGCATGAGGCGCACGTCCTCGTGCCAGGTCTCCTCGGGCCACTGCTCGGGGTTGTAGTCGCCTCCGAAGAGGACGCGTCCGCGCGTGGTGTCGGCGAGGGTGGGCCGGTCCGGTGTACCGGATCCGGCGGCGGGCGTTGAGGGGGGCGTCGGGCGGGTCATAAGGAAGGTTCTCCGTACACGCTGGGCGTCGGGGGTCACGCTGGGCGTCTGGGGTCACGCCGCCGGGCGGGGTGTCAGGCCGGGTCTCCGTACTGGATGCCGCGGCCGTTGGTGCCGAGGTAGACCCGGCCGTGGATGCGGGGGTCGCCGGCGATGACCTCACCGATCCAGCCCCACTGGTGGGCGTCGTCGTTGATGCGGATCCAGGTCTTGGCCTCGTCGTCGGAGCGGTAGACGGCGGTGATCGCCTCCGTGGCGCCGACCTGGTAGATCGCCGGGTAGTCGGCGCCGTCGGCCGCCTTGCCGAAGCCGAGCGCGTACGAGGCCCAGCAACTGGTCACCTTCGTGAAGGAGGCGCCGCCGTCGGTGGAGCGGTAGAGGCCGTTCCACTTGGCCGAGAGCCACAGGTCGCCGCTGCGGCCGGGAGCCGCGGCAATCTTGAACTGGCTGTCGCCGGAGGGCAGTCCGGTCGCACGGGCGGTGAACGAGGCGCCGCTGTCAGTGCTCGCGTATAGCGTTCCTGTGTCGGTGTCGTACGCGTAGAAGCGCGTCGGGTCGGCCGGGTCGGCGACCGGCGTGGCGCCCTTCGGGAAGGAGGAGACCTCGGTCCAGGTCGCGCCGTTGTCCGTGGAGCGGTGCGCGGCGTACTTGGTGCCGTCCCAGTGCACGAACGTCCACAGCAGCGTCGAGCCGTCGGCGCTGGTGGCGATCGGTCCCGGAGCGCTCTTGGCGATGTCGGGCTGGGCCGCGAAGGGCGCCCAGGTCTGCCCGCCGTCGTTCGAGTACGCGCCGTTGCCCTTGTCGCCCCAGCCCGTCCGCACGACGTACGACGGCTTGGCCGCGGCCAGCGCGAGTCCCGTCGCCGTCCCGAACACGGGGTTCGCCGCCATGCCGCGCGACGGAGACGCCGCGAGCAGCTCGTGGTACATCACGCCGATGTCCCCGAGCCCGCTGAGCAGGTGCGCATCCCCGGCCGGGGGCGAGATCAGCTGGCGCACGGAGGTCTCCTCCAGGCCGCGGATCTGCGGTGCCCAGTTCTTCAGGTCCCGGGTCGCATAGAGCGTCGCGCCTGTCCCGAACACGATGTGCTTCGAGTCGTACGGGTCGATGCCCACGGCCTGGATCCACCAGCCGAACTTGGGCTTTTCCTCGCCCCACTTCAGATAAGGAGTCTCGGACACGTCGAAGACAGCAGCGTCCTTGAGGGACGTCCAGGTACGGCCGCGGTCGGTGGACCGGAACAGGGTGTCGACGGCCGCCCAGCGGTTGTTGGTGGAGACGACGACGGTGCCGGGGCGGCAGACGTCCACGGCCACCCCGCCGTAGCCGAAGGTGTCCTTGGAGCCGTCGGCCGTGGTGCCGCCGGGCTTCACTGGCGTGACCTCGGTCCACTTGCCGGTCGCGGTGTTCAGCTTGTGGACCGAGCCGGTGGAGTGGCCGTTCGGGCCGGGGGTGTCGGCGTAGGTGACGTACAGCTCTCGCGTGGTGGAGTCGTACGCGGCGCGGATCGGCACCTTGGCGGCGATCCCGGTGGGCTGGCCGGGCACGGCCTCCCAGCCGCCGGACGAGGTCGTGCGGTACAGGGCCGTGGCGGTCGCGCTGCCGTCGCCGTCTCCCCAGCCGGCATACAGAGTGCGCCCCGCCGCTGCGAGGAACATGACGCCCTGGCCCGAGGCGTTCGCCTGCGCCGGGAAGTCGGCGGAGGCCCAGGTCGCGCCGCGGTCGGTGGACTTGAGCAGACCGTCGTGGCGGGTGCCGAGCCACAGGGTGCCGCTGTCGCGCGGGTCGACGAGGAGTCGCTCACCGGCGCCGCGTCCGTCCTCATTGGCGCCGAGCTTCACGGTCAGATCGGTGCGCGTCCAGGTGGCCCCGCGGTCGTCGGAGCGCAGTACGGCGCCGTTGCCCGCCCACGACTGGGCGTACGTGCCGACGGCTAGGTACACACGGTCCGGGTGGGCCCGGTCGACGGCGATCGCCTCGACGCCAAGCAGGTTCCAGTCGTCCCAGCCGATGTGGTCGGTGAGCGGCACCCACTGGCTCGTGGCGTCGTCCCAGCGGTAGGCACCGCCGATGTCCGTACGGGCGTAGGCGAGGCCGCGCACGGAGGGGTGGAACAGCACGCCGCTGATGAAGCCGGTGCCGCCGATGACGGCGTTGCGCCAGCGGTACGGGTTCCCGGTGTCATCCGTCGATGCGGCGGCAGCGGGGGCCTTGGTGGCCGCATACGCGCTGCCCTGGAAGGCGGGAACGGCGGTGAGTGCAGCCGAGGCGGCTGTCCCGGCAAGGACGGTGCGTCTGCTCAGGCGGTGCGTGCTCATGACATACCTCGTTCTGTGCGGGGAGGAGCGGAGGAGCCTGATGAACCTGAACCTGGGGGGAGGGTGGATCTGGAACGGGGAGTTCCGAGATCGCGGCGACAGACAGCCGGCCGGGGAGCCGGGCGTCATGGTGGGAGGGGGCCACGCCGTTGCGGGGATAGGGGCCCGCCGCGGCGCGGAGTTGGTGCCCGCCGTGGCCGGCCGGTGACAGGCGCGGCCGGACACGGCGGCGTACGAGGGGCGGCGCGGGCGTCAGCCCTTGATCGCGCCGGTGAGCATGCCCTTCTTGAAGTGCTTCTGGACGAAGGGCGAGAGGAAGGCGACGGGGAGGAGGGCGAGGACCATGACCGCCATCTGGACGGCGAGTCCGGACAGCTGGCCCGTCTTGATGGCCTGCCCCAGGCCGACCGGCGCCTCCTGCTTCTGGACCAACTGGATCATGACGTTCTGCAGCGGCATCATGTCCTGGTCGCTCAGATAGATCGACGCGTTGAACCACGCGCTCCAGTAGCCGACGGCGTAGAAGAGTGTGATCACGGCGATGACGGCACGTGAGAGCGGCATCACGATCTTCCACAGGATCCGCCAGTCACCGGCGCCGTCGATCCGTGCGCTGTCGATGAGTTCCGGGGAGATCCCCATGAAGAACCCGCGCAGCACCAGGATGTTGAAGACGCTCACCGCGCTCGGCAGGATCAGCGCGAGGTAGGTGTCCGTCAGCCCCAGGGTCTGCACCAGCAGATATGTGGGGATGAGGCCTGCGCCGAAGAACATCGTGGCGAGTAGCGTCATCAGCATCCAGCGGTGTCCCACCGACCCAGTACGGGAAAGCCCGTACGCGCACAGTATGGACACCGTCATCGAGAACAGCGTGCCGACCACGGTCACACAGAGACTGATGATGGTCGCACGCGTGACCTGCCCGCCGCTCAGCAGCTCCTGGTACGCGATGAAGGTGATCTCCTTGGGGATCACCACCAGGCCGCCGGCCTCGGTGATCGTCTGCTTCGAGGACAGGCTGGTGACGATGACGATCCACAGCGGGAAGAGGACCCCGAGGCAGGCGAGTCCCAGGACGAGGCCCTTGCTCGCGAGCCCGGCCTTGCTGGGCGTCTCCTCCCAGCTGGGCCTCGGCGGTCCTGCCCAGCGGCTGCGGGAGTCGGCCTGGACCACCGGCCGTTCCTCGGTCACGGCGCTCACTTCTTGTACACCCCCTGCTCGCCCATGAGATGGGCCACCTTGTTCGCCGCCAGCACCAGTCCCAGGCTCACGACGCCCTTGATGAGGCCGGCGGCGGCCGCATAGCTGAAGTCCTGGTTGCGGACGCCGTTCCACCACACATAGGTGTCGAGGACTTCTGCCGCGCCCGGCCCGACCGCGTCGCGTTGCAGCAAGATCTGTTCGAAGCCGACGGTGAGGGCGTCGCCGACGCGCAGCACCAGGAGCAGGGCGATCACCGGTCGCAGCGCGGGCAGCGTGACGTGCCACATCCGGCGCCACCGCGAGGCCCCGTCCATCGCCGCGGCCTCGTACAGGTCGGGACTGACGGAGGCGAGCGCGGCGAGGAAGACGATGATGCCCCAGCCCGCGTCCTTCCAGACGCCCTCCGCCGTCACCAGGAACTTGAAGATCCCCGGGTCGGTCATGAGGTCGAAGCCCTCGTAGCCGTGCTGCCGCAGGGTCTGCGCGATGATGCCGGCGCCGCCGAAGATCTGCTGGAAGACGGTGATGACCAGCACCCAGGAGAAGAAGTGCGGCAGGTAGAGGATCGCCTGGGAAACGGCCCGTACGCGGGGCCTGATCACGCTGTTGATGAGCAGCGCGAGCAGGATCGGGATGGGAAAGAAGAGCACCAGCTGCAGGAAGAACAGCACCAGGGTGTTCTGCACGGCGTCCCAGAACGCCGAGTCCTCGAAGATCCGCTGGAACTGCTCGAAGCCCACCCAGGGGCTCTCCAGGGTGGCGATGAAGCCGTTGTCGCTGACGTACGGGTCGTACTCCTGGAAGGCGACGACGTTGCCGAGGATAGGTACGTAGTTGAAGACCAGGACCAGCAGCACGGCCGGCAGGGTCATCAGGATCAGGGCGCGGTCCCGCCTCAGGCGGTTCCTGAAGGTACCGCCCTTCGAGGCTTTGGCGGCCTTGGACTTGCTCGCGCGCGTCGCCGGGGCGACGGACGGCTCGGTGCCGTCCGTCACCACGGACGCGGCGGTCCGGGCGGGGGCGCCCGGTGCGGTGCTGTGCGACGACACTTACGTCACCCCTGCGAGCCGTTGTCGTCGAGCAGCTTCTTGTACCAGTCGCGCAGCTTGTCGCCGCCCTGGCTCTTCCAGTCGGAGATGGCCTGCTGCATGTCGCTGATCTTCTTGCGGCCGCGGACGACGTCGTCCTCGAGCTGCTCGAAGTCGTTGGACAGGTTGGTGTAGCGGGCGGGCTCGACGATCTGCATCCCGAAGAAGGAGGACTTCTTGGTGAAGGCGCCCATCCGCTGCTGCCACTCCACCTGTTCCTTCGCGATGTCCGGGAAGTCCGGGTGCGCGATGGTCGGGGCCGGCAGGGAGAGCATGACGTAGGCGTTCACGACTTCCTGGTTGCCCTTGTCGGTCTTGACCGGCGTGCCGTCCTTGACGGTGTAGTGCGTGCCTTCGACCCCGTACTGGGTGAGCATGTACTCCTTGGTGCCGTACGGGGCGGCGGCGACGTTCGCGGCGGCCAGCACGTCATGGATCACGGCCTTCGAGGCCTTCTTGTTGATGAAGGCGAAGATGCCCGCGGGTGATGCGGCCCAGAGCTGGGGGTCGCCGCCGTCGTGGCCGAAGATGTCCATGCCGGCGATGCGGAACTTCTTGTTCTGGGTGGCCTGTTCGGCCATCTTGCCCCACCAGTCCGCGATGTTCCCGTTGTACATCAGCACCTCGCCCGAGGTGAAGCGCAGGCCCACGTCGCCCTGGTTCTGCGCCTTGGCGTCGGGGTGGACGACGCCCGCCGCGTACAGCTTCCGCGTCCACTCCAGGGCTTCGAGGTACTCGTCGGTCTCGACGCGGTAGATCAGCTTGCCGTCGACGAGGTTCCAGCCGAGCGCCTTCTCGCTGCCGGAAAGGGCGCCGAAGCTGTTGAAGGCGGTCCACTTCATGTCGTCACAGGCCCACACCTTCGCCTTGGCGTTGGTGATGTCCTTCGCAAGAGCCAGGAACTCGTCGGCCGAGGTGGGGATTTCGTACCCCTCCTTGTCGAAGATGTCCTTGCGGTAGAAGGGGACGATGCCCGGGCCGGTGGGAGAGGGCTGCGGCAGACCGCGCAGCTTGCCGCCGAAGATGGAATACCGCCAGGCGTCCGTGGGGAGGGCCGCGAGGTTCGGGTACTCCTTGACCTTGTCGCCGGAGAGGTACGGGCCCAGGTCGGCCATCTTGCTGATGATGGCGCTGGGTATCTTGCCGCCCATGTTCCAGCTGGGGATGACCACGACGTCCGGCATGTCGCTGGAGGCGAGGACCGCGCCCAGCTTCTCGTCGTAGGTGTTGCCGTCCTGGTTCTGCCAGACGATGTCGGCGCCGATCAGCTCGTTCATCGCCGTGTAGTAGGGGTTGCTGCTCTTCGGCGGCGAGCCCCAGAACGGCGACATGATCTTGACGGTGGAGCCCTTGCCGAGCTTCTCGGGCACCGAGGTCTTCAGGTCGGCCAGGGAGAGCTTGCTGGTGAAGCCGATCGCGGAGCCGTTCTTCGACGGGATGTCGGGCGTCACCACGTTCTGCGCCACAAAGGTGGGAAGGATCTTCTGCGCATCCTTGCCCGAGGTCGTGCCGTCCTTGGAGCCGCCGTCCGAACCGCCGCAGGCGGTCAGCAGCGGCATCCCGCCCGCCACGGCCGCCGCGGCGACCGCCGTGGAGGCGAGGAAGCTTCTCCGGCTCGGGGCGGAGCTCGCAGAGGAGGAGTTCGGCGTCATTGCGTCAACCCTTCATGGCGCACCAGGACACCCGGGGCGGCGTGCCACCGGTCGGCTGCGGTGTCGTGAGTGGAACTGGCTGAGCTGAAGCGGACATTGGTGCGGTGCACAGAACGTTGGTGCCCGGTCCGTT
Organism: Streptomyces sp. DSM 42067; assembly: GCF_055792885.1. NCBI lineage: Bacteria > Bacillati > Actinomycetota > Actinomycetes > Kitasatosporales > Streptomycetaceae > Streptomyces > Streptomyces sp. DSM 42067. Next base: position 6,611,467 of record NZ_CM147706.1, on the reverse strand, counting down.
GTCGAAGCGCTTCGATGTTGCTGCGAGGTTAAGTGAACACTCCGAGGCGCACAAGAGCCGATTCCAACATTCCTCTGACCTCTACACGGGCGGGGAGAGGGTCCATGCGAGACTTCGCGCCCAGAGTTGTTGCCATGACGTGTCTTGACACTCACCGCTCCACGGCAACAGCATCGAAGCGCTTCGAAAGCGCGCAACTCGTTCGACCACACCGGCTCGCCCGAACACACACAGCGCACACCTCGCAGACCTCGCTCCACCACAAGGGGATTCCCACGTGACCGCACACCCGCTGCCCTTCCGCGATCCGCAGCTCCCGTCCGGCGAACGGGTCGACGATCTGCTCGCGCGGCTCACGCTCGACGAGCGGATCGCGATGCTGCACCAGTTCGCGCCCGCCGTGGAGCGGCTGGGCGTCGCGGCGTTCCGCACCGGCCAGGAGGCGCTGCACGGCGTGGCCTGGATGGGCCCGGCGACCGTGTTCCCACAGGCGGTCGGGTTGGGCGCGACCTGGAACGACGACCTCGTGCGCAGGGTCGGCGAGGCGGTCTCGACAGAGGTTCGGGCGATGCGCGCCGGCGACGACCGCGTCGGCCTCAACGTCTGGTCCCCCACGGTGAACCTGCTGCGCCACCCGCTGTGGGGCCGCAACGAGGAGGGCTACTCGGAGGACCCGAAGCTGACCTCGGCCATCGCGACCGCGTACACCCGCGGTCTGCGCGGTGACCACCCCGACTACTGGCGCACGGCGCCCGTCCTCAAGCACTGGCTGGCCCACAACAACGAGACGAACCGGGACACTTCGTCCTCCTCGGTGCGCCCACGCGTGCTGCACGAGTACGACCTGCGTGCCTTCCGCGAGGCCGTCGAGGCGGGCGCCGTCGCGGGCGTCATGCCCGCGTACAACCTGGTCAACGGCCGCCCCAACCACGTCTCGCCGTATCTGGGCGAGCACCTGCGCGCCTGGACGGACCAGGAGCTGCTGGTCTGCTCGGACGCGGGCGCGCCGTCGAACCTCGTCGACTCGGAGCACTACTTCGACACGCACGAGGAGGCGACGGCGGCAGCGCTGATCGCCGGCGTCGACAGCTTCACCGACCACGGCACGGACAGCTCGCAGATCGTGGCACGCGTGCGTGGCGCTCTCGAACAGGGTCTGATCACCGAGTCGGACATCGACACGGCGGTACGCCGCCAGCTGGCCGTCCGTCTCAGCCTCGGCGAGTTCGACCCCGAGCTCGACCCGTACGCCGGCACCAAGGACTTCGACACCCCGGCGCACCGCGCACTCGCCCAGGAGGCCGCCGAGCAGGCGATCGTCCTGCTCAAGAACGACGGCGGCCTGCTGCCGCTGGCCGCGGACACCCGTATCGCCGTGGTCGGCCTGCTCGCCGACGAGTGCAAGCTCGACTGGTACAGCGGCACGCTGATCCACCGCTCGACTCCGCTCGAGGGCCTGTACGAGCGGTTCGGCGCCGACAGCATCGAGTTCGCGGAGGGCGTGGACCGCGTACGGCTGAAGACCTCGTCCGGTACGTATCTCGTGGTGCCCGAGGCCGAAGAGGCGGACGACCAGGTGCGCGGCGCCGAGGGCGCGCTCGACCCCGCGCTCCTCGCGGGACGCACGGACCTGCCGCCGCTGACCGCCGACGCCACCGGGACCGACCTCGCGCTGATCGACTGGGGCGACGACGTGCTCACGTTCCGCGCCCCCGACGGCCGCTATCTGTCGGTCGCGGACGACGGCTTCGTACGGGCTTCCGCGGACCAGCCGGGCGGCTGGGTCGTCCAGGAGACATTCCGCCTCGAAGCGTCCGGGGCCCACGAGAACGGTCACCTCCTGAAGCACCTGGGAACGGGCCGGTACGTCTCTGTCGTCGCCGGCGGCGTGAAGGTTGCCGCGGAAGACCCGTCCGAGGCGGAGATCTTCGAGGTGGTCGTCACCGAGCGAGGTGACGAAGCGGTGGCCCGCGCCGCCGCCGCGGCGGACGTGGTGATCGTGGCGGCGGGCAACGATCCGCACATCAACGGCCGCGAGACCGAGGACCGCACCACCCTCCGCCTGCCCGCCCACCAGGAGCGCCTGCTGCGCGCCGCGCGCGCCGCGAACCCGCGCACGGTTCTGGCCCTCGTCTCCGCGTACCCGTACGCGGTCGACCACGAGGACCTGCCCGCCGTGCTCTGGACCGCGCACGGCGGCCAGGCGGCGGGCACCGCGCTCGCCCGCGTCCTGGCCGGCGACGTCTCCCCCGCCGGCCGGCTGCCGCAGACCTGGTACGCGTCGGACGACGACCTGCCGGACCTGCTGGACTACGACGTCATCAGCGGCCGCCAGACGTACCTGTACTTCGAGGGCACCCCGCTCTTCCCGTTCGGCCACGGCCTGTCGTACGCGTCGTTCGCCTACGAGAACCTGTCGGTGCGGAGGGACGGGGACGTACTCGGGGTCTCCTTCACCGTCACCAACACGGGCGATGTCGCTGCCGACGACGTCGCCCAGATCTACACCCGGGCCGTCGACCCGTCGGTCCCGCGCCCGCGCCGCGAACTGGCCGCGTACCGCCGCGTCCACCTGGCGCCCGGCACCTCGGCCGAGCTGTCCTTCGAACTCCCAGTCAGTGGGCTCGGGTTCTGGGACGTCGCCCACGGCCGCTGGTGGGTGGAGCCGGGTCGGTACGAGCTGCTGGCGGGCGCGTCCAGCGAGGACATCCGGCTGCGGGAGACCGTCCTGATCGACGGCGAGGGGGCGGGCCCGCGTCCGGTCCTGGCGCACGGCCTGGACGCCGCCGGCTACGACGAGCAGACCGGCACCGCGATCGTCGACCGCAGCAAGACGTCGGGCGACGCGGTGACGCCGGCGGACGGCGAGACGGGTGAACTGGTCTTCCGCCGCTGCGACTTCGGTGACGGTGTCACCGAAGTGACGGTGGAGGCGGCGGGCGAGGGCACGGTCGAGCTCTCCCTGCCGGACGGCGAGGTCCGTGCCACGGTCGGCATCCCGGCGACCGGCGGCCCCTACGAGTACGCCACCGTCAGCGCCGCCTTCGCGGCGGACGGCGTGCAGGACCTGCACATCAGGCTGCGCGGCCCACTGCGGCTCGCGCACGTCGGCTTCTCTGGTTGAGGGTCCGGAAGAAGCCGGCGCACGGGGGAAGGGGCCCGGCACCGAAGGCAGTGGGATGCTTCGGTGCCGGGCCCCTTCGCGACGGTTGTCGCGGCGGCCGGTCGGCTGTTTCGTGGAGGCCGGTCGGCTTTCGCGGTGGCCTGTCCGCTAGAGGGCGAGACCGGTCAGGACCATGACCCGCTCGTACGTGTAGTCGTCCATCGCGAAGCGCACGCCCTCGCGGCCCACGCCGGACTGCTTGACGCCGCCGTACGGCATCTGGTCGGCGCGGTAGGACGGGACGTCGCCGACGACGACGCCGCCGACCTCCAGGGTGCGGTGGGCGCGGAAGGCGGTCTGCAGGTCGTGCGTGAAGACGCCTGCCTGAAGGCCGAACTTGGAGTCGTTGACGGCGGCGAACGCCTCGGCCTCGCCGTCCACCTTCTGGAGGGTGAGGACAGGCCCGAAGACCTCCTCGCAGGAGATCGTCACGTCCGCCGGTACGTCGGCGAGCACGGTCGGCGCGTAGGAGGCGCCGTCGCGCTTGCCGCCGGTGAGCACCTGGGCGCCGGCCCCCGCGGCCTCGTCGACCCAGGACTCCACGCGCTTCGCGGCGTCCTCGCTGACCAGCGGGCCGACCTCGGTGGCTTCGTCCGACGGGTCGCCGGTGACCTGCGCCTCGACGGCCGCCACGATCCGCGGCACCAGGCGCTCGTAGAGCGAGGCGTCCGCGATGACGCGCTGCACCGAGATGCAGGACTGGCCGCCCTGGTAGTTGGAGAAGGTCGCGATACGGGTCGCGGCCCAGTCCAGGTCCTCGTCGGATGCGTAGTCGGCGAGGACGACGGCCGCGCCGTTGCCGCCGAGCTCGAGGGTGCAGTGCTTGCGCGGCACCGAGTCCATGATCGCGTAGCCGACCTTGTCGGAGCCGGTGAAGGAGATCACCGGCAGCCGCTCGTCCTGGACGAGGGCGGGCATGCGGTCGTTGGGGACCGTCAGGATCGACCAGGAGCCGGCGGGGAGGTCGGTCTCGGCGAGCAGTTCGCCCAGGATGAGGCCGGAGAGCGGGGTCGCGGGTGCGGGCTTGAGGATGATCGGCGCACCGGCGGCGATCGCCGGGGCGACCTTGTGGGCGCACAGGTTCAGCGGGAAGTTGAACGGCGCGATACCGAGGACGACGCCCTTGGGGAAGCGGCGGGTCAGGGCGAGGCGCCCGGCGCCGCCCGCGTCGGTGTCGAGGCGCTGGGCCTCGCCGCCGTTGAAGCGGCGGGCCTCCTCGGCCGCGAAGCGGAACACCGAGACGGCGCGGCCGACCTCGCCGCGGGCCCACTTGATGGGCTTGCCGTTCTCGGCGGAGATCAGCTGGGCGATCTCCTCGGTGCGCTCGACGAGCCGCTTCGAGACGTGGTCCAGGGCGGCGGCCCGTACGTGCGCGGGGGTCGCCGCGAACTCGTCACGGACCGCATACGCGGCGGCCACGGCCTCCTCGACCTGAGCGTCGGTCGGGACGGCGGCCTTCCCGACGAGCCGTCCGTCCCAGGGGGACGTGACGTCGAAGGTGGCCTCGCCGGTGGCCTGGCGGCCGGCGAGCCAGAAGGCGTGGGTGGCTGCCTCGTTTCCCTGTGGCATGTGAGTCCCGGCCCTTCCGCTGTCGGAGTCTTGGGTGGTTCGTGGGCCGGTGGCGCGTGGCCCGCCGACCCGGATTGGTCCGAGTCCCACCGTAGGGCCGGGGGCAGCCGGGGTCGCTTGTCCGGTACGGAGTGAAAGAGGCTCCTGGTACACCGCTTTGGCAGTGTCGCGGGCCTGGCGTCGGGCGGGCGCCTTCGCGGTGATCGCGGCCGGGCGCCCGGCTCGTCACTCGCTCGCCGTCGCCTTCAGCGCCAGCCACAGCTCCATGCGTACGTCCGGGTCGTCGAGGGAGCGGCCGAGGATCTCCTCGACCCGGCGCATCCGGTAGCGCAGTGTGTGCCGGTGGACGCCGAGGTCCGCGGCCGCCGCGTCCCACTGGCCGTGCCGCGAGAGCCACGCCCGCAGCGAGGCGACGAGGTCGCCGCGGCCCCGCGCGTCGTGCTCGTGCAGGGCCCGCAGGAGCCCGTCCGCGAAGGCGCGTACCGCGTCGTCGGCGAGCAGCGGCAGCACGGAACCGGCGGCAAGCTCCTCGTGTTCGACGAGGCAGCGTCCGCGCCGGCGGGCCACGGACAGGGCCTGTTCGGCCTGCTTGAAGGCGGTGGCGGCGGCGATCGGGCCGGTCGGCGCGGACAGGCCCACGACGAGTTCGTCGTGGGCCTCCACGGGCTCCTCCCGGATCACGGTACGGGCGCTCTCCAGCGCCGCGGCGTGCTCGGTGCAGGCCCGCACGGCCGCGCCGCCGTCGGCGGCGAGCAGGACGAGCCGTTCCCCGTCCGGGACGACGAGAAGTGCTTCACCGGCGCGTGCGGCAGCGGCCTCGACGAGCTCCGCGAGCGCGGTCGGGTCGTCGGCCGCCACGTCGGCCACGGGGGCGGCCGAGGGCTGGGCGGCCGGCACGCGCGCGTGGCTGTTGTCCTTCGCCCGCGCGGACACGTCCTCCGCGTGTGTCCCTGTCTCGCCGGCCCCTGCCCCTCCGGCCGTGGCCGCGCCTTTGGCGTGGGCTCGCGCCGCCGAGGCCGGTGCCGTCTCCGCGATGATCACGCGGAAGGGCGCATCCAGCAGCCCTCCGTACAGGTCCCCTGCGACGGCCCGGGCGTGGTCGGGCTGCCCGGCGAGCAGCATCCGCAGCACGGCGGCGCCGATGCGTTGCTCGGCGGCCTGCAGGGAACGGGACCGTTCCGTGGTGAGCGTCAGCAGGGCGATCGCCGAGTGCACGGCGTACCGCTCGGCGGTGCCCAGCGTCGACGCCGTGCCGACGGCGAGCGCGGCGCGGGGGCGACGGCCGGTGCCGAGCGAGTGCAGCTCCACACGGTCCTCGCCGCTCCCGTCGCCCGGGGAGCCGCCCACGACGGCGCTCGCGGGAGCGGTCCGCCGGTGCAGCCGCTCGACATCAGGGGTGAGCCGGGCAGCCCGGCGAGCGGCCCACTCGGGCGCGGCGGCGACGACGGCGCCGGACGCGTCGTACATCGCCGCCCAGCCGTCGACCTGCGCGGCAAGAGCGGCGAGCAGCCCCTCGGGGCCCCCGCTCAGCGCCTGCTTGGTCAGCTCGCGCTGGGCCGCGAACCCGGCGGTCACCGCCCGGTACTGATCGGCCGCGATGGCAGCCGAGACGGCCTTGCTGATGGCCAGGAACGGCGTCCGTCGCGGCACCTCGAGCAGCGGCAGGCCCTCCGCCTCGGCCGCCTCGACGAGCGCGTCGGGGATGTCCTCGTAGTTGACGCCGACGGCGAAGCCCAGCCCGACGACACCAGCGCCCACCAGCCGCTTCACATAGCGGCGCATCGCCTCCGGGTCCTCGGCGTCCAGCTTGAGCGCGGTGATCAGCAGCAGCTCGCCGCCCTCCATGTAGGGCACGGGGTCGGCCAGCTCGCTCACGTGCGCCCATCGGACAGGGGTGTCCAGGTGGTCCTCGCCCGCGCGCACCCTGAGCTTGAGCGCGGAGTGCTGGACGAGCGAGGCGAGCGTGGGGCGCATGGGTCTTCAGATCTTCTTCACAGGTCGTCGGTCGAGGTGGTGGCGACGTGTCATCGGCGTTCATGCCGTGGTGACGCCGGGGCACTTCCTTGGCCGCCACGTATGAACGACCACTGTCGATTCTGCCTCACCGTACGGTGCCCAAGTGATCGAATGTCCGGACGTCCTGCCCATCCCGGCACACTCCGCCGGCCTCTGCCTCAGCTTCTGAGATCCACGAGCAGCGGCGGCGCGTGTTCACCGCGTACGTCCGTGAGGGACAGCACCGCATGCCCGGGCGGTACGCCGTGGGCCAGCTCGGAGGCGGACCAGCGCTCGCGCTCGACCTGTCGGACGGTCACCGCGCGGGCGGTGGGGGCGTGGCCGGTGATCACGCGCCGCAGGACGTGCACGGTCTTGCCGAGCGGGGTCTCGGCGATGATCTGCCGGTCGGTGACGTCACGCGCCTCGGTCCACTCCTTGCCCCACACCTCCGCGAAGTCCTGCCCGTCCCACGGGGTGAGTCCCGACAGCGCCATACGGCAGCCGATCGAGCCCAGCAGGGGCCCGCGCAGCGGCCGCGGGACGTCGTCGAGCGTGCGCAGCGTCAGTACGGTGCCGGCGTTCGCCGACCGCAGCCGCTGGATGCCGCGTACCGCCTCGGGGGTGACCACGCCCGTCGCGTCGTCGAGGACGAGGCAGGCGAACAGCGACCGGTCGTCGCGGAGGGCGGCACTCGCCGTGAACTGGGCGAGCACGAGACGGGCGAGGATCCGGGAGGCGTCGGCGTGCCCGCGCTCGGGCAGGTCGATACGGACCCGGACGGGGTGGTCGAGCGCCCGCAGCGAGAACGGACGCCCCTGGCCCGACGTGTCGAAGAAGGCCGCGAAGACGGGCCGGTCGAGCAGCGCGATCCGGTCGGCGAGCACACCGCTCAGATCTCCGGGATGACCCAACTGCCGCTCCCGCGCGTCGAGTTCCCGCAGCATCGGTTGCTGCCCCGCGTCCGTGAGCGCCTTGCGCAGCGCACCGAGCGGACCGGGCGCACCGTCCAGGAGCTGCCGCAGCTCGGGCACGGACGGGAAGCGGCCGTGGACGGCGTGGAACGGCCCGAGCAGTTGGGCGAGCACAGTCGTGGAGCGACGGCTGTCGCCGCCCGGGTGCGGGTCCGCGAGGTCGCCGACGAGGGCCTCGGCGAGAACGGCTGCGGCCTCGTCGGGATCGTGGGTTCCGCCGTACAGATCGAGGTCGTAGACGGATTCGGGGTTGCCGATGCGGACGACGACGTCGTACGCGTCGGCAGGCCCGAGACCGGCGCCCGCGGCGCCCACCACGACCACGGCGGCCCGCCCGGCCAGCGCCTGCAGGCACAGCGACTCGGCGAGCGGCCGTACGACACTGCCGGTCTTGCCGGATCCGGCCGGGCCGACGGCGAGCAGGGAGGTGCCGAGCAGATCGGGGCCGAGCGCCAGTCCGGTGCCGCGGTACTGGTAGGGGTTGCGCGGGTCGTCGGCGGTCGTGCCGATTCGCACCTGCGCGGTGGCGAGGTCGTGCCGGGCTGCGCGGACGGGGAGGTCGCGCTCGCCGGAGGGGTGCAGGCAGGCGGCGGCACCGTCCTTGAGGACGGCGCGGGTGAAGGCGGCGAGGTTGTGCCGCCCGGTGCGCACGCCCTGCCACGCGCGCGTGATCCTCGCGTGGTCGACGTCGCGCATCAGCCCGGCGCGGGCTTCGGCAGCGAGCCTGTCGGCGGCGTCCTGGGCGCCGGCGGCCCTGAGCTGGGGCCATTGGGCGGGATCCTCGGCGGGCGCGGGCGGGGGTTCGGCCCTCGGCGCGGCACGGCGCCACGCGGGGAGCCCGTACCGCCGCCAGACCTCGGACCACCGGCCGAGCCGCCCCACCCCGACCATGATCAGAAGCGCGACGACGGTGTAGTACGCGTAGACGGCGACGACAGCGGCGAACGAGTGGGGCTCGGCCCAGGAGTCGGGAATCATCGCGTAGAGCGGCAGCAGCCACCATCCGCCCAGATACCCGTTCCACAGCAGCGACCAGATCAGCCACCCCACGAGGAACGCGATCAACGCCCCGCTGAGCAGCTGACGCGCCGGAACGACCTCGGGCTCCTCGGCGGGCCGCGGCCGATGCCCGAACCGCCACACACCGGGCGCGGCCTCGGGCCGCGGCGCCCGCAACCAGGCCAGAAAGGCGGACCCGTCGGGGACGGGAGGAGCGCCGGGCGCCTGCGCGGGCCGGGGCGGGATGCCAACGGACGGCTCGGCGGCAGGCGGCTGCCCGGGCCGTTCAGGCTGCGCGCGCCGCCCGGCCTGCGGTGGCACGTCAGCCGGGGCCACTTCGGCCGCCGGCTGCGCATCCGGCGACGGCACGCCGACCCGCGGAGCGGCGGCCGGGGACTGCTCGGGGGGCGACGGCACGCCGGCCGACGGCTCGGCGGCAGGAGACTGCCCGGGCCGTTCAGGCTGCGCGCGCCGCCCGGCCTGCGGTGGCACGTCAGCCGGGGCCACTTCGGCCGCCGGCTGCGCATCCGGCGACGGCACGCCGACCCGCGGAGCGGCGGCCGGGGACTGCTCGGGGGGCGACGGCACGCTGGCCGACGGCCCCGCGTGCGGGGACCCCGACGGCACATCCGCCGACGCCCCGGCGGCGGACGGCTGCGACGGCACGCCATCCGGCGGACCGGCGTCCGAGGTCTGGGCCTCTGCCGACCACCTCGGCACATCAGCCCGCCGCACGGCGTCCGGGGACTGCGTGGGCCGCGACGGCGCATCGGCCGACCCGCCTCCGGCGGACGGCCGCGACGGCGCATCGCCCGGCGGCCCCGCGGCCGGTCGCCGGGCCGCCGGGCGCGGCACCGGATCGGCCTGTGTGCCGTGTGCGTCCTGCGTGCCGTCGGTGTTCATCGACCCTTGCCCCCTGACCTGCCGGTCCGTGCGTCATCCGCAGTCAATCTAGTGCGCTCGTATGGGGAGTTCACCGGTTACGCGCCCGGGGCTGCGGGAATGCGTCATTGCCCGGCGCGGGGCGCACGGCGGGCCGCTATGTCCACCACGGACAACCGGCACCTCCGACAACGCCTTCATGGAGCATGCCCGCACCCGTTCCCCGGACCTAGCCTGCGAAGAGAGAACCGAAGCGTCCGGAACAGGAAGCGTCCAAAAGAAGCCTCCGGAAGTCCGGGCATCCGGACATTCCGGAAGAGAATCCCCAGGAGCCCCGCATGAGTGCACTTCCGCAGGAGCGCCGCGTCGTCACCGCCATCCCCGGCCCGAAGTCGCAGGAGCTGCAGGCCCGCCGTACCGCCGCGGTCGCGCAGGGCGTGGGCTCCGTGCTGCCCGTCTTCACCGCGCGTGCGAGCGGCGGCATCATCGAGGACGTCGACGGGAACCGCCTGATCGACTTCGGGTCCGGCATCGCCGTGACCTCCGTCGGCGCCTCCGCCGAGGCCGTCGTACGCCGGGCCTCCGCCCAGCTGCAGGACTTCACCCACACCTGTTTCATGGTCACGCCGTACGAGGGCTACGTGGCCGTCGCCGAGGCGCTCGCCGAGCTGACCCCGGGTGACCACGCGAAGAAGTCCGCCCTGTTCAACTCGGGTGCCGAGGCCGTCGAGAACGCCGTCAAGATCGCGCGTGCGTACACCAAGCGCCAGGCGGTCGTCGTCTTCGACCACGGCTACCACGGCCGCACCAACCTCACGATGGCGCTGACCGCCAAGAACATGCCGTACAAGCACGGCTTCGGCCCGTTCGCCCCCGAGGTCTACCGCGTCCCCGTCGCGTACGGCTACCGCTGGCCGACCGGCCCGGAGAACTGCGGCCCCGAGGCCGCCGCCCAGGCCATCGACCAGATCACCAAGCAGGTCGGCCCGGACAACGTCGCCGCGATCATCATCGAGCCGGTGCTCGGCGAGGGCGGCTTCATCGAGCCGGCGAGGGGCTTCCTGCCCGCGATCGCCCAGTTCGCCAAGGACAACGGCATCGTCTTCGTCGCCGACGAGATCCAGTCCGGCTTCTGCCGCACCGGCCAGTGGTTCGCCTGTGAGGACGAGGGCGTCGTCCCGGACCTGATCACCACGGCGAAGGGCATCGCGGGCGGTCTGCCGCTCGCCGCGGTCACCGGCCGCGCCGAGATCATGGACGCCGCGCACGCGGGCGGCCTGGGCGGCACGTACGGCGGCAACCCGGTGGCCTGCGCGGGCGCGCTCGGCGCGATCGAGACGATGAAGGAGCTCGACCTCAACGCCAAGGCCAAGCGCATCGAGGAGGTCATGAAGGACCGCCTCACCGCGATGCAGGAGAAGTACGACGTCATCGGCGACGTGCGCGGCCGCGGCGCCATGATCGCCATCGAGCTGGTCAAGGACCCGGCCACCAAGGAGCCCGACCCGGAGGCCACCGCCGCGCTCGCCAAGGCCTGCCACCAGGAGGGCCTGCTGGTCCTGACCTGCGGCACCTACGGCAACGTGCTCCGCTTCCTGCCGCCGCTGGTCATCGGCGAGGACCTGCTCACCGAGGGCCTGGACATCATCGAGTCGGCCCTGGCCCGCATCTGAGTCCCGCGACTCACCCGGAGCCGCGATCTACCAAAAGGGGGCCGGTCGCGGCTCCGTATGTGCTCTGACATGTGTGGACGCCACACCGTAGAACTCTCGTGACCTGGGGTAACGGTCGGAGCATGTGAAGAACGTGTGCGAGGGCCATGGCAGGATGCCGTTCCGCCTGTTCGGTCCCGCACCCCTGCCGTAGGTTCTAAGCAGATGAGAGAGACACCCCGCCCACAGGGGACTGTGGGCGACGCCAGGTCGTGGCCTCCCCAGCTTCGTCCTGGTCGTGCCTTCGCGCACACACCCGGAGTTTCAGGCTCCGGAACTCCTCACCGATCGGATGGCCGCCCGCCCCAAACCCCCCGGGGCGTGCGGCACACCGATCAGGACGGCCGCCCCGGAACTACCCCCCCTGTTCCGGGGCGGCCGAACGCGCGTTGGGGCCTGCGCACCCAGGCCCTTTGTGCCCTTCTCCTCCTCTTCGGACTCCTCACCTGGCAGGTGGCCGGCAAGGGCCCGCTGCGCCGGCTGGACGAACGCATCGGCCTCGCGGCGAGAGGGACCCGCCTCCCCGACACCGTGGCGGAGTTCTTCGCCGACCTGGGGAGCGTGACGATCGCGGTACCGGTCCTCGCCGGGGTCGTCGGCTATGTCGCCTGGCAGGCCCGCCGCACCGGGGCGCCCCGCTGGTGGCTGCCACCCCTGGCCGCCACGCTGGCGATGGCGGTCGTCCCCTTGCTGGTCGTCCCGCTCAAGCTCCTGATCGACCGCCCCGGCCCGCCCGGCATGGCGGGCCACGGCTTCTACCCCTCGGGGCACACCGCCACCGCGGCCGTGGCGTACGGGGCGGCAACGCTGCTGCTGCTTCCGTACCTTCGCGGCAGCGCCTACACCCGCCGCGAGGTGGTGATCGGCTGTCTGCTGCTGAACGCGACGGTGGGCTTCGGCCTGGTGCGCCGCGGCTATCACTGGCCGCTCGACGTGCTGGGCAGCTGGTGCCTCTTCGGAGCTCTGCTCGTGGTGCTGAGCGCATGTCTCGAGAGGTTCGGCGATGAGCCGGGCAGTTCGTCTCCTTCGTCCGGCAGTCCAGCGCAGCCTTCGCCGTAAACGGCCGCACGCGCGCGTGGCGGCCCCGTTCGGATGCCGAAGCCGCACGCGCGCGTGGGTCGTTCAGCTGTCGAAGCCCAGGCCCAGCCCGTCCATGACCTTCAGCCACGCGTTACGCCGGCCGCCGTTCGCGTCGGCGCGCGCCAGCGACCACTTGGTGAGCGCGATGCCCGTCCAGGCGAACGGCTCGGGCGGGAAGGGCAGCGGCTTCGTGCGGACCATCTCCAGGGCCGTACGTTCGGTGCGTTCGCCTGCCAGCAGATCGAGCATGACGTCCGCACCGAAACGCGTGGTGCCCACGCCGAGGCCCGTGTAGCCGGCGGCGTAGGCGACGCGGCCCTTGTGCGCCGTGCCGAAGAAGGCCGAGAAGCGGGAGCAGGTGTCGATGGCGCCGCCCCACGCGTGCGTGAAGCGCAGCCCCTCGAGCTGCGGGAAGCAGCGGAAGAAATGGCCGGCGAGCTTCGCGTAGGTCTCCGGGCGGTCGTCGTACTCGGCGCGCACGCGGCCGCCGTACGGGTAGACGGCGTCGTAGCCGCCCCACAGGATGCGGTTGTCCGCCGACAGCCGGAAGTAGTGGAACTGGTTGGCGCAGTCGCCCAGGCCCTGGCGGTTCTTCCAGCCGATCGAGGCCAGTTGCGTGGCGCTCAGCGGCTCGGTCATCAGGGCGTAGTCGTAGACCGGGACGGTGTACGGCCTCACGCGCCTGACCAGGGACGGGAAGACGTTGGTGCCGAGGGCGACCCGGCGGGCCAGGATCCGGCCGTACGGCGTGCGGACGCCCATGCCGGCGCCGCGCGGCGTCAGCGAGAGGGCCGGGGTGTGCTCGTACACCCGCACTCCCAGCGAGAGGCAGGCGCGCTTGAGGCCCCAGGCGAGCTTGGCGGGGTGGAGCAGGGCGACGCCCCGGCGATCCCAGAGTCCGCCGGTGAATGTCGGTGAATCGACTTGTTCCCGTACCGCGTCCGCGTCCAGGAGTTCGATGTCGTCCGCGAGGCCGAGACGGCTCATCGCCTCGTACGTCTCGCGGAGCTCCTCGGCCTGGTACGGCTCGGTGGCGACATCGATCTCGCCGCTGCGCTCGAAGTCGCAGTCGAGCGAGTAGCGGGCGACGGCCTCCTCGATGGCGTCGAGGTTGCGGGCGCCGAGCTCATCGAGCTGCCCGATCTCGTCCGGCCAGCGGGACAGGCCGTTCGCGAAGCCGTGGGTGAGCGACGCGGCGCAGAAGCCGCCGTTGCGGCCGGAGGCGGCCCAGCCCACCTCGCGGCCCTCGACGAGCACCACATCGCGGTCCGGATCGCGCTCCTTGGCGAGGAGCGCGGTCCACAGTCCGCTGTAGCCGCCGCCGACGACGAGCAGATCGCACTGCTCGGCCCCGGTGAGGGCGGGTTCGGGGCGCGGCCTGCCGGGGTCGTCCAGCCAGTAGGACACCGGCTGGGCGTCGGAAAGAGATGTTGTCCACTGGTTCATGGCGCTTGGGGCCATGACTGTCAACTCCCCACAGTTTTCCGGAAAGGTGTTGAGGGTTATGCCTTCTGCCTGCTGCGGCGGCCGACCATCATTCCGGCCAGGACGCACAGGACGGCCACGAGGAACATCGCCGTACCGATGACATTGATCTGAACGGGCGTACCGCGCTGCGCGGATCCCCAGACGAACATCGGGAAGGTGACGGTCGAGCCGGCATTGAAATTGGTGATGATGAAATCGTCGAAGGAGAGCGCGAAGGCGAGCAGCGCGCCCGCGGCGATTCCGGGGGCGGCGATCGGCAGCGTGACCCTGATGAACGTCTGGAAGGGGCCCGCATAAAGGTCCTGTGCCGCCTGCTCGAGGCGCGGGTCCATCGACATCACGCGCGCTTTCACGGCCGTGACCACGAAGCTCAGGCAGAACATGATGTGCGCGATGAGGATCGTCCAGAAGCCCAGCGGGGTTCCCATGTTCAGGAACAGCGTGAGCAGCGAGGCGGCCATGACGACCTCGGGCATCGCCATCGGCATGAAGATCAGCGAGTTCACGGCCCCGCGTGCCCGGAACCGGTAGCGGACGAGAGCGAAGGCGATCATCGTGCCGAGGACGGTGGCGCCGAGCGTGGCCCAGGCGGCGATCTGCAGGCTGAGGGCGAGCGAACCGCACAGGTCGGCGACGCCGCACGGGTCGGTCCAGGCATCCGTGGAGAACTTCTGCCATTCGTAGTTGAAGCGCCCCTTCGGATCGTTGAAGGAGAACACCGTCACGACGATATTCGGCAGGAGCAGATAAGCGAGCGTCAGCAGGCCCGCTATGACGACGAGATTCCGGCGAATCCAGCGGCCGAAGGATCCAAGGGACATCAGACGAGATCCTCCGTTCCGGACTTGCGGATGTAGAGGGTGACCATGACGAGGATCGCGGCCATGAGAATGAAGGACAGCGCGGCGGCCGTCGGATAGTCGAGAATCCGCAGGAACTGTGTCTGGATGACGTTGCCGACCATTCGGGTGTCGGTGGAGCCGAGCAGATCCGCGTTCACGTAGTCGCCGCTGGCGGGGATGAACGTGAGCAGCGTTCCGGAGACGACGCCCGGCATGGAGAGCGGGAAGGTCACCTTGCGGAAGGTCGTGAACGGCTTCGCGTAGAGATCGCCCGCCGCCTCGTGCAGCCGACCGTCGATGCGCTCCAGCGAGGTGTACAGCGGCAGGATCATGAACGGCAGGAAGTTGTACGTCAGGCCGCAGACCACCGCGAGCGGTGTGGCCAGGACGCGCTCGCCGGCCGTGATGCCGAGCCAGCTCGTGACGTCCAGGACGTGCAGGCTGCTCAGGGCGCCTACGACCGGGCCGCCGTCCGCGAGGATCGTCTTCCAGGCGAGCGTACGGATCAGGAAGCTCGTGAAGAACGGCGCGATGACCAGGATCAGGATCAGGTTGCGCCAGCGGCCCGCCCGGAACGCGATCAGATACGCGAGCGGATAGCCGAGCAGCAGGCACAGCACGGTCGCCACGCCCGCGTAGAGCACCGAGCGCAGGAACTGGGGCCAGTACTCGGACAGCGCGTCCCAGTAGGTGGCGAAGTGCCAGGTGACCTTGTAACCCTCCTCCAGGGAGCCCGTCTGCACGGACGTGGAGGCCTGGTAGACCATCGGCAGCGCGAAGAAGACCAGCAGCCACAGGATGCCGGGGAGCAGCAGCCAGTACGGGACGAGGCGGCCGCGCCTGCGCGGCCCCCGCGGCTCCTCGACGGGCGTGGGCGCGAGCGGTGGCGCCTCGGTGACGGTCGTCATGCGGCGGCCTCTTCCTCGACCGACTCGACACCCGCATCGATGTCCTGGTTGGCATCCAGGCCGAAGGTGTGGGCCGGGCTCCAGTGCAGGACCACCTCGGCGCCGGGCACGAGGCGGGAGTCGCGCTCGATGTTCTGGACGTACACCGCGAACTCGTCGCAGACCGGGCTGTCGATGACGTACTGCGTCGAGACGCCGATGAAGCTGGCGTCGGCGATGGTGCCCGTGATGCGGTTGCGGCCCTCGGGGACGGAGCCGGCGTCGTCCGCGTGAGTGAGGGAGATCTTCTCGGGGCGTATGCCGACGAGCACCTTGCCGCCTGCGGAGGCGGGGGCGGAGCAGCGCGCGGCGGGCAGGACCAGCTTGCTGTCGGCCGCCTTGACGATGATCTCGTCGCCGCTCTTCGCGTCGACCTCGGCCTCGATGAGGTTGGAGGTGCCGAGGAAGTTGGCGACGAACGTGGACTGCGGGTTCTCGTAGAGCTCGGCGGGCGAGCCCAGCTGCTCGACGCGGCCGGCGTTCATCACCGCGACCGTGTCGGCCATGGTCATGGCCTCCTCCTGGTCGTGCGTGACGTGGATGAAGGTGATGCCCACCTCGGTCTGGATGCGCTTGAGTTCGAGCTGCATCTGGCGGCGCAGCTTGAGGTCGAGGGCGCCCAGCGGCTCGTCGAGCAGCAGCACCTTCGGGTGGTTGATCAGCGCGCGGGCGACGGCGACGCGCTGCTGCTGGCCGCCGGAGAGCTGGTGCGGCTTCTTGCGGACCTGCTCGCCGAGCTGGACCAGGTCGAGCATCTCCTCGACCTGCTTCTTCACGGACTTGATGCCGCGCCGGCGCAGGCCGAAGGCGACGTTCTCGAAGACGTCGAGGTGCGGGAAGAGCGCGTACGACTGGAAGACGGTGTTGACGGGCCGCTTGTACGGGGGCAGCGCGGTCACGTCCTGGTCGCCGAGCGCGACCGTGCCGGAGGTGGGCTCCTCCAGGCCGGCGATCATGCGCAGCGTGGTGGTCTTGCCGCAGCCGGACGCGCCGAGCAGCGCAAAGAAACTGCCCTGCGGCACGGTGAGATCGAGGGGGTGGACGGCGGTGAAGGAGCCGTAGGTCTTACTGATCCCGGAAAGGCGAACGTCGCCGTTGGTGTCTGTCATCTTGGGGATTCCCAGCGTTCGAGGGGGACGGGTACTGGCTGTGGGCAGGCGCCAGCGCCTACGCCCCTGTGAGCTTGGCGAACTTCTCCTCGTACGCCGTCTCTTCCTTCGGCGTCAGCGACCGGAAGGCGTTGGACTTGGCGGCCATGGCCTTGTCGGGAATGATCAGCGGGTTGTTCGCCGCGTCCTCGTCGATCTTCGCGAGCTCCGCGCGCACCCCGTCGACGGGGCACACGTAGTTGATGTAGGCGGCGAGCTGCGCGGCCGGGCCCGGCTCGTAGTAGTAGTCGATGAGCCGCTCGGCGTTGGTCTTGTGGCGCGCCTTGTTGGGGACCAGCAGGTTGTCCGTGGACGTGAGATAGCCGCTGTCGGGGATGACGAAGTCGACGTCCGGGTTGTCCGCCTTGAGCTGGACGACATCGCCGGCCCAGGCGAGACAGGCCGCGAGGTCGCCCTTGGTGAGGTCCGACGTGTAGTCGTTGCCGGTGAAGCGGCGTATCTGGCCCTTGTCGACGGCCTTCTGAAGCCGCGCGGCCGTCGCGTCGAAGTCGTCGTCCGTGAACTTCCCGGGGTCCTTGCCCATGTCGAGCATCGTCATGCCGATGCTGTCGCGCATCTCGGAGAGGAAGCCGACGCGCCCCTTGAGCCTGGGGTTGTCGAGCATGTCGGAGACCGAGGAGACCTTCTCGCCGTCCAGGGCCTTCTTGTTGAACGCGATGACGGTCGAGATGCCGGTCCAGGGGTACGAGTAGGCCCGTCCCGGGTCCCAGTCGGGGCTCCGGAACTGGGACGACAGATTGGCGTAGGCGTGCGGCAGGTTGGACGGGTCCAGCTTCTGGACCCACCCGAAGCGGATGAGCCGGGCGGCCAGCCAGTCGGTGACGCAGATGAGGTCGCGCCCGGTGTCCTGGCCGGCCGCCAGCTGCGGCTTGATCTTGCCGAAGAACTCGACGTTGTCGTTGATGTCCTCGGTGTACTTGACCTTGATCCCGGTGCGTTTGGTGAACGCGTCCAGGGTGGGGTGGTGCTTCTCGCTCTCGTCGACGTCCATGTACTCGGTCCAGTTGGAGAAGTTGATCTCCTTCTCCTTGGCCGAGTGGTCCTGGGACGAGACGCCCTGGGTCTTGCTCGCCGGGGGGATGCCGCAGCCGCTGAGCACCCCGAGCCCGCCGACGGCGAGTGCGCCGCCGGTGGAGGCACGCAGCAGGGAACGGCGGGTGAGGGCTGCTCGGCCGTTCCTCATACTGCGCCGCATGGCGGCCAGTTGGGCTGGGGAGAGGCTGTCGGGCTCGTACTGCTGCATGCGCGTGGTGCCCTTTCGGGTCGGTTCCCTGGGGGTGGGTGCCCTTGTTGGGGGTGGATGCCTGGGGTGCCTTGCGGGTGGTGGGTGCCGCTGACCGGGCGGCTGCTACCGGTCCCCGAAAATCGTGCGGTGCCAGTCCTTCCTGGCCACCGCGGTGTTGTCGAACATGACGTGCTTGAGCTGCGTGTACTCGTCGAATGAGTACGAGGACATGTCTTTGCCGAAGCCGGACGCCTTGTATCCGCCGTGCGGCATCTCGCTGATGATCGGGATGTGGTCGTTGACCCAGACGCATCCCGCCTTGATCTCGCGGGTCGCGCGGTTGGCGCGGTACACGTCGCGGCTCCAGGCGGAGGCCGCGAGGCCGTACGGGATGTCGTTGGCGAGCCGGATGCCCTCGTCGTCGCTGTCGAAGGGCAGTACGGCGAGCACGGGGCCGAAGATCTCGGACTGCACGATCTCACTGTCCTGCGGGGCGTCCGCGATCAGCGTCGGCTTGTAGTAGGCGCCGTTCCACAGGGCGCCGCCCGGTGCCTCGCCGCCGGTGACGACGCGGGCGTAGCCCCTGGCGCGCTCGACGAATCCGGCGACGCGGTCGCGCTGGACGTGGGAGATGAGCGGGCCCAGGTCGGTGGACGGGTCGAAGGGGCCGCCGAGCCGGACGGTCTCCATCAGGTCGGCGACGCCCTGGACGAAGGCCTCGTAGAGCGGACGTTGCACGTACGCGCGCGTGGCGGCCGTGCAGTCCTGCCCGGTGTTGATGAGCGCGCCCGCGACCGCGCCGTGGACGGCGGCCTCGAGGTCGGCGTCGTCGAACACCACGAAGGGCGCCTTGCCGCCGAGTTCGAGGTGCAGGCGCTTGACGGTGGCGGTGGCGATCTCGGCGACGCGCTTGCCGACGGCCGTCGATCCGGTGAAGGACGTCATGGCGACGTCGGGGTGCCCGACGAGGTGCTCGCCGGCGTCCCGGCCCAGGCCGGTGACGATGTTGACGACACCGTCGGGGATGCCCGCCTCGGTGGCCGCCTGTGCGAAGAGCAGAGACGTCAGGGGCGTCAGCTCGGACGGCTTCAGGACGATGGTGTTGCCGGCGGCGATGGCCGGCAGGACCTTCCAGGCGGCCATCTGGAGTGGGTAGTTCCAGGGGGCGATGGAGCCGACGACCCCGATCGGCTCGCGCCGGACATATGAGGTGTGGTCGCCGCTGTACTCGCCCGCGGACTGGCCCTGGAGATGCCGGGCGGCGCCCGCGAAGAACGCGGTGTTGTCCACCGTGCCCGGCACGTCGAACTCACGGCTCAGCTTGATCGGTTTGCCGCACTGCAGCGACTCGGCCTGCGCGAACTCCTCGGCGCGCTCGGCGAGTACGGCCGCGAAACGGTGCATCGCGTCGGAGCGCTCCCCCGGCGTTGCCCCGGCCCAGCCCGGAAAGGCCTCGTGCGCGGCGGCGACGGCTGCGTCGACGTCCTCGGGGCCGCCGAGTTCGTACGTGTACACCTCGTCGCCCGTGGCGGGGTCGACGACCGCGTGGGTGCGGCCCGAGGTGCCCTTGGCCGGCTGGCCCGCGATGTACTGCGCGCCGTCCGCGAAGCGGTCCTGAGCCGACAGGCGGTTGCGGTTTCCGTGCCCCGTGGTGTGCATGTCGCTCTCCTCCGCCGACCTCCCGTTTATGTGAGGGCGGGCGTAGCTCCAGCTCGATTTGAGTGCCGATCCTGACAGAGCCATACTCCCCCAACAAGTGATTCCGTTGTTTCCTTTTGGTTACGCGACGGAATCTGTCGAGAGGCAGGGGCGCCAGGAATGGAAAGCCAGGCGCTGTGTCAGTGCTGCCTGCCAGACTCGGGGGCATGGTGATGATCGATTCTTGGGAGTCCCTGACCAGGGAGATCCGCTCGGGGGCGAGGATCAAGTACCTCCACTTCTGGGGGCACAGGCCACGGCCCGACGGGACCATCGGCGCGAGCTGCCTGAGCCAGTGGTGGCCGTCCCCGTTCACGGTCGACGGCGTGGAGTACGCGACGGCCGAGCACTGGATGATGGCGGCCAAGGCGCGCTTGTTCGACGACGCGGAGGCCGAAGAGCGTGCGCTGGCCGCCTCCTCGCCTGCCGCCGCGAAGAAGGCGGGGCGGTTGGTGCGCGGCTTCGACGAGGCGATATGGGCGCGCGAGCGGTTCGCGATCGTAGTGGAGGGCAGCGTCCACAAGTTCGCGGCGCACGCCGATCTGCGGGAGTTCCTGCTGGCCACGCGGAGCCGTGTGCTCGTCGAGGCCAGTCCCCGGGACCGTATATGGGGCATCGGACTGACCGCGGACGACGAGCGGGCCGGGGATCCGGAGCGCTGGCGCGGGCAGAATCTGCTGGGTTTCGCACTGATGGAGGCGCGGGAGGGGCTGGCTGCCGACCTGCCCTGACGATCCGGCGGGCGAACCGTCAGGGCGGGGCGTGCGTCAGGCCACTCCCCAGGCACCGGCTATTCGGATGGGGGGCGACCACAGGGCTCAGCGGCCGGAGCCCACGATGAGAGAGGTGGAGAACGGGTCGCTCTCGCCGGACTCCTCGTACCGCTCCATCTGGCTGAAGCCCCAGATCAACAGGCCCACGATCACCATTCCCAGCACGATGCCGACGCTGCCCGTGACGATCCCCGCGACGGCCATCCCTGAGTTGGTGGCCTCACCGCGCTTCGCCAGCTTGCGTCCCTGCAGGCCGAAAATCAGGGCGAGGACGCCGAGCACGACGCTGACCACGCCGTACATACAGAACAGACAGACGGAGAGGATGCCGAGGACCAGCGCGGCGATGCCCATCCCGTTGCGGGGCTGCGCCGGCATACCGGGCCACCCGTATCCGGGGTAGCCGTAGCCGCCGTATCCCTGCGCCGCCGCGCCCGAGCTTGCGGGATAGGGCGGGAGACCCCCGTAGCCCAAGGCCGGACCGCCGGGGGCAGGCGGCACCGGGGGCACCGCGTCGCCCGGACCCGGAAACGGCCCCGGACCTGGACCCAGAACAGGACCCGAGCCCGGACCCGAGCCCGGACCAGGACCCGTACCCGGAACCGGACCCCACCCCGGCCCCCCGTCCACCGGCGCGAAGGTACCGCCCTCCCGGCCGTCGACGAGCGTCTCCTGCTCATGAATGGGCGCGGCCTGCCCACCCTGCGGCGGAATCAGAGGCTGCTGCGGTTGCTGGGACTGCTGGGGCTTGCCCAGCCCGACCTTGGGGTGGGACTCCGCAGGCGGCGCCCACGGGTCCCGCGGTGCGGAATCGCCCGGTATGTGTTGGTCGTTCTCGGTCATCCGGGCGAGCCCCCCTCGTCGTATGTGCTGGTCATGTTAGGGCCCACACCGGCTCGGTGCGCGCCGCCGCCTACTCTGATCCCTGACCCACCGATCAGCCGATCACCAGCGCCCCGTCGCAACCGGACAGGCGCCGTTCCGGGGAGGAACCTTGACCGACCGCCGCGACCACGACCGCCACCGCGATCTGCACACCTTCATCGCCGGACTGCCCAAGGCCGAACTGCACGTGCACCATGTCGGCTCCGCCTCCCCCCGGATCGTCTCGGAACTCGCCGCCCGCCACCCCGACTCCAAGGTGCCGACCGATCCGGAGGCGCTGGCCGACTACTTCACGTTCACGGACTTCGCGCACTTCATCGACGTGTACCTGTCCGTCGTCGACCTGATCCGCACCCCCGAGGACGTGCGGCTGCTGACGTACGAGGTGGCCCGGGACATGGCCCGGCAGAACGTGCGTTACTCCGAGCTCACCATCACCCCGTACTCGTCGACCCGCCGCGGCATCGACGAGCGGGCCTTCATGGACGCGATCGAGGACGCCCGCAAGGCGGCCGAGGCCGAGCTCGGTGTCGTACTGCGGTGGTGCTTCGACATCCCGGGCGAGGCGGGGCTCGAGTCGGCCGAGGAGACCGCGCGGCTCGCCACCACCGACGGGCTGCGCCCGGAAGGCCTGGTCTCGTTCGGGCTCGGCGGACCCGAGATCGGTGTACCGCGGCCCCAGTTCAAGCCGTACTTCGACCGCGCGATCGCCGCCGGCCTGCACTCCGTGCCGCACGCGGGCGAGACCACGGGCCCGGGGACGATATGGGACGCGCTGACCGAGCTGCGCGCGGAGCGCATCGGGCACGGCACGAGCGCCACCAAGGACCCGAAGCTGCTCGCCCACCTCGCCGAGCGGCGCATTCCGCTGGAGGTCTGCCCGACCTCCAACATCGCCACCCGCGCCGTCCTCACCCTGGACGAGCACCCCATCAAGGAGATGGTGGCGGCCGGCGTCCTGGTCACGATCAACTCCGACGACCCGCCGATGTTCGGCACGGACCTCAACAACGAGTACGCGGTCGCGGCCCGCCTCCTCGATCTGGACGAGCAGGGACTCGCCGCCCTCGCGAAGAACGCCGTGGAGGCGTCCTTCCTCGACGCACCCGGCAAGGCCCGCATCGCCGGTGAGATCGACACCTACACGGCGGCGTGGCTCGCGGCATGATCCGTCTCCGTAACGGCGGCCTCCGCGACCGTGCCGTCGCGGAGGCCTCGGATGCGGACAATGGGCGCATGCGCACCGTGACAGCCGTGGCCCACCGGGGCGATCCGTACCGCTTCCGCGAGAACACGCTTCCGTCGCTGCGCTCCGCGCTCGCCCGGGGCGCGGACGCCGTCGAGTTCGATGTCCGCCTGACCCGCGACGGTGTCCCCGTGCTGCTGCACGACAGGACGCTGAAGCGGCTGTGGGAGCACGACCGGCCGGTCTCCGCGCTGTCGGCCGCCGAGGTGCGCGAGATCACCGGCAACGGCGTACCGACACTGGTGGAGGCCCTGGAGGTACTCGCGGCGCCCGGCAGCGGAAACCGCAACGGAAACGGCAACGGCAACGTCGGCGGCAACGTCGGCGGCAGCCGGATCATGGTCGATCTGCCGGACGCCACGCCGGAGGCGGTGCGCACGGTCGTGGGCACCGTCCGCGACTGCGGCGCCGCCGACCGGGCGTACTACTGCGCGGGCGCGACGGCCATGCTCGCGGTCCGCGCGGCCGATCCGTCCGCCGAGATCGCCCTGACCTGGACGACGCTGGCGCCGCCGCGCCCCACTCTGCTCGACGCGATACGGCCGCGGTGGCTCAACTACCGTTTCGGGCTGATCGACCGGAAGCTGGCCGACAAGGTGCACCGCGACGGGTATCTGCTGTCCGTCTGGACCCCGGACACCCGCCGCTCCATGCTCCGGCTCCTCGATGCGGGGGTCGACTCGATCACGACGAACCGCATCGACGCGCTCTGCGCGCTGCGCCGGGGCAGTTGAGGTGACCGGATCGGTTCCCCCTACACGCGGGACCGCTGAGGCACCGTCGCCGGATCGGCCGGGGTCGCGCGCGTGACGTACTGCGGTACCGGGGCGGTGTCCTTGCCGTTGTCGCGTACGAGGCCGTAGCGGATCACCCCCTGGTCGGGCCCGCTCATGATGTCCTCGGTCACCTCGTCCCAGCTCGACGGGAAGACGGTCACGCCGTAGTCGCAGCCGCGTTCGTTCTGGTTGAGGGTGACGGTGCCGTCGAGGTAGAAGTACTCGTTCTGCCACATCTGCTGAGTGCTGTCCGGCAGTACGGCGTAGCCGATGCTCGGCCCGCCCATGCCGGTGGCGTAGCCGTCAGGGCTGCCTTCGAGTGGGTCGTCCATCCGTCGGCCACCGCCCGAGGCCACGTGGAAGAGCTTGCCCTTCAGGCCGGTCCAGGACGGCATGACCACCTGTCCCGGCCTGTACTTCGGCGAGATCTGCCAGCGTACGAGGACGTAGCCCTGACCCTTGAGCGTCACGCTCTCTCCGCGGTGCTGCATCACGGCCTTCGCGCCCCAGGTGCTGGTGATCCCGGACTCGGGCCGGTGCGGGAGGGCCGCGGGCTGTGCGTTCGGGTCCGGAGCCCGGTCGACGGTGTCGACGACCGTGCCGTAGAGCTCGGCCTTCGTCGTCGGCGACGGCGAGCGGGACGGCGTGGGTGTGGGCGTGGGTGATGGGGCTCGCAACGGCGGGCGGGCCGTGCTCGCCGCCGTGGGTGCGGCGGCCTGCGGTGGCGGGGCGTCCGGCTGCTCGACGACGACGTACGCGCCGCCCGCGGCGAGCGTCGCCCCCGCCGTCACCGCCACGGCGGGCTTGCTGAGCACGCCGATCACCTTGGCCGACCAGGCGACCGGGACGGCGGCCGCGACGGCGGTCTTGCCGCCGAGTGCCAGGGAGAGGGTGAACCCGGCGGGCACCGGCACCAGGGCGAGTCCGACCAGCAGCCGTTCGGCGGGCACGAGCCCCTCGCTCGGCCCGCCGCACCGCCCGCAGCCCCTGACATGTCTGGCAAAACGTTTACGCCAGACGGAGTCGGTGCGCCCGTCCCAGCGCGCGGTCAGCTGACGCAGTTCCGTGCACGAGGACTCCAGGGCGCGGACTATCCCGCGCGCCGTCTCCAGCCGCCCCTTCATGCGCTGGACGCGTACGGCGGCGTGCTGCCTGCTGATGCCGACGGCCGCCGCGAGTTCGCGCCGGGTCAGCTCGCCCGCGACCTCCAGCCACCAGAGCGAAAGGAGCTGCCGGTCCTCGTCGTCGAGCCAGCGCACGGCCTCCGCGACCTCACGGCGCTGTCCCTCGAGCTGGAGCCGCAACACCGTGAGCTCGGCGAAGTCGGCGGCGGATTCGGCGCCTTCGGTGAGCTCCTGGGTGCCCGAGCGGCGGCGTGCCCGCTCCCTCACCTGCCGCATGGCGATGGCGACCAGCCAGGACCGGAAGCTGTCCGGGTCGCGCAGCGAGCCGAGGCCGTCGACGGCACGCAGCATGGTCTCCTGTACGACGTCGTCCACGTCGGCGTGGCCGCCCAGCGCCCGGCCGACGATGTTGTAGACCAGCGGCAGCCAGCCGGCCACGAGTTCGTCCAGCGCCTGCCGGTCACCGGATTGTGCGGCCGTGATCGTGCCGCGCCACTGCCGCCCGTCCACATACGCCCCTTCCGGCACGCCGTTCACCCGTATGCGCCAGAGGTTACTTGGCGTACGGAAACGTCCCGAACCCGAGTTCGCTGAAGCCGCCGCTGCCGGATACGTGGTCCTCCGCGCCCGGCGCGTTCTGCTGGACGCTGCGACGGCTGATGCCATGCCTGGTGTGCGCGGCCATTCCTCATTACTCCCGTGCCAGTTATCGCTCCCGTGCGGTCAGGACTGCGGCGGACCGCTCGTACGCCGCAGTCCTGACCCCGTGCAGGAGACGGGTACGGGGGACGCGCGATAACACTTTTTTCGCCTCCACTGCGCCGGTCCCGGACTCCTTCCCTTCGCCTGCCTTCGCTTCCCCTAGGGGCCTGCCCCGACCAACAACCCGCACTCGCAAGGGTGTTCACCCGGACAGAACGCGGGGGCCGGGCCCTCCTCGGCGACGATCCCCACCGCCCCGAAGATCGTGAGGATGAGAGCCGTCCACTCGCCCCTGCAGCCCGCACATGCCGGGCAGCCACACATCGGGAGTCGTCCATGAAGCCACGCAGCCTCCGTACGAGTGGGAGAGCCCCCGTCGCCCTGGCCGCCGTCTCCGCGGTCCTCACGATCGGCCTCGCGGCCGGCCCGCTGACCGCGCCCGCCTTCGCCGCCTCCCCCGCCTTCGGCGCCTCCCCCTCGCTCGCCGCCTCCCCAGCCACAGCAGCCGCACCCTCGCAGGTCGAACGTCCACGCGCCAACGGGCTGCGTGGGGCCCTGGCCGGCCTTCCGGACGCCGACGCGACCGCCGCACTGATCCGCGTCGGCGGTATGGACGGCATCTGGCGGGGCAGCGCCGGGGTGGCCGACGTGCGGACGGGCCGCAAGGCCCTGGAGAACGGCCGCTTCCGGGCCGGATCCACCACGAAGGTGGTCACGGCGGCCGTGGTGCTGCAACTGGCCGCCGAGGGGAGGATCGACCTGGACGAGCCCGTCCAGACCTACCTTCCGGGCCTGCTGACAGCGGACTTCAAGCCCATCTCCGTACGGCAGCTGCTCAACTTCACGAGCGGATTGCAGCCGGGCGCCTCGCTGGGCGGATCCGTCGAGGAGGAGTATCCGCACCGCTTCGAGACGCTGACGCCCGAGGCAGTCGTGGCCTCGGCCGTCGCCAAGGGCCCGGCGGCCGATCCGGGCACCACGCAGGAATACGGGAACATCCACTACACGGTGCTCGGCATGCTCATCGAGAAGGTCACGGGCGACTCGTACGAGCACCAGGCGGCCGTCCGGATCTTCCGGCCGCTCGGCCTGCGGCACACGTCCTTCCCCGCCGGCCCCGACCCTCGTATCCATGGCCCGCACAACCGCGGCTACGAGGAGATGGACGGGACGCTGGTGGACGTCACCGAGTGGAACATGTCGGACCGATGGGCGGCGGGCGACATGATCTCGACGACCGCGGATCTGGAGCGGTTCCTCGTCGCTCTGTTCCGTGGACAGGTGGTGCCGGAGCCGCAGTTGGAGGAGATGTTCACGGTTCCGGACGTGCCGGGCGCGACGATGGGCGCGGCTCTGGAGCGCTTCGTGATCGACGGCAGGGAGGTGTGGGGCAAGAGCGGAGCCCGCCCCGGCTACAACACCGGCATCGCCGCGACCCGCGATCTCTCCACGACGCTCGTCTACTCGGTCAACGGCACGCACGCCAAGGAGGCCGGCCTGGCGATCGCGCAGCGCTTCGCTTTCCCCGCGTTCACGCGGTGAGGGCCGCAGCGGGCTGGGGGGGCAGCGCCTCCAGCCGCCCGGCCGATCTCACTCGTCCAGGCGAAAGCTCCCTTCCAACGTAGAACAAGACGTTCTACGCTGACACCATGGACCGCATCCCTGTTCGTGAGCTCAACCAGAACACCAGCGCCGTGCTCGCCCGGGTGCAGCGCGGCGAGTCCTTGGAGGTGACCGTGAAAGGTACTGCCGTGGCCCGGTTGGTTCCGATCACGACGACGCAGTCCCTGCTCGACCGGCTGGTCGCGGAGGGCCGTGCAACCGCGCCGACCACAAGCGGTCCAGTCCCGATGCCACCGACTCTGGGCGACCCCGCGGTGGAGGCCGCCGCCGAACTGGCCGCGATGCGCGACGAGGAGCGCTGGTGATCTATCTGGACTCGGCGGCGGTCGTGAAGCTGGTCCGCCGAGAGCACGCCTCCGGCGAACTCAACACCTGGCTGAACGAGCGGCCGAACGAACCGCTGGTCGCCTCCTCACTCGTCGAGGTGGAGGTGCCGCGCGCGCTGCGCCGGGCCTCCCCACAGGCCCTCGCGGGAGTGCCGGGCGCCCTGACGCGGTTGTACCGGCTGGAGATCGATCAAGCCGTACGGGCCACCGCCGCCGCGTACAGCGACCCCCATCTGCGCTCACTCGACGCCATCCACCTGGCCACCGCACAGCTCCTCGCCGGCCAGCCGGGGGCCGAACCGCTCACCTTCGTCACGTACGACCAGCGGTTGCTCAAGGCCGCCGAATCAGCGGGCCTGAACGTCGCCGCGCCCGGCGCCTGAACTGCGCGGCCCCGGACAGGAGAAGCCCTGTCCGGGGCCGCGTGATGGACACAGCCGTCAGCCGTCCAGCGACGTCATCACGTGCTTGATCCGCGTGTAGTCCTCGAACCCGTACGCCGACAGGTCCTTGCCGTAGCCGGACTGCTTGAAGCCGCCGTGGGGCATCTCGGCGACCAGCGGGATGTGCGTGTTGATCCAGACGCAGCCGAAGTCCAGGGCCTTGGACATGCGCATCGCGCGTGCGTGGTCCTTCGTCCAGACCGAGGACGCGAGGGCGTACTCGACGCCGTTCGCGTACTGGACGGCCTGGGACTCCTCCGTGAAGGACTGGACGGTGATGACCGGGCCGAAGACCTCCTTCTGGATGATCTCGTCGTCCTGCTTCACACCGGACACCACGGTCGGAGCGTAGAAGTAGCCCTTGTCGCCGACCCGGTGGCCGCCCGCCTCGACCTTGGCGTGCGCGGGGAGCCGGTCGATGAAGCCGGAGACCTGGGCGAGCTGGTTGGGGTTGTTCAGCGGGCCGAAGAGCACGTCCTCGTCGTCCGGCTGGCCGGTCTTCGTCTCGGAGGCCGCCTTGGCCAGCGCGGCCACGAACTCGTCGTGGATCGACTCGTGGACGAGGACGCGGGTCGCGGCCGTACAGTCCTGGCCGGCGTTGAAGAAGCCCGCGACGGAGATGTCCTCGACGGCCTTGGCGATGTCGGTGTCCTCGAAGACCACGACGGGCGCCTTGCCGCCCAGCTCCAGGTGGACACGCTTGACATCCTTGGAGGCGGACTCGGCCACCTGGATGCCCGCCCGTACGGAACCGGTGATGGAGGCCATCGCCGGGACCGGGTGCTCGACCATCATGCGGCCGGTCTCACGGTCGCCGCAGATGACGTTGAAGACGCCCTTGGGCACGACCGAGCCGATGATCTCGGCGATCAGGACCGTGGACGCCGGGGTGGTGTCCGACGGCTTCAGGACGACCGTGTTGCCCGCGGCGAGCGCCGGGGCGAACTTCCACACGGCCATCATCATCGGGTAGTTCCATGGCGCGACCTGCGCGCAGACGCCGACCGGCTCGCGGCGGATGATCGACGTCATGCCCTCCATGTACTCGCCGGCCGAGCGGCCCTCGAGCATCCGGGCCGCGCCCGCGAAGAAGCGGATCTGGTCGACCATGGGCGGGATCTCTTCGGTGCGGGTGAGGCCGACCGGCTTGCCGGTGTTCTCGACCTCGGCGGCGATGAGCTCCTCGGCCCGCTCCTCGAACGCGTCCGCGATCTTGAGGAGGGCCTTCTGGCGCTCGGCCGGCGTGGTGTCGCGCCAGGCCGGGAACGCTGCCGCGGCGGCGGCCATGGCGGCGTCGACGTCCGCTTGCCCCGACAGCGGCGCCGTGGCGTACGCCTGGCCCGTCGCGGGGTTGACCACCTCGGTGGTCCGCCCGTCGGCCGCGTCCCTGAACTCTCCGTCGATGTAGTTGCGCAGACGACGCAGTTCGGTGGTCACTGCCGGACCCTCCTGTCAGATGTCCAATGGGTGAGACACCCACCCTAGGTCCGTTCACCGACGTTTTCAACACACCCGACCAGAGCCAAGTACGGATTCCGTGAATCACAGACCCGTAAACAACGGATTTCATCGGTTCGGCCTTGCGGAAGTGACGAGTCCTCGTGCACAGTGAGCTCGTGGCCAGTCGAAGTGCAGACCCCAGTGACCCCAGGACCGCGAAGGATTCCGGGAGCTCGAGGTACTCCAGCAGCTCCAGGGACTCCCGGAGCGGAAACGGATCGCCTCAGCTCGACGCCGTCTCCCTCGCCATCATCGAACAGCTCCAGGAGGACGGCCGCCGGCCGTACGCCGCCATCGGCAAGGCCGTCGGTCTCTCGGAGGCCGCCGTCCGCCAGCGGGTGCAGAAGCTGCTCGACCAGGGTGTCATGCAGATCGTCGCCGTCACGGACCCGCTCACCGTGGGCTTCCGCCGGCAGGCGATGGTCGGGATCAACGTCGAGGGCGACCTGGACCCTGTGGCGGAAGAACTGACTGCCATGTCGGAAGTCGAGTACGTGGTGATGACGGCGGGCTCGTTCGACCTCCTGGTGGAGATCGTCTGTGAGGACGACGACCACCTTCTGGACGTCATCAACAAACGCATCCGGGCCATTCCCGGAGTGCGCTCCACCGAGAGCTTCGTCTACCTCAAGCTCAAGAAGCAGACCTATATGTGGGGAACCCGATAGCCGTGAGCAAGGACCTCAGCAAAGCCGCGTACGACCACCTGTGGATGCACTTCACCCGCATGTCCTCGTACGAGAACGCGCCCGTGCCGACCATCGTGCGGGGCGAGGGAACCTACATCTACGACGACAAGGGCAAGCGCTACCTCGACGGCCTGGCCGGCCTGTTCGTGGTGCAGGCGGGCCACGGCCGCACCGAGCTCGCCGAGACGGCCTTCAAGCAGGCGCAGGAGCTGGCCTTCTTCCCCATCTGGTCGTACGCCCACCCCAAGGCGGTCGAGCTCGCCGAGCGCCTCGCGGGCCACGCACCCGGTGACCTCAACAAGGTCTTCTTCACCACCGGCGGCGGCGAGGCGGTCGAGACCGCCTGGAAGCTCGCCAAGCAGTACTTCAAGCTGCAGGGCAAGCCGACCAAGTACAAGGTCATCTCGCGGGCCGTCGCCTACCACGGCACCCCGCAGGGCGCCCTGTCCATCACCGGCCTGCCCGGCCTGAAGGCCCCCTTCGAGCCGCTCGTCCCGGGCGCGCACAAGGTGCCGAACACGAACATCTACCGCGCCCCGATCTTCGGCGACGACCCCGAGGCCTTCGGCCGCTGGTGCGCCGACCAGATCGAGCAGCAGATCCTCTTCGAGGGCCCGGACACCGTCGCCGCGGTCTTCCTGGAGCCGGTGCAGAACGCCGGCGGCTGCTTCCCGCCGCCGCCCGGCTACTTCCAGCGCGTACGCGAGATCTGCGACCAGTACGACGTGCTGCTCGTGTCGGACGAGGTCATCTGCGCCTTCGGCCGCCTCGGCACGATGTTCGCGTGCGACAAGTTCGGCTACGTCCCGGACATGATCACCTGCGCCAAGGGCATGACGTCCGGCTACTCCCCCATCGGCGCGTGCATCGTCTCCGACCGGCTCGCCGAGCCGTTCTACAAGGGCGACAACACGTTCCTGCACGGCTACACGTTCGGCGGCCACCCGGTCTCCGCCGCCGTGGCGCTCGCCAACCTCGACATCTTCGAGCAGGAGGGCCTCAACCAGCACGTGCTGGACAACGAGGACGCCTTCCGGGCGACCCTGGAGAAGCTGCACGACCTGCCGATCGTCGGCGACGTCCGCGGCAACGGCTTCTTCTACGGCATCGAGCTCGTCAAGGACAAGGCCACCAAGGAGTCCTTCACGGACGAGGAGTCGGAGCGCATCCTCTACGGCTTCGTCTCCAAGAAGCTCTTCGAGTACGGCCTGTACTGCCGCGCCGACGACCGCGGTGACCCGGTCATCCAGCTGTCGCCGCCGCTGACCGCGGACCAGGCGACGTTCGACGAGATCGAGTCGATCATCCGCCGGGTGCTCACGGAGGCCTGGACGAAGATCTGATCCGGTCGTCCCCCGGTTCCCATGGCCCGGGTGCCCCTTTTCGAGTGAGAAGGGCGCACCCGGGCCGTGTGCTTCCCAGGACCCCCGGCTCCGAACCCTACGGTGCAGTAACCCATCGGTCCCGCCTTCGTTCCCCCGTGCGGGGGACGCGACAACCGAACTGAACCGAGGTGTTCGCCATGGTGGCCCCGCCGGACAACGACGTGATCTGGGCACGTTCCCTGCACTTCTCCCACAACGGTTCCCCCGCGCTGGCCGGTGTCTCTGTCGGCGTCCGCGAGCGTGAGATCCTCGCCGTCGTCGGCCCCCGCGGCAGCGGAAAGACGACGCTGCTGCGGTGCCTGTCCGGCCAGTTCGTGCCCGAGCAGGGCGAGGTCTGGTTCAACGGCGCACCCGTGCACAACATGAGCCCGATCGTCCGGGAGCAGCTGCGGCGCGAACGGTTCGGCTGGATCGACCCGGTCCCCCATCTCGTACCGGAGCTGAAGGCCTGGGAGAACGCGGCGCTGCCGCTGATGCTGCGCGGCATCTCACGCCGTATCTCCAGGACCGCCGCCCTGGAGTGGCTGGAGCGCCTGGACATCGAGGAGTGCGCCCCCAAGCGGCCGCATGCCCTCCTGCAGGCCGAGCGGCAGCGCATCGCGATCGCCCGTGCCCTGATCACCACGCCGACCGTGCTCTTCGCCGACGAGCCCACCGCGCCGCTGCACCGCGCCGACCGCGCCCAGGTCCTGCACACGCTGACCGCCGCGGCCCGCTCGCACGGCATCACGGTCGTACTGGCCACGCATGACCCGGGGATCGCATCCGTCGCGGACCGCACGGTGTCGCTGCTCGACGGGCGGCGCGTGAACACGGTCAACCTGCCCACTGACGCCGACGCGGAAGGCTCTGCCGCGTGCTCGCTCTCCGTCTAGCCCGCGGCGCCAGGCCCCTCGTCCAGCTCAGCAGACTGCTGGTCTCGGTCGCCTCCGCCGGCACCGGTTTCCTGCTGCTGTGCGCGCTGGGGTACGCGATGGGGCATCCCGAAGCGCCCACGGAATCCGCCGCCCGTCTCGCCTGGTGCATGGTGCCGCTCGCCGCCACCGTGTACTTCGCCGTCTCGGTGGCCCGCAGCGACCCGGGCGCCCGCCCCCGCACCGGGCTCTCGGCGATCGGGCTCGGCCCGGTCCGGCTGATGATGCTGGCGGTGACGTCCACCACGCTGGCCTGCACCCTCGGCTCGCTGCTGGCGCTGCTGTTCTTCCTGCATCTGCGCGGCGATCTGACAGGGATGCCGTTCGACGGTGCCGCGGCCGAACTCCTCGCCGCCCACCAGCCCTTGCCGGTACCCGCCGTGATCACCCTGCTCGCACTCGTCCCCTTGACCGCGTCCGTCGCTGCCGTCTTCGTTCTGCGCCCAGGTGCCCGCAAGGCCACAGAGACACCCGAACCGATCGGGCCGCGGGCGCCGCTGCCCGCCCCGGGCGGGCTGTCCTGGGGAGTGGCCCTGCTCGCCGTCGGCCTCGCCGCGGAGATGTACGCCGGTCCCCGCACCGGTGCAGCCGGTCTGCCGGGGGCGGGAGGTCTCGGCGGCAGCTCCACAGGAGCGATCGTCGGCTGGTGCCTCACCGCACTCGGTCTTGCGCTGTCCGGGCCGGGCCTCACTCATCTGTGCGGCCGGATGCTGCAGGCGGTGCGGCCCGGTGCACTGCGGATGCTCGCGGGCCGTGTGCTGCAGACTGAGGCGCAGCGCATCGGACGGCCGCTCGGCCTGGTGTGCGCGGTGGCCTCTGGGCTGTACGCCGTCGGCCGGCTGTACGGCGGGGATCAGCTGGAAATCGGTCCGCTCACCCTCCTCGGGGCGCTGGTGGTCGCGGTCTGCGCCGTCGCGACGCTACTGACGGCCGCGGTGGAGTCCAGGCAGTTCCACGCGGACACGACGGCGGCCCTGACACAGATGGGTGCGCCCGCGAAGATGCTGCGCGGGGCGGCGTCGCTGCGAGCGGGCACGCTGTTCGTCGTGTTCGGGCCACTGACCTGGGCGGTTGCGGAGCTGTCGGCGGTCCCGCTGATGTCCTGAGCGAGGCCGCTGTCATTTCCCGAGCGAGGCCGCTGTGATGTCCCGAGCGAGGCCCCTGTGGTCTCCCGAGCGAGGCCGCTGATTTCCTGAGCAAGAAAGTGCCCGGCACCGATGAGTTCTGTGCCGGGCCCCGGTCTATCCCTCCGTACCGCACCTCACACAACGGGAGAGACCCTGATGTACCAGCAGATGATCTTCGTGAACCTGGCAGTGAACGACGTCGACGCCTCGAAGAAGTTCTTCACGGAGCTCGGCTACACGATCAACCCCCAGTTCACCACCGACGACTGCGCCTGCGTGGTGATCAGCGACACGATCATTGCGATGCTCCTGAGCAAGCCGCGCTACCAGGACTTCACGAAGAAGGAGATCGCCGACTCGACGAAGACCAGCGAGGTGCTGCTCTGTCTGAGCGCCGAGAGCCGCGAGAAGGTCGACGAGCTGGTCGAGACGGCGGTGGCGGCCGGCGGTTCGGTGTCGGGCGAGACACAGGACTACGGCACCATGTACGGCCGGGCGTTCGACGACCTCGACGGTCACACGTGGGAGGTCATGTGGATGGATCCGTCGCAGGTCCAGGGCTGACAAGGCTGACAGGGCTCACAGGGTGGTCCTGCCGCGGCAGGAGCCCGGCAGGCTTCGGGGGAGGCTTCGCGTCCGCACGTACCGCAGGATCACCGCAGCACGACGATCTCCTGCGCGTCGAACGCGACGCCGACCTCGGCTCCGGGCTCCGGCGCGTCCCGCAGCGCGCACGCCGCCTCCAGTCGCGGCGCGTCCCGCGGCTGGAGATGTACGGCGACATGGGTGCCGCGGAAGGTGCGTGCTGCCACCGTGCAGACGAGCCCTTCGCGCGGGGGCACGAGCCGGACCCCCGCGGGGCGCACGAGCAGCTTGCAGTCGCCCTGCGGGGTCCCTTCGGGTACGGGCACCTTGCCCCAGGGGGTGTCCGCGGACCCGGTGCCGACCGTCGCCTCCACCACGTTGTCGAAGCCGAGGAAGCGCGCGACGAACTCGTCCACCGGGTTCTGCCACACCTCGAGCGGCGTACCTGACTGGGCGATCCGCCCGTCGCGCATCACCACGACCCGGTCGGAGAGCGCGAAGGCCTCACCCTGGTCGTGAGTGACGGCCAGCACGGTGGTGCCCAGCTCTGTGAAGAGCTCGCGGAGTTCGACGACGAGGCGTTCGCGCAGGGACCGGTCGAGCTGGCCGAGCGGCTCGTCGAGCATGAGCAGGCGGGGGCGGGGCGCCAGTGCGCGAGCCAGCGCGACCCGCTGCTGTTCGCCTCCGGACAGCGCGGCCACAGTGCGCGGGGACGCCCCGGGCAGGCCCACGAGCTCCAGCAACTCCTTGACCCGTACGTCCTGTTCGGCCCGCGAGGCGCCGTGCATCCGGAGCCCGAAGGCTACGTTGCCGCCGACGTCCCGCTGCGGGAACAGCTGGTGGTCCTGGAACATCAGTCCGACGCCCCGCCGGTGTGCGGCCACCCCGGACTGGTCGCGGCCGTCCAGGAACACCCGGCCCGAGTCCAGGTCCTGCAGCCCGGCGACCACCCTCAGCAGCGTCGACTTGCCGCTGCCGCTCGGCCCTAGCACGCACACGATCTCGTGCTCGGCGACATCGAGATCGACGGAGTCGAGCGCGGCGCGCGCGCCGAATCGAACGGTCGCCCCCTCGAGCCGCAGCAGGGCCTGAGCAGCGCCGGATGACACGGCAGTGGTTTCAGTGGATTTGGACACCGGCGGCATCAGAACTCCCCCGTGGAAGCCGTGGAAACGGTCCGGACACGTTCGAGGAGCAGCAGCGACACAGCGCACACCACCATCAGGATCGTCGAAAGGGCCATCGCCTGGCCGTAGTTGAGCTCCCCCGCGCGTCCCAGGAGCCGGGCCACGGCGACCGGCAGCGTCGGGTTGTCGGGCCGCGCGATGAAGACCGTGGCGCCGAACTCGCCCAGGGACACGGCGAAGGCGAAGCCGGCCGCGACGAGCAGCGCCCGCCGCACCATCGGCAGGTCGACCTCGCGCCACACCCGCCAGGGCGAGGCCCCGAGCACGGCCGCCGCCTCCCGCAGCCGTTCGTCCACCGCTCGTAGGACGGGCAGCATGGTGCGTACGACGAAGGGCACGCCGACCAGCGCCTGGGCGAGCGGCACCAGGATCCAAGAAGCGCGCAGATCCAGCGGTGGTTCGTCCAACGCGATGAGGAAACCGAAGCCGACGGTGACGGCCGAGACGCCGAGCGGCAGCATCAGCAGCGCATCGAACCCGCGTACGAAACGGCCCGCGCGTCGGGTGAGGGCGGCCGCGGCCAAACCGCCGATCAGCACGGCGATGGCCGTCGCCGCGAGCGCGTACTGCAGGGAGTTCCCGACCGCGTCGACGGGCGGCACGAGGAAGGCGCCGCCGTCTGCCGAGGTCAGCGCCCGGAAGTACGTGAAGCCGTAGCCGTCGGGTCCCTTGAACGACCGTTGGACCAGCACTCCGAGCGGCAGCAGGATCAGCGCGGCGATCGTGAGCAGGACTCCGCCCAGGAGTGCTCGCTGTCCGGCGCCGCGCGGCCTGTGCGTGGTACTGGAGGCGTCCACCAACCGCAGCGCGGCCTCCCGGCGGCGCACCGCCCAGGCATGGATCGCGAGAATCGCGCCGACCGCGGCGAACTGCACAAGCGTCAGCACCGCGGCCGTGGAGAGGTCGAAGATCTGCGACGTCTGCCGGTAGATCTCCACCTCCAGGGTCGAGTACGCAGGGCCGCCCAGGATCTGGACGATGCCGAAGGACGTGAAGGTGAAGAGGAAGACCATCAGCGAGGCGGCGGCGACGGCGGGCGCGAGCGCGGGCAGCGTCACCTTCCGCCAGGCCGCGAACCGCGAGGCGCCGAGGACCCGAGCGGCCTCCTCCTGGCGCGGATCCAGCTGGCTCCACAGCCCGCCGACTGTGCGGACGACCACCGCGTAGTTGAAGAACACGTGCGCGAGGAGAATCGCCCAGACCGTCGTGTCCAGGCGCACCCCCCACATCTCGTCGAGCAGCCCGCCC
The DNA here is from genome assembly GCF_055792885.1 of Streptomyces sp. DSM 42067. NCBI lineage: Bacteria > Bacillati > Actinomycetota > Actinomycetes > Kitasatosporales > Streptomycetaceae > Streptomyces > Streptomyces sp. DSM 42067. The sequence goes on along the minus strand of NZ_CM147706.1, from coordinate 6,575,191 downwards.
CTCCCCAGCAGCGCCAGGAACGCCGTGCCGGCCACGACGGTGGGCAGCACGAACGGCACGGTGACGACCGCCCGCAGCACCTGCTTGCCGGGGAAGTCGAACCGCGCGAAGACATACGCCGCCGGGAGCGCGATCAGCAGGGTGAGCGCGGTCGATGCGAGGGCCTGCCAGGTCGTGAACCACAGCACGTGCCGGATGTCCGGCTGGCTCACGACCTCGGCGATACGGCCGAACTGCCAGGCACCGTCGACCTTGAGGCCGCGCGCCACGATCGCCGCCACCGGGTAGGCGAAGAAGGCCGCGAAGAACGCGACGGGCAGGGCCATGAGGCCGAGCCGCGCGAGGCTCCCGCGGACCGGGCTCAGGCCGAGACGTCGGCCCTTACCGGCCCTTACTTCAGTACGAGCGACGTCCACGACTTGACCCACTGGTCACGGTTGTCGGCGATCGTGTCCGGCGCCATCGTCTCCGGATCGTCGACCTTGACGGCGTACTTGACGAAGTCCGCGGGCGCCTGGGCGTCCTCCCGCACAGGGTCCACGAACATGTTCAGCGGCATGTCCTCCTGGAACCTCTTGCTGATCAGGAAGTCCAGCAGCGCCTTGCCGCCCTCCTCGTTGGCCGCGTTGCCGAGCAGCCCGGCGAACTCGATCTGCCGGAAGCAGGTGCCGGTCGCAACACCCGTCGGCGCGGTCTTCGGCTGCGGGTCGGAGTAGATGGCCTCGACGGGCGGCGACGAGGCGTACGAGACGACCAGCGGCCGGTCGCCTCCGGCCTGCTTGCCGCCGGCCGAGCCGGAGAACTCCTCGTTGTACGCCTGCTCCCAACCGTCGACGACCTTGACGCCGTTGGCCTTGAGCTTCTTCCAGTAGTCCTGCCAGCCGTCGTCGCCGTAGTGCGCGGCGGTGCCGAGCAGGAAGCCGAGGCCGGGCGAGGACGTCGAGGCGTTCTCGGTGACCAGGAGGTTCTTGTACGCGGGCTTGGTCAGGTCGTCGAAGGACTCCGGCGGGTCCAGCTTGTGGTCGGCGAAGTACTTCTTGTCGTAGTTGACGCAGATCTCGCCCGAGTCGATCGGCGTGACGCGGTGCTTGTCCTTGTCGAGCTGCACGTCCTCGGCGACGGATTCGAGCCCCTTGGCCTCGTACGGCTGGAAGAGCCCGTTGTCGAGCGCGCGGGAAAGCAGCGTGTTGTCGACCCCGAAGAACACGTCGCCCTGCGGATTGTCCTTGGTCAGGATCGCCTTGTTGACGGCCTGCCCGGCGTCGCCGTCCTTCAGCACCTTGACCTTGTAGCCGGACTGCTTCTCGAACTCCTTCAGTACGTCCTTGGACGCGGCGAAGGAGTCGTGGCTGACGAGCGTCACGGTTTTCGACTCCGCCTTGGCGGACTGCCCGTCGGAGCCGCCGCACGCGGAGAGCGTGAGGAGGCCGAGTCCTGTGGCCAGGCTGACGGCCGTGATCTTCTTACGGGTGACCTTGCCGGTGACCTTGCTGGTGCTCACCTTGCCGGTGCTCACTGAGCTCACTGAGTTTTTCCTCCTGGGATGACCAGGAAGAGACGCGGCCCTGCCCACGGCCCCTCAGGGTCCGCGGGCAGGGCGCAACAGCTTGAGTAGAGACCGAACTTCCTACCCGGAATGACCCGGGCGAGGTTCAGAGGGTCTGCGGCCCACCGGTTCCCCGGCTGCCGCACTCTCAGCGCTGTGGCGCTCCCCTGTCGGAATATGAAGATGTCGATGTGGAGACATCGGCCTTGGATTCGCCAGGCAACGGATCCGTATGCGGATGCCGGAGCCCAGAGTACCGGTCTAGCGTTCGGACGCAGCCAGCTGTCCGCAGGCTCCGTCGATCTCCTGACCGCGGGTGTCCCGGATGGTGACCGGCACACCGTGCGCCTCGATGGCGGCCACGAAGGCCTTCTCGTCCTCGGGCCGCGACGCGGTCCACTTCGACCCGGGCGTCGGGTTCAGCGGGATCAGGTTCACATGCACCCGCTTGCCCTTGAGCAGCCGACCGAGCAGATCACCGCGCCACGCCTGGTCGTTGATGTCCCGGATCAGCGCGTACTCGATCGAGATACGACGGCCGGACTTCGCCGCGTACTCCCAGGCGGCATCCAGGACCTCGCGCACCTTCCAGCGCGTGTTGACCGGTACGAGGGTGTCGCGCAGCTCGTCGTCGGGCGCGTGCAGCGACACGGCGAGGCGGCACTTGAAGCCTTCGTCCGCGAAGCGGTGGATCGCGGGGACCAGGCCGACCGTCGAGACGGTGATGCCACGCTGGGACAGACCCAGGCCGTCCGGCTCGGGATCGGTGAGCCGCCGGATGGCGCCGACCACGCGGTTGTAGTTGGCGAGGGGCTCGCCCATGCCCATGAAGACGATGTTGGACAGCCGTGCCGGACCGCCCGGTATCTCGCCGTCCCTGAGCGCCCGCATGCCGTCCACGATCTGGTGCACGATCTCGGCCGTCGACAGGTTCCGGTCGAGGCCGGCCTGTCCCGTGGCGCAGAACGGGCAGTTCATGCCGCACCCGGCCTGCGACGAGATACACATGGTCACCCGGTCCGGGTAGCGCATCAGCACCGACTCGACGAGCGTGCCGTCGAACAGGCGCCACAGCGTCTTGCGCGTCGTGTCGTCGTCACAGCTGATGTGCCGCACAACCGACATCAGCTCGGGCAGCAGCGCGTCCTGCAGCTTGCCGCGCGAACCGGCGGGGATGTCGGTCCACTCCGCCGGGTCGTGCGCATACCGCGCGAAGTAGTGCTGCGAGAGCTGCTTGGCGCGGAACGGCTTCTCGCCGATCGCGGCGACGGCCTCCTTGCGCTCGGCGGGCGTGAGGTCGGCGAGGTGCCGCGGGGGCTTCTTGGCTCCGCGGGGGGCGACAAAAGTGAGTTCTCCGGGCTTAGGCATGGCCGTACCAGTGTCGCAGATCGAATGGTGTGGCCCGGGCCGCCCGGTTCCGGCCCCGGCACCACGTCGGCCATCCGCTCAGAAGATGCCGCCGACCACCCCGACGACCCACGCCCCGTAGCTCTTCCAGCGGTGGGAAACGCGGCAGTACAGGCGCGGCTTCCGCCGCCCGGCCTGGTCGATGAGCGTGTCGCACCACCGGCACGGCAGGTCGCCGTGGTACCTGCCGTCGTCCCCCAAACGTGCCCTCCCCATGAGCTGGACCTTATAGGCCCGCCCATGAGGCGGTCTACGTCAGCCGGCGCCCACGAACAGCACCAACAGCAACCACACCACCGGAGCCGTCGGCAGCAGCGAGTCCAGCCGGTCCATGATCCCCCCGTGGCCCGGGAGGAGCGTGCCCATGTCCTTGATGCCGAGGTCCCGCTTGATCATCGACTCGCCGAGGTCGCCGAGCGTGGCGCTCGCCGCGACCGCGAGGCCGAGCAGCAGCCCCTGCCACCAGGTGCCGCCGTCGATCAGGAACTCCATGCACAGCGCGCCGGCCGCCATCGCGAACGTCACCGCGCCGACCAGGCCCTCGCGCGTCTTGCCAGGGCTGATGCGCGGTGCGAGCTTATGGCTGCCGAAGCGCCAGCCGATCGCGTACGCCCCGGTGTCGCTGACCACCGTCAGCAGCAGGAACGTCAGCACGCGCCACGGCCCGTCGTCCGCGGTGAGCATCAGCGAGACGAAGGTCGCGAGGAACGGCACGTAGAAGGCGGCGAAGGCACCCGCCGTGACATCCCTGAGATAGCCGTCGGGCGGTTCCGTCATCCGCCAGACCAGGATGGCGAGCGCCGTGAGCGCCATCGCGACCCAGGCGCCCTCGGCACCACGGAGATACCCGGCGACGACCATCGCCGCGCCGCCGACTGCGAGCGGGACCAGGGGCGCCTTGATGCCCTTGCGCTCCTTGAGCCGCTTGGTGAGCTCCCACAGGCCTACGACGACAGCGATCGCTATGACGCCGACGAAGACGGCCTTGACGATGAACAGGGACGCGAGGATCACCGCGCCGAGACCGACACCGACGCCTATGGCCGCACTCAGATCGCGACCCGCGCTCTTCTTCTGCGGTGCGGGGACGGGCTGTGGGGCGCTGGGCATGGGCTCCTGCGGCTTCTGCGGCTGCTGCGTGTTCGTCTGCGGCGTCGGCGTCGGCACCTCGTCGCGGAACAGGGGGCCGCTCAGCCGCGCGGCCCCCCGGTCGTCATCCTGGTCTCCGCCACTCGCGGGTACGTCGGACACGATGGGCATGGGGCGGGTTTCCAGCGGAGGCTGGGCGCCATACGCATCGTACGCGGGACCCGCCGGGGCGGCTCCCGCGACAGGCCCCTGGCCGGGAGGCCCCCAGTACCCGGCTTGTGGTGGCGCGCCCCAGGAAGAGTCGTTCATCAGACCTCGAGCAGCTCTGATTCCTTGTGCTTGAGCAGCTCGTCCACCTGAGCGACGTACTTCGCGGTGGTGTCGTCGAGCTCCTTCTCCGCACGGCGGCCCTCGTCCTCGCCGACCTCGCCGTCCTTGATCAGCTTGTCGATGGCGTCCTTGGCCTTACGGCGGACCGAGCGGATCGACACCTTGGCGTCCTCGCCCTTGGTCTTGGCGACCTTGATGAACTCCTTGCGGCGCTCCTCGGTGAGCTCCGGGAAGACCACTCGGATGATGCTGCCGTCGTTGCTCGGGTTGACGCCCAGGTCGGAGTCGCGGATGGCCTGCTCGATGTTGCGCAGCGCGCTCTTGTCGAACGGGGTCACCACGGCCATCCGCGGCTCGGGCACAGAGAACGAGGCCAGCTGGTTGATCGGCGTCATCGCGCCGTAGTAGTCGGCCACGATCTTGTTGAACATCGCCGGGTGCGCACGGCCCGTGCGGATCGCGGCGAAGTCCTCCTTGGCGACCACGACGGCCTTCTCCATCTTCTCCTCGGCCTCGAGGAGGGTCTCTTCGATCACCACTTGCTCCTGCGTGTCTTGAGTGGGCCCGGCATCCAGTGGGCGGCCGGCTGCGTCGCGTCTCTTTCCTGCACGGTGTCCGACCGGCAGGGCTTTGTCCATCCCCTCACGGGGTCGTCCCGGGATCAAGGCCCGGTCGCGTCCCGTGGATCAGGCCCGGGCACCCTGGTCGCCCACGAGCGTGCCGATCTTCTCACCCTTGACGGCCCTCGCGATATTGCCCTCCGTGAGGAGTTCGAAGACGAGGATGGGCAGCTTGTTGTCCCGGCACAGGGTGATGGCGGTGGCATCGGCGACCTTCAGGTCGCGGGTGATGACCTCGCCGTAGCCGAGGGCGTCGAACTTCACCGCGTCCGGGTTGGTCTTGGGGTCCGAGTCGTAGACCCCGTCCACACCGTTCTTACCCATCAGCAGCGCTTCCGCGTCGATCTCGAGGGCGCGCTGGGCTGCGGTGGTGTCGGTGGAGAAGTACGGCATGCCCATACCGGCGCCGAAGATGACCACGCGGCCCTTCTCCAGGTGGCGCACGGCCCGCAGGGGGATGTACGGCTCCGCGACCTGGCCCATGGTGATGGCCGTCTGGACGCGGGACTGGATGCCTTCCTTCTCCAGGAAGTCCTGCAGGGCGAGGCAGTTCATGACCGTGCCGAGCATGCCCATGTAGTCCGAACGGGCCCGGTCCATGCCGCGCTGCTGCAGTTCGGCGCCACGGAAGAAGTTGCCACCGCCGATGACGACGGCGATCTGCGCGCCCTCACGGACGACGGCCGCGATCTCCCGGGCCATTTTGTGCACCACGTCGGGGTCGACGCCCAGTCCCCCGCCGCCGGCGAACGCCTCACCGGAAAGCTTCAGCAGAAATCGGCCGGGCACTTTGCCGTCGTCGCTCTTCTCGCCCTTGTCGGCCCTGGTGGTCATGGAGATCTCCTCGTGGTGCACATACCAAGAAGGCCATTGCCGGTGGGGTGTGGTTCGCAACCCATGCTCGGCAATGGCCTCCTCGTCAGCTCTGCCGTCGCCCGTCGCGCACGCGCGCGTGGCGTACGCGGACGACTGCTGTCGACCCTAGCGGGGTCTTCCGTCGATCGCGGTACGGACTCAGATGCCGACCTTGATGCGCGAGAAGCGCTTCAGGGTGACACCGGCCTCGTTCAGGATCTGCTGGACCGACTTCTTGTTGTCGAGCGCGTACGGCTGTCCCAGGAGGGTGGCCTCCTTGAAGAAGCCGTTCACACGACCCTCGACGATCTTCGGCAGGGCGGCCTCGGGCTTGCCCTCGGCGCGGGTCGTCTCCTCGGCGACGCGGCGCTCGGTCTCGACGACCTCGGCCGGGACGTCCTCGCGGGAGAGGTACTTCGGCGCGAAGGCGGCGATGTGCTGCGCGACGCCCTTGGCGACCTCGGCGTTCTCCTTGTCGAGCTCGACGAGGACACCGATCTGCGGCGGGAGGTCCGGCATCGTGCGGTGCATGTACGCCGTGACGTAGCCGCCCGAGAACTGCGCGAAGCGGTCCAGGACGATCTTCTCGCCCAGGTTGGCGTTGGCCTCGTCGACGAACGCCTGAACGGTCTTGCCGGGCTCGATCTCGGACGCGAGCAGCGCCTCGATGTCGGCCGGGGAGGTCTTGGCGACGTGGGCGGCCAGGGCGTTCGCGGCGGCCTGGAACTTCTCGCCCTTGGCGACGAAGTCGGTCTCGCACTTCAGCTCGACGATGACACCAGAGGTGTTGTCGTCGGCGATGAGGGAGACGACGGCGCCGTTCTCAGCGGAGCGGCCCTCGCGCTTGGCGACGCCCTTCTGGCCCTTGACGCGGAGGAGCTCGACGGCCTTGTCGACGTTGCCCTCGGCCTCGTCCAGCGCCTTCTTGCAGTCCATCATGCCGGCGCCGGTGAGCTCACGGAGCTTCTTGACGTCGGCGGCGGTGTAGTTCGCCATGAGTCTGTGAATCTTTCTCGAAGTCTGGAAGATCGAAGATCTGCGGGTTCTACGGGTTTCTACGGTGCCGCGGTCTCCACGCGTGTGCAGATCCGTGACTCGCCGCTGATCTACGGGTGAACGGCGGGAGCGGGCTGTGTAACGCCGCTCCCACCGTCAGCAACCGAACCTGGGGTCAGGCCTGCTCGGCGTCCGCGGCCGGAGCCTCGGCAGCGGCCTCGGCCGGCTTCTCGGCCTCGGCGGCCGGAGCCTCAGCGGCCGGAGCCTCGGCGGCAGGAGCCTCAGCGGCCGGAGCCTCGTCGGCCTTCTTCTCGCCCTCGAGCAGGTCGCGCTCCCACTCGGCGAGCGGCTCGCCCGCGGCCTTCTCGCCCTTGGCCTCGGCGGCGGCACCGGAACGGGCGATGAGGCCCTCGGCGACGGCGTCGGCGATCACACGGGTGAGCAGGGTGACGGAGCGGATCGCGTCGTCGTTGCCCGGGATCTTGTAGTCGACCTCGTCGGGGTCGCAGTTGGTGTCGAGGATGGCGACGACCGGGATGTTGAGCTTTCGGGCCTCACCGACCGCGATGTGCTCCTTCTTGGTGTCCACGATCCAGACGGCGCTGGGCACCTTCTGCATCTCGCGGATACCGCCGAGGGTCTTCTCCAGCTTGGCCTTCTCGCGGGAGAGGACCAGGAGCTCCTTCTTCGTCAGACCGGAGGCCGCGACGTCCTCGAAGTCGATCTGCTCGAGCTCCTTGAGGCGCTGCAGACGCTTGTAGACGGTCGAGAAGTTGGTGAGCATGCCGCCCAGCCAGCGCTGGTTGACGTAGGGCATGCCGACGCGGGTGGCCTGCTCGGCGATGGCCTCCTGCGCCTGCTTCTTCGTGCCGACGAACATGACCGTGCCGCCGTGGGCGACGGTCTCCTTGACGAACTCGTAGGCGCGGTCGATGTACGACAGCGACTGGAGCAGGTCGATGATGTAGATGCCGTTGCGCTCGGTGAAGATGAAGCGCTTCATCTTCGGGTTCCAACGGCGGGTCTGGTGACCGAAGTGGACGCCGCTCTCCAGCAGCTCCCGCATCGTGACGACGGCCATGGCCGTACTCCTTGAGTTTCTCGGTTGTGCCGCGTGTGCCGGACGGCACTCGCGCCTGACGCCCGCTGTACGCCGTGCCGCGAAGGACCGAGAGGCGCTGACACCGGCTTTCCTCTTTTGACGGAGGGGCCTGATATCGGGGCGTGCGAAGTCGACCCGGTGACCCGGATCGCCACCAGAAGTGTACGGGACCCTGGAGGCACCGGGTGACGCAGCTGTCCACAACCGGCCGGTACTCCACAGATCCCGGCCATGATCCCCGGGATCAGCAGGGGTGCGACACGGTTCTCGCATGCGATGGATGAGCAGGTTGTGGATGGCCATGGCGGTGGCGGTTGCGACTGCGGTGGTGGGTCTGCTGGGCGCGGTTGCGGCGCCCAGGGCGGGGTCCGGGACGGGGTCCGGGACGGGGTCCGGGACGGGCTTCGCGGAGGCAGCGACTGCGACCGCCGCGGGCGGGACCGTGGAGGCGGCCCGAGCGGTGCGCCGGGTCCAGAGTACTCAGGGCGTTCGGGGTGTTCGGGGTGTTCGGGGTGTTCCGGGCGTTCGTGGGCGGGCTGGGCCCGCCGAGCCGGTGCCCGCTGTGGCGGAAGTGTGGCCGGTGGGCGTGCGGCCCGTGGTCGTGCGTGGCTGGGAGCCCCCGGCGACGGAGTACGGCCCGGGTCACCGTGGCGTGGACCTCGCCGCTGCCGCCGGGGCGCCGGTGCGGGCTGGAGCGCCTGGCCGGGTGTCCTTCGCGGGCCGGGTGGCGGGCCGCGGGGTGATCGCCGTGGAACTGGACGGCACCGGCGACCCGCCCCTGCGGACCACCTACGAACCCGTACGGGCGGAGGTGGAGAAGGGCGACGAGGTGGTGGCCGGCCAGATCATCGGCACCGTGGAAGCGGGCGGCTCCCACTGCCCGGACACGGCGTGCCTCCACTGGGGGCTGCGGAGAGGCGACACCTACCTGAACCCGCTGTCGCTCCTGCCGCCGTGGCTGCTGAACAGGGGCCCCTCGCGGCTGCTGCCGGTGGCCGGGGTTCCGCTGCCCGCAGGGACGCAGTGAGTGAGCCGCCCTGAATGAGCCGCCCACGACACCCGAGCGGCCCAGCCATCTACGGGAAGCGCGGGCCGTGGACGCTGGATCACCCGGTCGAGGTCATCCCTGGACACCGCGCAGAGCCATCGTCACCGCGGCCTCGGTGATCGCAGCGGGGCTCTCGGCCACGCCGAGCTCGATCCGGCGCACCGCGGCATCGACGATGCCCTGAAGCAGCATCGCGGCCAGCCGCGGCTCCGCGTGACCCATGTGTCCGAGCGCCTCGACGATCATGGCGACGAGGCCCCCGTGTGCGGCACGGATCTTCTCCCGGGCACCTGCGTCGAGCTCGCTCGCGGAGATGGCGACGACGGCCCGGTGCCGCCGGTCCCCGACGAGTGCGAGCTGCGTCCGCACATACGCCTCAACCTTGCCCTCGGGCGCGTCGGCCTGCTTCATGGCCGACTCCACCTCGGCCGCCCACACGGGGAAGTCGACCTCGCAGAGCTCTTCGACGACCGCGGCGCGGGAGCGGAAGTACTCGTAGACGGATGACCTCGCCAACCCTGTGCGCTCGGCCAGAGCAGGGAAGGTCAGCGCCTCTGTACCGCCCTCGGACAGGAGGGACCGCGCAGCGTCCAGCAGGGCGCTGCGCTGCATCGACCGGTGCTCGGCCACAGAGGCCGCTCGAATCCTTGGCACGCATCCACTGTACGGACGCAGCGCGGGCCGAGGGAGACAACGGTACGCACACACCTACGGCAAACCCGGGAATGATCCGGCGTTTCGGACGTGCCGTCAGCGCCCGAAGCTCGCCAGCTTCGCTCTCAGCTGGAGCACGGACTTCGTGTGGATCTGGCTCACCCGGCTCTCCGTCACGCCGAGCACGTTGCCGATCTCGGCCAGCGTGAGGCCCTCGTAGTAGTAGAGGGTCACCACGGTCTTCTCACGCTCCGGCAGTGTGTTGATGGCCCGCGCGAGGAATCTCCGCAGCTCACGGTCCTCGGCCACCTCCACCGGGTTGTCGGCCGCGGTGTCCTCGAGCGTGTCCATGAGGCTCAGACGGTCCCCGCCCTCGCCCCCCACGTGCAGCAATTCCTCCAGTGCCACCACGTTGGCCAGCGACAATTGACTGAAAACCGCGTGCAGTTCCTCCACCGCGATGCCCATCTCCGCGGCCACCTCGTTCTCCGTCGGCGTCCGCCGCAGCTGCGCCTCGAGGGTTGCGTAGGCCCGCTCGACATTGCGCGCCTTCTGACGGACTGACCGCGGAATCCAGTCCAGCGCCCGCAGCTCGTCGATCATGGCGCCGCGGATGCGCGTGATCGCATACGTCTCGAACTTGATCTCGCGGTCGATGTCGAACTTCTCGATCGCGTCGATCAGGCCGAAGACCCCGGACGAGACGAAGTCCGCCTGCTCCACATTGGGCGGCAGGCCGACGCTCACCCGGCCCGCGACGTACTTGACCAGCGGCGAGTAGTGCAGGATCAGCTGCTCACGCAGCCGCTCGTCACCCGTCGCCTTGTACGACCTCCACAACTCGTCGAGCGACGAGGGGGCGGGAGGCCGCACGCTGCCGCGGGCAGCGGTGGGAACTGCCGCCCGGTCAGACCCGGAGGTGTGCTGGGGCATTCGTCGCCTTGTGCCGTTCTGCCGTGAACTGGGTGGGGCCGGGCTGTGCCGGCCCGATTCTCAAGTGACCGCGTGAATCGGAGTCCTGAGCCGGAATCCTCGTGAGCGTAGCGTGACTGGGGTGTCGCGGTGCGCGAAGGCCGACAGATCACCCGTGTGAAGATACGTTCCGCCGGACGCCCCGCCGGGTCACGCCCGTCGCCGTGCGTGACCGTGGGGGAGCTCCAACTGCGGTAACTGCCAAGGGCGTCGGGCCGACACCAGGCGAGCAGGGCACGCTCCGTCACAAGGAACCGTGATTCGGAGGGACCGACACGAGCGCCTGGCGTGTCAACTGCCAGCCATCGCCGTGTCGTTCGACGAACCCCAGTGACCTGAGTTCGTACAACCTGGCGACTGCGTCATCCACGCTCGTACCCGCGCCACGGGCGACGTCGCCCACTGCGGCGGCCTGACCGGCAGGGAGCGCGGACAGCACCCGCGCGGCGCCAGGGTCGAGCAGGTCGCGCGGCAACACCGGTCCACGCCGCTCCGGAGCGAGCTCACCGATGTCCCCGACCAGCTCGATCACTTCCGCGGCGTCCGTGACGAGGACCGCCTCCCCGCGGAGCAGTTCATGCACCCCGGAGGAGAGCCCGCTGGTGGCGGGACCCGGCACCCCCATCGTCGGGCGCCCCATGCGCTGCGCACTGCGCGCCGTGACGAGCGCACCGCTGCGATACGCCGCCTCGACGACGACGGTGCCCGTGGTGAGCGCGGCGATCACCCTGTTGCGGAGGATGAATCTGCTGGGCGTCGGATGGTCGCCTGGTGGCAACTCGCCCACGACCAGTCCCTGTTCCACGATGCGCCCGATCAACTGGGTGTGCCCCCGTGGATAGGGCCGGTCAACGCCGCACGCCAGCACCGCGACGGTCGCACCGCCGGCCCCGAGCGCCCCGCGGTGGGCAGCGCCGTCCACCCCGTAGGCACCACCGGACACTACGACCCAGCCGCGCTCGGCGAGACCCGCGCTCAGGGCGGCGGCCATGTGCGCGCCGTACTCGGTGCAGGCTCGCGCTCCGACGACCGCGACCGAGCGCAGTGCCCATATCCGCAGCGAGGGCCGCCCGCGCACCCAGAGCCCGACCGGTCGCGTGTCCCCCAGGTCCTCCAGTTGCGCCGGCCACTCCACGTCCCCCGGGCATACGAACCGTGCGCCCACGTCCCGCGCCACGGCCAGGTCCTGCTCGGGCCGTGCATGGGCGGCCCTCGCCCGCAGCCCTGCCCAGCGCCTCGGGGACACACCGGGCAACGGCTCTTCGCCCTCGACGATGCGCCGCGCCACGTGCACGGCCCCGAACTCCCGCAGCCATCTGCCCCCGGCCTCGTCCCCCGGCTCGATGATCCGGCTCAGGGTGACTCTCGCCAGCCGCTCCTCGTCCGTCGCGCCGCCGCCGCTCATCGCGGGGTGCCGATCGCCATCGGTACCCCGCGCTGAATCCCTGTGCGCAGCTGCAGTGCCAGGGCCACGTCGCCGGCATCGGGACGGTCGTGCCCAGCCAGGTCAGCGACGGTCCAGGCGACGCGCAGGACGCGGTCCAGGCCGCGTGCTGTCAGCAGCCCGCGCTCGAGATCGCGCTCGGCCCCGGCCATCGCGCCCGGTAGGGCCCGCCACTTGCTGCGCAACTCGTGCCCGGGCACCTCGCCGTTCGTTCGCCAGGGAGTGCCCGCCAGTCTCGCGGCCGAGCGCTCTCGCGCCACGCGCACCCGCTCGGCGACGGTGCGGGTCGATTCGCCCCCTGCACCGCTTGCCGTCAGCTCGGAGCGGGTGACGCGCTCGACCTCCACCCGGAGATCGACCCGGTCGAGCAGCGGGCCGGAGAGCCTGGCCTGATAGCGGCGGATGACCGAGGGCGGGCAGTCGCACCCCTCACCCGCCACCGTGTATCTGCCGCAGGGGCAGGGGTTGGCGGCCAGCACCATCAGGAACCTGGCGGGCAGCCGCACCACGCCCGCGCTGCGCGCGATCACCACGTGGCCCGATTCGAGCGGCTGGCGCAGGGCGTCCAGGGCGTGGCTGCTGAATTCGGGGGCTTCGTCCAGGAACAGCACTCCGCGATGAGCGAGCGACACGGCCCCCGGCCGCGCCACTCCCTGGCCGCCGCCGACGAGTGACTGCATGGTCGCCGAGTGGTGCGGGGAGCAGTAAGGCGGGCTGTCCACCAGCGGCTTGCCGGGAGGCAGCATGCCGGCCACCGAGTGGACCGCCGTCACCTCCAGGGACTCCTCCCTGGTCAGCCGAGGCAGGATGGCCGGCATGCGTTCGGCCAGCATCGTCTTTCCGGCTCCCGGGGGCCCTTGCAGGAATACGTGGTGCCCGCCAGCGGCGGCGACTTCCATCGCCGTACGCGCCGCCGACTGTCCGACGACATCGGCGAGATCGTGACCGTGCTCCTGATCAACGGTGCCGATGCTGCTCAGGCCCGTGCCCAGGCCCGCCCCGGGCATGCAGAGGCCGGCGAGCAGCGGATCGGGGCGCCCCTCCTCCTCCGGCTCCTCCTCCGGCACCGGCTCGTCCGTCAGTACCGCGATCAGCTGCCGCAGGCTCCGGACGCCCAGCACGGACACGCCGGGGACCAGCGTGGCCTCCGCCGCCGTGCACTCCGGGACCACCACCTGTTCGTAGCCCGCGTCGGCCGCCGCCAGCACGGCCGGCAGGACTCCCCGAACCGGCCGGACCCGTCCGTCAAGACCCAGCTCCCCGATCATGACGACGTCGGACAGCACTCGTGGGTCGATCCGCTCGGCCGCCCCCAGGACAGCGCATGCGACGGCCAGATCGAAGCCGCTGCCGCCCTTGGGGACCGACGCCGGGCTCAGGCCGACCGTGAGCTTCTTCTGCGGCCACTCCGCGCCCGAATTGACCACCGCGGCCCTGACCCTGTCCCGGCTCTCCGAGAGACTCTTGTCGGGAAGGCCCACCAACGTGAACGCGGCGACGCCCGGTTCCAGATCGGCCTGCACCTCGACGACCACGCCCTCGACGCCCACCAGCGCCACCGAGCACGTACGCGCGAATCCCATCAGGCCGCCCCCCGCACATGCTCGACCACGGCCGCACCGCGGCCGGGCAGCACCACGCCCACGAGATCGATGCGCACGCCTCCGGGCGGCGCACCCCCGTGCGCCTGGATCCATCGCTCCGCGAGCCCGCGCAGCCGCTCTGCCTTCACCGGTGTGACGGCGGCCATCGGATGCTCGAAACACCCTGCTCGGCGGGTTTTCACCTCGCAGACGACCAGGACGTCACCGTCCCTGGCCACGATGTCGATCTCGCCCGTCCTGCCGCAGCGCCAGTTGCGCTCCAGGACCGTCATCCCGGCCTCGGACAACCGCCGTGCTGCCAGATTCTCGCCGTACTTGCCGAGTGCGCTCCGTGCGTTCATGTCGGCACCACCTCCGGCGCCAACCGTCACGCATCCGCCGCCACCTATTGGATCTTGGTGGACAACCCGGCGGTTGTGGATAACTCCGTCACCCGCCCGGGAGCTCCAGGTCGCTCTTGTTCAGCTCCTCGATGTTCACGTCCTTGAACGTGAGTACCCGTACCTGCTTGACGAAGCGGGCAGGACGGTACATGTCCCACACCCAGGCGTCCGCCATGGACACCTCGAAGAACACCTCGCCCTGGACCGAGTGCACCTGCATCTCGTAGTCGTTGGTGAGGTAGAAGCGCCGTTCGGTCTCGATCACGTATTTGAACAGACCGACGACATCGCGGTACTCCCGGTAGAGCTTCAGCTCCATCTCGGTCTCGTACTTCTCGAGGTCCTCGGCGCTCATGGCATGTTCCCCTTCAGCCGTGCGTCCCCCTATTGTCCACCAGCCCCGCGGGCCCCTAGACGATTTCGGTGTCCAGAACCTCGGGCCGGTCAGGAGGACCCTCGTCGAGCAGTCTGCGGAACAGCTCGGCGAGTTTGGTCGGATACACCGTCTCATGTGCCTCGGTCAGTTCCTGGCACGTCCACCAACGGGCTCCGGCAACACTGCGCCGCTCCAGCTCAGTGAGCCCGGTCGCCGCGGTCGCCGTCTGCGTCGTACGACCCAGGTAGTACCACTCGTCCTGGTTCCAGCGCTGCCCGGCGAAGGGGAAGGAGCAGGTCCGCTGCCACAGCACCGGCCCCAGCGCGACCTCCGTGATGCCAGTCTCCTCCGCGAGCTCGCGCAGTGCCGCCTGCTCGCGGGTCTCGTCGCCCTCCACCCCGCCGCCGGGTGTGAACCACCAGTCGTCCGCCGGATCACCCGGCTCGTGACCGTGCAGCAGAAGGATCCGCCCCTGCGGGTCGAGCAGCACGACGCGCGCCACTTTCCGCCACGACATGGGCTCCCCCGGCGCTCCTCTTTCGGCACCCGGCTCGCTGACACCGCCACCAGCCACCGCACCGGGCTCGAACACGCCGTTCACTTGCCCCGGCTCGAACGCCCCGCTGCCGTCTGGCCCAGTGCCGCCCGACCCGGCCCTCACCTCAGCGGACACGCACAGGCTCCCTCCGCCCGGCGCCACTGCGGCCACGGCTGCGCCCCAGGCGGGCGGCCACCGGACCGTACGCGGCCCCGCCAAGGACGAGCACGGCCCCCGCTGCCACGGCGGCGAGCATGAGCCGCAGCGGTCCCGGCTGTGAGATGCCGCCGGGCAGCGCCTCGAAGCCCGTGGGCCGGATGAGCATGCCGTCGAGCGGCCAGGCCACAGCGTCGACGCGGGCCGCCACCGCGCTGCGCGGCACGGAGCCATTGCCCACCTCCTGGAGGTGGGCGGTCGAGTCCAGCGAGCCGCTGCGCTCGTCGCCCAGCAGGAAGAGCCGCCCCTTGGGCACCGTGGTGGCCGGGATGCCGGTTGCTTCCGCCTCCGTGCCCTTGGCGAGATACGGCTCGTCGATCTCCTTGCCGTTGACCGTCAGCTTCCCGTCGGTGCAGCAGGCGATCTTGTCGCCGCCCACGGCCACCACACGCTTGACCATGGGCAGGTCGCCCCAGGAGGCCTGGCTGAAGACGACGACGTCGCCCCGCTGCACCTGGCTGCCGTCGATGCGCTGCGCCAGCACGCGGTCGCCCGCGCTGATCGTGGGGGACATCGAGTCGGTCGGCACGGTGTACGGCTGGTACACGATGGCGCCCCAGACGAACCCTCCGAGGAAGAGCACACAGCCGAGGGCCACGGCCAGCCCTGACAGCACGCTGCCGAGCCGGCCGGGCCCCTCGCCTGTACGACTTGTCCTGCTCATCCCAGTGCTCTCCCACGTCGGAGACTCGACCTCGCGGCATGTCGTCCGGGCCGCGGAAGATCGGTGATCTGGGACGGCACCCTACCCGGCGGTACCCACTCCAGAAACCCCGGAGTTACCGGAGGCAACCCGCCTCCGCCGCCACATCACGACCGGCACGGCGCCCGCCAGCCCCAGAGCCCCGGGAGCCGCACCCAGGGCAGCGTTGATACCCGGCTGGTCGAAGGTGTCGGGAACCGGCAGCGTGGCCCAGCGGGTGGGCGGCCAGGCGACCACGACGGCGCGGCCCACGACGTTGTCCACGGGGACGGCTCCGCCGTTGGAGTCGTTCTGGTGGTACCGGGAATCCAGCGAGTTCTGCCGGTGGTCACCCATGACCCAGATTTTGCCCTTGGGTACCGTGATCTTGAACTGGCCGCCCTGGTCGTCCATGCTGCACGGGGTGTTCGTGGGGTAGATGTAGGGCTCGTTCAGCACCTTGCCGTTGACCCTGAGCGGGCCCGTGCCCTTGCACTCGACGGTGTCGCCGCCCACCGCGACGACCCGCTTGATGAGGTCCTTCTCCTCCGCGGACGGCATCAGACCGATCCAGCCGAGGAACTTCTGCACCGGGTTCGGCGTGGGGGTCGGCTCGCCCGCCAGCCAGTTGTCCGGGTCATGGAAGACGACGACCTCACCGCGCTCCGGCTCCGAACCGAACCATGGGGTCAGCTTGTCGACCAGCACCCGGTCGCCCCGCTGCAGCGTGTCCTGCATGGAGTCCGAGGGGATCGAGAACGCCTGCACCAGGAAGGTCTTGATCAGCAGCGCGAGGAGCAGCGCGATACCGATGAGGAGCGGGAGCTCCTTCCAGAAGGAACGCGGCTTCTTCGGCTGCCCACCGTGCCTGCCCGAGCCGCCGGGACGACCGCCGCCCCCGCCGGCGCCACCGTCTCCGCCATCACCGTCACCAGTGCCGCCGCTTCCGGTCTCATGCCCGGGGATCACGCCGTCTGCCGCACCCGGCCGGCCGGGACGCCCTGGCTGGTCCTCCGGGCCGTCGTGTCCGGACCGTGCGCCGACCGCCAAATCCCCCACATCCACTCCTCACTCCGTGCCGCAGCCCACGTCCCGTACGGCGCAGGCCCACCACTCCCATAACGAGCGGGAGTTCCGCAGGGCTCGGGAGCGGGATCAATCCGTTGAGATCCGCGGACGCCAGCCTATGCGACGGCCCGAGCGCGGTGGTCGTTCCGCCGCCCGCGTCGGGCACGGACGCGTACGTCTCCGGCTCTTCCAGTCTGCGCCAGTGGTTCACGGGCCACGCGATGACGAGCGCGCGGCCGACGACCTCGTCCTCCGAGACGGTGCCGCTGAAGCGCTCGTGCCGGTGGTAGCGGGAGTCCGCGGAGTTCGCCCGGTGGTCGCCCATCACCCAGAGGCGCCCCTGAGGGACGCGCACCTCGAACTCCAGCACCGACGGCTTGTTGCCGGGGTGGATGTACGGCTCGTTCAGCGGGACCCCGTTGACGGTGACCCGCCCCTGCTCGTCGCAGCACTTCACCGTGTCGCCGCCGACTGCGACGACACGCTTGATCAGGTCCCGTTCGTCGTCGGATGGCAGCAGGCCGATGAAGGTCAGCCCCTGCTTGACCTGCTTGACCCCCACGGGATCGTTCGTCTGCTGGCTCTGCTCCTGCTCGAGCCACTTCGCGGGGTCCTTGAAGACGACGACGTCGCCGCGCTCCGGCTTCGCACCGAACCACGGGGTCAGCTTGTCGACGAGAACCCGGTCACCGATCTTGATGGTCTGCTCCATGGAGCCCGACGGGATCACGAAGGCCTGCACGAGGAAGGTCTTCAGGACGAGGGCTATCAGCAGGGCGACACCTACGAGAAGAGGGATCTCCTTCAGCGCGGAGCGCTGTCGGCGCCGCTTGACCTTGCGGGCGAGCCTGCGCCGTTCGGCGCGGCCCGGCAGTACGGGGCCGCTGGTGGGCCGGGACCCGGTGGGCAGCCTGGTGTCGGCGCGATGGCTGGCGCGCGGGCGTCCGCGGCTACCCATGCGCACCGCCGGAGGCGGGCACGCGCGCGAAGACGTCCGGACGCTGGAGGGAGGTCCAGTGGTCGACGGGCCAGCCGATCCAGTCAGCTCTTCCGATCACGTCGTCGACGGGGACCATGCCACCGCCGGGCGATCCGAGGTGGTCGCGGGAGTCGCTCGAGTCGCTGCGGTGGTCGCCGAGCACGAAAAGTCTGCCGTCGGGCACGACGACGTCAAATGTGACCTGCGAGGGGGTGTCTCCCGGGTAGAGGTACGTCTCGTCCACCGACCGGTCGTTCACCTCGATCCTCCCCTGCCTGTCGCAGCAGACCACATGGTCTCCCCCTATGCCCACGACTCGCTTGATGTAGTCGGCGTCGCCGAAGTAACCGGTGCCGTCGAAGACCACGACGTCACCACGGAGCGGCTCAGAACCGAAACGGTACGCCAACTTGTTCACGAGTACGCGGTCCCCCACCTGGAACGCGGGTTCCATGGAGCTGCTGGGGATCTGGAACGGCTGCATCACAAACCGGCTGAACAGCAGCAGAAACACCAGGCAGAGCAGCGCGGTCATGGTGAGTCGTCCGCCGGGCAGCCACTGCGTGATTCCGGCCCCCGGCGCAGTGGGGGCCGACGCGGCGGGTGCCGACATGGTGGGTGCCGACATGGTGGCCCCCAACGCAGAACGCGACCGTTCCTCCGGCCCCTCCGGATCCGAGATCTCCTCGGACTGGGAAGGGCGGGAGGAGCGGTCGCGCTCCGTCGGCTGTTCTGCGGTGTCCATCGGGGCCAGATGGTATCCGGCCCCGCTGTGACGCCCGTTTACGCCTTGTTCGCGGGAGCTCAGCTCTCGCGCTTCTCCTTGATCTTCGCCGCCTTGCCGCGCAGGTCGCGCAGGTAGTACAGCTTGGCGCGGCGCACGTCACCGCGGGTGACGAGCTCGATCTTCTCGACGATCGGGGTGTGCACCGGGAAAGTGCGCTCGACGCCGACAGAGAAGGAGACCTTGCGGACCGTGAAGGTCTCACGGACACCGGAGCCCTGGCGACGGATCACAACGCCCTTGAACTGCTGCACACGGGAGCGGTTGCCCTCGATGACGCGCACGTGGACGTTGACGGTGTCACCCGGGCGGAAGGCCGGGATGTCGCTGCGCAGCGACGCGCTGTCGACGGAGTCGAGCAGGTGAGACATGATCGTCTGCTTTCTTCGCTGATGCCACAGGTCATCAACGGGATATCGAAGTGGGAGTGCGAGTGCCGTGGTCGTCGGGGGCGGGCGTCGTGTCCCCCTGTGGCAGGGGCGCACGCCGGACGACGCACAACAGCGGTCTATTCTTCCACGGCCTCTGGCCTGCGCCAAAATCGGCCGTCCGGCCCGGGCGCCCAGCCCAGGATGGAGAGCATTTCGCGGTCCTTCTTGTCGAAGGCCGACGGCTCGCAGCGCTCGATCAGGTCGGGCCGGTTGCGCGTCGTACGACGCAGTGCCTCGTCCCTGCGCCAGCGGGCGATCTTGCCGTGGTGGCCGCTGAGCAGCACGTCCGGGATGCCGCGGCCGCGCCACTGGGGCGGCTTGGTGTAGACGGGCCCCTCCAGGAGGTTGGCCATGGCGCCGGGCGCGAAGGAGTCGTCGCGGTGGGACTCGGCGTTGCCGAGGACGCCGGGCAGCAGCCGGGCCACGGCCTCCGTGATGACCAGGACGGCCGCCTCGCCGCCGGCCAGCACGTAGTCGCCGATGGACACCTCGTAGACGGGTATCCGGGTCGCGTACTCGTCGACGACGCGGCGGTCGATGCCCTCGTACCGGGCAGGCGTGAAGATCAGCCAGGGCCGCTCGGAGAGCTCGACGGCGAGTTCCTGGGTGAAGGGGCGCCCGCTGGGCGTGGGGACGACCAGGACGGGGCCGTGGGAGCCGGTCTCGTATCCCTCGGCCGTGATGTCGTCGAGTGCGTCGCCCCAGGGCTCGGTCTTCATGACCATGCCCGGGCCGCCGCCGTACGGGGTGTCGTCCACCGTGTTGTGCCGGTCATACGTCCAGGTACGCAGATCATGCACGTGCACGTTCAGCTGGCCACGCGCGCGTGCCTTGCCGACGAGGGAGACGTTCAGCGGTTCCAGGTACTCGGGGAAGATCGTGACGACGTCGAGCCGCATTACGCCTCTTCTCGAGAATCGTCTCGCGAGGACGCGATCTCGGCCCGGTCGTCGATCAGGCCGGGCGGCGGGTCGATGACCGCGCGCTGTTCCTCGAGGTCGATCTCGGTGACGATCTCCTCGACGAACGGCACGTAGACCTCGCTGCCGTCCGGGCGCTCCACGACGAAGAGGTCCTGCGAGGGCAGGTGCGAGATCTCGGTGATCCGGCCGACCTCCACGCCGTCCTTGGTGACCACGTCCAGATCGATCAGCTGGTGGTCGTAGTACTCGTCCTCACCCTCGGGCAGTTCCTCCGGGTCGACCTCGGCGATCAGGAGCGTGTTGCGCAGCGCCTCGGCGGCGTTGCGGTCGTTCACGCCCTCGAAGCGCAGCAGGAGGCGGCCGCTGTGGACGCGGCCCGTCTCGATGGTCAGCGGGCCGGTGGCGGCCGGGTCGGTGGCCAGGACGGCGCCGGGCGCGAGCCGCAGTTCCGGCTCGTCGGTACGTACCTCGACGGTGACCTCGCCCTTGATGCCGTGGGCGCGGCCGATCCGTGCGACTACCAGCTGCACTGTGCTTGATCTCCTGTCGGAACGACTGCGAGCCTTCAGGCGGCTCGTACGACTACGGGCCGGGGACGGCCCAGTGGCCCTCCCCGGCCCGAGCCGGTGCTGCGTTGTGCGTCAGCGGACGTTGTCGACGTCGACCAGGTCGACGCGGACGCCGCGGCCGCCGATGGCGCCCACGACGGTGCGCAGGGCGCGCGCGGTGCGGCCGTTGCGACCGATCACCTTGCCGAGGTCGTCGGGGTGGACCCGGACCTCGAGCACGCGCCCGCGACGCAGGTTGCGCGAGGCCACCTGCACATCGTCAGGGTTGTCGACGATGCCCTTCACGAGGTGCTCGAGAGCCTCCTCGAGCATGCTCAGGCCTCGGTCGACTCGGACTCGGCCGGGGCCTCGTCCTTCTTCTCAGCCTTCTTCTTCTGGGTGATCGCCTCACCCTTGGCCTCGTCCTCGCCGCCCAGGGCGTCGAAGGAGGGGCGCGTGGCCTTCGGCTCGGCAACGAGCAGCGGGGCCGGGGCGGGCTCGCCCTTGAACTTCTGCCAGTCGCCGGTCTTCTTGAGAATGGCCAGAACAGGCTCGGTCGGCTGCGCGCCGACACCCAGCCAGTACGCCACGCGCTCGGCGTCGACCTCGATGCGCGACGGGTTCTGCACCGGGTGGTACAGACCGATCTCCTCGATGGCCCGGCCGTCACGGCGGGTACGGGAGTCGGCGACGACGATGCGGTAGTGAGGCGAACGGATCTTGCCCAGACGCTTCAGCTTGATCTTGACTGCCACGGGAGTGGTGTCTCCTGGTCTTGACGTGGTTGGGCACAACGAGATGCCGCGTGGGGTTGCGGTACCCGATGGCCCGATGGACGCGTCAGCCGGAGGAGAGAGGGGTCCTGTGCGACTGTCGAGTACAGCTAGCCATTGTGCCATACGCCAAGGACACGGCCGAACCCGGACCGGCGCCGTCGTCAAGGCAGCCCGCATGGCGCCCCGTCCCGGCGCCGTGCGGGCTCCTGGAGCGGTTCAGCTCGCAACCGCGGCGACCGCTTCGGGGATACGGAAGGGCTTGCCGCAGCCCCCGCAGACGATCGGCGCCTGAGCGAGGACGGACGGGACGACCCGCACATTGCGCCCGCAGTCGCACACCGCCTTGACGCGGACGCCGCCCCCGGAGGAGCCGTGCCGGGCGGCCGGGCCCCGGAAGCTGCGCGCCGTGTCGCCCGCGGTCGCGGCGGAGTGCGCCTTGAGGGCGCGCTGCAGCCGCTCGATCGTGGGGCGGTAGCGCTTCTTCGCCTCGGGGTTGAGCGTGACCAGCGAGAAACCGCTGCTGGGGTGCGGCTCGTCCGGGTGGTCCAGGCCCATCTCCTCGGCGATCGCGAGGAATCTGCGGTTGTGGTACCGGCCGGCGCGCGAGGTGTCGCGGATTCCGCGTGCGGCGGCGATGCCGTGGACTGCCTCATGGAGCAGTCGCTCGAAGGAGAGCTCGTGCCCGCAGGCGGACGACGACTCCCCGATCAGGGATTCGGGCTCGGCGAGGTCCGGCAGCTCGGGGTGGTGCCGCTGAATGTCGGCCCACGCCTGTGCCAGCTCTGCGGCGAGAACAGGTGGTGTCGTGCTCACGTCGTGAGAACGAGCCGGGGTGCCTCAGTGTTCCTATTCCGGGGCATCCCAAATAATTTGCACGTACCCGTCAGTTGCCGCTCATGCGTCCTGACGAGGGCGGGTGCGCTGATCTGCGGAGAAGCCTCACAGCTCACGCCAAGGTGGTACGTAGTGGCGCGTACGCCCCGGCGCGTAGCCGGTGTCGGCGCGCCGGGGTAGCAGTTGCCTCGCGATGCGCAAGTGACGTTTCGGTCGCTGTTGCGCGCTGCTGTGGGGGTTCAGTATGCCCGCGCCACGATCGCGACGGTACCGGGGGCATCATCCGCTTCCGGCACCGCCCCGTCCTCGGTGACCAGACACCGTACGGTCACCCCCTGCGCGGCGAGTTCGGCCTCGCCGGCCTCGCCGAGGGCGGCCCAGGGGATACGCGCCCAGCCGCCGGCGGCAGCGACCTCGACCGCATCCCCGACGCCGGCCACCTCGCTGGTACGGGACGTGCGCCACTCTCGCGACTGCTGCAGCAGCAGCGTCTGGTCCGCCTCGAGGACCTCGGGCACCAGCGCCGCGAGCGAGTCGAGCGCGACCGGTTCCTTGCCTCCGGGGATGCGCCGGGCCAGCAGCGCGGTGCCGTTCTCCAGATCGCGCGGGCCGATCTCGATGCGGACCGGAACGCCCTTGAGCTCCCAGTCGACGGCACGGCGGCCGAACGGGGTGTCGGTGCGGTCGTCCACCTGGACGCGTACGCCCGCGGCCGTCAGCCGGTCGCCGATCTCACGCACCTTGGCCAGAACTGCCTGATCGTCCTTCACGGCCAGGACGACGGCCTGGACAGGCGCGAGCCGCGGCGGCACCCGCAGACCGTCGTCGTCGCCGTGCGCCATGATCAGGCCGCCGACCATACGGGTCGACGAGCCCCAGGACGTCTGCCAGACGAGCTCCTGCGTGCCGTCCCTCGACAGGTACCGGGTGTTGAAGGCGCGCGCGAAGTTCTGGCCGAGCTCGTGGCTCGTGCCCATCTGCAGCGCCTTGCCGTCGCCCGTCATGGCTTCGAGGGTGAGGGTGTTGACGGCGCCCGCGAAGCGCTCGCTCGGTGTCTTGCGGCCGAGGACGACGTCGATGCCCAGGACGTTCACCATGAAGTCCGCGTACACGTTCCGGTGGATGTGCGCCGCGTAGTCCCGGGCCTCCTCGCACGTGGCATGGGCGGTGTGCCCCTCCTGCCAGAGGAACTCCGTCGTTCGCAGGAAGACCCGCGGTCGCATCTCCCAGCGGACCACGTTCGCCCACTGGTTGATCAGCAGCGGCAGATCACGGTAGCTCTGCACCCACTTCGAGAAGGAGGCGTTGATGATCGTCTCGGAGGTGGGGCGTACGACGACCGGCTCCTCGAGCTCCTTGCCTCCGCCGTGCGTGACGACGGCCAGTTCGGGGGCGAAGCCCTCGACGTGCTCGGCCTCCTTGGTCAGATAGGACTGGGGGATGAAGAGCGGGAAGTAGGCGTTGGAGGCGCCCGCCGCCTTGATCCGGGCGTCCAGCTCCTGCTGCATCCGCTCCCACAGCCCGTACCCGTACGGCCGGATCACCATGGTTCCCCGCACCGGGCCGTTGTCGGCGAGCTCGGCCTTGTTGATCAGATCCTGGTACCAGCGCGGGAAATCATCCGCGCGCGGCGTGAGAACAAGTGCCTTGGCCATGGCGCGAATGGTACGACTCGGACACTCACGAGCAGCAATCCGACGGCGCACGGGGGCGCACGACGGTGGCACGCAAGCATTGGCCCGTAACCCCTGGACGCCGCGGCGGAAGCGGAGTTCTCTGGCATACGGGGGGATGCGGGTGCACTGCATGGGGGGGCGCAGGAGCACGTCAAGGCAGTAACTCTCGTCAGATTGGGGCCAATTGATGACACCTACGCTCGTGCGGCAAAATCAGCCCCACTCGGAATCGACGCCCCATGTGGACCTGCTGTGTGCACGCGCGCGTGACTGGGCGGAGATCCAGGAGCGGATGCTGGTTCCGCTCTACGAAGCGGTGTACGAGCGACTCGAGATCGGCTCGGAGACCCGCCTGCTCGGCCTCGGCTGCGGGTCGGGACTCGCCCTTCTGATGGCCGCGCGGCGGGGAGCGTCCGTCACCGGTGTCGATCCCTCGTCTCCCGAGCGACTGGTCCTCGCCAGGGAGCGGCTGCTGTCCGACGCTGCGCCGGGCACGCGCGCGTGTGTCGACGCCCGGCTGATCGACGGAGGTCCCGCGGACGCGGCCGTCCCGGCCGGGTCCGCCTACAACCTCATCACCGCGTTCCAGCCGATCGGCTGCATGGCGGGAGACTCCGAAGGCCTCGGTGGGCTGCTGGCGGCCGCGGCTCCTCTCGCCCAGCGCGGCACCCGGGTCGTGCTCGCGGGATGGGGTCCCCCGGAGCGCTGCGCCACGTCCTCCGTGCTGCGCGTCGCGACCAAGCTGGCGGATCCGCTGCGCAGCACGGGCAGTTGGCGCCCCGCTCTTCGGGACGATCTGGAGGAGGTCGCCCAGCGCGCGGGGCTGAGGCCCGACGGTTCCGGACGGGTGGCCTGCCCCTTCGGATACGCGGACATGGACAGCGCTGTGCGCGGTCTGCTGTCCACGGGGCTGTTCGACGCGGCGGCCGCTGCGACGGACCAGGCGCAGGTCGACAAGGAGCTGAGGGAAGCACTGCATCCGCATCAGCGGGCGGACGGCACCGTGTGGATGCCGAACATCTTCCGGTACCTCGTCGCCCGTACGGCCTAGAAGGCGACAGCGCGCGGACGGTTCCCGCGCCAACGCGTAACGCCAACGTGTAAGGGGCGTCCGCCATTGCGGACGCCCCTTACGAGGTTCGGGCTCCCGGGTGGGACTCCGGGGTCTCGTTCCCGACAGGCGGGCCTCAGCCCATGAACTTCTTGAACTCGTCCGGCAGCTCGAAGTCCTGGGCACCCTGCTGACCGCCGGGCAGGCCGAAGGCGTTGCCCTGAGTCGCCGCCTGCTCGCGTCGCGCGGCCGCGTCCAGCTCCTGCTGCTTGCGCTTCATCGGGTTGCCGGAGCGCTGCTTGCCCTTGGCCTGCTTCTGCTTCTTCTTCTGGCGACCCGGGCCACCGCCCATGCCCGGCATCCCGGGCATACCCGGCATGCCGCCGCCCTGGGCCATCCGCGACATCATCTTGCGGGCCTCGAAGAACCTTTCGACGAGATTCTTGACCGCGCTGACGTCGACACCGGAACCCTTGGCGATACGGGCGCGCCGCGAGCCGTTGATGATCGTCGGGTCCTGCCGCTCGCCCGGCGTCATCGACTTGATGATCGCGGCGGTGCGGTCCACGTCCCGCTCGTCGAGGTTGTTGATCTGGTCCTTGATCTGCCCCATGCCGGGGAGCATCCCGAGCAGCTTGCTGATGCTGCCCATCTTCCTGACCTGCTCCATCTGCGCCAGGAAGTCGTCGAGCGTGAAGTCCTTGCCCTTGGCGGACGCCAGCTTGGAGGCCATCTTCTCGGCCTCTTGCTGCGAGAAGGTCTGCTCGGCCTTCTCGATCAGCGTGAGCATGTCGCCCATGCCGAGGATGCGGGACGCCATCCGGTCCGGGTGGAACGCGTCGAAGTCGTCCAGCTTCTCGCCGTTGGAGGCGAACATGATCTGGCGGCCGGTGACGTGCGCGATCGACAGGGCCGCACCACCGCGGGCGTCACCGTCGAGCTTGGAGAGCACCACGCCGTCGAAGCCGACGCCGTCCCGAAAGGCCTCCGCGGTGTTGACCGCGTCCTGACCGATCATCGCGTCGACGACGAACAGGACCTCGTCCGGCGAGACCGCGTCACGGATGTCCGCGGCCTGCTGCATCATCTCCTGGTCGATACCGAGGCGGCCGGCGGTGTCGACGATGACCACGTCGTACTGCTTGGTGCGCGCGTGCTCGATGGAGTCCTTCGCGACCTGGACCGGGTCGCCGACGCCGTTGCCCGGCTCCGGGGCGTAGATGCCGACACCGGCGCGCTCGGCGACGACCGCGAGCTGGTTGACGGCGTTCGGGCGCTGCAGGTCGCAGGCCACGAGCAGCGGCGTGTGACCCTGCCCCTTCAGCCAGCTGCCGAGCTTTCCGGCGAGCGTCGTCTTACCGGCACCCTGCAGACCCGCGAGCATGATCACGGTCGGCGGCTGCTTGGCGAACCGCAGACGGCGGGTCTCGCCGCCGAGGATGCCGATCAGCTCCTCGTTGACGATCTTGATGACCTGCTGCGCGGGATTCAGGGCCTGGGAGACCTCGGCGCCGGCGGCACGCTCCTTGACCTGCTTGATGAAGGAGCGAACGACGGGCAGGGCCACGTCCGCCTCGAGCAGCGCGATACGGATTTCGCGCGCCGTGGCATCGATATCCGCCTCACTGAGGCGCCCCTTGCCGCGGAGGTTCTTGAAAGTCGCTGCGAGGCGATCGGAAAGAGTATCGAACACGGCGGTCGCGGATCCTCGGGTCGGGTGCGGGAGCAGGTCGCCCTCCAGGGTATCCGCCCCGGCAAGCTGGTCACCCTCGCCTGTCGTCAATATGCAGTGAGATGCCCGGATGGCCGGGCGAGACGGCCCCGCCACCGGGGTATGTCAGTCACATCGGCACGCGCCTGTCCCTCCGGCGCTTCCTTTGCCACTGAGACACACCCTGTCACTGGGCACTTACGGTGCCGTCACTTGGCACATCTCTGTCGCGGTCATGTCCGGCACCGAGGCACGCCCGGCACCGGGCACGTCCTCACCCCCGCAGCATCTCCTCCAGAGCCCTGGCCAACGAAGCGGCCTCCTCCCCCGGCAGCGGTGCCCCCTCGGGCCCGGTGACATAGAAGGCGTCCACGGCGTTGGCGCCGAGCGTGCTGACGTGCGCGCTGCGCACCCGCACGCCGGCTTCCTCCAGAGCGCGCCCGATGCGGTGCAGCAGCCCGGGCGCGTCCTGGGCCCGCACCTCGATGACGGTCGCGAGCCGCGACGCCGCCGGGGCGACCGTGACCCGGGGCGGAGGCGCCACCGTGCCGCGCCGCCGCGGATAGGCGGCGTCACGTTCGGCGAGGCGGGCCGGGATGTCGAGGGACCCGTCGAGCGCGCGCACCAGGTCGGCTCGCAGGCGGGCGGCCTGCGGCAGCGAGCCGTACTCGGCGGCCACGCGCCAGTCGAGCAGCAGCACAGAGTCGTACGACTCGTCGTTCACCCCGTCGGGCAGAGGCAGCGCCCGCAGTTCGGCGGTGCGCACGGTCAGCCGGTGCATCGCCAGCACACCCGCCACGGCGGGCAGCACTCCGGATTGGTCGGGGACCGCGATGAGCAGTTCCACGCCCAGCGGCTCCGGATCGGCTGAGGGCTTCTCGGCGTCGGGGGCGTCGGAGGTCTCGAGCTGCGGCTCGGTCTGGGCGCGCAGGGCCAGTACGGGGCCGCCGGTGCGGAACGCCTCGATGGCGAGTCGTTCCTGCTCCGCCGTGGGCGCTTCCGGCTCCGGCTCCTCGGGCGCGGCACCGGCGAGCACGGCCGCGACGCGCTTGACGAGGTCGGCCACCAGCGAGCCGCGCCATGATGACCAGGCTGCGGGCCCGGTGGCCAGCGCGTCGGCCTCGGTGAGCGCGTGCAGCAGTTCGAGTGTGGTCCCCGAGCCGACCGCCTCGGCGACGGACCGGACGGTCGCCGGGTCCTCCAGGTCACGCCGGGTCGCGGTCTCGATGAGCAGCAGGTGGTGGCGTACCAGCGTGGCGAGTACGGCGACGTCCGCGCGGTCGAAGCCGATGCGCGCGGCCACGTCGCGAGCGATGATCTCGCCGGCCACCGAGTGGTCGCCCGGCCAGCCCTTGCCGATGTCATGCAGCAGCGCGGCGACCAGCAGGAGGTCGGGGCGCCCGACGCGGCGGGTCAGCGCGGAGGCGCGCACGGCCGTCTCGACCAGGTGCCGGTCGACGGTCCAGGTGTGCACAGGGTTGCGCTGCGGGCGGCAGCGCACCCGCTCCCAGTCGGGCAGCAGCCGTGTGATCAGGCCTTCGGCCTCCAGGGCCTCCCACACCTCGACGGTGGGCCGTCCGGCGCCGAGCAGGGTCACGAGCTGCTCGCGCGCCTCGGCGGGCCAGGGCGTGGACAGCGGCCGGGCGGCGGCCGCCAGCCGCCGTACCGCGTGCAGGGACATCGGGAGCCCCGCCTGTGCGGCCGCCGCGGCGGCGCGCAAGGGGAGCACGGGGTCGCGTTCGGGGCGCGCGGTACGGGCGAGCACGACCTCGCCGTCCTGCTCGACGACACCGTCGGCGAGCGGAGACCTCTCGGGCGTCGGCTTGCTGCCGCCGCCGAGCATGGCCCGCAGCCGGGGTCGGGCGCCGCGCGAGCGCAGCACACGTCCCACCTCGCGCCATGTGACGTCACTTGCATACGAAACGGTGCGTGCCGATTCGTACACCTGGCGGAGCAATGTGTCGGCGTCCAGGAGGCCGAGTTCGGCGGCGACCTGGTCCTGCTCCTGGAGGGAGAGGCGGTCGGCGGCGCGTCCGGTGGTCAGGTGCAGGGCGTCGCGTACGTCCAGGAGGCGGCGACGGGCGTCGGCGAGCCCTTCGCGCGGGGCGTCGGCGAGCCAGGAGGCGGCGACGGCGCGCAGGGCGGTGGCGTCGCGCAGTCCGCCTCGGGCCTCCTTGAGGTCCGGTTCGAGGAGGTACTGGAGCTCGCCCTGGCGCTCTGCGCGTTCGGCGCACAGCTCCTGGAGTTCGGGGAGGCGCTTGGGTGCCTGGTTGCGCCAGTCGGCGAGGACGGCGGTGCGCAGGCCCGCGGTGAGGCCCAGGTCGCCCGCGATGTGGCGCGCGTCGAGCAGTCCGAGCTGGACCTTGAGGTCCTCACCTGCGGTCTTGCGTGCCTCGCTGGGCGTACGGACCGAGTGGTCGAGGGCGAGGCCCAGGTCCCACACGGGGTACCAGATGCGGTCTGCGAGGGAGGCCACCGCACCCGCGTCGGCGTTGCCGTCGTGCAGGAGCAGCAGGTCCAGATCACTGCGCGGGGAGAGTTCGCCGCGCCCGTAGCCGCCGACCGCGATGAGGGAGGCGCCCTTCACGTCCGCCGCGGCCGCCGTGAACAGGCCGCTCAGCCAGTCGTCGGTGAGGTCGGCCAGGGCGGTACGGCGCGGCGGCCCGGACTGCGACTCCTCCTGGAGGAGTCGCAGCCGGGCCGCCGCATAGCCGCTGGGTCCCGAGTCTTCCGCTTCCGTCTTCACGTCCACACTCGTCACCCAGCGACTCCTGTTCTTCGTCGGTCAGAGCGCGTCGGGACCGCGCTCGCCCGTCCGCACCCGTACGGCCGTCTCGACCGGGATGCTCCAGACCTTGCCATCACCGATCTTGCCGGTGCGAGCGGCCTTCACGACGACGTCGATCAGCTGCTCTGCGTCGTCGTCCTCGACGAGCACCTCGATGCGGATCTTGGGAACCAGGTCGACCGTGTACTCGGCGCCGCGGTACACCTCGGTGTGCCCACGCTGACGACCGTAGCCGCTGGCCTCGGTGACCGTCAGCCCGTGGACCCCGAAGGCCTGGAGGGCTTCCTTGATCTCGTCGAGCCGGTGGGGCTTGACGACTGCCGTGATGAGCTTCATGCGTCCACCTTCTTGGTCTCCGGCGCTGCCTGGGCCGGGGCGGGCGCCGCCGTGCGAGAGGCCGCGCCGCCGCCGGCGCCGCTGAAGTCGTACGCGGTCTCGGCGTGCTCGACCTGGTCGATGCCGGCCACCTCTTCGTCCTCGCTGACCCGCATTCCGATCGTCTTGTCGATGAGGAAGGCGAGGACCGCGGAGGCGATGAGCGAGTACGCGAGGACCGCACCGACACCGGCGAGCTGCTTCCACAGCTGGGCGAGGCCACCACCGTAGAAGAGACCCGCGACGTCGGACTGGCCGCCGCCCGTGGCGAAGAAGCCGATGAGGACCGAGCCGACCACACCGCCGACGAGGTGGACACCCACGACGTCGAGCGAGTCGTCGTAGCCGAACTTGTACTTCAGGCCGACGGCCATGGCGCAGAGCAGACCGGCGATGGCACCGATGGCGATGGCACCGAGCGGGGAGCAGGAACCACCGGACGGAGTGATCGCGACGAGACCCGCGACCGCACCGGAGGCGGCACCCAGCGTGGTGAACGCACCATGGCGGATCTTCTCGTAGATCAGCCAGGCGAGCATCGCGGCGGCGGTGGCGACCTGCGTGTTGATGAACATCAGCGCGCCGACGCCGTCGTCGTTGCCCAGCCACGAGCCGGCATTGAATCCGAACCAGCCGAACCACAGCAGACCGGCGCCGAGCATGACCAGGGGCAGGCTGTGCGGCCGCATCGGGTCCTTCTTGAAGCCGACGCGCTTGCCGATTACCAGGATCACGCCGAGCGCGGCCGCACCGGCGTTGATGTGGACCGCCGTACCACCGGCGAAGTCGATGACGCCGAGCTCGAAGGCCCAGCCGCCGGTGCCCCACACCCAGTGCGCGACCGGGAAGTAGACGACCGTGGCCCACAGCGCGACGAACAGCGCCCAGGCGGAGAACTTCACACGGTCCGCGAGCGCACCGCTGATCAGCGCGGGCGTGATGATGGCGAACATCAGCTGGAAGACGGCGAAGACATAGATCGGAATCGTGTAGCCGTCCCAGAGCTGGGTGAGGCCGATTCCGCTGAGTCCGACGTAGTCGGAGGACCAGCCGATGACGCCGCCGGAGTCGGTGCCGAAGGCCATCGAGAAGCCGTACAGCACCCACAGGATGGTGACGATGCCCAGGCTGATGAAGCTCATCATCAGCATGTTCAGGGTGCTCTTGACGCGGACCATTCCTCCGTAGAAGAAGGCCAGGCCCGGTGTCATGAGCATCACCAGGGCAGAACAGATAAGCATGAATCCGGTGTTGGCGGCAGACAGCGTTGGAGCGTCTGCGGCAAGCGTGATGCCTGGAGGCATCGGCGTCTCCTCGTCGTAGTACGGCCCCGTGCGGGCGAAGCCTGAGCGGTTAGAGAGGTGGGCCGGTTATGCGCCAGAGGTTTTCGCAGCGCCGTTTCGACGGAAGCCCCTCGATGTTTCGCAGCAGTGACGAAGAGGGCGTGGGTGTTACGGATACATGAACTGCCGGATCGGGGGCCGCCCGATCGTTATCGTGGCGCAACCTTCCGGGAGAAGCCGCAAAACTCGCCTGCACGGCGGCAGCCATCGAGGGAGAAACCCCTACGGTGCCCAGCCAGGTCCGCGAGTGGGGATACCCCTGGACGGAGCCTGGGGAGGCGCCGGGGCGCAAGGAACAGCCCGACCGCGGCGCGGCTGTCCCGGGGACCTGGCGTGGGGGTGCCGAGTCGGGCAGTTCGGGACGGCCGGCCGCGGCCGGGGTCTTCTGGGCGACCTCTAGACGGCCTCCGCTGTCTCGGGTGTCTCGGGCAGATGGACGGCGAGTTGCTCTGTCAGATGAACGACCTCGGCAACGTCCCCGAAGTCGCGCACTGCCGTGTCCACGGTCTTCCGGATGCGGGTGTTCACCCGCTCCGAGCGGACCTTCTTGGCGATGGTCATGGCCTTCTCGGCCAGGACAGCGCTCTGCTCGGGCTCCCTGCGCAGCAGGTGCACCGTGGCCATGCCGACGAGGTTCAGTGCGTACGACCGCTGGTGCTCGGCGTCCTCGCTGAACAGCTCGACGGCCTTGGCCATGACGGGTTCGGCGAGCGAGGCGTAGGCGGGGCTGCGGCCTGCCACATAGGCGAGGTCCCGGTACGAATGGGCGTTCTCGCCGTTGAGCTCGGCCTCGGAGAAGAAGCGGATCCAGTCGGGCTCCGGCTCGTCGAACTCCTCGACGTCGGCGAAGGTGTCCTCGGCCATCCGGACGGCGCGCTTGCACTTGCCCGGTTGGCCCATGTTCGCGTAGGCGCGCGCCTCCATCGCATACAGCATCGCCTGGGTGCGCGGTGACGCACAGTCACGACTTCCGTACTGAGCGAGATGGATGAGCTCCAGGGCGTCTTCCGGCCTGCCGAGATGGATCATCTGGCGGCTCATGCTGGAGAGGACGAACGATCCGAAGGGCTTGTCGCCCGCTTCCTTGGCGGCGTGCAGAGCGAGGACGAAGTACTTCTGCGCGGTCGGCTGCAGGCCCACGTCGTAGCTCATCCAGCCGGCCAGCTCGGCGAGCTCGGCGGCGACCTTGAACAGCCGCTTGTTGGTCGCGGCGGGCTGGGGTTCCTGGAGCAGATCCGTCACCTCGTGCAGCTGACCGACGACCGCCTTGCGGCGCAGACCGCCGCCGCACTGGGCGTCCCACTGGCGGAACATCACCGTGGTGGACTCCAGGAGGTCGAGCTCCGGTCCGGAGAGCCGGTTGCCGCGGCGCGCAGTCGACGCCGACAGCGCTTCGGGCTCGCCTTGCTGCATGCCGGGCGTGGGCACCAGCCAGCGCTGCAGCGGCTCGATGAGGGCGGGGCCCGCGGAGAGGGCCAGCGAGGTCCCGAGGAAGCCGCGCCGCGCCAGCATCAGGTCGCTGCGCGAGAACTCGCTGATCAACGCCACAGTCCCCGGGCCCGTCCAGGGAAGGTCCACGCCGGACGCGGAGGGCGACTGGTGCGCGGCGCGCAGGCCCAGGTCCTCGACGGCGACGACACAGCCGAAGCGCTCAGAGAAGAGCTCGGAGAGGATGCGCGGGATCGGCTCGCGCGGATTCTCGCCGTCCAGCCAGCGACGCACCCGCGAGGTGTCGGTGGAGATGTGGTTGGCGCCCAGCTGGCGGGCCCGGCGGTTCACTTGGCGCGCCAGCTCGCCCTTGGACCAGCCACTGCGCACAAACCATGAGCTGAGCAGCTCGTTGGGGCGCTTCTCAGCGTTCGCACCGGTTCCACCGTTGCCACCCACTGGAACGCCCCCATCCTTCAAGCCACTTGTCTCCGCGGGAATGCCGCAAGCCCCCAGGATGCCGCGTCTTGCGGTCCTACGTCCGGTGGTTGTCACCCTCCGTACGGGACCGACTTGCCTTTGGCATACCCACGAGCGCACACATCTCCAGGACTCGTGCACTCAAAGTAATCCTACGATCACCCCTGCGGCGAGGCCGTTCCAGGAATCGCCACCATTCGCCACCCCTTCGAATGAACTCCGGGGCGGTGACAGACGGTTGACTTGACACTGGCGAGCGGAAACGGCGGAGCGATGCATGCCGGGGCGCACAAGACCAGGCGCACCACCCGCCGTACAGCCGGACGCCGTCACGACCGGTGAGTCGCGGCAGGGCGAGAACAGAGAGTGACGACGGACGACTGTTTCGTAACCACCGGCCGACCGGACCCGTTGGAGGGGGCATGGGCTTCACAATCGGCAGCAGCCGGGGGATGCGCGAGATCCGGCCCGGCTCACGGCGTCGCGGCCGGGCCTCCGAGTGCACTGCGGTGGCGGAGTTCACCGGCCTCTGGGGATGGGAGGTCGCCCCGGGGGCGCGAGCCGTCGGCGGGGCCTGTTCATGCGGCAGGGCCGACTGCCCGGCTCCCGGTGCCCACCCCCTGGACTTCGCGCCCGCCGTCCGGGCGGGCGCCACACTCGACGAGGTCACGAAGGCCTGGGGCGAGTTCCCCGGCGCCGCGATCATGCTCCCGGTGGGGCGCGCCTTCGACGTGATCGAGGTGAGCGAGGCCGCGGGCCGGTGCGCGCTGGTACGGCTGGAGCGCATGGGCCTTCCGGTGGGGCCGGTGACGGCGACGCCGGACGGCCGGGCGCACTTCTTCGTCGCCCCTGGTGCCGCAGCGGAGCTCCCGGCGCTTCTCTACCGGATGGGCTGGGACGACGCCACGCTCGATCTGCACGGACTGGGCCCCGGTGACCACATCACGGCCCCGCCGTCCGACCGCGGCGGCCTCGGCCCGGTCCGCTGGCTGCGCTCCCCCGCCCTCGACGCGCCCACCGGTCCGCCGCAGGCGCGCCTGCTGCTGGGGACCCTGGCCTACGTGGCACACCGCATGTGCGCCTGAGGCACAGACGAGGGGCTCACCGCGATTCAGTACTGCGGTGAGCCCCTCGTCTGCGTACGCAACTTGGTAAGCGCGCTCACTCCCCGATGAGCGCGTCCACGAACGCCTCGGGCTCGAAGGGGGCCAGGTCGTCCGCGCCCTCGCCGAGGCCCACGAGCTTGACGGGCACGCCCAGCTCACGCTGGACCGCGACGACGATGCCGCCCTTCGCCGTGCCGTCGAGCTTGGTGAGCACGATGCCGGTGATGTCGACGACCTCGGCGAAGACGCGTGCCTGCACCAGGCCGTTCTGGCCGGTCGTGGCGTCCAGGACGAGCAGGACCTCGTCCAGCGGCGCGTGCTTCTCCACGACGCGCTTGACCTTGCCGAGCTCGTCCATCAGACCGGTCTTGGTGTGCAGCCGGCCCGCGGTGTCGATCAGCACGACATCGGCGCCCTCTTTGATGCCCTCCTTCACGGCGTCGTAGGCGACGGAAGCGGGGTCACCGGCCTCCGGGCCGCGCACGGTGCGGGCGCCGACGCGCTCGCCCCATGTCTGCAGCTGGTCGGCGGCGGCCGCGCGGAAGGTGTCCGCGGCGCCGAGCACGACGGACTTGCGGTCGGCGACGAGCACGCGCGCGAGCTTGCCGGTCGTCGTGGTCTTGCCGGTGCCGTTGACGCCGACGACCATGACGATGCCCGGTGTGTCCAGGGCGGACTCGGTGTTGACCGTGCGGTCGAAGTCGGTGCCGACGAGGTTCAGCAGCTCCTCGCGCAGCAGACCGCGCAGCCCTTCGGGCGTACGGGTGCCGAGCACCTTGACGCGCTCGCGCAGCCGCTCGACGAGCTCCTGGGTGGGGGTGACGCCGACGTCGGCGGTGAGGAGGATGTCCTCGATCTCCTCCCAGGTGTCCTCGTCGAGGTGCTCGCGCGAGAGCAGCGTGAGCAGTCCCTTGCCGAGCGCGTTCTGCGAGCGGGAGAGTCTGGCGCGCAGGCGCACCAGCCGTCCCGCGGTCGGCTCGGGGATCTCGATCTCGGGGGCGGCCGGGGCTGGGGGCTCCTCGACCACGACGGGCGCGGACGCCCCCGGCTCGACGAGCGGGAGGTCGACCTCCTCGATCGTGCGGCGGGGTTCGTCGCGCGGTGTCTCGGCCTCTTCGCCGACGTGCGGCTCGGCCGGAGGGGCGGTGATCTCGGGCGCGGTGGGCGGCGGGGGCAGCTGCTTCCTTCTGCGGCTGCCGACCACGAGCCCGCCGAGCGCGCCGACCACGACCACGGCGATGACTACAGCAAGGATGACGATGTCCATAACGCGTCCAGTATCGGCCATGGGCACCCGGGTCATGCCTTTGGACATTCCTCCAAGCACGTAAGCCGCTTGATGGGGCAACTCGGATTAACGTACGATGACGCCTCCCCCACCCGGCTCTCCTGCCGAGCCGAGCGAGAGGTACGACACCCCTTCATGAGCACCACCACCCCCTCTGAAGGCGCGCTCGAAACGCGCGGCATCGAACCCGTCCCCCACGCCGAGCGGCACGCCAGGACCCGTGAGCTGTTCCCCACCCGGGTGGCCGCCAACATCAGCGTCCTGCTGCTGACCATGGGTGCGGGCCTGGTCGTCACCGGCGGCCTCAACTTCTGGCAGATCCTCGTGGTCGCCGCGGTCTCGCCGATCCTCAGCTACGGGCTCGTCGGCCTGATATCCATCGCGGGCAAACGCGGCGGATCCCCCGGCATGACCCTGTCACGCGCCGTCTTCGGCCAGCGCGGCAACTTCTTCCCCGGCGCCCTGATCTGGGTCGCCCGCTGGGGCTGGGAGACGATCAACGCGGTGACCGGCGCGTATGCGATCCTCACCGTCCTCGACATCTGCTTCGGCGTCGAGAGCAGCGTGGCGCTGACCGTTGTCACGCTGGTCACATTCGTCGCCGGTACGTTCCTGATCAGCGGCCTCGGCCGCAAGGTGCTGCACGTCTGCAGCACCTGGTCCACATATCTCTTCGGCGCCTTCAGCGTCCTGGTGCTGGCGTATCTCGTGGCGAGCACCGACTGGTCCCAGGTCTTCGCCAAGCCCGCCGGATCCACGGCGATGATGGTCGCCGGCATCGGCACCCTCGCTGCCGGCGGCCTCAGCTGGGCGCCGTCCGCGCCGGACTTCACTCGCTACCTGCCGCGCACCGCCTCCAGCAGGGCCCTGGTCGGGCACTCGGTCGGCGGGGCGGGCATCGTCGTCCTGCCGCTCGTGCTGATGGGCGCGGTCATGGCGGTCAGCGTTCCCGACCTGTCGTCCGCATCGGACCCGGTGTCGTTCCTGGGCGAGCTGCTGCCGACGTGGATCGCGGTCCCGTATCTGCTGATGGCCCTGATCGGCATGCTGCTGATCAACTCGATGTCGATGTACTCGGCCGGCTTCACCGCGCAGACACTCGGGATCAAGGTCCCGCGCGCGTGGGCGGTCAGCGTCAATGCCGTGATCAGCCTGGTGCTCGGCTATCTGCTGATGAACGTGGCGACGAGCTTCATGGGGTCGTTCGTCTCGTTCCTCACCCTGCTCGCGGTGGCGTTCTCCGCGTGGATCGGCGTCTTCGGCGTCGACATGCTGCACAGGAGGACGTACGACGGTGAGGCGCTCATGGACACCGGGCGCACCAGCGCCTACTGGTACCGGGCCGGTTTCGCCTGGCAGGCGATGACCGCCTGGGGCGTCGCGCTCGTGGTGGGGCTGCTCTTCACGAAGGTCGACTGGTTCAGCGGCCCGCTGGCCACCTCCTGGGTCGGGCGCAACGGCCTGGGCTGGCTGGCCACCATCGTCGTCGCGGCCGCGCTGTACGCGGTGCTGCCGAAGGCGCCCGCCGCGGAGGTCCCCTCGGAGCGGGCGTCCGACGAGGCCGAACTCGTCGGCGTATGACCGCCTCCCGCAGCCATCTGACCCTGTTCATCTGATGCTCCGTCAGCTAACGTCCCCCATCGCCCGCCCATGGTGAAGGGGGACGTCAGCCATGCCCGTCACGGTCGTACGTTTCAATCTCGTGGATCCCGCCGCCACCCCGGCGTCGCTGAGTGCCCGATATCGCGCCGCGCTGGAGATGGCCGCGTACGCCGACGACCGCGGTGTCACCACAGTGCAGACCGAGGAGCACCACGGCGTCCCGAACAACTGGCTCCCGTCGCCCTTCGCCTTCGCCGGCGCGGTCTTCGGCGCCACCCGGCACATCGCCGTCACGGTGTCCGCGGTCATCGGCCCACTGCACGACCCGCTGCGGCTCGCGGAGGACATCGCCGTACTGGACCTGCTCAGCGCTGGTCGGCTGGTGACCGTGGTGGGAATCGGCTACCGGCCCGAGGAGTACGCGGCCTTCGACGTGGAGTGGAAGCGGCGGGGCCGGCTGCAGGACGAGCTGCTCGAGACGCTGCTCAAGGCGTGGACGGGAGAGCCGTTCGAGTTCCGTGGCCGCACGGTCCAGGTGACCCCGCGCCCGTACAACGAACCGCATCCGCTGGTGCTGGTCGGCGGCTCGTCGCAGGCCGCCGCGCGCAGGGCCGCCCGGCTGGGCCTGCCGTTCTTCCCCAGCGCGCACCTGCCGGAGCTGGAGGCGTACTACCAGGCACAGTGCGCCGAGTACGGTACCGAGGGGTTCTGCATGATGCCCGCCGCCGAGACCCCGCTGCTGCACATCGCCGAGGACCCGGACCGCGTGTGGGCCGAGTACGGCGAGCATTTCCTGCACGAGGCGCGTACGTACGCCTCCTGGCAGTCCTCGGACATCAAGTCCGCCGTGCGCTCGGCGGCGACGACGGTCGACGAACTGCGCGACGAGGGCGTCTACCGCGTCGTCACCCCTGACGAGTGCGTGGGCCTGGGCGCGGAGAACTACGTGCTGCATCCGCTCTGCGGTGGCATGCCCGTCGACGAAGGATGGCGCAGCCTGCACCTGTTCGCCGAGCAGGTGCTTCCGCGCCTGAAGGACTGAGTGGCCGCGCATGTGCGGCGCCGCCCCGGCTCGGGCAGAGGCCGAGCCGGAGCGGCGCAGGAGTCGAGGAGAGGGGCAGCGGGGACTTAGCCCATCTCCTCCAACGCCTTGCCCTTGGTCTCCTTCACGAACTTGAGCACGAAGGGGATCGAGAGCGCGGCGAAGATCGTGTAGATGATGTACGTCGCCGACAGGTTCCAGTCGGCCAGGGACGGGAACGTCGCGGTGATCGCCCAGTTGGCGATCCACTGGGCGGAGGCGGCCACGCCGAGCGCCGCGGCACGGATCTTGTTCGGGAACATCTCGCCGAGCAGGACCCAGACGACCACACCCCAGGAGAGGGCGAAGAAGAGCACGAACAGATGGGCTGCGACCAGGGCGACCCAGCCCTGGGTGCTCGGAAGCTTCCCGTCCACGAGGTCGTAACTGAAGGCCCAGGCCTCCAGCGCGAGACCGATGACCATACCCACGGAACCGATGAGCGCGAGCGGCTTACGGCCGATCCTGTCGACGAAGATCATGGCGATCACGGTGCCGACGATGTTGATGATCGACGTGGTGAACGAGTACAGGAAGGACGCCGCCGGGTTGACGCCGACCGACTGCCACAGCGTCGCCGAGTAGTAGAACGCCACATTGATGCCGACGAACTGCTGGAAGACGGAGAGCCCGATGCCGATCCAGACGATCGGCTTGAAGAGGAAACTGCCGCCGAGCAGGTCCTTGAACGTCGGCTTCTCCTCTCGGTGCATGGCGATCCGGATCTCCTCCACGCGGGCGTCGAGGTCGACGTCCTTGCCCTCGACCTCTTCGAGCACCTCACGGGCGCGCGCGTCCTTCCCCACCTCGATCAGATAGCGCGGCGACTCGGGGATGGCGAAGGAGAGCAGACCGTAGAGGATGGCCGGGATGACCATGACGCCCAGCATGACCTGCCAGGCCTCCAGGCCCATCAGCTGACCGCGCTGGTTGCCGCCCGCGGCGTTCAGGATGGCGTAGTTGACCAACTGCGAGACGGCGATGCCGACGACGATCGCGGCCTGCTGGAAGGAGCCGAGTCGTCCGCGGTACGCGGCGGGGGCCACCTCGGCGATGTAGGCGGGGCCGATGACGGACGCCATGCCGATGGCGAAGCCGCCCACGATCCGCCAGAAGGCCAAGTCATACAGGGCGAAGGGCAGCGCGGAACCGATGGCGCTGATGGTGAAGAGAATCGACGCGATCTGCATGCAGCGGATGCGCCCGATGCGGTCGGCGATCCGTCCGGCCGTGGCGGCACCGATGGCGCAGCCGATCAGCGCGATCGCGATCACTTGGGCGAGGGTCGCGGAGCCGATGTCGTAGCGATCCCGGATGGCCTCGACGGCGCCGTTGATCACGGCACTGTCGTAACCGAAGAGGAAGCCGCCCATCGCGGCCGCTGCCGCGATGAAGACGACATGTGCAAGATGCTCGGGATGAGCTTCCCTGGCTCCGGATGCCGGTGCCTTCTCTGCGCTGGTCACGTGAGTACTCCTCGGGCCACCGGCAGCGTTGCCGGGGGTGGGGCAGGCCCTTCCAGTGGGGCACAACTTTGGGCGGCCCACCACCTGAAGGTAAAAGCAACGCCGCAGAGAATATGCGTTCAATTTTTGAAGTCAACAGCTGGGGTAGCACTCGGGTAGCAGCGGACCTACCCGCAGGCCCACAGCCGGCTGCATTCAAGGCTTGAAATCAGAAGACGAGGCGACCTCGTGCGGCGACCTCGTGCTCCGCCGAGACATCGCAGGTCAGCGATGCCGCAAGCCTTTCAGCGATGCCGTGAGCCCCTCAGCGAAGCCGCTGACTGATCACCTTCGAGACGCCGTCGCCCTGCATCGACACGCCATAGAGCGCGTCCGCGACCTCCATCGTGCGCTTCTGGTGCGTGATCACGATCAACTGTGAGCTCTCCTGGAGCTCCTGCATGATCCGGATCAGCCGCTGCAGGTTCGTGTCGTCGAGCGCGGCCTCGACCTCGTCCATCACATAGAACGGGCTCGGCCGCGCCTTGAAGATCGACACCAGCAACGCCACCGCCGTCAGCGACCGCTCGCCGCCGGACAGCAGCGACAGCCGCTTGACCTTCTTCCCCGGAGGCCGCGCCTCCACATCGACGCCCGTGGTGAGCATGTTGTCGGGATCGGTCAGGATCAACCGGCCTTCGCCGCCCGGGAAGAGCCGCGAGAACACTCCCTCGAACTCACGAGCCGTGTCCCGGTACGCCTCGGTGAAGACCTGCTCGACGCGCTCGTCGACCTCCTTCACCACCTGCAGGAGATCAGCCCGCGTCTTCTTCAGGTCCTCCAGCTGCTCGGAGAGGAAATTGTGGCGTTCCTCCAGCGCTGCGAACTCCTCCAGCGCCAGCGGATTGACCTTTCCCAGCTGCTGATACGCCCGTTCGGCTGACTTGAGCCGCTTCTCCTGCTCGGCGCGGACGAAGCGCCGGGGCTGGTTGCGCGGATGCTCGGGGTCGTCGGGGAGTTCCTCGCCCTCGGCGGGGGGCGAGGGCGGCACGAGCTGGTCAGGACCGTACTCGGCGACAAGACCGGCCGGTTCCACACCCAGCTCCTCCAGTGCCTTCGCCTCCAGCTGCTCGATCCGCATCCGCTTCTCGGCGCCGAGTACCTCTCCTCGGTGCACTGAATCCGTCAACTTGTCGAGTTCCGCCTTGAGATCGCGGCCGGCGTTGCGCGCGACGGTCAGCTCCTGCTCCCGGTCCCCCTTGGCACGCTCGGCGACGGCGCGCTCCTCGTCGGCCCGCGCGAGGGACACCTCGACATGGGCCAGCAGCTGGCGCGCGCCGGAGCCCACGGCCTCGGCCACGGCGGCCTCGTGGCGCAGCCGGGCCCGCCGCTGTTCGGCACGCGCGCGTGCCTCCCGTTCCGCGCGGGCTGCCCGGTCGAGGGAGTCGGCCCGTCCGGCAAGCCCCTTGACCCGCTCCTCGTGCGTACGGACCTGGAGGCGGGCCTCCATCTCCGTCTGCCGGGCGTTGGCCCCGTCCGCCGCGAGCCGGTCGCGTACGGATGTGTCGGGCTCCTCCTCGACCGGCATCTCCTCGGCGACGGCCAGACGTTCGGCGAGTTCCTCGGCCTCCGCGACGGCCTTCTCCAGGGCCTCCTGGGCCTTCGCGGCAGCGGCGGCGCTCCGCTCGGCCTCGCCGGCCGCCCCACGCGCCTGCCCGGCGAGCCGGCCGAGCTGCTGCGCGACGGACGACTTCGCGCGGTCGGCGGCCCGCCGCCGCTCCCCGAGCTCCTCGACGAGCGCGGCGCGCTCCGTACGCCGCTCGGTGGCCTGATGCTGCTCGTCGGCCAGCTCCTCGCAGCGCACTGCGAGCTCTTCCAGCTCTGCCGCGGCCTCGTCGACCTGCGCCTGCACCTCCAGCAGGCTGGGCGCACCAGCGGAACCGCCGTGCGCGAAGTGCGCACCCAGCACGTCCCCTTCGGCGGTGACGGCGACCAGCTCCGGGTGGCCGTAGACGAAGTCCTCGGCATCGTCGAGGGTGCCGACGACGACCATGTCCCGCACAAGCCGCCGCACAGCGGGCAGCAGTTCATCCGGGCCGCGGATCAGCTCGGCGACGAGGGGCGCGTCACCGGGCCCACCCGCCGGCGTGCCCCCCGACCGTGTTCCGGCATCGGGCACCGCGGACCCGGATGTTCCGGCACCAGGCGATGCGGCATCCAAGGGATGGCCCACACCCCCCGGATCCACGCCACGCGCGCGTGCAGTCGCAGCAGCCTCCGGTTCCGGCGCTCCGCCGACGACCCGGTACGCCTCCGAGCCAGTGAGGCCCACTCCGCCCGGATCGTCCGCAGCACCAGGCGCCATGCCCTCCACTGTCCGCCCGTCGGCGGCCGGAACGCCGCCACGCGCGCGTGCGGCGCCGGCAGCCTCCGGTTCCGGCGCCCCGCCCAGCAGCATCGCCGCGCGGCCCGCGTCCTGTTTGCGCAGCAGGCGGATCGCTTCTGCTGCGGTCGACGGATTGGCCACGGCCACCGCGTCGGCAGCCGCACCGAGCGCGGCCGCCACCGCCACCTCGAACCCAGGGGCGACCGACAGCAGTTCCGCGGCCGGCCCCAGCAGCCCCGTCAGGCGGTCCTTCGCCCCCAGCAGCGCACCCGTACCGTCCTTGCGCCGCAACCCCAGCGCCAGGGCCTCACGCCTGGCGGC
Organism: Streptomyces sp. DSM 42067; assembly: GCF_055792885.1. NCBI lineage: Bacteria > Bacillati > Actinomycetota > Actinomycetes > Kitasatosporales > Streptomycetaceae > Streptomyces > Streptomyces sp. DSM 42067. The sequence goes on along the minus strand of NZ_CM147706.1, from coordinate 6,532,905 downwards.
AAGGGCCGCGCGCTTGCGTTCTGCGGTGGTCGCCGCCTCTCGGGCAGCGGTCAGCGCGGCCTCGGCGTCGGCGAGCCCCCGTCGGGCCGCCTCGTGCTGCTCGGCGAGGACCGCATCGCCCTCGTCGAGCCCGTCGACCTCGGCCTTGAGCTGCTCGTACTCCTCCTGGGCGGCGACCGCACGCTCCTGCGCGCCGTCGCGGGCGGCGGCCAGCCGGTCGATCTCGGCCTGGGCGGATGCGGCGCGCGAACGGGCCGCGTTGACCTGGCCGTTCAGCCGGGCGAGTCCCTCACGCCGGTCGGCGATGGCCCGTGCCACGTCCTTGAGGCGGCGCTCCTCGACGGCCAACTCTCGCTCGAGCTCCGCCCGGTGGGCCACCGTGTCCTCGAGCGCCCGCTCGGCGGCCTCCAACGCGGCTTCGAGCTCCGCCTCCTGCTCACGGATACGCGCGGCCTCGCGCTCCATATCCTCGGGGTCCCTGCCGCGGCGCTCCTCGGCGGGCACGGATGTGGCGCTCTTGACCCGGGCGTCGGCCAGCGAGATCGTGCCGCGCACCCGCTCGGCGAGCTGCGACAGCTCGTACCAGGTCTGCTGGGCGCGTTGCAGACGCGGCGTCAGGCGGCGCACCTCGTCCTCCAGGTGCGCCTCCCGGGTGAGCGCGGCCTTCAACTCGGCCTCGGCCGCCTCCTTGCGCTGCTTGAGCGCGGCTTCGTCGGCGACCTCTGCCTGGAGCGCGTTGCGCAGCCGTACGAGATCGTCGGCGAGCAGCCGCAGCCGGGCGTCGCGGAGATCGGCCTGGATGACGGCGGCCCGGCGGGCGACGGCGGCCTGGCGTCCCAGCGGCTTGAGCTGGCGGCGCAGTTCGTCGGTCAGGTCCTGGACGCGGGCGAGGTTGGCCTGCATCGCGTCCAGCTTCCGCAGCGCCTTCTCCTTGCGCTTGCGGTGCTTGAGGACGCCGGCGGCCTCCTCGATGAACGCGCGGCGGCCCATCGGGTCGGCGTGCAGGACGGAGTCGAGCTGGCCCTGCCCGACGATGACGTGCATCTCGCGGCCGATGCCTGAGTCGGACAGCAGTTCCTGGATGTCGAGCAGCCGGCAGGTGTCGCCGTTGATCTGGTACTCGCTGCCGCCGTTGCGGAACATGATCCGCGTGATGGTGACCTCGGCGTACTCGATGGGCAGTGCGCCGTCGGAGTTGTCGATGGTCAGGGACACCTCGGCGCGGCCGAGCGGGGGCCGCCCGGTGGTGCCGGCGAAGATGACGTCCTCCATCTTGCCGCCGCGCAGCGACTTGGCACCCTGCTCACCCATGACCCAGCTCAGCGCGTCCACGACATTGGACTTGCCCGACCCGTTGGGGCCGACGACACAGGTGATGCCGGGCTCAAATCGCAGCGTGGTCGCCGAGGCGAACGATTTGAACCCGCGCAGGGTCAGGGCCTTGAGGTGCACGCCGCCGGACTCTACCTCTCTCCTGTCACCCGACACCGCTCCAGCACCGGGAATCCCCCTGGGCTGAACGCCCGGGAGGATCCCATCGCCCCTGTTGCCGCGGCGTCCGGCCTCTCTGCATGCGGGGAGGCGTCCAGCGCGTCACCCTCCGGGGCCCTGCCGTCTCACTCCATGAACTTGCATGAACTTGCGGTTTCATCGATGAAGGTGCAGGGCACATCAGACGTTAAGAATGCCGTCGGGTGTGCGGGGGACATCTGTACGAACAGTACTAAGGGACGCCGAAGCGTCCCTTGAGGTTTCTCAAGCGGTTGACACGGACAGCCTGACCAGCTTGTTCATCAGATGTGGTCAGGTGAGCGCAGGCTCCGCCTGGGGTACGTCGATGCTCTCCAGAAGCTGGTCGCCGTGGTGGTGAGAAGCGGCAGCCGCAAGTGCGTCGTTCTCGGCCTGGATCCGTACGAGCTCGGACTCCAGGTCCTGGACGCGCTGCTGAAGCCGTCGCATCTCGGCGAGAAGTCGCGGGTCAGAGCCGCCGACGTAACCGAGAAGCGCCTTTGCCATGATGGATGGTCCTCCACACTGAGTGACCGACCGAAGCGGTGTGGGTCGATGGGTCGTGAGGGAATCGCACCCGCGGTGCTTGACACTTTTCAGTTCAATGCTGCCGTTCTTACATGCCAAACAGCTGAGGTGCGCGGGGCTTCCAGCGTCTCACCAAAAAGTTTGACGGTCAACACGATCACGCCCCGCATCGGCGGGCAGCCCGGGGGCATGCGGCCGTAGAACGTGCGGCGCTGCCTCACTGCGGGGCCCTCAGGGCGTGGCGATCATCCTTCCCTGTGGAGCCTTCCACCGCAAGCGATTCTTGGCAACCACCAGGTCATTCCTGTCGGGGCGGGCGTCCGGAGCATGTCACGGGACCCCGGCCCGGGGGTTGGACTCAGCGAACGCCGAAGCCGTCGTAGCCGCCGCGCGGGGTGTCCCAGATCTCAGTGACCCCGTCGACTCTCCCGGGTGTGTCGCCGTTCCTCAGCCAGTCGAGCAGGCGCTCGCAGTCGGCCCGGCGGCCCTCGGCGACGACCTGGACCCGTCCGTCGCCCAGATTGAGAGCAAAACCACTCAGGCCGCCGATCTCCAGAGCCTTGGCCCGCGTGAACCAGCGGAAACCGACTCCCTGTACTCGTCCGCGTACCCATGCGGTGAGCCGGACATGTTCGTTCATGGGTGCACGCTAACCGGGCAATTGCTCAGGAGACACTTCGCCCTCTCGCGTCATGGGGTAGCGTCCCGATCCGTTGGACCTCACCCGTTCGGGTGCGCACGTTGACCGCGAGACGAGGAAGGCCAAGGCATGGGACGCCACCGACGCTCCGCCGCCGGCAGCGCCGCCACGAGCCGCGCTGCAGCGGGCACCGGTCTGTACGCTGACAGTCTGTACGCGGACGCATACGCGCCCACCGCGCCCAATCCCGTGGCCAACCGCTCCGGCGGAGGGTCGCACCGCCGCAGGAAGCGGGCAGCGGCACCGGTCCGTACGGGGCTGCTCGGCGTTTCCGCGGCCGTCGCCGTGGGTGCTGTCGCCATGGCTTCCGGCATACTGCCCGGCGGCGACAACTACCGGACCGGCGGGGGCAATCCCGACAAGGTCGAGGCCGCGGACTCCCCGTCGGAGCTGGAGACGCAGGGCGGCGGGAGCGCGAGCGCCGACGACCGCGAGACGGGCAACACGGGCCGCAGCACCGAGCGTTCCGCGTCGCCGTCCGCATCACCGTCGACGTCGTCGGCCAAGCCCTCGGCGACACCGTCACAGAAGCCGTCGGCCAAGGAGACCGGCTCGGGCGGCTCCGGCTCCGGGGCGACGACGACGAGCCCGTCGCGTACCGCCGACACCGAGAACGAGCAGCCCTCCTCCGGCTCCGGCTCGGGTGAGCAGTCCGCCGAGAGCGCCGCCGAGGCTCAGGTGCTGACGCTGGTCAACAAGGAGCGGGCCGAGGCCGGATGCAGCCCGGTGCGCGCGGACAACGCGCTGGCCACGCTGGCCGCGGAACTCAGCGAGGACATGGCCGAGCGAGGATTCTTCTCGCACACGGATCCGGACGGCGACTCACCGTGGGACCGCGCCGAGGCGGCCGGAATCTCCGATCTGGGCGGCGAGAACATAGCCCGCGGCCAGGCCAACGCCCAGTCCGTGATGGACGCCTGGATGAACAGCCCCGGCCACCGAGCCAACATCCTCAACTGCGAGTACGAGACCATGGGTGTCGGCGCCGTTTTCGAGTCGGGCGGCCCGTGGTGGACCCAGGATTTCGGCTTCTGATGCGTTACTGAGCCCCCTTGCCGCTAACTTTTCGATAGCGCGCACCCTTGGCTAGCGCTGTGCGGCAGTATGGTGGCGTCATGAAACCCATCGCGCAGGCCGAGGGCGCCGTGGACTGTCAGGACCTCGCGTTCGATGTGTTCTCCAGGCATTGCCCCTCGCGCGGCACGCTCGAACACGTCACCGGTCGGTGGGGTGCGCTCACCCTCGGTGCCCTGCACGAGGGCAGCTTCCGCTTCAACGAGCTGCGCCGCCGCGTGGACGGGGTCAGCGAGAAGATGCTCTCCCAGACGCTGCACGCGCTGGAGCGGGACGGCCTGGTGCACCGCGAGGCGCAGCCCACCAACCCGCCACGCGTGGACTACGAACTGACGCCCCTGGGCCGGGCGGTTGCCGAGCGCCTGACGGCTCTCATCCACTTCGTCGAGGGCCGGATGGACGAGGTGCTCGAAGCGCGTGCGTCGTACGACGCGAAGCGCAGCACCCTCGACGGCCGCGCGTAGCGCCTACGGAAGACGCCGCCTGGTGACCGGCAGGCGCTGACAGCGCGGGCAGAAGTAGCTGGAACGGTTCATCCAGGGGCGTCGGCGCATGATGGTGCCGCAGCGCCGGCACGGCTCGCCTTCCCGCCCGTATGCGTCCAGGGACCGGTCGAAGTAGCCCGACTCGCCGTTCACATTGACGTAGAGGCTGTCGAAGCTGGTGCCGCCGACGGCCAGCGCCGCGTTCATGACATCCCGGACATGGCCGAGGAGCTCGGTGGTACGGGGGCGGGTGAAGGTCGCGGTGGGGCGGTCGTAGTGCAGCTTGGCCCGCCACAGCGCCTCGTCCGCGTAGATGTTGCCCACGCCGCTGATCAGTGACTGGTCGAGCAGGGCGCGCTTGATCGTCGTACGGCGGCGGCGCAGCGCGGTGTGGAACGCGGCCTCGTCGAACTCGGGGTCCAGCGGGTCGCGCGCGATGTGCGCGATGACGTCGGGAAGACCGTCGAGGGTGTTCTCGTGCAGCGAGAGCCCGCCGAAGGTGCGCTGGTCGACGAACCGCAGTTCGGTCCCCAGGTCGTCGGCGAACCGGATCCGGATCCGCAGATGCTTCTCGTCGAGGGCCTCAGTCGGCTGGACGAGCAGCTGTCCGCTCATGCCGAGATGGGCGAGAACGGAGGTGTTCGTGTCGGCGAGCGGCAGCCACAGGTACTTGCCGCGGCGGCTCGGGGCGCCTATGACGTGGCCCTTGAGGCGGTGCGTGAAGTCGTCCGGGCCGCCGATGTGGCGTCGTACGGCGCGGGGGTGCAGGACCTCGGCGTCGGCGACGGTGCGGTGGGCTGTCCAGCGGGCGAGTCCGCGCCGTACGACCTCTACTTCGGGCAACTCTGGCACGGGTCTCCTCCGGAGTGGCTTGCCGACGACTGGGGCGCCGCCCCACGCGTCGGCAGCGTACCTCCGCGCCTGCGGTGCCGGCCGGGGACCCCTACGGCGCCCAGGTAATGCGCCTGCGCCCCGTACGTCGTGGATTGTGCCCACTCCCCAGCTACCGCTGGGAGGTGCCCCAAGTTCCACGGAACGACTGCAAACAACGGTCGCCTGGGCAGCCGCCCGCCAGCGCAGGGGAACAGGGGCAGGCGCCCGCGGGACGGAGCCGCACCCGGCAATAGCGCAAGGCACTGCCAGGCAGGCGCCGACCGCAAAGCGATGGGCGCGTGGGTCGTCAGACGACCCACGCGCCCAGCCGTCAGGCTGTCGTCGGGGCCGACGAAACGTCGGGGACCCCGTCGGAGGCGGCCGCTGTCGCGGCCTCCGTCTTCGCCCGCTCGTCCGCCGCCGCGCGAATCGCGCGCCACGCGGACTCCGCGGCCTGCTGCTCCGCTTCCTTCTTGCTGCGGCCGGTGCCGGTGCCGTACGAGACGCCTCCGACGCGGGCGGCAGCAGTGAAGGTCTTCTCGTGGTCGGGGCCGGTCTCCGTGACCAGGTACTCGGGTACGCCGAGGCCTTCGGTCGCGGTGAGCTCCTGGAGACTGGTCTTCCAGTCCAGGCCGGCTCCGAGATTCGAGGACTTCTCGATCAGCGGATCGAAGAGGCGGTGCACCAGCTCCGCCGCCACGTCCAGCCCCTGGTCGAGATAGACCGCGCCGATCACCGCTTCCAGCGTGTCGGCGAGGATCGAGGCCTTGTCCCTGCCACCCGTGCCTTCCTCGCCCCGGCCGAGCCGGACGAAGGCACCGAGATCGAGCCCGCGGCCCACCTCCGCCAGCGCACGCGAGTTGACCACCGCGGCCCGCAGCTTGGCCAGCTGGCCTTCGGGCAGGTCGGGGTGGGTGCGGTACAGCGTGTCCGTGACGACGAGGCCGAGCACCGAGTCCCCGAGGAACTCGAGCCGCTCATTCGTCGGCAGACCGCCGTTCTCGTATGCGTAGGAACGGTGGGTCAGCGCACGCACCAGAAGGGCGGACTCGAGCTTGTACCCGAGCCGCCCTTCCAGAAGCGTGTGGGACGAGGCCGTGTTGTCCGCCTTGTTCTTGACGGTCGATTCCGCCTTGGCGTCAGACATCGCGCCTCTCACCAGCCGCTCAGACCTCGAGGACCTGGCGCTTGTTGTAGGTGCCACAAGCGGGGCACGCGATGTGCTGCTGCTTGGGCTCGTGGCAGCGCTCGCACGCAACCAGGGTGGGGACCGCAGCCTTCCACTGCGACCGGCGGTGGCGCGTGTTGCTGCGCGACATCTTCCGCTTCGGAACAGCCACGGCTACTTCTCCTGCTTCTCGTCGACGCCCGCTTCGGCGCCGCTCATCTCGTCCTTCTCGCCGTCCTGAATGGTCTCGGCGAGTCCCTGCAGTGCCGCCCAACGGATGTCGACGGCGTCATGGTGGTGGTCCGGGTCGTCCGCCAGCCGCGCTCCGCACTGGGAGCACAGACCCGGGCAGTCTTCCTGGCACACCGGCTGCATCGGCAGTGCGAGCACCACCGCATCGCGCAGCACGGGCTCGAGGTCGAACAGGCCGTCCTCGATAAAGAGCCTGTCCTCGTCGTCCTCGGCGTCGTCGCCCGGTTCCGCGATCACACGGCCCCGGTCGTCGGCGTCAGGGTACGAGAACATCTCCTGGAAGTCCGCTTCGAGCTCCAGCCCGAGCGGCTCCAGACACCTTACGCACTCCCCCTCGGCGCGCGCACGGGCGGTCCCTGTGACGAGCACCCCTTCCATGACCGACTCCAGCCGGAGTTCGAGCTCGACCGGAGCGCCTTCCGGCACTCCGATCACTCCCTGGAGACCGAAGTCCTTGGGAGCGTCGATCGTGCGGGTCAGGCGCTGAAGCGCACCAGGACGCCGCCCCAGCTCGTGTGTGTCGAACACGAGGGGGTTGCGGTGGTCGAGGCGGGCGTTCAGGGCCGTTCCTGCTTTCGATCGTCGAAGGTCGGGGGAGAGCCGCTCCGTCGTGGCCTCACCGGAATGAGGACCCGACGTTCGAGCAGCACGGATCGCGGGCGGTCTGCGAAGTCAGCGCAGCGCAAGCGCGACCGAAGAGCCAGGATACTGGACCTTTCGCTCTCGACCCAATCCGCACTTCGCCGGCCCCCCGGCCCGGGAACGGCGTGGGCTTGGACCGACCGGCAAATGGGACGCCGCCCCTCATTCGCCGGTCGGTCTTAGCGCCCCTGTTCGTACTGGCGCAGCTGCTCCGCGCTGATCATGCTCGTGTCGAAGAGGCTGGTCTCGTCGAGTGCGGCCGTCCCGTCCCCCGGCCGGCCGTGGTTGTATCCCTGATCCTCGCCCTGCCCCGGGTCGTACGCCTGCTGCGGCTGCTGCCCGCTCTGGTCGTAGGCCTGCTGGTAGCCGTACGGGTCCTGCTGCCCGTAGGGCTGCTGGTAGCCGTACTGGTCCTGCTGCTGGTACGCGTAGGGGTCCTGCTGGATGGGGGCACCTCCCGCTCGAGCGAAGCCGGGAGTGGGCGAGTACGCATCCTGCTGCTCGTAGGGCTGCTGGGCCGGGATGTGTACGTCGGCCGCCGACCCGGACTGCGCTGGGGCGGACTGGGGCTGCGAGCCGAACGGAGAGGGCTCGGCCGGGTCTGCCAGCTGTGCGAGGTCCGCCAGGTACTCGGCGTCGCTGGTGTGCTGATGCGCCAGGCCGTCGGGGCCGAGCGCGCCCAGATCGTCGGTGGCGATGCGGCCGTGGAGCTTCTGCCGGCCGCGGCCGACCGCCTCCAGCGTCTTGGCGAGCACCGCCTCGAAGGCGCCCAGCTTCACGTCCACGTACTGGTCGGCGGTGCGGCGCAGGGTCTCGGGGTCGTGGCTGCGCTGGGGGGCGTCCTCGTCCTCGTAGCCCTGCTCGTCGACGCCCGGTCCTGTGCCCAGCAGCTTCTCGCGGCCGCGGCCGACGGAGCCGAGGGTCTTGTTGAGGACCACCTCGAAGTTGGCGAGCTTGGAGTCGACGTAGTCGTCGGCCTCGGCGCGGATCTCCTCGGCCGCCTTGCGGGCCTCGTCGAGGATGCGCTCCGCCTCGCTCTGCGAGCGCCGGGCGATCTCCGTGTCGGAGATCAGCGAACCGCGCTCGGCGTGCGCGCTCTCGATGATCCGCTCGGCCTCCTGGCGGGCCTGCTCGACCATCTGCTCGCGGTCGCCGATGAGCTCCTGGGCCTGCGCCAGGGAGCCGGGCAGCGCCTGACGTACTTCCTCGAGCATCGAGAGCAGCTCGGCACGGTTCACCACGCAGGAGGCCGACATGGGCATGGAGCGGGCATTGCCGACCGCCGCGACGATCTCATCGAGCTTCTTCTGCACGTCCACCGGCGCTCGCCACTCTCTACAGCTGTGTTGAAGACGGACAAGGTGACTGTACGGGCAGTCCGCTGCGGCCCGACACCGGGTGACGGTCAGTCAGGGCTTCAGTCCTTGCCGAGGCGCTTCTTGAGGGCCTCCAGGACCACTGGCGGCACCAGGTGGGCGACGTCGCCGCCCCAGGTCGCGACCTCCTTGACGAGCGAGGAGGAGAGGAAGCTGTAGGTGGGGTTGGTCGGGACGAAGAGCGTCTCGACGCCGGTGAGGCCGTTGTTCATCTGGGCCATCTGCAGCTCGTAGTCGAAGTCGCTGACGGCGCGCAGGCCCTTGACGATGGCCGGGATGTCGCGCTCCTTGCAGAAGTCGACGAGGAGGCCGTGGAAGGACTCGACCTCGACGTTGCCGAACTCGGCGGTGACCTCGCGGATCAGCTCGATCCGCTCCTCGATGGTGAACAGGCCCTTCTTGGACTGATTGATCATCACCGCGACGTGCACCACGTCGTAGAGCTTGGAGGCTCGGGCGATGATGTCGAGGTGTCCGTTGGTGATGGGGTCGAACGACCCCGGACAGACGGCGCGGCGCAACTTGAGTCCCTCGCTCTCCGGTCCGGTCATGGTGCGTCTTCGCACGTAGAGGCGGCGCGACCGTACCAAAAGGTCCCCTCGCCGTAACGACGGGCCCTGATCGCTTCGAAGCCGTCAGGCCACCTGAATTCGCCGCCCCTGGTGCTGCGCTCCACGGTGACGAGGGCGTCGGCCGCGAGCCAGCCCCCGGTGCGGAGTGTGAGCAGAATCTCGCGAAGATCGTCGTCTGAGACGGCGTACGGCGGGTCGAGAAAGACCAGGTCGTACGGGTCGGAGGGGGCCGGTCCCGCGATGATCTGGGCGGCTTTTCCGGTACGTACGTCTGCTCCCGGAAGTCCCAGAGTGCGCACGTTCTCGCGGACGGTGCGGGCGGCTCGGCCGTCGGCCTCGACGAGAAGGGCGTGTGTGGCACCGCGGGACAGCGCCTCAAGCCCGACGGCCCCCGAACCGGCGTACAGATCGGCTATCCGGACGCCTTCGAGCGGGCCCATGAGGGACTCCCACGTGGAGAAGAGGCCCTCGCGTGCGCGGTCGGATGTGGGGCGGGTGCCGTTGCCCGGCGGTACGGCGAGGCGGCGTCCGCCGGCCCGGCCGGCGATCACGCGGGTCATCTCTGTCCTTGTCGGAGTACGTGCGCGTTGGTCACGCATTCAGTTTCCCAGCCCCCGTGCCTCCATTCTGTCAGTCCTCACCTGGGTGCGGCTCTGTCAGCCCTTGTCCAGGTACTGCTCGCGCTCCTCGTCGAGCAGTGCGTCCAGGGCCGTGCGCAGGCCGGGGAGATGCTCGAGCTCCGGGTCCTGGGCGACGACGGCTGCCGCTTCCTCGCGGGCCTCGGCGATGATCTCCTCGTCGTCGATGACGGTGAGCATCCGCAGGGAGGAGCGGACGCCGGACTGGGCCTGGCCGAGGACGTCGCCCTCGCGGCGCTGCTCCAGGTCGATACGGGAGAGCTCGAAGCCGTCCAGTGTCGCTGCGACGGCATTGAGCCGGGCCCTGGCAGCGCTCGCCTCGGGCATCTCGGAGACCAGCAGGCACAAGCCCGGGGCCGAGCCACGGCCTACGCGGCCGCGCAGCTGGTGGAGCTGGGAGACGCCGAAGCGGTCCGCGTCCATGATCACCATCGCCGTGGCGTTCGGGACGTTCACCCCCACCTCGATGACCGTCGTCGCGACCAGGACGTCCGTCTCGCCGGCGGCGAAGCGGCGCATCACGGCGTCCTTGTCGTCGGGCTGCATACGGCCGTGCAGGATCTCGACCTTGAGGCCCTTCAGAGGGCCCTGTGCGAGCTGCTCGGCGACGTCCAGCACAGCGAGCGGCGGGCGCTTCTCCGCCTCGTCCTCCGGCGTCTTCTTCTTGCTCTTGGCCTCCGGTTCCTCGTCTCCGATGCGCGGGCACACGACGTATGCCTGGTGGCCCTGGTCCACCTCCTCACGCACGCGCTCCCAGGCGCGCGCGAGGAAGTGCGGCTTGTCCTGGGCCGGTACGACATGGCTGGCGATCGGCGAGCGTCCGGCGGGGAGCTGATCGAGGACCGAGGTCTCCAGGTCGCCGAAGACCGTCATCGCGACCGTGCGCGGGATGGGCGTCGCGGTCATGACGAGGAGGTGCGGCGGCTGCTTGCCCTTGCCGCGCAGGGCGTCGCGCTGCTCCACACCGAAGCGGTGCTGCTCGTCGACGACGACCAGGCCGAGGTCGTGGAACTGGACCTTGTCCTCGATCAGGGCGTGGGTGCCGATGACGATTCCGGCCTCACCTGTGACCAGGTCCAGGAGGGCCTGGCGGCGGGCCGCCGCGCCCATGGACCCGGTCAGCAGGACGACCTTGGTGGCCTGCTCGGCGCCGCCCAGCATCCCTCCCTCTGCCAGCTCGCCCATCATCTCGGTGATCGACCGGTGGTGCTGTTGGGCCAGGACTTCCGTGGGCGCGAGCATCGCGGCCTGGCCGCCCGCGTCGACGACGGCGAGCATCGCGCGCAGAGCCACCATCGTCTTACCCGAACCGACCTCGCCCTGGAGGAGGCGGTGCATCGGGTGCTCGGTGGCCAGGTCGTCGAAGATCTCCTTGGAGACCTTCTCCTGGCCCTCCGTGAGCGTGAAGGGCAGCCTGGCGTCGAAGGCGGCGAGCAGGCCGTCCGGCTTGGGCTTGCGTGCCACAGCGGGGAGCTGGGTGTCCGCGTACCGCCGCCGGGCCAGGGCGACCTGGAGCACGAACGCCTCGTCCCACTTCAGGCGCGCGCGGGCGTCCGCGATGTCCGCCTTGGTGTGCGGCCGGTGGATCTTGAGAAGTGCCTCGGGGAGCGGGACCAGTCCGCGCCCCTCGCGCAGGGCGGGTGGCAGCGGATCGACCGCATCTTGGGCGCTGGGCAGCACCGTGTCCACCGACTTGGCGATCTTCCAGGACTCCAGCTTCGCCGTGGCCGGGTAGATCGGGATGAGCGCTCCGGCCCACGAGTCCACGGTCTCGTCGTCCTCGCCGCCGCGCAGCAGCTGGTATGCGGGGTGCGCCAGCTGGAGTCGGCGGTTGAAGACGGAGACCTTGCCCGCGAACATCGCGCGCGTGCCGGGCAGCAGGTCCTTGTGGGGCTTGTGCACGCCCTTGCCGAAGAAGACCAGCTGCAGCTGGCCGCTGCCGTCGGTGATGACCACCTCGAGGCGCTGGCCGCTGCCGCCCCTGAACTTCATGATCCGGGCGCTCGCGACCTGCGCGACCACCGTGACGTGCTCGTCCAGCGGGAGGTCGGCAAGGCGCGTGAGCTCGCCCCGCTCGGCATACCGCCGGGGGTAGTGGTGCAGCAGGTCGCCGACCGTGTGCAGGCCGAGGTGCTCGGCCATCACCTTCGCTGTGGCGGGGCCGATCACTTTCTTCAGGGATTCTTCGAGCACGGGCACGAGATCCATTGCACACCACGGCACTGACAAAGCCGTAGACGTCCGGGGAATCCGCGGCGCAGGCGGGCAACGCCGCAGATGTGCGTGCCCAGCCCCGCGACGCCACCCCCATTGGCCGGACGGTCTTACTCGACGCCGATCAGCATCGGTGCCGCCTGCCGGCCGCCGCGGTAGACCACCGTGTCGACGGCCAGGTAGTTCTCGCGTACGTGCTGTTCAAGGACGTCGGCCGTGGCATCGGGTACGTCGTCGCCGAGGACGAGCGTGACCATCTCACCTCCCGCGGCCAGCATGCGGTCGAGGACCGTTTCCGCGACGGCCGCGACCTCGGAGCCGATCACGGCGACATCGCCGTCGATCAGCCCCAGCACGTCGCCGGCCTGGCAGATGCCGGCCATGGTCCAGGACTGCCGCTCCGCGACGACGACTTCGGCGTGCCGGGTCGCTCCGGCCGCCGAGGTCATCGCGACGACGTCCTCGTCGAAGCGGCGGTCCGGCTCGTGGACGGCGAGGGCGGCGATGCCCTGGACGGCTGAGCGGGTGGGGATCAGTGCGACGCGCAGGCCCTCGGAGCGGGCCTGCTCCGCCGCCGCCGCCGCGGTGTGGCGCAGCTCGGCGTCGTTGGGCAGCAGCACCACCTCGCGCGCGTGGGCGTGCCGGATGGCGTCGACGAGCTCGCCGCTCGCGGGCCGCTCCCCCGGGCTCACCGGCACTGTCGTCGCCCCGGCCTCGGCGTACAGAACCCGCAGGCCCTCGCCCGGCACGACCGCCACGATGGCGCGCTGCGCCCGCTCCCGGGGCGGCTGCGCGGCGGATGCCGTGTGTGCGTCCTCCGCGCCGAAGTGTGTGATGCGGATCCGGTAGGGCCGCCCGGCCTCGATGCCGGCCTCGACGGCGGCGCCCGCGTCGTCGACGTGTACGTGGACGTTCCACAGGCCGTCGCCGCCGACGACGACGAGGGAGTCCCCGAGGGCGTCGAGCCGGGTGCGCAGCACGGCCACGGCCGCGTCGTCGGCCTCCAGCAGGTAGATCACCTCGAATGCCGGGCTCGCCCCGTCCGCCGGACCGTCCGGGCAGGCCTCCGCCGCGTCCACGCGCGCGTGGGGCTGGCGGTCCACCCGCGTGTGGGGGCCGCGACTGTGCTTCTCTGCGGCTGAGGACGGGCCTGCCACGCGCGCGTGCAGCGCGTCCGCCGGCGTCGGCGGCTCCCCCGTGAAGGTCTGGACGAGTGCGCCGAGGAGCGCCACAAGGCCCCGCCCGCCCGCATCGACCACGCCCGCCTGCCCGAGCACCGCCAGTTGCCCGGGAGTGGCGTCGAGCGCCGCCCACGCCCCCTTGTAGGCGGCTCGCGCCACCGTCGCGCAGTCGCCCTCGGCCCCCTCGGCCGCATCCGCAGCCGCGGACGCCACCGTCAGGACGGTGCCCTCGACGGGGTGCGCCACGGCTTCGTACGCGGACTCCGCCGCCCGCCGCAGCGCCAGCCGCAGACCGGGCCCGTCGGCGTGAGACGTCTCACTCTCCGTGTTCCCAGCGGCCTGGCTTTCCGCGGACCCTGTGGCGGGTGCCTGCGCCGCCCCTCCCGCCGCGCTCGCCGCAGGCGAGGCTCCGGCACGCGGGTTCCCCGCGGCCAGCACCTGGGCCATCCCGCGCAGCAGCTGCGCCACGATCGTGCCGGAGTTCCCGCGGGCCCCGATCAGCGCGCCGTGGGCCATGGCGCGCATCGCCTCGGCCGTGGAGGGCTGCTCCGGTTCGAGGCCCCCGAACACCGCCTCGACGGCCTGGGCCGCCGACTCGACGGTCAGATACAGGTTCGTGCCGGTGTCGCCGTCCGCGACCGGATAGACGTTGATCGCGTCGATCTCCTCGCGGGCCCGTCCGAGGGCTTCCAGGGCCAGACCGCACCAGGCGCGCACAGCGACAGCGTCGAACCTCTGCGGCACCTGCGGCACCTGCGCCTCCTCGTCGAGCAGCTGGACTGGGACGCAGCGTAGACCCCGGACGGCCCCCTTCCGGAAGAGGGCCGGGGCGGTGGCCGGGGGCGAGGGTGTGGAGCAGAGGCCGCAGCAGCCATGGTAATTTCGTTGTACCGAGGCAGCCGTTGTATGCTGCTCCGGTTGCCCGATACGCATCGGGCCTTTACCCCTGGCAACGCCACTCAGATCACTGATCCCGGCATGCCGGGATTCAACCGTAAGTGCATCTGAAGTCTTTGGAGTGACCCGTGGCTGCCAACTGCGACGTCTGCGGCAAGGGGCCGGGCTTCGGCAACAACATTTCCCACTCGCACCGCCGTACGTCTCGTCGCTGGAACCCCAACATCCAGCGCGTGCGTGCCGTGGTCGGTCGGACGCCGAAGCGGCTCAACGTCTGCACCTCGTGCATCAAGGCCGGCAAGGTCTCGCGCTGACGTAGTGCTAGCGCGGCCACCTCGCTGGTTGCTGCAGGGCCGGTTCCATCTCCTGGTGGAACCGGCTTTTTGCATGCCCGGCATGTCGGCCATGCCGGGCACGGCGGCACCGTCCCCCGCGGGCTTGCTGGTGATCCGGGATCTGACGGACGTTGCCGACGCGGTGGCATCCACTACACGGCCCTGAACCGCCAGCCGTGATCCACCGGCCCGATCCCGCCGCCCAGCGCGAACCCGCCGGCGATGGCCCCGGTGACGTACTCCTTGGCCGCAGCGACCGCCTCCGGCACCGACTGCCCCTTCGCGAGTCCCGACGCGATCGCGCTGGCGAGGGTGCAGCCCGTGCCGTGCGTGTGCCGGTTGTCCAGCCGCGTGGCGCGCAGCCAGTGCTCCTCCGAGCCGTCAGTCAGGAGGTCCACCGCGTCCACCGCCTCACCGCTGAGGTGACCGCCTTTGATGACCACCCAGCGGGCGCCGTACGCGAGAACGGCGCCCGCCGCCCGCCGCATGTCGTCCTCCGATTCCACGCGCACACCCGTGAGTTGGGCCACCTCGTCGAGGTTCGGCGTGGCGACGGTCGCGGTCGGCAGCAGCTTCGTACGGACCGAGTCGAGCGCGGACGCGGCCAGCAGCGGGTCGCCGTGCTTGGAGACGCCGACGGGGTCGACGACCACCGGGGCCTCCGTGTCCGCGAGGAGCTCCGCGACGGTCTCCACCAGCTCGGCCGACGACAGCATGCCGGTCTTGACTGCCTGGACGCCGATGTCGTCGACGACGCTGCGGTACTGGGCCCGCACGGCCTCTGCCGGCAGCTCCCAAGCGCCTTGCACGCCGAGGGAGTTCTGCGCGGTCACGGCGGTCAGCACGCTCATGCCGTGCGCACCGAGGGCGAGCATCGTCTTCAGGTCGGCCTGGATGCCCGCGCCACCTCCGGAGTCGGAACCGGCGACGGTCAGCACTCGGGGAAGCGCTCGCGATGGTGTGTGCATGGGCCCGACGCTATCGCCCGCCCTCGATGTCCCCGAAGTGGTCCCAGCCACCCTTGCTGGTCCAGGGCGCCCCGTCCACCGTCACTTGCGGCATCGCGGAGGGATTGAGCACTTCGCCGATCACCTTCCAGCGGGCGGGCAGCTTCACGTCCGGCGGGAAGGTCGCCACGATGGCGTGGTCCTCGCCGCCGGTGAGCACCCACTGCAGCGGGTCGACACCGACGGCCTGTCCGATGTCGTTCATCTGCGAGGGGATGTCGAGCGCGCCGGAGCGGACGTCGATGCGCACCTTGCTGGCCTCGGCGATGTGCCCGAGGTCGGCGATCAGACCGTCGCTGACGTCGGTCATCGAGGTGGCGCCGAGCCCGGCGGCCGCGGGGCCCGCGTGGTAGGGCGGTTCGGGCCGCCGATGGGCCTCGACGAACGCGCGGGGCGACCGGAAGCCGCGGGAGAGCACGGCGTATCCGGCAGCGGACCAGCCGAGCCAGCCCGTCACGGCGACCACGTCACCGGGCTGGGCACCGGCACGGGTCACCGGCTCGTGGCCGCGCATGTCGCCGAGCGCGGTGATCGCGATGGTGATGGTCTCGCCGCGTACGACATCGCCGCCCACCACGGCGGCGCCCGCGACCTGGCACTCGTCCCGCAGCCCGTCCATCAGCTCGACCGGCCAGGCGGCCGGGAGCTCGGCGGGGACGACCAGGCCGAGCAGCAGTGCGGTCGGTACGGCGCCCATCGCGGCGATGTCCGCGAGGTTCTGCGCGGCCGCCTTGCGGCCGACGTCGTACGCGGTGGACCAGTCGCGGCGGAAGTGCCGTCCCTCCAGCAGGACGTCCGTACTGGCCACCACCCTGCGGTCCGGTGCCGCCACCACCGCTGCGTCGTCGCCCGGCCCGAGCCGTACGGCCGGGGTGGAGGTGAGCCGGGAGGTGAGCTCCCTGATGAGCCCGAACTCCCCCAGCTCGCCCACGGTTCCCTTCACCGCGGATCACCTTGCCCTTTCACAAATGCCCCGTTCATTCCGAAAGCCCCGTCCCGGCGTGCGGTCGCGTGCCGTCACCGTCCTGGGTACGGTCGACGTGTCCGCCCACCTGTGCTGTCCGTGCACCTCCGGTGTGCACGCCACAGCCTCCGCGGGTCTCCCCGCAGCGAGCAGCGACGCGATACCGTGGCGTCCCTTCTCCCCACATGATCCTCGTGGCCGCCCTGGAGGTTCCGTGGTACAGGCGTACATCCTGATCCAGACGGAGGTCGGCAAGGCCTCGACCGTCGCCGAGACGATCTCCAAGATCCCGGGGGTGATCCAGGCCGAGGACGTGACCGGACCGTACGACGTGATCGTGCGCGCACAGGCCGACACCGTCGACGACCTCGGTCGCATGGTGGTCGCGAAGGTCCAGCAAGTGGACGGCATCACCCGCACCCTGACCTGCCCGGTCGTGCACCTCTAGCCCCCGTCTACCCTTGGCCGGTGAACATCTTCCTTCACCGGCTCATCGGCCTGCCCGCGCTCGCACTGCTCGCCGCCACGGGCTGCTCCTCAGCAGACGACACGGCGACAGCCGTGGTTCCCTCCCCGGACGCGAAGGTCACCGAGCTGTGCCGGAACCTGGACAAGGTGCTGCCGAAGAAGGTGGACGGCTTCGACCGGAAGGATCCGGAGCCCGTGTCCGCGCTGACCGCGGGCTGGGGAAGCCCGGCGATCATACTGCGCTGCGGTGTCGAGCGGCCCGCCGAGATGCTCGACCCGGAAGCGTCCACGACGGAGGTGAACGGCGTGGGCTGGCTGGTGCAGGAGCACGACGACGGCTCCTACGTCTTCACCACGGGCCTGCGCACGGCGTACGTGGAGGTGCGGCTCAGCAAGCAGCAGGCCGCGAAGAGCGGCGCCGGTCCGCTCGTCGACTTCGCGAAGCCCATCAAGAAGGCGATCCCCGAAGGGATCGCCGACTAGATCATCTCGGAAAGCGCGTCAGCGCAGCCCGGTCGAACGCCTGAGTGCCGCCTGGATCAGCAGATCCACCAGCTCCTGGTAGGCGACTCCGCTCTCCTGCCACATCCGCGGGTACATGGAGATCGGCGTGAAACCGGGCATCGTGTTGATCTCGTTGATCACGAACTTCCCGTCCTCGGTGAGGAAGAAGTCCGCGCGCACCAGCCCCTCGCAGGACGCGGCCTCGAAGGCCTCGACGGCGAGCCGCTGCACCTCGGCGGTCTGCTCGTCGGTCAGCGGGGCGGGCACGATGCCGGAGGCGGAGTCGATGTACTTCGCCTCGAAGTCGTAGAAGTCGTGCGACTGCACGGGCGGGATCTCGGCGGGCACGCTCGCACGCGGGCCGTCCTCGAACTCCAGCACCCCGCACTCGATCTCACGGCCACGCAGCAGCGCCTCGACGAGGATCTTGGGGTCGTGGCGCTGCGCCTCCTCGATGGCCTCGTCGAGGCCCTCGAAGGCGTCGACCTTGGTGATGCCGATCGAAGAGCCCGCGCGCGCGGGCTTGATGAACAGCGGCCAGCCGTGTTCGCCCGCGAACTCCGCGATCCTCTTGCGGGCGGCGGACTCGTCACGCTCCCACTCGCGCGGGCGGATCACCAGATACGGGCCGACGGGCAGCCCGAAGGAGGTGAAGACCCGCTTCATGTACTCCTTGTCCTGGCCGACGGCGGACGCGAGCACGCCCGAACCGACGTAAGGAGTTCCGGAGAGCTCCAGAAGCCCCTGGAGAGTGCCGTCCTCGCCGTACGGGCCGTGCAGCATCGGGAAGACGACGTCCACCTCGCCGAGGGCCTTGGGCACGGATCCGGGTTCGCTGTAGACCACTTCGCGGGTCGAGGGGTCGACGGGGAGCACGACGCCCCCCTCGGCCGACTCGGCGAGGTGCTCCACGTCGGGCACCTGCCGGTCCGTGATGGCCATCCGCTCAGGCTCGTCGGCGGTGAGCGCCCAGCGGCCCTCCCGCGTGATGCCGATGGGCAGGACGTCGTACTTCGTACGGTCGATGGCGCGCAGTACGGCCCCCGCGGTGACGACCGAGATGCCGTGCTCGGAACTTCGGCCGCCGAAGACGACAGCCACGCGCGGCTTGCGGGATTCCCCTCCTGGCGTGGAGCGGACCGGGCTCTGGGTGGAGTACTCGCTGCTCATATCGCGATGAGCGTACCTGCTGGTAGTCCTCGAGTCAGCGCCCGACGGGCCCTGTCGCTCAGCGTTGCCGCCGCCTGGCGCAGCGCGAAGTCGCGGGTACTGCCCGGGCCTCGCGCCACGCCATGTATCAGCGCCGTTCGGGCTTCGCGCTGCGCGACATCAGCTCCTTGAGGGCCACCATCGCGGCTTTCCCTCGTGGACGATGCCGACCACGGTCTCCGTGATGGGCATGTCGACGCCGTGCCGGCGTGCCAGATCCAGCACCGACTCGCAGGACTTGACGCCCTCGGCCGTCTGCTTGGTGACCGCGATGGTCTCCTCCAGGGTCATGCCCTTGCCGAGGTTGGTGCCGAAGGTGTGGTTGCGGGACAGCGGCGACGAGCAGGTCGCCACCAGGTCGCCCAGGCCCGCGAGTCCGGAGAAGGTCATGGGGTCGGCGCCCATCGCGAGGCCGAGTCGGGTCGTCTCGGCGAGTCCGCGGGTGATGAGGGAGCCCTTGGCGTTGTCGCCGAGGCCCATGCCGTCGGCGATGCCGACGGCGAGTCCGATCACGTTCTTGACGGCGCCGCCGAGTTCGCAGCCGATGACGTCGGTATTGGTGTACGGCCGGAAGTACGGCGTGTGGCAGGCGGCCTGGAGGCGCTGGGCGACCGATTCGTCGCGGCAGGCGACAACCGCGGCCGCGGGCTGGCGGGCGGCTATCTCCCGGGCGAGGTTGGGCCCGGTGACGACGGCGATCCGCTCGGCGCCCACCTTGGTGACGTCCTCGATGACCTCGCTCATCCGCATCGCGGAGCCGAGTTCCACGCCCTTCATCAGGGAGACGAGGACGGTGTCGGCGGCCAGCAGAGGCGCCCATGCGGCGAGATTGCCGCGGAGTGTCTGCGAGGGCACGGCGAGCACCGTGAAGTCGGCGCCGGCCGCGGCCTCGGCCGGGTCGGTGGTGGCCCGCAGGTTCTCGGGGAGTTCGACGCCCGGCAGATAGTCGGGGTTGGTGCGCGTGGAGTTGACCGCGTCCGCGAGTTCGGCGCGACGCCCCCACAGGGTGACGTCGCATCCGGCGTCGGCGAGCACCATGCCGAAGGCCGTGCCCCAGGATCCGGTCCCGAAGACGGCCGCCTTGACGGAGTTCGTCACTTGGCGTCCTCCGCATCGCCGTTGCCGCCGGTCTTCGCGGTCCGGCTGTCGTCGCCCGCGTCGGCGGCTTCGCCGGTGGCCTGCCCGGGGACCTCACCGCGGACGGCGCCTCTCGTCGCCCTGCGCCGCTGCTCGATCCGTACGATGCGCGGGTCGTAGGGCGTCGCGGGGGCCTTCTCGCCGCGAAGCTCCTCGAGCAGCGCGGTGATCGCGGCCATGATGACCTCAGTGGCCTCCTTGAGGACCTCGGGGGTCATCTCCTTGTCGTAGAAACGCGAGAGGTCCACGGGCGGCCCGGCGAGCACGTGGTGGGTCTTGCGGGGCAGCAGGTCCGGCTTCTTGGCGTACGGCGGAAGCAGCAGGTTGGCGCCCCACTGGGCGACGGGGATGACCGGGCACTTCGTCTTCAGGGCGACGCGGGCGGCGCCGGTCTTGCCGGTCATCGGCCACTGGTCGGGGTCGCGGGTGAGGGTGCCCTCAGGATAGAAGGCGACGCACTCGCCCCGCTCGACAGCCTCGATAGCGGCCCGGAAGGCACTGAGCGCATCCGTGCTCTCGCGGTAGACGGGGATCTGTCCGGTGCCGCGCATCATGGTGCCCACGAAACCCTTTTTGAAAAGGCCGTGCTTGGCCAGGAATCGCGGAACACGACCCGTGTTGTACTGGAAATGGGCATATGCGAACGGGTCCACATGGGAATTGTGGTTCACCGCCGTGATAAATCCGCCCTCGGCCGGAATATTCTCCATTCCGCGCCAGTCCCGCTTGATCAGAACCACCAGCGGCGGTTTGCAGATGACCGCTGCCAGGCGGTACCAGAAGCCGATTCTGCGGCGGGACACTCGGACACCTTCCTCTAGGACCTGGTCGGCCGCACAAGTGTCGCTCCAGGCCGCCGGTCTGTCGAGAACACCGTACGCCCACCCTCCTCCGAGGCCGCCAGGGCGTGGCGTACGTCATCTCCGCGCCGCCGCCGCTGCCCGCCGGACCCGGTCCTCTGCCCTCTCCCGGAGAAACGGACCCGCTGTTCTCCTCGCGCCGGAGCGGTCCACCGTTCTCGCCCTCGGCACGGTCACCGCTGCACAGCAGGCCACAATGGGGCCGAAAACGAAGGGACGGAGCGCTGGTGCAGTGGACTCTGGTGATACCGCTGAAGCCCCTGGCACGGGCCAAGAGCAGACTCTCGGACACGGCCGGCGACGGGCTGCGGCCGTCCCTCGCGCTCGCCTTCGCCCAGGACACGGTGGCCGCGGCAGCGGTCTGTCCCGCGGTGCTGGATGTGGTGGTCGTCACGGATGACCGTCTCGCCGCGCGCGAGCTCGCGGAGCTGGGAGCCCGGATCGTGCCGGACTCTCCCGGTGCGGGTCTCAACGCCGCCCTGGCGCACGGAGCTGCGGCGGCGCGCGCGGCCCGCGCGGACGCCCCCGTCGCCGCTCTCAACGCGGACCTCCCCGCGCTGCGCAGCGCGGAATTGGCCCGGGTCCTGGCGGCCGCCGCACTGTTTCCCCGGTCTTTTCTCCCGGATGCGGCGGGCATCGGCACCACATTGCTGTCGGCACTCGCCGGCACGGAATTGCGCCCCGCATTCGGCGGCGAATCCCGTGCCCGGCACGCGGCTTCCGGGGCGGTGGAACTCCGTCTCGACCGCGTCGACTCGGTGCGCCGGGACGTGGACACCGGCGACGATCTGCGGGCCGCGCTGGCGCTCGGCGTCGGCCCGCGCACGGCCGCGGCCGCGGCCCGGCTGCTGATCGCGGACTGAGCCGCCCCACGGTGTCCCGCCCCAAGTCGCCTACGCTTCCCTCATGCAGGCGACCTCGTACACGTACGACCCCGAAACCCGCAGCGGCAGCGTGCTGCTGGACGACGGCACCCCGGTGCCCTTCGACGCCCCGGCGTTCGACGCGGGCGGCCTCCGGCTGCTGCGGCCGGGACAGCGCGTGCGTATCGAGGTGGAGGGCGAGGGCGAGGCCCGCCGCATCACACTGATCACACTCGCCACACTCTGACCAGCACATACCACGGGCCGGGCTCCCTCGGGGAGCTCGGCCCGGTGCGTGGTGCGTGAATACCCAGTGCCCGTCAGCGGGCAGTGGTCTTCTTGGCGGTGGTCTTGCGCGCCGTGGACTTCTTGGCCGGCGCGGTCTTCTTGGCCGCCGTCTTCTTCGCGGTGGTCTTCTTGGCGGTGGTCTTCTTGGCCGCCGCCTTCTTCGCCGTGGTCTTCTTCGCGGTCGTCTTCTTTGCCGCGGCCTTGGCCGGCGCGGCCTTCTTCGCAGGCGTGACCTTCTTCGCCGTGACCTTGCGTGCCGGCGCCTTCTTGGCGGCGGCCTTCTTGGTTGCGGCCTTCTTCGCGGCCGCTCCGACCTGGAGACTCCCCTTGGGGGCCTTCTTGACGGCCACCTCGCCACCTCGGGGCAGCTTCTTGGTGCCGCTCACCAGGTCCTTGAACCCCTGCCCCGCACGGAAGCGCGGAACCGAGGTCTTCTTGACCCGCACACGCTCACCGGTCTGCGGGTTGCGGGCGTACCGGGCCGGCCGGTCGACCTTCTCGAACGAGCCGAAGCCGGTGACAGAAATCCGCTCACCGGCGACGACAGCACGGACGATGGCGTCGAGTACCGCGTCGACGGCGTCGGCGGCCTGCTGACGCCCGCCGACCTTGTCGGCAATCGCTTCTACGAGCTGCGCCTTGTTCACGTCTTCCCCTTCGGAGACATCGCCGGAACGAAAGTGTTCAAGCTTTTTCGCACGTTAGGCAGATATATACCGCAAATCAAACACGAAACGGGCTAATCACCCTTGTGCCGCAACGAACTCGGCGTCATGGAGTTGGGGCTTGATGCTCAGACGTCTTCGGGGAAACGACCCGCGTCGAGGTCCGCCGTCAATCGCTCCAGACGCCTTGCCGCATCGGCGAGATCGTGTTTGGCCGCGGCCGTAATGACCAGCAGCTTCCGGGTCAGCGCCATCCGTACGCCCTCCGGGACTTGCAGTGCGCGCACCCTTGCGTGCGCTTCCTTCAGCCGGGCCGCGACCACCTCGTAAAGCTCGAGTTGGCTGTCGCGGTCCATGCACCGATTGTGCCATCTGGGGCGAGTTGTCGCCTGCGCAGGGGGCAACTACCCTGCCGAGCCGCCTTTCCGGCACCTCCCCACAAGCACCGCCTTTCCCGTGGAAGCCGTCTCTACTCCCCTTTTCCACAGGCGAGTTGACACCATCCGTACGGCCCGTCCGGGCTCCGGCGGACCCCGGAGGGCCCCGGAAACGGGCATAAAGATGTACCCCCAACCGTGAACGGTCGGGGGTACATCTGGGTCCTGCGTGAGGGCCGGCGCCGCGGTCGGATGCGGCCGAGGGGCCGGTTCGGGAGCCGCTTGCGCCCCGGAGCAGCCTCTGCCGGGACCAGTCGGCCCGGTGGGCCTCAGACCTGCAGCGTCCGCGGCTTGTACGAGGGACGCTTGGCCTCGTACGCCGAGATGTCGCCCTCGTTCTGCAGCGTGATGCTGATGTCGTCGAGGCCGTTCAGCAGCCGCCAGCGTGCGTTCTCGTCCAGCTCGAACGCGGCGGTGATGCCCTCGGCGCGCACCTCGCGGGCCTCGAGGTCGACGGTGATCTCCGCCGTCGGGTCCTGCTCGGTCAGCTCCCACAGGGCGTCCACGATCTTCTGCTCCAGAACCACCGTGAGCAGGCCGTTCTTGAGCGAATTGCCGCGGAAGATGTCGGCGAACCGCGAGGAGATGACGGTCTTGAAGCCGTAGTTCTGCAGTGCCCAGACGGCGTGCTCGCGCGAGGAACCCGTACCGAAGTCGGGACCCGCGACCAGCACCGTGGCGCCCTGCCGCTCGGGGCGGTTCAGCACGAACTCGGGGTCCTTGCGCCAGGCCTCGAAGAGCCCGTCCTCGAACCCGTCACGGGTGACCTTCTTCAGCCAGTGGGCGGGGATGATCTGGTCGGTGTCGACGTTGCTGCGGCGCAGCGGGACGGCCCGGCCGGTGTGCGTGGTGAAAGCTTCCATGATTGCTCAGACTCCGGCGGTCACGGGGGCGTCGGACAGGTCGGCGGGTGAAGCCAGGTGGCCGGTGACCGCGGTGGCGGCGGCGACCTGGGGCGAGACCAGGTGCGTACGCCCGCCCTTGCCCTGCCGGCCCTCGAAGTTGCGGTTGGAGGTGGACGCGGAGCGCTCGCCGGGCGCGAGTTGGTCCGGGTTCATGCCGAGGCACATGGAGCAGCCCGCGTGCCGCCATTCGGCGCCGGCCTCCTTGAAGACCACGTCGAGGCCCTCTTCGACAGCCTGCAGACCGACCCGCGCGGAGCCGGGAACGACCAGCATCCGTACGCCGTCGGCGACTTTGCGGCCGCGCAGGATGCCGGCTGCCGAGCGCAGGTCCTCGATACGGCCGTTGGTGCAGGAGCCTACGAAGACGGTGTCGACCTTGATGTCACGCAGCGGCTGCCCGGCGCTCAACCCCATGTATTCCAGGGCCTTTTCGGCGGCCAGGCGCTCCGAAGCGTCCTCGTACGAAGCGGGGTCGGGGACGTTCGCCGACAGGGGCGCGCCCTGGCCGGGGTTGGTACCCCAGGTGACGAACGGCGACAGAGAGTCGGCGTCGATGAAGACCTCGGCGTCGAAGACCGCGTCGTCGTCCGTCTTCAGGGTCTTCCAGTACTCGACGGCGGCGTCCCAGTCCTCGCCCTCGGGGGCGTGGGCGCGGCCCTTGATGTACTCGAAGGTGGTCTCGTCGGGGGCGATCATGCCCGCGCGCGCACCGGCCTCGATGGACATGTTGCAGATGGTCATCCGGGCCTCCATCGAGAGCTTCTCGATGGCGGAGCCGCGGTACTCCAGGATGTAGCCCTGGCCGCCACCCGTACCGATCTTGGCGATGATCGCGAGGATCAGATCCTTCGCGGTGACGCCGTCGGGCAGTTCGCCCTCGACCGTGATCGCCATGGTCTTCGGACGGGCCAGCGGCAGCGTCTGGGTGGCCAGCACGTGCTCGACCTGCGAGGTGCCGATACCGAACGCCAGCGCACCGAAGGCGCCGTGGGTGGAGGTGTGCGAGTCACCGCAGACGACGGTCGTGCCGGGCTGGGTCAGACCCAGCTGCGGGCCGACCACGTGGACGACGCCCTGCTCGATGTCGCCGAGGGGGTGCAGCCGTACGCCGAATTCGGCGCAGTTCTTGCGCAGCGTCTCCAGCTGGGCGCGGGAGACGGGGTCCGCGATGGGCTTGTCGATGTCGAGGGTCGGGGTGTTGTGATCCTCGGTGGCGATGGTCAGGTCGAGCCTGCGCACCTGGCGACCGCTCTTACGGAGGCCGTCGAAGGCCTGGGGGCTGGTCACCTCGTGCAGCAGGTGCAGATCGATGAAGAGGAGGTCGGGCTCGCCCTCGGCGCGCCGGACGACATGGTCGTCCCAGACCTTCTCCGCGAGTGTCCTACCCATCGCTTTCCCTCCGGCCGGCGTTGCTGCCGACCCAACTAGAGATGTGAGCGCCTCCGCCCATGCCCCTCACAGGGCCCCCGCCGCTCGAGCGAAGTCGAGTGGGGGGAGGACTTCGGCCTGGGGCCCGTCGGTCGCCGGGCCGCTGCCACTCCAGAGTCGCAAGTTCCCCGGAAAATTGAACTTGCGTTTCACAGAGTGAGACGCGAATATCGTTGCATGGACAACTCTAGCGGCGTCGGCGTTCTCGACAAGGCTGCTCTTGTTTTGAGCGCCCTGGAGTCCGGTCCGGCCACCCTCGCCGGGCTGGTCGCGGCGACAGGGCTCGCACGACCCACGGCACACCGCCTTGCCGTGGCACTGGAACACCACCGGATGGTGGCGAGGGACATGCAGGGCCGGTTCATCCTCGGGCCGCGGCTGGCCGAGCTGGCCGCGGCGGCGGGCGAGGACCGCCTCCTGGCCACGGCAGGACCGGTACTGACACATCTGCGTGACGTGACGGGAGAGAGCGCGCAGCTCTACCGCCGCCAGGGCGACATGCGCATCTGCGTGGCCGCCGCGGAGCGCCTCTCGGGCCTGCGGGACACGGTCCCGGTCGGCTCGACCCTCACGATGAAGGCCGGCTCGTCGGCCCAGATCCTGATGGCCTGGGAGGAGCCGGAGCGCCTGCACCGCGGCCTCCAGGGGGCCCGCTTCACGGCCACGGCCCTCTCGGGCGTACGCCGCAGGGGCTGGGCCCAGTCGATCGGTGAGCGCGAGCCGGGCGTGGCGTCGGTGTCGGCACCCGTCCGCGGGCCGTCCAACCGCGTGGTCGCCGCCGTCTCGGTATCCGGACCGATCGAGCGTCTGACCCGCCACCCCGGCCGTATGCACGCCCAGGCGGTCATCGATGCGGCCGCCCGCCTCTCCGAGGCCCTGCGCCGCTCCGGCTGACCCTGCACCACCACCAGTAACACCGTCTCACCCGCACAGATCGGCGGGCCGCCTCAGCGCCGCGGCCGCCCGCGATCACCACGCCGACCCCCACCCGCCTCTGCCAAGTCGCCGAGCCGGTAAGGGATGCAGGACAGTACGGGATGCCGAACGCCGTGAACGCCGATGGGCCCTCCGCCGAAGCGGAGGGCCCATCGCCCTGTGTACCCCCGACCGGATTCGAACCGGCGCTACCGCCTTGAGAGGGCGGCGTGCTAGGCCGCTACACAACGGGGGCGAGGATCTTGCGTTTCCGCAGATCCGAGCTGGTCTACCTGGACTCGAACCAAGACTAACTGAACCAGAATCAGTCGTGCTGCCAATTACACCATAGACCAATGTGGTTTAGACCAGTTTGTACCCCCGACCGGATTCGAACCGGCGCTACCGCCTTGAGAGGGCGGCGTGCTAGGCCGCTACACAACGGGGGCCTTGGCGATCCCACCCGACGTATCGCCGGGTGTTGTCACCGCGGGATCAACGGGAGCTACCCGATTGATCATGCGGGATGGATCAGTACCCCCGACCGGATTCGAACCGGCGCTACTGCCTTGAGAGGGCAGCGTGCTAGGCCGCTACACAACGGGGGCTTGCGGACGGGATCCGCGGGTGCAGATGAGCTCTGCGAGCTGGCCTACCTGGACTCGAACCAAGACTAACTGAACCAGAATCAGTCGTGCTGCCAATTACACCATAGGCCACTGGAAAACAAGCCCCTGTGGGGTTTGTTCTAGCTTGCGCCTCCGGTTCCCGGCCTTTCGGCTCGCTCCCCGGCGGCGCAGGAAGAACATTACCCGAAGGTGGACGGCGCTCCAAAACGGGTATCGGCGCGTAGCACCGCGGGAAGCTCGGCCAGGCTCGAGATCCGGTGCACCCCGGGCGGCGTCTGCAGGGCCACGCCGGTCCGGTCGAGCCAGATCCCCAGCATTCCGGCGTCGCGGGCGCCTCGGGCGTCGATCTCCGGCTGATCACCCACGTAGGCGATCTCCGCGGGTTCCAGCGCGAGTGCCGCGCACGCGGCGTGGAAGGCCTCAGCGGCCGGTTTCGAGACACCGAGCTCCACGGCGCAGAGCACGACCTCGAAGCGGTCGCGCACGCCGAGGGAGCGCAGCTTGCGTTCCTGGTGGACGGCGGCGGAGTTGGACAGGACGGCGTGCCGGTAGCTGCCGGCGAGCGCGTCCAGGGTGGGCACGGTGTCCGGGAAGAGCGACCACGCGGCCTCGTAGTGGGCCAGGTAGCGCTCGAACCAGGCATCGGCCTCGGCGTCGTCCATGTCCGCCCCGAAGAATTCCCGTACGCGGTCGCGGCGCTGCGTGAGGAAGTCCACCTCGCCCGCGCCGAAACGCGCCCAGTGGCGTTCGGTGATCTTCTTCCAGAGACCCAGGGCGCGCTCCGCCGTCCCGTGCCGGGTCAGCAGCCCCTCGGCGAGCAGATGCGCGTGCATGCCGGCGGTGTCCGCGCCCGCGTAGTCGAAGATCGTGTCGTCGATGTCCCAGAGCACGGCTTGGATCGGCATGAGACGACCGTACCGGCGACCCCGTTCTCGGCTGGGGGTTCGGGGGTTATCCCCCGAAAAATGCAGTGTCGATGTCCCAGAGCACGGCTTGGATCGGCATGAGACGACCGTACCCGTCCGAGCCCCCTCGTCATGCCCTGCCGTGGGCCTCCTGGGAGCGTCGTGACAGGGAGTCGATGACTACCGCCAGGAGCAGGACGCCGCCGGTGATCATGAACTGGACGGCGGCCTGGACGCCCATGAGCGCCATGGCGGACGCGATCGACTGGATGACCAGCATGCCGAGGAGCGCGGACCAGGTCGTGCCGCGGCCTCCGAACAGGCTGGTGCCTCCGATGACGGCTGCCGCGATGGCGTTCATCAGCAGGATGCCGGAGCCGGACGTCTGGCTGGCCGAGGTGATCCGGGAGGCCAGGAACAGGCCGCCGATCGCGGCCATCGTCCCCGACACCATGAACACGGAGATCCGCACCAGCACGACGTTGATGCCGGCGCGGCGGGCCGCCTCGACGCCGCCGCCGAGCGCGAACACCTGTCGTCCGTACCGGGTGCGGCGCAGGAGGTAGTCCAGGCCGACGACGACGAGGAGGAAGATCAGGAGAGCGAGCGGCAGGCCCTGGAACTGGTTGAGGACATAGGCCGCCGCAAGGGCGATCACCGCGAGGGCGCCGGTGCGGAATCCGAGCCGGCCGAGCGACCGGGACTCCATGCCGCCGGCCCTGCGGCGCAGGCTGTCACGGTAGGCGGCGAGGAAGAACGCGGCCGTGCCGAGGACGGCCAATCCGTAGGCTACGGCCGCGTCGGAGAAGTAGTGGCTGGTCAGCTTGGCGACCAGGCCCTGGTCGTCGATGCTGATCGTCCCGCTTTCGCCGAGGACGTAGAGCATCAGGCCGTTCCAGCCGAGCAGTCCCGCGAGGGTGACGACGAACGAGGGCACGCCGACCCTGGCGAAGAAGAACCCGTGGACGGCCCCGACCGTCGTGCCGCAGAGCACCGCGACGATGACCGCGAGCCACTCGGGCATGCCCTGATGGACGTTGAGCACGGCGAACATGGCTGCCGCGAGACCGCTGACCGAGCCGACCGACAGGTCGATCTCGCCGATCAGCAGCACGAAGACGATGCCCACCGCGATCAGGCCGGTGCCGACGATGTCCACGCTGAGGTTGGACAGGTTGCGTGGTGAGAGGAAGTTCTCGTTGAGGATCTCGAAGATGATCCAGATGAGGACGAGTCCCAGTATGACGGGGAGCGAGCCGAGTTCTCCGTCGCGCAGCCGGCGCCGGAATTCGTCGACGGCCCGCCCGACGTCCTGTCTGCGCACGAGCAGGCGCCGGCCGGCCGCGGCGGTCGCCCGGGCCTCGGCTCCGCCTGCCGTTCTGCCGGGTTCAGTGTTTCGGAATGTCTCTTTCCGCATCACAGCCACGCCTCCCCCGTACGCCCCATGCGGGTCCTGCCTGCGTTGTCCGTGGCGCCGGTGATCGAGGAGATGACCTGTTCCTGGGACGTGGTGTTCACGTCGAAGAAGCCGTTGTTGCGGCCGAGGCGCAGCACCGCGACCCGGTCCGCGACGGCCTTGACGTCACCCATGTTGTGGCTGATGAGCAGCACACCGAGACCGCGGTCGCGCAGGTGGTCGATGAGGTCGAGGACCTGGGAGGTCTGCTCGATGCCCAGGGAGGCGGTGGGCTCGTCGAGAAGGAGGAGCTTGGGTACGCCGAGCAGCGACCGGGAGATCGCGACGGCCTGGCGCTGGCCGCCGGACAGCGAGGCGACGGGGAGGCGGATGTTGGGGATTCTGATCGACAGGGTGTGCAGCAGCTCGACGGCGCGGCGCTCCATCTCCACCTCGTCGAGGACGCCGACCCTGTGGATCTCCCTGCCGAGGAAGAGGTTGCCGACGACGTCGAGGTTGTCGCACAGCGCGAGATCCTGGTACACGGTCGCGATGCCGAGTGCCTGGGCGTCGTGAGGGCGCCTGACCTGGACGACCCGGCCCTGCCACTCGATGACACCGCTGTCGGCGGGGCTGACACCAGCGATGACCTTGACGAGGGTCGACTTGCCTGCGCCGTTGTCACCGACCAGGGCGATGACCTCACCACCATGGATCTCCAGCTCGACGTCGCAGAGCGCCTGGATGGCGCCGAAGCGCTTGGAGACGCCGCGCAACGCCAGCAGGGGTGGAGCCGGCACAGAAACCATCTCCTTCTTCCGGGCCCGGCCCCACGGAGGCCGGAGACCGGCCCTATCCGGTCAGTCCGGCCTTGTCGCAGGCAGACCTGAACTTCGGGGTGCAGATCTGGTCGATCGTGTAGAGGCCGTCCTTGACCACGGTGTCCTTGATGTTGTCGACGGTCAGGGAGACCGGCGTGAGCAGGACGGCCGGAACCGCCTGCGCGGTAGGGCTGCTGACCGTGTGCTCGGCGATGCCGTCGAGGTTTTCACCACGGGCCAGTGCTACGGCCATCTCGGCGCCGGCGGCGGCCTGCGGCTCGAAGGGCTTGTAGACGCTCATGTACTGCTCTCCGGTGACGATGCGCTGAACGCCCCCGAGTTCGGCGTCCTGGCCGGTGACCGGCGGCAGCGGGTTGATCTTGTTGGCCTTGAGGGCGGAGATGACGCCGGCGGCGAGGCCGTCGTTGGCGGAGTAGACGCCGTCGATGTTGTCGGCGCCGAGGCTGGAGATGGCTCCGGACATGTTGGTGTGAGCGTGCTCCGACCTCCAGCCGGGGTTGTCGTACTTCTTGGCGATCCTCACCCTGTCCTCGAGTACCGACAGCGCGCCCTTCTTGAACGCGGCGGCGTTGGGGTCGGTCGGGTCGCCGTTCATCATGACGATCCGGCTGCCGTCCGCCTTGTCGCCCAACGCGTCGAGGAGCCCCTCGCCCTGGAGCCTGCCGACCTCCTCGCCGTCGAAGGAGACATATCCCGAGATCGGGCCCTCGGCGAGGCGGTCGTAGGCGACGACCCGGACGTGCGCCTCGTCCGCCTTCCTGACCGCGGGCTGGAGCGCCTTGGCGTCGACGGCGGCGAGGACCATCACATCCACACCCCTGATGATCATGGAGTCCACCTGCTGCTGCTGGGTGGCCACGTCGCCCTTGGCGTTGGCGTGCTCGACCGTGCACTCGGCGCAGAGTCCCCTGATCTTCTTCTCGAGCAGCGGCCTGTCGTCCTTCTCCCAGCGGGCGGTGGTGGCGTCGGGCAGCAGCAGGCCGATCTTCAGGGCGTCCTCCGCCCCGTCGGCGGAGCCGCCGTCGCCCCCTCCGCAGGCGGCAAGGGCCACGGCCATCGACAGCGCGGCGATGGCGGCGGCGGCTTCCCGCACGTAGGTCTTCATCCGAAGGGACCTCCCTTGTCCTTCCACGGGGAGAAGGCCTGGTCAGGGTCCTCGGGACGGCAGCAGGCCGAGGGGTTCCGCAGCCGGTCCTGTGCCGGTCTCCGTGTCCGGGGGCTCGTGGGGGGGCACAACGATCTCGCTCCACACCTGCTTGCCACCGCTGACCGGCACCGATCCCCAGCCCGCCGACATCGCCTCGACGAGGAGGAGTCCACGGCCGCCGGTCGCCTCCCAGTCCACGATCACCGGCTTGGCCGGCGCGCGCGGAGACGAGTCGCTCACGGCGACCCGCAGCCGGTCCGCGGCGAGCGTGAGGTCGAGGCGTACCGCGCCGTGGGTGTGCACCAGCGCGTTGGTGACCAGCTCGGAGACCACCAGCAGCACGACGTCGGCCTCCTCGGCGAGGTTCCAGGAGCGCATGGTGCGGGCGGTGAACCGGCGCGCGTGCATAACGGCGTCGGGGAGCCGCCATACGGTCCAGCCGACCCGGATCGGGCGGACCTTCAGACCGTCGTAGCGCATGAGCAGCAGTGCCACGTCGTCCTCTCGCCGGCTGCGGTCGCCGAGGAGTTCGTCGGCAACGTGCCCGGCGTCGGAGGGGTCGGTGGAGGAGAGCACCAGCTGCATGCGGCGCAGGCCTTCGTCCAGCGGCAGGCTCGAGGACTCGACCAGGCCGTCCGTCGCCATGACCAGGAGCGTGCCCGGGGTCAGTCCGGCCGCGGTCATGGGGTACTCCGCGTCCTCGACCACGCCCAGCGGGAGGCCGCCCTCGATGGCCATCTCCTCGGTGGTGCCGTCCGGGTTGCGCAGCAGCGGTGGAAGATGCCCGGCCCGGACGAACCAGGCGTTGCCCTCCTCGATGTCCAGGTCGACATAGCAGCAGGTGGCGAACAGATCGGTCTCCATGCCGACGAGCAGCCGGTTGGCGTGCGAGATGACGACGTCGGGCGGGTGGCCCTCCACGGCGTAGGCCCTGATCGCGGTACGGATCTGACCCATGATCGTCGCGGCCGCGGCGCTGTGTCCCTGCACGTCCCCGATGACCAGCGCCACATGGCGGTCGGAGAGGGATATGACGTCGTACCAGTCACCGCCCACCTGCAGTCCTCTCCTGGCGGGCAGATAGCGGGCGACGGCGACGCCGCCGGGCAGCTCCGGAAGCCGGCGCGGCAGCAGGCTGCGCTGGAGCGTCGTGGCGAGTTCCTGCTCGGCATCGTACGTCTGCGCGCGCATCAGGGCCTGTCCGACCAGCCCCGCGGTCGCGGTGAGCAGGGACCGTTCCTCGGGGACGAACTCGTGCGGCTCGTCCCAGCCGACGAGGCAGACACCGGCTATCCGGCCCTGGGCCAGGAGCGGCAGTACGGCGAGTCCGCCCGGGCCGACGCCCGCGAGACCGGGTTCGAGCTCGGTGCCCGCGTGCCAGAGGCTGGGACGGCCTTCCCGCAGTGCGGCCTGCAGCGTGGGCAGGGCGTGCAGCGGTGCGTCGGGCCACTCGGAACGCCATTCGGAACGCCAGATCTCAGGCCAGGCGCTCGGCTCCGGCGGGTCGAGGACGGTGACCACCAGTCTGTCGGCCTCGAGCCCGGCGAGTGCCACGCGGTCGGCTCCCAGCGGCTCGCGCAGGGCGATGGCCACCACGCGGCTGACGTCCCGGACGGACAACGCGTTGGCGAGTGAGGCGGCCAGCCGCTGCACCCGGGAGACCTCGTCGGCGACGGGGCGCAGCGTGGCTGCGTCGGCGACCACGCCCAGCAGCTGCTCCGGCACCCGGCCTGGCCCCCGGTCGCCGCCGGCCGGCACCCGGCAGCTCAGGCGCAGCCAGCGCAGTTCGCCGTTGGGGCAGCGGATGCGGAAGTCCAGTTCGCGCCCTCCGACGGCCTGACGCGGCTCGACGACGGACATGAGCGCGGGCAGGTCCTCCGGGACGGTTTGCGCGAGCAGGGTCTCCACCCTGCCGTCGAAGGCGTCGGGTGCGACGCCGACCAGCTCCAGGACGCGTGCGTCCGCATCGATGAGGCCCGAAGCCGGCGCCAGAGTGAACGAGCCGACTCCCAGACGGTCCAGGGCCGGGCCCAGCAACGGGCGCCGTGTGACGGGGCCGCCCGCCGGGCCGTCGCGGGGAGCCGGGCCGCTGTCGTCCGTGGTACTCGGGACTGCTCCCTCTGAATCGCCGCGGGCCGGGACTCCGCCCTGCCGGCCTTCGCCACCGGGTGCTCGGCCACCCGGGCCCTGGCCGGACGTGCGCTGGCCGCCCGGGCCCGGGGCGATCGGTTCAGCGGCCGCATCGAGCCCGGCGGCGACCTCTTCGGCGTACAGCTCCAGAAAGCTGCGCTGCTCGGGAGCGAAGCCCTCCGCGGTGTCGCCGACGACGAGCAGGCAGCCCAGCCGCGTGCCGTCGGTCGCCAGGGGCAGCACGCCCAGCGATACGCCGCTCGGCAGGGTCGGAGTCTCCGAGCTGTTCTCCGTTTCGCTGTACGTGTCGAGCTCGGCGGCGTCCCACCACATGGGGCGGCCTGCGCGGACGGCGTCGGCGGCGGGTGAGCGGCCGGACAGGGGGTAGCTCTCGGGCGGCCCGTACCCGGACGGGGCGCTCGCGGTACTCCCGCTCCTTTCGGCGAGATCGAGCAGCCGCAGCTTGTCGTCCTTGCCGGCCAGTGCGTAGACAGCGCTCAGTGCGACCCCGGCGAAGACCAGGACCTGGTCCTTCATGCCCGGCCACGGCGCCGAAGGGCGCGGACCGGCCTCGACTGCCCCGGCCAGGTCCGCCCTCGGCCTCGGGAGCCCGGAACCGGCACCGCCGTCATCGCGCATGTCGTCACCCGACCTCCCCTCCATGCCCAGCGCAGGGGCAGGCAGAGGCCCGGAGATAAGCAGACGGCCGTGATGCAGGCTTCGGACGAAGCCATGCCTGAATCGCGCCGCCTCGAGGCAAGGCGCCCACACCATCAGAATGGCACCCGGTGGGGCGGGCTGCGAGGGCAGGCGGCGTCGGGCTGGGCACCAAGCCCAGCCCTAGCCCGCCTGCCCTCGCAGCCGGAGTGGCCGCCCTTCCGCCGGGGGACCGCCAACTGGTCGGCACAGCCCATGTCCCACGGCGCCCGTCGTCATGGGTTGTGCCCACGCTCCCCCAGCCATTGCGGAACGATTGCCCACAACGGTGCTGTGCTACGCGGTGAGCTTCTCCAGGGCCCGGTCCACGCGAGCCAGGGTCTTCTCGCGGCCCAGGACCTCGAGGGACTCGAAGAGGGGCAGGCCGACCGTGCGGCCGGTGACGGCGACGCGCACCGGGGCCTGAGCCTTGCCGAGCTTGAGGCCGTGCTCCTCGCCGGCGGCCAGGACGGCCGCCTTGAGGGCCTCCGCGTTCCAGTCGGCGGCGGCGAGCTTCTCGCGGGCCGTCTTCAGGAGCGCGTCGGAGCCCTCCTTCATCGCCTTGGTCCAGGACGCCTCGTCCTCGACCGGCTCCGGCAGGAAGAGGAAGTCCACGTTCTGGGTGATGTCCGAGAGGACGGTCAGGCGCGTCTGGGCGTGCGGGGCGATGGCCTCCCACGCCGCCTGGTCGAAGTCCTCCGGCGCCCAGGGGGCGCCCGGGGCCTTCAACCACGGGCCGCAGGCCTCGACGAAGGCCTTCGGGTCCAGCATCCGGATGTGGTCGGCGTTGATCGACTCGGCCTTCTTCAGGTCGAAGCGGGCCGGGTTCGGGTTCACATCCGCGATGTCGAAGGCCGCCACCATCTCGTCGAGCGAGAAGATGTCGCGGTCGGGGGCGAGCGACCAGCCAAGGAGGGACAGGTAGTTGAGCAGGCCCTCGGGCAGGAAGCCGCGCTCGCGGTAGAGGTTCAGGGACGACTGCGGGTCGCGCTTGGAGAGCTTCTTGTTGCCCTCGCCCATCACGTACGGCAGGTGGCCGAAGGACGGGATCTCCTTGGCGATGCCCAGCTCGATCAGCGCCTTGTAGAGGGCGATCTGCCGCGGGGTCGAGGACAGCAGGTCCTCGCCGCGCAACACGTGGGTGATCTCCATCAGCGCGTCGTCGACCGGGTTGACGAGCGTGTAGAGGGGCGCGCCGTTGGCGCGGACGATGCCGTAGTCCGGAACGTTCTCAGGCGTGAACGTCAGCTCGCCGCGGACCAGGTCGGTGAAGGTGATCGGCTCGTCGGGCATGCGGAAGCGGACGATCGGCTCCCGGCCATCGGCCCGGTACGCCTCGGCCTGCTCGGCCGTCAGCACGCGGCAGTGGCCGTCGTAGCCGGACGGCTTCCCGGCAGCGCGGGCGGCCTCGCGGCGGGTGTCCAGCTCCTCCGTCGAGCAGTAGCAGTAGTACGCGTATCCGCCGTCGAGGAGCTTCTGCGCGACGTCCTTGTAGACGTCCATCCGCTGCGACTGGCGGTACGGCGCGTGAGGGCCGCCCACCTCCGGGCCCTCGTCCCAGTCGAGGCCCAGCCAGCGCAGCGAGTCGAGCAGCTGGTTGTAGGACTCCTCGGAGTCGCGGGCCGCGTCGGTGTCCTCGATACGGAAGACCATGGTGCCGCCGGTGTGCCGGGCGAACGCCCAGTTGAACAGGGCGGTGCGGACCAGGCCCACATGGGGGTTGCCGGTCGGCGAGGGACAGAAACGTACGCGGACGTTCGCGTTAGCCACGCTTGATCACCTTGTTGGTGAGAGTGCCGATGCCTTCGATGGTGACGGCGACCTCGTCGCCGACACTGAGGGGGCCGACCCCTGCCGGGGTGCCCGTGAGGATCACGTCGCCGGGGAGCAGCGTCATGGCCTCGGAGATGTTCACGATCAGATCCTCGACGGGGTGGATCATCTCGCTCGTACGACCCAGCTGGCGCTGTTGACCGTTGACCGTGCACTGGATCGTGAGGTCGGACGGGTCGAGATCCGTCTCCACCCAGGGGCCGAGGGGGCAGGAGGTGTCGAAGCCCTTGGCCCGCGCCCACTGCTTCTCGCGCTTCTGGACGTCGCGGGCGGTGACGTCGTTGGCGCAGGTGTAGCCGAGGATGACGTCCTTGACGCGCTCCCGCGGGACCTCGCGGCACATGCGGCCGATGACCACGGCCAGTTCGGCCTCGTGGTGCAGGTCCTGCGAGAAGGAGGGGTAGGCGATCTCGTCGCCGGAGCCGATCACCGAGGTGGACGGCTTGAAGAAGGCGAAGGGCGCCTCGGGCACCTCGTTGCCGAGCTCCTTGGCGTGTTCCGCGTAGTTGCGGCCGAAGGCCACGACCTTGTTCGGGAGCACGGGGGGCAGCAGCCGGACCCTTGTCTGTGAATCAGAAGGGGCCAGCGGGACCTTCGTACCGGAGAGCTCGAAGTCCGCGAACGGGATGCCCTTGATGATGTCGAGGACGAGCTCGTCCGGTTTGTCGCCCTCGACCGCGCCGAAGGCGACGTTCCCGTCGATGGAGAACCTGGCGATGCGCACGGGATTCTTGCGCCCCACTTTCCGCTGGCTGGAGTCTGACGCTCCAGGCTAACGCGGCGGGGGCGCGCTCCTCGCGCCATCAGTGCGCGGCCTGGCCGGTGCCGCCCCCGGGGCGGCACCACCACGGTGAGCAGAGCCGGAGAAAGCGGCTCCTCCGCTACGCCGCCGAAGCCCGTTCCGGGATCTCCGTCAGAATCGTGCGGCGCGGGTTGGCCGTCTGCGTCGGCAGGTCGACGGGGTGCTCCGGCAGCTCCACCGCGGTCGTCATCTCGTCGGCGTCCTCGAGGTGCGCCAGCGTCGTCCGCCGCGGATTGGCTATGTTGCGGAACATCATCGTCGTCTTCATCTGTCGCTCGAGACCTTGTCCATACGGGCGCTGCCGGCGCCGGTTGTCGGATTCCCCATCCCTGTAAAGCGCCAGGTTAAACGTGCAATTCCCAGCCACAGCCGGGAACACCCCTTGATGTTTATGTGAGTTTGCTCACGAGCGAGTGGGCAAATGGGTCAATTCAGGCCATCAACTCGCCGCGAAGAAACGGACATTGCATAACTGAAGGCATCATTCCGCTCCCGATCATGCCGACTGGGACAGTCCGTAACGGCCGGGATCTCGCGGCAAACGCCCGTTATGTACAGGAACTCCTTCTACGCCACGTAACCCATCCCTCACAGCAGGTGACAGGGGCCGTCCCCTGCCCCTCGGGCCTTGTTGGAGATCCTGCACTGTGCTGAAATTCGCGGGACCGCCGCAGATTCAAACCGGCGCGCTGGGGGCGCAACGCAGCGCCGAGCGGCGGTGGAAAGGGGAAGCAGCGCCGGTCACTCACGACCACCATGGGGACTCACCGCCCCACGACGCCGACACCGTCCCGCCGTCACAGGGGGGACGCCTGGTCCAGAGGTTGCGACGCTAGTGCAGGGACGTTTCAAGAGGGATGGCAGCGCTGCGGCGGAGCAGGAGCCGCAGGGCGGGACCGACCGCGGCTCCTCGCCCCAGCACGCCCAGAGCCCCGGCCAGGGGCCGTCCGGCGACGGCGGTGAACGCGGAGCCCGCACCGGTGCGCCGGCCGCGGGTCTGCCCGCGTCACAGCCGAAACCGAAGGCCCCGGTGGGCCCCGGCTCTCGCATAGCCCTGCGCAACTGGCGCATCTCCACACGCCTGGTCGCGCTCATGACCCTCCCCGTGGTCGCCGCGACCTCGCTCGGCGCACTGCGCATCAGCGAGTCCATGGACGACATCCAGCAGCTCGACAACATGAAGCTGCTGACGGAGATGACGAAGCAGGCGACCGATCTGGCGGCCGCGCTCCAGGACGAGCGCGACCAGTCGGCGGGCCCGCTCAGCCACGACGGCGACACCTCGGACTTCTCGATCAAGGGTCCGCGGGAGACGACGGACAACCAGATCAAGGCCTTCGTCCAGGCCACCCGCGACATCCAGGACGCCGAAGACGGGCAGAGCCTCGACGGCGTGCGCGACCACGTCCTGCAGATCCAACGCGAGCTGGCCACGCTCAGGAGCATCCGCCAGGACGCCTACAACGACCGGACCAACTCCTCCCAGACCGTCGACGCCTACAGCCGCCTCATCGAGCAGCTGCTGTCGCTCTCCACGGACATGGCGCAGGCGACGAGCAACCCGGAGATGATCCAGCGCACCCGCGCCCTGGCGGCCTTCTCCAACGCCAAGGAGTACGCCTCGGTGCAGCGGGCGATCATCGCTGCCGCCCTGCCGGCGAACGACAGCCAGGTGGGCAAGCTCTCCGAGACCGACCGGCGTTACGCGTCCGCCGCCGCGGACAACGAGGAGTCCGAGCGCACGGCCTTCACCAACATCTACAACAGCTACGGCGGCAACGCCGCGGAGCTGACGAAGCCCATCGACAAGGGCAACCCCACCATCACGGCCGCCAACGCCTACGCCAAGGGCGCGCTGCGCGAGGGCGGTCTGCCCCTGCAGGACAAGCGTTCCTACAAGGACTGGGTCGACGCGGACTCCGCCAAGATCGACCAGATGGCGAAGATCGAGCTCACTCTGCTCGACCAGATGGAGCAGAAGGCCCGTGAGCTGCGGAACGAGTCCGAGCGCGAGGCCTACCTCAGCGGTGCGGTGATCCTGCTGGTGCTGGGCATCTCGCTGGTCGGCGCGTTCGTCGTCGCGCGGTCCATGATCCGCTCGCTGCGGCGGCTGCAGGACACCGCGACCAGGGTCGCCCAGGACCGCCTGCCCGAGCTGGTCAAGGAGCTCTCCGAGTCCGACCCGCAGGACGTCGACACCTCCGTCGAGTCGGTCGGTGTGCACTCGCGGGACGAGATCGGCCAGGTTGCCGCGGCCTTCGACGACGTGCACCGCGAAGCCGTCCGCCTCGCCGCCGAACAGGCGCTGCTGCGGGGCAACGTCAACGCGATGTTCACCAACCTCTCGCGCCGGTCGCAGGGTCTGATCCAGCGTCAGCTGTCGCTCATCTCCGAGCTGGAGTCGCGCGAGGCCGACCCGGACCAGCTGTCCTCGCTGTTCAAGCTCGACCACCTCGCGACCCGTATGCGCCGTAACGGTGAGAACCTGCTCGTTCTCGCCGGTGAAGAGCCCGGCCGCCGCTGGACGCGCCCCGTTCCGCTCGTCGACGTGCTCCGTGCCGCCGCCTCCGAGGTGGAGCAGTACGAGCGCATCGAGCTGGCCGCGGTGCCGGCCACCGAGGTCGCAGGACGCGTCGTCAACGACCTCGTGCACCTGCTCGCCGAGCTGCTCGAGAACGCGACGTCGTTCTCCTCGCCGCAGACCAAGGTCAAGGTCACCGGTCACGCGCTGCCCGACGGCCGTGTGCTGATCGAGATCCACGACACCGGCATCGGCCTCTCCCCCGAGGACCTCGCCGCGATCAACGAGCGGCTCGCCTCGCCGCCCACCGTGGACGTGTCGGTCTCCCGCCGCATGGGTCTGTTCGTGGTCGGCCGTCTGTCGCAGCGCCACGGCATCCGCATTCAGCTGCGCCCGTCCGACTCGGGTGGTACGACCGCGCTGGTCATGCTTCCCGTCGATGTCGCACAGGGCGGCAAGAAGGCTCCGGGCAAGCCCGGCCCCGGCGGGTCCGGCGGTCCGGCGGCGGCTCAGGCCGCCGCGGGCGCTGCCGCCGCACGCCGCGGGGTCGGCGCCGGTGCGAGCGCGGGCCGGCTGGGTGCCGGTCCTGCGCCACGCGGACAGGTCGGCGCCGGAGCGGGTCCCCGCGCGGCGCTGCCGTCGCGCGACCCGGAGCCCGGGCGTCCGGGCCCGCAGTCCGGGCCTGGAGGCGGCGGTCTTTTCGGCGGCCCGCAGGACGGCCCCTCAGCTCCCCAGCAGGGCCCTGGCAGGCCCGCCCCCGCCGGTGCCGGTGCGGGCACGCTCCGGCAGGGTCCGCCGCACAGCGGTCCCCGGGCGGCCCAGACACATGCCGGATCCGCCGACGACGGACGCGCGCCCCAGCTTCCGCCGCGCGGCGGCCCGCGCGCCGAGCTGCCCGGCGGCAACCCCAAGCCCCGGGTCCCGAGCACGCCGGCCTGGAGCAACGACACCGGTCAGCCGGCCGCGTCCCGCGCCTCGCTCGACACTCCCCGCGGGCACGAGGAGCCGGAGTCCACGGCGCCGATCCCGCGCGTGGACGGCCGTCAGGGCCCCGGCCCCGGTGCGCGCTACCCGAGCCCGGTCCCCGACGACCGCCAGGGCCCCGGCTCCACCGCGGAGTTCGCGCGCCCCGACTTCGACGGTCCGCGGCCCGGCAGCCAGCACCCTCAGGGCCCCGGTGCCAACGCGCCCGGCCACACCGGCCAGTTCGTCCGTCCGGACGTCTTCGGCGACCCGAACCCCTCCGGTACCGGCCAGTTCCCGGTGCAGGGCTACCAGACTCCGCAGCACGCAGCTCAGGACAGCGCCTCCACGGGGCAGTTCGAGCGGCCCGGCACCAACGGCGCGCAGCCGCGCGGCGGCCGGGAAGGCTTCGACACCCGGGGCGGCCACAGCGCCCCGCGGCCGCCGGCCCCCCGCGCGGACCGCGTTCCGCAGCAGCCCTCGGGCCCCGTACGGGAGCCCGAGGCCCTGCCGCCGGCCGGCCCCGGTGACGGCCGGACGCCGCTGTACGACACGCTCGAGACCAACTGGTTCCACGGCCAGCAGGGCGGCGGCGATCAGCCGACCGACCCGCAGCAGCGACCGACCCAGCCGCAGGCGCCCGCTGCTCCGGCCCCTCCGGCCCCCACGGCCGCCTCCCAGGCGGCCTCGGGCGGGCCCGCGACCACCGCTTGGCGGAGCACGCCGAACGACGAGCTCGTCCGGCAGGCCGAGCGGGTCCGCAAGCCCTCTGCCGGCGGTGTCACCACCTCAGGACTGCCTCGCCGGGTGCCGCGCG
Source organism: Streptomyces sp. DSM 42067 (assembly GCF_055792885.1). Classification (NCBI taxonomy): domain Bacteria; kingdom Bacillati; phylum Actinomycetota; class Actinomycetes; order Kitasatosporales; family Streptomycetaceae; genus Streptomyces; species Streptomyces sp. DSM 42067. The sequence continues at coordinate 6,492,130 of NZ_CM147706.1, read as the reverse complement.
CGAACCTCGTCGCGGGCACGGCTCAGCAGCAACAGCACCAGACCGGTCCGCAGGTGTCGCGTGCGCCTGATGACGTACGCGGACGGCTGACCAATCTCCGTCGGGGCATCCAGCAGGGTCGGCAGGCCGGTACCGGCCAGACCGGCAGCTTCCCCCGCCCCACTCACCAGCAGGAGCGTTAGTTGAGTCAGATGAGCCAGGCGGCACAGAACCTGAACTGGTTGATCACCAACTTCGTGGACAACACCCCAGGGGTGTCCCACACCGTCGTCGTCTCCGCCGACGGCCTCCTTCTGGCGATGTCCGAAGGCTTCCCGCGCGATCGCGCCGACCAGCTGGCAGCCGTGGCCTCCGGCCTGACCTCGCTGACCGCGGGCGCGTCCCGCATCTTCGAGGGCGGCACCGTCAACCAGACGGTGGTCGAGATGGAGCGCGGTTTCCTGTTCCTCATGTCTGTCTCCGACGGCTCGTCGCTGGCGTGCCTGGCGCACCCCGAGTGCGACATCGGCCTCGTCGGTTACGAGATGGCCCTGCTGGTCGACCGCGCCGGTGCCGTGCTCACGCCGGACCTCCGCGCCGAACTGCAGGGCAGCCTGCTCCACTGACACTCCGATCCAGCCCACCCACCGGCCCCACCGAACGTACGATCAAACCCCCACACGACGTACGAACACACCGTCCGGCCGCCAAACCCGCATTCCCCCCACCGGCTCTGTCAGACGGCACGCAAACCCCTTGCTGTCACCCGGAGGATCCATGACCCCGCCCACCGCCTCTCACGACCCGTACGGAGCACATCACGCGCCGTACGGCGACGAAGGCGACCAGCCGCTGGTCCGTCCGTACGCGATGACCGGCGGGCGGACCAGGCCGCGGTATCAGCTCGCCATCGAGGCGCTGATCAGCACCACGGCCGACCCGGCCCAGCTGATGGGGCTGCTGCCCGAGCACCAGCGGATCTGCCACCTGTGCCGTGAGGTCAAGTCGGTGGCGGAGGTGTCGGCGCTGCTGTCGATGCCGCTCGGCGTGGCCCGGATCCTGGTCGCCGACCTGGCCGAGGCCGGACTCGTCGCCATCCATCAGCCCGGCGGCGACGAGAACAACGGCGGTGCACCTGATGTGACACTGCTCGAAAGGGTGCTCAGTGGACTTCGCAAGCTCTGACGGAGCGCGGGCGACGACCTCCGCGAAGATCGTGGTCGCCGGCGGCTTCGGCGTCGGCAAGACCACGTTCGTCGGCGCGGTATCGGAGATCAACCCGCTGCGCACCGAGGCCATGATGACGACCGCGTCCGCGGGCATCGACGACCTGACGCACACCGGCGACAAGACGACGACCACCGTCGCCATGGACTTCGGCCGTATCACCCTGGACCAGGACCTGATCCTCTACCTCTTCGGTACGCCGGGTCAGGACCGCTTCTGGTTCATGTGGGACGACCTCGTACGGGGCGCCATCGGCGCCGTCGTGCTGGTGGACACCCGCCGTCTCGCCGACTGCTTCCCGGCCGTCGACTACTTCGAGAACAGCGGCCTGCCCTTCGTCATCGCCCTCAACGGGTTCGACGGGCACCAGCCCTACACCCCCGACGAAGTGCGGGAAGCGCTGCAGATCGGCTCGGACTCCCCCATCATCACAACGGACGCCCGCCACCGTGCGGACGCAAAGAGCGCCCTGATCACGCTGGTGGAGCACGCACTCATGGCACGCTTGAAGTAGAACGTCAAGTAGGCATCTCCATACGGCAGTTGCCGTAGTTGCCCTGGAGGCGCTTGTGTCGTTTGACACGGTCAGCCTTGGTGTTCATAACGTTTCGACAGAGAATTTCGGTGCCATCGCCACGCGTCGCGGTCGCCTGATCTCACTGTGCTCATATGGGCCCCGCCTTTTGGCGGGGCTCGCTCTTTATGACCGTTTTATCTGGGGCGTACCGCCCCTGGAACTTCCGCTTCCCACTGTTTGGAAGACCACCGCCTGACGTGCTGGAATGCGGCTGAACTGCCCAGTAGACGGGCCTGAGGACACACAGCGGCACAACGTACGTGCCGACGCCGAGAGGTTGTTGGTCGAGTGAGGCGAAGCAAGAGCAGTCCCGAGCCGTCGGCACGGGGCAACTTCACCCCGCCGCCGCGCGGAGCGGCGCCGCCCGCGTATGCATCCGGTGCCGAGCCGTCGGCGCCGGCGCCGAGCGGCAGCCGGCTCTCCCCACGCAACTGGCGGGTGCCGACCCGGCTGAACGCGATCCTGCTCATACCCGTGCTGGTCGGCCTCGTCATGGGCGGCTTCCAGGTGAAGGGCTCGATCGACACCTGGCAGGAGGCCCGGGACGCCGAGAGCACGGCGCGCCTGGTGCGCGCCGCCCTGACATACGCCGACCGTCTCATCGACGAGCGCGACATCTCCGCCGAACCGATGCTGAAGGGCGACCGTGACGCCGAGGCGGTGACCAAGGCGCAGGCAGCGACCGACGACGCGGCCGACCAGTTCGACGCCGCGGTCGAGGACATGCCGCAGCGGGACGGCCTGCTGCGCCGCCTCGACACGTTCCGGAAGGTCGAACCCGGCCTCGAGGACCTGCGCAACGCCGCCTACACGAGCAAGCTCCCCGGTGCGAAGACCGAAGAGGGCTACGTCGCGATCCAGCACCCGCTGACGGAGTTCGCCAACGAGCTCGGCCTGGGCACCGGCAACATCACCAGCTACGGCCGCACCGTCTACGCCATCACGCTGGCCAAGGGCTGCGTCTCCCTCGAGCGCTCCCTCGGTATGCATCTGCTGGTCAAGCCCGGTCCCACCGCCACGAGCCTGGGCCAGCAGCGCGTCGCTCTCTCCTCGTTCGCCTACCTCGAGCGCGTCGCCATCGACGAGTACGAGGGCGGTGGCACCCAGGCCGACCGCGCCAAGCTGGCGGACTTGCAGAAGGAGCTGGAGGCGGACGGCGAGAAGAAGGCCAAGGCGGCCGCCGCGGCCGCCAAGGCGAAGGGCGAGACCTATGTCCCGCCGCCGGACACCGAGACGATGGTCGGTGCTCTCGCCCAGCTGTCCACCACGCAGCCCAGCGCCCGGGTCGCCCTCGCCACGCAGGGCGTCACCGCCGAGAACTGGTGGGCGGTCAACACCGCCAGGTTCGACGCGTACACCGCCATCGAGTCGGACCTCGCCGACAAGGCCGTGAACGAGGCCTCGGCCATCGCCGACGACGCCCAGCGCGACGCGTTCATCACCGGTGGCGCCGTCGTGGTCGCCCTGCTCGCCGCGTTCCTCCTGGCCGGTATGGTCGCGCGCCAGATGAGCCGCTCCATGCGCCGCCTGCGCAACGCCGCCTTCGGCGTCGCCGAGCAGCGTCTGCCGATGCTGGTCGACCAGCTCTCGCGCACCGACCCGGGCCGGGTCGACACGCGCGTCGAGCCCATCCCGATCACCAGCACGGACGAGATCGGCGAGGTCGCCCGCGCCTTCGACCAGGTGCACCGCGAGGCCGTCCGGCTCGCCTCCGAGCAGGCCCTGCTGAGGGGCAACATCAACGCGATCTTCACCAACCTCTCGCGCCGCAACCAGTCGCTGATCGAGGGCCAGCTGACCCTGATCACCGACCTGGAGAACAACGAGGCCGACCCGGACCAGCTGGAGAACCTCTTCCGCCTGGACCACCTCGCGACCCGTATGCGCCGCAACGGCGAGAACCTCCTCGTCCTCGCCGGCGAGGAGCCGGGCCGCCGCTGGGACCAGCCGGTGCCTCTCGTCGACGTGCTGCGCGCCGCGTCCTCCGAGGTGGAGCAGTACGAGCGCATCGAGCTCTCCGGTGTCCCGGAGGCCGAGATCCACGGCCGCGCCGTGACCGACCTCGTGCACCTTCTCGCCGAGCTCCTCGAGAACGCCACCACGTTCTCGTCGCCGCAGACCAAGGTGCGTGTCACCGCCACCCGTCTCCCCGACGGCCGCGTGATGATCGAGATCCACGACAAGGGCATCGGCCTGACCGCCGAGGACTTCGCGGACATCAACCACAAGCTGGCCAACCCGCCGACCGTGGACGCCGCGATCTCGCAGCGCATGGGCCTGTTCGTGGTCGGCCGGCTGTCCGACCGCCACGGCATCCGGGTCCAGCTGCGCCCCTCGGGCGAGCAGGCCGGTACGACCTCGCTGGTCATGCTGCCGGACGCGATCACCCATGGTGGCGGCGGCCAGGTGCCGGACTCGGAGTTCACGGTTTCGTCGATGATCCCGCGGCAGGAGGCCTACGAGGTCGCACCGCTGCGCACGGCGGCTGAGCTCGGCTTCGACGACAGCCGCTACGGCGAGGTCCCGGACGACATACGCGAGTTGGACCCCGTCGGCCGTTCGCTGATGCGCGAGGAGCGCCGTGCCGCTCTGGAGGCCCAGGCAGGGCCCCATCAGGGAATCGGCGAGCCCCGTGTGTTCGGCGACGAGACCGGCCCGCAGCAGCCGTCGTACGACGGTGCCGCGTACGAGCAGCAGCGCCCGTACGACGACCCGCAGGTGGCGTACGACAACCAGCACGGCGCGTACGACGAGCAGCCGCAGAACGCGTACGACGAGCGGTACTTCCAGGGCTCGGGCGGCTACCAGGACCCGGCCTATGCGGAGGCGTCCCAGCCGGACCAGCAGGGTCCGGGCCAGGAGTCCTTCAACGGCTTCGGCGCCCGTCCCCGCCAGGGCGACTGGCAGCAGCAGACGGGGTACCAGGGTGCGTATCAGTCCGAGTACGCTCCGGAAACGGAATCTGCTCGGGCCGCTGACGGAAACCCGCAGGACCGCGTAGGCTTCGAGCGTCCGGGACCGACTTCGGGCGGCGGCCACCACCTGACCGACGCCGGCCTTCCGCGCCGCGGCTCCCCCGCGAGCAACAACGGAGGCTCCCCCACCGGCCCGCAGCAGTGGCAGCAGCCGGAGACCGGTCAGGACAGCCTGCAGCAGCGCCAGGAACGGGATCTGCCCGCGGGCAACGGCGGCGGCGACGACGACGACTGGCGCTCGGCCAACGACGAGCGGTGGCAGCGCGCCGGGTCGCTTCGCAAGCCCAAGGCGGGCGGGGTCACCCCCTCAGGCCTGCCGCGGCGGGTGCCCCGCGCCAATCTGGTCGAGGGCACCGCTGAACAGACCCCGCAGGGCGGCCCCCAGGTCTCCCGCGCCCCCGAGGAGATCCGGGGCAGGTTGAGCAACCTGCGCCGGGGCGTCGAACGGGGACGCAATGCAGGTAGTGACACGAACGGCCAGGGCCTCGGTCCTGACAGCACCTACAACCAGGAGCGTTAGTGTGAGCCCGATGAGCCAGGCGGCACAGAACCTGAACTGGTTGATCACCAACTTCGTGGACAACACCCCCGGGGTGTCCCACACCGTGGTGGTCTCCGCCGACGGACTCCTTCTGGCGATGTCCGAAGGCTTTCCGCGCGACCGCGCCGACCAGCTGGCGGCCGTCGCCTCCGGCCTGACCTCCCTCACGGCCGGTGCCTCCCGCATCTTCGAGGGCGGCAGCGTGAACCAGACGGTTGTGGAGATGGAGCGAGGATTCCTCTTCATCATGTCCATCTCCGACGGCTCGTCGCTCGCGGTCCTCGCACACCCCGAAGCGGACATCGGCCTCATCGGGTACGAGATGGCGCTTCTCGTCGACCGTGCGGGCTCGGTCCTCACGCCCGATCTGCGCGCCGAGCTCCAGGGCAGCCTTCTCAACTAACAGACAGACAGTGCGTATTCGCGTCCCGTGGCCTTAAAGTTTCGGGACGCGACCCCACCGTAACGGGTGCCCGGCGCAGTCGGAGGAGGAAAAAGTGGCAACACCCCCAGATGGTTCGTCCTCGGCCAACTGGCCCTACGGCCATGGTCAGGGCGAGGGTGACGGTTCGGCGAACCGGTACAACTTCCCCTCTGCGCCGAGCCAGCGGCGTCAGCCGTACGTCCCCCAGCAGCCGCACCAGCCGGCTCCTGGACCATCCCCGTACGACCAGCCGCAGGCGCCCCGAATCCAGCCCGTACAGCCGCCGCGGCGCGCCCCCGAGCCGGCGCCCGGCGGGGCCTCGCACAACCCTCTGGTGCGCCCTTACGCCATGACGGGCGGGCGCACCAGGCCGCGGTACCAGCTCGCCATCGAGGCGCTGGTGCACACCACGGCGCAGCCGCACCAGATGCAGGGGCAGCTGCCCGAGCATCAGCGGATCTGCAACCTGTGCCGGGAGATCAAGTCAGTCGCTGAGATCTCGGCACTTCTCACCATCCCCCTCGGCGTTGCCCGGATCCTCGTCGCCGACCTGGCGGAGGCCGGACTTGTCGCCATCCATCAGCCCGGCGGCGACGAGAACGCCGGCGGCCAGCCTGACGTGACACTGCTCGAAAGGGTGCTCAGTGGACTTCGCAAGCTCTAGCGGCGATGTAGCCCGCTCCACTACCTCCGCGAAGATCGTGGTGGCGGGCGGCTTCGGCGTGGGCAAGACCACGTTCGTCGGCGCGGTCTCGGAGATCAACCCGCTGCGTACCGAAGCCGTGATGACCTCGGCTTCCGCGGGCATCGACGACCTGACGCACACCGGGGACAAGACCACCACCACGGTGGCCATGGACTTCGGCCGTATCACCCTGGACCAGGACCTGATCCTGTACCTGTTCGGTACGCCGGGTCAGGACCGCTTCTGGTTCATGTGGGACGACCTCGTACGCGGTGCCATCGGCGCCGTCGTGCTGGTGGACACCCGCCGTCTCGCCGACTGCTTCCCCGCGGTCGACTACTTCGAGAACAGCGGCCTGCCCTTCGTCATCGCCCTCAACGGGTTCGACGGGCACCAGCCCTACAACCCCGACGAGGTCCGCGAGGCCCTCCAGATCGGCCCCGACACCCCGATCATCACGACGGACGCCCGCCACCGCGCAGACGCCAAGAGCGCCCTGATCACCCTGGTGGAGCACGCGTTGATGGCCCGCCTGCGCTAAGCGCTCCGCTGGGAAGTGCGGTGACGAGGCTGCGGGGCCGGTGGGGGCTGGTCGCGCAGTTCCCCGCGCCCCTTACGGGGCGCTGCCCCGCCGCCGCTGCGGGCAATCGTGCCTCCCCCAGTGCCTTAAGGGCCTGGGGGTACCCCCAGGGGCGGCACGGGTGGGCGCAGCGGCACCCCGACGGCGGGCAGCCTGACTCGCTGCGGCGCCCACGACGCACGTACAGCACAACAAAGGCCCGGCACCCACATTGGGTGCCGGGCCTTGACGCTTACCCCGGCCGGCCAGAGGCCTAGCGCCAGCTGTGCGGCGCCCGGAACCCGGGCTCCCGCTCAAGCCGCCGCCACCCGGCCTTGCTCCGCCCCCGGTGAACGGAGGCCGCGGCGGGCAGCGCGGCGGCACGCGCCATGAGGATCGCCGTTATGGCCGCGAGCTCCTCGGGCTCGGCGTGCCCCTTCTCGACGCGCAGGAAGTTGCTCGGATCAGCGGCTGCAGCAGCAGGAACGGTCATGGGTCTCAGTCTCCGTGAGAGAGGGTTCCGCAGGGTTACCGCGGAGGATCGGCGAGGTTGCCGTTCGCGGGATTACTGCGGCGGGTTGCCGTGCTTACGCGACGGCAGGTCGGCGTGCTTCGTGCGCAGCATCGCCAGGGACCGGATGAGCACCTCGCGGGTTTCGGCCGGGTCGATGACGTCGTCGACGAGACCGCGCTCAGCGGCGTAGTACGGGTGCATCAGCTCGGCCTTGTACTCCTTGACCATGCGCGCGCGCATCGCCTCGGGGTCGGCCGCGGCTGCGATCTGCCTGCGGAAGATGACGTTGGCGGCACCCTCGGCGCCCATCACCGCGATCTCGTTGGTCGGCCAGGCATACGTGAGGTCCGCACCGATCGACTGGCTGTCCATCACGATGTATGCACCACCGTACGCCTTGCGCAGGATCAGCGAGATCCTCGGCACGGTGGCGTTGCAGTACGCGTACAGCAGCTTGGCGCCGTGCCGGATGATTCCACCGTGCTCCTGGTCCACACCGGGGAGAAAGCCGGGGACGTCCAAAAGGGTGACGATCGGGATATTGAAGGCGTCGCACATCTGGACGAAGCGCGCGGCCTTCTCGCTCGCCTCGATGTCCAGCACACCGGCCAGCGACTGCGGCTGGTTGGCGACGATGCCGACCACCTGGCCGTCCAGGCGGGCGAGGGCGCAGATGATGTTGCGGGCCCAGCGCTCGTGGACCTCGAGGTAGTCGCCGTCGTCGACGAGCTCCTCGATCACCTTGGCCATGTCGTACGGACGGTTGCCGTCGGCCGGGACCAGGTCGAGCAGCACGTCGCTGCGGCGGTCGGCCGCGTCCTCGCACTCGGTGACCGGCGGGTTCTCGCGGTTGTTGGACGGCAGCATCGACAGGAGATACCGCACCTCGGCGATGCAGGTCTCCTCGTCGTCGTACGCGAAGTGGCAGACGCCGGAGGTCTCCGCGTGCACGTCCGCGCCGCCGAGGCCGTTCTGGGTGATCTCCTCGCCGGTCACGGCCTTGACGACGTCCGGTCCTGTGATGAACATCTGCGAGGTCTCGCGGACCATGAACACGAAGTCCGTCAGGGCGGGGCTGTAGGCCGCGCCGCCCGCGCACGGGCCGAGCATCACCGAGATCTGCGGGATGACCCCGGAGGCCTTGGTGTTGCGCTGGAAGATGCCGCCGTAGCCGGCGAGGGCGCTGACACCCTCCTGGATGCGGGCGCCCGCACCGTCGTTGAGTGACACCAGCGGCGCACCGGCCGCGATGGCCATGTCCATGATCTTGTGGATCTTCGTGGCGTGGGCCTCGCCCAGCGCCCCGCCGAAGATCCGGAAGTCGTGCGCGTAGACGAAGACCGTACGCCCCTCGACCGTGCCCCAGCCGGTGATCACACCGTCGGTGTGCGGCTTCTTGGCCTCCAGGCCGAAGCCGGTCGCGCGGTGCCGGCGCAGCTGCTCGACCTCTCGGAACGAGCCCGGGTCGAGCAGCAGCTCGATCCGCTCACGCGCCGTCAGCTTGCCCTTGGCGTGCTGCGCCTCGGTGGCCTTGTCGCTCGGTCCGCGCAGCGCCTGCGTACGGATCGCGTGCAGTTCGGCCACGCGGCCGCGGGAGTCGGTCGGCTCAGCCGTCTCAACCGTCGCGTCACTCGCCGTGCCACTGTCTGCGGCACTCGTCGTGTCACCCGGCGTCTCGTCCAAAACGGTCATGTAGCGACCTTACGAAGCCCGCCAAGCAAAACGGGCCGTCGACTCCGTACAGTCTCCGACCCGTTTTCCTGGTGCCCCCTGACAGAACCTGAGGTGGATGCAGCCGAACTGACTGCTCAGAGGGCCATCTCGTTGTAGGGACTACACAAAGCCGTCACCCGAGAGCCACCTCACATTTATGCGCGGCACATGCCTTCCCTGGGGTGATTCCGAGCCGGAGCCTACGCCCGTTCGAGGGCATTTCGGCGGACGGGTTCCGGCTCGGGACTCAGCAGCCGCCGCAGTTGTAGTACGTGACGTCCCAGTGGTTGCCCTCGTCCGCGTAGATGTTGCCGGCGCCGGACTTCCACTGCGGGGCGCCGTCGCCGCGCACGCCAACGTAGGTGAAGGTGTTCTTGATGTAGTTCCCGATGCATGTGTACTTGCTGTAGTCGAGCTTGTAGCCGTTCCAGTGCGAGTACGTGCCGCCGGCGTGCCCGGTCTCGGTGCCGCCGGTGATGTTGAGCGCGCAGCCGCTGGCCGACTTCAGGGTCTGCGCGCCCTGCGCGGTCGCGAGGTTGAGCTGCTCGAAGGACGTACAGGTCGGGTTGTTGCGGTCGGAGCAGCCGCCGGACGACGACCAGGTGATGCCGGACGAGCGGAACATCGAGGTCGCGGTGGCGTGACTGATCTTCGTCACGGCGAAGGCGTCGGTGGCACCGGTGAGGACGCCGAAGCCGGGGGCGAAGAGGGCTCCCAGGATCAGAGCGAGTGCGCTGACGGCCGAGCGGAGTTTCATCGGGTTCCTTCCTGCTGATGACCGTTCTGATGACGTGCGTACTGGTGATGCGCGCGTACCGGTGACGCGCGCTCGTACTGCTGACGTGCGTTCAGTGCGACGGATGTGCAGGCAGAGCAGGGAGATCCTGCCCGAGGTCTACGCGCGTCCGCCAGTGGGCACCCGAAACGGCGAGACAGGTTGCCGGAAAGACCCGGGAACCGATGGAAATCACCCTCACAGAAAAGTTGAAAGTTGAACGGAATAGTTCTATGGTCCGTGTCATTGAACGTTGAACAGCTTCGGCGCAAGGCCGGGGCTCGTCCCCAAGGAGCCAGTCATGGGTATCTTCGGCCGTAAGAACACCGCTACCGACACCGCAGTCGCCGCCGCGCCCGCGCCCGCCGTCAACCCGGACCTCGCCGCTCTGACCGGCGACTACACGATCGACCCGTCGCACAGCACGCTGGGCTTCGTCGCACGCCACGCCATGGTCACCAACGTCAAGGGCTCGTTCCTGGACTTCACGGGCTCCCTGCACCTGGACGGCACGGACCCGGCCAAGTCCACCGCCTCCATCGACGTCACCATGGACAGCATCGACACGGGCTCCGCGGACCGTGACGGCCACCTGAAGAGCTCGGACTTCTTCAAGACGGAGGAGTTCCCGACGATGACGTTCCGCTCGACCAAGGCCGAGGCCCTGGGCGGCGACGACTACCGGGTCACCGGGGACCTGACGATCCTCGGCACGACCAAGCCGCTGACGATCGACCTCGAGTTCAACGGCTCCGCGAAGGACCCCTTCGGCAACGAGCGCGTCGGCTTCGAGGGCAAGGCGGAGATCCTGCGCTCGGAGTGGGGCCTGACCTGGAACGCCGCGCTCGAGACGGGCGGCGTGCTGGTCTCCGACAAGATCAAGCTGAACTTCGACATCTCGGCGATCAAGAACGCCGAGTGATACGGCCGGCCGACGAGTCGGATGTACAGCTCGTTCACCGCGTACAACCACCGTGAGTGGAGCGTGACTTGGGGGAGCACCCCGGCATGGGACTCCGGGAGCCACGGCCCCCCCGTCAGTGCCGGAGTGCTCCCCCGAGCCGTCCCTCCAGCACCAGCAGCAGATCGCCGAGTTCCGTCGCGAGCCCGTGGCGGCGCTCCTCGCTGAGGCCGGCCAGCAGCGTGGCCTCGTAGGCGAGTTGCTCGGGCAGCAGCTCGTCGATGAGTTCGCGGCCCTGGTCGGTGAGCGTGAGATGGCTGACCCGGCGGTCGCGTTCGTCCGCGCGCCGCCCGACGAGGCCGCGCTCCTCGAGCGTCCGCACCCGCTTGGTGATCGCGGCCCCGGAGGCGAACGTCTCCCGGGCCAGCTGCTTCGGCGTCAGCGACCGGTCCACGCGGCGCAGCGTTCCCAGGATGTCGAACTCCGGACGGCTGAGGCCCGCTCGGGTCAGCGGGGCGTCCGCCGCCTGCTGGAGCAGCGCGGAGCAGCGGTTGAGCCGCCCGATGAGCGCCATCGGGGCGGTGTCGAGCTCGGGGCGGACCTGCTGCCACTGCCGCAGCACCGTTGCCACGACGTCTTCCACGGTCTTTCCTTCCATTGCCGGCCGGATCACGGGCTGTACGCGCGGGGATCCGGCCTGACTCTACGCCGCCGGGTCAGCCCGGCCCGCCCGGCCCTCTCCGGCCGTAGCCGCAGGCTGAGGGCTCGTACCGGCAGCCCGTCGTCGATGTCACAATTTTGCGGGCCGCCGCCCTCTCAGATATGAGCATCCAAGGAGGGGCGAATGTCCGAGAGTCCGGCACGAGAGTCGAGTCCGGCACGAGAGTCGAGTCCGTCACGGACGGGGGCCGGGAGTGGGCCCCTGCACACGGCCACGCGGCTCTTCGTCGACCACCGCGAGCTGCTGTTCTCCATCGTCTACAACATGCTCGCCAGCGTCGCCGACACCGAGGACGTCCTCCAGGAGACCTGGCTCTCGCTGACCGGCAGAGGGCGCAGGTCTCCGCTGGAGGAGATCGGGAACCCGCGCGCGTATCTCGTGCGGATCGCGGTGAACCATGCGCTGGCCCGGCAGGCGGTCATCCGCCGCCGGCGCGAGACGTACGTCGGGCCGTGGCTGCCAGAACCCCTGGTGGCCGGAAGCGCCGCCGCGGTCGGCGCCGGCGGGGAGAGCGGCGACGCCGCGGATCGGACGCTGCGCACCGAGTCCGTCTCGATGGCGATGCTGGTGATCCTGGAGACGCTCACCCCGCTGGAGCGGGCCGTGTTCGTCCTGAACGAGGTCTTCGGCTACGCCCACACCGAGATCGCCGCGATTCTCGACCGCACCCCCTCGGCCGTACGCCAGCTCGCCCACCGGGCTCGTGAGCACGTGCATGCCCGGCGTCCGCGCTTCGAGGCGCACCCGCGGGTCCAGCAGGAGGCCGCCGAGCGGTTCGTCGCGGCCGCGCTCGGGGGCGACATGGGGGCGCTCATGGAGATCCTTGCGCCGGACGTGACGCTGTGGTCCGACGGTGGCGGCAAGAGGCGCTCATCGGCGCTGCGGCCGGTCCACGGCCGCGAGAAGGTCGCCCGGCTGCTGGCCGCGTACAGCTCGCGCCGCCGCCCGGAGGGCATGGCCGTCGAGTACCGGCGCGTCAACGGCGATCCCTCCGCCGTGGTGTTCGCCGGCGACTCCCCGTACGCCGTGATGGTCATGGATCTGACCCCTGAGGGAGACCAGGTGTCCGGCGTCTACCTCGTCACCAATCCGGACAAGCTCTCCCACGTCCCGAAGCACGGGGAACAGGTCCCGGAGCACGGGGAACAGGGGCAGGGAGGGCAGCCCTAGAAGCCGCCCCCGAAGTCCCCACCGCCGAAGCCGCCGTCACCGAAGCCTCCGCCTCCGAAGCCTCCGCCGAAGTCGCCGGATTCGAAGTCGGCGCCCGACACGTCGCCGCCTCCGTAGCCGGCGTCCGCGCCGAAGTCGCCGTATCCGGCGCCGTATCCGGCGGCGTACGCGGGGCCGGCCATCAGGTTGCCGAGCAGGGTGCCGACGAGCAGGCCCGGCAGGAGACCGCCGCCGAAGTAGCCGCCCGCCCAGGGGCCGTAGGCGGGGCCCGCCTCCCAGTACGGGCGGCGGCCGGCATCGGTCTCGACCTCGCGGACCATCGGCTCCGCACCGTCCTTCAGACGTGCCGCGTCGGCGGCGCAGACCGGCACCTCGCGTTCGGCGCCGTCCTGCGGGGCCCACAGCATGTCCGTCACCGACGGGCCGTGGCGCGGGTCGAAGAAGCACGGAGGGCGCCGCTCCGGCAGCGGGCGGCCCTCGCGGCGGGCGCCCAGCTGGGCGAGCGCGAAGCGGCCGTCATCCAGCGCCTGGGTGACGCCTCGCACCTCCTCGGGGCGCTGGGCGGCGGCCATCAGGGACTTCGCCTTCTCGTAGGAGTCGAGGGCGCGTTCGTAGTCGGCGCGCATCGCGTCGTCCGAGCCGGGCTCGGCCGGGTGGAAGTCGAGCCGGTCGAGCTCCTCGCCGAAGGCGGTGATGTCCTCGTCGACGACGACGCTGAGCTTGTCGAGGGCCGCACGCTGCTCCTCCTCGCGCCTGCGGCGGTTGCGGCGGGCGATCACGTACGCACCGCTGCCGCCCGCGACGATCGCGGCGCCGACGCCGATCAGCGCGCCGGTCGAGACGCCGTCGCCGGTGTCGCCCCAGGACGCCGGTGCCGAGCCGCCCATGTTGCGCACGGCGTTGTCGACGAAGTCGTTGAGCTGGGTCGTGGCGTCCTCGCCCTGGACGCTCGTCACCAGGTTCTGGACGGCGTCGCGGGACAGGACGCTGCTGTCCGCGCGGGCGTCGAACCGGTCACCGAGCCGGATCGCGTACAGGCCGGTGATGCCCGTTTCGGTACGGAGGTTCTGGAAGAGGTTGTCCGCGGGGAAGCCCTCGGGCAGCACGGCGACGAAGACGGGCTTGTCGGCGTCCTTGATCTCCTTCGCCAGATCGTCGGCGGCGCCGGACGGCAGCAGGCCGGAGGCGTCCGGGTCGACGTAGACAGGGTTGTCGCGCAGGGCCTCCGCGACCGTGCCGACGTCCGTGGCCGCCTGGGCGGACGGTGCCGATACGGACAGCACCGCCAGGACAGCGGCCGCAAGGACGAGTGCCGGGCCCCGGAGTACTCGTATCAGTACGGCCTTCATACCTACGAAAGTACCGGAAATCCGGCAAATACGGTCATCCCGGGCTAGGGCAGGTCCTGCCGGTGGGCGGGGGTGTGCTGCCGGGGCCGGGACGGGCCAGACCCCCGCCGCGGAGGCGCGGCGGGGTGCGGTCAGCGCAGCAGCCCTCCTACCTCTGCTGCTGCCTACTCCGAGGGCTCGACTCCCGCCCGCAGCAGCCCGTACGTGTACGCGTCCTCCAGCGCCTGCCAGGACGCCGCGATGACGTTCTCGCCGACGCCCACCGTTGACCACTCGCGCTCGCCGTCGGAGGTGGAGATCAGCACGCGCGTCGTGGACTGCGTTCCGTGCTTGCCCTCCAGGATGCGGACCTTGTAGTCGACGAGCTCCATCTTGGCGAGCTGCGGGTGGATCCGCTCCAGGGCCACGCGCAGCGCGCGGTCGAGGGCGTTGACGGGGCCGTTGCCCTCGGCCGTGGCGACGATGCGCTCGCCCTTGGCCCACAGCTTCACGGTGGCCTCGTTGGCGTGCGTGCCGTCGGGGCGGTCCTCGACGATGGCGCGCCAGGACTCGACGCGGAAGTAGCGGAGGGCGCGGCCCTCGGCCTCCTCCCTCAGCATCAGCTCGAAGGAGGCGTCGGCGGCCTCGTACGTGTAGCCCTGGAGCTCGCGCTCCTTGACCCGCTCGACGACGCGGCCCACGAGCTCGCGGTCGTCGCCCAGGTCGATGCCCAGCTCCTTGCCCTTGAGCTCGACGGAGGCGCGGCCTGCCATGTCGGAGACGAGCATCCGCATGGTGTTGCCGACCAGCTCGGGGTCGATGTGCTGGTACAGGTCCGGGTCGACCTTGATCGCGGAGGCGTGCAGACCGGCCTTGTGGGCGAAGGCGGAGACACCGACGTACGGCTGGTGCGTGGAGGGCGTCAGGTTCACGACCTCGGCGATGGCGTGCGAGACACGGGTCATCTCGGCGAGGGCGCCCTCGGGCAGGACCTTCTTGCCGTACTTGAGCTCCAGCGCGGCGACGACCGGGAAGAGGTTGGCGTTGCCGACGCGCTCGCCGTAGCCGTTGGCGGTGCACTGGACGTGCGTGGCGCCGGCGTCGACGGCGGCCAAGGTGTTGGCGACCGCGCATCCGGTGTCGTCCTGGGCGTGGATTCCGAGCCGGGCGCCGGTGTCGGCCAGCACCGTGGAGACGACGACCTGCACCTGGGCGGGCAGCATGCCGCCGTTGGTGTCGCAGAGTACGACGACGTCGGCCCCGGCCTCGGAGGCGGCCCGGACGACGGCCTTCGCGTACTCGGGGTTGGCCTTGTACCCGTCGAAGAAGTGCTCGCAGTCGACGAAGACGCGGCGGCCCTGCTCGCGCAGATAGGAGACGGTGTCGCGGACCATCTCGAGGTTCTCGTCGAGGGTGGTGCGCAGGGCCAGCTCCACGTGTCGGTCGTGCGACTTGGCGACCAGCGTGATCACCGGGGCGCCGGAGTCCAGGAGCGCCTTGACCTGCGGATCCTCGGCCGCCTTGGCGCCGGCGCGGCGGGTGGAGCCGAAGGCGACGAGCTGGGCGTTCTTGAAGCCGATCTCCTGCTGGGCACGGGCGAAGAACTCGGTGTCCCGCGGGTTGGCCCCGGGCCAGCCGCCCTCGATGAAGCCGACGCCGAAGTCGTCCAGATGCCGGGCGATGGCCAGCTTGTCCGCGACCGTGAGGTTGATGCCCTCGCGCTGGGCGCCGTCGCGCAGCGTCGTGTCGAAGACGTGGAAGCTGTCGTCGAGACGGGGCGCGGACACGGGGGCCTGCGCGGACGGCGCGTCATGGGCGGACGCGGCGCCCTGCGGGGGCACGGTGCCCTGCGCGGAGGCGACGTCCTGTCCGGTAACCGCGCCCTGCGCCGACGTGACGGCGGACGCGGCGTGGGAACTGTCGTCGGTGGCCTGACTGGTCATGGCTGACTGACTCCTGTCGGTGAGTGGCTCCTCAATCTCTGGCTCCACTTGCCCCCATCATCGCGCGGCGCTCGCTTCCGGCCGGGATGGGGTCCGGGAAACGAAAAAACCCCTCGCGGGTGCGAGAGGTCTGCGCGCGGGTCTGAGGCACGGTGTCCGCTGCCGCGAGGGTTTGTCGCGAGGTCAGCGGTCACTGCGGACCGGCGCGCTGATGCCAATAATCATGGCGAAAGCGAGCATGGTCGGCAGTCTGCCACATGCTTCGCCGAACGGGGACGAGGGTCTCACGATGTGGGCGCCCCTTTGGTGGGGCGCCCACATCGTCTGCCCGCGGAAGCCGCGCCTCAGCCGAGGCGGTGCATCCAGCCGTGCTTGTCCTCTGCGACGCCCCGCTGGATGTCCAGCAGCGCGCTGCGGAGCTTGAGGGTGACCTCGCCCGGCTCGCCGTTGCCCTGGGCCCACTCGCCGCTCTTGGACTTCACCGTGCCGACCGGCGTGATGACGGCGGCGGTGCCACAGGCGAAGACCTCGGTGAGCGTGCCGTTCGCAGTGTCCTCACGCCACTGGTCGATGGAGACGCGGCCCTCCTCGGACTCGTACCCGAGGTCACGGGCGACGGAGAGCAGGGAGTCCCGGGTGACGCCGGCGAGAAGCGAGCCGGTGAGCGCGGGAGTGATGAGCTTGTCGCCGTACACGAAGTACAGGTTCATGCCGCCCAGTTCCTCGACCCACTTGTGCTCCACGGCGTCGAGGTAGGCGACCTGGTCGCAGCCCTTCTCGGCGGCCTCGGCCTGGGCGAGCAGGGACGCGGCGTAGTTGCCGCCGGTCTTGGCGTCGCCCATGCCGCCGGGGACGGCGCGCACGCGGTCCTCGGACAGCCAGATGGAGACCGGCTTGACGCCGCCGGGGAAGTACGCGCCGGCGGGCGAGGCGATGACGAGGAAGAGGTACTCGTTGGCGGGCCGGACGCCCAGGCCGACCTCGGTCGCGATCATGAACGGGCGCAGGTAGAGCGACTCCTCGCCGCCGTGCGCGGGCACCCATGCCTTGTCCTGCTGGACCAGCACGTCGCAGGCCTCGATGAACGTCTCGACGGGCAGCTCCGGCATGGCCAGCCGACGCGCGGAGGACTGGAAGCGCCGGGCGTTGGCCTCGGGTCGGAACGTGGCGACGGAGCCGTCGGGCTGGCGGTACGCCTTGAGGCCCTCGAAGATCTCCTGGGCGTAGTGCAGGGTCATGTTCGCCGGATCGATCGACAGCGGCGCGTACGGAACGAGCTGACCGTCGTGCCAGCCGCGGCCCTCCGTCCACTTGATCGTCACCATGTGGTCGGTGAAGTAGCGGCCGAACCCGGGGCTGGCGAGGATCGCCTCCCGCTCCTCGTCGGACAGCGGGTGGGCGGAGGGCTTGAGCTCGATCGTGGGCGTCGTCATGAGTGGTTGTCCTTCACCGTTGGTTGTGACGGACCGCGCTCACGCCAGTACTACCAGTACTTGGACGTCCGAGCTTCCCTGCACACCGCGGTCCCGCCTCTCGATTATCGCGCGAGGGGGAACGTGGTCGTACCGGGCGTGAATGCGGCCCAGGGGTCGATGGTGGCACCCGGCGGCCGCATAGGAGAAGCCGCCGGGCGCCCTCGGGCTCCGGCGGCTTCTCGTTGTTCGAGAGGTGAGTCCGCCGGATCAGCCGGCTACTCGTACGGCGAGCGCGTCGCCGATCTGGTCCGTCGTACGAGCGGTTTCGCCGCGTTCCGCGAGGTCGGCGGTGACGGCGTCCTCGATGCGGGCGGCCTCGGCCTCGTAGCCGAGGTGGCGCAGCAGGAGGGCGACGGACAGGACGGTGGCGGACGGGTCCGCCTTGCCCTGACCCGCGATGTCGGGCGCCGAGCCGTGCACGGGCTCGAACATCGAGGGGAACTCGCCGGAGGGGTTGACGTTGCCGGAGGCCGCGACACCGATGCCGCCGGAGATCGCCGCGGCGAGGTCGGTGATGATGTCGCCGAAGAGGTTGTCGGTGACGATCACGTCGAAGCGCTCGGGCTGCGTGACGAGGTAGATCGTCGCCGCGTCCACGTGCATGTACTCGGTGGTGACGTCGGGGAACTCCTCACCCACCTTGTTGAAGATGTCCGTCCACAGGTGACCGGCGTGCACGAGCACGTTGTTCTTGTGGACGAGGGCCAGCTTCTTGCGGGGGCGGGCCTGGGCGCGGGCGTAGGCGTCGCGGACGACGCGCTCGATGCCGAAGGCGGTGTTGAGGGAGACCTCGGTGGCGACCGCGTGCGGGGTGCCCTTGCGGATGGTGCCGCCGTTGCCCGTGTACGGGCCCTCGGTTCCCTCGCGGACCACGACGAAGTCGATCTCCGGCTGGCCCGCCAGCGGCGTGGCGACACCCGGAAGGAGCTTCGAGGGGCGCAGGTTGACGTGGTGGTCGAAGGCGAAGCGGAGCTTGAGCAGGAAGCCGCGCTCCAGGACGCCGGACGGGACCGAGGGGTCGCCGATCGCACCGAGCAGGATCGCGTCGTGCTGCTTCAGGGCGTCGAGGTCGGCGTCTGTGAGGGTCTCACCGGTGGCGTGGTAGCGCTTGGCGCCGAAGTCGTACTCCTTGGTCTCGAGCTTCACGTCTTGCGGAAGCACGGCGTTGAGGACCTTCAGACCCTGGGCCACGACCTCCTGGCCGATGCCGTCGCCGGGGATCACTGCGAGATTGATGCTTCGAGACATGTCGGCACCCTACTCCTCGTCCCATGTCTTGACACGTAGCGTCCAGCATCCGGAACGGGCAGGGTGCCCCATCGTTGGGTTTCGCCCCCTCCGCCCCTTCCCTTCCCGTCCTCTGGGGGCTTCGCCCCCAGACCCCCTATCGGCCTGAACGGCCTCGTCCTCAAACGCCGGACGGGCTGATAGGTGTCGGACGGGCTGCGTTTACCCGGATGACTGGCCCTTGTTGGCCTCTGCTGGGAAGTTGTCCGCCATGGACACCCCCAACGTCGGCATCCCTGAGCAGCTCGCCCGGCGCATGAGCATGCCGGAGCAGCACGAGTATCTGCGGGCGAAACTCACGCGGCGGAGGGTGCTGACGGGCACCGCCGGGGCGGCGGGTGGGCTCGGTCTGCTGGCCGGGAGCTCAGGGGCGGCGTACGGCAGCCGCGCCGCCTCCGCCGCGCCGCTGGCGCGGTCCGCGACGGTCACGGTGGACGGCTCGCTGGTGGCGCCCTTCGGGCGGCATCTGGCCTTCGGCGCCGATCCGAAGACACAGATGCGGATCTCGTGGCAGGTGCCGTTCGCGGTCCGTAACCCGTACGTACGCGTGGGGTTGAGGCCGTGGGAGCTCAGCCAGAAGATCGAGGCCGAGGTGCGGGATCTGCACACTCCGGCGCTGTCGGCGAAGCTGCCTGCGGTCGACCAGTACTACCTGCACGTCGCCCTGGACGGTCTGAAGCCCGGCACGACGTACTACTACGGCGTCGGCCACGACGGCTTCGACCCGGCGAGCGCCGAGCGGCTGGCCACGCTCGGTTCCTTCCGCACGGCGCCAGCGACGCCAGAGACGTTCGTGTTCACGGCCTTCGGCGACCAGGGAGTGAGCTATGACGCGCTGGCCAACGACCAGCTGATCCTGGGCCAGAACCCGTCGTTCCATCTGCACGCGGGCGACATCTGCTACGCGGACTCCACGGGGCACGGCAAGGACTCGGACACGTACGACGCGCGCGTATGGGACCAGTTCCTCGCGCAGACGGAGTCGGTCGCGAAGTCGGTGCCCTGGATGGTGACCACCGGCAACCACGACATGGAGGCCTGGTACTCCCCCAACGGCTACGGCGGCCAGTCCGCCCGCTGGTCGCTCCCGGAGAACGGCTTCGACCCGAAGAGCGCCCCGGGCGTGTACTCCTTCGTCTACGGCAACGTCGGCGTCGTCGCCCTCGACGCGAACGACGTCTCGTACGAGATCCCCGCCAACAAGGGCTACACGGAGGGCAGGCAGACCGCATGGCTGGACCGGCGCCTCGGGGAGCTGCGCGCGTCCGCGTCCGTGGACTTCATCGTGGTGTTCTTCCACCACTGCATGTACTCGACGTCCACGCACGCCTCGGACGGCGGGGTACGGGACGCGTGGCTGCCGCTCTTCACCAGGCACCAGGTCGATCTGGTGATCAACGGGCACAACCATGTGTACGAGCGGACCGACGCGATCAGGAACGGCGAGGTCGGGCGGCCCGTGCCGGTCGGTGCGTCGACCGATCCGACGCGCGACGGCATCGTGTACGTCACGGCGGGCGGCGCGGGCAAAGATCTGTACGGCTTCCCCGCAGGCGTCGAGGACAGCTACGAGGGGGCGGTGAAGGACCGCGACTCGGTCCTCACCTTCCACTGGACGAAGTCACGGCTGCCCGACCCCGACACCGTCGAGTGGTCCCGGGTGCGGTACACCGGCTTCTCGTTCCTCGCGGTGGAGGCGGTGGCCGGTGCGGACGCGCGGCTCAAGGTCTCCGCGCTCGCCGAGAGCGGCAAGCGCATCGACTACTTCGAGGTACTGCGCTCTCCCGGGGGCTAGCCCCCGGCCCACATGCAGCACGGGTCAGTGACCGGCCGGCCGGGTCGGTGACCGCCGGAAGGGTCAGTGACCCGTCTCGCCGCCGTTGTCCCTGCGGTCGAGGGCGCGCTGCAGGGCGGCGGCGGCGTTCTTGCGCTCGATTTCGCTCGTACGGGAGACGCGGCGGACTCGGCGGACAGGCGTCGCAGTGGCCATGGTGATCGACTCCTTGAGATCACACAGCTCCGGAGCAGCCCAACGGCTGCGCGGCTCGGAAGCGTGGGGAGATTTCGAGGTTCCCCCACTGCCTCAAGGGCGTGGGAGGTGCCCCCAGAAAGGGCGATGAATCAGGAGCCGCAGGGGTTGCCTGCTCGGTGCTCGGGCTCGCGACCGCCATTCGCTGGATCGAGCGAGACGTTCGGCTCCTACAAAACTAAGGGAGGACCGCGCGCCTGTCTCCACAATTACTCGGACTTCCTACTATCTGAGACGGACCCGCCCCGGAGGCATGCCCGTCGGCCACTGACCGGCGGTTTTCGGCCTCCGCACGGTCGCTCGCATGACGGCCGCACGGCGGCCGAAAGGGGGCCCTACGGCGTTCCGGTCCGGCTGCCAGGAGAAGCCACACGTCGGCACAGGCACACAGCCCGTGCAGCTCCCTCACCAGATCAGCAGTCCGATGAATCAGTCCGACTCAGCGCTGCGCGATTCCTTGACAGCCCCTCAGGGCACCTCCACTCTCACAGTCATCCGATGAATCCATTTGTGCGTGATGACAGGGAGGGTTACGCATGCCAGCCCAAGCACGCTTCCGCGCCACGGTGTTGACGCTTTGCTCCGCGCTGCTCGCCACGGCCGCGACGGCTCTGCCCGCCCGCGCCGAGACCGCGTCATGGGAGGTCACGGCGCACGACGGCCCAACGGCCGTGGTCGGACTGGACCCGGACGACGGGCGCCCCACCCTCGCGGTGAGACGCGACGGCCGGACCGTGATCGAGCCGTCGCCGGTCGGCCTGATCACCGAGAACGTCGATCTCTCCGGCGGGTTGAGTCTCACCGGCCGCTCGGACCGCACGATCACCGAACGGTACGAGGCCGCGACGGGCAAGTCCCGCATACGCAACGTCAAGATGGCGGAGTCCCGCTTCAGCTTCCGCGGCACGGGCGGCGCTCGCCTCGACCTCGTCGTCCGCGCCGCCGCCGACGGCGTCGCCTACCGCTACGTCCTGCCGGACACCGGCACCACCGGCGATGTGCTGCGTGAGGCGTCCGCCTTCACGCTGCCCACCGGCTCGGACGCCGTGATCGGCCCCTACCGGCCGGACAACGAGCTGCGGTTCACCCGGTACGGGGCCGCCGCGGCGCCGACCGGCTCGTACATGATGCAGGCCCTGTTCAGGACGGCCGGCGGCTATGCGCTGATCGCCGAGTCGGATCTCACCGGCAGCTACGCGGGCGCCCGCCTCACCCATGACGCCGGCTCCTCCACGTACCGCGTCGCCCTCTGGAACGACGAGCCCATCGAGGTGTCGGGCGGCGCGCTCACCACCCCCTGGCGGGCGATCGTCACCGGCGATCTGGCGACGGTCACCGAGTCGACGTTCACCGACGATCTCGCACCCGCGTCCCGGATCCGCGACACCTCGTGGGTCAGGCCGGGCCCCGCGCTGTGGACGTGGCTCGCGGGCGGCAAGGAAGCGGGGGTCAGCCTGGAGGCCCAAAAGAAGTACGTGGACTACGCGGCCGAACGCGGCTGGCCGTACGAGGTCGTGGACGCCGGCTGGTACTTCCTGCCCGACCAGTGGGACGTCATCGACCCGGACTGGCAGCGCACCAGCTGGATGCCGGAGCTGGTCCGCTACGCCGCCGACCGCGGCGTCGGCATCCACGTCTGGCTGCACTACACCCTGCTCACCGACCCGGTCGAGCGCGAGAAGTGGCTGTCCACACTGGAGAAGTGGGGAGTCAAGGGCGTCAAGATCGACTTCATGGACTCCGAGTCCCAGGACCGTATGCGCTGGTACGACGAGGTGCTCCAGTCCACCGCGGACCACCATCTGATGGTCAACTTCCATGGCTCGACGATCCCGAAGGGCATGCAGCGCACCTGGCCGCACGTCTTGACGTTCGAGGGCGTCGGCGGCGAGGAGAAGCGCACCAACACGGCCGAGCACCTGGCAGCCCTGCCCTTCACCCGCAACGTCATCGGGTCGATGGACTTCACGCCGGGTGCGTTCCACCGCCCCTACCGGCCGAACGTCAGCTCGGACGCCGGCGAGCTCGGCCTGTCGGTGCTCTACGAGTCCGGCATCCAGAACCTCGCCGGGACCCCGGAGTCGTACGACGCCCGTCCCGAGGCACGGCGCTATCTGGAGCAGATCCCCGCGGCCTGGGAGGAGACGCGGCTGCTCACCGGGGATCCCGGAGTCTCCGCGGTCCTGGCCAGGCGGGCGGCCGACGGCCGCTGGTTCATCGGCGGTACGTTCGCCGGCGCGGCGCACACCGTGGACGTGCCCGTGCGCCTGGGCGCGGGCCGCTGGCTGGTGGAGACCGTGACGGACGGCCCGTCCGGCCTCGTCCGCGAACCCCATGTCGTCAGCGGCGGCGACACCCTCTCCGTGCCGGTCGTGACGGACGGCGGCTTCGCGGCGATCGCCTGCAGGTGGTACGCGGGCCGTACGACCTGCGACGACTGACGCAGGCCGGGCACCGGAAAACGCCACCGCCCCCGCTGTCGAGCCGGAACTCGAGAGCGGGGGCGGTCGGCTGCCGGAGCGGTCGCCTGTGGTGTCGCACAGGCCCCAGCCCAGGTGCTCAGCCCATGTGCGGGTACGGGTAGTCCGTCGGCGGGACCAGCGTCTCCTTGATGGCGCGGGTCAGCGTCCAGCGCATCAGGTTCTGCGGGGCGCCCGCCTTGTCGTTCGTGCCGGAGGCGCGGCCACCGCCGAAGGGCTGCTGGCCGACGACGGCGCCGGTCGACTTGTCGTTGATGTAGAAGTTGCCCGCGGCGTAGCGGAGCTTGTCCATCGTGTACGCGACGGCGGCGCGGTCCTTGGCGATGACCGAGCCCGTGAGCGCGTAGGCGGACACCGACTCCATCTGGGTCAGCATCTCCTCGTACTTGTCGTCCTCGTAGACGTGGACGGCGAGGAACGGGCCGAAGTACTCGGTCGTGAAGACCTCGTTCTCCGGGTCGGTGCACTCCACGACGGTCGGGCGGACGAAGTAGCCGACCGAGTCGTCGTACGTGCCGCCGGCCACGATCGTGCAGGTGTCGTCCGCCTTGGCGCGGTCGATCGCCGCCTTGTTCTTGGCGAAGGCCCGCTCGTCGATGACGGCGCCGATGAAGTGCGACAGGTCGGTGACGTCACCCATGGTGAGGCCGTCCACCTCGGCCGCGAACTCCTCCTTGAAACCGGAGTTCCAGATGGAGGCCGGGACGTACGCACGCGAGGTGGCGGAGCACTTCTGGCCCTGGTACTCGAAGGCGCCGCGGGTGAGCGCGGTCTTCAGGACCGCGCGGTCGGCGCTCGGGTGGGCGACGACGAAGTCCTTGCCGCCCGTCTCGCCGACGATGCGCGGGTACGAGCGGTACTTCTCGATGTTGTTGCCGACCGTCTTCCACAGGTACTGGAAGGTCTTGGTCGAGCCCGTGAAGTGGATGCCCGCGAGGTCGCGGTGCTCGAGCGCGACCTTGGAGACCTCGATGCCGTCGCCGGTGACGAGGTTGATGACGCCCTTGGGCAGCCCGGCCTCCTCCAGGAGCTGCATGAGCAGCACGGCGGCGTGGGTCTGGGTCGGGGAGGGCTTCCAGACGACGACGTTGCCCATCAGGGCGGGGGCCGTCGGCAGGTTGCCCGCGATCGCCGAGAAGTTGAACGGCGTGATCGCGTAGACGAAGCCCTCCAGCGGGCGGTGGTCCAGGCGGTTCCACACGCCCGGCGAGTTGGCCGGGGGCTGCTCGGCGAGCAGGTCACGGGCGTACTTGACGTTGAAGCGCCAGAAGTCGATCAGCTCGCACGGCGTGTCGATCTCGGCCTGCTGGGCGGTCTTCGACTGGCCGAGCATCGTGGAGGCGGCCAGGGTCTCGCGCCACGGGCCGGCCAGCAGGTCGGCGGCGCGCAGGATGATCGCGGCACGGTCGTCGAAGGACATGGCGCGCCAGGCCGGGGCGGCGGCCAGCGCGGCGTCGATCGCGTCCTGCGCGTCCTGCTGCGTCGCATTGCGGTACGTGCCGAGGACGGCCTTGTGGTTGTGCGGCTGCACGACCTGGAACGGCTCGCCGCCGCCCATCCGCTTCTCGCCGCCGATGGTGCAGGGCAGGTCGATCGGGTTCTCGGCGAGCTCCTTGAGCTTCACCTCGAGCCGGGCGCGCTCGGGCGAACCGGGGGCGTAGCCGTGCACCGGCTCGTTGACGGGAGCGGGGACCTGGGTCACAGCGTCCATGAGTTCCGTTACTCCTTTTTGAGTGGTGGGTGGGATCTGCCCTGATCAGTTCTTGGTGATCATCGAGCGGACGAAGAAGAGCAGGTTGGCCGGCTTCTCCGCGAGGCGCCGCATGAAGTAGCCGTACCAGTCGGTGCCGTAGGCGGTGTAGACGCGCATCCGGTGGCCCTCGGCGGCGAGCCGCAGGTGCTCGTCGCTGCGGATCCCGTACAGCATCTGGAACTCGTACTCGTCCAGCTTGCGCCCTGCGCGGCGCGCGAGCTCCTGTGCGATGGAGATGATGCGCGGGTCGTGGGTCCCGATCATCGGGTAGCCCTCGCCCTCCATCAGGATCTTCAGGACCCGGACGTACGCCTTGTCGATCTCCGCCTTGTCCTGGAACGCGACGGAGGCGGGCTCCTTGTAGGCGCCCTTCACCAGACGGACGCGGCTGCCGGACGCGGCGAGGCGGCGGGCGTCGTCCTCGGTGCGGAACAGGTAGGACTGGATCACGCAGCCCGTGCCCGGGAAGTCCCTGCGCAGCTCCTCGTGGATGGCGAACATCGAGTCGAGGGTGGTGTGGTCCTCCGCGTCCAGGGTGACCGTGGTGCCGATGGCGGCGGCGGCCTCGACGACCGGGCGGACGTTGGCGAGAGCCAGCTCGTGGCCGCCTTCCAGCGCCTGGCCGAACATCGACAGCTTCACCGACATCTCGGCCTTGGTGCCGAGCCCGAGGTCCCTGAGGCGGTCGATCAGCTCCAGGTAGGCGTCGCGGGCGGCGGCGGCCTGCTCGCGCGTCGTGATGTCCTCGCCGACGACGTCGAGGGTGACCTCGAGGCCCTTGGCGGCGGCGTCCTGGACGACCGGGAGTACGTCGTCGACGGTCTCGCCGGCGATGAACCGGTCGACGACCTGTTTGGTGCCCGGGGCCGACGATACGAAGCGGCGCATCTTGTCGCTGCGCGAGGCGGCGAGGATCACGGGACCCAGCACGGGGCACCTCCACGGGAAGTTAAGAAAAGGCCGCATACCGGAAAGAGGGTCAATAAACCCCAACGTTCCAGGTACGGCACGGAGAACCACCGTGAAACCTAAGGATCCCTCCGATCGTCGGCCATCGACAGCTGTCACGCATCCGTGGCCGAGATCTCAGACAGATGTCTGAAGGGTTCGCGAAATGCGCGAGAATGCCCGGATGAAGGGCGACTACCAGGAACTGGTCGACGAGATCTCGGCGCTGCTCGGCGCCCCCGCGACGCTCGAGAACCGGGACTTCGCCCTGATCGCCTTCGGCGCCCACGACAGCGGCAGTGACTTTGACGAATCCACGCTGGACCCCGTCCGGACCCGCTCGATCCTCACTCGCCGCTCCACCCCGGCGGTCCGCTCCTGGTTCGAGGGGTTCGGCATCGCGCGGGCCACGGGTCCTGTGCGCATCCCGCCCGCCCCGGAGGCCGGCGTCCACCGCGGCCGCATCTGCCTTCCGGTGCGCCACCGGGGGGTCGTCCTGGGATACGTATGGCTGCTGGACGCCGAACCGGGCCCGGGCGCGGAGCAGTTGTCCGCCGCGATGGAGGTGGCGGCGCGCATCGGCGCGCTGCTCGCCGACGAGGTGCAGGCCGGTGCGGATCTGACCCGGGAGTTCCGCGCGGTGCTGACCGCCGAGCGCGGCTGGCAGCGCGACATGGCCGTGGCGGCACTGCGTACGGCGCTGGGGGAACGGGCCGAAGCCCTTCACGCGGTGGTGTGCGTGGCGCCCTGGCCCTCCGCCGACCCGGCCGAAGCCCCGTCGGTCCGCTCGGTACCGGGTGCGACGGCCCTGTGCACGGTGCCGTGGGGAGCCAGGGGCACCTCCCCTGCACCGGGGGCAATGGCGGGCCGCCAGTCCATCGCTCTGCTGATGCGCCTTCGTTCGCCGGACATACTCGCCCCTGCCCTGACGGCCGCGTCCGGATTGCTCGGCAAGATCTCGAACGGAGGCGCCGGTTCCGCGGCCGGTGTTGCCGACGCCCGGCGCGGTCTCGGCGAGCTGGACGCCGCCTGGCGGGAGGCGTCGGCGGCGGCACGGGCGGCCCTGGCCGAGCCCCGGCTCGGGCCGGTCGCCACGTGGGCGTCCATCGGCCCGTACCGGCTGCTGACCGCGCTGCCGTCGGAGGCGGTGCACGATCCCGTCGTAGGCCCCCTGCTGGAGCCGTCCCACCGCGAACTGGCCCGCACCGCCGAGGTGTTCCTGGACTGCGCGGGCCAGGCCGGCCGCACGGCAGCCGAGCTGGGCATCCACCGACAGACGCTCTACTACCGCCTCTCGCGGGTCGAGCAGCTCACGGGTCTCGACCTGGACGACGGCGAGGACCGGCTGCTGCTGCACATGGCGCTGAAGGCTTCGCGGCTCTAGCGCAAAAGGTGCCGCCCGCTCCCCACTTGAGCCACCCCCGTTAGTGAAAATGATTGTCATCGTGCTACGGTCTGCCCGTCTTGACCGCCCTTTTACCTCCTTACCGGGAAGGATCCACCCAAGTGCGCCTGCCAGCCCGTCTCCTGCCCGCCGCCGCCCTCGTCCCCACGGCCGCGCTGCTCACCGGATGCTTCGCCTCCCCCGGCTCCGGACAGGCGTCGGCGAACGGCGAGGACGGCGGCAAGCGCATACGTGTCGCGATGATGCTTCCGCCGCGCTCCGGCCTCTCCCCGCTCTCGGACGACGCGTTCAAGCTGTCCCGCTGGTCCACCGCGGAGACGCTGGTCACGCTCGACGAGGACGGGGACGCAGAGCCCGCCCTCGCCACCGGATGGAAGCAGTCGGGGAAGACGTGGACCTTCACCATCCGTGACGGCGTCACCTTCCACGACGGCACCAAGCTCACCGCGCAGTCCGTCGTGCGGTCGCTGACCGTGGCCGCCACCGCGTCGCCCAAGCCGCGCATCCTCGACGGCGTCGAGCTGACGGTGAAGGCCGAGGGCGACACCGTCGCCGTCACGACCGGCACCGAGGACCCGCTCGTACCGCAGCGGCTGAGCTCCCCTCAGCTGTCGATCCTGTCGGCGAAGGCGTACAAGGGGAAGACCGTCAACCCGGTCGGCGCCGGCACCGGGGCCTTCGAGCTCACGCAGGTCAACGGCACCGCGTCGGCGACTCTCGACCGGTACGACGGCTACTGGGGCGGCAAGGCCAAGGCCCCCGGCATCGACGTGAAGTTCGTCCCGGACGGCACCGCGCGCGCCGCCGCCCTGCGCAGCGGCGAGGCCGACGTGGTCGAGGCCGTACCGGTCTCGCAGGCCGCGCTGATCGACCAGGATCTGATCACCGAGGTGCCGATGCCGCGCACCAACACCCTCTACCTGAACACGGAGAAGGGCGTCTTCAAGGACGCGGCTCTCAGGGCGGCCGCGCGGGAGGCGATCGACGCGAAGACGATCGTCAAGGGCGTGTACGAGGGACGGGCGGACGTCGCAGAGGGGCTGCTCGGACCGGCGCTGCCGTGGGCGGCCGACCTGCGCGACGGGACGGTGCGGCGGGCGAAGGCGGGCGACCCGGACGGCACCGCGATCACCATCGGCACCTTCACCGACCGCGCCGAGCTGCCCGAGGTCGCCCAGACCCTGCAACAGCAGCTCCAGAAGGCCGGATTCAAGGTGAAGCTGGACGTGCGCGAGTACGCCAACATCGAATCCGACGCGCTGGCGGGCGAGTTCGACGCGTTCATCCTGTCGCGGGCGACGGTGCTCGACTCGGGTGACCCGGCCGCGTATCTCTACAGCGACTTCGCCTCGGACGGTTCCTTCAACATCGCGCAGCTCGCCGACACGGCCGTCGACAAGGCGCTGAAGAAGGCCGCGGACACGAAGGCGGGCGACGCACGCCGCCAGGCGGTCATCGAGGCGGAGGCCGCGGTGCTGGCCACGGACGCCGCCGTACCGATGCTGCACGAGCGCGTGATCCAGGGTGACGCGGCGGGTGTCGTGGACGTGGCGCACGATCCGCGCGAGCGCGAGTTGATCACCCTGGACACCTACGTCAAGTCAACTTCAAGGCCGTGAACGACCGAGCTTGCCCACTCAGCCATGCACACCTCGTCGCGCTCCTGGCTACCCCCGACGACAGGACGGCCACAGGTCGCATCTGCTGCAAGGAGAGGCTCCCCTCGCAGCACGGGCACGTTGACAAGTACCCACGTCGGTCGGACCCGACGACATCAACCCGGTCTACGCCACCTACAACCGTGTCCCCGGCGGATGCCGGTTCGTGCCTTCAAAGGACTCACGGACTGATGCGCAAAGACTACCGGACCGCGCTGCGGACCGGGCTCACCCGCCTGATCTGCCTCGCCCTCGTGATCGCCGCGGTGGGGCTGCTGCCCTGGCTGTCCGGCAGGGACCCGGCGCTCACGGTGCTGCGGGCCCGGTCCGCCGAGCAGGAGGCCACGGCGGAGGCGCTGAACGCGATCCGCGCGGACCTCGGACTCGACGCGGGCCCCCTTCGCCTGCTGGGTGGTTGGGCGGCCGGGCTGCTGCACGGAGACCTCGGCACCTCGTGGGTGTCGGGCACCGACGTGCTGCCCTCCGTGGTCGCCGGTCTGCAGGTGTCGCTCGGCCTGATGGGCGCATCGCTGGCGGTGGCGCTGCTGGTCGGGGCCGTGCTCGTGGCACCCGTCCTCGTACGTGGCAGGGGCACGGCGGGCGCCTTCGCCGCGATGCTCGCAGCGATGCCCGAATTCCTGCTGGCGACCGTGGCGCTTGTCGTCTGCGGGGTCTGGCTCGGCTGGCTGCCGACGTCCGGCTGGCAGGGGCCTGCGTACATGGTGCTGCCCGCCGTCGCGCTCGGGGTGCCGGCCGGCGGGCTGCTCGGGCGGCTGGTCGCGGACGCGCTGCCCGCCGTACTCGAGGAGCGCTGGGCGGAGCTGTGGCGCGGCTCGGGCGTGAGCCGCGCCCGGATTGCGGCGGCGGCGCTGCGGCGCGTACTGCCGCCGTTGGTCCCGCAGTTCGGGATGGTCACGGTCGGCCTGACGGGGGGCGCGGTCGCGGTCGAGACCGTGTTCGCGGTGCCCGGCATCGGCCGTACGGCGCTCGGCGCGGCCAAGTCGCAGGACCTGCCACTCCTCCAGGGCGCGGTGCTGGCGCTGCTCGCGCTGGGCCTCGCGGCGGGGGCGGCGGCCACGCTGCTGCGGCGCCGGCTGCTCGGGCCCGCGCTGCGCGACGCGGGGCTCACGCTGCCCGCGGCACGGCCGGTGCGCGTGCACCCGGTGGTGCCGGTCGTCCTCGCGGCGGTCCTCGTGACCGCTGTCGGCTGGGGGCTGCTGCGCGACCCGTACACGGTGGACACGGCAGCCCGGCTGGCCTCGCCGTCCTGGGCGCATCCGCTGGGCACGGACGGTCTCGGGCGCGATGTGCTGGCGCGGCTGGGGCACGGTGCGGCCTCGACGGTCGGCACGGCGGCCGCAGTCTGCCTGGCCAGCTTTCTGCTGGCGCTCTGCCTCGGGTTTCTGCCGCTGTTCACCGCGGGTGCGTCGGACATCGCCAACGCCCTGCCGCCGGTGATCGTCGGCATCCTGGTCGCCGCCGTGCTCGGTCCCGGCACGGGCGGTGCCTCGCTGGCGGTCGCTCTCATCTCCTGGCCGCCGCTGGCCGCGCACGCGGCGGCGCTTGTCCAGGAGGTACGCGCCTCCGCGTTCCTCACCGCCCAGAAGGCGATCGGCGCGACCCCGGTGTGGATCCTCACCCGGCACGTCCTGCCCTCGGTGGCCGCTCCGGTGGCCCGCCACGCGGTCCTGCGCCTGCCCGGTATCGCGCTGGCCCTCGCCTCGCTCGGCTTCCTGGGACTCGGCGCGCAGCCGCCCGCCCCGGAGTGGGGCCTGCTGCTGGACGAGTCCCGCGCCTATGTGGAGCGCGCCCCGTGGGCGGCCCTGGCCCCGGCGGCCGCGCTGGCCGTGCTCGCGGGACTGGCGGTGTCCCTGGCGGCGTACGGGGGGTATGGGAGCGCCCGCCCGGGCCGGGCCCGGAACCCCCTGCTCCCGCGGTGGGCGGGAGTCCGCGGCTCCGGGGCCCGCCGCGGCCTCACCACGCTTTCCCGAACCCGGAAGGAGACCTCCCTTGCACCCCGCTGATCCCCTGCTGTCGGTGCGCGACCTGCGGATCGCCATCGGGCCGGTTGATGCAGTACGTGGACTCTCCTTCGACGTGCGCGACGGCGAAGTCCTCGCGATCGTGGGCGAGTCGGGCGCCGGAAAATCCCTGACCGCTCGCGCTCTGCTCGGCATGCTGCCGCGCGGGGCGACGGCGGCGGGAAGCGCCCGGCTCCGCGGCGAGACCGAGCTCGTCGGCGCGCGCCGCCAGGTGTACGCCGGGCTGTGGGGGCGTCGGATCGCGCTCGTCCCGCAGGACGCCCTGTCCGCGCTGTCGCCCGTCCACCCGGTCGGCGACCAACTCGCCG
The DNA here is from genome assembly GCF_055792885.1 of Streptomyces sp. DSM 42067. Classification (NCBI taxonomy): domain Bacteria; kingdom Bacillati; phylum Actinomycetota; class Actinomycetes; order Kitasatosporales; family Streptomycetaceae; genus Streptomyces; species Streptomyces sp. DSM 42067. The sequence continues at coordinate 6,460,713 of NZ_CM147706.1, read as the reverse complement.
CCGCCGTGCGGTCCGTGCGGCGCGTCTCGCGCAAGGAGGCGCGGGCCAGGGCCGTCGCGGCGCTGGAGCAGGTCGGGATCGCGGACGCGGGGCGCAGGGCGCGTGCGTATCCGCACGAGTTCTCCGGGGGTATGCGCCAGCGTGCCGTCATCGCGATGGCCATGATCAACGAACCGGAGCTCGTGGTGGCCGACGAACCCACCACCGCCCTCGACCCCGGCACCCAGCGGCATGTACTCGAACTGCTGGCCCGGCGGCGCGAGGAGACGGGCGCCTCACTCGTCCTGGTCACCCACGACCTCACGGCCGTCGAGGAGCACGCCGACCGGATGTTGGTGATGTACGCGGGCAGGGCCGTCGAATCGGGACCGGTGGACGAGGTGTTCGCCCGGCCCCGGGCCCCGTACACCGCCGGACTGCTCGCCTCCCTGCCCCCGGACCTCTCCCCGGCTCTCCCCGCAGCGGAACCGCTGCCGGGTCGTGCCCGAGGCGGCCGAGTCGCCGGCCGCCGTCTCCCGTCGATCGCCGGAGCCCCGCCCACGCTCGCCGAACTGCCACCCGGCTGCGCCTTCGCGCCGCGCTGCCCCCTGGCCAGGCGGGCCGAACCGGCCGAACCGGCCGAACCGGCCGAACCGGCCGAACCGGCCGAACCGGCCGAACTGGCCGAACTGGCCGAGCTGGCCGAACTTGCCGACGACGACCGCTGCCGTACGGAGCTGCCCGAGCCGCAGCGCCTCGGCGACGGCGAACGCGAGGTGGCCTGCCACCGGTGGAGTGAACTGCCGGACCGCCCCGCCGAGTTGTTCCTGGAGAATGTGTGAGCCCCGCAAGCGCCCTGCTGGACGTGCGCGACCTGGTCGTCCGCTACGGATCGTTCGTCGCCGTCGACCATGTGTCGTTCGACCTCGCCGCCGGTGAGACCCTCGCCCTGGTCGGGCCTTCGGGCTGCGGCAAGTCGTCGACCGCGAACGCCGTACTGCAACTGCGCCGGCCCGACGGCGGCGAGGTGTGGTTCGACGGCCGGGAGCTCACGGCCCTGGACGAGCGCGCCCTGCGGCCGCTGCGCCCGGCGATACAGCCGGTCTTCCAGGACCCGTACGGATCCCTCAGCCCCCGCTGCCGTATCCGGGACGCCGTGGCGGAACCCCTGCGGGTCCAGGGCCGGTGGGATCGCACGACCGGTCCCGCCCGGATCGCCGAGCTGCTCGATCTGGTCGGGCTCGACCCGGCCTACGGCGACCGGCGGCCGCACGAGCTGTCCGGCGGCCAGTGCCAGCGCGCGGGCATCGCACGCGCGCTCGCGGGCGACCCCAGGCTGCTCGTCCTCGACGAACCGGTCTCGGCACTCGACCCGTCACTCCGCGCGGGCGTCCTGAACCTCCTCGCCGACCTGCAGGAACGCCTCGGCCTCGGCTATCTCTTCATCTGCCACGACATGGCCGTCGTACGGCACTTCTCCGACCGGGTCGTCGAGATGCGGGACGGGCGGATCGTTGCCGAGCGCTGACGCCGTGCCCCCTACGCGTCAGCTGTCCCCCGCCCCTGACCCGCCGGTGCCTTCGACGCCGCCTCGATCACCCGGCGCAGCCCCTCGGTGAGTTGCCCGGCGTCCGTTGCCGACTCCGGATCGAAGAGCCACTGCACCAGGAGGCCACAGAGGATCGTGTGGTAGAAGCGGCCCTCCGAGTTCACGGTGCTGTCGTCGAGTTCGTCCTCGGGGCGGCCGCTGAACATCGGGACGAGACCCGACCGTCCGTACTGCAGCGCCTTCTTCACGATCTCGTGCGCCTCCGGCATACGGTCGGCCTGAAGGATGAACTCGAGGTTGAGCATCCAGATGGCACGGGATTCGGGGAACGTGCAGATGACGTTCCCCCACATCTCCTGGAAGCGTTCCAGCGAGCCCGCGGGAGCCACGCCGTCGCCCGCCAGCGCCTCCTCGCCGAAGGAGTCGCCGACGTCCTCGACCAGCGCGATGAAGGCCTGCGCGAGCAGGGCGTCCTTCGATCCGTAGTGGTAGCCGATCGACCCCAGGTTGGTCCCGGACTCCTTGACGATGTCGCGCGCCGTCGTGCGCGAAAAGCCCTTCTCCAGCAGGCATCGCTTCGCGCCTTCGAGCAGATCCTCGCGGTGTCCCATGCGCCCCACCCTATCGCCGATACAGACAACCGTCCTATACCGACGTCTTATACGGTCGTCCTAGACAGCCGTATAAGACGCGCGTACAGTCCTGCCCATGACGAACCCGACGGGCACCGCCCCGGCCACCAACTCCCGCGCAGGGCGCCGCGAATGGACCGCTCTCACCGTCCTGATGCTTCCGCTGCTGCTGGTCTCCATGGACGTATCCGTCCTCTACTTCGCGGTCCCGGCGATCAGCGCCGACCTCGAACCCAGCGGCACCCAACAGCTGTGGATCTTCGACATCTACGGCTTCGTCCTCGCCGGCCTGCTGATGACGATGGGTTCGCTCGGCGACCGCATCGGCCGGCGCAGGCTGTTACTGCTGGGCGCCACAGCCTTCGGCGCGGCCTCACTTGTCGCCGCGTACGCCGACAGCGCCGAGACCCTGATCGCGGCCCGCGCGGTTCTCGGCATCGGCGGCGCGACCCTGATGCCGTCCACGATGGCGCTCGTCCGCACGATGTTCACCGACCCGGCCCAGCGCACGAAGGCCATCGGCATCTGGTCCGCCGTGATGACCGGCGGTGTCGCACTGGGTTCGGTGATGAGCGGCGTCCTCGTCGAGCACTTCTGGTGGGGCTCGGTCTTCCTGGTCAACCTGCCCGCGATGGCGCTCCTGCTGGTGACCGGCCCGATCCTGCTCCCGGAGTCCAGGAACCCCGAGCCCGGCCGCTTCGATCTGCTGAGCGTGCCGCTTTCGCTGGCCGCCGTACTGCCGGTGATCTACGGCCTCAAGGAGATCCCGTCCGAGGGATTCGAGCCCCTGTACGTCGCGTCCGTCGCCGTGGGACTCGTCTTCACCGCCCTGTTCGTGCGCCGTCAGCGCACTACGGCCTCGCCTCTGATCTCCCCGGCGCTGTTCGGCGGGCACGGCTTCGGCTCGGCCGTCGTCCTGAACCTGGTCGCCGCGTTCGGGATGATGGGTTCGGCGTACTTCACCACGCAGTATCTGCAGTCGGTGCTCGGCAAGAGCGCGATGGAGGCCGCGCTGTGGGCGCTGCTCCCCTCGGTCCTGATCGGCTTCGCCGCGCCCGTGGCCGCGCAACTGGTGCAGCGAGGTGTGAACCGTGCCCACGTCGTCTCCGCGGGCTTCATCACCGCCGCGTGCGGATACGGCCTGCTGGCCCTCGCCGGTACGGACTCGCTGTGGCTGGTGCTCGCCGGGGCGGGCGTCCTCGCCTCCGGGATCGTCACCGTGATGTCCCAGCTGACCGATCTGGCGCTGGGCACCGCACCCGTCGAGAAGGCGGGCGCCGCATCCTCGCTCCTGGAGACCGGGCAGGAGTTCGGCGGCGCGCTCGGGATGGCCCTTCTGGGGTCCATCGGCACCGCGGTCTACCGCCACGGCATCCCGGACGACGCTCCGGACGCGGCCCACGAGACGCTCGGCGGCGCCCTGGCTGTCGCCGGGCAGCTGCCCGAGCGGGCCGGCGAACCCCTGGTTTCCGCGGCCCGGGAGGCGTTCACCAGTGGGATGCAGGCGGCGGCGGTCGCGGCGGTTGTGGTGCTGCTGGGGGCGGCGGTGCTGGCGCGGGGGGCGCTTCGGCGAGTGCGGGTACGGGATACCGGGGTTCCGGCGCCCGTTTGATCCCCCACCCCGCCCTTCCCGTAACCATGGGCGCTGCCCCTGGACCCCGCTGGGGCTCCGCCCCCAGACCCCAGATCGCCCTGACGGGCTCGTCCTCAATCGCCGGACGGGCTGAAACGGAAGAAAAACGGGACCCCAGCCACCGCCAGGTGACCGGGGTCCCGAACGTCCCACGGCGAACCTCAGTCCACGAGGTTCACCGACCGCGACGACGTCGCACCGATCTCCTCGGCAACCTCGCTGAGCACCGACTGCGGCACCGTGTCGTCCACGGTGAGGACCGCCAGGGCCTCACCGCCGACATCGTGGCGGGACACCTGCATACCCGCGATGTTGATGCCCGCCTCGCCGAGGATGCGGCCGACCGTGCCGACGACGCCCGGCCGGTCGGTGTAGCGCAGGACGACCATGTGCTCGGCGAGCGCCAGGTCCACGTCGTAGTCGCCGATCGCCACGATCTTCTGGAGGTGCTTGGGCCCGGCCAGCGTGCCGGAGACCGAGACCTCCTCGCCGCCCGAGAGGGTGCCGCGCACCGTCACCACGTTGCGGTGGTCGGGCGACTCGCTGCTCGTCGTCAGCCGCACCTCGACGCCGCGCTCCTGCGCGAACAGGGGCGCGTTGACGTACGACACGGTCTCGTCGACGACGTCCTCGAACACGCCCTTCAGCGCGCTGAGCTCGAGCACCTTGACGTCGTGCTGGGTGATCTCGCCGTACACCTCGACGTCCAGACGGGCAGCGACCTCGCCCGCGAGAGCGGTGAAGATGCGGCCGAGCTTCTCGGCCAGCGGCAGACCCGGCTTGACGTCCTCGGCGATCACGCCGCCCTGGACGTTGACCGCGTCCGGCACGAGCTCACCGGCGAGCGCGAGGCGAACCGATTTGGCGACCGCGATGCCCGCCTTCTCCTGCGCCTCGTCCGTCGAAGCGCCGAGGTGCGGGGTGCAGACGACCTGGTCGAACTGGAACAGCGGGGAGTCCGTGCAGGGCTCCTTCGCGTACACGTCGAGGCCGGCGCCGGCGACGCGGCCCTCCTTGAGCGCCGAGTACAGCGCCTGCTCGTCGACGATGCCGCCGCGCGCGGCGTTGACGATGCGGACGGACGGCTTGACCTTGTGCAGGGCCTCGTCGCCGATCAGGCCGACGGTCTCGGGCGTCTTCGGCAGGTGGACGGTGATGAAGTCCGAGACCTCGAGCAGCTCGTCGAGGGACAGGACCTTCACGCCCATCTGCGCGGCCCGCGCGGGCTGCACGTAGGGGTCGTACGCGACGATCTTCATGCCGAAAGCGGACATGCGCTGTGCGACCAGCGCGCCGATGCGGCCGAGGCCGACGACGCCGAGGGTCTTCTCGGCCAGCTCGACGCCCGTGTACTTGGAGCGCTTCCACTCGCCGTTCTTGAGGGCGCCGTTCGCCTGCGGGATGTTGCGGGCGGTGGCGACGAGCAGGCCGCAGGCGAGCTCGGCGGCGGTGACGATGTTGGAGGTGGGGGCGTTGACGACCATCACGCCGGCCTTGGTGGCGGCGGAGACGTCGACGTTGTCGAGGCCGACGCCGGCTCGTGCGACGACCTTCAGCTTGTTCGCGGCGGCGATGGCCTCGGCATCGACCTTCGTCGCGGAACGGATCAGGATGGCGTCCACCTCGGCGATGGCCGGGAGCAGCTCGGCTCGGTCTGCTCCGTTGCAGTGCCGGATCTCGAAGTCCGGCCCCAGCGCGTCGACGGTGGCGGGCGACAGCTCTTCAGCGATGAGTACGACGGGTTTCGGAGACGCAGTGCTCACGTGAGTCCTCACAAGTCCCAATGCGGACGGCCGTCCCGACGGCCGCAGGCGGTGGAGGGGAGCGGCGCCGGGGAAGTGCGGGTGCGTTCCCGCGTGCCTGCACTTACTCGGAGTCGCTTAGCCGCGTGGAAGACGCACGACGCTGTGGGCCTGACGCGTTTCTGTGCAGTGTAGTGGCGGTTGCCGGGCGCCGTTTTCCACCTCGGCGGAAGGATCACTCATCCGTGGGTGGACGAGTTGGATACAGCCCTGGACGGGCCGTGAAGCGGGCGAAGAAACAGGGCCGCCCCGATGCGGAGCGGCCCTGTGCCGTGCGGGACTCAGTCCTCGTTGTCGACCCAGCTCATCAGCTTGCGCAGCTTCTTGCCGGTGGTCTCCAGGACGTGGTCGGAGTCGGCCTTCTTGTACTCGTTGTACTTCGGCAGACCGGACTCGTACTCCTTCATCCAGTTGTTGGCGAAGGTGCCGTCCTGGATCTCGCCCAGGACCTTCTTCATCTCGGCCTTGGTGGCGTCGGTGATGATGCGCGGGCCGGTGACGTAGTCGCCCCACTCGGCGGTCTCGGAGATGGACCAGCGCATCTTCTCCAGGCCGCCCTCGTACATGAGGTCCACGATCAGCTTGAGCTCGTGGAGGCACTCGAAGTACGCGATCTCCGGCTGGTAGCCCGCCTCGACCAGGGTCTCGAAGCCCGCCTTGACCAGCGCGGACGCGCCACCGCAGAGGACGGCCTGCTCACCGAACAGGTCGGTCTCGGTCTCCTCGGTGAAGGTCGTCTTGATGACGCCGGCGCGGGTGCCGCCGATGCCCTTGGCGTAGGAGAGGGCGAGCGCGAAGGCGTTGCCGGTGGCGTCCTGCTCGACGGCGGCGATGCAGGGAACGCCGCGGCCCTCCTCGTACTGGCGGCGGACCAGGTGGCCCGGGCCCTTCGGGGCGACCATGCAGACGTCGACGCCGGCCGGGGGCTGGATGAAGCCGAAGCGGATGTTGAAGCCGTGGCCGAAGAACAGCGCGTCGCCGTCCTTCAGGTTGTCCTTGATGGACTCCTCGTAGACCTTGGCCTGGATCGGGTCCGGGACCAGGATCATGATGACGTCGGCCTCGGCGGCGGCCTCGGCGGGGGTGACGACGCGCAGGCCCTGCTCCTCGGCCTTCGCCTTGGACTTGGAGCCCTCGTGCAGGCCGACACGGACGTCGACGCCGGAGTCACGCAGGGACAGCGCGTGGGCGTGGCCCTGGCTTCCGTAGCCGATGACCGCGACCTTGCGGCCCTGGATGATGGACAGGTCGGCGTCGTCGTCGTAGAACAGCTCGGCCACTGGGTCTCTCCTAAGTGTGCTGATGTTGCGTCCCACCGTACGGCGGGAGGGGTAAGGGAAGTTTGGGGGTCTCGGCATACGGGCGGCCGGGGCGCGCCGACCGCCCGTTTCCGGTCGTATCTACGGCTCAGGCCGACCGGTCGAGAGCGCGCAGCGATCTGTCGGTGATCGAACGGGAGCCGCGGCCGATCGCGATCGTGCCGGACTGGACGAGCTCCTTGATGCCGAACGGCTCCAGCATCTTCAGCATCGCCTCCAGCTTGTCACTGGAACCGGTGGCCTCGATGGTGACCGCCTCGGGCGAGACGTCCACTGTCTTGGCGCGGAACAGCTGCACGATCTCGACGATCTGGGAGCGCGTCTCGTTGTCGGCGCGGACCTTCACCAGAACGAGTTCCCGCTGAACGGCCGAGCCGGGTTCCAGCTCGACGATCTTCAGGACGTTGACGAGCTTGTTGAGCTGCTTGGTGACCTGCTCGAGCGGCAGATCCTCGACGTTCACCACGATGGTGATGCGCGAGATGTCGGGGTGCTCGGTGACGCCGACCGCGAGCGAGTCGATGTTGAAGCCTCGGCGGGAGAACAGCGCGGCGATCCGGGCGAGGATGCCGGGCTTGTTCTCGACGAGGACGGAGAGCGTGTGCTTGGACATGGGTCTCGTTCCTTTTCCTACGGCTCTCAGTCGTCTTCGCTGTCGCCGAAGTCGGGGCGGACGTCCCGGGCGGCCATGATCTCGTCGTTGGAGGTGCCGGCGGCGACCATCGGCCAGACCATCGCGTCCTCGTGGACGACGAAGTCCACCACGACGGGGCGGTCGTTGATCGAGTTGGCCTCCTCGATGACCTTGTCCAGGTCCTCGACGCGCTCGCAGCGGATCGCGTGGCAGCCCATCGCCTCGGACAGCTTCACGAAGTCCGGGACGCGGGTGCCCTTGGCCTCCGGGTTGGCCACTGCGTCCGGGCCGCTGTGCAGCACCGTGTTGGAGTACCGCTGGTTGTAGAACAGGGTCTGCCACTGGCGGACCATGCCGAGCGCACCGTTGTTGATGATCGCGACCTTGATCGGGATGTTGTTGAGCGCGCAGGTCGTCAGTTCCTGATTGGTCATCTGGAAGCAGCCGTCGCCGTCGATCGCCCAGACCGTACGGCCCGGCTGACCGGCCTTGGCGCCCATCGCGGCCGGGACCGCGTAGCCCATGGTTCCGGCGCCGCCGGAGTTGAGCCAGGTCGCGGGCTTGTCGTACTCGATGAAGTGCGCCGCCCACATCTGGTGCTGGCCGACGCCCGCGGCGAAGATCGTGTCCTTCGGCGCGAGCTGACCGATGCGCTCGATGACCTGCTGCGGGGAGAGCGAGCCGTCCTCGGGCTGGTCGTAGCCGAGGGGGTAGGTCTCGCGCCAGCGGTTGAGGTCCTTCCACCAGGCGCTGTAGTCACCCTGGTGGCCCTCGCTGTGCTCCTTCTGCACGGCCTGGATCAGGTCGGCGATGACCTCGCGGGCGTCACCGACGATCGGCACGTCGGCGGCGCGGTTCTTGCCGATCTCGGCGGGGTCGATGTCGGCGTGGACGATCTTGGCGTACGGGGCGAAGCTGTCCAGCTTGCCGGTGACGCGGTCGTCGAAGCGGGCTCCGAGGGCGACGATCAGGTCGGCCTTCTGCAGCGCGGTGACGGCGGTGACCGCACCGTGCATGCCCGGCATTCCCACGTGCAGCGGGTGGCTGTCGGGGAATGTGCCGAGCGCCATCAGTGTGGTGGTGACGGGCGCTCCGGTGAGTTCTGCGAGGACCTTCAGCTCGGCGGTCGCGCCGGCCTTCATGACGCCGCCGCCGACATACAGGACGGGCCGCTTGGCGGCGGTGATGAGCTTGGCGGCCTCGCGGATCTGCTTGGCGTGCGGCTTGGTGACGGGCCGGTAGCCGGGCAGGTCCATGGTCGGCGGCCAGGTGAAGGTGGTCTTCGCCTGGAGGACGTCCTTGGGGATGTCGACCAGGACCGGTCCCGGGCGGCCGGTGGCGGCGATGTGGAACGCCTGCGCGATCGCCTGGGGGATGTCCTCCGCCTTGGTGACCAGGAAGCTGTGCTTGGTGATCGGCATGGTGATGCCGACGATGTCCGCCTCCTGGAAGGCGTCCGTACCGATCGCCTTGGACACGACCTGCCCGGTGATCGCGACCAGGGGCACGGAGTCCATGTGCGCGTCCGCGATCGGGGTGACCAGGTTGGTGGCGCCCGGCCCGGATGTCGCCATGCACACCCCGACCTTGCCGGTGGCCTGCGCGTAACCGGTGGCCGCGTGGCCGGCGCCCTGCTCGTGGCGGACCAGCACGTGGCGCACCCGCGTGGAGTCCATCAGGGGGTCGTACGCCGGCAGGATGGTGCCCCCGGGAATGCCGAATACCGTGTCGGCCCCGACCTCCTCGAGAGAACGGATGAGGGACTGCGCACCCGTCACGTGCTCGACAGGGGCGGACTGCTGCCCAGAGGAACGGGGCCGCGGCTGCGGATGGTGGGCCCCGGAGGCCTGCTCGGTCATCGGCATTCTCTTCTCGATGCTGAGGGTTTTTGCGAGGGTTGTGCAGGATGTGGCGGGTGTTGGTGCAACAAAAAACCCCTCGTGCCGGGAGGCAAGCGAGGGGAGCGCGTCGGGTGCGGGCGCTGGGTGACCGTGATCGTCCGGTGGTCCCAGCTTCAGCCGACGCGCTTTCCAAGTACGAGAATTCGGGTGCGCATGGCACTGACCCTCTCCCTGGGGCGCTGCGCCTGTCAAGTAGGTGGGACAGGAGTCTCATCATGTGAACGCGGAGGTGCTCCGCCCGCGAATACGGGTTCGACGGGCCCGTGCGGCACGGGGAAGCTTCCGGTGGTCAGGGCGCGTCGCAGCCGGTACTCGTCCAGAGGGCCGGAGAAGGCCTTGCCCTGACCGTGCGTACAGCCCATCGCGCGTAGAGCGACGACCTGCTCGGGCAGGTCCACGCCGTCCGCGACGGAGTGCAGCCCCAGATCGGCTGCGATGCGGAGCAGCCCGCTGGTGATCTTGTGCAGCCGCGCGGACTCGACGACGCCCTCGACCAGGCCCCGGTCCAGCTTGAGTACGTCGACGGGGAGCCGGCGCAGTGCGGTGATCGCCGCGTAGCCGCTGCCGAAGCCGTCCAGGGCGATACGGACACCGAGCCGGCGCAGCACCGTCAGCCGGCGCTCGACCTCGTCCAGCGAGACCCGGGGGTCGCTGTCGGCGAGCTCGACGACCAGGGCGCCGGAGGCCAGCCCGTACCGGGTGAGCAGCGCCTCGACGGAGCTCAGCGGCATCGTGCGGTCCAGCAGGCGGCGTGCGCTCATCCGGATGGTCACAGGCACGGCGAGTCCGGCGCTGCCGCGGTCGGCGGCCTGCTTGACGGCCTCCTCCAGCGTCCAGCGGCCGAGCTCCGCGGTGCGCTCACCGTCCTCGGCGCCGCGCAGGAACTCGTCGGGCGTGAAGAGGATGCCCTGGGCGGAGCGCCAGCGGGGCCCTGCGGTGACCGCGGTGATCCGGCCGGTGGCGAGGGAGACCACGGGCTGGTGGAGCAGCACGAACTCCCCGTCGTGCAGAGCGCTGCGCAGCCTGCCCGCGAGCTCCGTCCTGCGGACGACGTCGGTCTGCATCTGGGGCGCGTACAACTCGACGCGGTCCTTGCCCGCGGCCTTGGCGCGGTACATCGCAAGATCGGCGTTGCGCAGGAGCTCGCCCGCCGAGAGTCCCGGTTCGGCGAAGGCGACACCGATGGATGCGGCGACCCGGACGTCACCGCCGTCGACGGCGTAGGGCTGGGAAAGGATCGTTCTCAGCCGGTCGGCGAGCTCCAGTATGTGCTGTTCGCGTGCCGCGCGGTCGCGGGTGCCATCGCCCACGATGAGGGCCGCGAACTCGTCACCGCCGAGGCGGGCGGCCGTGTCCCCCTTCCGTACGGCCTCCTGGAGCCGGCGCGCTGCCTGGACGAGGAGCTCGTCGCCCGCCTGGTGGCCGAGGCGGTCGTTGACGGCCTTGAAGCCGTCGAGGTCGATGAAGAGCACCGCGGTGCCGCGGTCGGAGCTGCGGCGGCCGCCGAGCGCGTGGCTGACGCGCTTGGTGAACAGGGCTCGGTTGGGCAGGTCGGTGAGCGGGTCGTGCTCGGCGTTGTGCTGCAACTGCGCCTGCAGGCGGACCCGTTCGGTCACGTCCCGGCTGTTCAGGATGAGGCCGCCGTGGTGGCGGTTGACTGTCGACTCCACGTTGAGCCAGTCGCCGGTGCCCGACTTGAAGCGGCACTCGATACGGGTCGTGGGCTCCTCGATCTGGCTGGCGGCGAGGAAACGGCGTACCTCGTGGACGACGCGGCCGAGGTCCTCGGGGTGGATGAGCGCGGCGAGCTCGGAGCCGACCAGCTCGTGGGCCTCACGGCCGTAGACACCCGCGGCGGCCGGGCTGACGTACCTCAGGACGCCGTTCGGCGCGGCGATCATGATGACGTCGCTGGAGCCCTGCACCAGGGAGCGGAAGTGGTTCTCCTTCTGGGCCAGTTCATGGGTCAGCCTGAGGTTGTCGAGGAGCATGATGCCCTGGCGCACCACCAGCGCGAGGACGACCGTGCAGGCGGTGAAGAGCATGACGCGGTCGACGCTGCGGCCGTTGAGGACGTTGTAGAGGATGCCCAGCGTGCAGACAGTGGCGGCCAGATAGGGCGTGAGGGCGGCCAGCGAACTCATGAGCGGTCGCGTGGCCGGATACCAGCCCTGTCCGTCGCCGAAGGGGTGTCCGTGGGCGTGGCCGTGCTCCACGCGTGCGTGGTCTTCCTCCTCCGGCTGCCCGGGCCGGCGTCCGGCCCAGGGGGCGTAGGCGAGGAGCAGGGATCCCGCGAACCAGCCGGCGTCCAGTATCTGACCGGAGCGGTAACTGTCGTGCAGCAGCGGCGAGGTGAACAGCGCATCGCACATCACCGTCAGGGCAAGTGCTCCTATGGCGGTGTTCACCGCGGCTCGGTTGGCCGAGGTGCGCCTGAAGTGCAGGGCGAGCACCATGCTGACCAGGGCGATGTCCAGCAGGGGGTAGGCGAGGGTGAACGCGGCCTGTGCCACGCCCCGCCCTTCGGACTGCGCGGTCTGCGCCAGCGCGAGGCTCCACGACAGCGTCAGCAGCGAGCCGCCGATGAGCCAGGCGTCCAGCACGAGGCAGAACCAGCCGGACCTGGTCACCGGGCGCTTGGCGAGCACCAGCAGCCCGACGATGGCCGGCGGCGCGAAGCACAGGAAGAACAGATCGGCATAACTCGGCGTCGGCATCGGGCTGTTGAGGACGACCTCGTACCAGCCCCAGACGCCGTTGCCGAGGGCCGACATCGCGGACGAGAGCGCGAACAGCAGCCACGCCGGGCGGAATCGGCTGTGGCGGCTTCGCGCGAAGCGGAAGCACGAGACCGCGGCGGCGGCAGCGGCGGCGCTCAGGCCGAAGTCGCCCATGATCATCGCGAGGAGGTCCGAACCCCAGCCGAACGCGGATCCTGCGGTGTAGGCGGCGCACGCCAGCACCAGCACGAGCTGCGGCTTGCGCATCCTCATCCGGCTGCCGGCGTCCGCGGGGAGCGGCAGGCGACCCTCGGCGGCCGGGAGCAGCGCCCTGAGCGCTCCGCCCAGCACGGCGACGGGGGTCGGGCGCGAGCTCACCGGGTTGCCCCGGTCGCCGCCGCTGTCCTCCGCCCCCGCCCGCCCGGGTCCGGGTGGCGCCTGTGACCGCGCTGTCCGCGATCAGTGCGATCGGCGTGACCTTCGGCGTGACCGCGGTTGCGTCTGTGGGTGTGTGTGGGGCAGGCGTGTGCCCGTCGCCCCCGCCGCGTCGGATCGTTGGTCCATAGGCCGTGCATCGCCCGTCGCCCCCCTCGCTGTCCGATCTCTCGTCCCCGCGCCGAACTCCGCCCGGCGCTACCCCTGTCGGGGACGATACACCAGTCTCGTCACTGTGCGACATAGTCCCTCTACTCTGCGTGACGGACAACGAGGTGTCTGAACACACTATGAAGCCGACGCACTGCGGAGGGTGTCCAAAGCGGAACTATTGGCCGGTCGTGAGCACCACGTTGTCCAACGGCTCGCCCGCCGCGAAACGGTTCAGCTGCGCGACGAGAAGGCGTTTTGCGCGCGGCAGGAACGCAGACGTCGGACCACCCACATGGGGACTGATCAGCACACCGGGCGCCGTCCACAGCGGATGGCCGGGCGGCAGCGGCTCGGGGTCGGTCACATCGAGGGCCGCGCTGATCCGGCCGCTCTCCACCTCCGCGAGCAGGGCTTTGGTGTCGACGACGGCGCCGCGTGCGACGTTCACGAGCAGCGCGCCGTTCTTCATGCTCGCCAGGAATCCGGCGTTCACCAGGCCCCTCGTCTCCGGCGTGAGCGGAGTCGTCAGGATCACCACGTCGGCGTGGGGCAGAAGGTGCGGCAGATCGGAGATGGGATGCACGGGACCGCGCTCCGTATCGCGGGCGGAGCGCGCGACGCGCGCCACCCGCGCGCACTCAAACGGCACGAGCCGGTCCTCCACGGCGCTGCCGATGGCCCCGTATCCCACGATGAGGACCGACTTGTCGGCCAGCGCCGGACGGAAGCCGCTCTGCCAGGTCCCCGTCTGCTGCGCCCTGACGAAGTCCGGGATGCCGCGGAGCGAGGCCAGCGTGAGCGCCAGCGCCAGCTCGGCCGTACTGGCCTCGTGGACCCCGCGCGCATTGCACAGCCGCACCCCGGCAGGAAGCCGCGACGCGACACCGAGCACGTCGTCGACGCCGGCGGTCATCGTCTGGACGACCTGGACCGCCGGCATGGCCAGCATCGGCTCGGTCTTCACCGATGCAGGCCGCATGTACGGCACGGCGTAGAAGACACAGTCCCGCGGGTCCGCCGGGTAGTCACGGCTGTCTGCTCCGGCACTGTCCGCGCGGCCCGGTCCTCCATCCCAGAAGCGGTAGTTGAAGGTCTCGGGCAGGCCTTCGATCTCGTCGGGAGGGATGGGGAGCCACACATCTGCAGTCATGGTCAGGAGGCTATGCGAAGACCCGGCAGGCGCAGAGGTTAGTTTGGGGAGCCTCTCGGAGAGGCAGTGGGAGGAATCGGCAGGTGGAGCGCAGGACGATCGGCGCGGCGGCGCTCGAAGTGGGCGCGATCGGACTCGGGTGCATGCCGATGAGCTGGGCGTACAGCGCCTCCCGGCAGCGTGGCGACGAGTCGCTGCGCACGGTGCACGCCGCCCTGGACCGGGGCTCGACGCTGCTGGACACCGCGGACATGTACGGCCCGTTCACCAACGAGCTGCTGATCGGCCGGGTCCTCAAGGAGCGGCGCGGGGACGCGTTCGTGTCGACCAAGTGCGGGCTCCTGGTGGGCGAGCAGCACATCGTGGCCAACGGCCGCCCCGGCTATGTGAAGCGGGCCTGCGACGCCTCGCTGCGCCGGCTGCAGACGGACACCATCGACCTGTACCAGCTGCACCGCGCCGATCCCGAGGTGCCCGTCGAGGAGACCTGGGGCGCGATGGCCGAGCTCGTCACAGCCGGGAAGGTACGGGCGCTGGGGGTGTGCGCGGTAGGGGCCCGCGCCTCACGGCGCATGGGGTCCGGGCTGCACGACGGAACGATCCGGCTGCTGGAGCGCGTGCAGCAGGTCTTCCCGGTGAGCGCGGTGGAGGCCGAGCTGTCGGTGTGGTCGCCCGAGGCGCTGGACGCGCTGCTGCCGTGGTGCGAGGCGCGGGGCGTGGGTTTCCTGGCGGCGATGCCCCTGGGGAACGGCTTCCTCACGGGCACGCTGACGCCCGGCGAGGGCTTCGAACCGGACGACGTACGGGCCCGCCACCCCCGCTTCACGGCGGAGATGATGGCGGCGAACCAGCCGATCGTGGCGGGGCTGCGACGGATAGCGGAGCGGCATGGGGGTGGGGGCGGAGACGGGTCGGGGCGGGCGGACGGGCGCGGGGGCGGACACGGTGAGGGACTCGGTGGCGGGCGCCGGGTGACCACGGCGCAGGTGGCGCTGGCCTGGGTGCTTGCGCAGGGCCGGCATGTGGTGCCGGTGCCCGGCGCCAAGCACGAGCGGTGGGCCGTCGAGAACGCGGGGGCCGCCGGACTGCAGTTGACGCGGCAGGACCTCGCGGAGATCGCCGCGTTGCCGGCGGCGCGGGGGTCGTGGGACTGACCGTGTCCCCGGGGCGGCCACGGGGCCGGGTTCCCCTGGGCCGGGCCGGAAACTTGGTGCCTTCGGGAACTTCGGACACCTCAGCGGTGTAGACAGGGAGAGCCGCCGTGTCGATGTCGTGTCGAAGGGATCCGATCGTGGAACGTCGAGCCGTGACCGCCGTGCTGGCCGCTGCCGCGCTCCTGCTGGCGGGTGGGTGCTCCTCCGACGACGGGGAGGAGTCGGACGACGGCAGGAGCTCGTCCCCGAGTACGTCGAAAGCGGTGTCCTCGCCCTCGGGCGCGGCGGACGAGGACGTCCCGCCCGCCAAGGGGTCCGCGAAGGTCGTCCGCACCGTCACCGAGGATCTGAAGTCCCCGTGGGGCCTCGCCGCGCTGCCCGACGGCGACCTGCTGGTGTCGTCACGCGACGAGGGGACGATCACCCGCGTCGACGCGGACAGCGGCAAGAAGACGGAGGTCGGCTCGGTACCCGGCGTGGCCCCGGCCGGCGAGGGCGGCCTGATGGGCCTCGCCCTCTCCCCCGAGTACGCCTCGGACCACATGGTCTACGCGTACTTCACGACCGAGTCGGACAACCGCATCGCCCGCATGCTGTACGACGGGAAGAAACCGGCCGGCGAGCAGCTGGGCGCGCCCGACACGGTCTTCAAGGGCATCCCGAAGGGCTTCATCCACAACGGCGGCCGGATCGCGTTCGGCCCGGACAAGATGCTGTACGCCGGCACCGGCGAGACGGGGGACACCGGCCTGGCGCAGGACAAGGAGTCGCTGGGCGGCAAGATCCTCCGCCTCACGCCGGACGGCGAACCCGCGCCGGGCAATCCGTTCGGCGACGACTCACCCGTGTACTCGTACGGGCACCGCAATGTGCAGGGGTTCGCCTGGGACGAGGAAAAGCGCCTGTGGGCCTCCGAGTTCGGGCAGAACACCTGGGACGAGCTCAACCTGATCAAGCCCGGTGACAACTACGGCTGGCCCGAGGTGGAGGGCAAGGGCGGCGGGTCCCGCTTCCACGACCCGGTGGCCCAGTGGACGACCACCGAGGCATCGCCGAGCGGCATCGCGTACGCCGAGGGGTCGATCTGGATGGCCGGGCTGCAGGGCAAGCGGCTGTGGCGGATCCCCCTCGACGGCGCGGAGGTGTCGGCCGACCCGCAGGCCTTCCTCGAGGAAACGTACGGGCGACTGCGCACGGTGGTGCCCGCCGGCGGAGACAAGCTGTGGCTCGTGACCAGTGAGACGGACACCCGGGGGACGCCGGAGGCCGGGGACGACCGGATCCTCGAGGTGGAGGTGAAGTAGGCGCCGTGCAGGACGTGCGTCAGTCCTGGTCGGACTCGGCGGGTCCGCCCTCGACCGGTTCCTGGGACTCCGGTGCAGGCGGTCGTACGACGACCTTGCCCGAAGCCAGGTCGATCGGGCCGCGCCCTGGATCGCCGTCCCCGGCGTCCTGCCGGGTCAGCTCCAGCCGGTTCCGCTCATCCTGGGTGTGCTTGCGTCCCGGTGCGAAGAGCTCCTCAAAGGCGTTGAACACCGGCACCTCCCCGGACCGGGACTCCGGTCCTCGATACTCGTCGTCGATCAGCGACTGGCCGATGACCGCCACGGACCCCTCGTCTGCCGGCCGTCATCCGGCGGTCGTCTGCCGGCCGTCATCCGGCGGCGAGCCGGTCCCCGTGCGCCTCGGGAAACAGCCGCAGCCGATGCGCCATCGCCGCAGCCTCGCCCCGGCCCGAGACGCCCAGCTTGGCCAGGATGTTGGAGACATGGACGCTGGCCGTCTTCGGGGATATGAACAGCTCCTCGGCTATCTGGCGGTTCGTGCGGCCCAGGGCGACCAGGCGTAGGACGTCCCTCTCCCGGCTGGTCAGGCCCAGGGAATCGGCCGGGTCGGCCGGGGCGGGTGCCTCGGCACGGGTCAGCGTCAGGCGGGCGCGCTGGGCGAGCAGCGCCACCGACTCGGCGAGCGGGCGGGCGCCGAGGTGGTCGGCGACGGCCAGGGAGTTCCGTAGCAGTTCGGCGGCTTCGGCGCGGCCGTCCTCGCCCTCTCCACGGACCAGGATGGCCTCGGCCAGCCGGTACCGGACGCGGGCGAGGTCGTAGGGGCGCTCCAGCGGACGGAACGCCTCGACGACCTCCGCCCAGACCTCGATGACGTCGCGACCCTCGGCGCGCCGCAACTCCGCGCGGACCCACTGTTCGTACGCGGACCACACCGGGACACCCGTGGTGAGCGACTTGGCGGCGGCGCTGATGCGGTCCAGGACCTCGGCGCGGCCGGCCTCGGCGACCGGGAGACCGCGTGCGTCGGCCTCGGTCGTGGCGGCCGCCAGCAGCAGCGGCCAGCCGTAGCGCTGGGTGCCGAGCGGGAAGCCCGCGGCGAGGACCCCGTCGAGCTCGGCGCGGGCGTCGAGTACGCGGCCCTCGCCCGCGGCGACGCCGATCGCGATGCGGGAGAGCGGCAGGGACTGCTGCGGCATGGTGTCGTGCGTGCCGTAGTGGTCATGGGCGGCGGCCAGGTGGCGGGCCGCCTCGGCGATCTGACCACGGGCCAGGGCGAGATAGGCGAACCGTGTGGCACCCATGGCCCGGGACTTGGCACTCTGACCGTTGCGCTCCGCGCGTGTCGCGGCGTCGGCCGCCTCATCCCACCGGCCGAGCGCGTACAGGGACTCCGAGAGGTTGCTCCACACCCACGCCTCGGAGTCCAGCACGCCGAGCCTGCGGCAGAGCTCGACACCCTCCTTCAGGATGTCGACGGCCTCCCGTGAGCGGCCGACTCCTTCCAGATGGGACGGCAGGTTCACATGGCAGCGGCCGATGACGGCAGGCGCGCCGAGCTCGATGACGCGTTCCTTGACCGCGTACATCTCGGCGAGGCCGGCCTCCACATCGCCTGCGTCGACCAGCAGGCCGCCGCGGGTGAGCCGTGCGGTCATCTCGATGTCCCGGGCTCCGACCATGCGGGCGTACTCCACGGCGCGCTCCGCGGCCGTCAGGGCGTCCGGGCCCGGCTCGTGCAGCATGGACCAGCCCGCGACGTTGGCCAGGACATCGGCGTGCACCTCGGACGGCGGCAGCCCCCGCACCAGTTCCTGGGCGGTGGCGAGCTCCTTCCAGCCGTCGCCGCGGCCCTGGTTGCGCACCAGACTGGACCGCTGCACCCAGAACCAGGCGGAACGGAGAGGGTCCCGCTCCTCCTCGAGCAGCCGCAGCGCCCGCTTGGTGATCTTCAGGGCGCGCTCGCGCTCCCCGCACAGCCTGCCCGCGACGGCGGCCTCGGCCATCAGGTCCAGATAGCGCAGCGGTGTGGTGGCCGGGTCGCAGCCGCAGGGGGGATAGACCTCGGTGTAGTCGACGGGACGCAGCTCCGCGCGGACGTCCTCGGGGGCCGCGTCCCACAGCTCCATCGCCCGTTCCAGGAGCCGCAGTTGCTCGGAGTAGGCATGCCGGCGGCGGGCCTCGACGGAGGCGCGCAGCACGGCAGGCAGGGCCTTCGCCGCGTCGTGCGCGTGGTACCAGTAGCTGGCAAGACGGGTGGCGCGCTGGTCGGCCGGGACGAGCGACGGGTCGGCCTCCAGGGCCTCGGCATAGCGCCGGTTGAGGCGGGAGCGCTCACCGGGCAGCAGATCGTCGCTGACGGCCTCGCGAACGAGGGAGTGCCGGAAGCGGTAGCCGTCGCCGTCGGGCGTGGCCAGCAGGAGGTTGGCGCCGACCGCGGCCCGCAGTGCCTCGATGAGGTCGTCCTCGGCGAGCCCCGCCACGGCCGCGAGCAGCGGATACTCGACGGTGGATCCGCCCTCGGCCGCGACACGTGCGACCCGCTGGGCGTGCTCGGGCAGCGCCTCGACGCGGACCAGCAACAGATCGCGGAGGGAGTCGGTGAGTCCCGGGCTGCAGCCCTCGTGCGCGGCGACGGCGAGCTCCTCGACGAAGAAGGCGTTGCCGTCGGACCGTTCGAAGATGTCGTCGACCTGGGACGGCTCGGGCTCCTGGGCGAGGATTCCGGCGATCTGGCGGCCCACCTCGTCGCGGCTGAAGCGGGCCAGCTCGATGCGCCGGACGCTGCGGAGCCGGTCGAGCTCGGCGAGCAGAGGACGCAGCGGGTGGCGGCGGTGGATGTCGTCCGCGCGGTAGGTGGCGATGACGACGAGGCGGCCGCTGCGCAGCGTACGGAAGAGATAGGCGAGGAGGTGGCGGGTCGAGGCGTCGGCCCAGTGCAGGTCCTCCAGGACGACGACGATCGGGCGGTCCGCTGCGAGCCGCTCGAGCAGGCGCGCGGTGAGCTCGAAGAGGCGGGCCATGCCCTCCTCGTCGTGCCGGCCATGGAGTCGGCGGGGTGCCTCACCCAGCTCGGGGAGAAGCCGCGCCAGTTCCTCCTCCTGTCCGCTGGCCGCGGCGGCCAGCTCGTCGGGCAGCTGTGTGCGCAGCACGCGCAGCGCTGTGGAGAACGGCGCGAAGGGGAGGCCGTCGGCGCCTATTTCGACACAGCCGCCGACCGCCACGACGGCGCCCTCGAGGCGGGCCCTGGCGGCGAACTCCTCGATGAGCCGGGTCTTGCCGACCCCGGCCTCACCGCCGACCAGCAACGCCTGAGGCTCGCCCGGCAGCTCGCCCGCTGCGCCCGGCGACGGGAAGGCGCTCCGGCCGGCGGCACGGGCGAGCGCATCGTTCAGTACGCCCAGTTCGTCGGTGCGGCCGACGAACACCGGGCTGACGGACCTGGTCTCCACATCGCCGAGCATCGCACAGGGGTCTGACACCGCGGCACTCGATATTCGCGAAGCGGGGCTCTGGGCCACCGCGTTGCCGGGCGCAGCGATCACCCCGGCGGCTTCGCCACGCTCGGCGCCGTTCACGCGGTGGGGGCGTACTGCGACCGGCGTGGCTCCTGGCTCCCGCCGTGGGTGCCTCCCTGGGCACCCTGCGCATTCTGCGTACTCACCCGCCCTTCGCCTCCGTGGCGTGCAGAGCGGCGGGCGGCGCGGGCGGCCTTGCGGGCCTCACGCGCGTCGCGCAGCAGCCGGCTGCGCTCGGCCTCGCGGATCAGCTCAGCGTGGCGTTCCTGGTGCATCTCGTACTCGAACATCTCGTACCCCTTGTGACGAGTCGGATTCTCGGCGTCGCTCTCTGCGATGCCTCAACCTTCGTCGCCCAGGGACCCCCGCCACATCGGGAGAGTGCCGCATCTTGCATGCCGAGGGGCCTTAGGCCCGTCGTAAGGGCTGCTTACGCAGCCGGACGACGGCCCCAAGGCCCCTCAGGAAGTGCGGCCGATCAGGCCGATCAGGCCGATCAGACCTATAAAAGGGCTCGGACCGATCAGGTGGACGGCATGGCGAGGATGAGGTCCGAGTACTTGGCGGCGGCCAGCAGCAGGCCGATGAAGCCGAGCGACACGCCCGCCCATGCGACGGACTTGATCCAGGGCGCCTGGACCCGGTCCGGGTTGCCGAACGCGGGCCGGACCAGCACCACGACGCCGACGATCAGGGCGGCGAGCGAGAAGAGACCGGCGACCAGCGCGTTGACGTTCCAGGAGTCGGCGTAGATCTGCTTGATCTGCGTGGCGACGCTCGAACCCGACGCCACTTCCAGCTGGCCGTACAGGGAGTCGCGTGCCTGGGCCACGGTGCCGACCCAGCTACCGGTGAGCGAGACCAGGCCGAGCGCGGCGGATACGACGGCGGCGGCGCCCTGGCCTACGCCGGTGGGCGCCTTGGTGGCCGTCTCTTCGCCGGCCGGTCCGCCCTCCGCGTCCGCGCCCGTTTCCACCTCGGCATCGGCGGCCTCCGGGGTGCTCTCCTCCGCTTCGGTCCCCGCGGTCTGCTCGTCGACCGTGTCGACCTCGTCCCCGGCCTTGTTTCCGGCTGCCTCAGCTGTCTTGGTTCCCATGCTCCGCACCGTACGGACGGAGTCTGAGAACTCTCTTAATGATCGTTTCGACTCGGGTCCGGCCTGCCAAGCGGCTCAGCGCGGCAGATAGCCGCGCAGAAACGCCCTGACCCCCGCGGCGATCAGCGCGTCCCGCTCGTCGTCGGAGATCGGGAGCGCCCCGTGATACGTACGGTCGGTGATCTCACCGGCGACCAGCTGAAGGAAGTGGCCCGCCGCCTGCTCGGGATCCGGTGCGTCGAGGAGGCCCTCCTCCGCAAGCTCCCGGAAGCGCTCCGCCACCGCGCCCAGGGCGCGCTGCGGTCCCGAGCTCCGCCACGCGTCCAGGAACTCCTGGGGAATGTGTCCGACTTCGGCACGCAGCTGGCGTACGACCGCGAAGTGGTCGGGGTACCGCTTCGCGGGGTCTGTCCAGGCCTGGGCGAAGACGACGAGGTCGGCCTCCAGGTCCGTGACCTTGTGGAGCCGGCGGTCGATGGCGTCCAGATGGGCCTGGACGACCTGCGCGGAGCCCTCCTCGACCACCACCCGGAAGAGTTCGGCCTTGCCGCCCGGGAAGTGGTTGTAGATCGTGCGGGTGGAGACGCCCGCCTCCTTGGCGATGGAGTCGATGCTGCTGCGGGTGTAGCCGTCACGCCCGAAGACCCGGCGCGCCCCCAGCACGATCGCCTGCCGCTTCTCCACGAGCCCCTGTCCCACGTGTTCTGCCCCTTCCTGTCGGCCGCAACGGTATCCACTCCCCACGTTTTACAATGAGCGTTGTAATCACTGCCATACACGTTGTACTTTACTTGGCATGACGAACCCCTCGAACTCCTCGCCCGCGTCCGCCACTTCGAGCTCCACGCACGCCCCGCTCCGCGTCGCCGTCCTCACGGGCTCGACCCGCGAGGGCCGCTTCGGGCCCGTCGTCACCGACTGGTTCCTGCGGTTCGCCGAGCAGCGCGGCGATCTGGCGCTCGACGCGATCGATCTAGGCGAGCACCCGCTGCCGGACGTCACGGGCATCGAGCCCCCGGCCGACCCCGTCCTCGACGCGCTCACACCGCGGCTGGCCGCCGCCGACGCCTTCGTCGTCATCACTCCCGAGTACAACCACAGCTTCCCGGCGCCCCTGAAGAACGCCATCGACCTGCACTTCACCCAGTGGCAGGCCAAGCCGGTC
Source organism: Streptomyces sp. DSM 42067 (assembly GCF_055792885.1). Classification (NCBI taxonomy): domain Bacteria; kingdom Bacillati; phylum Actinomycetota; class Actinomycetes; order Kitasatosporales; family Streptomycetaceae; genus Streptomyces; species Streptomyces sp. DSM 42067. Next base: position 6,438,590 of record NZ_CM147706.1, on the reverse strand, counting down.
GGCTTCGTGTCGTACGGAGGCCTCGGCGGTGGACTGCGGGCGGTCGAGCAACTGCGGCTGGTCTTCGCCGAATTGCACGCGGTCACCGTGCGGGACACGGTGAGCTTCCACATGGCGTGGGAGAACTTCGCGGAGGACGGAAGCCTGCTGCGGCCGGACATCCCCGAGGGCGCCGCCAAGGGGATGCTGGACCAGATCGGCTGGTGGGGGCGCACCCTGCGGGCCGGACGCGCCAACGCGCCCTACTCCGCGCGGTGAGCGCGACGCTGCCGGCGAAGTCCGGCCCGCCCGCGGCCCCCGCCCTGCCCCGGCACGTCCTGGCCGTGGTGGGGGTCGTGGTCCTCGGCTCGTTCATGACGGTGCTCGACATGACCATCGTCAACGTCGCTCTGGGCCACTTGTCCCGCTCCTTCGACGCGCCCCTCTCCGTTATCCAGTGGACGGTGACCGGATACTCGCTCGCGCTGGCGACCGTCATCCCCGTATCCGCATGGGCGGTCGGACGGTTCGGCGCCAAGCGGGTGTTCCTCACCGCGGTCGCGCTGTTCACGCTCGGCTCGGGCCTCACCGGGCTGGCCTGGAACGCCGGTTCACTGATCACGTTCCGGGTGCTGCAGGGACTCGGCGGCGGCATGATCATGCCGGTCGCGATGACCGTCGTCCTGCGCGCCGCCCCACCGGAGCGCAAGGGCACGATGATGGGCATCCTCGGCATACCCGTGCTCATCGGCCCGATGACCGGCCCGGTCCTCGGGGGTGTACTCACGGACTCGCTCTCGTGGCGCTGGATCTTCTTCGTCAACGTGCCCGTGGGCGCGCTCACGCTGCTGCTCGGCGCCCGCGTCCTGCGCGCTCCCGCGGACGAGGCCCCGGCCCGGAGGCCGTTGGACGTGCCGGGGCTGCTGATGCTGTCGCCCGGTCTCGCGGCCCTGCTGTACGGGCTGACGCTGGGCGGCGAGCACGGCGGCTTCGGCGCCGCGGAGGTGATCGTCCCGGTCGTCACGGGTGCGGTACTCGTGGCCGCCTTCTCCGCCCGGGCGCTGCGGACCAGGCATCCGCTGCTCGATCCCCGGCTCCTTGCCAGGCCGTCGTTCGGCCGGGCGGTGGCCGCCATGGTGCCGTTCTCGGCCGCGTACTTCGGCTCGATGGTCCTCGTACCGCTGTACTGGCAGCAGGAGCGCGGGCTCTCCGCCACCGAGGCCGGGCTACTGATGGCGCCCCAGTTCCTGTTCAGCGGCACGGTGATGCAGATCTCCAGCCGGATCTCGGACCGGGTCGCGCCGCGCACGATCGTGGTGCCGGGCGTGCTGGTCGCCGTCGGGGGCTTCGCCTCCTTCGCCCTCCAGGCCGGGTCCGACACGCCGTACTGGCGCCTCGTCGCCTCACTCGCCCTCATGGGCACGGGCGTCGGCATGACGAACATGCCGGTCATGGCGTCGGCGACGCGCGGCCTCGCGGACGGCGAAGTCGCGGCGGGAAGCACGGCGCTGAACATCATCCTTCAGGTCGCGGCCGCGGTCGGCACGGCGCTGACGGCTCTGCTGCTGACGGCGACGGACGGCTTCCGTACGACGCTGGTATGGGGGGCGGGGCTGATGGCGCTGTCGCTGGCGGGGGCGGTGCGGCTGTCCGGCCGTAGGCCCTGAACCGCGCAAAAACCCAGAGGAGGTTCGGTTTCCGTCGTCCGATCCACTGCTCCACGGCAAGGCTTCGGGTCGGCGGAACCGGCGGGGGACGTCTGCGTCACCACTACGCGCGCGTGCCGGCGTACTGCCTTCTCAGTAGCCGGGATTGTCGGCAGGCGCACGACGACGCGAGAGGCCCGGCACGGACAGCCTGGGGACGTCCCCGACACCAGATGTGGAGGCCTCCCTGCCGTGGCTACTTTCCTGTATCGACTGGGCCGTCTTGCCTTCCGATGGCGCTGGTACGTCGCCCTGTGGTGGGTGGCGATCCTGGTTGCCGTCGGCTTCAGCGCCGCCAAGGCTCCCACCGCCCCCGACGACGGTTTCTCGATGCCGGGCATCGAGTCCCAGAAGGCCTTCGACCTGCTGGAGCAGCGTTTCCCCGGATCCTCGGCCGACGGGGCGGTGGCCAGGATCGTCTTCATCGCCCCGGACGGCCAGAAGGTCACCGCGGCCGACAACAAGGCGGCCATCGACAAGACCGTGGACGAGGCGGCCGAGGGCTCACAGGTCGCCGGCGCGGTGAACCCCTTCCAGGCCAAGGCGGTGAGCAAGGACGCCTCCACGGCGTACGCGACCGTCACCTTCAAGGCCAAGGCGGACGACCTCACCGACGCCAGTAAGAAGACGCTCGAGGATGCCGTGCATCAGGCCCAGGAGGCGGGGCTGACGGTGGAGGTCGGCGGGGACGCGCTGGCGACCCAGCCGTCGGCGGGCGGGGCGGCCGAAGCGATCGGCATCGCCATCGCCGCCGTCGTCCTGCTGATCACCTTCGGCTCGCTGGCCGCCGCAGGGCTGCCGCTGCTCACCGCCATCCTCGGCGTCGGCGTCAGCATGGCCTCGATCCTCGCCTTGGGCAGCACCTTCGGGCTCTCGGAGACGACCGGCACCCTGGCCACCATGCTCGGCCTGGCCTGCGGCATCGACTACGCCCTGTTCGTCGTCTCCCGCTACCGCGAGGAACGCGCCAAGGGCCACGCACCCAGGGAAGCGGCAGGCCTGGCCGCCGGCACCGCCGGGTCCGCCGTCGTCTTCGCCGGACTCACCGTCGTCATCGCCCTGGCGGGGCTGTCGGTGGTCGGCATCCCGATGCTCACCAAGATGGGCCTGGCCGCCGCCGGCGCCGTCGTCGTCGCCGTCCTCATCTCGCTCACCCTGGTCCCGGCCATCCTCGGCTTCTGGCCCAACGCCGCACTGTCGCGCTCCGCCCGCAAGCGCGGCACGATCGAGCAAGCCGACCCGCACAACGGCGGCAGCCGCTGGGCCCGGCTCGTGGTGCGGCATCCGATTCCGGTGCTCCTGCTCGGTGTCGTGGGCCTGGGCGCGATCGCCACACCGGTGATGGACCTTCAGCTCGGCATGCCCGGCGATGAGGCCAAGCCCACCTCCACCACCGAACGCCGGGCCTACGACGCGCTCGCCGAGGGCTTCGGCCCTGGCTTCAACGGGCCTTTGACCATCGTCGTAGACGCCAAGAGAGCTGAGAACCCGAAGACGGCTGTGTCCAGGATCTCCAAGGAGATCGCCGCCACCGACGGCGTCGTCTCCGTCTCCCCGGCCCGCTTCAACCCCGACGGTGGCACCGCGGTGTTCTCCGCCACCCCCTCGACGAGCCCCACCGACGAGAAGACCAAGGACCTCGTCCAGACCATCCGCGACGAACGCCCCGGCATCGAGTCCGAGTCGGGGGCGAGATTCGAGGTCACCGGCACCACCGCGCTGAACATCGATGTCGCCCAGAAGGTCCAGGACGCCCTCCTCCCGTACCTCGCCGTCGTCGTGGGCCTGGCCATCGTGCTCCTGCTGCTCGTCTTCCGGTCCCTGCTGGTGCCGCTGAAGGCAGCGCTCGGCTTCCTGCTGTCGGTCCTCGCCGCCCTCGGTTCCGTCATCGCGGTCTTCCAGCAGGGCCACGGAGCCGAACTCCTCGGCGTCGAGCAGACCGGCCCCATCATGAGCCTCATGCCGATCTTCCTGGTGGGCATCGTCTTCGGCCTCGCCATGGACTACGAGGTGTTCCTCGTCTCGCGGATGCGGGAGGCGTACGTCCACGGGGACCGGCCCGGCCAGGCCATCGTCACCGGGTTCCGCTACAGCGCCCGCGTCGTGGTCGCCGCCGCGCTGATCATGATGGCCGTCTTCTCCGGCTTCGTCGGCGCCCAGGAGTCCATGATCAAAATGATCGGCTTCGGACTGGCCATCGCCGTCCTCTTCGACGCCTTCCTCGTCCGCATGGCCATCGTGCCCGCCGTCCTCGCCCTGCTCGGCGACAAGGCCTGGTACCTGCCCCGCTGGCTCGACCGGCTCCTGCCCCACGTCGATGTAGAGGGCGAAACCCTCAGCCGGGAGGTTCCCGCCCCCTCGGCCCTCGCCCCCGTCGGCCTGCCCGAACCGGAGCCTGTGCCCGTCCGCTGAGCCCCAGCGGGCCCTTCGACGGCGGGACATGGTGACCCCGGCCGCCTCCCACCCCAGGCGGCCGGGGTCACCATGTCCCGCCGCTCGGCGGAGATGCTCCGCGCAGACGCGGGCCGGACCTTCGGGTTCGCGCGGTTGGTGGGTCGTCGCAGGACCTGTTCCTGAGACAAGGTCCCCTGCGGTCGCATGCTCAGTCGAGCTGATCGCCGATCGCCATCACCAGCACCCCGGCGATCAGCCCGACGAGCGCCCGCTTCGTGCGTCCGCGCGCACCGAGTACGGCGACCGTCGCGCAGATGACCGCGCCGATCGCGTACGCGAGGGCCGCGCTCGCCGGGGCTCCGCTGCTGAACCGTATGGCGGAGGCGCCCGTTCCGGCCAGCGTCAGTACCGCGCCGGACGCGGTCGCTGCCCGGCGGGCGCGCCGGGCCTCCCGGGCGCGCTGTTCGGCGACGGTCTCCAGGGTCCCGTCTTCGGATTCCTCCTCGGACCCGACTCCGGCGTCGTCGCCGGTCTGGTCCGCTGGTTCGTCGCCGGTCCGGTCCGCCGGTTCGTCGTCAGTCCGGTCCGCCGGTTCGCCGTCGGTCCGGTCTGCCGGTTCGCCGTCGGTCCGGTCTGCCGGTCCGTCGTCGGTCCGGTCCGCTCGTTCGTCGCCGGTCCTGACGTCGGAGGGCGCCTTGATCGGGTCTTCGGCGTCGCCTGCCGCGCGGGCCAGTTGGGTGGTGCTCCCGTCAAGTTCCGCCATGGCCCGGCAGCGTACCGGGTGCGCGGAACCTGTGAATCCGGGGTCGGGGTCAAGACGGTGTCCATAGTGCGTACAGACGGCGAAGGGGCGGCGCACCGACCGGTGCACCGCCCCTTCTTGCCCGTACGAGAAGGACCCTGACGAGAAGGCTCAGCCCTCGACGCCGAGCTTCTCCAGGATCAGCTCCTTGACGCGCGCCGCGTCGGCCTGGCCGCGTGTGGCCTTCATGACCGCGCCCACCAGGGCGCCGGCCGCGGCCACCTTGCCGCCGCGGATCTTGTCCGCGATGGCCGGGTTGCCGGCGATGGCCTCGTCGACGGCCGTGCCCAGCGCGGAGTCGTCCGAGACGACCTTCAGGCCGCGCTTCTCGACGACCTCGTCCGGCGTGCCCTCGCCCGCGAGCACACCCTCGATGACCTGGCGGGCCAGCTTGTCGTTGAGCGAGCCCTCCTTGACGAGGGCGGCCACGCGGGCGACCTGCTCGGGAGTGATCGGCAGCGCGGAAAGCTCCACGCCGTCCTCGTTGGCGCGGCGGGCCAGCTCGCCCATCCACCACTTGCGCGCGGAGGCGGCGTCGGCGCCGGCCTCGATCGTGGCGACGATCGAGTCGATGGCACCGGCGTTGAGCATCGACTGCATGTCGTGGGCGGAGACACCCCACTCCTCACGCAGCCGGTTGCGGCGGACCAGCGGAAGCTCCGGCAGCGTGGCGCGCAGCTCCTCCACCCACTCGCGGGAGGGGGCGACCGGCACCAGGTCCGGCTCCGGGAAGTAGCGGTAGTCCTCCGCCTCCTCCTTCACACGGCCCGAGGTCGTCGAACCGGTGTCCTCGTGGAAGTGGCGGGTCTCCTGCACGATCGTGCCGCCGTCGCCGAGGACGGCCGCGTGGCGCTGGATCTCGAAGCGGACCGCGCGCTCCACGGAGCGCAGCGAGTTGACGTTCTTCGTCTCGCTGCGGGTGCCGAACTTCTCGGCGCCCTTCGGCATCAGCGACAGGTTGACGTCGCAGCGCATCTGGCCCATCTCCATACGGGCCTCGGACACGCCCAGCGCCTTGATGAGCTCGCGCAGCTCGGCGACGTACGCCTTGGCGACCTCGGGAGCGCGCTCGCCCGCGCCGACGATCGGCTTGGTGACGATCTCGATGAGCGGGATACCTGCGCGGTTGTAGTCGAGGAGGGAGTGCAGGGCGCCGTGGATACGGCCCGTCGCGCCGCCGACATGGGTCGACTTGCCGGTGTCCTCCTCCATGTGGGCGCGCTCGATCTCCACACGGAAGACCTCGCCGTCCTCGAGCTGGACGTCCAGATAGCCGTTGAAGGCGATCGGCTCGTCGTACTGCGAGGTCTGGAAGTTCTTCGGCATGTCCGGATAGAAGTAGTTCTTCCGGGCGAAGCGGCACCACTCGGCGATCTCGCAGTTCAGCGCGAGGCCGATCTTGATCGCGGACTCGACGCCGGTCGCGTTGACGACCGGGAGCGAGCCGGGCATGCCGAGGCAGACCGGGCAGGTCTGCGTGTTCGGGTCGGCGCCGAGCGACGTCGAACAGCCGCAGAACATCTTCGTCTTGGTGCCGAGTTCGACATGGACCTCGAGGCCCATGACCGGGTCGTACGACGCGAGTGCGTCCTCGTACGAGACCAGGTCGGTCGTGGTCGTGGCAGTCACGGTGAAACTTCCCTCTCAGCCCAGCAGGACGTCGTCGTCGCCCAGGCGCTTCAGCTCCCGGTAGAGGATCGCCAGGCCGGTGACGATGGCGGCGGCGGACACGGCCGCGTCGATCAGCCGCAGCGTGTCGTTCTCGATGCGGGCCTTCTTGGCCTGCTTCGCGACACTGAGCGCGCCGAACGCGGTGGTGGCGATGGACAGGTACGTGCCGGACTTGGACTTCTTGAAGCCCTTGGCCTTGGACAGTGCAGTCACAGCGACGGTGCCTCCTCGAGCAGCGGGTGTCCCCAGCGTTCCACGAAGGCCGCCTCGACCGCCGCACCGACCTTGTACAGGCGGTCGTCCTTCATCGCGGGGGCGATGATCTGCAGGCCGACGGGCAGGCCGTCCTCCGGCGCGAGACCGCAGGGCAGCGACATGGCGGCGTTGCCGGCGAGGTTGACGGGGATCGTGCAGAGGTCCGCCAGGTACATCGCCAGCGGGTCGTCGGCGCGCTCCCCGATCGCGAAGGCGGTGGTCGGCGTCGTGGGCGACACGATCACGTCGACCTTCTCGAAGGCCTTCTCGAAGTCGCGGCTGATCAGCGTCCGTACCTTCTGGGCGGAGCCGTAGTACGCGTCGTAGTAGCCGGAGCTGAGCGCGTACGTGCCGAGCATGATGCGGCGCTTCACCTCGTCGCCGAAACCGGCCTCGCGGGTGAGCGACGTGACGTCCTCGGCGGAGCGCGTGCCGTCGTCGCCGGTGCGCAGGCCGTAGCGCAGGCCGTCGAACCGGGCGAGGTTGCTCGAACACTCGGACGGGGCGATCAGGTAGTACGCGGAGAGCGCCAGGTCGAAGGACGGGCAGTCCAGCTCGACGATCTCGGCGCCCAGCTCCTTGAGCAGCGACACGGACTCGTTGAAGCGCTCGACGACCCCGGCCTGGTAGCCCTCGCCGGCGAACTGCTTCACGACGCCGACGCGCATGCCCTCGACGGAGCCGTTGCGTGCGGCCTCGACGACCGGCGGGACCGGGGCGTCGATGGACGTCGAGTCGAGGGGGTCGTGGCCGGCGATCACCTCGTGCAGGAGGGCCGCGTCCAGGACCGTACGGGCGCAGGGGCCGCCCTGGTCGAGGGAGCTGGAGAACGCCACCATGCCGTAGCGGGACACGCCGCCGTAGGTCGGCTTGACGCCGACCGTGCCGGTGACGGCCGCGGGCTGGCGGATGGAGCCGCCGGTGTCCGTGCCGATGGCGAGCGGCGCCTGGTAGGAAGCGAGCGCGGCGGCCGAACCGCCGCCCGAACCGCCGGGGATCTTGGTGACGTCCCACGGGTTGCCCGTCGGGCCGTACGCGCTGTTCTCGGTCGAGGACCCCATGGCGAACTCGTCCATGTTGGTCTTGCCGATGATCACGACGTCCGCGGCCTTGAGCTTCTCGGTGACCGTGGCGTCGTACGGCGGGATCCAGCCCTCGAGGATCTTCGAGCCGACCGTGGTCGGAATGCCCACGGTGGTGAAGATGTCCTTCAGCGCCAGCGGTACGCCGGCGAGCGGGCCGAGCTTCTCGCCGCGCTCCCGCTTCTCGTCGACGGCACGGGCCTGCGCGAGCGCCCCTTCGCGGTCGACGTGCAGGAAGGCGTGCACCTTCTCGTCGATCGCGTCGATCCGGGCGAGGTGGGCCTCGGTGACCTGGACGGCCGTGAGCTCGCCGGAGGCGATCTTCGCGGCCGTCTCGGCCGCGGTCAGCTTGGTGATGGTGCTGTCCGTCATAGTGGTCCTAGTCCTCCCCCAGGATCTGCGGCACCTTGAAACGCTGCTGCTCCTGGGCAGGGGCACCGGAGAGCGCCTGCTCCGGGGTGAGCGAGGGACGGACCTCGTCCGCGCGCATGACGTTCGTCAGCGGCAGCGGGTGGGAGGTCGGCGGTACGTCTTGGTCGGCGACCTCGGAGACGCGGGCGACCGCGCCGATGATGTCGTCGAGCTGGCCTGCGAAGTGGTCGAGCTCTTCGGGCTTCAGCTCCAGACGCGCCAGCCGGGCGAGGTGGGCGACCTCCTCGCGCGTGATGCCAGGCATGCAGCGATCCTCTGGGGTGAGTGTGTGTGGTTTGGGCCAATCCTATGGGGCGGGGGCGGGTGACCGTGAAACGGTTTCCCGGCGGGGGCTGGCCTCTGGCCCTCTGCGGGGTTCTGGGCGCCTGTGGGGCGGGCCGGAATCCCGCCTCTCAGGCCCCCATGCCGGGGCGGTGCGCGTCTGCAGGCCGCACGTGTGTACGCCACTTGTCGGTGGGTTGGTCGGAGCGTTTACGGCGACCCGCCGGTGGTCACAGCGCCGGCGGCCGGGTCGGGGCCGCGCCGGGATGTACTCCCCCAGTGCCTTAGGGGCCGGTCGGGGGCCGTCGCTTCCGTTGTGGGCAGGCGTTCCGCAGGCGGAGGGCCGTCGCTTCCGTTGTGGGCAGGCGTTCCTCCCCCAGCGGTGGGCGAGGCTTCGGGAGGCACAGCCCGGCGCCGGTACCACCGTGTGGTACCTGGGCGAGGCTTCCGGTGGGCGGGGCGCCAGCGCTACGTGGGGACCGGGCCCGAAGGGTCCGAGGAACCCGCGGGTAGCGCCGCCGCAGGGCGCTGCCACCCCCGCGTACCCCGGGCGCGCAACCACGCCGTCGTCTCGTCGGCGGGCATGGCGGCCGCGACAAGCCACCCCTGCACCGCATCGCACCCGAGATCCCGCAACCGCTCCCACGTCTCGTCGTCCTCGACCCCCTCGGCGACGACGAGCAGCCCGAGCGAGTGCGCGAGATCGACGGTGCAGCGGACGATCTCCGCGTCCTGGGCGTCCACGGCGAGCCGGGCGACGAACGACCGGTCGATCTTGAGCTCGCTCACCGGCAGCCGCCGCAGATGCACCAGCGACGAGTAACCGGTGCCGAAGTCGTCCAGCGACATCTTCACGCCGTGCCCGGTGAGACCGGCCAGCGTGTCGGCCGCCCGCTGCGGGTCCTCGAGGAGGACATGCTCGGTGATCTCCAGCTGTAGCGCCCCCGCGGGGACGCCGTGCCGCGCCAGCCGCGCGGCGACCGCGCCCGCGAAGCCGGGCGTGTGGACGTCGCGCGGCGACACATTGACGGCGACGGGCACGCGCAGCCCCTGGGCACGCCAGCGCGCCACCTGGGCGAGCGCCGTCTCCAGCACGTACTCCGTGAGGTGCGGCATCAGCCCGGACGACTCGGCGATCGCGATGAACTCGTCCGGCGGCACCTTGCCGCGCTCGGGATGCACCCACCGTACGAGCGCCTCGAGTCCGGCGACCTGGCCGTCGAAGCGGACCTTCGGCTGGTAGTGCAGCTGGACCTCGGAGGCGTCCAGCGCCCGCCGCAGGTCGCCGAGCAGGCCTAGGCGGTCCGGGGTGTTGCAGTCGCGCTTGGACTCGTACACCTCGACGCCCGTACGGTCCCGCTTCGCCTGGTACATCGCGACGTCCGCCCGCCGCAACAGCCCCTCCGCGTCCAGCGCGTGGTCGGGGAAGACGGCGAGGCCGGCGCTGGCCTCCAGGACGAGGGTGAGCCCGTCGAGGTCGAGCGGGGAGCCGAGGGCGGCGACGAGCGCCCGGGCGACCCGCGTGGCCGAGGTCGTGGAGTCGGCGACCGGCAGCAGTACGGCGAACTCGTCGCCGCCGAGTCGCGCGGCCTCGGCACCGCGGGGCAGGGCCGTCTGCAGCCGGTCGGCGATCTGCAGGAGCAGCCGGTCGCCTGCGAGATGACCGAGCGTGTCGTTCACCGATCGGAACCGGTCGAGGTCGATCAGCAGGAGAGCGGACCGCGCTCCGATGCGCTCCGCGTCGTCCAGCGCCGCCCAGGTGCGCTCCAGCAGCCACTGCCGGTTGGGCAGGCCGGTGAGCGGGTCGCGCAGCTGCTCCTCCGCCCGTGCGCGGGCTATCCACAGCGTGGAGTCGAGGGCGATGAGCGGGACCGCGAACAGCGGCAGAAGTACGGGCACGGCCATCGCGACGACGCAGATCAGCGGCGCGATGCCGAGCAGCGCGCCGGCGAGGATGCCCTGCCGGACCAGGGCGGTACGAGTGGCGGTCGGCAGTCCGCCCGTGAGCGGCGCGTGCACGTACCAGAGGAGGACGCGGGTGACGGAGAGATAGGCGGCCGCCACCAGGGCCACTTCGGGCACGGTGTAGAAGTCCCAGGTCTCAGGCGACCAAGGGCTCTCGGCCGTCGGCACCGTGCCGAACACCGCCATGACGAGGGCGCCCGCGCCGATGCCGATGATGTCGACGGCGCCGTGCAGCGCGCCCTGCCACCAGCGATTTCTGCGCGCGATGCTGACGAGGCAGACTACGGCGAGACTGATCATTCCGGCAGGCAGCCAGCCGTAGAGCAGCAGGACCGCAAGAGTCAGGGCCGCCCCGGAGCCCGCGCCGTTCCACCAGCGGCCCCGGCCGAACGCCACGAGATGCCCCACGACGAGGCCGGTGAGAACGGCAAGGGACCAGCCCGCACTGCCGGTCGGGAAGAGGCCGCGACTGCCGGTGAACGCCCGGTAGAAGCCGGCGGCAAGCGCCAGTGAGGCCACCGCGACGACCGCGCCGGGCAGCAGTGCCCGTACACGGAGCCGGTCCTCGGTGCCCGCGGAGCCGCCCGGCCCGGGGACGTGACCGACCGTGACATGCCCCGGGCTGCGCCCGCTCTCCATGGGCTTCCCGCTCGGGCCGCTGGTGTCGGGGCCTCGCGGGGGCCGACGAACGGACCAACGGACGCCCGTTCGACCGGCACCCGGACCACGCCGTACGCGAAGGCGCGCACGCAGCCGTGAGTCCGGGGCGGCGCTATCGGTCGGTTCCATTCCCGTCCCTCTCACAGCCGGCGGTGCCCACGCCACACGGCTCGATGCCTGAGGCCTCCCTGGGCAACTCCAGCGGTAGCTGGGGAGGAAGTCGGGAGGCTGCCGACGGAACCGCGTCCGAAAACCCTTCCCCGCGCTCGTGTGAAGAGCGGGGATGCCCCAACCGCAGCTGGGCACGGCAGGTGCACATCTCAACAGTAGGCCGCAGAAGGCTTCCACGGGCACCGGTCGCCGACGGTTGCCCGAATGCGACCAGGCCACCCGTATGCATCTGATATGGGCTGAACGGGTGGCCTTGAGCCGCTACCCCTCGATGGGAAGGGCGACTTCCGCAGCCGCGTCCGGCCCTTGTTCCAGCAGGACCGCGAAGCCCTCCTCGTTCAGAACCGGAACCTTCACCTGCATTGCCTTGTCGTATTTGGAACCGGGGTTGTCACCCACAATGACGAATGAGGTTTTCTTCGAAACCGAACCGGTCACCTTTGCACCACGACTCTGCAGGGCCTCTTTCGCGCCATCCCGTGTGTAGTTCTGCAGAGTTCCCGTCACGACGACCGTGAGGCCTTCCAGCGGACGCGGGCCCTGCTCCTCGCCGGCGCCCTCCTCCTCCATCCGGACCCCTGCCGCCCGCCACTTGCGCAGGATCTCGCGATGCCACTCCTCCTCGAACCACTGTTTGAGCGAAGCCGCGATGGTCGGCCCCACACCCTCGACGGCGGCCAACTCCTCCTGAGACGCCTGTTCGATCCGGTCGATGGACCGGAACTCACGCGCCAGGGCCTCGGCGGCGACCGGTCCCACATGCCGGATGGACAGGCCCGTGATGATGCGGGCGAGCGGACGCTCCTTGGCGGCCGCGATGTTCTCCAGCATGGCCAGCGTGTTCTTCTTGGGCTCGCCCTTCTGGTTGGCGAAGAAGGTGACGATCTTCTCCTCGCCGGTCTTGGGGTCGCGCTTGGGCAGGCCCGTGTCCTGGTCCAGGACGTACGACTTGATGGGCAGCAGCTGCTCCACCTTCAGGTCGAAGAGGTCGCCCTCGTCATGCAGGGGCGGTTCGGAGGGTTCCAGCGGGCTGGTGAGCGCGGCCGCGGCGACATAGCCGAAGTTCTCGATGTCCAGGCACTTGCGGCCGGCCAGATAGAACAGCCGTTCACGCAACTGGGCGGGGCAGGACCGTCCGTTGGGGCAGCGCAGGTCGACGTCGCCCTCCTTCATGGGCCGCAGCTCCGAACCGCACTCCGGGCACTCGGCGGGCATCTGGAACTCGCGCTCCGTACCGTCGCGCAGGTCGACGACCGGGCCGAGGATCTCCGGGATGACGTCACCGGCCTTGCGCAGCACCACCGTGTCACCGATGAGCACGCCCTTGGCCTTGACCACGTCCTGGTTGTGCAGCGTCGCGAACTCGACCTCGGATCCGGCGACCACGACCGGCTCCACCACGGCGTACGGCGTCACGCGGCCGGTGCGGCCGACACCCACCCGGATGTCCACCAGTTTGGTGTTGACCTCCTCCGGCGGGTATTTCCAGGCGATCGCCCAGCGCGGTGCGCGCGAGGTGGAGCCGAGCCGCCCCTGCAGCGGGATCTCGTCGAGCTTGACGACGACGCCGTCGATCTCGTGCTCCACGGAGTGGCGGTTGTCCCCGTAGTACCCGATGAACTCCCGGACCCCGTCGAGTCCTTCGACCACCTTGTTGTGCTTCGCCGTGGGCAGACCCCACTCGCGCAGCAGGTCGTAGGCCTGGGACAGGCGGTCGATGCTGAAGCCCTCGCGGGCGCCGATGCCGTGCACGACCATGTGCAGCGGCCGGGTGGCCGTGATCCGCGGGTCCTTCTGGCGCAGCGAACCCGCGGCGGCGTTGCGCGGGTTGGCGAAGGGCTTCTCACCGGCGTCCACCAAGCGGGCGTTGAGCTCCTCGAACTTCTCCATGGGGAAGTAGACCTCGCCCCGGATCTCCACGAGCGCCGGGATCAGGTCACCCTTGAGCCGGTCCGGAATCTCCGCGATCGTCCGCACGTTGGGGGTGATGTCCTCGCCCGTGCGGCCGTCACCGCGGGTCGCCGCGCGCGTGAGCCGCCCGTGCTCATACGTGAGGTTGACGGCGAGGCCGTCGACCTTGAGCTCGCAGAGGAAGTGGTAGGCCGAGGTGCCGACCTCCTTGGCGACCCGGTCGGCCCAGGCGGCAAGCTCCTCGTCGTCGAAGGCGTTGTCGAGGGAGAGCATGCGCTCGCGGTGCTGGACCGCCGTGAAATCCGTTGCGTACGCCCCCGCGACCTTCTGGGTCGGCGAGTCGGGGGTGCGCAGCTCCGGGTACTCGTCCTCGAGCGCCTCCAGCGAGCGGAGCAGCTTGTCGAACTCCGCGTCGCTGATGACCGGCTGGTCCTTCACGTAGTACCGGAAGCGGTGCTCCTCGATCTGCTCAGCGAGCTGCGCGTGCTTCTCGCGCGCCTCCGCGGGCGCCGATGCGGGCTGTGCTTGCTGTTCGCCGGCCACCGTCTTGTCCTCCCGATTTCTTGTACGGCCCGTCACTTGCTCGTGCGGCCACGTGCTCGTGCTGTCTCGGGTGCTGTCACTCGCCCGTGCCCTCACTTGCTCGTACGCGCCGTCACTCAGGGTTGTCCGCGAGGGATCTCGCCGCCCTGACGCAGTGGCCGAGGGCCTTGCGCGCGTACTCCGAGGATGCCCCCGCGAGTCCGCACGCCGGAGTGATCGCGACCGCCTCCCCCAGCAGCCCCGGATTCAGCCCCAGCCTGCGCCACAGCGTCCTGACACCCATGACGCTACCGGCAGGGTCTGACAATGCGCCGTCCGTGCCCGGCACGACGCCGGCGAGGAGCCTGGTGCCACCCTCCACGGCTTCCCCGATCGCGTCGTCGTCACGCTCGGTGAGCAGCGAGAAGTCGAGGGAGATCCCGGCCGCGCCGGCCCGGCGGAGCAGCGCGAACGGCACGTCGGGCGCGCACGAGTGCACGACGACCGGACCGTCGCCGTGCACGCCGATGATGTCCCGCAGCGTGCTCTCCACGAGTTGCCGGTCGACGGCCCGGTGGGTGCGGTAGCCGCTGGCGGTCTTCACCTGGCCGCGCAGGACGGCGATCAGCGAGGGCTCGTCGAGCTGCAGCACGAGCTGTGCACCGGGCACCCTCCGCCGTACGTCGGCGAGGTGCACCCGCAGCCCCTCGGCCAGCGACTCGGCCAGGTCCCGGCAGGCCCCGAGGTCGGACAGCGCCGCCTCGCCGTTCTTCAGCTCCAGCGCGGCCGCGAGCGTCCACGGCCCGACGGCCTGCACCTTCAGCGGCCCTTCGTAGCCCTGCGTGAACTCCTCGACCGCGTCGAGGTCCTCCCGCAGCCAGGACCTGGCGCGCCGGGTGTCCCGTCCGGGCCGGTCCCCGATCCGCCAGCCGCTGGGCTCCACGCGCGCGTACAGCTCGACGAGCATCCCGGCGGTCCGCCCGATCATGTCCGCGCCAGGCCCCCGCGCGGGCAGCTCGGGCAGATACGGCATGCCCTCACCGCCGCCGAAGATCCCGACGACGGTTTTGGCGGCCTCACGCGTGTCGCTGCCCGGCATGGATCCGATGCCGGTCGCTGGACCGGGGCTGAACTTGCTGTTTTCGCTCACCGGGGAAGCGTACGAAATAGCCTCGGGCCGGTCAGCGGCCCGGCCGCACCGTCAGGTCGTTGACCTCGGCGTCGCGCGGGAGGTCGATGGCCATCAGGATCGTCGTGGCGACGGACTCAGGGGTGATCCAGTGGGCCGGGTCGTACTCCTTTCCCTCCTGCTGGTGGACCTTGGCCTGCATGGGGCTGGCCGTGCGGCCCGGGTAGACGGAGGTGACGCGGACGCCGTTCGCGTGCTCCTCGTGACGCAGCGAGTCGGCCAGGGCCTTCAGACCGTGCTTGGATGCGGCGTACGCGGACCAGTCGGCATGGGCGTTCAGGCCCGCGCCCGAGTTCACGAACACCACGTGTCCCTGGGCGACGCGGAGTTGTGGCAGGAAGTGCCGGGTCAGTTCGGCGGGGGCGATCAGGTTGACGTTCAGCTGGCTGCGCCATGTCTTCGGGGTGAGCTCGCCGACGGGGCCGAGGTCGACGACGCCCGCGATGTGCAGCAGCGAGTCGATCCGGTCGGGCAGGGTCTGGTGCGAGAACGCCCACGACAGCCTGTCCGGGTCTGCGAGGTCGCCCACGAGGGTCCGGGCGCCGGGGTATTCGGCGGCCAGCTCCTTGGCGCGGCCGGCGTCCCGCGCGAGCAGCACCAGGTCGTCCCCGCGCGCGTGGAGGCGCCGGGCGACGGCCGCGCCGATGCCGGAGCCGGCCCCGGTGATCACATGTGTAGCCATGTCTCACATGCTCGCATCACTGCATGCCCGCCGATTCACCGCGTGTCACTGGGTGCCGAGCGACTCTTCGAGGTAGGCCAGCGCCCCCACCGGCTCCTCCGCGAAGAACACCAGCTCGTTGAGGGGCAGCGGCAGGAAGCCCTCGTCCTCCATCCGCTGGAACTGCTCCTTGAGCCCGTCGTAGAAGCCCGCCGCGTTGAGCAGTACCACGGGCTTGGTGTGCAGGCCGTGCTTCTTGAGCTCCAGGATCTCGGTGGCCTCGTCCAGCGTCCCGGTGCCACCCACCATGATCACGATCGCGTCGGCCCTCTCCAGAAGCAGCGCTTTCCTCTCGGAGAGGTCCTTCGCGATCACCATCTCGTCGGCACCCGCCCGCGTCTTGGACGACAGGAAGTCGACGGAGATGCCGACGAGCCGCCCGCCCGCCTCCTGCACACCGTCCGCGACGACCTTCATGAGCCCCACGTCGGAACCGCCCCACACCAGGGTGTGCCCTCCCTTTCCCAGCAGTTCGGCGAACTCCCGCGCGGGGCGCGTGTAGCGGTCGTCGAGGTCGGCTGCGGAAAGGAAGACACAGATATTCATGCGCCTACCGTACGGGGGAAGAACTCCGGCCCGTCACGCGCTGTGCCCTACATGACCGAAGGACACACCATCACTGTCGAGCAGGGCACGGAGCACGTGCGCGTGGTGCACGAGGGGAAGGTCCTCGCGGAGAGCCGGCGCCCCGTCGTGCTGCGCGAAACCGGCTGTCCGGTGCGCTACTACCTGCCTCCGGAGGACGTCCGCACGCACCTGCTGACGCCCTCGGAGACCCACACGTACTGCCCGTTCAAGGGCACTGCGTCCTACTGGTCGGTGCCGGGCGCACCGGACCTGGTGTGGGCGTACCCGGACCCGAAGCCGGACGTGGCCGAGATCAAGGACCACCTCTGTTTCTACGAGGTCGAGGTGGTGGGGTAGAACCCTGTAGAACCGGGGTGACGCCACGGAGATCTTGGAGGGGACGGGCATGACGGGTACGGAACAGAGGCACGGCGGTGGTCAGAGCGCTCCGGGAGGCTTCGGCCCGCCGCCCCCGCCGTTCGAGCCCGCGGCGCCCGCTTCAGCGCCCCAGCCCGCGGCCCCGCCTGCCCCGTTCCAGTCCGCAGTCCCCGTCTCTCCTCCCCCACAGGCACCGGTCCCGCCGACACCGGTCCCGCCGCCCTACCCGTCGGCGCCCGTGGCACCGCCGGACGGCCCCGAGTTCCTGGCCGCCGACGCCGACAACGGCGTGGCCGTCGGCCCCGAGGGCGTGCACTTCTCACAGGGCGTCTACGCGGCCGACTTCCCGTGGCCGCATCTGCAGACGGTCCAGTTCCAGTCCTACGGCGCCTACTTGTGCGTGGCGGCGGTACTCCACGACGGCCGGGTGTTCGAGTGCCGGGTGAAGGCGCGCCGCATGTCCGCGCTGCAGACGTGGTGCACCGAACTGGGCGGCGTACTGCACCACTATCTGTCCGCCAGGCAGCGCTGACACGTATCTGTCCACCAGGCAGCTATCTGTCCACCAGGCAGCGCTGACTCGGCCTCCGGAGGGCACGCGGAAAGACACGCGCCCCCGGACACGCGCACCCGAGGACCCGGCCTCCGGACCGGAGGCGTCAGGCGACGGCCGTCGCGCGCGTGGTCGTCGCGATCGTCGCCGAGCCCACCACGCGCGTGCCGTCGTACAGCACGATCGCCTGGCCGGGGGCGACGCCGCGTACCGGCTCGTCGAAGGTGACCTGGAGCTCGTCGCCCACGAGCTCGGCGGTCACGGGCGTCTCGCCGCCGTGGGCGCGCAGCTGCGCTGTGTACGTGCCAGGGCCCACCGGGGCGACGCCGCACCAGCGGGGCTTGAGCGCGGTGAGGCCCGAGACGTCGAGGGAGGCTGCCGGGCCGACCGTCACCGTGTTGTTCACCGGCGAGATGTCCAGCACGTAGCGCGGCTTGCCGTCGGGCGCCGGGGTGCCGATGCGCAGGCCCTTGCGCTGGCCGATCGTGAAGCCGTACGCCCCGTCGTGTGTGCCCAGCCTGGCGCCGGACTCGTCGACGATGTCGCCCTCGGCCTTGCCCAGCCGCTGCGCGAGGAAGCCCTGCGTGTCGCCGTCGGCGATGAAGCAGATGTCGTGGCTGTCGGGCTTGCGGGCGACGGCGAGCCCGCGGCGCTCGGCCTCCGCGCGGATCTCGTCCTTGGTGGTGACCGTGTCGCCCAGCGGGAACATCGCGTGCGCAAGCTGCTTGTCGTCCAGGACTCCGAGGACGTACGACTGGTCCTTGGCCATGTCGGAGGCGCGGTGCAGCTCGCGGGTGCCGTCCTCGTTCAGGATCACCTTGGCGTAGTGACCGGTGCAGACGGCGTCGAAGCCCAGTGCGAGCGCCTTGTCGAGCAGCGCCGCGAACTTGATCTTCTCGTTGCAGCGCAGGCACGGGTTCGGGGTGCGTCCGGCCTCGTACTCGGCGACGAAGTCCTCGACGACGTCCTCGCGGAACCGCTCGGCGAGGTCCCAGACGTAGAAGGGGATGCCGATGACGTCGGCGGCGCGGCGGGCGTCGCGCGAGTCCTCGATGGTGCAACAGCCCCGCGCGCCCGTGCGGAACGACTGCGGGTTCGCCGACAGGGCGAGATGCACTCCGGTCACGTCGTGCCCGGCCTCGGCGGCTCGGGCGGCGGCGACGGCGGAGTCCACGCCGCCGGACATGGCGGCGAGGACGCGGAGGGGGCGCTGCGGGGTCTCAGTCATAACGCTTCCAGGGTACGGGGCGGCGGGAACCGGAGGCCGCGCGTATCCGTTGACGATCACATGGGGGATCAGAAGAGCCCGGGAAACCACCGGGCGGCGAAGGACACGGACCGGCACCTCGGGCGCCGCGCGCTGCTCATCGGCGGTGCGGCGGCCGCCGTGAGTGCGGCCGGGCTCGCGCGCGACGAGCTGGGGCGCGTGTGGTGGCGTATCCCGGGCGTGGAGAAGGACCGCAGGGAGGGCGAGGTCGACTTCCGGGGCGCGCAGTGGGTGCGGCGTCCTCGGCGAACCGGCGGCGGGCGGACCGTCCCGACGACTACGAGATCGACCGCGTGATCATCCATGTCGCACAGGGCAGTTACGCGACGGCGCTGAAGGTCTTCCGGGACCCGGGCCACGGGGCCGCCTCGCACTACGTGGTGCGCAAGGACGGGCACATAGCCCAGATGATCCGCGAGCTGGACGTGGCGTTCCACGCGGGCAACCGGGCGTACAACGAGCGGAGCGTCGGCATCGAGCACGAGGGCTTCGTCGACCAGGAGTCGTCGTTCACGGATGCGATGTACCGCGCGTCGGCGCGGCTGACGGCCGGGATATGCGCGCGGTACGAGATACCCGTCGACCGGGAGCACATCATCGGGCACGTCGAGGTACCGGGCACGGACCACACGGATCCGGGGCCGCACTGGGACTGGGACCGTTACATACGCCTGGTGCGGGAGGCGCGTACGGCGAGCGCCTGAGGCCCGCTCGGCCGACGGCCTGCCCCGGCCCGCCAACGCGTACCTGGCCTCCGCACGGCGGGGCCTGCCCGCACGACGAGCGCCTGGCGCCCCGCACGACGAGCGCCTGCTGCCCCGCACGGCGAGCACCTGACGCCCCCGTACGGCGAGCCAGCCTCGTACGACGCGTGCCTGACCGTTTCCCCAGAGGCGCCTACGTCAGGCCTGCCGTGCGTGCGCGCTTCACCGCCGGGCCGATCGCCTGGGCCACCGCGTCGACGTCCGCCTTGGACGACGTATGGCCGAGGGAGAAGCGGAGGGTGCCGCGGGCCAGGTCGGGGTCGGTGCCGGTGGCGAGCAGGACGTGGCTCGGCTGGGCCACGCCCGCTGTGCAGGCGGATCCCGTGGAGCACTCGATGCCCTGCGCGTCGAGCAGGAGAAGCAGCGAGTCGCCCTCGCATCCGGGGAACGTGAAGTGCGCGTTGGCGGGCAGCCGGTCGACGGGGTCACCGCCGAGGATCGCGTCCGGAACGGCCTTGCGCACCGCGTCGATCAGTTCGTCGCGCAGCCCGCCGATCTCGCGGGCGAACCACTCGCGCTGCTCGGCGGCGAGCCGTCCGGCGACGGCGAACGCGGCGACGGCGGGCACGTCCAGGGTGCCCGAGCGGACGTGGCGCTCCTGCCCGCCGCCGTGCAGCACGGGCACGGGGCTGAACTCGCGGCCGAGCAGCAGCGCGCCGATGCCGTACGGACCGCCGATCTTGTGCCCGGACACGGTCATCGCCGCGAGCCCGGAGGCGCCGAAGTCGACGGGCACCTGCCCGAAGGCCTGGACGGCGTCGGCGTGCACCGGCACACCGAACTCGGCGGCGACGGCGGTGAGTTGACCGACCGGCATGATGGTGCCGATCTCGTTGTTGGCCCACATGACGGTCACGAGCGCGACGTCGTCGGGGTTGCGTTCGATCGCCTCGCGCAGCACCTCGGGGTGCACCCGGCCGTACGTGTCCACGGGCAGGTACTCCACCGTCGCGCCCTCGTGCTCACCGAGCCAGTGCACGGCGTCGAGGACGGCGTGGTGCTCGACGGGGCTGGCGAGGACGCGGGTACGGGCGGGGTCGGCGCCGCGCCGGGCCCAGAACAGGCCCTTCACGGCGAGGTTGTCCGCCTCGGTGCCGCCCGACGTGAAGACGACCTCGCTGGGGCGTGCGCCCAGTGCCTCGGCGAGGGTTTCGCGGGCCTCCTCGACGGTGCGCCGGGCTCGGCGGCCGGCGGCGTGCAGTGAAGAGGCGTTGCCGGTGACGGTGAGCTGGGCTGTCATCGCCTCGATCGCCTCCGGAAGCATCGGAGTGGTCGCGGCGTGGTCGAGGTAGGCCATGGTGTGTTTGATTCTACGAGGCCCGGGCGCGGGCCTGTCCGGCGCCGTGGGGCACCCCCCTTCCGGGGTGCGTTCCCGCTTATGGTGCCGGGGCTTCCGCTTCGCGCGGGGCGCCGGAACGGCCACCCACAGCGGTCATCAGAAGGACCAGGACACCGTGTTGTCCGCCGAGACGAAGGCTGCCAGGACGATCAGGTCGGCCAGGCCGAGGCCCAGGCCCAGCAAGGCGCGGCCACGGCGCGTGGTGCCGCGGCGGAGCGCCACCAGTGCGAGGACGATCGCGACCGGCCCGAGGAAGAGGTTGAGGACGAGCAGGCCGATCAGCCCGAGGATGAACGAGGCGACGGCCATGCCGTCGGCGTCCCCCACCCCGGAGCGGCGCCGCTCCGGGCCCCGCCGCCCGGACCCTCCCGCCGACGATGCCGAAGGTGCTGAAGATGCCAAAGGCGCCAAAGACGCCAAAGACGAGGTGGCGGTGAATTGCATGATTCCACTCCTGGAGGGAGCTGCGGACAGTTCCTGAGGGATCAGTGGTCAGAGGTCAGTGGTCGTGTCGCCGCCGTGGGGCGCCCCTGCTCTGGAGGCCTCCCATCGTTAGCTGGGGGAGAAGCCGAGAGCTTGAGGGAGTGCCGCTCGCGTACGGCGAAGACGGCCAGCCATACGCCGATCACAGCGGCGGCGGCCAGCGTGACGGGCAGAGGAGCGTGGGCCACGGTGCCCAGCGCGACGCCCAGCAGAAGCAGAGCTGCGACGAGGAACAGCATGGAATGCCTCTCGTGGAAGTTCCGGTGAACGCTTGTTGCTACAACTGTTCACTGACTATCGAGTCTAACGCTCGTCCCTGCTTCCCAATTCCAGAGAACAGTTGTTAACTGCATGGCATGAGTCACATCCCGGTCGGTATCCGGCAGACCCAGAAGCAGAAGACCCGACAGGCCCTGCTGGACGCGGCGTTGGAGCTGCTGGAGGGGCAGAGCCTGAGCAGCCTGGGCCTGCGCGAGGTCACCCGGGCCGTCGGTATCGCGCCGACCGCCTTCTACCGGCACTTCCGCAGCACCGCGGACCTGGGAGTGGCACTGGTCGAGGAGGCGCTCGGCAGCCTGCACGAGATGATCGGCACCACGCTCGCGGCGAACGGCGACGGCGACGAACGCATCGCGCGTATCGTCGACTTGATCGCCGTACATGTGCGGACGCACGCCCCGCACGTCCGATTCCTCACGCGCGAGAGACATGGCGGCGTACAGCCGGTCCGCGCCGCCATCGGGGAGCAACTGGACCGTTTCGCCGAGGAAGTGGCGGTCGAACTCGCCAAACACCCGGAGTCGAAGGGCTGGAGCGAGGACGACATGGTGATGCTGGCGCGCCTGTACGTCGACCACATGGTGATGACCGCGTCCGCGTTCCTCGAGGCCGAACCGGGCACCGAGGAGCGCGTGGCCAGCCTCGCGCGCCGCCAGATGCGCCTGGTGAGCCTGGGCCGCCGCCACTGGCTGGACTGATCGGCACCCCATCGAAGGGCACCGGAAAGCTGACGCCAAATGTCGGGAAATACGGGCACGGTGCGGTAGCCATTGAGCGACGCCACCGAGCAACACGGAAGAGGCCCGACATGGACTCCACGCCCGACCCGCGCCCCCTGTTCCAGCGCGCCACCGAGCAGCTCGCTGCGCTGATCAGGACGGTCCGCTCCGAGCAGCTGGCGGCGCCGACGCCCTGTTCCGACTACGACGTACGCACCCTGCTCTCGCACATCGTCGGTGTCACCCGCCGTATCGGCGTCGTCGGCGAGGGCGGCGGTCTACTGGCCGTTCCGGACCTCGCCGAAGATGTGCCCGACGACGGCTGGGGCGTCGCGTACGAGGAGACGCGGGCCCACGCGATCGCCGCGTGGGCGGACAGCGCGCGACTGGACGCACAGATGGAGATGCCATGGGGACCGACCCCCGGACGGACGGCGCTCTCCGGCTTCGTCATGGAGTTGGTGACGCACGCCTGGGACCTGTCCGAGGGGCTGGGGAGGCCGCTCGGACTGGACCAGGAGCTGGCCGAGTTCGCACGCGCGTTTGCCCGGCAGGCACTGCCGGCCGACCGTCGCGGGGAGGGTGTTCCCTTCGAGGCGGTGCTCCCCGCCCCGGAGGGAGCGGACGCCTACGGGCGGCTGGCCGCGTGGCTCGGGCGGCGGCCGCTTGCCGACCGGTAGCTTCCGGCCACGTTGTACGTCAGGGCGCTCTGAATCGTGGCCGCGCGAACCTGTCGCGCCAACCCGTTCGCCCCTGCGGAGTGAGTGGGCACAGCGGCAAGGCAACGCGCTGCGCCAACAGGGCCGGCTAAGCGGCCTTGGCGAAGTCCGGTGCGGTACCGCGCCCCGTAAGGGGCGCGGGGAACTGCGCGACCAGCCACGACGGACCCGCAGGTGTTGCACCGGACTTCCAGCGGAGCGCTTAGCTGAGCCTCGCCCGCGCCAGCTGCCGCGACTGCGCGACCAACCGGTCCGCGCTGTCCCAGACCTCGGCGTCCTCCTCGAGGAAGCCGCCCGCCAGGTTGCGCGTCCTGAGCGCGACCCGCAGCGGTCCGGGCGCCGGGCGGCACCGTACGTGCACGGTGAGCTCGATCGTCGGCACCCAGCCCTGGAGGCCCATGTCGAACGCGGTGGGCGGCAGGGCGTCCACGGCGAGCAGCAGTGAGAGCGGGTCGGCGTCCCGCCCGTCGGCGAGCCCGAACCACGCCCGCATCTCCCCCTTGCCGGACGGCTGGCCCAGCGCCCAGCCGAGCGTGGACGGGTCGAGCTTGAGCAGCAGCCGGTCGGCGATCGGGAAGCTGCCCATCGGCGACGCCCCCTCCGGTGCGTCCTCCGCCCCGAAACACTGCTCAAGGGGCGGCATCCGCGGCGGCTCGGCCGTGGTGCGCACGTCGTCGGGGAGTCCGTCCAGGTCGCCGTACGAGGCGAGCACCCGGATGCGCTCGACCTCGTTGCCCTCCTCGTCGTACTGCAGGAGCGACGCCTGCCCGGTCGAGAGGGTGCGGCCGGTGCGTGCGGCCTCCGTGCGGATGACGGCCGGGCCCGGGCGGGACGCGGTCAGATAGTGCGCCGAGATCGTGAACGGATCGGTGTGCGGCAAGGCGTCCGCGAGGGCACGGCCCAGGACGGCGAGCAGATAGCCGCCGTTCACGGCGCCCGCGATCGTCCAGCCTGCGGAGAGGTCGGCCTCGTACACGCCCGGCTCGCGCGGCGTGACCGCGGTGTCACGGTCGAACTCACTGTCCCCGATGGTGGCCTGGGTGGTCTGCGCTGCCTGTGCTCCTGCCATGGCGGCACCGTACAACAGAAAATTACTGAGCGGTAGCTTTGAATTCCGCGACCACTTCGTCGGGCTCCACGGCCGTGGACCTCCGGTTCCAGGCCCGGGGTGCGCGCCAGTGGTATCGCATCGCGAGGAGCCGCAGGACGAACGCCGTCACCACGGCGATTCCGCTGGTGACGGCGGACACCGCATCGAACTTGATGCACAGCGCGACCATCGTCGCGCCGACCATCGCGGGCACCGCGTACAGGTCCCGGTCCCAGCGCACCAGCGACGGCACCTCGTTGGCGATGATGTCGCGCAGCACACCGCCGCCCACAGCCGTCGCGACGCCGAGCGCGGCCGAGGCGGTCAGCCCGAGTCCGTACTCGTACGCCTTGGCGGTGCCGGCGACGCAGAAGAGCCCCAGGCCAGCGGCGTCGAAGACGTTCACCCCGGTCTGGATCCGCTCCACCTCGGGATGCAGGAAGAAGACGAGCGCCGCCGCGACCAGCGGCATGAGGAAGTACCCGAGATCGGTGAAGGCGGCCGGCGGGACCGCCCCGATGATCAGGTCGCGCAGCACCCCTCCGCCCAGCGCGGTGACCTCCGCGAGTACGGCGATACCGAAGACGTCGAAGTTCTTGCGTACGGCGAGGAGGGCGCCGGAGATGGCGAAGACGAAGATCCCGGCGAGGTCGAGCGAATGCTGGACAGAAGGGGTGAACAGTTCCTGGAGCACCAGACATTCTTACCCGTACGCCGGGTATGCCGCGTCCTCGCAGGTCAGTGCCTGTTTCGCCGGACGGGAGCACGTCGTGTCCGCGCGCTCCCGTCCGCGTCGCCGCACTCCCGTCCGGTCACCGGGCGGACGTGTGGCCTACTCCTTGGCAGCCGTCTCCGGTGCCTCGAGCGGCAGCCGGTCCGCCACGGCCTCGCGGACCGCGGGAACCGCCTCGCCCCCGGTGCGCTGCAGCGTCCCGGCGGCGATTTCGGCGGCGAAGTGGCAGGCCACCCGGTGGCCGCCGCCGATGTCGGTCAGCTCGGGCCGTTCGGTCGCGCACCGGGTCTCCTGGGCCCACGGGCAGCGCGTGTGGAAGCGGCAGCCGGCCGGCGGGTTGGCCGGCGACGGCAGGTCGCCGGTGAGCAGGATGCGCTCGCGTCGGTCCTCGACCTCCGGGTCGGGCACCGGCACGGCCGACATCAGGGCCTTGGTGTACGGATGCCGCGGCTCCGCGTACAGCGCGTCGCTCGGCGCCTCCTCCACCAGCGCGCCCAGATACATGACGCCGATCACGTCGGAGATATGGCGGACCACGGCCAGGTCATGGGCGATGACCACATACGTCAGCCCCAGCTCCTCCTGGAGCTCCTCCAGCAGATTGATCACCTGTGCCTGGATGGACACGTCCAGTGCCGAGACCGGCTCGTCGCAGATGATCACGTCGGGTTCGAGGACCAGGGCGCGGGCGATGCCGATCCGCTGGCGCTGTCCGCCGGAGAACTCGTGCGGATAGCGGGACAGGGCGTTGGCGGGGAGCCCGACCTTCGCCAGGATGTCCTTGATCTTCTCGCGGCGCTCCTCCTGAGTGGCACCGATGCCATGGGCGACCATGCCCTCGGAGAGGATCGACTCGATGTTCTGCCGGGGGTTGAGGGAACCCAGCGGGTCCTGGAAGACCATCTGGAGACGGCGGCGGAAGCGGCGCATCTCCTCGGCGGGCAGCTTCGCCAGATCCGTGCCGTCCAGCACGACCTCGCCCTCGGTGATGTCGACCAGCCGCAGCACGGCTCGACCGAGAGTGGTCTTTCCGCAGCCGGACTCGCCGACCAGTCCGTAGGTCTGGCCGGCGTCGACCTTGAGCGAGACACCGTCCACCGCGTGCACATGTCCGACCGTACGGTTGAACAGGATGCCCGTCCGGACCGGGAAGTGGACCTTGACGCCGTCCAGTTCAAGCAGGCTCATGCGGGGACCTCCTCGGTCCGGACGTCGGCGGCGTCGTCGAGTACGGGGTTGACACAGCGCACTCGGTGACCGGCCGCCCGCGGTTCGGTGAGCTGGGGCGCACCGGTCAGGCACTCCAGTTCGTAGCGGTCGCAGCGGGGCGCGAAGGCGCAGCCGTCGGCCCAGTTGATCCGGTCGTTGATGGACCCGCGGATGGGGTTGAGCGGCTCCCCGCGGGGGGCGTCCAGGCGCGGGATGGAGCCCAGCAGGCCGTGCGCGTACGGGTGCGTGGGGTGGGCGAACAGCTCCCGCCGCCCTGCGGACTCCACGACCTTGCCCGCGTACAACACGTTGACCTGGTCGCACAGTCCGGCGACGACACCCAGGTCATGGGTGATCATCAGCAGGGCGGTGCCCTCCTGGTCCACCAGTTCCTTGAGCAGTTCCAGGATCTGCGCCTGGATGGTCACATCGAGGGCGGTGGTCGGTTCGTCGGCGATGAGCAGGCTCGGGGCGCAAGCCACCGCCATGGCGATCAGTGCGCGCTGGCGCATACCGCCGGAGAGCTGGTGCGGGTACTCCTTGAGCCGGCGGCCCGGGTCGGGGATGCCGACCCGGTCCAGGAGGTGAGCAGCTTCCTTGCGTGCCGCCTCGCCCTTGAGACCGCGGTGGCGCTGGAGGATCTCGGTGACCTGTACGCCGATCGGCACGACCGGGTTCAGCGAGGAGAGCGGATCCTGGAAGATCATGGCCATCCGGCTGCCCCGCATGTCGCGGAGTTGACTCCGGCTCATGGTGAGCAGATTCGCGCCGTCGAGGTCCGCGCGCCCGCCGACCTTGACACCCTTGCGCGGCAACAGCCCCATCAGCGCGAGCGAGGTGACGGACTTTCCGCAGCCGGACTCGCCCACCAGACCCACGACCTGGCCCTGGTCCACCTGGAAGGAGACGCCGTCGACCGCCCTGGACTCCTTGCGGCCGTGTCCGCCGCCGAAGGTGACGGTCAGTTCGTCGACTGTGAGAAGTGACATGGTGATTCAGCCTCGCAGCTTCGGGTCGAGGGCTTCCCGCATGGCCTCACCGAGCAGGGTGAAGCCGAGGGCGGTGATGATGATGCCGACCGCCGGGTAGACGGCCATCATCGGCGCGTTGTCGAAGAAGCGCTGCGCCTGGGACAGCATGACGCCCCACTCCGGGATCGCCGGGTCGGGATTGCCGAGGCCCAGGTACGACAGGGCTGCCGCCTCGATGATCGCGGTGGCCAGCGAAAGCGTCGCCTGGACGATCACCGGGCTGAGCGAGTTCGGGATGATCTGGGTCACGACGATTCGCCGCTTCCGAACGCCGAGGGCCCTGGCGGCCAGCACGTAGTCCGTGCCGCCCTGCGCGAGCATCGAGCCGCGCAGCAGCCGCGCGAAGACCGGCACCTGGACGACACCCACGGCGATCATCACGGTGGTCAGGGACTGGCCCATGACCGCGGCGATGGACACGGCGAGCAGCAGCGAGGGCAGCGCCAGCATCATGTCGGTGACGCGCATGATGAAGGAGTCGAGCCGCTTGCCCGCGTCACCGCCGAGTGTGGCTGCCGCGCCGGAGATCCCGCCGATGAGGAAGCCCGCGACAAGGCCGATGAGGGTGGACACGACGCCGACGAGCAGGGTCTGGCGGGCGCCGACGAGCATCCGCGAGAACATGTCGCGGCCGAGGTGGTCGAGCCCGAACCAGTTGTCGCCGCGCGGTCCGACAAACTTGCCCTGGTTGGGGAAGACTTCGTTGCGCCAGGTCTGGGCGGTCGCTTCGTACGGGGCGATCCAGGGGCCGATGACGGCGACGACGACGAACGCGGCGATGATGCAGGCGCCGATGATCGCCATCTTGCTGGACTTCAGCCGGCGGAACGCCTCGCGCCACAGACTGGCACCGGTGGTGGTCTCGTGCTGGGCGGTGAGCTCCGCGAGACGCTGGATCTTCTCGGTCTTGGTGGCGCTCACGTCAGTGCACCCGCACTCTCGGATCGATGAGGCTGTACGCCACGTCCACCAGCAGGTTGATCAGGACGTACACCATCGCGATGAACATGATGAAGCCGACGAGCACCGGGTAGTCACGGTCGTCGATCGCGGTCCGGATGAAGGAGCCGATGCCGCCGAAGGAGAAGACCGATTCGGTGAGGACCGCACCGGACAGCAGCGAGCCGGTGAGCAGGCCGACCGCGGTGACCACCGGGAGAAGGGCGTTGCGCAGAACGTGCCGTCCGCGTACGACGCGCCGCTGGAGTCCCTTGGACTCGGCGGTGCGGACGTAGTCCTCGTCCATCACGTCCAGGACACTCGCACGCGTCATGCGCACGATGACAGCGAGCGGAATGGAGGCCAGGGTGACGGCGGGCAGCACGAGGTGCATGATCGCGTCCCAGGAGGCGTCGAGCTCACCGGTGAGGATGCCGTCCAGGGTGGCGAAGCCGGTCACGTCGGTGGCGTTGATGCCGGTCGACTGGCGGCCGTAGCTGGGGAAGATGCCCAGTTGGACGGCGAAGACGCCCTTGAGGATCAGGCCGAGGAAGAAGACCGGGACGCAGATCCCGAACAGCGATCCGGAGACCGCCGTGACATCGAGCCAGCCGCCGCGCTTGCGGGCGGCGAGGTAGCCGAGCGGGACACCGACCACGACCGCGATGATCATCGCCGCGAGGGACAGCTCCACGGTGGCGGGGAAGCGCAGGGTGAACTCGTCCCACACCGGCTGTCCGGTCTGGATCGAGGTCCCTAGGTCGAGTTGGAAGATCCGCTTGAGGAACCGCCAGTACTGGATGTACAGGGGCTGATCGAGCCCCAGCGCACGGTTGATGCGCGCCACTTCAGCCTCGGTCGCCCGTTCCCCCAGGATCGCTGAGGCGGGTCCGCCGGGCAGCCGGTTGAGCCAGAGGAACAGCAGAACCGACAGGCCGAGCAGGGTGGGTATGAGCTGGAGCAGTCTTCGTACGACGAGACGCAGCACCCCGCATGCCCCTTTCTTACGTGTTTGCTTTCAGAGAGGGGTCCGCCCGGCCGCCGAACTGCAGCGGCCGGGCGGACCCCGCGTGCTGTGCCTGTGACTGCTACTTGAAGGAGGTCTCCGCGAAGTTCTCCTGCGTCAGCGGAGAGACCTTCGGCGGGTTGACGTCCTTGGCGAACGCGATGGCCGGCGGGGACGAGGAGATCGGGAGGCCCGGCAGGTAGTCCATGATGACCTCGTTGGCCTTCTTGTAGGCCTCGGTGCGCTCGTTCACGTCGCCTAGCTTCGAGCCGGCGTTCACCGCGTCGAAGAGCTCCTGGTTCTTGAAGCCCCACTGCTTGTCGTACTCGGCGAACCAGGTGCCGATGAAGTTGTAGCCGTCGTTGAAGTCACCGGTCCAGCCCAGCATGTGCAGGGCGCAGGAGCCGGCCTCGGTGGCGTCCAGGTAGTCCGGGGCCCACTTCATGGGCTTCGGGGTGACCTTGATGCCGGCCTTCTCCAGGTCGGACTTCATCAGCTCGAACAGGTCCTGCGGGGCAGGCATGTACGGGCGGGTGACCTCGGTCGGGTAGCAGAACTCGATCTCCAGGCCGCTCTCACCGGCGTCCTTGAGGAGCTCCTTGGCCTTCGCCGTGTCGAAGTCGTACGTCTTCACCTTGTCCGAGTAGCCGGCGACCGTGTCGGGCATGAACTGCGTCGCCACCTTGCCACCCTCGGGCAGCTGGGTCTTGACCAGGTTCTCGCGGTCGATGGCGTGCGCGATGGCCTCGCGGACTTCTTTCTTCTTCAGCGCCGGGTTCTTCTCCTGGGTCATGCCGAGGTAGAAGAGGTTGAAGACGCCGCGGGTCGGGACCTGGAAGCCCTCGCCCTCCAGGGTCTTGACGTCGGCGGGGGCGACCAGGTCGTATCCGTCGATGTCACCGGCCTGGAGCGCCTGGCGGCGGCCGTCCTCGGTGTCGATGGTGCGGAAGACCAGGTTCTTGATCTTGGCCTTGTCGCCCCAGTAGTCGTCGAAGCGCTCAAGGGTGACTTCCTTGTTGCCCTTGTTCCACTTCGTGATCTTGTACGGTCCTGTGCCGGCGACCGCACCGCTCTCCTGGCTGTACTTGGGGTACGTGATGGCGTCGCCCTTGGCGGTCGCCTCCTGCTTCTCGTACTCCTCGATGGCCTTCGGCGAGTGAATCGCGAGGGCCTGGAGGGAGAAGCCGCCCGGCAGGTTCGCGGAGGGCTTCTTGACCTCGATGACGGCGGTGCTCTCGTCCTTCGCGGTGCAGGACTTGTAGTTCGCCTCCGGCGTCTCCTTGTCCTCGTTCTTCGCGAAGCCGCCCATGACGGTCTGCCAGTAGTAGGAGACGGCGCTGGACTGGTAGGTGCCGGTCCAGTTGAACCAGTGGTCGTAGTTGGCGCACACGGCCTCGGCGTTGAGCTCCTCGCCGTCGTGGAACTTCACTCCCTTGCGGAGGTTGAAGGTCCAGACGGTGCCTGCCTCGTTGCTCTCCCAGGTCTCCGCGAGGCCGCCGACGAGCTTGCTGCCGCCCGACTCGTGCTCGAGGAGCGCCTCGAAGGCCTGACGGGTGACCCGGAAGGTCTCGCCGTCGCTCGCGAGAGCCGGATCGAGCGAACTCGGGTCGCCGGGTGCGCCGAACACGAACGTGTCCTTGCTGCCGGACGAGTCGCCCTCGTCGCGCTCGCTGGCGCAGCCCGTGGCGATCAGACCGACCGCCAACGCGGCCGTGATCGCCCGAGCGGCTCGGGATCTGAGTATGCGCATAGGGGGCCACTCCGGGGTCCGCTGTGTGAATGCACCGTGGATGCATCTTGACCGGGCGAACACTACAGAGGCGGCAGGCGGCCGAGAACAGTCCGGATAGCGGTGATACCTAGCTGAGATCTGAACACTCAACAAAACGGAAGGTACCGGGGCATCGAGGTACCGCGCAGTTAACTTCCTGTACACAAGGGGACTTTGGGACCCCGATGAGGCGGCGTCCGGTTGGTCCGGCAGCGTCCGGTATCTGGGATTCACGCCGGTCGACGTCGACGAGTGCGGCGGGAGTACCGGGTACGGACGGGTGGCTCGGTGGCGCATGCCGCTGGGGGATCTGTGCCGCTGAGGGCGATGGCGTCCGCACCTCACGCCGTTCGGCAATGGGAAGCGTGAGCACAACTGCGGTGCGACGGCGCCGGGCAGGGTACGGCGCCCACGGTCCCGTGAGGGACGGGTTCGCATGCGGGACAGGGACGGTGGAGGCGTCCGAAGCCTCGGGGACGGCCCAGGCGGAACGGTTCAGTAGGTGGCGCCCGGTGGCGGATAGCCGTATCCCGTGGCCGGCGCCGCGGGGGCGTGGCCCGTGTGGGCCTCGCGGTCGTAGAACGGCCGGGAGTTGGCGCGGAGCCACATCGCGACCGGGTCGTGGTCGTCTGACATCGCGACGGTCGAGACCGGCAGACCGTCCGGGACGGCCCCGATGGACTGCTGCATCATCGCCCGCACCGAGTCGACCGCCGGCGGGCTGGTGTCGTATACATCCAGGCCGATCGCCAAATAGGGAGCGCCCAGGGCCGGTTGCACCCACGCGCGGCGCAACGAACGCACCGCGGGCGTGCGGTGGGCGTTCTGGGTGAGCAGGGCGTAGAACTGCGGGATCTCGATGGCCGGTTCGGTGAGCCGGAGAGGGCCGGCGGGCTGCCGGTCGAGCCCGGTGGCGAGGCGCCGCAGGTCGAGCCAGGGGATGCCGACGCCCCCGCCCGGCGCATGCGGGTTCAGCCAGAGCCCAAAGTGGTCGGGGTAGAGCGCGCGAGCCGCGTCGAGGCCGCTCACGACCTCGGTGGCGCGGCTCCAGCCGCTGGCCGAGAGCTCCTGCGCGGAGGTGACGCAGGGCGCGTAGTTGAACCCCTCGACCTCCATGTTCCCGTACTGGGCGTCCGGGGATCCGGACTGACCGTGCCAGAGCAGCATCCAGACCTGGCCGGTCGCCGGATCGGCGAGCGCACGCAGCAGCGCCTCGTACGCGTCGTAACGCCCGGGCGTCACCTGCCGCAGCATGTGCTCGACCTGCCCGACAGCAGTCGTGCCCGACGCACTCACCCTTGACCGCCCCTTCATGACGCTCTCTTACGGACCCGATGGGATCGCCGGAATGGCGCACAGACGCACATACGCCGACTGACACGGCCCGACCGGGTCATTCTGCATCTTCCGGGGCCGGCCCTCGGGCCCTGGCCGGAAACCCGCCCCCGCCCCGACATGAAACCAGGTTAGGCCGCGGTTCTGACAGCGGCTTGACGCATCGGATGCCGGCCCTCACCGCTTGTGTCCGACCGAACAGGGTGCCGGAAACAGCGGACACCGGGGGCCCTCAGTGTTCGCGGCGGTAGAAGGGCCGCACCTTTTCGCGCATCCAGTCGGCCACCGGGTCCTGGGCCACGTCCAT
The DNA here is from genome assembly GCF_055792885.1 of Streptomyces sp. DSM 42067. NCBI lineage: Bacteria > Bacillati > Actinomycetota > Actinomycetes > Kitasatosporales > Streptomycetaceae > Streptomyces > Streptomyces sp. DSM 42067. Next base: position 6,406,380 of record NZ_CM147706.1, on the reverse strand, counting down.
GAGGACGAGGTTCACTGCCCAGGCGACGGGTACGCGGCCGAGGGCGCGGCCCAGCGCGTCCATCGGGACGTTACGGGCGCTTCCCTCCCACTCCGAGAGTTCCACGCCGACGAAGAGCACGGGGTCGCCGCCCTCGACGCTGGCGAGGCAGCGGCGCGCGGTGAGCACGATGCCGGTCTCCGCGAACTCACCGGACGCCGCGGACAGGAAGTCCACCGGATCGTTCTGCCAGTCGGGTTCGAAGAGGCGTACGCGGCCGCCGCTCGCGGGGCCGTCGAGGGGCGTGCGTCCCGCCCGGCACAGCTCGGCGACGGCAGGGGGCGGCAGCGGTATGCCGACCGTGCCGTCCGGGTTGACGGCCATGCCGAGACCGGGGGGCAGTCCGCGCGCGAAGTCGACGGCGGGTGCCACGGTGTAACTCATGTGGTCGCCCACGACCTGGCGGAACTGCTGCTCGGAGCTGAAGACGGGCACGTATGCCTGTCCGTCGATCTCCAGGGTGGGCAGATCAAGGGTGCGGCTGTCGGGGCCGCCGCCGCCCGGCAGGGGGATCCATATGGGGCTGCGGCCGAGCACCTCCACTATGCGGGCGCCCGCCGTGGGGACGCCGAGGGAGGCGGCGAGCACCTCCTCCAGCTCGTTGCCGGGCCACCCGCCGTGGGGATGGGGGTGCGCCTGCGCCGGGATGTCCATGTGCCTTCCACCTGCTCGGAACCTCTGGTTGCTGCGGTTCGCACCCTAACGCCGGGCGCTGGGCGGTGCCCTCCGAGTGCAGGGCACAGGCCATACGCGACGCCCCGTACGTCGTGGGCTGTGCCCACCGGTTCCGCCCCAGGCGGAACGCGTGCCCGCAACGGTGCCACATGCTGTCGCTCAGCGGTCGAAATCGACCGCTCGCAGCAGATCCGCCGCCGACCGGTCCAGCAGTACCGCCGAGGAGCAGCCCGGGGGCAGCTCGCCCCGTTCCACCGAGCCGATCAGGCCTGTCACCGCCCTGCGGTGGCGCGCGAACGCGTACCGGGAGACCCCGCGGCCGCGCTCCCGCTGCCCGGCCAGTGCCGTGTCGGGCGCGACGTCGAGCACCAGCAGATGCAGGGTGCCGCCGCGGCGCCGGGCCTCGCGGCTCAGCCAGCGGCGCACCCAGGCCTGGGTGCCGCAGTCGTGCACGACGACGCTGGCGCCGGAGCGCAGCGCGCGGCGCAGCCCGGCGTAGTGCGCGAGGCGGACGAAGGGGCGGTAGACCGCGTACGGGAGACGGCGGGACACCCTGCCGTCCCAGCGGTCGCGGGTGTCCTGCGAGTCGATGCGCGCTCCGGCCACGGCCCGCCGCATCAGCGTGGACTTCCCGCTGCCCGGCAGCCCGGAGACGACGACGATGTCGCCCGGCGCGAAGGAGAGGCGGCGCGGACCGCGGCCCGCCCGGTCGCGGAGGTCGCGTACGACGGCCTCGGGGAGACGGCCACGGTTCTTCGCGACCGTGGCGGCGGGCTGCTCCGGCAGCGCCACCCCGGTCGTGGTCGCGTATGCGCTCGTCCTGTGCACCGTGATCGTCCTCCCCGTCAGGTCACGTCACTCTGCCTTGACGAGTGTAAAGAGACAGTAATGCGAGACAAGCTCATTACCGGCTCGTTGCTCCCGGAACAATCCTGTTGCGCCCTTGGGACAGTGCCGCGCGTGGCGTGCAATGATGGGCGCGCCAACTGCATACCGGCCGCTTGAATCCGCGCGGGAGAGCCCTCAGCCGTCCAGGCCCTGACAGGTCCTGACCTGGGGCGCCGAAGGAGCAAGTCCCTCCCTTGAATCTCTCAGGCCCCGATACCGCGCGGGCGAGGCACATCTGAAAAGCGGGCCGTCACAGCCGGGCAGTCGGGTTACTGCCCAGGCGAACGGCGGCTCCACCCACGGTGCAAGCCGCGGGCCCCGGGCTCGTGGCGAACCTCTCAGGTTCCGATGACAGATGGGGAGGATCGACTCGACCTCGCCTGTCATGCCCTGGGAGCACCCCCCTATGAGCAATGCCCTCCGCAAGACCGCCCTCGATGCGCTGCACCGCGCGCTCGGCGCGACCATGACCGACTTCGCGGGCTGGGACATGCCGCTGCGGTACGGCAGCGAGCGCGACGAGCACAACGCCGTACGCACCGGGGCCGGCCTCTTCGACCTCTCGCACATGGGCGAGATCACCGTCACCGGGCCGGACGCCGCGAACCTGCTGGACTACGCGCTGGTCGGCAACATCGGCGCCGTGGCGGTCGGCCGCGCCCGCTACACCATGATCTGCCAGGAGGACGGCGGCATCCTCGACGACCTGATCGTGTACCGGCTCGCCGAGCAGGAGTACATGATCGTCGCGAACGCCTCCAACGCGCAGGTGGTGCTGGACGCCGTCACGGCCCGCGCGGCCGGTTTCGACGCGATCGTGCGCGACGACCGTGACGCGTACGCGCTGATCGCCGTCCAGGGGCCCGAGTCCCCCGGCATCCTGAAGTCGTTGACCGACGCCGACCTGGACGGGCTGAAGTACTACGCCGGTCTGCCCGGCACCGTCGCCGGTGTCCCCGCGCTGATCGCCCGTACCGGCTACACCGGCGAGGACGGCTTCGAGCTGTTCGTGGCGCCCGAGCACGCGGAGAAGCTGTGGCAGGCGCTCACCGAGGCGGGCGCCCCGGCCGGTCTCGTCCCGTGCGGCCTGTCGTGCCGCGACACGCTCCGCCTGGAGGCGGGCATGCCGCTGTACGGGCACGAGCTGTCCACCGCGCTGACCCCGTTCGACGCCGGTCTGGGGCGAGTGGTCAAGTTCGACAAGACCTCAAACAACGGTGACTTCGTGGGGCGTGCCGCCCTGCTCGAGGCCGCCGAGCGGGCCGAGAAGAACCCGCCGCGCATGCTCGTCGGGCTGATCGCCGAGGGCCGCCGCGTGCCGCGCGCCGGCTACCAGGTCGTCGCCGAGGGCAAGGCGATCGGCGAGGTCACCTCCGGCGCCCCCTCGCCCACGCTCGGCAAGCCGCTCGCGATCGCATACGTCGACGCCGCACACGCCGCGCCCGGCACCCCCGGCGTCGGCGTGGACATCCGCGGCAGCCACGAGCCGTACGAGGTCGTGGCGCTGCCGTTCTACAAGCGCCAGAAGTGACGCCGTGCCCGACGGCCCTCTGGGGCTCGTCGGGGCCGGATCGGATCGCACACACCACCCTCCCCCAAGCCCTCGGCTTCTCCCCCAGTGCCTTAAGGGCCTGGGGGGTACCCGCCGAGCAGGGGTACCCCCGACACCACCACTCCCCCGCATACAGGAGAATTCAGGTCATGAGCAACCCCCAGCAGCTGCGCTACAGCAAAGAGCACGAGTGGGTGTCGGCCGCCGAGGACGGCGTCGCGACGGTCGGCATCACGGAGTACGCGGCGAACGCGCTCGGCGATGTCGTCTATGCCCAGCTCCCGGAGGTCGGCGACACGGTGACCGCGGGCGAGACCTGCGGCGAGCTGGAGTCGACGAAGTCGGTCAGCGATCTGTACGCGCCCGTCTCCGGTGAGGTCACCGAGGCCAACGAGGACGTCGTCAACGACCCGTCGCTGGTGAACTCGGCCCCCTTCGAGGGTGGCTGGCTGTTCAAGGTACGCGTCGCGGAGGAGCCGGCCGACCTGCTCTCCGCCGACGAGTACGCCGACTTCTCCGGTAACTGAACCAGGCGACCGGCCGTACCGACCGACGCACCGAATTGACCGCCGCACCGAACGGGACCTCGATGTCGCTTCTCAACTCCTCCCTCCACGAGCTCGACCCGGATGTCGCCGCCGCCGTCGACGCCGAGCTCCACCGCCAGCAGTCCACGCTCGAGATGATCGCCTCGGAGAACTTCGCTCCGGTGGCGGTCATGGAGGCGCAGGGCTCGGTGCTGACCAACAAGTACGCCGAGGGCTACCCCGGCCGGCGCTACTACGGCGGCTGCGAGCACGTGGACGTCGTCGAGCAGATCGCCATCGACCGGATCAAGGCGCTGTTCGGCGCCGAGGCCGCGAACGTGCAGCCTCACTCGGGTGCGCAGGCGAACGCAGCGGCGATGTTCGCGCTGCTGCAGCCGGGCGACACGATCATGGGTCTGAACCTGGCGCACGGCGGGCACCTGACCCACGGCATGAAGATCAACTTCTCCGGCAAGCTGTACAACGTGGTCGCGTACCACGTGGACGACGCCGGTGTCGTGGACATGGCCGAGGTCGAGCGCCTCGCCAAGGAGTCGAAGCCGAAGCTGATCGTGGCGGGCTGGTCGGCGTACCCGCGTCAGCTGGACTTCGCTGCGTTCCGCCGGATCGCGGACGAGGTCGGCGCGTACCTGATGGTCGACATGGCGCACTTCGCCGGCCTGGTCGCGGCCGGGCTGCACCCCAACCCGGTCCCGCACGCCCATGTCGTGACCACGACCACCCACAAGACGCTGGGTGGCCCGCGCGGTGGTGTGATCCTTTCCACGCAGGAGCTCGCCAAGAAGATCAACTCTGCGGTCTTCCCCGGTCAGCAGGGCGGCCCGCTGGAGCACGTCATCGCGGCGAAGGCGGTCTCCTTCAAGGTGGCGGCGAGCGACGAGTTCAAGGAGCGCCAGCAGCGCACCCTCGAGGGCTCGAAGATCATCGCTGAGCGCCTGGTGCAGCCCGATGTCACCGAGGCCGGTGTCTCCGTCCTCTCCGGCGGTACGGACGTGCACCTGGTGCTGGTCGATCTGCGCGACAGCGAGCTCGACGGCCAGCAGGCCGAGGACCGCCTCCACGAGGTCGGCATCACGGTCAACCGGAACGCCGTTCCGAACGACCCGCGCCCGCCGATGGTGACGTCCGGCCTGCGGATCGGCACCCCGGCGCTGGCCACCCGCGGTTTCCAGGCGGACGACTTCCGCGAGGTCGCGGATATCATCGCGGAGGCGCTGAAGCCGTCCTACGACGCCGAAGCCCTCAAGGCCCGGGTCGCCGCCCTCACCGCGAAGTACCCGCTCTACCCCGCCCTCGGCAAGTAGCCACCCCGGCACACAGCCACAGGCCCCATGGGGCACCGCGCACACTGAACAGACCGGAATCCGGCAACGGAATTCACCAGCGCGCGGTGCCCCGCCCCATGTTTCACAGCAGTACCCCCAAGGAGTTTCCCAGTGGCCATCTCGGTCTTCGACCTGTTCTCGATCGGTATCGGCCCGTCGAGCTCCCACACCGTCGGGCCGATGCGGGCCGCCCGGATGTTCGCCCGCAGGCTGCGAAACGAGGACCTGCTCCCGCAGACGGCCTCAATACGCGCCGAGCTGTACGGCTCCCTGGGCGCGACCGGCCACGGCCACGGCACCCCGAAGGCCGTCCTCCTCGGCCTGGAGGGCGAGTCCCCGCGCACCGTCGACGTGGAGACCGCCGACGAGCGCGTCGAGAAGATCAAGTCCGACGCGCGGATCAGTCTCCTCGGAACCCACGAGATCCCCTTCGACTTCGGCGAGCACCTGGTCCTGCACCGCCGCAAGGCGCTCCCGTACCACGCCAACGGCATGACCCTCTGGGCGTACGACGCCGCGGGCGGGGCGCTGCTGGAGAAGACGTACTACTCGGTGGGCGGCGGCTTCGTCGTCGACGAGGACGCGGTGGGCGCCGATCGCATCAAGCTCGACGACACGGTCCTGAAGTACCCGTTCCGCACGGGCGACGAGCTGCTGCGGCTGACCCGCGAGACGGGCCTGTCGATCTCGTCGCTGATGCTGGAGAACGAGAAGGCCTGGCGCACCGAGGAAGAGATCCGCGAGGGCCTGCTGGAGATCTGGCGGGTCATGCAGTCCTGCGTGGCGCGCGGCATGTCCCGCGAAGGCATCCTGCCCGGGGGCCTCAAGGTCCGCCGCCGCGCCGCCACCTCCGCGCGCCAGCTGCGCGCCGAGGGCGACCCGCTGGCCCACGCGATGGAGTGGATCACTCTGTACGCGATGGCCGTGAACGAGGAGAACGCCGCGGGCGGCCGGGTGGTCACCGCCCCGACGAACGGCGCCGCGGGCATCATCCCGGCGGTCCTGCACTACTACATGAACTTCGTGCCCGGCGCCGACGAGGACGGCATCGTCCGCTTCCTGCTCGCCGCCGGCGCGGTCGGCATGCTCTTCAAGGAGAACGCCTCCATCTCCGGCGCCGAGGTCGGCTGCCAGGGCGAGGTCGGCTCGGCCTGCTCGATGGCCGCCGGCGCACTCGCCGAGGTCCTGGGCGGCTCCCCCGAACAGGTCGAGAACGCCGCCGAGATCGGCATGGAGCACAACCTCGGCCTCACCTGCGACCCGGTCGGCGGCCTGGTCCAGATCCCCTGCATCGAACGCAACGGCATGGCGGCGGTGAAGGCCGTCACCGCCGCGAAGATGGCGATGCGCGGCGACGGCTCTCACAAGGTGTCCCTCGACAAGGTCATCAAGACCATGAAGGACACGGGCGCCGACATGTCCGTCAAGTACAAGGAGACGGCGCGGGGCGGCCTGGCCGTGAACATCATCGAGTGCTGAGCGCCTGCTTCAGCGACCCGCACGGCAAGAGAAGAGATCGGCATCGACATGCCGGCGGCCTTTCCCCGTACCGCGCGCACCGCGTGAACAGAGGACGGGCACACCCCTTGAGAGGGTGTGCCCGGCCCGCCCGTGTCTGCCGTCTCAGGCGCTCTTGTTCAGGTGTGCCCAGAACTCGTCGAACGACAGCAGCTTGTCGCTGTTGGTGTCCTGGGCGGCTATGACGGCCTCCGCCACGGGCTCGGTGACGTGAAAGTCCCCCAGCTGCGCCATGACGCTCTTGTACTCGGCCGCAGTGATGAAGCCGTCGCCGTCCACGTCGAACCGCTCGAACGCCTTGCGTGCTTCCTCGATGTCCGCCACCGGATCCGCCCCTTCTTGGTGCCTACTGACGTCGGTCAGATTAACGGCATGGCCAAGTGCGCCGGTCAACGGCCCAGTTCTGCGCGGAGTGCGGCGAGCACCCAGGCGAACTCCTCGGCGTGCGCGGGCAGGGGCTCGCGGCCGTTCACGATGGCCGTCAGTTCGCGGTAGCGGGCGACCTTTAGCTGCGCGTTCGACTCGAGGCGTTCCAGCACGGCGGCACGGTCGCCGTCGCCGAGCAGCTCCTGCAGCACCCCGGCCGCCTCCGGCGACTCGGGAGCGACGCCACGCGCGCGTGCGTCGCCCGCCAGCTCCACGAGCCTCTTGAAGAACCACAGGGAAGCGCCGCTCGGAACGTCGGGGCCGCGGTCCGCCGCGTTGAACTCGATCATCTGCCGCATCTGCCCCCGGAATTCGGGGTCCTGCACCAGCTCGGCGAGCTCTACCCAGGCGTCCACCTGCTCGGGCGTGGGGTCGTCCGGCATGTCGGCGACGGTGTTGCGCATGCGTTCGCGGATCGCGGGGTCGGCGGTGTCGAGACCGGCGAACGTCTCCTCGACGAAGTCGTCGATGATGCGCCCCCGTTCGGCGGCCGAGAGCCGCGCCAGCTTGTTCATGAGTGTCATCTCCTCTGCGGTGGACCTGCGTTGTGCGACGGTCGACAGCACTGCCCTGGTCACCCGCAGCGCGCGGATCTGCGCGTCGAGCGCCGCCACGTGGGTGGCCGCGACCTCCGCGACGGTCCGCTCGCCCGCCACCACCCTGCGTACGTCGTCCAGGCCGAGGTCCAGCTCGCGCAGGGTGCGGATCAGTTCGAGGCGGGCGAGGGATTCGGCGTCGTAGAGCCGGTAGCCGCCGTCCGAGCGGGTCACGGGCGGCAGGACTCCCTCGTCCGACCAGTAGCGGATGGTGCGCACCGACAGTCCGGTGCGACGGGAGAGCTGCCCGATGGTGAGCAGTCCGGTGCCGTCGTCGATCATGTGAAGGAGTCTGGGCCTTCCAGTGGGTGGAGACTCAAGCGGGCGCTCGGGCCGGGGACGAGGACGAGGTCACAGGGAGGGGTACGGGGATGAAGGACACTCTGCGCGACATTCTGGACGCCGCGGCGCACGGGGAGTTTCCGCCGCCCGACGGCACCACCACCGTCGTACCGCAGGAGAACCACCGCGACGCGGGAGTCATCGCCTTCACCGCGCACTCCGTCGTGTTCACGGACGAGGATCCGGAGTGGGTGCACGCCACGCTGCGCACACTCCACTGTGACGCGCTCGCCGCCACCATGAACCCGCGGTTCCTCGCGGCGTTCATGGACCGCACGGGGCGTACGACGGACACCATCGATCTGCTGACCGTCGCCCCGGCTCTGCCCGGCGAACCGGCAGTGGCGCTGCGGGAGATCGACGACCCGGAGCACCCGCGGGTGGCGCGTGCCCGAAGGCGCCGCGACGACGTGCGGGTGTGGGCGGCGGACGGCGGCGTGCTCGTGCTGGGCCGCGGTGTCGCGGGGCGCTGGGAGGCGGCGATCGAGGTGGACGAGGCGGTACGGCACCGGGGGCTCGGCCGGGAGCTCGCCACGGCGGCGCGGCATCTCGTGCCCGCGGACGCCGTGGTCTGGGCCCAGCAGGCAGCCGGGAACGCCCGCAGCGTGCGGGCCTTCCAGGCCGCGGGATACCGGCCCGTCGGGGCCGAGGCACTGCTTGTCGCCCTCTGAGGTGTCCGGCGGCGCGGACCATCGCTCACCCGCGCCTAGCCCATCGCCGACCTGGCCCTGCCGACGGGACTGTCCTAGATTTGGGTCTTCCAAGATCTTCGTAGGCGTTGATTGCCCGGTCCGGTCGGTCAGTTGAGCAGGATGAGCTGACGGAGGAGGGGGTGTTTCGCGCGGCCGTACATCATGCGTTTTCCGCTCGCCGGTCTCCGCGTTGATGATGATCGTGGCGTAGCGGTGGCCCCTGAGCAGGGCGAACTCGTCGATCCCGGCCACCCGCGGCACCGGCCTGTCGGTCCCCGCCCTGGGCCTCACCGCCCGCGACGGAGACCTTGACCGAGGCCATGGCTGCGCCGGAGATGACCTCCCGGACGGCTCCGGGCAGCCGGTTGCGGATGGACAGGTTCTCCACGTTGCCGGTGGCGAGGGAGACCTCGGTGGACTTGACCATGGCACGGAAGGCGGAGCCTTCCGCCAGAGCTGACCGGCGGTTCGAAGCAGCTACCTATCCCTGAGTGCGCTGTGGCTATGGGAGTCCCCACTCGAAGATTGGGGACTCCCATAGCCACAGCGCACTCCGTAGGATCGCGACGTGCCGGGGTGGATGTGGGGCAGAAGACTCGTGGGGCGGGATCGCGAGCTGGGCGTGCTGCAGGGCTTTGTAGACGCGGTGACGACGGGCGGCGGTTGCCTGCTCGTCGTCGGCGAGGCGGGCGTGGGCAAGACGTCGCTCCTCGACGCCGCGGTAGCCCATGCTGCTGAGCTCGGCACGCGCGTCGTGCGGGTGTCGGGCGTCGAGTTCGAGGCGGAGGTGAGTTTCGCCGGGCTCCATCAGCTGGTCGCGCCCCTTTCTACCGAACTGGCCCGGGTCTCGTCCGATGCCCGGCGGGCGATCGGCGTCGCGGTGGGCCTTGCGGAGGGGCCTACCCCGGATCAGCTGGCGCTGACGAACTCGCTGCTGGCCCTACTGGCCGAGGCCGCCGACAGGGAACCGGTGCTGGTGGTGGCCGACGACCTGCAGTGGCTTGACCGCGCGAGCGCCACCTTGTTCGGCATCCTGGCGCGACGGCTGGGCAGCTCGAGGGTCGGCTTGCTGGGCGTCGTGCGGACAGGCGAGGGCAGCGTGTTCGAGGAGTCCGGCCTCGCGGAGATCGCCATCGGGCCGCTCGACGACGACGACGCGGCGGTGCTCCTGACTGAGGCGTTCCCCAAAATGCCGCCGCGCGCCGCCCGACAGGTCATCACCGAAGCCCAGGGCAACCCGCTGGCGCTGGTCGAACTTCCGGCGCGGCTCGATTCGTCGGCCGAACCTCCGCTCGGCCAGACGTCGGTTGGCCGACGGTTGCGGCTGGCCTTCGCCCGGCGGATCGAGGGGCTCCCCGAAAAGACGCGTGGTCAGCTGCTCCTCGCAGCGCTCGATGGGACTGGCAACCTGTTCCCTGGGGTGTCGCTGCGCGAGCTCGAACCTGCCGAGCGCGCCCGGCTGATTCGCATTCACCCAGTCACTCGGGGAATCGAGTTCCGGCACCCGCTCACCCGTTCTGCGGTCGTCGAGCTGTCCACCGAATCAGAGCGGCGCCGGGCACACAAGCGGTTGGCAGGCCGGCATCCGGCAGGTTCAGAGCAGCGCGCATGGCATCTCGCGGAGGCGGCATCGGCGCCGAACGAGGAAATCGCGCAGCTGCTTGAGGTGGCCGCACTGCGGACGAAGGGGCGCGGCGATCCGGTCGGTGCGATCGGTCTGCTCCTGCGCGCCGCCGATCTGAGCCCGAAGGCTGACGACCATCACCGCCGCGCCATGTTCGCTGCCTATCTTGGTGTCGACGTCACCGGGGACCTCTCCGACGCACGGGTACTCCTCACCGAACACGTCGGGCAAGGCAACACGGCGGCTGCTGTCGCCACTGCGGCCTATCTAGTCAACAGCGGGGGCGATATCGATACCGCCCACCGTCTGCTGCTCGGTGCGGTTCGCAACGCACCTCACCCGGTTGGGGTGTGGGACGCGTCGCTCACGGAGATGGTCTACGTTCTGCTGTCGAACTGCTCCTTCGGGTGCCGCAGCGACCTGGCCGAGGACTACTGGGCGGCTCTCGACGGACTCGGCGTCAGGCCCCCGGAGATCCTGGACTTGCTCGGCAACACCTACCTCGCGCCGACGCGGCGGGCAGGGCTGTCGCTGCCCCTGCTGGACGAGGCGATTGCCGGTATCGGTGAGCAGGCCGATCACGCCCACGCAGTGCGGCTGGGCATTGCGGCGTTGTATGTGGACCGGATCGCCGGATGCCGTGATGCGCTGTGGCGGGTGGTGGAGCACGGCCGCAGCGGCGGCGCGGTTGCGGCGGCCATCAAGGCGTATTCACTGTTGGGGTTCGACGGTGCGCTGAGTGGCGACTGGGACGGCGTCCTCCGGCTGACCGAGGAGGGGCTCGCCATCACGACCGGACATCACTACCGGCTCCTCGGCGGCTTTCTGCAGTACGGCCAGGCGATGGTCGCTGCCGCGCGCGGCGACCGCGCGGCCGTCCAGCGTATAGCCGACGACCTGGTTTCCTGGGCGGCGCCGAACCGCAATGGCTTCGTGCTCCAGCTTGCCGCGCACGCGAGGGCCGTCGACGCGATGAGCCACGGAGAGTTCGAGGCGGCATACCGTCATGCCCTCGAGATCTGCTCTCCGGAGACTCTGCCTGCCCACAGACCTGCGGCGCTGTGGGTGCTGCTCGATCTGGTCGAGGCCGCGGTCCGGGCCGGGCGAACGACCGAGGCCGGCAAGCATGTCGCCGACATCCATCGCTCCGGCGTGGCCGGCTACTCGCCCCGGCTCGCCATGATCGCGGCCGGTGTGATGGGGATGACTGCCCCGGCTGCGTCGTTCCGCGCAGCGTTCGACGCTGCGCTCGCGACCCCGGGAGCAGACCGCTGGCCGTTTGCGCAGGCCCGGATCCAACTCGCCTACGGCGAACGCCTGCGCCGAGCACAGTGCGCCTCACTGGCCCAGAGTCATCTGACGGCTGCCATGGGCACCTTCGAACGCCTCGGTGCCGCCCCGTGGGCAGCGCGGGCGGGTGCCGAACTCCGAGCAAGCGGTGCGCCCGCCAGTCGCTTGGCCTCGCAGACAACCGCTCAACTGACGCCGCAGGAAAGCGAGATCGCGGCTCTTGCCGCCGCGGGACTGACGAACAAGCAAATCGGCGAGCGGCTCTGCCTCTCCTCCCGCACGGTGAGCACCCACCTCTATCACTTGTTCCCGAAGCTGGGCATCAGCTCGCGGGCAGCACTGCGGGATGCGCTCGCGGACCTGCGAGCGCCTGAGGAGACGTAGGGACCTCGAGAGCTCGCGCTCTCGGGGACGAAGCTGTGCGGGGAAGGTGACGCACAGGCGTTGGACGATGCTGTTGGCGCGGAGTATGCCCCAGCCCTCTTTCGGAGCGCAGGGATGGCTCAGGGGGACGGTGTGGATGCGTTCGCCACGCTGGGCCGGTCTGCCAAGCATCTCGGAGTGCTGCGGCAGCGGTCGGCCGAAAACGGATGCGTCCAGCGTCGCGACGGGTTCATGTCGGGGTGACGTAAGTCTGTTTGGCCATCGGGAGTCAGTCATTTGACGGCGGCGGCCAGGACGCCGCCATTCCTACAGTTCAGGCCAAGAGCCGCACACGCGGCCCGGCGAACCCGGGAGGAATGATGAGCGACAACGCGCAGCGCGCGAACGTCGTACTTGTCCACGGAGGCTTCGTGGACGGCTCCGGCTGGCAGGGGGTCTATGAAGCTCTCAGGGCCGACGGCTACAACGTGGCCGTCGTGCAGAACCCGACGCTGTCGCTGGACGGCGATGTGGCCGCCACCAGGCAGGTCATCGACGCGCAGCCCGGCCGGGTCATCCTGGTCGGCCACTCCTACGGCGGTGTGGTGGTCACCGAGGCCGGCAACCACGGCAAGGTCGCCGGGCTGGTGTACGTCGCCGCGTTCGCCCCCGACAAGGGCGAGTCCGTGAACACCCTGATCGCCGACCCGCCGCCGGGTGCTGCGGTCCCGCCGATCCTGCCGCCGGTCGACGGATATCTGCTCTTGGACCGCGACAAGTTTGCCGACGCCTTCGCCGGCGACCTTCCGCGCGCCCAGGCCGAGTTCCTCGCCGACTCGCAGGTTCCCTGGGGCCTGGACGCGGCCGGCGGCGCCGTGGCGACGCCGGCGTGGCGCACCAAGCCGTCCTGGTACCTGGTGGCCACCGACGACCGCATGATCCCGCCACCCGCCCAGCGCGCGATGGCCGAGCGCATCGGCGCGCACACCATCGAGGTTGCCGGCAGTCACGCCGTCTACGTCTCACAGCCCATCGCTGTCGCCGATCTGATCAAGCAGGCCGCCAGTGGCTGAACGACGCCCGGACACCGCACCTGCCCGGCGCCCGCGGACCAGCCCCGACCAGAGCCCGGTCGGCAAGCGCCGATCGTCCCCCAGCTCCGCCACGGGTCCCAGCCCCCACTGTGGGCGCCTTCATGATCAGCCCGAGGCGGTGCAGGCAGGGACACGGGTCAGAGATCAGGATTCCTCAGGGTTCTGGCCGTGTGTGCCCGCTGTCGAGTTGCCGATCCGTTGATCATCGGCGTTCCAGCTGGCCAGGAGGCGGATCGCGTCGGCTTCGGGGCTGCCGGGTTGTGGGGTGTAGACGTTGATGATCTGGTTGGAGACGGCGTCGACGCGCAGCGCCTCGTAAGGCAGTGTGATCTCGCCAATGATCGGGTGGCGGAAGGTCTTGGCGCCGGCTCGGGCCGCTCGTACGTCGTTGTCTGCCCAGCGGGTACGGAACTCCGTACTGCGGGTCGCGAGCTCGCCGATCAGTTCGGTCAGGTCGGGGTCGTGGGGGTGGAGGCCGGCCTCGACCCGCAGGATCGCCACAGTGCCGGCCGTGATCCGATCCCACTCGGGAAACAGATCCCGCGCCCGGGGCTCGTCGAGAAACAGGAACCGAGCACTGTTCGTCCGCCCCGGCATAGCGAACACAGGCGCCAAGAGGGCGCGCCCCAAGGTGTTAGCGGCGAGGATGTCGAACCGGGCGTTGAAGACCACTGCGGGCAGATGGTCCAGGGAGTCCAGCAGCACCCGGACTCCAGGGGTGATCAGATCCTTCGGTGCGCTGCGACGCCGCTTGCGGGTCGCGGGGGACAGTGCGGCGAGCAGCCGGTCGAGGTGGGCGCGCTCATCGTCGTCCAGACGCAGCACTGCGGCAACGGCGTCGACGACTCCGGGAGAGGGCCCGGTTGCCTGGCCGCGTTCGAGCCGCACGTAGTACTCCGGGCTGACCCCGGCGAGCAACGCCACCTCCTCCCTGCGCAGGCCCTTCACCCGGCGGCGGGTGCCCTGCGGAAGGCCGACGTCGGCGGGCGTGACGCGGGCGCGGCGGGCGGTAAGGAACTCGCGAACCGCCGCCCGGGCGGCCTCCTTCTCATCCATGAGATCAAGGGTAGGCCCGGCCCGCGACCTGGAAGGGGTCCTGCGAGTACCCCTCTTGGCAGTGGCTGTCGGGACGCGGTGGACCGATGTTGGCTGGAACACGAACGAGATCGAAATCGGCACCCGGATGCCATCGCCGCAGCCCTCTGTTTCCCCTGCACATTCCTTCGACATTTTCGAGAAATGAGACTCTGATGCAGCACGCCATGTTGGGGAACCTGCGGGTTTCCCGGATCGGACTGGGCGCGATGTCCATGGCCGGCACCCTCCTGTCCGGCGGCGGCCTGGACGACGCCGAATCCGTGCGCGCCGTCCATCGCGCGCTCGACCTCGGCGTCACCCATATCGACACCGCCGAGAGCTACGGCCCCTACCACAGCGAGGAGATCGTCGGCCAGGCGCTGGAGGGCCGGCGCGACCAGGTGGTCCTCGCCACCAAGTTCGGCATCTTGTCCCATGTCGGTGACGGAACCGACATGTTCGACAGCAGTCCGGCCAATATCCGCGCCGCCGTCGAGGGTTCCTTGAAGCGCCTGCGCACCGACCGGATCGACCTGTACTACCAGCACCGGGTCGACCGCAACACCCCGATCGAGGAGACCATCGGCACCGTGGCGGAGCTGGTCGCCGAAGGCAAAGTCTTGAGCATCGGCTTGTCCGAGGCATCTGCGGACACGATCCGCCGCGCCCACGCCGTGCACCCGATCTCCGCGTTGCAGACCGAGTACTCCCTGTGGACCCGCGACGTGGAGGCCGACCTGCTGCCCCTGCTGCGGGAGCTGGGCATCGGCCTCGTCCCCTACGCGCCGCTCGGGCACGGATTCCTGACCGGCCAGATCCGCACGCCGGAGGAGATCCCCGAGGGCGACTGGCGCAAGACCAATCCGCGATTCATCGGCGATGCCTTCTACCAGAACCTGCAGCTCGTGGAGGAGGTACGGGCCATCGCGGCCGAGGTCGACGCCACCCCGGCGCAGATCGCACTGGCCTGGCTGGTGGCCCAGGGCGGGGACATCGCCCCGATCCCCGGCAGCCGGCGCGCCGCACGCGTGGAGGAGAACTCCGCCGCCGACGGCGTCGTGCTGACCGCCGGTCAGCTGCAGCGGCTCGACACCCTCACGCCGGCCACCGGCGCCCGGCACGACGACTTCAACGAATCCACGATCGACCGCTGAACCCCCGCCCCGACACGGGTGCCGCAGCCAACCCGAAACCCGACCCGAACGCGGTTCTCGACGCACGAGAGCCTTCGTCTCAAAGGAGAAGCACCATGTCCGCAGCCACCTCACTGACCGAGCAGAACCGCGCGGTCGTCGAAGGCATGTTCGCCGCGGCGAACAAGGGCGACTTCGAGGGAGTCCTCTCCCACCTGTCTGACGACATCGCAGTCATCGAACCGCTGTTCCTGCCCTTCGGGAAGACCTACCGCGGCAGGGAGGGGTTCCTCGCCCTCGCCCAGGTCCTGCCGAACTATCTTGACATCTCTTCGATCACGCTCCACTACACCATCGCCGACGGCGACCGCGTCGCGGCATGTGTCGGCATCACGGACGTCAGGACCGGAGAGCTGACCCGGTTCATCGAGCAGTTCACCGTCAAGGACGGCAAGATCGTCGAGAACCGGCTGTTCTACCACGACGCCGCCTCCATGGTCGACAGGCCCAAGGTCGTCTAGCCCGCACGCGAACTCGCCGGCCGCCGCCCGTGCAGCCGCCCCCCTTCCCCTCCATCAGACGGGGAAGGGGGCCGGCCCGCCCCCTGACGGGTCCAGGTGCCCACCTCCTCCGGCGGCGCAGACGCGGGCGCCGGCTCCCTTCATCTGATGCACGTTCTTTCGACGTTCCTGACGAGAAACGAGTTATGTGATGCAGCACGCCATGCCAGGGAGCCTGCGGGTTTCCCGGACCACCCCGCTTCGCAACGAGGAGATCGGCTCATGAGCGGCCAGCTAGCGCTCCAGCACTGGATTGGCGGCGCCGAGACCGCCGGCGACGGGATTGAGCGCATCGATGTCGTGAACCCGGCCACCAACGCAGTGATCGCCGACGCGCCGGCGGGTACCGCGGCCGATGTCGACCGTGCCGTCGCGGCTGCGCAGCGCGCGCTCCCGCAGTGGTCGGCGGTGCCGGCCACTGAGCGGGCCGCCGCGATCGCCAGGATCGCCGACGGCATCAAGGGCGCCATCGACGGCTTCGCCTCGACCGTCACCTCCGAGATGGGTTCGCCGATCTCGTACGCCAAGGTCATGCAGGCCGAGCTGCCCTCCCAGGTGGTGAGCAGCTTCGCGTCGGTGGCCGACGGCTTCGTCTGGGAGGAGGAACTGGGAAATGCGCTGGTCGTGCGCGAGCCGATCGGTGTGGTCGGAGCGATCACGCCGTGGAACGCCCCTCTGTACCAGACCGTCGCGAAGGTCGCGCCGGCGCTGCTCGCCGGCTGCACGGTGGTACTCAAGCCCAGCGTGGCCACCCCGCTCACCGCCGCCCTGTTCGCCGAGGTGACCGCGTCGGCGGGGATCCCGGCGGGTGTTTTCAACGTCGTGTACGGCGCCGGGTCGGTAGTCGGCGAAGCGATCGCCGGCCACCAGGGCATCGACATGGTGTCGTTCACCGGATCCACCGGCGCCGGCAAGCAGGTATCGATCGCTGCGACCAACACCGTCAAGCGCGTGGCGCTGGAGCTGGGCGGCAAGTCGGCCAATGTCATCCTCGACGACGCCGACCTGCACCGCGCCGTCGACATCGGCCTCGAGTACGCGTGGCTGAACGGCGGCCAGACCTGCGCGGCGTGGACCAGGATGCTGGTGCCCGCGCACCGGCACGACGAGATCGTCGAGCTCGCGGTGGCCGCCGCCGCATCCTACGGCGTGGGCGACCCGACCGACCCGGCCACCCGGATCGGGCCGATGTCCTCCACCGCCCAGCAGAGCCGGGTCTCCGGCTACATCGAGCGGGGCATCGCAGACGGCGCCACCGTCGCGTTCGGCGGCTCCGGCCCGGTCGAGGGCATCGAACGCGGCGTCTACGTCCGCCCGACGATCTTCGCGAACGTCGCGCCGGACGCCGTCATCGCCCAGGAGGAGATCTTCGGCCCGGTACTCTCGGTGATCCCCTACGCCGACGAGGACGAGGCCGTCGCCATCGCCAACAACTCCATCTACGGCCTGGGCGGGGCCGTGTTCGGCGAGCCGGACCACGCGCTGGCCGTGGCCAGGCGCATGCGCACCGGCCAGGTCATCGTCAACGGCGGCGAATTCAACCTCACCGCGCCGTTCGGCGGGTACAAGCAGAGCGGCAACGGCCGCGAGCTGGGCCGGATCGGGATCGAGGAGTTCCTCGAGCTCAAGGCCATCCATCGCTAGGAGGGCCAGGTGGCGCGGCTCGCGTGTGGGCCGCGCCACCAGTCACCGGTCACCGGCCAATCCGAGCCCCCGGCCACACCCAGCTGAGCGGACCGCTCGTCGCATCGCATATCCCACTCCGTAATCGAGGCCAGCGGCATCACACACCTCGCGAACGGAGAGCTGACCCACGTCATCCAGGCATTCAGCCCAGGGCCGCGTACAGGCACTCCCATTGGCCCGTCGCCTACAGCGTCTGCTCACCCCGTACACGAACAGCCAGACGTGCTGGAATCTCCGGGCTGTGCGGACAGGGCGAGCACGCACGCCGGAACCCTCACCACGGCGGAGCCGACGGCCGCGCGCTGCCTAGGGGTGCGATGCCCGTTGTGCTGGCAATGACCTGGGACCCGACCCATCGCGTCCGCCCATTTCAGCGGCGAGAAAGACAGTGTCGTGGACAACACTCTCATGCCGTTCATCCGTGAATTCGCCAAGGCGCCAACCGTGGTCGCATCGGTGATTCCCAGCAGCAAAGCTCTCGCCCGACAGATGGCATCGCCGATACCGTCAATGGGGCAACCGGTCGTCGTGGAGCTTGGCTCCGGAACCGGCGCATTCAGCCGGACCATACAAGAGCGACTCGACGGTCGAGGGCGCCATATCGCCCTCGACGTCAATGAACGTTTCACCGCCCTGCTGACCCAACGCTACGCCGGCCTCGAAGCGGTCACAGCCGACGCCCGTGACGTCGCCACCATCCTTGCCGACCGCGGCCTCGGTCCGGCCGATGCCATCGTCAGCGGCCTGCCATGGGCGGCATTTCGGCCCGAACGACAGCGTGAACTGCTCGACGCCATCGTGGACGCCTTGTCGCCAGAGGGCGCCTTCACGACCTTCGCCTATGTCCATGCCCGCCGGTTCATCCTGGCTCGCCGACTGCGCAGATCATTGACGGATAGGTTCGAGGAAGTCGTCCTCGGACGGACTGTCTGGGCGAATCTGCCTCCGGCCCTGGTGTATCACTGCCGTCGCCCCCGGCCGCACCAGCAACATCACCGCACCACCGACATACCGGGCCACACTGCGTCACCGATCGAACCGGTGCCGGCGATGCCAGCGACCGCATGATCTCGCCGCCCGCCCAACGCGCCATGTCCGAACGGGCCGATGCCACCGTGTCCGAGACCCCGGCATCCACGCCGCGTACCTGTCCCGCCCGGCCGTCGTCATCGCCCAGGCCGCCCAAGACAACAAGGCCAGCCCTAGCCGCAATCCGGCCCCGCGGCCCGCTTCCCTCAACTTGCCCGGCGCGCTCCGCCGGGCGAGCCCCCGTCCTGTCCGATCTATCTTGAAGGAGCCTTCTCATGAGCCCGCAACCAACGCGCCGAACCGTGCTCGCCACCGCGGCTGCCGCCGCCGGCACGGCAGCACTGGGGCCGCTCACCTCACCCGCCTCCGCCACCAACCACACCGCGTCCGGCACCAGACCGACCGTGGTGCTGGTGCACGGCGGATTCGCCGACGCGACCGCCAGCTGGAGCGACGTCACCGCCCAACTGCAAGGGCGCGGCTACCGGGTGATCGCCCCCGCCAACCCGCTGCGCAGCCTCCCCACCGACGCCGCGTACCTGTCCAGCTTCCTGGACGGCGTCGACGGCCCGGTCGTCCTGGCCGGCCACTCCTATGGCGGCGCGGTCATCACCAACGCCGCCG
Source organism: Streptomyces sp. DSM 42067 (assembly GCF_055792885.1). Classification (NCBI taxonomy): domain Bacteria; kingdom Bacillati; phylum Actinomycetota; class Actinomycetes; order Kitasatosporales; family Streptomycetaceae; genus Streptomyces; species Streptomyces sp. DSM 42067. Next base: position 6,387,299 of record NZ_CM147706.1, on the reverse strand, counting down.
CGGGCCATGCGAACGTCAAGGCCCTCGTCTACGTCGCCGCGTTCGTCCCTGACACCGACGAAGTGCTGGGCGAGCTCATCGGCCGCTACCCCGGCAGCGAGATCCAGGCCGCCCTCACCCCCGTCCCCTACCCGAACCCGGACGGCACCACCGGCACCGACCTCTACCTCCAGCCCGACAAGCTCCGCCAGGTCTTCGCCGCCGACCTGCCCACCTCCACCACCCGCATCATGGCCGCCACCCAGCGCCCGTTCAGCGCTGCCTGCTTCAGCGACGCCACCCAGGCCGCCGCCTGGCACACCATACCCTCCTGGGGCCTGATAGCCACTCAGGACAAGGCGATCCCTCCAGCGCTGCAGCGCTTCTTCTACCGGCGCGCCGGCACCCGCACCGTGGAGGTCGCCGCCTCCCACTGCGCGATGGTCAGCCACCCGGACGCGGTCACCCGCCTCATCACCAACGCAGCCAACGCCACCGACTGAACAACTCCATCCATGAACACGCCCCCTGGGACGCCGTTCTGGCGCAGCCCCAGGGGGCGGGCCGGGCGAACCAAACTCACTGGGCGACGATGGGGCTTGAGTATCCATGCGCGCCCGGGCAGGTTTGCGATCTTCAGGCCCTACGTTCGCCGGCGAGCGACAGTAGGTGCCGTCCGCCCTGAGAGGGCGTTTGATCTTGACGGGTTGCGGCTTATGCCCTAGTAAGTCCCTCGCCAGGTTGGCGTGGACTCGTCCGTTATGCGCTTGGCGAGATTGTCGATCGATGCGACCTGGATCATGGCTTCGGAGCTGGCGGCGAGAGTTTCGTAGTCGCGGGCGAGCCGACGGTGCATCATGATCCAACCGATGCTGCGTTCAACCACCCAGCGCCTTTTGAGGACGTGAAAGCCGCGGGTTCCGGGGTTTTTGTCGACGACTTCGACGTCGATTCCGAGCTCCGCTCCGTGCTCGACGACGGCCTTTTTGAAGCCGGTGTCGACCCAGCTCTTGGAAATGATCGGGTAGGTCGCCTTGGCCTGGTCGAGGAGGCGTATCCCCAGGGCGTTCTCGGAGAGACTCGCGGCGGCGACGGTCACAGCGAGGATCAGGCCGATGGTGTCAGTGAGGATGCCTCGCTTCCGGCCCACGATCTTCTTCGCGGCGTCCGTTCCCTGGCTGGTCACGGGCACGTTGGTGGAGGTCTTGACGCTCTGGGTGTCGATGACGGAGGCGGTCGGTTCGGGCTTGCGTCCCTCCTTCACCCGGGCCAGAGCGGTGAGGTCGTAATTGAGCTGAGCGAAGATTCCCTCGTCACGCCAGGCGGCGTAGTAGAAGTAGACGGTGCCGTGGCTCGGGAAGTCGTGCGGAAGGTATTTCCACGGTATTCCGGTCCGGTTCACGTAGAGAATCGCGTTGAACACGTCACGGAGGTCGACCTTGGCCGGCTTTCCGGTGGGCCTGCGGTCGAGCCGGGCTTTCCGCCATGCCGTCAGGGTCGGCTCGATCAGGGCCCACCGGGCGTCGGACAGGTCACTGGGGTACGGCTTCCGCTGGCTCACGCCGTAGCGTTGCCACGGACGGGCCGGAAGATGCTGTTCCGCCGGTCATCAGGAGGTTCTGCCGCATCCTCAAATCAGACGGACTCCCAGCAGCAGAAGCGAGTGAAACGGAGGGCGGGCTCGAGGCGGCAACGGTCCACGAAGTTCGCATAGAACCTGAAGTGAAGCAAACCGGGGCAGCATTGAAAGCCGCCTTTCGGAATGAACCTACGTAAACGCCCTCTGAGATCGGGCGTTGCCCACCGCGCCCATCGGGATCGTCGTGCCCTCTGAGGTCGGCGTGGGCACACGGTCAGCGGAAAACGCCCGTGTGCCCCAGTGAGTACCGGCCCGGCTGCGGGTAGACGGCCAGGCCGTGCGGGCCGCCGCCGACGCGGATGCGGGCGATCTGCTGGCCGGTGCGTGTGTCGATGGCGTACACCTCGGAGTCGTATCGCCCGGACAGCCACAGCACATCGCCGTCCGCCGAGACGCCGCCCATGTCGGGGCTGCCGCCGTCGGGCAGCGTCCACTTCTTGGTGAGCTGGTTCCGGGTGAAGTCGAAGACGGAGATGGTGCCTTCGCCGCGGTTGGAGATGTACATCTCCTTCGAGTCGCGGCTGACGTACAGGCCGTGGGTGCCCTTGCCGGTGGGCATCAGCTTCGGCTCGGTGAACGTGTCGCCGTCGAGCACCCACATGCCGTCGGCCATCATGTCGGCGATGTAGAAGGTCTTGCCGTCCGGGGAGATCTTCACGTCCTGCGGCATGGCCCCCGAGAAGGGCAGCTTCTGCTGGCCGATGACCTTCATCTGCGCGGTGTCGACCTTGAGCAGCTCGCCGGAGAACTCGCAGGAGACGACGAAGTACCGGCCGTCGAGCGAGAAGTCGGCGTGGTTGACGCCGTAGCAGCTGACCGGCACGGTCTTGACGGGCTTCATCGTGTGCGGGTCGCGGAAGACGAGCTCGCGGTCCAGCGAGGCCATGACCACGGCGTACTTCCCGTCGGGCGTGAAGTAGAGGTTGTACGGGTCGTGCACCTCGACGGGGTCGCCCGCCTTGCCGGTCTTCGGGTCGATGGGCGTGAGCGTGTGGCCGCGGTTGTTGTTGACCCACAGCGTCTTCAGGTCCCAGGAGGGCACGACGTGCTGGGGCTGGATGCCGACCGGGATCGTCTCGATCACCTGGTACGTCGCGGGGTCGATGACCGACACCGTGTTGGACTCGGTGTTGGGGACGTAGACGCGGGACGGGAAGTCCTTGACGACCGGCGAGAGCTTCCCGGGACGGTCGGCCGCATACACGTCCTTGGGGTCGAGTACGGGCGGCATGCCCGCCAGCCCCTGGATCGCCTTCGGTCTGGCGGGCACCTGGACGGGCGACTTGACGGTCGGACTGGCGGATGGAGTGGCTGCACCCTGTGTGCCGAGGTCCTGGTCCGCTTGGTCGAACGGCGGGGCGCCGCAGCCCGCGAGTGCGGCCAGCAGGGCGCCGGCGAGCAGTACACCGGCGCGCTTGGTGAGGGTCAGGTGCAGGGGCATCAGGTCAACAGCTCCGTGGTGGTCACCGCGCGCAGTCCGCGGCGGTCGAGAAGGTCGAGGAGGGCGGGCAGCGCGGCAACCGTGTCCGCGTACCCGAAGTGCAGGCTCACCACCGATCCGGGCCGCACCTGTCCGCCGACGGTGCGGACGACGGCCTCGGGCCCGGGCGAGGTGAAGTCGAGCGAGTCGACGTCGTACGACAGGACGTGCGGGTAGCCCGCGTTGCGGGCGAGGCGTTCGACGAGCGGGGAGGCCTCCTTTGCCTGGGACGGCCGGAAGAAGCTGCCGATGGAGCCGGTGAGCCGGTGCAGCCGGTCCGCGCAGCCGTTGATCTCCGCGGCCGCCTCGGACTCGGACATGGCGTTGATGGCGCGGTGGTTGAGGGTGTGGTTGCCGAGCTCGTGGCCGCCGTCGAGGACCCGGCGGGCGAGTTCCGGATGCTCGTCGAGCCAGGTGCCGACGGCGAGGACGGTCACCCGTGCGTCCGCGCGCTCGGCCGTCTCGAGCAGCGCCACGGCGGTGGCGGGGTCGCCTTGGCCGTGGAAGGTGAGCGCGACCTCCGGGCGCCCGCGGGGACTGTGACTGATCTGGGCGGGCAGGCCGGGGAAGCGGCGAGGGCCGGGGACGTCGGCGGACGGCTCGGCAGGGGTCGGGCGCGCTGAGGGCTCGCCCGGACGGGGTCCTGCGGAGCGTGCCGGGCCGCTCGCGGAACACCCGGCGGTCAGCGTGCCCGCGACGGCGAGCCCGGCGCCCGTGCGCAGGGCGGAGCGGCGGTCGGCAGTGGTCACTCGCCCCATTTAAGGGGACTTGCCAGGCTGAATAACGATTGACCCGGTTCCAGGTGTCTGCGGGTCGCGGGTCACACCGTTCGATGACCGAAAAGATCTTGCAGTATGGCCGATTCCGGTCGCGTTCAGCCGCTATTTACCAGGCGGGTGGTCGAGATCACCAAGGATTCATTCAGCATTTCTCCCACATTGAGCACATATGCCCGAGTAGGGATCTTGGATCGATGGCTGTTGTCTGACATAGTCGGGGACACGACCTCTCCATTGACCCGGGCCAAGGTCGTCAACCGCTGCCGTGGAGCACACCCCACCGCATCCACGGCATTCCACAGAAGCCCCCAGCCGCCGCACAACGACGAACGGGGGCTTCTGTGCGTCAGACGCGCATTTCGAACCACGTCGTCTTGCCGCGCGGCAGCAGATCCACACCCCAGCGGTCGGAGAGCTTGTCGACGAGGAAGAGCCCGCGGCCGCTGATGTCGAGCTCATGAACGGGCATCAGACAGGGCAGCCCGCGCGAAGGGTCGCGGAGCTCGATCCGGATCCAGCCACGGCGGCGCTGCATGCGCAGCCCGAAGATGCGGGCACCCGTGTGGCGCACGGCGTTGCCGACGAGTTCCGAGACAAGGAGCACAACGTCCTCGGTGAGCCTCGGGGTGAGCCCCCAGTGGCGGAGGACCACGACCTGGGCGAGCCGGCGCGCGGTGGCCGCGGACTCGGGGCGCGACGGCAGCGAAACCTCCGCCTCTGCCGGATTGCCGTACAAGTCCAGCGCCTTGAGCGCCTGTTCGTCCTCCACCGCCGGAGACCAGCGCGCCGCGGTCGCACCGGCCAGCCGTCGCGGCTGCTCGAAACCCTCCAGCCCCGCTGCCATGCCCCCATCATGGCCGCCCGGAGCGCTCCGCGGAGGGGTTCCGCAGGAATACGTGTACTGGAACCCTTTACTCCGGGCGGCCGGATGGGCATATGCCCATGGCAGTGAAGGTGTCCCAGAACCCCGCCTGGCCTGCGGTGACTTCACGCCGAGCAGTGATCGCGCGACGGCCCTGGGAAGGACTCCTCAAGAGTTGTTCAAAGCTCGCAGAATCCGCTCCATCGAGCGACGGGCCGAGGCCGGCGCCCTGACGCCGGCCCGTCCGACCCCGTGAATGCCGACTCAACTCCCGGTGCTCACATACAAGTTCGCCAGAGCGAAATCACAGTCACAGGAACTTTGCCTTGCCCGGCCCCTCCTCCACGAAGCTGCGCATGCCGCGCTCGCGGTCCTCCGTGGCGAACAGGCCCGAGAACCAGTTGCGTTCGATCGCGAGGCCGGTGTCGATGTCCGTCTCCAGGCCTGCGTCGATGGACTCCTTGGCGGCGCGGAGCGCGATGGCCGGTCCCTGGACGAGCCGGGACGCCCAGGCGTGCGCCTGCTCGTAGACCTCGGCGGCCGGTACGACACGGTCGACCAGGCCGAGCGAGAGGGCCTCCTCCGCCGTCACCATACGGCCGGTGAAGATGAGGTCCTTGGCCTTGGAGGGGCCGATCAGCCGGGACAGCCGCTGGGTGCCGCCCGCGCCCGGGATCAGGCCGAGGAGGATCTCCGGCTGGCCGAGCTTGGCGTTGTCCGCGGCGATCCGGTAGTCCGCGCACAGCGCCAGCTCGCAGCCGCCGCCCAGCGCATAGCCGGTGACGGCGGCGACAACGGGCTTGGGGATGCGGGCCACGGCGGTGAAGGACTCCTGCAGGGCCCGGGAGCGTACGACCATCGCCGTATGGTCCATGGCCTGCATCTCCTTGATGTCCGCGCCCGCCGCGAACACTTTTTCGCCGCCGTAGAGAATCACGGCGCGTACGTCCTCGCGGCGTGTGGCCTCCTCGGCCAGCTCGCGGAGCCGGTCCTGGACGGCGATGTCCAGCGCGTTCATCGGGGGGCGGTCGAGGCGGATGGTGCCGACGCCTTCGGCGACTTCGAGATGCACAGTCATGCAGAGCAGGTTAACGGCGACTAACGACAACGGGCCCGGTGCGATCAGTCACACACCGAGCCCGTCCGCCGTACGACTCCTACGACTTCCACTTCTCCCACGACATGTTCCAGCCGTTGAGCCCGTTGGCCGGGTCGACGATCCGGTCGTTGGAGTTCTTGACGACCACGACGTCGCCGATCAGCGAGTGGTTGAAGAACCACGCGGCCGGCACGCCGCTGTCGTAGCCGCCGCGCACATCGCGCAGACCGATGCAGCCGTGGCTGGCGTTGTAGTTGCCGAAGGCGCCGCCGCCCCAGTAGTTGCCATGGATGAAGGTGCCGGAGGTGGTCAGGCGCATGGCGTGCGGGACGTCCTTGATGTCGTACTCGCCGCCGTAGCCGACCGTCTCGCCGTTCATGCGGGTCACCGTGAGCTTCTCGCTGATGACCATCTGGCCGTTCCAGGTGTCGTAGCCCGGCTTGCCCGTGGTGACGGGGATGGTCTTGATGACCTTGCCGTCCTGCATGACCTTCATCGTGTGCTTCTTGACGTCCACGACCGAGACCTGGTTGCGGCCTATCGTGAAGGACACGGTCTTGGCCTGCTTGCCGTAGACGCCGGGCCGTCCCTCCACGCCGTCGAGGTTGAGCTTCACGGTGACCTTGGTGCCCTCCTTCCAGTACTTCTCCGGGCGGAAGTCCAGGCGGTCGTTGCCGAACCAGTGGCCCTCGACGGGCACGGAGGGCTCGGTCTTGATCTGTATCGCCCTCTCGACGTCCTCGGGGTTGGTTATCCCGCGCGTGAAGCGGATCGAGAAGGGCATGCCGACGCCGACCTTCGAGCCGTCCTCGGGCGTGAAGTAGCCGATGAACGTGTTCTTCGGTACGAGGGTGGTGAAGGTCGCGTCCTTGGCCGACTGGCGGCCCTCGGAGTCCTCCGCCACCGCGTGGACCTTGTACTTGGTCGCCGAGGCGAGGTGGTGCGAGGGCGTCCACTCGGCGCCGCCGTCCGTGATCTCTCCCTCGACCGGATTGCCCTTGGAGTCCTCGACCTCGACCTCGGTGAGCTTGCCCTTGTCCGCGGTGACCTTGAGGACGCCGGTCGTCTTGACGTCGTCCGCGCCGTCCTTGGGGGATATCTTCACGACGGCCTGCGACGGTGCGGTCGCCTCCGCCGCCTTGTCCGAGCCCTTGCCCTTCTTGTCCCCGCTGCCTGAGCTCGAGCCGCCGCCCCCGCCGCACGCCGTGACGAGTATCAGCAACGCGCCCAGCACCAGGGCGAGAACACCCGTGCCACCCGGCCGGTCCGTACGAGCCCGTCGCCCGGTGGCACTCCCCCGCCTCGCACCGCCGCTTCGCCCCTGGCGCAGCCCCGCACCAACCGGCGCCCCCGATATCGGTCGCCCGTTCAAGATGTGTTTCTCCCCTCGCATGGCCTGGTCAGGCCCGCCCCCCGCGCGTCCCGCGCGCACTGCGCAAATTAACCACACGGCTGACTTCGGTGACTCCTTGCGATTGTCACCGTTCAGTTCCAACTTCAATCATGGGGAGCCCTGGTGGCGGTGTTGGCGGGCCGGCCGGCCTCGGAGGGGGAGTCAGTCCGCGGAGCCCGCCTTCCACTCGTCCCAGTCCATGTTCCAGCCGTTGAGGCCGTTGTCCGGAGCGACTTCCTTGTCGGCGGAGTTGACCACTTCGATGACGTCCCCGATGAGGCTCCGGTCGAAGAACCAGGCGGCCGGTGTGTCCTGGTTGCCGCCCTTCACATCGCGCAGCCCGATACATCCGTGGGTGACGTTCGCGACGCCGAAGGCGTTGTGGATCCAGTAGTTGCCGTGCAGGAAGGTGCCGGATGTGGTGAGCCGCATGGCGTGCGGCACGTCCGGGACGTCGTACTCACCGCCGAAACCGACCGTGCGGCTGTTCATCCGGGTCGTCTCGAGCATCTCGCTGACCACCATCTTCCCGTTGTACGTGGTGGTCTTGGGCGCACCCGCGGTAATCGGCATGGTGGCGACGAGCTCGCCGTCGCGGCGCACCTGCATGGTGTGCGCGGCGACGTCCACCCGGCTGACCTGACTGCGGCCGATGGTGAACGAGAAGGTCTTCTCCTGCAGTCCGTAGACGCCCGGCGCGGCCTGCACGTCGCGCAGCCGCAGATCGACGGTGACCTTGGTGCCCGGCCTCCAGTATCTCTCCGGACGGAAGTCCAGGCGGGTGTTGCCGAACCAGTGCGGGGCGATCTCGACGGCCGGTTCGGAGCGGACGCGCACGGCGCGTTCGACTGCTGCTCGGTTCTCGATCTCGCGGTTGAACTCCAGCGAGACGATCATGCCGGCGCCCACGGTGGAACGGTTCTCCGGGGTGACATAGCCGATGAACCGCTCATCGGGGACGACCGTCGTGAACGTGGTGTGCCGGGCGGAGCGGCGGCCCCTGCTGTCCAGTGCCACCGCATCCACCGTGTACTTGGCGGCCAGTTCCAGCTTCTTGACGTTCGGCCGCCAGGTCATGCCGTCCTGGGAGATGCGGCCCGGCACCGGGAAGTCCTGGGCGTCCTGGGACCTGACCACCTTCACGGACTCGAGCCGTCCGTCGGGCACCGACACCCGGATGGGTGCGTCGACGCTCACGCCCTTGCTGCCGTCGGCCGGCGAGATGCGGATCACGTCCTCGAGGGACAGTGGCTTGCCGGCGACCCCGTCCGGGGTGCAACCGGCCGCTCCTGCCAGCAGGCAGGCCCATGTCAGTACGGCAGCCAGGGCGGCGCCTGCGCGTCCAGCGCGCGTCACTTTCTGAATCACGCCCATCCCAACGACGGGCACCCTCCTCGGGAAACCGAGCGTTCCCCCTCCTGGGGAAACCCACAGTTCCCCCTCCTGGGGAAACGTGAGTGCGAGCCATGCTGTGGGCAGAACACTGGGAGGACGATCGCGTGGGGAGCCGCGCCCCTGAGAGCCGCGGGGGCGCTCCGGTGGCGAGAAGTCGGGCGCGCAGAGGCCGAAGGGCTGAGCACGATCGGCTTCTCGACACCGGCTGGAGCGCCCCGGAGGCGAACGAACCAAAAAAGAGGGGCGACGCCGCAGGCCTTCTGTCGCGCCTCGTCTCACCGAGCCGCGGGAGGCTGACAGGTGTCGAGCGCAGCCGAGCAGGAGGCAGTTCAGGAGGGCCGGCGCACGGGCAACGGGACGCCCGAGCGCCCAGCCGCCGTGCTGTGGAGGTCCCCCCGCTCTGGGGGTACCTCCCAGGCCCTTCAAGGCACTGGGGGAGAAGTCGAGAGTGGGGGCGGCCGGCGCAGCAAACCGGCACTGCCGGCCGTTCCGGCGTGGCCCGGAGCTCCGACCCCGCTCGGAGCACGCTTCCGGGTCGGCCCCGACGGGGTGGCGGGCACGAACTTCGCGCTCTGGGCGGGCGGGGCCGAGGCGGTCGAGCTGTGCCTCTTCGACGACGAGGGCCGCGAGACGCGCTGCCCGCTGACCGAACTGACGCACGAGATCTGGCACGGCTTCGTGCCGGGCGTGATGCCGGGACAGCGGTACGGCTTCCGGGTGCACGGCCGCTGGGACCCGTGGACCGGCGCCCGCTGGAACCCGGCGAAGCTGCTCCTCGACCCGTACGCGCGCGCGGTGGACGGCGACTTCGGACTGCCACCGGAGGTGTACGGGCATGTGCGCGACTGGCCGGACCAGCGGATGGCGGACACGGTGCGCGACGAACGGGACTCGGCGCCGTACGTCCCGAAGGGCGTGGTCGTCCATGACGACGACCCCGACGACGAGTGGGTCGACGACCGCCGCCCGAAGACTCCCTGGGCGGACTCGGTCATCTACGAGCTGCACGTACGCGGTTTCACGAAGCTGCACCCGGACATACCCGAGGAACTGCGCGGCACCTACGCGGGCCTCGCGCACCCTGCGGCGATCGGCCATCTCGTACGCCTCGGGGTGACGGCGGTCGAACTCCTGCCCGTGCACCAGTTCGCGCACGAGGACCATCTGCTGCGCAAGGGCCTGCGCAACTACTGGGGCTACAACTCCATCGGGTACTTCGCACCGCACGCGGCGTACGCGGCGAGCGGCACCACCGGGCAGCAGGTCGGCGAGTTCCGGCGGATGGTGCGGGCGCTGCACGCGGCTGGGATCGAGGTCATCCTCGACGTCGTCTACAACCACACGGCGGAGGCGGGCGAGCTGGGTCCGACGCTGTCCCTGAAGGGCATCGACAACCGCGGCTACTACCGCCTCCAGTCGGACGCGCGGCGGTACGCCGACTACACGGGCTGCGGCAACACTCTGCATGTGGTCCAGCCGCAGGTGCTGAGGCTCATCACGGACTCGCTGCGCTACTGGGTGACCGAGATGGGCGTCGACGGCTTCCGCTTCGACCTCGCGGCGGCGCTGGCACGCGCCATGCACGACGTCGACATGCTGTCGCCGTTCCTCGCCGTGATCGCTCAGGACCCGGTGCTGCGGCGCGTGAAACTCATCGCGGAGCCATGGGACGTAGGCTCGGGCGGCTACCAGGTGGGCTCCTTCCCGCCCCTGTGGACCGAGTGGAACGACCGCTACCGGGGTGCGGTGCGCGACTTCTGGCGAGGTGCCCTGCCGGACGTACGCGATCTCGGCTACCGCCTCTCGGGATCGAGCGACCTGTACGCGTGGGGCGGCCGCCGCCCTTACGCCTCCGTCAACTTCGTCACCGCCCACGACGGCTTCACGCTCCGCGACCTCGTGTCGTACGAACGCAAGCACAACGAGGCCAACGGCGAGGGGAACCGGGACGGTGCGGACGACAACCGGTCCTGGAACTGCGGCGCGGAGGGCGAGACGGACGACGAGCGCACCAACGCCCTGCGCCGCCGCCAACTGCGCAACCTGCTGACCACGCTGCTGCTGTCCACAGGCGTGCCCATGCTGGTCGCGGGCGACGAACTGGGCCGTACGCAGCGCGGCAACAACAACGCGTACTGCCAGGACAACGAGATCAGCTGGGTCGACTGGTCGCACCTGGACGACCCGGGCTGGCGGGGCCTCTTCGAGCTGACGTCACGTCTGATCGCACTGCGGCACGCGCATCCGGTGCTGCGGCGGCGCGCCTTCTTCTCCGGCCGCCCTCATTCGGCGGACGGCCTGCGCGACCTCGCGTGGTTCACGGCGCGCGGCACGGAGATGACGGAGCGGGACTGGTACGCGCCCGCTGCGACGCTGGGGATGTACCTGTCCGGCCGCGACATCCCGGGACGGGACGAGCGGGGTGCGCCGGTCGTCGACGACAGCTTCCTCGCGGTGCTGCACGCCGGGGACCGGCCGGTGAGTTTCATGCTGCCGGGGTCGCCGTGGGCGGAGCGGTACGAGGTTGTGGTCGACACGTCGCGGGAGGAACAGGCGGGGCCCCCGCGGGTGGTTCACCCCGCGGGGGTGGAGGTGACGGTGCCGGCTCGGGCGGTTTTGTTGTTGCGGGTTGTGGCGGCGTGAAATTCAGCCCCTCTGGGGGCACCTCCCAGCGGCAGCTGGGGAGCTTGAGGAGCGGGGGTCTGGGGCCGAAGCCCCCAGTTCCGGGAAGGGGCGGGACTGGGGAAGAGGCCCCGCAGGGCCCCACCCGCCTACATCCGGTCGTAGGACCACAGGACCACGCCAGCCCAGCCGAAACTCGGTGGGCACTGTCAGTGCCGAACCGTAGGCTCGCAAACGATGTCCACTTCACATGCACCCACCACGGATCCCGCGGCCCCGGCGGCCCACAAGGCCCCGTCCCCGTCCGCCGTTCGGACACTGCTGCGCCTGTGGCCGTACGTACGCCCCGTACGAGCACGATGGTTCAGCGCGGCGGTGGTCGCGGTCGTGGCGTCGTGTCTGTCGCTCGTCTTCCCTGTCGTGCTGAAGTGGATCGTGGACGGCCCGGTCGCCGACCGCGACCCCAGTGGGGTGTGGCTGGGAGCGGGCGTGCTGCTGGGACTGGGCGTGGCCGAGGCCGTGCTGTTCGGGTTGCGGCGATGGCTGGTGGCGCGGCCGCTCGCCGGCGTCGAGGCGGCGATGCGGGCCGATCTGTACCGGCATCTGCAGCGGCTCCCGGTGGCCTTCCACGACCGCTGGGCGTCGGGCCAGTTGCTGTCCCGCGGCACCACCGACCTCATGGTCGTACGGATGTTCCTTGCCTTTCCGTTGACCTTCCTGCTGGTCAACGGCGTGACGATTCTCGCCGGATTCGGGCTCCTCATCGCGCAGGACTGGACGCTGGGGCTCGTACTGCTCGCTCCGGCCGTACCGCTCATGGTGCTCTGCTACCGCTTCGAGGCGAAGTACGCCACCGCCGCACGTACGGCGCAGGACCAGGTGGGCGATCTGACCACCGTCGTCGAGGAGTCGGTTCTCGGGATCCGGATCATCAAGGGGTTCGGGAGGCACCGCAGTCAGGCCAGAGCCTTCCGCGAGCTCTCGGGGACTCTGCGGGGCACCGAACTCACCAAGGCGCGGCTCCTCGCCGGGATCCTGTGCCTCATCACGGTTCTGCCGGAGACGGCTCTCGGCACCGCGCTCGTCCTCGGCACCGTGCAGGTCGCCGACGGTGCCCTGTCGGCCGGCACGCTGGTGGCGTTCCTGTCCACCGCCCTCGCGCTGCGCTGGCCCATCGAGTCGATCGGTTTCCTGCTCGCCATGAGCCAGGAGGCGGCGACCGCCACGCGGCGGTATTTCGAGGTCATGGACGCGGTGGAGGAGGGGCCTGGTGCGGTCGGCGGTTCGGCCGTCGGCGTGAATGGCCCTGCGGTCGGCGGTTCGGCCGTCGGTGTGAATGGCCCTGCGGCCGACGGCGGGGACAGGGATGACGACGGCGATGGCCATGGCGATGCCGTTGGCGTCCGCGCCGGCGACGGCGGACTGCGGTTCGACGGGGTCGAGTTCCGGTACCCGGACTCCCCGGACGACTCCGTCCCCGTGCTCGAGCGGATCGATCTGCACGTCCGCCCCGGCGAGACCATGGCCCTCGTCGGCGCCACGGGCAGCGGCAAGACGACCCTGACGGCTCTTGTGCCGCGCCTGCACGAGCTCACCGGTGGGCGCATCACCCTGGACGGGCGGGACATCACCGCCATGGAGCGGGAGGAGCTGCGGACGCTGGTGTCCGTGGCCTTCGAGGAGCCGACGCTGTTCTCGGCGTCGGTGGCCGAGAACGTCTTCATGGGCTCGGACGGGCACGCCGAGCCCGAGCGGCTCGACCGGGCGCTAGGCATCGCCCAGGCCGGATTCGTCCGGCGGCTTCCGGACGGTGCCTCCACCCAGGTGGGCGAACAGGGCCTCAGCCTCTCCGGCGGTCAGCGGCAGCGACTCGCGCTGGCCCGCGCCGTCGTGGGCGAGCCCCGTTTCCTCGTACTCGACGATCCGCTGTCCGCCCTGGATGTGCACACGGAGGCGCTGGTGGAGGCGGCGCTGCGGGAGGTACTGGCCGAGAGCACCGCTCTCGTTGTGGCGCACCGCCCGTCGACCGTGCTGCTCGCCGACCGCGTGGCGCTGCTGTCGGGCGGACGGATCGCCGCGGTGGGTACGCATCAGGAGCTGCTGCGGACGAACGCCGAGTACCGGCACCTCATGTCCGGCGAAGACGGGCACGGCCAGGACGGGCACCCCCACGACCGGCACGGTCAGGACCGGCACCCCCAGGGCAGGCACGGTCAGGACGGGCACGGCGAGCCCGGTCACCAACAGCGAGAACACGGCGAACAGGGCGCACAGGGCGAACAAGGGGACGACGCACCATGACCACCACCGCCGCAACTCAGAAACCGCCGACCACCCCGGATCCCGTCGACGAGCCCGAACTCCCCGCCAAGGGAGACCCGTTCGACCAAGACGACCTGCCCACGCCCAAGGGCGCGACCGGCGCCCTGCTGCGTTCGCTGCTCGCACCCCGGCGCCGCACCGTCTGGGCGGTCGCCCTGTGTCTGCTCCTCCAGCAGGCCGCGGTGCAAGCGGGCCCGCTGCTCGTCGCGTACGCCATCGACACCGCGGTGCCCGCGTTCCGGGCGCATGACTACGGGCCTCTGATCGCCGTCGCCGTCGGCTATCTGCTGGCGGCGGCCTGCTCCGGCGCCCTCCTGTACGCATTCGTACGGCTGTCCGCCCGCGTCAACCAGGACGTTCTCCTCGATCTACGCGGCCGTATCTTCCGCCATGCGCAGGCCCTCAGCGTGGACTTCCACGACCGCTACACCTCCGGCCGCCTCATCTCCCGTGCGACCACGGACGTGGAGTCCCTGCGCGAGCTGCTCGCCGAGGGGCTGCAGGAGCTGATCAACGTCATCCTCGCCTCGGTCTACATCACCGCGATGCTGCTCTGGCTCGATCTCGGCATCGGCAGCGTGGCCGCGCTGTCCTTCGTGCCGCTGTTCGTCCTGATCCAGCTGTACCGGCGGCGCGCGGCCCGCGTGTACGGGGAGCGGTCGTCGGCGATCGCCGCCGTGATCGTGAAGTTCGCGGAGACCATGAACGGCATCCGCCCGGTCCGCGCGTTCCGACGGGAGCGTGCGAACGACGAGCACTTCGCGGTCCTCAACCACCGTCACGAGCGCACCAACGGGGACGCGCTGCTGGAGATGGCGCGCTATGTCGTCGGTTCACGGCTCGTGGCGAACACGGCCGTGGCGGGCATGGTGCTGTGGGGCGCCTACCGCGTCGCGGCCGGGTCCCTGGAGCTGGGTGTGCTGGCCGCGGCCGTCCTGTTCATCCGGCGGCTCTACGACCCGATCGACCGGCTCGCGATGTTCCTGAACTCGTACGAGTCGGCGGCCGCCTCGCTCCGCAAGATCGCCGGTCTCCTGCACCAGGAGCCGTCCGTTCCGGAGCCGGAGTCGCCGCGCCCGCTGCCGGCCCTGGCCGGTGACCGCCCGGGCCGCGAGGTCGACTTCGAGGGCGTCTCGTTCGGTTACCGCACGGGAGGCGAGGTGCTGCCCCGCTTCGATCTGACCCTCCCGGCCGGGCAGACGGTCGCCGTCGTCGGCTCCACGGGCGCCGGCAAGTCGACGCTCGCCAAGCTGCTCGCCCGCTTCTACGATCCCTCGGTGGGCCGGGTCCTCCTCGACGGCGTCGACCTGCGCGACCTGTCGGTGCCCGAACTGCGGCGCGGGGTGGTGATGGTGACCCAGGAGGCGTTCCTGTTCTCCGGCACGGTCGCGGAGAACATCGCCATCGGCCGCCCCGACGCCACCCGCGAAGAGATCGAACAGGCCGCCAAGGCCATCGGCGCGCACGACTTCATCAGCGCCCTGCCCGACGGCTACGACACCGACGTACGCAAGAGGGGCGGCCGTATCTCGGCCGGTCAGCGCCAGTTGGTCGCCTTCGCCCGCGCGCTTCTCGCCGACCCTGCCGTGCTGATCCTTGACGAGGCGACGAGCTCCCTGGACATCCCCGGCGAACGGGCCGTGCAGCGCGCGATGCACACGGTGCTGAACGGCCGCACGGCGGTCGTGATCGCACACCGCCTGTCGACGGTGGAGATCGCCGACCGGGTGCTGGTCATGGAGCACGGCCGCATCGTGGAGGACGGCCCGCCCGCCGAACTCATCGCGGGTACGGGACGGTTCGCGGATCTGCACCGGGCATGGCGCAACAGCCTCGTGTAGAGGCGGGGCTTGCACGGGCGGGTGCGCACAGGCAGGGGGCTTGTGTTCGGCGGGGCTGACGGGTGGAAGAAGGGCAGGGCGGATGATCGACGCGTACGAGGATCCCGGGACACCTGACTGTCGCAGCGGCGGCCGGTATCTGTGGTGGCTGGTCATCAGCCAGCGGGGTCGGGCCGCCGCGGGCGCCCTGCTGGGCAGCGTCTGGATGGTGCTCATGGCACTGACGCCGTACCTGCTGTCACGCGCGATCGACGACGGTCTGGAGCCGGGAGACCAGACCGCGCTGGCCGGCTGGGCCGCCGCCCTGCTGGGTCTCGGGGCGTTCAACGCCTGGGTGAGCATCATGCGGCACCGCACGATGACCAGACTCCGCATGGACGCCAACTTCCGCACGGTGAAGGTCGTCGTCGGGCAGGCGGTGCGGCTGGGTGCCGCGCTGCCGCGCCAGGTCAGGGCCGGGGAGGTGGTGACGATCGGCGTCAGCGACGTCCAGACGATCAGCCAGTCCCTGACCATCGTCGGCCCGGGCCTCGGCTCGGCCGTCGCGTACGTCGTCGTGGCCGTGATCCTGCTGTCGATCTCGCTGCCGCTCGCCGCAGTGGTACTGCTCGGCGTGCCGCTCACCGCCGCACTGGTCAGCCCGCTCATGGCGCGGCTGCAGGGCGCGGAGTCGAGGTACCGCGAGCGGCAGGGCAGGCTGACCGCGCGTATCGGCGACCTGGCGCAGGGCCTGCGGGTGCTCAACGGCCTGGGCGGAAAAGGGCTGTACGCAGGCAACTTCCGGCGCGACTCGCGGGAGCTGCAGGCGGAGGGGTACCGGGTCGGGGCGGTGACCAGCTGGATCCAGGCGCTCGGCATCGGCCTGCCGATGCTCTTCCTCGCCGTCGTGACCTGGCTGGCGGCGCGGCTGGCCGCGCAGGGGACCATCACCGTGGGCGAGTTGGTGTCGGTCTACGGCTATGTCGCGGTCCTCGTGATGCCGGTGGCGTTCTTCATCGAGTGCGGCTACCAGGTCAGCCGGGCTCTGGTCGCCGCGCGGCGCGTCGTACGGTTTCTGGCGCTGGAACCCTCGGAACGCCTCGAACCCGCGGAACGCCGCGGGCCCTCGGACCGCCTCGAGCCTGCGGAACGCCTCGAGCCTGCGACCGGGTCCGCCGGGAGCGGTGCCCTGGACGCCCCCGCGTGCCCGTCCGTGCTGCGCGATCCGGAATCCGGCGTCGAGGTGGCACCGGGCAGGCTGACCGCGCTGGTCGGCGCGCGGCCCGCGGAGTCCGCGGCCGTCGTCGACCGGCTCGGCCGGTACACGGAATCGGCGGCGACCTGGGGCGGGGTGCGCCTCGACGAGATCGCCCTGCCGCAGGTCCGCGAGCGGATCCTGGTCGCGGACAACGAGGCCGACCTGTTCGCGGGCACACTGCGCGACCTGGTCTGCGGCCGATGGGGACCGGACGGCAAGGACGATGCGGCGATCGCCCGCGCCGTGCACGCTGCTGTGGCGGACGACATCGTCCTGGGCCTGCCGGACGGGCTCGACTCGGACGTCGACGCAGGGGGCCGCAACCTCTCCGGAGGCCAACGGCAGCGCGTACGACTGGTCCGGGCACTGCTGGCCGATCCCGAGGTGCTGCTGGCGATCGAGCCCACCTCGGCGCTCGACGCACACACCGAGGCCGCCGTCGCGGCCCGGCTGCGGGCCGTACGCTCCGGCCGCACGACCGTCGTCACGAGCACGTCGCCGCTGGTGCTGGACCGGGCGGACACCGTGTACTACCTGGTCGACGGCAAGGTCGCCGCCGTCGGCGGCCACCGTGAACTCCTCGGCGGGGAACCGGGATACCGCGCGCTCGTGGCCCGCGACACGGACGCAGAGGAGGCCGTTCGGTGACGGCACAGAAGAGGACAGACGGGAAGATGTCGGCCCGGAAGACGACGGTCGGCAAGACGACGGCGCGCAAGACATCGGCCCAGAAGACGACAACGCGGAACAGGGCACGGGAATCGGCACACGAATCGGCGACCGCGTCGGCGCGGAAGTCGGCTCAGCTGCCCATCGCCGAACCCGCCGACGTACGCCGGGCCGCGGGCCGGCTGATCCGGGCGGACGGACGCGCCTTCGCCGCCGCGCTCGCCCTGAATGCCCTGGCCGCGGGCGCCGGTCTCGTCGGCCCCTGGCTGCTCGGACGCATCATCGACGAGGTCCGGGCAGGGGGCGACGTGAGCGTCGTGGACCGGCTGGCGCTTGCCATCCTGGTCTGCACGGTGGCGCAGCTGCTGCTGGCGCGCTCCGCCCGGTACGTGGGGCACCGGTTCGGCGAGCGGACCCTGGCACGCGTGCGTGAGGAGTTCGTCGACCGGGCACTCGCGCTGCCCGCCTCCAGCGTGGAGCGCGCCGGTACGGGCGACCTGACGGCTCGTGGCACCGCCGATGTCGCCGCGGTGGGCACGACCCTGCGCGACGCGGGTCCCGAGCTGCTCATCTCCACGGCCCAGGCGCTGTTCATCCTCGGCGCCGTCTTCGCCGTCGACCCGCTGCTCGGCTGCTGCGGAATGCTCGGCCTGCTCGGTATCTGGTTCGCCATGCGCTGGTATCTGCGCCGGGCGCGCACCGCCTATCTCGCCGAGGGCGCGGCCAATTCGGACGTCGCCGAGATCCTCGCCGCCACCGCATCCGGAGCCCGCACGGTCGAGGCGTTCGGGCTGCAGCGGCGGCGTGTCACCGCGAGCCGGGACGCGCTCGAGACGTCCCGGCGCAGACGGCTGCACACACTGTTCCTGCGCACCGTGCTCTGGCCGATCGTGGAGGTCTCGTACACGGTCCCCGTGGTCGCCGTGCTGTTGATGGGCGGAGTGCTGCTCGAGCGGGGCGCGTTGAGCCTGGGTGCCGTGGTCGCCGCGGCACTGTATCTGCGGCAGTTGGGCGAGCCGCTCGACACGATCCTGATGCGGGTCGAGCAGTTGCAGAGCAGCAGTGCGTCCTTCGCCCGCGTCGAAGGCCTGGCCCGGGCCCCGAGGCCGGCCCGGGCTCCGAGTCCGGCCCGGCCTCCGGACGCGTCATCAGCCGATTCCTCCACCCCGGCGACCCCGGTGACCTCGGCGACCCCCGTGGACGACCGGATCGACGTGACCGGTGTGCGCTACGCCTACCCCGGCGGAGGCGAGGTCCTGCGCGGCGTCGACCTGACCGTACGGCCCGGCGAGCGGCTGGCCGTCGTGGGGCGGTCCGGCGCGGGCAAGACCACCCTGAGCAGGCTGCTCGCGGGCATCGACGCGCCGCGCACCGGCACAGTGACGGTGGGCCAGGTGCCGATCGCCGGCCTGGACCCCGAGCAGCTGCGACGGCAGGTCGTCCTCGTCACCCAGGAGCACCACGTGTTCCTCGGCACGGTCCGCGACAACCTGCTGATCGCCGAGCCGTCGGCCACCGACGAAGATCTGTGCGCAGCACTCGCCGCCGTCGGAGCCCACTGGGCGGAGGAGCTGGCGCACGGCCTGGACACCGAGCTGGGGCCCGACGGGCATCGCACCGACGGCTCCCAGGCCCAGCAACTGGCCCTGGCGCGTGTCGTGCTGGCCGATCCGCACACACTCATCCTCGACGAGGCCACGGCGCTCCTCGACCCGACGACCGCACGCCACACGGAGCGTGCGCTGGCCGCCGTCCTCGAGGGCCGGACCGTCATCGCGATCGCGCACCGCCTGCACACGGCACACGACGCCGACCGGGTGGCCGTGATGGAGGAGGGCCGCCTGACCGAACTCGGCACGCACGACAGCCTGGTGTCGGCCGGAGGGGCTTACGCGGCGCTGTGGCGCACCTGGCACGGTGAGTCGGCGGCTGTTCAGTGAGTCGGCGGCTGTCCGCGACTGGTGTGGCAGGAGGTGCTTCTGGGCTGAGCCTGGTTCCGCGGCTGAGCGGTGAGTCGCAAGAGTCACCGCTCCCGGTCACCGGCAGGCCTTGAGCCGAACCGAGGTCTGCCGTGCGCGGTCCTGGGATCAGTTGACGATGAGCACGCCCAGCATCGCCGCCCAGCAGAGCGCCACCAGTACCGGCAGGAGCATCATGATGAGCCCTGTCGGAGACCTCCTGAGCCAGTCGTTGCCGTCCTCGGCCACCTCCCGGCCCACGATCCGCTGCCCGCCGTGCCACGCCATGTACTCCTCGAGCTCCATGGCGGCCCGCTTGCGCGCGTCGAGATAGCGGCGGCCGAAACGCAGCATCTGCGAAAAGGCGATGGAGGAGGCGAGCCCGATGATCGTGATGATCATGGCAAGACTGTGCGCCATGGAGTCCACGGACCCGGACGCCGGCTTGTCCTGACTGACGGAGAACCCGAGCGCGGCGGCCAGACCGGCCGTGATGTAGAAGAAGTTGTTCAGCTTGTGCCAGTTGGTCGTGTCCTCGTGCTTGTAGAGGTCGATGGCGACCGCGTACTGCGCCTGGAGCATCGCCTCCCGCGGCTTGCGCCACACCCACACCATCCGCTGCTTGCCGTCGGGCGGCGTCAGCCGCGTCAGCTCCTCGAAGCCGAGCTTGCGATGGAAGAGCGTCGATGCCGCGTTGTACGGCTCGGTGACGACCGCGGCGATCACCGGGGTGCCCTGCCACTGCTCGAGAACGTGGTGGTAGAGCCGGGAGGCGACTCCCGTGCGCGCCGAGGAGCGCGAAACGCAGATCTGTTTGATGACGAGGAAGGCGCCCAGCGTGGTCTTGATCCGGTGGTTGAGCCACTCGTCCGGTTCGATGCGCTGGTCGCTGTAGGCCAGCACGAAGCCGAGCACCTCGGTGCCCTTGACCGCGACCCAGAAGTGTTCGGCGGTGGTGAGCCTGGCGCGGTAGTGCTCGAGCGTGTAGTCGGAGACGAGGAAGCCCTCGTTCCCCGCACGCTCCGGGTTCCTGGCGTCCAGCCGCCGCGAGTCCGCCAACGCCAGGATGTCCGGTAAGTGCGCCTCGTCGGCTCGCACGATCTCGATCGCCTCGACCTGATCCGTGAGCATGCGCCCCCCGTGGGTGATCTCGTGCCGCACTTGGGTTCCCCAACTTACCGTCTTTGCCGGTGCGTTGAAGCGCAGCTCCCACACCTCCCGGGGCAGTGGCCGCTAATGCGCATGATGGCCGCATGGCCCTACTCCACGACATCGTCATCGACTGTGCGCATCCCGCCGCCACTGCCCGATTCTGGGCTGCCGCCTTGGACGGATTCGCCGTCGCCCCGTACGACGACGCGGAACTTGCGCGCCTGCGTGCGAAGGGGATCGCCGGCCCGGAGGACGACCCGACCGTGCTCGTCGAGCCGCGAGACGGTGGCCCTCGCCTGTGGTGCCAGCTCGTACCGGAGCCCAAACGGGTGAAGAACCGCCTCCACCTGGACCTGCTCTCGGCCGATCTTGAAGCCGAGATCAGCCGATTCGTCACACTCGGCGCCACCATCCTGGCCCGCCATGACGACCACTACGTGCTGGCCGACCCCGAGGGAAACGAGTTCTGCCTGTTCGCGTTCCGCTCATGAGCCGCCCACGAAGACCGGCACGGCCGCGGAGTACTGGACGCTGCCGAAGGCGGAGACCTTGGCCAGGGCCCACCAGTCGCCGCTGCCGCCGGTCCGGCGGCGGTGGGTGACGGCGTAGTGGAGTTCCGTTTTGGCCCCCGAGGACACGGTGAACCCCTGGATTCGGGGCGTGATCGCGACCGTGTCGCCGGGGGCACCCCACGTGCCGTACGGGCTGATGATGCGGGCTTCGCCGTGTACTTCGCTCAGCGCGTGGCCGGTCAGGCGCAGGACGAGGCGGTCCGGGGCCGGGTGCGAGAGGTCGATGTCGAACGGGGAGGCATGCGTGGTGCCGCCGACGGTGACGGGCAGCGCGTCCTCCAGGACCTGGCCGATGCCGTCGGGGATCCGGGCCGTCAGGAAGTACGTGCCCGGGGCTGCGTCCTTCTCCGGACGCACGGTGACGTCGAACTCCGCGAACTCGCCCGGCGCAAGGTCATACCGGAGCGGCGCGTGCGCTGACACGGTGAGGCCTGCCGGGATGCACAGGGAAACGGTGCCCCTAGCCGGGAGGACGGAGGTGGCGACGGTGATGCGTATGGTTTCCTCACATTTTGTGCTTCCCGCGGGCTCGCCGGACTCCCCCGCATCGCCGAACCGTTCCTCGCGCTCCAGGCGGAGGCTGACCGGGAGATAACCGATGGGTGCCGGGCCTGTGTTGTGCAGCCAGTAGCGGGTGAAGACCGGCTGGACGGGTTCGCGGGCCGGGCCGCCGCGATCGGTGTCCTGGGTGGGCCGGTCGCGCCCCGCCAGGCCCGGGCGGGCCGCGATCGTCGCGACGTCTGCCGCCGCCAGGCCGATGCTGAGCGAACCGTCGTCGTCGGCGGTCAGCGGTCGTACCGTGCGCTGTTCCAGGAGATCCGTGGCCTCGCCGGCGGTGAGTCCGCCATGGAGGCGAACCCGCGCCGTCACCGGCCGCCCCTCCGACTCGTACAGGCGCAGGACCAGGCCGTCGGTGGCGGGATCGGTGTCGCCGGGGAGCCCGGAGGCCATGGGATTGCCGCGCGGTTTGAGCGCCGAGAGCACGGCGTTGGCCGGTTCGACGGTCAGGAGCGAGGCGCGGGGCGGGAGTTCGCCGTCGGAGGGCGCGGCGGGCAGGGCGAGGAGCGGGTGGTTCGCCTCGCGTCCGGCGCGTACGAAGCCTGCCTGGCGCCAGTCGCCGGAGCCGGCGACGAGGCTGTACCGGAACTCGTGCGTCCAGTGCTGGAGGGCGAAGCTGCTGCCGTCGGGGGCGGTGCGGCGGGGGCCGTCCAGCCAGACGCCGCTGGGCCAGTCGGTGCAGGAACGCATGAGGGAGAGGTAGAGGGTTCCGTCGGCGGTGGCGACGGAACCGGGGGTGCCGTGGTTGATCAGGGCGACGGAGTAGTCGTCGGCCGGCTCGGCGGTGGTGGGCAGGTCGTCGGGTACGGGAACGTCGACGACCGCGTCCGAGAGGTCGGCGGCGAGCGTGTCGGAGTCGCGCACGATGAGGACCGGCAGGTCGCGCGGGCCGCGTAGGTCGGCGCCGGGGACCCAGGCTTCGCGGCGGGTGCGGACGGCGGGTACGAAGACGCGGCCGTGGGCGGCGAGGGCCGCCCGGTAGGCGGCTTCGTCCGCTCCGGTCGCGGCCAGGACGCGTTCGGCGAAGGCGTTGTCAGTGCCGGGTGCGACTCTGATGTCGGGGAGGTTGGAGTCCGCGTCGAGCGAGCCGTGGCGCGGGCCGTCCGGGCGCGTGCAGGTGGCGGTCACGCCCTGGGCGATGAGTGCGGCGAGGAGGGGGCGTACATCATGGTCTTCGGGGGCGATCACCTCGGCTACGCCTATGGCGTGCGACAGCGTTCCGGCGTGGGCCGGATGGGCGGGCGGATCGGCGGGTGGGTGCGGGGACGCGTCAGCCGCTTGGTTCCGGGTTGGGTGCGCGGCTGGGTCCGCGGCCGGATACAGGGCGACGCGGGCGGTCGTGGAGAGCCCGGCCCAGGTGTGGGCCGGGTTGTCGAGGGTCCACAGGTGCTCGGCGGTGTCGGACTCCGGGAAGCCGAAAGGCCGCCCGATCGCGGCGAATCCGACCTCGGAGACCGGCAGCGTCCCGGGCAGGTCGAGATCGAAGCGGACCCGCAGCAGCCGGTCCTCTCCGATGGAGCCGTCCACGCGGGTGCGGAAGTCGATGTTGGAGCTGCCCTGGAGGAGGGTGGCCGTCTGGGTGAACCGCAAGGTGTCCAGGTGTACTTCGGTGGTGATCCGCGCGCCGATGGCGGAGTGCTCGACGCGTACGGAGGTGGCGGGCCGGGTGCCGGTGCCCGTGCCGGGCCCCTTGGGAAGCAGATGCCAGGGGCCCTCACCCCAGACGGGGTGGGTCGTGTACTCGTCCTGCAGGGTCAGTTCGGCGCCGAGGCCGCCCGGGCGGAGCAGTTCGCGGCCGGTGCGCAGATCGGTGATGCGGCTGAGCGCGCCACCGCGGGCCGGGTCGGCCTCGATCCGGAAGCTCTCGTTCTCGATGCTCGTGGCCTCGGGTACGAGGGTCCAGGCGAGGATGGCCGGTTCAGGTTCGGTGGCCGGTTCGGGCTCGACGGCCGGTTCGGGCTCGACGGCCGGTTCGGGCTCGACGGCCGGTTCGGGTTCGACGGCCGGTTCGGGTTCGGTGAACGCAACGGGTTCGGTGAACGCATCGGGCTCGACGAGGTGATAGACGCGGTGGCCGAGCGAGGGCACGCTCCGGGCGAGGAAGGAGACAGCGGAGCCGTCGGTGACCGAGGGCAGGGGCCGCCCGGCGTCGTCACGGACCTCGGCGCCTGCCGCATCGTCCACGGTGACCAGGCCGTCCCGTTCCCAGGAGAGGGTGTTCGCGACCAGCAGGGGTCGCCCCGACGCATGTGTGCCGCGCGTGTCGGTGCAGGCGGCAAGCTGCTCGAGCGCGTCCGTACGCACTCTGTCGCCGAGTTCGTACGCCTCACGCCAGTTGTCGGCCAGGTCGAGATAGACCTGATCGGACTCGGTGCCCGTGACGGCATCGTGGTGCGCACCGTAGGCGAGCAGACGCCAGGCCTTGTCGAGTGCCTCGCTCGGGAAGCGCTCACCGAAGAGGCTCGCGAGCGTGGCGAGCCGTTCCCCGTCCAGTACGGCTGTCTCGGCGGCCCGTTGCGCCTGCTTGGTGTCGATGTACGAGACGTCCTTGCCGGTGAAAACCGGGTTCATGTCCCGGGTCTGCGGCGTGATCACCGGCGTACGCGAAGAGGCTGGGAACGTCGTACGCGAAGAGGCTGGGGACATCGTGCGCGATGGGACTGGGGAGGCCGTACCCGAAGGGCCCAGGGTCAGGGAAGGCGCCGCCCCCGCCTCACGGCGCACGGCCGCGAAGAAGTCCCGCGGCAGACCCATCGTGAAGCGCGGCCAGACATAGCGCTTGGCCCACTCCCGGTGGATCTCGGTGCACCAGCGGGATGGCACGTTGTGGTCGTGGCCCACGGGCAGCATCACATTGCGGGTGGCGGCGACCTTCTTCAACTGGGCGTACTGCTCGTACGCTGCCACCATCGCGGCCTTGAGCGACTCGGTCCGGTGGATGGCCCAGCCGGCCGTGTAGTGCGCGCCCATGTAGTGGGTGAGGACACCGCGGCCGCTGGGCGCGATCCACTCGAACTCGCTGGGGAACTGCATGCGGGCGATGTCCCCGGTGTGCCCGATCGGCCCGGAGTTGTGGAAGGGACCGCGCGCCCAGGCACTGGAATCGAGTCCGGCGTCGGCCATGATCCCGGGGTGCGCCGGGTCGTGGCCGAACACGTCAAGCAGCCACCCGGAGCGCGGATCACCGCCGAGTACGTCCCGCTGGTAGCCGATGCCGTAGACGGTGTTGCGGATCGTCGACTCGGGGTGGGTGAGGTTGGTGTTGGGCTCGTTGTAGCTGCCGCCGACCAGTTCGATCCGGTCGTCGCGCAGGAAGCGGCGCAGGTCGGCGCGGTCGCGGGGGAAGGCGTCCCAGTGCGGCTTGAGATAGTCGATCTCCGCGAGCACGAAGCGGTAGTCGTCGTCGTGCCGCGCCGAGTCCAGGTGGGCTCGTACGAGGTCGAAGGCGCTGCGCACATGGGGTGGGCGGAGGCGGTCCACCCAGGGCAGATCGGGGAGTTCGTGGCGTACTTCGGTGAAGCCCGCCTGGGTGTTCCACCAGACCGGGTCGTAGTGGAAGTGGGAGACCATCCACATGGTCCAGCCGGGGGCCTCGACGGTGACGGTCCCCTCGGCGGTGCGGCGGCAGCTGCCGTCCACGGCTTCCGCGATCGCGGTGACCCGGTGCTCGGACCCGATGGCGGCGGGGGCGGCCAGGACGACACCGACCTCGACGACGGTCTCCTGGCCCGCGACGGGGAGCCGGACCATTGCGGGTTCCGGGGTGCTCACCAGCGGCCCCTCGACGCGGACCCGCACGGAACCGCCCCCGAAGACCACGCCGCCGTCGCGGCCGCCACTGTCGCTGTCACTGTCGCGGCGCACGGAGACCCGTACGACCTGGCGGGGGGAGTGTTCCGCACCGACGAAGAGATCGGTGGACCGGACCGCGCAGATCCGCATGTCGGCGTATGCCTTTCGGGTCAGAGTCAGCGACAGGTTCAGAAAATGGGTGCGAAGAGGGTGGGAAAGCACGGGCGACGCCGGATCGAGGGCCCGTGGAAGGGGAACGGGGCGAGGGCGCGCGGGACGGCCGTACGGCCCGTCCACCGGGCGGCGTACGCGACGGCCGCACCAGGGCGGAGGCAAGCGCCTCAGCAAGGGTGGCTTCGCTGAACGCCTGGTACGACACCTGTGGTCAGCGCTGAACGCCTGCACGGCATCGGCCGGTCAGGGCGACACCACGGTCGTACGACGAGGTCGTCCGCTGCGGCGCCGCGCTTGGCGAACCACCGGCCCGCGAAACCAACGGCCCGCGCATAGCCTCGTGCGCCACACAGCAGTGGAGCGGGTGCCGGTGCTGCGCACGGCGGGCGAGCCGTGACGGGAGCATCAGCTTGCTGGTGGGGTGGGTAATCGGTTGGGAGATCCCGGGACGGATCTCGGAGCGAATGCGATGACGGGCGTGACATCACCGCCGGGATTCGTTAGGAAATTAACTAATGAAGTAGGCTCCGTCAAGGGGACCGACGTATACGGGCTCCCCGGTGAGCGTTTCGCTGATTCACCCAGGATTCTTTCGACCCCGCAGGTACCCGAGGCACCTTCCCGGCCGGGCACAGAGCACAGGGGGAACCCATGACCAACGGCCATCGCGCCGCCACCGATCAGCGGTTGAGCGACAGCGCCGCAACCGTCTTCGCCGTCCTGGCCGACGCGGGCCGCGCCACCCGGCCGCAGCTCGCCGAGCGCGCGGGGCTCTCCAAACCCACCGTCTCCACCGCCATGGCCGAGCTGGAGGCCGCCGGTCTCGCCACCCGCTTCGGCACCGCCAACGGTGGCACCGGCCGCTCCGCCGCGATCTACGGCCTCGGCCCGGCCGCCGGCGCCGTGCTCGCCATCGACCTCGCCCCTACGCGCACCCAGGTGCGGGGCTGTGCTCTGGACGGCTCCCTGCTCGCCGAGGGCACGGACTCCCGGCCGAACGCCGCCATCGCCGTACGCGAGGTCCTCGAGGCGCTGCCTCCCGGGGCCCCGCTGCGCGCCGTCGTCGTCGCGGTCGGTGACGTCACCGCGAAGGGGCGCGAGGGCACCGGTATGCGCCCCGCGACCGCCAAGGCCGGCCCCGCCTTCGATGCCATGGCCGTCGCACTACCGCCCGGTGCCCCCGTCCACCTCGAGAACAACGTCAACTGCGCCGCGCTCGCCGAGCTGCACGAGGGCGCCGCCCGCGGCCGCCACACCTTCGGCTATCTGCAGATCGGCCTGGGCATCGGCCTCGGCATCGTCATCGGCGGCCAGGTGCTGCGTGGCGCGAACGGCGCGGCCGGAGAGGTGGCCCGGCTGCCTTACCCCTGGGACGAGGGCCGCGAACCGCGCCACGAAGGCCTGGAGGAGTACATCGGCGTGCGGTCCCTGCTGCGCCGGGCCGCCCAGGCCTGGCAGGACGGCGACGGGCCGCGCCCCCGTACCCCCGAGCGGCTCTTCGCCCTCGCGGAGGAGGGCCACGCCACCGCCTGCGCCGTGGTCGGCCGCCATGCCGCCGACGTGGGCCGGCTCGCCGCCGCCGTGGCCGCCGTGCTCGACCCGGGACTGATCGTGCTGGGCGGCGGCACGGGCGCGAATCCGCAGCTCCTGCGCGGTGTGCGCGCGGAGCTGGACCGGCTCAGCTGGCCCACCGAAGTCGTGTCGAGCCTGCTCGGCAGCAGCGGCACGGTGGTGGGCGCCACCCGCCTTGCCGTGGCCCGCGGAGTCCGGGCGGTGACCGACGGCGCCCCGGCCTGACCTCGGCCCGGCCCGGTCCGCGACCCATGGCACCCCGCCCTGAACCTAGCCCCACCACGCCCGCCGGCCCCGGGCACCACGACCCACGGCCACGGCGCTGCACGCCCCCAGCCCGCGCCTCGGCCGGCGCCGTAGCCCGTACCTCCCCGACGCCCTGGCCCTTTGCGGAAGCCGCGAGTCCGAACCGTGACCGTCGGCACTATGACAGGACATTGACGCCGCCCCGCCCCATCTGTCAGGGTCCCGGGCAAGCGCTTACCACAACCGGCGGGACTCCGGTTCGGTGAGGTGTCCCGTACGAGGGCGTGCTCGTACCACCGCTGCGAGGCAGCGAGTGAACCGGGACCTTAAACCCACTCAAGCAGTGCGGCCGGGCGAGGCCGCGGCCCGCGGAAGCGCTCAATCGCAGTGATAGCGGGGACCTGCTACTACCAGCGGCCGGCGCCGTGCTCGGTCCGCTACGACGAAATGGGATCGAAGATGATCAGTCTGGGTGTGCGGCGCTCACGCCGACTCGGCCGCGGCGGCATACGCCGCGTGGTTCCCCTCGCTGCCGTGGCCACGGCAGGTGCCCTTCTGCTCTCGGCCTGCGGGGGGTCGGACTCCGGCTCGGGCGGCAACGCCAAGTCGCTGACGTTCTGGATCTCCACGGTTCCGGGGCAGGACGCGGGCTGGAAGAAGATGGTGGCGCAGTACAAGAAGGAAACCGGCGTCAACGTCAAGCTCGTCAACATCCCCTACGACGGCTACACGACGAAGCTGCGCAACTCCGCGCAGGCGAACTCGCTGCCCGACGTGGCGGCCGTGCCGGCGCTGGACCCGATCTGGTCGAACAAGCTGATCGACCTCAGCTCCATCGCCAACAACAAGAGCAACAACATCAACGGCAACTTCGTCGCCAAGGACTCGTCCGGGAAGGTGCTGTCCATCCCCTCGGACGTCACCGCGTCCGGCATGTTCATCAACAAGTCGCTCTTCGAGAAGGCCGGCGTCTCCTACCCGACCTCGCCCGAGAAGACCTGGACCTGGACCGACTTCATCAAGGCGGCCGACGAGGTCCGGGAGAAGACCAAGGCCAAGTACTCCCTGACGTTCGACCAGTCCCCGTCCAGGCTCCGCGCCATGGTGTACGAGATGGGCGGGAAGTACGTCCACGCGGACTCCTCCGGCAAGTTCTCGGCGGACGCCGCGACCAAGAAGGCCGTGAAGTACTTCGTCGGACTGAACGACGACAAGACCATGCCGAAGTCGGTGTGGACCAGCGGCGCCGACCCGTCGGCGATGTTCCAGAGCGGTGACGTGGTCGCCTACTGGTCCGGCGTGTGGCAGGTTCCCGCCTTCGCGGAGAGCATCAAGAAGTTCGAGTGGGCGAGTGTCCCGACTCCCGCCCAGCCGGTGCAGGCCAGCGACGTCAACAGCGGCGGCATGACGGTGGGCTTCAACAACAACGCCGACGCGGCCGCCGCCGCGGAGAAGTTCCTGTCCTGGCTGTACGAGCCGGACCACTACCAGGCGCTGTGCGAGGCGTCCGGGTTCCTGCCGGTCGAGAGCGGTCTGAACCCGAAGTACCCCTTCAAGTCCGAGGCGGCGCAGGCGGCGTTCAAGCTGTACAACGAGTCGATCCCGCTCTACGACCCGATCTCCGGCTACTTCAACAGCGCGCAGACGAACTGGGTGCTGAAGGGCAAGAGCCTCACCGAGGACCCGACCAAGACGGAGCTCGGCAAGGCGATCAACGGCCAGCAGTCGGCCGACAAGGCCCTGCAGAACATCGTGGACGGCTACAACCAGCAGGTCGGCGGCTGATCGTAGGCCGGAAGGCCCGGGCGGCGGGGTCGGGACACCGCCGCCCTGGCCTGGGCGCCCACGCAATGCCGGGCTCATGGTGTGAGCCCACAGGAATCCATTCCACCAGCACGGAGTCAGGAAGATGACAAAACGCGCCTCGGACGTGTCCGCCGTGTCCGCGAGCCCGCCCAGGAGACGCAGCAAGTACACCGTCGCGCCGCTCGTCCTCATCGCGGCCAATGTCGTGCTCTTCGCGCTGTTCTTCGTCTGGCCGGCGGTGATCGGGCTCGTCTACTCCTTCACGAACTACACGGGCGTAGGGGCGTTCCAGTTCGTCGGACTGGACAACTACCAGAACCTGGTCGGGGACTCCACCTTCTACGACGCGCTGAGCCGGACGCTGCTGTACACCGTGCTCTTCGTTCCGCTGAACTTCGTGTTCTCGCTGCTCATCGCCAACGTGCTGGTGAGCAAGCACGCCAAGGGCGTGTCGGTCGCCCGCGTCTTCTTCTTCATCCCGTGGCTTCTGTCGCCCATCGTCGTGGGTGTCCTGTGGCGGTGGCTGTTCGGTGAGAATTTCGGACTGGTCAACTACCTCATCGAGAAGCTCGGCGGAAGTGCCGTTCCGTGGCAGTCGAACGCGGACCTGTCGCTGATGGTGGTGGTGGTGGCGGCATCCTGGGCCTGGACGGGCTTCTCGATGCTGCTGTTCATCGCTGCGATCAAGAACGTACCGACGTCGTACTACGAGGCGGCCGCACTCGACGGCGCCGGTCCGTGGCGCCAGTTCATCAGCATCACACTGCCGAGCATCGCGCCCACTTCCTTCATCGTCATCCTGCTCAACACGATCCACGGGATGAAGGAATATCCGCTGTTCGCCTCCCTCAACAACGGCGGACCCGGAACGTCGAACAACCTGCTCGTCCAGTACATCTACCAAACCGGCTTCAAAGCGGGCCAGATCGGCTACGCGAGCGCCGCGTCGTTCGTGCTCATGCTCATCCTGATGGCCGTCGCGATCATCCAGCTGATGGTCAACCGGCGGGTGGAGAACCGATGACAACCACAGACATGCCACGCCCGGTCGACGCCGAGCCCGGACGGGCCGTCTCCAAGAAGCGGCCCCGCAGCGCGGCCAGCGGTGGGCTTCGGCGCGCGGTGCCCGCGACGACACTGCTGTGGGTCCTGGCGGCCCTCTACGCGGTGCCGGTGCTGTGGTTCGTCCTCAGCTCCTTCAAACCGGCGGGAGACCTGTTCTCCCTTCCGCTGACGCTGTTTCCGCACGACCCCACCGTGTCGGGTTACAAGGCGGCGTGGGACAGCGCCAACTTCTCCCAGTACTTCATCAACACGACCATCGTGTGTGTGATCGCGACGATCCTCACGGTGGGAGTCAGCTGCTGCACGGGGTACGCGCTGGCCAAGTACGACAACAAGTGGCTCAAGGTCTTTTTCGTCGGCATTCTGGCCACCACGATGCTGCCGTCCGAGGTCATGCTCGCCCCGCAGTTCCTGGTGGTCCGCGACCTCGGCCTCTACAACTCGCTCGCCGGCATCATCCTCCCGGCCGTGCTCACCGCGACCGGGTGCTTCATGTTCCGCCAGTTCTTCCTGACGGTCCCCGACGAGCTCATCGAGGCCGCCCGCATCGACGGCGCGCGTGAGCTGTCGATCTTCCTGAGGATCATGGTGCCGCTCTCCCGGCCCATCATGCTGACGCTCGCCATCCTGTCGTTCCAGTGGCGGTGGAACGACTACATCTGGCCGCTGCTGATGCTCAACGACCCCGAGAAGTTCACCGTGCAGATCGGCATCCAGAGCCTCGTCGGGGCGCAGAACATCAACTGGTCGGTGCTGCTCGGCGGATCGGTGATCTCCATGATTCCGCTGATCGTCGTCTTTCTGGTGTTCCAGCGTTACGTCATGAACGCCGACATCAACGCCGGACTGAAGGACTGACCTTGCCCACCCCGCTCGACCACGAGTTCGTCCGCGCGGCAGCCCGCGCCGCCGACCGGCTGGCCGCCCCGCTGGCGGCCGCCCCAGACGAGGAACCCGCCGGTGTGCCGCACCGTGGTCTCGCGCGCCGGGTGAAGACCCTGGTCGCGGCATACCGTTCCCCGGACTCGGCACTGCACGGCAGCAAGCAGGCCGTCGCCGCCGCGATGACCCACCTCCGCGCCCTGCGGGCCGTGCAGACAGCCTCCGGCCTCTTCGCCGGCGGCGACAACGTGCAGTCACCGCCGGACTCCGCGTTCACCGTCAACGACGTGTGCGACGCGCACGTCCTCGCCGCCGGCGCGGGGCCCGAACTGCGCGAGGTCACGGCCGCGCTCGCCGAGATCGCCGGCGCCGCCTCCGGCAGTCTCCTGACCGGTGGGGTGCATACCCCCAACCACCGCTGGGAGCTGTGCGCGGCGCTGGCCCGGCTGCACCGGTCGTTCCCCGACGACCGGCTGCTCGACCGCATCGAGGAGTGGCTCTCCGAGGGCGTCGACATCGACGCGGAGGGCCTGTACTCGGAACGGAGCGCCAACTACGCGGCCCACGTGTCCAACCCGTCGCTGCTGCTGCTGGCCGACGTGCTCGGCCGCGCCGACCTCCTGGACGCCGTAGAACGCAATCTCGCCACCACCCTGGACCTCATCAGGCCGGACGCCACGGTGGAGACCGTCCACTCGCGACGGCAGGACCAGAACCACCCGTACCCGCTGGGGCCCTACCTGCCGCACTACAGGCTGCTCGCGATCCGCACCGGCCGGGGCGACTTCGGCCGGGCGGCACGGCTGGCGGCCGCCGGCGGCATCGACGACCCCGACCTGCTCGCCCAGACCCTCCTCACCCCGGAGCTGTGCCGGGCCCTGCCGGCCCCAGCCGCGGAGACACTTCCGCGCGACCGGTACCTCACCACCGCACGCCTCGCCGCACGCGCCTCGGCCGACGTGCACACGGTGGTGTACGGCGGCTCCGACGTGCCCGAGCACCGGCGCATCCGCTCGGGCCTCGCCTGCAACCCCACCTTCCTGCGCCTGTTCGCCGGCGACGCAGTCCTCGACGCGGCCCGCCTCTCGCGGGGGTTCTTCGACATGGGCCCGTTCCGCGCCGCCGGCATGCAACAGCTCGCCGACAACCGGTACCGGCTCACCGAGACCCTCACGGCCGCCTACTACCAGCCGCTCCCGACGAACCAGAGGCGGGACGACGGCGTCTACCGGCTGGTGGACGAGGGACGCTTCTCGGCCGCGATGGCCTTCCCGGACCGGCCTCGGAACGAGGTCTCACACACGACCCGCGTCGAGGTCGACCTGAGGGAAGACGGTGCCGACCTGCGCATCGACATCAGCGGACCACGGGTGCCCTGGGCCCTCGAACTGACCTTCCGGCCGGGTGGCGTGCCCGAGGGCGCCGTACCGATCGGCGACGGACGCTGGTGCCTGACGACCGGGCCGATGACCTACCGGGTCGGCGACGACGAGATCCGGGTCGAGGCCGGCGTCGAGGCCGGCGAACCGCTTGCCGGGCCGGACCGGAGCGACGTACTGCGCTACGACCCGGGGCAGGACTACACCGTGGTGGGCGGCACCGATGCGACGACCGGGAACCGCGTCTACATCGGCGGACTTGGCCCGCACACACTGACCGTCGCATTGCGCGCCCGCCGGCCCGCACCTGTCGTGTGACCCCGACGACCCACACCATGGCCATCTCAGGCATGAAGGGCTGATCTCCGTGCACCTCCCCCACCAGCGCGGCCCCCTGCACAACCTGCCCGACACCCCCGAGGCCTACGACGCCGTCCTCGCCGACGTAGTCGAGCAAGCCCTGCGGCGGATGACGCCGGAGGGCAACCTCGAACACCCCGACTGCGTCGACGACATCGGCGACACCTCCCTCGGCCTCACCTCTCTGCTGGTGCTCGCGCAGCAGCGCACCAAGGACCCGCGGCTCCCGGAGGCGGTATGCCGCAGCCTCGCCTTCCACCTGAACGAGCGCGTCTACACCGAGGACAACCCCGGCTACCCGAACCTGAGGATCCGCAACTCCGGGTTCCCGTACGCCCGTTACACTCTGGCGGCGGGCTCCCACCCCATCGGCGACTGGCCGAGCACGGTGTGGGCGCTGCTCCAGGCGGTGAACATCCTCGACGCACCGGACGGCCTGGTCGATGCCGACCAGCGCGCCCAACTGCTCGACGTGGCCCGGGGTTACTGGCGCTGGCTGACCGAGGCGACCTTCTTCAACCCGCAGCAGGCCGGCAACCAGGCCATCGGGTGCGTGGTCGGCGGCCTGATGCTGGCACGCCATCTCCCGCGGGAGGAAGGGGAGTCGGTCCGCTCGCGGGCGCTCGGCCTGTACGCCGAGAAGATCCGCGCCCACCGGGTGAGCGACCGGGGCGCCCTGCTGCCCCCGGAGCACGGCGGCGCCTACGACAACAACTACGGCCCGATCTCCCTCTCCTTCCTCGCCCAGGCCCACCGGGTCAGCGGCGAGGAGATCTTCGCTGAGGACGGCGACGCGCTCGCCCGCTACATCGACGCCCGCCTCACCGGCGGCGGCTTCGACAACGGCGGTCCCCGCTACAGCGAGCAGCACTCCGGCTTCGAGTCGGTCCTCGGCCTGCGCTACTTCAGCCGCCGCATCGGCTCCGACCTGGGCCGCTACCGGGGCGACACCCGCTGGGGGCGGCACGCGGTCAAGCCTGACGGCGGGGTCGACGGCCACTTCGCCTGGATGCTGGTCTGGCAGATCCAGGACCCCACACGCTGGCACCGCACACCCTCGGCCGAGCCCGTACGCCACCAACTCCGGGCGGGCACCGTCTCGGTGGCGTTCGACGACCGTATGACCCCGGCGGTGGTCGAGGCGGGCGGCACCTACTACCTGCCGGCGGCCGTCAACCGCCAGCACGGGTTCGGCCCCGTCACCGACAGCTTCCTGCTCTGCCGCCCGATGGGCGAGGTCCGCGTCCGCGACGTGAGGGCCGATCGCCTGACGGCCAAGCTGGTCACCAAGCCCGTCGTCGGCCGTGACCACGTCCTGCGGCACGTCCGGTCCCTGTACGTCACCGACGGCGCGACCCTGTGGACGACGGTCGCCGTCGAACGCCTCGACGGGACGCCGCCGTACCTGCTGGCCGGGATGCCGTACGCCGAGGACGACGGCGACCGGGTGCTGCGAACGGCCCACGCGGCCGTGGCGTCGGCGGGGCCGCTGCGGCTGACCCACCCGGCGGCCCAGGGCGCGGACCACTTCGACGCCCGTGCCGAACTCACTCAGGAACAGGCCGCGTTCGCGCTCGCCGCCGACCCGCGCGGTTACGGCAACCCGGACGACGGCTGGCGCCACATCGTCGCGACCACCGCCCTCGAGGCGGAGCCCGCGCCGGGTGCCCCGGACGGGCTGACCGTCTTCGCCGTCCGCTACGGGCCCGCCCACGCCGACGAGCCGTTCACACCGGTCTTCGAGCACACCGATGCGGGCCTGCTCGTCACCACCGAGGCGTTCACCGCGGTGATCGGCCCGCCCGAGGGGGACGCCACGGGCGAGCCGGTGCTGGAGCTGCGACAGCCAGGCTGACGCCCGGCTGAGGGCCGGAACAGCGGAACTGCACCGGTCGGGCCGACCACCCGACCGGTGCAGTCCACATCAACGGCGCTCCGAAGCCGTCACCGCATCAGAACCCCCGCCTCCTCCCCGGTCGCCTCCGAAGGCACCGCCACCAGCCCGAGCTCGGCGGGCGAGCCCAGCAGGCGATGGGAGGGAAGGATCCGCACGGTGTAGCCGTAGGGCCCGGTACGGTCCAGCGAGAGCGGGCCCTCGTACACCCAGCGCCCCTCCAGGTCCGGGCCGCCCGCCGGCTTCAGCGGAACGACGGATCCGTCCGCGATGCGGTCCTCGGAGTCGACGCGGCCGGCCACGACCTGCACCTCGACGTCGTCCGGCTGCAGGTCGCCGAGGCGGACCCGGACCCGCACGCCCAGCGTCGAGCCGAGCTCCGCGGTCGAGGAGGCGGCCGAGACCTCGACATGGTCCACGGCCACGTGCCCCCAGGCACCGCGCACCCGGGACTTCCAGACCGCGAGCTCCCGTGCGGACTCCGGGTCCATCGCACGGTGGGCGCGAGCGGCCGGTGCGTACAGCCGCTCCACGTACTCCCGGACCATGCGCCCGGCCAGGACCTTCGGCCCGAGGTGGGTGAGCGTCTGGCGGACCATGTCGATCCAGCGGTCCGGCAGACCCTCCGGGCCGCGCTCGTAGAACCGGGGCGTGACCCGCTGCTCCAGCAGGTCGTAGAGCGCGCCCGCCTCGAGGTCGTCGCGCCGGTCGGGGTCCAGCCCCGAGCCGTCCGCAGTGGGGATGGCCCAGCCGAAGTCGGGCTTGAACCACTCGTCCCACCAGCCGTCGAGGACGGACAGGTTCAGACCGCCGTTCAGGGCCGATTTCATACCGGAGGTGCCGCAGGCCTCCAGCGGGCGCAGCGGGTTGTTGAGCCAGACGTCGCAGCCGGGATAGAGCTTCGTCGCCATCGCCATGCCGTAGTCGGGCAGGAACACGATGCGATGGCGCACGCGCGGATCGTCGGTGAAGCGCACGAGCTCCTGGATGAGCCGCTTGCCGCCGTCGTCCGCCGGGTGCGCCTTGCCCGCGATCACGATCTGGATCGGGCGCTCCGGGTGCAGCAGGAGCTCCATCAGCCGGTCGCGGTCGCGCAGCATGAGCGTCAGGCGCTTGTACGAGGGGACGCGGCGCGCGAAGCCGATGGTCAGCACGTCGGGGTCGAGGACGCTGTCGATCCAGCCCAGCTCGGCCGCACCGGCGCCGCGCTGCCGCCAGGAGGTGTTCAGCCGCTTGCGCACCTCGGTGACCAGCTGTTCGCGCAGGACGCGCCGCAGGTCCCAGATGTCCTGGTCGGGGATGTCGGCGATGGTGTCCCAGCGCTCCGCGCCGCCCACCGACAGCGCCTCCTCGGCGCGCCGGCCGCCGGTCTGGCGGGCGCCGAGCCGGAAGACCTCGGGAGCGACCCAGGTCGGGGCGTGGACGCCGTTGGTGACGGAGGTGATGGGGACTTCTTCGGGGTCGAAGCCCGGCCACAGTCCGGCGAACATCTCGCGGCTGACGCGCCCGTGCAGCAGCGACACGCCGTTCGCACGCTGACCGAGGCGCAGCCCCATGACTGCCATGTTGAAGAGGTTCGGCTCGCCGCCGGGGTAGGTCTCCATGCCGAGCCGCAGGATCCGCTCGACGTCGATACCGGGCAGCTCGGCGTGGGGCCCGAAGTGACGGGCGACGAGCTCGCGGTCGAACCGGTCGATGCCCGCGGGCACGGGTGTGTGCGTGGTGAAGACGGTGCCGGCGCGCACGGCTTCGAGGGCGGAGTCGAAGTCCAGCCCTGGACCGTTCAGCCCCTGGCCTGCGAGCTCGTGGATGCGTTCGAGACCGAGGAATCCGGCGTGCCCCTCGTTGGTGTGGAACACCTCGGGCTCCGGGTGCCCGGTGAGCCGGCAGTACGTCCGGACGGCCCGCACACCTCCTATGCCGAGGAGCATCTCCTGCAGCAGCCGGTGCTCGCTGCCGCCGCCGTACAGCCGGTCGGTGACGTCGCGCTCGCCGAGGTCGTTCTCCTCGACGTCGGAGTCGAGCATCAGCAGCGGTACGCGGCCGACCTGCGCCAGCCAGATGTGCGCGCGCAGCGACTTCCCACCGGGCAGGGCGATCTCGACCTGGCTCGGTGTGCCGTCCTCCTCTCGCAGCAGGCTGACCGGCAGCTCGTTCGGGTCGAGGACGGGGTAGTGCTCCTGCTGCCAGCCGTCGCGCGACAGGGTCTGCCGGAAGTATCCGTGCCGGTAGAGGAGCCCGACCCCGATCAGCGGTACGCCGAGGTCGCTGGCCGCTTTCAGATGGTCGCCCGCGAGGATGCCGAGCCCTCCCGAGTACTGCGGCAGCGCGGCGGTGATGCCGAACTCGGGTGAGAAATAGGCGATGGCGGCGGGCAGTTCGGCGGACTGCTGCTGATACCAGCGGTCGCCGGTCACATAGTCCTGCAGATCGGCGGCGACGGCGCCGAGCCGCTGCAGGAACTGCTGGTCCCGGGCGAGCTCGCTCAGGCGGTCGGACGGCAC
Organism: Streptomyces sp. DSM 42067; assembly: GCF_055792885.1. Lineage (NCBI taxonomy): Bacteria > Bacillati > Actinomycetota > Actinomycetes > Kitasatosporales > Streptomycetaceae > Streptomyces > Streptomyces sp. DSM 42067. The sequence goes on along the minus strand of NZ_CM147706.1, from coordinate 6,350,068 downwards.
GCTGCCCAGCAGCCGCACCGGATCGCCCTGCGAGTCTGCCCACCTCCCCGGGTCGACGGACTCGAAAAGATCACGGGTCTCCGTATGCCACGACCAGCGCAGATTCCGCGCGAGGTCGCTCAGCGGACGGAGGGGTTCGGGGAGTACGGGACGTACGGTAAATCGACGGATGGCCTTCACGTGGCTCCTCTTTGGCGCCGGAAGGGCGCCGCTCTTGCGGAGGTGGTTGATCACCGTCGGGGTGCCTCAGTGATTACGGTACGGGGCCCTCAAGGGATGTCACGTGACTTCGACAGTAGCGGCGCGGCAGCTCCGTAACCACGGCGCACAATGTGCCCGCCGGTGCACAGGGTGTGTCCGGCGCCGTCCCTCACACACCCCTCGGCCCGCACACGTGTCTGGAAATCGCCGCAACCTCCGCACCCTTCACGAGCCCCCCACGGACGATATGGCCGATTCCGCCCCCTCGGGTGGTCTTGTAGCGCTTCACACCACACGAGAGGCTGCCAAGTGGCGTCGGCGGGGGGATCGACAGATCAGCACCAGTGGCTGAACTCTGCCCGGCGCATGTCGAGTTGAGGAGGGGAACTCACGACATGGCACTGACGCGTACACAGCGTCTGCGCTGGGCAGGGGCTCTCACCGCGGTCACCACGGCCGCGGTGCTCTCGGCCGTAACCCTGCCGGCGCAGGCCGCCCCCGCGGAGGGGCGCGTTCTGGGGGCCGGGGCACCCGGTTCCGTCAGCGGCAGCTACATCGTGACACTCAAGGGGGGAACGAAGGCTCCGTCGGGCGCCGGCAAGGCCATCCCATCGAAGTACGGGGCGAAAATCAGCCACACCTACAGCACGGCACTGAACGGGTACGCGGTGCGGGCGGACGCCGCGGAGGCCCGGCGCCTGGCGGGCGACCCGAAGGTCGCCGCGGTCGTCCAGGACGCGAGGGTGACCGTGGACCACAACCAGAAGAACCCGCCGTCCTGGGGCCTCGACCGCATCGACCAGGACGACCTGCCGCTCGACAAGTCGTACACCTGGCCGGAGTCCGCGGGTCAGGGGGTGACGGTGTACGTCATCGACACCGGCATCCGCACCACGCACAAGGACTTCGGCGGCCGCGCGACCAGCGGCTGGGACTTCGTCGAGGACGACGCCGTCGCCCAGGACGGCAACGGCCACGGCACCCATGTGGCGGGCACCGTCGCGGGTACCACGTACGGCGTGGCGAAGAAGGCGAACGTCGTCGCCGTGCGCGTGCTCGACGACGCGGGCGGCGGCACGTTGGCGCAGGTCATCGCCGGGATCGACTGGGTGACGAAGCACGCCCGCAAGCCGGCGGTCGCCAACATGAGCCTGGGCGGTCCCGCCAGCCCCCAGCTGGACGCGGCGGTGCGCAACTCGATCGCGTCCGGCGTGACGTACACGGTCGCCGCCGGGAACGAAGGGCTCCCGGCGTTCCTCGACTCGCCCGCGCGGGTCCAGGAGGCCATCACGGTCGGCGCGACCGACAAGAAGGACGCCCGGGCGAGCTTCTCGAACTGGGGAGCGCGGCTGGACCTGTTCGCTCCCGGTGTGGACATCACATCGGCGTCGTACGCTGACGACACGGGCAGGGCGACCTTCTCCGGTACGTCCATGGCGGCGCCGCATGCCGCGGGCGCTGCCGCGCTCTATCTGGCCGACCACGCCTGGGCATCTCCGGCCGAGGTGAGCAAGGCTCTCGTCGACCGGGCCGTTTCGGGCAGGGTCACCGGCGCACTGCCCGGCTCACCCAACAAGCTTCTCCAGGTCAACAACCCGTAGCAGCTGGGGGTGCCTCCCAGGCCGTCAAGGCACTGGGGAGGAAAAGCCCTCGAGAAAGGCGTGTTCATGGCACCGGCCCCGTCTCCGCGGCGGGGCCGGTGTTGTGTGCGCATCTACGCGCGAGTAGTTAACACTCCACCGGATTGCCCACCCGAGGACGAGGGGAAGGCTCATCCGGTACGCACAGAAACCTCTCGGACACCTCGCCGTCCGTTCCCCGTGCTAGACCCTCTTCACACCGTCGTATCGGCCCACCCCCCTCCTGACACCAAAACAGTCGGAGCGCCACCGGCGCCCCTCCGAATGAGTGAACGCGGACAGGAGCGGCCATGCCCGCAACGCGCCAGTCGTCGACACCACAGATACAAAGGGCAAAGGGCATATCGCCCAAAACCCTCCATACAGACCCCCCAGGTGATCCCATGATCGGCCGCATCCCCGTCCTGGATGTCCGCCCCCTCGTCGACTGCGGTCGCAGGCCCGCGAAGGCGGTGGCGGGTGAGGCGTTCCAGATCACCGCGACCGTCTTCCGCGAGGGCCATGACGCGGTGGCGGCCAATGTCGTGCTGCGCGATCCGGAGGGCCGGAGCGGCCCGTGGACTCCGATGCGCGAGCTGGCCCCCGGCACCGACCGCTGGGGCGCGACGGTCAGGCCGGACACCGAGGGCCGCTGGACGTATGCGGTCGAGGCCTGGAGCGACCCGATCAGCACCTGGCGCCACCACGCACGGATCAAGATCCCGGCCGGCCAGGACACGGAGCTGGTGCTCGAGGAGGGCGCCCAGCTGTACGAGCGGGCGGCCAAGGGAGTGCCCAAGGCCGACGGCGGCCGTGAGGCCGTGCTGGCCGCGGTGGACGCGCTGCGCGACACCGGACGCCCGGCCGCATCCCGGCTGGCCGCGGCACTGACACCCGACCTGGACGCGGTGCTCGCCCAGTACCCCCTGCGCGAGCTGGTGACGTCATCGGAGCCCCTACCCCTGCAGGTGGAGCGGCAGAGGGCGCTGTTCGGCTCCTGGTACGAGTTCTTCCCGCGCTCGGAGGGCGCGGTCGTCGAGGAAGGGAAGCCGCCGGTCAGCGGTACCTTCAGGACCGCCGCAGAGCGGCTGCCGGCGATCGCGGCGATGGGCTTCGACGTGGTGTACCTGCCGCCCATCCACCCGATCGGCACAACGTTCCGCAAGGGACCCAACAACACCCTCTCGGCGGGTCCGCACGACGTCGGCGTGCCGTGGGCGATCGGCTCCCCCGACGGCGGGCACGACGCGATCCACCCGGACCTCGGCACCATCGAGGACTTCGACGCCTTCGTGCGTACGGCCAAGGAGCTGCGGCTCGAGATCGCTCTCGACTTCGCGCTGCAGTGCTCCCCCGACCACCCGTGGGTCCAGAAGCACCCCGAGTGGTTCCACCACCGTCCAGACGGCACCATCGCGTACGCCGAGAACCCGCCGAAGAAGTACCAGGACATCTACCCGATCGCCTTCGACCGGGACATGAAGGGGCTGATCGCGGAGACCCTGCGGGTGCTGCGGCACTGGATGGACCACGGGGTGCGGATCTTCCGCGTGGACAATCCGCACACCAAGCCGGTGGTGTTCTGGGAGAAGGTCATCGCGGAGATCAACCGCACCGACCCGGACGTCATCTTCCTGGCCGAGGCGTTCACCCGGCCCGCCATGATGCACACACTCGCGGCGATCGGCTTCCAGCAGTCGTACACGTACTTCACGTGGCGCAACAACAAGGAGGAGCTCACCGACTACCTCACCGAGCTGTCCGGGGACGCCGCCTCCTATATGCGGCCCAACTTCTTCGCGAACACACCCGACATCCTGCACGCGTACCTACAGAAGGGCGGCCGGCCCGCCTTCGAGGTGCGAGCCGTGCTGGCCGCGACGCTCTCGCCGACCTGGGGCGTCTACAGCGGCTACGAGCTGTGCGAGAACATCCCGGTGCGCGAGGGCAGCGAGGAGTACCTGAACTCCGAGAAGTACGAGCTTCGCCCGCGCGCCTGGAAGACCGCGGAGCGCACGGGGAACAGCATCGCGCCCCTGATCACCACGCTCAACCGGATCCGGCGCCTCAATCCGGCGCTCCAGCAGCTGCGTGACCTGCACTTTCACCAAGCGGACCAGGACGCGGTCATCGCGTACTCAAAGCGCAGTGGTTCGAACACGATTCTGGTGGTCGCCAACCTGGACCCGCACCACACCCAGGAGGCCACGGTCTCGTTGGACATGCCGCTCCTAGGGCTGGACTGGCACGACACCGTTCCGGTACGCGACGAGCTCACCGGAACGACCTACCACTGGGGCAGGGCGAACTACGTGCGCCTGGAGCCGGGTCGAGCGCCCGCGCACGTCTTCACCGTCCTGCGACCGTCCTCACCGATCGGAGGGTCACCCACAACATGATCGTCAACGAACCCGTCGCGGACACCTTCGAGGACACACCCGCCCAGGAGCGGGACCCGGATTGGTTCAAGCGAGCCGTCTTCTACGAGGTGCTGGTCCGCTCGTTTCAGGACAGCAACGGCGACGGCGTCGGAGATCTGAAGGGCATCACCGCCAAGCTCGACTATCTGCAGTGGCTCGGCGTGGACTGCCTGTGGCTGCCGCCCTTCTTCAAGTCGCCGCTGCGTGACGGCGGCTACGACGTCTCCGACTACACCGCCGTCCTTCCCGAGTTCGGCGACCTCGCCGACTTCGTGGAGTTCGTGGACGCCGCACACCAGCGCGGCATGCGGGTGATCATCGACTTCGTCATGAACCACACCAGCGACCAGCACCCGTGGTTCCAGGAGTCCCGCGCCCACCCCGACGGCCCCTACGGCGACTACTACGTCTGGGCCGACGACGACAAGCAGTACCAGGACGCGCGGATCATCTTCGTCGACACCGAGGTGTCCAACTGGACCTTCGACCCGGTCCGCAAGCAGTACTTCTTCCACCGCTTCTTCGCCCACCAGCCGGACCTGAACTACGAGAACCCGGCCGTCCAGGAGGAGATCCTCGCCGCGCTGCGTTTCTGGCTCGACCTGGGCATCGACGGCTTCCGGCTCGACGCGGTGCCGTATCTGTACGCGGAGGAGGGCACCAACTGCGAGAACCTGCCGGCGACGCACGAGTTCCTCAAGCGGGTCCGCAAGGAGATCGACGCCCACTACCCGGACACGGTCCTGCTGGCCGAGGCCAACCAGTGGCCCGAGGACGTCGTCGACTACTTCGGCGACTACGCGACCGGCGGCGACGAGTGCCACATGGCGTTCCACTTCCCGGTGATGCCGCGCATCTTCATGGCGGTCCGCAGAGAGTCGCGCTACCCCGTATCGGAGATCCTCGCCAAGACGCCGGCGATCCCCACGAAGTGCCAGTGGGGCATCTTCCTGCGCAACCACGACGAGCTCACGCTCGAGATGGTCACGGACGAAGAGCGCGACTACATGTACGCGGAGTACGCCAAGGACCCGCGGATGCGCGCCAACATCGGCATCCGCCGGCGCCTCGCGCCCCTGCTCGACAACGACCGCAACCAGATCGAGCTGTTCACGGCCCTGCTGCTGTCGCTGCCCGGCTCGCCGATCCTCTACTACGGCGACGAGATCGGCATGGGCGACAACATCTGGCTCGGCGACCGGGACGCGGTGCGCACACCGATGCAGTGGACGCCCGACCGCAACGCGGGCTTCTCGTCCTGCGACCCCGGCCGGCTGTTCCTGCCGACGATCATGGACCCCGTCTACGGCTACCAGGTCACCAACGTCGAGGCATCGATGTCGTCCCCGTCCTCGCTGCTGCACTGGACGCGCCGGATGATCGAGATCCGCAAGCAGAACATGGCGTTCGGGCTCGGCTCGTTCACCGAGCTGCCCTCGTCGAACCCCGCCGTGCTGGCCTTCCTGCGCGAGTACAAGGACGACCTCGTCCTCTGCGTGAACAACTTCTCGCGCTTCGCGCAGCCGACGGAGCTCGATCTGCAGGCGTTCGACGGACGGCATCCGGTGGAGCTGATCGGCGGGGTGCGGTTCCCGGCCATCGGTGAGCTGCCCTATCTGCTGACGCTCGCCGGTCACGGTTTTTACTGGTTCCGCCTGCGAAAGGACGGCTCTGCGTAGTTCCGGGCGGCGGGGCGGTTTCCACCGTCCCGCCCTGGGAACTGTGACCATCACCGAATCCGTACGGTGTCGCACCGGTCTGGTCCGTTGCTCCGGTCGAGTCCGTACGGACCATCCTCACCCGACACGTCCCGTACAGCCGCACAGCATGTGACGCATTCCGGGACACTTGACGCGCATTTCTGTGGGTGCCCGGGGAAAGGACGCGACGCCATGTCGGAAGCCGCCACCCGCAGGGGTACGACCTCCATCGCGCCTCCCGACCTGCTCGCGTCCCTCGATCCCCTGTTGCGGGAGTGGCTGCCGCGGCAGCGCTGGTTCGCCGGCAAAGGGAGGCCCGTCACCGGCTTCGCCCTGATCTCCGCGACCGAGCTGCTGGAGCCGCCACTGGCATCCCCCGGTGTCATCCACCTCCTCGTCCAGGCGGAGCAGCACCATCAGCCCATACACGTCGCCGGCACACCGGGACACAGCAGCGCGCCGCACGCCGACGACTGCTACCAGCTGCTGATCGGCGTCCGGAAGGCGCTGCCGCCGCATCTCGCACCCGCGCTGATCGGGCACGTGACGCACGGTCCGCTGGCCGGGCAGACCGTGTACGAGGGCCTGCACGATCCGCACATCGCCGAGCTGCTGCTCGAGCGGCTGCGGCTGCCGGGGCGGCTCGGGGAGCTGCGGTTCGGGCGCGACACACGCGTGGACATCCCGTTCGGCCTGGTACCGCGTGCGCTGGGCGCGGAGCAGTCCAACACCTCGCTCGTATACGGAGATACGTTCATCCTGAAACTTTTCCGTCGCGTGGTGCCGGGGGTGAACCCGGACCTGGAACTGCCGCGGGCCCTGGCCCGGCAGGGCTGCGGGCGGGTACCCGCGCCGGTCGCCTGGTTCGAGTCGCACCAGCCAGGCCCGGCGGCCGAACCACTCGTACTCGGCGTACTGCAGCCCTACCTCAAGGGGTCCACGGACGGCTGGGAGCTGGCTCTGCGCATGCTCGCCAAGGGCGAGGACTTCAGCGGCGAAGCGCGGGCCCTCGGCCGTGCGACCGCCGAGGTGCACCTCGCGCTCAGCCGCGCGCTGCCCACCGCGACGCTCGGCCACACCCAGGTGGAACAGATCGCCAAGGGGATGACCGAGCGCCTCGAAGCGACCGCTCAGGCGGTGCCCGCCCTGCGCCCGTACGCTCCCGGGCTGCGCTCCGCCTTCGACGCGCTGGCGCAGCTGGGCGCCGAGGGCCGCACCTGGACCGCCCAGCGCGTCCACGGCGATCTGCACCTGGGGCAGTGTCTGCGCGCCCCCTCTGCGGGCACCTCCCACGCGTTGAGCAGTGGGGGAGACTGGTCGATCATCGACTTCGAGGGCGAGCCGGCACGTCCGCTCGGCGAGCGGCGGATGCCGCAGCCGACGGTGCGGGACGTCGCCGGCATGCTCCGCTCCTTCGACTACGCCGCCCGTTCCCACCAGCCGTGGGCGCCCGAGTGGGCCGACACCTGCCGGGCCGCGTACTGCAGGGGGTACGCGGAGGCGTCGGGCAGCGACCCGCGTACCGAGCCCGTGATACTGCGCGCCTACGAGACCGACAAGGCGGTGTACGAGGTCCTCTACGAGGCGCGGCACCGCCCCGACTGGCTGCCGGTTCCGCTGGCCGCGGTCCGCCGGCTCGCCGCCCCCGACCCAGCCCATGACCCCGGCTCCGGCCGCTGACCCCGCACTCACCGACGCCCCCGATCGCCCACGATCGCCCACGACCGACCCGATGCCCTCCGAGGAGGCCTCCCCCGTGACCCGCCCACCGTCCCGCAAGCCATCCGACGAGTCCGACGCGCCGCCCGTGCCGCCCATGCCGCCCGCGCCGCGCTCAGCGGAACCGATCTCCGAGGCCGCGGGCGCCGGTTCCGGTACCGCCGCGAAGGAGGCGAAGAAGACTTCGGCGAAGCCGGCCGGCGGCTCCTCGAAGAGCACGTCGCAGAAGAGCACGTCGCGGAAGAGCACGTCAGGCAAGAGCTCTTCGGCGAGGGAGACCAAGGCGCAGCCGCGTCAAGCAGAGCCGGAAGAGGCAAGCCGGGGGAAGACGGGTCCGGGCGAGGGGGCCTCGGAGAGGGCGGTGCCGGGCGAGGCGGCAACGAAGAAGGCCGGTAAGAGCGAGACGGCAACGGGCAAGGCAGTGACAGGCAAGGCAGTGACGAGCAAGGCTGTTACGGGCAAGGCGGCTTCGGAGAAGACAGTGACTGGGAAGGCCGCGTCAGGCAAGGAACTCAAGGAACAGCAACGTCCCGAGACCGCTCTCAGCGAAGCGGCCCGGGAGTCAGCCGCCACTGGTGCGGCGGCCCGGGCGACAGCCGCATCCGGGGCGACAGCCCCCGCCGCGGCCGCTTCCGATGCAGCGGCCCTGGGGACGGCCGCCTCCGGGGCAGTGGCCCCAGGGACGGCCGCCTCGGGCGAAGCGGGCCGCGGGACAACCGCCTCCGCCGGGGCGATTCGGGCAACGTCCGCCTCGCGCAAGGCGGCCTACGGGAAGACGCCCACAGGCGCGGCCGGCCCCGGGAACCCCTCATCCGGCGAAGCGCCCCGGGAAACAGCAGTTCCTGGTGCGGCGGGCCGGGCCACGGCCGCCTCCAGCGGCGCAGCCCGCACGACACCCACCTCGGGCAAGGCAGCCCCAGGGAACCCCACATCCGGCGGGGCAGCAGCCCAGGAGACAGCCGCCAACGCAGCCGCCCGGGCAACGGCCCACTCCAGCAGGGCAGCCCACACGACACCCGCCTCGGGCACACCGGCCCCGGAGACCGCCACCGGGATGGCGGCCCACCGGAACTCCGCATCCGGCGAGGCTGCCCGCGGAGTTGCCGCTTCCGCTTCTCGCGAAGCGGCTTCAGGGGCCAGCTCCTCCGGCCAGGCAGGACGGGCGACCGGCGCGTCCAGCGCGGCGGCCGGGGCGACACCCCCCTCGGGCAACTCAGCCGAGGAGAAGGCCGTATCGGGCAGGGCGAACCCCGGGACACCCGCCTCCGGCAACCCGGCACAAGGCAACGCCGCCCCGGACGACCCGGCCCGGGAAAACGCCGAATCCGGCAGGACCTCTGCCCAGAACGGCGCGTCCGGCAAGGGGTCCGGTTCCGGGAACAGGAACTCGCCTCCGGGCCGCCCCGGCGTGCGGCCTGCCGATCCCGTGCCGGCCGACGACCGGGAGCGGCTGCTGAACGGCACGCACCACGCCCCCCACTCGGTGCTCGGCGCCCACCCCGTGCGCGCCGGCATCGTGTTCCGTGCGCTGCGGCCGTACGCGCAGTCGGTCTCCGTCGTCGCCAAGGGGCTGCGGGCGGAGCTGCACGACGATGGGGACGGCTTCTTCTCCGGTGTTCTGCCGCTGCGGGACGTTCCCGACTACCGGCTGCTCGTGGCGTACGCAGGCACAGAGGTCGAGACTCAGGATCCGTACCGCTTCCTGCCCGCGCTCGGCGAGCTCGATCTGCATCTGATCGGTGAGGGCCGGCACGAGCAGCTGTGGAACGCGCTGGGTGCGCAGCCCATGGTGCACCAGGGCGTGACCGGCACCCGCTTCACGGTGTGGGCGCCGAACGCGCGCGGTGTGCGGGTGGTCGGAAACTTCAACTACTGGGACGGCACCGGTTTCCCGATGCGCTCGCTGGGCTCGTCCGGCGTATGGGAGCTGTTCGTGCCGTCGCTCGGCGAGGGCGAGCTGTACAAGTACGAGATCACCCGGCCCGACGGGTCGAAGACGATGCGCGCGGACCCGGTGGCCCGCCGCACCGAGGTGCCGCCCGCCAACGCCTCGGTGATCGACGAGTCGCACCACATCTGGCGGGACGACGAGTGGATGGCGGGGCGCGGCGCCCGGCCGGTGCACGAGTCGCCGTTCTCCGTGTACGAGGTGCATCTGCCGTCCTGGCGGCCGGGGCTCACCTACCGCCAGCTGGCCGAGCAACTCCCGGCGTACGTCAACGAACTGGGCTTCACGCACGTCGAGCTGATGCCCGTCGCCGAACACCCCTTCGGCGGCTCCTGGGGCTACCAGGTCACCGGGTTCTACGCCCCGACGGCCCGGATGGGCACCCCCGACGACTTCAAGTACCTGGTCGACGCTCTGCACCGGGCGGGCATCGGGGTCCTCATGGACTGGGTGCCTGCGCACTTCCCGCGCGACGACTGGGCGCTGGCCGAGTTCGACGGACGGCCGCTGTACGAGCACCAGGACCCGCTGCGGGCCGCGCACCCGGACTGGGGCACGCTGGAGTTCGACTACGGCCGCAACGAGGTCCGCAACTTCCTGGTGGCCAACGCGGTGTACTGGTGCGAGGAGTTCCACATCGACGGGCTGCGGGTCGACGCCGTCGCCTCGATGCTCTACCTCGACTACTCGCGCGAGTACGGCCAGTGGACCCCGAACGAGTACGGCGGCCGGGAGAACCTGGACGCGGTGGCGTTCCTGCAGGAGATGAACGCGACGGTGTACCGGCGGGTGCCGGGAGTCGTCACCATCGCCGAGGAGTCCACGGCCTGGGACGGCGTCACCCGCGCCACGCACCACATCGGCCCCGGCGGCTTCGGCGGTCTCGGCTTCGGCCTGAAGTGGAACATGGGCTGGATGCACGACTCGCTGGGTTACGTGTCCCATGAGCCCGTGCACCGCAAGTACCACCACAACGAGATGACGTTCTCGATGGTGTACGCCTACAGCGAGAACTACGTGCTGCCGATCTCGCACGACGAGGTGGTCCACGGCAAGGGCTCGCTGGTGTCGAAGATGCCGGGCGACTGGTGGCAGCAGCGCGCCAACCACCGCGCGTATCTGGGCTTCATGTGGGCCCACCCCGGCAAGCAACTCCTCTTCATGGGGCAGGAGTTCGCGCAGGGCGCCGAGTGGTCGGAGAGCCGCGGACCGGACTGGTGGCTGCTCGACCCGGCCTATGCGGCGGAGCCCGACCACCGCGGCGTACGGGACCTGGTGCGCGATCTCAACACCGTGTACGTGCGCGAGCCCGCCCTGTGGGAGCGGGACACCGACCCGGCCGGGTTCGCCTGGATCGAGGGCAACGCGGCGGAGGACAACGTGTTCGCGTTCCTGCGCCATGACGCGGAGGGCTCCCCGCTTCTTGTCGTCTCCAACTTCTCGCCCGTGGTGCGCCATGAGTACCGGGTGGGTGTTCCCGACGACGTTCCCGCGTGGCACGAGGTTCTCAACACGGATGCCGCGCGGTACGGGGGCAGTGATGTGCGGAATCCGGATCCGGTCAAGCCGGAGCCGCAGGGGGCCCATGGGCGCCCTGCGAGCATCCGGCTGGCTCTGCCGCCGCTTGCCACGGTGTGGCTGCGGCCGGCCTGAGTTCGCCCCCTCCGCCCCTACCCGTCCCGTCCCCGGGGGGCTTCGCCCCCCGGGCCCCCTTATCGGCCTTGACGGCCTCGTCCTCAATCGCCGGACGGGCTGATTTCAAGCCCCTCTGGCAGCGGGGTGCTGTGAATAACCCCCAAGGCCTGAGTCGCCCTCGTCAAAGCCACGTACAGGTCACTCGTGCCATAGCGCGACGGCTCGACGACCAGGACCGTGTCGAACTCCAGGCCCTTCGACTGGCGCGGGTCGAGCAGCACCACCGACCGGGTGAGGTCCGGTTCGGCTCCGGCCGTGATGCCGGGCAGGTGTGCGGCGAGTTCGCGGTGCAGGTCGCGCGGGGCGATGACCGCGAGGCGGCCCTCCACCGGGGTCGACTCGGCGACGGCCTTCGCGACCGTGCCTGCCAGATCGGCTCGCGTGGCGGCGCGCGCCCAGGGGCGGTTGCCCGTCGACCGCACCGAGCTCGGCGGTTCGAAGCCGGGGTGCTCAGCACGGAGCACGGCGGCGGCCACGTCCATGATCTCCGAAGGCGTGCGGTAGTTCACGCCGAGCCGGTTGTGCTCCCAGCGGTCCTCGACGTACGGCTCGAGGATCTTCTCCCACGAGCCGACGCCGGCCTCCTCCGCCGTCTGGGCCGGGTCGCCGACCAGCGTCATCGAGCGCGTCGGGCAGCGGCGCATCAGCAGCCGCCACGCCATGGGCGACAGCTCCTGCGCCTCGTCCACGATGACATGGCCGAACGCCCAGGTGCGGTCGGCGGCGGCCCGCTCGGCGGCGCTGCGGTGGTCGGCCTCCTCGTGCCGCTCGGCCATCCGCTCGGCGTCGATGATGTCGTGCGCGGACAGGACCTCCGAGGCGTCGGGGTCACTGTCCTCCTTGTCCTCGAACTCGTACGTCCGCGAGGCGTACGAGACGTCCAGCACGCCCTGCGCGAAGGCGATCTGCTCGCGCCGCTCCCGATCCGCCGCGGCCTTCGCCACCCGGTCGTCCTCGCCGAGGAGTTCGGCGGCCTCGTCGAGGAGGGGCACGTCTGCGGGGGTCCACGCGCGCGTGGAGCGCCGCCGGATCACCGCCGCGTCCTCGTCCGACAGGTGCGTGGGGTCGGCCAGGAAGTCGGCGACGAGCTGCTGCGGGGTCAGCCGCGGCCACAGCTCGTCGATGGCCGACCACACCTCCGGGTTCTCGGCGAGCTCGTCGCGGATCTGGGTGATGTCGCTCGCGTCGAGCAGGTTCGAGCCGTCGTACGGGTCGGTGCCGATGCGCTCGGCGACCATGTCGGTGAGCGTGTTGAGGATGTGGCCCTCGAAGTGCTCGCGGGCCACGTTGTGCGGCAGACCGGTCTCGCGGGTGCGGTCGCGGGCCACCCTTACCAGATCGTCGTCGAGCAGCAGGACGTCACGGTCGTGCTCGATGGCGCGCACGGGGTCGGGCAGCGCCTGCCGGTCGCGTACGACGGCGGCGAGGACGTCCGCCATCTCCGCGCGGCCCTTGACCGCGGCCGCCTTCGGGGTGTCGGTGCCGGTGGCCCGTACGCCGGGATACAGCTCGCCCATCGTCGCGAGCAGCACGCCCGTCTCGCCGAGCGACGGCAGGACCTCGCCGATGTAGCCGAGGAACGCCGGGTTGGGGCCCACGATCAGCACGGCGCGCTTGGCGAGCAGTTCGCGGTGCTCGTAGAGGAGATACGCGGCCCTGTGCAGCGCCACCGCCGTCTTCCCGGTGCCGGGACCGCCCTCGACGACGAGGACGCCGCGGTGCGGGGCGCGGATGATGCGGTCCTGTTCGGCCTGGATGGTCTGCACGATGTCGCCCATACGGCCGGTGCGCGCCGAGTTCAGGGCGGCGAGGAGCACCGCGTCACCGGTCGGGTCCTCGTGGCCGGTGCGCTCCTGGTCGTCGAGGTCGAGGATCTCGTCGTGCAGTTCGGTGACCGTCCGGCCCTTCGTGGTGATGTGCCGGCGGCGGCGCAGGCCCATCGGCGTATGGCCGGTGGCGAGATAAAAGGGCCGGGCGACCGGGGCGCGCCAGTCAATCAGAACCGGTGTGCGCTCGGCATTGTCCTCGCGGATTCCGACACGTCCGATGTGGTGGCTCGTTCCCTCGGTGAGATCGATGCGGCCGAAACAGAGCGAACCATCCACCGCGTTGAGCGCGGCGAGCAGACCGGAGCGTTCGGCGACCAGCACATCCCGTTCGAGCCGCGCCTGCAGGCCGTTGCCGACCGGGGCAAGAGCGCCCGCCAGTTCGGCCTCGGTGCCGCCGCGCAGCGCGTCCACGCGCGCATAGAGGCCGTCGATGAATTCCTGCTCGCGCTGCAATTCCTCGTCTGTAAATCGCGCGTTTGACAATTCCACTCCCGCCCGGATATACTGCCCTCAGTGAACTTCTCCGTGACTCAACTTCCGTAAAGTCACGAAGGATTGAATATACGTAAAGAAATGCCCCGACGCAATTGCGCCGGGGCATTTCTGTCGTTCGGCCATGGGCCGTCCGGGCTCAGAGGACGTCGGCCAGCTCCTCCAGCAGCCGCCTCTTCGGGCGCGCGCCCACCATCGACTTCATGGGCTCCCCGTCTCGGAACAGCATGAGAGTCGGCGTCGACAGCACGCCGTACGCGATCGTCGTCTGAGGGTTCGCGTCCACGTCCAGCTGCACGACCTTCAGCCGGTCGCTCTCCTCCCGGGCGATGTCGCTCAGCACCGGCGCGAGTTGCCGGCACGGTCCGCACCAGTCCGCCGTGAACTTGACCAGGACCGGTACGCCGGCACCGACCACCTCCGACTCGAAGTCCGCGTCCGTCACCTCGGTCACGCCTGTCGCTTTGATCATTCCGTCACCCTCCCAGCTCGCAGTGCGGCTCCGGACCGCCCGGAGCCCCCGCCTCGGCCGCCAGCTCGTCGCGCGCCCTCTCGGCCCGCTCGAGTTGCACGCGGACCCCATCCCGTACGGCCGCCAGTTCGCCGATCAACGTGTCCAGCTCGGCAAGCTTGCGGCGGTAGACGACGAGCGACGCCGGGCAGGAGTCGCCGGCCGGATGGCCGGCCCGCAGACACTCCACGAAGGGCCTGGTCTCCTCCAGGTCGAACCCGAAGTCCTGCAGGGTCTTGATCTGCTGGAGCAGCCGCAGATCCCGCTCGTCGTACGTGCGGTACCCGTTGCCGCCTCGCCGCGCGGGCAGCAGCCCTCGCGACTCGTAGTAGCGCAGCGCCCGCGTGGTCGTCCCGGCCCGGGCTGCCAGTTCGCCGATTCGCATGCCGCGACCGTAATCCTTGACGCCGACGTCAAGGCAACAGCCGCCATGCTCAACCTCGCGATGGGCGGCGCCTTCCCGGACGGGGTCGCGAGAGCCTTCCCGGACGGGGTCGCGAGACAGGAAAGCGCCGGGCGGGCTGGAGATTCCAGCCCGCCCGGCGCGTACTCAGCCCGTCCGGCGACCGTTCAAAGCCCCCAGCGGGTTCCGAGGCGGAGCTACGCCTTGACCGGCTCCTGCGCCGCCTCGTTCCGCGGCGAGGGCACCGCGTCGCCGGACGCGTCGGCAGCCGACTCGTCCAGCAGCGTCCGCTCGTCGAACGGCAGCTTCCCTGCCAGCACCTGACCGACCCGCTCCTTGTCGATCTCCTTGGTCCAGGTGCCGATCAGCACCGTGGCGACCGCGTTGCCCGCGAAGTTCGTCAGGGCGCGCGCCTCGCTCATGAAGCGGTCGATGCCGACGATCAGGCCGACGCCGTCCACCAGCGCGGGCTTGTGCGACTGCAGACCACCGGCCAGCGTGGCAAGCCCGGCCCCGCTGACACCTGCCGCGCCCTTCGACGCGACGAGGAGGAAGAGCAGGAGCGGGATCTGCTCGCCGATCGACATCGGGGTGCCCAGGGCGTCGGCGATGTAGAGCGAGGCCATGGTCATGTAGATCATGGTGCCGTCGAGGTTGAAGGAGTAGCCGGTCGGGACGGTGATACCGACCACCGGCTTGCTGACGCCCATGTGCTCCATCTTCGCGATGAGCCGTGGGAGAGCGGACTCGGAGGACGAGGTGGACAGGATCAGCAGGAACTCACGGCCCAGGTACTTGAAGAACGTGAGGATGTTGAGGCCCGCAACGGCGCGCAGCAGCGCGGCGAGCACGATGAAGACGAAGAGGAAGCAGGTGGCGTAGAAGCCCAGCATCAGCACGGCGAGGCTCTTGAGCGCGTCCAGTCCGGCCGAACCCGTGACGGCGGCGATCGCGCCGAAGGCGCCGATGGGCGCGGCCCACATCACCATGGCGAGGATGCGGAAGACGAGCCGCTGGATGTGCTCGACACCGCGCAGGATCGGCTCGCCGACAGAGCCCATCGCCTGCAGCGCGAAGCCGGCGAGCAGGGCGACGAGGAGGGTCTGCAGGACCTGGCCCTCGGTGAACGCGGAGACCATCGTGGTCGGGATGATCGAGAGCACGAACTCGACCGGCGGCAGGGCCTCGGCGGACACCTGCTCCTTCCCGGCCTCCTTGACCGCGTCGGTCACCGCCAGGCCCGTACCGGGGTCCAGGATGTTGCCGACGACCAGGCCGATGGCGAGGGCGACCAGCGACATGACCAGGAAGTAGCCGAGCGCGAAACCGCCGACCTTGCCGACCTTGGCGGCCTTCCGCACCGAGCCGATGCCCAGCACGATCGTGCAGAAGATGATCGGCGAGATCATCATCTTGATCAGATTCACGAAGCCGGTGCCGATCGGCTTCAACTCGACCGCGAAGTCGGGCGCGATCAGGCCCACGGCGATGCCGAGCGCCACCGCGATGATCACCGCGATGTAGAGATAGTGGGTGCGGTCCCGTCGGGTGGCGGGCTTCACCTGTGTTTCGGACACGGGTGCCTCCTTGACGACATTGTCGGCGTGCGTGGGTACGGCAATACATGCGGTACTCGGCGCGTTACGCGCAGTCCGTGCGGCTCACGTCCTGGCCTGATCGATGCGGTGACTATCTCCCAGGCTGTGAGAGCGGTCACGCTTACGTTCATTTAGTTCACGCACGGACCGCGAGGCAGACTGACTGTCATGCGCTTCCCCCGCCCCCGCAGCCTGGCCGGCCAGCTCTTCGCGATGCAGGTCGTGCTCGTCGCTGTCGTGGTGGCCGGATGCGCGCTGTTCACGTACATCAGCGACGGACGCCAGGCCGAGCAGGCCGCACAACGCCAGGCGGGGGCGGCGGCGCGCGCGGTCGCGGTGGCGCCGTCCGTGCGGGAGGCGGTGGACGACCACGATCCGTCGAAGGTCCTCCAGCCTTACGCGACGGAGGTGCAGCGCAGCACCGGCGTCGACTTCGTCACGATCATGGACACGCACGGCATCCGCTGGACGCACCCCGACAAGGCCCAGATAGGACAGCACTTTCTCGGCCATATCGAGCCGGCGTTGCGCGGCAAGACCTTCTACGAGACCTACACGGGCACCCTGGGCCCGTCGGTGCGCGTGGTCACCCCGATTCACAAGGGCGAGCGGATCGTCGGGCTGGTCAGCGCGGGCATCACCGTCGAGGAGATCAGCGCCCGGGTGCGCAGCCAGCTCACCGCGCTGTTCGGCGTGGCAGTGGGTGCTCTGGTGCTGGGCGGCATCGGCACGTATGTGGTCAACGCCCGGCTGCGGCGGCACACCCATGGCATGAACGCGACCGAACTCCGCCGTATGCACGCCTACCACGAGGCCGCTCTGCACGCCGTCCGCGAGGGGCTGCTGATGCTGGACGGGCAGCGGCGGATCGCGCTGATCAACGACGGCGGGCGGGAGCTGCTCGGCGTGTCCGACGAGGACGACGTGATCGGCAGGAACGTCGCCGAGCTCGGCCTGCCCAGCCCGCTGACCGGCGCGCTGCTGGCCAGCGAGCCGCGCGTGGACGAGGTGCATCTGACCGCGGACAGGGTCGTCGTCGTCAACACCTCGCCGGTCTCCGGCGGGGAACGCCGCGGTACGGTCGTGACGCTCCGCGACCACACAGAGCTGCAGGCCGTGATGGGCGAGCTGGACTCCGAGCGGGGCTTCACTCAGGCCCTGCGCTCCCAGGCGCACGAGGCGGCGAACCGCCTGCACACCGTCGTTTCGCTGATCGAGCTGGGCCGGGCCGACGAGGCCGTCGAGTTCGCTACGGCCGAGCTGGAGCTGGCGCAGGTGCTCACCGACCAGGTCGTCGCCGCGGTCGGCGAGCCCGTGCTGGCGGCGCTGCTGCTCGGCAAGGCGGCCCAGGCGAACGAGCGGGGCGTCGAACTGCTGGTGTCCGACGACAGCAGCATCGACGACGGCCTCCTCCCGGAGTCCCTGCCCGCCCGCGACCTGGTCACGATTCTCGGCAACCTCATCGACAACGCCGTCGACGCGGCCCAGGGGTCCCTGCACGCGCGCGTGACCGTCACGGCGCGCGCGTGTGAAGCCGGCCTGATCCTGCGCGTATCGGACACCGGCCCCGGAGTGGATCCGGCCCACGCCGAAGCGGTGTTCCAACGCGGCTGGTCCACCAAGCCCGCGGGCCCGGGCGGCCGCGGCCTGGGCCTGGCGCTGGTCCGCCAGACGGTGCTACGAAACGGGGGCACGCTGACGGTGACGGAATCGGCCGAGGGCGGCGCAGAATTCACGGCGAGCCTGCCGCTGCCCACTGTTGCGGACAGCGGTTCAACCGTTGTGCCCGCGATTCCCGCGCCCCCGGGTGAGACGGAAACCCACTCAAGAGAAGCCGCAAACGGCGCGGCCCCCGGAGGAACAGAGTGAGCACTCCGCAGGAGGAGATCCGCGTACTGGTCGTCGAGGACGACCCCGTCGCGGCGGACGCCCACCGCCTCTACGTGGAGCGAGTCCCCGGCTTCACCGTGGCCGGAGTCGTCCACAGCGCCGCCGAGGCCCGCCGCGCCCTCGACCGCATGCACGTCGACCTGCTCCTGCTGGACCTGCACCTCCCGGACGGCCACGGTCTGCAGCTCGCCCGTACCCTGCGCGCGGCGGGCCATCACACCGACGTGATCGCGGTGACGTCGGCGCGGGATCTCGCGGTGGTGCGCGAAGGCGTCTCGCTGGGCGTCGTCCAGTACGTCCTGAAGCCGTTCACTTTCGCAACGCTGCGCGACCGCCTCGTACGCTACGCGGAGTTCCGTACGACGGACGGCGAGGCCACCGGTCAGGACGAGGTGGACCGGGCGCTGGCGACCCTGCGGGCCCCCGGTCCTGCCGCCCTCCCCAAGGGCCTCAGCGGCCCGACGCTGGAGCGGGTCTCCCGCACCCTGCGCGACTGCCCCGACGGTCTGACGGCCACGGCGGCGGCCGAGTCCGTGGGCATCTCCCGGATCACGGCACGCCGTTACCTGGAGCACCTGGTCACGACGGGGCAGGCGGCCAGGAGGCCGCTGTACGGTCAGGTCGGCCGACCGGAGTTCAACTACTGCTGGGTGAGCCAGGACTGACCTGGCATCAGGCACGACACGCAGGCCCCGACGGAGATGCGCATTGTGTATCGGGGTCCCGGCGAGGACGCGTACAGAACAGGGGCGCCAGCCCCTCAGAAGACCGACTCCGCCTCGTCCATCCGGTCCTTCGGCACCGTCTTCAGCTCGGTGACGGCCTCGGCGAGCGGCACCATGGCGATGTCCGTGCCGCGCAGCGCCGTCATATGGCCGAAGCCGCCGTGGTGCGCAGCCTCCACGGCGTGCCAGCCGAAGCGGGTGGCGAGGACCCTGTCGTACGCGGTGGGGACGCCGCCACGCTGGACGTGGCCGAGGATGACCGGCTTGGCCTCCTTGCCGAGGCGCCTCTCCAGCTCGAACGCGAGGGCGGTGCCGATGCCCTGGAAACGCTCGTGCCCGAACTTGTCGATCGCGCCTTTGCCGTAGTCCATCGTGCCCTCGGACGGGTGGGCGCCCTCAGCGACGCAGATCACGGCGAACCTCTTGCCGCGCGCGAAGCGTTCCTCGACCATCTTGACCAGGTCGGCGGGGTCGAAGGGCCGCTCGGGCAGGCAGATGCCGTGCGCACCGCCCGCCATTCCGGACTCCAGCGCGATCCAGCCGGCGTGGCGGCCCATGACCTCGACGACCATGACGCGCTGGTGCGACTCAGCGGTGGTCTTGAGGCGGTCTATCGCCTCCGTGGCGACGCCGACCGCGGTGTCGAAGCCGAAGGTGCGGTCCGTGGAGGAGATGTCGTTGTCGATGGTCTTCGGCACGCCGACCACGGGGAGACCCGCGTCCGAGAGCATCCGGGCGGCGGTCAGCGTGCCTTCGCCGCCGATCGGGATGAGGGCGTCGATGCCGAACTCGCGGGCCATGTCGCGGGCGTTCTCGCAGGCCTCGCGGAGCCGGTCGCGCTCCAGGCGCGAGGAGCCGAGGATGGTGCCGCCGCGGGCCAGGATGCCGCTGACCGCGTTGAGGTCGAGAGTCCGGTAGCGCCCGTCGAGCAGGCCCGAGTAGCCGTCCTCGAAGCCGATGACCTCGTCTCCGTGGTGGGTGACGGCCCGGTGCACAATCGACCGGATCACTGCGTTCAGCCCCGGGCAGTCGCCGCCTGCGGTGAGAACTCCGATACGCATCGTGCTGTGTCTCCTGCTCGCCGGTGATACTTGTGAGCCATTCCGATTGTTCCACGCCCCCCGGCGCTCCGCGTCTTCCGCCGGTTGGCCCCCCTACCGGCCCCCGGACTCGGTCCGGAGGACCGTCTCCCGCCCCCATCAGGCCCTTCGCCCGGCGGGCGTCCTACCCACCCCCAAGGGTATTGTCAAGAGGGAACCGCCCACGACATCGGGTATTTTCTGTCTGACTGGTCACGATCCGAGTGTCCCCCTCCGATGTGCACCACGAGTGCAGATGTGCACCACGAGTGCATACGAGTGCTTCCAGGGCGGCCACCAGCAGACAGCGACGAACACGACAAGTGACGACAGCGACGAAACGGAGAGCACACGTGACGCGCAGCGTGTACGTGACCGGGATCGACCGGGGCGACGGGCGCCAGGTCATCGAGCTGGGAGTCATGGAGCTCCTGACCCGCCAGGTCGACCGGGTCGGCGTGTTCCGCCCCCTCGTCCACGACGGCCCGGACCGCCTCTTCGAACTCCTCCGCGCCCGCTATCGCCTGGCGCAGGATCCGGCGTCCGTCTACGGCCTCTCGTACGCGGAGGCCTCGGCGATCCAGGCCGAGCAGGGCACCGACGAGCTGGTCTCCCGGCTCGTCGACCGGTTCCACCGGGTCGCCCGGGACTACGAGGTCGTCCTCGTCCTCGGCACCGACTTCGCCGACACGCAGCTCCCCGACGAGCTGGCCCTGAACGCCCGCCTGGCCAACGAGTTCGGCGCGTCCGTGCTGCCGGTCGTGGGCGGCAGGAAGCAGTCCGCGGAGTCGGTGCTCGCCGAGATCCGCAACGCCCATCGCGCGTACGAGGGGCTGGGCTGCGACGTCATCGCCATGATCGCCAACCGTGTGGCGCCGGAGGACCGCGAGGTCATCCAGCGGGGTGTGGACACGCGGCTGCCGGTGCCGTGCTACGTCCTGCCGGACGACGCCGCGCTGTCCGCCCCGACGGTCGCGCAGATCACCCACGCGCTGGGCGGCAAGGTGCTCCTGGGCGACGGCGCGGGCCTGTCCCGCGACGCGCTCGACTTCGTCTTCGGCGGCGCCATGCTGCCGAACTTCCTGAGCGCGCTGACGCCCGGCTGCATGGTCGTCACGCCCGGCGACCGCGCCGACCTCGTCGTGGGCGCGCTGGCCTCGCACAGCGCGGGAACGCCGCCGATCGCGGGCCTGCTGCTCACCCTGGGCGAGGAGCCCACTCCGGAGGTCCTGGCCCTCGCGGACCGGCTGGCGCCCGGCACGCCGGTGATCTCGGTCACCGGCAACAGCTTCCCCACCGCGGCGGAACTGTTCTCGCTGGAAGGCAAGTTGAACGCCGCGACGCCCCGCAAGGCGGAGACGGCGCTCGGCCTCTTCGAGCGGTACGTGGACACGAGCGACCTGGTCAAGCGGGTCTCGGCGCCCAGCAGCAGCCGCGTCACGCCCATGATGTTCGAGCACAAGCTGCTGGAGCGGGCCCGCTCGGACCGGCGTCGCGTCGTACTGCCGGAAGGCACGGAGGAGCGTGTCCTGCACGCGGCCGAGGTGCTGCTGCGCCGCGGTGTGTGCGACCTGACGCTGCTCGGCCCCGACGACATCATCCGCAAGAAGGCCGCCGACCTCGGCATCGACCTCTCCGGCGCGCAGATCCTCGATCCGGGGACCTCCGAGCTGCGCGAGCAGTTCGCCGCGGAGTACGCGGCGCTGCGCGCCCACAAGGGCGTCACCGTCGAGCTCGCGAGCGACGTCGTGGCGGACGTGAACTACTTCGGCACGCTGATGGTCCAGCAGGGCCTGGCCGACGGCATGGTGTCGGGCTCGGTGCACTCCACCGCGGCGACCATCCGCCCCGCCTTCGAGATCATCAAGACCAAGCCGGACGCCTCGATCGTGTCCTCGGTCTTCTTCATGTGCCTCGCCGACAAGGTCCTCGTCTACGGCGACTGCGCCGTGAACCCGGACCCGAACGCCGAGCAGCTCGCCGACATCGCCGTCCAGTCGGCCGCGACCGCCGCCCAGTTCGGCGTGGAGCCGCGGATCGCGATGCTGTCGTACTCGACGGGCACCTCGGGCTCGGGCGCGGACGTCGACAAGGTGCGCGAGGCCACCGAGCTGGTACGCTCCCGCCGCCCCGACCTGATGATCGAGGGGCCCATCCAGTACGACGCGGCGGTCGAGCCTTCCGTGGCCGCCACCAAGCTGCCGGGTTCGGAGGTCGCGGGCCAGGCCAGCGTGCTGATCTTCCCGGACCTGAACACCGGCAACAACACCTACAAGGCCGTGCAGCGTTCGGCCGGCGCGATCGCCGTCGGCCCGGTGCTGCAGGGTCTGCGCAAGCCCGTGAACGACCTGTCCCGGGGGGCACTCGTCCAGGACATCGTGAACACGGTCGCCATCACGGCGATCCAGGCCCAGGGCCCCGGCAAGGCATGACCGGGCGAGGCCCGTCCCGGCACAGCGACAGCACCCCCTCCTCCGCACAAGAAAGCACCTCATCCGTGTCCGAGAACCGCGCGGCGACTCGCGTACTCGTCCTCAACTCCGGCTCCTCGTCGGTGAAGTACCAGCTCCTCGACATGAGCGACAGCTCACGGCTCGCCGTGGGCCTGGTCGAGCGGATCGGCGAGGAGACCTCGCGCCTGGTGCACACACCGCTCACCGACGGCGGCGAGAAGCGCGAGCGCACCGCCCCGATCGCCGACCACGACGCGGCGCTCAAGGCGGTCGCCGAGGAGCTGGCGGCCGACGGGCTCGGTCTGGACTCCCCCGAGCTGGCCGTGATCGGTCACCGCGTGGTGCACGGCGGCAGGCACTTCACCGAGCCGACCGTGATCGACGACGCGGTGCTCGCCGAGATCGAGCGGCTGATCCCGGTGGCCCCGCTGCACAACCCGGCGAACCTCACCGGCATCCGCACCGCCCAGTCCCTGCGCCCGGACCTACCGCAGGTCGCGGTCTTCGACACCGCCTTCCACACGACGATGCCGGAGTCCGCCTCGCGCTACGCGATCGACGTGAAGACCGCCGACGAGCACCGCATCCGCCGCTACGGCTTCCACGGCACGTCGCACGCGTACGTCTCCCGCGAGACCGCGAAGCTCCTGGGCAAGGACCCGTCCGAGGTCAACGTGATCGTGCTGCACCTGGGCAACGGCGCATCCGCGTCCGCGGTGCGCGGCGGGCGGTGCGTGGACACCTCCATGGGCCTGACGCCTTTGGAGGGGCTTGTGATGGGTACGCGCTCCGGTGACCTGGACCCGGCCGTCATCTTCCATCTGATGCGGGTCGGCGGAATGTCGGCCGACGAGATCGACGCACTGCTGAACAAGAAGAGCGGCCTGATCGGGCTGTGCGGTGACAACGACATGCGGGAGATCCGCCGCCGAGTCGACGAAGGCGACGAACAAGCGCGGCTCGCCTTCGACATCTACATCCACCGGCTGAAGAAGTACATCGGCGCCTACTACGCGGTACTGGGCAGGGTGGACGCGGTGGCGTTCACCGCGGGTGTGGGCGAGAACGCGGCCCCGGTGCGGGAAGCCGCTGTCACGGGCCTGGAAGAGCTGGGCCTGGCGGTCGACAGTGAGCTGAACGCCGCCAGGGCCGACGCGCCGCGGCTGATCTCGCCCGAGTACGCGCGCGTGGCGGTCGCCGTGGTGCCGACCGACGAGGAGCTGGAGATCGCACGCCAGAGCTACGCACTTGTCACACCCGCGAGGACTGAGAATGGCAACGCCTGAGCGCACATTCGCCCATTTGTATCTTCCGCCAGATGGAATATTCCGAAGCGAAACAAACCGATAGGATCGCCCCCATGCGCCGTTCGAAAATCGTCTGCACGCTGGGCCCCGCCGTCGACTCCCACGACAAACTCGTCGCGCTGATCGAAGCCGGCATGAACGTGGCCCGCTTCAACTTCAGCCACGGCTCGCACGCCGAGCACCAGGGGCGGTACGACCGCGTTCGCGCCGCCGCCAAGGAGACCGGCAAGGCCGTCGGCGTCCTCGCCGACCTCCAAGGCCCCAAGATCCGCCTGGAGACCTTCGCCGAGGGCCCCGTCGAGCTGGTGCGCGGTGACGAGTTCACCATCACCACCGAGGACGTCCCGGGCGACAAGTCGATCTGCGGCACGACCTACAAGGGGCTGCCCGGCGACGTCTCCAAGGGCGACCCGATCCTGATCAACGACGGCAACGTCGAACTGAAGGTCGTCGAGGTCGAGGGCGCCCGCGTCCGGACGGTCGTCATCGAGGGCGGCGTCATCTCCGATCACAAGGGCATCAACCTGCCCGGCGCCCACGTGAACGTCCCGGCGCTGTCCGAGAAGGACATCGACGACCTCCGCTTCGCGCTGCGCATGGGCTGCGACATGGTCGCGCTCTCCTTCGTCCGCGACGCCAACGACGTCAAGGACGTGCACCGGGTGATGGACGAGGAGGGCCGCCGGGTCCCCGTCATCGCCAAGGTGGAGAAGCCGCAGGCGGTCGAGAACATGGAGGACGTCGTGATGGCGTTCGACGCCGTGATGGTCGCCCGCGGTGACCTGGCCGTCGAATACCCGCTCGAGAAGGTCCCCATGGTGCAGAAGCGCCTCATCGAGCTGTGCCGCCGCAACGCCAAGCCGGTGATCGTCGCGACCCAGATGATGGAGTCGATGATCACCAACTCCCGCCCCACGCGCGCCGAGGCGTCCGACGTCGCCAACGCGATCCTGGACGGCACGGACGCGGTCATGCTGTCGGCCGAGTCGTCCGTCGGCGCGTTCCCGATCGAGACCGTGAAGACGATGTCGAAGATCGTCGTGGCGGCCGAGCAGGAGCTGCTCTCGAAGGGCCTGCAGCCGCTGGTGCCCGGCAAGAAGCCGCGTACGCAGGGTGGTTCGGTGGCCCGCGCCGCGTGCGAGATCGCGGACTTCCTGGGCGGCAAGGCGCTGGTCGCCTTCACCAAGTCCGGTGACACCGCCCGCAGGCTGTGCCGCTACCGCGCCTCCCAGCCGATCATGGCCTTCACCACGGAGGAGTCCACCCGCAACCAGCTCGCGCTGAGCTGGGGCGTGGAGTCGTTCGTCGTCCCGCACGTGGCCAACACGGACGCGATGGTCGACCTCGTCGACGCCGAGCTGCTCAAGCTCCAGCGCTACAACGAGGGCGACATCATGGTCATGACCGCCGGCTCGCCCCCCGGCGTCCCCGGCACCACGAACATGGTCCGGGTCCACCACCTGGGCAGCGGCACACGGACCTGATCCCGCACCGCACACGGCTGAGGGCGCCCCCTGTGGCAGGGGGCGCCCTCAGCTGTGTGCGGCTCCCGGACGGGTTCTGTTGGTATGAGCTCGATTCGCCTCCGGAGCGCCATAGCCGGTGTCGCGCTCCTACGGCTCGACGGCCGCGGCTGCGGCCGGTGGCCGGTCAGTTCAGGTCGGTCGTGTACTGGTGCAGTCCCGGTACGTGCAGGGTGCCGCCGAACTGGCCGGCCTGCACGACCTTCACCTTGGTGAAGTAGATCAGCGGGATGTTCAGCGGGGGCGGGTTCTCCGGGCTGAACGTGATCGGCACCAGGCCGAACAGGTTCCCGGAGATGCTCTCCGTGTACATGACCGTCTTACCGTCGCGGATGGTGGACGTCGAGCCCTTGGCCGCCTGCACGTGATAGGTCCTGCCGGCCCGGTTGTCCTTGACCGTCTGGTGCAGGTCGCCGATGTCCGTGCCGTCGGAGATGACGTACTTCAGGACCTCCTTGACCGTGCCGTTGGCGGTCTTCACCTTGACGATGCCCTGGTAGTCGGCGCCCTTGAGCAGCAGCGAGCTGGCGTCCAGGTACCAGGGGTCGTCCGGCAGGGCCACGATCTTCTCGACGCCGCCCTCCTCGTCGGTGGCGGCCGGGCAGTCCTCCGCGTCCGTGGTGGGGCTGGGCGACGCGGTGGCCGCCTCCGTGACCTTCTCCGTGGTGTCCTCGGCCGCCTTGGACGCCGCGTCGGTCGTGTCCTTGACGGTGTCCTCGACCGTCCCGGTGACCTTGTCGACGGTGTCCTTGACGGTGTCGGACGCGTCGTCGCCGGATGTGTCCTGGCCCGCGGAGGCCGAAGGGGTCGGCGTGGGCGAGGCGCTCGCCGAGGGGTCGCTGCCGCCCTCGAAGACGTCCTTGATCGCGTCGCCGATGGAGTCCAGCAGATTGTCGCCGCTCGCGGACGCCGAGGGCGCCGGCGCAGCCGTGGACGTACCGCTGTCCGACGACTGGTCCGACGTGCTCGCGGAGGACGAGGACGCGGACGGCGCGGGCTCGGCCTCCTCGTCGGAACCTGAATCCGACGAAGACGACGTCTCCTTGGACGCCGACGGGGTCGGCTCCGCCTTGTCATCGGACTCGGTGGCGCTCTCCGATGCGGAGGCGGAGGGCGACGGCGTGGCCGACGCGTCCTTGCCGTCCGCGGCGTCTTCCAGCGCCTCGACACAGTTCTGGTACTCGTCGACCGTCAGGTTCTTCGTCGACGGCTGGTCGTCGGCGCGGGCGAGCGTCGGCGTGAACCCCATGCCCATGAGGACAGCCGTCGGCATCGCGGCCATGGCTATCGCCTTGCCGGCCGGCATGTGGAACCTGGTGAACAGCGGCTTCTTGGGTGCCGCGTGGCGCGGCCCGGTTCTCACACGGGACTCGTCCACCTCAGTCCCGTGGGTCACCTCGTCAGCCGGCACTGTGCCTCCCGTTCGCCCCGGTGGCCGGGATCGTTCCTGACACGTCGTTCGACTTGCTCATGTCCATGGCCGTGCTGTCCGGCACCCCGCCCTCCGGCGCGATCGTCGGCTCGACCCCCTGCCCGGAGGCGGGCGGCGCGCCAGGCGCCCAGGCGATGGCCATGGCACCGCCGATCAGCGCGAACAGGAAGCCGATCACGAAGCCGCCGAGGTTGGACACCGGGATCGAGACCAACGCCAGCAGAATCGCCGCGACACCCGCGAAGACCCGGACGTGCTTCTGGAACCACAGGCTTATGCCGAGCACGATCAGCAGCACACCGATGATCAGGGACCCCGCACCCGCGGTGGTGGCCATCGCCAGCGTCACATGACCGAGCTGGAGGTTCGCGTACGGGAAGTAGGCGATCGGGAATCCACCGAACAGGATGAACAGGCCGGCCCAGAACGGTCGATCGCCACGCCAGGCGCGGAACCGCAGCCGCCAGTCGGTGAATCGGCCGCGCGTGGCCGGAGTGTCGGCGCTCATGGAAAACAGCTCCCTGGAACGGCGTTGCTGTGGGAAGTGAAGGCTGGATTAAGGGGTGTTGCCGCGCGTGAGGGCAGGCCCGAGCGGACGGGCGGGACAGCCGCAGACTCCCCCGCCCGCCACCGGAGTGCCTAGTAGCACTCCTTGACGCCCGTGGACAGCGACATCTTGAGACCGCTGAGCTTGAAGGTTCCGGCAGTGGTGGCCCACGCCGTCTGCTTCACGTCCTCCAGCACGACCTCGTCGGCCTGCTGGGCGAATCCGAAGGGGTTCGTCTTTTGCTGCTCGACTTCCCCCTTGGCTATGCCCGGGCCCTTGGTGGCGTCCTTGGCGGCGACACCGATGTCGATGTTCTTGAACGTGGCGTCGGCCTCGAGCTCGGCGACGTCGATGTACAGGTTCTGCGCCTTGACCGGCGTGCCGCCGTCACCGGCCGTCAGCTTCAGGCTGACGGAACCGAGCACCGGCACGTTCGGGGTGACCACGGACTGGCACATGCCAGTGATCGTCGCGGTCTTGAAGCCGGACACCGCAACCGGGTGCTTCACCTTCTCGCCCTTGAGCGTGTAGCCATCCTCAAGGGCGCCGTACTGGGAGAAGCCCTCACCCACGAGCCGGTCGGTCGTCACCTTGAACGACTGGCCGGAGACGCTGAACGACGCTGCGAGCGCGCCCTGCGCCAGGCCGACACCTATGCACGCGGTGGCGGCCACGCTGGGCACCATCACCACCGCGAACCGCTTCCATCTGGTCCCGCCACGCACCTGGGACTCCATATTTCCTCCTTCTCGGACGTACATCTCCGGCCGTGCGCCAGGGCCCGACCTGGGATGGGAGAAGTGCTACGTCCTCGGGAAGGAGAGCGCCGCTTCGAGGCGCTGTCGGCACCCGAATCACCGGCGATCACCCCCGAGCGACAACCACTGGTCGCGCCTGAACTCATCACGCACAACCTGCCGGACAGGCTCCGCCGGACGACGGAGACCCCCCTGTCCCGAGCCGGCGCCACTGCGCCGGCTGCTCGGTGGGGACCCAGAAAACCCTTTGCTCGACTGGCTGTCGGGCTGAAGGCAATGGACCGAGCGTGGCCGATCGTGGTGCATTCTCGGCGCCCGCACAAGGGGGTTCGTTACTCACTAGTAACGGAGGTATAACCGAACCAGTACCGGCGGGTATCAAATGGCGACACAGGGTGCCGCCCAAGGTATTGACACTTCGGTAGATCATCGGGCAGAACCGGACAGAAATCAGGCCCCGACTTACTTGGAGTAACAGTGGCCGCGTTTACCAAGTTTTGGTAAAACGCGGCCACTCTGATCACGCGTCAGCAAGTTTTTCACTGGGACATCGCGGCCCCAGCGCTCAGTGGAGTCCCCTCTGCTCTGGGGGTACCTCCCAGGCCCTCAAGGCGCTGGGGGAGAAGCCGAGAGCTTGCGGGAAGGTCAGAACAACGCCCGCGCCAGCGCCCGCCGGGCCGTCGCCACGCGGGGATCGTCCGAACCGACGACCTCGAAGAGCTCGAGAAGCCGCAGCCGCACCGCGTCCCGGTCGTCACCCGCCGTGCGCTGCACCGTGTCGATGAGCCGGCCGAAGGCGTCCTCCACATGACCGCCGACCAGATCCAGGTCCGCCGCGGCGATCTGCGCCGCCACGTCGCCGGGCTTGTCGGCCGCGTCCTTGCGCACCTGCTGCGGGTCCAGGTCCTGCACGCGCTTCAGCAGTTCGGCCTGGGCCAGGCCGAGCTTGGCCTCCGTGTTGCCCGGGTCGTCGGCGAGGACGTTCTTGTACGCCTGGACGGCACCGCCGAGATCGCCCGCGTCCAGTGCCTGCACCGCGGCCTCGAGCAGTGCGTCGTACGGGCCCGCGGGCACCGGGGGCGCCACGACCTCGCCGCCCTGCGCGTCCGCGTCGACCGTGAGACCGGTCAGGCCGAAGCGCTCCTCGGAGACCTGGATCAGCTGGTCCAGGGTCCCCCGGATCTGCTCCTCGGGGGCCGCCCCCTGGAAGAGCGGCAGGGCCTGGCCGGCCACCACCGCGAAGACCGCCGGGATGCCCTGGATCCCGAACTGCTGCATAAGCATCTGGTTGGCGTCGACATCGACCTTGGCCAGCACGAAGCGCCCGTTGTACTCCAGCGCCAGCCGCTCGAGAAGCGGACCGAGCTGCTTGCACGGCTGGCACCACTCGGCCCAGAAGTCGATGACGACCGGGACCTCGGTGGAGCGCTGCAGTACGTCGCGCTCGAAACCCGCCTCGTCGACATCGATGACGAGGCTCGCGGGGGACACGGCTCCGCCCCCGCCGTGCCGGACCGCTTCGGCGCGCGCCTGCTCCGCCTTCGCCTTGGCCTCCTGGGCCGCCTTCACCGCGGCGAGGTCGATGACGCCGCTCATGGACATGTTCCTAGGCTGCATGGCTACATCCTGCTTCCTACGTGCTACTCAGTGGGAGCATTTCAGATGCTTCGCTCTCCACGCCCGCCGGGGCAGGCGTTGGAGTCCTGGACCGGCAGTCTGGTCCGTTGGCGGTCGGTCCGTGCCTGCAAGATCTGTCTGACCCGCCGGTGCGGGGTGAACAGGGTGATGTCGGGGTCACCCTCTCGATGCAGGATGTTGACCGCGGCGGCCTCGTCCACCTGCCACACCACCCCGCCGGGGCAGTAAAGCCGGTCCCCACGTCGTACGGCGAATGCGGCCGTCGTGGGGTCGACTTGTGAGGTGTAGGCGGCGTTGACGAGGACGAGCACAGAACCTCTGCGCTCCGACACGTCATGAAGGGCCCGGGCCGTGAGTCCTCTGGTCCAGGCGGCCAGGCGTCGGTTCATTCCCTTGTCCCGTCTCGCGTGGCCCGAGAAGGGCCTGCTGAGGTCTTCGGCCACGACGGTGTGGGCTTTGTCGACGACCGCGTGCACAGCCTCATATGTCAGGGTACGTACCCTTGCCATGAAGCGGGCCGTGCGGCGCTCTCGTTTCCGGGTGCCGAGATTGTGCTTCCGGATGCGCTCGGCCTTCGCGTGATCGCCACGTTCACGGGCCTTCTCGGCGACGGCCCGCAGTTTGGAGCGGCGCTGGTTCTTGACCTTGCGGTGGTCGGACTCGTCGGCCAGCAAGCGGCCCAGGCCTCTGCCATGATGCTCACGCTCCGAGTCGACCAGGACCTCGGTGTACCCCTTGTCGACGCCGATCTTCACGGAGCCGTGGGGACGAGCAGTGGAGCGCATGGCGGAGGCGTCGACCTGAAAGTGGATCTCGACACGGCCGCCCCGCAGGATCAGCCGAAGCCTGCCGGTCGGCGCGACGGAGGTGTTCAACGGGATCCGCACCTGGCACGCTCCAGGAAGACCGGGAATGCTCAGCCAGACGTTCCCGCCCTCAGACAGGACGAATGTCCGGTACTTGTCGGCTCGGACCACGATCTGATTCGCAGTGTGATTGCGGCCGCGCTTCCAGTGGCGACGCATCAACCGCGACAGATACGCATCGCCGCGCCACCCGTCGTTCTTGAGCAGAGTGAACAGTCGCTTGCGCTCGTTCTCGTCAGAGATGCGGCTATGCACCGCCCTGCGGACCCGGACCTTGGCGGACTCGCGGCTGGCCCGGATGTCGGCCACCGCGTCCCGGACGGTCTCTTTCCAGGCATTGGCCCCGACGTCGAACGTCGAAGCAGTACCGTCCGCCATCCATGCGTCGCGGATCACGCGATCAGAAAGACCCACCCCGGCGAGAGAGCCGAACCGGTCCCATACCAGCGTCCGTACGCGCCCGAGCCGCCGGGCCTGCTCCGCCAGCGCCTGGTACTTGCCCCGATTGAGATCCTTCGCATACGCGATCCTCGTGACCTTCACTACCACAGACCGCCTTGCCCGAAAGAACACGCGTCAGGGAACACGATCGCCTGCGGCCGCCCGCCGGATTGCGGGGCACACGGACAGTCCGAGAACTGAAGTCCCGAGGAAGATCGGGATCGGCGCCGGGTCCCCACCCTGACGCCAGTGGTTGTCGCTCGCCTCACGCATGAGGTTTCGCTACGGGTCGTAGCGTAACTGCCCTGCGGGCACCTCGGGCCGACAGGACCGGTGATCTCCCTCACTGCTCCCGCAGGACCACTGAGTATGGTCGGCCCCATGCCCACCACCTCCGGCTCACGGATCGGCCGCCCCCGTAGCACCGCGGTCGACACCTCGATCCTCAAGGCGACCCGGGCTGCCCTGGTGGAGCTGGGCTGGGCAAAGCTGACAATGGGGGATGTAGCCGCACGCGCCGGTGTGGCCAAGACGACGCTGTACCGGCGGTGGGCAGGAAAGAACGAGCTCGTGGTCGACGCGGTCGCGGTGCTCTTCGACGAACTCGAACTGCCCAACCGGGGAAGCCTTGCCGCCGATGTGGAGGGCATGGTCCTGCAGTTCGCCGCGCTCCTGGAGCGCCCGGAGACCAAGACCGCACTGATGGCCGTGGTCGCCGAGTCAACCCGCGATGCCGCTCTGCGTGACCGCATCCGCTCGTCGATCGTCGACCGCCAGAAGCACCTCGTCATGGAGGGGCGCGCCCGCGCCCAGGCCCGAGGGGAGCTACCGATGGAGAACGACCCGGAGACAGCGGCCCGCGGTTCGGACCTGATCTTCGACGTGATCGCAGGCGCGGTGGTGCATCGCACCCTGGTCAGCTCAAAGCCCGTCGACGCGAACTGGGCCCGCGACTTCACCCGACTCCTACTGAGCGGGCTGACCTCAATCTCACCCACCTGAGCTCCTTCCGCCTCCACGCGTCATCAACCGCCCAGCTCACACCAGACGAGCTTCCCACCAGGGCAGGACAGCCCCACGGAGTAGTGACCCCACCAGCTCAGTGGCCAACAGTTCGGCTGTGACGAGGAGTTCCCCGAGTTCGTGCGCCCGGAGAATCAGACGCAGAGCGCCACGCGCGACACCGACAGCACGGGGGCTGTACGGGATTTGGATGCTGTACTCCCAGTTGTCCTCGTTCATGTGGACCTCCGCCCTGGACAGGGTGTCGACGGCACGGGGCGCATGGCGGGCCTCCACAACTCGGCTGCGCACGCCGCGTGCTGATTGCCATACTGACGGTAGGAAAATGGAGAGCAGAATTGCAACCTACTCTCTCGAATGAGTGACACCCAACTCGCAGAAGGAGACGGCCTCTTGGCGCTGCGAACTCAGATCAGCGAGCGGCAACGCCGACTCGGAGCCGAGCTGCGGCGACTTCGTGACCACTGCGGCATCACCACGTCCGAAGCAGCCGCCGTCGCAGGCTTCAAGGCCCCGTTCCTCAGCCATATCGAAGCGGGCCGCACAGCCATCACTACCGATCGCCTTCGCCGTCTCTGCGCGCACTACGGGGTCAACTCTGCTCCATATGTGGAGTCCCTGGTCGCATTGTCGGAGTCCAACGGCAAGGGGTGGTGGAGCGCATACCGAGGGCGGGTCACGCTCTACGCACTCAACCTCGCGGAGATGGAAGCCGGCTCGGCAAGCCTCTGCTCGTACGAGCCTCTGCTCATCCCTGGCCTGTTCCAGACCGAGGCGTACATCCGAGCCCTGTTCAGCGACGTACGGCCAAGGCATGCCACCCCCGAGGACGCCATCGCCTTCCGTCTGGAACGACAGAAGATCCTCACAGGCGAGCACGCCCCCACCGTGCACGCCGTGATTCACGAGGCGGCCCTACGCATGCATTACGGCGGGCCCGAGGTCATGCGGGCGCAGCTCCTCCATCTCATCGAGCTGGCCAGGCTGCCGAACGTGATCATCCAGGTCTTCCCGTTTCGCGCCCGGACGTTTCCGGGCGTGAGCACCCCTTTCCTGTATGCGGCACCGCACGTCGAGGAACTGGCCACCGTCGTACTGGAGCATCCGAACGAACCGATCTACCGTGACACGCAGGGATACTTGTCCCAATACCACGCGGTCTTCGACCAGTTGAGGAAATCTGCGCTCGCCCCAGTCGATCCCTCCACCGCCCCCGAGTCCCATGCGGTACCAGACTCGCTGACACTGATCCAGCACCTCTTGTACGACCTCTAGAAAGGCCCGAAGTGCCCCGCCTCGCTTGGCAGAAGTCATCCTTCAGCGGTGATGAATCCGGCAACTGCCTCTACCTGGCCGCCTCCCCCGACGGCACGCTCCGCATCCGCGAAAGCGACACCCCCGACGAGGTCATCACCACCTCCCCCTCCCGCCTCGCCCACCTCATAGGGACCGTCAAGTCCGGTGCACTCACCGACTCCAACCGGGTCGACCGATGAGCCGTGGGACCAGGTCGGCCAGGGTAAAGAGCTCGCATTGCCCTGCAGCACCACACCGCCGCCGCCTTCCCGAGGGGGACATCCTCTGAGTCCCGACCGGACAGGCATGTCAGACAGGGACGTCGTCCGCGGGCAGTGGACCACCGGAAACGGCCCTCGTCGATCACGGCAGGATCAGCACTTACGGAGAATGCCGCCGGTGATCTCAAGTGGTCGCTGCAACGCTCGCGTGCATGGACTGGGACAACCGAAGAAGAGGACCATGAAGCACGAGTACGAGGCCAAGTTCCTGTCCGTCGACGTGGCCGACCTCCAGTCCAAGCTGACCGCCCTCGGCGCCACGCAGGCATTCCCCCGGACCCTCCTCACCCGCAAGATCTTCGGGAACGACGCCCTCGACAACGGCCAGTGGGTCCGCCTCCGCGACGAAGGCACCCGCTCCACCCTCACGCTCAAGCAGGTCACCGACTCCACCACGATCGACGGCACCACCGAGATCGAGACCGAGGTCACCGACCTCCACGCCATGGCCGACATCCTCCGCCACCTCGGCCTGCGCGAGGTTCGCTAGCAGGAGAACTACCGCGAGGAGTGGCGCTTGGGCGAGGTCGCCTTCGACTTCGACACCTGGCCCGACCTCCCCACCTTCGTCGAGATCGAAGGACCCGACGAGGCTTCGGTCCGCCAGGCGGCCGCCCTGGTCGACCTCGACTACGCCGAAGCCCGCTTCGGCAGCGTCGACGAAATCTACAAGAGCGAGACCGACCGCGACATCCTGGCCGAACCCACCCTCCTCTTCGCCGAGGACGACAAGACAAGGGCCTCCGACGCAGGTCGGAGGCCCTAGACGAAAGCCGCAGGCGGCGTCAGCGGACGACAGCATGGTCGTCACCGCTCCGACCTACGCAACCGCTCACCGCCACCTTCGATGCGGACACGCGGGTAGCGCAGTGGCGCTTACTGCACGTCTACGTAATCAGCCGCGGAGTTGCGCGCACCGGTGGTGCTGTTACCGCTGTAACGCCAGCGCCAGGTGCCGTCCTGCGTCGAGGTGATGGTGGTCTTCAGCGCGCCCGTACTGCTCGCGGTCACGGTCTTGACCGTCGTGTACGACGAGCTGCCCACAGGCTTGAACTGAAGCTTGACCAGCCGCCCGCCGTAATTTTCGTAACGGTCGTAGGTCCAGTTCGCCCGCTGCACCGTACCCTTGACACTGATCATCTCGCCCTTGGCGACCGGCTCCGGACTCGCGTTCATGTTCACGATGCGCGAGGCCCGCTGGAGCCGGACGGTTGCCGAGAGCTTGTCGGTGTCCCAACTGCCGTTGGTCTTGAACGCCGTTCCGTACATGTTCCAGTCACCGGCGTCGCCGTTGCGCAGATGGCCGGTGTCACCGGAGTCCACGTCGTCCGGATCGATGTAGTGCGTCTCCTTGCACGTCCGGTACGTGACCCCGTCACTCGTCGACTTCGAACAGCTGATGCGGGTCCAGCCCCCGGAAGACAGGACGTACTCGTTGGTGCCGAACGTGCCCCGGTACGCGTCGACCTCCCAGTCGTCGATGGCCACGGTCGACTTCACCGTGTACGCGACCGGAACCGACACCTGCTTGTCGATCCCCAGCACGATCGGCTCTCCGTCATTGAACACGACACCAGAGAAAGAGACACCACCCTCGGCCGCCCCCTGCGCCGAAGACGCCATCACGCCGAGGACACCCAGCGCCGACACACCCGCTATCGCGACAGAACTCTTTCGAAACGACACCATTCTCCCTTCAAATGCAAACCTTGAGTGGCTCGCCATCAAAGTTTCGGCACGCGACTTTCCATTGATTGACCCCTTCACACCGCGAGTCCGCGTTGCGCTGCCCGGATCGGCACTCTCGGGACGAGCGCTCTAGGGATCCAGCGGCCATTCCCATGGTCACGCATTCACGCGACACCGCTACGACTTCCCCAGACGAAGAGAATTAGGTTACGGGATCCCGAGAATGTTGGAAACAGCTTCGTGCACTTCGGTCGCAATGCGAGTTAGCTACCTAAGCTCCGTCCTCGCTCCTGGCAGCCCGCCCCAGTTGCCACTCAATGAACATAGGCGTAAACCAGATGAGTTGCACGAGCCTCGACTCCACCGTCTCACCGATTGGCGGAATCCCCGAAAGCAGCGCAGCACGCCTCTAGAGTTCCCAGTTGCTAAGCGCGGCAACTTCTTCGATGGAAGGCGCCAGCCTCCCACCAAATTCAGTCGATGATGCCTGGATTCGATCCACAGCCGAGGCGCGAGGTTCCTCTTGGCCAGAGGCCGCTGCCTCGCGAGCAAGGAGGTCAAGCACTTCACGCTCTGCGTCGATCTCCATTTGAACAAGAGGTCCCGCTGGAGGGGAGGGGTCTCCAAATCTCACGACCACAGGCTTCTCTCCCCCTACCTTGAAGTCGAGCATGGAGAGCAGTGACCTGATGGTGTTCACAACCATCTCGGCCTTTGCGGCGGATGGCCTCAATGCAACCGCGAGAGCGTTTCCAACCAACGCCACGGATTGGGCCACATAGAACTCGGGACGGGAGGAATCATCCTCGTCATCCTGAGATTCCATCTCCAGCTCATCCAGCGCCTCAGCGCAGTCATCCTGCACGGAATCCCCAGCAGCTGCCGCCCAGACAAGCGCGAGCGAGGCATCGACCCACTCAGACTGCTCTGATCGGCCGAGGGCTCGGCAGAAGACCGCACCCCGCTCCGCCGCTGCGGCACAGATCAGCACCAGTTCAGGGTCCGAAGCATTCGAGATTGCCTGTAGTTCCGGCGAAATCCCCATATCTCTCTAGCCTCCAGTGGCCCAGAAGATCGTGAATGGTGAGTTCTGTGCGGCATGACCACGTATCCCCGCACCTCCCACTGTTATCCCACGAACATTCAGCATGGGCGAACAGATGGAAACGCAGAAGTTTCTTGATGCCGCACCGAATACAGCATGCTCATTGGGGCCCAAACTGTTAAGGATCCCTTCTTCGGCATGCCCGGCAGCCTGCACGAACTCCTCCCCCGGCCTCAGCGTCCAACCGGAAGGCATAGCGCCACCTCCATTGATTCCAATGCGAGTGGTGAACGCCTTCGTCTTGGAGTTAAAGACACCGATTACTGCCGTAGTGCCCTTCACGTCCGCCATGAAGTAGTCATTCCGCGAGGCTTGCAATTCTTCCGCACGGCCAAGTGCGAGCATTGCATCGTCTTCAGTCGCAACCCCTGGACCACAGTTGTGAACGAGGACCGGCGTGACGCCCGCCAGCACATAGTACGTGTGGGTGTTACTGACGGTGAGGTTGTGGACGGTGGCCGAGCCGGCGGTCCGGCGCTGGATTGCGGTGATCTGGACGTAGGTGCCGTTGCCGGTCTGGAGCCAGGAGCCGGCGGTCAGGTCGGTGGCGTCGATCCAGTCGTGGAGTTCGGGGACCCAGAACGGGTGGCCGTCGGTAGCGGTGACGGTGGCCGTCTGCGTGCCCTTGTCGCCGTCCGTGTCGATGGTGACGTCGACGAGGTGCTTGAGGCCTTCGCCCTTGATCTCGGCGGTGACCGTTTCGACGCTGGTGTCGCCGGTTTCCGGATCCGTGGCCAGGACCTTGTCGCCGTTCTTGACGTCCTTGATCGGCTTGCTGGTGCCGTCGGCCATCAGCACCCGGGTGCCGGGGGTGAAGCTGTTGACCGTGCAGGCGGTGGGCTCGCCCTCGTCCGCCGTCTTGCTGCTGGTGCCGTTTCCTCCGCCCTCGGACTGTTTACGAGCGGTGGTGCTTGGCTTGCTGGTGGCTGTCTTCTGGGCGCTCTTTCGGGCCTGTTTCTGGGTGGCGTTGCCGACGTTCTGGGCTTGGCGTTTGGCTGCTCGGGTGGCCGCGGCCTCTGCGGCTTTCGCCTTCTTTCTCATCTGGGCGGCGCGCTTGGCTGCCTCCCTCGCCAGCTTCGCGGCCTTCTCCGCGACCTCCCAGGCACGCTTCGCCATAGCGATCAGCTTGCGGGCCCGCTCCTGCGCCTTGCGCCAGGCACTGATCGCGGCGAACGTCGCCTCCACGGCCCGCATGATCTTCTTCCCCTTGGAGAAGACCGACGTCCACGGGATGGCGTCCATGATCAGACTGCCGCAGGCCCACAGATCACCACGGGAGAAGCAGCCCACCACGTCGTTCCAGCCGATGAACTCCTTCAGGACCGCCCAGCCCACCGCAAGGATCACATCGCCGATCGTGCGGCCCAGCGTCGCGTTCGCTCCCGCGACCGCCCCGTCCGAGGGACCGTCGTAGAAGTCCGACGCATCGATACCCGAGGACAGACCGGAGGGGTCGGCGTAGGTGACGGGGTTGTTCTCGCTGTAGACGTAACCGTTGAGCTGGACCGGGTCGCCGAGGTCCACGATCGGGTCCGCGGAGAGGAAACGGCCCGTCGTCGGGTCGTACTCCCGCGCGCCGAGGTGGACCAGGCCGGTGGCCGTGTCGTCGCCACCGCCCACATAACCGCGGTGAGACTTCCAGTTGTTGTCCTCCACACGTTCGACACCGAACGGGTCGGTCTTGGAGAACCGCACCTGGTTGCCCTGGGCCAGCACCACGTTCACATACGCCGTGCCGTTCCGGTCCGCCACCTGCACCGACAACTGCGCACTATCACCGGACGCCGCATGCCGCATCACCGTCGGCGCACCCGGCTGCGCGTAATACCGCTCCGTGTACGACAGCGCCCCACTCGCGGTCGTCGCGACCGTGGTGTCCCCCAGATACAGGGTGTTCTCGCTCGCGCTGAGCGCCATCAACCGCTCACCGGAGGGGCCGTAGACGTACGTCGTCTCCTTGTCCGGCGCCCACGACTGAGCCAGACCGTTCGCGTCACAGGTGTACAGCTGCAGATCCGTACCGGACGCCGAGTTGGACGCCGGCACATCCAGACACTTGCCCGACGCAACATGCTTGAGCTTGTGCCCAGCGGACACCGCGGTCCACTGCTGGCCCGCCGCCCCCGTGCAGTCCGCGATCACGACCGCGGTGCCATTGGCCGTGCCGCCGTCCTTGGGCACCACACAGTGCCCCAGGATCTTCAACGCACCCGTGGACGGATCGGCATCCGAAGCCGGATCGATCCGCAGCTTCTGCGCCTTGGTGCCATTGCAGGAGTACAGCTGAAGCGGCGAACCCGCCACCGTCGACCCCGACGACAGATCCAGACACTTGCCCGCCAGACCCAGCCACGCACCAGCACCGTTCTCCCCGAACCCGGTGACCTTCTCGACCTGGCCGTCCCAGGTCCACGACAGGGCCTGTTCGTTGCCGCCGGTGGTGCGCGTGGTGGTGTTGCCGGTGGCGTCGTAGCCGAGGCTGGAGGCCTCGGTGACCTGGGCACCCGCGTCGGTGGTGTAGGTGCGCTCCATCCCGGTCAGGGTGTGCGGCTGGGTGCCGTCCGCCTTGCCGTAGGTGTAGGTGGTCGTCGCGTCCTTCGCCTCGTCCAGCGACGGGTCGTGCTCGACGAGCTTGGTGCGGTTGCCCATGGCGTCGTAGCTGTAGGACTGCCAGTAACCGTCCCCGGCGGCGGTCACGTTGACCGTGCCGTCGGTGTACTCGGGTGCCCGCACCGTCTGCCCCGTGCCGGTGCAGCCCTCGTTCGGCGAGGTCCATGCCTCGGTCAGCTGGCCGAGTCCGTCGTAGACGAAGCACTGGCGGTCGGTGGTGCCGTTGCTGACATCCGTGGTCTGCAGGATGTTGCCCGCGTTGTCGTAGGCGTAGGTGCGGGAGTTGACCCGGTGGCCGGTCACCGCCGTGGTGTCGCTGGTGGACTCGCGGTCGACGATCTGCCGGGTGAGCTCACCGGTCGTGGTGTCGTACAGGTTCGTCGTCCACACCCGGTTGGGCTGCTCGCCCGCCGCCGAGCGCAGCACCTCGCCCCAGGGGCTGTACTCCGTGTCGGCGGTGTACCAGTCGAGTCCCGAGGTGGAGACGGGCAGACCGTCCTCGTTGTACCGGGTGACGACCTTCTCCGCTCCCAGCGCGCCCGCCGCCGGCAGCGTCACCGAGCGCTGCTGGCCGAGCTTGGAGTACTCGTAGGAGTAGGTGTAGGTGTCCTTGAGCCCGTAGGCGGAGGCTATCGTCGGAGGCAGCTTCAGCTGCTGTCCGGTGGCCTGGTAGTCGGTGGTGTACCCGGTGACCGAGAGGGTGTAGCCCAAGCCGTCGGTGTAGCGGGTGGAGCTGGCGGGCAGGCCGATGCCGCCGAGGACCGTGTCGTAGGTGTTGGTCTGCAGCAGCGTCCCCGACGCCCCGTCAAGTCGCTGCTCCAAGGGCCGTGAGAGCTCGTCGTACTTCGTCCACACCGTCACCCCGCGCGCATTCTTCGCCGTCACGGGACGGTTGAGGACGTCGTACGTGGTCGTGGCGGTGCCGGTGTCCGGGTCGGTAGAGGACTTCTCACGGCCGCGCGCATCATACGCCCACGACCAGGTGTTGCCCTCGCTGTCGGTGGCCTTCACGCGGTTGCCGCGGGCGTCGTACGTGTAGCGGGTGGAGCGGTACTGCGTGCGCCCGATGTCGGTGTAGGTGTCGACGCGGACCGTGCGGCCCAGCGCGTCCGCGTACGAGCGCTGCTTGGTGCCGCCCGCCGGGTCGACCACCGTGGAGTAGTCGTAGCCGTACTCGTAAGAGGTGGCCTTGCTGGGCTTGGCCACTCCGGCGAGGTATGGGGTCTCGGTCAGGATTCGGCCCAGGCCGTCGTACGAGTACAGGGTGGCGTTCTGCACCTGGCTGTCGGAGGCGACGTCGAACATCTCCGGGCCCGGTGAGCCGGTGGCGTAGTAGGCGTTGTTGGACTGCCGCACGGTGCCATTGGCGCTGTAGAGCGTGTCCGTGATCAGACGGCCCTCGCCGGTGGCCGGCTCCTGACGCTGCCGTTCGCGGCCGAGCCCGTCGTAGAAGACGACCGACTTCTCGTAGGTGCCGTTCTCCTTGAGCGTCTCGCTCATCACGTGGACCGGCTTGCCCTGCACGATCGTGTATGTGAAGCGGGCGGAGGCGTCGTCCTTGTTGCCCGGGTCCTGGCCGGGGGCCCAGGCGTGGGTGGTGCGGCCGTAGGCATCGTAGGCGTACGTGGTGGTGTGGCCGTTGGCGTCGGTGTCGGTGAGTGTGGTGCCGCGGGCCGGGTCGATCGTGGAACTGCTGGACTGGCTCAGCGCGTTGGTGCTGGTGACCTTGAACACCTGGCCGGTGGACGGCTCGTAGGCGGTGGTCTCCTTGTTGTCCAGGCCGTCCGCGCTGGAGGTGACGCGGCCATATGTGTCGTAGACGAAGCTGCCGCTCTTGGTCCACGCGCCGCCGTCGCCGCTGATGTCCCACGTCGTCGTGACCAGGCCGGTGGTCGGCTCGGTCCCGAACGCCAGGTTGTCGTAGGTGGTGCGCGAGCCGGAGATCCAGTCGGCGGCGGTTGCAGTGGCCGCCTGCGCGCAGGTGCCGGCCGTGGTCAGCGCCTGCTTGGGCAGGCCGATCAGGTGCTTGCTGGTGTTGTGCACGTACGAGGTGACCGTGCAGGCGTTGTCCTCGGCCGAGCCGGTGTCCCCGTGCGACTCGACACTGATGGGCAGGCCGTACGTGTCCTCGTACGTCGTGGAGGTCTTGGTCGTACGCCAAGTGCGCGTGTCGTCGCCGCCCCCGGAGGAACGCGTCACCGAATAGCTGGACGTGGTCAGGACCCGGTACGCCTTCAGTGCCGGAATACCGCCGCCACGGGCGCGGGTGGCCAGGACGGTGACCGACGGATAGTCGACCGAGCGGGTCAGCAAAGACCCGCCGTACTTGGTGTAGGTGAGGGTCTCGGCCACCCGCCCCTGGTAGGGGAGCTTGTCGGTGGCGATCGTGGCGCCCGTACTGTCCGACACGGCGACCGAGCGGGTGGTGCCGTCCGGTAGCGGATCGCCGTCCATACCGCGGAAGTAGCGCGTCTCGGACATGCCGCGGTTGGTGGAGGTGTAGGTGCTGGTCGCGTCCGCGCCTGTGATCGTGCGAACCAGCGAGTAGCCGCGCCACTGGTCGTAGGTGCGGGTCTTCTTCTTGGAGAACTCGGCCTGGTTTAGCGCCCAGGCACCGCCGCCCACGTAATCGTACTTTGTCGTCTCGGCCGGAGAACCGACCACATTCGGCAACTCCTGCACGGAGGAGACGACGTACTTGTGGAACCAGTCGATCGTCTCGTCGGCCTTGTCCGGGTCCGGATGCCAGTACGCCGGGAAGCACAGGCCGGTGTTCTCCTCGGGCTTGGGGAAGCCGGTGCCACTCGCGCAGGCTCCGGTGGGCGCCGCGTAGGTGACGAGGGTCTCGCCGCCGTACTCGTTGACCACGCGCTGGATGCGCAGCCGGTCGAAGACCGGGTTGGGGTCGTCGGCGCCGCGCTTGACGCGGTTGGGCATGGAGGCCGTGTTCGGCAGGAACTCGACCGGGTTCAGCGATTCCTCGGCCGGTTCGCCGTCCGCGCCGTAGCCGGTGCGGGTGATCGACTCCAGCCACAGGGCGGTGCCCTCGTCGGTGCGGTGCGCCGGCATGGACTGGTCGAGCGTCCAGCGGTCGACCTTGCTCAGCGTGGTCGCGCCCGGGGTGCGCTGTGCGTAGGTGGTCACCTGGGCGAGCCGCTTGCGGGACCAGAACGTGGGCACGGGGACCCAGCACTCCTTGGTGCCGCCCGCACAGTACAGGTCAGCCGGGGTGTCGTACCAGATGCGGTTCTGGGCGAAGTTGCCGGACGTGAAGTTCTCGTTGGAGCAGGTGACTTCACCCTCCTTGAAGCAGCGCTCGTCGATGTCGAAGGCGACCCGGGCGATCGGATCAGCGGTGTAGAGGGTGGCGCTGCGCTGGCCGTAGTCGATCCGGCTCAGGTAGCCGCCGCGGTCGTAGGAGACGGCCGACTTGAACTTGTTGTTCTTCGCGTAGTGGTTGGTCTCCTTGTTCCACCACAGGGACATCATGTTGCCCTGGGGGTCCACGACGAAGTCCAGGTTCCAGCGCCACCCCTGGTTGCAGAAGGAGTCGGCGAAGGCGGCGGCGTAGCACGGCTCCCCGGACTGGTTGCCCGCGACCGGGACGGTCAGAACCGAGTTGGTGTACGGATTGCCGTCCGTCCAGGAGCTGTTCTTGTTCCTGCCGAAGTAGTAGCGGGTGCCGTCGCGGGTGGTGATCCGCCAGTACTCGCCGTCCGAGTCGCCGTTGTCGAGCGTGGTGTC
Source organism: Streptomyces sp. DSM 42067 (assembly GCF_055792885.1). NCBI lineage: Bacteria > Bacillati > Actinomycetota > Actinomycetes > Kitasatosporales > Streptomycetaceae > Streptomyces > Streptomyces sp. DSM 42067. The sequence continues at coordinate 6,307,526 of NZ_CM147706.1, read as the reverse complement.
CTTGAACCGCTCGACCTTGGACCCGTCGCCGTTGGCGGTGACCCACTCCCCGCTGGTGTCGTCCTTGACCAGCTCGGTCGTCGTCCCGCCCAGCGTCATGACCGCGTTGTCCGTGCCCCAGCACAGGTCGCCGGTCTTGCGGTCGGCGTTGTTGCCGTTCTCCCGGTCGTCGCGGCACGCCTTGTAGGTGCGGGTGATGGAGCCGGGGTTGTACTCCCAGCCGTCCCCGATCCAGGAGGGCTGGTTGTTGGTGGAGGACGTACGGCCGTCCACCACCTGGGAGTTGTAGGAGAAGCCGACGCTGGGCGAGGGTCCACCGGGCACGCTGGGGGTGTTGAGCGCGTACGAGTAGGTGAAGGCGCCCGCCGAGCCGCCCGCCGACCAGGAACCGGCGCTGACCAGCGGGGTGGCGGAGAAGTCGCCCTGGGAGCCGCTGCCGTAGGAATTGGCCACCAGGACCGAGGACGCCCCGGACGCCGCTTCCGACAGTGCGGCCTTCGACGTCTTGGAACCCGCCGGGGGCCCGCGGTAGACCGCGCTCGAGACGCCGTCCGTACCGCTGTCACGGGCCTTGGCCGTCGATGCCTGCGACGCGGTAGCGGCAGCGGCGCCGCTGAGCGCAGCGACGTCCACCGTCGCGGTCAACTTCCGCTCGCCGTCCAGCTTGCCGTCATCAGCGGCATCGCCGGCCTGCGGAGTCACCGACTGGTTTGTGCTCAGCTCTACCGGTTCAGTGCAGGACTCCACGTCCGGAGTGGTCAGCGCGCAGCTGGGGTACTGGACCAGGTTCAGCCGGTCGGCCCAGTTGGCTCCGTACAGTTCCGCGAAGCCGGTGTAGTCCAGGGACACCGTCGCCTGCCCCGAGGCGGCGGCGGGCGGTGTGACGGTGAAGGCCAGGCCCTCCAGGGAGACCGCGTCCATCTCGGCCTGCGTGACCAGGGACGCCTGCCACGTTCCGTCGAGGGCGGCGGCCTCCTCGGCGGTGGCATCGTCCGGCGCCCCGACCTCGATCGGCAGGCTCCCGACGGCGACGCTCTCGCCTGGCTGCAGGCCGGTCACCTCAGCCTGTGCCGGCTCAGCTGCCACGGGGGCCGTGGTCGCCGCCGGGTCGTACTCCTTGGGAGGTGCGGTGTCGGAGGTGGCCAGCTCGCTGAGCGCGCTTTCGGCACTCTCGGCGGCCGGATCACGGTCCGGTAGGTCCACCAGGTCGACGCCGTTGCGGTCTCCCGAACCCGGAGGAACCGCCGCGGCCGTGCCCTCGAACACGCCCACAACGAGCGCCATGAAGAGGATCCCGACCAGCGTCAGACGCAGCCTCGCCCGTCTGCGCCGCTGGACGGCGGTGCGAGCCAGCCGCCCGCGCCCAGCCCAAGAGAGCACACCCCACACGTCGCCGAAGCCCCCCACTCAAAGGCCGGAATGCGGGAATACCGGAATACCGGAAAACCGCGAACCTGCCGCATTGAATTGATCGGCGGAATCATGCGGACAGGAAAGGCCCAGGTCAAGCAGCACCATCACAGTGGAAGTGATATGCATCACATCTCCTTGGGGGTGAAAGTCGGGCCACTTCCACCGGCAGGAGGCAAATGGAAAGCAAGCCTCATAGAACGCTCTGGGGATCCACTTCCTGACAACCCTCCCCTCCGCGACACTTCAGTCTCAAACGATCGCGAATGTGCCGGAATTAGCGCTCTATTGCCGGGAAAATCCCTGGACTCTTGATTCATCGCCCCCTCGCCCACCTAATGCCGCAACCAGCCCGCGCACCGGATTCTCACAATTCGGTTACGGCTGTGGGCACTTCGTGCAGCTGGCGCAAAGGAACGCTGTGGTTCATGCTCTATCGGCCCGCACATGACGGGCACTCAGTCGATACAGCCGCCACGACAGCAGTGCCGCAGGCAGACCTCCGGGACATACCAATCTGTCGCTGTCAGTGCCCAACAGCGGTTTCCACAAGGGGGGTTCACTGCCGTGGATCGTCGTCTCTTCCGGCCCCCATCAGGCCGTCGTGCCTCGGTGGCGATCGCCGCATGCGTCGCGGTCGCGTTGGGGGCCGGTGTTCTGGTCCCCCAGTTGACCGACGATCCAACTCCCTCAGGCGCGACGCGCCGTGGGGCTCCGGCCGCCATCGGGGAACAGGCCGCCCAGACCAAGGCCCGCGCCAGCGGCAAGCGCGTCGAGGTCACCGCGCTGCGCACCGAGACCACCACGACCTACGCGCAGCCGGACGGCAGCTTCCAACTGGAGGCGAGCGCCGCTCCGTTGCGCGCGAAAATCGACGGCAAGTGGAAGAAGATCGACACCAGGCTCCAGCGGACCGCCCACGGGTGGGCGCCGGCCGCCGCGGCCGACCCCGTGGTCTTCTCAGCCGGCAGCGGCAAGCCCACCCGGGCAACGCAGCCCGTCTCCACCCCTTCCAAGTCCCAGGCGCGTCCCGCTGTCTTCACGGTCGCCGACTCCGGACGTCCCACCGCGCTACAGGCAGCCGACGACAACACGACGTACACCGACCTCGTCACGCTCACCAGCGCCGGGCATGAGGTCACCGTGTCCTGGCCCGGCTCGCTGCCCGCACCGGTGATCGACGGGTCCCGCGCGCTGTACCGGGATGTCCTGCCCGATGTGGACCTGCTGCTCACCGCCCGCGACAGCGGCTTCAACCACGTGCTGATCGTGCACACCCCCAAGGCGGCGGCCGGGGAGGCACTGCGTGAACTGTCCTACGGGCTGTTCTCCCCGGACCTGACCTTCCACCTCGACGAGACCACGAAGGTCGTCACGGCTCAGGACGACAAGGGCACCGAGATCGCCGTCAGTCCGACCCCCTATATGTGGGACTCCGCCGGTGAACCGGCCGTCACCCAGGGCGATGACCCGCAGCCCGCCGAACCCTCCGACGAACCCGCACCCCAGGCAACCGGGGAGAGCGAGGCTCCGCACGACGGTGACGGCGAGTCCCCTGACACACCGTCGGACGCCGACGACACCGATGCCCCGCAGGCACCGGAGAGCGAGGCGAGCTCACCGTCGTCGACGGCGCCCGAGTCCCCTGACTCCTCCGCGTCCGACGAGCCCACCGCCGACCCGGCGGCCCACCAGGGCAACATCGGGACAGCCCGCGCCCAGCAGGCTGCCTTCCGTACCGAGGCCACGCGGCCCAGCGACAGCGAGGTCCTGGCGCTGCCCGGCCTGGCGGGCCCCGACCCGGGCACCCACGCGGCCACCGCCGACGCCGCCCTCGCCTCGCCCGGCACCACGAAGGCCACGCTCACCATCACGCCCGACCAGAACCTCATGGCCGGCGCGAGCGCCGAGTTCCCGCTGTTCATCGACCCGTCGTTCTACGGGCACACCACCAACTGGACCACGGCGTACAAGAAGTACCCCTCCTCCAGTTTCTACGACGGCGCCAACTACAACAGCGGCACCACCGAGGCCCGTGTTGGCTACGAGGCCACCACCTGGGGCACCTCCCGCTCCTTCTTCCGCCTCGACCTGCAGAACATCAAGGGCGCCAAGGTCACTTCGGCCAGCGTGCGCGCCCTGGAGACCTACTCGTGGTCGTGCAGCGGACGCGTGGTCGAGCTGTGGCACACCGGCTCCATTTCCTCCAAGACCACCTGGAACAACCAGCCGGACTGGAAGACCAAGCTGGACACCCGCGACGTCGCCCACGGTTACAACTCCTCCTGCCCCGACGCCTACGTCAGCTTCGACGCCAAGACGCTCGCCCAGGACGCCGCCGACGGCGGCTGGTCGTCGGCCACCATCGGCTTCCAGGCCTACGACGAGAGCTCCACGTACGCCTGGAAGAAGTTCAAGGCGGAAGGTTCCTCCGCGCCCCGCCTGTCGGTCAGCTACTACCGCAAGCCCGCCGTACCGTCCTCGCTGGACATGTCCCCCGGTCCGACCTGCAGCCGAGGGGAGCCCTACCCGCGGATCGGCAAGCGCGACCTGGTCTTGTCCGCGCACAGCTCGGACGCGGACGGCGACCTGCAGCGCCTGACCTTCCAGCTGTGGCGCACCGACTACATGGACACCACTCTCAAGACCCGCAACGGCACCACCACCAGCGGCGGCAACGCGTCGGTCACCTTCACCTCCTCCGAGCTGACCAACGGATGGACCTACTCCTGGCAGGTGCGGGCCGAGGACGAGATCGGCGCCGTCTCCGCGTACGCCCCGCTCAACAAGAGCGAGTTGGACCCCACCTGCCGCTTCATCTACGACAGCAGCTTCCCCAACTCCCCGGACGTCACCTCGACAGACTTCCCCGAGGAGACCGAGGACGGCGACGTCTGGTCGGTGAAGAAGTTCGGCGAGTCCGGCACCTTCACCTTCGCCCCGGTCACCGACACCGACGTCACCGCGTTCGGCTACTCCCTCAACTCCACCGCCTGCTCGACCACGGTGTCCGTGAGCGCGGGCGCCTCCGCCACCGTCACCGTCAAGCCCGCCCTCGCCGGCCCCAACGTCCTCTACGTCTGTGCCAAGGACAGCGCGGGCAACGCCTCCGCCCCCACCGCGTACGTCTTCTACGTCACGCCACGCGACACCGCGGACAAGCCCGGTGACGTCACCGGCGATGCCATCCCGGACCTGTACGCCATCGACTCCGACGGCAACCTGCGCATGTACCCCTCCAGCCCTTCCGGTGACCTGCACACCAGCCTCTCCGCCGCACACGAGGACGGCCTGCTCCTCATCAACGACCCCGACGGCAGCGGCGACCCCCTCGCGCCCGGCTACTGGAAGGGCGCCGACGGCAAGCCCGCCCTCATCGCGCACGGCGGCGACATCATGCCCGGCGACGGCGTCAGCGACCTGCTCGCTCGCATGCCTGATGGCAGGCTCTACGTCTACCGCGGCGATGGCTACGGCGGCACGGACATCGCCCGGCGCCTCGACGTCCGCCTGCCCGGCAACGCGCCCGACCCCGCCACGTTCGACCAGATGATCGTCGGCGACTACAACCTCGACAAGCGCATGGACCTCTTCGTCACCACCGCCGGCGGCGGCATGTGGGCCTTCACCGGATACACCGGCGCCACCTTCACCGACGCCACGCAAATCGCCACCAGCGCCTGGCTGGACCGCGACCTGGTCAGTGTCGGGGACGTCAACCTCGATGGCACCCCCGACCTCCTCTTCCGCTCCGAATCCGCCAACCTCCGGCTGCGCCTCGGCGCCCCAGCCACCACCGGCGGAGCCACCCTTGCCTCCCTGTCCACCTCCACCGACTCCCTCGGCGGCAGCGACAGCACCTACGCCGAAGGCTGGACCACCGCCGCCTCCCCCACCGCCTTCCTGCACGGCACCCCCGACGTCAACGGCGACAAAATCCCCGACATCTGGGCCATGGCCTCCGACGGAAGCATCAAGTTCTACCCCGGAGGCAAGACCGCCCTCGGCACCGGAACCACCGTCATCAGCGCCGGCAGCAGCTGGGCCACCACCAAACTCAGCTTCGGCTGACCCCACCGCCCAACCACCACTGCGTGGTGCGAACCGGCCACCCGACCGGTCCGCACCACACCTCACCTCGTACGAGAAAGCACGCCATGCGCCTCAACTCCCGTATCCTGCGCCGCGCCCTGACCACCGCCCCCGCCCTGGCGCTGAGTCTTGGCCTGCTCACCGCCTGCGGATCCGACACCGCGGACTCCGGCGAGGGCGTCGAGCAGCACAACGCTGCCGGGGCCTCCGGCGAACCCGGAATCCTGGGAGCCGCTCCCGGGCCCCAGACCCTCACCGCCCCTCAGCTCGAGAAGGCCGCCCTCACCCAGAAGGACACCAAGGACGGCACCCTCACCGACCAGGTGTCCCCCAAGGACTTCGTTGAGCAGAGCGCCGTCCGCACCAGCGACACGGCCTGCGCACCGCTCGCCTACATCCAGTCCGCCACGGTGATCGGCAAGCCCACCGCGTCCGTCCAACGCATGTGGATCGGCGAAGCACCCCCGGCCGACGCCAAAGACCCGGCCACCGCGGCCATGAACATGACCTCCGTCTTCCTCACCCTCGCCGCCTACGACGACAAGGACGCCGAAAAGGCGATGGCCGACCTCAACAAAGCCGCTGAGAACTGCACCCGCGGCTACACCTACACCGCCGACGGCGAACAGGTGAAAACCCTCAAGGTCAAGAAGGCGATCGCCCCCGAAGGCGCCGACGAAGCCCTCGGCCTCACCCTCACCGTCGCCGCCGACGACGGCACCAAAGCCCCCATGAAGATAGTCGTCGCCCGCAAGGGCACCACCCTCGCCTACTTCCCCGCCGTCAACCTCGCCGGCACCACCACCGGTGACGACTTCGATCACCCCAGCGAACTCGTCCAGCAGCAACTCGCCAAGATCGGCTGACCCCGGCCCAGCAGGACCGATATCACGGGACGCGCATCCAAGCTGAAGCGAACCGATGGGCCGACGTAATGTCGTGCGCCCCACAGCCATCGGCACCGCCGACACCTAGACCGATTCGCGAGTTATTGGAGATATCTTCACAAAAAGGGGTGAATAATCTCTTTCCTTGCCTCTGTCGCTCTGCGCCATTCACAGCAGCCAGGTCTCCCCCTCCGGTCGCAGAGCGAACGAAGGGCGGCCTGTCGACGGTGGCGACTGGGGCGGGCGCATAGTTGGCGGCGTCAGCGCCAGGTGGACCAGCACAGCCGGTGCGCGGCGTCGCGGACGGACTGCGTAAGCAGGGCGGTGCACAGGCGCTGGATCTCGTTACAGGTGAGCAGGGCCGATCCGTCGGGGCTGGTTCCGTCGTCGGCCGGCTCCTTGCCGCGGTGTTCGAGGGCGGCGGTGACAGCGGGGCAGGCATGGGCGAGCAGGGACAGGGCGACCCAGCGGTGCCAGGAGGCCCCAGCGACGGACTTGTGCTCGCCCAGCCCGGCCAAGGTACGAACCAATCACCGACTCCAGGACACTAGAAACCCGGCGGCTCCGTGTACACGCCCCACTCGTCCCGAAGGGCGTCACAGATCTCTCCAAGCGTGGCCTCGGCCCGCACCGCCCCCACCATGGGCTCGATCATGTTGGACCCGTCCCGCGCAGCGGCAAGCATCGCATCGAGCGCCGCCCGCACGCAGCCCTCGTCCCGCGCACCCTTGCGCCCCGCAAGAACCCGCACCTGCTCCCGCTCCACCTCGTGACTGACCCGCAGAATCTCCAGATCCCCGGTCACAGAGCTCTCGTGGACGTTGACGCCGACGACCCTCTTGTCGCCCTTCTCCAGCGCCTGCTGGTACCGGAACGCCGACTCGGCGATCTCCCCCGTGAACCAGCCGTCCTCGATCCCCCGCAGGATGCCGGACGTGACGGGCCCGATGGGGTGCTGCCCGTCGGGGTGCGCCAGCCGCCCCCGCTCCTTGATCTGCTCGAAGATCCGCTCGGCGTCCGCCTCGATACGGTCGGTGAGCTGCTCGACGTACCAGGAACCGCCCAGCGGGTCGGCCACGTTGGCGACGCCGGTCTCCTCCATGAGCACCTGCTGTGTGCGCAGCGCGATCTCCGCCGCCTGCTCGCTCGGCAGGGCGAGCGTCTCGTCGAGGGCGTTGGTGTGCAGGGAGTTGGTGCCGCCGAGGACCGCCGCGAGCGCCTCGACGGCCGTCCGTACGACGTTGTTGTACGGCTGCTGGGCGGTCAGCGAGACGCCCGCGGTCTGGGTGTGGAACCGCAGCCACTGCGCCTTCTCGGTCTTCGCCCCGTACACCTCCTTCAACCAGCGCGCCCAGATCCGGCGTGCCGCGCGGAACTTGGCGATCTCCTCGAAGAAGTCCACGTGCGCGTCGAAGAAGAAGGACAGGCCGGGCGCGAAGACGTCCACGTCCAGACCGCGGCTGAGCCCCAGCTCGACGTACCCGAAGCCGTCCGCGAGCGTGTACGCCAGCTCCTGCGCGGCCGTCGAGCCCGCCTCGCGGATGTGGTAGCCGGAGACGGAGAGCGGCTTGTACGCGGGGATGTTCCGCGCGCAGTACTCCATCAGGTCGCCGATCAGACGCAGATGCGGCTCCGGCTGGAAGAGCCACTCCTTCTGCGCGATGTACTCCTTGAAGATGTCCGTCTGGAGCGTGCCGTTGAGGACTCCTGGGTCGACGCCCTGGCGCTCGGCGGCGACGAGGTACATGCAGAAGACGGGCACCGCGGGCCCGCTGATCGTCATCGACGTCGTCACATCGCCCAGCGGGATGTCCTTGAACAGGACCTCCATGTCGGCCGCCGAGTCGATCGCCACGCCGCAGTGGCCGACCTCGCCCAGGGAACGCGGATCGTCGGAGTCGCGGCCCATGAGCGTCGGCATGTCGAAGGCGACGGAGAGTCCGCCGCCGCCGTTCGACAGGATCATCTTGTAGCGCTCGTTGGTCTGCTCGGCGTTGCCGAAGCCCGCGAACTGGCGGATCGTCCAGGTGCGGCCGCGGTAGCCGGTCGGATACAGGCCGCGAGTGAAGGGGTATTCACCGGGCCAGCCGATCCGCTCGAAGCCGTCGTACGTGTCCCCGGGCCGGGGCCCGTAGACCGGCTCCACGGGGTCTCCGGAGAGCGTGGAGAAGTCGGCTTCGCGCTTCCGCGCGGAGTCATAGCGGGCCTGCCAGCGGCGGCGGCCGTCCTCGATGGCGTCAGCGTCCATGCTACGAATTTACTAGGACGTCCTAGTAAATGTCGACGGCCCAGCCCCAGCCGATCCGACCGGGAACGCATCGATGCAGGTCAGGCCCGCACAGCCGCGAGATGTTCGGTGCGTACGTCAGCCGTCTGGCCCTGCACCACCAGGAAGAGTCCCCTCGCGCGCCGGTCGCTGAGCCGGGCTGCTCGGCGCGACGGCGCGGCCACCGCCCGCGACGATGGCCACGGTCGCGGCGGCGCGCCTCAGGTCGTACGCGTGGGTCTTCACCCGCAGCCGGGGCGGCCACTCGACACCGCCACGCCCCGGTAGGGGCATATTGGTACAGCGGCGCCCCGGAGGGGAACCGAGCGCGAAAAAGGTGCCCGGCCGGTCAGGCCTTGGCGACCGCCGCGCCGTCCTCGGCGACCTCCGCCTCGAGCTCACGGGAGACCTTGCGCTCCACGAAGAAGGCGGCGGTCGGGATGGTGCCGGCGAGGAGCACCCACAGCTGCTTGGCGACCGGCCACTTGGCCTTGGACCCGAGGTCGAAGGCGAAGACGAGATAGACGACGTACAGCCAGCCGTGCGCGATGCCCACGACCTTGGTGAAGTCCGCGGCCCCGTCCATGTCCAGCACGTACTTGCCGATGGTGCCGAGGGTGAGGAGGACCAGCAGGACACCGGTGACGTAGGCCATGACGCGGTAGCGGGTCAGCACGCTTCGTTTCATGGACACGAGCGTAACCGGGCGCATGGGGCGATCTTGCGGCGGCCTGCTCGTCCAGTGCCCCGGCAGGCAACGTTTGCCCGTCAAGGAGCGGCGTCCTGTCGGGGCACTAGTCCTCGAAGTCGTGTGCCGCGACCCTCAGCGGCCGCAGCATGGCGAAGATCTCCCCGCACTCCTCCGCGTCGTACGCGCCGAGCCCGAAGTCCATCGCCATCAGGTCGCGTGTGGCGGACTCGACGACCTCGCGGCCCTTGTCCGTGATGGTGGCGAGCGTGCCGCGGCCGTCGTTGGGGTTGGGCCGCTTGTCGACGAGGCCGGACTTCACGAGGCGGTCCACGGTGTTGGTGACGGAGGTCGGGTGCACCATGAGGCGCTCGCCGATCTTCGACATCGGCAGCTCGCCGGACTTGGAGAAGGTGAGCAGCACCAGCGCCTCGTACCGCGCGAAGGTCAGGCCGTACGGCTTGACGACCGCGTCCACCTCGGCGAGCAGGATCTGGTGCGCGCGCATGATCGAGGTGATCGCGGCCATGGACGGGACGTTGCCCCAGCGCTGCTTCCAGTGTTCGTCGGCGCGGGCGATGGGATCGAAGGCAAGGCTGAGCGGCTTCGGCACGTACTTGACCTTACCGGCCGGTCATAACCCGGTCAGCCCTGTCTCGCGCTTCGGTCAGCACTGCGGGTAGCTGCGCCGCACCGCAAGCGAGACAGGGCTCACCCCCGAGCCCGCCGCAGGCGATGCCGTACGGCCCGCTGCCCCACAGGGCCCAGCTCCTCCAGGGCGGCGACCAGTACGGTCAGCTGCTCCAACGCATCGAGGGCGGCCCCGGCCCCACCCGGATCGACACCCTCGTACAGCTCGATCCCCACGAACGCCGCCGCAACGGCCCGCGCCAGCCCCGCCGGGTCGGCGAACTCCCCGAGCGGCGTCCCGCCGAGCACCCGCCCGAGCACCGCCTCGATCTCCGCGATCCAGAGATCGAGCCCCGCCGCGGTGGCGGGCCCGAGGCGCGGATGGGTCTGGGCGCCGGCGAGCAGCTGGCCGAGCACCGCGACATGGCCACCGGCCCGCTCCTCCGCATGCATCTCCCGGCCGAAGTCAAGGAGCTCGGCAAGGGAGGTGATCTGCGCGAGGCGCTCGCGGTAGCGGGCGACACGCTGCTCGGCCCCGTGCCGGCAGGCCGCGGCGAGCAGCTCGTCGACCGAGCCGAAGTGGTAGAAGACCAGCGCCTGATTGACCCCGGCGGCGGCGGCGACGGTACGCGCGGAGGTCTTGGCGATGCCCTGTTCGGTGAGCGTCCGCAGGGCGCCTTCCAACAGCCTGACCTTGGTGTCCTGGCTCACACGGCACCCCACATCACGTGGCACATCATGCGGCGTCCCGGCTCATGCGGCTCTCCTCCCGTACCGGGCGCAGCCCGGCGCGCACCCCGTGCGAGCGTACGTCGGTGTATTCGGCGGTGAACGACCCTTCGTAGCCGAAGAGCGGGCCGAAGCGGCGGTTGGTGACCCGGACGCGGATCCGGAAGCGCCGGGCGGCCTCGTCGTACCACTCGCGTACCTCGGCGTCTCCGCCGATGAGGTCGGGCACGCGCAGGTCCACCGGGCCCTCGCGGAAGCGGTGTTCGCCGGAGCGGATGACGAGTCCGCCCCGGCCGTCCGCGGAGAGGTGGAGGTCGGAGGCGAGATGCTGGTGTGTGCCCAGGTAGTCGAGGATGCGGTCGCCGCGGGGTCCGAGCACCATCTGGGCGTCGAAGCGCCGGGTGCGCCCGCCGGGGAAGGCGAAGGTCCGCACGAAGCTGACGGTCTCGCGGCCGAAGGTGTCGGTGTACGGAACGTTCTCGATGGTGAAGGGGGTGTTCCGGCCGGTGCGCGGCACCAGGATGTGACGCGCGGCACCAAGCGTCAGGAACGGCTTCACGAAGGCGCCACCGTGCCAGATCCGGTCCATCACGCCGCGTCCGGTGCAGGCCTCGCCGCTGTCGAGCCCGACGGAGAAGCGGCGCTGCACCTGCGGGTGGAGCCGCTCGAAGTCGGCTCCCATGGCGGTGCGGAAGATCGAGGTGCTGGAGGCCATGGCGCGGAAGGGCGAGGTCATGACTGCTCCCTGAGCTCGAGCGTGGCCGCCAGTCGGGGTGCACGCGTGCGTGCCGGTGCGGTGCGCAGACAGCGGCGGGCCGCCGGGGTGCAGGGCAGGGGCGGTGCGAAGAGGGCGAGAGGGACGGAGGCGATCACGCAGAGGAGCGGGAAGAGGTACACGAGGGGTGCCATGGCTGGTTCGGCGCGTTCGACGAACCGGCGCAGGCCGAGCCCCGTGCAGGCGGCGACGACCGTGACGGCGCGGGCCGCCGTCTCCGCCAGCCAGTACAGCCGCGCCCGCTCCGGCGTGATGCCCCGCTCCAGCCACAGCCGCAAGCGGTCGAACGACCAGGCCGTCGCCCATCCCATCAGCGGCCGGAGAACGAACCGGTCGACGGCCCTGCCGAAGCGGCCCCAGCGCGGCCGGTAGTCGTATCCGGTGAGGAAGCGGATGCCGTCGGCGGTCGGCACGTATCGCCAGTAGCCGCTGCCCTCGGCCAGCAGCGACAGCGGATGCGGGGAGGCGAACCGCAGCGCCGAGGTGCGTGTGCCGTCGGGGCGTTCCTTCTCGCCGGCGGAGACGCCTGTGCCCGCGACCGTGAGAAAGGGCAGTACGCGTGTGGCGTACCGGAAGTGCTGCGGCTCGCCCTCCGCGCGCGGGAGGTAGTCGATCTCGGTGAACCTCAGATCCCAGCGCTGATGCTGCGCGGGCTCCTGGGTGAGCGTCCACAGCGAGTCCAGATCGGCCCGTATTCGCGCCTCTACGTACAGCCCCATGCCAAACCCCCGGGTCAGCAGCGGCATTTGAGCGACTGCTCAACGCCTCTCGGCGTGAAGCTACACGCTTTTGAGCAGTCGCTCAAACAGCAGGCACGAAAAAGCCCCGGCCCGCGGGCCGGGGCTTCCAAGCAGCAGGAGCCGTCAGGCGGAGAGATGCCGCTCCACCGTCGCCACCTTGGAGGTGAGACCGTCCGTCACGCTGGGCCGGATGTCCGCCTTGAGGACGAGCGACACGCGCGGCGCACGCGCCTCGACCGCGGCGACGGCGCGTTTGACGACGTCCATGACCTCGTCCCACTCGCCCTCGATGGAGGTGAACATGGCGTCGGTGCGGTTCGGGAGCCCGGACTCGCGGACGACGCGCACGGCGTCGGCGACGTACTCCCCCACATCTTCGCCGACCCCGAGCGGGGTCACGGAGAAAGCGACGATCATGCGTTGACGATCCCTTCCTTGCGGGCGCGAGAGGCGATCACCGCGCTCTCGGCGGCCCGCTTCAGCTTGCGGTCGGCGAAGAAGCCGCCGGTCGGCAGGACCGAGAGGACGAAGTACAGCGCGGCCGTGCCGAATCCCCACTTGGTGCGGTTCCAGGCGTCCAGCCAGAAGATCACGTAGAGGATGAACAGCACGCCGTGGATCATGCCCATCACCGGGACGGCGTTGAAGTCCGTGGTCCGCTTGAGCACCGAGCAGACGAGCAGCAGCAGAAACGAGACGGCCTCCGGTGCGGAGACCAGTCGGAGGCGGCGGAGTGCGGATGCGGTCTTGATGTCCACGGAGGTCACCTTCGGTGGGATGCGACGAGGGGCGTGAGTGCCCGGGCATGATGCCTTGACGTTGATCTTGTGAACGGAAGCACAAGCGGGCCTATTGTGGCATCCGGCAGGTACTAGGGGTCGCATCAGGGTGCGGATCGTCCGATGGGCCCTGTCCGCGCCGCGCTTTATCCGGATACCGTCCCTCTCGTGGCAACGTTCCGACTCCAGGGCAGCAAGGTGCTCGCCGTCGACATGTCCGGCGACGCCGTCAAGGCGAAGAACGGCTCGATGGTCGCCTACGACGGCCAGATGGCGTTCAAGAAGATGAGCGGTGGCGGCGAGGGCGTCCGGGGCATGGTGACCCGCCGTCTGACCGGTGAGCAGATGACCGTGATGGAGGTGAAGGGCCACGGCACCTGCTGGTTCGCCGACCGCGCCTCCGAGATCAATCTCGTCAGCCTGCAGGGCGACAAGCTCTACGTCGAGTCCAGCAATCTGCTCTGCACCGACGGGGGCCTGCGCACCGGCACCTCGTTCACCGGGATGCGCGGCGCATCGCAGGGCAACGGCCTGTTCACGACGACCGTCGAGGGCCACGGCCAGGCGGCGATCATGTCCGACGGCCCGGCGGTGGTGCTGCGCGTGAGCCCGCAGTACCCGCTCTCCGTCGACCCCGGCGCGTACATCGCGCACCAGGGGAACGTACGCCAGAGCTTCCAGTCGGGCGTGACCTTCCGCACCTTCATGGGTGAGGGAGGCGGCGAGGCCTTCCAGATCCGTTTCGAGGGCGACGGGCTCGTCTACGTACAGCCCAGTGAGCGCAACACGATCGCAGGGGACGTCTGACATGCCCTTTCGTGAGATCAACTCGAAGATGGTCGAGGCGACGGTCATGCCCGGCCAGCGGATGTTCAGCCAGCGCGGCGCGATGCTCGCCTACAAGGGCGACGTCTCCTTCACCCCGAACATCCAGGGCGGGCAGGGCGGCCTGATGTCGATGATCGGCCGGCGCGTCGCGAACGAGGCGACTCCGCTGATGACGGTCGAGGGCAACGGCACCGTGCTGTTCGGCCACGGCGGCCACCACATCCAGGTGATCAATCTGACCGGCGACACGCTGTACGTGGAGGCGGACCGGCTGCTTGCCTTCGACGGGACGCTCCAGCAGGGCACGATGTTCATGGGCTCGCAGGGCGGGGTCATGGGCATGGTGCGCGGTCAGGTGACGGGCCAGGGGCTCTTCACCACCACCCTCAAGGGCCACGGCGCGGTCGCCGTCATGGCGCACGGCGGCGTCATCGAGGTGCCGATCACACCCCAACGGCCGGTCCACGTGGACCCGCAGGCATACGTGGCCCACCATGGCGACGTACGCAACAAGCTGTCCACGGCGCTCGGCTGGCGCGACATGGTGGGGCGCGGCTCCGGGGAGGCGTTCCAGCTGGAGCTCTCCGGCAGCGGCGCGGTGTACGTACAGGCCTCGGAGGAGAAGCTGTGAGCGCTTACGGGGCCCCGGGCCCGGTGATCCACGACCCCATGACGCTGCCGTCCGACGACAACGTCAACGCCTACACCTTCTGTGTGGAGCTCAAGGGCAGCCAGTGGTTCCTGCAGAAGGGCAAGATGATCGCCTACTACGGGGCGATCGAGTTCAGCGGCATCGGGCACGGCCGCCTGGACCGTCTCGTCCGAACGTCCTTCCATTCGCCACTGCACGCGGGTGAGTGGGTCGTGGCGGAGGGCCAGGGCAAGATGCTGCTCGCGGACCGGGCCTTCGACGTCAATTCGTACGACCTGGAAAACGGCAACCTGACCATTCGCTCAGGCAACCTCCTCGCTTTTCAGCCAACTCTCGCACTGAAGCAATCCATCGTGCCCGGCTTTCTGACACTGATCGGAACGGGCAAGTTCGTGGCCGCGTCCAACGGTCCCGTGGTGTTCATGGAGCCCCCTATCCGGGTCGACCCGCAGGCACTCGTCGGCTGGGCCGACTGCCCGTCGCCGTGCCACCACTACGACCACGGGTACATGACAGGCCTGATGGGCGGCCTACGTGCGATGACGGGGGCCGGTGGCGCCTCCGGCGAGGAGCACCAGTTCGAGTTCGTGGGGGCGGGCACGGTCCTGCTGCAGTCGACGGAAACCCTGATGGCGGATCAGGCGACGGGCGCCGTCCCGCACGAGGCAGGTGTGCCCGGCGGCCATGGGGTATCCGGTCACCAGGGACAGCACGGCCAGCAGCCAGGCGTACCGCGCCTTCCCGGACAGCTGGGCGATCTCCAGCGCCGCTTCGGCCTGTGAGCGGTACTCTGCGGAGTGTGACCTCGAACGCTTGCGCGCCGTCACACCCTCACAGTTCGTTCACTCTTCAACTTTCTTAGGTAGAATCGACTCATGGAGACCGAGACGGCCACGCGCTGGCTGACAGATGCCGAGCAGTGCACCTGGCGAACTCACCTGGAGGTCAACAGGCTGTTGACCTACCAGCTGGAGCGGGACCTGCAGCCGTTCGGCCTGACGATGAACGACTACGAGATCCTCGTCAATCTGTCGGAGTCCGAGGACCACCGCATGCGGATGAGCGACCTCGCCGCCGCGACCCTCCAGTCCAAGAGCCGCCTTTCGCACCAGATCACACGCATGGAGAACGCGCAGCTCGTGCGCCGCGAGAACTGTGAGTCCGACCGTCGCGGGCTGTACGCGGTGCTGACCGACCAGGGCATGGAGACCATGCAACGGGTGGCGCCGCACCATGTCGCGTCGGTGCGCAGGCACTTCATCGATCTGCTGTCACCTGAGGCGCTCGAGGAGCTTCACAAGTCGCTGAGGCCGATCGCGGAGCATTTGCGGGTGCAGCGGGGGAAGCCGTAGGCACGGCGCCGGGCCCCGTTGTCGTGGCCCGGGTGACACTCGCGGTGCCGTGCGTCGTGGGGTTGTGCCCACCCTCCCCCAGACTCCGTCCGGGAGGTGCCCCCATCGCCCTGGGGGTACCTCCCAGGCCCTTAAGGCACTGGGGGAGGAACGACTGCCCACAACCAGTACCGACTACCCGGCGGGGAGCCTGAGTTCAAAGAGCGCACCCCCGCCAGAGGCGCGCCCCACGGTCAGCGTCCCGCCGTGCCGTACCGCCACGTCCCGCGCGATCGCCAGCCCCAGGCCCGCCCCGCCGTCGTCCCGGGACCGCGCGTCGTCAAGGCGTACGAATCGCTCGAAGATCCGCTCCCGTTCCGGCTCCGGCACCCCGTCCCCGTCGTCGGCGACCTCGACCACGGCCCAGCGGCCCCGCGCCCGCACGGTGACGCTGACCCCCGAGCGCGCGTGCCGCTGGGCGTTGTCGAGCAGATTTCCCAGCACGCGGGCCAGCTGGCCGCGCGACCCGGCCACCTCCACCGGCTCCAGGTCCGCCTCCGCACGAACACGGTCGGCCGTCCGCTGCGAGAGCTCCTCGCGTACCAGGGCAGCCAGGTCCAGCCGGGTCCCGCCGGGCCGCTCCCCGGCGTCCAGTCGGGCGAGCAGCAGCAGATCGGCGGCGAGCTGCTGCAGACGTACGGTGTCCGCGACCGCGCCGTCGACGTCCAGCAGCTCGGGGTGGGCGGCGCCGACTTCGAGCTGGGTCCGGAGCGAGGCGATGGGGCTGCGCAGTTCGTGCGAGGCGTCCGCGACGAACCGGCGCTGACGCTCCACTGAGGCCTCCAGCGCGGCGAGCGTCTCGTTGGTGGTCCGCGCCAGCCGCGCGATCTCGTCGTGCGTGTCCGGCTGCGGCACCCGCCGCGCAAGGTCCTCCGAGGCCGTGATGGCGGCCATCTCCCGGCGTATGTCCTCCACGGGCCGCAGGGCGCGCCGGGTCACCAGCCATGTCACGGCGGCCACGACGGCGAGCAGCAGCGGGAAGCCGATGAGCATGGCGGTCAACGCGGTGCGGACGGCGCTCTGCTCGGCGGAGAGGGGCGTGCCGGCGTACACAGTGAGGGTGCCCAGCCCGTCGACCTCCACCTGGACCGCGGCGAACCTGTAGTCCTCGGTCTCGCCGTCGACCGTCGCGGAGCCGTCGGTGAAGGTGGCCTCCTCGGAGATCTCACCGGCTTCGAGGGAGTCCTCGTCACCCTCTTCCTCGTCATCGTCCGAGGCCGCCACCGACTCCGGCCGCACGGCGCCGTGGCCCGTACCGCTGATGCGCTCCAGGTCCTCGCTGACGGCGCGCAGCCGCCCGTCCCGATCGAGGACCTGCACGGGGTTGTCCCCCTCCAGGTCCAGCCGGTCGAACGGGGTACGCCCGGCCAGATCGGCGGCGACCCTGCGCGCGGCCGACTCGGCCTCGCCGCCCGCCTGACCGGTCAGATTCGCGCGCAGCGAGAGCACGACGGCAGCCCCCGCGGCGACGAGGGCGACGGCGACGACCAGCGTCGCACCGAGCGTGGCCCGCGCCCGTACGGACCCCAGGAGCCGCCTCACTGTGCGGCCTCCAGCCGGTATCCGGCGCCGCGCACGGTCCGGATGAACCCGGCCCCCAGCTTGCGCCGCAGCGCGCTCACGTACACCTCGACGATGTTCGGGTCGCCCTCGTACGCGAAGTCCCAGACGTGCTCGAGGATCTCGGCCTTGGACACGACCTCGCCCGCGCGCACCACCAGATGCTCCAGCACCGCGAACTCCTTTGCGGTGAGCGGGACTTCGTCGTCACCGCGGAGCACGCGGCGGGCCGCCGTGTCGACCCGCAGCTCACCCAGCCGGTGCACGGGCGAGCCACCCGCCCGGCCGCGCCTGCGCAGCAGCGCCTTGATACGGGCGACCAGCACGACGTACGAGAACGGCTTGGTGAGGTAGTCGTCGGCGCCGGTGTCGAGCCCCTCCGCCTCGTCGTACTCGCCGTCCTTCGCAGTCAGCATCAGGATCGGCACGTCGTGCCCGGCGGCGCGCAGGGCCGCGCACACGCGGTAGCCGTTCATGCCGGGCAGCATGACGTCGAGGACGACGAGGTCGTACGCGCCCTCGCCGGCCATGTGCATGCCCTCGAGCCCGTCGTGGACGACGTCCACGACGTATCCCTCGGCGGTCAGGCCCTTGGCGAGCGACAGGGCCAGCCGCCGCTCGTCCTCAACGATCAGCAGCCTCATGAACACAGCCTCGCAAAGTGAACCTGAAGGCTTCTTCAGGTTCCTTCAGCGGGGCTTCAGCATCGCTCCGCCAGATTGGTCCTCGTCGCAACGAACGGCGCGAAGCCGTACGACATCGGGAGGAACCATTATGAAGCGCACCATCGTCATCGCCGGCGCCGCCGCAGCCCTCATCGCGGGCGGCACGGTGACGGCCTTCGCCATCACGGGCGACGACGAGGCGCCGGCAGCTCGGTCGAGCGTGCAGATCAAGGACGACGAGCGGGACGACGCCTTGGACGACGCCACCGAGGACGACGCCACCGAGGTGAAGGCCGCGCGGGTGACGGCCGTCGAGGCCATCGCCGCGGCGCTCGCGCACACGCCGGGTACGGCGGTCTCCGCCGACCTCGAGGACGAGGACAGGGCCCTGGTCTGGGACGTGGACGTGCTCACCAAGGGGAACGAGTGGCGCAGCGTCCAGGTCGACCCGGGTACCGCAAAGGTTCTCGGCTCGCATGTCGAGCACGAGGACGACGATGACGCTGCGCGGGTGCGGGCGGCGTTGGACGGGGCCTCGGTTTCTGCGGCGGAGGCCGCGGAGGCCCTTGCCGGACGGGGGGTCGTCACGTCCGTCGATGTGGACGACGACGGTACGGCGCGGGGGTGGGAGGTGGAGACGGTCGCCTCCGGCGGCGAGCGGGACTGGAATGTGGACCTGCGGTCCGGCGCGGTGACGGCGGACGGGCCGGACGACGACGGCGACGACGACTGACCCGTCGCCCAGGACGTACATCCCGGCGCGGCCCCGACCCACGTACCGGCGGGTGGCGAACCACCTGCCGGGCGTGAGTCGCGCCGCGTCACGCGACCCACCACGGACAGGCGGCGCCGTCAGGCCTACGCCTCCGTAAGCCCCGCCACCAGCTCATCCGCAGCCGCGTACGGATCCAGCTCCCCCGCCACAATGCGCTCCGCCAGCGCGCTCAGGCGACGGTCGCCGTGCAGGTCGCCGATGCGCTCCCGGAGTGCCGTGACCGCGATCGTCTCGACCTCCCCGGCGGCGCGGGCCAGCCGCCGCTCGGCCAGCACTCCCCGCTCCTCCATCCACGCCCGGTGCTTCTCGAGCGCCTCGACGACCTCGTCGATGCCCTCCCCGCGCGCCGCCACCGTCTTCACGATGGGCGGGCGCCAGTCACCGGGCGCTCGGGACTCCCCGAGCCCCAGCATGTGGTTCAGCTCGCGCGCGGTCGCGTCGGCCCCGTCCCGGTCGGCCTTGTTGACCACGTACACGTCGCCGATCTCGAGGATGCCGGCCTTGGCGGCCTGGATTCCGTCGCCCATCCCGGGCGCGAGCAGCACCACCGACGTGTCCGCCTGCGCGGCGATCTCCACCTCCGACTGGCCGACCCCCACGGTCTCCACGAGGATCACGTCGCACCCGGCGGCGTCGAGCACCCGGATCGCCTGCGGTGCGGCCCACGCGAGCCCGCCCAGATGGCCGCGCGTGGCCATGGACCTGATGTAGACGCCGGGATCCGAGGCGTGCTCGGACATCCGCACCCGGTCGCCGAGCAGCGCGCCGCCGGAGAACGGGGACGACGGGTCGACGGCCAGCACGCCGACCCGCTTCCCGGCCTTGCGGTACGCGGTCACGAGCGCGGACGTGGAGGTGGACTTCCCGACGCCCGGCGACCCGGTGAGCCCCACGACGTACGCATGTCCCGTCAGCGGCGCCAGCGTCTCCATGACCTCCCGGAGCTGCGGGGACGCCCCCTCCACCAGGGAGATCAGCCGGGCCACGGCCCGCGGCCGCCCTTCCCTGGCCTGGGCCACCAGCGAGGCGACGTCCTGCATCACAGCTCCGTTCCGGGTCGTACCGACGAGACGAGACGTGTTCGAAGAGGGATCAGCTCTTGGGCACGCGCACGATCAGCGCGTCTCCCTGCCCGCCGCCACCGCACAGCGCGGCCGCACCCACACCGCCGCCGCGCCGCTTCAGTTCGAGCGCGAGGTGGAGGACGAGACGGGCGCCGGACATCCCGATCGGGTGACCCAGGGCAATCGCACCGCCGTTGACATTCACCTTTTCGGTAGACACCCCGAGGTCCTTCATTGACTGCACGGCGACGGCGGCGAAGGCCTCGTTGATCTCGATCAGATCAAGATCCTCAACCTCGAGACCCTCCTTCTTCAGCGCGTGCTGAATGGCGTTCGAGGGCTGCGACTGCAGCGAGTTGTCAGGACCGGCCACGTTGCCGTGGGCGCCGATCTCGGCGATCCACTCCAGGCCCAGCTCCTCGGCCCTGGCCTTGCTCATCACCACGACCGCGGCGGCGCCGTCCGAGATCTGCGAGGCCGAGCCGGCCGTGATGGTGCCGTCCTTGGCGAACGCCGGGCGCAGCTTGGCCAGCGACTCGGCGGTCGTCTCGCCGCGGATCCCCTCGTCCTTGCTGAAGACGACGGGCTCGCCCTTGCGCTGCGGGATCTCCACGGGCGTGATCTCGGCCTCGAAGATGCCGTTCTTCTGCGCGGCGGCCGCACGCTGGTGCGACAGGGCGGAGAACTCGTCCTGCTCCGGGCGGGCGATACCCAGCCGGGTGTTGTGCTTCTCCGTGGACGCGCCCATGGCGATGCCCTCGAAGGAGTCGGTCAGACCGTCGTACGCCATCGCGTCGAGCATCTCGATCGCGCCGTACTTGAAGCCCTCCCGGGACTTCGGCAGCAGATGCGGCGCGTTGGTCATGGACTCCTGGCCGCCCGCGACGATCACGTCGAACTCACCCGCACGAATGAGCTGGTCGGCGAGCGCGATGGCGTCGAGCCCGGAGAGACAGACCTTGTTGATCGTGAGCGCCGGGACGTTCATGGGGATGCCGCCCTTGACCGCGGCCTGGCGCGCCGGGATCTGCCCTGCCCCGGCCTGGAGCACCTGGCCCATGATCACGTACTGCACCTGATCGCCGCCGATGCCGGCCCGGTCGAGCGCGGCCTTGATGGCGAAGCCGCCCAGCTCCGCACCCGAGAAGGACTTCAGCGAGCCAAGGAGCCGCCCCATGGGCGTACGCGCGCCCGCGACGATCACTGAGGTGGTACCGGTCGTTCCAGACATGAGACAGATCCCCTTCCGGCAGCAGTGCCGAGGAGTGAACGAGGGTTTACTTGAATGTACTGACCAGTACCCACCCCGTCATCCGGCAGACGGTGTGATCGCGCGCACGTTGCGTAACCAACGCCTTAGCGCTGCACTGAATCCATGCTGACGCGAATCGACCACATCGGGATCGCCTGTTTCGACCTCGACAAGACTGTTGAGTTCTACCGTGCCACGTACGGCTTCGAGGTGTTCCACTCGGAGATCAACGAGGAGCAGGGCGTACGGGAGGCCATGCTCAAGATCAACGAGACCTCCGACGGCGGCGCCTCGTACCTCCAGCTCCTCGAGCCCACCCGCGAGGACTCCACGGTCGCCAAGTGGCTGGCCAAGAACGGCGAGGGCGTGCACCACATCGCCTTCGGCACCGCGGATGTCGACGCGGACGCCGCCGACATCAAGGACAAGGGCGTACGGGTCCTCTACGACGAGCCCCGCCGCGGCTCGATGGGCTCCCGCATCACGTTCCTGCACCCCAAGGACTGCCATGGAGTGCTCACCGAGCTGGTCACGTCCGCGGCCGTTGAGTCATCCGGGCACTGATCTCCGTACTGCATGTTCCGGGGCAACCCCCGGCCCCCCAACCAGAAAAAGCAGCTCGGCCCGGCCAAGCGGATGAGCTGGGCCGGTAGGGTTGGAGCGGCTCCCCGCTCGCCGGGGGGTCGCGGGCCGGGGTCCAGGTTTCGGGGGACGAGCGTCGGGGCAGCAGCCCATGCTCCGCCGTTGATCTGACACCATTCCCCGGGGGCCCCGTTCGGCGGATGGACGGTGCTCGTTGGAGAGACTTGCGACCAGGGGACGGATGGGACCGCGCAGTGCGGGGCTACGAAAGCCAGGAGAGCGGGCGACGGCCTGAGGCCGATCATCTCTCTCGGTTCGAGGCCGAGATGGAGCGGCTGAAGACCGAGCGTGAGAAGGCCGTCCAGCACGCCGAGGATCTCGGCTACCAGGTGGAGGTGTTGCGCGCCAAGCTCCACGAGGCGCGCCGGAACCTGGCATCCCGTCCTGCCTACGACGCCGCCGACATCGGCTACCAGGCCGAGCAGCTCCTGCGTAACGCCCAGGTCCAGGCCGACCAGCTGCGTGCGGAGGCCGAGACCGCGCTGCGCGAGGCCCGCGCCCAGAACCAGCGCATCCTGCAGGAGCACGCCGAGCAGGCGGCCCGCCTCCAGGCGGAGCTGCACGCCGAGGCCGTGTCCCGCCGCCAGCAGCTCGACCAGGAGCTCGCCGAGCGCCGCGCGACCGTCGAGTCGCACGTCAACGAGAACGTGGCCTGGGCCGAGCAGCTGCGGGCCCGCACCGAGCAGCAGGCCCGCCGGCTGCTCGAGGAGTCGCGCGCCGAGGCCGAGCAGGCGCTCGCCGCCGCCCGCGCCGAGGCCCAGCGCCTCACCGAAGAGGCACGTCAGCGGCTGGGTAACGAGGCGGAATCCGCCCGTGCCGAAGCCGAAGCGATCCTGCGCCGCGCCCGTGCCGACGCCGAGCGGCTGCTGAACGCGGCGTCGACGCAGGCCCAGGAGGCCACCGACCACGCGGAGCAGATGCGCAGCTCCTCCGCGACCGAGTCCGAGGCGGCACGCCGCCAGGCGACCGAGCTGAGCCGCACCGCCGAGCAGCGCATGGCCGAGGCGGAGACCGCGCTGCGCGAGGCCCGCGCCGAGGCCGAGAAGGTCCTCGCGGAGGCGAAGGACGCCGCGGCCAAGGCCCTGACGAACGCCGAGTCGACGAACGAGCAGCGCACCCGCACCGCCAAGGAGCAGGTCGCCCGTCTGGTGAGCGAGGCCACGAAGGAGGCCGAGAGCACCAAGGCCGAGGCCGAGCAGGTCGTGGCGGACGCCAAGGCGGAGGCCGAGAAGCTGCTCGCCGAGGCCGCCGAGAAGGCTCGTTCGATCACGGCGGAGGAGACCGCGTCGCAGCTGTCCAAGGCCGCGCGTACGGCCGAGGACGTACTGAACAAGGCGTCCGAGGACGCCAAGGCGACCACGAAGGCCGCGACCGAGGAGGCCGAGCGGATCCGCCGCGAGGCGGAGGCCGAGTCGGACCGGCTGCGCGCCGAGGCGCACGACATCGCCGAGGAGCTCAAGGGCGCGGCGAAGGACGACACCAAGGAGTACCGCGCCAAGACGGTCGAGCTGCAGGAGGAGGCGCGCCGGCTGCGCGGCGAGGCCGAGCAGCTGCGCGCCGAGGCGGTCGCGGAGGGCGAGCGGATCCGCAGTGAGGCGCGGCGCGAGGCCATCCAGCAGATCGAGGAGGCCGCGAAGAGCGCCGAGGAGCTGCTGGCGAAGGCGAAGGCCGACGCCGACGAGCTGCGCAGCGCGGCGACGACCGACAGCGAGCGGGTGCGCACCGAGGCCATCGAGCGCGCCACCAGCTTGCGCCGGCAGGCCGAGGAGACCCTGGAGCGCACCCGTGCCGAGGCGGATCGGCACCGCGCGGAGGCCGCCGAGCAGGCCGAGGCCACCGCGGCCGAGGCGGAGCGGGCCGCGGGGGTTCTGCGCGAGGAGGCCGAGCGGGCCGTCGAGGCCCGGCGGGCCGAGGCGGCCGAGGAGCTGACCCGGCTGCACACGGAGGCCGAGGAGCGGCTCGCCGCAGCCGAACAGGCGCTCAGCGACGCGCGCGCAGATGCGGAGCGCATCCGCCGCGAGGCTGCCGAGGAGACGGACCGGCTGCGCACCGAGTCCGCCGAGCGCATCCGGACGCTCCAGGCGCAGGCCGAGACGGAGGCCGAGCGGCTGCGCAACGAGGCCGCCGCCGACGCCTCGCAGTCCCGCGCCGAGGGCGAGGCCGTGGCGGTACGGCTGCGCAGCGAGGCCGCCGCCGAGGCCGAGCGGCTGAAGACGGAGGCCCAGGAGACGGCCGACCGCGTACGGGCGGAGGCCGCGGCCGCCGCAGAGCGCGTCGGCGCGGAGGCCGCCGAGGCGCTGGCCGCCGCTCAGGAGGAGGCCGCCCGGCGCCGCCGCGAGGCCGACGAGACCCTCGGCTCGGCCCGTCAGGAGGCCGACCAGGAGCGCGAGCGGGCCCGCGAGCAGAGCGAGGAGCTGCTGGCCTCAGCGCGCGCCCGTATCGAGGAGGCGCAGGCCGAGGCCGTCCGCCTCGTCGAGGAGGCCGACCGGCGGGCGACCGAGATGGTCGCGAACGCCGAGCAGACCGCCCAGCAGGTACGCGACTCCGTGGCCGGGCTGCACGAGCAGGCCCAGGAGGAGATCTCGGGCCTGCGCAGCGCCGCCGAGCACGCGGCGGAACGCACCCGTACGGAGGCGCAGGAGGAAGCGGACCGCGTCCGCGCCGACGCCTACGCCGAGCGGGAGCGGGCCGCCGAGGACGCCGCCCGGCTGCGGCGCGAGGCCGCGGACGAGACCGAGGCCGCCAAGTCCCTGGCCGATCGCACCGTTTCGGAGGCGATCGCCGAGTCGGAGCGGATGCGGTCCGAGGCCTCCGAGCACGCCGAGCGTCTTCGTACGGAGGCGTCCGAGACCATCGCGTCCGCCGAGCAGGACGCGGCGCGCGCCCGGGGCGAGGCCCGCGAGGACGCCAACCGCATCCGGTCCGACGCGGCGACGCAGGCGGACTCGCTGATCGGCGAGGCCGTCAGCGAGGCGGAACGGCTGACCACCGAGACGAACGCGGAGGCCGAGCGGGTCCGCGCCGAGTCCGTCGCCAAGGCCGAGAAGCTCCTTTCCGACGCGACCGGCGAGGCCGAGCGGCTGCGTGCCGAAGCCGCCGAGACCGTGGCGTCCGCGCAGCAGCACGCCGAGCGGATGCGCAGCGAGGCGGCGCGCGTCAAGGCCGAGGCCGAGGCGGAGGCCGAACGCCTCACGTCCACGGCCCGCGAGGAGGCCGAGCGCACCCTCGACGAGGCCCGGCAGGACTCCAACAAGCGGCGCTCCGAGGCGGCCGAACAGGTCGACAAGCTCATCACGGAGGCCTCGGCGGAGGCCGAGAAGCTGACCGCGGAGGCGCAGCAGAACGCGCACAAGGCCACCGCGGACGCCGAGGCGCAGGCCGACACCATGGTCGGTGCCGCCCGCAACGAGGCCGAGCGGCTGGTCGCCGAGGCCACCATCGAGGGCAACACGCTGGTGGAGCAGGCCCGTACGGACGCGGACGAACTGCTCGTCGGGGCGCGCCGGGACGCGACCGCGATCCGGGAGCGCGCCGAGGAGCTGCGCGACCGCATCACCACGGAGATCGAGGAGCTGCACGAGCGCGCACGGCGTGAGTCCGCCGAGGCGATGAAGTCCGCCGGCGAGCGGTGCGACGCCCTGGTGAAGGCCGCCGAGGACCAGCTGGCCGAGGCCGAGGCCAAGGCCAAGGACCTGATGTCGGAGGCCAGTTCCGAGGCCAGCAAGGTACGGATCGCCGCGGTCAAGAAGGCCGAGGCGCTGCTCAAGGAGGCCGAGCAGAAGAAGGCCGAGCTGACGCGGGAGGCCGAACGCATCAAGAGCGAGGCCGAGGCCGAGGCCGAGCGGATGGTCGAGGAGGGCAAGCGAGAGCTGGAGGTGCTGGTCCGCCGCCGCGAGGACATCAACGCCGAGATCTCCCGTGTCCAGGACGTCCTGGAGGCGTTGGAGTCCTTCGAGACCCCGTCGGCCGGCAGGGCCGGGGCGAACGGCGGCCCGGGCGCGGGTGGTGTCAAAGCGGGCGCTACGGTTGGGGCGCCACGATCGGGTGGTAAGCCGTCCGAGGGCTAGCCAGAACGGCACGTTCCATGCTTTGTAGGGAGCTTCGGTGCTCTTGCTGTGCAAGTGCTCCGGCCGTTAGCCACTCAAAAGGGGTGTCATTCTCCAGATCAAACGGGCATCTGCTCGATGACACGCCGTTTGGGCCCCTAGGATTCTCCCTATCACCTCACCGGTCTCATTCGACAGGAACCCCATGAGCGACACTTCCCCCTACGGCTTCGAGCTTGTGCGGCGTGGATACGACCGCGCTCAGGTGGACGAACGCATTTCCAAGCTCGTCTCCGACCGTGACAGTGCTCTGGCACGTATCACCGCCCTGGAGAAGCGCATCGAGGAACTCCACCTCGAGACGCAGAACGCCCAGGCGCAGGTGAACGACGCCGAGCCGTCGTACGCGGGTCTCGGCGCGCGCGTCGAGAAGATCCTGCGCCTCGCCGAGGAAGAGGCCAAGGATCTGCGCGAGGAGGCCAGGCGAGCGGCCGAGCAGCACCGCGAGCTCGCCGAGTCGGCGGCCCAGCAGGTGCGCAACGACGCAGAATCGTTCGCCGCGGACCGCAAGGCCAAGGCCGAGGACGAGGGCGTTCGGATCGTCGAGAAGGCCAAGGGCGAGGCGGCCACGCTGCGCGCCGAGGCGCAGAAGGACGCGCAGTCCAAGCGCGAGGAGGCGGACGCTCTCTTCGAGGAGACCCGTGCCAAGGCCGCGCAGGCGGCTGCCGACTTCGAGACGAACCTGGCGAAGCGTCGCGAGCAGTCCGAGCGCGACCTCGCGTCGCGTCAGGCGAAGGCGGAGAAGCGGCTCGCGGAGATCGAGCACCGTGCGGAGCAGCTGCGGCTCGAGGCCGAGAAGCTGCGGACGGACGCGGAGCGCCGTGCGCGGCAGACCGTGGAGACGGCGCAGCGCCAGGCCGAGGACATCGTCGCGGACGCGAACGCCAAGGCGGACCGGATCCGCTCGGAATCCGAGCGCGAGCTGGCAGCGCTCACGAACCGCCGCGACTCCATCAACGCGCAGCTGACGAACGTCCGCGAGATGCTCGCGACGCTGACGGGCGCGGCGGTGGCCGCGGCCGGCTCGCCGACGGAGGACGAGCCGATCTCGCGGGGCGTCCCGGCCCAGCAGACCCGCTAGTTCCGCCGGCGCGGCTTCCGCTGACGCGGAGGTCCCGGGTTTGGTACGTGCCCCGCACCGCAGTCAGCGGTGCGGGGCACGGTTGCGTTCGGTTCGGTTTCGACGCGCCGTACGTTCGTGGGTTGTGCCCACCCTCCCCCAAGCTCTCGGCTAAGACCGACCGGCAAATGGGGGGTGGGAGAAGGAGCGGGGCTGGGTGCGTGCAGCTGCAAGGCGGAGGAGGGAGGCAACGGGGGGGCGGCGTCGCGGGGCTGGGCACCGCCGGTCGGTCTAAAACAGGCGCCGCAAAGGCCAGCGCCATAGCGTTGTCGACATGATTGAGCTCGCCGGACTCACCAAGCGCTACGGCGAAAAGCTGGCCGTCAACAATCTCACCTTCACCGTGCGCCCAGGCATGGTCACCGGCTTTCTCGGACCGAACGGCGCCGGCAAGTCCACCACCATGCGCATGGTGCTCGGGCTCGACCGCCCCACCGCGGGCGACGTCCGCATCGACGGCATCCACTACGACCAGCTGAAGGACCCGCTGAAGTACATCGGCGCGCTGCTCGACGCCAAGGCCGTGCACGGCGGCCGCAGCGCCTACAACCATCTGCTCTGTCTCGCGCAGAGCAACGGCATTCCCCGCAGCCGGGTGCGCGAGGTCCTCGACACCGTGGGCCTCACCGCCGTCGCGAGGAAGAAGGCCAAGGGGTTCTCGATGGGCATGGGCCAGCGCCTCGGCATCGCCGGCGCGCTGCTCGGCGACCCGCGGATCCTGATGTTCGACGAGCCGGTCAACGGCCTCGACCCCGAGGGCATCCACTGGATCCGCAACCTCATGAAGTCTCTGGCGGCCCAGGGCCGTACGGTCTTCGTCTCCTCGCACCTGATGAGCGAGATGGCGCTGACCGCCGACCACCTGGTCGTCATCGGTCAGGGCCGGCTCCTCGCGGACACCTCCATGGCCGACTTCATCCAACGGAACTCCCGCTCGTACGTACGACTCCGCTCGCCCCAGCGCGAGAGGCTGCTCGACGTGCTGAGCGGAGCCGGTATCAGCGCCATCGAGGTCGGCAACGGCGCGCTCGAGGTGGACGGCGGCAAACCCGAGCTGCTGGGTGAACTGGCCGCCCGGCACGGAATCGTCCTCCATGAGCTCAGCCCCCAGCAGGCCTCGCTCGAGGCGGCGTTCATGCGGCTCACCGCCGAGGCAGTGGAGTACCACGCGCATCCCGGGACTGGCGGTACGACGCCGTCACCACCGGAGCAGCATCCCGGGCAGCCCGGATGGGGTGCCGGGTGGCAGTCACGGAAGGGAGGTTGACCATGGCCGGGATCCAGGTCCTGAGGTCGGAGTGGACCAAGATCCGGTCCGTGTCGTCCACGGTGTGGACACTCGGTCTCGCCGCCGTCGTCACGATCGCTCTGGGCGTGCTGATCAGCGCGCTGTCCAGGCGAGAGTTCGAGGGGCTGGGCGCCCGGGACCAGATCGCCTTCGATCCGACATTCGTCAGCTTCGCCGGGATGAGCCTCGGTCAGCTGGCGATGATCGTCTTCGGCGTCCTCGTCGTCTCCAGCGAGTACAGCACCGGCATGATCCGTACGTCGCTCGCCGCCGTCCCCCAGCGCGGCACTTTCCTCTTCGGCAAGGTCGCCGTCGCCACGCTCCTGGCCTTCGTCGTCGGACTGGCCACCAGCTTCGTCGCCTTCTCCCTCGGGCAGGCGATGCTGGGCGAGCACGCGGCGTCGATCGGTGACCCGGGCGTCCTGCGGGCGGTCATCGGCGGCGGCCTCTACATGACGCTGATCGCGATGTTCTCGATGGGCGTCGCGGCGATGCTGAGGGGCCCGCTGTTGTCGCTCGGCATTCTGATGCCGTTCTTCTTTCTGATCTCCAACATCCTGGGCAATGTCTCGGCGACGGAGAAAATCGGCCGGTATCTGCCGGACCAGGCGGGCAGCAAGATCATGCAGGTGGTCACGCCGTTCGGCGACGACACCCCCTACGGCCCCTGGGGCGGGCTCGGGATCATGGTGCTGTGGGTGGTGGCGGCGCTGGTCGGCGGCTATGCGGTGATCAAGAAGAGGGACGCCTGACCGACTCCCCGTCCCCACCCGCCCTTTGCCCGTCACGTGGGTGGAACCGTCAGCGTCCCGTTATCCTCCTAACCCTTACGGGGGCGCGCGCCCCGATGTCGTGAACCTCTCGATGGGTGCGGAGAATGATCGAGGCAGTCGGCCTGACGAAGCGCTACGGCGACAAGACGGCCGTGCACAACCTTTCCTTCCAGGTGCGGCCAGGTGCCGTCACCGGCTTTCTCGGCCCCAACGGCTCGGGCAAGTCGACGACGATGCGGATGATCCTCGGTCTGGACGAGCCCACGTCGGGCCAGGTCACGATCGGCGGCTATCCGTACCGCAAACTCCCGAACGCCCCGCGTCAGGTCGGCGCGCTGCTCGACGCCAAGGCCGTGCACGGCGGCCGGAGCGCCCGCAACCATCTGCTGTGCCTGGCCCAGCTGTCGGGCATCCCGGACCGGCGGGTCGACGAGGTGCTGGGCGTCGTCGGTCTGCAGGACGTGGCGAAGAAGCGGTCGAAGGGCTTCTCGCTCGGTATGGGCCAGCGCCTCGGCATCGCGGCCGCACTGCTCGGCGACCCCCAGGTGCTGCTCTTCGACGAGCCCGTCAACGGTCTGGATCCCGAGGGCATCCTCTGGGTGCGCAATCTGATGAAGTCCCTGGCCGCCGAAGGCCGTACGGTGTTCGTCTCCTCGCATCTGATGAGCGAAATGGCGCTGACCGCCGACCACTTGATCGTGATCGGCCGTGGACAGCTGCTCGCCGACATGAGCGTCAAGGACTTCATCTCGCACAACTCCGCCGACTTCGCACGGGTGCGGACACCCGACACCGAGCCGCAGCAGCGCGAGAAGCTGACAGCCGCGCTGACCGAGGCGGGCGGCCAGGTGCTGCCCGAGCAGGACGGCGCGCTGCGGGTGACCGGTCTGCCGCTGCCGCGCATCAGCGACCTGGCGCACGACGCGGACGTACGCCTGTGGGAACTCTCACCGCACCAGGCCTCGCTGGAGGAGGCATACATGCGGATGACGCAGGGCGCCGTCGACTACCGCTCGACGATCGACCAGCGGGCCGGGCTGCAGCAGCAGCTGCCGCCCGGCGCGATGCCGCCGCCGCAGGCGATGCCCGTGCCGGGCCAGGGGCAGCCGGGCTGGTACGCACCGCCGCCACCCCAGCAGGGCGGTCAGCCCTTCGCCATGCCGCAGACACCGGCCGGTGCGCCGTACGCGTCCGGGCAGCCCGGTGCGCCGTACGCGTCCGGGCAGCCCGGTGCGCCGTACGCCGCCGGGCCGGCAGCCGGACCGAACCCGTACGCACAGCCGCCGGCACCCGCGGCCCCCGCCCCCGCCATCCCCGACACGACCCAGCGCGACAGCGAGGACCTCCGATGACGACGCCGCACCCGCAGCA
Organism: Streptomyces sp. DSM 42067; assembly: GCF_055792885.1. Classification (NCBI taxonomy): domain Bacteria; kingdom Bacillati; phylum Actinomycetota; class Actinomycetes; order Kitasatosporales; family Streptomycetaceae; genus Streptomyces; species Streptomyces sp. DSM 42067. The sequence continues at coordinate 6,277,043 of NZ_CM147706.1, read as the reverse complement.
GGCGAACCAGCAGGCGTACGCCCCCGCCCCGCCGGCACCGGGCGCCGCCCCGGCCGCCGACTGGCAGGGGGCACCGGGCGGTTCGTACACCTCGCCGATCCCCATCAAGGGCACGCATCTCGGCCATGCGATCAGCTCAGAGTGGACGAAGATCAAGTCCGTGCGCTCCACGATGTGGACGCTGGGTGTCTTCCTCTGCCTGGTCATCGGCATCGGACTGCTCGTCGCCTGGCAGACGAACGACATCGACTTCGTGGACGTGCCGTACACCCTGCCCGCCTTCTTCGGCCTGGTCCTCGGCCAGATCTGCCTGATCACGCTGGGTGTGCTGGCGATCTCCTCCGAGTACGGCACCGGCATGATCCGCACCACCTTCACGGCGTCGCCGCAACGCCACCGGGTGCTGGCCGCGAAGATCCTGATCTACTTCGCGGTCGCCTTCGTCGTCTCCGCGGCGGCGATCGGGCTGGTGGGTCTGGTGACGGCGGCCATGCACGGCGGGCCTGAGGCGTCGCCCACGGACTCGGGCGGCACCGTCCTCAAGGGCGCCCTGTACGTGTCGCTGCTGGGCGTTCTGGCGCTCGCTGTCGGCTCGATGCTGCGCCACTCGGCGGGTGCGATCACCGCGATGCTGGGCCTCGTCCTGGTGCCGGCGATCCTGCCGGCGTTCCTCATGATCTCCCAGAGCACCCGCAAGATCGGCGAGAAGATGATGGACTACAACGCCCCCAACTCGCTGGCCAAGATCTTCCACCTCGACAGCGAGAGCGGTCACGGCAATGCGCAGCTGTGGCTGCTCGTCGGTGTCACGGCGGCCGCGCTCGTGGGCGCCTTCGCGCTGCTGGAGAAGCGCGACGTGTGACCGTGTGACCGATTGACCTGGGGGCACCACACCTCCGAGGCCCTTGGACCGACCGGCACTGGGGGAGCCTCACGCCGGCCCTCAGCCCCTCAGAACCGGGGCGCGTTCCGGGACCGCTGCACCCGCGTGGTGCGGCGGTCCTTCGCGTTCCAGCAGGCCTTGTGCCAGTGGCGCCGGTCGTCCACGCCCGCGTAGCCGGGCCAGGCCACGACATGCGGCATCCCCGAGGCGATCTCCTGGTCGCAGCCGGGGCAGCGGTACGTCTTCCCGGCCGCGCTCGCGCCGGCGACATGGCGCACGCACCACTCCTCGCCCTGCCAGCTCTCCGTGCTCTGGAAGCCGCCGTAGCGGCCGCTGCGGTCCTCGTCCACACCACCGCCGCCGGAGCCTCCACCCCTGCGGGACGACGCACGGTTTCGACGCGGGGACACGGGCACACCTCACGGGCTATACAGGGAACACGGGCCGTGTCCAGCCTACGCGTCACGCCCATGGGTAGGCGCATGCCATCAACTACCCCAAATCCCCTCACATTCCACCGACAATCGGCCAATCTCCCTACGTGCCCGTGCCTTTGGCACGTGTCATACGTTGTTGCCGGTAAGGGGGATCGCCGCGTCGGCGCCAAGGAGGCATGAGTGCGATGCGCGTAGGAAGCTTTGTCCTGGCCGCCCAGTTCCCCGGCCAGGGCCAGGGAGAGGCCCTCCACCGAGCGGTGCGGACGGCGGAGGTGGCCGACGAGGCCGGCCTGGACTCGGTGTGGATCGCCGAACACCACTTCGTGCCGTACGGGACGTGCCCCTCGGCCGTGACGCTCGCCGCACTGCTGCTCGGCCGCACCCGCCGCATCCGCGTCGGCACGGCCGTGAGCGTGCTGCCCACGGCGCATCCGGTGGCGCTCGGCGAACAGGCCGCGCTCCTGCACGTGACGTCGGGCGGCCGGTTCTCGCTGGGCGTGGGCCGCGGCGGCCCCTGGGTCGACCTGGAGGTCTTCGGCGCGGGCCTGGAGGCGTACGAGAAAGGGTTCCCGGAGTCCCTCGATCTGCTGCTGCGCTGGCTGAGCGAGCCGCGCGTCGCGGGCACGGGCGAGCGGTTCTCCTTCCGTGAAGTCCCCGTCGTACCGCGGCCGGACGAGGTGATGACAGGATCTGCGCGGCCCGAGGTGCTCGTCGCCTGTACCTCCCCGGCGAGCGTGCGGCTCGCCGCCGAGCGCGGTCTGCCGATGCTCCTCGGCATGCACTGCGGCGACGAGGAAAAGGCCGAGATGGTCACCCTGTGGCGCTCGGCGGCACGCGACGCGGGCCGCACCCCGGAGGAGATCTCCGCGGCGGCCCATGTCTCGGCAGGGGTCGTCCAGATCGCGGACGGCCGGGCGGAGGCGGAGGAAGCGCTTCTGAAAGCGATGCCCGGCTGGCTGCGGCAGGGCCTCGCCGCCCATGTCACGGTGGACGACCGCGTACGCAGCATGAGGGACCCCTTCGCGTACACGGAGCTGCTCTGCGGGCTGCACCCCGTGGGCACACCGCGGCAGTGCGCCGACGCCCTCGCGGCGAGCTCGGAGCGCACCGGCATCACGCGCTTCGCTCTGCTCGTGGAGGGCACGGGCGATCTGGCGGCGACGGAGGAGAACGTACGGAGGCTGGCGGCGGAGGTACTGCCCCAGGTGGCGTGACGCCGGAAGCCGGGGCGGGCACCCGGCCCGATGTGCGGGGAGCTGCCGCTCCGGTACCGCTTACACCTCCCGCGTACGGAGCGGCAGCAAGGAGCTTTAGCAGTCCCGCAGTTCGGGCGACTGGTTCAGCAACTGGGCCCGCACCGAAGTGAACCGGGCCAGCCTCTCGTCCACCTCGGGATCCAGTGGGAACACCGCCACACGGTGGCAGTTCTGGAACGCCAGGCGGACACCGAAGTGCCGCTGCAGTGCGCCGCGTATCGCGTCACTCGCGAGCGCACGCAGAAGCTGCCCACGTGCCTGCTCGTCCGGCGGAGGCGTCTGGTTGTCGGCGAACGCACCGCCGTCGACCTTCAGCTGGGCCACCAGGGAGCTGATCATGTCCCATGCGTAGGGCAGGGAGGTCCGGACGCAGTCGACGAAGGCGGCTTCGTCGACCTCGCCTCGCTCGGCCTGTTCAAGTAGGGCCGGTGAGACGTCGAGCGACATGGGTTCTCCTCTCGGACCCCCGGGAAGCGGGGGCTGACGGACAGGGCAGGAGTCCGCGATATCGAACACGCTGCGTGCCCGCCCCGCGACCTCCCGCTTCCACGGTAAACATCGGATCCTGACCGCACCAGGAGAATGCACGCACAACCGGCCATCGAAGAACAGGGTCAAAAGGGGCGACCGGGAGGGTCTTGACCGAGGGCCGCAGTGCACGAAAGGGACGAGAATCGCGTGCACCGCACCGCGTCGAGTAGCGTTGCCGACCATGCGTCTCGTCATTGCCCGCTGCTCCGTGGACTACGCGGGCCGGCTCACCGCCCATCTGCCGTCCGCTCCCCGCCTCATCCTGGTGAAGGCTGACGGCAGCGTCTCGATCCATGCGGACGACCGGGCCTACAAACCCCTCAACTGGATGTCGCCGCCCTGCACCCTGAAGGAGGGTTCCGGGGACGACGAGGGGACCTGGACCGTCGTGAACAAGGGCGGCGAGAAGCTCATCATCACGATGGAGGAGATACTCCACGACTCCTCGCACGAGCTGGGCGTGGACCCGGGGCTCATCAAGGACGGCGTGGAAGCACACCTCCAGGAGCTGCTCGCCGACCGGATCGAGACCCTCGGCGAGGGCTACACGCTCATCCGCCGCGAGTACCCGACGGCCATCGGCCCGGTCGACATCCTGTGCCGGGACGCCGACGGCGGCACGGTCGCGGTGGAGATCAAGCGGCGCGGCGAGATCGACGGTGTGGAACAGCTCACCCGTTATCTGGAGCTGCTCAACCGCGACCCGCATCTCGCGCCGGTCAAGGGCGTCTTCGCGGCGCAGGAGATCAAGCCGCAGGCGCGCGTGCTGGCCACCGACCGCGGCATCAGCTGCACCGTCCTCGACTACGACGCACTGCGCGGCATCGAGGACGACAAGCTGCGCCTGTTCTGACACACAGCGGTACACGCAAGGGGGCCGGGTCCCGAACGGACCCGGCCCCCTTGCCGTACACCTGCCTACGTCGTTGTGCGTGGTCCGTACGACGGTGTTCGCCGCCGTACGCGCCTCAGATGACCGACGATGCGCTGCTCGTCCCCGACTCGCTCTCGGGCGGCGACGCCGGCTCGCTGCTGACCACCGGGCTGCTCTCCGAGCTGCTCTCCTCGGGACTGCTCTCCACCGGGCTGCTCGGGGCCGGGCCACTGGCGGAGTCCGAGGTGTCCGGGGTGGAGGGCTCCTCCGTGGGCGTCGGCTCGTCCGGGGGCGTCGTGGGGTCGTCCGGGGTCGTCGGATCGTCGGGCGGCGTCGTGTCGTCATCCGGAGGCGTCGGATCGTCCGGCGTCTCGGACGGCGTCTTCGAGGGCGACTTCGACGGGGACTTGCTCGGCTCGTCCGGGTCCTTGGAGCCCGTCGGGTCGTCGGACGGCTGCCCGCTCGAGGTCGGCGTCGGATCGTCCTCCGTGCCGACGATGCCGTCCTCGCCCGGGTCGACAGGACGCTTCGTCGAGTCGGTGTCGCCGCCGTCGTCCCCTTCCTCCGCCTCGTCGGCGCCGATGCCGCCGCCATCCGAACCCTCGCTCACCGACGGGTTCACGCCGACCTTCTCGGAGGGCAGCTCTTCGTTGCCCGACGTGGCGCCGAGCGTCACCACGGTGCCGAGCACGGCGACGAGGAGAGCCCCCGCGCCCGCCGCCACCAGGTTGCGCCGGGCGCCGCTGAGAAGGGTGCGCCGGGCACCGGCGGGCTCGGCTCCGGCGCCGGGACGGGCGGAGTCGCGATGCGTGACCAGCGCGGTCTCTGCCGCCGGTTCGGCGAACGAGTACGCGGCCGGCACACCGCCGGGCGGCGACGCGGACTCCTCGTACCGCGCGTCGGGCACCTCTTCGCCCGCCGCCGTGCGTCCGCCGGGCGGCGTGGCGCCCGAGCGGTCGGCGACCAGCGCCAGGGCCCTGCGGCCCGCGACCGTGCCGCGCTTGTCGGCGAGCGCCCCGCGCAGCCCTATGGAGGCCTCCAGCTCGGCGCGGGCACGGTCCAGTCGGCCGCCGCAGAGCGCGAGAATCCCCAACTCGTGGTGGAAATAGGCCTGTTCGCCGACCTCTCCGGCGATCCTGGCCGCCTCGGAGCCGGACCGCAGCGCCCGCTCCCAGGCGCTCCAGTCGAGCCCGGCGGCGAACGCGGGCGCGGCGGCGCGGGCGAGCTGCACGGCCTCGCTCTGCTCCTCGGCGTCCGGGTCGGTGGCCGTCGTGAGGGGCACGAGCAGGCTCAGTGCCGCCAGTACGGCGTCAGCCTCGGCGCAGACCCGCTCCGGGGTGACCGAGGGGTGGCCGGCCCACCATGCGTAGTGCCGGGCGGCGGTGAGGACACGGTCGTCGGCGTCGGCGGTGTATCCGGCGCCCTCCAGCTGAGCGAGCACACCGGCCGCCAGCCGGTAGCGGGAACCGACCGGGGTGACGAGGGCGCACTCCACCAGCTCGGTGAGGGCCGCGTCGGCGTGGGTGTCGCCCACCAGTGCGGGCAGATGCGCCTGGTGCGGCACTTCGCCGCCGAGCGCGACGGCGAACCGCAGTGTGCCGCGGGCCGACTTGCTCAGCCGGGACGCGAGCAGCGCGGCGGGCGCGGCGCCTTCGGCGAGCGAGGGCAGCGGTACGTCGTGTCCGTCCTCGGCGTCGAAGGGCGCGTCGACCGGCGCGTCGGCGTAGTAGCCGAACGCGTCGAAGGCGTTCGGGTCGGCGCGCAACACGTCGCGCTGGCGCAGCAGGGCCCCGGCCTGGACGAAGCGCAGCGGCAGGCCCTCGGACTCGAACCACAGGTCGCCGGCCCAGTTCGCCTCGTCCTCGGTGAGGACCCGGCCGACCGCGCGCTCCAGCAGTTGCAGGCCACCGCTGCGGCTCAGTCCGCCGAGGAACACCTCTTCGAGATGCGAGTGCGCCGAGGGTGAGGCGACATCGGGTGTGGCCGAGATGAGGAAGGCGCACTCAGGGGTCGCGTCGAGCAACTCGTCGAGCGCGCTGCCGCCGAATTCCAGGTCGTCCAGGACGACGACCGCGCCGATCTCCCGGACATGTTCGAGGAGTTGGGCCTGCTCGGGCCGGTGGAGCGGCGCGCTGTAGACGGCCGCGAACAGGTCGTGCAGCAGGTCGCCCGCCGTGCGTCCGTAGCCGGAGAGCCGGACGACACCGTCCGGGGCGAGGTCCGCGCAGTCCTCGGCGACGGCCTCCAGCAGGGCCGTACGCCCCGATCCTGCGGGTCCGGTCAGCCGCACGGACCGGCCGCGCTCAAGGAGCCCGGTGAGCCGCTCGCGCTCCTCCTGGCGCTCGAGCAGCGGCAGTCTGGGCAGCGCGGGCCCGGGCGGCTCCGGCGGCAGGCTCGCGCGGCGCACCTCGGCGCGCTCGGCGGCCGTGAACTTCACGGGCCGCGGCGGCCGTTCTCCCGGCGGGCAGGGTTCGATCTCGCTGCCGTCGACGGGATTGACGGTGAGCAGGAAGTCGCCCGAGACGAGCTGCACGGTGCGGGCGAGCGCGGGTGCGTGCTGCCCGAAGTCGGGCGTCAGCGGATCGCGCGGCGGGCGCTTCGGCGCGGCACCTTCGCCGGTGCGGCCGTCCTGCCCGTGATCCTCGTCGGGTCCTTGGTTGTTCGTCGGGTCCATGGTCAAGCCCCCCAAAAGCGTCGTGTGCCGAGCCCCTCCCGGCCTTGTGCACACTGCGCTGTCGCTTCTGGTCCGGTGCCCGTCGGTGGGATCCGTGGTTCAGAACGGGCGACCGCACCCTAGACCTTCGCACAGTATGTACGAACAGCCGGGGTACTGCGCCGTCCGAGACGTCACAGTCTCGTGAGGATTGTGCGCGGCGTGCATGTCGCTGCATGTCACGTTCGCGCTGTTGGTGTCACCCGGTGAACTGGGGCATCACGGGCCGCCCTGCCCCCATGGCCCCCGTCAGACGCGGGGCAGGGACTCGACCCCGATGCCGCCCTCGATGGCGAGGATGCGGTGCAGCCGGGTGGCCACGAGCAGCCGCTGCATCTGGGGCGGCACACCGCGGAGCACGAGCCGGCGCCCGCAGCGCCCGGCCCGCCGGTGCACGCCCATGATGACCCCGAGCCCGGTGGCATCCCAGGAATCCAGCTCTGACAGGTCCAGCACCAGATCGCCGACGCCGTCGTCGACTGCCGTGTGCAGGACCGTGCGGGCGTCCGCCGCGCTGCGGACGTCGAGGCGGCCCCCGACGACCAGCTCGGCGTGGTCGCCCCTGATGTGCATAAGTGCTCCCCGGGAATCCTGAGTAGGTGATGTTGTCTGCGTTTGTCACTCGTCACTGCAACTGACTGCCGTTCGGGCAGAAGCGTTGCTGCTTGTAAGCGAACCGATACCGAATTCACTCGATGGGGCGACCCCGGACGTGAGGGAACGTCAGCCCGTACGCGTGCTCCGTCAGTACCTGTAGAAGCCCTGCCCGCTCTTGCGGCCGATGTCACCGGCGTCAACCATCCGGCGCATCAGCTCCGGCGGAGCGAACTTCTCGTCCTGGGACTCGGTGTAGATGTTGCTCGTGGCGTGCAGCAGGATGTCGACGCCCGTCAGGTCGGCAGTCGCGAGCGGTCCCATGGCGTGGCCGAAGCCCAACTTGCAGGCGAGGTCGATGTCCTCCGCGGTCGCGACGCCCGATTCGTACAGCTTGGCCGCCTCGACGACGAGCGCCGAGATGAGGCGGGTGGTGACGAAGCCGGCGACGTCGCGGTTGACGACAATGCAGGTCTTGCCGACCGACTCGGCGAACTCCCGTGCGGTGGCGAGGGTTTCGTCGCTGGTCTTGTAGCCGCGGACGAGCTCGCAGAGCTGCATCATCGGCACCGGCGAGAAGAAGTGCGTGCCGACGACGCGCTCCGGGCGCTCGGTGACCGCCGCGATCTTGGTGATCGGGATGGCCGAGGTGTTCGAGGCCAGCACCGCGCGCTCACCCACGAGCTTGTCGAGGGTGCGGAAGATCTCGTGCTTGACCTCGAGCTTCTCGAAGACGGCCTCGACGACGATGTCGGCATCCGCGGCCGCGTCCAGATCGGTGGTCGTGGTGATGCGGGCAAGCGCGGCCTCGGCGTCCTCGGCGGTCAGCCTGCCCTTGGCGACGAACTTGTCGTACGAGGCCTTGATGCCGTCCGTGCCACGGGTCAACGCCTCGTCGGTCACATCGCGCAGAACGACGTCCCAACCCGCCTGGGCTGAGACCTGGGCGATACCGGACCCCATGAGTCCGGCCCCGATGACGGCAAGCTTCCGTGCCACTGTGACGACTCCCCTGAACGGCTTACACACTGCTTACGTTCGGCTCTGCGGCGGAGACTAGCGTCCGCCCGGTGTTCATTGGGCGGTTAGAGATGCGCGTCACGTCCCGCATGCTGGACATCACATCGTCGGATGCGGCGCTCCCTAGGCGCTTTCCGGGCGCCGACCGTAGCCGTAACCGTCCGCTCGCTGCAGGAGCCGGAGATGGCGGTGGTGGATTCCTTGGACCAGCCCTGCGGCTGTGCGGATGTTGAAACGGCCGGTGGCCCGTACGGCCACACGGCCCACGTGCTTCCCCTGGTACCTGCCCGAGGGCAGCGACGCGGAGACCAGATCCCCCGTGGAATAGCCATAGTGTTGCTTTTCACGGGCGCGGAGTAGCCGCGGGAAGCCGAACTTGTCAGGCGTGGTACGTGCATAAACACCTCTTCCCATGGCCGTGACGACGAGCACGGCTTCCGGGTGCCGGACCACGATTGCTGCTTCAGGCAGCTCGCCGACGCACAGGGCGTCCAGGGTGTGCGTCTTGGCCAGACCCATGCGAGTTCTGTTGTATTTCGTCCGCCCTCCCGACCACGCGTGCACGGGCATATTGAGTTCGGACAGCGCCAGACACAGTTGATGGCGAGTGGCGTTCATCGCAGCGGCGTCTCTGAGCGACGCTTTAGCCTGTGCTTCGACTTTCGTGAGCCGGTCAGGGTGATCGGTAAGGAACTCGGCAGGAGGCATGACTCCCTTGGCCTGGTTGCATGGACCGCATGCCAGAGTGAGGTTGGAGACACGATCGCTCCCGCCTCGCGCGCGAGGCAGGATGTGCTCGACCTGCAAGGGGACACCGGCCGCACCGCAGTAGGCGCAGGCGCGGCCCCACTTGGCAAGTAGGTACTCCCGAATCTCATAGCCGTACAGGGTTCCCTGCTGATATTCGGCCCCTTCCAGTGGGCGCCCCGCTGACAGGGCGTGCGTGTCGAATGCCACCCTCTCCACGTGAGCCTCGCTCACCGGAAAAAACCGTCCAAGTCGCCGCACGATGGAAACCGTACTGTCGACGCGATGCTGAATGGAGGGCGGAAGCCAACCGGGCTCCCTCGTGCGATTGTCAAAGCGCGGGGCCCTGTACCGCAGATTCGAGCTGCGGCGACGGCGCCGGTATGCCGCCCGCTGTTGCATCCGCTTACTGATGTGGCTCCCCCGATGCACCAGTTCAGCCGCGAACAGGCCGCGGCGCACGCGGAAGGGTGCTGTCGATGGGACGACCGCATCCTGATCCACGGTGATCGCGATGCCGGTTCCCTTGCTCCCGGGATCGATCCTCACCGCGACGCCGACCACCTCGGACTGCTCCAGGAGCCGATCCTTGAGCCGAATGGCGAAGGGGGTGTGGTTGGCAACGACCGCGCGCCCCTGGTCCAGGAGCTTCCGGGCCCGTGCCGGGTGCGTCGGCATGAGTGGTCTGCCGCGGCGGTCCAGCACGGACACACAGGCTGCCCCCGCCGTGGGCGTACGAACGGCGGTACCGCCCTCACGGGCGGCGACTGCTCCCTCGGCGCTGGGCTCCTCTTGGGCGCCCAGCGCCTCGGGGTGACGCTCCCGGCTCCGGGTGCTGCCGCCGGGAGTCTCCCCTCGCTCATGTCCGATGCCAGTGCCGTCGGTCGATCGCCGACGGAGTCCGCGTCCCGTTTCACCCCTGCTCCCAGGGTTGTCTGCTGGCGCGGATTCCAGAGCCCGCCGCTGAGGAAGCACGGCGGGGTGGGTGGGCTCGCTTACATCGAACGTAGTCATCAAGGCACCCCCTTTGACTGATGACTGGAGCTGGTCAGCCTTGAGGCTGCACCTCGTCGGAAGTGCAGCCACCAGCCAGATCGGCCGGGGAGCGACTGACGTCTCACATGACGGACGCGCCCCGAGCCCAGCAGAGACCCTGAACGCCTGTCTGCGTATCAAACGAGCAGTCGAATGAAAGGTCACGCTGCGACTTGCGGCCCGGGGGGTATCGGGACGGAAATCGGCGGGGAGCCGCTGATCACTCTGCCGACGGCATAGGGCGGGGCAATCCGGGCGCGCGCACTACCTCGGCGAGCGCGATGCGGCCACCCTTCAGTTCGGGCATGTTCTTGTAGATGGTGCTGCGGGAGACGCCGAGGAGCTTCGCGATCGAGGCGACAGTTCCTCCGGGCGAGTGAGCAGGTCGCGGGCGAGGCGTGGGCGGCGTCCAGGCCCTCGTTGGTGCGTTGGTCGATGAGTTCGCGGATGAACTCCGCGAGGGCGGCGAAGACGTGGAAGACGAGGCGCCCGCCCGGGGGGGTGATGTCGAGTGCCTCGAGCAGCGAGGTGAAGCCGATGCCGCGCTTGCGCACGCCGGACACGATGGAGATGAGGCCCTGGATGAAGCGGCCAAGCCGGTGCAGTGACGGGACGACCAGGGTGTCACCTTCACGGAGGTAATCGAGGGCCTTCCACAGTTCCTCGCGCTCGGCGCTCTTGCCGGACTTCTTGCCGGCGAAGATCCGCGTGGATCTGCCGTCGAGCATCTGCAGTCAACCACAAAGATTTCTTCGCGAAGAACTCTTTGCGAAGAACTGTTTGCGGTCTACGGTGCCCGGTATGACTCAACCGAGTGAGATCCCGCAGGGCACGAACCCTGATCCGAACACGGTCGTTCTGGATGCCAAGGGGCTGCGTGCCCTAGCGCATCCGGTGCGGGTGCAGTTGGTTGGACTGCTGCGGAAGCACGGCCCGTCGACGGCTACCCGGCTTGCGGAGCGGCTGGGCGTCAATTCCGGCACGGCCAGTTACCACCTGCGTCAGCTCGGAGCTGCGGGTTTCGTCGAGGAGGACACGGAACGCGGCAATGCGCGAGAGCGCTGGTGGCGTTCGGTGCATCGGACAACATGGTTCAACGACCGCGATCTGGCTGAGCGGGAGCCTGAGGCTGCACTGGCCTACCTGCAGTCCGTCGCCGCCGCCTACACCTTGCGCACTCAGCAGGCGCTCAACGAGCTTCAGACGATGCCCCGCGAGTGGCGGGACACCTTCGACATGAGCGACTGGGCCTTGCGGCTCACCCCCGAGGAGGCTTCCGCACTGTATGAGGAGTTGCGGGGAGTGATCACCCGCTATCGGCAGGACACGCCGGAAGCAGCGGCGCAGGCTCCTGAGGGCGCCGAGCGGTTCTCTGTGATCACCTACCTTCTGCCCGAGTCGGATGCGTCCGCCTCATCGGCGGTCTCTTCCAGTGCTGAGAAGGCGACGGGGACGGAGAAGCCGTGACGGAGAGCGTCCCGGGTACCGACGGCATATCCAGCGTGCGTACCTTACGGCCGCTGGGCGGGGTGCTCGCGGCGATGGCGGTGTCGCTGACCGGCACTCGGATCTCGGGCATCGCGCTGCCCTGGTTCGTGCTCGTCACGACGGGCAGCGCCACCCAGACCGGGCTGGTCGCCTTCTGCGAGATGACTCCGTATGTTGTGGTCAAGGCGCTCACCGGGCCGCTGGTGGACCGAATAGGCCCGCGCATCGTCTCCTGGACCACCGACCTGGCCAGCGCGACCGCCGCCGCTGTCGTTCCCCTGCTCCACGGCCTGGACCTGCTCCCGCTTCCCCTGCTGCTGGTCCTTGTCGCGCTCATCGGCGCGGCCCGCGGCCCCGGCGACCTCGCCAAGGAGGTGATGGTGCCGGAGGCGGCCGACCGCAGCCGGGTTCCGCTAGAGCGGGCCACGGGTCTGTCCGGCGTGATCGAGCAGCTCGCTTCCACCGTCGGTCCGGTGGCCGGCGGCTCCTTGGTGGCGCTGCTCAGCCCCCTGACGGGGCTGGTCGTCAACGCCGTCTGCTTTGCGGCCGGATCGGTGATCATCGCATGGGCGCTGCCTCGGGACATGGGACACGCACCTGCGCAAGCCTCATCGCCGGACGGGGCGCGGGAGCCGGGCTACTGGCGACGGTTCGGCGAGGGCTTCGCCTTCCTGCGCAGCGACCCGTTGCTCCTCGCCATCATCGTCATGGTCGGGATCTCCAACCTGCTGGATGCGGCTTTCACCACGGTGCTCATTCCTGTCTGGGCCAAGGAGTCCGGCAACGGGCCGGCAGCGATAGGCCTGATGGGCAGCATGATGGGAGCCGCTGCGATCGGCGGGAGCCTGCTGGCAGCGGCGGTCGCGCACCGGCTGCGGCGCCGGGCGGTGTTCTTCACCGGGTTCTTGTTCGCCGGGGCGCCAAGGTTCCTGATCCTCGCCTCCGATGCGCCGATGGGCGTTGTGCTGGCCGTGTTCGTCGTCAGCGGGCTCGGTGCAGGCTTCCTCAACCCGATCATCGGGGCCGTCCTCTTCGAGCGAGTGCCGCGCCCGATGCTGGGCCGGGTCAACGCGCTCGGCGATTCGCTGGCCTGGTCCGGTATCCCCCTGGGAGGGCTGATCGCCGGGGCAGCGGTGGCCTCCGTCGGGCTGGTGCCAGTGCTGCTGGCTGGCGGGGCCACGTACTTCCTCACCACGAACCTGACTGGACTGCGGCCGGAATGGCGCGAGATGGACCGCATGCGGGGGCGAGGCGTCCCGAAGCAGCACTCTGAGGAAGACACTCGGTCAACCAGCAGGAACCTCACCACATGACGATTGCGGGAGGGAGAAATTGGCACGGTTCTTCCTCCCATCGCTCCATCAGACCTCGTCTGCACCTTCATCAGCTGTACTTGGATCGCGCAGCGGGCGCAGGCGAGTTGGCCTTCTCGCAACTTGCCCAGCACGGCGCCGGTTGGGTCCCTCGCTGTGTTCTCACCGTGAGTAGTGGTTGCGAAGTTTGCAGGTGTCAGGACCTACCGGATATGTCGCCGCAACAACGACCGAAGATGGCGTTTTCGAGGGCTCACGGAATTGGCTGGACGGTAGCGTGCGGCGACATGCCGTTTCCCGATGAGTGCATTCAAGTTGCAGTGGTCGACTACCAGCCGGAGTGGCCGATGGAGTTTGAGCGGTTGGCCGAGCGGCTGCATGAGGCGCTGGGCGACTTGCCGGTTGCGATCGATCATGTGGGTTCGACCTCGGTGCTGGGTCTGCCGGCCAAGGACTGCATCGACGTGCAGGTCCGGATGCGGTCGATCGACGAGGCGCGTGACGTTGCGCTCTTCGCCGCGATCGGCTTCCGGTGTCGGCCCGAGCCGTGGAATCGCTCCGAAGCCTCAGGTGGAATCCACTGTCGCAAGCTCGTCTTCGCGCCGCCGATCGGCGCCCGTTCGTGCAATGTCCACCTTCGGGAGAGCACCGGCCCCAACGCTCGTTATGCACTGCTGTTCCGCGACTATCTCCGCGCTGATGAACCTGCTCGCCGTGCATGGGGCGCGTTCAAGCAGCGGCTGGCGGTGAGTGTGCCGGGCTTGATGGACTACGGACAGATCAAGGCTCCCGCCACCGACGTCTTGATGGCTGCTGCCGAGCGATGGGCGGCCGACACCGGCTGGACTGTCTTGTGACCGCCCGGCATCGAGGCGACTGTGGATCCGCTGGGAGATCTGCGACGACACCACGAAGCCCTCCTCAGCCTCGGATGCGCACTCATCTGCTGGAGGCGGCTCGCGTCATTGCGTGAGGAGTTCTTAGGCTAGCCCCATGGTCAATCTGACACGCATCTACACAAGGACCGGCGACAAGGGCACGACGGCCCTCGGCGACATGAGCCGCACCGCCAAGACGGACCTGCGGATCGCGGCGTACGCGGACGCCAACGAGGCGAACGCCGTCATCGGCACGGCGATCGCGATGGGCGGTATCGACGAGGAGATCGTCAAGGTCCTCGTCCGCGTGCAGAACGACCTGTTTGACGTGGGCGCGGACCTGTCAACCCCGGTGGTCGCGGAGCCCAAGTTCCCGCCGCTGCGGGTCGAGCAGTTCTACGTGGACCGTCTGGAGGCGGACTGCGACCGCTTCAACGAGCAGCTCGAGAAGCTCCGCAGCTTCATCCTCCCGGGCGGTACGCCGGGCGCGGCCCTGCTCCACCAGGCGTGCACGGTGGTCCGGCGGGCCGAGCGCTCCACCTGGGCGGCACTGGAGGTGCACGGAGAGACGATGAACCCGCTCACGGCGACCTACCTGAACCGGCTATCGGACCTGCTGTTCATCCTCGCCCGGACGGCCAACAAGGACGTCGGAGACGTGCTGTGGGTGCCGGGCGGGGAGCGCTGAGGCCTCCTTCTCCGGTGCCGCCCCGGCCGGGGCCTTCTTCGGCCAGATCGCGTACGTGAGCGCGATCATGCCGTGGATGACGGCCACCCGCCAGGCGGTGAACATCCAGCTCTGCAGCGTGCTCGTACGGTCCGCGTCGTCGACGTACCAGATTGCGATCTGCAGCAGCGCGGTCGCGACGACGGCGGCGGCGAGCGTGCCGAGCCAGATCCTGCCCTCATGGCGGGCGCGGGCCATGCCGTAGCGCGGCGGACGGGCCGGGGGCGGTGCGCCGCCGAAGCGGTGCGCGGCGTGGCCGTCGAGCCACTTCACCGTCCGGTGGCCGTGGCCGACGGTGTAGCCGATGTAGAGCGCGGCCAGACCGTGCTCCCAGCTCGGTTCGGCCCCGTTCTTCAGGTCGATGGCCGTGGCGACCAGGAGGACGACTTCCAGGAGCGGCTCGCAGAGGAGCAGCGCGAGGCCGGTACGCGGCATCTGTAGCAGATAGCGGGTGGCCAGATCCGCTGCCAGCAGCACCCAGAATCCGATTTCACAGGCGATGATCAGTCCGACGATCACGACGCGCTCCTCTCGGTCACCCCTCCAGACTTCCGTCCGTCCGGGCCCGCCTCGTCGTCGCCGATGACGAAGTCGCACTGCTTCCTTCGATGTAGTCCCGAACCGTTCCCGAGGATCAGGCGACGTGCGCGTACGCCGTGTTGGATGGAGTCATGGCCATACGACTCCCCCACCCCCACCGCCACGACGTGCGGATCGCGGTCGGGGGGCTGCTCGGCGGGCTCCTGCTGTACGGCGTCGGGCTCGGTCTCCGGGCAGCCGACGACCCGATCGTCCTGTGGTCCGACAGCCGGGTGCTGCTGGTTCCGCTCGTGGTGATGGCGGGCTGCGAGTTGCTGCGCCGGACCATGCCTCGTACGGGTCTGCTGATCGGTACGGCCGCGGTGATCGCCGATTACCTCACCCGGGGCAGCCTGGCCACGGTCCTGATGTTCACGGATCTCATGTACGCGGCGGTGCTGTACGGGCCTCCGGCCTACGCCCGGCGCATCCCGTGGATCACCGGACTGCTGACGGTGGCCGGCACGGTGGTGCCCCTGGCCCTCTGGCGCGAACCGGAGGCTCTGCTGGTCGGCGTGGTCGTGGGCCTGGTGGCGCTGATGCCCGCCGCCACCGGCTGGATCGTACGCAACCACCGCGACACGGCCGCCGCCGAACGCCTGCGGGCCGAGCAGACCGCCCTGCTCGCCGAGATGGACCGCACCCAGGCCGTCACCGCCGAACGCGCCCGGATGGCCCGGGAGTTGCACGACATGGTGGCCAACCACCTGTCCGCGATCGCCATCCACTCCACGGCCGCGCTCTCGCTCGACGACCCGGGCACCTCCAAGGACGCCCTCTCCGTCATCCGCGAGAACAGCGTCGAGGGACTGGCCGAGATGCGGCGGCTGATCGGCATCCTGCGGGACGACAGCGGCGAGAGGGCCCCGGCCGCGGCCCCCACCCTCGACGGTCTCGGCGCGCTGGTGGAGGGCACGCGCACCAACGGCCTCGACGTCACGCTCGACGCCGCGCACGGAAAGCTCCCGGCCCCGGTGGAGCTCGCCGCGTACCGGATTGTCCAGGAGTCCCTGACCAACGCCCTCAAGCACGCGTCGCCCGGCCGGGTCGTCGTGACGCTCACCCAGCTCGACGAATCGCTCACGGTGCGGGGTGACCAGCCCGTACGACGGCGACGGCGGCGCACCTCGCGCACCCGGTTCCGGGGCCGGGCTCGTCGGCATGCGGGAGCGGACCGCCTTACTGGGCGGCACCTTCGAAGCCGGGCCCGAGGAGTCGCCCGATGGCAAGGTCTGGTCCGTACGCGCCACACTGCCGATCGCCCAAGGCCCGCAGGGAGGGACCGAATGATCCGCGTGCTCGTCGCCGACGACCAGGCCGCCGTACGGGCCGGGCTGGTGCTGATCCTGCGCAGCGCCCCCGACATCGAGGTGTCGGGCGAGGCCGCGGACGGCGAGCAGGCGGTCGCGCTGGCCCGTGAACTCCGCCCGGACGTTGTACTGATGGATGTCCAGATGCCCCGGCTCGACGGTGTTTCGGCGACCCGTCAGGTGGTCGCCGAACAGCTCGCGGACGTACTCGTGCTGACGACCTTCGACCTCGACGAGTTCGTCTTCGGCGCTCTGCGCGCCGGAGCGTCCGGTTTTCTGCTCAAGAGCGCCGAGGCGAAGGACCTGCTGGAAGCCGTCCGTACGGTCGCCCGCGGCGAGGGCCTGATCGCCCCGGCCGTCACCCGGCGGCTCATCGCCGAGTTCGCCGCGAAGACCGCATCCGCGCCGGGCTCGGACCCGTCCGTCCTGGAAACCCTCACGCGCCGCGAGCGCGAGGTGCTGTCCTGCCTCGGCGAAGGGCTCTCGAACGCCGAGATCGCGGTACGCCTGGAGATGGCCGAGGCGACCGCGAAGACCCATGTCAGCCGGTTGCTGGGGAAGCTGGAGCTGCGCAGCAGGGTGCAGGCGGCCATGCTGGCACAGGAATTGGGCCTCTAGTCCGCGCCCCCGGGCTGCCGGGGAAAGGCGCCGCAATTGGTCCAGACCCCTTGACCAATGGTCCAGACCTTTCTATTCTCGCCGCACTGCGGTGAGCGTGTCATTTCCGACAAGTCCTCGGTCCGCACGTGTCCCTGACCGTGCGCGCCGTCGATCACGCGCGCTCACGGGCGTCGCAGGCCTGGTTTCACCCTCCCCTTACGACCGGACCGCACCCCGAGGAGGCGCTGAATGCGCTTCAAGCACAGAGCCGCGGCAGGGTTCGCAACCCTGCTGCTCCCGCTCGCCGCCCTGGCAGGACTGGCGAGCCCCACCGCGGCCGCCAACGACACGAAGGCCCAGGACACCGCCGCGATCGCAGGCCCCGCCGCCAAGGTCAAGCTTGGCTACTTCATCGAGTGGGGCGTCTACGGCCGCGACTACCACGTGAAGAACCTGGTCACCTCCGGCTCCGCCGGCAAGATCACGCACATCAACTACGCGTTCGGCAACGTCGTGGACGGCAAGTGCGCCATCGGCGACTCCTGGGCCGACTACGAGAAGCCCTACTCCGCCGAGCAGTCCGTGGACGGCGTCGCGGACTCCGAGGACCAGCCGCTCCGCGGCAACTTCAACCAGCTCCGCAAGCTCAAGGCCAAGTACCCGAACATCAAGGTGCTCTGGTCCTTCGGCGGCTGGTCCTGGTCCGGCGGCTTCACCGAGGCAGCCAAGGACCCGGCCGCGTTCGCCGACTCCTGTTACGACCTCGTCGAGGACCCGCGCTGGGCCGATGTCTTCGACGGCATCGACATCGACTGGGAGTACCCGAACGCCTGCGGCCTGACCTGCGACACCAGTGGCGCGGCAGGGTACGGGAACGTGATGTCCGCGCTGCGTGCAAAGTTCGGCTCGAAGTACCTCGTCACGTCTGCCATCACCGCGGACGCCTCGGACGGCGGCAAGATCGACGCCGTCGACTACGGGGCCGCCTCACGGTACGTCAACTGGTACAATGTGATGACGTACGACTTCTTCGGCGCCTGGGCGGCCAACGGCCCGACGGCCCCGCACTCCCCGCTCACGTCGTACCCGGGCATCCCCGCCGAGGGCTTCAACTCGGCCGCAGCCATCGCCAAGTTGAAAGCCCAAGGCGTCCCGGCCTCCAAGCTGCTGCTCGGTATCGGCTTCTACGGCCGCGGCTGGACGGGCGTCACGCAGTCGGAGCCGGGCGGCACGGCGACCGGTCCCGCCGCGGGCACCTACGAGGCCGGCTTCGAGGACTACAAGGTCCTCAAGACCATCTGCCCGGCGACCGGCAGGGTCGGCGGCACGGCCTACGCGCACTGCGGCACGGACTGGTGGAGCTACGACACCCCGACCACCATCCGCTCCAAGATGGGCTGGGCGAAGGACCAGGGCCTGGGCGGCGCGTTCTTCTGGGAGTTCAGCGGCGACACCGCCAATGGCGAGCTGGTGGCCGCCATCAACAACGGCCTGAAGTAGTCACACAGCTCGGCGGACCGCCCACACAGACGAAGCCGGGGAGACAGGAACGCCCCCTGTCTCCCCGGCTTCTTCACGTGATTCGTTCCCGTGGTCAGGCCACGTTCACTCTCTGGCCCGGTGGCGCCGCCTCCAGCCACGCCAGGAAACCGGTGAGTGCGTCCTCGCTCATCGCCAGCTCGAGCCGCGTGCCGCGGTGCGTACAGGCCAGGACGATCGCGTCGGAGAGCAGCGCGAGCTCCTCCTCGCCCTCAGGGGCGCGGCGGCCGACCACCTCGATCGCCGAGCGCTCGAGGATACGGCGCGGGCGGGGAGCGTACGAGAAGATCCGGAACCACTCGACGCGGTCGCCGTTATACCGGGCGATGCCGTATCCCCAGCCCTTGCCGGTGGGGGTCCCGCCGGCGGAGCCGGGGACGGTGTCGGCGCCGCCCGGGGCGCCCGTTTCCGGGGTGTTCCAGCGCAGGCTGCAGTCGAAGGTGCCACCGGAGCGCTGGATGAGCCGTCGGCGCAGCCCGAAGGCAAAGAGCCCCACCAACACCAGCGCCACGATCACGAGACCGCACACAACCAGAGCGAGGATCATCAGCACCGACCTCCTCGCCCCATCAGTAACGGCTCAACCAGATTGCACCCGCATTGCCTCAGCCGCGGCCCGGTCCGGAGTAGCTCTCCGGTCCCGGCCGCGGCTGAGTCACGTAACTCCGCGCGCCTGCTCAGCGCGCCGCCGCCGCACGAAGTCGGACCTCCGCGCGCCGCTCGGCGGAGGCGTTCGCCTCCGTCTGCGCACGCTCGAGCGCCCGCTCCGCGCGCTGGACGTCGATCTCGTCGGAGAGCTCGGCGATCTCGGCCAGCAGCGACAGCTTGTTGTCCGCGAACGAGATGAATCCGCCGTGCACCGCCGCCACGACGGTCCCGCCGTCGCTCGTACGGATCGTCACCGGGCCCGACTCCAGCACACCGAGCAGCGGCTGGTGACCGGGCATGACGCCGATGTCGCCGGACGTGGTGCGCGCGACGACCAGGGTGGCCTCGCCGGACCAGACCTGGCGGTCGGCAGCGACCAGCTCGACGTGCAGCTCAGCAGCCAAGGGTGGCTCCTCGGGTCACCACCCGGCGGTTCTGCCGGGTGTTGGGTCATAAGTCTAGTAGGGCTCCGGCCGTCAAGACGTCGGGGCCCGCCCCAGCCTCTCGGCCGGGGGTCCGGGGGTTGGCCCCCGGGCTATGCAGCGTAGGGCTCCGGCCGTCGAGACGTCGGGGCCCGCCCCAGCCTCTCGGCCGGGGGTCCGGGGGTTGGCCCCCGGAGGGTGTAGCTGTGGGCGTGGCGAGGGGGACGGGACGCTGCCCGTCCCCCTCGCCAGTCACACGACTCTGTCGAGTCACACCACTCTGCCGAGTCCTACGACTCGCTCGAGTGAGCGGACTCTCGAGTGAGCGGACTCAGGAGACGCCGAGCTCCTTCGCGTTCTTCTTGAGGTCCTCGATACCACCGCACATGAAGAACGCCTGCTCCGGGAAGTGGTCGAACTCGCCGTCGCAGATCGCGTTGAACGCGGTGATCGACTCGTCGAGCGACACGTCCGAACCGTCGACGCCGGTGAACTGCTTGGCGACGTGCGTGTTCTGGGACAGGAAGCGCTCCACGCGACGGGCACGGTGGACAACGAGCTTGTCCTCCTCGCCCAGCTCGTCGATACCGAGGATCGCGATGATGTCCTGGAGGTCCTTGTACTTCTGCAGGATCGTCTTGACGCGCATGGCGGCGTCGTAGTGGTCCTGCGCGATGTAGCGGGGGTCCAGGATGCGGGACGTGGAGTCCAGCGGGTCCACGGCCGGGTAGATGCCCTTCTCCGAGATCGGACGGGAGAGAACCGTCGTCGCGTCGAGGTGGCGAAGGTGGTGGCCGGGGCCGGGTCGGTCAGGTCGTCCGCGGGGACGTAGATCGCCTGCATCGAGGTGATCGAGTGACCACGGGTCGAGGTGATGCGCTCCTGGAGGAGACCCATCTCGTCGGCCAGGTTCGGCTGGTAGCCCACCGCGGAGGGCATACGGCCGAGCAGGGTCGACACCTCGGAACCGGCCTGCGTGAAGCGGAAGATGTTGTCGATGAAGAACAGCACGTCCTGCTTCTGCACATCGCGGAAGTACTCCGCCATGGTCAGACCGGCAAGGGCCACGCGCAGACGGGTGCCCGGGGGCTCGTCCATCTGACCGAAGACCAGCGCGGTCTTGTCGATGACGCCGGAGTCCGACATCTCCTCGATGAGGTCGTTGCCCTCACGGGTGCGCTCACCGACGCCCGCGAACACCGACACACCGTCGTGGTTGTTGGCGACGCGGTAGATCATCTCCTGGATCAGCACGGTCTTGCCGACACCGGCACCACCGAACAGACCGATCTTTCCACCCTTGACGTACGGGGTGAGCAGGTCGATGACCTTGACGCCCGTCTCGAACATCTCGGTCTTGGACTCGAGCTGGTCGAAGGCCGGCGCCTTGCGGTGGATGGACCAGCGCTCGCCGTCGTAGGTCTCGTCGACGTTCAGCACCTCACCGATGGTGTTGAACACCTTGCCCTTGGTGAAGTCGCCGACCGGGACGCTGATGCCCGTGCCGGTGTCCACGACCGAGGCCTGGCGGACCAGACCGTCGGTGGGCTGCATCGAGATCGTGCGGACCAGGCCGTCACCGAGGTGCTGCGCGACCTCGAGCGTCAGGGTCTTCTTCTCGCCGGCGTTGGCCGGGTCGGCGACCTCGACGTGCAGCGCGTTGTAGATCTCCGGCATCGCGTCGACGGGGAACTCCACGTCGACGACCGGGCCGATGACCCGGGCGACGCGGCCCGTAGCCGTGGCCGTCTCAACAGTGGTCGTCATTACTTGTCACTCCCCGCGGTCGCGTCGGCCAGGGCTCCTGCGCCACCGACGATCTCGCTGATTTCCTGGGTGATTTCGGCCTGGCGGGCCGCGTTGGCAAGTCGGGAGAGCGTGTTGATGAGCTCACCCGCGTTGTCGGTGGCCGACTTCATCGCGCGCCGCGTGGCGGCGTGCTTGGAGGCGGCCGACTGCAGCAGCGCGTTGTAGATGCGGCTCTCGACGTACCGCGGCAGCAGGGCGTCGAGGACGTCCTCCGCCGACGGCTCGAACTCGAAGAGCGGGAGGATCTCGTGCTTGGCAGCGAGCTCCTCCTTGCCCTCCTCGAGGTTCTCGAGGCTGAGCGGCAGCAGGCGGTTGTCCACCGGCGTCTGCGTCAGCATCGAGACGAACTCGGTGAAGACGATGTGGAGCTCGTCCACGCCGCCGTCGGCCGTCTCCTGCTGGATCGCCTCGATCAGCGGGGCCGCGACCTTCTTGGCGTCCGCGTACGAGGGCTCGTCGGTGAAGCCGGTCCACGAGTCCGTGACCGGACGCTCACGGAACCCGTAGTAGGCGACACCCTTGCGGCCGACGATGTAGGTGTCGACCTCCTTGCCCTCGCCGCGCAGCCGCCCGGTGAGCTGCTCCGCCGCCTTGATGGCGTTGGAGTTGTAGCCGCCGGCCAGACCACGGTCGCTCGTGACGAGCAGGACCGCGGCACGCGTCGGCGTCTCGGCCTCGGTCGTCAGCGGGTGGTTGGTGTTCGACCCGGTCGCCACCGCCGTGACCGCGCGGGTGAGCTCGGTCGCGTACGGCGCGGAGGCCGCCACCTTGCGCTGCGCCTTGACGATGCGCGAGGCGGCGATCATCTCCATCGCCTTGGTGATCTTCTTGGTCGCGGTGACGGACCGGATGCGACGCTTGTAGACCCGGAGCTGCGCTCCCATGAGTCAGGTCCCTTCCGTCGTCACTTGGCGGCAGCGGCGGACGTGTCTTCGCCGAGCAGCTTGCCGTCCGAGGTCTCGAACTGCTTCTTGAACTCCGCGATCGCCTCGGCCACGGCCTGCAGGGTGTCGTCCGACATCTTGCCGCCCTCCTTGATGGAGGTCATGAGGCCCTGCTCCTTGCGGTGCAGGTAGTCGAGCATCTCGCGCTCGAAGCGGCGGATGTCCTCGACCGGCACGTCGTCCATCTTGCCGGTGGTGCCGGCCCAGACGGAGACGACCTGGTCCTCGGTGGCCATCGGCTGGTACTGCGCCTGCTTCAGCAGCTCGACCATGCGCTGACCACGGCCCAGCTGGGCCTTGGACGCGGCGTCCAGGTCGGAACCGAAGGCGGCGAACGCCTCCAGCTCACGGAACTGGGCGAGGTCCACGCGGAGACGGCCGGAGACCTGCTTCATGGCCTTGTGCTGGGCGGAGCCACCGACACGGGAGACCGAGATACCGACGTTCAGGGCCGGACGCTGACCGGCGTTGAACAGGTCGGACTCCAGGAAGCACTGGCCGTCGGTGATGGAGATGACGTTGGTCGGGATGAACGCCGACACGTCGTTCGCCTTGGTCTCGACGATCGGCAGACCGGTCATCGAGCCGGCGCCCATGTCGTCCGACAGCTTCGCGCAGCGCTCCAGCAGACGGGAGTGCAGGTAGAAGACGTCGCCCGGGTAGGCCTCACGGCCCGGCGGACGGCGCAGCAGGAGGGACACGGCGCGGTAGGCGTCGGCCTGCTTCGACAGGTCGTCGAAGATGATCAGGACGTGCTTGCCCTCGTACATCCACTGCTGGCCGATGGCCGAGCCGGTGTAGGGGGCGAGGTACTTGAAGCCGGCCGGGTCGGACGCCGGGGCCGCGACGATCGTCGTGTACTCGAGGGCGCCGGCCTCCTCCAGCGCGCCGCGCACGGACGCGATGGTGGAGCCCTTCTGGCCGATGGCGACGTAGACGCAGCGGACCTGCTTCTTCGGGTCGCCCGAGCGCCAGTTGTCGCGCTGGTTGATGATCGTGTCGACGGCCAGGGCGGTCTTGCCGGTCTGGCGGTCGCCGATGATCAGCTGACGCTGGCCACGGCCGATCGGGGTCATCGCGTCGACGGCCTTGTAGCCGGTCTCCATCGGCTCGTGCACCGACTTGCGCTGCATGACCGTGGGGGCCTGCAGCTCGAGGGCGCGGCGGCCGGTGGTCTCGATCTCGCCGAGGCCGTCGATCGGGTTGCCGAGCGGGTCGACGACGCGGCCGAGGTAGCCCTCGCCGACGGCGACGGACAGGACCTCGCCGGTACGCGTGACCTGCTGACCCTCCTCGATGCCGCTGAACTCACCGAGGACGATGGCACCGATCTCGCGCTCCTCGAGGTTGAGGGCGAGGCCGAGGGTGCCGTCCTCGAACTTCAGCAGTTCGTTGGCCATGGCCGAGGGCAGGCCCTCGACCTTCGCGATGCCGTCGCCGGCAAGGGTGACCGTACCGACCTCCTCGCGCGAGGCCGCGTCCGGCTTGTACGACTGGACAAAGTTCTCCAGCGCGTCCCGGATCTCCTCCGGCCGGATCGTGAGCTCCGCCATCTGGGTTCCCTGCTCTCCTTGTTGGGCCCGAAGTTTCTTTGGGGGGCTCTGGGGGCTCCCCCCAGAAACTCTGCATTCTCTGCACGGCCCAACTCGGGCCGTAAAACACTGCTTGTTGAGTTGGTGGCGGCCGGTCAGCCGGCCATCCGGCGCTTCGCGTCTTCGAGACGGTCCGCGATGCTGCCGTTGATGATCTCGTCGCCCACCTGCACCTGGATCCCGCCGAGGACCTCCGGGTCCACGTCGAGGTTGAGATGCATCTGCCGGCCGTAGAGCTTCGCCAGGGCTGCGCCCAGACGCTGCTTCTGCCGGTCCGACAGCGGCACGGCCGAGGTGACGACGGCGACCAGGCGGTCCCGACGCTCCGCGGCGAGCTTGGAGAGGGACTCGAGTCCCGCTTCCAGGCTACGTCCCCGGGGCTGGGTCACAAGACGCTCGACCAACCGCTCGGTCACGGCCTCGACCCGGCCGCCGAGCAGGCTGCGCAGCAGCTCTCGCTTGGCGGCGACGGTCGCGGCGCGATCCGTCAGCGCGGCGCGCAGCTCGGTGCTCGAGGAGACGATCCGGCCGAACCGGAACAGCTCGTCCTCGACGTTGTCGAGCGTGCCCGCCTTCTGCGCGGCGGTGAGGTCGGCGATGCTCGCCAGCTCCTCGAGCACGTCCACCAGGTCGCGCGACTGCGACCAGCGGGAGCGCACCATTCCGGACACCAGGTCGATGGTCTCGCCGCCGACCTGAGAACCCAGCAGGCGCCCCGCCAGCTCCGCCTTGGCGTCGCCGGGCTGCGCCGGGTCGGTGAGGACCCGACGCAGCGACACCTCGCGATGGAGCAGCGCGGTGACCGCGGCCAGCTCGTCGGCCAGCCGGGCCGCGTCGACGGACGTGCTGTCCGTCAGCGCGTCGAGACGCTCACGTGCGGCGGCCAGGGCTTCGCGGCTCGCTCCGTGCGCAGTCATCGACTTGCCTCGGCCTTCTCCTCGAGCTCGTCGAGGAAGCGGTCGATGGTGCGGCTCTGCCGTGCGTGGTCGTCGAGGGACTCACCGACGAGCTTGCCGGCCAGGTCGGTGGCCAGTCGGCCGACGTCCTGGCGCAGCGTGAGCGCGGCGGCCTTGCGGTCGGCCTCGATCTGCGCGTGACCGGCGGCGATGATCTCCTCACGCTGCCGCTGACCCTCCGCGCGCATCTCGGCGATGAGCGTGGCGCCCTGCTCCTGTGCCTCCTGGCGCAGGCGCGCGGCCTCGTGCCGTGCCTCGGCGAGCTGAGCCTTGTACTGCTCGAGCACGCTCTGGGCCTCGGTCTGAGCGGCCTCGGCCTTCTCGATACCGCCCTCGATCGACTCGCGGCGCTCTTCCAGAACCTTGTTGATGTTCGGGAGGAGCTTCCAGGCGAGCAGACCGAAGACGATGACGAAGGCGATCAGGCCGATGACGAGCTCGGGAAGCGGCGGGACGAGGGGGTTCTGCGTCTCCTCAGCCGCGATATTGAGCAGTGGGCTCATCAGAGTGCCTTTCGTCTAGTGGTCTGGTCGTTGATCAGACGATCAGGTGCCGTAGACGAACGGCATGACCAGGCCGATGAGGGCGAGCGCCTCACAGAAGGCGAAGCCGAGAATCTGGTTCGCACGGATCAGACCGGCGGCCTCGGGCTGACGGGCCAGGGCCTGGGTGCCGTTACCGAAGATGATGCCGACGCCCACGCCGGGGCCGATCGCGGCGAGGCCGTAGCCGATGGAGCCGAGGGAGCCGGAGACGGCGGCGAGGGTCTCAGTGGCAGCCATGCTGATTCTTCCTTCTCTGTACGGACCGGCGGGGGTTGGCCACCGGACGATCTGGGGGGTTGTGCAGGGGCGGTTGGCTCAGTGGTGCTCGGCGAGCGCGCCCTGAATGAAGGTGCAGGTCAGGAGCACGAAGACGTACGCCTGCAGCGCCTGGATGAAGAGCTCGAAGGCCGTCATCACGATGACCATGATGAAAGACACACCGGCGTAGGCGATGCCGATGCCGTTCAGCAGGTACCAGCTGGCGATCGTGAAGAGCAGCAGCAGCGTGTGGCCCGCGAACATGTTCGCGAAGAGTCGGACGGCGTGCGTGAAGGGCCGGACGATCAGGTTCGAGAGGAACTCGATGAACATGGCCAGCGGGAGGACCGGGCCGAGCGACTTGTCGTAGCCGGTGAAGTTCTTGAAGGCGCCGACGAAGCCGTGCCGCTTGAAGGTCAGCGAGACCCACAGGACATAGACGATCAGGGCGAGAACCATCGGGTACGCGATGATCGACGTCACCGGGAACTGGGCGACCGGAATGATCGACCAGAGGTTCATCATCCAGATGAAGAAGAACAGCGAGACGACCAGCGGGACGTACTTCTCGCCTTCCTTCTTGCCGATCGTCTCGTAGACGACGCCGCGCCGGATGAAGTCGTAGCCGGCCTCGGCGACCATCTGAAGCTTGCCCGGGACAACCTTCGGCTTGCGGAACGCGGCCCAGAAGAAGCCGACGACGATGATCGAGCCGAGCAGCGCCAGCAGCATGGGCTTGTTGAAGTACGAGTTGCTGTCCGGGTTGCCCCAGAGGGGCTCGAACAGGAACGAGTGCAGGCCGGGAGCCGGGAATCCACACCCGTCGAAGATGTGGCAGTCGGTCTCGAAGGCGAGCACCTGCGTCGGGTCAGCACTCACCGCGGGCTCCTTCAGCGTGGCGCATAGGTACGGCAACCTCGTTGTGTCGGCGCGGCGCGCAGCCGCGGTTCGGCACTGGACTGGTGTTACGGATGTGGGGGCGGCGGTCCGGCATCGAGCCTCGCGCTAGAGCAGGCGTCAGCTCAGATGCCCGCGCCCGCAGTGCCGCAGTTGGAACCGGACGATAGCAGGCTCTCAACCGCGTATTTATCCCGGCCCTACCCTTCACGACGACGGCCCCGTCTTTTCGGGCTTGCTGCCCGTCGAGGAGTCCGGTTCGACGTAGAGGATCTTGGACTTCATGTGTGCACGCGTCTGCGCCGCGATCCACACGAGGGTGGCCGCGAGGAGCGTGAAAGCGAAGGCCTTGGGGTGGAACAGGGTGGTGTTCTTGAACACCGCCAGGAAGACGAACAGCAGCAGGATCTGCGTCGCGTAGAGCAGGAGGCCCATCGCCTGGAACAAGTGCGGAAGCGATTTGGCAGTGCGCTGCAGAACGACCATCCCGATGCCCATGAACAGGATCACGACCAGCGTCGCGACGATCGCCCCGATGGCACCCTTCCCGCCGGCGACCACACCGCTGACGACGGCGGCAACAGCACCGACGGCAGCTGTGGGCACAACGGCCTGAAGAAGGATCCGGGCGTCATTGGACGGCATGGAGGCGACTCCGCTCGCGGGTGGGGGCAGGTGTCGTCATGGACGAGCTTAGGGGTCCCGGGCAAAGGGTGACTCTCGGGCCAATGGACCGTCGCACTACGGTCCTTCGGCTCTGTCCCCGGGTCTCGTGAACGGTATCACAATCTATTTGATGAGGTCTTTACCTTGGAAGTGTGCGGACCGTCACACATGAGTGCAACCCCGCGCGTCTGTGCAGAAAGCCGGGTTGCTTGTCTGGTATTGAGCTGTTTTGGGGCGTGTACTGCGTCCCAAGTCAGCGCGACGTTTCCGCCTTGTGCCTGTCCAGGAAGCGGGAACGGGCGCCGATGGCCGTCGCTCCGTTGACCCCCTTTGCCCCTGCTGCCACAGGGGTCCGCTGCTCCCCCGCAGCCCTGGCACCGGCAACTGCTTCGCCCTCAGCGGAATTCACGGCCCTCGCGACGGCCACGGGCTCGCGGGCCGCTGTCTCGCCGGCTGCGGCTTCCGCCTCCGCGGCCGCTGCCAGGGCGTACGTGACAGAGGGCTCGGCGGCCGCCTGGGCCACGGCCGACCGGCGGTAGCGCGGGGGCACGTAGCGCTCGGCCCAACGCGGGGCGCGCGGCGTGAAGCGGGGCAGCAGCAGGAGCACCAGGCCGACCGCGCTGAGTACCACGATGGTGAGCACGATCCACATGGACGCCGAGTTCACGGAGTAGGCCAGGGCGCCGAAGGCGATCAGCGCGGACCAGAAGTACATGATCAGGACGGCCCGGCTGTGCGAGTGGCCGATCTCGAGGAGCCGGTGGTGCAGGTGGCCCCGGTCGGCCGCGAACGGCGACTGGCCGCGCCAGGTCCGTCGCACGATCGCCAGCACCAGGTCGGCGGCCGGGATCGCGATGATCGTCAGCGGCATCAGCAGCGGGATGTAGACCGGCACCGTCTGGTGCACGGCCGCCTTCTCGGATCCGGCGAACAGCGCCATCGCGTCCGGGTCCACCTGGCCCGTGATGGAGATGGCGCCCGCGGCCAGCACGAGCCCGATGAGCATCGAGCCGGAGTCGCCCATGAAGATCCGGGCCGGATGCATGTTGTGCGGCAGGAAGCCGAGGCACATGCCCATGAGGATCGCGGCGAACAGCGTCGCGGGGGCGGCGGCCTCGAGGCCGTAGCCGTACCAGATGCGGTACGCGTACATGAAGAACGCCGCGGCCGCGATGCAGACCATGCCGGAGGCGAGGCCGTCGAGGCCGTCCACGAAGTTCACGGCGTTGATGGTGACGACGACCAGAGCGACGGTCAGCAGGGTGCCCTGCCACTGGGTCAGCGAGACGGAGCCGACGCCCGGGACGGGCAGCCACAGGATCGTCAGACCCTGCATGACCATGACGCCCGCGGCGATCATCTGGCCGCCGAGCTTGATCAGCGCGTCGATCTCGAACTTGTCGTCGAGCACGCCGATGATCCAGATCAGCGCGGCACCGGAGAGGAGCGCCCGTGGCTCGTTGGAGTTCTCGAAGACCGTGCTGAGGTTCGTCAGATGGCTGGCGACCAGCAGACCTGCACAGAGCCCGAAGAACATCGCGATCCCGCCGAGCCGCGGCGTCGGTTCGCGGTGCACGTCACGGGCGCGGATCTCCGGCATCGCACCGGCCACGATGGCGAACTTTCGCACCGGACCGGTCAGCAGGTAGGTCACCGCAGCCGTGATACAGAGCGTCAGCAGGTATTCACGCACAGGCTTCCCCACAGGTATCGCTGGCCATCACAGCCTCACACCCTAGCCTCGCCGGCATATGGGGGAGGACCTTCGGGTAGCGAGAATGGTTGCACGAGTGACGGGGCACACGTGGGCGCCTACCCGTCTTCAGCTCCGGTACGGCGGAAAAGCCCGCGTCAGTTCGCGCACCTCCTCGCGCGCCCGCCGGCTGTCGATCTCCTCCCGCAGCACCGCCGCGAACAGCGCCCCTATCCGCACCATCTCCGCCTCGCCCATGCCCTGTGTGGTGACGGCGGCGGTGCCCAGGCGCAGCCCGCGGGCGTCGCCGTGGGGCAGCGCGCAGGTGTCCAGCACGATCCCGGCCGCAGCGAGGCGGCCGCGCGCGGCACGCCCCTCCAACCCGAGGGGGGCCGGATCCGCGCAGATCAGATGGGTGTCCGTACCGCCCGTGGTGACCGCGAGCCCCTCGGCCTCCAGCCCGTCGGCGAGCACGCGCGCGTTGGCGACGACCTGCCGGGCGTACGCGGCGAACGCCGGGGTGGCCGCCTCGCCGAACGCGACGGCCTTCGCCGCGATGGTGTGCATCTGCGCGCCGCCCTGTGTGAAGGGGAACACGGCCCGGTCGATACGTTCCGCCAGTCCGGCTCCGCACAGGACCATGCCGCCGCGCGGGCCGCGCAGCACCTTGTGTGTGGTCGCGCAGACGACGTCCGCGTACGGCACGGGGCTGGGTGCGGCTCCCCCGGCCACGAGTCCCATGGGGTGGGCGGAATCGGCGATCAGATAGGCCCCGACCTCGTCGGCGATGTCACGGAAGGCCGCGTAGTCGATGTGCCGCGGATACGCGATGGATCCGCAGACCACGGCCTTGGGCCGGTGCTTCCGGGCCAGCGCGTCCACCTGCTCGTAGTCGATGAGCCCCGATTCGGGATCGACACCGTAGCCGACGAAGTCGAACCAGCGTCCGGAGAAGTTGGCGGGCGATCCGTGCGTGAGGTGTCCGCCGTACGGGAGGCCGAGGGCCAGTACGGTGTCTCCCGGCCGCAGCAGGGCCGCGTACGCGGCGAGCACCGCCGAGGAACCGGAGTGCGGCTGGACGTTGGCGTGTTCGGCGCCGAAGAGCGCTGTCGCCCGCTCGATGGCGAGGCGCTCCGCGACGTCGACGAACTCGCAGCCGCCATGGTGGCGGGCGCCGGGGTATCCCTCGGCGTACTTGTTGGCGAGCGGGGAGCCGAGCGCCGCGAGGACGGCGGGCGAGGTGAAGTTCTCGGCGGCGATGAGCTGGAGCGCCGAGCACTGGCGTACCTGCTCCCCCAGGAGCACATCGGCGAGCTCCGGGTCCTGACGCCGCAGCGCGTCGAAGTCGGGCCCCACGGGCCGCACGACGCCTGACACCCCTGATTCGGTCACCGACATGGCACGCTCCGGACCTGGACGGTGGGCTACGTCCAATGTAGGGCCGGGGAGGGCGGGACGCCCGGTGTTGTACCGCTGCCGCACCGCTGTGGGCGGAGCAGAGCGGCCCGCAGCGCTACATGCGCGCCGGCACGCCCGTCAGGGCCGTGACCACCGGCTCCAGCGCCTCATGGATCTCGTCCCCGATGGACCGGAAGAACGGCAACGGCGCCCCGTACGGGTCGTACACCTCGTCCGCCTCGACGCTCGGCGCCAGAAGCCACCCGCGTAGAGCCGCGGCAGCCCGCACCAGCGCCCGCGCGCGCTCGACCACACCCTCGTCGGGATCGGGCAGCGTCGCGGGGTCTATGGCCTGCACAAGCCGCGTGAACTCCTTGAGCGTGAAGGTGCGCAGCCCCGCAGAGTGCCCCATCGAGATCACCTGCGCCCGGTGATCGCGCGTCGCGGTCAGCACGAGGTCGGCACGGATGACGTGGTCGTCGAGGAGCTCGCGCCCCACGAACCCGCTGGCGTCCGCGCCGAACTCGGCGAGGACGGCCTCCGCGTTGGTCTCCATCGGGGCGCCCTCGTGGCCCCACGTGCCCGCGCTCTCCACGATCAGGCCGCCGACCAACCGGTCACCGAGCCGGTCCGCCAGGGCATGGCGGGTCAGCCGCTCGGTGATCGGCGAGCGGCACACGTTGCCGGTGCTGACGTGGAGGATGCGGAATGTGTCCCCGTCCCCGAAGACCCCCGTGCCTATGCCACGCCCCGCGTCAGGGGCTGTCAATTGGCCACCTCGAGGTCGGGTACGACCTTGCGGAGCTCGTCGGCGTCCAGCGCACCCGCACGCAGCAGCAACGGCACCTTGCCCGTCACGTCGACGATCGACGACGGCACGTTGCCGGGCGTCGGCCCGCCGTCCAGGTACACGGAGACGGAGTCGCCGAGCATCTCCTGCGCGGCGTCGCAGTCCTCGGGGGCGGGGTGACCGGTGAGGTTCGCCGACGACACGGCCATCGGGCCGACCTCCGTCAGCAGCTCGATGGCGACCGGGTGCAGCGGCATGCGCACGGCGACGGTGCCACGGGTGTCCCCCAGGTCCCACTGGAGCGACGGCTGGTGCTTGGCGACCAGCGTCAGCGCGCCCGGCCAGAAGGCGTCGACGAGCTCCCACGCCTGCTCGGAGAAGTCGGTGACGAGCCCGTGCAGCGTGTTCGGGGAGCCGATGAGAACGGGCGTGGGCATGTTGCGCCCGCGCCCCTTGGCCGCCAGCAGATCGGCGACCGCCTCGGAGCTGAACGCGTCGGCCCCGATGCCGTACACGGTGTCGGTGGGCAGCACGACCAGCTCGCCACGGCGGACGGCGGACGCGGCCTCACGCAGACCGGTGGTGCGGTCCGTCGCGTCGTTGGTGTCGTATCGCCGTGCCATTTAGCGAGCCTCCTCGTACACGAAGTACACGTACTGGATCTTGACCTGGATCAAAGCTGCGGCCCTCATGGCAGCGCCTTACGTGCGGTCGCAAAGCGCGGCCGGTTGTTCAGGTCGGGATGGTCGGCCGCGTCGGCCCAGCCCGCCTCCTCGCTGAAGATCCACGGCACCTGGCCGCCCTGCGTGTCGGCGTGCTCCACGACGACCACGCCGCCGGGGCGCAGCAGCCGGTGGGCGGTGCGCTCGAGACCGCGGATGGTGTCGAGCCCGTCCTCGCCGGAGAAGAGGGCGAGTTCGGGGTCGTGGTCGCGGGCCTCTGGGGCGACGTACTCCCACTCCGTGAGCGGGATGTACGGCGGGTTGGAGATGACGAGGTCGACCTGGCCGTTGAGCTCGGGCAGCGCGGAGAGCGCGTCGCCCTGATGGACGGTGACCCGGGAGCCCGCGGCGTTCTTACGGGTCCACACGAGGGCGTCATCGGACAGCTCCACGGCGTGCACCCGGGACCGCGGCACCTCCTGCGCCATGGCGAGGGCGATCGCCCCGGAGCCCGCGCACAGGTCCACGATCAGCGGCTCCACGACGTCCATCGCACGCACGGCGTCTATCGCCCAGCCGACGACGGACTCGGTCTCGGGCCGCGGCACGAAGACGCCGGGCCCCACCTGGAGCTCCAGATAGCGGAAGTACGCCCGCCCGGTGATGTGCTGGAGCGGCTCGCGGGCCTCCCGGCGCGCGATGGCCTCCCAGTAGCGGGCGTCGAAGTCCGCGTCCTTGACCGTGTGCAGCTCGCCCCGCTTCACGCCGTGCACAAAGGCGGCGAGCTCCTCCGCGTCGTTGCGCGGCGACGGCACGCCGGCGTCGGCCAGCCGCCGGGTGGCCTGGGCGACCTCCGCGAGCAGCACGCCGCGGGGGTTTTGGGGTCGCCCCCCAATGTGTTGCTGCACGCTGGTCCTCCGGGGCAGAGCGGTTGTCGAGTCGGAGACGGTCTACGGGGTGCGGTACGAGGGACTGCTTACGGGTTGCGTTGCACGGTCTGGGCTTACAGGGCCGGGCTGACGACGGTCTAAGTGGCAGCGAGCTTCGCGGCCGAGTCCGCGTCGACGCACGCCTGGATCACGGCGTCGAGTTCGCCGTCGAGCACCTGGTCCAAGTTGTACGCCTTGAAGCCGACGCGGTGGTCCGAGATGCGGTTCTCCGGGAAGTTGTACGTACGGATCTTCTCGGAGCGGTCGACGGTGCGGACCTGGCTGCGGCGTGCGTCCGCGGCCTCCTTCTCCGCCTCCTCCTGAGCCGCGGCGAGCAGCCTGGAGCGCAGGATACGCATGGCCTGCTCCTTGTTCTGCAGCTGGCTCTTCTCGTTCTGGCAGGAGGCGACGACACCGGTCGGGATGTGGGTGATGCGGACCGCGGAGTCGGTCGTGTTCACGGACTGACCGCCAGGACCCGACGACCGGTACACGTCGATGCGCAGGTCGTTCGGGTTGATCTCGACGTCGATCTCCTCGGCCTCGGGCGTCACGAGGACACCGGCCGCTGAGGTGTGGATACGGCCCTGGGACTCGGTCGCGGGCACGCGCTGCACGCGGTGCACTCCGCCCTCGTACTTGAGCCGCGCCCAGACGCCCTGGCCGGGCTCGGGAGTGGCGTTGCCCTTGGTCTTCACGGCGACCTGGACGTCCTTGTAGCCGCCGAGCTCGGAATCGGTGGAGTCGATGATCTCGGTCTTCCAGCCGACGCGCTCGGCGTACCGCAGATACATGCGCAGCAGATCGCCGGCGAACAGCGCGGACTCGTCGCCGCCCGCGCCCGCCTTGATCTCGAGGATGACGTCCTTGTCGTCGCTGGGGTCCCGCGGGATCAGCAGCAGCCGCAGCTTCTCGGTGAGCTCCTCGCGCTGCTGCTCCAGGTCCTTGACCTCGGCGGCGAAGTCGGGGTCGTCGGCGGCGAACTCGCGGGCGGTCTCGATGTCGTCGCCGGTCTGCTTCCAGGAGCGGTACGCGGCGACGATCGGGGTCAGCTCGGCGTAGCGCTTGTTGAGCTTGCGCGCGTTGGCCTGGTCGGCGTGGACCGACGGGTCGGCGAGCTGCTTCTCCAGATCGGCGTGTTCGCCGATGAGTTCCTCGACCGCCTCGAACATCTCTGAGGGCTCCTAGATCTGCTTCGTACGAAAGGTGAAGTGAAACGACCAAAAACGCCGGTCCCGGCGCGCCCCAAGAGGCACGACCGAGGACCGGCGCAGGTGGCTCGCTACTTCTTGGAGCCGGAAGCCTTGCCGAAGCGGGCCTCGAAGCGGGCCACACGGCCACCGGTGTCGAGGATCTTCTGCTTGCCCGTGTAGAACGGGTGGCACTCGGAGCAGACCTCGGCGCGGATGGTGCCGCTCTCGATCGTGCTACGGGTGGTGAACGACGCGCCACAGGTGCAGCTGACCTGCGTCTCGACGTACTCGGGGTGGATGTCGCGCTTCAAGGTGTCTCCTAGGTATCGGGAGGGCGCCGGGTCGCAGCCGCGGAATGCGGAAGCGTGAACCGGAGCCGACGTACCAGTCTGCCAGGACTGGCCGCATCCCCCAAAACCGGGGTGGGGCCGCATCTATTCCACGGCGCCCGGCAGCCCTGTTCGGTGCCCCTCAGCCGCTGCTCACCACGGAGCCTGCCGAGCCCTTGTCGCCCGCGGAGTCCTTGACGGCGGAGGCCGGGATGGGCTTGTCCGCCTCGAGCGCGGCCCACACCTTCCGGTCCCGCTTCTCGAGCGGCAGGACGCGGTTGAGGTTCGCGGGGTCGTACTGGACGGGCAGCGTGATCATCTTCATGTCGCCGGCGCCGATGTTCTTCAGGCCGCTCGCGAACCCGGCGAGGCTCTTGACGGAGTCCAGGTCGGAGTCCGTGGTGACCGCGCTGGTGGCGGTGTCCGCGAGGTCGTAGAGCTTCTTCGGGCTGCTGAGGACGCCGACCTCCTTGACCTGCTTGATCAGCGCCTTGATGAAGGCCTGCTGCAGCTGGATGCGGCCGAGGTCGCTGCCGTCACCCACGCCGTGCCGGGTACGGACGAGCCCGAGGGCCTGTTCGCCGGTCAGAGTGTGCTTTCCGGCCTTGAGATGCAGATGGCTCTGGTCGTCGTCGATGTCCTGCTTGGTGGTGATGTCGACGCCGCCGAGCGTGTCGATGAGCTTCTTGAAGCCCGTGAAGTCGACCTCGATGTAGTGGTCCATACGGATCCCGGACATCGACTCGACGGTCTTGACGGCGCAGGCGGGGCCCCCGACCTGGTACGCCGTGTTGAACATCAGCTCCCGGCCGCCCTCGACCGTGTCGCCCTTGCTGTCGGTGCAGTCGGGCCGGGTGACCAGGGTGTCGCGGGGTATGGAGACGACACTCGCCTTCTTGTGGCCCTCGTAGACGTGCACGACCATCGCCGTGTCGGAGCGGGCGGTGCCCTCGTCCTTGCCGTACTCGGAGTTCTTGCCGGAGCGCGAGTCGGAGCCGAGGACGAGGATGTCCATCGAGCCGTTGTCGACGTTCTGCGGCCGCTCGGTGCCGAGAGCGGCGTCGATGTCGACGCCCTGGATGTTGTCGTTGAGCTTGACGTACACGTACCCGAGGCCGGTGCCGCCGAGGACCACCAGGCCCGCCGCCGCCCAGGCGGCGATGACGACAGCCCTGCTCCGCCCGGAGCGCGGCTTGCGCCGCCGCCCCTTCGCTCGGCGGCTTCGTGTCGGCTGCTGGGTGGCCGGCGTCATCTGGTCGGGCATGTGCTCCTCAGTCCTCGTTGGGTCGGATACCCCCCGCTTTCGGCGTCAGGCCCTGGCTCGTTCGGTTTGTCAGACGGGGAAGCCGCATGCAGGGTTGCACAACGCACTGTGCCCACCGCGTACGGCGGTGGGCACAGTGCGTAGTCGGCGACGCCGGGTTGTCCGGCGTTCACCTGCGATTTCAGCCGAAGATGTCGTACCGCTGGAAGCCGGTGCCGACGTTGATCCTTGTGGCGAAGATCTCGCTGGTGGCCTTGCCGGTGCCCGGGTAGAGGTACAGCGTTCCGCCGGGCGTCCGGGCCAGGAAGTCGGCCTTGCCGTCGCCTGTCACGTCGCCCGGGGCGTCGAAGGCGTTGTAGCCGCTCCAGGTGCGCACCTTGATGCGGCTGGAGAACGCTCCGGTGCCGGCCTTGCCGGTGCCCTTGTACAGGTAGACGTACGAGTTGCTCTTGGAACGCGCGATCAGGTCGGCCTTGCCGTCGCCGGTGAAGTCGCCGTGGCCGCGCAGGGAGTTGTACTGGTTCCAGCCCGAGCCGACCTTGACGCGGGTCGAGAAGGTGCCGTAGCCCTTGCCCGGGTAGATCCACAGGTAACCGCCGGAGTCGACCGACAGCAGGTCGGGCAGGGCGTCGCCGGTGACGTCGCCGGGTGCCACGACGCGGGTGCGGGTCTTCCAGTTGTCGAAGATCTGGTTGGTGCCCCAGTTCCCGGTGGACGGGATGTAGTGCGACCAGAACATGGCGCCGTCGGCGCTACGCCGCACCACGAGGTCCTGGTACCCGTCCCGGTTGAGGTCGGTCTGCAGGACCAGGTTGACGCCGCCCCAGTTGCCCCAGGAGATGCGCGCGCCGAACGAGGTGCCCTTGGAGTCCTTCTCGAAGCCCTCGTTGTTGGAGTCCTGGCGCAGCCACAGGTCGGCCCGGTGGTCACCGTTCAGGTTGGTGTCGTCGATGCGCGGATAGGTGGCGCCGACATAGGTGCTCACCTTGCTGAAGACGCTGTACGCGCCCTCGGCCACGCAGTCCTCGACGCCCCAGGACACCACACCGACGATGCGGTTGTTGACCACGAGCGGGCCGCCGGAGTCGCCGTTGCACGCCGATACGGTGCCCGCGTCGCTGCCGGTCGCGGGCTCGCCCGCGCACACCATGTGGCCCTTGATGAAGTGACTGCCGAAGGCGCCGGTGCAGGTGGTGTCGGACTGGACCGGCAGCGTGGCCGACTTCAGCGTCTCGGAGATGTCCTGGCTGGTGGAGCTGGTGCGGCCCCAGCCGTAGACCGTGGCCTGGGTGCCGGCGGCGTACGACGCGGTGTCACCCGACGTCGTGATCCGGATCGGCTTGGCCGTGATCGGGTTCGGCAGCGTCAGGACGGCGATGTCGTTGTCGATGGTCGTCGCGTTGTACGACGTGTGGTTCCACTGCCGCCAGACGCTGGAGACGGTGCCGCCGTGCAGGTCGGTGTTGCCCGCGTCGTCCGTGGTCGGCAGCTGCGCCGTGTTGGTGACGATCGCGCCGTGGGCCTTCCAGTTGTAGCCCTTGACGCAGTGCGCGGCGGTGAGGATCTTCGTCGGCGCGACGACGGCGCCGCCGCAGAAGAAGCCGAGGTCGTCGCTCTCGTCGGTGGTGCCCTGGTCGTCGTAGTACCACAGCTGGGCCATCCAGGGCGCCGTGGTGATGCTGGTGTCGGTGCCGCCGACGACCTTCGCGTCGACGGTTCCGGTGCTCGAACCCGAGCTGCTCGTGGTGCTCGAGCTGTACGACGACTGCGATGTCTTGCCGGCCGTGTCGTCACCGGCCACCGCGCCCGCGACGCGCTTCTCGAGCTCGCTGAGCGTCGGCGACGTCGTGGCGGGCTTGACGGTCGGCTGAGGCAGCGGCGTGGCCGCGTCGGCGGGCGACATCAGTACCGCGGCGGCGACAGCGGCGGCCAGCGCGGCGGCCGCTGTGGGTATCGCTATGCGTATGCGGCGTCTGTGCCGACCGCCCCCGGACATGCGGGTGTCCACTCAAGTCCCCCCTCAAAGGCATGAGTTCAGAGGCCGAAGCGCCCGAGACAGATGGCGGGCAGATCGTGGAGATGCTTCGGCGAAGTGTGAGAGTGGCGTGATCGTACACCGGTTCCCACGCACAACAGAGGGCCGCCACCATCACATACGTAACGGTGGCGGCCCTTTTGCCCCTGCTTTAGCTGCGCGTCATCGGCTTTGCGCGCGCGTTGCCGACGTCAGTCGCCGTTGCCCGGCGTAGGCGTCGTCTTCTGGATCTGCAGCAGGAACTCGGCGTTCGACTTCGTCTGCTTCATCTTGTCGAGCAGCAGCTCGATCGCCTGCTGCTGGTCGAGCGCGTGCAGCACCCGGCGCAGCTTCCAGACGATGTTGAGCTCCTCGCCGCTGAGCAGGATCTCTTCCTTACGGGTACCGGACGCGTCCACGTCCACCGCCGGGAAGATGCGCTTGTCGGCGAGCTTCCGGTCGAGCTTGAGCTCCATGTTGCCGGTGCCCTTGAACTCCTCGAAGATCACCTCGTCCATGCGCGAGCCGGTGTCGACCAGCGCGGTGGCCAGGATGGTCAGCGAGCCGCCGTCCTCGATGTTGCGCGCGGCACCGAAGAAGCGCTTCGGCGGGTACAGCGCGGTCGAGTCGACACCACCGGACAGGATGCGGCCGGAGGCCGGGGCGGCGAGGTTGTACGCACGGCCCAGACGCGTGATCGAGTCGAGCAGTACGACGACGTCGTGACCCAGCTCCACCAGGCGCTTCGCGCGCTCGATGGCGAGCTCGGCGACCGTGGTGTGGTCCTCGGCCGGGCGGTCGAAGGTCGAGGAGATGACCTCGCCCTTGACCGACCGCTGCATGTCGGTGACCTCTTCCGGACGCTCGTCGACGAGGACGACCATCAGGTGGCACTCGGGGTTGTTGTGCGTGATCGCGTTCGCGATCGCCTGCATGATCATGGTCTTGCCGGCCTTCGGCGGCGAGACGATCAGACCACGCTGGCCCTTGCCGATCGGCGCGACGAGGTCGACGATCCGGGTGGTCAGCACGCCCGGGTCGGTCTCCAGACGGAGCCGGTCCTGCGGGTACAGCGGCGTCAGCTTGTTGAACTCCGGCCGCCCGCGCCCGGATTCGGGCGCCATGCCGTTGACGGAGTCCAGGCGGACCAGCGCGTTGAACTTCTCACGGCGCTCGCCTTCCTTGGGCTGGCGCACGGCACCGGTGACGTGGTCACCCTTGCGCAGACCGTTCTTGCGGACCTGGGCGAGGGACACGTACACGTCGTTGGGACCCGGGAGGTAGCCCGACGTCCGGATGAACGCGTAGTTGTCGAGGATGTCCAGGATGCCCGCGACGGGGATCAGGACGTCGTCCTCGCCGATCTGCGGCTCCTGGACGTCGTCGCGGCCGCGACGGCCCCGGCGGTCGCGGTAGCGGCCGCGGCGGCCACGGCCACGACCGTCGAAGTCGTCGTCGTCCTGCTGCTGCCGGTCCTGGCGGCCGCCGCCCGGCTGCTGGCGCTGCTGGCCACCGCCGCCCTGCTGCTCATCGCCCTTGCCCCGGCGGTCGCGGTCCCTGCCGCGCCCACGGTCACGGTCGCGGTCACGGCGGTCACGGCGGCCCTCCGCGCCGCCGTCCGCGGAACCGTCGCCCTGGCCGTCGCCCTTGGCGGTCTCGGTCTTGGGCTCGGTCTTCGGCTCGGCCACGGCAACGGCGGCCTGGGCCTCGGGGGCCCCGGCCTCGGCGGTGGCGCGACGCCGGCGGCGCTCCCCGACGGGGGCGTCGTCGCTGGCGGGCTGGCCCGGGATCTCGATCTGCTGCTGGGCCACGGCCTTCGCGGCGGCCTTGTCGCCCTCGCCCTGTACGGCCTTCTCGGCCTTGTCACCGGCCGCGGACTCGTCGCCGGTACGGGCCTTGGAGGTGGCGCGGCGCTTCGGCTTGGTCTCGGTCGAGGCGGCAGCGCTCTTGGCGGGGGCGTCCGAAGCGGCCTGGGACCCACCCCCGGCCTGCGCCTCCTTGATGACCTCGATCAGCTGGCTCTTGCGCATACGCGCAGTGCCCCTGATGCCGAGGCCGGATGCGACCTGCTGCAGCTCGGCCAGCACCATGCCCTCAAGGCCGGTACCGCGGCGCCGCCGGGAGCCGGCACCGGAGGCAGGCGCAGCAGATGCGTCCGTGGCGGGCGCAGCAGCGGTTTCGACCGTGCTGTCGGCACTCACGCCCATCAGATCGGTGGTGTCGCTCACGAAGGGTCCTTCCCTGGAGCGGACGTCGGCCTGTCTGGCTCGGCGACCGGTTGTGCTGTCCGGCAGATGGTCCGTGCTTGGTGGACCGTACCGGGGCGGTTGTCCGCCTACGCGGCGGAGAGATATCTGGTGATTGGCGATGCCCGAAGCCGTCACGCGGCTCGGTCACGCCGGTTCCGGAGCGCCCCCGGCTGACTCCCCCGGCTGGCGCCGGAGGTGTCCCCAGGAGGTCCCCCGCTCTGCAGGCCGCTCAATGCACGGCACTCGGTGCCTGTGCATGAAACTGCTTGGGAGCCTCGCGGAGGAGTGTCTGTCCCGGACGGGGACACAAGGCACCTCGCCATGGTGGGGTCGGGTGCAGACTTGAGGTTAACACTACCGGATCCAACAATCATTCCCCCTCTCGCAATCCGGCAACCGTGTGTCAGGGCGCAAGCGGCAGCACACTCGCTCCGGCGGCGTCGAGGGCCAGCCGGTTGGCCGCCCAGCCCTCCCCCGCCAGTCGGGCGACCTTGTCGGCCGTCGCGTCGTCCGCCAGCGCCAGGACCGTGGGGCCGGCGCCGGAGATCACTGCGGGCACCCCGTCGGCCCGCAGCCGCTCCACCAGGGCGGCGCTCTCCGGCATGGCGGGGGCGCGGTACTCCTGGTGCAGCCGGTCCTCGGTGGCGGGCAGCAGCAGCTCGGGGCGCCTGGTCAGGGCCTCGACGAGCAGGGCCGCCCGGCCCGCGTTGGCCGCGGCGTCCACATGCGGGACGGTGCGCGGCAGCAGTCCGCGTGCGGTCTCGGTGAGCACCGGCTTTCCCGGTACGAAAACCACCGGAACGATGGAATCTGCGGGGTCCATTCTGATCGCGCGGGCCGCGCCGCCCTCCATCCAGGAGAGGGTGAACCCGCCGAGCAGGCACGCTGCGACGTTGTCGGGGTGCCCCTCGATCTCGGTGGCGAGCTCCAGCAGCGCGGCGTCGTCGAGCTTGGTGTCGCCGCCTATCGTCACAGCGCGCGCGGCGACGATGCCGGCGCAGATGGCGGCCGACGAGGATCCGAGGCCGCGGCCGTGCGGGATGCGGTTGGCGCAGACGACCTCGAGGCCGCGCGGCTGTCCGCCCAGCAGGTCGAAGGCGGTACGCAGTGAGCGGACGAGCAGATGGCTCTCGTCGCGTGGGAGCGTCTCGCTGCCCTCACCTGCGATGTCGATATTCAGGCCGGAATCGGCCACCCGGAGGACGACGTCGTCGAACAGCCCCAGCGACAGGCCGAAGGCGTCGAAGCCCGGACCGAGATTGGCGCTGGTGGCGGGGACGCGCACCCGTACGGCGGCGGCGCGGAACGCGGGACCGGCCATCGCTCGATGACTCTCCTTGAACTGCGGGGTTTGTTGAACTACGGGGTTTGGCGAGATTTCGATGCACTGCAAGACGAACCGAACACCCGACGGCCGCGGACGGCGGCGGCTCCGCGGCATGCGCGGCAGGGTGGGTTCGGTACAGCCTATCGAAGGAAGGTTCAGTGGCGACATAGGGCGCACAGGAGGCGCACGATGCGTGTCGAAAGCCCCCTGTGCACCCCCCGTGGGCAAATGCCCGGGTCGGAGGGGTCCGGGTCCGGCCGCTGCCGGACCCGGCTGCGTCCTGCGGAGCCTGCCGCCCGGCCCCTGGGGGGTCCTACGCGAGTCCCAGGCGCTCCGCCGCAGCGGCCGCGTCGACCGGGACCGTGACCGGCTGCGGTGCGCCCGCGACGGCCCAGTCCGGGTCCTTGAGGCCGTTGCCGGTGACCGTGCAGACGATCGTCTGGCCCGGGTCGACCTTGCCCTGCTCGGCGGCCTTCAGCAGACCGGCGACGGACGCTGCCGACGCGGGCTCGACGAAGACGCCCTCCTGGGAGGCCAACAGGCGGTAGGCGCGCAGAATCTCACGGTCCGTCACCTCGTCGATGAGACCGCCCGATTCGTCCCGCGCGGCCAGCGCGAACTTCCAGGACGCGGGGTTGCCGATACGGATCGCGGTGGCGATCGTCGAGGGGTCCTTCACGACCTCGCCGCGCACGATCGGAGCGGAGCCGGAGGCCTGGAAACCCCACATTCGGGGGGTCTGCGAGGCGACCTCGTCCGCGGCGTATTCGGTGTAGCCCTTCCAGTACGCGGTGATGTTGCCCGCGTTGCCCACCGGCAGGACGTGTATGTCGGGCGCGTCGCCGAGCATGTCCACGATCTCGAACGCGGCGGTCTTCTGGCCCTCGATACGCACCGGGTTGACCGAGTTGACCAGCGCCACCGGGTAGTTCTCGGACAGTCCGCGGGCCAGCGTCAGGCAGTCGTCGAAGTTGCCGTCGACCTGGAGGATCTTCGCGCCGTGCACGAGCGCCTGGCCCATCTTGCCGAGCGCGATCTTGCCCTGCGGCACGAGGACGGCGCTGACCATGCCCGCGCGTACGGCATACGCGGCGGCCGACGCCGACGTGTTGCCGGTGGAGGCGCAGATGACCGCCTGCGCGCCCTCCTCCTTGGCCTTGCTGATCGCCATGGTCATGCCGCGGTCCTTGAAGGACCCGGTCGGGTTCGCACCCTCGACCTTGAGGTGGACCTCGCAGCCCGTGCGCTCGGAGAGCACCTGCGCGGGCACGAGCGGCGTACCGCCCTCGCGGAGCGTCACGACCGGCGTGCTGTCGGAGACCGGCAGCCTGTCCCGGTACTCCTCGATGATTCCGCGCCACTGGTGGGTCATTGCTGGTTACTCTCCTTCAACCCGCATGATGCTGGCGACACCCCGCACGGTGTCGAGGTTGCGCAGCGCCTCGACGGTCCCGCTGAGGGAAGCGTCGGACGCACGGTGGGTGACGACGACGAGCGATGCCTCGCCGTCCTTGCCCTGCTGGCGCACCGTGTCGATGGATACGCCGTGCTCGGCGAAGACCGTCGCGACCTGGGCGAGTACGCCCGGCTTGTCGGCCACGTCGAGGCTGATGTGGTAGCGCGTGACGACCTCGCCCATGGGCGAGACCGGCAGCTGCGCGTACGCGGACTCGCCGGGCCCGGTCGACTCGGCGAGCTTGTTGCGGCAGACGGCGACGAGGTCGCCCAGCACCGCGGAGGCAGTCGGGGAACCACCGGCGCCAGGCCCGTAGAACATCAGCTGACCTGCGGCGTCGGCCTCGACGAAGACGGCGTTGTAGGCGCCGCGGACGGAGGCGAGGGGGTGGCTGAGCGGGATCATCGCCGGGTGCACGCGGGCGGTGACGGACTCGCCGTCGGCGGCCCGCTCGCAGATGGCGAGCAGCTTGATGGTGCAGCCCATCTGTTTCGCGGAGGCGAAGTCGGCGGCGGTGACCTCGGTCATGCCCTCGCGGTACACGTCGTCGAGGCGTACGCGCGAGTGGAAGGCGATGCCGGCGAGGATCGCGGCCTTCGCGGCGGCGTCGAAGCCCTCGACGTCGGCGGTCGGGTCGGCCTCCGCGTATCCGAGGGCCGTGGCCTCGTCGAGCGCCTCCTGGTACCCGGCGCCGGTCGTGTCCATCTTGTCGAGGATGAAGTTGGTGGTGCCGTTGACGATGCCCATGACCCGGTTGATCTTGTCGCCGGCAAGGGACTCGCGCAGCGGCCGGATCAGCGGGATCGCGCCGGCGACTGCGGCTTCGTAGTAGAGGTCACGCCCGTGCTCCTCGGCCGCCGCGTGGAGAGCCGCCCCGTCCTGGGCGAGCAGCGCCTTGTTCGCGGAGACGACGGACGCGCCGTGCTCGAAAGCCGTGGTGATGAGGGAGCGCGCGGGCTCGATACCGCCGATGACCTCGACGACGACGTCGATGTCGCCCCGTTTGACGAGGGCGGTGGCGTCGGTCGTGATCAGGGACGGATCGATGCCCTCGCGGACCTTGGAGGGCCGGCGGACCGCCACGCCCGCCAGCTCCACGGGGGCCCCGACCCGCGCGGCGAGGTCCTCCGCGTGCGTCGTCATGATGCGTGCCACCTCTGAGCCGACAACCCCACAGCCCAGCAGCGCCACCTTCAGCGGACGCGTACGCATCATCCGACCTCGCTTCTCATACATCTACGGTTGGACCAGTCTCACCCAACGGACCGGATTTTCTGCCCCTCGTCCGGATCGTGAGACGTTTATTTCATTTTCCCGGGACCGGAAATCAGGAGATCTTTCTCCGGCACTGGGCATGTCTGCGGCGTTCTGCCGCGCCTGGCGGGCGGCTGGCGGAAGGTGTTCCGACCGCTGGCCGACCGGCGGGCGGCTGGCGGAAGGTATGCCGACCGCCGACCGACCGGCGGCCAGCCGGCGGGCGGCTGGCAGAAGGTCTTCCGACCGCTGGCCGCCCGGGGGGCGGCTGGCCGGAAGACGTTCCGACGGCTGGCCGCCCGGCGGTCACCCGGCCGCTCATCCGACATCGAGCCGCAGCAGATCCTCCTCCATCTCCCGGCGGACGATCACCCGGGCCTCGCCGTCGCGCACGGCGACGACGGGCGGGCGAAGTGCGTGGTTGTAGTTGCTCGCCATGGAACGGCAGTACGCACCGGTCGCCGGGACGGCGATCAGGTCGCCGGGCGCCAGGTCGGACGGCAGGAAGGCGTCGCGTACGACGATGTCGCCGCTCTCGCAGTGCTTGCCGACGACGCGGACGAGCATGGGCTCGGCGTCAGAGGTCCTGGAGACGAGGGAGACGCTGTACTCGGCGTCGTACAGCGCGGTGCGGATGTTGTCCGACATGCCGCCGTCCACGGAGACGTACGTACGCAGCCCGTCGAGCGGCTTGATGGTGCCGACCTCGTAGAGCGTGAAGGCGGTGGGTCCGACGATGGCGCGCCCGGGCTCGACTGAGATACGAGGAGTCCGGAGCCCGGCGGCCTCACACTCCCGGGTGACGATCTCACCGAGCGCCTTGGCGATCTCGTGCGGCTCGCGCGGGTCGTCGTCGGAGGTGTACGCGATACCGAGGCCGCCGCCGAGGTCGATCTCGGGCAGCTCGACGCCGTGCTCGTCACGGATCTCGGCGAGAAGGGACACGACGCGCCGGGCGGCGACCTCGAACCCGGCCATGTCGAAGATCTGCGACCCGATGTGCGAGTGGATGCCGACGAGCTCGAGCCCGTCGAGCTTGAGGGCACGCCGCACGGCCTCGGCGGCCTGACCGTCGGCGAGCGCGATGC
The DNA here is from genome assembly GCF_055792885.1 of Streptomyces sp. DSM 42067. Lineage (NCBI taxonomy): Bacteria > Bacillati > Actinomycetota > Actinomycetes > Kitasatosporales > Streptomycetaceae > Streptomyces > Streptomyces sp. DSM 42067. The sequence continues at coordinate 6,232,136 of NZ_CM147706.1, read as the reverse complement.
CGAACTTCTGGTCCTCGTGGGCCGTGGCGATGAACTCGTGCGTGTGCGCCTCGACCCCGACAGTCACCCGGATCAGCACACGCTGCCGCTTGCCCAGCTGCTCGGCGATGTGCGCGACGCGCACGATCTCCTGGAAGGAGTCCAGGACGATGTGCCCGACACCGACGGAGACGGCCTTCTCGATCTCCGCGGCGGACTTGTTGTTGCCGTGGAAGGCGATGCGCTCGGCGGGCATCCCGGCGGAGAGGGCGGTGGCGAGCTCGCCGCCGGAGCAGACGTCGAGGTTGAGGCCCTCTTCGTGCAGCCAGCGCACGATGGCGCGGGAGAGGAACGCCTTGCCCGCGTAGAAGACGTCGGCGCCCTCCCCGAAGGCGGTACGCCAGGCCTGGGCCCGCGCCCGGAAGTCGTCCTCGTCGATGAAGTACGCGGGCGTACCGAACTCCTCGGCGAGCCTCGTCACGTCGATGCCGCCGACGCTGACGGCGCCCTCGCGGGTCCGGGTGACGGTCCGGGACCACACCTTGGGGTCGAGGGCATTGAGGTCGGCGGGCGGCGCGGTGTAGTGCCCCTCGGGCAGAACGTCGGCGTGGCGGGGGCCGGCGGGGTGTGCGGAACGGCTCATGTCTGTTCTTGCGCTCTCTCGTACGTCACGTGGTCGTGTCCCACGTGGTCAGACGTGTTCGGGTGCATCGATGCCGAGCAGGGACAGGCCGCCGGCCAGCACCGTCCCGGCGGCTTCGGCGAGCGCGAGCCGGGCGCGGTGGGCGGCCGAGGGTTTCTCGTCACCGACCGGCAGCACGCGCGTGGCGTCGTGAAACCGGAAGAAGGCGTCGGCGGTGGCGACGAGGTGCCGCGCGAGCCGGTCGGGGGCGCGGTGCCGGGCGGCGGTGACGAGGACTACGGGGTGGTCGGCGAGGGCGGTGAGCAGGTCCTGGGCTTCCGAGGACTCGCCGACTTCCGGGGACACGCCGACTTCCGGGGACTCGCCCAGGTGACCGGGCTCGGGATGGAAGCCGAGCTGGTCGGCACCACGTACGAGAGCCCGGGCGCGGGAGTGCGCGTACTGGACCCGGAAGAGGGGGTTGCTCTCGCGCTGGACGAGGTGGTCCGGGGTGAGGCGAGGGCGGTCGTGGGAGGCAGGGTGGAGGAGGGCCCAACGGGTCGGGTCGGAGCCGAGGGGGATGGTGGGCGGTGGGGGTGCGGGGACGGGGCGGAGATTTACGGTGCCGTCCGCTCCGCCGGGCGGGTCTTCGGTTCGGCCGGGCGGGTCTTCGGTTCGGCCGGGCGGGTCTTCGGTTCGGCCGGGCGGAATGTGGACGGTCTCGGCGTGACCGCCGAGGGCGGCGACGATGCGGGAGACGGCATCGGCGACGACTTCGGCGCGCGGCTCGTGCGCCGGGATACGCAGTTCGATCCGCTCGCCGTCGAGGGCGAGGCTGTGCCCGTACCGGAGCCCTTGAGTAAGGACATCACGTACGAGGGCGGCGTCGGCCCCGTCGAGGGTGAAGTTGAGGAACCCGGGCCCGGTGATCGCGACGTCGGCGATGCCGGGCGCGCTGTGCAGCCGGTCCCGCAAAATCTCGGCGACCTGCCGGGGCGGCGCGCCGGCGTCACGGGCGAGCTGCAGGGCGACGTTGGTGGCGTAGTCCCCACTACCGCCCGGCCTGGGCCGCTCAATCACGACCCGTGCGGGCACGACCACGGTCAGCTCCCCGTCATCCACAGCACGGCGCACGGCGCGCAGCACGGTACGGGAGAGCTCGACGGGGGTCACGGGGACAAGCGTATGGGAGGAGGGGGGTGGGTAGGCGAGTTGGTTTCGCGGGTTCCGGAATGTGGACCGGTGGTCAGAGATCCGAATCAGGAGGAACCCCGAGTGAGGAGGGATCCCGAATGAGGAGGGATCAGGCGCCGGCGTGCCCTACACGGCCCAACACGTTAGGCGCCGGTGTGCCCCGCACGCTCTGTCTCAACACCGGAACCGGCCCCGGCCTCGCCCTCCGCGTCAGTGTCCCCACCGCCCCCGGCCTCGGGCCCTCCACCATCCCCACGCCGCTCGCGCTCGACCAACTGCCGAACGGTCTGAACGAGTTCGGCGGGCTCGAACGGCTTGGCGAGGAAAGCGTCCACGCCGATGTCGAGCCCGTTCTCGACCTCGTACTGCGTACAGGCGCTGACGATCACAAGGGGCAGATCCCGCGTACGAGGCTCGGAACGCAGCCGGGCGGCGGTGCGGAGCCCATCGAGGCGGGGCATGACGACGTCGAGCGTGACGACGTCGGGGCGGACCTGCTGAACGACGTCAAGGCACTCGGCACCATCTGCCGCGGTCACGACCTCGAAGCCCTCCAGCTCGAGGTTGACCCTGATCAGCTGCCGGATGACCTTGTTGTCATCGACAACAAGCACCCGACCGGACGCGCCTGGCACACATCGAGGGTAGGTCCGCCCAGGCGGCCGCGTCCGGGTTTTCCCTACTTCCGCCCCTTGCGGGGTAAGGCCGTACGTGTGGCCGAGACCACGCTGTGTGACGTGACAGCGAGGCGTGGCCTCTGCACAGATGTGTCGCCGCACTGCTTGCCGAGATACCGATGGGACCTCTGTGACTCCTGAGCCCACCGCCCGGCCCGGCCCTGAAGCCCGCGGCTTCGAAGAAACCCAGACGAAATACCTGTTCATGAGGACCCCCCAAGAACTGGTAGGGTTCTACCCGTCGCCGCCACACGCGACCGACACGCCCCCGTAGCTCAGGGGATAGAGCAACGGCCTCCGGAGCCGTGTGCGCAGGTTCGAATCCTGCCGGGGGCACTCGCCAAGGATCAGCAGAAATCAAGCTCTGACCAGGGCGGATGCCGACAGAAGAGGGCGGGAGTCAGTCTCACTGACTCCCGCCCTCTCTCGTTTCCTCTCATTGTTCGCGACACACCCCCGACACACTCAGTGCGGTGGACGCGACGTCGGGGGCCGATGGCCAGCTCACAGTCCAGCGCGTGCAACCTCAGCGTCAGGGGGTCCGCGGCTGGGCTACGGCAGGTTGGTAAGAGCGTGTCGCTAGTCCTAGCGAGCCGGATCAGCCGTGGTCGAGTGAGCACCTTGCTGCAGATGGATGCGATCGGTCTCGCGAGGTGACTACGTCAGCTCTAGGGAAGTTCGTGGAAACGAGAACTCGGGGGCTCATCGGTCACGCTCAGACAAGTTGCCAGCCTGAACGATTCGTGCAGTGACGCGATCGTCGCCCGCTATGCCGGATGGCAACGCTGTATCGCCGTTCAGCCTGGCAGAGACCACCTGCTCAACAGTTACGAGCGCCGACTGCAGATCAGTCCCGCGTAGGTCGGCGTTAGAGAGGTTTGCCAACCTCCCTGCTTCGGGGCGTTCAAAATGCGCGTCCATCAAATCGGAGCGGGACAAGACTGCCCTCTTGAGATTGGCACCCGTTAAATTGGCATGGCCAAGCTTTGTCTCTGAAAGGTCTGCTCCTTCAAGGAGAGCGTCACTCATATCTGCCTCTCGCAACCATGCACCGGTCAAGGTCGCCTTGCTCATCCAAGCCTGATGTAGACCAGCCCGCCAGAGCAGGGCCTTGGTGAGCTTCGCTCCGCTGAGCCGAGCCCCACTAAGGTCTGTCTCACGCAGGTCAGCTTCGGTGAGGTCAGCTCCACGAAGATCCGCCCCTGCAAGATGGAGGCCGTTCAAATTAACTTGAACAGCGGAGGACACGTGCGCGCGGGATATTGGTTGAGTCAGAGCTGTAAGAGCGGCTTGAACGTCGGCCGCAGGCTCCCTCGGTAGCGCCAGAGTGGAAGTGCTGTTCAAAGTACCCATCCGGGCAGCCCGGCGGGCTGCTTTCACTGAACCTCGAACACCGGCAGCTCTTGACCCAGGACGACGAGGCGCTCTTTCCCGAATGAACGCCTGCAGAATCTGTGCGGCGTGCGCTGCCTGATCCGGAGCATCCTGAACAATTTGCTCCAAAGCAACAATGCCACCGATGCGCACGTACATCTGTTCCGAGCCAAGGCGCTCCAAAGCTTTGGTGAATCGGTCGGTCACCTGTCCGCGACGACTCAGCCGGTAGTTAAAGGCGGTGAAGATAAGGGCGACACTTGCCCCGAGGACCGCTACCACCTGTACGAGGGCTAACCGGAATTGCCCCAACGCAGCGGACCGGTCCGCGCCTTTCATACCCTTCCATTCAGGACCCGAGATCCACCGTACAAGCACCCGGGTCGCAGGAGTGAAGACCACCACCAGCACACCAGCCAGCAGCAACGTGCCGACCAAGACCACCGCGTAGAGCCGTCGGGACTGCTGCAGAGTTGGGTGACACCTGACCTGGCTTGCTGAGAGGCGGCCTGGAAGGATGTCGCAGTTCCCAAGCCGTATCCCAAGGAGTTCCGCGAGGACGTCGTGCGAGTCGCGCGCAACCGCGAGCCCGGCGTCACGCTGGAACAGATCGCCGCCGACTTCGGCGTCCACCCGATCACGCTCTCGAAGTGGCTGCGCCGCGCCGACACCGACGAGGGCGCCAGGCCCGCAACGGCATCGGATGAGTCGGCCGAGCTGCGCGAGGCACGCAAACGGATCCGGCTGCTGGAGCAGGAGAACGAGGTGCTCAGGAGGGCGGCGGCGTATCTGTCGCAGGCGAACCTGCCGGCAAAATGATGTACCCGCTCGTCCGCGAGCTGGCCGCTGCCGATGCCCCTTGCCGGGTGCCGGTGGCGGTGACGTGCCGGGTGCTCGGGCTGGCCCGCCAGCCCTACTACCGGTGGCTGGACCGGCCGGTCACCGACGCCGAATTGGCCGAGGCATACCGGGCCAACGCCTTGTTCGACGCGCACCGCGACGATCCCGAGTTCGGCCACCGCTTCCTTCTCGACGAAGCGCGCGTCGCCGGTGAGGCGATGGCCGAGCGGACCGCCTGGCGGATCTGCCGGGACAACGGCTGGTGGAGCGCCTTCGGCAAGCGCAGGGGCCGCGGGAAGAACGCCAAGGCCGGGCCGCCGGTCCACGATGACCTGGTGCGGCGGGACTTCACCGCGGACGGGCCGAACCGGCTGTGGCTCACGGACATCACCGAGCACGCAACCATCGAGGGCAAGCTGTATCTGTGCGCCGTCAAGGACGCTTTCTCGGGCCGTATCGTGGGCTATTCCATCGACGCCAGGATGCAGTCCCGCCTCGCGGTGAGAGCGCTGGAGTCCGCCGTCGTCCGCCGCGGCCCCGTCGCGGGGTGCATCGTGCACTCCGACCGCGGTTCGCAATTCCGGTCCCGCAAGGTCGCCGCCGTACTCAACCGGCATGGCCTGGTCGGTTCGATGGGCCGGGTCGGGGCCGCCGGCGACAACGCCGCGATGGAGAGCTTCTTCGCACTGCTGCAGAAGAACGTCCTCGACCGCCGTACCTGGGCCACCCGCCAGGAGTTGCGGATCGCGATCGTGACCTGGATCGAGCGGACCTACCACCGGCGCCGACGGCAACGACGCCTGGGCCGATTGACCCCCGTCGAGTACGAGACCATCATGACCCCACCCGCAGCTCTTGCTGCATAAACCCGCTGTCACCCGATCATGCAGCAGTCCCGACGTCAGGCAAGATGGGGTGTTTCTCTCCAAATGACTCAGAGAAACGCCGACGCCTCGTCAAGCTTCGGTCGCTAGGATCCGGCTCGTGAGCGAAGACACCCGACTCATAGCGAACCACCGAGTCCACCTCGTACCCGTGGTTCTGGCTCTGGCCAATCCGCCGTGGCAGCGGGACGTGTGGCTTGACCCGTCGGCGTTCGAGAACCTGGGCCATGTCTTCCACACGCTCTTCGATGACTTCTGTGACGCCGACGAACCCGAGCGCTACCTCGGCGTCAGCCTGAGAACTGAGGAAGAGGTCATTCTGATGAGAGAGCTCGGTGTTGCGCTCAACACCTCGGCGGCCGAGGCTCCCAACGACACCGACGCGGAGTACCTGCAGGCAACATCCTGGCCGGAAGTCGTGGCCGTGGCCGGACGTCTCGCTCAGGTCATGGTCGCGAACGACCTGAGGGAACTCGCTGCGCTGCACGATCCCGAGCCAAGTTCATCAGCCGACCACTCGCGGTCGTAGTGAGCAACAGCGGTGAGTGTCTAACTGCGTGACAACGCCGGCGCACGGCGGCGGACAACCACGTGGCCTCGTGTTCGCCAGGCCGAGGTGGAAGCAGCCAAGAGCCACCACGACGGGTCCCCTAGCTCCAGTCCGCCGCCCCGTGATCGCGGCAGACCATCTTGTGCCTGCCTACATCCGCATCTACGGTCGAGCTGCTCAAGCAGTTGCAGTGCTGCGCCCTTGGGGGGAAGCGTGCATCTTGACTTCAGTGCCTTAGTGCGCGAACTGGGGACGCCTGCCAAGCTCGTTGTCAGTTCGACGCCAGAACTGGCAGAAGAGGTCGAAAAGGAAGCCCGAGAGCGCGTCGGACCGAAACGCGGTACTTCCTACCTCTACCGCAAGCCGGTTTATTCAATTCCATTCTACTTATTTAGCGGAATCGAATCCAGCCCGGCAGAGGTGCTGCGCGAATTGGGATTGGCCACCACGTTCGTTACGGCTTCACCTTTCGCCGATATAGCCCGCCACTGGGCGCATGTACGGTACTGCGCCACTCTTAGGAGCAACAGAAAAAAGATCTTGACATTGACCCCGGCAGGTTCAGATATAGTACATCACCACAAGGTGGCACAGTCAGAACAACTCGGCATTGGCTTAGCCCTGGTGGTGGCCAAACGGATCCTTGAGCGAAAATATCCCGGGTGGCTCTTTTCAAGCGTTGACGTAGATGTGGCGCTAGAAGCTGGCTTCATCGAAGGGGTAGGCCTGGTCCGACAGAAGAATAAGGCAACAATGCGCCCGGATTACTTCTTGGTCGGCTGTCGTGCCGGAGGTGGCAAATCAGGGTGCAAAGTGTACGTCTTGGAGTGCAAGGGAACCCACGGGAACACATATCATTCGAAACGGCAGTTAGCCACTGCTTCCCTTCAGATAGGTTCCATCGAAGTAGGGTCTCGAACCTTGCCGAGCCTCATCGTTGCCTCCCGCCTGTCCACGGCAGGCGTTTCCATAGACGTACTCGACCCGCCTGGAGACGACGACCTGTGGGGCGGTGAATCTGAAGAGTTCGATGCATTGCTATCCGAGCATCCCGGACCCCGGCAGTGGACATCGGGCAAGCCCACCTTCGAACAGTTCTTTGCGCGACAGAGAGAGCTTCTCGGAGCTGAAGAATTTCAGTCCAGTGAAGCAGACTTGCAAGCCGCGCACACAGAGTACGAGGCAAGCCTGGGCGAGCTTCCTGTCATCTTCCAGGTACCGGAGGACGGGAAAAAGTGGCTATTCCGCATCCTCGCAAGAAATGCTGCTCACTCTGTTCTACGGTTTGCGGGCGACAACACTTCTGCAACAGAATTCGCCACGCCAAGAACCGCAGACTATCAGCGCTTACCCATAGACGACCCGGCTCCGGACTGGCAGACGTTTACAGTCAGTTCCGAGTCCAACATTGATTCGCATCGGTTCGTCGGTGTCGAGTATTCCATGCCACTCCCCAACGGCGCATCTCTAGAAATCTTCAGGGGGGTCGAAAAGGGGATGTATGAAAGTCTTCGTGAAGGGAGAGTCAGCGCCTACCTCAGGAGAGCTCACCAACTTCGCGGTTCGTGGGCGTCAGTTCCGTCTGGAGCAGCTGCGAACGGTACCCAGCACCAAGCCGTCTCAGTTGGCAGCGACGGAACCGGGCTGAGGATCCGTGTGGTGTAACCGCTACGCGTCCTGGTGTAGGGCACGCACGGCTGTAGGGCATGCTGCTCGAACTCCTAATGCCGTGCTCCCGAGAGCGCTGGCACCTCCTCATGCTGGGGTCGCTAGGCTCGGATTCGTGAGCGAAGACGCCCAACTCATAGCGAACTACCGCGTCCACGTCGTGCCCGCGGCCTTGGCTCTAAACCACCGTGGCAGCGGGACGTGTGGCTCGACCGATCGGCGCTCGAGAACATGGACCACGTCTTCCAGACGCTTGGCCAGTGCGACACAGCTCCGACACGGTGCGTGCCGCCAGAGCACACCGGGTTAGCTCCCGCGCAGGTCAGATGGGGTGTGGGGCGTGATCGGCGCAATCACTCCGGAGCCGTGTGCGCAGGTTCGAATCCTGCCGGGGGCACTCGAAAGATGGGAATGGATGCGCCGGTTTTGCCGGGCTTGTCCATCCCGAGTGCCATGATCGGGTTCCAGCACTTCGGTGCGGGGGCCCGATTTTTTGTTCCATGGCTCCAGCTCACGGGTGACGGACACCAGTCCGTCAACCAGGCAGCCCGGGATCGTCACCCGCAGGGTCAGCTCTTCGCGGGGCCGGCTGTAGCGGACCTCCAGCCCGAAGGCGTTGTAGAGCCGCCGTTGGATCTCCTCCGGGACCAAGGCAAGGTCCACATCGAGGTGTGGGAGCGCATCCAGTAGGGCCGCGCTGTCGGCGGGACGGTCCACCTGTTTCGGCGCTCGTAGGTGAGCCAGTTGCTCGGCGAGCTGTTCGCGCTGTGCGCCCAGCGTGGCGTGCTCCCGGCGGATCGCGTCACGGAACTGCTTCTCCTGCTCCGGATCGAGATCGTCGGACTCGTCGTCGCCACCGAAGCCGTCGGCGAGAGTGCGGATGAGGCGGGCCTGGCGCTGGCCGATGGCACTGATGGCGCGCTCCAGAGCTGCCCGCTCCTTGGCGATGCGATCGCCGGCGTCATCAGCAGATCGATCGGCTTCGAGCGCGGCTGTGAGGTGGCTGCGCCGGTCGGGCCCGAAGATCCGATCGGCGAAGAAGCGGGAGACAGACGCGATCAGGATCTCTTCGCGGATCCACAAGGTCTTGGGGTGGTCGGGAAACCACGGCTGATCACGATGTTGGTTGGCGTCGGGCTGACAGGCGTAGTAAGGGATCTGGTGGCGGGTCTTGCCGAACATGCGGCGGTCACAGATGTCGCAGGAGACATACGACCGCAGGACGTAAGAGCGCTTGGTGGCCGGGTGAGCGTTGGGTCCGTGGGTGGTGCGGGATCCCCGGCGTTTACGGCCCACGGTGGAGACGGCGTCGAACAGTTCCTTGGTTACAAGAGGCTCATGGGTGGGTCGTGGAGACCACACCCAGTCCTTCGGTTCGTTGTTGCGGCCGCCCTTCTTCGTCGCACGGCGGTTCCAGACCTGGTAACCCGTGTACTTGGGGTTGCGCAGGATCTCTCGCACGGCCCCTCCGCTCCAGCGGCCCAGGGCCGCATCAAGGCGGGTCGGCTCCGGAGGCGGGTACGCGACGAGGTCCAAGTTCAGACGATCGGCGATGCCGTCGTAGCCAAGCTTGTCCAGCCCGCGGAGCTGGAAGATGTACGTGACCGCTGAGGCCCGCGGCGGGTCGGGGATGAGCCGGTGTTTGGTACGGCCCTCGGCTCGGCGAGCTGGAACGGGATGGGGCACCTTCTCCGCCCGGTAGCCGTAGGGAGGCTTGCCCACGTTCCAGCCCTGGGAGACGTGCTCGATGAAGCCGTCCCAGGACAGCTCGAGCATCTGGAGCACGTACCACTCGGAGACGGCTTGCTTGACGCGCCGGGTGAGGGTCGGTGTGGCGCGCTTGGCCCTGGGGCCGGTAACGATCGGCTCGTCGGCAGCGCACAGGGCGACTCCGGCTTGCTCCAGCTCGTACTCGATCTTCGTACCGAAGTAGGTGCGGCGGGCGACGCGTTCGATCGACTCACAGATGACGGCAGCGAAGCGGCGATCGGAGCGCTGGGCCTCTTGGAGCAGATCGGCGACGCTGCCGTCTCGCGGGATAGGAATCTTGAAGTTCTGGTGAGCCAGGGAGTTGCCCCGCTCGTGCAGCTCTTTTCGGCCGGACTCGACGTCGTAGAAGTGGGCGACGATGACCCAGCCGGGCGGTAGGGCGGCTCTGGCGTTGCGCAGCTGCCGGGGCAGCGACAGTGTCGGGTCCTGGGCATCCTCCGTGGAGGTCCGGCCGAGCCAGGCCACCGGAACGGTCACCGGAAGCGCCGCGACGTCGGGGATACCGTCGGTGGCCCAGGGCCGGCCGGGTACGGGAGGCGCCCAGGAGGACCGGGGGCGGGTGGGGCGGCGGGCATGTGGTGTCCCTCTCCCATGGTTATGTGCGGGGGAGGCTCAGGGCCGGCTGGTTTCGACCTGTCCGCTTTCCGGTGGGGTGCTGCGGTGGGTGTAGAGCCACTCCAGCACCTCGCGGATCGCGGCACCTTGGCGCTGAACCAGCGCCTGAGCGTCCTCCCCGTCAACAGCGATGTACTCGACGACCACCCGCGGCCCCTCGGCTGAGCAGGGCTTATCCGGTGTGCCGCTCGCGGTCGTCGTCCATGGACGCTCCGTCTCGGCCGTGTCGTCAAGGCCGCCGTCCGGCGTGTCGGATAGGGGGCGTGAGGGGTGGTTCACGGTCGCTCCGGTGGCTACGGGGCCCAGCCCATTTCTGATGCTGACGTCACGTAATAGAGATTTCGGGCGGCGCATTTGCCACCATCTCAACGGCCGTTCGAACCCTCCGTGGTTCTCTGACCGAGCGCCGATCACAAGCAACTCTTCATAGGTAGAAGGGGAAGCGAGCCTGTGGCGAGCCACCTGCGAACCCGTTGGCGGGCTGGGGCAGAACCAGAATCTTCTTGGTTCGATTCTCGGGAAGTTCGTCAGGAAGGCCAGGCGCATCGGCGAGGCATACGTTGAGGCGCCCGTCAAGCCTGCCACTTCAGAGGGCGTTGAGCCTCTCTGAGGCGACTCTGCCGACTGCTCGTAGGACAAGGTTGTGCACGACACGACAGCTAACGTTGATGGCCGCTTCTGCAAGCGAGCCGCGTCATCCCTCCCTATGATTTCGAGTTGTGGGAGTGGAGCCGCTGCCACGACTTGGACCGATCGATCGAGTACGCAACTCCCCCAGGTTGAGGTCGGCCACCGATCGGATTGGACCTCGATCGGAGACAGGTATGTGCGGATACCGCGAACGCCCGCCCCGTCAAAGCGCCGTGAATACGCTTACGCGGGCGCTATAGGCCCGGTTAGCGGTCAGGCAGCCCAGGAATGCCAGTAGATTGCCATGCGCCGGACGCCACCTGCGGCAACGCGCCCACGCAGCGGAGAAGACCCCTCTCGCCACGCGCACCGATCCGACCGTGCATTTGAAATTGCTAGAGCGTGCTGCCAGCCGTCGGCGAACCAGCAGCCACCCGATCGGTCGCCCGCAGCTAATCTCTCCACCGATCGGCACGCGCTCTCGCTGCATCTGATCTGGCTCGTGGTGTGCGATGAGGCCGTTCCACTTCACCGGGCCGCTCCGATGGGTCGTGTCGGCAGTCACCGAGTTCACGCAGTCAACAGACCTGACTCACTCGACCGCCAGTAAGGACGTGGGGACACTGGAACATCACGGCCTCAATTCCGTGCCATCGGAAGCTGCACCGGCAGCCATTGCAAGCAACTATGAGGGATACTCAGTTTCGGAGTTCCAGGCCGGACGCCGTTCACCAGTAGATCGGGACGCATTGCTCCACCGATATACAGTCGTCCTCGTGCGACAGTGGCTCGTAATGAACCTGAGCTGCGCCATTGTGTCAGGTGGGGGTGTCGCGTCCAAGAGCGTACACAGAGACGACGGGGGATACGGCCCCCGAAACGACAGGGTAAACGAAACTCGAACCACCACATTGGAGATTACATGAGAGCTATCACGGGCCGGACCTACCACGAAGGCAAGGTAGAGCGAACCACACGATCTTGGTGCTCGTCCGGCTATAGAAGCCCCAAGCCCCATTGGTGAGTTCGTGGACGATGCGCAGACCACGTCCGCGCTCGGAAAGCAATGCGCACGGCGCCTCAGGCCGCCCCCTCGGTTCTCCTCTGACGGGGCGTACGGGGTCTCGGCAGGAAAGGCGGGAATCTCCGGGATCCGCGGGTCATGGTCCTCGACTTCGCAGATGACTTCCGTAGCGGTGCGACGCAGCCGCATCTCGTACGGCCCCGCGGCATACCTGGTGGCGTTGGTGACGAGCTCGGACATGGCCAGTACCGCGTCGCCGATCACCTCGCAGTCGAATCCGAGTTCGACGAGGGCGCAGCGGAGGGCAGTGCGGGCTTGGGCGGAGGCGTCGGGGGTGCAGTTCGTCGAGCGCCACACCACGCACGAGTTGCAGTCCAGAGCACGTTGCGCGGTCATCGCCGTCCTCCACGGGCCGCGTGACGCACGCGTGGGACGCGGCGGTGACGGCTACGTCCGGGACGTAGGCAATTGCGTGCCTCACAGAGCGCGAACGGGTCGGCCATCACCACGTACGGCAGCAACAGCTCAGCGATGAAAAGAAGCGGTGTCACTACAGGGACCTCCCGGTGATCGCGATTGGTTCGCGACCACCACACCGTGGGAACACGAAGAGCGGAATACTGCTCTGACGAGTACTTTCAGTGCATCTCGAGGGGTATCGCGGGTCCCAATGGGTGAGCAGTCCGTCACGCCCAGCACGCTCGGCGCACGTCGCCCGGAACGGCCTGGGTCGCCCTCGCCGTGTTCACCGAGGCAGAAGCCGCCGAGCGCAACACGGCACGGTCCTCGACCACGCCCGCCGCGGGGCAGCGCACACTGGACGATGCCCGCAGCCCTGCCCGTGCGCTGGCTCCGCTCCTTGATCGCGGTTTCGAACTCCTGCAGCCGGTCGCCGAAGAGACGGGGCGCTGCGAAGGAGGTGGCGTAGAGGTAGCCGAGGATGCTCCCGGCGTTCCAGGTGCGGTGGACGGGGATCCTGACCTCCTCTACCTGGTCGAAGGGCGACTCCTCCATGATCTCGCTGGGGGCCGTTGTGGTGCTAGGGCTTCCTGCAGACCAGGCAACCGGCTCACGGGGATGAGGTGACCGGCCCGTGCGCCGGAAACATGTAGGTCACTCGTCGTCATCCGCGTCGTCGAAGTCGAAGGCCAGCTGGCCCGACAGAGCGTCGTCCGGCGCGGCCGCAGCCTGGGGTTCCGTCGGGTCCAAGGCCTCCTCGATCTCGTGAGGCAGAGCGTAATCATCCGCGAGTCGCGCAAGATGGAGGATCAAGGGCAGAGCCAACCCCTCGCGACCAGCACGGTAGTCCTCGCTGAAACGCTGCTGGTGGACGAATGCGGCCCATGCCTCCGCGTCGTCACCGGGCTGAAGGCACGCGACGGTCAGTTCCAGAAGATCCGGGTTCCAGGCGTTCACCGTCGGCCGGTAGGCGTTGTTGCCCGAGGCATTGGTGTGCGGAGTCAGTTTGGCGTCGTCGTTGGTGAGCTTCGTCTGCGTGCCGGACTTGCCGGTAGTGCTGTAGAAGACGCGGTCCGAGTCTCCCCGCACCCCGGGCCGCCACAGCCCCATCGCGATGCCCCCGCTCTGCTTGCCCTCCAACTCGGGAGAGAGTTCCTCCGCCTCGGCCCAGCACTGTGCCGTCTCGTCCCGGCTGCCGTCGGCGATCCGGACGACACGAAGCTGCTTGCCGTACAGACCGATCCGCTGAACGGGACCTCCGTCGAGGCCGAGCCTGTCCCGTTCCAGACCGTCGTTCCTCAGCCAGGGCCAGCGCTTCCGGACGTCCTGAGCATGGGCCAGAACGAGCGTCGGGGTACTGCGCAGTTGCGCGAGGGTCTTCTTGACGAAGGCCGCCGTGAGGGCCGACTGCTCAGCGCTGTTCTTCCTGCCTTCGACCCGTCCTGTCAGCGACTTGAGGAGTTCGGGGTACGGCACCCATTCGTGCATGTCGGCCGACTTGCCCAGCACGCACTTCGCGCCCGGCCGGATGAGCACCGCGATGGGCGTGAACTGCTGCTTGCCCGTGGGCCCGTCAAGGCGGCGTTCCACGAGGTGAAAGGCCACCTGGTTCAGGTTCGCGGGGATGAGCGTGTCACCGAGCGTGTGCTGAGGCACCAGCCGCATACCGGTCTGGCGCAGGCCGTCCGACCAGGCCGCGGCGGCACGCAGCCCTGCATCGGCGAGAGCCTCCTCCGTCCCCGCATCCGGGTCCGGTGGACGGATGAACTGGGTCACCAGGCCTGCGTCCGCGCAGCCGAGGCGGATCGCGTGCTTGGGGTCGGTCCGTCGCTTGGCTTGGCGGAAAGCATCCTGCCCGTCGAGCTCCACGAAGGCCAGCCGCACCCCGGGGACGGCTTCCCGCAGGGCGGCCATGGCCCGCGCGACACCGATACGGCGCTCCTCGATGGCCTTGTCGTGTTCCTGCCCCCGGCGCGGCACGCTGTCGCCTCCCAGCGGTGCGCCGAGAGCGCCCAGGGGCCGCGCGTGCAGCCGGACGGTCAGCTCATCCGCCTCCCACACCCAGGTATCGGGGCCCTGCGCGTGCCGGTGCCCGGCCAGCCCCAGCCCCATCTCCGCCGCTGCGATCATCTGATCGCGGATGGCATCGTTCTGGTGGAACACGACCGCGGTGAGGTCTTCCCCTTCGAGGGCTTCGGCCAGGCGTGCCCGCAGAACCTGAGCGTTGTGGGCCGCGTTCAGCTCACGCTGGTCCAGGATGACCGCGCGCTCTTCGGGATCCTTCTTTTCCATGTTCTTGGGAATGGACGGCAGCTTCTTGAGCTGCTTCTTGGGCGGCCGCGCGTACGCACTGCGCTCGAGCTTCGGAACGGAGACGAACTCGGGAGCGATCGCCTGCTCCGCCCACTCGATCAGCCGTCGGCGTTCACTGGGCATCAGTCCGGTGCCGATCGTGTGCCTGCCCATAGCCGCCTGGTGCCCGATCGCGATCCGGATGCCGTCCCGGCCGTGGATCCAGTGGTCGGCCTCCTTCACCAGCCGGTCCGGGGACGGCAGTGCGTCGAGTGCGCTGATCCCGGCGAGCATTCCTTCTGCTCCGCCCTGACGCCAGTCCGTGGTGCCGTTCTTCCACTCCAGCATGGCGACGGCGAAACGCTGCGGCTGCGGGCCGTCGTGGACGAGGGAGTCGTCCGGGAGCAGGTACGCGGACACGCCCTTGCCGTACGGCATGTAGACCTTGCCGGTGACGAACCGACGCACGCCGGCGGCCACGTGGACGCGCGGGACGGGTGAGAAGGGAACGGTGCGCACGGTGACGCGGAGGGTCGCCGCGTAGTAGGCCGGCTTGCCGTCGCCGCCACCGCGCCGCCTGGGTACGTACTCGATCACGTTCGACATCAGCTCGGCGCCCCCACTTCCCTGCCCCCTGGCCCCCGTGCGGCCGGCGACCTGTCGGAACGACAGCTGCTGCCCGTGGTGTTCGTACGGTCCCTGGCGCGCGATCCTTTCGGCGAGGACGTCGGGAAGCAACCGGTACACGTGGGGCGCGGGCAGAGCGGTTCCTCCGGGCGACACCTTCTGCTCGAGGAGGTCGACCCTGCCGGGCCGCCAGCTGAGAGCCGCGGTGTCGAGGTCACGAAAGCAGTTCATCAGCAGGGCCGCGGTCTCGGGATCGCCGGCATCGCGCGGGAGGCTCTTGAGCCAGGTGGCGATGTAGAGGTTCGTCACCGCCATCGGGTACGCGTCCTGGCAGTACAGCCAGGGGTTCTCCGAACCGAATTGTGCCGTGGAGTCGACCGTGACGATGTCCGGCGCGGTGGCGCGCATCAGCTGGTTGACAGCCGCTGTGGGTACGCGGCGCCGTCGCTCGGCCTGCCCCTCTGTCATTCCGCCGTGGTAGATGCGCAGGAGTGGTTCCTCCCAGCGGGCGGGCAGGGAGAGCGTGTGCATCGGGACGACGAAGGATCCCCGTGCCGGGTCGGGCAGGTACGCCGCCGGACGGTTGTACTGGTAGGCCATGGTGTCGGTTCTCCTCGGAGCAAGGCGTGAAGTCTTCGGACGCGACGCGAACACGTCGGGGGTGCGGTGTGGTGACGGATGCCGTCAGCCCATGTCCACCAGGGCGCGGTAGAGCGGTTCGTACAGCTCACGGACCAGGGACTTGTCGATCGGGGCAAGGTGCCGCTCCGCCGTGTTCCCGTCCTCGAAGAAGGGGGCGAGCACCTCACGCATGCTCGCCAGCAGGCTGGTGTCGGGGGTGTCCGTGTCCTGGAATCCGGCTTCTCTGGGAGAGAAAGCCGCGTCGACGAAGACCACCCGGGCCGGCACGCCGCCGCGCACCAGACGACCGATGACCTGCCACATGACGACGAGCTGGTCCCAGGTGAACGCCGTCTTCTCCTCGTCCCGCAGGCTGGACCAGGCCAGCCGCCGGGTGAGGAAGCGGTTCCACTGACGGCGTGCGCGGCTGCGGAACGCCACAGCCGCCTGGTCGGGGGTGGTGGCGGCGAGCGCGTTCTGCCTGAAGGATCCGTCAGCATCCCGGAGTTGGCGTACGGCCCAGTCGTTGATGGACTGGATGGCGAGCGCGATGTCGTCGGGCCGAGGGTGTGGGCGTGCCAGGAAATAGACCGTGCCGATGGCCGCCTTGCCATCGCGCAGGACGATGTTGTGTCCCCGCTCCACGGCGAGCAGCGGCGCGACGAGAATGTCGCCGCCGACCGAGGGGAAAGCCTTCACGTCACCGCGGGGCAGTGTCCGTGCGGCGGCGTCCTCCGGCAGCCGGGTCCAGGCGGTGTCGGAGTCCGCGTCGTCGGACACGAGTCGGGTGACGCGGCCGTTCCACTCGGGGATCTGGTTGAGGTACTCGGCGGCCCGACGTGCCTCGTCGTAGCTGCCGACGAGCAACAGGATGCGGCGGCGGTCCGGATCGTCGATCTCCTTCAGCTCGGCGTCCAGCATGCTCTCGGCGTCGGGCAGACTCCGGTCGGGCACCGCGAGCTGGTGCAGCATGTGCAGAAGGGCCTGTGGCCGTTCTTCGGGGTCGCAGCCGGACAGGCGCAGCGGCTTGGGCCGGTCGTTTCCGGGCCAGTACAAGAACTCCTTGCGGAACTCGCTGCCCAGGACGGCTTCGACTTCATCGTCGTGAGGACGCAGAACGGCACCGACGTCGGCGTGCACGTGGTACCTGCTCGACGTGCCCGCCCAGCTCGTTGCGGACATGAGCAGGACGTGCGGGCCCCGGCGGCCGTCCACGGCGCACAGGTCACCGAGCCGCATGAGCAGTTCGCGGCCCACGCCGTTGCAGTGGAAGAAGCGGAGTTCACCGCTGCGGTCACCCTCGCGCTCACGGTCGTCGTGGCGGAACTGGAAGCCGAGCACGTTACCCATGGGCGACTCGGGGATGACCGCCTCGTAGTCCTTGGGGGGCCTGCGGGAGAGCACGTTCGAGGCGCTCTCGAGATTGAGGGCGGCCTCGACGCGCGGCCACAGCGTGGTCATGAAGTCGAGGCGGCTGTGCAGAGCGGAAAGGAGCAAGGTGAACTCGAAGCGCCGGGCCTGGAGGTCGGCGTCCGCGAGCACCGTGCTGTCGTCTCCGACGATGTCGGTGAGGGTGTCGCGCAGCCTCTCACGCGTCCGTGCTCCCTGGGGCGCGTGCAGGAGTTCCAGGGCGAGGTGGACGAAGGTGTTCACCAAGGGTGTCACTTCATCGTCGTCTCCCGTGCTCTGTTGCTCGTGCAGCGGGTCGTCGCGGAACCGGCCGAGCGCACCGTCCAGCGTCCGGGCCGCCGCAGGCGGGCGTTCGCCCTCCTTCCGCCCCGGGAACCAGCTGTCCAGCAGCAGGTTGTGGAGGGTGAAGGCACTGAAGTAGTCGACGCTGATCCACCGCCTGAGCTTGTCGTCCTTGACGAGCAGGGCGAAGAGGCGGTCGGTGGCGGCGCTGACCGTGTTGACGGCGTTGGTCCAGTCGTCGACGTCACGGGCGGACAGCTGAAGTCGGCCGTCCCGGGCCATCTGCTGGAACTTGTGGACGGCGACCTCGTCGAACCAGGAGTTCGGGGCCTTGCCCACCAGAGTGCTGGCCGGCGCAAAGGCCGTGTCGAGCTGCATCTGCACCCGGTCGGCCTCGTCGACGATGATCAGGTCGCTGAGCCGGCATGCGAGTTCGAGGTACCGGAGCTGTTCCTGGTGCTGGTGCAGCGGGACGGAGCTGTGCACCAGACCGGCCGGGGTGGCGACCCACACCTGTGCGTCGACCAGATCACGAGCCCCGCGGTGGCGCGGACAGCGGTTCCACAACGGGCACAGTCTCCGCTGCGGCTTCGGACCTCGTGCGTCGCGCTGCGTGCTGTTCTCGTCATCGAGGAGGGGATCGCCGTCCGTGACCTCCTGCTCGGGGGCGGTGTACAGCGTGATGCACGGTGCTTCACGGACGCCGAGCGGGCGGCGGGCCTCCAAGCCGCGCAGCACGTCGACGGGGCAGGCGCTACTGAGGTAGGCGAAGCCCGCGTGGTCGTGCCCGAGCATGGTGGCGGCGCCGGCCGTGGCGGTGCGGCGGTGCAGCCGGTTGATGTTGCGCTCCCTGGTGGAGTGCCCGAGGATCGGCGCAGCCCGCACACCAAGCCGGTCGAACTGCTCGACCACCGCGAGTGTCTCGGCCACATCGCCGACGACGATGGTGACCCGGCGGGGTGTCCGGGTCACGAGGTGGTAGGTCAGGATGTCCCGGAGGGTGGACTTGCCGGCTCCCACCATCCCCACGAGGTGCAGCAGCCGGTCGATCCTCAGCCGTCCCTGTTCGGTGAAGCGGCCGAGTTCCGCGTCGCGCACGAGCAGTTTCACCCGCCGGAGCCGCCCGGCCCAGCCGTTGCGCGCCCCCTCCGGTGCCGACGCCTCGAGGGCGTCCATCTCGTCGGCGGCCTTCTCGAGCTCTTCCCAGGTGACGTCGACGGGCTCTCCACGCCCGGCCAGTGGTGCGTCAAGCGCGTGGGCGCGCGGCAGGGTGTCCGTCAGCAGTTCATCGTCGAACACCACGGAGTGGGTACGGTCCTGCACCCGGAAGGTGTGCTCTCCCTCCTCGGCGAACGGAATGGACCGCGTCGCGAACCGCGGAGCGGTGCTGAGCAGTTCTTCGAAGATCTCGAAACGGCGTGCGGCGCGCGACGGCTCGCGACGGCTCGGTACGGAGCCGGGTCCGTCGATGTCGTATCCGCGCAGGTGCTGGGGGACCTTCAGGTAGTCGGTCAGCGCCTCCGACCAGGCGTGCCGTCGCCGCATGTCCCACAGATAGTGGCGGGCGCGCAGAACGCGCAGCCGCTGTTCGTCGGTGCGGACGTCTCCGAACACCTCGCTGTACGGGTAACCGCCCAGCAGCGGCCAGACATCGGCGGCCGTGCGGGTGGGGGTCACGTCCTCCACGAGGTACAGGCCCAGTTCGACGTCGAGAAGGTCGCCGGGGCGGAAGCTGCCGAGGTTCGCCGGCCACACCTCGGTGAGCTGCTGCGGCGAGCAGCGCCGGTGCCATCCTCTGCGGTCACGCACGGCGTCCTCCTTCGGTACGCGGGTCCCCCGCCTTGCCACGTGGGGTGGAGATCTCATCGGCGACCAGCCGCAGGAAGGCCCGGTCGTCCAGCAGGGTGACCCGATCGGCCAGGTCCTCCGGCAGGTTGCGGCGGAACTGCCGCCCATACGCCTCGTTGTCGCGGAAGCGGTAGCGGGGCACGACGAGGAACGCCCGGTCGTACGGCGGCTCGTTCCTGAACGGCGTGAGGGAGCGCGCCAGGAGAACGGGGTTCACACGGTCCTTGACGTCCACCGCCCAGTGCTGTCGCCCCGGCAGGGGGACGCGCAGGTCGTACGCGTCGTAGTTGGGCCACATCTCGGCGGTGATTCCGAACTTCTTCTCCAGGGCGGCTTGCAGATCGGTCTCCGCGAGCCCGGGGCTGGTGATGAACATCCGCAGGGGGCGGCTGAGCTGGAAGACCCCGCCTTTGTCGGCAGGAAGCGGCGTGCCTTCGTCCGAGGTGCCGTCGCGGCGGCACCGGTCCAGTTCACATCGGTGGCCGCCGTGCAGCAGCGGCACCATCAGGCAGCGGCAGCGAGCGCACTGCCGGTACGTGCCGCGCCGCAGGTAGGAGGCGGGCACGGGCTCGTAGCAGCGCTTGATCACGTCGTGCAGCAGCATCCCGCAGTCGGGATCGCCGCCGAGCAGCGCCAGCTCGGCGCCGGTCAGCACGGGCCTGGAGGTGAGCAGAGCCCGAAACGCGGTGTACGCCTGCGGGGCCTTGGCCGCGCGGCACACGGCGAGTGCTTCCCGGATGCGTTCGTTCTCGAAGAGCTCGGCGGCCGGGTCGGCCGCGCTCACCTCCCACTCCAGACACAGCTGGTGCGGCAGCCGGGTCTCCGGATCGACGAGCAGGGCCGCTCCGGGAAAGTTGTCGGGCGGCAGCTCCAACGGCCACTCAGTCAGCGGCCGTTCACAAGCCCAGCGGACCATCTGCGGCACACTGCCCGGCGGTGCCTCGCCCCGGCGCAGGCAGTGCAGGACGAGTCGGTTGTACGCGTTCTGCACCTTCGCCGGGTAGACCGGGTTGGGTACGGTCCTCTGCCGGGACAGGCACGCCAGGGCGCTGGCGATCTGTCGGAGCAACCCCTCGTCCGTGCCGACGGCGTCCTCGGACCGTGCGTCCCTCATGCCGGTCGTGGTCACGCCTCCCCCTCTCCCGCGACGGCGCTGTCGGGCGCGGCGCTCGGACACCACCGTGATACCGGACAGGACCGGCAATGCGGTCCGGGGCGGGCGTCCCATGTCTCGTCCTCCCGCCACGGACCGGCGTACCGCTGTAGAACCGACAGCGCCTTCCGCTGCCGGCCGGGGTCCGTCGGGTCGATCACGTGCGGCTCGGAACCGTCCGGCCGGAGGATCTCCACCTCGACGCGTGAACCGTCCGGATCGCCGCCCAGCGCGCCCTGCGCCAGGAGCGTGACCGCCAGGGCGAGTTGAGGGTAGGTATCGAGAGGGTCCTCGTGGTGACGGCGCCGCTTCCGTGTCGTCTTGAGCTCCCGCCACACCCACGAGCCGTCCTCCTGGTAGAGCAGGTCGGGTTTGGCGATGACGACGGCCTGCGCCGCGGTGTCGTGGACGACTCGGAGGGCTTCGGGCTCGACCCGCTGGATAAGGGCGGCGTCCTGGAAGGGACAGGCGTCGACGTGGTGGACCAGCATGTCCCGACCGGTCGCGGCGTCCTCGTCGGAGACCCGCCAGCGTCCCTCTGTCCAGTTCTCGCCCTCCGGGGGCATGTCGCCGGCCGCGCACGGCGGCCATCCCGGGCGCCGGTGCAGCTTTTCGATCCAGCCGTGCACCGCCTGGCCGAGCCTGGCAGCACTGCCGTACTCGTCGGACTTGGGCAGGTGCAAGGCACGGAGGAATCCCTGTGCGGGGCAGGCCGCGTGATAGCGCAGATCGCTGACCGACACCTTCCTCAGTGGTGCCATCCGCGAGGGAAGGCCGAGGACGCCGGGCCTGCGCGGCACGGCCTCGCAGCCCGTGAACTGCTTGCAGTCGACGCAGGATGAGCCGGGTACCGGCCTGCCGCCCGCCACGACACGGGCCACGTGCGCGTGCCCGTGCTCGGCGTAGTACGCCTCGGCGTCCTCGGCCGTCCCGTCGAACTGCACGCGCGGTTGTCCGTCGGCGAGCCCGACTTCGACGATACGCACCCGCTCGGGCCGGGCAGTGGGTCCGTACGGCTGGAACGCGCGCGCCCACTTCCGCGGCCAGGCCGCCTGGCGCCCGTGAACGGCCACGTACACGGCGATGGCGATCTCGCCGGGCTCGGAGTCCTTGGCCTCGCCGTGCCGCAGCCGCCGGTACTCGCGCAGTCGTCCGTCGGCCGACTCGTACCTGCGCCACCAGGCGTACATCTCCCAGAACTTGCCGTTCTCTCGCTGGGCCACCCAGTACGGGCGGACCGGCTGCAGCCGCTGCTCACCGTCGCCGGTGCACGCTTCTATGTACGTACGGAGGGCGTGCTCGGCATACGTCAGGTGACCGGGGTGGAGCGCGGGGGTGCGGGAGCGCAGCCCCGCCAGGGCCTGGTCGGGTGTCTCACCGTGGAACTCGACCCGGTCGACGGCGTCCATCACCGGCCCGAGGGTGAACGTCTCGAGCTCCGGCTTCGGAAGCCGGAGAGGCCGGGCCGGCCACAGACCGGGCCGGGCCTTGGCCGCGGCGTGCGAGGGGCAGGTGTGCTCCTCGCTCCCACCCGTACCGGGCCCCACGCGCATGAGGCCGTCGTTCCCGGTCAGCCAGTGTGGCTTGTGCCATGCCGTCGTGTCGTGACTCATTGCCTCCCCCTTGTCTCGGAACAGACGGCACCCTTCGGTCCGGCCGGGTGCGCCGCCGCATGCGACCGTAGCAGGTAATCTTGGAACTCATTGGAAGTTCTTGGCATAGGTTGGTTGCTGCGCTAAGCTGCCCCGCATGGCGGCATCACTGGAGGAACTCGAGCAGCGCCTGTCCCACCTGCGCACCGAGCTGCGCGGTGCCGTGCGCGCACGGGACAAGGCCGAAACCGTGCGCATCCGTCGCGCGCTGCGCGAAGCCGAGGCCGCCTGGGAGCACGCCCTCGAGACCGAGGCGGAACCGGACGGCGAGGCACTCCCGGCCGAGCCCCCGGCCCCGCAGACGTCG
Source organism: Streptomyces sp. DSM 42067 (assembly GCF_055792885.1). Lineage (NCBI taxonomy): Bacteria > Bacillati > Actinomycetota > Actinomycetes > Kitasatosporales > Streptomycetaceae > Streptomyces > Streptomyces sp. DSM 42067. The sequence continues at coordinate 6,209,658 of NZ_CM147706.1, read as the reverse complement.
GCAACCACAGGCGCACCACGCCGCACGGAGCGCCCGACGCACGGCTCCATCCCGATCCGCGAACAGGTCCACCAGGCACTCACCCTGCTGGGCGCCCCTGCCGCCCCGAAGCTCATCTCGTCCACGTACGAGGCGTTCTTCACCGAGTCGCTGGTCGCCACCAAACTCGCGTCCCTGCGCCGCGACGAGGAGCGCTCCTTCACCGCACAGGGCTATGCCCGCCCGTACTACATCTGCGCGGCGCTGACCCACGACCGTCTCGTCCCCGCACGCGGACTCCTGACCCTGTCCACCTGGCCCGTGGAGCGGCGGATCATCGGCCCGCTCAGCCCGCGTGCCGACTTCCTCACCCACGCGGTGGGAACCGCCGAGCAGATCCAGCGGCTCACCACCGCGGGGCATCCGGCCCCCGACGCGGCCTGGCGGCTGCTGCGCCGTTTCGCCCTCACGATCCCGGGCGCCTACGACGCCGCGGCCCCGGAACCCGACCCCGCCCGCGTGATCGCCGCCGCAAACGCCGAAGCGGCCGTCCACCAGCAGGAGGACGATCAGCAGAGGCAAGCGGCCGCACAGCGCGCCCGTGCCCAACTCGCCGATAAACAGCAGCTGTTCGGTGCGGCACCGATGCGCGACGCCCTGCGCGACGCGGGTGGAACCCTGCCCTGACCCTTCCCGACGGCGATAGCGTCAGACGCCTCGCACGCCGGTGACCTCCCGAAGACGTTCCCGAAGTAGAGACGATGCCCTCGCAGCAGTCCGAACCTCCCGACGACCGACTGGCGCGGCTGCGTGGACCGCAGCCCCCTCAGCCGTACACCGCCCGCAAGATCACCGCCCTGACCGCGAATCCCGCCTGCGCCCGTCGCGCCGTCCTCGACGCCGCCGGGGTGGACAAGGCACTGCTCGCCCAGCAGGTCGGATACGAGCCGCGCTTCGGCCAGTCACCCTTCGCCCTCGCCCGCGAACAGGCGTTCCACGGCCTCGTGAAGTGGGGCGGCTACGCCGAGCTCATCCGGCTGCTGCGCGAGCAGCTCTCCGTCCCCGTGGCAGAGGCCCATGTCACCGACCTCAACGAGGTGGGGGGCAACACGGCCCTGCACGTGCGCGAGCGGGAGACCGGCCGCCTCATCGCGCACGTGGCCTCCGGCCAGGACGTACGGCTCATCCTCGACCGCCCCGTGCTCACCCTCGAAGTCGCCGGGCAGACGGCGTACTTGGAGCCGGACGCGCTCACCCACCGCATCGGGGGGAAGTTCTACGTCGTCCTGATCCGCTCGTTCGCAGCGATCGACGGCCAGGCCAATCCGACCGCCGTCGCCGAGGCGGCCAAGCAGGCCGCGGTGTACGTCCTCGCCCTGCACCGCGCCTTCGAGACCGCCGGCCTGCCCACCGAGCAGATCTCCCACGAGTTCCTGCTCGTCTGCCCCAAGGACTTCTCCAACCGCCCCTACGGCCGCCTGATCGACCTCCGGCAGGAACTCGACGCACTCCAATTCCAGCTCTCGCGGCTGCGGCGCGCCGAGGACCTCGCGGCCCAACTCCCCGAGACGGCGACCCTGGACACGACCCGAAGCACGGACGAACTCTCCTCTTCCATAGAGGCGTTGGACGCGTCGTACACGCCCTCCTGCCTGTCCTTCTGTGAGATGGCGCGCTACTGCCGCGACGAGGCCGACGGGTGTGCCTCGCCGGCCCGTCTGGGCAACGGCGTGCGCAACGACCTGCCGGGCATCGACTCCACCCGCACCGCGCTCGACTACCTGGACGGCGTCGCTGCCCCGGGGGAGGCCGAGGCGGAAGCCGCCGACCTGCTGCGCGCCGCCGCCCGGCTGCGCCGACTTCGCCGGGGGGCCGCATGAGCGTCCTGTCCACCGTCGCGGCGCTCACGGCGTCCCGCACCGGCCGTGCCGAACCGCTGTCGACAGTCCGCCACCAGCACCTGGACGAGAAGCCGTTCGTCCTGGTGCCGCTCACCCTCGCCGGCGAGGCGTGCGCGCCCCTGGCCGCGCTCGCGGGTACGGACCCCGAGCACCCGACCCTCCTCACCGTCCGCCAGCCGCGCGACCGCGCCGAACGCTTCCGGTTCGCCGAGCGCCTAGCCACACTCCTGCTCGCGTACATCGACGGGTGCCGGACGGAGACCGAGCCCTACACCGTCGGCCGCGGCAAGGAGAAGGAGGAACGCCTGGGCTTCCAGCGGGCCCCGCAGCTCCTCGTGCCGAACGGCGAGGGCATCGCGTATGTGCGCCTGCTCGGCCGACTGACCAGACTGCGCGCCACCGAGGGGCCGTACGCGGTCGACCTGTCCGTGCCCGCCCTCGGCAAGTGGCTGACCTGGTTCGCGGAGCTGGCCGAGTTCCCGAACTCCGGTGTGCTCCTCGCGATGACCCGGCTGCTCGCCGCGCACTGGGCCACGGGCCAGAGCCCTTCCGAAGACTCCCATCTCGCGTCCCTGCTCGCCTGGATCGATCCACCGGAGGGCGGCGACGGCGCGCGGGCGGCGCGGGAGGCGGAGGACACCGCCGCGTGGCCGCCAGCGGGTCCGTCCACGGACCCGGTCTTCGACCGGACCCTCCACGAGCTGATGACGCGCTACGACGAGGCGTCCGAGGACCGCGGACGCGAGGCGGTCGGCCGCCAGATCGACCGTGAGCTGAGCGGCCAGATGCTGCCCACCTGGCGGCTAATGTGGCGCGGCGTGGAGCTGCTCCGCGATCTGCCGGAGGGCGCCCACGTCCCCGACCGCTGGGCCCTCGACCGGCGCTGGTTCTCCGAGTACGCCGAGTACCTGGACGCCGACGGCCGCCCGCAGGCCCGCCGCGACCAGGCCGTCAGAGCCGCCCGCCGCCTGGCCCGGCTGGAGGACGCGGTCGCCCGCTACGAGGCAGAGCGCGCGTACGACGACCCGCTGGTGATGGCCGAGTACGAGCTGACCGGCGAGGCATTCACGGGGACAGTGACGGCCAGGGACGAAGACCGCTTCGTCCCCGGCGACCGTCCCCGCTCCCAGGTGTGGCGCCCGACTATCACGCTCCGCACCGACACCCGCGTCGGCCTCGCGGTCGGCACCGAGGTGAGGTCCCCCGCCCGGCCCGGCCAGGAGGCCCGGATCCTCGACGTACGGCAGGAGGACGACGGCGGCCACACCGTGGTGCTCCAGCTCAAGGGCGGCTTCGCGAGGAAGCGCACACCGCCGGCACCGGCCGGCACCCTCGCGGAGACCGGCGAGGAGCTGACGTACACCACGCTCAACCCCACGGCGATGCCGTCCGCCCTGCCCGCCGAGGAGAACACCCCCTGGACCCACGGCGGTCCGCCCCAGCCGTACGAACCCACCGACGAAGACGCAGAGGAGACCTGGGAGTGACCGCCCTCCTTCCCGACACCAGGGAGCCCGAAGCTCTCACCCCCGGCCAACGCGCGGACCGGGCGGTCACGGGGATCCTGACCAGCCTCGACACCGCGCCCGGCCGGGGCGTCGTGGTGGACTCGCCTCCCGGAGCCGGGAAGTCCACGCTGGTGGTGAAGGCCACCGGACACCTGACGTCCGCGGGCCACCAGCTCATGATCGTCGCGCAGACCAACGAGCAGGTCGACGACCTGGTGGACCGCATCGCACGGGAGCATCCCTGCCTGGCACTCGGCCGCCTCCACGCCGGCGGCCACATCCTCCCGCCCCGTGTCACCCGGCACCCCAACGTCACCGGGAGCAGCCAGGTGACGGACCTGCGCGACCTGCCCGTCGTGGTGTCCACCGCGAAGAAGTGGTCGTTCGTCACCCCGGACAAGTGCGCGCCGTGGCGGTGGGCCATCGTCGACGAGGCGTACCAGATGCGCTCGGACGGGCTCCTGGCGACGGCCCCGCTGTTCGCCCAGGACGACTCGCAGGTCCTCTTCGTCGGCGACCCCGGCCAGCTCGACCCCTTCGCCACTGTGGAGTCCGACCGCTGGCACGGCCTGACCTGGGACCCCCTGCGCAACGCGGTCGACGTCACCCTCGCCCACAACCCCGACCTCGTCCGCCACCAACTCCCCGTCTCCTGGCGCCTCCCGGAGACGGCGGCACCCCTGGTCGAGCAGGCCTTCTACCCCTTCTACCGGTTCGTCCCCGGCACGACGGCACCGGAGCGCGTGCTGTCGTACGCCAGCCTGTCCCACGGCTCCGGCCCGCTGGACGACGTCCTCGCCCGGGCCTCCGCCTCCGGCTGGGGCCACCTGGAACTCCCTGCCCGCCACACCCTGGACCAGGACCCGGAGGTGGCCGAGGCCCTCGCGGCGACGGCGGCCCGGCTGCTGGAGCGCGGTGCGCTGGTCAACGGGGAGCCCCTGACCGCGGACCGCATCGCGATCGGCACGGCACGCACCGTCCAGGCGGACGCGGTCCGCTCCCGCCTCGCCGCCCGCGGCCTGACCGGCATCACGGTGGACACCGCCAACCGCCTCCAGGGCCGCGAGTTCGACGTCACCCTCGTCTGGCACCCGCTGTCCGGCCGCCAGGACGCCTCCGCCTTCCACCTGGAGACGGGCCGCCTGTGCGTCCTGCTCTCCCGGCACCGCTTCGCGTGCGTCGTGGTGGCCCGCGCCGGAATCCGCGACCTGCTGGACCGGCATCCGCGGAGCAGCCCTGTGTACCTGGATGTGCCGCCTAAGTTTCCGGATGGGTGGCGGGCACATCAGGTGGTTATGGGGTGGCTGGAGCGGAAGGAGCACAGGGTGCGGGCTGCCTGATCATGCACGAATGGGGTGTCAATGGCAGTGACAGGATGTACGGTCCACGCAGATGTGGCGTGAGGGGGATATCTAGAGCATGGCAGCAGTGATCGAGAACCCGATCATCAATTCGCCGTGCATGGAGCCGGCCTGCCACTGGGAACTGGACGAGCGGGGGCAGCCGACCGGTGAGCGAGCTCCCGGGCGCCGCCCGAGCGAGACCTAACGCCAACAGCCCATCGCCTGATGTGACTTACACCCAATCACGTCCAAGTGCACACCCGGAGGTTCCACTCATATGGTCCCCAGCGACGCAGGTCGCGCCATCGACCAGCTGCGCAAGCACCTGACCGGCGCCACCCGCCTGGACTCGCTGTCGGAGTCGTTCTCGCTGTTCGTCTACGAAGCGCTCCAGGACGAGCTCACCGACGTCGACCTGCGTCTGCTCCTGCACGGCCACAGCCTTGAGGAGTTCCCCCTCAACGGGCTTGAGGAGGAGAACCTCAAGCGTGCCCGTCTGGACCAGCACCGCATCGCCCACGCGTTCGTGGCCTGGGCCGAAGAACGCCTCCAGGCAAGAACGCTCAAGCGACGGACGCGCGACACCTGGGCGAGCGTCGACGGCCCGTTCCCTTATGTAGTTGACGGCGCAGGCCTTGAGGCCGAGAGCCTCGGCCTGGTTGCCTCCCCGAACCTGTACTTCCCCCTGGAGACCACGGACGCGGACAAGGTGGCGCAGACCGTCGTCAACTTTGAACGGATGTGGCACGACGATGCGACCACCCGCGCCGTCCAAGAGGAGTTCCTCGCCGCCGCCCGAGCCCTCTTCGAGGACAGGGCCCCCGAGTCCGTCTACCTGCGTATCCTGACTTCCCTGTTCAAGGACTTCGTCGAAGAAGCCGGCGAGGAGACCGCCGAGCGCGGCAGAACAGGCTTCTACGACTCCGTCGTGTGGAAGAAGCTTTACAAGTTCCAGCGTGACGGCGTGCTCGGCGCGATCGAGAAGCTTGAGCGCCACAACGGGTGCATCATCGCTGACAGCGTGGGCTTGGGCAAGACCTTCGAAGCCCTCGCCGTCATCAAGTACTACGAGCTGCGCAACGACCGCGTCCTCGTCCTCGCACCCAAGCGGCTGCGGGAGAACTGGACCATCTACCGCGGCAACGACAGGCGCAACCCGCTGGCCGCGGATCGCTTCCACTACGACGTCCTCAACCACACCGACCTCAGCCGAACCAGCGGGCTGTCAGGGGACATCGACCTGGCCAACATCAACTGGGGCAACTACGACCTCGTCGTGATCGATGAATCGCACAACTTCCGCAACAACCCTCAGGTCAAGGGCCGAACGACCCGATACGAGCGCCTCATGAACGAGGTCTTCAGGTCCGGGGTCAAGACCAAAGTCCTCATGCTCAGCGCCACGCCTGTGAACACCCGTCTGGCCGACCTCAAGAACCAGGTTCTGTTCGCCACCGAAGGAGACGATCAGGCCCTGGCCACAGACGGGATCAAGAGCATCGAGGCAACCCTGACCAAGGCACAGAAACACTTCAAGGCATGGCAGCGTATGCCCGCGGCCACCCGGAGCACGAAGTCCTTGGTCGGCACACTCGGCATGGACTACATCCGCCTGCTGGACCTGGTCACGATCGCCCGATCGCGCAAGCACATCCAGAAGTACTACGGCACCAAGGACGTGGGGAAGTTTCCCGATCGCCTTGCCCCGATGAACCTCACCCCGCCCATCGACACGGCCGACATGATGATCCCGCTGGAAGAGATCAACCGGTCGATCCTGCGTCTGAACCTGGCGGCCTACAAGCCCACCTCCTATGTCAGCGCGAAGTACGAGAGCAAGTACGCCGACCTGTACGACCAGCAGGTACGCACGGGCGGCCGACGTGTGTGGAAGCAGACCGACCGTGAGAACAACGTGGTCCACCTGCTGCGCGTGGGGCTGCTCAAGCGCCTTGAGTCCTCGGTCAACTCCCTGGGCATGACCCTCGGCAAGATCCTCGCCACCATAGACAGGGCGATCGCCAGCATCGACGCCTACGAGGCGAACGGGACCGAGGGAACCTCCATCGACAGCTTCGCCGACTTGGAGAAGATCGACCTGGACGACCCTCAGTTCGAGGACACCGTCGGCGGCAGCGTCAAGGTCTTCCTCGCCGACATCGACCGGATTCGGTGGAGGCAGGAACTCGAACAGGACCGCGACACCGTGGCCACCCTGCTTACCGAAGTGACGGCGGTCAACGCCAGTCGCGACGCCAAGCTGGCCGAGCTCAAGGACTTCCTGCGCGACAAGGTCGAGCACCCCACGAACGACGGCAACCGCAAGGCTCTGGTGTTCACCGCGTTCAGCGACACGGCCGAGTACCTCTATGAGCATGTGGCGCGTTGGGCCGCCGACGAGCTGGGCGTGCACGTAGCCCTGATCACCGGGCAGAGCACCCGAACCACCCTCCCGATGAAGCGCGTCCACATGATCGACGTTCTCACTGCGTTCTCACCGCGCTCCAAGGGCGGCGACCTGGATGACCCGCAGATCGACATTGTGATCGCCACCGACACCATCTCTGAAGGCCAGAACCTTCAAGACTGCGACACGGTGGTCAACTACGACATCCACTGGAACCCCGTGCGCATTGTCCAGCGCTTCGGCCGAGTAGATCGCCTGGGCACGACCAACACCAGCGTTCAACTCGTCAACTTCTGGCCCAACATGGACCTTGACGCATACATCAACCTCGAAACACGCGTGTCCAGCCGCATGGCCCTGCTGGACGTCTCCGCGACCGGCGAGGAGAACGTCCTGGACGTCACGTCCGGTGACATGAACGACCTCGACTACCGGCGCAAGCAGCTGCAGCAGATGCAGCAGGCCGCCCCCACCATGGAGGACCTCGCCGGCGGTCTGAGCATCACCGACCTGACCCTCTCCGACTTCCGCATGGACGCCGCCGCACGCAAGCGTGGAGAAATTCAGGAGATCACCAGCTGGCCCCTGGCCCTCTTCGGAGTCACCCGCTTCGAAAAGGCCCTGGCCGACGACGGACTCGCACCTGGAGCGGTCTTCCTCCTGCGAGTGCGGGACGACGCGTTCACCTTCTCCAACGCGTACCCGCTGGCCCCGTACGTGCTCGCCTACGTGACCGACGACGGCAGGCTCGCCCACGAGATCGAGGAACCCAAGCTGGCCCTCGACGTGCTGCGCCACCACTGCCTGGGCAACACCGCCCCTGACGCCACTGTCCTCGCAGATTTCGACAGAGCGACCAGATCAGGCAAGTCCATGAAGCACTACCGCGACCTTTTGGATGTGGCGGTCCGAGCCGCTTCCGGCAGGGCCGAGGAGAGCATGGTCGCCTCCTTGTTCTCCGCAGGCCCCTCCCAGCTCGGCACAGACGCCACCGCCCCTGGCCTGGACGCCGTGGACGTCGTCGCCTGGATGCCGGTGATCCCGTGAGCGAGATACCTCTTGAGCACGACGGCGCCGACCTGCTTGCTCTGCCTGATGCGGCACGCCAGCAGCACCGCCTCACGAAGAAGATGCTCGCCGCGCAGTTCGAGGATCAGGCACCCGCCGATGCCCGCCTGATAACCAAGGCGGTGGCCTCGGCGCAGCTGGTCGGGATACTGCGCCCGGAGACCATCCAGGTGCCCAAGTACCAGGACGCCGAACGTGCTGTCGTCGACGTTCCGGTCCTGGAAGTTCTCGTGGCGGAGAAGACGTCAGCGGCTGACCGTACCCGCGTGACCGAGCTCGTTCACCGCAGCCTGGCCAAGCCCGTGGTGCTACTCGCCCACATGTCGGACGGCTATACGACACTCTCCCTGGCACTCAGCCATGTCAGCCGTACGGATCCCACCCGGTCGACCTCCGTGATCGACGCGCACGTCATGGTGCCGGCCGGAGGGATCGAGCCAGGCGCCCTGCACCTTGATCGGCTCGACCGCACCGACATGTGGGCGTTGTACCGCGACCTTGTGCGTACCGCCGCGACTGACGGGCGCCCCGCCAGCACTGCTCTGCAAGCGGTGGATGCCATCGCGCTGCGCCGACGGCTAACCGATCTGGAAAGCGAACTGATCACCGTCGTACGTGACGCGAACGAGCGAAGAACCAGCAACGACGCATCGAGCTCAACATTGAAGCGCGGACTTTACGTGCACAGATCGGGCATGTCAGAGGCAACCTATACAGTACCGACGGCCACCACGGCATCGCCTGAACGGCTCCCAAGTCCGCTCCCGCCCCACATAGGAAGACACCACCTGTGACCCTGGACTTCGAACCAGTCGACGACCTGACCGGCCCCGGCGAGGCCAAGTCGAACCTCGACCTTCTGGCCCGCCTCTTCCCCGACGCCGTCGTCGACGGCACCGTCGATATCGAGGCCCTCCGGGACCTGCTGGGTGACAACGCCTCCCCGAACACCGCCGAGGCATTCGGCCTGCGCTGGCCCGGCATGGCCGAGGCCCGCCGCCTGTCCACCCTCCCCGCCACGGGCACGCTTCTGCCCAAGCCCGAAGAATCAGTGGACTGGGACAACACCCGCAACATCGTGATCGAGGGCGACAACCTTGAGGTCCTGCGCCTGCTGCGGCGCGGATACACCAACAAGGTCGACGTGATCTACATCGACCCGCCTTACAACACGGGCAACGACTTCATCTACGACGACAAGCGCGTCAGCTCGCAGGTCGAGCACGAGACGGTCGCGGGGCAACGGGACGAAGAGGGGGTGCTACAAACCGGCACCGGATCCGATCGGGCACAAGACCGCAGGGCCGGCGCGTCCAGGCATTCGGCGTGGTTGTCGATGATGTATCCGCGATTGCTCGTGGCACACCATTTGCTCAAAGAAACAGGTGTCATCATCGTTGCGATTGATGACACTGAACATGCACGTCTCAAGCTTTTGATGGATCGGGTCTTCGGGGCAGAGAACTTCGTCGCCAACATCATCTGGCAGGGTGGTCGAAAGAACGACTCGCGATATGTTTCGGTCGGGCACGACTACATGCTCATCTACGTAAAGAATGAGGGTTCGCTTCGCGATATGGGTGTCCGTTGGCGGGAAGAGCGCCCCGCAGACGAGGCCACCCGAGAAGCGGCGAAGACAGCTTGGGATAACTCCGGCCGTGACCCCAAGAAGGCCACTGCGCTTATGAAGGCCTGGATTTCCTCACTGCCTGAGGGACATCCCGCCAAGGAGAACAACAGGTTCTACGAGTTCGAGCCAGATGGAAGAGTCTTCCGTAAACGTGATATTTCCTGGCCCGGTGGCGGCGGACCTCGCTATGACGTCGTTCATCCAGTAACCGGCCTTCCGGTGATGGTTCCCAGCCGTGGATGGGTCTACTCGACTCCCGAGCGAATGCAGCAGGACATTGATGCTAACCTCATCGTATGGGGTAAAGACCATACCGAGTACATCAATCGGAAGACGTATCTGGATTCCGACGACGGGGTGGTACCCACGTCGGTTTTTGAGAAGAAGAGAACAAGTGCTTCAAAGTCACTCGACGCACTCCTTGGCGATGGAGTATTTGACTTTCCAAAGGACACCAACGTCCTCTCCCGCTGGATCAACCTCGTAACCCAAGACTCTAAAGACTCTCTCGTCCTCGACTTCTTCGCTGGCTCCGGCTCCACCGGCCACGCCGTCATGGATCTCAACGCCGCCGACGGCGGTAACCGTCGCTACATCCTTGTCCAGCTCGAGGAGCAGGTCGAAGGCAAGGACGGCTACGACTCGATCGCTGATATCACCCGCGAGCGGCTGCGCCGTGCAGGCGAGCAAATCGTCTCCAGTCAGAGCCCTGACGCCGTACGCACCGACACCGGCTTCCGGTCCTATCACCTGGCGTCCAGCAACGTGAAGGCCTGGGACGGAACCCCCGACCAGCTCAACCTTCTCGAATCCGTGGACAACCTCGTCGCCGGGCGCACCACGGACGATCTGCTGGTCGAGATGATGCTGCGCCTGGGCGTGGACCTGACCACGCCGTTGGAGACGCGCGAGGTCGCCGGCAGCACCCTGTACAACCTGGCCGGAACGCTGTTCGCATACTTCGGCACGGACATCACGGTGGAGCGTGCGAGTGAGGTCGCGAAGGCTCTGGTGGCCTGGCGCGATGAGGCCCCGGGCGACGCCGACACCACGGTCGTCGTCCGTGACACGGGCTTCGTCGACTCTTCCGCCAAGCTCAACTTCGCCGCCGCTGTCGAGCAGGCCGGCTTTACCACGCTGCGGAGCATCTGAATGAAGTTTTCCTTCGACGCGGACCTCGACTACCAGCGTCGGGCCATCGACGCGGTCACCGGGCTGTTCAAGGGTCAGGAAAGGATGGAATCCCAGTTCACCGTGCACGCGCACCCGTCAGCGCGCGCCGGGCTCGACGGGCTGACTGACCTGGGCTACGGGAACATGCTGCACCTGGATCGGAAGACGATCCTGGACAATCTGCACGAAGTGCAGAACGGCACCGGTCTTACTCCGGAGCCCTCGTTGGACTCGATGAACTTCACGATCGAGATGGAGACCGGCACCGGCAAGACATACGTCTACCTGCGCACCATCTACGAGCTCAACCAGTTCTACGGGTTCACCAAGTTCATGGTGGTGGTGCCGTCGGTGGCTATCAAGGAGGGCGTCGAGACGTCCATCCGGATGCTGCGCGCGCACTTCGGAGCCCTGTACGGCAACCCGCCGATGAACTTCTTCCAGTTCGACGGCAACAACCCCTCTCGCGTGCGTTCGTTCGCCACCTCGCCGAGCATCGAGATCATGATCGTCACCGTCGGGGCGATCAACAAGAAGACCAACAAGGTCTACCAGCCGGCCGAGGAACTCGACTTCGAGGTACCCGCCGACCTGATCCGGGCCACGAACCCGATCATCATCGTCGACGAGCCGCAGAGCGTGTACGGCGACACCGGTACCGGCAAGAAGAAGGGCGCGGGTCGCAGCGCGCTTGAGAACTTCAACGCCCTGGCCACCCTGCGCTACTCGGCCACCCACCCGAAGGGCGACAAGGCCAACCTCGTCTATCGCCTGGACGCCATCGCCGCCTACGAGAATCAGCTGGTCAAGCAGATCGAGGTCGACTCCCTGGTCACCTCCGCCAGCGGGACAACGCCGTACGTCAGACTGCTCGACGTGAAGCGCGGCAACGGAGTGATCACGGCACGCGTCGAGGCAGACGTCGAACAGGGCAACGAGATCAAGCGCAAGGCTGTCACCGTGGACACCACGTCCCGCAGCAACCTCGCGGACGTCACGGGTCGGGACCTGTACAAGGCCCTCACCGTGGTCGCCATCAACGCGGCTCAGGGGCAGCAGAGCATCTCCTTCGACACCGTCGCGCAGCCGCTGCGAGCGGGCGACAGCATCGGCGCCGAGGTCAGTATCGGCGAGCGAGCCCGCCAGATGATCGCTCAGACCATCCGGCAGCACCTGCGCAAGGAGCAGGAGTTCGCGATCCACGGACGCGACATAAAGGTGCTCAGCCTCTTCTTCGTCGACTCCGTGGCCAAGTACCGCGAGTACGGCCCCGATGGAGAAGCTCTTCCCGGCGAGTACCAGCGGATCTTCGAGGAGGAGTACACGCGTATCGCCTCCGAGCCGGAGTTCAACACCCTGCTGGGCGGCAGCGCCGCAGACCAGGTCGCGAGGGAGGCCCACCAGGGGTACTTCTCGGTGGACCGCCGCAAGGGTGGCGCCGAAGTGCTGGTGGACACCAAGGAGACCACCGACAAGGGACGTCAACAGGCAGGTCTCGCCTACGAGCAGATCATGCGGGACAAGGTCGGTCTGACCACACCGGGCACCTCCATCCGGTTCATCTTCAGCCACTCCGCGTTGCAGGAGGGCTGGGACAACCCCAACGTCTTCCAGATCTGTGTGCTGAGGAACATGGGCACCGAGCGGTGGAGGCGACAGTCCATCGGTCGTGGCCTGCGTCTGTGCGTGGACGGGTCCGGCAACCGAGTGCACGGCTTCGACATCAACCGCCTCACCGTGATCGCGAACGAGTCCTACGAGGAGTTCGCCGATCGGCTTCAGCACGAGTTGGCCGAGGACCTGGGCATCCAGTTCGGCATCGTCACCGTGGACGGCTTCGCACGCCTGCCCTTCAAGGCGGAGGACGGAAATGTCGTTCCGGTCGGCTCGGCCGCCGCGCAGACCTTGTATCAGGCTCTGTTCACCGAGGGGTACATCGACGCCAAGGGAAAGGTACAGGACAGCCTGCGCCAGGCCGTAAGGACCGGCGACGAGAACCTCACCAAGATTGTCAGCGACTCCGTGGAGTCCCAGGCCGCAGTCAAGGCGGTGCTCGGACTCATCAAGCGCCTGGCCAAGCCGATCGATGTCAAGAAGGCCGGCGAACGTGTCGCGGTGCCTCTCGTCCAGCAACGCTTGGAGAGCCCCGAGTTCCAGGAATTGTGGAACCGCATCCGGCATCGCACGGAGTACCGCGTCGAGGTCGGCGAAGACAGCCTGCGTAAGGCGATGGTCAAGGCGCTGCGTGACATGCTTCCCGTACCCAAGCGTCGGGGCGAGTGGCGCACACACCGCGTGCAGCGCATCGACCAGAGCGGTCTGACCGCGGAGGCCGCAGCGGCGCGACGCGCGGACGTCACCTACGCGGACAGCGAGGACCTGCCCGACATTCTTTCCGTGCTCGCAGACCGCACCCAACTGACCCGTGCCACGCTCGCCCACGTCCTCACCGAGTCCGGCACGCTCGGACAGTTCCGGAACAATCCGCAGGCATACATCGACCAGGTGAGCCGCCAACTCAACATCACCAAGGCCGATTTCCTGGTCAAGGGAGTGCGCTACGAGCTGGTGGACTCCTCCCGGCCCGAAGCAGACCGCAGGTATGCGCTCAGCCTTTTCCGCGAAGCCGACCTTGCCGGGTACACCGGCCCCGGAGGGAACATCGTCACCGACGCGGACGGCAACGCGGTCTCGTTCGAAGAGAAGTCGGTATACCGGTACCTGGTCATCGACTCGACTCCGGAGAAGGACTTCGCGCTCGCGCTCCTGCAGCGCCCCGAGGTCAAGACCTTCGTGAAACTTCCGGCGTCTTTCAAGATCCCAACCCCTTTGGGTAGTTACAACCCCGACTGGGCGCTAGCCGTTGAGCGAACCGATGGCAGCCGCTACATCGTCTTTGAGACCAAGGATGTCAACGAGCTCGAACTGCTGCGCCCCATGGAGCAAAACAAGATCGCTTCGGCCCGCAAGCACTTCGACGCGGTAATCCATGGGGCCGGGATCAGCGACCTCGAGTACCAGGTAGTCAACGGCATTGAGGCGGCGACCGCCATAATGGAACGGGACGATCCGCAATAGGCACACCACCAGGGCGCTGGTCCATTGGCGAAGAGAGCTGGAACTCACGACTCCACCGACCCGTCTTCCGATCCGGGAAGCGGATCCGGGAACGGTGCCTATGACGCCTCGGCACAGCTGGGCATACGGAGTTCGGAGCGTAGCCATACCGACGGTGTGGTGCGGGGGCGGATGGCACCGCACCCGCACCACACCGGTCACCACCCGTCGACGCCTACACCGCTCAAACCTCCGCCACGAACCCCACGAACCGCGACCAGCCCTCACGCCTCACCGCGAAATGAGGGCGTGTCACGTCCTTGGAGTCCCTTACGCACACGGCCTGTTCGGTGGCGGCGACCTCGACGCAGTCGTCACCCTGGCTGCCGCTGTAGCTGGACTTGAACCAGGCCAGTTCCGTCGTGCTCATAGCTCTCCTCGGAGTCGCTCCAGCAGACCCCGCGAGTCCTTGGGCGTTCAGGGCCTGCGAGCGCAGTGTGTCATAGCGCTGGTAGAGCAGGCTCACCTCTTTCGGGTCGGAGATCAGGCGGCCGTTCTGCTGCCCTTCGGAGTACGCAAGCCGCTGCCCCTTCGGGGTCTCCAGAAGCCGCACCGGCCCATCCAGACAGGCGTGCAGCCCTGCCTCCAACGGCACGATCTGAAGCGTCACGTTGCGTGGTGCGCTCCGCTCCAGCACATGGTCGAACAGCTCCCGCATCTGCTCCTTGTCCCGGAACCGACGCCGGAAGACGTGTTCTTCGACGATGAAGCTGAACGGCGTGGTCGGCCGCTCAAACAGCGTCCGCTGCCGCTCCATCCGCCTGGCCATGAAGTCCTCCAGCTGGTTGTCCGGCGCCACCGGAACGGTCCCCTCGAACACCGCCCGCGCATACCCCTCCGACTGCAACAGCCCCGGCACCAGCCTGCACTCATACGTGCACAGACTCACCGCCACCCGCTCCAACTTGGCCCACTGCCGGAACCACGCCGCGAGGCCCACATCCCCCCGCCCCCGCGTCACGTACTTTGACGACTTCCGCAACGCCCCGGTGTTCCCGAGGAGTTCCTCCGACCGCACCACGTACGACTCGTCGGGCATCCGCCGCCCCAGCTCCACCGACTCCACGGTGTGCTTGGAGAAGCGCACCATGTCCGCGAACTCGGCCCTGCTGTACCCCGCGTGTTCGCGCAGCGCCTGCTGGACGGCGCCCCATGTACGCAGGCTGTCCGAGGGATCGGGTTCGCGGTCCGGCTCGCAGGAGGCCAGGTCGTCGCCGTCATAACCGGCGTCGCGGCCGTTGTCGCCGCGGTGGTCGCTGCCTACGATGTCGATGTCGATGCCGCCCGTCATACGCGGCCACCTCCGGTTCCGTACACGCGCTGTCCGTCGTCTCTGCGCCCGACGGCACCCAGAGTGACGGACAGCACCGCGTACCGTCCACGGAATGTGCCCGTACGCTGACTTACCGTACGGGCCGGGCTCCTGGAACACACCCCCACGCGCCCGTCACCGTGGCCCCATGAATGCAACCACACCCCAACTCTCCGCAATGGTACGCACGTTGTCCCAGCTCCTGTCGTCCACACGTCGCGGAGCCCGCCTCGCCCGTCTGCTCGCCGTCGAACAGCTCCGCGCCTGGGAGGTGTCACCCGGCGTCACCGAGCGTGCCGAGCAGATCGTGGCCGAACTCGCCAGCAACGCCGCCCTGCACGGCCGCGCCCAGGGACGCGACTTCCGCCTCGCCCTCACCCTCGACACGGGCACCCTCCGCATCGCCATCACCGACGCCCGTGGCAATCAACTCCCGTTCCTGTCGGCCTCGGCCGACGTCGGGCCTCTCCCCGACGCCGAGTCGGGTCGCGGCCTCCTTCTGGTCGCCGCCTTGGCCGACCGTTGGGGCACGGCCCCGTATCCGCCCGGCGGCAAGACCGTCTGGACGGAAATCACCCTCGCCCCGAACGAATCGGGTGCGGTGGCATCCGGTCCTGGCCGTGTCGGCCGTCCCAGCTTCGCCGACTCGACGACGGCGTGCGGGAGTGCCGTCCACGAGACGGCTGTGTTCCTTGAGAGACCGTGACCAACGGCAAGGACGGCCCACGTCCTGGGAGTCGATCACGACCAGGCACGGGCGTTGACGGGGAATCCCAGTTGTTCGCGACGCCGCGCCGTTGAAAACGTTAAGGTCACGTCGGATGCGCTGGCGCAGGGGACCCAACGCGCGACGTAGGCGGGGTAGCTGTGGCGAGTGACACGACGACCGGCGAGAGCGGTCGTGGACTCTTCGAAAACTTCGGCGCCTATCGGACCCCGACGACGGCGGACTACACCGCCGTGCTGACGGACGGCTTGGTCGCCCCCGACGCGAACGTGCTGCTGAACCTCTACCGGTACACGGCGCAGGCACGGACCGACCTTCTCGGGGCACTCGGCGCTCTCGGAGACCGCCTGTGGGTTCCGCACCAGGTCGTCGACGAGTTCTGGCGGAACAGGGAAAGCGTCATCAGCATTGCGCGATCGACAAGCAAGAACGCCTCCCAGGAGATGAGCGGCCACGCCGGGACTGCGGTGCAGACCCTGCGCACCTGGGCCAACCGAGTGGCCCTGAGTGACGAGGACTTGGCAGATCTCCGCGACCGGCTGACGGGTGTCTTCAACGAGGTACAGAAGAAGATCACCGAGGTCGGTGAAGGTGAATGGCAGAACATCACTCATGACACCAGCGCCGATCCGGTGATCGCCGGGCTGGAGCGTGCCCTGGCCGGCCGCGTCGGCACACCCTTCAGCCGCGAGGAACGCACCGAACTCACCGAAGTGGGCAAGGAGCGCGTCAAGAGGCGCGTTCCGCCCGGTTACATGGATGCCAAGAAGGACGGCGATGGAGCGGTCGGCGACTTCTTCGTGTGGGAAGAGCTCCTTCGTGCGGCATCCGAGCGCCGGAGCGATGTCCTTTTCGTTATCGCGGATGCCAAGGAAGACTGGTGGCGGAAGGAGCACGGGTACAACCGGGGTCCCCGCCCGGAGCTGACCGCAGAACTCCGGAGGCGGGGCGGGGGCCGAGGTTCCTGCTGTCGCCAAAGCAGTTCCTCGAGGTAGCTGCGCCCATCCTGCAAGTCAGTCTGCAAGCCGGCTCCGTCGAAGACATCGAGCGAGTGGAACGCATTGAGGCCGAGCCCTCCCACGGCGGTTGGACCGCCGCTGCGATCGAAGCGCTCTTCAACGGCCTCTCATACGAGGGTTACGGCAACCGCGTCGATGTCATCCGCTACGCGGCCGAGATGGACGGCCGCATGGACGACGCCTGAGCCGATCGGGGCCTGGCACGACTCAACGCCCCCTCTATCATGGACTGCAAGTTGCGTGGAAGAGGCCCGCAAGACGCCTGCCCCGCCGAGGGACAGGAATCCCGGGCGGGCGGGTTCGCGTTTTTCGGCCAGCCAGCGATGTCCGGATCATTACGCGGATCCAGCGCCGCGGCGTCCCGCAGGTGTACGTCCCCATGCTCGATGAGTCGTGAGTCGCGTCGAGTTGTCCCCGAGAATCAGGTCTCGGGCACGGTCATCAGGAGATGACGACGCGGGTGCCACCGAAATGCGCGACGATCTCGAGCGTGCCGCCGAGCGCGGCGACACGACCCTGTGCAGAGTCGGGAGGCGGACGACGACGCTCCGATCCGTCGGGGCAGGCCGACGCCGGCTCCCAACGGTAGCCCTCAGATGCCTCGCTGTAGGAAACCAACAGCGGCTCCAGTTCTGTTCGCACTAGGTCTGCGTCGCCCGGCGACAGGGTCAGCGATGCCCTCCGCATGCGAACGCTCCACGTGGCCGGATCAGGGAACACGGAAGGCCGCGGCACAAGGTCACGCAGAACCACCCCCTCGCGGAACCGCGCGAGGCCGGACACCTCCAGGCGGCAGCCCTCGGTAAAAGTGCGCTCGCCGAAAACAACCGGATCCCCCAGGACACCCACCGGGCTAGCGACCCAGGCGTGGCCGATGATGCGGCCGAGGTCGCGCGTAGGGTTTCTGAAGCAGCCCCGCGTGGTGTAGAGAAAGATCTCGTCGCCCTCCTCCAAGGCCCGAGCCGCCTTGGAACGCCCCGCGGGGAAGGCCATCCGCTGCGCAGTCACCACCCAGCTCAGTGCGGCGCGGTCACCGATGATCAGCAGGTGTGTGGACGGCATGCCGATCACGATACCGAGGTGCCGCCCGGCGCACCTGCGACTCCACTTCCACACCTCCCGCACGACGCGCGGTCTCCATGGTTCATGGCGTACACGGGATCGGCGCCCGGCTGCCTGGAGCGCCCGCTCCGGCGGCGCGAAAGGCCGCCGCGGCCACGACCTCCCACGCGAACGCCGCCGCCTCTGACGCTGATTGCATGTCCTCCGGCTCCACCTCACGGGTGGTGTCACAGCCTCTGGCCCAACGACTGGTGACCATGACACGCCCATGGCACGGCGAACACCCTGCAGGCGCACGGCAGCCGTCTACGCCGTTCCCCGTGCCAAGGCCCCGATCACCAGCTCGACGTCGTCCCGCCACGCACACAACTCCCCCTGCGTGGGAGCCAGCTCGTACCCGTGGTAGTGGCAGGCCCGGCTGAGGCCGGCCCACGTCGCCGACCAGCGGCGGGCCGTGTCGGAGTCGGCGTAGGCCTCCAGGCACAGGGCCTGGGCGTGCGGCGGGCAGCGGGCCAACTGCGGTTTGCGGGCCTGCCAGTAGCGGCGCAGGGCCTCTTCGAGGGCGTGGCGCAGCAGCAGTGCCACGGCGCGCGGCCAGACGCCCGTGGTGGAGGCGGTGGCCGTGCCGAGCAACCGGTCCGCGCCCGCGAGCAGTTCCTCGGGGGTCGAGGTGGACGGCGGCGGAGGCGGGAGGGCTGTAGGGAGCCGGGACGGGCGCGTGGACGGGACGGGTGTGGCCGGGCGGATCGTGGTCACAGGGGTCGCACCGCCTTCGCGAGGTCCGCGGTGCGGCGGATGATCTCCTCCACGTCGTCGACGGGCACGGCTTCGTGGGAGCCCCTGTTGCACCACCGGATGTGGTCGGTGGCCTGCTGGCCGTAAGCCCGGGTGAGGTCGGTCATGGTGTCGCCCACCCGGTCGGTCGCACCGTAGAGGGCGAGGGAGGCCAGTTCGGTGAGCTTGTGGGCCTTGGCGATGCGCTGCTCGATCTCGGCGTGCGGCAGGCCCGTGCCGAGGAGCCGGCGCCGGGCCGGTTCGAGGAGGGCGGCCTCCAGTGCGGTGCGGCACAGGCCGGGCAGGACCCGGGCGACGACGTCGCCGGGCAGGTCGCGGGTTCTGGCGAGCGCCTTCGCGTCGTACAGGGCCTGCTTGACGGGGTCGTCGCCGGAGCGGACTCGTACGGCGGAGCGCTCACGGCGGTCGACGGTGAGGACGGTGGCGGGCAGCCGCAAGTACTTCAGGGCCTGCGGCAGGCGGGGGTCGTGGGTGAAGACGACGACCTGTCGGTGCTCGGCGAGGAGGGCGAGGACGCGGGCGAGGCCGTCCACCTTGGCGGGGTCCATGGACTGCACCGGGTCGTCGATGACGAGGAACCGGAAGGGGTTCTCCGGGAGGAAGGTGCGCGGGAGGAAGAGGGACAGGGCGAGGGAGTGCAGCTCCCCCTGGCTCATCACGCCCAGCGCGGGGGCGTCGATGTCGTCGACGGTCACGTCGAGGGCGACCTTGCGCTGGGTTCCGGAGCCGCCCAGGCGGACCGGGCCGAGGGCGACGTTGCTCTGCTGGCGCAGGTTGGACCAGATGCGTTGGGCGTCCTCGGCGATGGGCCGCATCCGGTCGGCGCGGATCTCGTCGTGGGTGGCCTTGAGCCATTTCTGGGCGGCCTTGACGCGAGGCAGGCGCGGTGCCGCCTGCTCGACTGCGTGGGCCTTGTCCAGCCAGGCGGCGAGCGCCCGCGCGGCGTCGCGCCAGGTGTCGTCCTGGTCGGCGAGGTGCCCCGCGGCCTCCTGGCGGGTGACCCGTGCTGCGTCGGCGGCGGTCCGTGCGGCGTTCTCGGAGACGGACGCCAGCACGGCCGGCTCGGAGACGGTACGGCACCGCAGCCAGTCCTCCCAGGCGGCGGCGATCTCGGACGGCAGCCAGTCGGGGGGCGGGACGGCCAGGTCGCGGACGGCCTGCGCGGCCGCGTCGAGTTCCCTGCGGGCGGTGAGGACCTGTTCGGCCTCGGCCCGCAGCCGGCGTTCCTGCTCGGCGGCGTCCCGTGCCCATTCCTCGTCGAGGCGGGCCGTGCCGCCGCACACCGGGCAGGTGTCGAAGGCAGGGTGGGCGCGGTGGTGGGCGAGTGCGCGGGCGAGGAGTTCGGCGCGGCGCAGCGCGTCCTCGGCGGACGTGCCCCGCAGGTCCTCTGCGGAGGCGATGGCTTCGCGCAGCCGGGTCACGGCCGTGGCGACCGCCTCGGTGTCAGGGCCGGTCAGAGTGGAGCGGCGGCGCAGGTCGAACAGGAGCGACTCGTCCGCCGCGCCGGTCCCGGCGGCCAGTTCGGCCGCCCGCGCGAGGTCCGGGCACCGCCCGCTCAGTGCGGTGTGGGCGGCCCGGGCACGGGGGTCGTCGGTGCTGTCCAGCAGAGCGAGCAGCGCGGGCAGTTCGGCCTTGGCCGCCTTGGCGGGTGCCTCGTACTCGCGGGCCAGCTCGCGCAACCACTTGTCAACGGCAGCGAGTTGCTCCAGCCCGAGGATGGAGGCGACGGCGTCGTACATCTCGCTGGGCTTGCCGCCGATCACCTGGCCGAGCTCGGAGTACGACAGGAAGGGGCGGTAGGTCGCCAGGTCCTCCTGCCAGCCGAGGTCCGGAAGCGGGACGGGGCCGTGGCCGGGCCGGTCGAGTTCGGCGGTGGAGTCTGCGACGTCGTCCCCGTGCCACGTGCGGAGCACGGTGGCCGGCTCCGGATCGCCGTCGATGCGCAACTCCACGGCGACCTGTGGTTCCTGGCCGTGATGGAGGTTGCGCCAGCTTTTGCGCCAAATGTCGCTGCGGCCGCGCCAGCGGGCGTTGTCACCGGTCAGCGCGATCTCGACGGCTTCCGCGAAGCTCGACTTGCCGGAGCCGTTGCGGCCGGTGACCAGGGTGAGTCCCGGGCCGGGGGTGAGGGGGAGGCGTGCTGTCCGGCCAATGCCGCGGAAGCCGCTGACCGTGACGGACTGCACGTACGCGCCCGGCATCCGGCCGCGCGCCCCGCCGCCATCCTGGAAGGCGGTGAGTAGGAGAGCTCGGGTGTCCTCGTCGAGGTCCGAGTCGGCGAGCCGCCCGGCGATGAGATGGGCGAGGGTGCCGGCGGCCGGCTCCTGGGCAGGAGGCCCTGCGGGAGACGGGTCCGGGGCGGGATCGGCGGGTACGGGCATGACGGGACTCCCGTGGAGGCGACGAGTGCGGAGCGAGCGGCCGGACAGGCCGGTGGCAACTGAACGACTAGGGACACACGGGAGCAGCGTTGTAACGCGGGCCGTGAGCCGTGAGTTGCGGACGACCATAGCCCACACAGCGTCAATAATGGAACTCCTTGGAACTTCCTGGAGATTTTTGGCCTCAAGGCCGGGGCGTCACGCCCCGGCCCGCGCACTCACAGATGCCACTCCTCGAAGAGCACCCCCAACAGCTCCTCCTGCCTGGCCTTCAACACCTCGGGGGTCCACTCGGCATGCTGGAGCACCTGGCTGGTCAGCGCGAAGGGGACCACTCCCCCGCGGCCGGTGAAGTACTTGGCCTTCTTGGCGGCGAAGTCGTAGTTCTGGGCCGCCGAGTTCTTGGCGCGGTTCAGCAGCACCAGGTTTCCCAGGCGGTGTGTCCACTGGGCACGCTGCTCCTCGTCGAACAGCCCGACCCACTGCGAATCGGCCTTCGGGTTCTGCGGCAGCACGTGCTCCACGGTGATGAGCGGGTGGTCGTACGTCACCCCCTGCCCGCGGGCCAGCAGCTCGTCGAGCCGGAGTAGCACATACTTGCGGATCTTGCCGACCAGATAGAGATCGCCGTCGAGCCTGGCCCGGGTCTCGGCCTTCTCGTCGTCCCTCAGTTCGAGGGCCGGGGAGGCAAGGCCCTGTCCTTCGTCGAGCTGCCGAAGCAACTCGGCGTACCGCGTGACGCGGGGAGTCGTGTAGACGCGGCGGACGAACATGCTGGCCGACAGCCGCTCCAAGGCCCGCATGAACGTGTCGAGCCATGCCGGGTCGTCCTCGTGGTGACGCAGCGCCCAGAGAGCGGCGGGCCGCCAGTCGTAGTTGTCGACCTGCTGGAGCCTCCTGAACCAGGCGTTGACCGCCTCCGCACCCGAAGCGGACTCATAACGTGCTTCACGGATCTGGGCATAAGCCTCGGCATACGGCCGGACAACGTCATGGACGAAGACCTCGCCCCTGCCGGGGAGGTAGCGGTTGAGTACCTGCTCAGGGAACTCCTTGAGCAGCTCCTGTTCCGCCCGCTTCTTGGCAAAGATCATCCGCAGGTGGAGGAAGAGTTCCGCGAAGTCGTCGCGCCCCAGCATCTCCTCGGCGTCCTCCCAGGTGGTGGCGCACGCCTCAGACGCCTCCGCCCCGAGATCCCCGATTATTTGCGACTTGAAGATGTCGGTGGGAGACAAGTCCAGGCCGCGGGAGTTCATGACGCTGAAGATCCGGTGTGCGCTGTCGAGGTCAGGAGTGCTGACGACGACAAGGAACGTCCGCTCGGCGAGCATCTGAGCCAGTTCCAGCCGGCGTTCCTCGGTCAACGCGGTGAGGCTGCGGTGGAGGACTGTCGCGTTGCGGAGGACGGCCTTCTGCGCGTCGGTCCGCAGGGCTTCCTCCTTGAGCGTCAGAAGAGTGCCCACTGCGCCCTTCGTCTGGACGTACTTCTCGAAGAAGTCCGCGTCACGGCTCCGCAGAGTGAGCCGCGGCCTCGGGGCGAGCCCACGGATCTTGGCACCCGGCTCCATGACCAGCCGGTCGAGGTCGCCACGCAGCTCCGGATCCTCGGTGAGGTCGCGCAGGACCGACAGGAGGATGGTCAGGGTCGTGAGGCGCTGCTGGCCGTCGATGACGTCCGCCTTCGGGACCGCGCTGTTCTTGACGAGCACAACGGATCCGAGGAAGTACGGCTCATCCGTCCCACGGACCAGGGCTTCCTGCAGGTCCATCAGCAGTTGAGCCGCCTGCTCCTCCTGCCAGGCATAGGGGCGCTGGTAGTCAGGTATCTGGAAGTCGTAGTCACTGCTGAACACCTTGTGCAAGGGCATCTCGTGCGCCTCGAGCTTTTGCATGCCCCGATGATGTCGAAAAAATAGAGCTCCGCGGCACTAATCCGACGCAACGTCCTTCCGCCTGACAGCGATTCCATGGGAGCCGGGGCCATCCCACGCCTGGACGAGGGCCACCATCTACTGCTGTATCGACGACAGCGTGAGCACCCGACACGTCCGGCATGAGGCTCAACAGGGACCGGAAGTCCGTCATCCGTCTCAGTCGGCGCTCAGCCTCGCCCGTATCCCTTGCCCCACGCGTCTGCGTGCCACATCAACGCCCGGCGCGCTGCTGCTCGTCGACGCACTCGCCTCGCGCTGGGACACCGCATCGTACCCGCCCGCCGGCAAGACCGTCTGGGCCTGCCTCCCACTCCTCTGACTGTGAATGCGGCACAGTCCGTCCACAGGCGGACACACGGCGTGGACAAGTCGGCGGGGAGATGGAGAGAATTCTGATCACACCGTCGGTCTCAGGAGTGGTCGCGATCACCACTCGCCCCGGCTCCCGCCCGTACCCGGGCTGGCCCGGTCACCGGACGGTCGCACGGGGACGGCGCATCGGCGCCGTGTGGGGGAAGGACGTACGGGTGGTGGGGGAAGGCAGCGCCGTCGGCGGCGCCGCGCCGCGCGTCTCGCGCGGGATCGAGGTGTACGGCGGCTCGGACGGGGCCGTGTCGTGGAGCGGCGTCGAGCTGACCAGCGATGTGATGCGGGAGTTGGCGTCCGGGCCGTGGGCCGAGCGGGTCGGCGATCTGGAGGCCACCCGGGAGTTCCTCACCGGGCTGCGCTCACTGGCCGCCACGGACATGGAGACTGAGTTCATCAGCACCCTTCTGAAGGCCGAGCCCGAGCCCCTGCCGTGGCAGGTCGGCGAGGCGCTCGCCGAGGTGCTGCTGGAACACTGGCACGGCGCGCTGTGGGTGTGGGACGGCGCCCGGGACCGGCGGACCCGCAAGGCGAGCCTTCCGGGCGCCGACCTGGTCGGGCTGTGTGTGGCGGACGGTTCGGCGCGGCTGCTGTTCGGCGAGGTCAAGTCGTCGTCCCAGGAGGACTGCCCGCCGAGCGTGATGGTCGGCTCGAAGGGCATGATCGAGCAGCTGAAGCGGCTGTCACGCAAGGACGACCACCTCACGCTCATGAAATGGCTGAACTTCCGCTGCCGGACGCCGGAGCACAAGGCGGCCTACCGTACTGCCGTTGGCCGCTGGGTGAAGTCGCAGGGCCAGGACATCCAGCTGTTCGGCTGCCTGGTGCGTGATACGACACCGCAGGAGAAGGACCTCGGCGACCGCGCCGCCCATCTGGCGAAGACGGTCGTCGAACCGATGCACGCCCTGCTGACAGCCTGGTACCTCCCAGTGGCCATGACCACGTGGCCCCAGCACGTGGGGGTGCGTGACCTTGGCTGACCTCGGCTGGCTCGAAGGCGCCCTGGACCCGGACCTCGTGGAGGATGCCGGTGAGAGGGCGCAGCGTGTGCTGATCCGTTCCGCCCTGCGGGCTGTCGATGGGGAGGTTCCCGAGGGCTCCCCGGGCAGCCGGGAGGCTGTCGACTTCGCGGTGGACGCCCTGGACCTGCTGGCCTGGGACGCGATCGCGGAGGATCCGAAGGCGGAGTCCACGCGGCGGTTGTGCGAGCAGATGTTCGCCCTGGCGCGGGCCCGGCTACCGAGGGGCGATTCCGCCGAGGCGCGTCTCGAACTGCTACGCACGGCCTGCCTGGGCTGGATCGCGGACGAGACCCCGCTCGCGGCCCGGCTGCTCGCGGACGTAGGACTGCCCTCCGTTCCCGACCCGGAGGAGGACTGGGAGACCCGCGTGCGCCGCGGAACCGCCGACACCTGGCTGCTGTTGCTGCGCAAGCGCGGGTGGGACGACCTGGATGCGCTGGATCACCTCATCGCCCGGCTGAGGAGCGAGCAGACCGGGCAGGAGGAGGCGTATCTCTCGGCGGCGGGGAACGACGCCCGGCCGGCCGCCTGGTCGCTGGCCGCCCATTACCACCTGCTCAAGACGGCGGAACTGCTCGCCGAATACCTGTCCACCGGTCATCTCATGCGTGAGAAACGCCCCAGCCGTCACTACGGCGTGCGCGAGCGCGTGCAGTCGCACTGCGATCGCGCGCTGGAAGCGGCCATGGCCTCCTCGGACCCCGATCTGGAGGTCCTCGTACGGCTGTTGACCGCCACAGCAGACCAGATCATCGACAACAGCCTGTGGACGGTGGCACGCGCGGTCAGCCCGGAGGTGAACGCATTCGTCGCCTCCCTCGTCAACCGGGGACGGCCACGCCCGATCTTCGAGGTACTGCCGCCGCAGCGTGTCGCTCTCGCCGAGCAGGGCCTGATCCGCACGGCGCACCGCAGTGTGGTGGTCAGCCTTCCCACCAGCGCGGGCAAGACCCTGATTGCCCAGTTCCGGATCATCCAGGCCCTCAACGCCTACGACAAGCAGCAGGGCTGGGTCGCGTACGTCGCCCCGAACCGGGCGCTCGTGAACCAGGTGACGCGTCGGCTGCGCCGCGACTTCGCCGACCTCGGCATCGGAGTGGAACGGGTCAGTCCCGCTCTAGAGTTCGACGGCCTCGAAGAGGACATGCTCACGGACCGCAGCGAGCGGCAGTTCCGGGTGCTGGTGTCCACACCGGAAAAGCTCGACCTGCTGCTCCGGGCCGGCTGGCAGGAGAGGATCGGGCGTCCGCTGTGTCTGGTGGTGGCCGACGAGGCACACCACCTGGGCGTGGACAAGCGCGGGATCAAGCTGGAGCTGTTGCTGGCCACGGTCAACCGGGAGGCCCAAGACGCGGGCTTCCTGCTCCTGACTCCCTTCATCGACAACGGCGATGACATCGCCGAATGGCTGGACAGCGGCAGCCGACAGTCGGTCGGGCTGTCGGTGGACTGGACACCGAACGACCGCATCGTGGCACTCGCCCGCCGTGAACGGACTACGGGCAACGGCGGATTCCGAGTCAATCTGGAGACCCTCGTCACTGGCCGAAGAACGCTCAGCGTGCCCGACGATCTGCCCCTGGACAGGTACCGGCCACTCGGCCTGTCCTGGTCCCAGGCAGGCGCTCCCGGCAAACTGGCCGCGGCGACGGCCTCGGTCCTCGCCGAACGCGGGCAGACCATCACACTGGCCCAGCGGCCGGACTTCGCCTGGTCGATCGCCCAGCAGATCGCGGGCGACCGGGCGGACATGACCCCGATCGGCGAGGACCTGCGGGCGGTGCTGGACGTGGTCGAAGAGGAGTTCGGCGCGGACTTCCCGCTCAGGGGGCTGCTCGCCAAGGGTGTCGGCATCCACCACCGCGGCCTGCCCGATGACATCCGCGTCCTGACGGAATACCTGATGGAGACAGGAGACCTGGCGCACCTGGTGTCCACGACGACCATCGCCCAGGGCGTCAACTTCCCGGTGGCGAACGTCATCCTGGCCTCACACCAATTCCCGTACGGGACCGACATCCCGGCCTCGGACTTCTGGAACCTGGCGGGGCGGGCGGGCCGCGTCGAGCAGGGCGAGGTGGGCTTGATCGCGCTGGCCGCGACAGACGAGGAACGGTCCCGGAAACTCCGGGACTTCGTGGGCCGCCAAGTCGCCGAGCTGAACTCCACGCTCATCGACATGGTGGACAGGGCCATGACCTCATACGGTCAGCTCGACCTGCACACACTGTCGGTCCTCCCCGAGTGGTCCGCCTTCGTGCAGTACCTGGCCCACACATACCGTCAGATCGGGGACCACGAGGAGTTCGCCGAGGAGATCGAGCAGGTCCTGCGCGGCACCCTCGGCTTCCAGAGCCTCCGCCGGGTGAACGGCGGCTGGGCGGCCGAACTGACCCGCAGCGTGCGGGAGTACGCGGAACGTCTCTCGGGCAAGGCGCTGGGGCTCGTGGACAGCACGGGCTTCTCATGGGAGAGCGTGGCGGGCACGCTGAAGCGACTGAGCAATGCACAGATCGACCGTGAGGTCTGGTACACGCCTCTGTTCGAGGGCGATCGCAGGCCGTTGGCCCAGTTGGTCGGGGTGATGCTCGAAGTGCCCGAGCTCAGGGAGAGCCTCTACGAGATCACGGACGAACACGAGGGCCGCAGTGGCGACTACATCGCCCGCGTCATCCAGGACTGGGTGAACGGCGCGTCCGTACCGCAGCTGGCCGCCGACCATTTCAAGAAATCAGGCGAGTCCAACAACCTCAAGGCGATCACCAAGTGCTGCCAGCGGCTCTTCGGCGACATGGCTCCGACGGTGTCCTGGGGGCTATCGGCGCTCCAGTCGCTGACACTCGGGCAGGAGTTCGCCGCACTTCCCGCCGAAACCCAGCGCGAGCTGCGGAACATCCCGTCGTATGCCTTCTACGGCGTGCGTTCCGAAGACGCGATCGCGATGCGGCTCGCGGGAGTGCCGCGGTCGGCCGCCGACCGTCTCGCCACGGCGGTCGTCGGCGACCTGGGACGCGCCCGTCCCGTCGACGCCCGCGCCCGGCTGGCCGCGCTTCCGGATGCCGCGTGGCGGTTGGCCCTCGGGCCGAAGGGGACGGCGTATCGGCAGGTTTGGCGGATCCTTGACGGCGTGCAGTGAGATGCTGCGCATGGCCTGGGAGATGCAGGCCGAAGCCCGTGCCGACTTCGTCGAACTGTTCGGCAACGACCTGCTCGTCCTGGACCCGGCAGAGGCGCAAGTCCGGTTGCGGGAGTATCACCGTCACCGGCAGGAGAAGGCGCTCGCCGGACTTGACGACGAGGCCGCCGCGCGGGCGAGGAACAGCGGGCCCTCGCTTGACGAAATCAGCAGCCTGCCCGAAGAGCTTCTCGACTCGGACGACGTCGCTGTGATCTGTGACGAGACCGAAGGCATCTGCTACTACGCCGACTTCGGCCGCCTCGACGCGCTGTTCGCCGATCCCGCTCTGGCCCGTAACCGCACCTACCTGACGCAGCTCCGGGAGTACCTGAACGACGACTCCGTCTCCCCCATGGTCATCCGCCGCCTGGTCCAGCGGCATCCCGAGAACGCCGACGCCGTGTTCCGCGCGCTCCTGCGCAAGCCCGCGTTCACCTGGGAGCGGGATGGGGAGGAACTGCTGCGCCGTCGCAAGAAGAGTCACTGCACACACGAGCCCCTGCCAAGCATCACCCCCGTCGGCGCCCGCCTCGCGGAACTCCTGCGCGCGGAAAGGCACCATGCACGATGAGGCCCACCACCACCGCGCTCACCGCCATGGTCGCGGAGGCGATCGTCGATGCCTACGACGAGTACGAACAACTCGCCGCCCTCCATGCAGTCATCGAGGACCGCCTCGCCCTCCCGTTCGACACAGTCGTGCTCGGCGTCACCGTGACCGTCACCGCCGTCCAGCTCCGGTCCGGCAGCGGCATCGTCGCCCTGTGCAGACGCGGTCGACACCGTCAGGCGATCGGCCTCCTCGACCTACCGCTGCCCGAACCCGCGCCTGAGGGGTGGGCCTGGGTGGAGGCCTACCGGCACTGGGCATCCTGAGCCGCGTACCGCATGCCTCACCGTCTCTCCGCTACTGCCAGGCGCGGACCAGATCTTCAGGCCCCCAGTGGGCCGCAAGCGGCAGACTGCCGACGACACCGCTGCGGGACACCGCGACCAGCGGGGTGTCCGGTCCGGCTCCGGGCACCGCGAGTACGTCCCGAGCCAGGGCGTCGTATTCGCGCCGGCCGAACGGCTGGGACTCCAGCCACTTGATGGAGCCGACAAAGTGCACCGCGACCGCCACGGGTTCACGGTCGGTGCCGACCAGGTCGATCTCGGGGTTGTTCTGCCGGTTCCACCAGCCGCCGACCGCCTCTGTCTCCGGCCATCGCTCGTCGGGCAACAGCCGCAGCAGCGACTCGCGGATGAGCGGCTCGACCGCACGCCCCCGCCAGGTGGTCCAGGAGCGCTCGATGCGCTCCAGGGCAAGATCGCCCCGGCCGCGCTCGATGAGCGGGATGCCCCGCTGCAGGAAGGCCAGCCAGAAACGGAGATACGGATCGGCGATGCGGTAGCGCTTGTTCTTGGTGTCGGCCTTCGCGGACAGCGGCAGGTCGGCCGCCAGAACCCGCTTGGCCTGCAGGGTGTTCAGCAGCGGGGACAGCGTGCCCGATGGCAGGGCACCTGATCCGCCGGCCTGTGCAGCGATGGTCGAGAAGGTCCGCTCGCCGCTGCCCACCGCCTCCAGCACCGCCCGCGAATGTGACGCCTCGGGGAACTCCCCCAGCAGCGACAGCTCGCCCGCCACCAGGAGCGGAGACAGCGGATTCGCCACGGCCTCGCGCAGGAAGTCCGCCCGGCCCATCCCGGGCCGCCACGACTGGACGATTTCCGGAAAGCCTCCCGTGATCAGCAGCGCGTCCACCGCGTCCGCCGCATCCAGCCCGGTCATGGCCTGCACGTCGCCCAGGTGCAGCGGCCGTACGGTCATCTTCGCCGCCCGCCCGAAGAACGGGCGGCCGTACGACTGCAGCGCCTCCATCACCGACATGTCGCTGCCGACCAGGATGAGCAGGACCGGCTTGGCGGACAGGTGACGGTCCCAGACGGTCTGCAGAGCCCCCTCGAACTCCGCGTCCTGCTCAACCAGCCACGGCACCTCGTCGATCACCGCGATGCTCGGGGCGTCGTCCGGAACCGCGACGGCCAGTGAGCGCAGCGCCTGATTCCAATCCGCGGCCTGCAGCCCGGCCACCAGCTCCGCCCCCGGTAGGGCGGACTGGGCGAGCGCCCCAGTGAAGTCCGCCCGCTCGGCCACGGCGTTGCGGCCCCGGGTCGCCTGGAAGACCACGTACGGAACCCGGGACCGGTCACAGAACTCCTGGACCAGGCGAGACTTCCCCACCCGGCGCCGCCCGGTCATGATCACTGCCCGCCCCCGGGTGGCACCCGCGCCCTCGATCACCAGGCCCAGCTGTCGAGCCAGCAGATCCAGGTCAGCCACCCTCCCCTTGAATTCCACAGGCAGCCCCTCATAGTAGAACGCAGTTTCGATATTACGTAGATTGGATCTTACTTAGATGGTAGCTCGCTTCCTGTGCCAGCGTGAAACCGTTGAACCCGTCGGAAGCATGGACAGGCGCGCCACACGATTCGGGGCCTTGGGCAGATGCGCCGACATCGGTCCAATCAGAGAATCCCGCAGGTCACAGGCGGCCCGGCACGGCCAGCCCTTGCTTGCGGCTCCTGCCGGGCCCGAATCTGCGATCTGTCGCCGCCGGCCTACCGATTCAGCCGGACAACCGCCTCGATCACCAGCCGCCCGCTCCCGCCCAGCGGTCCTCCCCCTGCCCATGCTCCGAGCGCCCCGCCGGGGGCACCCTGCATGAGGTGCCCAAAGACCCCGTGACCAGCGAGTTCGCTGAGTGCGGGGTCTTCGCGTATGTGCAGCCGTATGCCGCTCGAAGTCGCCGTATGACACGGGTCGCTGCCTGTTTGCTGCGGGATGGATCTTGGCGCTTCGCTCCAGGTCAGCGCCCGGATGTGAACGGTCGCGATATTCCCCAGGGAGCAATTCAGGAGCTTCCCCATGGGGATTCCGGATGCGGCTCCGTCGGGACCGGGCCCCTGGCGGAGCCGCGCCGTACTTTCAGTCCGCTCGGTCAGTTGTCCGGCGTGGCCGGGGTCTCCAGCGTCTGTTTCATCACGCGTGCTCCCTGGTCGACCATCTCGGCGATAGGGCCCGCGAGGTCGTCTGGCGTTACGTCGGTGATCCAGACGAACCGGCTGCGTGCCTCGCCGTCGGCGAAGACCTGCATCGACGCGTGGTGGTGTTTCGGGGCCAGTGACCCGCCGACCACCGCATAAGCGACCCGGCGGACTTCGTCGTCGATGTCGACGAGGAGCTCGTGCACCACGACGCCGGTCGCGAAGGTCACGACCCTGATATCCGCCTCCAGGTGCGTGTCCGTGACCATGCCGGGTACGAGGCGCCGGTGCACCTCGCCGACGTCGCGGACCGCCGCCCAGACGTTGCCGGGGGCGCTGTCGATCAGGAATTCCTTATGGATGTGAGCCATGTGCGTCTCACCTGTCTGTCCGGGTGTCAGTCGCTACGTCACGTCGAACAGCTTGCTCGCGGCAGACGGTCCCCGTCTTGAACATCCTTGCGCGGGTGAATGTCAGACCCTCCGCGTAGCGTTCAAGAGTGCTGTCAGCCACCACTCTCGCCACCCGGCCCGACTTCGGCATCACCGCCGTGACGTGCCAGGACGCCCACGCGCACTGGTCGGAGGCCGAAGTACGTGACGACTACCGGGTGGTGCTCGTGCGGCGTGGCCGGTTCCGCAGGCGCGCAGCCGGCGCCCACGCCGATATCGACCCGACGATGGCCTACGTCGGCGTGCCGGGCGAGGAGGAGCAATTCGCCCACCCCGCCGGAGGCGACGAATGCACATCGATCACCCTGACACCGGCGCTGTGGCAGGTCACGGCCGGCGATGTCACGCGCCTGGCCACGCACAACGTGTACGTCGATGCCCGCCTCGACCTCACCCATCGCCGGCTCCTCGCGACCGCCCGGACGGGGGACATCGATTACGCATTGGCGGAAGAGCTGCTCGGCCTGCTCGCCACCACCACTGGCCAAGTCGTCTCCGGGCCCACACCGCTCGGAGCACAAGCCACCAGGGCCGAAGCTGCTCTCGTCTCCGCAGCCCGCCAGGCGATCACCGATGGCCACCCGGCCTCGGACGGACTGCTTCCGCTCGCAGAGCTACTCGGCGTCTCGCCGTACCGCTTGAGCCGGTCCTTCACCCACGAACTGGGGGTGTCAGTGACCCGCTATCGCAATCGCGTCCGCATCGGCAGGGCCCTGGACCGCTTGGAAGGGGGAGAGAGCAGCCTCGGCACCCTCGCCGCAGATCTCGGCTTCGCCGACCAGGCACACCTGTGCAGGACCATGCGCCAGTACCTGGGCCATACACCGACGGCATTGCGAGGCCTGCTCGCCCCTCGGGCACCTTGACGATCTCCGTTGCTCGGCAACGTCGCCTGGGGAATTCCATGACGCGCAAGCCGTCGAATAGGCGCGGTCCGCGAGGACGGCGGCAGGTCGGGTTCTCGGCCTCTCCTGCCGCTGGCGGTCCGTTCCGCCTGGCAGGCCAGGTTCCCCGAACTCGCTGTGACGGCGGCCGCCGCATAGTGGACGATCTGCACCTCCGCCTCATCAGGATCGGGCCGGACGCGCTCGCCGAGGACTGCCGGACGCGCTCGCCGAGGACTACGGATACGCGCTCACGGGTGGCTACGCGATCCAGGCGCACCACATCGTCAACCGCTGAGCGACGACGTCGACCTGTTCGCACCCATCGAGCGCGCTGCAGACGAGATGCCCGCCGCGGTCACACGGCTCGTCGAGGCCTGCCCGGCGGCCGGATACACGGTCGAGGTGGCCCAACGGGCCCCAACCCCACCTACAGCCGGTTGCATCGTGGCGGGCCACACGTACTGGCGCCACTGTTCGACTGAGTGACCGGTCGGCCGTGCACAGCTGACCGGACACATGATGGGGTGCACTATCAGGGTGATGACTGTCAAGGTGACGAGGGCGCGGTCATGTCGAGCAGGGCCGTCGAATATTCCGTGCCGTGCCGGTCGGTGGACGTGCAGACTCGCTCCATGGTGAACATGGGGGCGTTCCGGGACGCGGTCAGCCGGTGGGCGGCCGGCGGTCCCGGCGGAGCGGCCAGTGATCTGGCTGTGCAACTGGGGCTGCGTACTGCCGTGCTGCTGGAAGGGCTGAGCGACCTCGCGGCCGTCGAGGCGCTGGCCGCACGGCGTGGCCCGGACCTGGCCGCCGAAGGGGTGTGCGTCGTGCCGATGGGCGGGGCGATGAGCGTCGGCCGTTACGCCAGTCTTCTCGGCCCGCCAGGTCTTGGCCTCCGCCTGAGGGGACTGTGCGACGAGGGGGAGCAACGCTTCTACGACCGCGGCTGGGAGCGGGCCGGGGCGGGCCATCGGGGTTTCTTCGTGTGCGTGGCGGACCTGGAGGACGAGCTCATCCGCGCGCTGGGCACGGCGCGGGTCGAGGAGATCATCCGGGCCGAGGGCGACCTGCGTGCCTGGCAGACTTTCCTGCGCCAGCCCGCACACCACGGTCGGCCCCGGCAGCAGCAGTTGCGGCGCTTCCTCGGCACGAAGAAGGGCCGCAAGATCCGCTATGGCCGTCTCCTGGTGGAAGCCCTCGACCCCGAACAGGTACCAGTCCCGATCGACGACCTCTTCGCGAGCCTGTAACGACGGACGAAAGCGAGGGCTACGACCTCTTGTCCGTAGTCCCTCGCTGCACGTCAGCGTCCGGCCGCGAAGTGCACGAACGTAGCCCACTCCGAACGGGGGAAGGCGAGTTGGGCGTGGGCGGGGGCCTTGGAGTCTCGGACGTGGACGGTACCGGGCGCGACGGCGACCTCGACGCACTCGCCGCCCTCGTTGCCGCTGTAGCTGCTCTTGAACCAGGCGAGTCGCGCGGGTTCCGCAGTGCTCATCGTTCCCCCAGCAAGTTCTCGATCAGGGCGAGTGACTCCCGCATGGTGAGCGCCTGTGCCCTGATGCTGCCGTACCGTGCGGCCAGGATACGTACTTCCTCGGGGTCCGTGATCAGTCGGCTGGAGTTCTGCGCCTCGGTGTATCCCAGTTGAGCTTTGCCCTTCGGCGTGAGGAGTACGAATCCACCGCCCATCCCGGCGTGTTCACTAAGGTCCGTCGGCATCACTTGGAGCTCTACGTTGCGCAACTGTCCGAGCTTGAGCAGTTGCTCCAGCTGCTCCCTGTGGACCTTCGGCCCGCCAAGGGGCCGCCGCAACACGGTCTCCTCGATGACGGCGGCGACCATGGGTGAAGGCCAGCCGGTCAGAATCTCCTGCCGGTCCATCCGGGCTGCCACCCGCTGCTCGATGGTCTCCGCGTTCAGCAGCGGCTTGCGCATCTCGTACAGCGCCCGCGTCCGCCGCTCGGTCTGCAAGAGGCCGGGAACGTCATGGTTGTTGTAAAAGTTGATCTCAACGGCTTCCCGCTCCAAGCGCGCGTAATCCCGAAACCAAGCCGGATGCCGCACCCTCGCCTTCGCCTTGGCCCTCTCCACGTCCTCGATCGTGGTCCTCAACAGGCCACCGGCACCGAGCAGTTCATCCGCCGCCTCCAAGAACTCTCGCTGCGGCGTCCGTCTCCCCCGCTCAAGCGATGAGATCAGATCCTCGCTGTACCCGAGCCGATCCCCCAGCTCCTTCTGCGTGAGACCGGCCCGCTCGCGAAGCACCTTGACCTGTTTGCCGATCGCCCGGTTCAGGTCGCTGGCCTGTTCGCTCTCGTCGTATGTCTCCTGCGGCTCCGTCATCGCCATCCCGACACCCACCCTGTTGGCCAGTACGCCTCACCAGGTCACGGCCGACACCCCGTACAGGACACCGTCCGTACCGGTACGCGCACCCTGCGTACCGAAAGACTTCCTGGTCAGGGTAGAGCGAGGCGGCCACTCTCAGTGACATGAAGTCAGAAATCTCCGCCCGGCACTTCACCCAACTCTTCAGCGCCACGCCTCGCGGCGCTCGCCTCGCCCGGCTGCTGGCTGTGCACCAGCTCGGCGAGTGGGGGCGGCCGCCAGGCTGTGCGGTGAGCGAGTCCGTGGCGCTGGTCGTCGCCGAGTTGGCGGCGAACGCGGTCGCGCACGGGCGCGTGCCAGGGCGCGGGTTCCGGCTCAGCCTCACCGTTGAGGCCTCGGACACGCTCCGTATCGAAGTGGCGGACCCACGAGGCGACCGCCGGCCCCTGGCCTGTCGTGCCGCCAGCCCCACCGGCGAGATGGGCCGCGGGCTGCTTCTCGTCGATGCGCTCACTGCCCGGTGGGGTAGTGATCCATGGCCGCCGTCCGGCAAGGTCGTGTGGGCGGAGATCGCCCTCCGGGGAGGGTGAGGACGACCGTGGTCGGGCTACGGCGCACTTCCGGAGCGTCGGCATCGCACAACAGAGACACGCCGCTTGTGAGGCAGTTCACTAATAGTTGACTGGACTGGTGCGCATCGCGCACTTTAGTTTCCTTAGAGAACATACGAGCCTTATAGGCGTTTTTCGGAGCGCGGCGGATCGGTCGCGGAACAGGAACGGGTCAACCAGTGACCTGACGGACAGCACCCCGTTCCAGACACGTCAGGGCCCATGAGGAAGGTGCGGCGTACTTCCGAGCGTCGGCATCGCCAGAGGGCGACTCGAGCCCGGAAGGTGGAAAAGTGAGCGAAGACGCCGTTTGGGTCAGAGGCGTGACCGGTATCCAGCTGCACCACGTCACCGATCTTCAGGATGCTCGACGGTTTCTGGGCAACGCCGTCATGGCACTGCGCGCCGCCCATGTGAGAACCGGCGACACCGCGTTCTCCGGTCTCGCCGAGCAGCTCAAGGCCATGGTCGCCGAAACGCGCGACCTCGAGGGCAAGGCCCGGGAGAGCATGCATCAGCTGCACTCCACGGATCCCGAGCGGTTCGTGCGCTGCCGCGAGGGCGAAGAGCCCTGGCCGGACGAGCTGCAGGCAGGCTTCATCCCGCGCCACACCTGCCGGGACGAGTGCCTCTACCACGATCACGAGGTGCTGGACGGCATCCTGCAGTGCACCTGCGGCCGGCCCCCGTGCCGCGCGTGCGCGATCGCCGGCGCCCCCGGCACGGACGCTCCCTGACACGTACGTCGGAAACACTCTGACACGTACGTCGGGTCACGCCCTGACACGTACATCGGGTCACGCCCCGACACGTGCGCCGGATCCCATTGGTCGCATCATCCGGACCAAGGTCGGCGGGGTCGTTGCCGCCCGGGCGGCGACGGCCCCGTCGGCCGGCTCCTGCCCCTGTCCGTCAGGGCTTCCACCCCTCTCCGTCAGACCGTGTACGAGCGGGCCCCGGTCCCGGCCAGCCGGCCGCCCTCCACGATGAGGTACTCCTGACGGATCGGGCGGTTGTCGAACCAGCACTCCAGGATCTCCCGGACGCCTGCCGCGTACCTGGCCTGCGCGGAGAGCGTCGAACCGGCTACGTGCGGTGTCATGCCCTCGTGCGGCATGGTGCGCCACGGGTGGTCATCTTCCGGTGGCTCGGGGTACCAGACGTCACCGGCGTAGCCCGCCAGATGGCCTCTCTCCAGAGCGCGTACCACGGCGTCCCGGTCGACGATCAGCGCGCGGGCCGTGTTGACGATGTAGGAGCCGCGCTTCATGGTCGCCAGCATGTCGTCGTTGAAGAGGTTCACCGTCTTCGCGTGCAGCGGCGCGTGGATGGAGAGCACGTCGACGGCGGCCGCCAGGGAGCGGACATCCTCATGCCAGGTCAGTCCCAGCTCCGTCTCGAGGTCCGGTGGCAACCTGTGCACGTCGTTGTAGTGCAGCTTCACGTCGAACGGCTTGAGCCGACGGAGCACCGCCAGGCCGATCCGTCCGGCACCGAAGACGCCGACGTCCATGCCCTCCAGGTCGTAGTTCCGCGAGACGCTGTCGGCGACGTTCCACCCTTTGCGGGTGGTGACCCACTCGTGGGCGGGCAGGTAGTTGTGGATAAGGGCGAGAATGTACATGACTGCGTGCTCGGACACGCTGATGCTGTTGCTGTAGGTGATCTCCGCAACGGTGATGTCGTGCTCGATAGCGCTTGGCAGGTCCACGTGGTCCGAACCGATCCCGGCTGTGATCGACAGCTTCAGGCGCTCCGCGCGCCGGATGCGGTCAGGGGTGAGATAGGCGGGCCAGAACGGCTGCGAGATCACCACGTCTGAGTCGGGGAGTTCGCGCTCCAGCACGGAGTCGGGTCCCTCCTTTTCGGAGGTGACGACCAGCGTATGGCCCCGGCTCTCCAGGAACGGACGCAGACCGAGTTCGCCGGAGACGCAGCCGACCAATTCGCCCGGATTGAAGTCGAGGCCTTGGGGCGTAGGCGTCGTCTGCCCGCCGGGATAGCTGCTGATGACGGGAATCTCGTCGCGGGCATACCTGGGCGGGTAGCCGTCGACGGGATCCGGATAAAGTACCGTGAGGATCTTTGCCATGGCCGTCCTCCATCGCCGAAGGCCGGCACGCAGCCGACAGTCCGGTAGCCGTGCGTGCGCTCCGGCCGGCCTTCCTGTCGAGAGCCAAGTGCCCGCCTCGTCGCGCATCAAACGCGCCCCGGACCGGCTGAATCACCACCCGGACCGGCCGAATCACCGCCCGGACCGGCTGAATTACCGCGCCGGAGCAGCCGAATCACCACCCGGACCGGCTGAATTACCGCGCCGGAAACGCCCCGACCCGCGTCGGCAACGCCCCGAACGCGCCAGGGAATTGAACGCACACGATACGTGCACCACCTCTGCGCGGCGCGCGGTGCACGCATTCGCGTCCGCGGCGCCCGGTGGTGTCCACGTCGCACCCCGCCCATTTCGTACGGCGGCCCAGGGCGGCGCCCAGAGCACTTTCAACTCGCCTTGACACGCCGTCGTCTGAGGCGTTGCCTGGAATGAGAGGTTCTGCGGCATTCGTCGGCTCGACCAGATCCTCGTCGGCTCGACCAGATCCGCGCCCATGGCCGTGGGCCGCAAGCGCGGCGGGGCGGAGACCACTCATGGCGACGTACGAATATTCTTGCAAACGCTGCGGATCATTCGACGTAAAACTGCCGATCGGCACTGCGCCCACCGAGCAGGCGTGCCCGCGGTGCGCGAATTCAGCACGGCGTGTGTACTCCTCCCCCGCGATCGCCTTCACGTCGCCTGCGGTCGCGGGCCTGCGAGAGCTGGAGGAAAAGTCTCGGGACAATCCCGCGGTGGTCACGCGCGTGCCTCCCAAGGATGCTGCGCCGAGGCCGGTCCATCCGGCGGCTGCCCGGCTCCCCCGGCCCTGAGCGGGAAGCTCCCCGGCCCGGCCTCGGACATCGCGCACGGCCGAATCGGCCGGATCTCGGTCGGGTCTCGGTCGGCACACCGGCCGGATCTGTCGGC
Organism: Streptomyces sp. DSM 42067; assembly: GCF_055792885.1. Lineage (NCBI taxonomy): Bacteria > Bacillati > Actinomycetota > Actinomycetes > Kitasatosporales > Streptomycetaceae > Streptomyces > Streptomyces sp. DSM 42067. The sequence continues at coordinate 6,171,403 of NZ_CM147706.1, read as the reverse complement.
ACACCCGCGGGATCGGTCGGTGTCGGTCGGTCCGCCCTTTCGCGAAGGGCGTCGCGAAGGCGTCTCGAAGGGCGTCGGCAAGGACATCGGGCGGCCTCAAACGGACCGCCTCGGAGCATGGCGTGGAATCGCGCATAACAGCTTGATCGAGCACAACAGCTTTCGGTCGCAATGACCGGTCGGCGGGCATATCGTTCGCGAGAGCGAAATAACGGGAGGTGTATCCCCTTGGCCAACGTCGGACTTCTCTTCGTTGGCGCGGTGCTGTTCCTGAACGGGTTGATGCTGCTGGGGAAGGTGGACAGCCGGTCAGCCGCCATATTCAACCTGTTCGTGGGCGGGCTTCAGGTCCTGACACCCGTATATCTCATCATCGCCGCGAATCAGGATCCCAGAAGAATTCTGCTGGCGTCGGGCATCTTCCTCTTCGGTTTCACATACCTGTATGTCGGAGTCGGACTGCTCATGGGGCTCGACACGACAGGCGTGGGTTATTACTCGCTGTTCGTGGCCATCGTGGCTCTGGGTTATTCCTTCGTCAGCTTCCGGCTGTTCGACGACGCGCCGTTCGGAGTCATATGGCTCTACTGGGCGTTCCTCTGGTTCTTCTTCTTCCTGCTACTGGGACTGAAACGGGAGGCCCTGACGCCCTATGTCGGCTGGGTGACCGCAATCGAAGGCTGGGTGACCGGCGTCATACCGGCGTTCCTGCTGCTGTCCGGTTACTGGGTCGCGGAGAACTACTACGAGATCGCGATCGCGCTGGGCGCGTTCGGCGTGCTGGCCTTCGGCGCGCTGTGGTTCGTAGTCGGCCGGAGGGGGCCGGGCAAGCCCGCAGAGGAGCAGTACGGCGCCCCTGGCTACCCGGCCGGCAGCCCCGGCTAGCGGCCGCACGGACCTGCCGGACCTGGCCGGACGATCGCCGCCGACACGGTCATCGGAGCGCGGGAGGTGGTTGACGAGACGCAAGAAGCGGCATGAGGGGGCATTCGGGCCACCCCCGACGCCACCGACGCCATGCCACACCCGCTCACCGGTACAGAACACCTGAGGAATGAGTTCACATGCCTGAAGTAATCTTCAGCGTCGACCAGTCCCGGTCGATGCGCGACCAGGATGTACCTGGACACAACAGGTGGCACCCAGACGTCCCGGTCGCTGCGATGGTCCGCCCCGGGGACGAGTTCCGAGTCGAATGCCGGGAATGGACCGACGCACAGATCGGCAACAACGACTCCGCCAACGACGTGCGCGATGTCGAGTTGGATGCCACACACATGCTCAGCGGGCCCATAGGCGTCGAAGGCGCGGAGCCGGGCGATCTGCTTGTCGTGGATATTCTCGACCTCGGACCGGTACCGCAACAGGTCGGAGACGCGCCGGGCCAGGGCTGGGGATATACGGGCGTCTTCGCCAAGGCCAACGGTGGAGGCTTCCTGACGGACTACTTCCCGGACGCCTACAAGGCGATATGGGACTTCCACGGGCAGGTGGCGACGTCCAGGCATCTACCCGGTGTCCGCTTCACCGGCATCACCCACCCCGGTCTCTTCGGCACCGCGCCCTCAGCGGAGCTGCTGGAGAGGTGGAACAGGCGCGAGCAGGCCCTGATCGACACCGACCCCGACCGGGTCCCGGCTCTGGGACTCGCGCCCACCGCCAACGCCGCCCTCGTCGGCAAGGCGACCGGATCGGAGGCCGAAGCCATCGCCCGGGATGGAGCGCGCACCGTTCCCGCGCGGGAGAACGGCGGCAACCACGACATCAAGAACTTCACTCGCGGGTCGCGCGTCTTCTACCCCGTGCACGTCAAGGACGCCAAGCTGTCGGGCGGTGATCTGCACTTCAGCCAGGGAGACGGCGAGATCACCTTCTGCGGCGCCATCGAGATGGGCGGCTACATCGACTTCCACGTCGATCTGATCAAGGGCGGCATGGAGAAGTACGGCGTCAGCACCAACCCCATGTTCATGCCGGGCAACGTCGAGCCGCGGTACTCGGAGTTCCTCACCTTCATCGGGGTCTCCGTGGACCACGACACCGACACCAACTACTACCTGGACGCGACGGTCGCCTATCGCCGCGCCTGCCTCAACGGCGTCGAGTACCTGAAGAGGTTCGGCTACACGGGAGAGCAGGCCTACCTGCTCCTCGGCGCGGCCCCCATCGAGGGACGCATCAGCGGGATCGTCGACATCCCCAACGCCTGCTGCTCCCTCTACCTGCCCACCAGCATCTTCGACTTCGACCTCCGTCCCACCACGGAGGGACCCAAGACCGCGGACCGCGGTCAGTGCGCGGTGACCACCTGAGTCCGACCGGTCCTTTGGTCACTCGTCCCATGTTCCGTGTCCCCCGCCGGGACACTTCGGATCAAGCTCCTGTACTGGGGCCGGCCCAGATATGCGCTCCGCGCACTGGGGCCGGCCTCCTTCTGTCTGCAGGCCGTTGTCAGTGGGCCGCGCTAGTCTGCGCGCAGATCCGACCGTTTACCCCGTTCCAGGAGGTATTCATGGCCTCGCGACTCAACCCGTACCTGATCTTCGCCGGAGACGCCCGGCAGGCGCTGGAGTTCTACAAGGAGGTCTTCGGCGGCACCCTGGCGCTTACCGCCTACGGACAGTTCGGCCAGCCGGACGCCCCGGACGCCGACAAGATCATGCACGGCATGCTGGAGACCCCGAGCGGCTTCACCCTGATGGGCGCCGACACCCCTGAGGGCGAGTACACGCCGGGCAACAACTTCTCGGTGAGCCTCAGCGGCGACGACGACGCCGAGCTGAGCGGCTACTGGGAGAAGCTGTCCGCCGGCGGCTCCGTGTCCGTCCCGCTGGAGAAGCAGATGTGGGGCGACACCTTCGGGATGTGCGTCGACCGCTTCGGCGTCTCCTGGATGGTCAACATCGTCCAGCCGCCCAGTTGACCGGACCCACCCGCGGGTGGGTCCGGCCAGATCCCACATCCCCGGTCCCGCCTACCCGACGCCGACGGTCGGCGGGACCGTTCGAACCTTGCCGGGGCCACCTGTAGGAGGTGCCCACGCCTAACGCGACGCGCAGGCCCTGATGAAGGCGTCGGCCAGTTCGGTGGGGCGCGTGAAGCAGCCCTCGTGGCTTCCGGGGACCTCGATGACCAGCGGGTTCTTCAGGCGCTGCGGGAAGCGTTCGGCCCAGGCCCATTCGCCCGGCAGTGAGACGTCCTCCGTGGACAGGACGTAACTGGTGGGTATGTCGAGCGCCTGGAACGCGGCCGTGTCCGGCTTCTCGGTGAACGTGCCGAGCGGTTGCGGCACGAGGAGGGAGTGGACCGTCCGCTGGGCCTCCTCGCCTGCGTCCTGCATGAACGCCTGCTGCCAGACCTCCAGCGGCAGCAGCACGGTGTCGTTGCCGGAGGCGGCGGCCAGCGCGTGGAACATCTCCCCGTAGTGCGGCGGGCACGCGTCGATCAGCGACTCGCCGTCCTCCGGGACGAACGCGCTCCAGAAGACCAGCCGCCGCAGGCGGGACGCGAGCCGGGGCGCGGCGCCTGTCAGCACATAGCCGCCCCAGCTGTGTCCGACCAGGGTGACATCGGTCAGGCCCGCGTGCTCGACGTACTCGACGAGCCCGTTCACGGTGTCGGTGAGGGTCACGCCGCGCGGGTCGTCGTCGGGGCCGAGGCCTACCAGGGTGGGTGTGTGCACCTGGTGCCCGGCGGCCCGGAGCGCGGTGGCGACCGGGCGCCAGGCCCATCCGCCGTGCCAGGCTCCCGTGACTAGCACGAAGGTCTCACTCATGTCGATCTCCTTTGATCGCGTGGCTTGTTCCGTGGCTTGTTCCGTGGCTTGTGCAGTGGCTTGTTCATGCGGGGTGTTCAGGCGTGGTGTTCGGAGCCGAGTCGGCGCGTGATGTCGGCGCGCAGCGCCTTCTTGTCGATCTTTCCGACCTTGGTGGCGACCAGTTCGGGGACCACCACGAGCCGGTCCGGGAACTTGAAGCGGGCGACGCCCACGCGCTCCATCACCTCGTGCACGTCGGCGAGGGTCACGGTGCAGCCGGGTTCCGGTACGACGTACAAGCAGACTCGCTCGCCGAGTTGGGCGTCCGGCATCGCCACCGCGGCCGCGCGGGCGACCCCGGGGGTCTGGTACGCCAGGTTCTCGATCTCCTCGGCGGAGATGTTCTCGCCGCCCCGGATGATCATGTCCTTGTCGCGGCCCTCGACCACGAGGTTGCCGTCGGGCCGCAGCCGCACGATGTCGCCGGTGCGGTACCAGCCGTCCTCGGTGAACGCGCGGGCGTTCTGCTCCTCGGCGCGGAAGTAGCCGCGGGGGGTGTACGGACCGCGGGTGAGCAGCACGCCGGGTGCTCCGTCGGGCACGGGCTCGCCCTGCTCGTCGACGACGAGGAGTTCGTCGTCCTCGCACATGGGGCGCCCCTGCGTCGTACAGATGACGTCCTCGGGGTCGTCCAGGCGCGTGTAGTTGAGCAGCCCCTCCGCCATGCCGAACACCTGCTGGAGCGTGCAGCCGAGTTCCGGGCCCACGCGGCGGGCGACATGGTCGGCCAGTCGCGAGCCGCCGACCTGCAGGACGCGCAGCGAGCCGAGATCGGCGCCGGGGTGGTCCTGCCGGTGCTCCAGCCAGCGCTGGGCGATGGCAGGGACCACGGCGGTCGCGGTGACGCCTTCGCGTTCGATGAGCGCGAACGCCTTGTCGGGGCTCGGGGAGCCGAGGACGGTTCGGCCGCCGCACAGGAGCGCGCCGAGCAGACCCGGGCAGGCGAGCGGGAAGTTGTGCCCGATGGGCAGCGCGGCGAAGTACACCGTGTCCGGGTCGAAGCCGCAGACCTCGGCGCTGCGGCGGGCGTTGTAGAGGTAGTCGTCGTGGGTACGGGCGATCAGCTTGGGCAACCCGGTGGTGCCGCCGGAGAGCAGGAAGACCGCGATCGAGCGGCTGTCGGGCCGGTACGCGTCCACTGCGGCCCGCGCCGCCACGGCGGCCTCTGCCGTTCCCTCCTCTGGTGGCGCGCACAGTTCCCGCAGGTCCACGGCCCCTTCGCCGATCTTTTCGCCGAGGACGAGGAGATGGCGCACGGTCGGGTGCTCGTCGGCGACGGCGGCCGCCATGCCCTGGTGGTCGAAGTCCTTCAGGACATCCGGGACCGCGATCCCCACCGCTTCGGAGTGTCCGACGAGATGGGAGATCTCGTGCCGGCGGTGACCGGGCAGCGCCATCACCGGGATGACGCCGAGCCTCAGACAGGCATACGTCAGGACCACGAACTCGAGGGTGTTGGGGAGCTGCACCACGAGCCGGTCGTCGGGGCGCAGGCCCAGTTCGGCGAGGCGGAGTGCGGTGGCGTCGGCGCGTTCGGCGAGTTGACGGTGCGTCAGTGTTCGGTCGCCGTCGACGAGGGCGGGCGCGTCGGGCGTGGCGTCCGCGACAGCCAGCAGCGCGTCGCCGAGGGTCTCCCCGGTCCAGTAGCCCTTGCCGGTGTAGAGCTTGGCGTACGCGTCGGGCCAGGGCACAGCGCCGTTGCTGCTAGGCCTGGGCATGATCGGTCTCCTTGTCGGTCTCCTGGCCGGGCTCCTCGCCGGCGGGCACGGTGACGGCGTCGCCGATGTGCTCGATGCCACCACCGGTGTGCGCGATATCGGCACCGGTGCCGTGCACGGTGGCGGCACCGGTGTGCACGATGACGGCGTCCAGTGCGATCAGGCCGTCGGCGGTCAGACGCAGCGGGTTGATCTCGATCTCGGCGACGTCCGGCGGACTCGCCGCGAGGGCGTCGGCGAGCGCGGCGGCGACCCGTCCGAACTCGGCGCGGTCGAGCACCGGCCCGCCCCGCCAGCCGTCGAGCAGCGCACGGGCGGCGAGCTCGTCCGGCATGGCCGCGGCCTCGGCCGGGGACAGCGGTGCGAGCCGGATCGCCACGTCGGCGAGCGCCTCGGCGGCGGTCCCGCCGAGCCCGGCCAGTACGACGGGCCCGAAGACGGGGTCGCGGCGGGCGCCGAGCACCAGGTCGACACCGGCCGGGGCCATGGCCTCGACGAGGTAGCGACGGCCGCCCGGGCCGGTGGAGCCCGTCCCGTCGATGGCGTCGATCGCGTCCAGGGCCGCGTCCAGCTCTGCCGGGGTGCGGATGCCGAGCCGGACCCCGCCGATCTCCGTCTTGTGGAGGATCGCCGCGTCGAGCACCTTCACGGCGACCGACTGCCCGCCGACTGCCAGCCGTTCGAACGCGCGCTGCGCTTCCTCGCGCGTGTCGCAGGCGACGCGAGCGGGGGTACGGATGCCGAGGGTGCCCAGGAACGTTTTGGCACCATCCTCGTCGAGAGAGCCCCCGGGCACGCCCGTGGTCCCGGGAGCGGTGGCCACTCCCGCCACGGCCACCCGCGCCCGCTGCCGCGCGTCGGTGACCAGGGCGCGTACCGCGTTGGCGGCCGACGTCGGTCCCGTGAGCGCGGGGATGCCGGCCTTGTGCAGCCGGGCCCGCTGCTCGGCCACGTCCTCGTGCGGGCCTCCGACGACGACCACCGCGGGCGAGTCGGCGCCGAGGCCCGCGTCCTGGGCTGCGGACGCCACGTCGACGCTGTCGGGCTCGGTCAGGGCGTAGACGGCGAGCAGATCCACCGTGGGGTCGGCCGCCGTCGCGCCGAGGACGCGGGCGAAGGTCTCGCCGGGCCGCCCCGTGTCGACCGGGTTGCGCTGGTACGTCAGCGGCGGCAGCAGCCCGCCGAGCGCGTCCTGGGTGGCCTCGGTCAGCTCCGGCATCCGGATGCCGTCCGCCCCGGCCCGGTCCGCGAGCAGCAGGCCAGGTCCCGCCTGGGCTGTCACGATGCCGAGGCCCGGATCGGCGTGCGCGGGCAGCCGTACCCGAGACAGGGCCGTGATCGCGTCGACCAGTTCCCGCTCGTCGTCGACGACCACGGCCCCGGCCTGTCGCAGCGCGGCCCGTGCCGTTCGCCACGAGGTGGCCAGTGCGCCCGTGTGCGACCGTGCGAAGTCACCGACGTCCGACCGCCCGACGACCAGCGCCACCACCGGCTTGACCGCGGCGAGCCGGCGCACGGCGGCCACCAGACGCGGCCCGTCCGGCACCGTCTCCAGGTGCAGGGCCACCGCGGCCGTACCCGCGTCCGCGATCAGGTGTTCCAGCACGTCGGCGGCGGTCACATCGAGCCCCGCGCCGATGCCCACGCCCAGGCTGATGCCGTTCCCTGCGTCCGCCAGATCGAAGGCGAGCGCGTGGTTGACGCCGCCGCTGGCCGCGACCACCGCGATGTCCCCGGCGGGAAGGTGCGCCGCGGCCGGTACGAAACTGGCCGTCAGTCCGCGCTGAGGGGCGAAGAACCCGGAGGTGTTGGGCCCGAGGAGCCGGATTCCGGTCCGGTCGGCGACCTGGCGCAGGGCGTCCGCGTACTGCTCGCCCTCCGGGCCCGCCTCGCCGAAGCCGCCCGCGCAGACCAGCGCGGCCCGGCAACCGGCGGCGGCCGCCTCGGCCAGGGCGTCGGCGCAGCCGGCGGCGGGTACGCACAGGACGGCCAGGTCCAGGCGCCCGTCGGTGTGCGCGGCGGCCTCGGCCACCGAGGCGTAGACACCCTCGGCCGGTTCCGGGCGGCGAGCGTTGACCAGGGCGCGGGGGCCGGGGAAGGCGGCCAGCGAACGGGCCATGGCGGCGCCGAGCTTGCCGCTCTGGCGCGATGCGCCGATCACGACGACGCCCGAGGGCGCGAACATCGGTGTCAGATTCGTGGTCACGCCCGCGCCTCCCCTTCGCCCAGCACGCCGGCTTCTTTGAGAGAGCGGGATTCGCTCGGCGAGCGGGATTCGCTCAGCGAACCGGATCCGCTCAGCGAAGCGACATCGCCCAGCGAACCGACGAGATCGGCACGGCCCGACAGCAGCAGCGTCTCGGCGCGGTCGTCGTCCATGCCGTCCTCCACGATCAGCGCGGGTATCCCGTGCACCAGCCGGGCCTGCTCCGCGAGCAGGGACCGGGTGAGCGGGGTGCCGGCGTGCACGGCGGCCAGCGCAGGTGCGCCCTGATCCGCGACGGTCGCGACGGCTTCGGCCAGTCGCCCGTACGCCGCAGGCAGCTCCGCCTCCCCGTCCGGCGCGGCGAGCCACACGCAGCCCGCATCCGCGCCCCTGAGCTCCTCGATGTCCGCCGTGCTCAACCGCCGCCCGGCGAACTCCCGCTCGCCCAGCCGCAGCGGCGTCTCGAGCGGGTCGCGGCCCTCGTGCCCGGCGCGCCAGTCGCGCTCCACCTGCCCGATGAAGTCCGGGTCGCGGCGCGCGATCCGCGCCTTGCCGATGCTGCGCGACATGAAGTGGAAGGCGAACTGCGTGGGCTCGAACGCGTCGTGGTAGCGGCCGAAGTGCTCCCACCACGACAGACTCGGGCGGGCGGACCCCTGGATCTTCTCCACGGAGGGCCGCCGTGCCGCCTCGTACGCCTCCAGCGCGGACGGCAGGTCGTCGCGGTGTTCGAGCAGGCTTCCGGCGAGCGCGACGGCGTCCTCCATGGCCATCTTCGTCCCGGAGCCGACCGAGAAGTGCGCGGTGTGCGCGGCGTCGCCGAGCAGGGCGACGTTGCCGCTGGTCCAGCGGCGGGTGCGCCAGGTGCGGAAGTTGCCCCAGCGGGAGTTGTTGACGAGCAGTTCGTGTCCGTCGATCTGCTCGGCGAAGAGCTTCTCCAGATACCGCCTGGTCTTCTCGTCGCTCGGGCCCGGCGGCTGCGCGGTGTCGAACTCGTCGAGACCTGCTGCCCGCCACGACTCCTCGTCCGTCTCCACGATGAAGGTGCTGACGTCGTCGCTGATCGGGTAGCCGTGCACGGCGAACGTTCCGTGCGGGCCGTGTTCGTGGACGAAGGTCAGCCCGTCGAAGAGGTAGCTGGTTCCGAACCAGATGAACTTGGCGGTGGCGACCTCGACCTCGGGCACCAGTACGTCGGCGAGGCGGCCCCGGAAGGCGGAGTTCGCACCGTCGGCGGCGACGATGAGGTCGTAGTCGGCCAGCTGCCCGGGGTCGGACGGCACCTCGGAGCTGAACCGCAGGTCGACCCCGACCTCCGCCGCGCGCCGGTGCAGCAGCTGGAGCAGCGTCTTACGGGTGATGGCCGCCATGCCGTTGCCGCCGCAGCGGATCCGCCGGCCCTTCAGCCGGATCTCGATGTCGTCCCAGTGCCGGCCGTGGTCCGCGAGGCCGGTCCGCAGCACCGGATCGGCCTCGTGGATTCCGGCCAGCGTCGCGTCGGAGAACACCACACCGAAGCCGAAGGTGTCCTCGGCCCGGTTCCGCTCGAAGACGGTGACTTCGACCGACGGATCGGCCTGCTTGATGAGCGTCGCGAAGAACAGCCCGCCGGGGCCGCCTCCCACGCAAGCGATCCGAGAAACCATGATGTTCTGCCTCCGCGTCGAGTACAGCTCCGGACGCGTTTCCAGCGACCGCCACCCGGAGCTCAATTGTGTGTCGTATTGACTTACGCTCGTCAATGATTTGTTGCGGAAAGATTCCGCTCCTGCCCCGGGAGTCCCCGCTCCACGAGTGCCCGCCCCGGGAGCAGCAGCACCAGCGCGGTGGCGAGGGCGGCGGGCACGGCGAAGGCGTAGAAGTTCCACGCCGTGCTGACTCCGGCATCCAGCAGGAAGCCGCCGAACAGCGGACCCGTGATCGCGCCGAGCCGCCCCAGTCCCAGCGTGCACCCGAGGGCGGTGGCCCGGACCTCCACGGGGAAGTGCTGGGCCACATAGCCCAGGACCATGATCTGCGCGCCGATGGTGCCGAATCCCGCCACCGCGACCAAGGCGTACATGAGGGGCGCGGCCGTCGCGAAAGCGAGCAGCGTGATGGAGACGGCGGCGGCCAGGAAGACGGCCATCGTGACCGGCTTCATACCGAACCGGTCGCCCAGCGGGGAGATGAGGAGTGAGCCGACGACCGCGCCGAGGTTCATCACCAGCAGGAACAGCAGGGAGCCGGAGAGCGGGTAGCCCGCCGCGCGCATGATCTGCGGGAGCCAGGTGTTCAGGCCGTACACCAGCAGCAGTCCGAAGAAGCTGACCGCCGCGAAGAGGAGCGCGGGCCCGAGGTACTCCCGGCCGGCCAGCTGCATGAGCCCGGCCCGCTTCCGCTGCCCGAGGGCTTCGCCGTCCGGAGAGGGCCTGTCGTCCGATGCGGGACCGGGCGCCGGCACCTCGATCCCGAGCTTCGCCGCCGTCCTGGCCGCCTCCTCGTGCCGCCCCTTCGCCGTCAGGAAGGCCAGCGACTCCGGTATGTAGCGGGCCAGCAGCGGTACGAGCAGCAGCGGGGCGGCCCCCATGGCGTACATGAACCGGAATCCGAGCGCGGGCATGAGGGTCATGGCGAGCACGGCCGCGATGATCCCGCCGACCGCGTAGCCGGAGAACATCATCGCGTTGTTGAGGCTGCGCCGCTTGGGGTCCGCGTACTCGGCGGTCAGCGCGACAGCGGTCGGCATGACCCCGCCGAGACCGATCCCGCCCAGCAACCGGAAGATCCCGAACCAGGTCGCGTCCGGCGCCAGCGCACAGCCGATCATCGTGGCGGAGAACCAGGCGACTCCGGTCAGCAGTACCCTGCGCCGCCCGACCGTGTCGGTGACGGCGCCCGCGATCAGCGCGCCGATCAGCATGCCGATGAGCGCGTAGCTGCCGATGGCGCCTGCCATGGCGGGCGTCAGGTTCCAGCTGTCGTACTGCAGCAGCGCCGGGACGGTGGCGCCGTAGACGATCAGGTCGTATCCGTCGAAGACGATCACCGCGAAGCACAGGCCGGTGACCAGGAACTCGGGACGGCGCCGGCGTGCGGCGCGCTCGGTGCGAACAGCGGGTTGAACAGTCTCTGGCGTCATTGCCGACTCCTGCAGCCTCGGCCGGCCTGGATGGCCGGAACGTCGGCAGTATGTGTCGTCTGAAACGCGACCGTCAATGAGATGACACGTAATTTTCCCAGTGCTGGCATGGTCGGCCAGCGCACCCGTCTCTTCCTCGCGACGGCCGGTCGTATGACATAGTCGTGTTCGTGAAGCCTCGCTCGATCGTCTTCGACCTGTTCGGCGACTACGTCCGCTACCGCGGCGGCGCCGCCCGGCTGCGCACCCTCAGCACGCTCATGGGCTGCTTCGGCGTCGGCGAGAGCACCGTGCGCGTGGTGCTCGCCCGGCTGCGCAAGGAGGGCTGGTTCGACGCGCGGCGCGAGGGCCGCGAGACCCTCTACGCGCTCAACACCCGCAGCCTCCAGCTGCTCGACGAGGGCCGGTCACGCATCTTCGAGCCGGTACGGACCGACTGGGACCGCCACTGGTACATGGTCATCTACTCGGTGCCCGAGACCGAGCGCGGCGTCCGCGACCGCATCCGCAAGGAACTGGCGTGGCTCGGCTTCGGCCCGCTCGCGCCCTCCACCTATGTGTCCCCGCACGACCGGCTCCAGCAGGTCCGGGAGAAGTTCGCCGACGAGCCCGCCGTACGCCTCGACACGCTGCGCTGCCAGTCCGCCGGACTCCCCGTCGACCGCGAGATGGCGGCCCGCAGCTGGGACCTGGACGCGCTCAACGAGGACTACCGCGAGCTGCTGCGCACCTACCGCGTCCGGATGCCGTCCTACCGGGCCGGGCATCTGACACCCGAGGAAGCGCTGACAGAACGCATGCGGCTTACGTACGACTACCGCAAGTTCCCCTTCCGGGACCCCGATCTGCCGACCGAGCTGCTCCCGGGGGGCTGGGTGGGCCGCGACGCCCACGAGATGTTCATCGAGGCCCACGAACTCCTCGGTCCTCCGGCGAACGCGTTCTACGACGAGGTGGCGGGGGCTCGGCCCGCGGCTCGCTGAGCCGGGGCGCCCGTCCCGGTGCGTGACCGGTCCCGGTGGTTCTCAGTGGTCCAACTCGGCCTGCACCGGCCACTTCTCGGTTTTCTGTTATCGGCCGGACTCGCTCGCGTCTCCTGTGCGTACGCGTCCGTAGTCACCGACCGTTAAGGAACCAAGCAAGTGACAGCCGTGACAGCACAGATCAGCCGCCGAGGCATGCTGAAGATCGCCGGTGCGGCCGCGGGTGCCGCCGGGATCGGGGCCGCCGCCGTGACGGCGGCAGTACCGGCATCGGCGGCCGGCGGAACGTTCGCGCACCCCGGGCTGCTGCACACCCAGGCCGACCTCGACCGCATGGCGGCCAAGGTGAAGGCAGGCGCCCAGCCCTACACAGCCGGCTTCGCGCGGCTCACCGCCAACCGGCACGCGCAGAGCGGCTGGCAGGCCAACCCCCAGGCCACCGTCTACCGCGGCTCGGGGTCGCCCCAGAACTACGTCACGCTCTACAACGACATCCACGCCGCGTACCAGAACGCCCTGCGCTGGCACGTCACCGGCGACACCGCGCACGCCGACACCGCCCGCGACATCCTCAACGCCTGGTCGGCCAAGCTGACCTCGCTCGAGGGCAGCGCCGACCGGTTCCTGGCCGCAGGTCTCTACGGCTACCAGTTCGCCAACGCCGCCGAGCTCGTACGCGACCACGACGGCTTCGAACTGGCCCGCTTCCAGAAGATGATGCTCGACGTCTTCCACCCGCTGAGCGACGACTTCCTCACGAACCACAACGGCGCCGTCATCTCCAACTACTGGGCCAACTGGGACCTGACGGCCATCGCCTGCGTCCTCGCCACCGGCATCCTGTGCGACGACCGCGCCATAGTCGACCGCGCCGTCGACTACTTCAAGCACGGCGAGGGCATGGGCTCGATTCGGAACGCCATCCCGGTCGTCCACGACGACGGCCTCGCCGAATGGGCGGAGGCCGGCCGCGACCAGGGCCACGCCCTGCTGGGCGTCGGTCTGATGGGCACCATCTGCGAGATGGCCTGGAACCAGGGCATCGACCTGTACGGCTACGACGACAGCCGCTTCCTCAAGGGCGCGCAGTACGTGGCGAAGTGGAGCATGGGCGGGGAGGTGCCCTTCACCCCCTTCACCCGGAAGAAGGGCGCGATCAACGGATGGTCGGGAACGGAGACCACGTCCGGGGTTGCGGCCGCCGACCCGGCCATGGTCCGGCCGATCTGGGCCATGATCGCCAACCACTACACCAAGCGCCGCGGGCTCTCCGCTACGTACCTGACCCGTATCGCCGCGCAGGCGGCCCCCGAGGGCGGCGGCGGTGACTACGGGCCCAACAGCGGCGGCTACGACCAGCTCGGCTTCGGCACGCTGGCGTTCACCCGGCCGAAGGCGGCCGCGGGCGAGACGACCGCATCCCCCTCGGCGTCCGCCTCGGCCTCCCCCTCGCCATCGTCTTCGGCCTCCACCGCCGTGTCCGGCTCGGGCGCCGGTTCCGCCACACCGTCCTCCGACGCCACTCCGCTCGGCGGGCGTGGCGACCTGGCCTCCACCGGCTCATCCGACCTCGCGGCCTGGACCGCCGCCACCGGCGTCACCGCGCTCGCGGGCGGGCTGCTCCTGCTCCGCCGCCGGGGGCAGGCGCGCCGTGCGGCGGGCAACGATGGGCAGTGACGGCTGCCGCTGACCGGGGCCACGACGGCAAGTCCAGCGCAGGCCCTCAACGGCGGCCTCGTCCGCAGCCGGGAGGCCACGCTTCCCGTCCGGAACGAGCCGGTGGGCCGCCGGGCCGCTCCCGGTCGGGATCGGGTCGCCGGCTGTTTCCGGTCCGGATCCGGCCGCATGGCCGCTCCGCCCGCCGGAATCCGGCCGCTGGGCCGGGCCTCGCCTGGAGCCGTCCCTTCGGGGGGTGGCCCCTCACTGCGGTGTCGCCGCTTCTCCGGCTCCCGGCTCTCCGTTGCGTGCGCCCGGAAGCGCGGGCGCAGTCCGCCGCAACTTCCGTACTGCGAGAGCGAGTTGAAGGCGCAGCCGACCCTGAGGAGAGTGCACCTCCCAGCCGAGGATGTGCTCGGCCTGCGCCAGGCGCTCCTGCAGTGTCGAGTGATGCACCGTCAGTTCGCCGGCGGCGGCCCGCAGGCTCGGTGAGGAGGCCACGGCGTGGAGCGTCGCGGCGGCCCAGGGTGCCTCCGCGACCGCGCGTTCCACGGCGAGTACGTCGGGGATCGGCGGAGTGTCCGGGCCCACCGCGGCCGCGAGCAGGGTGAGAGCACCCAGTTCCTCGGCGTACACCGTGCGCGGCCCGGGATCCTGTGCCGTGCCCTCGGCGGTGAACCGGAGCGCGGTCCGGGCGGCCGCCCACGACTGCGGCAGCTCGGCCGGCTCCACGGCCGGTCCCACACCGGCCCTCCGCACCTCGGGCAGGGGCTGTCCGGCGGGTACGACCTCCGCACCACCCCCGTGGAGGACGACCGCTCGTACGGACTGCCCCTGCCTGAGCCCCAGTTGAGCCGCGGCATGCGTGCGTGCGGACAGCGGCGCGGACGCGTCCAGCACCACCTCGACCAGAGCGGGGTCGTGAGCGGGTACGGCAAGGGGTGCCCATCCGCGTGTCCGGTCCATGACCGCCCGTACGGCGTGTGCGGCCCGCTCCAGGATCATGGCGTGCACGCCGTCGGCCGGGCCGGGCCGCTCCAGCCAGAGAGCGGCCGAGGCCCCCGGGGGCGTGGCGGTGGTGGCGGTGTCGGGAGCGGTGGGGATGATGGCGGCGGTGTCAGCGGTGCCCGTCGCTGGGGAGTCGCCGGAGTCTCCGGAGCCGCTGGAGCCGTAGCCTCTGGAGCTGCCGGAGCCGCTGGAACTGAGGGAGCCGACGGGTTCCAGCGGTACCCATGGCCAGGCAGGGTCGACGGGCCCGACGGAGGTGTCACGCCGCCCGTCCTGATCGACCCGGACCCGTACGCCACGCCGCTCGTCGACCAGCCGCGCGGGGCAACCGGACAGGACGGCAGCCCCGCGCACGAGGGCCTCAAGGCCGACCCGGCCCTCCATCAGGCGGTCGAAGTACGTGATGACCTGCAACGCGGCACCCGCGTCCGGGTCGAGCGCCGCGAGCCGGCCTGCCAGCTCTTTCACGCACACCATCCTGCGACCGCGAACCCGCCCTGCCAAGCGCCGTGGTTTGAAGACACCGGGCCGGTCCGAGACCCGGGCCCGGCGTCCGACGCCGACCCGGCACCCGGCACGGAGGTGGGCCGGCCGGTCCGTCCGGTCCCGCCGGCCCCCGCATCCCGCCGACGGCCCGGCGGCTCTGCTCAGGCGGACTGTCAGTCGGCCGGCCCCAGCGGTCGACCGCACGGGGTCGTCCACGGCATGGGTACGCCGACCAGCACCAGCGGTCGACCACCCGGTCGCCGGGCCGCACGCGCACGCAGGCCGGCCCCAGCCGTCGACCACCCGGTCGCCGGGCCGCACGCGCACGCAGGCCCCAGCCGTCGACCACCCGGTCGTCGGGCCGCACGCGCACGCAGGCCGGCCCCAGCCGTCGACCACCCGGTCGTCGGGCCGCACGGGCACGCAGGCCGACCCCAGCCGCCAGGCCACACGGAACGGTCCGGGTCTTCAGACCGCACGGGCACACCGGCCGACCCCAGCCGCCAGGCCGCGTGGGGCGGGCCTCGCGGCCCAACCGGTCACGCGCCCAGCAGTCGCCGCAGCCAGCGCAGCCGGGTGGCCCGGCACTCCTGGGACAGCGGTGCCTGGGGGGCGAAGCCGTCGAAGCCGTGGAAGCCGCCCGGCCAGACGTGGAGTTCTGCGCGCGCGCCCGCCTGCCACAGGCGGCCCGCGTACGCGATGTCCTCGTCGCGGAACGTCTCCGCCGAGCCCACGTCGATGAAGGCCGGGGGCAGCCCGGACAGGTCGGTCGCGCGGGCGGGGGCGGCGTACTGCGAGACGTCCGGTCCGCCGCGCGCCTCGCCGAGCAGCGCGCCCCAGCCCGACTCGTTGGCCGTGCGGTCCCAGACGCCGCGCCCGGCCATCTGGCGGGCGGACACCGAGTCGTTGCGGTCGTCCAGCATCGGGCACATCAGCATCTGCCCGATCAGCTCCGGCCCGCCGCGGTCCCGGGCCAGCAGGGCGACGGCCGCGGAGAGTCCCCCACCGGCGCTGCCGCCCGCGACCAGGATGCGTTCGGGGTCGATGCCGAGCTCCTTGGCGTTCTCGGCCGTCCACACCAGGCCCGCGTAGCAGTCCTCGACGCCTGCCGGATACGGGTTCTCCGGCGCGAGCCGATACTCCACCGACACCACGACCAGGCCCAGTTCCTCGGCCCAGTCGAGCGCCTCGGTCACGCCCAGCCGGTTGTCGCCGAGGATCATGCCGCCGCCGTGGATGTGGTACACGGCCGGGAGCGCTCCGCTCGCGCCAGTCGGCCTGCAGATCAGCAGCGAGATGTCCGGCGCTCCCTCAGGTCCGGGCACCGCCCGCTCCTCGACCTGGAAAGCTCCGTTCCTGGTCAGCTCCTCGTCCGGGACCTGGAACGCGGACGAGCCCTCTCGCATCGAGGGGATCATCTCGGGTGCGAATCCCGGCGGGATCTGCCCACCGAGCACTTCCAGCGCGGCCGCCAGCTCCGGGTCGAAGGGCGGCGGCGGGTATACCGGCTCGGTGTCTGCTGGTGATGCGTCCACCGGTGTTGCGGCTACCGGTGACGCGGAGGCCGTCGGCTCAGCGGTCATGGGAACTCCTCGCGTCACGGCCACGGCGGTGTGGCCAGGGCGTTCATGATGCACGGCTAGGGAACGGCCTGCGTACGCGCCGTTCGGCGGGAATCACCCGCCGAACGGCGGGCAGCCCGCATCGCAGGTGCCACAGCGCCGCATCGCTTGTGCCGCGTCACCGGTCCCGCACTGCCTGCGGTGCGCTCCTGGCGCCCCGCAGGCGGCACGAGGGGCCGCAACGCGGGCGGCGGCCCGAACCAGGCCGCCAGGCCGCACAAGGCCCCGACCACCACCGCTCACCGCACCGCCGCAGCCGGCGGCCTCTCCCGTACGGCACCGTAGGCGAGGAAGTACGCCGGCACCCTGTTCAGCCACCGCGAGGTGGTGAGCAGCTCGGTCAGCCGCTGGGCCCGCCTGGGGTTGCCGAAGGGCGGGCGGCCCGCGAGCAGCGGTTCGATGACCCGGGCGTGGGCGGTCCGCTGCAGGGCCTGCGTCGCGGCCGTGGTCGGCCAGCGGCGGCGCTGCACGGCCCGTACGTCATGCAGGCCGACCGTACCCGCGCGCAGCGGCTCGACGAGATACCGCGCGGCGGCCACGGCGTCCTCGACGGCAAGGTTGATGCCGATGCCGAAGACCGGCGACATCGCGTGTGCCGCGTCGCCGATGCAGAGC
Organism: Streptomyces sp. DSM 42067; assembly: GCF_055792885.1. NCBI lineage: Bacteria > Bacillati > Actinomycetota > Actinomycetes > Kitasatosporales > Streptomycetaceae > Streptomyces > Streptomyces sp. DSM 42067. The sequence continues at coordinate 6,154,171 of NZ_CM147706.1, read as the reverse complement.
AGCCCCGGCCGGTGCCAGCGCCTGAGGCGGTCGATGCGTACGTCGAGGAGCTTCACGTCGTCCCAGGACCGCAGCGCGTGCACGCGGTCCGCGAGCCAGGGGACGGCGGCCGTGAACTCGGCCATGAACGTCTCGAGGCCGGCCGCGCGGCGCAGACCGTCGGTTCCCTTGGGGATCAGCACGGCGCACTGCCAGTAGTCCCCGCGGTCGATCATGGCGGTGAGGAACCGCTCGCCGACGCCTCCCACAAGCCCGTGCGGGTCGCCGTCGCGCCGTGGCAGCCGGAGCCACCATGCGTCCATGGGGCAGGTGAACTGCCGCAGGCCCAGTTCGGGCAGCGAGCGGGCCAGCGAGCCCCGGCCGTCGCAGGCGACCGTGAGGGCGGCGCGCAGCTCGCCGGTGCGGCCGTCGGACGTGCGGTACCGGACTCCCGTGACACGGCCGCCCTCCTCCAGAAAGGACGTCGCCTCAGTGCTCATGCGTACGGAGAACGACGGCTCCCGGCGGGCCTCGTCCACGAGAAGGTCGAGGAGGTCCCACTGCGGCACCATCGCGATGTAGTTGTACTTGCCCCGCAGCGCGCCGATGTTCCCGACGGTGACCAGGGACCGGTCCTGGCCGATCGGCAGCTGGACGGTGGTGACGCGCCGCTGCGGCAGCCGCGCGAACCGTTCGGCCAGGCCGAGGTCGTCCAGTAGGGCCAGCGTCGACGGGTGCACGGTGTCGCCGCGGAAGTCGCGCAGGAAGTCGCCGTGTTTCTCCAGGACGGTGACCTCCACGCCGGTCCGGGCCAGCAGCAGGCCGAGGACCATCCCGGCGGGCCCGCCGCCCACCACGCAGCACGCGGTCCGTTCCATCGCGCCCCTCCCTTCCCTTTGGGTGAGAATCGCAGAGGCGGCCATATCTGGGCATATACCCTCAAGATCTGCCACGATCCGCTGATCCGCCACGTGGTCGCGACTGTCGCGACGCGACTCCGGGAGGCCACATGAGCAGCACGAGGAGGCCACGATGAGCAGCACGGTGAGCCGGCAGCCGGTCCTTCTCCCCTATGCCGACCCGGCCTTCGTGGCCGACCCCTTCCCGCTGTATCGCCAGCTGCAGGAGGAGGGACCGGTGCGGCGCGCGGTCATCGCCGGCGGCCTGGAGGCCTGGCTGGTCACGCGCTACGAGGACGGCCTCGCCGCCCTGTCCGACCCGCGGCTGAGCAGCGATGCCCGCGACGCGTCCGACCCCCGGCTCCTGCAGCAGCTGCCCGCGTCGCAGCGCGAGTCCATGATGCGCACCATGCTCCGCGCCGACCCGCCCGACCACACCCGCCTGCGCCGCCTGGTCTCGAAGGCGTTCACGGCGCGCAGGGTGGCCGAGCTGCGACCCCGTATCCAGGACATCGCGGACCGGCTGCTCGACGCCGTCGTGCCGTCCGGCCGCGCCGACCTCGTCGCGGACTTCGCGCTGCCACTCCCTGTCACCGTGATCAGCGAGCTGCTCGGGGTGCCGGTGACGGACCGGTACGACTTCCAGCGGTGGACCGACGACATGATCCTCCGCGGCGCGGAACCGCCGGACCCGGCCGTGGTGGACGCGGCGTGGCAGCAGATGCGCTCGTATCTGACGAAGCTTCTGGAGGCGAAGCGGGCGGAGCCCGGGGACGACCTGCTGAGTGCGCTGATCACCGCCCGGGACGAGGAGCAGCGGCTCGACGAGGACGAGCTGATCGCCATGGCGTTCCTGCTGCTGGTGGCCGGATACATCACCACGGTCAACCTGGTCAGCGGTGGCATCGCCGCCCTGCTCGCCCACCCCGAACAGTTGCAGATGCTGCGGGACGACCCAGGGCTGCTACCGGACGCCATCGAGGAGTTCCTCCGCTACGACGGACCGGTCAACCCCGGAATCGCCCGCTTCGCGCGCGAGGACGTCGAGATCTCGGGCGTGACGATCCCGCGCGGCGCGACCGTGCTCATCGCCACCGCCATCGCCGACCGCGACCCGGCGCGCTTCCCCGACCCCGACCGTCTGGACCTCACCCGGCAGGACAACGCGCACCTGGCCTTCGGACACGGCATCCACTACTGCCTGGGGGCGCCGCTGGCCCGGTTGGAGGGCCAGATCGCCATCGGCACCGCCCTGCGCCGGCTCCCCGGTCTCGCCCTGGCCGTACCGCCGGGCGAGCTGCGGTGGAAGCCCAGCGGCCTGCGCGGGCCCGAGCGCCTGCCGGTCACGTTCACGCCCGGCTCCTCTCCCGACGGTCCGGGTCCGGCACCTGCCGGTTCGGCCTGATCCGGGCCTCTGGTCGTCTCGCCTCGGCCCGGGAAGCGTCGGGGTATGTGCTGCGACTTGACTGAGCCCGAGCGTGTTCTGGATGTGCGTGAGTGAGCGTCGGCGTCCCGACTGCGGCGCGCATGAGCCTTTCCGAATGGGAACGGGAGTTCTTGCGTCGAATGAGTGACCCTTTGCGGGTGGTGCTCGTTGGATGCGGTGATGGGATCTTCGACGCCGAGCCGGGGGCGAGGGGTGGGCGAACTGCGGGAGCTGGCGGCGCCGTTCGTGGTGTCCGGCCCCTCGGGGGTGGCGATCCGGGCCCGGCTGCGGATGACAGCGGCGGACGCGGTGGTGCTGGGTGAGGTCGGGGCGTTCCTGGGGTCGCTGGCTGCGGGTGATCTCGCGGCACGGTCCCGGCAGGGGCTGGCCCACGACGCGGCAGCATGGGCGGTGCGGAAGCGGGAGCTGACGGGGGTCTCGTCGGCGCGCTGGGCGGGCAGCATCACCAAGGCCACGCATGACCAGTGGGCGCTGGCCCGGCGCGGCCAGGCCGACCAGGCGGCGTGGCTGCGCGGGCAGATCTCACAGATCGAGGCCAGGCTGGCCCGCCCCCTGGGTGCCAAGGCGGACAAGCGGGCGGGGCTGGTGCGCGGCTATGCCTCCCGTGCGGAGTGGCATGCCAAGTCCCGCCGCCTGCACGCCCTTAAAGACCAGCTGGCGCGGGTGGAGGCCAACCGGACAGCGGGCCGGGTGCACGTGGTGCGCGGCGGCAAGCAGCTCGCGAAGCTCCGCCACCACCTGGATGATGCCGGGCTGAGCGAGCGGGCGTGGCGGCAGCGGTGGCAGGCGGCGCGGATGTTCCTGGCCGCGGACGGGGAGTCCGGCAAGCGCTGCGGCAACGAGACCATCCGTATCACCGAGACCGGACAGCTCTCGATCAAACTCCCGGCCGCGCTGGCCCACCGGGCCAACGCCCCACACGGCCGGTACGTGCTCGACGCGACCGTGGCCTTCCCGTACCGGGGTGAGGAGTGGCTGGACCGGATCACCGGCAACCGGGCGGTGGCCTACCGCATCCACCACGATGTGGTGCGCGGCCGCTGGTATATGACCGCCTCCTGGCAGCGCGCCGCCGCCCCCGTACTGCCGCTTCAGGCGGCGCTGGCCCAAGGCGTGGTCGGGGTGGACATGAATGACGACCACCTCGCCGCCTGGCGGCTGGACGTGCACGGCAACCCGGTCGGCGAGCCCCGCCGCTTCTTCTACAACCTGTCGGGCTCGGCCACGCACCGGGACGCCCAGCTCCGGCACGCCCTGACCCGGCTGCTCCACCACGCCCGCCGGAGCGGGGCCGCGGCCATCGCCATCGAGGACCTCGATTTCACCGACGGCACCAGCCGCGAGCGGCACGGCCGCAACAAGCAGTTCCGCCGTCTCATCTCCCGGTTCCCCACCGCGAAGCTCAAGGCCCGGCTGGTGGCGATGGCCGCCGAGCAGGACATCGCGATCGTCGCGGTCGACCCGGCCTACACCAGCCGGTGGGGCGCCCAGCACTGGCAGAAACCACTGGCCACCCCCACCCGCAAGACCACCCGCCACGACGCGGCAGCCGTGGCGATCGGAAGGCGCGCCCTCGGGCATCCGATCCGGCGACGGACGGCACCGCCCCCACACGACCGGAGCGATCGTGCGGGGCATCGGACCGCCCAGGCCCGACCGGAGACCCAGCGGCGTGAGGAAACCCGCCTCCGCATTCCCGGACCACGGACACGATCCGCGCCGCCCGGATGCGGAGCGAACGCGGGCGACCAGCATGCCCAGCACCGTTCGGGGCACGCGGCTGAGCACATGCAACTTATGCTCAGTCTTAGGAACGGTGAACGAGCGAAGGAGGCCGTCATGAAGTCCGGAGCCTCGGAGTACGACCCCTGGCTGTACTCGCACACCCCGTCCCAGGCCGAGGGCGAGCGCGACGAACCGTCCGAGCGTAGTGCCATGGAGCAGCACCCGGACGTGCCCAGGACCGAGCCGTCCCAGGCGGAGGGCGAGCGGGGGAACGAAACCCCGGCCAAGTGACCGGCAAAGCCGGGGCACGGCCGCCCCGCCGGGCGCCGGACGGCCGCCCCGGCCGCGCCCCAAGCAAGGCACGGGCCGACGACGTACGCCGCGATCTACTCTCGTAACAGAAGGCGGGCGGAAGGCCGGCCTCACCGACCGCCGCCTGCCTCTGCTGAGAGGAGGCGGTCATGAAAGCCTCGACACGGCGCTCCGCGATCTTCACGAGCGCGGCTGCCCTGGTGCTCGCGCTGTGGGGCGGGACGGCCGGTACCGCCGGCGCCGGATCGCCGGCGTCCGTCCCGGCTCAGGACGGTGACGGCGAGCTCAAGTTCGGCTATGTCCTGCCGGAGACGGGTCAGCTGGCCTTCCTCGGCCCGCCGCAGATCGAGTCGCTGAAGTTCGCGATCCAGACCATCAACCAGTCCGGCGGTGTGCTCGGCAGGCCGGTGCCCGCCGTGGTCTCCGGCGACGAAGCCGGTCAGGAGGCCGTGGCGGCGCAGTCCGCCGACCGGGTCCTCGCCTCGGGCGTGGACGCGATCATCGGCGCCGCGGCATCCGGCATGTCGCTGTCGTTCATCGACCGGGTGACCGGCGCCGGCGTCGTGCAGTGCTCCGGGGCGAACACGGCACCCACCTTCACCGACTACGACGACGGCGGGTTCTACTTCCGTACCGCGCCGAGCGACACGCTGCAGGGACCGGTCCTGGCGAGGGCCGTCCTCGGGGACGGCCACGACCGGGTGGCCCTGCTCGCGCGCGCCGACGACTACGGGCGCGGCCTGCTGGAGTCCACGAGGAAGGCGCTGGAGGACGGCGGTGCGACCGTGCCGGTGGCCGAGACGTACGACCCGAGGGCGACGAACTTCGACCAGGCCGTGCAGAGGGTGCGGAACACCGGTCCGGATGCCGTCGTCGTGATCTCCTTCGAGGAGGGCGCGCAGATCCTGCAGGGGCTCATCGAGGCGGGGCTCGGACCCGACCGTATCGGCGTGTACGGCGCCGACGGACTCCGCAGCGAGGAACTGCCGTCGCTAGTCGCCCCGCGCGATCCTGCCCGGCTCGCCGGGATGAAGGGGACCGCGCCGGCCTCGGCGGAGAACGAGGAGTACGTGAGGCAGCTGAAGGAGTTCGCGCCCCAGCTGAAGGAGTTGCAGTTCGCACCGCAGGTCTTCGACTGCGTGACCACCATCGCGCTCGCCGCGGAGAAGGCGCGGTCGGACGACCCGGGCGTGTTCGCCAAGGAGATCGTCGCGATCACCAGGGACGGCGAGAAGTGCGCCACGTACGCCGTCTGCAAGAGGCTGATCCAGGCCGGCGCGGACATCGACTACGAGGGCGTGAGCGGTCCGCTCGACTTCACCGACGCCGGCGAACCGGGTCAGGCCACGATCGAGGTCTACACCTACGACGACAAGGGTCGGCTGCAGACGCTCCGCACGGAGGTGAGCAGCTTCCAGCAGTGAGCTTCGTTCAGCGGACGCGGGCCAGGGTGCCGAGATAGCAGGCGATCACCTTCTTGTCGTGCAGGAGTTCCATGCCCCGGCCGGTGTAGGCGTTGCGGCCCTGGTCGAGGACGTAGCCGCGGTCGCAGATCTGCAGGCAGCGGCGGGCGTTCTGCTCGACCATGAGCACGGCGACGCCCGCGCCGTTGATCTCCTTGACCCGGTCGAACACATGGTCCTGGTGGAGGGGCGACAGCCCGGCGGACGGCTCGTCGAGCAGCAGCAGCTGTGGCTCCGTCATCAGCGCACGCGCCATCGCCAGCATCTGCCGCTCGCCGCCGGACATCGAGCCGGCCTTCTGCCGGCGGCGGGCGGCCAGGACGGGGAAGAGCTCCTCGACCTCGGCGGCCCGCCGCGCGTAGTCCTTGGACCGCAGATAGATGCCCATCCGGAGGTTCTCCTCGACGGTCAGCGTGGCGAACACGTTCTGCAGTTGCGGTACGTAGCCCACGCCCCGGCGGACCAGTTCGTGCGCGGGCCGGTTGGTGACGTCCTCGGCGCCCAGCCGCACGGTGCCGGCGCGTACGCGGAGCAGGCCGAACACCGCTTTGACGAGGGTGGACTTGCCCGCTCCGTTGGGGCCGATCACGCCGACCAGCTCGCCTTGGCGCACCTCGATGCTGCAGCCGCGCAGGACGTCGACGCCCGGAAGGTACCCGGCGACGATCCCTTCGGCGGCCAGCACCGGCGGCTGCCCGTCCGGTTCTCGCTCGTTGGCCGTCATCGGCTACTCCTTCTCCCTCGTCGCCTCCGGCTCGTCGTGCCGTCTGCCCAGGTAGGCGTCCACGACTGCGGGGTTGCGGCCGATCGTGTCCGGCGGGCCCTCGGCCACCAGGCGGCCGTCGGCCATGACGGCGACCCAGTCGCTGATACCACTCACCACATCCATGTCGTGCTCGACGAAGCACACGGTCAGGCCCTCGTCGCGCAGCTGGGTGATGTGACCGAGCAGCGACTGGGTCAGCGCGGGGTTCACTCCGGCCATCGGCTCGTCGAGCAGGACCATGACGGGCCGGGCCATCAGCGCGCGGGCCAGTTCCAGGAGTTTGCGCTGCCCGCCGGAGAGCGTGCCGGCGTGGTCGTCGCGCAGCGGCCCGAGCCGGAACCGTTCCAGCATCTCGTCGGCCCGTTCCTCGATCTCCCGCTCCTGCCCGTGCCACAGCGGCGGCAGCAGCGCGGGCAGCAGCCGCTCGCCGAGCTGTCCCGTGGCGGCGAGCTTCAGGTTCTCCAGCACGGTGAGCCGGGCCAGGGTCCTGGTGAGCTGGAACGTACGGACGAGTCCGCGCCGCGCCACCCGGTGCGCCGGACGGCCGGTGAGCAGGTGTCCGTCGAACCACCACCGGCCGCCGTCGGCCCGGTCGAAGCCGCTCACCACGTTGAACAGCGTCGTCTTGCCCGCGCCGTTGGGTCCGATCAGTGCCGTGATGGCGCCCCGCTGCACCTCCAGATGGTCGACCCGTACGGCGGTGATGCCGCCGAAGGTGCGGGTCACCTGGTCCATGACGAGCAGGGGGTCGGGCTTGCGCACCCCGGGCTCAGGAGCGGCGCGAGCGGGCTCGGGAGCTGTCCGAGCGGGCTCGGGAACGGTCCCGGCAGGCTCGGGAACGTTCCCGGCAGGCTCGGGAACGGCCCGAGCTGTGGCGACAGGGTCAGCGGCCACTGAGCAGCATCTCCTTCCTGCTTCCGAGGATGCCCTGCGGCCGGAACGTGATCAGCAGGATCAGAGCCAGCCCGACCAGGGCGAAGCGCACGGCGCCCACCTCCGACGTACTGATCAGCTCCGGCGACACGTACCCGGCGGCGATGGCCCCCCGCAGCGCGCTGTCGAGGAACGCGAGCACGAACCAGAACAGCACCGAGCCGACGACGGGCCCCAGGATCCGCCCGGCGCCGCCGAGCACGAGCAGGGTGTAGAGGAAGAAGGTGACGGCAGGGTCGTAGCTGTCGGGGTTCACCGACTGCACCTGGATGGCGCCGAGCATGCCGCCGGCGGCGCCGATCACGCCGCCCAGCACCAGGCTCTGCATCTTGCAGGCGTAGACGTTCTTGCCGAGGCTGCGCGCGGCGGTCTCGTCCTCGCGTACGGCACGGACGAGGCGCCCCCATGGGCTGTGGATCAGCAGGGCGAGCAGGACCCCGGTCACCGCGACCAGCGCCCAGCCGACGATCAGCACCCACAGGTCCCGGGCGCTGAACCGCACCAGCCACACCCCGTACGTACCGCGCGGGATCGGGCTGAGGGCGTAGAAGTCGTTCGCGAACCGCTGCAGTCCGAACACTCCGCCCGTGACCGGCTCGGCCCAGCTGGACCGGTAGAACAGCCGCAGCGTCTCCCCCGCGGCGATCGTGGTGATCGCGAGATAGTCGGCGCGCAGCCGCAGCGTGGGCAGGCCGAGCAGCAGGGCCAGTACGACCGCGGAGGCCAGCCCGGCCAGGATGCCCAGCCACAGCGGGCCGCCCCAGGTCGCCACGGTGACCGCGAGCCCGTAGCCGCCGACCAGCATGAACCCGACCTGGCCGAAGTTCAGCAGCCCGGTGTAGCCGAAGTGCAGGTTCAGGCCCATCGCGGCGAGCGCGTAGACGGCGGCGATGGGGCCGATGCCGGAGCGCAGGGCGTCGGAGACGATGACCGAGAAGTCCATGGCGCACACCTGACGACCCTCATCCCACCCGTTCCGCGCGGCCGAGGATGCCCTGCGGCCGCACCAGCAGGACGACGATGAGGACGATCAGCGCCCACGCGTACTGCAGGTCGACCGGGAACCACAGGGTGGACATCTGCGCGACGACGCCGATGACGAGGCTGCCCGCCATCGCGCCGTAGGCGGAGCCGAGCCCGCCCAGGATGATCCCGGCGAACATCAGCAGCAGCAGCTTGAAGCCCATGTCCCAGGTGACGGTCTCGACCAGGCCGAAGAAGACGCCGCCGAGTGCGGCAAGACCGCCGCCGAGCATCCACACGAACAGCACCACCCGCTGCACGTCGATGCCCGACGCCTCCGCGAGGTCGCGGTTGGCGGAGACGGCGCGGACGGCCGTGCCCGTCCGCGTCCTCTGCAACAGCAGGGCGACACCGACCAGTACGAGTACCGCGAGCAAGGTGACGGTGAGGTCCCGCGGGGTGATGCCGACCGGGCCGAGCTCGATCGCGCTCTGGATGTCGTACTGGACGTAGGAGCCGGGCCGGGTCCCGTACAGCACGAGCACGACGTGCCGCAGCAGCAGCGACAGCCCGATCGTGACGATGAACAGGTTGATCAGCCCGGTGCCGCGCGCCCGCAGCGGCCTCCAGACGCCGCGGTCGACCGCCCCGCCCAGCACGGCCCCGAACGCGACCGCGGCGAGGGCGGCCGGGATCAGATGCCATCCCGGACCCGCCGGGGATGCGTTGAGGAAGAACGCGGACGTGGCGCCGATGGTGACGAACTCGCCGTGCGCGAAGTTGATCAGATGGATCGTGCCGAAGACCAGCGAGAGCCCGACCGCGGTGATCGCGATGATGACGCCGAACTGGATGCCGTCGATCAGCGCCTGCAGCGCACGCCCGCCGAACGCCGGACCGCGCGGAGCGTCCTCGCCCTGCGCCCGCGCGGAGACGGCGGGCAGCATCACGAGACCCAGGGCGAGCGCCGGTACGAACACCCGCTGACAGCGCACGACAGTTCCGAGAGTTCCGGGGTTCCGGACGTCCGGGCCTTCGCGGAGTTCCGTTCCGCGAACGGCCTCTGTTACTCAGTGTAAGCGCGGCCGGGGGCGGGGGCGCCGCAGACCCGTACCACGTCCTGACGGTGTGCCGGTAGCCCGATCGAGCGAAACCCCTACAAGCGGCGAAACCGCCGGTACCGCGCGGATCATCATCGGAAGTCAGCGGATCCACATGCGTGGCCGCCGTGCGCCGACCGACCCCCACCCCCCGCGGGAGGCACCGATGCAGCAGAGCGACGACGTACGCCGCCGCAACCTCAGCCGCCTGTTGATCAAACAGCGGTCCCTGCTCACGCCTCAGGACGTCGGGCTGCCGCAGCAGACGACGCGTCACCGCAGGGGCCTCGAGCAGGAGCAGGTGGCGTTCCTGTCGGGGACCACGCTCCGCTGGTACAGCGCGCTCGAGAACGGCGAGCTGAGCGAGGTCGACCCCGGGCTCCTGTCCGACGTCGCGACCGCCCTGCGTCTCAGCCCGGAGGAGCGCACCGATCTGTTCTGCCTGGCCGCCCGCGTGGTGCCCCCGAGCCTCAGCCACCGCAGGCCCGTACCCGACGCCTGCCATCTCGCCGCGCTCGAAGCCGCCGAACCAAACCCGGCGGTCCTGACCGACCACGCCTGGAACGTCCTTGCGGCCAACGAGGCCGTGGCCGACTGGTTCCAGGACCCGGGCACGATCGAGCCGGACGACCGCAACGCCCTGCTCTGGCTGTTCACCGGCACGGCCGCCGCGCGCATCGCGGACATCGCCGACGCGCGCCGTCTCGCCATCGCCCGGCTGCAGATCGTCTACACGATGTGCCGCGGTGAGGCCGCGCTGGACGCCCTCGTCTCGCGCGTCGTGCGGCATCCGGTCGCGGAACGGCTCTGGCGCGACGAACGGGCCAGCCTGGGCCCGGGTTTCTCGCTACGCAGGGTGCGCCACCCCGAGCACGGGGAGAGCCCCGTCCTCATCACCTCCACGGATCTGCCGGGCGGTCTGCGGCTCATCGTCTGCCTGCCGCGGCGCCAACCGCGCCCGGCGACCCCCGCCGCGACCGTCCCCGCCCCCCTCGACGCCGGGATCTGACGAGCCGACGCCCGGATTCGACGCCGGGCCCGATGCCTGGGTCCGACCCCGGGTGCGACGCCGGGCCTCCGCCCGGCTGTGTCCCCCGGCTCCGGTTCACCGCGGCCGCCGCACACGTCCCGTCAGCCGCGGTGAACCGGATCGGCGGCCGGCACGTACTGGAGGCGGGTCGTACTCACGTGGCCCCCGCGCGGTTGACGCCGTGTCGGACGACTGACGACGGACGACGACTTGGGGGCCGCGGATGAGGCACGTACGGCGGAGGGTCCACCGGATCGCGCGGCTGGCGGCCGCCTGCGGGCTGGTCTGCGGTGGCGTGATGGTGTCGACTGCCATGGCGGGCGAGAGCTCCGGGCGGACGACTGCCGCGCCGGGTGGCGCCTCCGAGGCCTCGGCGCTCGCCGACGGCTCCCGGGCGTCCGACGCCCCAGGGCTGTCCGGCGGCTCCGCGCTGGGCGCGCGTATGGTCTCGCGGCTCGGCACGTCCCGTACCGCGGGCAGTTGGATCGGTTCCGACGGGCGGCCGGTGGTGGCCGTGACCGACGCGGAGGCGGCGGCCGATGTGCGGCGGGTGGGAGCGCGCGCCAAGGTCGTGCACCACAGCATGGACCGGCTTCGCTCGGCGACCGAGACGCTGAGCGCGACGCCCAGGGTGCCCGGCACCGCGTGGTCCGTCGACTACGCGTCCAACAAGGTCGTGGTGCACGCCGACAGCACCGTCTCGGCGGACGACTGGTCCCGTCTGTCCGGTGTCGCGGAGGGCATCGGCGGCTTCGTGGAAATGGCACGGACCGGCGGCGCCTTCACCACCAGGGTGAACGGTGCCGCGCCGATCTTCGCCGGGAACGGCCGCTGCTCCGCGGGCTTCAACGTGACGGACGGCCGGGACGACTTCATCCTCACGGCCGGGCACTGCGGCCCCATGGGCACCACCTGGTTCCAGGACAGCCAGGGCAGCACGCAGGTCGGTACGACCGTCGCCGGCAGCTTTCCCGGCAGCGACTTCTCGCTCGTGCGGTACGGGAACGGCGGGAGCGGCACCAGCGGCGGGGCCGGTGTCGTGGACATCGGCGGAGGCCAGGGAGTGCGTATCGTCGGCGCGGCCGATCCCGTCGTCGGCCAGCAGGTGTTCCGCAGCGGCAGCACGACGGGACTGCACTCCGGCACGGTGACCGCGCTGAACGCGACCGTGAACTACCCCGAGGGCACGGTCACCGGCCTCATCGAGACCGACGTCTGCGCCGAGCCCGGGGACAGCGGCGGCCCGCTGATCGCACAGGGGCTCGCGCTCGGCGTGACGTCCGGAGGCAACGGCGACTGCAGCTCCGGGGGCACCACCTTCTTCCAGCCCGCCCTCACGGCGCTGGACGCGCTCGGGGTGCGGCTGGCCGACCCCCGGACCGGTGGCGGAGGCGACGGCTCTGCGGCCGCCCGCGAGGACGGAGGGAACAGCGGTACGGGCTCCGAAGCGGCCGTCCCCGCACCCTCCACCCCGTCGTCGGAAGGCATCACAGGGGTGCCGCCTGCCGTGCCGGGCTCACCGGGGGCACAGGGAGCGGCAGGCGGAATGAGCACGCTGAGCCAGATCGTGAACTTCCGGACTGTGGCACCTGGGTTGACGGTCATCGTGGTCAGCCTGCTCGCGCTGGTGGCCACCCACTGGATCCGCACCCGCCAGGATCGCCGGCGCCTGCGTGCCTACTACTCCGGGAGCTGGGGCTGAGCCGCCGCGGAGGCCCCGCCCCGCGCTCGTCAGGGTGCTGACGGATCCACAACCGGCGCGCATGCTTCCGGCGCGACGACGCGCGGTGTGTTCACCGCGCGCCTGCTGCGGCCGGTACCGACGGCACCGGAGGAGTTCGAGTGGGCGGTGGCTCGTCCGGGACGGGCTGGCGTTGACGGCGGTGGTGATCCCGGCGGGCGGCTGAGCACCACTCAAGACCCTGCCCTTTCTCCCGGCATACCTCCTCCGCGACGTCACGGCGGTTCCGCAGGAAACACGCCCGCTACGCCCTTCGACGCATCAGCGCCCGGGATACCCGGCAGCGCCTTGTGCGGCCGTTCTCACGCTGCGTAAAGTCCCGGCAGCCTCCGAAAGTCCCGGAATTCCCCTCAACTGGCCCGAAGGTGAGTGAGACGTGCAGCAGCTCTCCGAACTGAGCCGCCGGACCGGTGTCCCCGTCCGCACGCTGCGGTCCTATCTGCGGATGGAGTTCCTGCCGGCTCTGCCGGCATACGACGAGTCGCATGTGCGCAGGGTCGCCCTGGTCAGGACACTGCTGGACGTCGGCGGGCTGTCGTACGCGGCGATCCGTCAGATCGTGCAGCTCATCGACACCTCGCGGCCGCCGCTGCACGAACTGCTCGGCGCCGTCCAGTACGCCCTGCCGGCGCGCGGTTCCGTCTCGCACGACCAGGAGTGGGAGCGGGCCAGGGACCGGGCGTCGCGGCTCGCCGAGCAGCGCGGCTGGCGGGTGAACCCGGAGAACCCGGCCTGGCACACCCTCACCCAGGTGCTGGTGGCCTGCGAGTGGCTTGAACAGCAGGATCTGCTGCGGCTGTTGGAGACCTACGCGGAGGCCCTGGAGCGCGTTGTCGCGATCGAGGTGCAATTGCTGCGCGACCAGCCCGACGCGGAGAGCGCCGCAACGAGCATGGTGTCGGGGACGGTTCTCGGAGATGTCGCGCTGTCCGCGCTGCGGCGACTTCTTCACGAACATTTCTCGGGCACCCATGACGATTTCCCGGGCGCCCGTGAACGCTTTTCCGTCACCCAGGGACACCGCTCCTCCCCGGCGCAGCCCGCGCCGGCCCTGTCCACCGCGGAACCATCACGCGTTGGCGTGGACGGCGAGCGCCCCCACAACAGGCGCCCCGGCGACTGACTTCCCGTCAACAGACGGGAATCCCTCCGGCGCAGGCGACCGGAGAGCGGCTGGAGAGCAGCCGAGAACACGCGCGCTTTCAGACAACACCGACCTGGCCTTCCACCGCCCTCACGAGAGCTTCACAGTGACACCTGTCACGCGCCCGGAATGAACAAGTCGGCCGGAATACCTTTTAGTTGAAGCCGAGACCAAGCAGTGCCAGGGGCAACGTGTCGCGGCTTGACACCCCGTTGGGCACAAGGCATGCTCAACCCGATCTCGGGAGCCCCTTCCTCTTGACAGCGCGGTCTGGATACGGAAGGAGCGGCTGAGGCACCGACGGGGGGTTAGGAAACGTGCACCAGGCATTGCCGCAGGAACCAGAGGGAATAGGTCTGGATTCTGAGGGCGCGCAGCTGGCTGCGGAATTTCTGGCGCTGGAAGCCGAAATGCTCGACGCATATCAGCGAATCCTCGCCGAGCGAAAGAACCCCTTGGGCGTGAATCCGGCCGCCTGGGTCACCTGTCGCGAACAAGCCCGGCACATCATCGCGGAATGCGCGCACACCCTGCGGCACGGAACCGAGGCCCCGCTCAATCCGCAGCTCACCAGGAAAACCCGCAGACTCGGCGGAGCACGGCTCTCCCAGGGAATCCCCCCGGTCTACTCGGTCCGTGCCGGATCCCTGTTCTTCCAGATCGCCATGGACCACCTGGGCCGCGTCTTCGCGGACCGTCCCGGCTCGGAGCAGTACCTGATGAAGGTGCTGCCGACGCTCCAGACGGCGATCACGCGGCGCCTGGAGGAAGGTTCCAGCGGCTACGACCTCTTTCTGCTCGACGTCGTACGCGACGCGGCGCAACAGGGCCGGCACGGCATGGCCCGGGAGATCCACGACCGCATCGGCAGCGCGGCCAGTCTCGCCCTGCGCCAGCTCGAACTCTTCGAACTCACCCAGAACGTCTCGTCGTCGACGGACGCCCGGCTCGGCAGCCTGAAGCAGGCGATCCTGGAGACCCTCTACACCACGCGCGACATCGTTACGGAGCTGCGGACCAGGGCGGACACCACCGGCTCCCTCCAGGTGGCGCTCTCCGCGTTCGTCACGGCCATGGCGATCGACGAGCCCGAGGTCGAGATCCACGTGGAGGACCCGGACGACCTGCTGCCGCGCACCGTCAGCGACGACCTCTTCATCATTCTCCGCGAGTGTCTGCGGAACGCCCTGGCCCACGCCTCCGCCTCCCGCGTCACCCTCGACGTCCGGGTCGGCCCCGGGTGCGTACGGGCATCCGTGCGGGACGACGGCGTCGGCTTCTCACCCGGGCACCGGCGGGGCAACGGCATCGCCTCACTGACCGAACGCACCCAGCTGCTGGGCGGCAGCCTCACCATCGACAGCGCACCCGGGAGGGGCACCGCCGTCGAGTTGACCGTCCCGATCGACGAGGAGGAGCATGCAGACGACGGACGAGGCCCGGCCGGGGACGGATGAGCCGATCCGCATCATCGCCGTGGACGATCACTCGCTGCTGCGCAGCGCCCTGTGCCAGCTGATCGACGCGGAAGAGGACCTGCGGGTCGTGGCCGACGTGGACACATCCGAGGGCCTGGGCGACCTGGTGGAGCGGACCGGCGCCCATGTCGTGCTGCTGGACGTGGAGATGCCGGACCATCATGCGCCCAGCGTCGTGAGCGAGTTGGCCGAGCGTTTCCCGCAGCTGCACGTGCTGATGCTGACGATGTACAACGACCCTGCCCTCGTGACGGAGCTCCTGGCCCGCGGCGCCCGCGGCTATCTCCACAAGAGCATTCCGCGCGAGTCACTGCTGTCCGCGATCCGCAACACCACAGGACGCGATCCGCACGTCACCATCGCGGTGCCGCGCAGTGGAATTCCGGAGTCCGGCTTCGCCGAACCACAGCAGACGCTCTCACCCCGTGAGCGGGAGGTGCTCACGCATGCCGCCGCGGCCCTGAGCAATCGCCAGATCGCCACCCGGCTGCGTATTACCGAAGGAACAGTGAAGCGGCATCTGCGGAACATATTCGAGAAACTCGGCGCGGTCTCCCGTATCGACGCGGTCAACAAGGCAGTCGACGCACAGCTGATCAGAAGACCGTAGGCGGCGGCCGCGCGGCCCGTGTTCGCAATATCGGGCCGGGACGGGGTCGTGTTGGTTGCATGCCACGCATACACCTTAGGGAGCATACGGCCTGCCCCTAGGTGAGTCTGTCACGCCGGAGATATGCGAATTAGATTCGACGGTATGCCGACTCTGACGCCTGCGAATCCTGCGAGAACCGCACCATCCGCACCGTCCGCGACACCCTCCAGACCCGCGAAGACCTCCGTAATCCGGGGGAACCTGCGCCTTCTGGCGCTGTGCGCCCAGGAATCGCGGTATGCCGTGCAGATCGTTTTCCTGCTGCGCTTCCTGGTGGGCGGAACGGTCGGCGTGACGTCGTACGCGGCAATTCCGCCGACCCTTTTTCTCGGTGCCGCCGTATGGTTCTGCGCCGTCGCGTTCACCTATCTCTACAACGGTGTCACGGACATCCGGGAGGACCGCGCCAACGGCTCCGGGCGCCCCATCGCCCGCGGCGCCCTGCCCGTCCCGTTCGCGCGCCGTACCGCCTGGGTGCTGGCCGCGCTCGCCCTGGCCGGCGGTGCCGTCCTCGGGCCCGTGATGCTCATGGTCACGCTGTGCATGCTGCTGCTCGGTCATGCCTATTCCGCGCCCAGGTTCTCCCTCAAGAGCCGTACCCCCGACACGATCGTGGTGGTCGTCGCGAGCGGCGCCCTCACCTACGCCGGAGGGGCGCTCTGCGGTGGTGCCGTTCTCACCTCCGAGCTGCTCGCCTTCTCCGCCGCCATGTGCCTGTGGATGGGCATGGTCGGCGCGGTCGCCAAGGACTTCTCGGACGCCGCCGGCGACGCCAGGCACGGCCGCCGCAACTGGACGGTGCTGTTCGGCCGCGCCGTCACCGCCTGCATCGTCTCGCTGAGCGCCGTCAGCATCGGCGCCGCGCTGCTCGCGAGCGCCGTCGTGCTCGCCGCGCCCGGGCTCCTGGCTCCCGCCGCCGTGGTCCTCTGCGGGGCGCTGGCGCTGTCCGCCGCGGCACTCACCGCACGGCGCGACGACTCCCGGTCCCGTCGCAGGCTGCCGTACCGGATCTTCATGATCACGCAGTACACGGCGCACGCCGTCACCTTCGCTCAGCCGATCGCTTGAACAGAAACGGGGGACTCACGATGAGCGACACCCGGGCGCAGTTCCGAATACCGGGCGCCACCGGCTCGTCGAGCCGGCAGCCGTATGCATCCGCCGCGCCCGCGGCACCGAGGCCGGCCGGGCCCTCGACACCGGCACCCGCCGCGCCCTCGACACCGGGGGCCGGCGCCGAGACCGTCGGCTTCCGGATCCTCGGCCCGCTCGAGGCCGTCGGCGCCGGCACGACGCACCGGCCGCGCGGACCCAAGGTGCGCAAACTGCTCGCCCTCCTGGCCGTGCGGGCGCACGACATCGTCGAAGTGGACACGCTCGTCGACGAGTTGTGGGACGGCGATCCCCCGTCCACCGCCGTCAGCACCGTCCGTACGCACATCTACCACCTGCGCCAGGAGCTGGAGCGGGAGCTTGGCGCGGGCGCCGTCCGGGACGTCATCACCACGGAGGCCACCGGCTACTCGCTGCGCACCGCGCCCGGCCGGCTGGACCTGGAGAACTTCACCCGGCTGTACGGCCAGGGACGCGCCGAACTGCGGGCCGGGCGCCATGAGGCGGCGCTGGAGGTGCTGGACGCCGCGCTGGGTCTGTGGCGCGGCCGCACCCTCGCGGACGTCGCCCAGGGGCGGGTGCTGGCCGGGCACGCGGCCCGCATCGAGGAACTGCGGGTACGGGCACAGGAGTTGCGCATCGAGGCCGCGATGGGCCTCGGCCGGCACCGTGAACTCGTGCCTGAGCTGCGCCGCCTGGTCGCCGTCGACCCGCTGAACGAATGGCTCCACGCGCGCCTCATCGACGCCCTGCACCGGAGCGGGCGCCGGGGCGACGCGCTGCGCGCCTTCCATGACGTACGGGCCGTGCTGGCCGAGGAGCTGGGCCTGGAGCCCTCCGAGGACCTGCGGCAGCTTCAGCACCACATCCTGGCGGGCGGGTCGGCGGCGTGAGCAGCACATTGAGCCGCGCATCGGGCTCCACCTCGAGCAGCACGTCGGGCTCCGCCTGGAGCAACGCATCGGGCTCCACCCTGAGCAGCGCATCGGGCAGCGCTTTGAGCAGGGGTTCGAGTGGGGCTTCGAACAGCGCTTCGGAGACAGTTCGGGGCGCTGCTCCGGGCGTCGGGCCGCAGCAGGGCCGGGAGCGGGCCCCTGCCGGAACCGTACGCATCCGGATCTGGACGGTGCCGATCGCGGCCGCGGCCTCCGCGGTGCCCTACGAGGAGGCGTACGCCGTCCTGGACTCGGCCGAGCGCGAGCGGCTGGCCCGCTTGCGGCGGGCCGGGGACCGGCTGCGCTACCTGGCGATACACCACGTGTACCGGGGCGTGCTCGGGCAGCGGCTCGGGGTCGCTCCAGCCGATGTGGGGTTCCGCCGGTACTGCGCGCGGTGCGGCGACGAGGGGCACGGCAAGCCGGTGCCCTTCGCCCCTGACGGGGCCTCCCTCTCGGCGAGCCTGTCGCACTCGGGGGCGTATGCGCTCATCGCCGTCTGCGACTCGTCGGCGGTGCCCGTCGGTGTGGACATCGAACGTGTGCGGCCGCACATGGACTGGAGCCGCATCCCGTGTGTCCAGGGCGGCCGCAACACCCATGGCTTCGAACAGTGGACGCGGGCAGAGGCGCTGGTGAAGGCGGCGGGGACCGGGCTGAGCCGTCATCCGCCGCGGTACACCGGCCATGTCTTCGGCACCTGGCGCGCGGCGCGGGTGCCGGGCTCCGGGCACGAGTGGTTCGTGCGCAGCGTGCGGTCGCCCGAGGGGTACGCGGCGTCGGTCGCGAGCGGGAGTGCGGACGCGCGGGTGACGGTGGTGGGGTGGCGGCCGTAGCGCCGGAGCGAGGACAGAGGGGCGGTCCCGGAAAGCTGTTCCGGGACCGCCCCTCTGTCCTCGTCCTGCCCGGCCCTACCGGAGGAGTACGCAGCTGGGGCTGGCCACCGGGAGCGGCGGAGCCGCGGGGGTCAGCCGGCCTGTGGCCGGATCGAGGCGGAAGGCGCTGACCGACTGGCCCGCCTGGTTCGCGCTGTACACGAACCGGTCCGAGGCGTCGAGCGCGACGTCGCGGGGCCATCGGGTGCCCGGGGCCTTCGCGGTGACCGGCTGCGACTCGAGCAGGGTGAGCGTCCGGCCGGCGTTCTCCACGCGGAACGACTCGACGGTGTCGAGGCCGCGGTCCGCGGTGATCAGGAGTCGTCCGTCGCGCGTGAGATGCACGGCGGAGGGGGCGTTGCGCGGGTCGATGCCGAGCGGCGCGACGGAGGCGTGCGAGACGGGCCTCAGACGGCCCGTCACCGGGTCGTACGTCAGGACGGTGACCGTGTGACCGAGCTCGTTGGTGACGTAGGCGAGGCGGCCGCTCGGGTGGAAGACCAGATGGCGGGGCCCGATGCCCTCGCCGAGCCTGGTCCGGCTGCTCGGGGTCAGCCGTCCGGTGCGGGCGTCGAAGTCGTAGACGTGGATGTGGTCGTCGCCCTTGTCCGGGACGAGGACGCGGCGGCCCGCGGGGTCGAACGCGATCATGTGCGGGTGGGGCCCGCGCTGTTCGTCCGGGTGGGGGCCGTGCCCCCGGTGGCGCAGGACCTGGACGGCGTCGCCCAGCGAGCCGTCCGGGTGCACGGGCAGGACGGCGACGTGGCCCGAGTCGTAGTTGGTGGTGAGCAGGAAGCGGCCGCCGGGGTGCACCGCGAGGTGCACGGGGGCGGCGCCGTGGCTGGAGCGGGGTCGGCCGAGGGGGTGCAGCTCGTCGCCGTCGACCCGGTAGGCGTGGATCGCGCCGGTGGCTCCGCCGGGCAGCTGGCTGACGGCGTAGAGGCGGCGGCGGTCGGGCGAGAGGGTGAGGAAGGAGGGGTTCTCGATCCCCCTTCTCCACCCGCTGACTTCGAGCTCTCCCCCGCTCCCGACACGCGCGATCCCGATGCCGGCCAGCCCCGGCAGACCGTACTCACCGATCGTGAAGCCCCCGATATAGGCGCGCCGCGCTCGCGGCCGTGGTGCATCACCGGCGACGGCGGTGGCCCCGGCCCATCCGGTCCCGGCGAGGGCCGCGGCGCCCGCGAGGGCGAGAACGCGGCGGCGGGTGGGGGCGGCGGGGCCGGTGCTGGAGCTGAGGGCCCAGCGGGCCGTTGCGGTACGGGAGTTCATACGTCGGCTCCGAAGACGAGACCGGGGGCGAGGGCGAGGGTGGCGGCTGCTGCCGCCAGGGCGAGCAGGGTCTGCCAGACGGGACGTAGGGACCTGATGCGGTCGCTGCGGCGGGCCGCGGCGAGCACCGCGGTCGCGGCCGCCCAGGCGGGAAGGGCCAGACGCAGGGTCACCTCGCCGGTGAACAGGAGTCCGGCGCGAGGGCTGATGCACTCGGAGGCCGAACACACGGCGGGCTGCGCGGAAGTGGTCCATGCCGTGGCCGCGCCGAGCACGACCAGCGGCACGACGGCAGCAAGGGCCGTCAGCCAGACGTACGGAGAGAGTCCGGTACGGCGCCGGGCGCGCCGCCGGGTGACGGCGAGCGCCACGAGCGCGGGCGCCCATCCGACCGTGACGCCGAACAGCCCGGCGTGTGACGCCTCGGCCAGCGCGGCCCACACCGTGTCCGCTCCGACGGGACGCCTGAGCAGCGCCAACACGCCCGTGGCGGCGGCGAGTCCGGCCGCCGTATGCGCCCAGGTCCGGGCGAAGGAGGGGGCACCCGCCCATGCGACGAACACACCGGCCAGCGAGACCAGCACCACGGGCGGACCCGCGGTCACCCCCCAGGACAGCGGGAAACCGGGCAGCCCTCCACCGAGGGGCGCCGACCAGCCACCCCAGTCCCCGAAGAGCGCGGCAAGCACCGCGGTGACGCCGGCGGCGAGTACACCGGCGAGGGCGAGACGGCCAGGGTCAGGGGCATCGGCGTGACGGTCGAGGTCAGAGGCATCCGGCCGACCCTCGGAGTCGGGGGCGCCCGGCCGACGGTCGGCGGCTTGGGACCGACCGTCGCGGGCCGGTGCCTCGGACCGACCATCGCCGACGCCCCCGGCGAAGCCGTCCGCACCATGGTGCCCCGCGCCCCGGATTGCCGTCGGCAGGGGGGTGACGGGTCCGGGGCGCGGTGCGTCAGGGGGGACGGCCGGGCCGGGGTACTCGGCCGTCCCCGGCTTGCGGGAGGTGGGGCCCGCCCCGTCCGCGGGGGTCACCGCATCCGGGGGTGCCGGTCGGCCCCCAGCAGGCGGGCCTGTCCCGTCCGCGCCGGGAACCGGATCCTGGGTCGCCGGTCGGCCCCCAGTAGCCGGGCCCGTCCCGTCCGCGCCGGGAACCGGATCCTGGGTCGCCGGACGGCCCCCTTCAGAGGAGCCCGCCCCGTCCGCGCCGAGAACCGGATCCTCGGTCGCCGAACGGCCCCCAGCAGAGGTCCGGAGCGGGCTCCGGGTCCCTGCCCCGGGCGCCGGCGTTCCCTCCGGGGAGCCGGAGCGCCCGCTGAGGGGCGCTCCGGCGGGGCGGGCCGTGGTCATCGGACGGCCTCGGCCCGGGGGGTGACGGGCTCCGGGGCCGGCGGCGGGGGCGGCGTCTCGGAGGACTCGCGGAAGCCGTACCTCGCCCACCAGCGGGCCAGCGGCGCCGGCGCCCACCAGGCCCGCTCACCGAGCAGCGCCATGGTCGCGGGCACGAGCAGCCCTCGTACGATCGTCGCGTCGACGAGCACCGCGATGACCAGACCGACACCGATCATCTTCATGAAGAGGATGGACGAGGTCATGAAGCCGCCGACCACGACCACCAGAAGAAGCGCGGCACTGGTGATGATCTTCGCAGTGCGCTGGACGCCGAGGGCCACCGACTCGACCGGGTCACCACTCACCTCCCACTCCTCGCGGACGCGCGAGAGCAGGAACACCTCGTAGTCCATGGCGAGGCCGAACGCGATCGCGACCACGAGCACGGGGAAGTTGGCGTCCACCGCACCGATCGGCTCAAAGCCGAGCAGCCCCGAGAGATGGCCGTCCTGGAAGATCCACTTGATCGCGCCGAAGGCGGCGAGCAGGGACAGCAGGTTCAGCACCACCGACTTCAGCGGCAGCAGCAGCGAACCGAACGCGAGGAACAGCACCAGGAAGGAGACGACGGCCACGAACAGCGCCATCCACGGCAGCCGTTCGCCGATCATGCCGACGATGTCCACGCGGGACGCGGGCATACCGGTGACCAGCGTCTCGGCGCCCTGGGGCGGTGACGTGGCGCGGACCTCGCCGACCATGTCCTCCGCCGCGCTCGACATGGGGTCGGGCGTGTAGCGGAGGGTGACGCGCGCGTCGTCGCCCGCGAAGCCCGTCGGCGTCGCCGACGCGATGCCGTCGACGTCTGCCAGCCGCTCGGCGTACGAGGCCACTTCGGCACGGTCGGCCGGACCGTCGAAGCGGACGACGGACGTCATGATCTGGCCGGGGTTGGTGTCGAAGTCGGACGCCAGGGTCTTGCTGACGACCTTGGCGTCGGCGTCCGAGGGCAGCACCCACTCGCCGGGCCGCGCCCAGTTGACGCCGAGCAGCGGCGCGCCGAGGCCGACCAGAACGGCGACGATCGCGAGGGACGACACCAGCGGCTTACGCATGACCGCGTGCGCGGTGCGGTACCAGCGGCCCTCCGTCTCGGGCCTGGCGGCGCGCCGCCTGCCGCGCGGCAGCGGGATCCGCCACTTGTCGATGCGGTGCCCGGTGTACCGCAGCAGTGCGGGCAGCAGCGTCAGCGAGCCGACGACCGCGAAGGCGACGACCGCCACGGCCGCGTACCCCATGGAGGACAGGAAGCGGGACGGGAAGAAGACCAGGCCCGCGAAGGAGATCGCCACGGCGAGCCCGGAGAACGCGACCGTACGGCCCGCCGTCGCCGTCGCGCGGTGCACCGCGGTGTCCACGTCCGCGCCCGCGTGGAGCTCCTCGCGGAAGCGGTTGACCAGGAACAGCGCGTAGTCGATGGCGAGTCCGAGGCCGAGGATCGTGATGACGTTGATGACCGTGCTGGAGATCTCTGTGACCATCGTCAGGACCCGCAGCACCACGAACGAGCCGAGGGCCACGAACGTGCCCACGGCGAGCGGCAGCAGCGCGGCGATCGCGCTACGGAAGATCAGCACCAGGAGCACGAGCAGCACCGGCACCGAGAGCATCTCGGCGCGGGCGATGTCCGATCCGGTCAGGGAGTTGACCTGCTCCGTCATCGCGGCGACACCGCCGTAGCGCACGGTGACGCCGTCGGCTGCGAAGTCGTCCTTGATCTTCGCCAGCGCCTCGACCTGCTCCTGGTCGTTGTCGCTGGTGAACTGCACGGTGGCGTACGTCTGCTGACGGTCCTTCGACACGTACGCGCTCTTGTCCTGCGCGCCGGGGCGCCAGTAGGAGTCGAGCCGTTCGATGCCGGCGCGCGGGACGCCGTCGAGGGCGGTGCGGACCGCGTCGCCGAACTCGTCGACGGTGCGGCCCTTGTCCTTCGACTCGTACAGGACGATCAGGTCGTTGGACTCGCGCCCGAGCGGGCCGTCGAGGACCTTGTCGGCCCGGACGGATTCGCTGGCCGGGTCGTCGAAGCCCGCACCGCCGGTGAACGAGCCGAAGACCCCGGTGCCCCAGACGCCGGCGAACAGCGTGAACACGACCGCCGCGATGACGACCCATTTCCGGCGCCGCGCGGTGATTTTTCCGATAGCGGCAAACACTTATGTCTCCCTGGCTGATGTGGCTTGCTGTGCGTGCGTGCTGTGGTTTTCCCGGCCGCGCGGGATTTCCCGCGGGCTCTACGGCTTTACGGCTTTACGGCTTTACGGCTTTACGGCTTTGCTGCCTCACGGCTTTACGGCTTTACGGCAAGGCTTTCAGAGCGCCGAACGCGGCGATATCCGCGCTTGGAGGGATGCGCCATACCTCTTTCGGGACATTTACTCCGCCCCGGATTTCGCGGCCCGCGCCCGGACGCCCGCGCAAGCGGCGGCCCCGGAGGTCGCAGTGGACGCGGCGACCCCGGACGTGGCAGCGGACGCGTCGGCACCAGACGCGGCAGCGGACAAGTCCGCTGGGGACGCGGCGGCGGACAAGTCCGCTCCGGACGCGGCGGCGGACACAGCAACCGCGGACCTGGCGGTACGGCGCTGTGCGACCGCCGCGACGCCCGCCACCGCGACGGACAGGGCGAGCCCGATCGCGACGGAGTACACCGGGTCGTCGCTGACGGCTCCGCCGAAGTAGCCGACGCCCACCGAGTACGCGGCCCAGACCGTCTCGGCGAGCGCGGCTCCGATCGCGAACTTGCCGGCGGGGTAGCGCGCCGCACCGGCCGCGAGGCCGCCCAGCAGCCGTCCGCTGGGCAGGAAGCGGACCCCGACGACGAACGGGATGCCGCCGCGCTGCACCCGGGCGGCGGCCCACTCGAACAGCTCGCCCTGGCGTCCCCGCCCGGCGATCCGGCGCCGCACGCGGCCGCCCGCGGACCAGCCGAAGCGATGGATCATCACATCGCCGAGGAGGGCGCTGCCGGCCACCGACAGCAGCACCAGGGTGATCGACATCTCACCGCGTGCGGCGAGCATGCCGCCGGTGACGAGCAGCACGGCGTTGGGCAGCAGCGGCGGCAGCGTCGTGATCGCGAGGATCGCGTACGCCCAGCAGGCCGTGCCGGCGAGGTGGGTCGACAGTCCCGAGGTGATGTCGACCCATGACATGAGCCTGGCTATGTCCACGGTCTTCTCCCGGTCCTTCAGGCGCCTTCCGTGCCGCGGAAGGGCTCTCGGTCGGTCGGCCCACTCGTCTGTCGAGGGGCTCTCGGTCGGTCGGCCCACTCATCCGGTGAGGGGCTCTCGGTCAGTCGGCCCACTCATCCGTCGAGGGCTCTCGGTCAGTCGGTCCATGCCTCTTTGGAGACATCCGCCGGGTCATTGGTGAGTCGTGATCCCAGGTCAGAGGCCCACTAGCGTCGCCAGGGCGACGGGCGTCCCGGCGCTGCACCCTCACAGTAACCTACGCTATCGATAGTTTCACTATCACTATGGGAGCAGCGCGCCGGCGCTGCAGGACCGACGACGCAGGTGGGCCATGACCGATGTGACGCTGTTCTTCCGTGAGTTCGCCCGGACCCGCCGGGACACGGGCGCCATCGCGCCCAGCAGCCCGCTGCTGGCGAGAGCGCTGACCCGCTATGTGATCCCCAGCCCGGGCCACTCACGGGCAGTGCTCGAGGTGGGCCCCGGCACCGGCGCTGTCACCCGCCACATCCGTGCCTCGCTGGGACCGCTGGACACCCTCGACCTCGTCGAGGCCAACCCCCGCTTCGCCGCGCTGCTGCACCGCGACTACGGCGACGACCCGCGTATACGACTGCTGACGGGGCTGGTCCAGGAGCACGAACTCGGCGACTACGACACGATCGTGTGCGGACTGCCGTTCGCGAACTTCGACGCCGCGACGGTCGAGGACATCTTCGGACGGCTGCTCGCCGCGCTGCGGCCGGGCGGCACTCTGTCGTTCTTCGCGTACGCCGGAGTGCCGCCGCTGCGCAGGGCGTTCACGACGGGCGCGGCGCGCGAGCAAACCCTCGCGGTGCAGGCCGTACTGGGCCGCGCACTGGAGCGGCACCGCTTCCGCAGCGAGACGGTGCTGGGCAATCTGCCGCCGGCCCGCGTGCACCATCTGGCCCCGGTGGCACCGCTGTTGGCGTACGTGGGGTGAGGGGTGCTCACACAACGGGCGCCCGCGGGCTATGCCGAGTGCGGCCTCTTCTGGATGCGGCCGGACGCGTCCTCCTGGGCGATCCGGCGCAGCGCGGACATCGCCGCGTCCCCGAGCACGGTGCCGAGGACGACGCCTTCGACCTTGCCGTCGGTGCTGGGCACATCCGCGAGCGCGCCCAGCTCCGCGATCGCCAGCTTCCCTGCCGCGTCCGCGTAGGTGTCGAGCAGCGCCAGCAGGTCATCGCGCTGGAGGTCGCGGTAGGTCACCACGATCTGGACCAGCGCCTTCCACCCCGGGTTCTCCGGCTTGGCCGCCCAGCCGTGGCGGCGCACCAGTTCGCGCACCTCGTGCTCGGCGCGCTCCCAGTCCTCCTCGGTGCCCCGTTCGACCGCGGCCTTGGTGACGGCGGACTGGGCGACGCCGAGCATGCCGTGGACCGTGCGGCGCGGCGAGTCGACCTCGCCGAGCACCTCGCGGGCGGCAGCGATGGACAGACCGCCGACCTCCAGCATGGCGCGGATCAGCTTGAGCCTGCGGACGTGCGACTCCGCGTACCGCACCTGGTTCGGGCTGGTGCGCTCGCCCGGGGGCAACAGGCCTTCGCGCGTGTAGTACTTGATCGTAGGAACCGGAACTCCGGTACGCCGCGCCAGCTCTCCGATACGCATTCCAAGATGATACTGCGTTTCCCCTGGCGGGAGACCCGGCCATCCACCCGCGGCAAATCGGACACAGCGGCCCCGGAAATCCCGCTGGCTTTTATCGCGGTTGAATCCCGGCACGATCCGGCTTCCATACCCGACTGCGACGCTGATTCGGTACCGAAAACCCTCCTCTTCACCAGAAGCCTTCGAGGGAACCCTGCCAAAGGAAACAGGTATGACCACACAAGTGGCTCCGGAGATTCCTTCGGCGCCTGCTGAACTCAAGTTTGGGCGCACCGTCGACCGCTCCCTGGTCCACCGGGCCGCGGTCTCGGAGGTCTTCGTCACCGACATCCAGCCGCTGGCCGCGAAGAAGGTCCGCACGGCGGTCCAACTCCCGCTCACCCACGGCTACTACAGCGAACATGTGCAGCGGCCTGCCGTCTATGACGCGCTGCTGCTGCTGGAGTCGGGCCGGCAGGCCGCGATCGCCGGGTCGCACGCGCACATCGGGCTGTCCCAGGGCACCACGATGATCGTCGACACCTTCCGGCTGGACCTGCACGGTCTGAAGGAGCTCATGATCGGCCCGGAGCCCGGACGGCTGCGCATCGACACCGACTACATCGGCAACCCGACCCGCCGCGGCCGCTACCGCAAGGGGAAGGTCGCCCAGCGCTACTTCATCGACGACACGCACGTCGGGGAGCACGAGATGGACGTGCTCTTCCTCAACGAGCATGAGAACGACGTGCTGCGGCACGCCCAGCGCGGCACCCCGGCCCCGCTGACCTCGGACTTCTCCGACCACGGCCCCGGCGCCGACGCCGACGCCGGCCGGCAGGTCGCGCCCGAGCTGGTGGGCCGCGGCAATCCGCTGAACGTCGTCCTGTCCCGCGCCGGCACCACGGACCGGTCGGTGACCGCCGATGTCACCCCGCGGTTCGACAACCGCGCGCTGTTCGACCACGTCTACGACCATCTGCCGGCGATGACGCTCGTCGAGGCGGCCCGGCAGCTGTCCCTGCTCGCGGTCGGCGAACCGGGCACCACGTACGCCCTCGGCTTCGAGGCCCGCTTCTCGCGGTTCGCGGAGCTCGACGAGGTCGTACGCGCCGAGGCGCCCCTGGTGCGGCCGGGAGGCGGCCGGGGCGAGATACCGGTGCGCTTTCTGCAGGGCGACGCGGAGATCGCGCAGGTGACCGTCACCGTCGTCTCGGGGAGCGAGCTGTGAGCCCGCGGACCGGCCACCGGCTGGCGATCTGGACCGACTTCGGCGGTGTGCTGACCCCGCCCATCTCGCACACGATGGGCACCTTCTGCGCGGCACAGGGCCTCGATCCGCAGGTGCTCCAGCAGGCCCTGGTGAAGGTCACGGCCCGCTACGGCACGACCGACATCATGGAGCCGATCGACACTCCCCTCGTCAGCGAGGAGGAGTGGCTCGGGCAGGTCTCCGACGTGCTCGCGGCCGACCACAAAGTCACCGGCGTCCGGCTGACGACGCTCGCGGACGCGTGGTTCGACGGCCGCGAGACCAACCACGCCTGGGTCACGGCGCTGCGGTGGGCCCGGGAACGCGGCGCGTTCGTCGGGATGCTCTCCAACATGGTGCCCACGTGGGACGCGCACTGGCGCCGCATGGTCGATCCTGCGGAGCTCTTCGAGGACGTCCTGCTCTCCTTCGAGGTGGGCCACCGCAAGCCCTCGCCCGGAATGTTCGCGCTCGCCGCGGAACGGGCCGGGGTGCCCGCGAGCAGCTGTGTGCTCGTCGACGACCTCGCACACAACTGCGAGGGCGCCGAGGCCGCCGGCTGGCGGGCCATCCACTTCACCGACACCACCGCGGCGGCGGAGCAGCTCGATGCGCTCCTGTCGGCCGATCTCCACGTCACTGTCCCAAGGAGCTGAGTCCGTGAGCCGATCCGTGCTCGTCACCGGCGGAAACCGGGGCATCGGCCTCGCGACCGCCCGCGCCCTCGCCGAACAGGGCGACAAGGTCGCCGTCACCTATCGCACCGGCGAGCCGCCCGAGGGGCTGTTCGGGGTTCGATGCGATGTGACGGACCCCGAGTCCGTGCGCCGCGCGGTCGAGGAGGCCCGCATCCAGCACGGCCCCATCCAGGTGCTGGTCTCCAACGCGGGCATCACCCGCGACCAGTTGCTGGTCGGCATGGAGGACGACGACTTCCGAACCGTCATCGAGACGAACCTGCTCTCCGCGGTGACGGTCGCCCGGGAAGTCGTGCCCGACATGCTCAAGGCCCGCTGGGGACGGGTCGTCTTCATGTCCTCGATGAGCGCGATGGCGGGCGCCCCGGGCCAGACCAACTACGCCGCATCCAAGGCCGGTCTGATCGGCTTCGGCCGCTCGCTGGCCCGTGAGGTGGGCAAGCGCAACGTCACGGTCAACATCGTCTCGCCGGGCCTGATCGAGACCGACATGGTCAAGGACGTCACGGACGCGCGGCGCGAACACGTGCTCAGCCAGACATCGCTCTTCCGGGCCGGCCGGCCGGAGGAGGTCGCGAGCGTCGTGAAGTTCCTGGTGAGCGAGGAGGCCTCGTACGTGACCGCCGGGATCATCCCGGTCACGGGCGGCCTCGGCGTGGGCCACTGACCGGCCCCTCACCGGCCCCCTTCCCACCCCTTCGTACGAAAGGAAACGCATGTCCAACGACACCGTGCTGGAGATCGCCCACCAGATGGGCAAGATCTTCAACGACCTCGACGAGAAGGTCGCCCTGGAGCTGGTGGCCCCCGACTTCGTCGACTACGAGGCCCCGCCCGGCACCCCCGGCGGCCCCCACGGCTACCTGGGCACCGCCCGCTGGATGAACTCCGTGTTCTCGGAGGCCGGCTGGGACCACATCGACTCGTTCGCGGACGGCGACAAGGCCGTGATCCGGGTGCGCTTCACCGGCATCCACACCGGGAACTTCCTCGGCTTCGAGGGCACCGGCAACAAGGTCGACGTCGAGCACATCCACATCTACCGCGTCGGTGACGACGGCCTCGTCCACGAGCACTGGGCGTGCCGCCAGGACCTGTTCCTGCTGGCGCAGATCGGCGCCGTCGAGCTGAAGCTGCCGCCCACGGGCACGCAGGCGTAACACCCGCTCCCCCCGGCAGGCCGCCGGACCCCGACGGGGTCCGGCGGCCATGTCCGTATGCCCGTTTGCAGGCCGCATGTCCGTATGCAGGCGGTCCCGTGCAGGCGGTCCATGTGCAGGCATGTCCGTATGCAGGAAGGAAGCAAGGAACGATGCTGCATCCATCCGGGGAACGAACCCGGGACCCGCGGCCGAAAGGGGCGGCCTGGGCGCTGATCGCGACCTCGCTGCCCATGTTCATGGTGGCCGTGGACAACCTGGTGGTGACCAATGCGCTCACCGTCATCGCCGACGACCTGAAAACCCGCCAGTCCGGCCTGCAATGGGTGGTCAACGGCTACATCCTGGCCTTCGCCGGGCTGCTGCTCGCCGGGGCCGCGCTGGGCGACCGGATCGGCCGGCGGCGCGTGTTCGTCTGGGGCATCGGGCTGTTCACGGTCGCCTCCGCGGCGTGCGCCCTCGCGGACTCGGCGGGCGCGCTGGTCGCCGCCCGGGTCGTGCAGGGCGCCGGGGCCGCTGCGGTGCTGCCCGTGTCACTGACCCTCGCCGTCGCCTCCGTGGACGCCGGGCGCCGGCCCCTCGCGGTCGGCGTGTGGGGCGGCGTCAACGGCCTCGGCATCGCGCTCGGCCCGATGGCCGGCGGCCTCGTCACCCAGGGCCTGGACTGGCACTGGATCTTCTGGATCAACGTGCCCGTCGGCATCGTCGCGCTGCCGCTCGCGCTGTGGGCGATCCGCGAGTCCAAGGGGGCGCCGCGGCCGCTCGACATCCCGGGCATCGTGCTCGTGACCGGGGCGGTCGTCGCCGCGGTGTGGGGCATCGTGCAGGCGGCCGACGGCGGCTGGGCGGCGGCTCGGCCCCTGGCCGGACTGGCGGCCTCGGCGGCGCTGTTCGCGGTGTTCGCCTTCTGGCAGCGCCGCGCCCCGACGCCGCTCGCCCCGCTGCATCTGTACCGCGTGCGTCCGTTCATGCTCAGCAACGCGCTGGCCCTGGCCATGTACTTCGGCGTGTTCGGGTCGATCTTCTTCCTCGCCCAGTTCATGCAGGGGCCGATGGGCTACTCGCCGTTCGAGGCCGGGCTGCGCACGCTGCCGTGGACGGCGGCGCCCATGGTGGTCGTACCGCTGGCCAGCGCGCTGACGGGCCGGGTCGGTGGCGGTCTGCTCCAGGCGACCGGCTGCCTGCTGC
This sequence comes from Streptomyces sp. DSM 42067, assembly GCF_055792885.1. Lineage (NCBI taxonomy): Bacteria > Bacillati > Actinomycetota > Actinomycetes > Kitasatosporales > Streptomycetaceae > Streptomyces > Streptomyces sp. DSM 42067. Next base: position 6,123,847 of record NZ_CM147706.1, on the reverse strand, counting down.
AGGCGGTCGCGCTGGTCTGGCTGGCGCTGATCTCCCGGCCCGGACTGGCCTACGGGGAGATGGTCGGGGCGATGGTCCTGGCCGGTGTCGGCATGGGCCTCGTCTTCGCGGCCAACCCGGCGACGGTGATCGGCTCGGTCGCCGGGCACGAGCACAATCTCGCGTCCGGCGTGAACAACACGGTCCGCGAGTTCGGCGGTGCGCTCGGCATCGCCGTGCTCACCGCCGTGTACAGCCACGGCGGCCTCCGCAGCGCAGTGCTGACGGGGGCCGCCGTGGTCTTCGCGGGTACGTTCGCGGGGCTCGCTATCGACCGGAAGCCAGCACGGCCCGGGTCCGTGCCAGCACCTTCTGCGTCCCACAGCGCACCGTCAGATCGACCCGAACCGTCCCGTCTTCCCTGACCTCGCCCACGACACCGTCGACGGTGAGCACCACGCCGTCGGCGGTGTCGGGCACCAGGACGGGGCGGGTGAAGCGGGTCCCGTACTCGATGACGGCGGCCCGCTCGCCCGCCCACTCGGAGACGGCGGTCGCGGCCAGCCCCATGCTGAGCATCCCGTGCGCGATGACGCCGGGCAGCCCCACCTCGGCCGCCTGCCGGTCGGACCAGTGGATGGGGTTGTGGTCGCCGGACGCGGCCGCATAACGCACGAGGTCGGCTCGGGTGATACGGAACGTGCGCGTCGGCATCGTCGCGCCTGCGTCGAGCTGCGCCCTCACTGTGTGTTCTCCTTCCGGGAGACCAGGGTGGATGTCGTGGTGCACACGAGGGCACCGCCGTCGGCCTCACGGATGTGCCCGCGCAGGGTCACGACGTCGTTGCCGTCGACGCTGTCGGCGGCCACCACCTCGACGGTCACGGTCAGCCGGTCGCCGACGCGAATCGCGCGGCGCGCCTCGAACCGCTGGTCCCGGTGCACGACCCGCGAGAAGTCGAACCCGAAATCCGGATCGTCGACCACCTGCTTCTCGGCGTGCAGGGACAGGACGATGGGGAAGGTGGGCGGCGCGACATCCCCGCCCCCGGCAGGGGCCCCGACGGCGCCGGCGAATTCCCGGATTTTCTCGCGCCCGACTTCGTAGGGCGGGGTGGGCGGATAAGTACGGCCGATGTAGGCCGAATTGAGCATGAGGACTCCTTCGGAGAGCGTTGCACCGTTGTGGGCAGGCGTGCGGGCACAAAAAAAGGGGCAGCGGCACCCGCGGGGAGACTCGCGGGCACCGCTGCGACAAAGGGGCGGCGGACGTCACCGAGACCGACGCACCACCAACGCCGCCGCATTCCCGTCCCGCCCAACGGACGTGACAAGCGCCGTCCGGAGCCCGACGGGCTCCTCGGCCTCCCAGAGGCCGAGGAGGGCTGCGAGCTGCATGGCCCCGCTCGCGCTGTACGTCTCGCCGAGCACATCGGCGACCCGCACGGCCCGAGGCAGCCCGCCGCCCAGCGCGGCCCGCACACCGCGCTCCTCGATCCGCTCCAGACCACGGTGGTGGACGGCGCCGAGGGAAACGTCGTCCACCTCCTCCGGGCGGACTCCACTGCGGGCCAGAGCGCGCGAGACGGCGTCGGCCAGCCCGTCGGCGTACTGCCGCGGGTCCGGCGTGAAACGCACCTCGCACGCGAGGATCTCGGCCAGCGCTCCCCCGGCAGGCGCCTCCTTCTGCACGGTGAACACCGCGGCGCCCTCACCGAGCGCCGCGCCCTCGCGCAGTACGCCGGTACGGTGCCAGGCCCATGCCGCCGGGGCGCTCAGCTCCTCCGCACCGCCGACCAGCAGCCGCTCGGCACGGCCCAGCGAGAGCGCGAGCCGGGCGTGCCGGAAGGCCAGCAGCGAGGCGGTCTGCCCGCCGGCGACGGTCGCGTTCAGGCCGCGCAACCCGTTACGGATGGCGATCTGGCCCGAGGTGCTGTTCATGACGGTGTTCGGGAACCGGCCCGGGTTCACCAGATACGGCTTCTCCAGCGTCAGCGTGTCGTACAGCAGGGTGCTGTGCGTCGAAACGGAGCCGGTGTTGGTGGCCAGCACCACTCCGGTACGGCCGCCCTCGCGCTCCGTACCCTCCAGCCCTTCGAGCACCTCCTTGCAGGCCACCAGGCCGAAGGACGTGAGCCGGTCCAGGTACTTGGTGCCCTTGCGGCCCAGATGGTCCTGGACCTTGAAGCCCTGCACGGCGCGGACCGGGCGCGGCGGGTACGCGTCCGCGTCGTCGCCGACCGGATCGCCGTAGGAGCCGCCGCCCGACGTGCTCCGCAGGGCTTCGGCGAGCGGGGCCAGGCCGTGGCCCGCGGAGGAGACGACGCCCGCCCCGGTGACGTACAGCGGTTCGACCGTGGCCGTGGTGGCGACGGCCGGGGTGGCGGTAGCGGTCGTCACGAGACCCTCCCCAGGATGGTGATGACGTTGTTCCCGCCGAACGCGAAGCCGTGGTTCTGCACGATGTCCAGGCGTGCCGCGCGGCCGGTGCCCGGCACGCAGTCGACGCCCTCGCCGAGTTCCGGGTCGGGCTCGGTGACATTGGCGGTGGGCGGCAGGAAGTCCTGCTCCAGCGCCTTGCAGCAGGCGATCGCGCCGAAGCCGGATGCCGCGCCCATGGTGTGGCCGAGCATCGACTTGATGGAGCTGATCGGCGGGATCCGGTCGCCGAAGACCTCTCGGGCGGCGGCGACCTCGGTGGAGTCGTTGGTGGGTGTGCCGGTGCCGTGCGCGCAGATGTAGTCGATCTGCGACGGATCGACGCCGGCCGCCTCGTGCGCGGCCCGGATGCACGCGGCGATGCTGGCGGCATCGGGGTGCACCATGTGGGCGGCGTCGCAGTTGGCGGCGTATCCGAGGATCTCGGCGTAGATACGGGCGCCGCGCTCCCGTGCGCTGTCGTAGGTCTCAAGGACCAGCACCGCGCCGCCCTCTCCGGTGACGATGCCGGAGCGGTCGGCCGCGAAGGGCCGCGGCACGTCCTCGGCCATGGCGCCGAGCGCGTAGAAGCCGGCGTGCGTGAGCCGGTTCACCGCGTCGGCGCCACCCGCCAGCATCACGTCGGCCTCGCCGCTGCGTACGAGGTCGTAGGCGTAGCCGAGTGCGTAGTTGGAGGCGGAGCAGGCGGTCGGGATGGTCTGCGTCTCGCCGGTGAGGCGCAGTTCCGCGCTGACCGCGTTGGCGATACGTGACGCCGGGGTCTGTCCGGCGAGCTCGCCGTCGAGCGACTCGAGGCCGCCTGCCACCCACTGCTCGGCCAGGGCCTGGACGACCGCGGACTCACCGCTGGTGGTGCCCATGATCGCGCCGGCCCGCGCGGTCTCGAGGCGGCCTTCGTCGATGCCGGCGTCCGCGACGGCGAGCCGGGCGGCCGCTGCGGCCAGCAGACCGCTGCGGCCCCACTGCCCGGGGTCCAGCCGCTTGAGGTGGTCGGTGGGCTCGAAGTCCAGTACCTCGCCTGCCTTGCGGCGCGGGAAGCCGCTCGCGTCGAAGCTCTCGATCGGCGCGGTGCCGCTGGCGCCCGCCCGTACGGCGGACGCGAACACGTCGGCTCCGATGCCGACGGGCGACACCGCCCCCAGGCCGGTGATGACGACGCGGCGGCCGCCCGCCGCGTCGTTCACGGACTGCACGGGCTCAGCCATGCGCACTCTCCCCGGCGTGCTGCACGACGGCGTCGACCAGCAGACGCAGGTTCACCAGCTCACCGAGCTCGGTCTTCGGAATGGTCACGCCCAATTCCTTCTCTATTCGGGAGACCACCGTGATGAGCGAGAGCGAGTCGCTGTCGTAGTCGTCGATGAAATGCCCGTTGTCGGTCAGCTCACCGTCCTCCAGCTCGAGTTCCTCGACGACGATCCGGCTCACCTGCTCGTGGTAGTCGGCCGCCGTTGCCACGGTCTGCTGAGTCATGCGTTTTCCTCTCATCGCCTTCTGGCCGGACGAAAGGAAGGTAGGCGGCCGGGAGTTGACCCGACAAGGGACGGCCCACCAAAGAGACAGCGCATCCCCCGAAAGTGACAGCGGGCCCCGATGCTGCTGGGCAACGGAAATTGATCGGCCTTTTATCTGCCCTCTACGGAGTTTCCAAACACCCCTGCCAGCATCGCTGTTGCTCGAATTCACGGGAGACAGAAGAGGTCGATGGCCGATATGAGCGGACCGCGATTGGCATTGGTATTCCCCGGGCAGGGCGCGCAGCAGCCCGGAATGGGGCGGCCCTGGGCCGGGCGTCCCGGCTGGTTCCTGGCCGAGCGTGCGAGCGAGGTGTCCGGGCGCGACGTGGTGGAGCTGCTGCTGCGCGCCGACGAGGAGTATCTGCGCCGCACCGACAACGCCCAGCTGGCGACGTTCGTGCTGGAGATGGTGATCCTGACCGAGCTGCGCCAGGCGCTGCCGGCCGCGGGCCGTCCCGCCGTGTGCGCGGGTCACAGCCTCGGCGAGTACGCGGCGCTGGTGGCCGCCGGGGTCATCGGGTTCGACGACGGCGTACGGCTGGTCGCGGCGCGCGGCGAGGCGATGCGGAAGGCGTGCGCGGCCGCGCCGGGCACCATGGCGGTCGTTCTCGGGCTGTCCGCTGAGGAATTGGAGCGGGCCGCGGCCGGAGTACGCGAGGAGGGCGGCCGGGTCTGGGTGGCGAACCTCAACTCGCCCCAGCAGACGGTTGTTTCGGGCGATTCGGAGTCCGTGGCGCGTTGCTCGGCCGCGGCCGAGGAGCTGGGCGCGACCGGCATCGTGTCCATCCCTGTGGGCGGCGCCTTCCACACCCCGCTGATGGCTCCCGCGGCCGCGTCCTTCGCGAAGACCCTGAAGAAGGCCGAGTTCCTGCACGGCTTCGCGCCCGTCGTGGCGAACGTCGACGCCCGCGCCCACCGGGGCTCGGACGACTGGGCGACGCTGCTCGAGCGCCAGCTGACCGGCCCGGTGCGCTGGACGGACTCGGTGCGCACGATGGCCGAGACGCTGCACTGCGACATGTTCGTGGAGATCGGTCCTGGCCGGACGCTCACCGGCCTCGCCCGCAAGATCGCCCCTCAGGTCACCCGGCTGACGGTGAGCGAGCCGGGCCAGCTGCCCGCCGTGCCGGCCATCCTCACGCGGAGCGTGGCATGAGCGGGACGAACGGCCATGGGGAGACGCCCGACCAGTGGGACGCGGTCGTCATCGGCTCCGGCATCGGCGGCCTGGTCTGTGCCGCGTATCTCGCGGTGGGCGGCAAGCGGGTGCTGGTCGTGGAGCAGGCGGGCATCGCGGGTGGCAACAGCCATGTGTTCCGCAGGCGCCGGGCCTACGAGTTCGACGTCGGAGTCCACTATCTCGGCGACTGCGGCCCCGGCGGGCTGCTCCCCGCGATCCTGGACGGCCTCGGCCTCGCCGGACGGCTGACGTACCGGGAGATGGACCGGGACGGCTTCGACCGGATCGTGATCCCCGGCGCCACGCTCGACATGCCGGCGGACTGGGCGGCGTACCGCAAGCGTCTGCAGGAGGCGTGCCCCGAGGACGCCGCCGGGATCGACACGTTCCTCGACGTCGTGGCCGGACTCGGCGCCGAGCGGCGCGACGCGATCATCGCAGCCGAGGACGTGCCGATGGCCGAACTCCCGTGCCACGCCCCGCAGTCGGTGGCCTGGGGCCGCCGCACTCTGAAGGAGCTGTTCGACCGCTGCGGGCTCTCCGCCCGTGCCCGGACGCTGCTCGCCGCCCAGTCGCCCAACTACGGCATGGCCCCGGACGAGGCGACGGTCGCCCTGCACGCCACGGTGATCGACCACTACGTCCGGGGCGCCTACTACCCGGAGGGCGGCGGGCAGATGCTCGCGGCCGGCCTGCTCGAGGTGGTACGCGCGTACGGGGGTGCCCTGCGGACCTACAGCAGGGTGGCCCGGATCCTGGTCGACGGCGGCCGCACACAGGGCGTCGAGTTCTCCGACGGCAGCCGGGCCACGGCGCCCGTCGTGGTCTCCAACGCCGACTACCGGCGCACCATGCTCGGCCTGGTCGGCGCGGAGACGCTGCCGCGGCGCCTGGCCGCCAAGACCCGGGACGCGCGCATGGCACTGCCCTGGGCGGCGGTGTACGTCGCCCTGGACCGGGACATCGGGCACCACGCCAACCTGTGGTGGTACCGGGGCGACGACATCGAGCGGTTCTACGACGGACTGCGCGGCGGCACCACGAGGGGCGGCGGCGACTTCCTCTTCGCGTCCTTCGCCTCCGGCAAGGACCCGGTCACCCGCCGCATCTGCCCGCCCGGCCACTCCAACTTTCAGCTGATGACGCTCTGCCCGCCCGGATTCGAGAGCTGGGGGGTGAGTACGGGTCCCGCCGACGGTGAGAAGTACCGCCGCAACGCTTCGTACCAGCAGGAGAAGGCGCGGCTGACCGAGGCCGTGCTCGATACGGCCGAGGAGGCGCTCGGCCCGTTCCGGGACCACATCACACATCTGGAGACGGCGACCCCGCTCACCCACGAGCGGTACACGCTGTCCAGCGGCGGCACGCCCTTCGGCATGGCGCACTGGGGCGCCGCCGGGGCCCGGCCCGACACGGCGACGTTCGTCGAGGGCCTGTACATCGCCGGTGCCGACACCCGTTACGGCAACGGCATCACCGGCTCCGCGGTCAGCGGCATCGCCTGCGCGGGCCGGATCCTCGACCGGCGCCTGATGCACGAGGTGCACACCGGGGTGGTCCTCGGCGATCCGTCACTGCTGCCGGAACGCCACACGGACTGGGACCCGCTGGCCGTGTCCCGCGGCGACGACCTCCGGCTCTGATCCGGACGAGGAGACACCCATGGGAGGCCCGGTATGCGGCTGAGTGCGGCCGAGCGGCGGGAGAGCGTGGTGCGGGCAGCCATGGCGGAGTTTGCGCGGGGCGGTTTCCACGGCACGTCGACGGAGGCGATCGCCCGCCGGGTCGGCGTCTCGCAGCCGTATCTGTTCCGGCTGTTCCCCACCAAGCACGCCCTGTTCGAAGCGGCCGCCGAGCGATCGTTCCGCCGGATGGCTGAGGCGCTCGCGCATGCCGCCGAAGGCCTGAGCGGTGCGGAGGCACTGACGGCGATGGCGGACGCGCGCGCACGGTTGCTGCTCGACCCGGACATCCTGCTGATGCAGCTCCAGGCCATCGCCGCGGCGGCGTCCACGGACCGTCCCGCCTTCACGGAGCGGGTCCGCCGCGACTGGCTGGACCTCTGGGACCTGGTACGCGCCCGCACCGGCGCCACGCCCGAAGAGCTCACGGCGTTCTTCGCCTGCGGCGTGCTGACCGACACGAGGGCGGCCCTCGGGGTCGGGCGGCCATGAGCGCGCCGGCCCACCCGCCCTTCCGTGGCGGTGAGCCACCTGCCGGAGGCATCACGCAGACGTGCGCCGACGTGAAGCCGTCTTCTTGGCCGACGCCCCAGCGCCTGCTCCGGCCTTCGCCTTGGTGCCTGACTTCGAGGCGGCGGCGCTCTTCTTCGTCGCCGACGAGCTCGACGCCGTCGACCTCGAGGTACTCGCCTTCTTCGCCGCCGTCTTCTTCCCCGCCGCGGCCTTCTTCGTGGCCGTCGACTTCTTGCCGCCGACCTCCTTGGGGGCGGCAGGCGCGGACCTGCGCGCCGCCGTCTTGCGCCGGTCCGCCGAGCGCGCGGGCAGCGGCGTCACCTCGGCGGGCTCCTCCCTGCCACCAGCGGCCTCCTCACCACGCGCGGCCTGGGCGGCGCGGACGGAGTTCTCCAGCGCCGCCATGAGGTCGATGACCTTGCCCGCCCGCTCCTCCGCCACGGGCACATGCTCGAGCGGGGCGCCCGAGATCTTGGAGGCGATGAGCTCCTCGACGGCCTCGCGGTAGTCGTCGTGCAGCGTGGACAGGTCGACCTCGCCCAGCGTGTCCATGAGCGCGTCGGCGAGGTCCAGCTCCGCGTCGCGCACCGTCACATGCGTGGTGGGCGCGGCGTCCTCGGCGGCGCGGATCTCGTCCGGCCACAGCAGCCCGTGCATGGCGATCGCGTCACCGACGACACGCAGCATGCCGAGCCGCTCCCGGCCTCTGAGCGCGAACTTGGCGATGGCGACTCTCTGGCTGCGCTTGAGCGCCTCGCGCAGCAGCGTGTACGGCTTGGCCGCGGGCACGCCGTTCGCGACGAGGTAGTACGCCGCGTCCATCTGAAGGGGGTCGATGCGCTCGGCCGGGATGAAGGCGACGATCTCGATCGTCTTGGCCGTCGGGATCGGCAGCGCGGCGAGATCCTCCTCGGTGATCGGGATGATCGTCCCGTCCGCGTCCTCGTACCCCTTGCCGATCTCGCCCTGGGTCACCTCCTTGTCCTCCAGTTCGCACACCTTGCGGTAGCGGATCCGTCCGCCGTCCTCGGTGTGGATCTGGCGGAAGGCAACGGAGTGGCTCTCGGTGGCGTTCACGAGCTTGATCGGAATGCTGACCAGCCCGAAGGAGATGGCTCCGTTCCAAATCGATCGCACGTTAAGCACCCTTTGAGTCGATTTCATGGCATTTCATGCGATTCTCATCGTATGACGCCCATCACGGAGGTGGAGGGGCGGCGCCTGGCACTCAGCAACCTGGACAAGGTCCTGTATCCGTCGAGCGGCTTCACCAAGGGCGAGCTGCTGCACTACTACGCGACCACGGCCCACGCCATGCTCGGCCATCTCGTCAACCGGCCGCTGTCGTTCCTGCGGTTCCCCGACGGACCCGACGGCCAGCAGTTCTTCGCGAAGAACGTGCCACCGGGTACGCCCGACTGGGTCAGGACCGCCGATGTGCCCCACTCGGACGGGACCGCGCGGCAGATCGTGGTCCAGGACCTGGCCACGCTGATGTGGGCGGCGAACCTCGTCACCGAGTTCCACACCCCGCAGTGGCAGTGCGACGCGCCGGGCATCGCCGACCGTCTCGTGCTCGATCTCGACCCAGGGGAGCCCGCGACCGTCGTGGAGTGCTGCCGGGTCGCGCGCTGGCTGCGCGAGAGGCTGGCCGCCGACGGGATCGAGGCGTACGCGAAGACGTCCGGGGCCAAGGGGCTGCATCTGCTCGCCCACCTGGAGCCGACGCCGTCCGAGCAGGTCACGGCGTACGCGAAGCAGCTCGCCGTACAGGCCGAGCGGGATCTTCCGGAGCTGGTCACGCACCGTATGAAGCGGAGTCTGCGGCCCGGCAAGGTCTTCGTCGACTTCAGCCAGAACGCGGCCGCGAAGACCACCGCGACGCCGTACACCCTGCGGGCACGGGCAGAGCCGACCGTGTCCGCGCCCGTCACCTGGGACGAGGTCGCGGACTGCACGGACCCCGCGCAGCTCGTGTACCTGGCCACGGACATCGCCCCGCGCCTGGAGCGGTACGGGGATCTGCTGGACCCGCTGCTCGACCTCGACCACGCAAGGCCGCTGCCGTGACGCCCCGGTCGCGTTCAGCCGCCGTGACCCCGCCGGTGCGCGTGGCGCTGGCGGAGTCGGTCACGGCGCTGCCGGAGGGCGCGGGGTGGGCGTACGAACCGAAGTTCGACGGCCACCGACTCGTCGTCTTCCGCACCGGTGGCGGGGTGACCCTCCAGGCACGCTCCGGGCGCATCGTCACCAGCGCCTTCCCGGATCTGGTGGAGGCGGCGGAACGGCTTCCGGCGGGCACGGTGCTGGACGGTGAGGTCGTGGTCTGGTCGGAGGGCTGCGTCGACTTCGCGGCGGTCCAGCGGCGGGCGGCCGCCACACGCGCGCGTGCCGCCGTGCTGGCGCGCACGCAGCCCGCCTCGTACGCGGCCTTCGACCTCCTGGCAGAGGGCGCCGACGACCTGCGCCCGGCTCCGTACGCACGGCGGCGCGAGCGACTGGTACGGATGCTGGAGCCGCTGGGGCCGCCCCTGCAGCCCGTACCGGTGACGACGGACCGGGCGACGGCGCTCACCTGGTACGAGTCGCTGGTGGACTGCGGCGTGGAGGGGCTGGTGATCAAGCGGCTCGACCAGGGCTACCGGGGCGGCACGCGCGCGTGGCTGAAACTGCGGCACAGCGATACGCGCGACGCGGTGGTCGTCGGGTTCACCGGCCCCCGGACGCGCCCGGGGGCACTGGTCCTGGCCCTGCCCGGGGACGGGGTGCCGGTCGTCTCGTCGCCGCTGTCGGCGGGGGTGCGGAACGCTGCGGCGGCCGCCCTGCCGGAGCCGGTGGGCGAGGGCACGGCGACGGCGACGGGGATCGGCGATGTGACGTACCGGGCGTTGCCTGCCGAGCCGCTGCTGACCGTGGAGGTGCGGCAGGAGACGACGCGGCATGCGGTGGCGGTGGTGGCGGTGGAACGGTTCCGCTGACGGCGTTCGGCCATATCCTTCAGCCCGTCCGGCGCTTGAGGACGAGGCGGCGGAGCCGCCGACAGCGGGGTCCGGGGCGGCAGCCCCGGCGGGGTCCAGGGGCTGGCCCCTGCCACGCGGCGGAGCCGCAAATCGATACAGCGGGAAGGGGCGGGGTGGGGGAAACTCACACACGAACCCACGTGTGCCGGTCACGCGCCATCGCATGCAGCGCCTCCACATCCGCAGGCTTCAGAACCCCACCCGTGCGCCCCAGCCCCGCCAGGTCCGCGTCCTGCAGAACACGAACCTCCCGCGGCACCCCCGCGATCTCGATATCCGCCGGTCCGGCCACCGCCAGAACGGCCCGCACCTCGGCGGCGAGCGCGAACGAGGCGCGACTCGCATCGCTGCGCGCCAGCCTCAGCAGCGGCCGCGGCTCCCCCCGCCCCACCACGACCACGGGATCGGCGACCCGCAGCCGCTGCTTGCGCGCGTACACCGTGTGCAGCGCGAAGATTCCGCCGGGCCCGATCACCAGGTGGTGGATGCGGTCCCCGCCGGGCAGCGGAATCGAGTGGAGGGCGCGCCAGCCCGCACCCTCGAGGCCGTCCAGCACCTCCCCCACGGCCTCTTCCGCGGCGAGCGCCCTGCGCCGCGGATCGGGGCGCAGCCGCCGCGCGGGCGCGGGTTCGCGGTCGAGGGATATCAGCAGGGCCTCGCCGGGGCGGTTCGGGGCGAGGTCGTCGTCCGGGTGGAGGGTGAGGCGGGCGAGGTCGGCGGACGTCGGCAGGGGCGGCGGACCGACGCTGACCGGGCCGGTCAGAAAGGGGCCGAGTACGCCGAGCACGTCCTCCCTCCGGTCCTCGCTCAGCAGGTTGACCCGGGCCGCCTCACGGTCGTACCAGGCGATGTTCCTGCCGTCCGGGAGAAGGACGTGGAGCCGCTCCCGGCCGTGCGCCCGGATCGGTACGACGCGCAGTCCGCTCATGGCCATCACCCCATGACCATGGGAACAGGCGGGGCGCTCCAGGGGCAAGAAGCCGGAGCAGGGGCCGGAGTGCGGTGTGCGCTCGACCCGCCCCCGCCGGGCGTCGCCGACGATCTGCCGGCCGACGGCCGGGACCCCGATGGCGCAGCGTGACCTGCGCGGATGAAGGGCCGCTCCTACTGTGGCGATTGATCGGCGATGACGGGCGACCGATGATCTCTGCCCCGATTCCCCCTACCCCTGGAGGCCCCATGTCCCCGCGGTCCACCGCCGCCCGGCTCGCCGTAGTCGCCGCCGCAGCAGCACTCTCGGCCCTCGCCGCCGGAACGCCCGCCCACGCCGCAAGCGGCGACAACGACAGGGACGAGGCATACGAGACGTACCAGGGCCGGGTCACCGCCCGCACCGGGCTCCTGCTCCGCGACTTCCCGACCCGCGGCGGCCGCGTCCTGCGCAGCGAGCCCTACGGGGCGATCGTCTCGATCCTCTGCAAGACGGCGGGCGAGCAGGTCGACGGCAACAAACGCTGGTACCTCCTCACCGACGGGACCTGGGCGTGGGGCTCGGCCCGCTACATCGAGAACGTCGGGAAGGCTCCACGCTGGTGCTGAGACGGCACGCCGCACACGACACCGCCGGAAGCACCGGCAGGCGCCAGCCTCCCGCCAGGGAACCAGAAGCCTCCCGCTAATGAACCACCGGAACAGCCCGATTATCACGACATAACGGGACATCAGGCGCACCGCTTGCTACGTTCCCGCCATGACCGGTACGACAGCGGACACCGCCGCCCCCACCGCGGTTCCCGCTGTCCGCCTCCCCCGGCGCCGCGGCACCGAGCTCGCCCTGCTCGGACTCGCCGTCCTGCTGCCCGTGTACGGCTACTGCGCCGTCGGGCTCGCCAAGAGCGGTTCCGTGCCGCCCGGCGCCGTCGGTTACGGCGCCGGTCTCGGTGCGCTCGCGCTCCTCGCCCATCTCGCGGTCCGCTTCCGGGCCCCGTACGCCGATCCGCTGCTGCTGCCGATCGCCGTCCTGCTCAACGGCATCGGCCTGGTCCTGATCTACCGCCTCGACCTGGAGACCCCGGCCGACCGGGCCGCCCCCACCCAACTGGTCTGGTCGACGCTCGGCGTGGGCCTGTTCATCGCGGTCGTGGTCGTTCTGCGTGACCACAGGGTGCTGCAGCGCTATGCGTATCTGTCGGTGGCCGGCGCACTGCTCCTGCTGATGGCGCCGATCTTCTTCCCCGCGGTGAACGGAGCGAAGATCTGGATCCGGCTTGGCGGGTTCTCCATCCAGCCGGGCGAGTTCGCGAAGGTCCTGCTCGCCGTGTTCTTCGCCAGTTATCTGGCCGCCAACCGCAACGCCCTCGCGTACACGGGCCGCCGCGTCTGGAAGCTGCAGCTGCCCACCGGGCGGGTGCTCGGACCGATCGTCGCGATCTGGCTGTTCAGCGTCGGAGTGCTCGTCCTGGAGCGGGACTTGGGCACGTCGATGCTGTTCTTCGGGCTCTTCGTGATCCTGCTGTACGTCGCCACGGGCCGCACCGGCTGGGTCGCGGTGGGTCTGCTCCTCGCGGCGCTCGGCGCGTTCGCCGTGGGCAGTCTCGAACCGCATGTGCACAGCCGGATCGAGGACTGGCTGCATCCCTTCGCCTCCATCGACGCGGGCCAGGGCCCCGGCCAGCTCGCGCAGTCGCTGTTCGCGTTCTCCGCGGGCGGGATGCTCGGCACCGGTCTCGGGCTCGGCCACTCGATCCTGATCGGTTTCGCCGCGAAGTCGGACTTCATCCTGGCCACGGCGGGCGAGGAGCTGGGTCTCACCGGCCTGTCCGCGATCATCCTGCTCTACGGCCTGCTGGTGGAGCGCGGCTTCCGGGCCGGGCTCGCCCTGCGCGAGCCCTTCGGCCGGCTGCTGTCCATGGGCCTCGCCTCGATCGTGGCGCTCCAGGTGTTCGTGATCGCGGGCGGGGTGACGGGGCTGATCCCGCTCACCGGTATGGCCATGCCGTTCCTCGCACAGGGCGGCTCGTCGCTCGTCACCAACTGGATCATCGTGGCGCTGCTGATCCGTATCAGCGACTCGGCGCGCAGCCAGTACGACGGGACGGCACCGCCGTGACGAGCTGTATCCGCCGCGCGGCGATCGTGTGCGCCCTGCTGCTGGTCGCGCTGCTGGTGAACGCCACCCGCATCCAGGTCTTCCAGGCCGGAACATACGACGGCAATCCCGCCAACCGCCGCCAGGCGATCACCCGTTACGCCCAGGCGCGCGGCGACATCCTCGTCGGCGGGTCACCCGTCACGTCGTCCGAGGACACCGGCGAGCAGCTCCGCTTCGAACGCCGGTACCAAGACGGCCCGTTGTACGCACCGGTGACCGGCTTCGCCTCGCAGGCGTACGGCACGTCGCTCCTTGAGAACACCGAGGACGAGATCCTCGCCGGTACCGATCCGCTGCTCGGGCCGGTTCCCGGGTGGAACGACCTCACGCGCGACCGCAGTCCGGGCGGCCGGGTCGTCACGACGATCAACGCGGCGGCCCAGCAGGCCGCGTACCGGGGGCTCGGCAACCGCAAGGGCGCGGTCGCCGCGATCGAGCCGGCCACCGGGAGGATCCTGGCGCTGGTGTCGACGCCGTCGTACGACCCGGGCCGGATCTCGGGCAATGACGCCTCGGTCAAGGAGGCCTGGACGCAGCTGAACGCCGACCCGGAGAAGCCGCTGCTGAACCGGGCCATCCACCAGACCTATCCGCCCGGCTCGACGTTCAAGGTGGTCACCGCGGCGGCGGCGCTGGAGGAGGGCGTGGTGGGGGATGTGGACAGGCGGACCGCCTCCCCCGATCCGTACACGCTGCCCGGCAGCGACGCTCAGCTGAGCAACGAGGTGGACGGCTGCGAGGACGCGTCCGTGCGGTACGCCTTCGAGTGGTCGTGCAACACGGTCTTCGCCAAGCTCGGGGTGGAGACCGGGCTCGACGCCATGGCGGGCATGGCGCAGCGGCTCGGCTTCAACGAAGGCCGGCTGACGATCCCGCTCCCGGTCTCGGCGAGCAACTTCGACACGAGGATGGACGACGCGCAGCTGGCCCTGTCCTCCGTCGGCCAGTTCGACACGCGGGCGACGCCGCTGCAGATGGCGATGGTGGCGGCGGCGGTCGCGAACGGCGGCTCCGTCAAGTCGCCCCGCCTGGTGGACAGGACGACCACCGACGGCGGCGCCACGGTGCGGACGGCGGGTGTGCGGACCCTGCGTCAGGCGATGTCGCAGTCCACCGCGATGCAGCTGCGCGAGCTCATGACGGGCGCGGTCGAGGAGGGCACGGGCAAGAACGCGGCGATCCCGGGCGCAACGGTCGGCGGTAAGACCGGCACCGCCCAGCACGGCGTCGGCAACACCGGGACCCCGTACGCCTGGTTCATCTCCTGGGCGCAGGCCGACGGTGCCCTGGAGCCCGCCGTGGCGGTCGCCGTCGTCGTCGAGGACGCGGCGGCCGACAGGGCGGACATCAGCGGCGGTGGAAGCGCGGCACCGATCGCGAAAGCGGTGATGAAGGCGGCCCTGAACCTTCCGGCGGCGCCGCGCTCGGACCCCCGTCGCGACGCCTCGGCAAAGCCCTCGCCGGCCAACCCACCGGGCGACCGCTGGCGCCGGACGGGCTGATTTCCAGCCCGTCCGGCGCTTGAGGACGAGCCCGTCAGGGCGATCGGGGGGTCTGGGGGCGAAGCCCCCAGTTCGGGAAGGGGCGGGGTGGGGAAAAGTCAGCTGGACCGACCAGCGCCGCGCAGACGCCTTCGCTCAGCCTGGCGCCTGCGCCGAAGCGGCCGGCTGCTGGTCCGGGCGCTGGACGATAGCGGCAGGCAACGCGACGTACGCCGTCGTGCCCTGCCCCTGGGAGCGGCGGAGCTCGACCTGGGCGCCGAGGCGGGCGGCGAGTCGGCCGACGACGTAGTGGCCGAGGGTGCCGCCTGCCCTGGCGGCGGAGCCCGCGGGCGTGATCAGGAACGACTCGCGGCCGGACAGCCGCGCGTTCGCGCGGGCCAGCTGCTCGTCGCTCATGCCGATGCCGTGGTCGACGATCGCCAGGCAGTACTCGCCCGCGTCCCGCCAGCCGTAGATCTCCACGGGCTGCGCGGGCGGGCTGAACACCAGGGCGTTCTCGACGAGTTCGGCAAGCAGGTGGGAGACCTCGGCGACAGCGTGGCCGCGGACGCGGGACTGCTCCAGGTCCGGGACCTGCACCCGCTGGTACTGCTCGACCTCGGCGACCGCCGACTGCACCACCTCCGACATGGTGACCGTGCCCGGCCAGGACCGGGGCGGGTTCTCCGCACCGGCCAGTACGAGCAGCGACTCGGCGTTGCGGCGCATACGGGTGGCGAGATGGTCGAGCTCGAAGAGCTCGGCGAGCGCGTCCGGGTCCAGTTCCTGGCTCTCCAGGGTGGTGATCAGGCCGAGCTGGCGGCCGAGCAGCGCCTGGTTGCGGCGGCCGAGGCTGGCCAGGGACTCGGTGGTGTTGCGGCGCAGCACGGCCTGTTCGCCCGCCAGACCCACCGCGGTCCGCTCGACGTTGCGCAGGGCGGCCGCGAGCCGGGTGATCTCGCGTGCGCTCCCGGGCGCCTCGTCGCCGCCCTCCTTCGTCTCGGGGGCGACCGGTTCATCGAGATCGCCGGTGTGGTCGGGGCCGGCCTCCTGGATCCGCCGCACGGCCGCGGGCAGCCGGCTGCGGGCGACCGCGTCGGCCTGGTCGGCGAGGGCGCTCAGGGGACGGGTGATGGAGCGGGCAGCGAGGACGGCGAGGGCGGTGGCCACGGCGAGGATCAGCGCGCCGAGCGCGAGGAACCCACCGAGCTGCTGTGTGGCGGTGGACCCGGCGTCGGCGGCGTGGGCGCGTACGTCCTCGCCGACCTTCCGCTGTACGCCGTGCAGATCATCGACGAGGGTCGTCATCGTGCTCCACCACACGGACGGGTCGACGGAAAGCGTCGACATGTCGGCGCCTCCTTCGGCCCGCTTCTCGTAGGCCGTGGCGCGGCGCGCGGCGGCCGTGTCGAACACGGCGTCGAGCTCGGACTCCTGGGCGGGCGTGGCGAGTTCGGCGTACTGGTCCAGGGCGGCGACGCGGGTCGCGCGAATCTCGGTGAAGGCGAGATATTCGCCGGCACGGAAGCGTCCGGCGGCGAAGACGCCGTTGAGGGAGCCGCGTTCGAGGGCGACGGCCTCGGTGGCGCGGGCCAGCGCCTGGAGCGCCTGGATGCCGTCGGTGATGCGGTGGTCGCCCGCGGGCATGCGCGTGGACTGGGCGCCGATGAGCGCGGTGACCGCCTCGGTATAGAAGGCGAGGGTGCGGGTGCGGTCCGCTGAACCGGCGTCGACCTCGTCACGCGTGATGCCGAGGCTGTCCAGCGGCGTCAGGGCGTCCTCGAGGGCGGTGGTGGCCGCGCTGGGGCGATCACCGCTCTGCTCGTGGAGCACCGCTTCCACTTCGGCGAGGACGCCGTCGGTACGCGCGCGTTGCACGTCGACGTCGTCACGGTACTTCCCGGCCCCGCCCAACAGACCGTTGGTGAGGCCGCGTTCGCGCTGCAGCTCGCGCACCAGGCCCTGGGCCTGCACCAGCAGACCGACCTGGTCGACGGTGTCACGGGCGGCGGACCAGTCGGCCGCCCGGTCGGCGACGCCGAGCCCCGTGAGGGAGAGCAGCAGACAGGTCGGCACGGCGAGTACGACGGCGACGCGGCCGCGGATGCTGCGCCAGCCCGGGAGCTGACGGAGCCGACGGCCGGGTCCCGTGCCGGAGCCGGAACGGGCCCCGGATGGGCTGCCGACGCCAGGGCTGTTTCCCGCGTCGGCGAGGGAGGGTGCGAGTCGGAGGAGCCGGGCGGTGGTCGTCCGCCCGGCGGGCATCTGCCTGTGGTGGGATGTGTTCCCCGTCATGCCGCGCGACGCTAGGGCCTGCCCGGCGAGGGTGCGGTTTCCCGGCCGTAAGGCGTCCGTTCACAAGTGCTCACCCGCGAGCGGGGGTTGAGGTGAGAAGAGGTTCGACTGAGGTGTGGTCATCCGAGCGGCGGCCGTGGAGCGGCTTCAGAGGCGGTCGCCGCGCTGGGGTGGGTCCCGGCAGGTCACCGCCCGACGGTCACGGAAGCCGAAGAACGCCTGCTGCGTCTGCGGAAGCACGGCCCCACGGCGTACTCCTTCACTCTGCGGACGTCTTTCCCACCGCAAGGGGCGGTGGCGATTCCGCCGAAGGAGACGAAGGAGCGAAGGCGAGCTGACCAGTAGCAAGGGCAGCAAGGTCGACGAGCGGTGCCCTGCTGCCTAGGGGCCGTGTATGCCGGGGTGGCTGTTCAGACCTGCGGCTCCTCCTGCGGCTCCCCCCCGGTCCGCCGGCGCCGGTTGATCGCGGTGAGGTCGATGTCGATGTCGAACGGGACCGTGAGCTTGAGCCGGTCATGGTAGATACCGGTGGGGGTGTACGACTTCGTGGCGGGGTCGAGTTCATAGACGTACACGACCGGCAGGCCCTCGTTCTCCTCGACGCGCCAGTAGTGCCGGATGCCCGCAGCCGCGTACTTGCGGGGCTTGACGTCGCGGTCGCGGTCTTCGGAATCATCGGAGACGACCTCTACGGCGAGGATGACGTCCTCGGGGCGGTACCAGGTCTGCCGGGGACCGGTGTCCGCGTCCGCGCGGAACACCAGGACATCGGGCTCTGGCCGATTGCGCTTGTTGAGCTTGACGCTCATCTCTCGGATGACGTCCAAGTCGTCGGGCGCCTGGTCCAGCAGGGCATTATCCAGCAGGCGCATGGTGCGCGAGTGAAACGAGGTCTGCGGACTCACGAAGACAAGGCTCCCGTCGATCAGCTCCGTGTGCGGAGGGAGATTCGGGAGTCGGTCGAGATCGTCCGCCGTCCAGCCGCCGGCCGGCGGGCGAGCCCACTCGTACTGGTCGTCCAGCCCGTACTCGCGTGCGGCGCTCATGATTGCTCCCATGCGGCCGAGTCTGCCTGGTACGTCCAGCCTACCCAGCGCGAACGCAGGGCTGCCCCTCTCTCGAGCGATCGACGCCCGGAGTGTTGACCACCCGGCCCGGACCGGTCCGAGGTCAGGACGCCCGCCCCCGGTCGATCGCCTCCTGCACCTCCGTGACCCGCTCCCGCTCCTCCGCCGCGAAGCGCTCCGCGTCCAGCTTCTCGGCGATCTCCTCGTCCTGCGCCATCAGCAGGTCGAGGTTCGAGTCGCCCATCTCGAAGACGCCCATGTCGACGTAGGCCTCCTGCAGCCGCTTGCCCCACAGACCGATGTCCTTGACGCAGGGGACGATGCGGCTGAACAGCAGCTGCCGGAACAGGCGCAGGAACTCGGACCGCTCGCTGTACGCCTCCGCCTCGGCCTTCGGGATGCCGAAGTTCTCCAGGACCTCGACGCCGCGCAGCCGGTCGCGCATCAGGTAGCAGCCCTCGATGACGAACTCCTCGCGTTCGCGCAGTTCGGCGTCGGTGAGCTGCTTGTAGTAGTCGCGCAGCGCCATCCGCCCGAAGGCCACGTGCCGGGCCTCGTCCTGCATGACGTACGCGAGGATCTGCTTGGGCAGCGGTTTGTCGGTGGTGTCGCGGATCATGCCGAACGCGGCCAGCGCGAGTCCCTCGATCAGCACCTGCATGCCGAGGTACGGCATGTCCCAGCGGGAGTCGCGCAGCGTGTCGCCGAGCAGCGCCTGCAGGTTGTCGTTGATCGGGTAGAGCATGCCGATCTTCTCGTGCAGGAACCGGCCGTAGATCTCGGCGTGCCGGGCCTCGTCCATGGTCTGGGTCGCGGAGTAGAACTTGGCGTCGAGGTCGGGGACGGACTCGACGATGCGGGCGGCGCAGACCATGGCGCCCTGCTCGCCGTGCAGGAACTGGCTGAACTGCCATGCCGCGTAGTGCTGCCGCAGCTCGCCCTTGTCCTTGTCGGTCATCTTCGCCCAGTGGGGGGTCCCGTAGAGGGTCATCGCCTCGTCGGGGGTGCCCAGCGCGTCGTGCGGGTCGACCTCCAGGTCCCAGTCGATCCGCGTCTGGCCGTCCCACTGCTTGTCCTTGCCCTTCTGGTAGAGGGCGAGGAGCCGGTCGCGTCCGTCGTCGTACTCCCAGCTGAAGCGGGCGGCGCCGGACGCCGGGACCACCCAGTTCGGTTCGCCCGGGTCGCTGGTGTAGAGCTGCTGCGTCGACATACACAGCAGGCTCACACCTCACAGTGACCCGGTCAACAAGTAGACGTCCAGTCAACAAGTCCTACGCAAGGGATTGACGACCTTACTGACAGCCAGTCTCATAAGACGCGACCGCCGGTAACCTCCGCGCTGCGGCGCGGAAAACCCTTACGACGAGGTGGGGACAGCCATGACGACGGCGACGGAGGCCGAGGTGCTGCGCGACGCGCTCGGCGTGCTCAAGGACCGGGAGCAGGTGGCGAAACGGCTGCTCGAGTCGTCCGCCCGGCACTCCTTCGACCCGGACAAGGAGCTCGACTGGGACGCGCCCTTCGAGGAGGGCAAGTGGTTCTGGCCGCCGGAGCTGGTGTCGCTGTACGACACACCGCTGTGGAAGCGGATGAGCGAGGAGCAGCGGATCCTGCTCTCCCAGCACGAGGCCGCGGCGCTGGCCTCGCTCGGCATCTGGTTCGAGATCATCCTGATGCAGCTGCTCGTACGGCACATCTACGACAAGGCGGCGACGAGCGCGCACGTGCGGTACGCCCTCACCGAGATCGAGGACGAGTGCCGGCACTCGAAGATGTTCGCGCGCCTGATCAGCCGCGGCGGCACCCCCCACTACCCGGTGAGCCGCGTGCACAACAACCTCGGCCGGGTGTTCAAGACGATCTCCACGACCCCCGGCTCCTTCACCGCGACGCTGCTCGGCGAGGAGATCCTCGACTGGATGCAGCGGCTGACCTTCCCCGACGAGCGCATCCAGCCGCTGATCCGCGGGGTCACGCGCATCCATGTCGTGGAGGAGGCGCGCCATGTCCGTTACGCGCGCGAGGAGTTGCGCCGCCAGATGATGACGGCGCCGCGCTGGTCGCAGGAGTTCACGAGGATCACTTCCGGTGAGTTCGCCCGGGTCTTCTCGGTCGCTTTCATCAACCCCGAGGTGTACACCAACGTCGGCCTCGACAAGCGCCAGGCCGTGGCCCAGGTCAGGGCCAGCGGGCACCGCCGCGAGGTGATGCAGACCGGGGCCAGGCGACTGACGGACTTCCTGGACGACATCGGGGTGCTGCGGGGCGTAGGACGGCAGCTGTGGAAGTCCTCGGGGCTGCTGGCCTGAGCCCCGGCCACGACACGGGGCGCGGGACGCGCGCTGCGGCGGTCGTCGGGGCTGCTGGCCTGAGCCCCGGCCACGGCATGGTGCGCAGGACGCGCGCTGTGGCGGTCGTCGGGGCCGCTGGCCTGACCGTTGGCCGGCCACCGGCGGACGTTAGGCTTCCCGCCATGACCTCGCCAGCCGGCACCCGTGCGTATCGACGGCTCAGCGTGGAGGAGCGGCGCAGCCAGCTCATCGACGCCGCTCTGTCCCTCTTCGCGCACCGCGCGCCCGAGGACGTCTCGCTCGACGACGTCGCGGAGGCGGCCGGAGTGTCGCGCCCGCTCGTCTACCGCTACTTCCCCGGCGGCAAACAGCAGTTGTACGAGGCCGCGCTGCGGTCGGCCGCGGACGCCCTCGAGCAGTGTTTCGACGAGCCTCCGGAGGGACCGCTGGCGGAGCGGCTGTGCCGCGCGCTGGACCGCTATCTCGCCTTCGTCAACGAGCACGACGCCGGGTTCAGCGCCCTGCTGCAGGGCGGCAGCGTCGTGGAGACCTCGCATACGACCGCCATCGTCGACGGCGTGCGCAGGGCCGCCGCCGAACAGGTCCTGTCCCACCTCGGGGCGACCGAGCCGGGCCCGCGGCTGCGGATGACCGTACGGGTGTGGATCACCGCCGTCGAGGCGGCCTCGCTGATCTGGCTGGACGAGGACAAGCAACCGCCGCTGGAGGAGCTTCGCGACTGGCTCGTCGAACAGTTCATCGCGGTGCTCACGGTGACCGCGGGGCGTGACCCGGGGACCGCCGAGGTGCTGCGGGACGTGGTGGCGCGGGAGGCCGCGGACGGCCCGGGTTTGTGACACTGGTGCCGTGAAGAGCGAGAACACCCCCTTCGTGGGCGGGCCGCTGGACGGCCGCGTCCTGCCGGTGCTGCTCGGGATCACCGGCCATCCCCCGAAGGTGTACCGGGTGCCGGTGCCGGACGCCGCCGGCGGCCCGCCGACCGTGCTCGTCTACCGCCGGGTCCCGGTGGCCCCCGCCGGCCGCGCACTGTCGCTGCATCGCGGGTGGCGGTACGAGTTCGACCCGGAGGGGAAGGCCGGCCGGGGGCTCAGGTGGCCCTGGTCGAAGCCCGGTCGGGACTGAGGGGCGGCTGAGGGGCCGGTTGCTGCGGGACCTGTTTGGAGCAACGGGGGTCAACGGGGGGTGAACCGCCCCGGCCCGGCACAGCACGTTTTCGTCCTGCGGGAAAGCACGCTCACGGGGCTCCCCTGCACGAGGACCGAAGGGGTGACCGATTTGATCCGTATTGCTCAGCTGTAGGGCATTTCCTACTTCGCCTGGTTGCATGCTCACCGTGGGTGGACGTCCCACCCGGCAAGCGGAGGTGATGACGTGTCAGGCGAACTTCTGCGGCTGGTCTGCACCGGGGCGACGACGGCGGCGCTGGTGGTCGGGAGCAGCGGCGCGGGGACCGGTTTCGCCGGTCCCGCCGCCGCTTCTTCGGCGGTCACCTCACCCGGGCCCGGCGAGCGTTCCGTCTCCCAGCTGCTGAAAGACCTTCAGCGGCTGTACCGCGACGCCGAGAAGGCCACGGAGACGTACAACGCGACCGAGGAGAAACTGAAGCGGCAGCGTGCCGAGGTCACCAGGCTGAGCGCCCAGCTGGCCAGGGCACGTCTCGACCTCTACGACAGCCGGGAAGCCGCCGGACGGCTGGCCCGGCAGCAGTACCAGGGCAGCAGCGACATCTCCCCGTACGTACGGCTGCTCCTCGCCCGCGATCCGCAGCACGCGCTCGACCAGGGACATGTGATCCAGCGGGTGGCGAAGGAACGCGCCGCCGCCGTGGAACGGCTGGCCCGCGGTGAGAAGCAGTCCGACGTACTGGCGACCCGCGCGCGCGGCGCGCTGGACCGTCAACTCACGCTTGCAGAGCAGCAGAAGAACGACCGCGACACGGTGCGGAAGCGGCTCAAGGACGTCGAGAAGCTGATCGCCTCGCTGAAGGCCGAGCAGCTCGCCCGGCTGCGACGGGCGGAGGAGGCCGAGGAGGCCAGGGCCCAGCAGCAGTTCCTCGCGGCCGGGGCGCTGAGCGGTTCGCGGACGCCGTCCCGGAGCGGGGACGCGGCGCTGCGGTACGCCGTACGGCAGATCGGCAAGCCGTATCAGTGGGGGGCGGAGGGGCCCTCGTCGTTCGACTGCTCGGGGCTGACCTCGCAGGCGTGGGCCCACGCGGGGCGGACGATCCCGCGGACCAGCCAGGAGCAGTGGGCCCAGTTGCCGCGGGTGCCCCTGCGGAGCCTCCGGCCCGGGGACCTCGTGATCTACTTCCGCGACGCCACACACGTGGCGATCTACCTGGGAAACGGCCAGGTGGTCCAGGCCCCGCGCCCCGGCGCCAGAGTGAAGGTCTCCCCGATCGCGTCGAACCCCGTCCTGGGAGCCGTCCGACCGGACCCGGGCGGCAAGGCGCTGACGGGAACGTCGTACGTACCGCCGACGCTGCCGCGGGGGGCTACGGCGGGGGCGGACACGGGGTATGGGGCGACGGGGGCGCCGCGGCGGGGGTGAGGCCCGCGCTCGGGCGGGCCTCCGACGAGGTGACGTCCTCCGCCCTCGCGGGCGGCTGCGCCACCTCCGGGGGCTGGGCCGGGACGTCGGCAACGCAGCTTTCGGTGGGCGCAGCCCGTTACCGGGGGAGGCACTCCCCCGGTAACGGAAGAACGCGCGCAGGTTACGCCTGCGCCACCTCCGCGAGGTACGCCTCCGTCTTCGCCGGCTCATAGAAGAAGTTCTCGAAGTCCGCCGGGTCGTTGAACCCGTTGGCGAACCGATCAGCCACCGGCTGAAGCTGACCGGCGGCACCGAGAAGGTTCAGCACATGCTCCGGCGGCACGCCCAGCATGGCGTTCGTCCACTTCGTCACGTGCTGCGCCGTCTCCCAGTACCGGTCGAACGTCCCCCGCATCCACTCCTCGTCGAACGGCTTGTCCCCGTGCTCGAGGATCGAGGCGAGATACGACGCCGCACACTTGGACGCGGAGTTGGACCCCTGACCCGTGATCGGGTCGTTGGCCACGACGACGTCGGCCACACCCAGGACCGCCCCGCCGCCCGGCAGGCGGCCGATGGGGTTGCGCACGGTCGGCGCATACCGCCCGGACAGCGTGCCGCCCGCATCCGTCAGCTCGACCTTGGTGGCCCGCGCGTACTCCCAGGGCGTGAACTTCTCCATGAGCTCCAGCGTCAGCGCCAGGTGCTCGGACGGGTCCTTGACGCCCTGGAAGACGTCCAGCGGGCCGCCAGGGATGCCCTCCCAGAAGAGGATGTCGGCGCGGCCGGAGGTGGTGAGGGTCGGCATGACGAAGAGCTCGCCGACTCCCGGCACCAGGTTGCAGCGGACCGCGTCGAACTCCGGGTGCTCGGGGCGCGGGCCGAGCCCGTGGACGTAGGCGACGGCGAGGGCGCGCTGCGGCTCGGCGTACGGGGAGCGGGAGGCGTCCCGGCCGAACATCGACACCACTTCGCCCTTGCCTGCCGCGACCAGCACGAGGTCGTACGTGCGGGAGAAGTAGTCCAGGTCCGACACCGCCGCGCCGTGGATCACCAGCTGGCCGCCCCGCTGCACGAACGTCTCCATCCAGCCGGCCAT
The DNA here is from genome assembly GCF_055792885.1 of Streptomyces sp. DSM 42067. Taxonomy (NCBI): domain Bacteria; kingdom Bacillati; phylum Actinomycetota; class Actinomycetes; order Kitasatosporales; family Streptomycetaceae; genus Streptomyces; species Streptomyces sp. DSM 42067. The sequence goes on along the minus strand of NZ_CM147706.1, from coordinate 6,099,641 downwards.
CTTCACGCGCTGGTCGACGGACTGGGCGTACCCGTCGAGCGTGCCGACCCAGTCGATGGCGCGCTGCGACGGGCCCGGGTCGAAGGAGCCGGGGGCGGCGACGGAGACGCCGAGGCCCTCGATCTTCGGGGCCTGCGGCTCCCAGAAGTTCAGCTGCAGGTCGCGCTCGTGCTGGAGCGCCATGTGGAACATGCACTGCGTGGACATGACCCGGCCGGACCGGATCTCGTCCGCCGTGCGGTTGGACATCAGGGTGACCTCGTACCCGTGCGACTGCAGTCCGAGGGCGATCTGGAGCCCGGACTGACCGGCTCCGACGACGAGTATCTTCCGCATGGCGGGGTTCTTCTTCCTACTGGTGTGAACTGGCCGGTTCCTGGCGGCGTGAACTGGCCGGACCTGCCGGGGACAGGGCGGGGTCAGGTCCTGCGGGTGGTGGTCCTGCTGGTGGCTGCTGGTGGTGGTCCTGCGGGTGGTGGCGCTCCCGGCGGCTCGGCTCGGGGGCCGAGGTTCATTCGGGTGTGACGTCCAGCGCGTGGCCGACCAGCGCCAGCAGCGTCTCGACCACGGATATCCGCTGTCTCGCGTCCATGATCAGAACCGGTATGTGCGGCGGCACCGTCAGCGCCTCCCGTACGTCCTCGGGCTCGAACTTCTCGGAGCCGTCGAAGTGGTTGACGGCCACGACGTACGGCAGTCCGCAGCTCTCGAAGTAGTCGAGGGCCGGGAAGCAGTCCGGCAGGCGCCGGGTGTCGGCGAGGACCACCGCGCCGATCGCCCCGCGCACCAGGTCGTCCCACATGAACCAGAAGCGCTGCTGGCCCGGCGTACCGAAGAGGTAGAGCACGAGGTCGTCGTCGAGCGTGATGCGGCCGAAGTCCATGGCGACCGTGGTCGTGGTCTTCTCCGGGGTCGCGACCAGGTCGTCGGTCCCCTCGCTGGCCTGTGTCATCAGCGCCTCCGTCTGGAGGGGCTGGATCTCCGAGACGGCGGTGACCAGCGTGGTCTTGCCGACGCCGAAGCCGCCCGCGACCACGATCTTCGTGGCGATGGGGGCGCGCGTCCGGTCGGTCTGCCAGGCCTGCAGTTGCTCCTCGGGGTCCTCCAGCCTTGCGGAGGGGAGCAGTTCAGAGACGGCGGAGTCCACCCAGCACCCTTTCCAGCAGCGCGCGGTTCGGCTGTCCCGGACCGTGGCCGGTTCCGTACACGCGGATCTTTCCCTGGTCCGCGAGGTCGCTCAGGAGTACGCGGACCACGCCGAGCGGCATCTTCAGCAGCGCGGCGATCTCGGCCACCGTGCGCATCCGGCGGCAGAGCTCGACGATGGCCCGCATCTCCGGCATGACGCGCGTGGACAACGAGCCGTTGGTCAGTTCGAGGCGCTCCTCGGGCGCCTCGAGCGCGGCCACGAACGTCTCGACGAGCAGCACGTGCCCGAAGCGTGTGCGGCCACCGGTGAGCGAGTACGGGCGTACTCGGGCCGGTTTGCGGTCGCCGCCCCTGGTCGGCAGCTTCGACGGTTTCGACGTGGTCACTTGGCGCTCTCCATCGACTTGCTCCCTATCGGCTCGCTATGCATCGACCGGCGCAGCTCACTGCGGAGTTCGGGGGTGAGCACATGCCCGGCACGGCCGACGAAGAGCGCCATGTGGTACGCGACGACGCTCATGTCGCAGTCCGGGTTGGCGTGTACGCCGAGCAGGGACCCGTCGCTGATGGACATGACGAAGAGGCTGCCCTCGTCCATCGCGACCATGGTCTGCTTGACGTTGCCGAAGCCCATGACCTTGGCCGCGCCGATGGTGAGGCTGCCGACCCCGGACACGATGGCGGCGAGGTCCGCGCTGGACCCCCGGGGTCCCTCCGGCCTGGCGACCGGCTGCTCGGCATGGCGTCCGGGATCGGAGGAGAGCAGCAGCAGCCCGTCGGAGGACACGACGGCGACGGACAGCAGGCCGGGCACCTCCTCGACGAGGTTGGTGAGCAGCCAGTGCAGATTGCGTGCCTCGCGGCTCAGCCCCTGCCGGCTCGGGGCTCCGTCCGTACGGTCACCGGTGGGCGTGTTGGGAGTACTGGGCGTATGCGTGGGCGCAGTCAACTGCTTGCCTCCTCGACTGTCTCCCCCTTGGCTTCGTCGGTACGTGCGATGGATCCCGGCTGCGCCACCTCGGGCGCCGGATGCGCCGCCTGGGACGCCTCGGCCGTCGGCCCGGGCGACCAGGCCGCCCGCTCCCGCAACTCGGCCAGCCGCTCAGGCCTCGCCGCCTGCTCCGGCGGCTCGGCCATCGGCTCCGGCGACTCGGCCGCCGGTTCCGGCTGCCAGACCGTCCGCCCCCGCGGCTCGGCCATCGGCTCCGGCAACTCGGCCGCCGACTCCGACGACCAGGCCGTCTGCTCCCGCAACTCGGTCAACCGCTCAGGCGACTCGGTCAGCCGTTCCCGGGAGTCAGCCGTCCAGGCGGGCGCGTCCGACGTCCGCTCCCTCGACTCAGCCGACGGCTCCGGCCACTCGGCCGCCGCCGACTCCGACGACCAGGACGTCTGCTCCCGCAACTCGGTCAGCCGTTCCCGGGAGTCAGCCGTCCACGCGGGCGCGTCCGACGTCCGCTCCCTCGACTCAGCCGACGGCTCCGGCGACCAGGCCGTCCGTTCCGGCGACTCAGCCACCGCCTCCGGCCGCTCCCGCGACTCAGCCACCGCCTCCGGCAACGACGCCGTCCGCTCCTGCGACTCAGCCACCGCCTCCGGCAACGACGCCGTCCGCTCCCGCGACTCGGCCACCGCCTCTGGCGACCAGGCCATTCGCTCCCGGGACTCGGCCGCCTGCACGGGCGCGCCCGACATCCGCTCCCTCGACTCGGCCGTCGGCGCTGGCGACTCGGCCATCGGCTCCGGCTGCCAGACCGTCCGTTCCGGCGACTCAGCCGTCCCTGTCGGCGCCTCCGGCGAACGGTCCCTCGCCTTCGGCGACTGGGCCCCCTCGCCGGCGATCTCGGCCTCGACGTCGCGCCTGCCGGCCCGCGACCCCTGCTGGAAGCCGCCGAGCCGGCGGCGCAGTGCTTCGGCGTCCACAGAACCCGTGCGTGGCTTGGGCACGGACGGGGCCTGCGCGACCCTGGGCGTCCGCTTGGGCAGCCCCTTGTCGGTGACCCGGTCCCAGGTGGGCGGCTGGAGGCCGGCCTGCGGCCCCTCCTCGGGCGACACGTGGGCGGCCTGCGGCTGCTCCGCGGGCGACTGGCGGCCGTCCCCCGGCTGCTCCGCGGGCGGCGGGCCGCCGTCACCCGGCTGCTCCGCGGGCGGCGGGCCGCCGTCACCCGGCTCCTCGCCTTCGTCGGCGGCCCGCTCGTGCGTGTCAGGGTCGTCGACGGCACGCTCGTAGGCGTCGTCGGCGCCGACGGCCCGTCCGTACGCGTCGGCGTCGTCGCCTTCGCCGCGGCCCCGCTCTGCCGTTTCCCCGGCCTCGCGCAACGACTGCTCCGCCGCGGAGATGAGCGGATCTCGCCCCGCGCGCCCCGGCAGCACGTTCGAGTTGGCCTCGGCCTCCGAGCCGGGCAGGGCCACGGAGGGCGCGCCCCCGACCACGGGGGCGGCAGCCGGCGTCGAGATCCCGGGCGCGGCGGCGAGCAGGGGCTTGGGCAGCACGACGACCGCCGTGATCCCTCCGTGCTTCTGCTCCCGCAGCTGCACCCGCAGCCCGTGCCGCGCGGCCAGCCGTGCCACCACGTAGAGGCCGAGCCCGAGCTCGTCGTCGCTCTCCTGGTCGTGGCCGCCATCCGGGTCGAACGTGGACAGCCTGGCGTTGACCTCCTGCAGCCGTTCACCGGTCATGCCGATGCCCTCGTCCTGGACGGAGAGCATCACCTCGCCGTTCTCCAGGAGCCAGCCGGAGACCTCGACGGAGGCGTCGGGCGGCGAGAACGACGTGGCGTTCTCCAGCAGTTCGGCGATGAGGTGGCTGAGATCGTCCGCGGCGAAGCCGGCCACATGGGCGTGCGGCGGAAGAGAGGAGATACGGACGCGCTCGTACCGCTCGATCTCGCTGACCGCGGCGCGCACGACGTCGACGAGCGGCACAGGCCCCATGTTGTGGTGACCGTGCTCGGCGCCCGCGAGGACCAGCAGGTTCTCGCTGTGGCGGCGCATGACGGTCGCCAGGTGGTCCAGCTTGAAGAGCGTGGAGAGCCGCTCGGGGTCCTGCTCCCGCTCCTCCAGCCGCTCGATGATCGCGAGTTGCCGTTCGACGAGCCCGAGCGTGCGCAGCGACAGATTGACGAAGGTCGAGTGGACGCTGTGCCGCATCCGCTCAAAGCCCGCCTTGGCGTCGGCGAGCTCGGCGCGCAGGGCCTCCCGCTCGTCGGCCATGGTCTCGCGCTGGCCGACGAGATGCTTGCGGTCGGCCTCGAACGTGGCGAGGCGCTCGTGGAGGCCGACGGCGTGCGCGTGCAGCGCGTTGACGGAGCGTACGACCTGCGCGAACTCGTCGTTCCGGCCGGTGAATCGGATCGGTTCCTCCGCGGCCGGGTCGCCGGCGACGCGGGCCGAGCCGATGCGCAGGACGGCGAGCGGGCGGGTGAGCGTACGGGCCATGGCCATGGAGACGCCGACCGCGACCAGGAGGCAGACGCCGACCAGCGCGATACGGATCTCCAGCGCGGTCACGTCGTCGTCGCGCAACTGGGCCAGGTCCTTGGTGCGCTGGGCGTTCAGGGACGCCTCGACGCCGCGCATGAGGTCGATACGGGCGGAGAGGGCCGCGTCGAGTTTCTTGCTGCTGTAGCGGAGGTCCCCGGCGGACAGCTTCGGCTGGTCGGTGAGACGGGCCAGGTACTTCTCCGCGGCGGTGACATCGGGTCCGGTGACCGTGGAGTCGTACGAGGTGCGGTCGGCGGCCGGGGCGGAGTCCTGGAAGTCGGCGAGGGCGGCCTGCTCCCGGACGCGGGCCTGCTGGGCTGCCGCGCTGAGCTCGCCCCGGGCCTTCGTGGCGGCGGCCGACTCGCTGGTGACGGTGGTGGGCAGTCCGGTGGCCGGGTCGATCGTGGTGGTGGTCGTGGCCGTACGGGGCACGGCGTAGGCGGCGAGCAGCAGACCGCGGGCGGCTGCCGCCTGCTCGACGGCGCTGTCCAGATAGACCAAGGCATGCGATCCGGCGCCCGCGCGGGGCGGCAGCTGATCGGCCAGGTCCTCGGCGAGCGCGTGCAGTTCGCCGATGACCTCGGAGTACGCCACATGGGCTTCGAGCGCGGTGCTCGTGCCGGTGAGCGCCGCTCTCCGCACGGCCGCGATGTCCTTGATGTCGCGGAGCAGCGCGGCGGGGGCGTCGGTGCGCAGTTCGTCGGCCTGCCGGTCGACGCGGGCGCTGCGCTGCTCGGAGAGGCCCTTGCCCTTCGGGCGGCCGCCGGCGATGTAGGAGGTGACCTCGTCGCGCTCGTCGGCCAGGGAGTGGGCGAGGGTGAGCGCCTGCTGGGTGCGCTCGGCGTCCGTCACCAGTCGCTGGGAGTCCTGCAGCTGCCCGGAGGCCGCGATGACGGCGGGCGCGCCCGCTCCGGCGATCGCGGCGGCGACGACGGCGACGGCGACGATGAGGCGGTTACGCACGCGCGCGGGGCGGCGGCGGTCCACCGCAGCCGGGACGGGCGCGCCGGAGGCGCTGGGCGTTCCCGCGGGCCCGGACCCGCCACGGCTCGGCCCGCCGGGGGAGCCGGCGGCGCCGCCCCCGGACGCCTTCGCGGCGGAGACGCCCGACGCTGCTGCCACGGCCTCTGTGTTCACCGCGCCAGGTGCACCGAGAGGAGTACCGGGCGTGCGGGCGGCCCCGGGCGTACCGGCGGCAGCACCGGCAGCGCCAGGTGTACCGGCACCGCCAGGTGTACCGACGGCAGTGCCGCTCGCGACCGCATCGCCGGTACCGGTCGCGGAGCCGGGCGCGATGGTGGCACCACCGGACGCGTCGGCACCGGCCCCCGCTGCGGCGGGCCCGCCCGCGGCGTACGACGTGCGAAGGGCATCAGCCGTGATGCCGGCGCCAGTTGTGTCTGTGGTTACCGGCGCTGCCGGCGCCGGGTCGGCGGAGCCACGCGCAGCGCCAAGCGCACCGGGCGTCCCCGTGACGGCCGGCGTACCCGCGCCCGGGGCTCCCTCCACCGCGTCCGGCTCGGTCGCCGCGCCGGGCACGGAGGCCCCGGAGGCACCCCCGTCGAACGCCGTCTGCCCGCCCTTGCGTCGCCGAGGCCGCATCTTCTGCACCGGTGCTCGCATTCCTGACTCGTCCAACCCTGGGCCCGGGTGACGGTCCGTCAACGCGAGCGCCTCCTCGTACGGCTCCAGACCATCCCAGCGCCGATGAGCAGCGACCGCCCATCAGCCTTGCCCGCCACCCGAAGGAGTGAACATCGGCGGGGAGTTGGTGGGCAAGTTCCGACGGCACGCGCACATCCCGTGCACGCAGCCAGGGGTGGACGTCTCCTCCGCCCTTTGGCAGGATGCCCCGCCACAGCCTAGGCGGAGTGGACTATTCCGGTCGAAATCAGGCGGCTGACCTGGTACTACGCGGCACGTTCCGGACGTTCACCGGGAGTTGCGGATCCTGTGAAGACCTCGTGCAGACTGGCCGAATGCGTATCGAACTCGCAACGGCCCCAGGTACCCCTGCCCGACCCAATGAGGACTATGCATCGGTGGCGGTTCCGGCCTCAGGACAGGGTGGTTCGCTCGTCCTGCTCGACGGCGTGACACCCCCGCCGGATGGGACGGGCTGTCTGCACTCCGTTCCCTGGTTCACGGCGCGACTCGGCGGTGCTCTAGGTGAACTGTCCGTTTCGCGAAGCGATTTCACGCTGCAGGAGATACTTTCTGAGGCAATCCGGCGCACCGCCGGAGCCCACCGGGAAACCTGTGACCTTTCTCACCCGCGGACGCCGCAGGCGACCGTTGTGGTGGCGCGCTGGGACGCCGAGCAGTTCGAGTACCTGGTGCTCTCCGACTCCGCCCTGCTCATCGAAGGCCGGGACGGCACGGTCCGCGCCGTCCTGGACGACCGCCTGTCGCGGCTGCCGCGCTCCTCGCTCGCCTCGGCCGCGGTCGCCGACGCGACGGTACGCAACAAGGAGGGCGGCTTCTTCACCGCGGCCGCCGACCCGTCCGTATCCGCGCATGCCGTGACCGGAGCGCTGCCGCGGTCGCGGGTACGAGCGGTGGCCGCGCTCACGGACGGGGCCACGCGCTGGGTTGAGAAGTTCCGGGAGGGCGACTGGAACGACTGCTTCGCGTTCGTCCGCAAGGAGGGCCCTCAGGCGCTCATCGACCGGGTCCGCGCTCTGGAGACGGCGGACACGGAGCGGCGGTTCCTGGGCCGCGGCAAGAGACACGACGACGCGGCGGTGGTGTACGCCGAGCTGTGAGCCCCCGTGGGGCGACGGGTCCGCGGACGCCAGGTGCGCCCGTATGGATGATCGCTAGCCCTCGGCGCCCGCGTTCAGCTGGTGGAGGAGGCGGGCCAGCTCCGCCACCTCCTTGCGGTCCCAGTTCGCGAGCTGGCGGACGTAGCGGGCGCGGCGGGCGTCCCGGACCGTGCGGAAGCGGACGCGTCCCTCGTCGGTGAGGTGCACGAGCCAGGCGCGCCCGTCGGCGGGGTCGGGCTCGCGGGCGACGAGCCCGAGTTCCTCGAGCGCGCGCAGCTGCCGGCTCATAGTGGCCTTTCCGACGCCGATGTACGCGGCGAGTTCGGTGGCCCGCTGCTGCCCGCATTCCTCAAGCCGTACGAGGAGGCCGTACGCGGCGGGTTCGAGGTCCGGGTGGACCTCGCGGGCCATCTCGCCGGACGAGGCCCGGGCGCGGCGCAGAAAGAGCGTCAACTCGCGTTCCAGCGAGAGGAATTCGCGGTCCACACCTTTTTCCGGCGCTTCGGATTCGGTCGCGCGTGCCGCGTCCTTTCCGGCGTCGTTCCCGTCCTCGTGCACGTCAGCACCCATGCCCCGGTTTCCCCGACTCTGAAAGTTTCCGTCCATGCGCGGCCATTGCCGCAGCTCGGCCAGTATTTCGCAGGATTAGACCAACGGCAGACGCCAGGCCCTCTTCCCTCCCCGATATCTACGTGCGTAGAGTCCCTCTCGTCACACACAGTCTGGCATGTGCACGCCATCGCCGAGTCGACGAGGCCTTGGGCGAGGACGGGCGGGACTCTGTCGCCCTGACGGCGTGCAGGCACAGCGGCACCTTCCCCCACCTTTGAGCTCCACCGAGCTCACCGAGGCCTTCGGAGGCACGTATGCCCGTGCACAGATCCACGCACCGCCCCCACCCCTCGCGCCGCCCGGGCCTCTCGGCGGCCGGAATCCTGCTCGCGGCACTCTCCCTGCTGCTCACGCTGCCGTTCGCGGCGCAGGCGGCCGGCACCGGTGGCACCGCCGCCGCGGACATCCCGGCGCGGGGCTCGGCCTACATGGGCATGGGCGTCGTCGAGCACGACGGCCAGGGCGGGCTGCCCCCGGACACCCGCGCCGTCCAGACGGAGGGCGTCGACGTCAGCAGCCACCAGGGCAACGTCGCCTGGTCGACGCTCTGGAGCAGCGGCGTGAAGTGGGCCTACGTCAAGGCCACGGAAGGCACGTACTACAAGAACACCTACTTCACGCAGCAGTACAACGGCTCGTACAACGTCGGGATGATCCGCGGTTCGTACCACTTCGCGACCCCCGACACGACGAGCGGCGCCACCCAGGCCAACTACTTCGTGGACAACGGCGGCGGCTGGTCCAGGGACGGCAAGACACTGCCGGGCGCGCTGGACATCGAGTGGAACCCGTACGGGGCGGACTGCTACGGCAAGACGCAGAGCGGCATGGTCAGCTGGATCAAGAGCTTCCTGGACCAGTACAAGGCGCGCACCGGGCGGGACGCGGTGATCTACACCTCCACGAGCTGGTGGACGCTGTGCACGGGCAACTACAGCGGTTTCGCGTCGACCAACCCGCTGTGGATCGCCCGCTACAACACGACGGTCGGCACACTGCCTGCCGGGTGGAGCTACTACACGATGTGGCAGTACACGTCGACGGGCCCGACGGTCGGCGACCACAACAAGTTCAACGGGGCGCTGGACCGGGTGCAGGCACTGGCCAACGGCTGATCTGTACGTACGCGGGCTGATCGCTACGTAAGCCGAGTGCGTACGCGCGGGCCCGGGACCCACGGGGAGTCCCGGGCCTTTGCCTCCCGGTCGCGGCCGTCACCCCGCGACCGGAATCTCCGTCACGACGCGATCTCCGTCAGGCCGCGAGCGGCACCTCCGCCGGCGAACCGTTCGTCGCCGGCGACAGCGCCAGCTCCAGCACCTGGCGGACGTCCGTGACCGCGTGGACGTCGAGCTTCTCCAGGACCTCGGCGGGCACGTCGTCCAGGTCGGGCTCGTTCCGCTTCGGGATGACGACCGTCGTGATCCCGGCCCGGTGGGCGGCCAGCAGCTTCTGCTTGACGCCGCCGATGGGCAGGACCCGCCCGGTCAGCGACACCTCACCGGTCATCGCCACGTCCGTACGGACCAGTCGGCCGCTGAGCAGCGACGCGAGGGCCGTCGTCATGGTGACGCCCGCGCTCGGGCCGTCCTTCGGCACCGCGCCCGCCGGGAAGTGGATGTGCACGCCCCGGTCCTTCAGATCGCCGACCGGCAGCTCCAGTTCGGCGCCGTGCGAGCGGAGGAAGGAGAGCGCGATCTGCGCGGACTCCTTCATGACGTCGCCGAGCTGGCCGGTGAGGGTCAGTCCGGCCGCGCCCGTCTCCGGGTCGGCGAGCGACGCCTCGACGTAGAGCACGTCGCCGCCCGCGCCCGTGACGGCAAGCCCGGTGGCGACACCGGGGACGGCCGTACGCCGCTCGGCCGGGTCCTGCGCGGACTCGGGCACGTGGTGCGGCCGCCCGATCAGCCCGCGGAGGTCGCCCTCCGTGACCGTGAACGGCAGCTTCCGCTCGCCGAGTTCGTGCTGGGCCGCGACCTTGCGCAGCAGCCGGGCGATGGAGCGCTCGAGGTTCCGTACGCCCGCCTCGCGCGTGTACTCACCGGCGAGCCTGCGCAGCGCGCCCTCGTCGATGGTGACCTCGTCCTCGCTGAGCCCGCCTCGCTCCAGCTGGCGCGGCAGCAGGTGGTCCCGGGCGATGACGACCTTCTCGTCCTCGGTGTAGCCGTCGAGCCGGACGAGCTCCATACGGTCGAGCAGCGCCTCCGGGATTGCCTCCAGGACGTTGGCCGTGGCGAGGAAGACGACGTCGCTCAGGTCGAGCTCCACCTCCAGGTAGTGGTCCCGGAAGGTGTGGTTCTGCGCCGGGTCCAGGACTTCGAGCAGCGCGGCCGCGGGATCGCCCCGGAAGTCGGAGCCGACCTTGTCGATCTCGTCGAGCAGGACGACCGGGTTCATGGACCCGGCCTCCTTGATGGCGCGGACGATACGGCCGGGGAGCGCACCCACGTACGTACGCCGGTGACCGCGGATCTCGGCCTCGTCGCGTACGCCGCCGAGGGCGACCCGCACGAACTTCCGCCCCATGGCGTGTGCCACGGACTCGCCGAGCGAGGTCTTTCCGACACCGGGCGGGCCGACGAGCGCGAGAACGGCACCCCCGCGCCGCCCGCCGACCACGCCCAGGCCCCGGTCGGCGCGCCGCTTTCGCACCGCCAGGTATTCGGTGATCCGCTCCTTCACGTCCTCCAGGCCGGCGTGTTCGGCGTCGAGCACGGCCTTGGCGCCCTGGATGTCGTACTGGTCCTCGGTCCGCTCGTGCCACGGGAGCTCGAGCACGGTGTCTAGCCAGGTGCGGATCCAGGAGCCCTCGGGCGACTGGTCGCTCGACCGCTCCAGCTTGTCGACCTCCTTGAGCGCGGCCTCGCGGACCTTCTCGGGAAGGTCGGCGGCCTCCACGCGCGCGCGGTAGTCGTCGGACTCGTCGTCGCCGTCCTCGCCGTTGAGCTCGCGCAGCTCCTTGCGTACGGCTTCGAGCTGGCGCCGCAGGAGGAACTCGCGCTGCTGCTTGTCGACGCCCTCCTGGACGTCCTTGGCGATGGACTCGGCCACGTCCTGCTCGGCGAGGTGCTCGCGCAGCTGCTCGGTGGCGAGTTTCAGGCGCGCGACCGGGTCGGTGGTCTCCAGGAGCTCCACCTTCTGGGCGGTGGTCAGGAACGGTGAGTAGCCGGAGTTGTCCGCGAGCGCCGACACGTCGTCGATCTGCGTCACGCGGTCCACGATCTGCCACGCGCCACGCTTGTTCAGCCAGCTCGTGGCGAGCGCCTTGTACTCCTTCACGAGCTCGGAGACCGCGCCGGGCAGCGGGTCCGGCACGGTCTCGTCGACCTGCAGGCCCTCGACCCACAGCGCCGCACCCGGCCCGGTCGTCCCGGCGCCGATCTGCACCCGCCCGCGGCCGCGGATCAGCGCGCCGGGATCACCGCCGGAGAGCCGCCCGACCTGCTCGACGGTGCCGAGCACACCGGTCGCGGCGTACGTCCCGTCGATGCGTGGAACAAGCAGCACCTTCGGCTTGCTGTCACCACTGGACCGCGCCGCCGCCTGAGCGGCCTCCACCGCGGCTCGTACGTCGGCATCGGTGAGGTCCAGAGGAACCACCATCCCGGGCAGCACGACCTCGTCGTCGAGCGGCAGCACGGGCAGGGTGAGCGGTGTGGACGTCGAAGCCATGATCTCCCCTTCGGCAGTCAAGTTGAGCTGTACAGGCTCAATGCACGTGAGCCCGCAGATGTTCCCCGCACTGTGTTCGCTGCGAGCGATCAAGGCTGCTCACCTGGTCAGCTGGGGTGTGGGCCGGTAAGGAGCCCGCACGAAGGGGGTACAGGGCCGATACGAAGACGTCCGGTGCCCAAGGGCCCGTAATTCCTGCGACAGGCAGGGCCGGCTGCGCCAGGATGCCGGGATGGACTACCGCGGTATCGACCGATGACCCCCGTCCGGAAGATCGTGCTGCTCGGCGGCGGGTTCTCCGATGACTCGGACTCGGTGCTCGACGACTTCGTTCTGAGTCATGCGAAGGGCACGCGCCCGAAGGTCTGCTTCCTGCCCACGGCGAGCGGTGACGCAGACGGCTACATCGAACGCTTCTACACCGCGTTCGCGGGACGCCAGGACTGCGAGCCCCTCCATCTCCCGCTGTTCCGGCGCACCCACGAGGATCTCCGCGCGTGCCTGCTGAGCCAGGACATCGTTTACGTCGGTGGCGGCAACACCGTGAACATGCTCGCCGTGTGGCGAGAGCACGGCGTGGACGACATCCTGCGCGAGGCATACGCGAACGGAACGCTGCTCTGCGGGATCAGCGCCGGGGCGGCCTGCTGGTTCGAGGCATGCCTCACGGACTCCTTCGGCCCACTCGCACCGTTGCGCGGCGGACTGGGGCTACTGCCGGGCAGCATGTGCCCGCACTACAACAGCGAGGCCGGCCGCAGACAGGCATATCTTTCCGCCGTGGCGAGCGAGGCGCTGCCCGGCGGCTGGGCGCTGGACGACGGCGTTGCCGCCCTCTTCGTCGAAGGCGACCTTGCCGACGTCGTCACGAGAACACCGGACGCCGCGCTCCACCGGGTCGCCCGAGACGGCAGCGTCTCGACCGGGCCCACGCCGGAAACCACTGAAACCCGACTCACCGCCCGATCCCTGTGACGGCAACGTCATGAACCCGGAACGCGCCGCCACGACCGTGCACGGGCATCGCCTCTCCTACCTCGACTTCGGCGGCCCGGTTAATTCCCGAGACAGGCAGGGCCGGTCACCGCCACGATGCCCGGATGGACCGGCAGACGATCAGCGCACTCGCCCACGGCGACCACCCGACAGCGGCACCCCTGAGCGATGCCTCCGTGGCACGGCTTCTGGAACGGGCGCTCCCGCGCGCGGCCGGGCGTCTGCTCGACCTCGGCTGCGGCTCCGGCGAGTGGCTGCTGCGGGCCCTGGACGGGCGGCCAGGGCTGCGGGCCGACGGAGTCGACCTCGCCGCCGCGTCCCTGGAGAGCGCCCGGGCGGCCGCCGAGCGGTACGGCATCGGCGACCGGCTCACCCTCCACCACCAGGACGCGACGGAGTTCACCGCCTCCCACGCGTACGACCTGGTCCTCAGCGTCGGCGCCGCCCACGCCTTCGGCGGACTGCTGCCCACCCTCCGGGCCGCCCGCGGGCATCTCGCCCCGGGCGGCAGCGTCCTCGTCGGGGACGGCTTCTGGGAGCGGGAGCCGGACCGGGCGACGCTCGACGCCGGTTTCGCCGCCGACGAGTTCGCCGACCTCGCCACAACCGTCGACCGAGTCGTGGCGGACGGCTGGCTCCCGGTGTACGGGCACGTCAGCACTCTCGAGGAGTGGGACGAGTACGAGTGGTCCTGGACCGGGACCCTGATCCGCTGGGCCCTGGACCACCCGGACGACCCGGGACACGACGACGCCCTGAAGGCGGCTGCCACCCACCGCGAGGCATGGTTGCGCGGCTACCGCGGCACCCTCGGCTTCGTGACGCTCGTGCTGCGCAGGGCCACGGACACATGAGGCCGCTGACGACGGCTCAGGCTGCGGCCCTGCACCACGTACGGGTCGCGGCCCGCGTACGCCACGCGAACGCGGTGGCGCGCATCGCCGACGCCACCGGTATGGCAGCAACCGTCCCCTCCCCCATGCCCTCCGCCATGGGAGCAACTACCGCCTCAGCCACCGCAGTCGACACCGACACACGCAGCACCCCCGCCGCCCCGGCCACCGCCACCCACCTCGAGCACCACGTCGGGGAACTCACCTCCCTCGTACGCGACCACGCGCGCGTGACGCTCAATTTCCACCCCGACCGGCTGCTCGCAGACGGCCGCACCGTGGCCGAGTCCCTCTGCGCGGACGGGCGTTACCGCAGCCAGTACGAGACGGGCCTGTCCAACGGCAGCCGCACCGCGTATCCCGGCGGGGACCGGGACGGATGGGAGGAGCGGCTGTTCGGCGGGGCGTATCACGCGCCGGGCGTCACCGCAGGCGAGCGGCCCAGGTACGGCGGGCTCAACCTGATGAAGCACCCCGATGGTGCGTGCCCGCGCTACGGCTCCTGCCATGTGCGACTGCGCCCCGCCGTACACACCCGCGCCACCTACTGCTTTGGCGACAGCCACGTAGGCCCGGACGACATCGGCACCATCGACGCCTTCGCACCGGTACTCGCCGGGCTGTGCGAGACGGCACGCGACACCCGCCGGATCCTCGGCGTCACCGGCGCCGACCCGGTGGCGGTCGTGCACGAACTGCCGGGCCCTGACCGCCCCGTACGGAACGGTCGGGCGCTGGACGAGTACATCGAAGTGCAGGTCCACGGCCCCGTCGACCTGCACCTCGACGCGGAAGCCCTGGTTCTGGACCCGTCCTTCCGCCGTACACGGACCGGCGCGCTGTTGTTGGAGGCCGCGGGGCACCACGGGATCGCGGTCGAGTGGCACGAGGGCTTCCGTCTGCGGGCGGAGGACCTGGACGACGAGTTCCGCGGACCGGTCATGCGCCCGCTCGCCCTCCACGTCTGCGCCGAGTTCGCGGGCCCGGACGGACTGCTGGACGCACAGGTCCTGGGACGCGCCGCGGCCTCCGTCGTCACCACGCCGCGGAAATGGGCGCAGTGGGGCACACAGGACGAAGTGCTGCAGTACGTCAAGCAGCTGTGGCACTGCCTGGTGTGGTTCGGCGAGCCCGACCGGTGACCCACACCGCCGGGTGGACGGGTCGCAAAGAAGTGGCCGTCCAGGGGCGGCCCGACCAGGATGGGACCATGCCCACGTCGTACAACACCTCTGCCCCGGAAGGCCCCGTAGTCCTGGACCGACGGTCCGGACCCCACGGCGAGGTGGTCCTCCGTCGCCACGGCGACCTGCTGCAGATCATCGCCAACGGCTGCTTTCTCATGGACACATCGGACGGCCGCTCCGAGCGCCGCCTCGTGGACGCGGCGCTGAACGCGCTGAACGGCCGCCCCGCGCCGACCGTCCTCATCGGCGGCCTCGGCGTCGGCTTCTCGCTCGCCCATGCGGCGCAGAACCGGCGCTGGAAGCGCATCGTGGTCGTCGAGCGCGAGCAGGCGGTCATCGACTGGCACCGCGCGGGCCCGCTGTCGCAGGTCTCCGCCGAGGCGCTGGCCGATCCCCGTACGGAGATCGTGCATGCCGACCTCGTCACATTCGTACACGAGTCGGAAGAGACGTACGACGCACTGTGCCTGGACATCGACAACGGCCCCGGCTGGACCGTGACCGAGGACAATGAGGGCCTCTACTCCCCTGCCGGGCTCGCGGCATGCCGCGAGCGGCTCACGCCGGGCGGTGTGCTTGCGGTGTGGTCCGCCCAGCCGTCGTCACTTTTCGAAGAATCCTTGCGGAATGCCCAGTTCCAAGGGGTCCGTACCGAAGAGGTCCCTGTTGCCCGGGGCGTTCCGGACGTAGTCCATCTTGCAACCAGGGCTGAATAGCCGAGGCACGGTCACTGCCCGTACGCTGCTGACCGACGTGCAGATCATTCACGCGTCAACCGCAGTAATGGGATCACCCCACGGATTCCGGAAAGCACAGTCAGGGGCGGGGCGATGGAGCAGACGACACAGACCTCCCACAACGGCACCGCGGCGGCCACGCCGGGTGCCCAGCGCCGGGTGCTGGTGGTCGAGGACGACCCGACGATCGTCGACGCCATCTCCGCGCGGCTGCGAGCCGAGGGATTCCTCGTGCAAACAGCGGGCGACGGACCGGCGGCCGTCGACACGGCCGAGGCATGGCAACCCGATCTGCTGATCCTCGATGTGATGCTGCCCGGCTTCGACGGCCTCGAGGTGTGCCGCCGGGTGCAGGCACAGCGGCCGGTCCCGGTGCTGATGCTGACCGCTCGTGACGACGAGACCGACATGCTGGTCGGGCTCGGTGTCGGCGCGGACGACTACATGACCAAGCCGTTCTCGATGCGCGAGCTGGCGGCCCGGGTGCACGTCCTGCTGCGCCGCGTGGAGCGGGCCGCGCTCGCCGCGACCACCCCGCGCAGCGGCATACTGCGCCTCGGCGAGCTGGAGATCGACCACGCCCAGCGCCGGGTGCGGGTGCGCAGTGAGGACGTCCATCTGACGCCCACCGAGTTCGACCTTCTGGTGTGCCTCGCGAACACACCGCGCGCCGTGCTCTCCCGCGAGCAACTGCTGGCGGAGGTGTGGGACTGGGCGGACGCCTCCGGCACCCGGACCGTCGACAGCCACATCAAGGCGCTGCGGCGCAAGATCGGCGCCGAGCGGATCCGCACGGTCCACGGCGTCGGGTACGCGCTGGAGACGCCTACGCCATGAGCGCGTCGGCAGGGCTGCCGGGGGCGGGCGGGGGCGCGGGCAGGGATCCGGACCGGCCCGGAGGAACCTCGCGCCCGTACGAGGAGCCCTCGCACCCGCACGCGGAGCCCTGGCGCCGGCCGGCGCGCCGTGGCGCAGGCCCCGTGGGCTCGCTGCGGCCGTTCTCGATCAAGACGAAGCTCGGCACCCTGGTCGTCGTCTCCGTCTTCATCACCACCGGCCTGCTGATGGTCGCGGTGCGCACCGAGACGGAGCTGCGTTTCATCACGGTCTTCTCGGTGATAGCGACCCTGCTGATCACCCAGTTCGTGGCGCACTCCCTCACCGCCCCGCTCGACGAGATGAACACCGTGGCCCGGGCCATCTCGCACGGCGACTACACACGGCGCGTGAGCGGCGCCGACCGGCGTGACGAGCTCGGCGACCTGGCCTCCACGATCAACCGCATGGCCGACGACCTGGAGGCCCAGGACCAGCAGCGCAAGGAGCTCGTCGCCAACGTCTCGCACGAGCTGCGCACCCCCATCGCGGCCCTGCGCGCGGTCCTGGAGAACGTCGTCGACGGCGTCTCGTCCGCCGACCCCGAGACGATGCGCACGGCGCTGAAGCAGACCGAGCGCCTGGGCCGCCTCGTCGAGACGCTGCTGGACCTGTCACGCCTTGACAACGGCGTCGTACCGCTGAAGGCGCGACGCTTCGAGGTGTGGCCCTACCTGTCTGGCGTGCTGAAGGAGGCCAACATGATCGCCTCGCAGCGCGCGGGCATCGCCTCGGGCTCCGGCAGCCACACCCGTACGGACGTCCATCTGCACCTGGACGTGTCGCCGCCCGAGCTGACGGCGCACGCGGACCCGGAGCGGATCCACCAGGTCGTGGCCAACCTGATCGACAACGCGGTCAAGCACAGCCCGCCGCACGGCCGGGTGACGCTGCGGGCGCGGCGCGGCCCGTACCCGGAGTCGCTGGACCTGGAGGTGCTGGACGAGGGTCCGGGCATCCCGCGGTCGGAGTGGCACCGGGTCTTCGAGCGGTTCAACCGCGGCAGGTACTCCCACGCGGCCTCGAAGGGGCCGGGCAGCGACGGCGGTACGGGCCTGGGCCTGGCCATCGCCCGCTGGGCCGTGGACCTCCACGGGGGCTCGATCGGCGTGGCCGAATCCACTCGCGGCTGCCGGATCCAGGTCACACTTCCGGGTCTGCCCCATCCGCAAAGTTGACGTAAAGTTCGAGTAGGCGGGGTCCCGAGGGGGCTCGACCGTGTGTCGGCGTACCCGCATAGGGGCACGTCCGTACGTCGGCGTACCCGCACATAGCGAAACCACGCTTGTTTCCCGCCATTTCAAGCGCCGAAACACGGTTTTCGATGTGACTTACACGACGGATCACCGGCCCGGCCTGCACCTCTCGGCGATGGAGGCGTAGCCTTTATTCCCGCTGTCCATCACCTTGTGAAGCGGAAGAGGGCGGTTGCCGCCGTGTCGCCACAGTCCCCCAGTAACTCGAGCATCTCCACCGAGACCGACCAAGCCGGGAAGAACCCAGCTGCCGCGTTCGGTGCCAACGAGTGGCTCGTCGACGAGATTTATCAGCAGTACCTCCAGGACCCGAATTCGGTAGACCGCGCCTGGTGGGACTTCTTCGCCGACTACAAGCCGGGTGGCGGCGCCGCCACCACGGCGAAGCCGGACGGTGCTGCTGTAGCGGGGGCCCCGGGCACCACCGCCGAGGCCCCTGCCGCGCCGAGCGCTCCCGCAGCCGCTCCGGCGCCCGCCGCCCCGGCAGCTCCGAGCGCCGCCGCTCCTGCGGCCCCGAAGCCCGCTGCCGCTCCGGCCCCGGCCCCCGCGGCGAAGCCCGCCGCCGCTCCCGCTGCCAAGCCGGCCGCGGCGCAGCCCGCCGCCAAGGCCGCGCCCGCCGAGGCGCCCGCAGCCGCCGAGTACGTGACGCTGCGCGGCCCCTCCGCCGCCGTCGCGAAGAACATGAACGCCTCCCTGGAGCTGCCGACGGCCACGTCCGTCCGCGCGGTCCCGGTGAAGCTGCTCTTCGACAACCGCATCGTCATCAACAACCACCTCAAGCGCGCCCGGGGCGGGAAGATCTCCTTCACCCACCTCATCGGGTACGCGATGGTGCAGGCCATCAAGGCCATGCCGTCGATGAACTACTCGTTCGGCGAGAAGGACGGCAAGCCGACCCTGGTCAAGCCGCCGCACGTCAACCTCGGCCTCGCCATCGACCTGGTGAAGCCGAACGGCGACCGCCAGCTGGTCGTCGCGGCCATCAAGAAGGCCGAGACGCTGAACTTCTTCGAGTTCTGGCAGGCCTACGAGGACATCGTCCGCCGCGCCCGCGACGGCAAGCTGACGATGGACGACTTCACCGGCGTCACGGTCTCCCTGACCAACCCGGGCGGCCTCGGCACCGTGCACTCCGTGCCGCGTCTGATGCCGGGCCAGTCGGTGATCATGGGCGTCGGCTCGATGGACTATCCGGCCGAGTTCCAGGGCACATCGCAGGACACCCTGAACCAGCTGGGCATCTCCAAGGTCATGACGCTGACCTCGACGTACGACCACCGTGTGATCCAGGGTGCGGCGTCCGGCGAGTTCCTGCGGATCGTCGCGAACCTCCTCCTCGGCGAGAACGGCTTCTACGACGAGATCTTCGAGGCGCTGCGCATCCCGTACGAGCCGGTCCGCTGGTTCAAGGACATCGACGCCTCGCACGACGACGACGTCACCAAGGCCGCCCGCGTCTTCGAGCTGATCCACTCCTACCGGGTCCGCGGCCACCTCATGGCCGACACCGACCCGCTGGAGTACCGCCAGCGCAAGCACCCCGACCTGGACATCACCGAGCACGGGCTCACGCTGTGGGACCTGGAGCGCGAGTTCGCCGTCGGCGGCTTCGCCGGCAAGGCGATGATGACGCTGCGCGACGTCCTCGGCGTCCTGCGCGACTCGTACTGCCGCACCACCGGCATCGAGTACATGCACATCCAGGACCCCAAGCAGCGCAAGTGGATCCAGGACCGCGTGGAGCGCGGCCACACCAAGCCGGAGCGCGAGGAGCAGCTGCGCATCCTGCGCCGGCTGAACGCCGCCGAGGCGTTCGAGACGTTCCTGCAGACGAAGTACGTCGGCCAGAAGCGCTTCTCGCTCGAGGGCGGCGAGTCGGTCATCCCGCTGCTCGACGCGGTCATCGACAGCGCTGCGGAGTCCCGCCTCGACGAGGTCGTCATCGGCATGGCCCACCGCGGCCGCCTGAACGTCCTCGCGAACATCGTCGGCAAGTCGTACGCGCAGATCTTCCGCGAGTTCGAGGGCAACCTCGACCCGAAGTCGATGCACGGCTCCGGCGACGTGAAGTACCACCTGGGCGCCGAGGGCACCTTCACCGGCCTGGACGGCGAGCAGATCAAGGTCTCGCTGACCGCCAACCCCTCGCACCTCGAGGCGGTCGACCCGGTCGTCGAGGGTGTCGCGCGCGCCAAGCAGGACATCATCGGCAAGGGCGGCTCGGACTTCACGGTCCTGCCGGTCGCCCTGCACGGTGACGCGGCCTTCGCGGGCCAGGGCGTCGTGGCCGAGACCCTCAACATGTCGCAGCTGCGCGGCTACCGCACGGGCGGCACGGTCCACATCGTCATCAACAACCAGGTCGGCTTCACGGCCGCGCCGGAGTCCTCGCGCTCGTCGATGTACTCCACCGACGTGGCCCGCATGATCGAGGCGCCGATCTTCCACGTGAACGGCGACGACCCGGAGGCCGTGGTCCGCGTGGCCCGTCTGGCCTTCGAGTTCCGCCAGGCGTTCAACAAGGACGTCGTCATCGACCTCATCTGCTACCGCCGCCGCGGTCACAACGAGGCCGACAACCCGTCCTTCACGCAGCCGCTGATGTACGACCTGATCGACAAGAAGCGCTCGGTGCGCAAGCTGTACACCGAGTCCCTCATCGGTCGCGGCGACATCACGCTGGAAGAGGCCGAGCAGGCGCTGCAGGACTACCAGGGCCAGCTGGAGAAGGTCTTCACGGAGGTCCGCGAGGCCACCTCGCAGCCCGCCGAGGCCCAGGTCCCGGACGCCAAGGCCGAGTTCCCGGTGGCCGTCACCACCGCGATCTCCCAGGAGATCGTGAAGCGGATCGCCGAGTCCCAGGTCAACATCCCCGAGCGGATCACCGTCCACCCGCGTCTGATGCCGCAGCTGCAGCGCCGCGCGACCATGGTCGAGGACGGCACGATCGACTGGGCGATGGGCGAGACCCTGGCGTTCGGTTCGCTGCTGCTCGAGGGCACCCCGGTCCGGCTGTCCGGCCAGGACTCCCGCCGCGGCACGTTCGGCCAGCGCCACGCGGTGCTGGTGGACCGCGAGACGGGCGAGGACTACACCCCGCTGCTGTACCTCTCGGACGACCAGGCGCGCTTCAACGTCTACGACTCGCTCCTGTCCGAGTACGCGGCGATGGGCTTCGAGTACGGCTACTCGCTGGCCCGCCCCGAGGCGCTCGTCCTCTGGGAGGCGCAGTTCGGTGACTTCGTCAACGGCGCGCAGACGGTCGTGGACGAGTTCATCTCGTCGGCCGAGCAGAAGTGGGGCCAGACGTCCGGCGTCACCCTGCTCCTGCCCCACGGCTACGAGGGCCAGGGCCCTGACCACTCCTCGGCCCGCCCGGAGCGCTTCCTGCAGCTCTGCGCCCAGAACAACATGACGGTCGCGATGCCGACCCTCCCGTCGAACTACTTCCACCTCCTGCGGTGGCAGGTGCACAACCCGCACCACAAGCCGCTGGTCGTCTTCACCCCGAAGTCGATGCTGCGCCTCAAGGCAGCGGCCTCGAAGACGGAGGAGTTCACCACGGGCGGCTTCCGTCCCGTCATCGCCGACGCGACTGTCGACCCGGCCGCGGTCCGCAAGGTCGTCTTCTGCGCCGGCAAGGTCTACTACGACCTGGAGGCGGCGCGCGCCAAGCGCGGCGCCACGGACACGGCGATCATCCGCCTCGAGCGCCTGTACCCGCTGCCGGGTGCCGAGCTCCAGGCGGAGATCGCCAAGTACCCGAACGCCGAGAAGTACCTGTGGGCCCAGGAGGAGCCGGCCAACCAGGGTGCCTGGCCGTTCATCGCGCTCAACCTGATCGACCACCTGGACCTCGCCGTCGGCGAGGACATCCCGGCCCGCGAGCGCCTGCGCCGTATCTCGCGCCCGCACGGCTCTTCCCCGGCGGTGGGATCGGCGAAGCGGCACCAGGCCGAGCAGGAGCAGCTGGTGCGGGAGGTCTTCGAGGCCTGAGCCTCGGAGCCTTCGCGTAGGTGACCGACCGGAGGGCCCGGCCCCGAGTTCCTGGACTCGGTGCCGGGCCCTCCGGCGTCTGTACACAGGCGCACCCCATACCCTGTGAGAGAGGAACCCATCCGCATCAGGAGCACGACTTGTACTTCACCGACCGCGGCATCGAGGAACTGGAGAAGCGGCGCGGCGAGGAGGAGATCACCTTCGAGTGGCTCGCCGAGCAGCTGCGTACGTTCGTCGATCTGAACCCCGACTTCGAGGTCCCGGTCGAGCGGCTGGCCACGTGGCTGGCGCGGCTGGACGACGAGGACGACGAGTAGTTTTCCGCTTGCTGCGGGCGTCGGCAGGTGCTCAGTCCCGCGCGGCCATCCGGTCGTACGCGAGTCCGAGCGCCCCGTTGATGAGGAGCAGCGAACCCGCGACGACCCACCCCGCGCTGCGGTGGCGTACGCCCCAGAGGGTGAGTGGCAGGCCCGTTGCCAGCTGGGCCACGGAGAGTGCGCGGGCATTCGGGCCGCGGAGCCAGGGCCCCAGGCGGGTGCCGGCGACCACGTCGAATTCGTCGCGGACGGCATCGCGCCACCCTGGCCATTCGATGTGCTGGACGTCCGGCCGGCTGCGGGCGACCTCTCGCAGGCGGTGGGCAGGCTCGCCGGGGACGAGTCCGGCGGGAAGCGTCAGCCCCGCGCGCGTGAGGACCGTGATCAGGCCGAGCATGCGGGCGCGCGCGTCGGCGTCCGTGTCCGTCTTGGTCAGTTCGACCAGGGACTGCACGTCCAGCACCGGGTCGAGGCCGAGCCGGGCCGCGAAGGTGCGCATCGCCTCGTCCTGGCCGAGCGGCGTGCCGTTCGCCAGCCATTCGTAGCCGACCGTGCGGCGGAATCCCGAGGCGAGGGTGTAGCCGCTGCGGTCGTCGTCCCACCACAGGGCGAGTGCCGGCCAGGGTGCCCCCACGGCGAGCGCTGCGGCCCAGCCGCCGAGTACCCGGTCGACCGGCTCGCCGCCGTGCAGCCATGCTGTGCCCTCCGGAACGAGCACGCTCCACTCCGGCCCCGCATGGGCGAGCAGCATCCGCTCCCGCAGCAGCTGCGCTCCCGGCGCCACCGCGTCGGGTACGGCCCGGCACAGCAGCAGCGCCCCGGCGGCGCCGGCGTGCGCGAGTTCGCTGTCGGAGGCGGCGGAGGTGTCGTGCGACATACCCCCACGCTAGGGCACATAACGACCAATCGGCGTACATGAACGTGCCGGGCGCAGGCCATGGACAGCGGGTTCCCCGGAACGGGTGTCTTGACTTCCCGTAGCCGCGATATATCGTGTGTGTGAGAAGACGCGATATGGCGCGTCGTCCCCTACGTCAGCCTACGGCGCCTCGGCGGCGGGGCGGCGTCGCTCCGCCCGAGGAGGCCGGTCCCATGCCCGAGTGGTCCGTCGCAGAGCCCAAGAAGCTCACGTTCGACGCCCCGGTGACGGCACTGCACGTGCGCATCGTCAACGGCACGGTGAACGTGGTGGGCACCGACGAAGCCGTACTGAACCGCGAGGGGGGCACACGGCTCGAGGTGTCCGAGATAGAGGGCCCTCCCCTGGTCGTCACCCAGGCCGACGGCACCCTCACCGTGGCGTACGAGGACCTGCCGTGGAAGGGCTTCCTCAAGTGGCTCGACCGCAAGGGCTGGCGGCGCAGCGCGGTGGTGTCGCTGGCCGTTCCGACGGGGACGCGCGTCGAGGTGGGCGTCGTCGGAGCCGGAGCGGTCGTCTCCGGAATCGAAGGGTGCACGGAGGTCAAGGGCGTCACCGGTGACACCACACTGCTCGGGCTCGCGGGGAGCACCCGTGCGGACACCGTCTCGGGCAGCGTCGAGGCCCAGGCCGTCAAGGGCGATCTCCGCTTCAACTCCGTGTCCGGCGACCTGACGGTCGTCGAGGGCGCGGGTTCGTGCGTACGAGCCGACTCTGTGAGCGGTTCCATGATCGTGGACCTCGACCCCACCGACCAGCCCACGGATGTCAGCCTCACCAGCGTGTCCGGCGAGATCGCGATCCGCCTGCCGCATCCGGCGGACGCGGAGGTGGAGGCGAACACGGCGAGCGGGACGGTGTCGAACGCCTTCGAGGACCTGCGGGTCAGCGGCCAGTGGGGCGCCAAGAGGATCACCGGCCGGCTGGGGGCGGGCAACGGAAAGCTGAAGGCGACGACGGTGTCGGGCTCGATCGCGTTGCTGCGCAGGCCGCCTGCCGAGGACGAACCGGCCGAGGGGCCCCTGGACGCCCCACCCGCTGACGCCCCGTCCCCTGATGTGCCGTCCCCGACCGTTGACGGTCCCTCCGGCGGCTTCGCCGACAGCTCCACCGACGGCCCGACCGACAAGAAGGTGCTCTGACATGCCTCCCGTCTTCGCCCACGGGCGACTGCGCCTGTATCTGCTGAAGCTGCTGGACGAGGCGCCTCGACACGGCTATGAGGTGATCCGCCTCCTGGAGGAGCGCTTCCAGGGCCTGTACGCGCCTTCGGCGGGCACGGTGTACCCGCGCCTGGCGAAGCTGGAGGCCGAAGGCCTGGTCACCCACACCACGGAGGGCGGCCGCAAGGTCTATGCGATCACGGACGCGGGACGGGACGAACTTGCCGACCGCAGCGGCGAGCTGGCCGATCTGGAGCTGGAGATCCGCGAATCGGTGGCGGAGCTCGCCGCCGAGATCCGCGCCGATGTGAGCGGGGCGGCGGGCGACCTGCGACGCGACATACGGGCGGCGGCGCAGGAGGCCCGCAGCAAGTCACGCGCCGGCGCAGGTGGCAAGGGGTTCCCGGAGGCGTCGGACTTCTTCGACGGGGCGTGGGGCGACACGGAGGCGTGGCGCCAGGCCAAGGAGGAGTTCAAGCGCGCCAAGCAGGAGTGGAAGGAGCAGGCTCGGCGCGCGAAGGACGAGAGTCGCCGGGCCCGCGAGGAGGCTCAGCGGGCACGCCGCCAGGCCAAGGAGGCCCAGGAGAAGGCGCACGCCCAGGCGACGGAGGAGTTCCAGCGCGTCGCCCAGCGCATCCAGGACCAGGTGCAGGACCATTTCGCGCGGGGCGACTGGCCGACAGGGGTGCGGGAGAGTCTCGCCGAACTGGCCAAGGAGTTCGGCGACTTCGGCAAGTACGTCGGGAAGGAGTCCGGCAAGGGCTTCGGCGCCGCGGGCCGCGCAGGCGCCTCGGAGTCACGGCCGGGCGTTCCGGAGCCCGAGTTCCTGGGCGAGCAGGAGGGCTTCCCCGCCGACTTCGAGCCGGGCTGGGCCCATGAGGCCTCGACCGGCAATCCGGCACGCGACCTGGACCGCATCCTGGACCGCTTCCGCGACGACATCCGCGACGCGGCCCGGGACCACGGCGTGACGGAGGAGCAACTCCGCGAGGCCCGCCGTCACTTGTCGACGGCGGCGGCGCATATCGGAGCAGTGCTGCGGACGCCGCGGACGTGACACGACGGCCGGCCACTCCTCGGGGGAGTTGCCGGCCGCCTCATGCCGCCTCATGCCGCCGCAGGCCCGGCGGGGCAGCAGCCGGTATCCGGGCCGACTCCGGTCCGGACTCAGCCGGTATCCGGGCCGACTCCGGTCCGGACTCAGCCGGTATCCGGACCGACTCCGGTCCCGCCTCAGCCCGCCTTCGCCTCTCCCCCTCCGCCCAGCACCCGCTCCACCGCCCCGTAGGTCACGCCATGTTCGGCAAGCACCTCGGCGGCGATGCCGGGACGGGCGGTCAGGGCGAGCAGGATGTGTTCGTCGCCGATGGAGCGGTCGCCGCGGCCGAGCGCGATGCGCAGGGACTTCTCCAGCGTGCTCTTGGCCTCCGGGCCGAAGGGGCGGCGGCCCGTCCGCCGGCCCCGGCCCCTCCGACTCGTGTCGTCGTCCAGCGCACCCACCCCGTGGACTTCCTCGACCCGGGACACGATCGCGGTCACGTCGATGCCCAGCCCTGCGAGCGCGTCCGTGTCGGCCTGCGACAGCCCGCCGCGCCGTCGCGCCTCGGCCAGCGAACGCTCGACGGACTCCCGGCGACCGGTGACACCCAACGAGGCGAGCGCGAACGACGCACGGCTCCCCTCGCGGTCGAGCAGGGCGAGCAACATGTGCTCCTCGCCGACGGAGCCCGCATCCAGCCGCTCGGCATGCTCAACCGCGCCGGTCACCACAGCGCGGGCATGCTTCGTAAACCGCTCGAACATCAGCGCCTCCCGTACTTCTTGTGCACGGCCTGCCTGCTTACGCCGAGCTCCGCGGCGATCTCCTGCCACGACCAGCCCTGATTGCGCGCACTGCGCACCTGAACCGCTTCGAGCTGCTCCAGCAGCCGCCGCAACGCGGCGACGGCCCGCAGCCCGACGCGCGGATCGCGATCACCTGCACGCTCGGCGAGATCCGTTGCTTCGGTCATGACGTCAACCTACGTTGACAAGCCCTCGCTGTCAACCATTATTGACAGGGAGGGCTGAACGCCGCCCCAAGAAACGAGAGAGACCAGCCGGTCGCTCACACGGTGAGGACGATCTTCCCGAACTGCCCGCCGGACTCCATCCGCTCGAAGCCCTCCCGCGCCCGGTCCAGCGGCAGCACCTCGTCGATCACGGGCCGCACGCCCGTCGCCGCGCAGAACGCGAGCAGATCCTCCAGCTCGTCCTTCGTGCCCATCGTGGAGCCGACGACCTTGAGTTCCAGGAAGAAGATGCGGGTGAGTTCCGCGTGCGAGGGGCGGTCGCCGCTCGTCGCGCCGGAAATGACCAGTGTGCCGCCCGGCCGCAGCGACTTGACGGAGTGCGACCAGGTGGCCGCTCCGACCGTTTCGATGACCGCGTCCACTCGCTGCGGCAGCCGCGCACCCGACTCGAGCGCCTCCACGGCCCCCAGCTCCAGGGCGCGCTTGCGCTTCGCCTCGTCCCTGCTGGTGGCGAAGACCCGCAGGCCCGCAGCCTTGCCGAGCACGATCGCCGCCGTCGCGACACCGCCGCCGGCGCCCTGCACGAGGACCGAGTCCCCGGGGCGTACACCGGCGTTGGTGAAGAGCATGCGGTACGCGGTGAGCCATGCGGTCGGCAGACAGGCGGCCTCCTCGAAGGAGAGCTCCTTCGGCTTCGGAAGCACGTTCCACGTGGGCACCGTGACCTGTTCGGCGAAGGTGCCCTGGTACTTCTCGGTGAGGATGGTCTGGGGCTCCTTCGGCCCGACTCCGTGGCCGGTCTGGCCGATGACGGAGTGCAGGACGACCTCGTTCCCGTCCTCGTCGATCCCGGCGGCGTCGCAGCCGAGGATCATCGGCAGCTTGTCCTCACTCAGACCCACTCCGCGCAGCGACCACAGGTCGTGGTGGTTGAGGGAGGCGGCCTTGACGTTCACGGTGGTCCAGCCGGGCCGAGCCTCGGGAGCGGGGCGCTCCCCCAACTCAAGGCCGTTGAGGGGCTGGTCACGGTCAATACGGGCGGCATAGGCAGCGAACATGACCTTGACGATAGGGGGGAGCGGGGCGGGGCGAAACGGCATGCGGGTGTGACACACCGCGCACCGGGCGCCTGCGGCGGGCCTCTGGAATCTGCACACTGACGGGCAGCCGGAATGCGGCCCGCACCGATGGCCGGGTGGGAAAACAAACCGGCCCCGCCCGGGGAAGGCCGAAGGCCGACCCGGGCGGGGCCGCAATTCACGCTCAGCGCAGAGCACTCGCCTAGCGGCGAGCAACACCTTCAGCCCGAGCGGCCGCGGCCACCGCCGCAGTCACCGCCGGAGCAACCCGCTCATCGAACGGCGACGGAATCACGTAGTCCGCCGCGAGATCGTCCCCGACGACCCCCGCCAGCGCCTCCGCGGCCGCGATCTTCATGCCCTCGGTGATCCGGGAGGCCCGCACCTGCAGCGCGCCCGCGAAGATGCCCGGGAACGCGAGCACGTTGTTGATCTGATTCGGGAAGTCGGACCGCCCGGTCGCGACCACGGCCGCGTACTTGTGGGCGATGTCCGGGTGCACCTCGGGGTTCGGGTTCGCCATGGCGAACACGAACGCGCCCTCGGCCATCGACGCCACCGCCGGCTCCGGCACCGTACCGCCGGAGACGCCGATGAAGACGTCGGCGCCGGACAGGGCGGCCTCCAGCGAACCGCTGATCCCCGCCTTGTTGGTGATCGCCGCGAGCTCCTGCTTGACCGGCGTGAGGTCGTCGCGGTCGGCGCTGACGATGCCCTTGCGGTCGGCGACCGCGACATCCCCGATACCGGCCTCCAGGAGCATCTTCGCGATGGCGACGCCCGCCGCCCCCGCACCCGAGATCACCGCACGCAGATCACCCAGCGTCCGGCCGGTCAGCTTCGTCGCGTTCCGCAGGGCGGCGAGCGTGACGACGGCCGTGCCGTGCTGGTCGTCATGGAAGACGGGAATGTCGAGCCGCTCCTGGAGCCTGCGCTCGATCTCGAAGCAGCGCGGCGCCGAGATGTCCTCCAGATTGACGCCGCCGAACGAGGGGGCGAGCCGCACCACGGTGTCGACGATCTCGTCCGTGTCCGTCGTCGCGAGAGCGATCGGCACCGCGTCCACGCCACCGAACTGCTTGAAAAGGATCGCCTTGCCCTCCATCACCGGAAGGGAGGCCTCCGGGCCGATGTCTCCGAGCCCGAGCACGGCCGTCCCGTCCGTCACGACGGCGACGACGTTCGACTTCCACGTGTAGTCGTGGACGAGGTCCGGCTGCTCGGCGATGGCGCTGCACACCTTGGCGACGCCGGGCGTGTACGCGAGGGACAGGTCGTCCTTGTCACGGACCGGCACCGTGGCCTGCACGGCCATCTTGCCGCCGCGGTGCAGCGCGAACGCCGGGTCGAACGAATCGAGGGGCTCGCCCTCGCCCTCCTGACCCGTACTGCTGTCGCTGCGAGGATTGACGATCTCCGCTGCCACTTTGTTTTACCCCTTAAGGCTTCATTGGTTGAGGGTGTCCACTCCTGATTGAGGGGTGGGCGGGCACCACATATGCCCCGATTTGACCGATACGTACGGGGTACATACGCGACGGGCGCGCCGCACACGCGCCCTGGGCCCCGGATGAGGGGTGTAAGGAACCTTCTTACCCGACGGACCCCACCGCCGACGAGTCCATATCGTTGCGGTGACATGACTCATAGCCGGTTTTCTGGACAAGTCGGTGACAGCTCCGTGTACGGCACAGGCGCGTCGTCGGGAATCGCTCACATGCTGAGATGCGCCGAAGATCCTCCGGCCGGAGGGAGGCAATCCCGTAGAAGGTCCGGCCGTGATGTGCCGACCTGACGGGATTCGGGGGTCACCCGTTATCCGATTTTGACATGGCCGACGTCCTGAAGGGGCTAGTCCGAATGGCAAGATGCCGTAATCACACGTGGTCGCGACACTCGATGGTGTGTGCCCGTCGACCGATCGGCATCGCCCTCACCCGGAGGAAACCAACCATGACCGCAAGCTTCACCCGCCGTACGACCGCCGCGAGCTCCGCGAAGTCCCGGATCGCCGCGGTCGGCGCAATCGCGGTCGCCGGTGCGCTGCTGCTCACAGGCTGTGGTGACCAGACCAAGGACGACGGCCCGAGCACCAACGAGACGACCAGCGCCCCGCTGGCCGACAAGCTGCCCAAGGAGATCCGGGACAAGGGCGAGATCAAGGTCGGCTCGGACATCGCGTACGCGCCGGTCGAGTTCAAGGACGACTCCGGCAAGACGGTCGGCATCGACCCGGACATCGCGGCCGCGATGGGCAAGCAGCTCGGCGTGACGTTCAAGTTCGAGAACGGCACCTTCGACACCCTCATCGGCGGCCTCGCCTCAAAGCGGTACGACATCGCCATGTCGGCCATGACCGACACCAAGGACCGCCAGGAGGGCGTCGACGCCGACACCGGCAAGAAGGTCGGCGCCGGCGTCGACTTCGTCGACTACTTCACCGCGGGTGTCTCGCTCTACACCAACAAGGGCGACGACCAGGGAATCAAGACCTGGGACGACCTGTGCGGCAAGACGATGGCCGTGCAGCGCAACACCTTCTCCCACGACCTCGCCAAGGACCAGGCGAAGAAGTGTGAGAAGGACGGCGAGAAGACCCTGAAGATCGAGGACTTCGCCACCAACCCCGAGGCCGAGACCCGCATGCGCTCCAAGGGCGCCGACGTCGTCTCCGCCGACTTCCCGATCGCCGCGTACTCCGTGAAGAACGCCGGCGGCGGCAAGTACTTCGAGATCGTCGGCGACCAGGTCGAGGCGGGCCCGTACGGCATCGCCGTCGCCAAGGACAACACCGAGCTGCGCGACGCGCTGCAGGCCGCACTCGACGCGATCATCGAGAACGGCGAGTACAAGAAGATCATCGAGAAGTGGGGCGTCGAGGACGGCGCGGTCACCGAGGCCAAGATCAACGGTGGTTCCTGACCCCCGGTCCGGTTCCACTCGGCTCTGAAAGGCTCCACCCGTGACTGTTGACGTCAACAAGACGGACGGTCCCGCCGACGCGACACCCCCTGCCGGACCGGAGGCCATCAAGGCCATTCCGGTCCGGCACCTCGGGCGCTACGTGTCCGCGGCCATCGCACTCGCCCTCTTCGGCTCGATCGTCTACGCCTTCGCGCAAGGCAAGATCAACTGGGGCGCGATCCCCGACTACTTCTTCGACGACCGCATCATCGACGGCGTCGTCAACACCCTCCTGCTCACCGTGCTGTCCATGGTGATCGGCATCGCGGGCGGCATCCTGCTCGCCGTGATGCGTCTGTCGAAGAACCCGGTGACCTCGTCGATCGCGTGGTTCTACATCTGGTTCTTCCGCGGCACGCCGGTCCTGGTCCAGCTCTTCGTATGGTTCAACCTCGGCCTGGTCTTCGAGTACATCAACCTCGGCCCTGTCTACAAGGACTACTGGTCCTCGTTCATGACGCCGCTGTTGACGGCGCTGCTCGGCCTGGGACTCAACGAGGCCGCGTACATGGCCGAGATCTGCCGCGCCGGTCTGCTCTCCGTGGACGAGGGCCAGACCGAGGCCTCGCACGCGCTGGGCATGAGCCACCCCAAGACACTGCGCCGGATCGTGATCCCGCAGGCGATGCGCGTGATCGTGCCGCCGACGGGCAACGAGGTCATCAACATGCTGAAGACGACCTCGCTCGTCTCGGCGGTGCAGTTCCTCGACCTGTTCAAGGCAGCCCAGGACATCGGTCAGAACGCGGGCTCCACGGTGGAGATGTACTTCCTCGCCGCCGCCTGGTACCTGATCATGACGTCGCTCCTGAGCGTCGGGCAGTACTACATCGAGCGGTACTACGCCCGCGGTTCGAGCCGTACCCTGCCCCCGACGCCGCTCCAGCGCCTCAAGGCCGCCGTCCTGCCCGCGCGCCGCCCGAAGGGAGTCACGGCATGAAGCAGTCCTCCCACGCCATGGTGAAGGCCGAGGGCGTCCACAAGTCCTTCGGTCACGTCGAGGTCCTCAAGGGCATCGACCTCGAGGTGAAGTCCGGCGAGGTGTTCTGCCTCATCGGCCCGTCGGGCTCCGGCAAGTCGACGTTCCTGAGGTGCATCAACCACCTGGAGAAGATCAACGCCGGCCGGCTCTACGTCGACGGCGACCTGGTCGGCTACCGGCAGCAGGGCGACAAGCTCTACGAGCTGCGCGACCGCGAGGTCGCCATGAAGCGCCGGAACATCGGCATGGTCTTCCAGCGCTTCAACCTGTTCCCGCACATGACGGCCGTGGAGAACGTCATGGAAGCGCCGGTCCAGGTCAAGGGCACGAGCAAGGCTCAGGCCAAGGAGCAGGCGATGCAGCTCCTGGACCGCGTCGGCCTCGCCGACAAGGCCGGGAACTACCCGTCGCAGCTCTCCGGCGGCCAGCAGCAGCGCGTGGCCATCGCCCGTGCGCTGGCGATGGACCCGAAGCTGATGCTCTTCGACGAGCCGACCTCCGCGCTCGACCCGGAGCTCGTCGGAGACGTCCTCGACGTCATGCGCGACCTCGCCGAGTCCGGCATGACGATGGTCGTCGTCACGCACGAGATGGGCTTCGCGCGCGAGGTCGGCGACAGCCTCGTCTTCATGGACGGCGGCGTGGTCGTCGAGTCCGGCAACCCGCGCGACGTCCTGACGAACCCGCAGCACGAGCGGACGCAGTCGTTCCTGTCCAAGGTGCTGTAACGGTACGTACGACAAGGGGCGGTACGGGATCCTCGTACCGCCCCTTTCGCGCATCGGGGGCTATGACAGCGACTCACGCAGAAGAGGCGGTACGAATTTTCGTACCGCCTCAACCGAGGTTGCCGGGGTGCTTACTTCAGCGCCAGCACCAGAGCGTCAGAGGGCGAGCGCCACACCGCCCGCGCCTCCCCGAAGCCCTTGTCGCGCAGCACGCGCGCGTGCCAGTCCGCGGAGGGTGTCTCGCCGTCGGCGTGCTCACCGTAGATCTCGAACCGCTTCGCGGTCGGCTCGGCCAGCACCGGGTCCTCGGCGGCGAGCGCCCACCATTCGGTCCAGTCGAGGGCGCCGGCCGCCTTTGCGCGTTTCATCTGCGCGTGCCGGTGGGCGCGCTCGGCGGCGTTGATCCGCGGCGTGGACTCGTCGATCATGTGGTCCGCGTTCATGAAGACGCCGCCCTCGCGGACGAGGCCGGCGATCTGGCCGTAGAGCGCGGCGAGGGGCTCCTTGTGCAGCCAGTGGAGGGCGGTGGCGGTGAGGACGGCGTCGTATGTCTCGTACGGCAGCCTGCCCGTCCACTGCGGGCCCTTGAGGTCGGCGGTGACGAAGGTGGCGCGGTCGTCGCCCGCGAAGGTGCCCTCGGCGATGGCGAGCAGGGCCGGGTCGAGGTCGACGCCCGTGCTGACGGCGTTCGGGAACCTCTCGAGCAGCCGGCTTGTGATACTCCCCGTACCGCATGCGAGGTCCAGTACGCGCGGCGCGGTGCCGACCGTCGCCTCGACCATGTCCAGCATCACCCGGAACCGCTCCTCGCGGTCCGGCATGTACCACTCCTGCTGCCGGTCCCAGCTCTCCTGCCAGGCGCGCCAGTCGGCACCGGCCGTGGTCTCCGTCATCCGAGCCCCTCCCCTGCGTAATACCCTCGAATCGCGCGCAGCTGTTACTCGTGCCCGCCTGAAGATAGACCGCCCCCGTAAGGACTACAAGTGGAACTCGCCTATTACTCGGACTACGCCGTGCGCCTGGTCAACAGCGAGGAGCCCGGTCGCAACAAGGACTCGCTGACCTCTGTGGAGGCCGTCCGGGCCCTCTTCGGCGTCAATGCGTCCGCGGCCCGGCGCGCCACGGACGCGGATGTGACGCGCTTCCGCTCCGTACGGGCGCGGCTGCGGGCGGTCTTCGAGGCGGCGGACAGCGGCGACGAGACGCTGGCCGTCGACCTGCTGAACTCGCTGCTGCTCGAGTTCCCGGTCAGCCCTCAGATCTCCGGACACGACCATCGGGACGACGACGGCCGCCCCCTGTGGCACATGCACCTCGCGGACCATCCGTCCAACGCGACCGCCGGCTATGCGGCGATCGCCGCGATGGGGCTCGCCTTCCACCTCACGTCGTACGGCGTCGACCGCCTCGGCCTGTGCGAGGCAGCACCGTGCCGCAACGCCTACCTCGACACGTCCACGAACCGCTCACGGCGGTACTGCTCGGACCGCTGCGCGACCCGGGCCAATGTGGCGGCCTACCGCGCCCGCAAGCGCTTGGAGGCGGACCGGTCCGAGAGCACCGGCCGCAGTGCGGAGAAAGCCCACGAGATCAGCGCGGGGACGGACCGCTGACCCTCGCCCTCCTCCCGGCTGCGCGGCCGGAAGCGCGCCCGCACCGTCGCGAGGACGAGCTCGTCGGGCACGGCACCGTAGACCGTGCTGTCCCCGCCCGGCGAGAACGGGTTGTCGCCGAGCACCCACCAGCCGTCGTCGCGGCGCTCGACCACGCGCTTGACGACCAGCAGGTCCTGCTGGAACGGGTGCCGCAGGATCACCACGGCGCCCGGCCGGACCCGGGCGCCGTACTGGACCAGCATCCAGTCCCCCGGGTTGAGTGTGGGCACCATCGACGGCCCGTCCACCTCGATCAGTTGGAACGGCACGCGTGCCTCCCGCCCCTCCGCTGCCGTCTCAGGCATCAGAAAACCTCCGGTTCCGCTCGGCCTACGTTCCGGTTGCGTTCCGGTTCCATCCTTCACCAGTCCCAGTCTGGCCCCGGACTTTTGTCCTAAGCCCATGGGGGCACTCGCGAAAACCCGTCTTCCACGGAGTAATGTCCCACCTGAGAAGACGATCACGAGGAAGGACAGCATCCATGCTCTCCCGCCTGTTTGCCCCCAAGCTGAAGGCCAGTGCGCACTGCGACCTGCCCTGCGGTGTGTACGACCCGGCCCAGGCCCGCATCGAGGCGGAGTCGGTCAAGGCCGTCCAGGAGAAGATGGCGGCCAACGACGACCCGCATTTCCAGGCCCGCGCCACCGTCATCAAGGAGCAGCGCGCCGAGCTCGCCAAGCACCACGTCTCGGTGCTGTGGAGCGACTACTTCAAGCCCCCGCACTTCGAGAAGTACCCGGAGCTGCACCAGCTGGTCAACGACGCCCTGAAGGCCCTCTCGGCCGCCAAGGCGTCGACGGACCCGGCCACCGGCCAGAAGGCGCTGGACTACATCGCCCAGATCGACAAGATCTTCTGGGAGACCAAGAAGGCCTGATCTTCGATCATGCTGCTTGACCTGCGATTTCTTTGGTCGCCTGGTCTTTCTGCCCGCACCCGGTCCGCAGGCCGCCGAGCATGGCGTCCATGACGGTCCGGGTGCGGTCTTCTTCGCCCGGCCACAGGTAGGCGTAGATCCGCAACGTGATGACTGCGGCCGCGTCGCCGAGGACTCGCTGGACCTGCTTGACGCTCGCTCAAGCAACTCGCCTGTGCGCAAGCCTGATCCGGCCGGCGTGACGATCGCCGCGGGGATATCCGGCGGCATCACGCCCGCCGGTGCGCTGGCGGTCCTGGCCGCCCGCCGAGCCGACCGCCTGACCGCCCTGAGCGCTGAACTGGACGACGCCCTCGCGGTCCCGACCGACATCACCGACCCCGCGCAGGCACAGGCCCGTCACGACGCCGCGCCGGAACACGTTGAGGAACCATGCCGAACAGCCAAGTGATCCGCTGGACCCATGCCTTCATCGACCGGCCCGCTGAGCGGTTCGGCCGGGCCTGTGCGTTCTGGACCGCCGTCACCGGCACTCGTCTGTCCGAATTCCGCGGTGAGCGAGACGAGTTCGTGACCCTCCTGGCGGACGGCGCCGATGCGTGCCTGAAGGCGCAGGGGGTCGAGGAGGGGCCCGGCGGTGCGCATCTCGATCTGGCCGTCGAGGACGTCGCGGGCCTTGTGAAGGACGCGGTGCGCCTCGGTGCCTCGGTGGTCGCCGAGCACGAGGGCTGGGCGGTGCTGCGGTCACCCGGCGGTCAGTTGTTCTGCGCGGTTCCGTTCCACGGCGAGCAGGTGCGGCCGCCCGTGGTCGCCGGTCCCGACGGGTCGTACAGCCGTCTCGACCAGGTGTGCATCGACCTGGCGCCGAGCGTGTACGACGCCGAGGTTGCGTTCTGGGCCGCTCTCACCGGATGGGAGTCGCGCCCGGGCTCCCTGCCGGAGTTCCACGTGGTGAGACCGGGCCCGGAACTGCCCGTCCGCATCCTGCTGCAGCGACTCGGCACCGACCGGCCGACCTCCGCGCACCTCGACCTCGCCTGCTCCGACATCGCGGCGACCCGTGCCTGGCACGAGGAGCACGGAGCCACGCTCGTGGGGCAGGGCACACACTGGACCGTGATGCGGGATCCGGCCGGCGCGATCTACTGCCTGACGGGGCGTGCCCCGGAGACCGGCGGCCTGCCCGGATAGGGTCCCGGCCTATGCGCGGTCCGCGGCCTCACGCGTCCTGCGCGTCGGCCGTCCACGGCTCGACCCTGACGACGGCGTCCACCGGGACAGGGCCGTAAATGTGCGGAAACTCCTCGGCGCCGGGCTCTGGGGCCTCGTAGCGCACGGGCGCCGTGAGGCGGTCGCTGTCGATGACCAGGAGGACGAGTTCGTCGGGGCCGGTGTACGCCCCGTACAGGAAGGAAGCCACACTCGGGAGTTGGTGGCGCAGCGAGCAGTGGATGAAGCCCTCTTCGCCGAGCGTGCGGCCGCGCGTGGAGATTTCGTACGCGCCGGTCCGCTGGGCCGCGTCCCACAGGGCGCGTTCGGTGAGGTGCACGAGTTCTGGCATGGCGGCACGCTAGAGCAGCCGGGCTGCCCGGGCCAGCAGATATCGCGTCTCCAGGATGGCCTGGCAGGTGGCCGCCGGGATGGTCAGCGCCCTGCTCACCGCCGTCGGTCCCGCCGCGGGGGCGCGGGGCTGGGGCTATCCCTGTCGGCCGTCCGGGGGACTGTCCTTCATCGGGACGTCCTGGTCGCCGCGCGGGCCGACACGGCCACCCCGCACGCCGCCGCCCGCGGCTCCGGCCTGGTCGTCCAGGCCCTCCATGTCGGGCCGGCCCCGGTCCTCTGTACGGCCTGCCGCGTCCTTGCTACGGCCTTCCGCTGCCGCCCTGCCCGCTGCCGGGCGCGCGCCCACGGCCGTAATACTGCCCGTCGCTGGGGGCCAGGCCGTTCGCGGGTGCTCCCGGTACGACCGCCGGGCCCCTGCGCCGTGGGCCGCATCCACCGGCTCCTCGTAGGCCGAGCAGTCGGGATTGCGGCACGGTCCCGGACCCCACACGGGGACGAACGCGCCCAGAATCTTGCGCCTGTGAATGACCGTGCCGACGGGCTGTCCGCAGACGGGGCAGACGTACTCCTCGCTCCGCGGGCGGCGGCCGGACCGGCGCCCTTCGATGCCCATGCCTCCACCATAGGGCGGTCCGCGCGGCCCGGCCCCCGGGAAGCAGCCACCGCTTTCTGCTGTACGTCCGTACGGGTACGCCGTCGTCGAACGCCTGCACCGAGTCGAGAGCGAACTCGTCCACGGCGAACCCCGACCTGAAGATCGGCATGCCGGAACCGAGGACGACGGGACAGGTCGTGACGACCAGCTCGTCCACCTCGGCGAACAGCTCACCCGCAAGGGGTCGCGCCCCCGCACAGCCAGATGCCGAACCCGCTGTCCCCCGGATTCAGCTCATGGACCTTGCCCACCACGTCGTCCGCCCACATCTGCACGTTCGGATGCGGCGACCGGGTGAGGGTGGGCGAGGCGACGTACTCGCGCATGTTCCCGTACGGGCCGGTGATCTTGGCGTCCAGAGCAAGGCCGTAGCCGGCCCGGCCCTGGATGACGGTGTCGAAGCAACCCGGCGGCCCTCGGCGAAGACAGCGGAGGGCGGCACTCGTGGACGCCGCCGTGGAGGTACTGGCGCACGAGGGTGCGCGCGGGCTCACCTTCCTCGCAGTGGGCAGCGAGGCGGGAGTGCCCACGGGCACCGCCTCAGCTCACCGCAGGCGTCGTCCCCGGCTCGCGCCACATCGGCCACATCTGCGGGCCGTCCGGCAGGTCGACCTGGCGCCCGGTGAAGGCGAAGCCCAGCCGCTCGTACAGGCGGCGGCTGCGCGCGCTGCTCGCCTCCAGATAGGCGGGGAGCCCCTCGCGGTCGCAGCGGTCGAGCACGGACTCGATGAGCGCCGTGCCGAGCCCTTCACCCTGGCGCTCGGGCGTCACGGCTATCAGCAGCAGGTACTCGTGGGCCGGTCCGGTCGGGTGGACGGCTCCGGTCAGCCTGCCGACCAGCTCGACCCGTTCGTTGTCCGGGTCGACGGCCTCTCGCATCTGCGCGGGACCGTCATCCTCGGCCTTGTGGTCCCCGGATACGCCACCCTCGTGATCCGCGGGTTCGCCGGCGGGCACGGAGAGCCACAGCGCGGCGGCCTGGCCGTCCTCCGTGAGGTCCACGCGCCCCTCGCTCAGCACGAGGTCGAGAAAGGCCCCCATCAGCTTGTGGTGGGTGCGGCGGCGGTGGTCCGCGTCGGGAAAGACCCAGCTGCTGACCGGGTCGTCCTGGAACGCCTCGTCCAGCAGCCGGGTGACGGCCTCGCGGTCGCTCTCGACGGCCCTCCGGATCGCCACGCCCATGCCCCTGCCCGCCCTTCGTCTCGTCCCCACGCGAGTCACTCCGGCCCATCGGAGCAACCCTCAACCCGCCTCAGCACAGCGGCGGTTGCAGCCTAGGCGATGACGTTCGTACACATGGACGGGACCCGCACACCGGCCGGATCACACTCCGGCGCCCGTACACAGGGCCTGCCCACGCGGGACGTCACCGCCAGCGGCCGATCTCCACGTTCTCCAGGACCCCCAGGGCGTCGGGCACCAGCACGGCCGCCGAGTAGTACGTCGTGACCAGGTAGGAGATGATCGCCTGCTCGCTGATGCCCATGAACCGCACGGAGAGGCTGGGCTCGATCTCGTCCGGGATGCCCGGCTGGTGCAGGCCGATGACGCCCTGCTCGTCCTCTCCCGTACGCATGCAGATGATCGAGGTGGTCCTGGCCTCGGTCACCGGGATCTTGTTGCAGGGGAAGATCGGCACACCGCGCCAGGTGGGGATCCGGTTGCCGCCGATGTCGATGCTCTCGGGCACCAGGCCGCGCTTGTTGCACTCGCGGCCGAACGCCGCGATCGCGCGCGGGTGGGCGAGGAACAGCTTGGATCCGCGCCTGCGGCTGAGCAGTTCGTCCATGTCGTCCGGACTGGGCACGCCGTCGTGCGGCTGCAGCCGCTGGTCGTACTCGCAGTTGTGCAGCAGCCCGAACTCCCGGTGGTTGACGAGCTCGTGCTCCTGGCGCTCCTTCAGCGCCTCGACGGTGAGCCGCAACTGCTGTTCCGTCTGGTTCATCGGCTGGTTGTAGAGGTCGGCCACGCGCGTGTGGATGCGCAGAACGGTCTGGGCGACGCTCAGTTCGTACTCCCGAGGCGCCGGCTCGTAGTCGACATACGTGCCGGGCAGCACCGCCTCGCCCACATGTCCGGCGGAGAGGTCGATGGGCGCCTCTCCGTACTTGTTGGTGCGCTGCCGCGGCAGCGAGCGGAGCCGCCGCAGGTGCTCGCGCAACGACTCGGTGCGCTCGGCGACCTGCTCGAGGTCCTGGTGCGACAGGGTGAGCACGGTGCAGGCCGTCACCGCGCGGGCGGTGTACTCCCACATCGCGTCGGCGTCGATGAGCGCCTGCTCCCCGAAGTACGCCCCGTCGGCGAGGACTCCGAGGACGGCGTCATCGCCATAGGGGCCGGTGCCGATTTTCTCGATCCTGCCGTGTGCCAGCAGGAACACTTCGTCGGCCTGGCTGCCGAACGACGCGAGCACCTCTCCCGGGGCGAACTCCCGCTGCCGGCAGCGCCGGGCGAGCTCGGCGAGGCCCTCCTGGTCCTCGTACGCCCGCAGGACGGGCAGTTCGCCGAGCTCGGCGGGGATGACCTGCACGCTGTCACCGGTCTTCACGAACGTCACCCGGCCGTCGCCGACGGAATAGCTCAGACGGCGGTTCACGCGGTACGTACCGCCCTGCACATTCACCCACGGCAGCATGCGCAGCAGCCAGCGTGAGCTGATCTCCTGCATCTGAGGCGCGGACTTGGTGGTGGTGGCCAGGTTCCGCGCGGCCGCTGCGCCGAGACTCTGCTGCGACCTGCTCTGCTCCCCGCGGACCTCTTCGCCTACCGACATGACTGTGCCCTCCCGATGGTGCGCCGACCTGCACTGCCTGCACACACGAGACTTTCATCACGCAAGGTATCGATACCATTACACAAAAGAGCGGGAATGGATCATCGTGAACGCGGGCACATCACCCGCACACGCAGGGCCCCTCAGCGCCTCAGGGGCCCGGGAGGTACCCCCACCGCAAAGGAGGCGGCATGGCCCCACCCATGCCCGCGAGCACGTTTCTGGACGCCCTCAGAGACGAGGGCCTGACCGTCGTCGAGGTCGGCGACTGGCGCGACCACAACCGCAACCACAAGGGCCCCTGGGGACCGGTGCACGGCGTGATGATCCACCACACCGTCACCTCGGGCAGCGAGCGCACCGTCCGCATCTGCCGCGAGGGCTACGCGGGCCTGCCGGGTCCGCTGTGCCACGGCGTCATCACCAAGGACGGCCGGATCCACCTCGTCGGCTACGGACGTGCCAACCACGCGGGACTGGGCGACGACGACGTACTGCGCGCCGTCATCGCCGAGAAGACCCTCCCGTCGGACAACGAGGCGAACACCGACGGCAACCGGCACTTCTACGGTTTCGAGTGCGAGAACCTCGGCGACGGCGAGGATCCGTGGCCCGAGGCGCAGCTGGAAGCCATCGAGAAGGCGGCGGCCGCGATCTGCCGCCACCACGGCTGGACGGAGCGCTCGGTCATCGGCCACCTCGAATGGCAGCCGGGCAAGTCGGATCCGCGCGGCTTCACGATGAACGCGATGCGGGAGCGCATCCGCGACCGCCTGAAGTGACCTCTGCGGGCGAGCGGCCGCCGGCGGGCACAGCGCCTCGGGCGGCCGCGCGACGGGCACCCAGGCCCCGACGCGCTCTTCGCGGCGACCGACCGACAATGGACCGGTGACCAGCCCTGACAGCGCCGCAGCACTCAGCCCCGCAACAGGCAGCCCGGCCGCAGTCGGCCCCGCCGCCCTGCGGCCGCGGCTGCCGTCGCCGTTGCAGACGGTCGAGGACGAGCGATTCGCGCGCCGCGGGCTGCGGCTGCTGCTCAAGCGGGACGATCTGATCCACCCGGACCTGATCGGCAACAAGTGGCGCAAGCTGGAGCCGAACCTCCGGGCGGCCGCGGGCCGGACGATCGTGACATTCGGCGGCGCGTACTCCAATCACCTCCGTGCCACCGCCGCGGCGGGCCGACTGCTGGGTCTGCCCACGATCGGCGTGGTACGGGGGCAGGAACTGGCAGGCCAGCCCCTCAACCCGTCCCTGTCCCGGTGCGCGGCCGACGGCATGCGTCTGCGTTTCATCGACAGATCGACGTACCGGCGCAAGAGTGAACCGGACGTCCTGGCCACGATCCTGCGCGACGTCGGGGTCGCCTATGTCGTCCCCGAGGGAGGAAGCAACTCCCGCGCCGTGCAGAGCTGCACAGCGCTCGGCCAGGAGCTGCGCGGCCACGCAGACGTCGTCGCCGTCGCCTGCGGCACCGGCGGCACCCTCGCCGGACTGGCAGCCGGACTCGGCCCCGGACAGCGCGCACTGGGCATACCCGTACTCAAGGGCGGCTTCCTGACCGACGAGATACGGGCGCTGCAGGAACAGGCCTTCGGCGGCCGGCGCGGCGACTGGTCCCTCGACGACCGTTTCCACTTCGGCGGTTACGCCCGCACCACCCCGGAACTCGAAGCGTTCGCCAGGGACTTCGAGGACCGGCACGGTCTGCCCGTCGAACGTCTCTATGTCGCCAAGATGCTGTACGGACTTGTCACCCTCGCCGAAGAGGGGGCCTTCGCGCAGGGAACCACGGTGACCGCCGTCATCACGGGACGCCCTTTCCCCTGAGTCCCCCGGACGTTCAGCGAGCAGCCGCCAAACAGGGCACGAACAGTGCGTAACGGAACGACAACGCTACGAAAACCGCCGGCAGCGCCCGCAGATCGCGATCGGAACTGCTGGTCAGGCACGGCCCTCCGCTTCCCCACAGCTTTCCTCACGGGCGTCGTAACCTTGCCAGCATGAACGAGCGCCTGCACGTCGCAGAGCTGCCGCGCCCCGAGCCGTCAGCGCTGCCCCTGCGTACCCTCGAGCCCGGTGAAAGCCGGCGCTGGTGCTTTGCGGACGGGGTGCTCGTCTGAAGTGGATCAGGACGGTTCGACCGTCCAGGGCCTGGGTACGTCAAACCGGC
The DNA here is from genome assembly GCF_055792885.1 of Streptomyces sp. DSM 42067. NCBI lineage: Bacteria > Bacillati > Actinomycetota > Actinomycetes > Kitasatosporales > Streptomycetaceae > Streptomyces > Streptomyces sp. DSM 42067. Next base: position 6,058,156 of record NZ_CM147706.1, on the reverse strand, counting down.
GCGCGCTCTTCCCAATTGGGCCCGCAGACCCCTAGCCACTGTGCGTACTCATGGGCTTACTATGAGTGACAGCAGGGGAGGAGGTCCTCGGGACAGGGAACTTGGAGGCGCGATAGCGTCACCGCTGAACCATGTATCGCGTTACTCCGGGGGGCCGCCCTCGGCCCCCGGAAAGCTCGGAATCACCTTGGAGGTGAGGGTGTCCCAGATCGCAGGCGAGCCCGCGACCCAGGACTTCGTGGAAGTCCGGCTGCCGGCTGCGGGTGCCTACCTGTCGGTGCTGCGGACGGCCACGGCCGGCCTCGCGGCGCGCTTGGACTTCACCCTGGACGAGATCGAGGACCTCCGCATCGCGGTCGACGAGGCCTGCGCGATCCTGCTGCAGCAGGCCGTTCCCGGCTCCGTGCTCAGCTGCGTCTTCCGGCTCGTGGACGACTCGCTCGAGGTGACGGTCTCGGCTCCCACCACCGACGGCAGGGCACCCGAGCGCGACACCTTCGCCTGGACGGTGCTGTCGGCCCTGGCCGGGAAGGTCGATTCCTCGGTCGCCGACGACAAGACCGTTGCGATCAGCCTCTACAAACAGCGCGGCGCGGGACCCGGGCCGGCGTGAGGGACGGGGACGGACCGGTGCGGGACGAAGAGCGCGGGATCCGGGGACTTCCGGGCGAGAACACCGGCAGCCGGGGCAGGAAGCCGGCCGAGGGGCGTGCGGTTCCGGCGGAGCCGACGCGCGCTCCGGGAGCCGGCATCCCCGAGCAGCAGGCGCGGCCGCATCCCGAGGACGACTCCTTCGCCGACGGCACACCGACCGACGACTCCTCGGCGGTGGACGCCGCGGCGGATGCGTCGAAGCGGGCAGAGGCCGTCGGCGAGGACGAGCGCGAGGCGCTCTCCGGCCGGGACGGCGAGACGGGGGTACCTCCCGGCGGCGGCTGGGGGAGGGCGGGATACATGAGCGAGCACGTGCACGAGGCCGAGCAGGGAGCGCAGCGCGCACCGCACATCCAGCACGATCCGCAGGACCGCAGCGGTGCGCGGGTGATGTTCGTAGAGCTGCGCAAGCTCCCGGAGGGATCGCCCGAGTACGCGGAACTGCGCAACCAGCTGGTCCGCATGCACCTGCCGCTCGTCGAGCACCTCGCCCGCCGCTTCCGCAACCGCGGCGAACCGCTGGACGACCTCACCCAGGTCGCCACGATCGGCCTCATCAAGTCCGTGGACCGCTTCGACCCGGAGCGCGGCGTGGAGTTCTCCACGTATGCGACCCCCACGGTCGTCGGCGAGATCAAGCGGCACTTCCGCGACAAGGGATGGGCGGTACGGGTCCCGCGGCGGCTGCAGGAGCTGCGGCTGTCGCTGACCACGGCCACCGCCGAGCTCTCCCAGCTGCACGGCCGCTCCCCCACGGTGCACGAGCTCGCCGAGAAACTGGCGATCTCCGAGGAGGAGGTCCTGGAGGGCCTGGAGTCCGCCAATGCGTACTCCACGCTGTCGCTGGACGTCCCGGACACGGACGACGAGTCCCCGGCCGTCGCGGACACGCTGGGCGCGGAGGACGAGGCGCTGGAGGGCGTCGAGTACCGCGAGTCGCTCAAGCCGCTCCTGGAGGACCTGCCGCCCCGCGAGAAGCGGATCCTGCTGCTGCGCTTCTTCGGCAACATGACCCAGTCGCAGATCGCTCAGGAGGTCGGCATCTCCCAGATGCACGTGTCGCGGCTGCTGGCCCGCACGCTGGCTCAGCTGCGGGAGAAGCTGCTCGTGGAGGAGTAGCTCTCGTGGAGGAGAAGCTGCTCGTGGAGGAGTAGCTCTCGTGGAGGAGAAGCTGCTCGTGAAGGAGTAGGCGAGGAGGCCGCCGGGGGTAGGGCGGGTCCGCGGGGACCGTTCCCGGAACCCCCGACCGACGTTTCGCCTACTTCTTCGGCCCCGGCGGCTGCTTCGGCTCCTCGCCGCCGCCGGGCCCCCGGATGCCGAGCGCCCGGGTGGTCGCCGGGTTCACCAGCAGGACCAAGGCGGTCACCGCCACGACGCCCAGGGCGATCCCGGCGGGGATCGCCAGGCTGTCGGCCTGCAGCAGCGTCCATGCCACCGGCAGCGCCATGATCTGCGTGATGATCGCCGGCCCCCGGCTCCAGCTGCGCTGCTGCAGCAGGCCGCGCGCCGCGAGCAGGGGCAGCAGCGCGAGGACGATGAGCGTGACCCCGCCGGTCGCGGCTTGCGAGACGCTGTCCGCGTCACTCGTGAACCCCCTGACGAGCAGATACACACCCGCGGCGACGAGCGCCACACCCTCCAGCGCGGCAAGGACCGCCGCGGCGGTCAGCCGTCCGGGGCGGGGCCCTGCCTCGGTGACGTCGGGAATGGGGGTCTGTCCTGAGCTCACCCCAGCAGACTAGCCCCGGCCGCAGACGGCCAGGACCTCGGTACCGGACACCGGTCTGGGTTTAGTACCACCCGGTAGGTACTCTCTTTCGCATGCGTGCACTCCTCGTGGTCAATCCGGCGGCAACCACCACCAGTGCACGGACACGTGATGTGCTGATCCACGCACTCGCGAGCGAGATGAAGCTCGAGGCGGTCACCACGGAGTACCGCGGGCACGCCCGGGACGTCGGCCGGCAGGCCGCGGAGAGCACGGACGTCGACCTGGTCGTCGCGCTCGGCGGGGACGGCACGGTCAACGAGGTCGTCAACGGCCTGCTGCACCACGGCCCCGATCCGGACCGCCTCCCCCGCCTCGCCGTCGTCCCCGGCGGATCCACCAACGTCTTCGCGCGCGCCCTGGGCCTGCCGAACGACGCCGTGGAGGCCACCGGCGCCCTGCTCGACGCGCTGCGCGAGGGCAGCGAGCGCACGGTCGGTCTGGGCCTCGCGGCGGGCACGCCCGGCACGGCGGACGAGGCCGTCCCCGGTCGCTGGTTCACGTTCTGTGCGGGGCTCGGCTTCGACGCGAGCGTGATCGGCAGGGTCGAGCAGCAGCGAGAGCGCGGCAGGCGTTCCACGCACGCCCTCTACCTGCGCCAGGTGGTACGCCAGTTCCTTGACGAGCCGCACCGCCGGCACGGCGTGATCACCCTGGAACGGCCGGGTGAGGATCCGGTGACCGATCTTGTGCTGTCGATAGTCTGCAACACCTCCCCGTGGACATTCCTGGGCACCCGCCCGGTCTATGCGTCCCCCAGAGCTTCGTTCGACACCGGACTGGACGTCCTCGGACTGAGCAAGCTGTCAACCGGCGCGGTCGCCCGGTATGCCACGCAATTGCTTACTTCGTCCCCCGAGCGCGGCCCCAAGGGCAAGCATGCGGTCTCGCTGCACGACCTGACGGACTTCACCTTGCATTCGAAGGTGCCGCTGCCCCTTCAGATGGACGGCGACCACCTGGGACTGCGGACGAGCGTGACGTTCACAGGCGTACGCCGTGCACTGCGTGTGATTGTGTGAGCGGAAGGGCCTAAAGTCCTTTCACTCGAACGTTTAGGCAGGGATCCACCCCATGGAAGTACGGCTGTGACCTAGTCGACACCGAGGAATCAAAAAAAACTTCTCGCAGGGGGTTGTATCCGCCGCCGAGGTTTGCGAATCTCTACATGGCGCTCGAGACGGCCGCAACACAGGCCCCAGTAGAGAGCCCGAACCCCTCCTCAATCCACAGGACCACGCCGGGAACCTGGCGGTAGGCCTTCACTTGTTGGGGGATTCGTGAAAGCGTTCACATTCACAAGCAACTTGACGTAATACCAAGAGAGGTAGCAGCCATGGACTGGCGTCACAACGCCGTTTGCCGCGAGGAAGACCCCGAGCTGTTCTTCCCCATCGGCAACACCGGTCCTGCGCTGCTGCAGATCGAGGAAGCCAAGGCCGTCTGCCGTCGCTGCCCTGTTGTTGAGCAGTGTCTGCAGTGGGCGCTCGAGTCCGGCCAGGACTCCGGTGTCTGGGGTGGCCTCAGCGAGGACGAGCGTCGCGCTATGAAGCGCCGCGCCGCCCGCAACCGGGCGCGCCAGGCCAGCGCCTGACGCCCACGCCCCGTACGAGCCTCGGCCCGGCGGCGCGTACAGCGAGTACGCATCTCCCGCCCCCGAGCCGCAGCGCGCAGTATCTTGTGCTCCCCCAGGCCCAGCCCGGGTGGTGCCCCGAAAGCAGCGTGAAGTGAGCCCCGGACCGATTCGGTCCGGGGCTCACTGCTGTGCCGGCCCGCCTGCCGTTGCCGGCGTGGGCTGCTCCCGGCCCGAGCCGGCTACTTCTCGGCGTGGGCTGCTCGGTTCGGCGCCGCACGGCTGCTTCTCGCGCGGACCGGGATGTCCAGGATCACCTGGGTGCCGCGCTCGGGGGCCGGGACCATGTCGAAGGTCCCGCCCAGCTCGCCCTCGACCAGGGTGCGGACGATCTGGAGACCCAGGTTTCCGGACCGCTGCGGATCGAAGCCCTCGGGCAGGCCGACTCCGTTGTCCTGGACGGTGATGAGCAGCCGGGATTCGCGCGTGGTTCCACCGCGTACCGCCGTGACCTCGACCGTGCCGTGGTCGCCCGGGCGGAAGCCATGCTCCAGGGCGTTCTGCAGGATCTCCGTGAGGACCATCGACAGCGGGGTTGCGACCTCGGCGTCCAGGATCCCGAAGCGGCCGGTGCGCCGGCCGGTGACCTTGCCGGGTGAGATCTCCGCGACCATCGCCAGCACACGGTCGGCGATCTCGTCGAACTCCACGCGCTCGTCCAGGTTCTGGGACAGCGTCTCGTGGACGATGGCGATGGAGCCGACGCGGCGTACGGCCTCTTCGAGGGCCTCGCGGCCCTTGTCGGAGTCGATGCGGCGGGCCTGCAGGCGCAGCAGGGCGGCGACGGTCTGCAGGTTGTTCTTCACCCGGTGGTGGATCTCCCGGATGGTCGCGTCCTTGGTGATCAACTCGCGTTCGCGGCGGCGCAGTTCGGTGACGTCGCGCAGCAGGACGAGCGAACCGATGCGGGTGCCCTTGGGCTTGAGTGGGATGGCCCGGACCTGGATGACGCCGTCGTCGCCCTCGATCTCGAACTCGCGGGGCGCCCAGCCGCTGGCGACCTTCGACAGGGCCTCGTCCACGGGCCCGCGGGACGGGGCGAGTTCGGCGGTGGTCATGCCGAGGTGGTGGCCGACGAGGTCGACGGCGAGGCCGAGGCGGTGGTACGCGGACAGGGCGTTCGGCGAGGCGTACTGGACGATGCCGTCCGCGTCGAGCCGGATGAGGCCGTCGCCGACGCGCGGCGAGGCGTCCATGTCGACCTGCTGGTCGGGGAACGGGAAGGACCCGGCGGCGATCATCTGGGCCAGGTCGGATGCGCTCTGGAGGTACGTGAGTTCGAGGCGAGAGGGGGTGCGGACGGTGAGCAGGTTGGTGTTGCGGGCGATGACGCCGAGGACGCGGCCCTCACGGCGTACGGGGATCGACTCGACCCGTACCGGCACCTCCTCGCGCCACTCCGGGTCGCCCTCGCGCACGATGCGGCCCTCGTCGAGCGCGGCGTCGAGCAGAGGGCGGCGGCCGCGCGGGACGAGGTGGCCGACCATGTCGTCCTGGTAGGAGGTGGGGCCGGTGTTGGGCCGCATCTGGGCGACGGACACATAGCGCGCGCCGTCCCGGGTGGGCACCCACAGGACGAGGTCGGCGAACGAGAGGTCGGAGAGCAGCTGCCACTCCGAGACCAGCAGATGCAGCCACTCGAGATCCGTGTCGGAGAGGGCTGTGTGCTGGCGGACGAGCTCGTTCATGGAGGGCACGTCTGCGAGCGTACCTGGCGGATCGGGTGCCCAGGACATGCGCCCGGCGCAGCCCATCGTGCCCGCGGACACCCGCGTCACCTGGCCCGGAGACACCCGCGGGCCGCGGCGCTGGAAGGGACCCTCAACCCTCCCGGCACCGCAGCCCGGAGCAATACCGGCCGGCGGGTGTGCGGTCCCGGACGGCCGAGGGATGAGGAGCCGGAGCAGTCAGGGCAGAGAGCCCGGTTCCTCGGTCCGCCTTCCTGTGCGGGGAGGGCGGAGGTTCAATCCGAATTCTGGACTAGACCACAATCGGATGTCCATGCGTTGGGGAATGTCAGTTGCTGTTGTTTTCCCGAACATGCGGCGCAGGCTGCTCCGACACTCCCACACACTGCACGGATGCGGGGGCCGGCCGGTTCACGCGGACCTGGTTCAGCGGGTCTCGGTCACCTTCGCCAGGGCGCGCGGGGCGTCCGGGTCCTGACCGCGGGCGATCGTCACCTCGTACGCGAGCAGCTGGAGGGGGATGATCTCCAGGATCGGCTGGACCTCCTCGGCGACGCCCTCGGTCGGCAGGACGAAGCCGGCCGACGCCTGCTCGACCTGGGCCTTCGGGCCGATCACGACGAGGTCGGCGCCGCGTCCGCGCAGCCGGTCGAGGACGGGCTGGAGGGCCTCGCCGCCCTTGCCGTCGGTCACCACCGCGATGACCGGGGAGATGTTGTCGACCATGGCGAGGGGGCCGTGCAGGAGGTCGGCTCCGGAGTACGACAGGGCCGGGATGTAGCTCGTCTCCATCAGCTTGAGCGCGGCTTCCTTCGCCGTCGGATAGCCGTAGCCGCGGGAGGTGATCACCATGCGCTCGGCGAAACGGTAGCGGGAGGCGAGCGCCTTGACCTCGTCGTGGCGCGCCAGCAGCTTGTCGGCGAGGTCGGGCAGCGGCTTGGCTGCCGAGCCGTCGCCGCCGTGCAGGCCTTCCACGAAGAGGTAGAGGGCGAGGAGAGAGGCTGTGTAGGTCTTGGTCGCGGGGAGCGCCTTCTCGGGGCCGGCCATGATGTCGATGTGGTACTCGGAGACGGCCGCCAGCGGCGAGTCCGGGTTGTTGGTGACCGCGAGTGTGATGGCACCGGCATCGCGGGCGGCCTTCGTGGAGGCCACGAGGTCCGGGGAGCCGCCGGACTGGCTGACGGTGATGACCAGGACATCGGTCAGGTCCGGGCGGGCGCCGTACGCGGTCGTCGTGGACATTGAGGTCAGGCCGCAGGGGATGCCGAGCCGGATCTCCAGCAGGTACTTGGCGTACAGCGCGGCGTTGTCCGAGGTGCCGCGGGCGGTGAGCAGGACGAAGCGGGGCTTCTTCGCTGCGACCTGTTCGGCGACCGCGCGGATCTTCGGGGCGCCGGACTCGAGGATGCGGCGCAGCACGGCGGGCTGCTCGGCCATCTCGCGGGACATGGTCCGGCCCGGCTGCTCGCTCTGCGGGCCGGGGGTGGTGGCGGTCATGCGGATGCCTCCAGGTCGGGGTCGTCGCGTCCATTCCACCCCGGCGGGGGTGGCTCTGCCCGTCGAGACGGCCGGTGACGATCTGCCAGATTGGTCTATACCACTCGCATGGTATCAGGCGGACTCGCGGCCCTTCAGGGCCGGTGTCCGGCCTGCGGCCGCCGGGGACTGCGTGGACCACCCCGGCCCGCGCGAACCGGGACCGGTCACCGGCGTGAGCCGCCCGCAGATGCGTACGCTCACACCCCCGCGATGACCTCCGCCGCCGCCCGCCCGCACACCCGGGCCGCTCCATGCGTGGCGATGTGGAGGGCACCCCGCGGTGGGGACTGGGGGACGCCCATTTCGACCACGATGGTGTCGGGGCGGGCGGCCAGCAGGGTGTCGAGGATGGACGACATCCACGGATGCCGGTGCTCGTCGCGGACGACGGCAACGATGCGGCGGTCGCCCGCGGCGCTGAGTACCCCTTCGGCGGCGCCCGGAGCGGACCAGTTGCCCGTCTCCGTACCGGGCAGGAGCCGTGCAAGTTCGGCGGCCACGCCCCACGGCGTCTCGTCACCGACCGCGATGTTCGCGACGGGGGTGAGCGCGGCGACATAGGGGGCCGAGGTGACCGGGGTGTACGCGTCGGACCGGGTCAGTGTGAGCGCGCGGCGGGCCGCTATCAGCCCGATGTCTCCGGCGGCGCGGGAGCCCGCCTCCGTCCACCGCGCCAGCTCGCGCACACGCGCGGCCGCGTCGGCGAGGCGTTCCTCGGGCAGCTCCCCCGCGCGTACCGCATCGACGAGTGCGTCGCGCAGCCGCAGCACTGTGTCGTCGTCCGCGAGGCCGCCGCCCACGCAGATGGCGTCGGCGCCGGCGGCGATGGCGAGGACGCTGCCGCGCTCGATGCCGTAGGCCGCGGCGATGGCCTGCATCTCGATGCCGTCGGTGACGATGAGCCCGTCGTAACCGAGCTCCTCGCGCAGCAGGCCGGTGAGGATGCGGCGGGAGAGGGTCGCGGGACGCTCGGGATCCAGGGCCGGTACGAGGATGTGGGCGCTCATCACCGCGCGCGTGCCCGCGGCGATCGCGGCCCGGAACGGGGCGAGTTCGCGGGCGTGCAGGGTTTCGAGGTCGGCGTCGATGCGCGGCACCGCGTGGTGCGAGTCGACCGCGGTGTCGCCGTGCCCCGGGAAGTGCTTGGTGCAGGCTGCGACCCCGGCGGACTGCAGCCCCTCGACGTACGCGGCGGTGTGCCGGGCCGTGAGGGCCGCGTCGGCGCCGAAGGAACGTACGCCGATGACGGGGTTCGCGGGGTTGGAGTTGATGTCGGCGGACGGCGCCCAGTTGAGGTTGACGCCGCAGGCGGCGAGGCGGCGGCCGAGTTCGGCGGCCACGTCACGGGTCAGATGGACGTCGTCCACCGCGCCGAGGGCGTGGTTGCCGGGGAACGAGGAGCCGGTGCGCACCTCGAGCCGGGTGACGTCGCCGCCCTCCTCGTCTATGGCGACGAGGAGGTCGTCCCGCTCGGCGCGCAGCTGGGCGGTGAGCGCGGCAAGCTGCTCGGGCGAGGCGATGTTGCGGCCGAACAGGCCGACCGAGGCCAGGCCTTCGCCGAGCCTGCGCAGCAGCCAGTCGGGGGCGCTGGTGCCGGTGAAGCCGGGCTGGAGGACGGTGAGCGCGTCGCGGGTCAGGCCATCGGTCTTCGAATTGGACGCAGCCGTGCCGCGGGCGAGTGTCGTCATGGCGGAGTTATCCCTTTACTGCGCCGGAGGTCAGGCCCGCGGCCATCTTCTTCTGGACGATCATGAAGAAGACGACGACCGGGATGGCGATGAGCGTGGAGGCGGCCATCAGCGCGCCGTAGTCGGTGCCGCGCGAGGTGGTGAAGTTCATCAGCCACACGTTCAGCGTGTACTTGTCGTTGTCCTGGAGCACGACGTACGCCAGCAGGTACTCGTTCCACGCATTGATGAGCGCGAAGATCGAGGCGGCCGCGAGACCGGGGGCGAGCAGCGGGAAGATCACGCGCCAGAAGGCGCGCATCCGGCTGCAGCCGTCCACCATCGCGGACTCCTCCAGCTCCTTGGGGATGTTGATCACGAAGCCGCGGATCATCCAGGTGGCGAAGGGCAGCGTGGAGACCAGGTAGACGATGATGACGCCCCAGTACTCGTTGAGCGCGCCCAGCTCGTTGAGCTGGAGGTAGAGGGGGATGAGGAGCGCGGTGGGCGGCAGCAGCTGCACCACGAGCAGCACGATCATGAAGGCCTTGCGTCCCGCGAACTGGAAGCGGCCGATCGCGAAGGCGGCGATCGTCGACATGACCATCGCGCCGACCACCGCGGTGACACAGATGATCAGGCTCGACTGGATCGCCGTGCCGAAGTTCGGCATGTCGACCGCGCGCCGGAAGTTGTCGAACGTGATCGAGCTGGGCCAGAGCGTCTGGTCGTAGCTGCGGATCTCGTGGTTGGGCCGCAGGGCGCTGATCACCAGCCAGTAGACCGGGAAGGCCATCACCACGAAGGCGACCAGGCCGACGAGGTTGTAGGCGTGCCGGCTCTTCTTCTTGCGGTCTGGGCGGTACGCGGGGCTCTGGCCCGGACGCGTGGGGGCGGTGGCGCTCACTCGACCTCTCCGATCTTGAGGAGCTGGCGCAGGTAGTACACGGCGATGCCGGACAGCAGCAGGACCGTGATCAGCGAGATGGCGGCGCCCTGGCTGAAGGAGTTGGACTCGAAGGCCTTCTCGTACGAGTAGAGGCCGAGCAGGTTGTACTCCGGCTCCGGCTTGTTGCCGCGCATCAGGAAGACCTGGCCGAACACGTTGAAGTCCCAGATCACCGAGAGCGTGGCGACCATCTGGAAGACGGGCTTGATGACCGGCCAGGTGACGTAGCGGAAGACGCCGGTGGCACCGGCCCCGTCGAGGGCCGCCGCCTCCTCCAGTTCCCTGGGGACCTGGGTGAGCGCGGCGTACAGCGTGATGGCAACGAACGGGATCGCTCCCCAGACGACGACCGCGCCGATCATCAGGAAGCCCTGCTTGGGGTCGAGCCACCAGTTGTGGCCGCGGAAGTCGAGGCCCAGGTACTTGGTCAGCACCATGTTGACCACGCCGTAGTCGGAGTCCGCGAACCAGCGGAAGATCGAGGTGGCCACGAGGAGCGGCAGGGACCAGGCCGCGACGAGGGCGCCGGTGAGAGCGAGCCTGACCCAGTTCGTCATGCGCTGCATGGCCTGGGCGAGGAAGAGCCCGATCCCCATGGTGGCCACGACGCAGGCCACCATGAACAGCAGGGTGCGCCAGACGACGTCCCAGAACTCCCCGTCTCCGAGGATGTTGGTGAACTGCTCGAAGCCCACCCAGGGTGCGGGCTCCCCGGTCCACAGTTCGCGTCGGCCGACGTCCTGGAAGGACATGATCACGGTCTTGATCAGTGGCCAGACGAACACGGCGGCGATCGCGACGAAGGCGGGAGCTATCAGCAGGTAGGGAAGGAGGGCCCCGGCCTTCCTCTTCCTCCGTGGACCGGCTCCCGCAGGACTCGGCGTCGCGGTGTCAGGGCCGGATGTCCCGTGCGCAGGGCCGGGCGCCGGCTGTTCCTCGGGCTGCCGAAGGCCCGGAACCGGGGGCTCGGCTGCTTTCATGTCGGCGGCACTCACTGTGCTGGCCTTCCGTTCGAACCGATAACCGGAGTGCGGGGGGCGGCGGGATCCGTGGTGGATCCGCCGCCCCCGACAGGGCGATCAGGAGGTCACGAGGCCGGGGAGGAGGCCTCGCCCAGAGGTCAGGAGCCCTCGTTGATCAGCTCGTCGATCTCCGCGTCCGCTGCCTTGGTGGCGTCCTCGACCGACGTGCCCTTGAGGATGTCGAGCAGCATCAGCTCGAGCGTCTCCTTCTTCTCGACCGCGGCCCAGCCCGGCGCGATGGGCGTGAACCAGGCGTCCGGCACGGCGTTGGCGATCGGCGCCGTCTCCGGCTTGGACTTCAGCGGCTCCAGCTGCTTGGTGTTGTTCGGCAGGATGTTCTTGGCCGCGAGGGCCGCCTCCGACTTCTCGTTGGTGAAGAGGGAGATCCATTCCTCCGCCAGGTCCTGGTTCTTGGACTTGGAGATGGTGGCCAGGTCGGAGCCGCCGATGAAGGACGGAAGCGCCTTGCCGTTCGGGCCGGGCATGCCCGCGGTGGCGATCTTGTCCTTCAGCTTGGGATTGCCGTTCGCGTTGCCGTCGATGACGCTGCCGGCCTCCCAGCCGTTGCCGTAGAGCAGCGCCGCCTTCTCGTTGGCCATGACGTTGGCGTGGTCCTGCTCGTCCTTCGTCTGGTCACCGTGGTTGTACTTCTTGACCAGGTCGATGAAGTGCTGGATGCCCTGCTGGGCCTCCGGCGAGGAGAGCGTGGCCTTCCACTTCTGGGAGGACTCGTCGTACTCGGCGATCTTGCCGCCGTACGAGGCGACGTACGACATGGCGGCGTACCAGTAACGGCCCGGCAGGTAGAGGGGGGAGAACGCCTTGTCCTTCTTGCCGTACTTCGACTGGACCTTGTCGAGCGCCTTGGTCAGGTCGGTCTCGGTCTCGGGGAGGGTGTCCTTGCCGGTCGCGGCCTTGAACATGTCCTTGTTGTAGATGGCCACGCGCGCACCGGCGTAGTACGGCACGCAGTAGAGCTTGCCCTCGTAGGAACAGGTGTCCTTGAGGCCGCCGATCCAGGTGTCGGAGTTGTCGTACTTCTCGGGGTCGATCTCGCCGAGAGCGCCGTTGAGGATGTACGTCATGGTCTCGGTGTTGCCGAGCTCGACCACGTCCGGGAACTTGTCGCCGGCCAGGGCCGCGTCGAGCTTCTTGGTCTTGTCCGCCCACTGCTGGTACTGGACGTTGACCTTGACGCCCGGGTACTTCTTGTTGAACGCGGTGTTGGCCTGCTTGACCAGCTCGGGCCAGGTGCTCTGGGCGTCCGTCATGAGCCAGACGGCCAGCTCTCCCTTGCGGTCCTTCGGGTCCTCAGCGGTGTCGCTGCCGGAACCGCCACAGGCCGCGACCGAGGCCATCATCGTCGCTGCGCCAACCGCAGCTATGAGCTTGCGCTTCACGCCACCCTCCTCAGGGCTGCAAGAGTCTCCCCCCATCACCGCCCGGGACTGCGCCGTACAAGAAAGGGCCGTACGAGAAAGGTGCGCAGGAACGACTGCCCGTGGGGCTGGGACTGGTCTTTAATGGTGTAGACCAGTAGGTGGAGCTTGGCCTAGACCTTTTAGAGGTGTCAAGGGTGTATAAGGAGGGCTCTCGGCTCCGTTATCGGACCGACACCTGAGGGAGCGCGGCTGCTACGGGCCAGGCCGTGCCACGATTGAGCCGCAACAGACGGAGGCGCCGGTGACGGCGACAAGGGCAGCACAGGAGCCGGGAAGGCGGACGATGGGCAGCCAGGCGGGCAGTACGGGGACCGAGGTGGGCACGTCCGCGTCGGCGGAGACGGCGAACGCGGGCAGGACCGCGCGCGTGCCGAAGTACTACCGCCTCAAGAAGCACTTGCTCGACATGACCGAGACGATGCCGCCCGGCACCCCGGTACCGCCCGAGCGCACCCTCGCCACCGAGTTCGACACCTCGCGCACGACCGTCCGCCAGGCCCTCCAGGAGCTGGTCGTCGAGGGACGGCTCGAACGCATCCAGGGCAAGGGCACGTTCGTCGCCAAGCCGAAGGTCTCACAGGCCCTCCAACTCACCTCGTACACCGAGGACATGCGGGCCCAGGGCCTCGAACCCACCTCGCAGCTCCTCGACATCGGCTACATCACCGCCGATGACACCCTCGCCGGGCTGCTCGACATAAGCCCGGGCGGGCGGGTGCTGCGCATCGAGCGGCTGCGGCTGGCGAGCGGCGAGCCGATGGCGATCGAGACGACCCATCTGTCCGCCAAGCGCTTCCCTGCCCTCAGGCGGAGCCTCGTCAAGTACACCTCGCTCTACACGGCGCTCGCCGAGGTGTACGACGTGCGTCTCGCGGAGGCCGAGGAGACCATCGAGACCTCGCTGGCGACCCCGCGCGAGGCCGGCCTGCTCGGCACGGACGTGGGGCTGCCGATGCTGATGCTGTCGCGCCACTCCCTGGACGGCGAGGGCAAGCCGGTGGAGTGGGTGCGGTCGGTGTACCGGGGGGACCGGTACAAGTTCGTCGCGCGACTCAAGCGGCCCGTCGAGTAAAGGGGCGCGCCCCGCGGAGCAAGCGAGCACGTCTCGGGCCCGCGGAGTAAGCGAGCACGCCCCGCGGTGTAGCGCAGCTCACATTCCTGCTCTACGGTCCTCCCCGTTGTGTCGTATGGACGGGAGGACGACCCGGTGCGTACCGCAGCCCCTTCAACGAGTCCCCGCACAAGCCCACGAACCATCATCATCTGGACCCTCGTGGCGCTGGTGGGCGCCTCGGGCTGGACCGTGCTCGCGCTCTCCCGGGGCGAGGAGGTGTCGGCCGCCTGGATGGTGGCCGCGGCCCTCGGCTCGTACGCCATCGCGTACCGCTTCTACTCGAAGTTCATCGCGAACCGCGTGCTCAAGGTCGACAAGACCCGCGCCACCCCGGCCGAACGGCTGGACAACGGCATCGACTTCCATCCGACCGACCGCCGTGTGCTGCTCGGCCACCACTTCGCGGCGATCGCCGGCGCCGGACCGCTCGTCGGTCCCGTACTGGCCGCGCAGATGGGTTATCTGCCCGGCACCATCTGGATCATCGTCGGGGTGATCTTCGCGGGTGCCGTGCAGGACATGGTGGTGCTGTTCTTCTCGACGCGGCGGGACGGGCGCTCGCTCGGGCAGATGGCGCGCGAGGAGATCGGACCGTTCGGCGGCGCGGCGGCGCTGCTCGCCGCCTTCGCCATCATGATCATCCTGCTCGGGGTACTGGCGCTGGTCGTCGTCAACGCCCTCGCCCAGTCCCCGTGGGGCACCTTCTCCATCGCGATGACGATTCCGATCGCGCTGCTGATGGGCTTCTATCTGCGCGTGATCCGGCCTGGGCGGGTCACCGAGGTCTCGCTGATCGGTGTGGCGCTGCTGCTGTTCGCGATCGTCGCGGGCCGCTGGGTCGCCGAGTCCTCGCTCGCCGACACCTTCACGCTCGAGCCGTCGACACTGGTGATCTGGATGGTGGCGTACGGCTTCGTCGCCTCGGTCCTGCCCGTGTGGATGCTGCTCGCGCCCCGCGACTACCTCTCCACCTTCATGAAGATCGGCACGATCGGGCTGCTCGCGCTGGGTGTCGTCATCGCGCTGCCGACGCTCAAGATGGACGCGGTCACGGACTTCGCGTCGCGCGGCGACGGTCCGGTGTTCGCGGGCTCCCTGTTCCCGTTCGTCTTCATCACCATCGCGTGCGGGGCGCTGTCCGGTTTCCACGCCCTCATCTCGTCCGGTACGACGCCGAAGATGATCCAGAAGGAGACGCAGGTCCGGATGATCGGCTACGGCTCCATGCTGATGGAGTCGTCCGTGGCGGTCATGGCGCTGATCGCGGCGAGCATCATCGACCCGGGCCTGTACTTCGCGATGAACGCCCCGGCGGGCGTCATCGGGGACAGCGTGCAGTCCGCGTCGCAGGCGGTCGCGAACTTCGGCTACTCCATCTCCCCGAAGGAGCTGGCGGACGCCGCGAAGAACGTCGAGGAGGCGACGCTGCTGTCGCGGACCGGCGGTGCGCCGACGCTCGCCGTCGGTGTCTCCGAGATCTTCTCGCAGGTGACCGGGGGCGGCCTGCGGGCCTTCTGGTATCACTTCGCGATCATGTTTGAGGCGCTGTTCATCCTGACCGCGCTGGACGCGGGCACGCGCGTGGGCCGCTTCATGCTGCAGGACATGCTGGGCAACGTCTACAAGCCCTTCAGGAACGTCAGTTGGAAGCCGGGGCTCCTGCTGACCAGTGCCGCCGTGGTGGGGCTGTGGGGCTACTTCCTCTGGGTCGGCGTGCACGAGCCGCTCGGCGGGATCAACCAGCTGTTCCCGATCTTCGGCATCGCCAACCAGCTGCTCGCGGCCGTGGCGCTCGCCGTCTGCACGACCCTGCTGGTCAAGTCCGGGCGCCTCAAGTGGGCCTGGATCACCGGGATTCCGCTGGCCTGGGACGCGACGGTCACGCTGACCGCGAGCTGGCAGAAGGTGTTCTCCAGCGACCCGCGCGTGGGCTTCTTCCAGCAGCGCGCGAACTACCAGGACGGCATCGACGCGGGCAAGGTCCTGCCGCCCGCCAAGAACATGGACGACATGCACACCATCGTCACCAACTCCACAGTGGACGGCGTCCTGTCGGCGGTCCTGGCAGTCCTCATCGTCGTCGTGATCGTGGACGCGGCCCGGATCTGCATCAGGCACCTGCGTAACCCGGAGGCGAGCCGGCTGAGCGAGACGCCGTACGTCGAGTCGAAGCTGGTCGCCCCGGCCGGGCTGATCCCGACCCAGGAGGAGAAGGCCGAGCTGGCCGCCGCGAGCCGCGACGGGGAGGTGACACAGGCATCGTGACCGTACTGCTGAGAGGGCTGCGCTGGATGCGGTGGTACGTGCGCGAGCTGACCGGTGAGTCCGCGTACCAGCGGTATGTCGCCCACGTCAGAAGGGACCATCCCACCGCATCCGTGCCGTCCCGGCGCGATTTCGAGCGGATGCTAACGGACCGGCAGGAGTCGGACCCCCGGCAGGGGTTCCGCTGCTGCTGACTGCTCGGGAGCCCGGCTCCCTGCTCCGGAGGGCACCTCCGAACACTGACGTCCGCTATCCGGACAGGGGTTCCATAACGCGGAACCGTCCCATAGATTTCCCCCGCATTGACAAGTGATCAGTGATCGTCGGGGTCAGCGAGGGGACGGGAGCCGCCGTATGCCACAAGAACCTGAAGAGAGAGGACCGGTCGTCACACCGGTGAGGGTGGTGATAGCCCTCTGCCTGTTCGCGCCGTTCGTCGCGATGCTCTGGGTGGGCTCCTACGCGAAGATCGAGCCGACCCTCATCGGCGTCCCGTTCTTCTACTGGTACCAGATGGCCTGGGTCGTCATCTCCACCGTGCTGACCATGGTCGCGTACCGGCTGTGGCAGAAGGACCAGGCCGGCCGTAAGGCCTCCCGCGAGGGGGGTGCGTCCCAGTGAACGACGGCGTGAACGGCGTGGCACTCGCCGTCTTCATCCTCTTTTTCGTGGCCGTCACGGTCATGGGCTTCCTGGCCTCGCGCTGGCGCAGGGCCGCGAACGAGAACAGCCTCGACGAATGGGGCCTGGGCGGCCGGTCGTTCGGCACCTGGGTCACCTGGTTCCTGCTCGGCGGCGACCTCTACACGGCGTACACCTTCGTGGCGGTCCCGGCGGCGATCTACGCGGCGGGCGCGGCCGGCTTCTTCGCGGTGCCGTACACGATCCTCATCTACCCGCTGATGTTCGTCTTCCTGCCGCGTCTGTGGTCGGTTTCGCACAAGCACGGGTACGTCACCACCTCGGACTTCGTCCGCGGACGCTTCGGCTCCAAGGGCCTGTCGCTGGCCGTCGCGGTCACCGGCATCCTCGCCACGATGCCGTACATCGCGCTCCAGCTGGTCGGCATCCAGGCGGTGCTCGACGTGATGGGCGTGGGCGGCGGTGAGAACACGCACTGGTTCATCAAGGACCTGCCGCTGCTGATCGCCTTCGGTGTGCTGGCCGCGTACACCTACTCGTCCGGTCTGCGGGCGCCGGCGCTGATCGCCTTCGTGAAGGACGCGCTGATCTACATCGTCATCGCGGTCGCGATCATCTACATCCCGATCAAGCTGGGCGGCTTCGACGACATCTTCGCCAAGGCGGGCGACGCCTTCGCGCAGATCAACCCGGCGACCGAGAAGCCGCGCGGCGCGCTGGCCCCGGCCGATCCCTCGCAGTGGACCTACGCCACGCTGGCGCTGGGCTCGGCGCTCGCCCTGTTCATGTACCCGCACTCGGTGACGGCCGTGCTGTCCAGCCGCAGCCGTGACGTCATCCGCCGCAACTCCACGATCCTGCCGCTGTACTCGCTGATGCTGGGCTTCCTCGGCCTGCTCGGCTTCATGGCCATCGCAGCCGGGATCAAGGTGCAGAACGGTCAGCTGGCGATCCCGCAGCTCTTCGAGGACATGTTCCCCGACTGGTTCACGGGCGTCGCCTTCGCCGCCATCGGCATCGGCGCGCTCGTCCCGGCCGCGATCATGTCGATCGCCGCGGCCAACCTCTTCACCCGGAACATCTACAAGGACTTCCTGAAGCCCGACGCCACGCCCGAACAGGAGACCAAGGTCTCCAAGATGGTGTCGCTGCTGGTCAAGGTGGGCGCGCTGGTCTTCGTCCTCGGCATGGACAAGACGGTCGCGATCAACTTCCAGCTCCTGGGCGGCATCTGGATCCTGCAGACCTTCCCTGCCCTGGTGTTCGGCCTGTTCACGCGCTGGTTCCACCGCTGGGCTCTGCTCGCGGGCTGGGCGGTCGGCATGGTGTACGGGACGGTGGCCGCGTACGGCGTGGCGTCCCCGACCCAGAAGCACTTCGGCGGTTCGTCCGCGGAGATCCCCGGCATCGGCGAGATCGGGTACATCGGCCTGACGGCCTTCGTGCTGAACCTGGTGGTGACGGTGGTCCTCACCTTCGTCCTGCGCGCGGTGAAGGCGCCGGACGGTGTCGACGAGACGTCGCCGGAGGACTACACGGCGGACGCGGGCGACCCGGGCGTCCAGACGGAGCTGCCGCCGGCGACGGCGGGGGCGACGCACTGAGTCCTAGCGCTTAACGGGTGCATGATGCGGGCCGCCACTCCCTTGCCGGGGAGCGGCGGCCCGTAGCCGTGGGTCAGCGCACCCAGTCCTTGAGCTGTTCGGTCTCCAGGACGATGTTGTCCAGCGGCGCAGGCAGAGTGACGGTCTTGCCGAACGGCACCGTGTGGGCGTTCTCGTACCGGACGCCGTCCGGCTCGCTGAAGACCGTGACCTCGCAACTGTCCCGGTCGATCAGGAGGTAGACGGGGATGCGGGTCTGGGCGTAGGCGCGCGGCTTCTCCACCCGGTCGCGCTGGTCGGTGTCCGCGTCGTACGAGGTGACCTCGACGGCCATCAGCACGGGGGAGGGATCGGCCCACTCGCCCTGGCCGACGAAGGCGTCACTGGGCGCGAGCGAGGCGTCCGGGCGAGCGCGGCCAAGCCGGTACTCCTGCACCTTCAGCCCCTGCTCGGGATGGAGCCACAAGTCAGGCCGGTGCTGCATGCAGATGCGCGACAGCCACTGAATGATCCGTCCGTGGTCCCCGTCGGGCACAGCCCTGCTCCTGACCCTGCCGTCGATGAGTTCGATGCGCATCCGCTGGGACTTGGCGGCGAGTATGCGCGTGCCCTCGTCGAATTCATCGGGGTGGATGTGGAACTTGTCAGTGATCTCAAGGTGCTCGGCCGACAGTGTCATGGGGACCTCCTTCCTGACGTCCTTCGACGATAGCGGAGCGCACCGACAGCCGCTGCCTGTTCACACGCGACTCACTACATGTGGGGGTACACCCGATGGTCCACCCCCACATGTATGCTCATGCTCGCTGTCGCCGCAGGGGAATTCGGTGCGAGTCCGGAACTGTCCCGCAACGGTGTACTGGTGCGCTTTCGCGTACCCGTGAGTCCGAGGACCTGCCGACGGTGCGCCCGGTCCGTCCGTTCCGGGTGCCCATGACGTCCGGGCCTCGCGGTACAGGCCGGTGGACGCGCCGCGCGCCGCCCTGCGTGCGTGCCCGTGCGCCCGCTGCCCTCCGCCAGGCCCCGAGCCGAGCGAGGGAGAGCTCCACGTGACCATCGCGCCAGCCGATCCGGTTTCAGTCCGCCAGGCAGAGGCCGAGCCCGAGTCGGGAGGTCCCGGTGCCGCACTGCTGCGCACCCTGACCGACCTCACCGCCGATCTCCCCGACGCCGACCCCGGCCGGGTCGCCGCCGCCGCGCTGCGCGGCCGGTCCGCCGCCGCGGACGAGACCGAGCTGCGCGAACTGGCCACCGAGGCCGCCGCCGGGCTGATCTCGGAGGACCCGGCGTACTCGAAGTTGGCGGCGCGGCTGCTGACGATCAGCATCGTCGAGGAGGCCGCCTCACAGGGCGTCAGGTCCTTCTCCGAGTCGGTCGCGGTCGGGCGTCACGAGGGCCTGATCGCCGACCGCACGGCCGAGTTCGTGCGCCTGCACGCAGCTCGGCTGGACGCGCTGGTGGACGCCTCGATCACCGAGGGCGCCGACGACCGCTTCGGCTACTTCGGGCTGCGTACGCTGCACAGCCGCTATCTGCTGCGGCACCCGATCACCCGGCGCGTCATCGAGACGCCACAGCACTTCATGCTGCGGGTCGCCGCCGGACTCGCCGAGGACGACACTCCCCGGTCCGTCGAGGAAGTCGGCTCCCTGTACGCCCTGATGAGCCGCCTCGACTACCTGCCCTCGTCCCCCACGCTCTTCAACTCCGGTACGCGGCACCCGCAGATGTCCTCCTGCTATCTGCTGGACTCGCCGCTGGACGAGCTCGACTCGATCTACGAGCGGTACCAGCAGGTGGCCCGCCTCTCGAAGCACGCGGGCGGCATCGGCCTGTCGTACTCCCGTATCCGCTCCCGCGGTTCGCTGATCCGCGGCACCAACGGCCACTCCAACGGCATCGTGCCGTTCCTCAAGACCCTCGACGCCTCGGTCGCCGCGGTGAACCAGGGCGGCAGGCGCAAGGGCGCGGCCGCGGTCTACCTGGAAACCTGGCACTCCGACATCGAGGAGTTCCTGGAGCTGCGCGACAACACCGGCGAGGACGCCCGGCGCACCCACAACCTCAACCTCGCGCACTGGATCCCGGACGAGTTCATGCGCCGGGTCGACGCCGACGGGCAGTGGTCCCTCTTCTCCCCCGCCGACGTACCCGAGCTGGTCGACCTGTGGGGCGACGAGTTCGACACGGCGTACCGCAAGGCGGAGGCCGCGGGCCTCGCCAGGAAGACCATCCCGGCCCGCGATCTGTACGGCCGCATGATGCGCACCCTCGCGCAGACCGGCAACGGCTGGATGACCTTCAAGGACACCGCCAACCGAACCGCCAACCAGACGGCGGAGCCGGGCCACACGGTCCACTCCTCCAACCTGTGCACCGAGATCCTCGAGGTCACGAACGACGGGGAGACGGCCGTCTGCAACCTGGGATCCGTCAACCTGGGCGCGTTCGTGGTCGACGGCGACATCGACTGGGAGCGGCTGGACGCGACGGTCCGTACGGCCGTGACGTTCCTCGACCGCGTCGTCGACATCAACTACTACCCGACCGAGCAGGCCGGCCGCTCCAACGCCAAGTGGCGTCCGGTGGGCCTGGGCGCGATGGGCCTGCAGGACGTGTTCTTCAAGCTGCGGCTGCCGTTCGACTCGGCCGAGGCGAAGGCGCTGTCCACGCGGATCGCCGAGCGGATCATGCTCGCGGCGTACGAGGCGTCGGCGGACCTCGCCGACCGCAACGGTCCCCTCCCGGCCTGGCAGAAGACCCGAACGGCCCGTGGCGTCCTGCACCCCGACCACTTCGACGTGGAGCTGACCTGGCCGGAGCGGTGGGCGGCCCTGCGGGAGCGCATCGCCGAGACGGGCATGCGCAACTCCCTGCTCCTCGCGATCGCACCCACCGCCACGATCGCCTCGATCGCGGGCGTCTACGAGTGCATCGAGCCGCAGGTCTCGAACCTCTTCAAGCGCGAGACGCTGTCCGGCGAGTTCCTCCAGGTCAACTCGTACCTGGTGAACGACCTGAAGCAGCTCGGCGTATGGGACGCCCGCACCCGCGAGGCCCTGCGCGACTCGGGCGGTTCGGTGCAGGACTTCGCCTGGATCCCCGAGGACGTACGCGCGCTCTACCGCACGGCGTGGGAGATCCCGCAGCGCGGCCTGATCGACATGGCGGCCGCCCGGACCCCGTTCCTGGACCAGTCCCAGTCCCTGAACCTCTTCTTGGAGACGCCGACCATCGGCAAGCTCTCCTCGATGTACGCGTACGCCTGGAAGTCGGGCCTGAAGACGACGTACTACCTGCGCTCACGCCCGGCGACGCGCATCGCCCGCGCGGCCCAGGCGCAGACCCCCGTCCCCGTACAGCAGCCGGCCCCGGAAGACGCCGTCGCCTGCTCCCTTGAGAACCCCGAGTCCTGCGAGGCCTGCCAGTAATGACCACCCGTAATACCAACCTCCTCGACCCGGGCTTCGAACTGACCCTGCGCCCCATGCGCTACCCCGACTTCTACGAGCGTTACCGGGACGCGATCAAGAACACCTGGACCGTGGAGGAGGTCGACCTCCACTCGGACGTCGCGGACCTCGCGAAGCTCACGCCGGGCGAGCAGCACCTGATCGGCCGCCTGGTCGCGTTCTTCGCGACGGGCGACTCGATCGTGGCGAACAACCTGGTGCTGACGCTCTACAAGCACATCAACTCCCCCGAGGCCCGCCTGTACCTCAGCAGGCAGCTCTTCGAGGAGGCCGTCCACGTCCAGTTCTACTTGACGCTCCTCGACACATACCTGCCCGACCCGGAGGACCGCGCGGCCGCCTTCGCCGCGGTCGAGAACATCCCCTCCATCCGCGAGAAGGCCGAGTTCTGCTTCAAATGGATGGACTCGGTGGAGAAGATCGACCGCCTGGAGTCCAAGGCGGACCGCCGCCGCTTCCTGCTGAACCTGATCTGCTTCGCGGCATGCATCGAGGGGCTGTTCTTCTACGGCGCCTTCGCCTACGTGTACTGGTTCCGCAGCCGGGGTCTGCTGCACGGCCTGGCCACCGGCACCAACTGGGTGTTCCGTGACGAGACGATGCACATGAGCTTCGCCTTCGACGTCGTGGACACCGTCCGCAAGGAGGAGCCAGAGCTGTTCGACGACGCGCTCCAGCAGCAGGTCACCGACATGCTGCGGGAGGCCGTCGAGGCCGAGCTGCAGTTCGCGCGCGACCTGTGCGGTGACGGCCTCCCCGGCATGAACACGGAGTCGATGCGGCAGTACCTGGAGTGCGTCGCCGACCAGCGGCTGCAGCGGCTCGGCTTCGCACCGGTGTACGGCTCCGAGAACCCGTTCTCCTTCATGGAGCTGCAGGGCGTCCAGGAGCTCACCAACTTCTTCGAGCGCCGCCCGTCGGCGTACCAGGTGGCGGTGGAGGGCTCGGTCTCGTTCGACGACGACTTCTAGACCGCTTCGGGCCGCATGGCGCCTTTCGGGCCGCATGGCCCTCCAGGCCGCGTGGCCTTTCAGGCCGCGCGCCCGAAGTCGTGCCGGCGGGTCCGCTCCCCACGGGGGAGGAGCGGACCCCCGGCATCGCCGTCTGCGGACTCGGCGGCACGCAGCTGGCGGTCGACGCGGCGTTCGTGGGCGTGGCCGGCGAGTGCCGGTGCGGCGAGGAGGAGGAAGAGGGACAGGACGGTCAGGTAGTCCAGGAATGCGTTCATGTCGCTACTGTCGCGCGCGCCGGGCGAGGGCGTCAGTGGCAGAACTGTCACCAACCCTCGAATTACTGCCACGCCTGCGGCACACTGGTGAACATGCCGGCTGTGCCTGCCCGGGGGACCGCCCCCGGACCCCGGCCGGAAAAGCAGGTGGGACAAGCCGACCTGCGCGTCCAGGCGAGGTGAGTCGTGCTGAACAACGTGGCCGCAGTACTGCTCGACGGCGTGCATCCCTTTGAGCTCGGTGTGGTGTGCGAGGTGTTCGGCCTCGACCGCAGCGACGAAGGGCTGCCGGTGTACGACTTCGCGGTGGCCTCAGCGGAAGGCCTGGTGCTCAGTACGCACGCCGGGTTCTCCGTGCAGACGCAGCACGGCATCGACCGGCTCGAGGAGGCCGACCTCATCGCCGTACCCGCCGGCGAGTCGTATGTGAACCGCACCTACCCCGAGGAGCTGCTCGCCGCCCTGCGCCGCGCCACGGAGCGCGGCGCGCGTGTCCTGTCCGTCTGTTCCGGCGTCTTCGTGCTCGGCGCGGCGGGCCTGCTGGACGGCCGCCGCTGTGCCGTTCACTGGCGGCACGCCGCCGAACTGGCCGTGCGTCACCCACGGACCCGTGTCGAACCCGATGTGCTGTACGTCGACGAGGGCACCGTGATCACCTCGGCGGGCACCGCCGCCGGTATCGACGCGTGCCTGCACATCATCCGCGACGAGCACGGCGTGGAGGTCGCCAACGCCATCGCCCGGCGCATGGTGGTCCCGCCGCACCGCGACGGCGGCCAGGCCCAGTACGTCGTGCGGCCGCTGCCCCACAGTCCGTGCGACACCGTCGGCGGCGTACTGGCGTGGATGGAGGAGCACCTCGACGAGGAGATCACCGTGGAGCGGCTGGCGGCGCGGGCTCATATGTCGCAGCGGACGTTCGCCCGCCGCTTCCAGCAGGAGACCGGCACCACGCCGTACCGGTGGCTGCTGCGGCAACGTGTCCTCCTCGCCCAGGAGTTGCTGGAGCGTTCGGACGAGACGGTGGATGCGATCGCCGGGCGTGCCGGTTTCGGCAATGCGGCGGCGATGCGTCATCAGTTCCTGCGGGCGCTGGGGACGACCCCGAACGCGTACCGGCGCACGTTCAGGGGCCCGAAGGCCGCCTGAACGTGCGGCGCCGCCCACCACCTCCGCGGCTCTCCGGACGGGCTTTGTGCTGGTCCCGGAAGGGCCTACTGGTGGTAGCGCCCGGACGCCTGACAGAAGTCGACGCAGCCACGCATCAGCTGGCGTAGATCGGCGGCGTAGCGGTAGATCGACGTCCGCTCCTCGACGGGCACCATGAGCATGTCGAGGAATTGGGGCATCTCCGCCTCGTATCGGAGGAAGGAGTCGGTGTACCCGCGTATTCGTTCATGAATCTGCCGGAGAGCTTTCTCGCGTGTGAGGTTCTGCTGTCGCTCCAGAACGATCACCATGTTGTGCTGATCGCCTGCGGCCTCTTCCTTTGCGAGGGACTGCACATCCTGGGTGATGTTGATTGACCGCGTGGCGCTATGACGCATCGCCTTGAGGGGAGGGCTCTCCAAGAACTCGGGCTGCACCTCGTAGCCGCCGACCCTCTCAGCGGCATCCATCTCCAGCAGCCCCCCTCCCGTCACATCGCGAAGCGCGAGGTATTCCTCGAGATCCAGGGTGCGGCTTTCGCGACGATGCTCGGAGCGTGTGCGGTAGGAAGCGAACCAGTCCACCCAGTTCTTCCTTGTACGCCTGATGAACTGAGGCGACATCCCCTCGCACCAGCGCCTCCAGATATCGGTGAAAGCGTTGATGTGGGGATCGGTCGACACGGACGTCAGAGGTTGGGGTGAGGGGCTGGCGACCGCAGTCAGCGACGCGAAGAACCGTTCCGCGCGGCCCGGCTCCTGGACGAAAGCCGGGTCGTCGGGAAGGTCGCTCCAAATCGCCCACCAGGAAACCCAGTCGCTGACCAGTTCCAGACCCTCGCGAGGCGCGTCGGGGTAGTTCAGGCAGGCGAACAGAGACATGCCATAACGATCATGGCGCCGTAGTGCCGCTTCGCCGGAAACCAACCCCATCCGCTGGACCCACTCACGATTATGGGCGGCCACGCGGTCGCCTTCGTGACTGATCCTGTACGGGAAAGGCAGATCAAACGGCCAAAGCCGAAGCTCTTCCTGGAACGCCCTCGGCCCCGGCAAGGTCACCGTAGAGAATTCAACGGAGCCATCCAGCCGGGAAACAGGGGTAATTGCCTCGCTTTTCATGGCATGTTCCTTATCTGCCCGCCACAAACGGGCGTAACAGCTGTGCCCGCCCTGCCGGCACCCGGCGCAGCGGCGCCCGGTTCGGTCCCCTGGGCGGTACCGTCCGTCAGCCCGTCGGCGAGGCGGAGTGCGTCCTGTGCCCTGTACGGCTCGCCGCGCAGCCGCTTCCAGGCCGCCCCCCTGCCATGGGCCACGTCGCGGTCGTGCCGGTGGTCCATCCATGCCCGGGTGTTCTCCTGGAGCCCCGGCCAGTACGGATCTATTTGCCGTGGAAACTCCGACTCGATCACCGGGAGAGAAAGTGCCGGTGAAACCGGAGCGTGTGTCCGTAACGTGCCGCGCGAGAAGGCGTGCATGCGCAAACTCCTCTCAGCCACCAGTGACGCGGCACCCTCCCCCTCAGAGCGCACGTCAACGCGTATCCCCGCGTCACATTCCATTGAGCACTACAACTGACCATTCAGGGAACGGATTTGCTTCATTCACCACCCCACGGTGACAAGAACATCACACAGCACATCCGATTCCTGTTCGCTTGAGATAGATATCGACCACTCCAGGCCGGAACGTGACCACATGCGAGAGGCTCGGACGGCGCCCGGGGCGGGGCCATGACGGGGCACGCGCCCGCATACGCGATCGGCGCCTGCCGGGAGATCCCGGACAGGCGCCGAACAGGATCCCGGGCGCCTCAACAGCACCGGGAGTCCTACGAGTTGGGGGGTGGGGAGTGGGTCAGTCGTTCGGGACGACCGGGTAGCGCGGCGTGCCCTCCGCCATCTGCCGCAGAGCATCCTTGCGGTCCCGCTTGGAGAGCCGGTCGATGTACAGGTACCCGTACAGATGATCCGTCTCGTGCTGCAGGCAGCGCGCGAAATAGCCCGTGCCGCGCACCTTGATGGGGTTGCCCTTCTCGTCCTGGCCCGTCACCACCGCGTAGTCGGGGCGGGCCAGCGAGGCGTAGGCCGTCGGGACGGAGAGGCAGCCCTCGTTGGAGTCGTCGAGGCGGCGCTGGTCGGCCGGCAGCTCCTGGAGGACGGGGTTGCAGACGACGCCCACGTGGCGCACACCCTCGTCGTCCCCGCAGTCGTAGACGAAGACCTTCAGATCGACGCCGATCTGGTTGGCGGCGAGGCCCACGCCCTCGGCGGTGCGCTGGCTCGCGAACATGTCGTCGACGAGCTGCGCGAGCTTGTCGTCGAACTCTGTGACGTCCTTGCACTCCTTGTGCAGCACCGGGTTGCCGACGACCGTGATCGGCCGGGACGTCCCGCGCTCGCGGTAGGCCGTCTCACGGGCCTCGCAGTCCTCGGTGTCGATGACGAAACCCTCGTCGTCCACGGGGAGAACCGCCGAGCTCCCTGCCCGCTCCTGCTCAGTGTCCTGCTGCGCCATCTCCGCCGTACGCCTTCCATGGAAACCTTCGAATGTGGTGCTGGTACAGCCTACGGGGAGGAATCAGCGGCGAGGAATCAGAGGAATCAGCAGACCTCTTCGAGATCCCGCCAGTCCCGGGAGTCGGGGCTGTCGGCCACCCAGCCGTCCAGCAGCCCGCGCACCAGGGAGGCGGGCGCGGCTATGCCGCACTCCCGTTCGGGCACCCACAGCTGTCCGTCGGTGCGGTGGCCCAGCGGCCCGGGGTGGCCCGGCTCGCTGTGGTCGTGCGGGTCGAGGTGGTCGCCGTCGCCCTCGTCGCTCGGCATCCGGCTCTCCGAGCACATGCGGCACAGCAGCCGTACTGACGAGGACCAGTCCTCGGCGGCGAAGCCCGCGTCGGCCGCGAGCCGCTCCAGGGCGTCCCGGTCGTCCTCGGTGTCGGCCTCCAGGAGCACGACCCAGGTGGGCACGGGCGAGGGGGCCCACAGCTCGATCTCGTCGAAGACGGGGTACGAGTGGCCGGTGGACGTGGTGCGCTCGCCGTGCGGGACGCCGTCGTGCAGCACGACCTCGCCCCAGCGGCGGCCCGAGGACGGCAGCGGGACGGAGAGCACCTCGATCCGCGCCGGGTCGAGCCGACGGCCCCACACGACCTCCGCCTCGCCCTCGGGCGAGAGCCGCACGGCCGCGCTGCCCAGATCCATGCCGGTGGGCTGACCGCCGGCCGCCGCACCGCCGGGCACCCGCAGCCCGTACGCCTGCCAGGCCCGCCGCGCCAGCGGCCAGTCCTGCAGGGCGGTCGCCGCGATGCCGACGTTCCACCAGTCGGGGGCGCCCGTGTCCCGGTCCAGCAGGGCCACCGCGCGCAGCCCCGCGGCCCGCGCCTGCTCCCAGTCGTGCCGGAACTTGTGGAGAAGGGCGAGGTTGAACCAGGACTCGGACAGCCACGGCTCCAGGTCCGCCGCGCGTGTCAGCAGCGCGCCAGCGTCCTCGTACCGGCCGTCCCCGATGAGCGTGAACGCCCGGTCGGTGGCCTGCCGCCATGAGGCGGAGGGCCGATGCCGTCCCTTGCCGAAGATCCTCACGATTCCCGCCTGCAAGTGTGGTGAAGACAGTGCAGCCTCGGTCCTGCCCCTGTTCTTCGCATCCAACCACGTACGGTCGGACGGCCGCTCATTACCCATCGGTTACCCGGCCTAGGGCATGGTCAGACGGCCCGCTGCCACAGGACCGAGGTCCCCCGCGACAGCACCCGGGTGAGCGATTCCACCACCTCAGGCGCGTAGTCGTGGCCGGTGGCCAGCCGCAGCCGCTCCAGCGCGGTGAGCGGCCCTCCGGGGCCCTCCTCGCGCACCAGTTCGTCGTACGCGTTGGCTGCGCGCACGATGCGGGCCTGCAGGGGCTGGTCGCGGTACGGATCGGCCTGCCGCTCCACGACGACGGCGACCTCGGCGGGCACCCCTGTCTGGCGCACCACGGCGCCGCCGAGCAGGGCGATGCGCCGCTGCTCCTCGGCGGGCAGGGCCGCGGTGGCCCCGGCCGCGACGGGGTCGACGAGGGACAGCTGCCCGATGTCGTGCATCAGGGCCGCGTACTCGAGGACGGTGAGGTCCGGTTCCGACAGGCCCAGCTCGCGGCCGACCGCCCGGCTGAGCGCGGCGACGCGGCGGGCGTGGCCCGCCGGGGTGTATCCGGCGATCTCGGTGGCCCGGGCGAGGGATGCGATGGTCTGCCGATAGGTGGTACGCACTGCGGCGTAGCGGCGGTAGGCGAGTTGGGTGAGCAGCAGCGGCAGCGAGAAGACGGGCAGCGCCCACAGCCCGGCGACCGTGACCGCCAGCGACATCACCGCTCCCGTCGCGCAGACGGCGGAGCCGATGCCGAGCATGGCGCGCAGTTCGTCGCGCAGCAGGGGCCCGAACGGCCAGCCGGTGCGGGCGTGCGCCATGGCAGCGGCGAGCACGGCGTCGCAGAGGGCGCTGAGCGCGAGGACGCCGACGACCCACAGCGCGTGGTACGGCCCGCTGCCCACCCACTCCTGCAGTTTCCCCGCGTTGTACAGCGGCTGGCAGCAGACGGCGGCGAATGCCACCGTCAGCACGCGCCGCGCCATGTGGTCGAGCGAGGGCCCGCGGCCCGCCGCCACATGCGGTACGCAGCCGACGAGCCCGGCCGCGACAGCGACGGTGACCACCTGGTGGACGCCGTGGTGCGTGGGCTGCCCCGCATTGTCACCGAGCAGCGCGTACGCCAGCGCCGCGGCGGTCGCAAGCGGCGCGGGCTCCCGGTCGACGGCCGCCCCACCACCACTCCACCGCGCCAGCTCCCCGACGACGATGAGCACCCCGAACGCCAGAGCGGTCCCGCGCTCCTCGAGCCCGCACCAGAGGGTCCAGGCGAGGGCGCCGAGGGTGAGAAGGGCGGCGGAAGTATGGACGAGGACGGGGATACGGGCCGCGAAACGGCGGCCGTCGCCCGACGGAGAGCGGTGCGAGCCCCGAGCCGAGGGGCGACGCGAGGCCTCCCCCGGCACGAAGCGGCGGGCTGGCTCCGACGCGTCACGGCGCGACACCCCCGGCCCCACGCGAGGCCGCTCGTCCGACGCGTCACGGCGCGACACCCCCGGCCCCACGCGAGGCGGCACGGCCGACGCGTCACGGCGCGACGACTCCGGCGAAGAGCGACGCAAGATCCGTGCCGCCAAGCGGCGCAGAGCCCCCGGCGCGGAGCGGCGCGGAATGCCCGCCGCGGAGCGGCGCGAGGACCGGGTCGCTGAGCGGCGTAGGGCCCCCGGGTCCGGGCCCCCGTGCCCGGTCATGACGCCTTGTCCGCGCGGACGGGTGCCGGTCGAGCGGCGGGGACCGCCCCGTGGGGGCCGGGCTCGTCCGCCGTGACCGCCGGGTGCCAGCCGTGGCGCTCGAGGGCGCGCACCAGGGCCCGTACCATCTGGGGGTCGAACTGGGCCCCGGCGCACCGTTTCAGTTCCTCCACCGCGACCGCCACCGGCCGTGCCCTCCGGTACGACCGTGTCGACGTCATCGCGTCGAAGGCGTCGGCGACGGCCACCACCCGCGCGCACTCGGGGATCTGGTGGCCCACGAGCCCGTACGGGTAACCGCTGCCGTCCAGCCGCTCGTGGTGGTGGAGGATCGCGGTCCGCGCCTCCCCCAGGAACCCGATGCCGCGCACCATCTCGTGCCCGTACTCCGGGTGCAGTTCGATGATGCGCCGCTCCTGCGGGGTCAGCGGACCGTCCTTCCTCAACAGCCGTGTCGGTACGCCGAGTTTGCCCACGTCGTGCAGGATGCCGGCGAACCGCAGCACCTCCACCCGCTCGTCGTCCATGCCCAGTTCCCGCGCGATCATCATCGACGCCTGTCCGACGCGCTCGCTGTGCCCGCGCGTGTACTCGTCCTTGATGTCGACCGCCTGCACGAGTGCACGGATGGTGGCCCGATGGGCGTTGCGCTCGTGGTGGTACTGCGCGAAGACCCAGCAGGAGACGTACATCGGCAGCAGCACGAGCAGCGCCGCGAGCGGACCGTACGGGCTGCGCCACAGCACGGCCATCATCAGCCCGGCGAGCCCGTGCACCCCGACGGGTGCGAGCGAGCGTAGGAGCAGCCCCCGCCCCGCGGCGGACACCGCCGCCCCTCCCCTCCGCCGGAAGGGCACGGGAGGCACTCCCCTCGCCGCCGCGAGGATGCCGCTGTCCAGGTACGACAGGACGCAGCAGAAGGCCAGCACGGCGGCCCCGACGGGGACGAGGACGTACGGGAAGTCGGCGGCGGTCACGGCGCCGAGCCCGCCCAGCGGCGCCTGCACCGTGGCGGCCGCCCAGGCGCTCAGGGCGAGTTGGGCGGCGCGCCAGACCCGGCGTACCCACTGGGGCCGCTGTTCGACGGGGGCGAGCAGCCCGCCGGGCACGGCGACCAGCGCGGCGGCCGCGGGCGGCAGCAGGAACGCTCCGGCAAGCAGCACAGGGAAGAAGGTGCCCATGCCCTCGGGAGCCCGGCGCCCGGCGATCCGGAACCGCGGCGCCTGCTCGCACCCGGCGTAGAGCAGGGCGAGCAGCGCCACCGCGAGCCAGGGGGTACGCGGCGTCAGAGCGGGAACCGCACAGGCGACGGCGGCCACGGTGACGCAGGCGATGAAGACGCGGGCGCACGGTGGAACCGACCGCATGGCGCTCCCCTCGCGTAGCCCGGGCCGTACGGCCGGGCAAAGCCCGTCAAGGCTCCGGAGAATAGAGCGGGGCGAGGGGCACGGGGGCGGCAATGGGTGATTCCCGTGGCGCCGCGGCCACGGATTAGCACATTCGGGTGACGATATTGCATACAGGGCGCCGCCAAGCCTGCGTACAGAACGCCCGCCAAGCCTGCATACAGAACGCCACCAGGCCGCGGCGCAATGCCGCGGCCTGGTAGGTATGCGTGCGGGGACTCTCAGCCCTCCTGGGCGCCCGCCGGCAGGTCCGAGATCGTCACGTCGTGATCGGGAACGGCCTGGCCGGACCGGATCAGCTCGATGCGTCCCATGACCTTCGCCCGCAGCCCGGCGGGCACGTCGTCATGGCCGCAGCAGCGCTTGACCAGCTTCTTCACGGCCTGCTCGAGCCCGTACTTCTCCAGGCAGGGCGAGCACTCCTCGAAGTGGTGCTCGAACTTGCTGCAGTCGGTGTCCGGCATCTCATGGTCCAGGTACTCATAGAGATGGTCGAGTACCTCACTGCAGTCAGTCTCGTGCGGCTTTCCGCAGCTCATGAGCCCGACCCTTTCGCTTCGTCCGACTCTCCGGCGCCGGCCGGGACGAGCCCGCGGTCGCGGGCGTAGTCCTCCAGCATGCCCCGCAGCTGGCGGCGGCCGCGGTGAAGCCGCGACATCACAGTACCGATGGGTGTACCCATGATGTCCGCGATCTCCTTGTACGCAAAGCCCTCAACGTCCGCCAGATACACGGCGATACGGAACTCTTCGGGGATCGCCTGCAGCGCCGCCTTCACGTCCGAGTCGGGCAGGTGATCGAGCGCCTGCGACTCGGCGGAGCGCAGCCCCGTCGACATGTGCGACTCGGCGCGCGCCAGCTGCCAGTCCTCGATCTCCTCGGCGGCACTGCGCTGCGGCTCGCGCTGCTTCTTGCGGTAGCTGTTGATGAACGTGTTCGTGAGGATGCGGTACAGCCACGCCTTGAGGTTCGTGCCCTCGCGGAACTGGTGGAACGAGCCGTACGCCTTGGCATACGTCTCCTGCACCAGGTCCTCGGCATCGGCGGGGTTGCGCGTCATGCGCAGCGCGGCCGAGTACATCTGGTCGAGGAACTCCAGGGCATCCCGCTCGAAGCGCGCGTTGCGCTCGGCAGCCGTCTCCGCGCCCTCGGGCTGATCCGCCTGGCCGTTGTCGGTCCCTGCGTCGGTCCCAGCGACCGGACCCACCTCCTCCAGCGATGTGGCGGAGCCGCGTCCGACCCCACTCGAATCGGAGGATAGACGACTATCCGGTCCGCCCGCCGCCCGATTGGGGGCGCTCTTGGCCGCGTACAGCACCGTCCAGTCCAGGTCAGCGGCGCTGCGGCGGGTCGGGCAGATGGTCGAACCCATGCGGCGGACTTCCTCTCCTACGAACTACGAACGGTCCGGTACCGGCTGTCGGTACCGTCTGTCCGCCACAACAGTGGTTCGGGGCTCGAACATTCCCGGCAGGCAACAATGGCGTCATTCGAGTGACACAAGCCACTCGGCGACACCGCCGGTGATGATCTCCAGGGCCTCGTCCTGGCCGAGCGCGGCCCTCTTCGGGACGGCGAACCCGTGATCGCCGTGCGGCACGTCGACGAGCTCGTAGTCCCCCTTCGGGAACTCCTCCGGCCTCCCGAAGGGATCGTTGCCGCCCTGGACGACGAGTGTGGGCACGCCGGAGCCGAGCAGCTCCTCGGCGCGGGACTTCTCCGGCTTGCCGGGCGGGTGCAGCGGAAAGCTGAGGGCGAGCACGGCGTGGGCGCCCAGCTCGACGGCCGTACGGCAGGCGACGCGGGCCCCGGCGCTGCGGCCGCCCGAGACGACGGGCAGCCCGGGCTTCGCGAGCGCCGGCCACACCCCCCGCCATCCCACGTCCAACGTCTTCGGCGCGGGCGCCACCTTCTTCCCGGCCACCCGCCAGGGCTGCTCGACAAGCGCAACGGTCACCCCGCGCGCAGGCAGCACCCCGGCGAGCGCCTGCAGATCCCGCGCCTCGATCCCCCCACCGGCCCCATGCCCGAGAGCAAGCACGATCCGCGCCTTCGCCTCGGCGGCACACCAGGTGATCCGAGCAGGACCGGCATCGGTCTCCACGTTCTCAGTACGCGTCACAGCCCCATACTGCCGCGCTACCACTGCGGGCACTGCTGTGGGCCGTGCCCACGACGAAAGGCGCCCTGGCCCATGAGGGTGAGCCCTCAGAACAGCGTGCCCACCTCGGGGGCGTCCAGCTCCTTCAAAAGCTCGGGCCCGTTGTTCCGCACATCACTGACCGCCGTGGAAACGGGATAGGCCCGCATCAGCCCCTCGGGAGGCGGGGCAAGCAGGCCCCGCAGATCCTCAGGATCCGTCCGAGACGGATCCAGCCACGCATCCCACCGATCAGGCGTAAGCATCAACGGCATCCGAGGATGAATCCGGGCCAACGACCCCGGCCCCTCCGCCGGGGCGACCCCGAGCGGCCCGCTCTCCGCCTCCGTCGTGATCACGGCACACGTCACCCACCACGCCCGCGGATGATCGTCCGGCAGCGTCCGGTCGCGCCAGAACTCGTACAGCCCGGCCATCGCGAAGACGGACCCGTCCGCGGGCGTCACGAAGTACGGCTGCTTCCGCGGCCGCTTCTTCTTGCCCTGGACCTCGAGATCGCGCTCGGCGGACCCGGTCACCCACTCGTAATAGCCGTCGGCGGGGATGATGCAGCGCCGGGAGGAGAAGGCGCGCCGGTACGACGGCTTCTCGTGCACCGTCTCCGCACGCGCGTTGATCATCCGCGCCCCGCCCTCGGGTGATTTGGCCCACGACGGTACGAGTCCCCAGGTGAGCGTCCGCAGCTGGCGAACCGGTCGTGGGCTGTCGGCGTCCTTCAGAGGACGGTCGAGTACCGCGTAGACGTCCTTGGTGGGAGCCACGTTGTAGTCGGGCTCCAGCGTCTCCTTGGCGTCCCACTTCTCGATCTCAAAGATTCCTGCGAGATCCTCTGGCCTACGACTCGATGCATACCGTCCGCACATACGTGCCACACTGCCAGCCCCACCCGTCTCCCACCACCACCCTTCCAGGGAGCTTCACCGCCCGAGAGGAGCCCGCCCCAGACATGGAGAGCGCAACGACCACCGCGAGTGCATCACTCGCCTCTCTCTGGGACCGCGTCTTCGGCACCCAGCCGGACCCCGACCAGTGGGTGGTGCTCGCCACCGCGGCCGTCGCGCTCGCCGTGGTCGTGCCGTACCGCCCGTGGCGGCTCGCCCGCAACGCGATCACCATCGCCCACGAGGGCGGTCACGGCCTGGTCGCCCTCCTCACCGGCCGCCGCCTGGACGGCATACGCCTGCACTCCGACACCAGTGGCCTCACGGTCAGCCGCGGCAGACCCACCGGCCTTGGCATGATCCTCACCGCGGCCTCCGGGTACACCGCTCCCCCGCTGCTCGGCCTCGGTGGCGCTGCGCTGCTTGCCGCGGACCACATCACGGCCCTGCTGTGGTTCGCCACCGCCCTGCTCGTCGCGATGCTGGTGATGATCCGCAACGCGTACGGCGCCCTGACGGTGATCGTCACCGGCGGTGCGTTCCTGCTCGTCTCCTGGCTCACGGGTCCGCAGGTGCAGGCGGCCTTCGCGTACGTCGTGGTGTGGTTCCTGCTCCTCGGCGGCGTACGGCCCGCCTTCGAACTGCAGGCCAAGCGGCGGAGGGGCAGTGCCGGCGACTCGGACGCGGACCAGTTGTCGCGGCTCACGCACGTTCCGGCGGGGATGTGGCTCTTCCTCTTCCATGCCGTGTCGCTCTGCTCGCTCATCGGCGGCGGCCGGTGGCTGCTCGACGTATGAGCCGGTCAGGGGACCCCGTATGAGCCGGTCAGAGCAACCGGTTGGGCCGAGCGGACCGATGTTCGACGAGAATGCGCACCCAGCCGCATATCAGCGCACTGTTTCGCATGGGTTTCGCCACATTTGATCAAGATCTCCGGACATGGCCAACCACTAAAGTGAGGGGCATGACCGAGAACCCAGCGCACATCGACCTCTGGCCCGCCCCGCACGCGAGCGCGGCCGTCGACGCGACGGTCCACGTGCCCGGATCCAAGTCGGTCACGAACCGGGCCCTCGTCCTGGCCTCACTGGCCGCCGAGCCCGGCTGGCTGCGGCGTCCGCTGCGCTCCCGCGACACGCTGCTGATGGCGGGCGGTCTGCGCGCCATGGGTGTCGGCATCGAGGAGACGGTGTCCTCCAGCTCCACCGTCGCCGGCGGCCCCGCCGCGTCGGGCGAGGCCTGGCGCGTGATCCCCTCGGGGCTGCAGGGGCCGGCCACGGTCGACGTCGGCAACGCCGGCACCGTGATGCGCTTCCTGCCGCCGGTCGCGGCGCTCGCGGACGGTCCCGTGCGGTTCGACGGCGACCCCCGCTCGTACGAGCGTCCGCTGAACGGCGTGATCGACGCCCTCCGCGTCCTCGGTGCGCGGATCGACGACGACGGCCGCGGGGCCCTCCCGATGACCGTCTTCGGCGGCGGAGCGCTGGACGGCGGTCCGGTCGAGGTCGACGCCTCCTCGTCGTCGCAGTTCGTGAGCGCTCTGCTGCTCTCGGCCCCGCGCTTCAACCAGGGCGTCGAGGTCCGCCACACCGGCTCGGCCCTGCCCTCGATGCCGCACATCCGGATGACCGTCGACATGCTCCGCAACGCCGGAGCCCAGGTGGACACGCCGGAGGCGGGCGGCGAACCGAACGTCTGGCGAGTCACTCCGGGCGCCGTGCTCGGTGTGGATCTCACGATCGAGCCGGACCTGTCGAACGCCCAGCCGTTCCTGGCCGCGGCCCTGGTCACCGGCGGCCGTGTCGTCATCCCGGACTGGCCCGAGCGCACCACCCAGCCCGGCGACCGGCTGCGCGAGCTCTTCACCGAGATGGGCGGCTCCTGCGAGCTGACCGACCAGGGCCTGGTGTTCACCGGCTCCGGCTCGGTCCACGGCATCGACGCCGACCTGAGCGAGGTCGGCGAGCTCACGCCGGGCATCGCGGCCGTGGCGGCCCTCGCCGACTCCCCGTCGACCCTGCGCGGCGTCGCCCATCTGCGTCTGCACGAGACGGACCGGCTCGCGGCCCTCACCAAGGAGATCAACGAGCTGGGCGGCGACGTCACCGAGACCGCGGACGGGCTCCACATCCGCCCGCGCCCGCTGCACGGCGGCGTCTTCCACACCTACGACGACCACCGCATGGCGACCGCCGGTGCCGTCATCGGCCTCGCCGTGGAAGGCGTGCAGATCGAGAACGTCGCGACGACGGCGAAGACCCTGCCGGACTTTCCCGACATGTGGGCCGGAATGCTCGGGAACTGACGGGCGGGATTCCGAGCCATGCGCCGCTACGGCAAGCACACCGACGAGGACGACGTCCGGGTCCGCCCCAACCGCAAGGGCAACCGGCCCCGTACGAGCATCCGTCCGAAGCACGAGGACGCCGCGGAAGGCATGGTCCTCACCGTGGACCGCGGGCGGCTGACCTGCCTCGTCGAGGACCGCGTCGTCCTCGCGATGAAGGCGCGCGAGCTCGGCCGCAAGGCCGCCGTCGTGGGCGACCGGGTCCACCTGGTCGGCGATCTGTCCGGCCAGAAGGACACCCTCGCCCGCATCGTGCGGATCTCCGAGCGCACCTCCGTCCTGCGGCGCACGGCCGACGACGACGATCCGTACGAGCGCGTGGTCGTCGCCAACGCAGACCAGCTCGCCATCGTCACCGCCCTCGCCGACCCCGAGCCGCGGCCGCGCCTGATCGACCGCTGTCTGGTCGCGGCGTACGACGGGGGGCTCGAACCGCTGCTCGTCCTCACCAAGTCCGACCTCGCCCCGCCGGACAAGCTGCTCGAGATGTACGGCGCATTCGGTGTCCGGTATGTCGTCACCAGCCGTGGCGAGCTGGAGGACGGCAGCGCCGCGGAGCGCGTGCACGAGCATCTCGACGGAAAGATCACCGCGTTCGTCGGCCACTCCGGTGTGGGCAAGACGACGCTGGTCAACGCGCTGGTCCCGGAGGACCGCCGACGGACCACCGGGCTCGTCAACGCGGTGACGGGCCGCGGCCGGCACACCACCACATCAGCCCTGGCCCTGCCCCTGCTCGGCGCCGGGGACGGCTCGGGCGACGGCTGGGTGATAGACACTCCGGGCGTACGGTCCTTCGGCCTCGCCCATGTCGACCCGTCCCGGGTCATCCACGCCTTCCCCGACCTGGAGCCCGGCACGGAGGGCTGCCCGCGCGCCTGCAGCCACGACGAGCAGGACTGCGCGCTCGACGAGTGGGTGGCCGAGGGCCATGCTGATCCGGCGCGGCTGTACTCGCTGCGCCGGCTGCTGGCGACCCGGGAGCGCCGCGAAGGCGACTGAACGTCACTGACCGACGTCCTGAGTTCGCTGGCTGACCTCCCGGTGTTTGCGCCGGGACCGCAACGGTAAGTGCATAATCGCACCAAGCTGGACCCAAGCCAGACGAAGCGGATGGGGGTACCTCCCAGGCCCTTAAGGCACTGGGGGAGGAACGGTCATCTGACGCGATCACCTGACGCGGGAGGCGGATACATGGCGTTGGCATGGCTGCTGGTCATCGTGGCCGGTCTGTTGGAGACGGGCTTCGCGGTCTGCCTCAAGCTCTCGCACGGCTTCACCAGACTCTGGCCCACGATCGCCTTCGCCTGCTTCGCGCTCGGCAGCTTCGGACTGCTGACGCTAGCCCTGCGACGCCTCGACATCGGTCCGGCGTACGCGGTGTGGACGGGGATCGGCGCGTCGGGCACCGCGATCTACGGCATGGTCTTCCTCGGCGACCTGGTCTCGACGATGAAGATCGTCTCGATCACGTTGGTCATCGTCGGCGTGATCGGGCTCCAGCTCTCGGGGTCGGCTCACTGACACTGGTGGCGGTCGTACTGACACTGGGGGTGGTCGTACTGACTGCAAGCGGTCGTGCTGACACTCTGGGTGGTCGTACTGACCGCGGGCGGTCGTGCTGACACTGCGGGCGATCGCCCGCAGAAAGATCACAACCGCAGCGCACCGCTGCCCAACGCCTCCCGCACCAGTTGCCCGACCCCGCCCTCGCCCACAGGGGCAACCACGCACGACAAAGCCAGCCGCACGGCGACCTCGCACGCCCGCGCCACCTCCACCGCCTCGTACCTCGAGGTACCCGCCGGGGCCAGGTAGGCCATAGCCCGGTCCCGGACAAGCCCGACCACGTCGGAGGGCGACGGCAGCGGCCCGTCCGCCCGCCGCTGCGCCGGCACAGCGGACGACGACGGCACGGCGGAAAGCGTCAGCGACGGCAGCCGCTCACTCCAGCACCCGGTCAGCACAGCCCGCACCAGCACGTTCCCGCGCGCCGCCACGACGGTCCACTCGGCAGCGGCAGCGAGCCGTTCCCGCGGTTCGACATGGCTCGCCAGGGCGCGGTCGACACCCGACAGATACGCGTCGGCCTCACGGCGCACCAGCGCGCGGGCGAGCCCGTCCTTGCTTCCGAACTCGTTGTACAGAGTCTGCCGCGAGACCCCGGCCACGGCCGCGACGTCGACCATCCGCACCCCGGACCACGGACGTCGCGCCAGCGCCATGTAGGCCGCGTCCAACAAGGATTCCCGCGCTGCAGGCATCATCGCCTCCCCGGCCGAGCGGCTCCCGTGTCAGGGTTGACGCGCCCACGAGCACTGTCAAGGGTTCGTACGTGACTGCCCGTAATGGACGGGAACCGGCGCAGCCCTTGGTCCCAGAGGCCATGTGGCCGCATCCGCAAGGAGATCGATACTGTTCGCCCATGCCCGACTATCACGATGACCTGCGTCTCGCCCACGTCCTCGCGGACGCCGCCGACGCGGCGACGATGGACCGGTTCAAGGCCCTCGACCTCAAGGTGGAGACCAAACCGGACATGACGCCGGTGAGCGAGGCCGACAAGGCGGCCGAGGAGCTCATCCGCGGCCACCTCGGGCGGGCGCGCCCGCGCGACGCGATCCTCGGCGAGGAGTACGGGATCGAGGGCACGGGCCCGCGCCGCTGGGTGATCGACCCGATCGACGGCACCAAGAACTACGTACGCGGTGTGCCGGTCTGGGCGACGCTCATCTCGCTGATGGAGGCGGGCGAGGGCGGCTTCCAGCCGGTTGTCGGCGTGGTGTCGGCGCCTGCGCTGGGCCGCCGCTGGTGGGCGGCGAAGGGGCACGGCGCGTTCACGGGGCGCAGCCTGACGTCCGCGAGCCGACTGCACGTCTCGCGCGTGTCGCGGCTGGCCGACGCCTCTTTCGCGTACTCGAGCCTGAGCGGCTGGGAGGAGCAGGGGCGGCTCGACGGCTTCCTGGATCTCACGCGGGCGGTGTGGCGTACCCGCGGCTACGGCGACTTCTGGCCGTACATGATGGTCGCCGAGGGTTCCGTCGACATCTGCGCGGAGCCGGAGCTGTCCCTGTGGGACATGGCGGCCAACGCGATCATCGTGACGGAGGCAGGCGGCACGTTCACCGGCCTTGACGGGCGTCCTGGCCCGCACAGCGGAAACGCGGCCGCGTCGAACGGT
Organism: Streptomyces sp. DSM 42067; assembly: GCF_055792885.1. NCBI lineage: Bacteria > Bacillati > Actinomycetota > Actinomycetes > Kitasatosporales > Streptomycetaceae > Streptomyces > Streptomyces sp. DSM 42067. The sequence goes on along the minus strand of NZ_CM147706.1, from coordinate 6,019,027 downwards.
CCGCTCCACGAGGAGCTGCTGGGCTATCTGAACCAGCGGTACTGACGTCGGCGGGTACGGCGCGTAACCAGGCGCGCCCTGTGCCCGTACGCGCCCCTTGTTGAGTTCCCGCTTCGCTGCAACTCTGAGAGTCCCCCCACTTGTGAACTTGTGAAGTGTTCAACAGGTGCTCTGCTCGGGGCACCGGGGGCTCGGAAGCGGAACCGCAGGAGGTGGCTCCATCCCATGCTCGTCCGTGACGCCATGAGCACGTTGGTCCTCATCATCGGCCCCGACCACACCCTCCGCCAGGCAGCCCAGCTGATGTCGGCACGCCGTGTCGGCGCGGCCGTCGTTCTCGACCCCGACACGAGCGGGCTCGGCATTCTGACCGAGCGCGACATCCTGAACTCAGTCGGTCTCGGCCAGGACCCGGACCACGAGAAGGCCGGCACCCACACCACCAACAACGTCGTCTTCGCCGCCCCGACGTGGACTCTGGAGGATGCCGCGGACGCCATGACGCACGGCGGCTTCCGGCATCTGGTCGTGCTCGACGACCGCGGCCACGAGCCGGTCGGCATCGTCTCGGTACGCGACATCATCCGCTGCTGGGCACCGAGCCGGCGGCATACGACGTCGCTGGCCGGCTGATCACGACGGCGCCCGTACGGATCACATCCGCACGGGCGCCGGAGAGGGCCGGACCCCGGAAGGGTCCGGCCCTCAGGGGTCCAACAACTCAGACGAGGTCGAACCGGTCGAGGTCCATGACCTTGGCCCACGCCGCGACGAAGTCCTTCACGAACTTCTCCTTCGCGTCGTCGCTCGCGTAGACCTCCGCGAGCGCGCGCAGCTCGGAGTTCGAGCCGAAGACCAGGTCGGCACGGGTGCCGGTCCACTTGACCGCGCCCGAGGCGTCACGGCCCTCGAACGTGGTCTGGTCCGCGGACGTCGACTTCCACTCCGTGCCCAGGTCGAGCAGGTTGACGAAGAAGTCGTTGGTCAGCTTGCCCGGGGTCTCGGTGAAGACGCCGTGCGACGAGCCGCCCTGGTTGGCGCCGAGGACGCGCAGGCCGCCGACGAGGACGGTCAGCTCGGGGGCGCTCAGGGTGAGCAGGTTGGCGCGGTCGAGCAGCAGGTACTCGGCCGGCAGGCGGTTGCCCTTGCCGAGGTAGTTGCGGAAGCCGTCCGAGGTCGGCTCCAGCGCGGCGAAGGACTCCGGGTCCGTGTGCTCCTCGGTCGCGTCCACGCGGCCCGGCGTGAAGGGAACCGCCACGTCGAAGCCGGCGTCCTTGGCGGCCTTCTCGACCGCGGCGGCACCGCCGAGGACGATCAGGTCGGCCAGGGAGACCTTCTTGGCACCGGAGTTGAACTCGGCCTGGACGCCCTCGAGGACGCGCAGGACCTGGGCGAGCTCGTCCGGGTCGTTGACCTCCCAGCCGCGCTGCGGCTCGAGGCGGATGCGGGCGCCGTTGGCACCGCCGCGCTTGTCGCTGCCGCGGAATGTCGAGGCCGACGCCCACGCGGTGGAGACCAGCTGCGAGACCGTGAGGCCCGAGTCGAGGAGCTTGGCCTTGAGCGCCGTCGCGTCGGCGGCGTCGATGGCCTCACCCTCGGCCTGCGGCAGCGGGTCCTGCCACAGCAGCGTCTCCGCCGGGACCTCCGGGCCGAGGTACAGGGACTTCGGGCCCAGGTCACGGTGGGTCAGCTTGTACCAGGCGCGGGCGAAGGCGTCCGCGAACTCGGCCGGGTTCTCGTGGAAGCGGCGCGAGATCTCACCGTAGATCGGGTCGAAGCGCAGCGAGAGGTCGGTGGTGAGCATCGTGGGCAGACGCTTCTTCGACGGGTCGTGCGCGTCGGGGATGATCGCCTCGGCGTCCTTGGCCACCCACTGGTTGGCGCCGGCGGGGCTCTGCGTGAGCTCCCACTCGTAGCCGAAGAGGATGTCGAAGAAGTCGTTGCTCCACTGGGTGGGCTTGGTGGTCCAGGTGACCTCGAGACCGGAGGTGATGGCGTCGCCGCCCTTGCCGGTGCCGTACGTGGACTTCCAGCCCAGGCCCTGCTCCTCCATGGAGGCGGCCTCGGGGTCGTTGCCGACCGCGTCGGCCGGGCCGGCGCCGTGAGTCTTGCCGAAGGTGTGGCCACCGGCGATGAGGGCGACGGTCTCCTCGTCGTTCATCGCCATGCGGCGGAACGTCTCACGGATGTCGCGGGCCGCGGCGATCGGGTCCGGGTTGCCGTTGGGGCCCTCCGGGTTGACGTAGATGAGGCCCATCTGGACGGCGCCGAGCGGGTTCTCCAGCTCACGGTCGCCGGTGTAGCGCTGGTCGTCGAGCCAGGTCGTCTCGGGACCCCAGTACACGTCCTCGTCGGCCTCCCAGACGTCGGCGCGGCCGCCGCCGAAGCCGAAGGTCGTGAAGCCCATCGTCTCCAGCGCGACGTTGCCCGTGAGGATCATGAGGTCGGCCCAGGAGATGGACTGGCCGTACTTCTTCTTGACCGGCCACAGCAGACGGCGGGCCTTGTCGAGGTTGCCGTTGTCCGGCCAGCTGTTCAGCGGCGCGAAGCGCTGCTGACCACGGCCGCCACCGCCGCGACCGTCGCTGATGCGGTAGGTGCCGGCGCTGTGCCAGGCCATCCGGATCATCAGCGGGCCGTAGTTGCCGAAGTCGGCGGGCCACCAGTCCTGCGAGGTGGTCAGCACCTCGGCGATGTCCTGTTTCACGGCCGCCAGGTCAAGGGCCTGGAACGCCTCGGCGTAGTCGAACTCCTCGCCGAGCGGGTTCGCGACGACCGGGTCCTTGGCCAGGATCTTCAGGTTGAGCCGCTCCGGCCACCACTGGCGGTTACCGCCGCCCTGAGTCGGGTGCGGGGCGCGCCCGTGCGCGACCGGGCAGCCGCCCGTGCCCTCCGTCTTGGGGTCTGTGACGATTGCGTCAGGGTTCTCAGCCATGGGAATCCTTCCGGACTAGGTAGATCACGGTGATCAGGAACTGCGGGGGGAGATGTGGCCTACGCGATCGCGCACCCCGGAGGCGATCGCGTCGACGCCGAGGTGGTCGCCGTCCCGGACGGTCCCGTGCAGCGGGACGCGGGCGGCCTTCACCCGGGGGCCGACACCGCGCGGCTCCGCGGCGGTGGTCGGAATCTGGGATTCGGTCATGGTGCCAACGTCACTTCTGCCTGTTCCTGTCGCTTGGCCAAAGCCGACCTCGATCCTACGATAGACAATGTCTAAGTCAAGTAATCTTCCAAAGTCACACCCGTTCGGAATCTGGTCCCCTGCTGTTAGGCTGGTTTTCATGAGTGACCTGTTGGAACGACTGCGCGGACGCGGATGGCGAATGACCGCGCAGCGGCGTGTCGTGGCCGAGGTCCTCGACGGCGAACACGTCCACCTGACGGCCGACGAGGTGCATGCCCGGGCCGTTGCCAAGCTGCCCGAGATCTCCCGGGCGACGGTGTACAACACGCTGGGCGAGCTCGTATCACTCGGCGAAGTGATCGAGGTCAGCACGGACAAGCGCGCGAAGCGGTACGACCCGAACGCGCACCGGCCGCATCAGCACCTGGTCTGCGGCCAGTGCGGCGCCATCCGCGACGTCCACCCGAGCGGCAACCCGCTCGCCGACCTCCCCGACACCGAGCGTTTCGGCTTCACGATCTCGGACGTCGAGGTCACGTACCGGGGCGTCTGCCCCAACTGCACGGGCGCCTGACACGCACTTCTGGACGCCCCGGCCCCGAAAGGTGCCGGGGCTTCTTGTGTTTGCCACCCGCAGCACCCCGACCCACATCAGCGCACCCTCTTCCAGAACCTGACGGTCCGTCATATCGTCAACGGCGCTCACACATCCTCCCCCAAGCTCTCGGCATCGCTCGAGCAGGGAGGGACCCCCATCCGCAAGGAGAAGACCCGTGGGAGAGCCGCACCCAAACCCCAGGGCCCCCCAGACCCCCAAACTCAGGGCCACCGCCCTCACCCGCAGCTTCGGCCGGAGCCCGAGGGCGGTCCACGCTCTCGGGCCCGTGGACCTCGACATCGCCCCCGGCGAGTTCACCTGCATCGTCGGCCCCTCCGGCTGCGGAAAGTCCACCCTCCTCCGCATAGCCGCGGGCCTCCTCCGCCCCACCACGGGCGAGCTGCAGATCCGCACCGCATCCCCCCGCCCCGCCGCGATGATCTTCCAGGACTACGGCATCTACGACTGGAAGACGGTCCTGGCCAACGTCCGCTTCGGCCTCGACATCCAGCGCGTCCCGCGCCGCGAGGCGGGCGCCCGCGCACACGACTGGCTGGCCCGCATGGGCCTCGCCGACTTCGCGGGCGCCTACCCCGCCACACTCTCCGGCGGTATGCGACAGCGCGTGGCGATCGCCCGTGCGCTCGCCGTCGAGCCCGAGATCCTCCTGATGGACGAGCCGTTCGCGGCGCTCGACGCCCAGCTGCGCACGATCCTCCAGGACGAACTCCTCGACCTCACGCAGACCACCAGGACCACCACCGTCTTCATCACCCACAGTCTCGAAGAGGCGATCGTCCTCGGCGACCGGGTCCTCGTCATGTCGGCCCGTCCGGGCCGGATCATCGCCGAGCGCCGGCCGCCCTTCGGCCGCCCGCGCTCCGGCGACGTCCGCTCGGCCCCGGAGTTCACCGCGCTCAAGAGCGAGCTGTGGGAGTTGCTGCGCGGCGAGGTCCGCAGGGAGGCGGTGCCGGCATGAGCATCCACCCCGCACCCGCACACGTACGCAAGGAACGCGCCGGCGACGAGGCGGTACTGGTCCGCCGCCCCGGCCCGCAGGAGCTGAACCCCGTACGCACCCACCGCAGGCGCCGCGCCCTGGAACTCTCCCTGGCGGTCGCCGTGCCCCTCGTCCTGGTCCTGCTGTGGCAGCTGGCCGCGGTACAGGCCTGGATCGACGACCGCGTCTACCCGGCGCCCAGCACGATCCTCGCGGACGGCTGGGAGCGGGCCGCGGACGGCGATCTCTGGCCGGACGTATGGGCCACGCTCAAGCGCGTGCTCGCCGGATACGCGATCGGCACGCTGGCCGGTTACGCGCTCGGCCTGCTCATGGGCTCGCTCTCCCTCGTACGGGCCGCCCTGGAACCCCTCCTCGACGCCCTGTACGTCGTCCCCAAGCTGGCCCTGCTGCCGATCTTCCTGAACATGTTCGGCCTGGGTGAGGGCCCGCAGGTCGCGCTGGTCGCGGCCACGGTCTTCTTCTTCGTCTGGATCTCGACGATGGCGGCGGTGCTCGCCGTCCCGGAGGGACACCGCGACGCCGGGCAGGTCTTCGGCGCCTCGCCGTGGCAGATGTTCCGCCACGTACTCCTGCCCGCGTCACTTCCCGCGGTGCTGGTCGGCGCCCGGATCGCTGCGGGTGTCGCGGTTCTCGTGATCGTCGCGTCGGAGCAGATCGCCGCGGCGAACGGCCTGGGCCATCTGATCTTCGATTCACGTGCGCTCTTCCAGAACGACGTGATGTTCGTCGGCATCGTCTGTGTCGCCGTGCTGGGCGTCGTCTTCTCCGAGGTCGTACGACTCGTCGGCCGGCTGCTCACTCCGTGGGCCCCGCGCGACCGGGGGCGGGGCCAGTCATGACACGTCGGACGCTTTCGAAACTTCCGTACGGAGGGTTGATGCACACCCGTACTGTCGCGACCGCCCTGCTCGTCGCCGGGGGCCTGCTCGCCTCGGCGGGCTGTGCGAAGAACGACGGCTCGAGCCCCGGGGCGGCCACAAAGCCCCGCGCCGTCAAGGCGGTGTCCGGCTGCGGCGAGGGCAGCTGGACGGACCCTGCGGACCTGTCCGCGGACCGGGAACCGGCCCGCTGCGACAAGGGCGCGCCCGCCCCGCAGCCGCTCGCGAAGAAACGCAAACTGACGATCGCCACCGGCACCCTGAGCGCCGAGTACGTGGCGCCGCTGACCGTGGCCCTGGAGAAGGGCGAGTTCGCCAAGGAGAACCTGGACGTCGAGCTCAAGGTGCTGCCGACCCCGGACGCCCTGCCGCTCCTTGCGAAGGGCGACATCGACGCACAGTGGGCGGCGCCCGAGGCCGCGGTGATGAACGGCATCAACGGCGGGTTCGACATCAAGTGGGTGGCCGGTAACTTCTCGCCCGACCCAGCGTCGAAGAGCGGCCTGTGGGTGCGGCTCAAGGAGGGCGAGAGCGCGGACCACGTCCCGATGGCGGGCCGCAAGCTCGGCACGATGATCGGCAAGGGCTCGGTCATCGCGTATCCGATGAACAAGGCGCTGAAGAAGCACGGCGGCGGCCTCGACAAGATCCAGTTCCAGCAGCTGGGCTCGGCCGACGTCCTGACAGCCCTCCAGAACGGCGGCGTCGACTCGGCCTGGCTGCTCGACCCGGTGTGGCGCAAGGTCGACGGCGACGACCGCTACGCGTTCCTGGGCGGCCAGCCGCCCGCCGAGCCGCTCGGCGGGATGCTGTTCGGGCCGGAACTGCTGAACGGGGACAGACAGGACACAGACGCGGGCGTGGCCCTGCTGCGCGCCTACATCCGCACGGTGAACACCTACTTCGCCGGCGACTACAAATCGGACAAGTCCTTCGTCGCCGAGCTGGCGAAGCTCCTGAAGACGGACGAGGCCGTCCTGGAGTCGACCCCGTCGCTGCGCATGGACTGGGAGATCCGCTCGGGCACGACGGACCGGCTCCAGGCCGCGTACAACGCGGCGGGCGTCTCCGAGGGTGATCCGGTGCCGGAGGAGAAGGCGGTGAACCGCGCACTGTACGAGGAGGCGGTCGGCCACAAACCGTAGGCGGCCACTCACTGCATAGCCACAAAAGCCGGAAGGCCCGGATCCTGAGGATCCGGGCCTTCCGTTTCAGTAGCGGGGACAGGATTTGAACCTGCGACCTCTGGGTTATGAGCCCAGCGAGCTACCGAGCTGCTCCACCCCGCGTCGGTGAACCCCACACTACGCGAGCCTGACGCGCGAGAGCAAATCGCTTTCACAGCGGGCGGGGCCGGGGGCCGGCGGAGCCGGTCCGGCGCCCTGAGCAGACCTAAGCAGAGAGCTCCTGCCGAAGTGCGTCCCGCAACCGCGCAGCCCTCTCCGCGACCTCCCCCGGCCCCAGCGCGACCGCCCGGTCACACCACTGCTGCCCCTCCGCCAGTTCACCCCGACGCGCGTAGAGCAGGGCGAGCCGGAGCGCCGCACGCCCGTGCCCGGCGTCGGCCGCCCGTGTCCACCACAGCGCGGCCTCCGGCTCGCTGCCCTCGCGGGCGAGCAGCAGCCCGAGGTTGAACGCGCCGTTCCGGCTGCCGGCCTCGGCCGCCTCCCGGTACCAACGCGCCGCCTCGACCACGTCGCCGCGCGCGGCAGCAAGCATGCCGACCCGGACCTGGGCGCGCCGGTGCCCCTGCTCGGCGGCCCGCTCGTACCACTCCTCGCACTCGGTCTTCTCCGTCGCGGGCTCACCGAGTTCGTGGGCCTTCGCCGGCGGGCGCCGTGCGTCCAGGAGGCTCGCGAGCCGGTACGCCGCCTCCGCGCTGCCGCCGCCCGCCGCGCACCGCAGATGCCGCTCGGCGGCCCGCTCGTCGCCTTCCCGCAGACGCCCGATGCCGGCCTGGAGGGCGGCCTCGGTGTGCCCGGCCGCTGCGGCCCGCTCGTACCACTGCAGCGCGCCCGCCTCCTGGCCGCGGCCCGCACAGAGGATGCCGAGGTTGAACGCGGCGTCCACGCTGCCCGCCTCGGCAGCCTTGGAGAACCACGGTTCGGCACCGGCCGCGTCGCCGCCCTGCAGCAGCAGAACGGCGAGCGCGTTGGCGGCCTCACGGTGGCCGGCGTAGGCCGCGCGCCGGTACCACTGCTCGGCCTGTGCGGTGCGGCCCTGGCCGGCGCAGAGCAGGCCGAGGTTGTAGGCGCCGTTGACGTCGCCCGCGTCCATGGCCGCCCGGTACCAGCGCTCGGCGGTCTGGGGCTCGCCGCGCTCGGCGTGCAGGGCGCCCAGCGCGTTGGCGGCGTTTCCGTCGCCTTCGTGGGCGGCCTTGAGCCACCACACGGCGGCGTTCTCCTCGTCCCCGGCGTCGCGCAGCAGAAAGCCGAGCGCGCACGCGGCACGCGCTTCGCCGTCCTTGGCGGACGTCAGATACCAGCGCCCTGCCTCCTTCAGCTCCCCCCGCTTCTCGAGGATCGCGCCGAGCTGGAGCGCTGCGCGCCGGTGCCCACGGGCTGCCGCCTGCCGGTACCACTGCTCGGCCTCCCGGGCGAGCGTCAGCGCGGGCGGATGGTCCCCGTCCGGCCTGACGCCATCACCCTCCGGCCTGACGCCATCACCCTCCGGCCTGACGCCATCACCCTCCGGCCTGACGCTGTCCCTTTCCTCCTTGACGCCGTTCCCTGACGGCCTGACGCCGTTCCCTTCCTGCCCGACGCCGTTCCCTGACGGCCTGACGCCGCCCCTTTCCGGCCGCCTGCCGTCCCCTTCCGGCAGGCCGGCGTCCCCGTCCGGCGCGGCGTCGGCCGCAGTTGCCTGCGACTTGTCGGCCGTGCGTCGCCGCTGCGCCGGGACGGTGCCCGCGTGCCCCGGGACCGTGCCCGCGCGGGCGTCGTCGCCGTGCTCCTGTGCCGCGCGCCGGTCGAGCACCCGGGCCAGCCGGTATGCGGCCTCGCGGTGGCCACGGTCGGCGGCGGCCCGCATCCAGGTCTCCGCCTCGGAGTCGCTGCGGTGCTCGAGGAGATCTGCGAGGGCGTAGGCGCCGAGGGCATGGCCCTGTTCGGCGGACTGACGCAGCCAGTACTCCGCCGCGGGCTCGTCGCCGCGCTCTCGGTGGTAACGGCCGAGCGCGTGTGCGGCTGCCGCGGAACCCGCGACGGCGGCGATACGCCACCATCCGGCCGCCTCGTCGGCGTAGCCGCGCTGGTGCAGAAGGACGCCCAGGTTGTTGGCGGCCGCACGGTCACCGGCCGCGGTGGCCGCGCGCAGCTGGGGCTCGGCCCCGTCGAGGTCGCCGCGGCGCAGCAGCATGGCCCCGAGAACGCTCATCGCCTCGACGTCGCCGCTCGCGGCGGCGAGCCGCCTGCGTGCCTCTTCCGCGGCCGCACCGGTCTCGTCCCGGTCGGCCGCATGCACAAACCGCCCCGTCTCGTACAGAGTTGCCTTGTCCCCCATAACGTCCATCGTCGCACCACCTGCAACCTGGGTACACCTGGTATACCGCAGCCATTGAGGTCACTTCAGCGTTTTGTCGACATGCCCACAGAGAGACAAGTGAAACACAGATTCCCCAACTCCCACCGGCTGGAGCAGTCTTCGTACAAGCGTCAGTCGTCAACAGCTCTCACGGGTGAACTCACGGACGGAGCCGGGTCGGCGAGCGAGGGAACCGGGTCGGCGAACGCAGACATGTCGAAGGCCCGGATCCTGAATGGATCCGGGCCTTCGACTTCAGTAGCGGGGACAGGATTTGAACCTGCGACCTCTGGGTTATGAGCCCAGCGAGCTACCGAGCTGCTCCACCCCGCGCCGTGTTCTGGAACAGTATCACGACGCGAGACGGAGCCGCCCTGGTCAGGTCGTGTTCTCGCTGCTCTGGCCGCTGCCGGCCGCCTCGTTACTGCTGCCCTCCTGGCTGCCGCTCTGGTCGCCCGAGGTCTCACCGGACTTGTCGCCCGACGCGTCTCCCGGCTTGTCAGCGGTCCTGGACTGAGCGTCCTCCGCGCGCTTCAGCGCATCCTCGAGGTCCTGCTGCGCCTGGCCGTACGCCTCCCAGTCGCCCTTCTTGAGGGCTTCCTGTCCGGCCTCGAAGGCCTTCTGCGCATCGTCGAGCGCCTCCTGCACCGTCGGGTTCTCCGACGTCGGCGGCTCGGCCGGCTGTTCCTCGGCTGGTGGCTGCGTGGCTCCCTCGGCCCCGAAGACCTTGTTGAGCGCCTGCTCGAGCGTGTCCTCGAAGGCGGTCGCGCCTCCGTAGGTCACCAGAACCTTGCGCAACAGCGGGTACTTCAGTCCACCACCGCGTACGTAGACGGGCTCCACGTACAGCAGACCTCCGTCGAGCGGCACCGTCAGCAGGTTGCCGTACTCGACCTCCGAGTCGCCGCCTCTCAGCAGCCTGATGGACTCGGCGATGTCCTGTTCGGAGTTGAACTGGCTCTGGACCTGTTTGGGCCCGTCGACCGTTCTGCTCGAGGGCAGCTTCAGGATCTTGATCTTGCCGTAGTCGGACGTGCCCGCCTCGGCGTTGACCGACATGAACGCGCTCAAGTTGTCGCGGCCGTTCGGCGTGAACGTCGTCGTCAGCGAGAACGCCTGCGCCGTCTCGTCGGGCATCTTCATGCTCAGGTAGTACGGCGGCACGGCGTTGCCCGACTTGTTGGTCGGATCGTCCGGCACCTGCCACACCTCGCTGCCGCTGAGGAACGTCTGCGCGTCCTTCACGTGATAGCGCGTCAGCAGCTCACGCTGGACCTTGAACAGGTCCTGCGGGTACCGCAGATGGCTCAGGAGGGACTGGGAGATGTCGCCCTTGGGCTCGACCGTGCCTGGGAAGGCCTTCATCCAGGTCTTCAGGACCGGGTCCTGGGTGTCCCACTGGTACAGCTTGACGGTGCCGTCGTAGGCGTCGACGGTCGCCTTCACCGAGTTGCGGATGTAGTTGACCTGGTTCTGCTGGGCCACCACCGCGCGCTGGTTGTTGGCGGCGGTCAGCGAGTCGGCCGTGGTGTCGCCGAGCGTCGTGCGCGAGGCGTACGGGTATCCGTTCGTGGTCGTGTACGCGTCGACGATCCACTGGATGCGGCCGTCGACCACCGCCGGATAGGCGTCGCCGTCGATGGTGAGCCAGGGGGCCACCGCCTCGACGCGCTCCTTGGGTGTGCGGTTGTACAGGATCCGCGAGCCCTCGCCGATCGCGCCCGAGTAGAGGATCTGCGGCTCGTTGAACGCCGCCGCGTACGCGGCCCGGTTGATCGGGTTGGAGAGGTTGACGCCGCTGTTGCCCTTGTAACTGGTCGTCTTCTCGCCGCTGTCGTCGGAGTAGTCGATCTCCTTCTGCGGACCGCCGACGATCGAGTACTGCGTGGTCTTCTCGCCGTAGTAGATCCGCTGCTCGTACTCGCCGAGCGCTCCCCGGGACGGCAGGTCGGACTCGGTGAAGACCGGCCGGCCCTCGGCGTCCGCCGTGGTGCCCTTGGCCGCGACCGCGCCGTAGCCATGGGTGTAGCGGAAGTGGTCGTTGATCCAGTTGTTCTTCGGAATGCCGTTGATGTTGAGCTCGCGCAGCCCGATGACGGTGTCCTGCTCCTGGCCCTCGATGTTGTACCGGTCGACGTCCAGGTTCGAGGGGAACGCGTAGTAGTTCCTGATCTGCTGGAGCTGCTGGAACGTCGGCGAGACGATGTTCGGGTCGAGCAGGCGGATGCTCGCCGCGTTGTCGGCGTCCTCACGGAGCTCGGACTTGTCCTCCGTGTTGCTCTTGCCCTCGTAGTCCTGCACCTGGGCGCCGTCGATGCCGTATGCCTGGCGAGTCGCCTTCAGGTTCTTCTCGACGTACGGCGCTTCCTTGGCCTGCTCGTTCGGCTGGACCTGGAACTTCTGGACGATCGCCGGGTACAGACCGCCGATGAGGATCGCCGAGAGCACCATGAGGCCGAAGCCGATGACCGGCAGCTGCCAGGTCCGCCGCCACAGCGTGGCGAAGAACAGCAGCGCGCAGATCACGGCGATGCAGAACAGAATCGTCTTGGCCGGCAGATACGCGTTCGCGTCCACGTACCTCAGGCCCGTCCAGTTGCCCGTGGCCTTGAAGTCGCTGGACTTCACCGCCAGGCCGTACCGGTCGAGCCAGTAGGCGACGGCCTTGAGCGTGACGAAGAGGCCGAGCAGCACCGACAGATGGCCGGTGGCGGCGGCCGTGGCGCGCGCGCCCGGGCTGGTGATGCGCAGCCCGCCGTACAGGTAGTGGGTGAGGGCGGCCGCGATCAGCGACAGCACCGCGGCGGCGAAGCCGAAGCCCAGCAGGAAGCGGTACCAGGGCAGGTCGAACGCGTAGAACGACACGTCGAGGTTGAACTGCGGGTCCTTCTGGCCGAAGGGCACGCCGTTGATCCACATCAGCCAGGTGCGCCACTGTCCGGCCGCGGAGGCGCCCGCGATCAGCCCGACCAGCGCGGCGACCGAGAGCAGGATCCACTTCTTGTACGGGGCGATGCCCATGCGGTAGCGGTCGAGGTTCTGCTGCTCCATCGACATGGCGCTCAGCGGCGGCCGGAGCCGGTGCGCCAGCCAGACGTTCACGCCGACGGCCAAGGCCATCAGCAGCCCGAAGACGAAGAACAGACCGATCTTGGTCCACAGGGTGGTCGTGAAGACGGACGAGTACTTCACCGACCGGTACCAGAGCCAGTCCGTCCAGAACCCTGCGAACATGACGAACGCCATGGCCAAGGCGGCCAGTACGCCCAGTGTCATGAGCAGAGTCCGGACACGCCGGGACGGTCGGCCCACTCTCATCCGCGGCCCCGTCGGGCCTCCGCCGCGGTCCGGCATCTGGAAAGCCAAGGTGTGCACCTCGAAGTTCGCTGGTTGGTCTCTCGGGCCCCGCGATCGCCGGGCCACACCCTATGCAACTTACTGATGCTTTACTCAGTTCCCGGTTCCGGGGCGGAACGAGGCAGGATTGTGACCATGTCCAACACCGCCTCCTCAGGCACCCCCATGGCGGCCGGTCCGCTCACCCGTGCCGTTCTCGAGATCGACGAGTACGTCGCAGGGCTCGGCTGGGACCAGCCGGCCCGGCTGTTCGCGCTCGTCGACACCGCTCAGCTGCGCTCCCAGGAGCCGGGGCTCGCGGAGCGCCTCGGCCTCACCGATGACGCGTCCGCCGGCTCCTTCACCCCCATCGAGCAGGACGAACTTCCGGCGGACAGCCCGTTGGACGAGTTCCTCGGCACGATCGCGTGGCCCGACGCCGTGGTGGGCTGTGCGCTCTCCGTGGAACGGCTGATGCTTCCGTCGTCCGCGGAGGCCTCCGTACCGGACGGCCTGGACGAGGCACAGCTCGCGAAGTGGGTCGCCGAGCATCCGGAGCGCCAGGAGGTGCGGATGACGGTCGCGGTGCTGCGCGACGGGGAGCGCGAGTCGGCGCTGCGGCTGCGCGAGAAGGACTCGTCGACCGAGGTGCTCACGGGCTCCGGCCTGGTGCCGGGCCTCGCCGAGGCGCTGGCGGCTACCTTCGCGGAGTAGGCGGCCGTCGAGGAGCCAGCGGCCTTCGAGCAGCGGGCGTCTTCGGGCAGGGCGTCAGGCCTTGTCCCCGCCCCCGGTGCGCTAACCCTTTGTGGTGCACCGGGGCAGGTCGGCCGTCTTGCCCTCCCGGATGTCCTCGAGGGAGTTCAGCGCATCGTCGATGGTGTTGACCTTGACGAGCGTGAGCCCCTTGGGGACCTCCTTTGCGGCCGCCGCGCAGTTGTCCTTGGGGGTCAGGAAGTACTGCGCGCCCTTGTCGCGGGCGCCGACCGTCTTCATTTCGATCCCGCCGATCGGGCCTACCTTGCCGCTGTCGTCGATGGTGCCGGTGCCTGCGACGAACTTGCCGCCGGTGAGACTGTCCGGCGTGAGCTTGTCGACGATGCCGAGGGCGAACATCAGACCGGCGCTCGGGCCGCCCACATCGGCGAGCTTGATGTCGATGGTGAACGGAAACGTGTGATCGGTTCCGGCCTGGATGCCGACGATGGCGCGGTCACCGTCCTCCGCCTTCTTTGTGGTGATCGTGATCTTCTGGGTGCGGGTCGCCTCCTTGCCCTCCTTCTCGGCGGCGGCCTGCTCCTTGGCGGGGACGACGGTGAAGACGACGTTCTCGCCGGGCTTGTGCCTGGTGACGAGGTCCGCGACGTCCTGCGGCTCCTTGACACTCGTGCCGTCGACGGCCTTGATGACGTCGCCCGCGTGCAGCTTGCCGACGGCCGGACTGTTCTTGAGCACCGACTCGACGATCACCCACGACTTCACGGGGACGTCCAGCTCCTTCAGGGCGGCGACCTTGGCGCTCTCCTGGGACTGGCTGAACTCCTCGGCGTTCTCCTGGGTCGACTGCTCCTCGGTCTTGCCGTCCGGGTAGAGGGTCTCGTGCGGAACCATCTTGCTGTCGTGTGCCAGCCAGCCGTAGACGGCCTGGACGAGGTTCATGTTGTAGTCGGCGCTGGTGACCCTGACCGTCGTCATGTTGAGGTGGCCGGTCGTCGGGTAGGTCTTGTGGCCGGAGATCTGCAGCACCGGCTCGCCGTCGTGATCGCCGAGCGTGTTCACCGTGGGGCCCGGCGTCATCTCCGAGTAGGGCACTTGGATGAGCACGCCTGCGCAGAGCAGCGCGATCAGCATCAGAGTGGAGGCGAGCATCGTCGCAGTGCGGCGTGGCATGGAACGACAGTACGGGACGGGTCTGTCAGTGCACTGCCGGGGCCGTCCGTACGGGGCCCGGGGACGGGTCAGGCCACGTCGGTGCCGTGGGACCTCTCCATCGCCTCGCGGAAGCGCTCATAGCCGGCGAGCTCCGGGCCGTCCCCCGCTCCGCGGTGCCTGGTGGCCCAGCTGCCCCACACGCCCGCCCCGATCGCGGCCACAAGCGGAATCAGCAACCACGCGAGCGCCGCCATCCCGTCCTCCCAACCCCACAAGCGACCGCAACTGACTGATCAGCAGATTAACCATCCGCACCGTCAACGCTCACGGCAGGGGTGCGGTTACGCAACTGGAATGTTTTTCGGCAAGTAGGCACGTCGGCATGGCGCCTGGCACCCACCCCTCGACGACGGCGCTACGCGCCGACCCGCCCTCCCGTCGCCCGACCACCACTCCCCGACGACGCCGCTACGCGCCCACCCATTCCTCTGTCCCGTCCGAGAACTTCTGGTGCTTCCAGATCGGAACTTCGTGCTTCAGATCGTCGATCAACTTGCGGCACGCCTCGAAGGCCTCCGCCCGGTGCGGGCAGGACACGGCGACGACCACCGCGATGTCGCCCACCCGCAGGTCGCCGACGCGATGGACGGCGGCGAGCGCACGTACCGGGTACTCGGCGACGACCTTCTCCGCGATGCGGCGCATCTCCGCCTCGGCGGTCGGATGGGAGGAGTATCCGAGCGCGTCCACGTCGGAGCCGCCGTCGTGGTTGCGCACCGTCCCGACGAACAGCGCGGTGCCACCCGCGGCATCGTCACCGGCGGCCCGGAAGACCTCGTCGACAGAAAGCGCACTGTCACGAAGCGCAAGAAGCCGGATGGGATCCTGCCCGGCCTGCTCACCGGGGTGGTCATAGGTGGGTGCCATAGCCCCATGGTGCCGCACAACACCGACAGCCGGGCAGACGCCCCGCACGAGCTGTGGACAGTCTTCCCGCTCCGCTGTGTGCAGGCGTTCCACAGGGCTGGAGGCACCTCCCCGCGATAGCTGGGGGACGGTGGACGCAGCCCACGACGGCGGGCACCGCGCGCGAGAGGCCCACCTGGACAGGGCAGGGCGCAGCCCGGCGCCCCTCAGCCCCGCCGCCGAGCCTTCCGAGCCCGCCGAACCACAGCCGCCGCCCCCAGCAGAGCCACCGTCGCCCCGGCCGCCCCCGCCGCGGTCGCGTCCTTGCGCCCAAGCCGCCGCCCGGCCACGGTGTGCCGCCCGGCGACCTCCTCGAGCAGCTCGGCGAGGACCTCCTCGTTGGTCCACTGCGGCCGCCACCCGGCGTCGTGGAGCCGGCTGACGCTGACGACCCACGGGTACATCGTGTACGCGAGGTCGCCCGCCGGCGACGGCGTGAGCCCGATGCGGTGCAGCCGGGCGGCGGCCCCCAGGGCGACCGCGGAGGGCAGCTCCATGCGGCGGACCCCGCTGAGCTCCTCGATCTCCTCCTGTTCCAGCCATCCGTCACAGCCGACGGCCAGCTCACCGTCGACCTTCTCCAGCACGGCGTACTCCAGGGCGCTGCACAGGTCCTCGACGTGGCAGAACTGCCACGCGGGGTGGGAGCCGGCGACGACGAGGAGCCGGGGCGACTCGAAGTAGCGGGTGAGCGCGGTGTCAGTACCGCCGACCAGGACGGCGGGTCTGACCACGGTGACGTTGAGCCCGGGATGTGCCCGCGGCGCTCGGCGCGCGAGCCGCTCGATCTCGAGCAGGTCGCCGACGCCCGTGCCCTCGGCGGTGGCGCGCAGCTCCGCGTCCTCCGAGAGCGGGAGCTCGTTGTCGGGCAGCGCCCCGTAGACCATGGCGGAGGTGCACAGCACCACACGGTGGACGCCCGCTGCGGCCGCGGCGGTCAGCACGGTCTGGGCGCCCCGCACGTTGTACGCGGTGCGGGCGGCCGGGTCCGTCCCCAGGTCCAGGTCGACGGCCAGGTGCACCACGACGTCCGCTCCGCGCAGCCGCTCGGCGATCGCCGGGTCCCGTACGTCGAGGATGTGCCACTGGGCGGACGCGCACTCTCCGCGGCGTTCGTCGATGGCCACGACCTGCTTGATCTCGTCGCTGGCGGCGAGACGCTCGGTCAGCAGCGCCCCGACGCCGGACGCGGCGCCGGTGACCGCTACGACGGGCCCGCGCGAGGCAGTCGACTCACCGGCCCGAAGCGCCGTCGTTGAGGGGTGGCGGCCGGGCGACGGGTGGGTTGATGGGTTTCGCGGTGCGCGAACCTGCGGATCTGGGGAACTCACCAGGCGTCTCCAGCGGTTGTCTTCAGTACGTTCGTGAATAACGCGCACGTACCAGGTGGCATCCATCCTGCCGCAGGCCCCCCGTCGGCGAAGCACTGAGGCCCGATCCGGTCATGGTGTCTACGCTGGGTGGTGAAGTTCGGGCAGCCGCCGCCGGTGTCGTACCGGCGGCCCAACAAGCCGAGGAATCCCGTGAGTGACACCCCATTCGGATTCGGCCTTCCGCCGGAGGAGCCGGAGAACGGCGACGAGGGCAAGAAGAAGGACCAGCAGGGCGGCGGTGGTGGTCAGGGACCTGCCAACCCCTTCGGTTTCGGAGGGCTGCCGGGAGCAGGCGGTCCGGGCGGCGCGGACAATCCGTTCGCCGCGATGTTCGGGTCGCTGAACCCCTCCGACCTGGGCGCCGCCTTCCAGCAGCTTGGCCAGATGCTCTCCTACGAGGGCGGCCCTGTGAACTGGGACATGGCCAAGCAGATCGCCCGCCAGACCGTCTCCCAGGGCACGCCCGACGGCACGAAGGACGCGAGCGTCGGCCCCGCTGATCGCGCGGCCGTCGAGGAGGCCGTGCGCCTGGCCGACCTGTGGCTGGACGGCGTGACGTCACTGCCGTCGGGGGCGGGATCCGCGCTGGCCTGGAGCCGCGCCGAGTGGGTCGAGGCGACCCTTCCGGTGTGGAAGGACCTCGTGGACCCGGTCGCCGAGCGCGTCGGCGCGGCCATGGGCGATGTCCTGCCCGAGGAGATGCAGGCCATGGCAGGCCCGCTGCTCGGCATGATGCGCTCCATGGGCGGCGCCATGTTCGGTACGCAGATCGGGCAGGCCGTGGGCGTGCTCGCGGGCGAGGTCGTCGGTTCGACGGACATCGGCCTGCCGCTCGGCCCGGCCGGAAAGGCCGCGCTGCTGCCGGCGAACATCGAGGCGTTCGGCAAGGACCTGGGCATCCCCAAGGACGAGGTCCGGCTCTATCTGGCGCTGCGTGAGGCGGCCCACCAGCGGCTCTTTGCGCATGTGCCGTGGCTGCGCTCGCACCTGTTCGGTGCGGTCGAGGGGTACGCGCGCGGGATCAAGGTCGACACGGCGAAGCTGGAGGACGTCGTCGGCCAGCTCGACCCGCAGAACCCGGAGCAGCTGCAGGACGCCCTCCAGCAGGGCATGTTCCAGCCGGAGGACACCCCCGAGCAGAAGGCCGCGCTGGCCCGTCTGGAGACGGCGCTGGCGCTCGTCGAGGGCTGGGTGGACGCCGTGGTGCACGAGGCGGCCAAGCCGCGTCTGTCGTCGGCGAACGCGCTGCGCGAGACGCTGCGCAGGCGCCGCGCGACGGGCGGCCCCGCCGAGCAGACGTTCGCGACGCTGATCGGGCTCGAGCTGCGTCCGCGCCGGCTGCGCGACGCGTCGCGCCTGTGGGCCTCGCTGACGGACGCGCGCGGGGTCGACGGCCGGGACGGCCTGTGGGCCCACCCGGACATGCTGCCGACCGCCTCCGACCTGGACGACCCGGACGGCTTCGTGCACCGCGAGCATCTGGACTTCTCCGAGCTGGACAAGATGCTCGGCGAGGCGGCGGGCGGCACCTCCGAAGCGCCGAACCTCCGCAAGGACGAGTCGGAAGGCGTCAAGAAGGACGATCCCGAGGACACCGGCAGCGACGACAGCGAGGGCCACGACGGCAAGTGAGCCTTCACGACGACGCCGTCCTCGTACTGGAGAGCTACGAGAGCCACGAGGACCAGGCAGAGCTGCGCCAGGCGTATCTCGACCATCTGAAGACGTATCCGGACGGGATGTGGAAGGCCTGCTCGGCCGGGCACATCACCGGGAGCGCCCTGGTGATCGACCCCGGGCACGAGCGTGTGCTGCTCACCCTCCACGGGAAGATCCGCAAGTGGCTGCAGATGGGCGGCCACTGCGAGCCCGGCGACGCGACGCTCGCTGATGCGGCGCTGCGCGAGGCCACCGAGGAGTCGGGCATCGCCGGGCTGAGCCTGCTCGGCGGGGGTCCGGTGCGCCTGGACCGGCATCTGACGCCCTGCGCATGGCATCTGGATGTGCAGTACGCGGCGCTCGCCCCTGCGGGGGCGGTCGAGTCGATCAGCGACGAGTCGCTGGACCTGCGCTGGTTCGGATACGACGAGGTGGCGGACGTCGCCGACGAGTCCGTTGTGCACCTGGTGAAGGCCACCCGCGCAAGGCTCTGAGCCTTCACAGCCGGCTCTTGCAGCCGGTTCGCCACGAGGCTGCTGAAGGGGCGGTCCCGCCGAGCGGGGCCGCCCCTTTCGCGGCCGTCCGCGCGGTCAGCTGCGGTTGCCGCCCAGGGAGTTGCCCCGCAGCCCGCCGCCGCCCATGCCGAACTGGCCGAGGAGGCCGGAGCTCCGCAGATGCTGCGGAGGCAGCAGCTCGCTCGGCTGGACGAGCACGTGGCCATGGCCCTGGAACTGCATCTCCCAGCCCTCACCGGTCGAGCCCCTGCGGCGCCAGACGGCGGAGGTCGAGGTCGGCGCCTGCATCTGCGTGTGCAGCGATGTGGACCAGGCGATCACCGCGTCGGCGTCCGCGCAGACATTGCGGTCCGGGGCGACCTCCAGGAGGAGCGGCTCGCCGGAGGTCAGCAGGGCGACCTTGCCCGCTCCGGTCAGCTCCAGGTTGTACGCGCCCGCCGAGGCGACGCCGACGGCGCTGTCCACGGCGACGATGCCGACGCCGAGCGTACCGTCGAAGGCGAGGACGGAGGAGCTGTCGACCGTGATGCCCTGGCCGACCTCCATGACATGGATGTGCTGCGCGAAGTTGGCAAGGTAGACGTTCCCGTTGCCTTTGCAGCGCATCAGTTCAAGTCGCTCGTTGGTCATCCGCTCGACGTTGCGCCAGCTCCGGCTGCGGTACTGGCTGTCGAACTCGATCTGGCCCTCGAAGGCGACCATCGCGCCCTGCCGGGCGAGGATGGCTCCGGTTCCCCGGTTCACGTCGACCTTGAGCAGCTGAGGGTTCTGCAGCGTGTACCGGTCGGTGGACTCCACCGGGACGTGCGCGAAGAGTGTGCTGTGCATGGGTGCTCCTCTCAGCCCCGGATCTTGAATCGGTCGCCGGTGTCCTCGCTGGGCTGGACGACCACGAAGCCCTGGCCCTTGAAGCCGACCTGCAGTGCCTCACCGCTGCCCCGGCCGATGAGGGCGCCCGCCTTGATCGTGCGGCGTGCCTTCATGTCGAGATTGGTGGTCCACGCGACGAGTGCGTCGGGGTCGACGTACGTCTCGCGCTCGGCGCAGTCGAGCACGGTCGGGATGCCCCGGCTGACGAGGGCGACCCAGCCGGTGCCACGGATGACGAGGTTCGTCAGGCCGGAGCCGGAGAGCTTGGCGAGGCCCTTGACCGGCTCGATGGCGAGCTGGAGGGTGGCGTCGCAGGCAAGGAGCGTCGCGCCGTTGACCGACAGCGCCTCGTCCGCGAGGTGGACCACGAGGACGTCGGCTCCGTAGTCCGCGAGATAGAGATCGCCGTCGCCGCGGCAGAGCATGAGCCTGCCGCCCTCTCCGGTGACCATCTCCTCGGCGGAGCGGCGCAGCGTGGCGGGGGGCGCTTCGAACTGCACATAGCCGTCGTACGCGATCATCGATCCGGACTTGGCGATCAGGTCCTGGCCCGTGACCATCGTGACCTTCAGCGTCTTGGCGCTGTGCACGGCCATGCGTACGCCGGTGGAGACGGCGCGGTGGGCGGTGAGCATGTTCGTATCCATGGCCTGCCTCACACCTCGAAGGGCTGGACGACGACGAAGTTGCCAGGGGCGCCCCGGAACTGGAGGTTGATCGCCTCGGACTGGCTGCTGGCGTAGCCGGAGCGGCGCAGCCGCAGCGCGGTGGTGGTGACGGCCTGTGCGCCCGCCGACCACGCGATCACGGCGTTGCCGTCGACGTACGTCGCGGGGCCGACCGGGAGGACGACCGGGATGCCGCGCGTCTTGACGACGACTGCTCCGGTGCCGGAGAAGAGCATCGAGAAGAAGCCGCCGCCGGGCAGCCCGACGCCCTCGATGCGGCGGATCTCTGTGTCCAGCGACTCGTCGAAGGCGAGAACGCCGTGCGCGCTGGTGTAGAGCTGGTCGCCCTCGAGACGGATCACGAAGAGCCGGCTGGCCTCGTCCGCGAGGAACACCTCGCCGTCGCCGGAACAGCGCATGAGGGACATGCCCTGGCCGGTGAGCTGACCCGTGAGCTTGCCCAGCAGGCCGGAACCTTTGTAGGCGAAGTCGATGTCGCCTTGGTAGGCGACCATGCTGCCCTGCTTGGCGAGGATGGGCTGGCCCTTGGTGAGGGTGGCCCTGACCTGCTGCGCGTTCTGCTCGGTCCACCGGTCTCCTACGGCGACCTCGGCGTATTTGGTCAGGACGACGCGCAGTCCGGCCTCGGCGGGGACCGGGCCCGGCGCCTGGACACCGCCGAAGGGCTGGCCCGGCACCCCGGGTGGGCCGACGGGCGGCCCCGGCGGCTGGGTCGCGAAGGGCGCGGGGGCGGGGGCGGGGGCGGGCGGGGTCATCGGGCCGGCGACCGTCGGCGCCGTGTACATCTGCGGGTTCCCAGGCGCGGGTGCCGGTGCGGGTGCGGGCGCGGGGGCCTGAGGGGGGATGTTGGGCGCGCCGAACGACGGGGCGGGCGGCGGTGCCTGAGGCGTCTGGGGGGTGGCGGGGACGCCGAACGACGGGGCCGGGGCGGTCTGCGCGGGCGGGGCGAACCCGGGGGCACCAGTCTCCTGGGGCTCCTGCGCCGCCGACTCCTCTTCCGCGACCTCACCGCCGAAATTCTTCAGCAGTGCATCGAGTCCGCCGTCGAAGCCCTGCCCGACGGCGGCGAACCGCCATGCGTCCTTCAGGTAGAAGTCGCCCAGCATCACGGCGCGTTCGGTGGAGAACTCCGCGCCGCTGAAGGCGTAGCGCGCAACCTCCTCACCTCCCGCGACGATCCGGATGCAACCCGGCGCGATCTGCGACATCTGCCCGGCGCCGTCGATGGTCGCGGTGAAGGACAGCTTGTGGATGTGCGCCGGTATCCGGTCGAGCGTGACGCGGAAGGACTCCGTGTCGCCGGCCTGCGCACCGAGCAGCTGAATCGCGTCCTCGGGCGTCTTCGGCTGGTTGAAGAAGACGAAATAGCGGTCGTCCGAGAGCTGCTCGTTGGCGTCGAGACCGAAGCAGCTGATGTCGAACGTCAGCCCGGGGCCAGAGATCTGCACACCCACATACAGATCGGTCCCCGCGGTGAGATCACTGATCTTGGCCTTGTGGCCGCGTTGGAATTCCCTGGCCATGCGTAAGACCGTCCCCCATCCCAGAGTTGATTACGTCGCGCCAGGCTAACCGCAAGTGCTGACAACCGACGCAGTCGATACAGAGCCGGTACAGAATCAACGCTTCGGACAGGGTGACGTACGGTCAGTCCCGCTCGCGCGGCGTGCGGAACGGCGGACGAGGCCTTTCATGGCGGGCCGTGTACGTGCGCGGCCGCCACTTCGCGCTCCGCTGTCATTCGCGGCGAGCGGCCGGCACATGCGGCAGCCGGTCGGCCGCGACGACCCCTTCGAGATAGCCCCGAGCCCGCTCTGTGCGCGGATACGCCTCGAGAAGCCGCCAGAACCCCGGCCCGTGGCCGGGGACCAGAAGGTGGGCCAGCTCGTGGACGAGGACGTAGTCCACGACGTACTCGGGCATGCCCTGCAACCGGTGCGAAAGACGGATGCTGCCCTCCGACGGGGTGCAGGAGCCCCAGCGTGTGTTCTGATTGGTCACCCATCGGACCGATGTGGGCCGCGCCCGACCGCCGAAATACTGCTCCGACAGCCGCTCGGCGCGCTCCGTCAGCTCGGCATCCCCCAGAACCCGCTTGCTCTCCTGGGCAGCGAGTTTGTCGAGCATGACCCTGAC
The DNA here is from genome assembly GCF_055792885.1 of Streptomyces sp. DSM 42067. Taxonomy (NCBI): domain Bacteria; kingdom Bacillati; phylum Actinomycetota; class Actinomycetes; order Kitasatosporales; family Streptomycetaceae; genus Streptomyces; species Streptomyces sp. DSM 42067. The sequence goes on along the minus strand of NZ_CM147706.1, from coordinate 5,996,465 downwards.
CCAGCGCTGCTCCTCGGCCTCGGACATACGGGCGGGGATCAGCACGACGGTGCGATCGCCCTCGCGGTATGCGGAGACGGTTCTGCGTCGGCGAGCGCTCCTGCGGACCTCGACCGCGCTCGCCCGCGAGCCGCCTGACGGCGGGCTGGTCGTGCTGCGCTGTGGGGTTCCGGCGCGGTGCAACGGGTCGGCGGACACGCCCCGACGTTACCCGCTGGACGTAGGGGAAGTCCTGCCTCCCGGAGGGTTCGCCACCGATCCACTCCCCGAACACTTGATTTATACGACTAATCCCCACTGCCTGTGGACAACTCAGCGCATCCTTCTGCCCGACCGCTGCATGCTGGCCATCGACACCGACCGGCGGAGGCACCGACGCTTCGCCGGCCTGGAACACGCATGCCGAGACCTGAGCTGATCTCTCGGCGAATCCACGTTGGCAACGGGGGACAGCCATGCATCCGATCCTGAAACCCGCGCTGCGGCGCGGCTGGCGCGACCGCAACACCGTGCAGTTCGGTGTGGCACCCGCACACGCGGTCGTGCTCGGCCCGGTGGACACGGCCACCGGCAGCTTCCTGACCCTGCTGGACGGGACCCGCGGACTGGAGCTCCTGCGCGACGAAGGCCGGCGCATAGGGCTGCCCGACGGACATGTAGACAGGCTCGTTGAGCGCCTGTCCGCAGCAGGGCTCCTGGACGATGCGACAGGCGGCGGCCCTGCCGCCGAAGCCCTGCGCAAGCGCGAAAGCACCCTTCAGCGCCTGCAGCCCGACCTTGCGTCGCTCTCGGTCGTCACGTCAGAACCGGGCGGCGCCATGACGAAGTTGGCCGCACGCCGCGCCCTGCGCGTGCAGATCCAGGGCGCGGGCCGGGTGGGAGCGGTCATGGCCTCCGTCCTGGCGGCAGCCGGTGTGGGCCACATCGACGTACAGGACGTCGGATGCGTCGAACCGTGTGACGTGGCACCCGGTGGCCTGTCCGCCGACTCCGTCGGCGACCGCAGGACGGAAGCCGCTCGTCAGGCCGTACGACGAGCGGCCCCCGACCGCGTACCCCGCCGTACCAGGTCAGATCAGACGACAGCAGGCGAGCCGGGGCTGTCCCTTGTGATCCTCGCCCCGCGCGACGGCCTGGCCGCCCACGTCCCTGACCCGGCCGCCGCGGAACCCCTCGTCGCCTCCGGGACACCTCACCTCTACGCGGGCGTGGTGGAAGGCACCGGCGTGGTCGGCCCCTTGGTCCTGCCCGGCACGACGGCCTGTGCGGGCTGTCTGTCGCTGGGACGCGCGGACCGGGATCCCACGTGGCCGCGTCTGGTGGCTCAGTGGCGCTCAGGCCATCAGCGTCATGTCGCCGCCTGCGATGCCGCTCTGGCGATGGCGGTCGCAGGACTGGCGGCGGCACACGCCCTGGCCTTTCTGGACGGGGGATCACCGGCGAGCACGGGAGCCCGCTGGGAAGCGTCACTACCAGGACTCGACTGGCATCCGCGACCCATGTGGCCGCACCCGGCATGCCCGTGCGGAGCCATCGAGCAAGGTAAGAGTGAACAGACCTCGGGTGACGGGGAGCGGCACGAGACAATGGCCGGGTGACCGCCGCACAGGGTACGGCTGTCTGGGAATTGGAGGGGCGCATGTCTGATCTTCCCCGGAAGGCGGTCACCCGTACCGCCAAGCTCGCCGCGCTGCCGCTCGGATTCGCCGGGCGCGCCACGTGGGGGCTGGGCAAGCGCATCGGCGGCAAGTCTGCGGAGATCGTGGGGCGCGAGCTGCAACAGCGCACCGCGGAACAGCTGTTCAAGGTGCTCGGGGAGCTGAAGGGCGGCGCCATGAAGTTCGGGCAGGCCCTGTCCGTCTTCGAGTCCGCGCTGCCGGAGGAGATCGCCGGGCCCTACCGTGCCGCGCTGACCAAACTGCAGGAGGCGGCTCCGCCCATGCCGACCCGCACCGTGCACTCCGTACTGGAGGAGCGGCTCGGCGAGGAGTGGCGCGAACATTTCCTGCAGTTCGAGGACAAGCCCGCCGCGGCCGCGTCGATCGGCCAGGTGCACCGGGCCGTGTGGCACGACGGGCGCGAGGTTGCCGTCAAAGTGCAGTACCCGGGCGCCGGAGAGGCGCTGCTGTCTGATTTGAACCAACTCAGCCGATTTGCACGGTTGCTGGGGCCTCTGATCCCTGGGGTGGACATCAAGCCTCTCATCGCGGAACTACGGGACCGGGTGTCCGAGGAGCTCGACTACGGACTGGAGGCACAGGCCCAGCAGGTCCATGCCGAAGTGTTCGCGGACGACCCGGATGTGCTGGTGCCCGCCGTGGTGCACCAGTGCGAGCAGGTGCTGGTCACCGAGTGGATCGACGGGGTACCGCTGTCGGAGGTGATCGCCGACGGCCTCCCCGAGCAGCGCGACCGGGCAGGGCAGCTGCTGGCCCGCTTTCTCTTCTCGGGGCCGGCCCGCACCGGCCTGCTGCACGCGGACCCGCACCCGGGCAACTTCCGGCTGTTGCCCGGCGACAACGACGACTGGCGGCTCGGGGTACTGGACTTCGGCACGGTGGACCGGCTGCCCGGGGGACTCCCGTCCACGATCGGTGACTCGCTGCGCATGGCGCTCGTCGGCCAAGCCGAGTCGGTCTACTCAAAGCTGCGCGAGGAAGGCTTCGTCAACGAGGAGGTGGAGCTCGACCCGGAGGCGGTGCTCGACTATCTACTGCCGATCATCGAGCCGGCACAGGTCGAGGAGTTCGAGTTCACCCGAAGCTGGATGCGCAGCCAGGCGGCGCGCATTGCCGATCCCCGCTCCCCCGCCTACCAGTTGGGCAAGCGGCTTAACCTGCCACCGTCGTATCTGCTGATACACCGGGTGACGCTGAGCACCATCGGCGTGCTGTGCCAGCTGGGCGCCAGGGTCCGGCTGAGGGAAGAGCTCGAGGCCTGGCTGCCGGGCTTCGTCGAGAGCGAGCCCCGCACGGGCGACTTCGACACCCTGGAGGAGTTCGCCGATCTCACCGAGGAGGAGCCGGCGGCTGAGGCGTGACAGCGAGCCGAAACAGCGAGATCAGGGCTGCCGAGCTGTCTCCCACCGCCGTGTGTACGGCCATTGCGCGCTCGTAGCGGCGGAGGGAGGGGCCCGGGAGGTTCAGCAAGAGTCATCCAGGTGTCACCACCAAGCAGAGTCCAGCCGTCCCTCAATCGCCCTCAGATGGGTGCGCGCACACGCATCACAGAAGTAGCTGCGCGTGCCGTTCTCCACGGAGCAGGTCCAGGTGAGCGGTGCGACCTCAGCCCGTGTGCCGCAGCGGGCGCACATGATGCCCTCGTCGTCCGGCAGCCGGGCAGGGCTCTGGGTCCGCGCGGGAGGCTGGGGCGCCGCTGCAGGGCCACCGATCTCACTGTCCCCGGGAAGACACGTCACGTCGTGACGGTACCGCCGAATCAGGCGTCGTCGGGTAACGCACCGCGGGGGCCGGTCTGTTCGGACCGGCCCCCGCGGGGAGCGCATGTACGCGTGGTGTGCGGCTGCGGCCGTTACTGCATCACGGCCAGGGCCAGGGCGCGGCGGGCGCGGAGCGACGCGCGCTCGGCGCGGCGCTGCATCCGCCGGGCGACGGCCAGGCGCACGGCCTGGCGTTCCGCCTCGGCCTCACGCAGTCGGTCGTGCATATGCGCACGAGCCAGGGCTTCTGGGATGAGTTGCATCTCTCGGGTCCTGTTCTGGCGCGAGTCGGTCGCGCCGGTGGTGGTGAAGTCTGGGGTCGCGGAGCCGACGGGCTCGCTGGTGGACGTCGTCATCGGGGCCTGCTTCTGGGGGTCGTGCGTGTGAGGGCGGTCGATCGTTCCGGTGGCGTTCATGCGACGACCGGGTTCTTGCGCGGGCGGCCACGCGGCCGCTTGCGGGCAACCACGACGCCCTGGACGAAGAGCTCGCCGCCCCAGACGCCCCACGGCTCACGCCGCTCCTTGGCGCCGGCGAGGCAGGCCTCGATCAGCGGGCAGGTGCGGCAGAGGGACTTGGCGTACTCGACATCGGCCGGCGACTCGGCGAAGAAGACCTCCGGGTCGTAGGAGCGGCAGGGGACGGGTACGCCGAGGTTCTCGATGGCGTCGTCGAGCGCGGAGAGCGCAGTGAGCGGGGTCAAGGTGGAGTCCTCCGTGAGGCCGGGCGGGGGGATCGTTTCGGAAGGCGGTACGGACGGGGCGTGCGCTTCGAGTTGCACGGTTCGTCTTCCTCGTCTGGTCGTTCCGGCCTGTTGGCCGGGTGGCGGCTGGTTGTACCGGGTCTTTCTTGTCCCGAGGCCCCTTCGCTCCGTCGTCCCCGTTGGGGGAAAACAGAAGGGCCGCGGATCCCGGATGGGGTTCCGCGGCCCTGAAGGCGCCGGCCTGATGGCATATCAGGCTGGATCACTCCAGGGTTCGAGCCCACGGAAGGCCCACATCGTGTGGTGCTGCGTCTGCTTGCGGGATCCGGCACCGGCCGCCGCAAAGGCATAGGCCGAGGCCTGTGCCACTGCTGCTACTGCTTCCGGTGCCTGGGTCGGTCGCTCATTGCGCTCCCGGATCTCAAGACCCGAGGGAGACACGGAGGACGCCGGACGCACGGCGGGAATGCCGGACAGACCGGTGCCCAGGTTGGAGAGGCCGAGCAGGCAGGAAGCGACGACCGAGCGATCGGTCATTTTGACGGTGCTGACGGAGCTGGTGTTGATGCTGATCACTGGAATCGCCTCCTCTCGGCGTCTCAGGGGACCGGTCAGGACCGGTCCGACGGCTTTTAAGTACAGCACGGAACCGGGGCTTCGAGAAGCCGCCGTTTCCGTGCTTAAGAACCTATGGGGATTGCCGGGGCATGCGCAAACTATTTTTCCGACGAGTTTGCGTCAGTCGGCCTACTGGTGGCTCCCAGGGGTCTCACCTGCGCAGATGGCCAACACATCGGCTCCGAACCGGTTGAGTTTGCGCACTCCGACCCCAGGGATACGAGCCAGTTCGGCCTCCTCGTCGGGTGCGGCCTCGGCGATCGCCATGAGTGTCTTGTCGGTGAAGACGCAGAACGCGGGCTGCCCCAGCTGCCGGGCCTCGTTGGCGCGCCAGTCGCGGAGTCGTTCGTAGAGGCCTTCGTCCATGTCCGACGGGCAGTCCTCACAGCGCATCAGTTTCATTTCGCCGGCGTCGGTGAGGGTGCGGCCGCAGACACGGCAGCGGGCAGGTGTCCTGGGCTGGCGACGGGGCCTTGCGGCGGTGGTGCCGGTGCCCCTGGAGCCGTACTCGATGCCGCCCGCGGCGACCGGGGCCCCGGCACCGCGGGTCGCGGCTGTGGAGGAGCCGGGTCGCAAACCGTCGAGGAAGCGGCTGGGGCGGCGGCTCGGGCGGCCGCCGGGCGAGCGGGACAGCGCCCAGGACACGAACACGTGCTGCCGCGCCCGGGTGACGCCCACGTAGAGGAGCCGCCGCTCTTCCTCTATCTGTTCGTCCGTTTTGGCATAGGTGATCGGCATCATGCCTTCCGCGACACCGACGAGGAACACGGCGTCCCATTCGAGGCCTTTCGCCGCGTGCAGGGAGGCGAGGGTGACGCCTTCGACCGTGGGGGCGTGCTGGGCGGCTGCGCGCTCGTCGAGTTCGGCGACGAGGTCGCCGAGGGTGGCTGACGGCTGGGCTCGGGCGCAGTCCTCGGCGAGACGGACGAGAGCGGCGAGTGACTCCCAGCGTTCACGGACGGCACCGGAGCCGGCCGGGGGTTGTGTGGTCCAGCCCTTGGTGGAGAGGACCGCCCGCACCTGGGAGGGCAGGTCGACGGCGTCGTCGAGGAGGGTGTCGTTGGCGCCGAAGCGGGCGGCCCCGCGCAGGGCGGCGCCTGCTTCGCGTACTTCGGTGCGTTCGAAGAACCGTTCGGCGCCGCGCAGCTGGTAGGGCACGCCTGCGTCCGCGAGCGCCTGCTCGTATGTCTCGGACTGGCTGTTCGTACGGAAGAGGACTGCGATCTCGCTGGCGGGGACGCCGGAGGCGATGAGATCGCGGATGCGGTGGGCGGCGCCTTCGGCTTCGGCGGGCTCGTCCAGGTACTCGGCGTAGACGGGTTCGGGGCCGGGCTTCCGCTGGGAGACCAGCTCGAGGCGGTGTTCGGCGGCGCGGCCGCGGGCGTGGGAGAGCAGGCCGTTGGCGAGGTGGACGATCTGGGGCGAGGAGCGGTAGTCGCGGACGAGTTTGACGACGGTGGCGCCGGGGTGCCGGGTCCGGAAGTTGAGCAGGTGGTCGGGGGTGGCGCCGGTGAAGGAGTAGATGGTCTGGCTTGCGTCGCCGACGACGCACAGGCTGTCGCGGTCGCCGAGCCAGAGTTCCAGGAGGCGCTGCTGGAGCGGGCTGACGTCCTGGTACTCGTCGACGACGAAGTGCTGGTACTGGCTGCGGACGTGGTCTGCGATGTCGTGGCGGTCCTGGAGGATCGCGACGGTCAGCAGCAGTACGTCCTCGAAGTCGATGACGGAGCGCTCGCGCTTGAGGTCCTCGTAGGTGGCGTAGAGCTGTGAGATCTCGGCCGGGTCGCGGGGGACGTCACGGCCGGCCTTGGCGGCCGCGGCGAGGTAGTCCGACGGGACGGTCTGGGTGACCTTGGACCATTCGATCTCGGCGGTGACGTCGCGCAGCTCGTTCCGGTCGAGGCGGATGCGGCAGGCGGCTGCGGCGTCGGCGACGAGCTGTATTTTGCGTTCCACGAGCCGGGGCAGCTGCCCGCCGACGGCTTTCGGCCAGAAGTACTGGAGCTGGCGCAGGGCGGCGGAGTGGAAGGTGCGTGCCTGGACTCCGGCGGCGCCGAGCTGGCGGAGGCGGCCGCGCATCTCGCCTGCGGCGCGGTTGGTGAAGGTGACGGCGAGGACGCTGGACGGCTGCAGGATTCCGGCGCGGACCCCGTACGCGATGCGGTGGGTGATCGCCCGCGTTTTGCCCGTGCCTGCTCCGGCCAGTACGCACACCGGTCCGTGCAGGGCGGTCGCGACCTCGCGCTGCTCGGGGTCGAGCCCGTCGAGCACGGCGTCGGCGCTGTCCGGAACCTGCGGGAAGAGGGTGGAGTGCGTTGCTGGTGTCACCCCGCCATGCTGCCAGGTCGCCGGAGACCGGTGAGCGGGTTGTCCACAGGCGGGTGGTCGCAGTCGTACTAATGCGGGAGAGGTGTGGCCCTTACGTGGCGGGAATGGTTGCCCGTGTCACGTACGTTCCTCTCACTGCAAGCAGACCTACGAGCAACACGACAAGGGAGCGCGAGAGACATGCAGGGTTCCGTGACGATGTACAGCACGACGTGGTGCGGTTACTGCCGTCGGCTGAAGAGCCAGCTTGACCGCGAGGGCATCGCGTACGCGGAGATCAACATCGAGCAGGACCCGCAGTCCGCGGCGTTCGTCGAGAAGGCGAACGGCGGGAACCAGACGGTTCCCACCGTATCGATCGTTCCCGTCTCGGGCGGCGAGCCGGTGGTCATGACGAACCCGAGCCTCGCGCAGGTGAAGCAGGCCCTCGGCGTCTGAGGACGGGCCGTGGGCCGGCCGGGGCGGCGATGGCTGCACCGGCCCTACAGCGCCCGCGTCGACGTCGGCTAGGCGACAGGGCCGGGCCGTGTCGGCAGGGGCTTGCCGTACCAGAGCTCGATCAGGCGGGCCGCTATCGAGATCCCGTAGGGGGGCAGGACCTCCCCGGACTCGAAGGCGGCCCGCAGCTCGTCCCGGGAGAACCAGCGCGCCTCGTGGATCTCCTCGCCGTCGACGTCGATCTCGGACGAGGTGGCGCGGGCCATGAAGCCCAGCATGAGGCTGGAGGGGAAGGGCCAGGGCTGGCTTGCGACGTATTCGACGTCGCCGACTGTGATGCCTGCCTCTTCGAGTACCTCACGGCGTACCGACTGCTCTATCGACTCGCCGGGTTCGACGAAGCCGGCGAGGGTCGAGAAGCGGCCTTCCGGCCAGTGGACCTGGCGGCCTAGCAGTGCGCGGTCCTCGTCGTCGGTCACGAGCATGATCACGGCGGGGTCGGTGCGCGGGTAGTGCTCGGCGCCGCAGGCGGGGCAGCGGCGGATGTGGCCGGCGGCGGCGATGACGGTGCGTTCGCCGCAGCGGGAGCAGAAGCGGTGGAGGCGCTGCCAGTTCTCCAGGGCGACGGCGTGCACCATGAGGCCGGTGTCGCGGGGGGACAGCAGGAGGCCCGCTTCGCGGAGGCCCGCGGGGCGTGCGGACTGGTCCATGCGGCCGGGCAGGGAGTCCTTCTGCAGGGCGAAGTAGCTGACGCCGTCGTCATCGGTGCCCAGGAAGTAGCGGTGGGCTTCGGTGAGGGGGGCTTCGAAGGACGGCGTGGTGACGAGTTCCGTGGTGCCGTCCGGGGTCTCGTCGATGAGCACCTGACCGCCGGAGACGACGAAGACGCGGGTCGTCGGGTGGCTCCACGCCGCGGCCAGCCATGCCTCGTCGAGGCGGTGGTGGGCGGCGCGGTCGATGCCGCTCGGTGCGGTGAGGGCGAGCGGGCGGTTGCCGGTGCGGTCGGTCCAGGTGGTCACAGGTGCTTCCAACTCCCCCGATGGTTTGGGTGTTGCTGCGCGGCGGTTGAGCAGGAGGTTCGGCGGGCCGGGGTGCGGCGGGCCGTGGGCGTGCGGACGTGTGTTCCCAGTGTGCCTGGCGTCGGCTGCTGGGCCCCCGGCAGGTGGTGCGGGCGCCTGCCCCGGTGGTTCACGGGAGCGTCAGCCTGCATCGCGCCAGTTCTCCGCGAGGTCCGCCCACAGGTATGCGGTGGTCTCGACGCCTTTGATGAGGAGGTCGAGCTCGACTTTCTCGTTGGGCGCGTGCCAGCCGTCGGAGGGCACCGAGATGCCGAGGAAGAGGACGGGTGCGGCGAGTACGTCCTGCAGGTCCGCGGCCGGTCCGGAGCCGCCCTCGCGGGTGAAGAGGATCTCCTGCCCGAACGCGCGCCCCATGGCGCGTACGAGGGACTGGAGGGCCGGGTGGTCGAGCGGCGTGAGGCACGGGCGCGTGGCGCCGCCGAAGGTGATCTCGTGCCGGATGCCGGCGGGGAGCTGTTCGGCGACCCAGGCGCGTACGGCCTTTTCGATGTGGTCCGGGTCCTGGCCCGCGACCAGCCGGAAGGAGAGCTTGAGCATCGCGGAGGACGGGATGATCGTCTTGCCGCCGGGGCCCTGGTAGCCGCCGCCGATGCCGTTGACCTCGGCGGTGGGGCGGGCCCAGATGCGCTCCAGGGTGGTGTGTCCGGCCTCGCCGTGGGTGGCGTACGACTTGGCCGTGCGCAGCCACTGTTCTTCGTCGAAGGGCAGCTCGGCGAAGAGTTCACGCTCGTGGGGCGTGAGTTCCTTGATGCCGTCGTAGAAGCCGGGGATCGCCACGCGCGCGTGGTCGTCGTGGAGAGCCGCGACGAGGCGGGCGGCGGCGGTGGCGGGGTTCGGTACGGCGCCGCCGAAGGAGCCCGAGTGGATGTCCTGGTCGGGGCCGTGGAGCTGGATCTCGCAGTCCGCGAGGCCGCGCATGCCCGTGCAGACGGTGGGTGTGGTCTCGGACCACATGCCGGTGTCGGAGACGATCACCGCGTCCGCGGCGAGGCGGTCGGCGTGCTCCTCCACGAGGGCACGGAAGTGCGGCGAGCCGGACTCCTCCTCGCCCTCGATGAGGAGCTTCAGGTGGACGGCGGGGGTGGCGCGGCCGGTCGCGGCGAGGTGGGCCCGTACACCGAGTGTGTGGAAGAACACCTGCCCCTTGTCGTCGGCCGCCCCGCGCGCGTGGAGGCGGTTTCCGCGGACGACCGGTTCGAAGGGGTCGGTGTCCCAGCCGTCCTCGCGGGCGGCGGGCTGCACGTCGTGGTGGCCGTAGACCAGCACGGTGGGCGCCCCGGCGTCGTCCGATGGCCATTCGGCGTAGACGGCGGGTGCGCCTGCGGTCTCCCAGACCTCGGCGACCGGGAATCCGGTCTCCTTGAGCTTCGCGGCGAGCCAGTCGGCGCTGCGCCGTACGTCGCCCGCGTGGTCGGGCTGGGCCGAGACGGACGGGATGCGCAGCCACTCGGCGAGATCGTCGAGGAAGGCCTCACGGTGGTGCTGGATGTACGTACGGACGGCGCTGACGGCACTGTCAACGGGCTTGCTCATGCTCACGACCTTATCGGCCCACGTGGGCGGGCTCGTCCGGCGGTTCCTCCGGGGACGCTTCCCGGGGCTCGTCGAGGGCCGCGTTCCGGGGTTCGCCGGGGGCTTGTCCGGGCGGTGCCGCGGGCTCCCCGCCACGGGGGTCCGCGGAGGTGCGCCCGGGCGCTTCCTGGGACGCCGGATCCCGGTCCCCCGGCTCCGGCCGCGCGAGCAGGATGCGTTCCAGCTCGGCGCGGCCGGGAAGACGGTGGGGGCGAACGCTCTCCCCGCTGCGCACATGGACGAACGCGGCCTGTACGGACTCGAGCGGGACGCCGTGCTGCTCGGCCCAGGCCAGGCGGTAGACCGCGAGCTGGAGCGGGTCGCCGACGGCAGAGGCCACCGGGCTCGTACGGCCGGTCTTCCAGTCGATGATCTCGTACGTGGTGTCGTCGCCGTCGCCGTCCTTGTAGACGGCGTCGATGCGGCCGCGGATGACGCGGCCGGCGATCACCAGCTGCACGGGCACTTCGACGCGGTACGGGGTGCGGTGCGCGTACGGGGTGCGCTCGAAGGCCTCCTTGAGTGCCTCGAGGTCGCGTTCGTCGGCGATCTCCGCCTCGCTGCCGGGCAGCTCCTCCGGATCGAGCGGATCGAGCATCGGCAGGTGCAGCGCGTCGAAGCGGGTTTCCAGCCAGGCGTGGAAGCGCGTGCCGCGGCGCGCGGCGCGGCCCGGCGGGCGGGGCATGGGGCGGGCCAGGTCCTGTGCGAAGCCGTCCGGGTCGGCGGCGAGGCGCAGCAGCTGGGAGGCGGTGAGCGAGGACGGCACGGGGACGTCCCTGACGCCTTCCCGGGCCCGGAGGAGTTCACCCGTGAGGGCGTCCAGATCGCGGTCCCAGGAGGCGATGGTGCGGGCCTCCTCGGGGGTGTGGGCCTCCGGGGTGAAGACCTCCGGCAGGACCGTGGCGTCGCCGTCTGTGTCGGCGGGGTGCGGGCGGATGTCCGGCGGCGGCGACTGGTGCGGCACGCGCGCGTGGGCGGTGGCTTGGCTGGGGACGGTGGGACGCTCGGGCGTCCAGGAGTCCCAGTCGGCTGTGTCGTCCTCGGGGAAGACCTCCTCGGGAAAGACCTCCTCAGGGACGTCCCGCTCCGGGGAGTCCCCTTCCGGGATATCCCCCTCGGGGAAGTCTCCGTCCTCGTACGGGGGCTCGTCGTCCTCGGGCGGAGGGGGCCATTCCGGGTCGTCGTACGCGGATGCGGCGTCGTGCGCGGTCGGGACGCTGTACGCCGCCGGGTGCGCCTCAGCGTGGGCGCGGGCGGCCTCCGTGGTGCCCGCGCCCCCTGTGGGAGCGTCTGCGCCCCCCGTCTGCCGCTCCAGATACGCGAGCACCGTGGCGGCAGCCGCGCGGCGGCGGGCCGTTGCCGCCTCGTCCAGCGGGAGCGGCCAGGCGTGGTCGCCGGACGTCTGCCGCAGGGCCGGGTTCTCCTCGTCCTCGTCCGGTGCTTCGGCCCATGCCTCGATCTCGCCGTGGCCTGCCGCGCAGTGGTCGTGCAGGGCCTGGAGGAAGTCCGACGGTCCGCGTGGCTTCTTCTGGGACGGGCCCCACCAGTGGCCGGAGGCGAGCAGGAGGGAGCGGGGGCGGGTGAACGTGACGTAGCCGAGGCGGAGTTCCTCCGTGCGCTGGTGGTCCTTCATCGCCTCGTGGAAGGCCTTCATGCCCTTCGCGTCCCAGGCCTGGATGTCGGGCAGCGTGGCCGCGTCGCCGCGCAGGGCGTGGGGCAGGACCTTGCCCTGGGCGGTCCACTTCTCGCGGCCCTGGGTGCTGGGGAAGGTACCCGTGACCAGGCCCGGAACGGCGACGACGTCCCATTCCAGCCCCTTGGACTTGTGGGCGGTCAGGACCTTGACCGTGTTCTCGCCGCCGGGAAGGGCGTTGTCGAGCCCCTTCTCGTACTGGGCGGCGGTACGGAGGAAGCCGAGGAACGCGAGCAGGCTCGCCTCGCCCTCGTTGGCGGCGAAGGACGCGGCTATGTCGAGGAAGTTCGACAGCGTTTCCCGGCGTCGGGCGGCCAGCGCGTGGGGTGAGGCGGAGAGTTCGACCTCAAGGCCGGTGACGGCCAGGACGCGGTGCAGTACGTCCATCAGCGGGTCGGACAGGGAGCGGCGCAGGTCGCGCAGTTCGGCGGCGAGGCGCGCGAACCGTACGCGTGCGTCCGCCGAGAAGGGCAGCCCGTCGTCGTCCCCTGCCGCGCCATCCGCGTCGAACGGGGTCTCCAGGAACGTGTCCAGTGCGTCGGCGAGCGATATGACCTCGGCCGGATCGACGCCCTCGACGGCTTCGGCGAGCCGCCGGTCGGGATCGTCCTGGTCCCCCACGCGTGCGTGCGCGACGAGGAGGCGGGCGCGGCGGCCCAGGAGGGCGAGGTCGCGGGGGCCGATGCGCCAGCGGGGGCCGGTCAGCAGCCGTACGAGGGAGGCGTTGGCGCCCGGGTCCTGGAGGACCTCGCAGACGGCGACGAGATCGGCGACCTCCGGCAGATGAAGCAGCCCGGACAGGCCCACGACCTCGACGGGGATCTCGCGGGCGACGAGGGCTCCTTGGATCTCGGCGAAGTCGGCCGCCGTGCGGCACAGCACGGCGATCTCGCCGGGCGCCTTGCCCGTGCGGACGAGGTGGGCGATCGAGTCCGCGAGCCAGTCGATCTCCTCGGCGTGGGTGCGCAGCAGGGCGCAGCGCACGACGCCGTCCCGCTCGGCGCCGGGTGCGGGCCGCAGGGCCTCCACGCCCGCGTGCATCGCGCGCAGGGGCTCGGCGAGGCCGTTGGCGAGGTCGAGGAGGCGGCCGCCGCTGCGGCGGTTCTCGCTCAGCGCGAAGCGGGTGGCGGGCCGGCCGTCGGCCCCCGGGAAGTGCTCGGGGAAGTCGTCGAGGTTGGCGACGGAGGCGCCGCGCCAGCCGTAGATCGCCTGGCAGGGGTCACCGACGGCGGTCACGGGGTGGCCGGTGCCGCCGCCGAACACGCCCGCCAGCAGGATCCGCTGGGCGACCGACGTGTCCTGGTACTCGTCGAGCAGCACGACGCGGAACTCGTCGCGCAGGATCGCGCCGACCTCGGGCCGTGTGCTGGCCAGTGTCGCGGAGAGGGCGATCTGGTCGCCGAAGTCGAGGAGGTCGCGGTCGCGTTTGGCCGCCCGGTAGCGCGCCACGAGCTCGGCCAGTTCCCGCCGGGCCTCGGCCGCCTCGGGGACTTTGCGCAGGTCGGCGTTGGTGAGCTTCGCGCGCCCCAGGGTGTGCAGCAGCTCGGCGTCGTACGCCCGCAGCTCCTCGGGGCGTACAAGATGCTCGGCGAGCTCGGCGTCGAGCGCCAGCAGATCGCTGACGAGGTCCGGGAAGGAGCGGGTCAGCGCCGGATAGGGGCCCGGCGCCTCGCGCAGCACGCGCGCGGCGAGCTGGAAGCGGGTGGCGTCGGCCAGCAGCCGGGCCGTGGGCTCCACGCCGATGCGCAGTCCGTGGTCGGTGAGCAGGCGGCCCGCGAAGGCGTGGTACGTGGAGATGACGGGCTCGCCCGGCGGGTTGTCGGGGTCGATGACGTCGGGATCGGTGACCCCCGCCTTGATCAGTGCTTTCCGTACGCGCTCGGCCAGCTCGCCGGCGGCCTTGTTGGTGAAGGTCAGGCCGAGGACCTGCTCCGGGGCGACCTGGCCGGTGCCGACGAGCCACACCACGCGTGCCGCCATCACGGTCGTCTTGCCGGACCCGGCTCCGGCCACGATCACCTGCGGAGCGGGCGGTGCGGTGATGCACGCCATCTGCTCCGGGGTGAACGGAATCCCGAGGAGCTCCTTGAGCTGCTCGGGGTCAGTGATACGGGCCGACACCTCAGAGAGGCTAGCCGCGCCCGCTGACAGCCCGGACCGCTTCTGCCGCCCTGGCCGGAAGAAGCGCAGGTCAGCGCGTGTGGTGCGGTATGTCACTCCGGTTGCGGACCACCGCCTCACCCCTCGTGCGAACGCCGCGTCACCCTGGTGCGACCCGCTGCGTCACTCGACCACGTGCCGTCCCTCGGGGCGTGCGCTGCACGAGGCGCGGAATGCGCAGTGCGTGCAGTGCTGGCCGGCGGCGGGGGTGAAGCGTTCGTCGAGGACCTTGCCCGCGGCGGTGGCCAGCAGGTCGCCGACCCAGTCGCCGGAAAGCGGCTTCTGATCCTGGACCTTGGGGAAGTCCTCGCCGCCGTTCTTCCTGATGGCGCCTTGACGCAACTGGACGAGTTCGGCACCGCCCGGTTCGGGTCGCTCGCCGTCGAAGAACTCATCGACGGCGCCTTCGCGGACGGCCAGCTGGTAGACGGCGAGCTGGGGGTGGCGGGCCACGTCGGCGGTACTCACCGATTGTTTGCCGGTCTTGAAGTCGACGACGTACGCGCGGCCTTCCGCGTCCTGTTCGACGCGGTCCATGGAGCCCCGGATGCGTACTTCGTAGGAGCCCGCCTCGAGGGTCACGTCGAAGTCGTGTTCGCTTGCGACCGGGGTCCGGCCCCCGCGGTCTGTCACATGCCACTGGAGGAAGCGTTCGAGCGCCACGCGCGCGTGCTCTTTCTCCTGCGCGGACTTCCAGGGCGCGTCGAAGGCGAGCGCGTCCCACACCGAGTCGAGGCGCTCCATGAGGACGGCGAGGTCGGCCGGCGTACGGCCGGAGGCGACCTCATCGGCCAGGACGTGCACGACGTTGCCGAAGCCCTGGGCGGCGGTCGCAGGCGCGTCGGCCTTCACCTCACGGCCGAGGAACCACTGCAGGGCGCAGGTGTTGGCGAGCTGGTCGAGGGAGCTTCCGGAGAGTACGACGGGCTGGTCGCGGTCCCGCAGCGGCACCTTGCTCTGCGTGGGGTCGTACATGCCCCACCAGCGGTACGGATGCGCGGACGGTACGAGCGGCCTGCCGTCCTCGTCGGTGAGTGCGGCGAGGCGGGCCAGGCGCCGGGCGGCTGCCTCGCGGAGTGGCTCGGAGACGCGCGGGTCGACCGTGGTGACGCGCAGTTCGGCGACCAGGGCAGCGACGGACAACGGGCGGCGGGGGCGGCCGGTGACGTCCTTGGGTTCGACGCCGAACTCGGTGAGGAAGCGCGAGGGCTGGTCGCCGTCGTCCGCGGGCGCCTTCACGGCGGTCACGACGAGGCGTTCCCGCGCGCGCGTGGCGGCCACGTAGAACAGGCGGCGCTCCTCGGCGAGGAGCGCGCCGGGAGTGAGCGGCTCTGCGAGGCCGTCGCGTCCGATGCGGTCGGCCTCCAGGAGGGAGCCGCGGCGGCGCAGGTCGGGCCACAGGCCCTCCTGCACGCCCGCGACGACGACGAGCCGCCACTGAAGGCCCTTGGAGCGGTGGGCGGTCATCAGGCGTACGGCGTCGGGCCGTACCGCCCTGCCGGCGAGCGTGTCCGCGGCGATGTCCTGCGCCTCGATCTCCTCGAGGAAGTTGAGGGCTCCGCGGCCGCCGGTGCGCTCTTCGGCACGAGCGGCCGTCGCGAACAGCGCGCACACCGCGTCGAGGTCGCGGTCCGCGTTGCGCCCCGCGGCGCCGCCGCGGCGTGCGGTCCGCTCGAGCCGCCGTGGCCACGGGGTGCCGTCCCAGAGCTCCCACAGGGCCTCTTCCGCGGTTCCCCCGCCCGCGAGGAGCTCCCGCGCCTTGCGCAGCAGAGCGCCCAGGCGCTGGGCCCCGCGCGCGTACGACGGGTCGTGCGCGGCGAGGCGCTCGGGCTCGGCGAGGGCGCGCGCGAGCAGCGCGTCGGAGGGCGGCGGCACATGGTTGCCGCCGGCCCGCTCCTCCTCGCGCAGGGCGCGGCCCAGACGGCGTAGATCGGCGGCGTCCATGCCGGCGAGGGGTGAGGTGAGGAGGGTGAGCGCGGTCTCGGTGTCGAGCCAGGGCGGGCTGGGCGCGCCGGACGCGCCAGCCGCGACGTGCGCGGGCGACTGCCCGGGTGCGGCGGGCGCGGGCGACTGCCCGGGTGCGGCGGGCGCGGGCGACTGCCCGGGTGCGGCGGGCGCGGGCGACTGCCCGGGTGCGGCGGGCGCGGGCGACTCTCCGGGTGCGGCGGGCGCGGGCGACTCTCCGGGTGCGGCGGGCGCGGGCGACTCCCCGGGCTCCTCGGGCGCGGCCGACCGCTCGGCAGCGGGCGGCTCCTGAGGCGCGTCCGAAGCGGGGGGCTCCTGGGACGCCTCGGCAACGGGCGGATCCTCGGGCGCGCCGGGCTCCTCGGGCGCACCCTGCTCGCCCTGTGCCAGCGCCGCCGTCGCCACCGCCCTGAGGGCGGTGAGCAGCGGGGTGACCGCCGGTTCGTGGCGCAGCGGGAGGTCGTCGCCGTCGATGTCGAGCGGTACGCCTGCCGTGGTCAGGGCGCGGCGTACCGAGGGGATGGTGCGAGAACCGGCGCGCACCAGGACGGCCATCTCGCTCCAGGGGACGCCGTCCTCGAGGTGGGCCCGGCGCAGGATGTCCGCGATGTTGTCGAGCTCCGTGCCGGGCGTCGGATACGTGTAGACCTCGACGCGGCCGCCGTCCCGCACCGCGGTCAGCTCACGGTGCGCCCGCACCTTGTCGGCGGGCAGGCGTGTCAGCGGCATGCGCTGGGCGAGCAGCCGGGTGGCCGCGAGCAGTGCGGAACCCGAGCGGCGGGAGGTGCGCAGCACCTCCACGGGCGCCGGTGTGCCGTCCGCGCGGCGGAAGGTCTCCGGGAACTCCAGGATGCCGTTCACATCGGCGCCCCGGAACGCGTAGATCGACTGGTCCGGATCGCCGAACGCGACGAGCGTGCGGCCGGCCCCGCGCGCGCCAGCCCCACGCGCACCGTCGCCCCGCGCGCCAACCCCGCGCGCACCATCGCCCCGCGCACCAGCCCCACGAGCACCACCGCCCCACGCGCCAGAGCCTCGTTCGACGCCAGCGCCCTGTTCGACGCCAGACCCCCGTGCGACACCAGACCCCCGCACATCGGCCCCCGGCACATCGGCCCCCCGCGCGCGGGCGCCCCCACGCAGTGGCGTCCCTCCGCCGTTCCCGGCCAGCGCCCCCAGCAGCCGTACCTGCGCGGCATCGGTGTCCTGGTACTCGTCCACGAAGACCGCGTCATAGCGCGCGGACAGCTCGTCCGCGACGTCGGGCCGCTGGGCGAGCAGCACCGCGCGGTGCACCAGTTCCGCGTAGTCGAGGACTCCCTGCATGTCGAGTACGTCGAGGTACTCGGCGAGGAACGCGGCCGCGGCCCCCCAGTCCGGGCGGCCGATACGCGCGGCGAAGGCCGCCAGCGAGTCCGGCCCCAGGCCGAGCTCACGGCTGCGGGCCAGCACGGCGCGCACCTCGTCGGCGAAGCCCCGCGTCGTCAGGCAGGCGCGCAGCTCGTCCGGCCACCGGACATGGAGCAGCCCCTCCTGTGCGAGTGCGGCCTGGCCGGCCAGGAGTTCGCGCACCGTCACGTCCTGCTCGGGTCCGGAAAGCAGCCGCAGCGGCTCCACGAACATCTCGGCGTCCTGATAGGCCCGTACGAGTGCGTAGCAGAATGAATGGAAGGTGGTGGCCTGCGGGGCGCTTGCGGCTCCGATGCGCAGCGCCATACGGTCGCGCAGCTCCACGGCCGCCTTGCGGCTGAAGGTCAGGACCAGGATGCGCTCCGGGTCGGTGCCTTTCGCGATCCGCGCGGCGACGGCCTCCACCAGGGTGGTGGTCTTGCCCGTGCCCGGTCCCGCCAGGACGAGCAGGGGACCGCCCGGATGGTCAACCACCGCGCGCTGTCGTGCGTCCAGACGAGGGGGATCCACCGGAGCCGGCGGGGTACGCACCAGTCGGTACGCGCCACGGGTCCCCTGTCGTACCTGGGGGTGCGACAGGCGCCGGGTGGAAGAAGAGGAGCTCACGTGGTTCGCCGGTCCTGGTGGATGTGCTGGTTGTGGGGCAGCAGCCGCACGGGTGGAGCGGTGGCTGCGTCGAGGGCGGTGAGCGCGAGGCGCTCCCGGCCGAGGGCGGGGGAAGGTCCCGGTGCCCGCGGCCCAAGTATCGCGGTCTCCGAAGGCGGCCCGGTTCCCCCGTACGGGCCACAGGTTCTCCGCGACGCCCCGGAATGCCGGAAGCTTTCTGGTGTGAACCCGCCTGTGTACCCCGGTTCCCTTTCCGGGGGAGCACTGCGAGCCGTCCTGGGTCCCTCCTTCCCAGGTGCCTGCTTCCCAGGTGCCTGCTTCCCAGGTGCCTGCGTCCCAGGTGCCTGCGTCCCAGGTGCCTGCGTCCCAGGTGCCTCGGTCCTAGGTGCCTCCTTCCTGGGTGGCTTCTTCGCCGTCCCATCTCGCGCGCCTCATGTCGATACGCGGCAGATGTCCGTCCGCCGAGCGGCCCGCCTCTCGCAGCGGGGTGCCCTCCGCGCGATAGTGCCCCAGCGCCTCGAGCTCGTGGCCGGGCAGCAGGGCTCCGTCCGCGCGCACCACGCGCCACCACGGCACCGCGCCTCCGTAGAGCGCCATCACACGGCCGACCTGGCGGGGACCTCCCTCCGCCAGCCACTCGGCCACGTCGCCGTACGTCATCACTCGGCCCGGCGGGATCAGCTCCGCGACCTCCAGCACCCGCTCCGCGTACTCCGGCAGCTCTCCCGCCGGGGGCTCCGGCAGGTCCCCCGCCGGGGGGCTCTCCTCGCTCATCCGACCCATCCTGCCGCACACCACCGACACCGTGACCGGGTCCTGACGGAGTGTGCACGCACAAGGGCCGAGCGGCGGAGCGGAGGGCTTCGGCGGGGCCTTGCTCCCCCGCAATGCACCCTGATGCCCACGTCTGTCGGCGGGGCATGCCACCATCGTGCGGGCGGTGTCTGGTGATACGAGATCAGGAAGAGACGACGGAGCAGCAGGGCGTGCACCCCGATGAGACGGCGGGCACCTCTGCGGATGCCTCGCGCCCGGAGACCGACCGGGACGCTGGTCAGGACACCGGACGCGGCTCTGACCAGGGCACTGGCCCGGACACCGCGGACGCCGCCGAACCGAGCCCGAAGACCAGCATGAAGAAGGCTCACGGCCCGGAGAAAACCCAGGAGACCTCGGGCAAGGCCGGCGCCCGGCACCAGACCACCGCAGGCCCCCGGCACCAGACCACCGACCCCCACGCCGAAGAGCTCGAGGGCGACGAACCGCTGCTCCCCGCGCGCGTGCACCGTCCCTCCGACCTGATGCGGCTGCTCGTCGGCATCCTGGCGATCGTCGTGGTGCTGGCGATCGCGGGGTTCGCGCACGGCACCACGACGGGGCTCGAGCAGGACATCAACAAGGGCACGGGCCAGGCGCCCGACCTGCTGATCAAGATCGCGGGTCTGGCGTCCAGCATCGCGATCCTCCTCGTGCCCGTCGCCTTCGCGATCGAGCGGTTGATCAAGCGGGACGGTCTGCGCATCGCGGACGGCGTCCTGGCGGCGGTGCTCGCACACGGCGTGACACTCGCCACCGACCTGTGGGTCGCGAGAGCCGCTCCCGACTCCATCCAGGACGCGCTGACCCAGCCGTCGCCGGGCGACATGAACGCCCTCACCGACCCGGTCCACGGCTATCTCGCCCCCGTCATCGCGTACATGACGGCCGTCGGCATGTCGCGCAGGCCGCGCTGGCGGGCGGTGCTGTGGGTGGTGGTGCTGCTCGACGCCTTCTCGATGCTCGTCACCGGCTACACGACGGCGTTCTCGATCATCCTGACGGTGCTCATCGGCTGGACCGTGGCGTACGGAACGCTGTACGCGGTCGGTTCCCCGAACGTCCAGCCGACCGGCCAGACCCTGCTCGCAGGCCTGCGGCACGTCGGATTCCACCCGGTCAGCGCGGCCCGCGTCGAGCCGCCGGACGCCGCCTCGGAGAACGGGGACCGCGGTCGGCGCTACTTCGTCACGCTGGAGGACGGCCCACCCCTGGACGTCACGGTGGTCGACCGTGAGCAGCAGGCGCAGGGCTTCTTCTACCGCGTATGGCGCAGGCTGACGCTGCGCGGCATCACGACCCGCAGAAGCCTGCAGTCGCTGCGCCAGGCACTGGAGCAGGAGGCCCTCCTCGCGTACGCGGCGATCGCGGCCGGCGCCAACGCCCCCCGGCTGATCGCGACGTCCGAGCTCGGCCCGGACGCGGTGATTCTCGTCTACGAGCACCTGGGCGGCCGCACCCTGGACGCGGTGCCGGACGAGGAGATCA
The DNA here is from genome assembly GCF_055792885.1 of Streptomyces sp. DSM 42067. NCBI lineage: Bacteria > Bacillati > Actinomycetota > Actinomycetes > Kitasatosporales > Streptomycetaceae > Streptomyces > Streptomyces sp. DSM 42067. Next base: position 5,976,150 of record NZ_CM147706.1, on the reverse strand, counting down.
CCGACGAGCTGCTGCACGACACCTGGCGCCAGGTGCAGGCGCTGCAGTCGCGGCGTATCGCGCACCGGAGGCTCGCGGGGGACGCGATCCTGGTGGACCGTTCCGGCAAGGTGATGCTCACCGATCTGCGCGGCGGAGAGATCGCGGCCGGCGATCTGTTGCTGCGCATGGACATCGCGCAGCTGCTGACCACCCTCGGGCTGCGGGTGGGCGCCGAACGGGCGGTCGCCTCGGCGGTCGCCGTGCTGGGTCCTGACGCCGTCGCGGACTGTCTGCCGCTGCTGCAGCCGATCGCGCTGACCCGCACCCAGCGCGCGACGCTGCGCAGGCTGGCCCGCGAGCGCTCGCACCGCGAACGCGAGGCGGTCCTGGCAGCGGCCGCGACGGGCAAGGCGGCGTCCCCGGAGGAGGCGGAGGCCGCGGCAGACCGGTCTGTACTGGACAAACGGTCCGGTAAAGAGGGCGCCCGAGCCGAGAAGCACGCGGTCCGCGCGGCGAAACGCGCGGAGAAGCGGGCGATCGACGAAGCCCTGGAGGAGGCACGCGAGGAGGATCTGCTCACCCAGATCCGCCACCAGGTGCTGCTCATCAGGCCGCAGGCGCCCGTCGAACCGGCCCGCCTCGAACGGATCAGGCCGCGCACACTGGTCAGCTTCATGGCCGGGGCGATCGGTGCGTACTTCCTGCTGACGCAGCTGACCCACATCAACTTCGGCACGCTCTTCACCCAGGCCGAGTGGGGCTGGGTGGCAGCGGCCGTGCTGTTCGCGGCGCTCAGCTACTTCGCAGCGGCCATGAGCCTGCTGGGCTTCGTACCGGAGCGGGTGCCGTTCCTGAGGGCCGTGGCGGCGCAGGTCGCCGGGTCGTTCGTGAAGATCGTGGCGCCCGCGGCGGTGGGCGGTGTCGCCCTGAACACGCGCTTCCTGCAGCGCGCCGGGGTGCGGCCAGGGCTCGCGGTGTCGAGCGTCGGCGCGTCCCAGCTGGTCGGCCTGGGATCGCACATTCTGCTGCTGCTCGCCTTCGGCTATCTGACGGGTACGGAGAAGACGCCTTCGCTGTCGCCGTCCCGCACGGTCATCGCGGGCCTGCTGACGGTCGCGGTGCTGCTGCTGGTCGTGACGTCGATCCCGTTCCTGCGGAAGTTCGTGGTCACACGCGTGCGGTCGCTGTTCGCCGGTGTCGTGCCGCGCATGCTCGACGTACTGCAGAGGCCGCAGAAGCTGGTCACCGGAATCGGCGGTGTCCTGCTGCTGACCGCGTGCTTCGTGATGTGCCTGGACGCGTCGATCCGGGCCTTCGGCCACGACACGACGTCGCTGAGCCTCGCCAGTGTCGCCGTCGTCTTCCTCGCCGGTAACGCGCTGGGGTCGGCGGCGCCCACGCCCGGCGGTATCGGGGCGGTCGAGGGCGCGCTGACGTTCGGCCTGGTGGCGGTGGGGCTGCCGCTGGAGGTGGCGACGCCCGCGGTGCTGCTGTACCGCCTGCTGACGCTGTGGCTGCCGGTGCTTCCGGGCTGGCTGTTCTTCAACCATCTGACGCGCAAGGGTGCGCTCTGAGTGGAAAGGGTGTGCTCTGCCGCATAAGGGTGCGCTCCGAAAGACAAGGGGCGCGCTACGACACATAAGGGCGCGCTCTGAGGCGCCGGCCACCGCGGCTCACCGCCTCCCCCGCCGCTCACGGGCCGCCCGCCTCCCGCCCTCTCCCGACACCGCTCCCGGGCTCCCCCGCAACTCACCCGCACGGCCCGCGCCCCGCGCGCGGGAGGTTCGGTGCCGCCGCAGGATGAAGGCATGCCGAACCCAGCCCGTCTGCGTACTGCCGCCCTGCTCGCCACCGCCGCCCTGCTCTCCGTCACGGTCGCGGGCTGCACCGACGACAGTCCGAAGGACGAGGACCTGACGGCTCAGCAGCTGAAGTGGGCACCCTGCCCGGTCCCGTCGCCGCTGGAGGGCAGCAGTGAGTCCCCCTCACCGCTGCCGGGCGGCGACGAATGGGAGTGCGCCACCATGAAGGCGCCGCTCGACTGGAGCGACCCCAAGGGCGACACGATCGGCATCGCGCTCATCCGCGCCCAGGCCAGCGGCCCCAAGGAGAAACGGATCGGCTCCCTCGTCTTCAACTTCGGCGGCCCGGGAGGATCGGGCGTGACCGCGCTGCCCGCCTTCGGCGAGCAGTACACCAAGCTGCGCACCCGCTACGACCTGGTGAGCTTCGATCCGCGCGGCGTCGGCCGCAGCGCCCCCGTGGTGTGCGAGAACGACGAGCAGCTCGACGAGTTCTTCGAGCAGGACGGCACCCCCGACGACACCGCGGAGCAGACGGCGCTCCTCGACAACACCAAGTCGTTCAACGCCGCCTGTGAGAAGAACTCTGGCAAGATCATTCCCCATGTCCGCACCACGGACACGGCCCGCGACATGGACCTGATGCGCCAGGTCCTGGGCGACGACAAGCTGCACTACTTCGGCATCTCGTACGGCACGGAACTGGGCGGCGTCTACGCACATCTGTTCCCGAAGAGGGTGGGCCGTGCCGTGTTCGACGCCGTCGTCGACCCCACCGTGACGCCCGAGGAGAGCTCCCTCGGCCAGGCCGGCGGGTTCCAGCTCGCGCTCGACAACTACGCGAAGGACTGCACGTCCAAGGTCGAGGAATGCCCGGTCGGCGACACCGTGCAGGACGTGAAGGACCGCATCGCGAAGCTGCTGAAGGACCTGGAGGCCAAGCCGATCCCCGGCATCTTCCCGCGGGACCTGACCCAGACCTTCGCCATGAACGGCATTCTGCAGGCGCTGTACTCGAAGGACTTCTGGGAGTACCTCACCGAGGGGCTGCAGCAGGCGTACGAGGGCAACGGCCAGATCCTGATGTTCCTGTCGGACTCGCTGACCGGACGCAACGAGGACGGCGAGTACAGCAACCTCGTGCCGGCCAACGTCGCCATCAACTGCTCCGACGACAAGCCGCGCTACACCATGGCGGACGTGGAGGCGAACCTCCAGGAGTTCCGCAAGGAGTCCCCGATGTTCGGCGACTATCTCGCCTGGGGCCTGCTCGGCTGCACCGACTGGGCCGTCCCCGGAGCTGCCGACCACCCCGATGTGAGCGCGGCCGGGGCGGCGCCGATCCTGGTCATCGGCAACACCGGCGACCCGGCCACGCCGTACGAGGGCGCGCGCAGGATGGCCCAGGCACTGGGCAAGGGCGTCGGCGTGGAACTGACGTACAAGGGCCAGGGGCACGGCGCCTACGACAGCGGCAACACGTGCGTGACGGGCGCCGTGAACAACTATCTGCTCGACGGCTCGGTGCCGAAGGCGGGCACGGTCTGCGCGTGACGCCGGTGCGCGGTGCGCCTGTACGGCACGGTGGGCACTGTCCGCTCGTGAGCCGCTGCGCGCCGTGGCTGCCGTCAGCCCGCCACTGCCGCACTGCCACCGGCCGGTCGGGCCCGCCTGCCGTTGTCGGTGGCGCTGCCTACTATGGCCTGACAGTCGTTCGTGGGGCTTCGAGGGGGAAGGACGCGCCATGCCGCGCTTCGTACGGTCAGCAGCTCTGGCCGCCGCAGTACTGCTGGCGACCGGCTGCAGCGGCTCGGGCGGCACGTCGGAGGACGCGAAGCCGTCGGCGACCGCCCCTTCGTCCCCGGGCGCCGAGGGCTCGGACCTGCCGGCGTCCCTCACCTCCCAAAAGCTCGCCTGGGGCCGCTGCAAGGCGACCGCGGACGCTCCCGCCCCGGGCAGCCACTGGCAGTGCGCGACCCTGAAGGTGCCGCTGGATTACGCGAAACCGGACGGCGAGACGATCGACATCGCGCTCATCCGCGCCAGGTCCACGGGCGAGGGTGAGCGCATAGGCTCGCTGCTGTTCAACTTCGGCGGTCCGGGCGGTTCGGGCGTCTCGATGCTCCCGTCCTTCGCCGACCAGTACGCGACGCTGCGCGAGCGGTACGACCTGGTGAGCTTCGACCCGCGCGGGGTCGCCGCCAGCGAGGGTGTGCGCTGCCGCAGCGACAAGGAGATCCAGGCGGCCGAGTCGGTCGACCTGACGCCGGACACGGCGACGGAGGAGAAGAGGTACTTCAAGGACGCGGCCGAGTTCGGCGAGGGCTGCGAACGCGACGCGGGGAAGCTGCTGGCTCACGTCTCCACGGAGGAGGCCGCCCGCGACATGGACCTGATGCGCCAGGTCCTCGGCGACGACAAGCTGCACTACATGGGCATCTCGTACGGCACAGAACTGGGCGGTGTGTACGCACACCTGTTCCCAGGAAGGACGGGCCGCCTGGTGCTCGACGCCGTGGTGGACCCCAGCGTCGGCGCGGTGGGCCATGCCGAGAACCAGACCCGAGGCTTCCAGCGGGCCCTGGACAACTACCTGAAGTCCACCGGCCAGGACCCGAAGCAGGGCACACAGAAGATCGTGGATCTTCTCGAGCGAATAGACGCGAAGCCCCTGCCGACGTCGAGCGACCGTGAGCTCAACCAGACCCTCGCGACCACAGGGATCACGGTGACCTTGTACAGCCGGCAGTACTGGCCCGCGCTGACCAGCGCCCTCGAGTCGGCGGAGGCGGGCGACGGCACGGAACTGCTGGCGCTGGCCGACGCCTACAACGAGCGGGACCCGTCGGGGCACTACAGCACGCAGAGCCATGCCCAGCGTGCGATCTCCTGCCTGGACACCAAGGACCGCCCGACGCCCGAGGAGGCCGAGAAGCGGCTGGCCGAATTCCGGAAGATATCGCCGGTCTTCGGGGAGTTCCTGGGCTGGGACACGGCGGGCTGGTGCCACGACTGGCCCGTGCCGGGTCTGTACGACAGCCCTGAGGTGAGCGCACCGGGCGCCGCGCCGATCCTGGTCGTCGGCAACACGGGTGACCCCGCCACGCCGTACGAGGGCGCCCGCAAGATGGCTGACGAGCTGGGCGAGGGCGTCGGCGTGGAGCTCACCTGGAAGGGCGAGGGCCACGGCGCGTACGGAAGCGGAAGCGACTGCGTCGACGAGTCGGTGAACGACTACCTGCTGGACGGCACGGTGCCGAAGGACGGCAAGGTCTGCTCCTGACACCCGCGTCCCAGCGCCGCGTGCCTCGGCACACGGAGGGCCCCGCTTGGCACACGGAGGGAGCCTCGCTTGGCACACAGAAGGGGCCCCGCTCGCATGTCGCGAGCAAGGCCCCTTCCGGAGAGCGAGGCGTGCCAGGCCTGGTGGCCCGACGCGGCCTAGTAGACCGGCTTCTCGGGCTCGATCTGGTTGACCCAGCCGATCACACCGCCGCCGACGTGCACCGCGTCCGCGAAGCCCGCGGACTTCAGCACGGCGAGGACTTCCGCACTGCGGACACCCGTCTTGCAGTGCAGGACGATCTTCTTGTCCTGCGGGAGGTCCTGCAGGGCGTTGCCCATCAGGAACTCGTTCTTCGGGATCAGACGGGCGCCGGGGATCGAGACGATCTCGTACTCGTTCGGCTCGCGGACATCGATGATGTCGATGTTCTCGCCGTCGTCGATCCACTCCTTGAGCTGCTTGGGAGTGATCGTCGAACCGGCGGCCGCCTCCTGGGCCTCCTCGGACACGACGCCGCAGAAGGCCTCGTAGTCGATGAGCTCGGTGACGGTCGGGTTCTCACCGCAGACCGCGCAGTTCGGGTCCTTGCGGACCTTGACCTGGCGGTACTGCATCTCCAGGGCGTCGTAGATCATCAGGCGGCCGACGAGCGGCTCGCCGATGCCCGCGAGGAGCTTGATGGCCTCGTTGACCTGGATGGAGCCGATGGACGCGCAGAGCACACCCAGCACGCCGCCCTCGGCGCAGGAGGGGACCATGCCCGGCGGCGGGGGCTCCGGGTAGAGGCAGCGGTAGCAGGGGCCGTGCTCGGACCAGAAGACGGAGGCCTGGCCGTCGAAGCGGTAGATGGAACCCCAGACGTACGGCTTGTTCAGCAGCACGCACGCGTCGTTGACCAGGTAGCGGGTCGCGAAGTTGTCCGTGCCGTCGACGATCAGGTCGTACTGGCTGAAGATGTCCATCACGTTCTCGGCCTCGAGCCGCTCTTCGTGAAGGATCACGTTCACGTACGGGTTGATGCCCTTGACGGAGTCACGCGCGGACTCCGCCTTGGAGCGGCCGATGTCCGCCTGGCTGTGGATGATCTGGCGCTGCAGGTTCGACTCGTCGACCTCGTCGAACTCCACGATTCCGAGCGTGCCGACGCCGGCCGCGGCCAGGTACATCAGGGCCGGCGATCCGAGGCCGCCGGCGCCCACACACAGCACCTTGGCGTTCTTCAGCCGCTTCTGCCCGTCCATCCCGACATCCGGGATGATCAGGTGGCGGGAGTACCTGCGGACCTCGTCTACGGTGAGCTCAGCAGCTGGCTCGACCAGGGGTGGCAGCGACACGGGGACTCCGTTGGTCGGTATTACGGAAGGTTGTTCTGCGTGTAACACTGCCACGCCCCTCTTCATTCCGAGACAGGTGGTCCGAGCAGCGAGACGATTTCGTCCCAGTAGCCGGGCATGCCCGCCCAGGGATCGGCTGAGCCCGCGCGAGGGGTGCGATCGGTGAAGTAGATGGTCGACGCACCCTGCCAGCGTGCGATCCGCAGCGCCTCGTCGAGGTGGCCGCGGGGCACGCCGTGCACCAGGTGGCAGAAGCGTTCGGGCGGATGGTCGGCGGTCCACTCGGCCACCTGCGACCAGCGGTAGTCGCTCCACGACCCGGCGAAGGTCACCAGCTGGTCGGCGACCTCGGCGTAGCCCGGGTAGGGGTGGGTGCCGTGCCCGAACACGATGTGGGGCTCTTCGAGGAGTGCGCGTAGCGCGGCGACCGTCCGCCGTATCTCCGGCAGCGCGGCGCGCTCGGTCGGGCAGTGGTCGATGAGGAAGCCGTCGACCTGGTACCAGTCGAGATAGCGGTGCGCGTCGGAGACGAGCTCACCGAAGGCGCGGGCGCCGTATCGCGCGTCCAGGTGACCGAGAACACGCCCCGCGCCCGCCGGCCGGCGCCCGCCCTGCGCGGCGTCGCGTGCCTGCGCCCGTGCGGTGTTCCGCACCCGGCCCACGGCCTCCAGGCAGTGGGGGTCGGGCCAGACGCCCGGCCCGCCCGCGACATTCAGTACCACCCAGTGCAGGGGGGTGCCCGGGCGGGCGAGTTCGGCCCACTCCACGGGGGCGACGAGGGGGTGGGCGTAGCCGGGGATGCCGAACCCGAGACGTACGTCGGTGCTCGCGGTTCCCGTGGCGGTACTGGTCAGATACGGCATGCTGCCTCCATCCAGATGTCGGCGAGGGATTCCTCGAGGTTGATCCGGGGCCGCCAGCCGAGACGGTCGCGTGCAGTGCGCACATCGGCCTGCTGCCAGCTGCCGCAGCCGTCCGGATAGGGGAAGGCTGTGGCTGGCGGGGACGGGTGGTCGGGGTCGGGGCGGGGGTGCCCGAGGACCGGCCGCACCGGACCGGGCGGTGTGTCGAGTTCGTGCAGCGCACCGCCGTAACCGGCCACCCGGGCGAGGACGGCGGCGGCGTCCCGCAGCCGCACGGCGCGCCCCGAGCCGATGTTGACGACGCCCTGGGCGGCTGACAGGGAGGCGGCGTGTACGGCGCGCGCCACATCACGTACGTCGACGAAGTCGCGTTGTACGCCGAGTCCGCCGAGTTTGAGCTCGCCGTCGCCGGACTGCATGGCGCGGCGCATGGCCTCGGCGAGCCGGCCGAGCGGGGATCCGGCGGGCGTACCCGGCCCGGCGGGCGAGAACACGCGCAGCACCACCGCGTCGAGCCCCGACCCGAGGACCAGCTCGGTCGCGGCGAGCTTGCTGACGCCGTACGGGCCGCCAGGGCGCGGTACGGCGTCCTCGGCGGTGGACGATCCGGGCTGGCTCGGCCCGTACTCGGCGCCGCAGCCGATCTGTACGAGCCGCGCCGCGCAGCCGCTGCGCCGCATGGCCTCGCAGACGGTGGCGACGGCGACGGTGTTGTGCCGGGTCAGCTCCCGCGCGCCGCCTCGGGTGGCGCCCGCGCAGTTGATGACGACCCCTGGGTGCACGGCGTCCAGGAAGCGGGTGAGCGCGCCGGGGCTGCCGCTGGCGAGGTCGAACCGCACGTCCGCGTCATCGCCGCGGCCGAGCGTGGTGAGCTGGACGGCCGGGTCGGCCACCAGCCGGTCGGCGACGAACCGTCCGAGGTATCCGTTGGCTCCGATCAGCAACACCCTCATCGGGCGGCTCCTGGGACGGACTCTCCAGGGAGGGTGGTGGTCATCTGGGCTTCTCCTTCGGGGTCTTGCCTTGGGTCGAGGGGTCCCGCGGTGCGGACACCGCGGGCGGAGGGTGAGGCAGGTGCAGACGGGTGTGGCGCCGGGTCCGGGCCGCAGGTGCGGGAAGCCGCGCGCGGGCGGCTCACGACGCGTCCTCGGGCGTCGCATGGGCGGACGCGGCCGCCAGCCCCCGGACCGCGTGGATCAGCAGCATCAGAGCCGCGACCCCGCAGACGGCGGCTGGGACGAGTCCGGGCCCTCCGGCGTCGACGGCGGCTTCGACGGGAGCGGCCAGGACGGAGCAACCGGGCACGCGTCCCGCGAACGCCGAGGCCAGGGCCAGCATCTCCAGGCCGCCCGCAGCGCCGAGCACGGCGGCGGGAACGTGGCCGGCACCGTGCACGGCGAGGAGCCGGGCGAGCAGCAGCAGTGCACCGAGGGCACCGGCTCCCGCGTATGCGGGGGCCTCGCCGAGAACCGCCCCGGACAGCCCGAGCAGCGCACCCAGCGCGGTAAAGAACAGCGCGAAGATGCCGAGCAGCAGGGGCCGTACGGCCGCGCCGAACTCGTCCAGGCCACGGCTGAGGGCCAGTTTGCTCCGGGCCTTGGCCGCGAAGAGGTACGCGCCCCAGGTGGCGGGTGCCACGGCGAGCGCGAGGCCGAGGGCAGGCGCCGTGGCAAGTGGCAAGGGCTCGTCGGGCCCGCCCGCGAGGGCGGCTGTCAGCAAGCCGTCGCCGCACACCGCGTACGCGATGAGCCAGCACGTCCACGCGCGCGTGGCGGTCCCCGTACGTCCCGGCGAGCGCAGTGGTCCGTGGCGGAGCGCGAGACACAGGGTGGCCGTGACGGCGATGGCGCCACCGATGCCGACCGCCAGCCGGAGTTGCCCCCCGAGGAAGTGCATCCCGGCGACCACGAGGACGCACACGGCGCCGGGCAGCAGTGCCATCGCGGCCCATCCGGCGCGTTCCTCGGGCGCGCCGGGCGCCGTGGGTGCCTCGGCGGGCTCGCCGGCGCGCGGCACGCGCGCGTACATCTCCTCGGCGAGCGAGAAGACGTCCCTGTGCCGGAATCGTGCGGCCGTCCGGTCGGTCACGCCATGTGCCTCGAGCCCGGCGGCGATCTCCAGCGGGTCAATGGCCTGCTCGCAGAGCTCGCGGTGCTGGTGCATCAGGCCCTTGACGGGGTCGACGGCCCGGCGCCGGGCGCCGTCGGGCCGCCGTTCGCTCCGGTCCTGACGCCCGTCGCGCGGCGCGTCGCGTCCCTCGGTACGGGCTGCGGTGCGAGAGGGACCGCCACGACGACCGCCGTCGCCGTCGCCGGCCCCGTCGCGGAGGGCCCGGTCAGTGGTGCTCCAGCTGTGGCTGCCGTCATCCGAGGGAGCATCTCCAGAACCCGTGGACACCGGACCGCGCGCCTCGGCCGAACCGCGTCGGATCAGTTCGCCGCCATCCACCGCAGCCCTGGAACGGCCCGCTGCCGTCGCCATGGATTCGCCCTCCGCCGCAGACATGGCGTCGCCCTTCGCTGGAGACACCGCGTCACCCTTCGCCGGAGACACGGGTTCGCCTTCCGTCAGCGACGGCCAACCGCCCTCCTCCGAAGTGATCGTGTGGCCCTCCGCCTCGGTTTCGGACCCTCCCCGCGCCAGGGACTCGCGCTCCGACCCGAGTCCAGAGCCCAACCGAGCCCACGGGTCCAACAGCGCCCAGGCGTTCGATTCACCACAGACATCCGGCCCTTCCCCGGCCTGTGCCTCACGCTCCGGCGCCGCCCCCGGATCCGGCCCCGACGGCGGCTCCGAAGCCGACCCCGGCTCAGACCCCGGCCCAGGCTCCGACCTCGCCCCTGGCTCCCGCTCGCGCCCCCGCTCCGGCTCCGGCTCCGGCTCCGGCTCCGGCTCCGGCTCCGGCGAAAGCAGAGCCTCCGACCGGCTGTCCCAGGCCCCCGGCCCCCCAGGCTTACGAGTCGCGTCGAAAATCTCGGACAACGCGTCCGACGCATCGCCGGACGCAGCATCCGATCCCGAGGCCCCCGCCACGCCCGCCGCGCCCACCTCAGCCAGCGCCTCCTCCGTGCCCTGCATGCTCACAGCGCCCCCTCCCCCGAACCGAAGGCGGCCCGGGCGCCAGCGGGGAACCCGGCCCGGGCCCCGCCCGCCGCCCCGGTCGGCGTCACCCAACGCGGCGCGGTCCGCCCGGACACCGGCCCTCCGGCCGGCCCGCCCCCGGACTGATCCGCGATGTCGGCCAACCCCGTCCAGCTGCCCGGCACATGGGCCTCGGGCGGCAAGCCGAAGGGGAGTGGTTCTCCGGCGTCGTCCACGGCCTCACGGCGTACGGGGCAGTGCGAGACGACCTCCAGGTAGAGGGAGCCGAACGCCGCGATGTTCTGCTCGACGGTGAACAGTTCGAGCGCCCGCGCACGCGCCGCCGCACCCAGCCGCGCGCGCCGCTCGGGATCGCGCAGCAGCGCGAGGCAGGCCTCCGCGAGCGCGCGCGGATTGCGCGGCGGTACGACGAGCCCGGTGCCGCCGATGACCTCCACCACGGCGCCGACGTCCGTGGACACGGTCGCGCGCCCGCAGAACATCGCTTCGACGAGGCCGATGGGGAAGCCCTCCACGACGCTCGACAGCACGACGACGCTCCCGGCCGCATACGCCTCCGCCACATCCGGCACCTCGGGAGCGCCCAACTCCTCGAACGACACCGGGTTGTCCCCGACGGCGTGCACGCCCTCCGCCTCGTCGGGGAACAATTGCGCGGCCAGTGCACGGCAGTTGGCGAGATACGTCGCTGCCTCCGCGCCGTCGGCGGGCGCACCGACGATCCGCAGCCGCGCCTTGGGCTCTTCCTTGCGGATCTCCGCGAAGGCGTGCAGCAGCGAGACCAGGTCCTTGCCGGGCTCGATACGGCCGACCCAGACGAGCGTTCCGGGGTCGGCGCACTCGGTGCTCTCGCCGACCTCCGCGAAGTGGGACGCCTCCATGCCGGGGTAGACGGTGCGCAGCTTGGCCCGGTCGGCGCCGCACCGCTCCTGCCAGCGCCGGGCGTGTGTGTTGCCGGGCGTGATGAGCGTGGCCTTCCGGTAGACCTCGGCGGCGAGCCGGCCGTGGAACGCGGCGAGCAGCGCGCGCACCGGTGCGCGCCAGCGCTCCTCCTGGGCCGCCAGGTAGTGCGCCCGCAACTGCACGCCGTACTCGGTGACGAGCAGGGGCACCCCGGAGAAGTCCTTTGCCAGCAGTCCGGCCAGTGCGGCTGCGCCGCCGGACGTGGCGTGGCACAGATCGACCGAGCCGAGCCCGTCGTCCTCGTACCAGTCGAGGGAGAGGGGGCGCAGGGCCTGCTCCAGATGGGCGGTGACGGCGAGCAGGTCGGGCACCCGGGCAAGCTGCGCGGCGCGCGGCGCGCCGGGCGCGCGGCAGGCGCGCTCGAGCGCCTGCACCGCCGTCTCGGAGCGGAGGGCGGCGGTCAGTCCGCCCTCGTCGCGGGCGAGTTCGGCGAGCCCGTACAGCGCGTTGCAGAAACGGTCCTCCTCGGTGCCGACGCACCTGTCGTCGCCGCTGGACACCTCCGTGGAGCCCTGCAGGGAACGCGGCACCGAAGCCCCCGAGACCCCGTCCGCCGACACCTCGTCCCCGCCGTGACCGCGCGCCCCGCGTGCGCCCCCTGCGCTGCGCACGCCACCCGCGACTCCACCCGCGCCGCCGGCCGCGCCCCCACACAGCGCCGCCGCCAACTCGCCGTAGCACTCGGCGAACCGCCGTCGCGCGCGCCGCCCGTACGTCACGCCTCCGCCGTCCGCCGACCACAGCGGTGCCGTCCGCACCCGGTTGACCTGCGGCGGCAGCGCGATCCAGCCCTCGTCCTCCTGCTGCCGGCTGCGGCTGAACGCGTAGACGTCGAATTCGTGCTGCCCGAGCCCGCGCACGAGCCGGTCGCACCAGAGCCTGGCATCACCGCTCATATACGGATAGCCACCCTCCGTAAGTAGTCCGATGCGCACGAGTGCACCCCCGATCTGCCATAGGTGGCCGCCATGTCGGCCGGGCGGCCCGCAGCAGGACGAACGTATGCGGACATGCCGGTGGCGCGATGGACGGTTGTCCATCGCGCCACCAAAAGGGGTGAACGGACGTAACTTTCCCGTGCGGGGCGCGTTTTGTCGCGCTAGGAGATCATTTGGCTACGCTGCGTCAACGTCACGCCCAAGCCGCGTAACGGCTGCGGCAATGCTGCGTCGGATGCTCAATTCCCCGGATACGGCCAAGGGTTGGCCTTGCAGGTGATTCCGCCGTACGTCAGGAACTTCGTCTGCTGCTGCATGACCGGTGCGAGCGCGCCGTTCCTGCTGCAGGTCACATGGTTGAAGCCGAGGCGGTGGCCGACCTCGTGGTTGATGAGCATCTGCCGGTACGCGTAGATCCGGTCGCCGTAGGTCTTCGCGCCCTGCGCCCAGCGGTAGGCGTTGATCATGACGCGTTCCGTGGCAGCCGAATCGCAGGAGACGTTGTCCTCAGTCGTGTCGAGCCCGGACTTGGCGCACCAGACTCCCGTCGTGCCCGGGCTCGCCAGCGTGATGACGAAATCGACCTTGCCCGATGAGACCCGCTCGAAGGTGCGGCCGCCGTTGTGGGCCCAACTCCGGTCGTCGTTCAGGGTCTTCTGCACGGCCTGCGCGAAGAGCTCGCCGTCCAGTCCGAGTCCCTGCTCGACATCCACGCGGTAGCGGAACAACTGTCCCGTGCCGGGCGCCTTGTCGAATCCCGCGACCACCGCGAACTTCCCCGACGCCTTCATCTGCGGGTCGAGTGCGTACTTCTTGCTCATCTTCTGGGCGTACGTCGCCGGGACCGCGATCGCCGTCTTGGAGGGAGTGGCCCGGCCGTCGGAACGCGAGGCCTGGGCGTCGGTGCCCCGTTCGGCGTCCGCGGCCTGCGTCTGCGTGTCGGCGGTGTCGTAGCCCCCGGTCACCTGTCCGGCGACGACCACGGCGAGAACGGTGGTGACGGCGGCGGCCGCGACCCCGGCCAGCGCGCGGCCCTTGCCGCCCCCGGTGTCCTTGGCGCGGTTCGGCCCGGCGAGGCCGTCGGGGTCCTCGGGTCCGCCGGGTGCGAATGTTGTCGGCTCATCGGCATCGTCAGCCGTACGCCAGTCGGTGACGGGTGCGTGCGGGCCGGCGGGCGCCGTGGGGTTCGCCGCCCGATCGGCCATGGGGGCGTTGCGTGGGGCGAACACGTCGTCGTCATCGAACGCGTCGACGTAGTCCTTGCGCGGCCCGGGGATCCGCGGACCCGCAGGCGCGACCGGAGCGGCGTACGAAGCGCCCATCCGCGGCCCACCACCACGGGCGCCCCAGCCACCACCTGGCTCCGACTCCGGCCCCTCGGGGTGCCCCCCTCGCACGTGCGGCACGTCATGGGCGGGGGTGCCCTCGGGTATACGCGGGACACCACGAGCCGGCGTGCCGTCCCACATCCGGGGAACCCCGTTGGGCGGGGTCCCGTCAGGAATCCGCGGGACCCCGCGCGCGGGAGTGCCATCCGTGCCCCGGGGAACCCCATGGGCCGGCGTGCCATCAGGCAGCCGCGGGACGCCACGAGCAGGGGTCCCGTCCCACATCCGCGGAACCCCACCCGCCGGAGTGCCGTCCGGCGCCCGGGGAACCCCATGGGCCGGAGTCCCATCAGGCAGCCGCGGAACCCCACGCGCCGGAGTCCCGTCCGCGAACCGAGGAATCCCAGGGGCAGGCGTGCCATCAGGCACCCGCGGAACCCCACGCGCCGGAGTCCCGTCCCACATCCGCGGAACTCCGCGCGCTGGAGTGCCATCGGGCATCTGCGGAACACCACGCCCGAGGGTGCCCTGCTCCCTCGGAAACCCCTGCGCAGACGTACCGTCGTGCTCCCTCGGAAACCCGTGCGCAGGCGTGCCGTCGGGCACCCGCGGGACGCCACGAGCCGGCGTCCCGTCCCACATCCGCGGGGCGCCGTCCGCTGGAGTCCGAGTCCCCTCCGGTCGAGGCGTCGGCGCCTGCCCCGGCACCTGTGTCCGCTGCGGGCCCGGCCGGGCCTGCCCCTGATCCGCAGGCCGCCCTGGTCCCGGCCGATGTGCAGAGCCGGGATCCGCGGGAGCCGTGCGGGTCCCCGGCCACGCCTCCGGCTGCGCGGCTACGCCTGCCCGTACATCTGCTGCCTGCCTCTCGGCGGTGACGCCGGTGTCTGCCGGGCTACGGCGGTTGTCCACCGGGCCCCGGCGGCTATGACGTCCCACGCGCCGTCTCAGCTCCCTGCGTCCACGTCGGTCCGCGTGCCCGTTTCGGCAAGCAGTTCCCGGAAGGCCTTCGCGACCGCCTCCGGATACTCCATCATCGCCACGTGCCCGGCGTCAGGCAGGGTCAGCAGCCGGGAGTCGCGGAAAGCGCGCGCCGCGCGCTGCGCCATGCGGTACGCGACCAGCTGGTCACGGCCGCCGTAGATGAGCTGGGTCGGGGCGAGCACCCGCTCGGTCTGGCGCCACAGCCCGTGCTGGCCGCCCAGCGTGTACGCGTTCACGATGCCGCGCGCCGAACGTGCCATGGCGTCCCAGAAGTAGGGGAGCTGGAGCCGTCGTTCCATCTCCTCGACCGCGGCCCGGAACCCCTCCGCCGAGACCCGCCCGGGATCGCCGTAACAGAGCTGCATGACGCCGCGGACCCGCTGCTCTGCCGTCCAGCCCCGCGTCATCCGGGTGAACAGCATGCTGACCCCGGGCAGCGCGAGCAGGGCCGTCGGCACCGCACCGCGCTGCACCCGGAGCTCCGGCAGTGCGGGCGAGATCAGGGTCAGCGTTCGCACCAGATCGGGCCGGACCGCGGCGACGCGTGTGGCGACCGCCCCGCCCAGCGAGTTCCCGAAGAGATGCACGGGCCCGCGCGCCTGCGCGTCGAGATAGCGGATGACGGCCCGGGCGTGCCCGGTGACCGAGTAGTCGCCGTCGTCCGGCGGCGGGGAGTCCCCGAAGCCGGGCAGGTCGACCGCCTCGCCGTCCACGACGCCCTCGAGCAGCAGCATCAGCTCCGACCAGTTCTGCGAGGAGCCGCCGAGCCCGTGGATATAGAGAGCCGGCGGCAGCCCTTCGCGGGCCGGCGGCCGCGAACGGACGTTCAGCGTGAGTCCCGAAAGGGTCACCGAGCGGAGCCGCTCGCCGGCCGCGACCCTGACAGCGCCCACCCTGGGCGTGACAGTGGCGGCAAGGGCATGCGGCAGCTCGGTCGAAGACATGCGGCAATGTTACGAGACGATCACGCACCTGTTTGTGTGTTCGCCGTCACAGATCGCGTAGCGCTGGAATCGGGTGTTTCCTACGCTCTTAGGGAGAGCACTCGAACGTTCACATGCACGCACGGTTCGTCGGTCTGGACCGTGCAGAGACTCGGACCGCACGAGAAGACGACTCGACACCCATGAGAACACTCGGACCGATTGCACCGATTGCACCGATTGCACCGACTGCACCGACTGCACCGACTGCACCGACTGCACTCGGACAACGAGCGCGCTCACACCGCCGGGAAGAGGACACATGACCGTCGACCCCACCGACCCCGAGACGTTCGAGGACGCCGCGGAAGCCGCACCCACCACCGACGTCGAGGCTCCGGAGGCGGACGCCGCCGAGCAGCACGCCGACCTCGCGCCGGACCGCGACGACTCACTGCAGGACTCGGACCCGGACAAGGCCAACGAGGCGGACCGGGTGGAACAGGCGCGCGTGGTCGCCCTCGACGAGGACGACTACCGATGACCGAGATCGATGACCGGGACCGATGCCCCGTACCGGTGCCCGACGTGCCTGACCACCAATGACGGGCCGGCGATGACAGGCCACCCGTGGCCGACCACCAGGGGATCTTGCCCCCGTCCGGCCGTTTATGTTCCGTTCCAACCCTGTCCGGTCCGTGAAATTCTGCACTCGCACCGCGCACACCACGGTTACTGAAAAGTACGATGGCGGACGCGGGCGCACACCGCACATGGACGATCTTGGGAGGCGGCGTGACAGCCATCGAGCAGACAGAGGCGGCACGCCCGCGAGGTACGCGCCTGCCGCGCCGTGCCCGACGGAACCAGCTGCTGGGCGCGGCACAGGAGGTATTCGTCGCGCAGGGCTATCACGCGGCGGCGATGGACGACATCGCCGAGCGCGCGGGAGTCAGCAAGCCCGTCCTCTACCAGCACTTCCCCGGCAAGCTCGACCTGTACCTCGCCCTGCTGGACCAGCACTGCGAGTCTCTGCTGCAGTCGGTGCGCACGGCACTGGCGTCGACGACCGACAACAAGCAGCGCGTGGCGGCCACGATGGACGCCTACTTCGCCTACGTCGAGGACGAGGGCGGCGCGTTCCGGCTCGTCTTCGAGTCCGATCTGACGAACGAGTCCGCGGTCCGCGAGCGCGTGGACAGGGTCACACTCCAGTGCGCGGAGGCGATCTGCGAGGTCATCGCGGAGGACACCGGTCTGTCCAGGGGCGAGTCCATGCTGCTGGCGTCCGGCCTGGGCGGCCTGGCGCAGGTCGTGGCGCGGTACTGGCTGCACAGCGACCGCAGCGTGTCGCGCGACCAGGCGGTGCAGCTGCTTACGTCACTGGCGTGGCGCGGTATCGCGGGTTTCCCGCTGCACGGCACCGACCAGCACTGACGTCGGCCGAGTCTGCCGTACGAGCCGTCCACGCCTGCCGTACGGGCCGTCCACGCCTGCCCGTACGGGCCATCCATGCCGTTGCCGTACGGGCCCATACAGGCCATACAAGCCACAGAGAGGGCCTTCCGCCGCGCCGACCGCATGGTTTGTTCCCGTCCGCTGTTCGCTACCGGCGTGCACGCCCGACGGCTGAGCGTCCCCTCACCGGGCTAATGTGTGCTGGTACCGCGCGGACGGCCGCGCACATCACTGACCGTCGGAGGGACAAAGCCGTGGAGGTCAAGATCGGCGTGCAGTACGCGCCCCGCGAGATCGTTCTGGAGAGCGGTCAGAGCGCCGAGGAGGTCGAGAAGGCGGTGTCCGAGGCGCTCTCCGGGAAGGCGCCGCTGCTGAGCCTCGTGGACGACCACGGCCGCAAGGTCCTGGTGCCGGCCGACCGTCTCGCGTACGTGGAGATCGGCGAGCCGACCGCCCGCAAGGTGGGCTTCAGCGCCCTCTAGGCGCGAAAAGGCCCGAACAGGCGCGAGCGAGACCAGTCAGGGGTGCGGCCCGGCAGACAACTGCCGGGCCGCACCCCTGTGTTGCGTCAGTTGCGTGCACTGCGGACGGAGTACGGCTTCACCCGTGGGCGCGGCCCGTCACGCATGCAGGGCCGCCCTGCAGGCGTGACGGGCATTGCGAGGGCATCTTCACAGTTGCGCCACATGTTCCCCTCAGCGGAGGATTGCGTTCCGGACGCCCCGGGTAAGACGGGCTACGACCGGCACGACATGGCCGCGCGGGAGGGAACCACAGATGGTCTTGGAAGCGCTCGGCTCCGCATTCATCGGTCTTGCACTCGCCTGGCTGGCGACGCGGCTTCTGCCGCACCGTCTCCCCGCCCGCACTCTCGTCCTGCCGACGGGCGTCGTCGGCGCGTTGTTCGGTGCGTTCGTGACGCACAGCGCCCTGGGTGCGGGACACACGGCGCTCACGCTGCTCGGCGCGCTGGCCGTCGCGGCGGCTCTGCTCTCGCTGTTGATCCGGCCGGCGGGACTGCGCCGATCAGCCACCGCCTAGAAGGCACCCCAGGTAACGCCTCGAAGGCCCCAGGTCGCGAAGGTCCCCAGGTAACCGGAGCGAAGGACCCCAGCCCAGGGATCGATCCGGCCGCTGCGGGCATTCGCTGCTCCCCCGGCCGATGCCGGGAGGCGCCTCAAGGGCACGCAACGACTACCCGCCGCAGGTCGTCGTTCGTACTAGGCCGCCAGTCCCAGGGCGGCCATCCGCTTCGTGTGCGCCTCGGTGATCCGCGAGAACATCCGCCCGACCTCCGCGAGGTCGAACCCGTCCGCGACACCGCCCACCAGCATCGTCGACAGCGCGTCGCGCTCCGCGACCACCCGCTGCGACTGCGACAGAGCCTCGCCCATCAGCCGCCGCGCCCACAGCGCGAGCCGCCCGCCCACGCGCGGGTCCGCGTCGATGGCGGCGCGGACCTTCTCCACGGCGAACGTCGCATGCCCGGTGTCGTCGAGGACACCCAGCACCAGAGCGCGCGTGTCCGAGTCCAGACGCGCTGCCACCTCGCGGTAGAAGTCGCTCGCGATCGAGTCGCCGACGTAGGCCTTGACCAGGCCCTCCAGCCAGTCCGACGGCGCCGTCTGCTTGTGGAAGCCCTCGTACGCGGCCACGAACGGCTCCATCGCGCCGGTCGGCTCCTCGCCGATGGACGCGAGCCGGTCCCTGAGCTGCTCGAAGTGGTGGAACTCGGCCGACGCCATCTTCGCCAGCTCAGCCTTGTCGGCGAGCGTCGGCGCCAGCTTCGCGTCCTCCGCGAGGCGCTCGAACGCCGCCAGCTCCCCGTACGCCAGGGCGCCGAGCAGATCGACGACCGCAGCACGGTACTGGGGGTCGGCGGAGGCCGTCGCCCAGTCCTGGGCGGCGATTCCGGTCGGCTCAGCGGATGCGCCGGCGGCTTTGTCAGGGGCGTTGTCAGGCGAGGTCATGCAGCGCACAATAGTCCGCTTGCCGTCGCACGGAAGTCCCTGGTCAATCACTGTGACGACGACTACGTGACCAATTCGGCCATCGAGTGTGCGCCGTTCCGGGGTACAGTGGTAATGCGCCCGCCGGGTTCATCGCCGCATGATGACGGTAAACCGACGGGCCGCACGAATGAGGATGCCCGGTCGGTGGCCCGATCGGCTCCGACCCGACAGCCCTCCAAGCCGTACGCGACAGTGCGTACGGCTTCCCATGGAGGGGCCCTCAGCGGTTCGAGCGCTAGAGCGTCGGCAGTGGTCCCGCGCCGTCCGCCCCGCGACACAAAGGCGGCCGGCGTCATGACGGCACGGTCACGACCCCCGCGTTCGCCTCGCACCGCACCACACAGAAGAGGCAACACCCTGACTACGCAGCGTACGACTTTCCGAGAGCTCGGAATCCTTCCCGAGACCGCCGAGGCCCTCGAGGCCGTCGGCATCATCAATCCCTTCCCCATCCAGGAGATGACGCTCCCCGTCGCGCTCTCCGGCACCGACGTCATCGGCCAGGCCAAGACCGGTACCGGCAAGACACTGGGCTTCGGTCTCCCCCTCCTCGAGCGCGTCACCGTTCCGGCGGACGTCGAGGCCGGCCGGGCGCAGCCCGAGCAGCTGACCGACGCCCCGCAGGCGCTCGTCGTCGTCCCCACCCGCGAGCTGTGCACGCAGGTCACCAACGACCTGCTCACCGCGGGCAAGGTCCGCAACGTCCGCGTCCTCGCGATCTACGGCGGCCGGGCCTACGAGCCGCAGGTCGAGGCCCTGAAGAAGGGCGTCGACGTCGTCGTCGGCACCCCGGGACGACTCCTCGACCTCGCCGGCCAGAAGAAGCTCAATCTCGGCCACGTCAAATGCCTGGTCCTCGACGAGGCCGACGAGATGCTCGACCTGGGCTTCCTGCCCGACGTCGAGAAGATCATCAACATGCTGCCGGCCCGCCGCCAGACGATGCTCTTCTCCGCGACCATGCCGGGCGCCGTCATCGGCCTCGCCCGCCGCTACATGTCGCAGCCCACGCACATCCGCGCCACCGCGCCGGACGACGAGGGCGCGACGGTCGCCAACATCTCGCAGCACGTGTACCGCGCGCACTCCATGGACAAGCCGGAGATGGTCTCGCGCATACTGCAGGCCGAGGGCCGCGGTCTCGCCATGATCTTCTGCCGTACGAAGCGGACGGCCGCGGACATCGCCGAGCAACTGCAGCGCCGCGGGTTCGCCTCCGGCGCCGTGCACGGCGACCTCGGCCAGGGCGCGCGCGAGCAGGCCCTGCGGGCCTTCCGCAACGGCAAGGTGGACGTGCTCGTCTGCACCGACGTCGCCGCCCGCGGCATCGACGTCGAAGGCGTCACGCACGTCATCAACTACCAGTCGCCGGAAGAAGAGAAAACGTACCTGCACCGCGTCGGCCGCACGGGCCGTGCGGGCAACACCGGTACGGCGATCACGCTGGTCGACTGGGACGACATCCCGCGCTGGCAGCTGATCAACAAGGCGCTGGACCTGCCCTTCAACGACCCGCCGGAGACGTACTCGACCTCGCCGCACCTCTTCGAGGAGCTGCGGATCCCCGAGGGTACGAAGGGTGTCCTCCCCCGCTCCGAGCGCACCCGTGAGGGACTGGCGGCCGAGGAGATCGAGGATCTCGGCGAGACGGGTGGCCGCGGGCCGCGTGGCCGCGGTGGTCGCGGTGGGCGTCCGCAGTCCGCGGAGGCCGAGCAGGAGCGCCCGGCGCGTACGCCGCGGAGGCGCCGCCGTACGCGCGGTGGAGCGCCGCTGGACGCGGCCGCTGCCACGACGGCTGACGCCACGGCTTCGGAGGTCGCTGAGCCGTCGCTCTCGGCTTCCGCTTCCGCGACCGAGTCGGCTGAGGCGCGTACGCCGCGTCGTCGTCGACGTACCCGCGGCGGAGTGACGGGCGAGGCGTCGGCTGCGGCGTCCGCTGTTGCCGTCGCCGATGCGCCGATCACGCTGGTGCCCGAGCAGACGGCATCGGCTGCGGACGCGGCAGCTTCGGCTGAGCTGGCTGCCGCGGTCGCGCCCGCGTCGGAGACGACCACCGAGGCGCCTCGTCGCCGCCGTACCCGCAGGTCCGCGGGCTCGGCAGCCGCGACGGCCACTGAGGCCGCCCCTGCGACAGCGGCCGAGACGGTTGCGGCCGTCGAGGCCGGAATCCCCGCCCAGACGGCGCCCGAGGCCGAGGCGAAGCCCCGCCGCCGCACCCGGAAGGCTGCGGAGGCGGCGGTGACCACGGCGGAAGGCGCGGAAGCCACCGCGACCGCCGCCGAGGAGACCGAGGCCAAGCCCAAGCGCCGCACCCGCAAGGCCGCGGAAGCCGCGGTGACCACGGCCGAAGGCACCACGGACACCGACGCGACCGAGGCCGCGCCCCGCCGCCGCACCCGCAAGAGCGTCGCCGCCGAGGCCACGCCCGCCGCCGAAGCCACGGCGCCCGAGGCCGAGGCCAAGCCCCGCCGCCGCACCCGCAAGGCTGCGGACGCTGCGGTGACCACGGCCGAAGGCACCGCGACCGCGGCCGAGGAGACCGAGGCCAAGCCCAAGCGCCGCACCCGCAAGGCTGCGGACGCTGCGGTGGCCACGGCCGAAGGCACCACGGACACCGACGTGACCGAGGCCAAGCCCCGCCGCCGCACCCGCAAGAGCGTCGCCGCCGAGGCCACGCCCGCTGCCGAAGCCACGGCGCCCGAGGCCGAGGCCAAGCCCCGCCGCCGCACCCGCAAGGCTGCCCCGAAGGCCGCCGTTGCGGAGGGCGCGGAAGCCTGACCCACCATGCGTGATGGCCCGGTCCCCTTCGTGGGGCCGGGCCATCACGCTTCGGTGCGCCATGCGCCTGTGCCTGCGGGGCGGCCCGGGCGCGCTTCTTCTTCCCCTACCCCGCCCCTTCCCGAAACTGGGCGGCTCCGCCCCCAGACCCCCGGATCGCCCTTCGGGCTCGTCCTCAAACGCCGGACGGGCTGGATGCACTCGTCCTCAAACTCCCCCAGCTAACGCTGGGGGTGCCCCCAGACGGGCTGAAATGCTCGCCCTCCAACGCCGGACGGGCTGTGCGCTCGGTCACCTGACGAGTCCGGACGACCCGCTAGCCTCGTCGCATGAGCAGGCCGCCCACCTTCGCCCCGCCGCCCGGCGCCCGGGCCCGTCGTCTCGTCACCGAGCGAGGCGACTTCGCAGCCATCGACGCACCGCCGGCAACGGGTCGGCCTCACAAGGGGACCGCCCTCCTTCTCCCCGGTTACACCGGAAGCAAGGAGGACTTCATCGCCCTCCACCCCCTGCTCGCCGCCGCCGGCTACCGCACCGTCGCCGTCGACGGCCGCGGACAGTACGAGTCGGACGGTCCACTCCACGACCAAGCACCGTACGCACAGGCCGAGTTGGCGCGTGACGTCCTCGCCCAGGCCGCCGCGCTCGGCACACGCGTGCACCTCGTCGGCCACTCGCTCGGCGGCCAGATCGCCCGCGCGGCCGTCCTCCTGGACCACGCGCCCTTCGTCTCGCTCACCCTCATGGCCTCGGGACCCGCCCAGATCTCGCCCTCCCAGCAGCAACGCGTGAAGCTGCTGCAGGACGCCCTGTCGCTGATGGACATGGCAGAGGTGTGGGAGGCCATGCAGGCCATCGAGACGCCCGAGGACACGGACGTGGACGGCGACCCGGACGACCCGGACCCCGATCCGGGGCTCGACGGCGCATGGCACCTGCGGCACCGCTGGCTGCGCAACAGCCCCGCCCAGCTCATCGCCACCGGCGCCCAGCTGTGCACCGAACCCGACCGCGTCACCGAGCTCGGCGCCGTACCGCTGCCCAAACACGTGCTGTCCGGCGAGCGCGACGACACCTGGCCGGTGCCGCTCCTGGACGACATGGCCCTACGTCTCGCCGCGCACCGCACCGTCGTACGCGGGGCCGAGCACTCCCCCAACACGGACCGCCCGCAGGAGACGGCGGCGGCAATCGCCGCGTTCTGGGACGCGTGCTGAGCGCTGCCGCAAACACTGCGCGCCGCGCGGGCGTCCGCCTCAGCACGGGGGCCTGGCCACGCTGAGCGTTCGCCTCAGCACGGGGCCCGACCACGCGGACGTTCGCCTCAGCACGGGTCCCGGCCGCACAAGCACCGCCTCAGAAGCACAGGACCGGACCGCACAAGCACCGCCTCAGAAGCACAGGACCGGACCGCACAGGCGCCGCCTCAGAAGCACGGGATCCGCCTCAGAAGCACGGGATCCGGCCGCACAGGCGCCGCCGCAGAAGCACGAGGCCCGCAACGCGCGCCTCAGTACTGCGCCTGCAGGTGCTCCCAGAAGCCGTCCCGCAGCGACCGCCGCAGGTCCGACTGGCCGCGCAGCGAGTACTGCAGCAGCCCCTCCGCCTCCACCAGCAGGTCCTGGTCGAACGAACCAGGCAGATACGGATGCCCGGGCAGCAGCTCCGCCAGGCTCTCCCGCCCCCGCGCCGCCAGCCACTTCGCCGCGATCTGGGCACCCACGAACCGCACCTCCTCGCGTGTGGGCCGCGGCACCGACGGCGTCTCGTACGAAGGAACGGTTCGCCGTGTGATGTACGGCTTGAAGAACTCGAGGTCGAAGGTGCGCTGACTGTCGACCTCCCAGAGCAGGGGCTCCGCCTGGTTGCGGCCCTCCGGCGCCTCGACGCCCCAGAGGTGGACGCGTGCCCCGTATCCCTGCGCCGCCTCGACCGCGGGCACGAGGTCCTCGTCACCGCCTATGAGCGCCGCGTCACTGATCGCACGATGGCGTGCCAGTGACTCCAGATCGGTTCTGATCAGGGAGTCGACGCCCTTCTGCTGGTTGTTGGAGTTGAGGTTGCCGAGCCGTACCTTGACGTCCGGCAGCTCCGCGATCGACTGCTGTTCCGCGGTGTGGATACGGCGGCGGGCGCCGTCGTACCAGTACACGCGCAGCAGCCGGCTGTCCGCGAAGATCGAGCGGGCCTTGTCGATCAGTGCGTCGATGAGCCCTTCGGCGTCGAGGTCGAAGGCCCTGCGGTCCTCCGTGCCGGCGGCGAGGCGGCCCGCGGCCGCGTAGAGATAGCCGGCGTCGACGAAGATCGCGTGGGTCGACGGGGTTTTCGCCACCTCGGCGAGCATGCGCTCGAGCAGCTCGTTGGTGCGGTCGATGCGGGCGCCCAGCGCCGCAGGTCCGTCGCGTCCCACGGGTTCGTCGTTCATATGTGCCTCATTGTCCGCGTGGTCACGGAGAGAGCACAAGCGGTCCACCTACGGGTCGTACTTAGGCTCGCGAAAAATTTCCTTAGCGTAGGGAATGTTGGCCCCATGCAACGTGTTGTGACTATTCGGAACGCGATGCACTGTAGCCACGCAATCCACTCTTAACGGTCGGGCAACTGCCCGGCCTCAGCCCGGGGCGAGACTTGTGTCCCGGATCACAGCAGTTCTCCTTCAGGAGGATCACCAGACGAAGGGAGAAGCCTTGATGCGCTTCGAGATCATGCGCCTTGACGACGTCGACGGCACCGCCGTGGACAGCACCGTCGTGGACGCCGCCTCCGTCAAGCGGATCGTGCAGCAGGCCGCCGCCATCGGGCAGCGCCTGTACATCCGACCGGCCGAAGCCTCGGCCTCATAACGCCGTACCGGCTCGCGACGCATCGGTAAAGCGCCGCGACAGCTCGTAACGCGTCGTATCGACGCCGCCGATGACGCCGCCGCATCGACGACGCTGCACAGCACTTCAGAGCCCCCGTACACACAGGTACGGGGGCTCTGCCGTACGGCCACAGACTCGGGCGCGGACGAAGGGCGCAGCTCAGGCGCCCTGGATCACCTGCGTGACGCCGTTGATGATCTGCTGCACGGCGATGGCGGAGAGCATCATGCCCGCGAGCCGCGTCACCAGCACCACACCACCGTCCTTGATCACGCGGATGATCAGCAGCGAGTAGCGCATCACCACCCACAGCACGAGATGGATCGCCACGATCGCCGCCCACACCGACAGCTGCGTGCCGAGGCTGTCGGCCTTCTGCACCGCCAGGATCACCGAGACGATCGCGCCGGGACCGGCGAGCAGCGGCATGCCGAGCGGTACGAGTGCGACGTTGACGTCCTTGGTCTGCTTCGGCTCGTCGGTCTTGCCGGTGAGCAGGTCGAGTGCGATCAGGAGGAGCAGGAGACCGCCCGCGATCATCAGCGCGGGGACGGAGACGTGCAGATAGTCCAGGATCTGGTGACCGAGCAGGCCGAACACCGCGATCACCCCGAAGGCCACGCACACGGCCTGGAACGCCATCTTCCGCTGCGCCTTGGCGGGACGGCCCGAGGTCAGCGCGAGGAAGATCGGGGTGACCCCGGGGGGATCCATGATCACAAAGAGGGTGAGGAAGAGGGAGCCGAAGACAGCGAGATCGAACACGGAAGGCCTTGCGGGGTGTTGGGGCGGGCGTACGAAAGGCACTGGGGGCGGGCGGACGGACTTACCGCCGCCGAGCCGTACCAGGCGGAGCTTGAGGCGCGGCGCTGGGCCGCGGAATCAGGCGGTGTGTGGTGTGGTGCGCGGAGTGCGGGGCCTCAGATGTGCGCGGTGCGGGCCGCGGAGCATGCGGTGCGGGCCGCGGGGACTACAGGCGTCCGCCGGTACCCGGGACCGGAAACGCCCCGGTGGCCCGTCGCGTGATCTCCCCGAAGATCTCGGGGTCGGTGGTGAACTCGCCGAGCACGCACGTCTTGCGGCTGCCGTGGTAGTCGCTGGACCCGGTGGTCAGCAGCCCAAGCTCGGCGGCGAGCCCGCGCAGCCGAGCGCGGGTCGCCTGGTCGTGGTCCATGTGGTCGACCTCGATGCCGTCGAGTCCGGCGGCGGCGAGCTCCGCGATCGCGGTCTCGGGGACGACCTCCCCGCGCTTGACGGCGAGCGGATGCGCGAAGACGGCCACGCCGCCCGCGGCCTTGATCAGCCGGATGGCGTCGAAGGGGTCGAGCTCGTGCTTCTCGACGTACGCGCGTCCGCCGTTGGCGATCCAGTCGGGCGTGAAGGCGTCAGAGACGCTGGAGACGACGCCGAGCTCGACGAGCGCCTCCGCGATGTGCGGACGCCCCACCGAGCCGTCGCCCGCGATACGCGCGACCTGCTCCCAGGTGACCGGGACTCCCAGCTCCTGGAGCTTGGCGATCATGCCCTTCGCCCGCGGCACCCGGTCGTCACGCACCAGCTCGCGCTCGCGCAGCAGCTCGGGCTCCTCGGCGTCGAACAGGTACGCCAGCATGTGCAGGGGCACGCCGTTCAGGCGGCAGGAGAGTTCGGCGCCGGTGACGAGCGTCAGGCCGGCGGGCACGGCGGCGATCGCCTCGGCGTGCCCGCGGGTGGTGTCGTGGTCGGTCAGCGCGACGACGTCCAGGCCGGCGGCCGCCGCGTTGCGGACGAGGTCGGCCGGCGTGTCCGTGCCGTCCGAGGCGGTGGAGTGGGTGTGCAGATCGATGCGCACGACACCCCTCCTTGCGCCTGAACCGGCGCCGCTCTCGCGGACGTGGTTGCTCGCCGCGGTGGTTGCTCACTTGATGGTTGCGGTCAGAGCCGCCGACCTCCACCGTACGCGAAGGCGCTCAAGTGTCTCACGGCGACAGAATCCGCGGTGTCAGGGCCCCGCACGGCAGCAGGTCCATCTCCGCTCCCGCCTCGCGCAGATCCGTCAGCACCAGCTCGTCGTACATCAGCAGGCCCGACTGCTCCGGCCACACGACCGCCCACAGCCACAGCCCGCGGGCCTCGCCCGCGAAGACGGCGCGGTCGTCGGGCGTACCGGCCACAAGCCAGAGCGGGGTCGGCCTGCCGGCGGCGAGGACCTTGGCCTGGGGCGGTTTCTCGACGTCCAGGTAGGGGCCGGGGTCCGGGCCCTCGATGCCCGCGTACCGCGCGCCGAGCCCGACGCCGAGCTCCTCGGCGACCAGCACCAACTCGCCCATGCCGCCGAGCGGTCCGGGCCCGGAACAGGCCACCGCGGTCGCGCGCCCGCCGGTGCGGTCGTCACCCGCGGAGGCCACCCCCGTGAAGAGCCAGCCGACCGGCAGCGGCCACGGCATCCACACCGGGACCTGCGCACGGTGCACCACGACGCTGAGGGCCTCGACGCTGGGCGGGATCACGGGCTGCAGCGGGTGCACGGTCCCGTGCACATCACACTGCCAGGAGTCGGCAAAGAGTCCGGGAGCCCTGACCCGGCCACCACACTTCGGGCAACTGGGTTCGCCCCTCATAGGGCTCAACGGTCCTCCCCGGCCGTCGCCGCGTCAAGGACGATCACCCGTCCGGAGTGCGCGACCGCCGGACCGATTCAGATTCAGGTCACATGATCACGGTCGGTTCTCAGTCGAGGGGGACGGACCTGCGCAGCGGATCACGCAGGTCCGTCCCGCTGCCGAGCCACCGCTCCTGGAGCGCCCCCGCGCCGTGCACCCGCTTCCACGCGGCCTCGTTCGGCGTCATCGGGAGCAGCGGCAGGAAACGTACGGGATCCAGGGGCGCGTCCAGGTCCAGGTCCTCGACGAGGCCGCCGGACTCCGCCACCAGCACGGAGGTGAACGGAGCACCGGGCCACAGCGGTTCGCCCACGTCGAGCGAGGCGCCCGGGGCCACGATCACCCCTTCGACCTGGGGCGATGCGGCCAGTACGGCGAGCGGGCGCAGCACCTTGTCGGTGTCGGCGAGTCCCGCCCGCACGGAGAGGAGGAGCTCCGCGCGCGGGCCCTTGACCGGGTCCGCCAGGGGGGAAGTGGGGTCGGCCATGGGGGCCGCGGACATCCCGAGCGTGGCGTATCTCACGATGTCTCCCTCCGTGAACCTCAGGATCTCGATGCGGTCCGTTCCGAGGAACGTCACCGCAGCACGGGCGTCCGGTTCGCCCAGCGCAGTGCGCAAACGGGCCTCCACCAGAGGAAGAACATCAGCCATGCGGCGAGCATAGAACTCGTCAGTGACGGGCAAACTGGGGACTTGACACTTCAGTTCGCTGATAAGCTGAGCCGCCGGTCGGGAAGCACACGGACGGGGCCCCTCGCAGCAGCAGCTGGAGTCGCTCCCGCGCCCCGACCGCTGGGACATCCCCTACGGGGGACCGGCCGGAGGAGGTGGGGCTGCAATGGACCGAAGTCGACCGTGCAGTACCACCCGCTCTTCCGGCCGCTGAGTCACACAGCTTCGCGAGCTGTCTGCTTCGCAAGCTGACCCACCCTGCGCGCGCATTTCCGGCGCTCGACGGAAGAGCACTTCGTTTCCGCCTGATCTGTCTGATCTGTATCAGTACCGCTGGTCTCAGTACTGCTGATCTGAGTCAGCGGCGAAGCTGCCACCGCGACGATGCGGTGCTCCCCGCTTTGTGGACGAGCCAAACATCGAAGTATGGACGTCCTCATTCCGGGTAGTTCCACCCGTCGCCGGCGGCTCTGTTGCGAAGGAGCCTGCCCATGTCGATGATCCGTGACCTGCGAGCCGCGGTCCGCCCCTCGCCGCGCAAGGAGCGGTGGGGGTCCCCCCTGCTCGAGCGAAGCCGAGAGCTTGGGGGAGGCAACAGCGCGTACGACACGACCCGTGACGCCTCGACGCCCTCCGCGGTCGTCGACTGCGCCGTCTACCGCGACGGCCACCGCGTCACCTGTGACGACACCCTGACGCCCCACGAGGCGATGCTCCAGGTCCGCCGCGACGGCGGTTTCGCCTGGATCGGGCTGCACGAGCCCACGGAGGCCGAATTCGCCGGCATCGCGGCCGAGTTCGGACTGCACCCGCTGGCCGTCGAGGACGCGGTCCACGCCCACCAGCGGCCCAAGCTGGAGCGCTACGACGACACGCTGTTCGCCGTCTTCAAGACCATCCACTACGTCGAGCACGCCGAACTCACCGCGACCAGCGAGATCGTGGAGACCGGTGAGGTCATGTGCTTCACCGGCCGGGACTTCTTCATCACCGTGCGGCACGGCGGCCAGGGGTCGCTGCGCGCACTGCGGCACCGGCTGCAGGACGAGCCCGAGCTGCTCGCCAAAGGACCGTCGGCCGTGCTGCACGCCATCGCCGACCATGTCGTCGACGGCTATCTCGCGGTCGCCGACGCCATGCAGGACGACATCGACGAGGTCGAGACCGAGGTGTTCACGCCGGGCCGTAAGGGCGGAGTGTCGCGCGGTGTCGACGCCGGGCGGATCTACCAGCTCAAGCGCGAGGTCCTGGAGTTCAAGCGGGCGGTCGCGCCGCTCGCGCGGCCCATGCAGCTGCTGAGCGAGCGGCCGATGCGGCTGATCGACCCGGACATCCAGAAGTACTTCCGGGACGTGGCGGACCACCTCGCGCGCGTGCAGGAGCAGGTCGTCGGCTTCGACGAGCTGCTCAACTCGATCCTGCAGGCCAACCTCGCGCAGGCATCGGTCGCGCAGAACGAGGACATGCGCAAGATCACGTCCTGGGCGGCGATCATCGCCGTGCCGACCATGGTCTGCGGTGTGTACGGGATGAACTTCGAGTACATGCCGGAGCTGCACTGGAAGTTCGGGTACCCGCTGGTGCTCGGGGTGACGGTGGGCATCTGTCTGACCATCCACCGCACGCTGAAGCGGAACGGCTGGCTCTGAGGGGTCCCGGGCGAGGCGGACCGCTGTCGGCCGACGCGGTTGCCCCGCGCTGCCCGGGCCTCACTAAGCGGTGCCGGGGAAGTGCGGGTGCGTTCCCGCGTCGTTCGGTGCGTGCTCTCGGCGTGCCGGACGAAGGCCCTCGTAGCGGAGCTACTTGGGCCTTTGGCCGGTGCGGCGAGAGTGCGTGTCGGGCGGCCCCGGGGGCGTGCCCGCACTTCCCCGGGGCCGCTTAGGCTGGTCCCATGACGGAACCCCTGCTCGACCAGGCCCTCGTCGAGGAGGCCACCAAGAAGTCCGGGCTCATCTGGGTCCAGGGCAGCGGCCCTGCCCGGGCGCTGTGGCACGCGTGGCACGAGGGCGCCGCCCATGTGGTCGGCGACGGTCCCGGCGAGCAGCCGCTCCCCGGTCTCGCCGACGGGGGCACCGCGACCGTCACCGTGCGCAGCAAGGACAAGGGCGGCCGCATCGTCGAGTGGGCCGCGAAGATCACGGAACTCCCCGCGGGCTCGGCCGAATGGGAGGCCGCCGTCGCCGAGCTCAAGGGCAAGCGGCTGAACGCACCGGACGGCGAGGCGATGCCTGGGCGCTGGGCGCGCGAGTGCCGCGTACTGCGCCTGGAGCCGCTGGGGACGACGGCGGACCTGCCCGACGGCTCGCTGGCCGCCGCGCCCCTGCCCAGCGGGGCGACGACCCGCCGCCCGATCCCGGCGGCGCTGCCCCGCCTTCTCCTCCGCCGGAAGCGCCGGTAGCTCCCACGCGCGTCGCCGAAGCCGGAGGCCGGTCCCCCGCGGCGATGTCCAGCCGACCAGGCGCCATCGGGACTCCCGGTCCCGGGCCCACCGGCGACATCCAGCCGACCAGCGCGTCCGGTGCCTGATCGCGCGTGCTGCGGGCACTCATGGAGGGGGAAAGGAGTACCGCCGCCATGACGTCTGGCAAGCGTGTGACCTGGTGGGCCCGTGTGGCCGGCGCTGCCGTGCTGGTCTTCGCCGCGCTGTTCGCCGTGAGCCGTTTCGATCTGCTGCCGGGGCCCGGCGACTTATTCGGGGAGGACACCCACGACCGCTCCGGCCCCGCGCTCCTCAAGTCTCTTCAGGACATCAGCCGTTACGACGCGGCATCGGGCAACTTCCAGGTGGTCGTGGACCTGGAGAAGGACGCCCGGCTCCTGCCCGACGCGATCCGCGGGACACGGACCCTGTACGTCGGCGCGGGCACCGTGGACGCCTATGTCGACCTCGGGAAGATCGGGAAGGACGACGTCGTCGTCAACGACGACCGCACGGTGGCCTCCCTCAAGCTGCCGCACGCCCGGCTGGGCAAACCCGCGCTGGACGCGGACCGCTCGTACGCCGTGTCCAAGCAGCGGGGCCTGCTGGACCGGCTCGGTGACCTCTTCTCCGACAACCCCAACGGTGAGCGGGCCGTGCAGCGACTGGCGGTGCGGCATATCGCGGACGCGGCCGAGGAGAGCGGACTGACGGCGCGCGCGGAGAAGAACACCACCAGCATGCTCGACGGCCTGCTGCGCTCCCTCGGGTTCGAGGAGGTGAAGGTCACCTATGGCGACGCGTGAGGGACATCTGTGGCGGCCAGGGCACATGCGGTTGTGGAGGGCGGCTCCCGGCGGGGCGGTCGGCGCCCCGCACGACCGGACCGCGGTGTCGGCCGGCGCCCGGGCCGGTTTCGTCGCGCGCGGGGTGCTGTACTTCCTGGTCGGGGTGCTGGCCCTGAGGATCGCCCTCAACGACCATGAGGGGCGGCAGGCGGACCGCGGTGGTGTGCTCGCCGAGATGTCCGGCAAGCCCTTCGGGGGCGTCCTGCTGTGGGCGCTCGGGGTCGGCCTCGCGGGCATGGCCTTGTGGCGGTTGTCCGAAGCGGTGTCCGGGGGCGGTGGGCCGGCCGGTCAGCGGACGGGCATGCGGCTGCTGTCGGTCGGCCGTTTTCTCTTCTACGGATTCGTCGCCTACTCCGTTCTCGCGTTCGCACTCGGCGACAAGAGCAGCGGCAGCGGCTCGAGCGACCGCCAGTCGCAGGACGTCACGGCGAAGGCGCTGGACCTGCCGGGCGGGCGCTGGCTCGTCGGCGCCGTGGCGGTGGCGCTGGTGGTGGCGGGCTTCTGGCTGGCGGGCCGGGCGCTGCTCGGGCACCACCGGCGGGATCTCGACGGTGCCGCGATACCGCCGCTGCTGCGCCCCTGGGTCGATGCCTGCGGGCTGTTCGGCGGCGCGGTGCGCGGGATCGTGCTGGCGGCGGTCGGGGGATTCGCCCTCGCGGCGGCCGTGCGGTACGAGCCCGGCGAGGCCAAGGGGGTGGACGACACACTGCGCTCGTTCGCCGAGGCCCCCGCAGGCCCCTGGCTCCTCGGTGTCATCGCCCTGGGTCTCGCCGCGTTCGGTCTGCACTCCTTCGCACACGCACGCTGGCACCGGCTGTGATGAGGCAGCGGCTGTGATGAGGCAGGGAAGCACCGCGGTCCTGCGGCCGGGCCGCCGTCGCAACGAAAGGAAAAGGCGCTCCCGCGCTCCCCGCCCCTGGGGCCGGACGCTGCTGCGCCTGGCGATGTTCGGCGCGGCCTTCGTCGCGCTCGTCGCGTTCTCCGCCGTGCTGGCCAGGCTGACGCTGACGCCGTCTCCGGCGTCCACACAGGTCGCGGGCGCCAATCTGACGCCGGGCCACTCGCTGCGGCAGTACGCGGAGGACTATCCATTCCTCGCCGCATGCCGGCAGATCGGCGGCAATCTGCTGCTCGGGGCGCCGTTCGGGCTTCTACTGCCGGTGCTGGTGCCGCGCCGGCTGCGGCTGGTGCGCGTCGTGGTGCTGACCGCGCTCGTGATGGTGCTGGTGGAGCTCGCGCAGGGCGCCGTCGTCCGCGGGCGCGCCTTCGATGTGGACGATGTGATCCTCAACACCGCGGGCGCACTCATCGCGTACGCACTGGCAGGGCACCGCATCGCGCGCCGTTTCCACGCACTTGCCGCACCGACGGGACGTACGCCTTCGGGCCGCGGCCGGGCATGAGGGCCGCCGCCGCTGCTACCGGGGCAGCTGCTTCCCGTAGTCCACCATCTGCTTGTCCGTGGGCTCCTGGAGCTTGAACTCCCTGCCCCACTCGGAGAGTTCGAGCGTGCCGGCGTTCCCCGCGCGCTCGAGAAGGAGGGGGTAGGGCTTGCCCTCGAGGGACACCGCGAGCGTGCCGCCCGCGCCCTTGTCCCCGGTGATCTCGATGGTGCGGGCCCCGTCCGCGGTCCCCCGGTCCCCCTTGGCCAGCGTGCCGTGCAGCGACAGCAGGCCGTCGAGCAGGACGTCCTTGTCCGTGAAGCCGCTGAGCTGCTTGTACGAGGGGTCGCCCTGCGGCACCTTCACGTACATGCCGTCGAGTTTGTCGGCGGCACCGGCCGACTCGGCGTCGTCCGCCCCTTCGTCCTGGGTCCAGAACTGCGCGTCAGCCTTCAGATAGAGGTGCGTGCCGACCCGTAGCAGCCAGAACGTGCTGCCCTTCGTGGTGACCGATCCGCTGCCGCCCTCGTCCTTGAGGCGCATGTCGAGCTTGTACGTGCGGCCGCTCACCACCACTTTGCCGGAGAGCCGGAGCGAGGCCGCGGCCTCGGCGGCCTTGCGGGTCTTGGCCTGGATCTGCGTCGCGGACAGCTTGCCGACTCCGTTCGTGCCCGCGTCCGGGTCCTCGCTTCCGCAGCCCGTCAGCGCACCCCCCACGGCGAGCAGCCCCACGCACATCGTGCCGACAAGACCCCATCGCCTGAAGGGCGAGGGCGGTACCCCCATGGCCCTGCGGATGCGACCCAGGCGAAATGCAGACACAGGTGGGGCTGCCTCTCATGCGATTGTCCACGACGGCGTACGGCAGCGTACCTGTGCCTCCTCGTCGTATCGGAGTCAGTCCGTCCGGACCGCCCACCAGGGCGCATGCGACCTGGACGGGCTAGCCTGAAGCCCATAACAGGGGGACGAATCGGTGCGAAAAGGAGGCGCGTGGCATGGCAGCGAGCGCCCCCAGGATCTTCGTCTCGCATCTCGCCGGTGTCTCCGTCTTCGACCCGAACGGCGATCAGGTGGGGCGTGTGCGCGATCTCGTCGCCATGCTCCGGGTCGGGCGCCGGCCGCCGCGGCTCCTCGGGCTCGTCGTCGAACTCTCCAGCCGCCGCCGGATCTTCCTCCCCATGACCCGGGTGACCGGCATCGAGTCGGGCCAGGTCATCACCACCGGCGTCCTGAACGTACGGCGCTTCGAGCAGCGGCCGACCGAGCGGCTCGTCCTCGGCGAGATGCTCGACCGCCGGGTACGCCTCGCCGAGACGGGCGAGGAAGTGACCGTCCTCGACGTGTCGATCCACTCGCTGCCGGCCCGGCGCGACTGGGAGATCGACCGTGTGTTCGTACGGAAGGAGCCGGAGAAGCGCGGAGGGCTCTCCTGGTCGAGCGCCGGCAGGCGGGCGGGCGGCGCCTTCCGGCGACACAAGGGCGAGACGCTCACCGTCGAGTGGTCGGCCGTCACGGGCTTCTCGCTCGAGGAGACGGGCCAGGGCGCCGAGAGGCTGCTGGCCACCTTCGAGCAGCTGCGCCCCGCCGACCTGGCGAACGTGCTGCACCACCTGTCCGCCAAGCGCCGTGCCGAGGTCGCCGCGGCCCTGGACGACGACCGGCTCGCCGACGTACTCGAGGAGCTGCCCGAGGACGACCAGATCGAGATCCTCGGAAAGCTCCAGGAGGAGCGCGCGGCCGACGTTCTGGAGGCCATGGACCCGGACGACGCGGCCGATCTGCTCTCCGAGCTGCCGGAGGACGACCAGGAGCGGCTGCTGAACCTGATGAAGCCGGACGACGCCGCCGACATGCGCCGGCTGCTGGCGTACGAGGAACGCACGGCGGGCGGGATGATGACGACCGAGCCGATCGTGCTGCGGCCCGACGCGACGGTCGCCGACGCCCTCGCGCGCGTCCGCAACCCAGACCTGTCGCCCGCGCTCGCCGCCCAGGTCTATGTGTGCCGCCCGCCGGACGAGACCCCGACCGGCAAGTACCTGGGCACCGTCCACTTCCAGCGGCTGCTGCGCGACCCGCCGTTCACGCTGGTCGGCGCGCTGCTCGACGAGGATCCGCAGGCGCTCTCCCCCGACACCGTGCTGCCCGAGGTGGCAGGGTTCTTCGCGACGTACGACATGGTGGCCGCGCCCGTCGTGGACGACAGCGGATCGCTCCTCGGCGCGGTCACGGTGGACGACGTACTCGACCACATGCTGCCCGAGGACTGGCGGGAGACGGAGTTCCACATGGCCGGGGAGGTCGGCGGTGGCGCCTGACCGCGATCGGGAGAGCCGCACCGAGGCGCCCCTGCAGCCCAGGTTCCGCCTGGACCAGCCGCTGCCCCAGCGCCGCAGGGTGCTGCCCGAGTACGACCCGGAGGCCTTCGGGCGGATGTCGGAGCGCATCGCCCGGTTCCTCGGCACCTGGCGGTTCATCTCCTGGATGACCGTCACCATCATCGTGTGGGTCACCTGGAACGTCCTCGGCCCGGCGGGGCTGCGCTTCGACGAGTTCCCGTTCATCTTCCTGACGCTGATGCTCTCGCTGCAGGCCTCCTACGCCGCCCCGCTCATCCTGCTCGCACAGAACCGCCAGGCCGACCGCGACCGCGTCCAGTACGAACAGGACCGCAAGCAGAACGAGCGCTCCATCTCGGACACCGAGTACCTCACGCGCGAGATCGCCGCGCTGCGCATGGGCCTGGGAGAGGTGGCTACGCGCGACTGGATCCGCTCCGAAATCCAGGACCTGATCAGGGACCTCGAGGAACAGCAGGTCCTCATCCGCCCTGACGGCGGCCGCCAACGTGATCTCGGCGACGCCTGACAAGTGACCTAAGCGACCGCTGAGGGCCTTTCCGGCGGCGGGGCCCGGCGCCGTACCATCGTGCGTATGGCTACGGAAGACGCGGTGCTCGCAGCACTGGCGACGGTGAACGACCCCGAGATCGGACGACCCATCACCGAGCTGGGGATGGTCAAGTCGGTGGAGATCGGTGAGGACGGTGCCGTCGCGGTCGCCGTCTACCTCACGGTCTCCGGCTGTCCGATGCGCGACACGATCACGAAGCGCGTGACGGACGCGGTCTCGAAGGTCGAGGGCGTCACACGCGTCGACGTATCGCTGGACGTGATGAGCGACGAGCAGCGTCGCGAGCTCGCCGCCGCGCTGCGCGGCGGACAGGCCGAGCGCGAGGTGCCGTTCGCCAAGCCGGGTTCGCTGACGCGCGTGTACGCGGTGGCGTCCGGCAAGGGCGGCGTCGGCAAGTCCTCGGTGACGGTGAACCTGGCGGCCGCGATGGCGGCGGACGGGCTGAAGGTCGGCGTCGTGGACGCGGACATCTACGGCCACTCCGTGCCCCGGATGCTGGGCGTCGACGGACGTCCGACCCAGGTAGAGAACATGATCATGCCGCCGTCCGCGAACGGCGTGAAGGTCATCTCGATCGGCATGTTCACGCCCGGCAACGCGCCCGTCGTCTGGCGCGGCCCGATGCTGCACCGCGCGCTGCAGCAGTTCCTCGCGGACGTCTTCTGGGGCGACCTGGACGTCCTGCTCCTCGACCTGCCGCCGGGCACGGGCGACATCGCGATCTCGGTCGCGCAGCTCGTCCCGAACGCCGAGATCCTCGTCGTCACCACGCCCCAGCAGGCGGCGGCCGAGGTCGCCGAGCGGGCCGGCGCCATCGCCGTCCAGACGCACCAGAAGATCGTCGGCGTCGTCGAGAACATGTCGGGCCTGCCGTGCCCGCACTGCGACGAGATGGTCGACGTGTTCGGCACGGGCGGCGGCCAGGCGGTCGCCGAGGGCCTGACGAAGACCACCGGCACCAACGTCCCGGTCCTCGGCTCCATCCCGATCGACGTACGCCTGCGCGAGGGCGGCGACGAGGGCAAGCCTGTCGTCCTGACGGACCCGGACTCCCCGGCGGGCACGGCCCTCCGCACGATCGCCGGCAAACTGGGCGGCCGCCAACGAGGCCTGTCGGGCATGTCCCTCGGCATCACGCCGAGGAATAAGTTCTAGGGCACACCGCTTGCCGTTGCGGACGTAGCCGTTGTGGGCGGCACCGCCGTGGTGGGTCGCCCAGTTGAAACGGAAGGGGGCGCCGTCACAAGACGGCGCCCCTCTTCGGCTCAGCCCACCGCTCAGGCGTATGTCGTGATGTCCTTGATCATCGAGAACCCCACCCCATACGCACTCATCCCCCGCCCATACGCCCCCACATGCACCCCTTCCGGCGTGGACCCGGCCAGCACCCACCCGAACTCGGACTCGCGGTAGTGGAACGGCGTCGGCACCCCGTCGACCGGCAGCGACAGCGTCGACCACGCGGCCCCCGTGAGGTCGTCCGCGAGCGCCCACGCGGTCTCCGTCTGCTGCTCCAGCCAGTCGTCACGCAGCGTGTGGTCCATCTGGGCCGGCCAGGTGAACGACAGCAGACCGACCCCGGCGAGCCAGGCCGCGGAGGACACCGAGGTCGCCTCGAGCACCCCCGTCCCGTCGGCGCTGCGCCGTACGGGGTTCGCCGCGATGGTCACCACGACCGTGAAGCGCTCCTTGCCCTCCGCGGCATCGCCGCGCACGGTGGGCTCGTCGCCATGGGCGATCGAACCGTGTTCCACGGAACCGTCGGCGGCGGTGCCGACCCCCAGCAGCCGACGCGGACCTGTGAAGGCCTCGTCCAGGCCGTACCAGGGGAAGGGCGCCAGCAGGAAATCTTCGACCGTCTCCCGGTCGGCGAGGGCCTGTTGTCCACCCTCCACGGTCGGCTGCTGCGCGCCTACCCGACTTGTCGTCTCCATCTGGCCGGACGCCTCCTCGCTCTCGTCGGACCAGGGCGGCCCGCCCCCCACGGGCGACCTCACGTCCAGTCCGTACAACAACAAGGCAGGATAGCCACACCGGTTCCGGGAGTGCGGTATGCCGGAAATACGTGGGTCGTACCGGTCGAAAGGTTTATAGACCGAATGGCGTACCGGACAAACCGGGCGCGGGGCGCACGGGCCGCGCCGCGCGCACCGGCTCAGGTCGCGTCGGCGTCGAAGGGCGGGCGCTCGTCCCGTTCGAGGCTCTGGCGCTTCTTGGTCATGTCGACGCTGCCGCCGGCGGCCCCCGACGAACCGGACGATGCGGTGCCGGAGTCGCTGTCGCGGCCGTGCACGGCGTCCGTGACCTCGGCCATCTCCTTCTTGAGGTCGAAGCCGTTACGGATCTCCTTCAGCCCCAGGTCGTCGTTGTCCAGCTGCTTGCGGATGAACGTCTTGGGGTTGAGGTCCTCGAACTCGAAGTCCTTGAACTCCGGGCCCAGTTCCTCCCGGATGTCCTGCTTGGCGCTCTCCGAGAACTCACGGATCTTACGGACGGTCCGCGAGACGTCCTGGATCATTTTGGGGAGCTTGTCCGGGCCGAAGACGAGCACGGCAAGGACGACGAGCGTCACCAGCTCGAGTGGCCCTATGTCATTGAACACCTTCAGCTCCTTGCGATGTCCTCGGCCCGCGGCAGGTCGTGCGTGGTCCGGACCGGCTCCACGGTACCCGCCGATCCTGTCGATCCGGTACTGTCCCGGGCGCCCCGGATTGATATGCACGGCCGATTCGCGGGGAATTCACAGCCGGCTCCCAGACACCGCCCGGACGGCCGCCGTCAGCCGGTGTCTGCTCGAACGACCGCCGGACAGCCCTCGGGCAGCCGTCGGTCGTCCGGGCGGCCCTCAGTCGCCCTCCGACGAGCCGAGCACCAGTGTGACCTTCTTCTCATTTCCGTCGCGCTTCAGGGTCAGCTCCAGGCGGTCGCCGGGGCGATGGGCGCGGATCTTCACGATGAGCTCCTCGCCCGAGTGAACGCGCTGGCCGTCGACCTCGGTGATGACGTCGCCCGCCGCGATCCCCGCCTTGTCGCCGGGGCCGCTCTCGTTGACCGGCGGGCCGCCGTCGTTGCCCTTCGCGGCGACGCGGGCGCCGTCGCCCGAGTAGTCCATGTCGAGCGTGACGCCGATCACAGGATGCGTCGCCTTGCCGGTGTTGATGAGCTCCTCGGCGACGCGCTTGCCCTGGTTGATGGGGATCGCGAAGCCCAGCCCGATCGAGCCGGCCTGGCCGCCGTCCAGACCCGATCCGCTGTCGGCGGACCGGATGGCGCTGTTGATGCCGATGACGCGGGCCCTGGAGTCAACCAGAGGTCCGCCCGAATTGCCGGGGTTGATGGGGGCGTCCGTCTGCAGGGCGTCGACGTACGAGATGTCGCTGCCGTCGCCCTTCTCGCCGCCCGCCGTGATGGGCCGCTCCTTGGCGCTGATGATGCCGGACGTCACGGTGTTGGCCAGGTCGAAGGGGGCGCCGATGGCCACGACCGGATCGCCGACCCGGACGTTGTCTGAGTTCCCGAGCGGCAGCGGCTTGAGGCCGCTCACACCGGAGACCCTGACGACGGCGAGGTCGTAGCCGCTGTCGCGTCCCACGACCTCCGCCTGGGCGGTCTGGCCCCCGCTGAACGTCACCGTTATGTCGCCGCCTGTGCCCGCGGGCTCCACGACGTGGTTGTTGGTGAGGATGTGGCCCTTGTCGTCGAGGACGAACCCGGTGCCGGTGCCCTGCTCCTCGGCGCCGCTCACATGGAGCGTCACGACGCTGGGCAGCGCGCTGGCCGCGATTCCGGCGACGCTGCCCGGGGCACGGTCCGGTGACTCCGCGCCGACTTGCGGGAGTTGGACCTCGCTCACTCCGCCGTTGCGCTCCAGGTAGGCACCGATCGCGCCGCCCACACCGCCCGATACGAGAGCGATGAGCGCGGACCCGATGACCAGTACCCTCGTGGCCCGCTTCCGCCGCTGCTCCGGGGACACCTGCACGGATCCGTTCTGCTGCAGCGGCGCGGCCCGCCAGGGGTCGTACTGCTGCCAGGGCCCACCCGAAACGCTTGTGGGATGGGGTTGGGGCTGGGGGCCCTGAGGGATGTGGGGCTGGGGCTCCCGGGGCTGCTGGCCGTGAGGGATGTGGGGCTGGGGTGCTGGCACGGCGTCGTGCACCGATGCGTGCTGCGGCACTTCCCCTTGCGGCAACGTTTGTTGGGGGACGGGACCTTGGGGCGGCGCTTGCTGCGGGATCGGGGGCTGCGGCGGGACCTGTTGCGGGACAGGGCCCTGCGGCGGCATCTGCTGCGGGACGGATGCCTGCGGCGCCACCTGCTGCGGCACGGGACCTTGCGGCGGCACCTGCTGCGGGACAGGGCCCTGCGGCCGCACCTGCGGCGCCACGGAGCCCTGGGCAAGGTGGTGCTCCGGGTGGTGCGGGGGCTGCGGGCCGGGTCCCCGCGCGGGCACGGCCGACGACGGACCGCCGTACGGAGGCGTGGGACTGCCGTACGGAGGCGTGGGACTGCCGTACGGAGGTGTGGGAGTGTCATGCGCGGCGGTACTGAGCGCCTGGGCGTCATGGCCCGAGGTGCCGTACGCCGCGGTGCCCTGTGCCGGGTCCCGATCGTTCACCGCACTAGCATCATTCACCGCACTAGCGGCATCGGCGCCCACGGCCTCGGACGCGTCCCCGCTGCCCGGGCCCTCTGGCACGGCCACGACCGCCGCCTCGGTGCGGTCCACGCCCAGCGCCGGGGACGACCCGTTGCCCATCCCCTGCGGGGACGACTCGCTGCCCATCACCGGAGCGGACGACTCACCGCCCAACGCCTGCGGGGACGACTCACCGCCCGGCACCCGCGGCTCGGCACCCCCGCCGGAGCCCTCCGAAACATGCCCGCCACCCGGCCCTTGTCGTACGTCACCGCCCGCCGCCTGCGGCTCGGCGCCGGCGCCCGGCTCATGTGGCCGGGGGCGGCTCCACCACTTCGGCTTCGTGGGCTTCCCCTCGTCCATGCTCTCCCCACACCCCGGCCCGCGGCGGTCCGCGGGCAGCGCCGCGGTGATCACCGCGGACCGAAATCGTCAACTCCGCGCACGTCGATGTCCATACCGGCGCGGCCCACCCCGCGATTCAACCAGGTTCAGGCGCCCCGGCGCAGAGCAAGGTTGAGCCCGGACTCAGAGCGAGAGGTGCCGTGGCGCAGAGCAGGGGTCAGCCAAGGGGTGCCGTAGACGTACCGGTCGACGAGGGTGCCGGCACCGGCGTCGCGGCAAGCTCCCACACCGGACTCGTGGGGCCCATGAGCGCCGCGGGTGCGTCAGCCGTCGCCATGAGGGCGGGCGGCACCGGACGTATGAGCGGGGACATGGCGGCGCCACCGGCCATGAGCGGCGCCATGAGCGGGTGCAGTGTCTGCCCTGTGCCGAGCCCCGTACCGAAAGCCGGTGAGGGCGGCCCGGGCAGCAGCGGGGCACCGATCCCCGTGGAGTCCACCGGACCCGAGAGGGCACCGCCCAGCCGCTGTCCCTGCCCCAGCAGGGGACCGTTGTTGCGGCGACGCAGGGAATCGGGAGCACCGACGACGCCCGCACTCTGCGTACGGACCGGTGTCACATTGGAGCCGGGGCCCGATCCGCCACGGGGGTCGGCGGTCCCCGCCGGCTCGCCCGCGGACACCCCGCCCAGCGCGATCGCGGCCAGCGACACCGCACCGGCGGCGGCGAAGGCGAACCGCCGTCCGCGCGACGCGGAGCGGCTGTCGTGACGGCCTACGTCATGGATGCGGAAGCCACGGTCCTCGCCGGGGAGCAACCCGGCGTGGCCAGCCGAGGGGACGTACCGGAAGGACGCCCCTTGCCTTACTCCGAAGACTCCGTTCCCCCCGAGGCCTCCCCCGCCGAAGGGATCTCCTTCGCTGTCATCACCTCCGGGCAGCCCCTGAAGGCGTGCGAGGAAGGTTTCGGAGGGCGGCGGAGGGGCGGCTTCCGCGAAGACGTTCTTCAGCCGTCGCTGGGCGTCGGCCTCGGCCTTGCATTTCGGACAGGTGGCGAGATGTGCGAGCACACGCTCGCGTGCGTCATGGCCGAGCTCGCCGTCGACGAGGGCGGCGAGCCGGTCTCCGAGATGCTGCTCTGCGGGGGTCGGACGTGATCCACTCACGCGGTCGCGCCCCCTCCCCCCAGAGCGGGGACTGCGGTCGCGGCGACGGAGCGACGCTCCGCACGCGCCTCGGGCGACCGGTGCTTGAGGGCCTTGCGCAGCTGCGAGCGGCCACGGTGGATCCGGCTGCGGACGGTACCGAGCTTGACGCCCAGAGTCGCGGCGATCTCCTCGTACGACAGGCCTTCGATGTCGCACAGCACGACGGCGGCGCGGAACTCGGGCGCCAGGGTGTCCAGGGCCTGCTGGACATCGGCGTCGAAGTGCGTGTCGTGGAAGGCCTGCTGCGGAGTGGGCTCGCGGCTGGGCAGCCGCTCCGCCGCGTCCTCGCCGAGGGCGTCGAACCGGATGCGCTGCTTGCGGCGGACCATGTCCAGGAACAGGTTCGTCGTGATGCGGTGCAGCCAGCCCTCGAAGGTGCCCGGCGTGTATGTCGACAGGGAGCGGAAGACGCGGACGAAGACCTCCTGGGTGAGGTCCTCGGCGTCGTGCTGGTTCCCGGTCAGACGGTACGCCAGCCGGTAGACCCGCCCGCTGTGGGTGCTGACGATCTCCTCCCAGGTGGGCGGGGTCCACGCCTGGGAATCCGCGTCGGCGGCGAAGGTCGCGGTCTGAGCGGATTCAGCGGTGGACGCACCTCCCATGCCCTTGAAGGGCTGGGTGCGGAATCGGTCAGCGGTGTCAATCACGGATTTCGGCTCACCCGCCGACCTGAGAAAGCGCCGAAACGCTCTTCTCCGATCCACAGGCGCAGCCGCACCTCCCCTGTCGGCTCTGGTGGTGTCCAGTGGAGCCCCTACCATAGCCACCTCGCCCGTTAGCTCCGTATAAGCGCTTTTCCGTGAATTTGGTGTGCGCTTCTGGTCTTGCGTCTGGACTTGCTTGCCGTCCTGATCCATCCGCTTGCCCCCCGTTCCCTTCCCACCCCTCTAAACGCCCGGTCCCATCTGCGGGTTCCCGGGGCCAACGGCTACAGTCACGGCCAGGCAACTACGGGGACAGGAGAGGGCCATTACCGGCTACCGGCAGACGAGCTGGGCGTTCGCCGACGCCTATGTCGCCGAGGACGAGGCACTGCTCTGGGCCCGCGACCGGGCCCAGGACGCAGGGCTGCGCCCGGTGTCGCCCAGCACGGGCGCCGCGCTGCGGATGCTCGCCGCCACCGTGGGCGCCAAGGCCGTGGCCGAAATCGGCACCGGGACCGGCGTGTCCGGAATCCATCTGCTGCACGGGATGCGCTCCGACGGAGTTCTGACCACGGTGGACCCCGAGCCTGAGCGCCAGCAGTTCGCCCGCCAGGCCTTCCGCGCCGCCGGTTTCGCCGGCAACCGGGCCCGGTTCATCCCCGGCCGCGCCCTCGACGTACTGCCGCGGCTCGCGGACAGCGGCTATGACCTCGTCTTCTGCGACGGCGACCGCATGGAGTACCTCGACTATCTCGCTGAATCGTTGCGGCTCCTGCGCCCCGGCGGTCTCGTCTGTTTCGAGGGCGTTTTCTCCGACGGCCGGACGATCGGCCCCGGCCCGCAGCCGGCCGAGGTGCTGCGCCAGCGTGAGTTGCTGCGCGCGGTGAGGGAGAGCCAGGACCTGGTGTCTTCGCTGCTGCCGGTGGGCGACGGGCTGCTCTGCGCGGTCAAGAAATAGCGGTCAAGAAATAGGAAAGACCCCTGATACAGCTCCGCCCCGGCACGACGTACGATGCCGGGGCAGCTGCAAAAAGGTGCGGGCGTTCTACGTCAGCCGACGACCTTCTTGAGGGCGTCGCCGAGCGCGTCGGCCTCGTCCGGGGTCAGCTCGACGACAAGCCGTCCGCCGCCTTCGAGCGGAACGCGCATGACGATGCCCCGCCCCTCCTTGGTCACCTCGAGCGGGCCATCACCCGTCCGCGGCTTCATGGCCGCCATGCTCGTTCCCCTTCCTGAAACCGCTCATCGTCAGCCGTCGGCCCACGAAGGGCACGCCTCACCGGCCTCGAACACATTGCTTCCAGGCCATTATCCCGCATCTCAGGACCCGATGACCAACATCGGTAGGCATCGCTTGGGCAACGCACTTTCGCAAAACCACTCAATTCGGCGATGTGGTTGCGATACTGCTCCGAATCGCGCGTTCGGCCGGAGCGGAATTCTTTGACCCAGGTCACATGCCCACGCCGGATGATCTCCGACATGCTGTCCTGGGGCGCCGAGAACGACGCCCGAGCCGCTACCAGGAGGGGCCCGCCATGGCCGACACTGTGCTCTACGAAGTGCACGACGGACTCGCGACGATCACGCTGAACCGCCCAGAGGCGATGAACGCGCTGAACACCGAGACCAAGGCCGCCCTCCGGGACGCGGCCGAGTCGGCCGCCCGGGACGAGGCGGTCCGCGCCGTGCTGCTCACGGCCGCCGGGGACCGGGCGTTCTGCGTCGGCCAGGACCTCAAGGAGCACATCGGCCTGCTGGCCGCGGACCGCGAGGCGGGCACGGGCGCCACCATGAATACGGTCCGGGATCACTACAACCCCATCGTCCGGGCCCTCACGGGAATGCCGAAGCCCGTGGTGGCGGGCGTCAACGGCGTCGCCGCCGGCGCCGGCTTCGGCTTCGCCCTGGCCGCCGACTACCGCGTCGTAGCGGACACGGCGAGCTTCAACACCTCCTTCGCCGGGGTCGCGCTGACCGCCGACTCGGGCGTCTCCTGGACGCTGCCCCGGGTCGTCGGACCGGGCCGCGCCGCCGATCTGCTGCTCTTCCCCCGCACCATCAAGGCGCAGGAGGCGTACGAGCTGGGCATCGCGAGCCGCCTCGTACCGGCGGCCGACCTGGCCGCCGAGGCCCAGAAGGTGGCCCGGGCGCTGGCCGAGGGCCCGACGCTGGCGTATGCCGCGCTCAAGGAGTCGGTCGCGTACGGGGCGTCCCACTCGCTCGACGAGACGCTGGAGAAGGAGGACGAGCTCCAGACCCGGGCGGGCGGTTCCGAGGACCACGCGATCGCGGTCCAGGCCTTCGTGCAGAAGGCGAAGCCGACGTATCTCGGTCGCTAGGCAGGTGGGTGGCTGAGGGCGTGTGGGGCTCTCCCCGATCCCACCCCGTCCCGAAACTGGGTGGGTGGGCTCTGCCCCCAGACCCCCGATCGCCCTTCGGGCTCGCCCTCAAGCCCCCAGCTAACGCTGGGGGTGCCCCCAGGAGGTGCCCCCAGACGGGCTGAAGGACCCACCTCGCGCGACGCAGTCCGCCAGGTGGTCGTCGACCAGGCCGCAGGCCTGCATCAGCGCATAC
Organism: Streptomyces sp. DSM 42067; assembly: GCF_055792885.1. NCBI lineage: Bacteria > Bacillati > Actinomycetota > Actinomycetes > Kitasatosporales > Streptomycetaceae > Streptomyces > Streptomyces sp. DSM 42067. The sequence continues at coordinate 5,931,244 of NZ_CM147706.1, read as the reverse complement.
GCCGTAGTGGGGCCGATGAAGCGCAGGCCGCGCTTCTTGAGGGCCTTGGACAGCGCCGTCGACTCGTCCGTGACCGCGGGGACGTCCGCGAGGGAGCGCGGGACCTGGCGGGACGCCGGATCCGGTGCGAACGACCAGATCAGGGCGTCCAGCTCTCCAAGGGGCCAGTCGGCGAGCACGCGCGCGTTGGCGAGCGTCGCGTCGATCTTGGCGCCGTTGCGGATGATGCCCGGGTCTGCGAGCAGGCGCTCGCGGTCGGCGTCCGTGAAGGCCGCCACCGATGCGATCTTGAAGTCCGCGAAGGCGGCGCGGAAACCCTCGCGGCGGCGCAGGATGGTGATCCACGACAGCCCCGACTGGAACGCCTCCAGGCACAGCCGCTCGTACAGCGCGTCGTCGCCGTGGACCGGGCGGCCCCACTCCTCGTCGTGGTACGCCACATACTCCTCGGCGGACAGGGACCAGGGGCAGCGCAGCACTCCGTCGGGGCCTGCCAGCGCGGCGCCGGTCATCGGTCGTCCTCCGGCGTCGGACGGCCGGGGGTGTCCTCGGGGGCCTTGGCGCCGTACGGATCGGGCCCGGATCCGTACGGCTCGGACAGGCCGGGGCCGCCGGAGCCTGCGCGACCGCCGGGGCGCGCGAATCCGCCGGAAGGCTCTGCGAACCCGCCAGGACCAGTGAATCCGCCGGAGGGCTCAGCGAACCCGTTGGAGGGCTCTGCGAACCCGCCGGCGGAACGTGTGCGGGCGCCGGCCAGCGCCGTCTCGAGCTCCTCGATCCTCGCGTCACGCTCGGCCAGCTCGGCGCCGATGCGACCCAGCGCGTCGTCCACGTCCGCCATGCGGTAGCCGCGGACGGTCACCGGGAAGCGCAGCGATTCCACGTCGGCGCGGCCCACCGGGCGGTCCGGGGGCAGCGGGTCCGCGAGCCGCTCGGGTGGCGCCTCCGGCAGCGCGGCGCTGTCGCCGCCGCCCACGACGGCCAGCGTCACCGCCGCGACCACCACGACGAGCGCGATGACCAAGAACAAGAACAAGACCATCTCTCCGGGCCCCCACGCTCCGATGCCGACTGCTGAATACTGCTCGTACTGCCCATAACCGCTCGTACGACATATCCGTACGAAAAGCCCGCTCGGAATGTTCCGAGCGGAATGTCCCGAACGGAATGCCTGCGCAGACACCGCCGGCACGAAGCCAAGGCCTCGAAACCGTCAGAGTCCGATCGTGCCATGCGACGCTGACAGTTAAGGTCGCAGGCGGCCGAACAGGGAAATCCGATCAGGAGGGTCACAGGGGATGCTCAGGCTGGGCAGGCGCGAGTTCGAGGCGCACGAGCCGGTGATCATGGCGATCGTGAACCGGACCCCGGACTCCTTCTACGATCAGGGCGCCACGTTCCGGGACGAGCCCGCACTGGCCCGCGTAGAGCAGGCGGTGTCAGAGGGCGCTGCCATCATCGACATCGGTGGGGTAAAGGCCGGTCCCGGGGAGGAGGTCTCGGCCGAGGAGGAGGCGCGCCGCACGGTCGGCTTCGTGGCCGAGGTGCGCAGGCGGTTCCCCGACGTGATCATCAGCGTCGACACCTGGCGGCACGAGGTCGGCGAGGCGGTCTGCGGGGCGGGCGCGGATCTGCTGAACGACGCGTGGGGCGGAGTCGACCCGAAGCTGGCCGAGGTCGCGGCACGGCACGGCGTGGGCCTGGTGTGCACGCACGCGGGGGGCGTGCAGCCGCGGACGCGCCCGCACCGGACCGGGTACGACGACGTGATGGCCGACATCCTGCAGGTCACCCTGGGTCTGGCCGAGCGGGCGGTGGCGCTGGGGGTGCCTCGCGAGTCGGTGCTGATCGATCCGGGGCACGACTTCGGCAAGAACACCCGGCACAGCCTCGAGGCGACGCGCCGGCTGGGCGAGATGGTGGAGACGGGCTGGCCCGTGCTCGTCTCGCTGTCCAACAAGGACTTCGTCGGCGAGACCCTCGACAAGCCGGTCAAGGAGCGGGTCCTGGGCACCCTGGCGACGACGGCCGTCTCGGCGTGGCTGGGCGCCCAGGTCTATCGCGTGCACGAGGTGGCGGAGACGAAGCAGGTGCTGGACATGGTGGCGTCCATCGCGGGCCACCGGCCCCCGGCGGTCGCCCGCCGAGGGCTCGCCTGAGCTCAGCGGCCCACTTCCTTCGTCACCAGCCCCACCGCCTCCTCCACGTCGTCCGTGACGTGGAACAGCAGCAGATCGCGCTGGGACGCCTTGCCCTGCGAGATCACCGTGTTGTGCAGCCAGTCGACGAGTCCGCCCCAGTAGTACGAGCCGAACAGGACGATCGGGAAGCGGGTCACCTTGCGGGTCTGGACGAGGGTGAGCGCCTCGAACAGTTCGTCGAGGGTGCCGAACCCGCCGGGCAGGACCACGAACCCCTGCGCGTACTTCACGAACATCGTCTTGCGGACGAAGAAGTAGCGGAAGTTGACGCCGATGTCGACGTGCGGGTTCAGGCCCTCCTCGTAGGGGAGCTCGATGCCGAGGCCGACGGAGATGCCGCCCGCCTCCCGCGCTCCCTTGTTGGCGGCCTCCATCGCGCCGGGCCCGCCGCCCGTGATCACCGCGAAACCCGCCTCGGCGAGGCCCTTGCCGAGGCGTACACCGGCCTCGTACTCGGGTTCGCCCGGTCGTGTGCGCGCAGAGCCGAAGACGCTGATCGCGCTGGGAAGCTCGGCGAGGGCGCCGAAGCCTTCCACGAACTCCGACTGTATGCGCATGACCCGCCACGGATCGGTGTGCACCCAGTCGGAATCGCCGACGGTGTCCAGCAGCCGCTGATCGGTCGTGCCGGGCTTGACCTGCTGCCGTCGCCGCACCACCGGCCCGAGGCGCTGCTCCTCCGGTGGCGGACCCTGCCCTTCCGGACTCCCCATGTACGTCCCCTTCCGCTGACGGTCTTGCCGTATCAGCGTAGGTCCACGGGTGTTACGAATGCCGTAACACGGCATGTCCGACGAACTGCGGAGCGACACCAGGGACGGACCACGGGGACGGACCTCGGGGACGGGCCACGGTCAGTCCAAGGGACAGACCCCGGTCGGCCCCGGGCACAGACCAGGGTCGGCCCCGGGTACAGACCCCCGTCGGCCCCGGGGGACTGGCCCCGGGATGGCCCGCGGCCCGGCGAGGACCGCTCAGGCCGTCAGCCAGGCGCGCAGGCGCTCCTCGCCCGCGAGGATCTTCGCGGTCTCGACGCGCTCGTCGCGCTTGTGCGCCAGGTGCGGGTTGCCGGGACCGTAGTTGACGGCGGGGACGCCGAGGGCGCTGAAGCGGGAGACGTCGGTCCAGCCGTACTTGGGCTGCGGGGTCCCGCCGACGGCCTCGATGAAGGCCGCCGCGGCCGGGTGCGAGAGGCCGGGCAGCGCGCCGCCGCTGTGGTCGTCGACGACGAACTCCTCGACACCACAGTCCGCGAAGACCTCGCGCACATGTGCAAGGGCCTCTTCCTCACTGCGGTCCGGCGCGTACCGGAAGTTGACGGCGACGACGCACTCGTCAGGAATGACGTTGCCGGCCACGCCGCCCTCGATACGGACGGCGTTGAGGCCCTCGCGGTACTCGAGCCCGTCGATCACGGGGTAACGCGGCTCGTACGCGGCCAGGCGGGCGAGGATCGGGGCGGCCGCGTGGATGGCGTTGGACCCCATCCAGCTGCGCGCCGAGTGCGCCCGCTCCCCCTTGGTCTTCAGTAGGACGCGCAGCGTGCCCTGGCAGCCGCCCTCGACCTGCCCGTCGGAGGGCTCGAGGAGGATCGCAAAGTCACCCTCGAGCCAGTCGGGGTGGGCGTCAGCCACATGCCCCAGGCCGTTCAGATGGGCTTCGACCTCCTCGTTGTCGTAGAAGATGAACGTCAGATCACGATTGGGCTCGGGCACGGTGGCCGCGATGCGCAGCTGCACCGCCACGCCCGCCTTCATGTCGCAGGTTCCGCAGCCCCACAGCACGCCGTCCTCGTCGAGCCGGGACGGCACGTTGTCCGCGATCGGCACGGTGTCGATATGCCCGGCGAGGATCACCCGCTCCGAGCGTCCGAGATGCGTACGCGCCACCACGTTGTTGCCGTACCGGTCCACCGTGAGGTGCGGCAGCGCACGCAGCGCCGCCTCCACGGCGTCGGCGAGCGGCTTCTCCTGGCCGCTCTCGGACGGGAAGTCGACGAGCTGAGCGGTGAGCTTCGCGGCATCCAGCGTGAGGTCAAGCGGGGTGCTGTCCATGCTGTGACCCTAACGCCCAGGGCGTGACCGGCCTGTCGGCACCCTCGTGACTCTCCGGTACCGGCCCGTCAGCCCCCTTGTGACTCTCCAGTACCTTGTACGCGTGTCACAGCCACCCACCCTCGTACGGCGCGGCCGCCTCCTGCGTATCGGCATGGCTGTCGCGACCCTTCTCGCGCTCACGGCCTATCTGATCGTGCAGTACCTCTACGGGGACCGGGGCGCTCCGCGCTGCGAGGTCGTCGCGGGCGACGGCGACGGGGCGCCGTACGAGCTCACCCCCGAGCAGGCGGTGAACGCCGCGACGATCTCGGCGGTCGGCACCTCGCGCGGCATGCCGGAGCGGGCGGTGACGATCGCGCTGGCCACCGCGCTCCAGGAGTCCGCGCTGCGCAACATCAGCCACGGCGACCGGGATTCGCTCGGCCTGTTCCAGCAGAGGCCCTCGCAGGGCTGGGGGACGCCGAAAGAGATCATGGACCCGGCCTACTCGGCGGGAGAGTTCTACGAGCACCTGGCCAAGGTCCCTGGATATTCGCGGCTCCCGCTGACGGTCGCCGCGCAGCGCGTGCAGCGCAGCGGCTATCCACAGGCGTACGCGAAGCACGAGCCGGATGCCACGCTGCTGGCGGCCGCGCTGACCGGCCGCGCTGCCGCGTCCCTGACCTGCACGACGGGTCCGGCTACCGAGGCCGCCGACCCGTCGCGGGTGCGCACGGCCCTCGTACGCGACTTCGGTACGGACGTGCTGCAGGACAGCGCCGCGACCGTGTCGGACAGAGCCGCAGCCTCGCCGTCTGCGTCACCGTCGGCCCGCGAGAGCGGCACCGTGGTCGTGCCGGTCGCCTCGACCGCGTCGTCCGCGGGCGGGGCCGCCCAGCGGCGCGGCTGGGAGCTCGCGCACTGGGCCGTGGCCAACGCGTCCGCGCTGGGTATCGACCGGGTCTCGTATGCGGGCCGGGTGTGGACCGCCGAGGACTCCGAGGACGGGTGGCGCACGGAGGAGTCGGCCGGCGACAGCGCGCTCGGCGACACCTCCGACGGTGCCGGTCAGCGCACCGCGGGCAGCGGCGGGAAGGCCGTCGACGAGGTTCGCATCGTGTGCGGCCAGTAGTTCGGACCCTCACCCGTGAGGGGCGCTCCGGCCACGTCCCGCAGATGCTTTGGCCTGCGATCGCACCGACGGCCGACACCCTTGAGAACACAGCGGAGTAAGGAATCAGCAGCGGGTTCGGATAGTAATGATTTGCCCGCTTTTATCCCGAGCCGATAATGCGACGCATTGCCAACTCTTTACGTTGGGTCACCGCAACCTTCGCGGTCTTCGAGCGGTAGTCACTGCGTCCGAGCGCCGGGGGCGATCAAGCGGATCGGCCCGCCGAACCGGCCGGGACTCCTCGACGTTTCTCTTCCGTTCTTAAGGAGCACCATGTCCCTCCCTCTGACCCGTCGGATCGCCCGTGCCGCGCTGCTCGTCGCTGCGGGAGCGGCGCCCGTGGTCGGTGCGGCCGGCTCCGCCAGCGCCGTTGACCTTCCCACCGCCGCGCCCAGCCTGAGCGGGCTGACCGCGCTCGACGCCGGCGCCGTCGAGTCCGTCGCGCCTGCTGCCGAGTCCACCGTTGCGCCCGTTGTGGGGCAGGCGGAGGGGGCGGTCGGGGACGCCGTTGGGTCCACGGCGGGCCTGCCTGCAGTGCCGCTGCCGGGTGCCGAGCTGCCGCTCGGCTGAGCGCCTCGGTTTTTACGCGAAGGGGTCCAGGAAGCTTGAGGCTTCCTGGACCCCTTCGCGTCCGCCCCAGGCGGAACGCCTGCCCACAACGGGACCGGTCAGCCCAGGCGCCGTACCGCCTCCGCCACTCGCTCGTCCGTTGCCGTGAACGCGACGCGTACGAAGTGGTCGCCCGCTGGGCCGTAGAAGTCGCCCGGGGCGACCAGGATGCCGAGGTCGGCGAGGTGGGCGACGGTGTTCCAGCAGGACTCGTCGCGGCTGGCCCACAGGTAGAGGCTCGCCTCGCTGTGCTCGATGCGGAAGCCGTGCCTCAGCAGGGCGTCGCGCAGAGCGGCACGGCGCGCGGCGTACCGTTCGCGCTGCTCGTGGACGTGGCGCTCGTCTCCGAGCGCCGCGACCACGGCGGCCTGGGTGGGCGCGGACGTCATCATCCCGCCGTGCTTGCGGATCTGCAGCAGGTCGCCGAGCACGGCCGGGTCCCCGGCCAGGAACGCGGCCCGGTAGCCCGCCAGGTTCGAGCGCTTCGACAGTGAGTGGACGGAGACGATCCCCTCGTACGAGCCGCCGCACACGTCCGGATGCAGCACGGACAGCGGGTCCGCCTCCCAGCCCAGCTCGATGTAGCACTCGTCGCTGAAGACGAGGATGCCGTGCTCGCGCGCCCAGGCGACGATGCGGGTCAGCTCGTCCTTGGCCAGCACCCGGCCGGTCGGGTTCGAGGGCGAGTTGAGCCAGAGCAGCTTCAGGCCGGTGGGGTCCAGCTGGGTGCCCGCGGCGGCAGCCGCAAATGTCTCCGTGTCGTAGGCGACGTGGTCCGCGCGGGCCAGGCGGGCGCCGACCTCGTACGTCGGGTAGGCGAGCCGGGGGTACGCGACCTTGTCTCCGGGGCCCAGGCCGAGCTGCGTCGGCAGCCAGGCGACGAGCTCCTTGGAGCCGACGACCGGCAGGACGTGGTGGTGCGTGATGCCCTGTGCGCCCAGGCGACGCTCGCACCATCCGGTAAGGGCGTCCCGCAGCTCGGGCGTGCCCCACACGGTGGGATAGCCCGGGGAGTCGGCGGCCGCGATCAGGGCGTTCTGGATCAGCTCCGGAACCGGGTCGACCGGGGTGCCGACGGACAGGTCGACGATGCCACCGGGGTGCGCGGCGGCTGTCGCCTTGTACGGCTCGAGCTTGTCCCAGGGGAAGGCGGGAAGCCTGTCGGAGACTGCGGACACGGGGATCGGGCTCACTTTCTCGTACGTTCGTACGTTCCGTACCTGCCTTCCGTATGTGCGCTGTGTGCGCTGCGCATACGGGCAAACGCCTCGGTCCCGCACGGCGGGCGACCGTACGGGACCGAGGCGACGCTCCTTCGGCGACGGCTGGGATCGATCCTCCCAGCGGGCCGCTTACTGGTTCTGCGGCGGCAGCGCGGCGATGAACGGGTGGTCGCGCTCGATCAGGCCGAGCTTGCTGGCGCCGCCGGGCGAGCCGAGCTCGTCGAAGAACTCGACGTTCGCCTTGTAGTAGTCCTTCCACTCTTCCGGAGTGTCGTCCTCGTAGAAGATCGCCTCGACCGGGCAGACCGGCTCACAGGCACCACAGTCGACGCATTCGTCCGGGTGGATGTACAAGGACCGGGAGCCCTCGTAGATGCAGTCGACCGGGCACTCCTCGATGCACGCCTTGTCCTTCACGTCGACACAAGGCTGCGCGATGACGTAGGTCACGCTGTCGTTCCTCCTCGATAGGGCGCTGGCGGGCCGCTTCAGGCTCCGCCGCCTGGCGCGCGGGAGCGCGGCGTCGTCGATGCCCGCACCTAGTATCTCCGTTCCTGGGCATGATCCGAACAGGAGGGGTGGACACAGCTGTGGAATTCATGGCGGGCGGTCGGCTCGAGGTCCGTATTTCCGCCTCTGACGTGGGCAAACGCGTATCGGTACGGCGCTTGGAGGAACACGCTGCCGAGGGTGAGAAGTTCACCGACACGGTCGGCGTTCTCACATCCTGGGACGAGGGTGTGCTGGTGATCACACGGCGGACCGGAGAGAGCGTCCGTATCCCGGAATCCTCCCTGGTCGCAGCGAAGGTGGTGCCGTCCGCTCCGGCGCGTCGACGGGGTCCTGCGGCGTCGTACGAGGAGCTGGCGCGGGTCACCGCGCGGGCCTGGCCACCCGTGGAGAGTGAGCGGCTCGGCGGATGGGAGCTGCGGGCGGCCGGCGGATTCACGCGGCGCGCGAACTCCGTCCTGCCGGCCGGCGATCCGGGCATGCCGCTCGACGAGGCGCTCTCGTACGTCCAGGACTGGTACGGGAAGCGGGGGCTGCCCGCGTACATCCAGACGGCCACCGGCGCGGAGGGCACGCAGGAGGTGCTCTGCGCCGAGCTGGAGCGGCGTGGGTGGGTCCGTGAAGTGACCGCGCTGCTGCGGATCGCGCCGCTGGCGCCGATCGCGGACGCGGGCGCGGATGACGCGGTGGCGCGGGTGCGGCTGGCGCGCTCGCTCGACGAGGCCGGGGAGGGGTGGCTCCGGCGTTACCAGCGGACTGGTGTGCCGGGGCCCCATGTGCGGGCGGTACTGGCCGGCGGCCCCTCTGTGTGGTTCGCGTACGTACCCGGTGCAGCCGGGGAGGTACCCGCGGCGATCGGCCGCTGTGTGGTGGACGGCCGTTGGGCGGGCTTCATGGCGGTCGAGGTGGATCCCGCGCACCGGCGCCAAGGTCTGGCGACCGCAGTGATGGCGGCCCTTGCCCGCCGGGCCCTGGACGAGGGGGCGTCTGCCGCGTGGCTGCAGGTGGAGGACGACAACGAGGGTGCGCGGGCGCTGTACGACGATCTGGGGTTCTCTACGCACCACTCGTACCACCACTATCGGGCGCCCGACGCGACGTGACGGCGGCGCCCGCGGAAGACCAGCCCCCGTATCGAACGCCCCCTGAGAGGGCACGAGGCACATATGCGCGCAGAGCACGTCAGTGAAGGGCGGCGGCGGTTCGCCGAGGAGGTGCGGGCCGAGCGGCCGGATCTGTCGCTGCTGTGTCTGCTGGTGGCCGCGGAGGCCGACCCGACGCTGGACGAGGCGGGCATGGACGCGGCTCAGATCGAGCTCGACCGGCTGGCCGGACTGCTGCCGTTCCGGCCCGGCGGCTCGCGCTCCTGGGCCGCCGCCCTCGCCGAGCTGCTCGGCCGCCGCTGCGACTTCCGCGGCACGCCGGGCGACTACCAGCGCCTGGAGTCCTCGCTCCTGCACGAGGTCCTGCGCCACCGCCGTGGCCTGCCGATCCTGCTGTCGGTGGTCTGGATGGAGGTCGCCCGGCGGGCGGGCGCACCGGTGTACGGGGTGGCGCTGCCAGGCCACTTCGTCGTGGGGTTCGGCCCACCCGAAGATCAGGTGCTTGCGGATCCGTTCGACGGCGGCCGAGTGCTGACGGGCCCCGACGCCGAACTGCTGGTGGCAGGCGCCACCGGCGCACCGCTCGACCCGTCGATGCTGGCGCCCGCCGACCCGCTCGATGTGATCCTGCGCATCCTGAACAACATCCGCGCCTGGGCCGCCGCCCGCCCCGAGCGCTCGGACGTGTCGCTGTGGGCGGTCGAGCTGTCCCTGCTCCTGCCGTCCCACCCGGCCCGCCTACGCCATGAACACGCCCAGCTCCTCGTCCAGCGCGGCGACTTCCTCACGGGCGCCAAGGAACTCGACGCATACGCGGACGTGGTGGCCGCGGTCGACGAGCCGGCAGCCGACCGCATCCGCGGCCAGGCCCGGGCGGCCCGGGCGATGCTCAACTGACGTCAACGCACCGGGCGAGGGCCGCCCCGGCCCGAGGGCCCATCACTGAGGATTCGTCGGGATCGTCACCACGCGTGCCGCGGCCGTCTTCCCGCGCAGCGCCTGACCGAGCGCGGATGCCACGTCCTGCGGGCTGACCGCCTTCTTGCTGCCGTTGCCCTTGGTGATCGTGACGCCGTCGAAGGCGCTGCCGTACAGGCTCTTGAGCACCTGGAGGTCGTAGTGCTCGACCAGCTTGCCGTCGACCGCCCGCACGCTCAGGAACTTGTAGATCGAACGCTCCGGGCTGAAACTCACCAAGTGCGTCGCATCGGTCTGCACCGTCACGAGTCCGGACATCGCGGGCTTCGCGAACGCCTTCATCATGCGGTCGACCTCGGCGTTGGTGATGGTGGGCTGGCGCGTGGTGGTGGGGAGCTGTACCGGGTTGGTCTGCCCGGTCTCCACCTGGGCGCGGTACGCCTCCTCGACCGCCGTCACCGCCTTGGCGGCCTCTATGCCCTTGCCGGCCTTGCCGTAGACGGCGACGGCCTTGCCCGACTGGAACTTGATCGTGCCCTCGGTCACGGAGCCGGAGCTGCCCGCGACGCGCTCCAGCGCGGCATGCAGCTTCTCCCCGTCGACGGGCATCACCGGGTCGACGACACGCTCGCCGCCGAACAGCGAGCCGATCACCGACACGGGGTTGTAGTCACTGCCCGCGGCGGCGCTGACCGTGGCCTGGCTGTCGAGCCGCAGACCCGCCTGATCCGGCTCGAGTGCGACCTTCTCGCCGTCCACCGACAGCTGGAGCGCCTTGGTCGTACGGTCGCCCAGGGCGTCGTCGAGCTTCTTGACGGCCTCGTCGCGGGTGCCGCCGCCGATGTCGACGCCGAGCACCGTGGTGCCCTTGGGCACGTCGGAGCGGTTCATCAGCAGCCCGGCGCCGTACGCGACACCGGCCACACCGACGACGGCGACGGCCATGAGCACCAGCTTGCTGCGCCCCTTCTTCCTGGGAGGCGCAGCGGCCTGCCCGGTCGGCTCGGGCGGCCTCGGGGCGGTTTGCGGCACCGGCCCGTCGGGGTGCCCGCCGGGCGCGAACGGAGAGGTAGACGCCGGGGGCACGACGGGGATGCCGCTGGTGACGGTGTGCCCGGAGACGTGGTCCGGGATACCCGGCACTCCGGTACCGGGACCTACCGGACCACCCGGACCCGGTACGGGCGCGGGCCGCTGGGGAGTGAGTATCGCGGTGTCGTCGCTCATGCGCGGGCTCGGCGGTGCGGGGTCCCCCGGCGGTACGAACAGGGGGCCTTCGCCGGTCGCGGGGCCACCGGTGGGGCCGGCGGGGCCGCGGCCGTTGCCGCCGTCGGAGAAGTACGGAAGGCCGCTGCGCTGCTGGTCGGGCCCGAGCGATGAACCGCCTCCGTTTGCTCCGGCACCCGGGCCGGAAGCCCGGGACGGACCCGCCGCACCGGGGCCACCGAGACCGCCGGGGCCACCCGGACCGGCCGGGCCCGCCGCACCCGAAGCGCCAGGCGTCGAGGGCCCGGAGCCGAACGGCCCGGAACGTCCCGGTCCGGCACCGAGTCCCGCGCCCGCCGCACCGGAGGCACCGGCGCCCGCGGACCCGGGTCCGCGCCCGGCACCACCGGTGGCGGCCGCACCGGCGCCAAGTCCGGCCCCGCCCCCAAGCCCCGCACCAGCCCCGGTCCCAGGCCTCGCGCCTGCCCCGGTCCCAGGCCTCGCGCCTGCCCCGGTCCCAGGCCTCGGACCCGCACCGGCACCAAGTCCCGTGCCCGCACCGGCCCCTGGCCCCTGCGGGCCGGAGCCGTCGGGCGTCGTACGGGAGTTGGCCGAGCCGCCACCCGTGCCGCCGCCACGGCCCGCGGCCGGCTTGCGCGGCGCGAACCAGTCGCTGGTCTTCTCCTCCGCCGGCGCGGAAGGCGCAGCGGAGGTGGACGAACCGGACGGCGCCGAGGACCCGGACGCGGCGGACCCGGCAGCCGACCCGGACGAGGCGCTGCCCGGCGCGGACGCGCCCGCGCCGCTGCGCGGACGCCCCGCACCCTCGGTGTCTTCTGTGCGGCCCGACGGGCCGTTCCCACTCTTCGCCGCCGCTTCCGCGTCGGAGACCGGTGTCCGCATGACGACGGGCGGAATGGGCCGCGAACCCGGGATGTTGATTCTGATCCGCGTGGTCAGCGTCGTCTCGGTCTTGCGCTCCTCGGGCCGCGCAGGGGCGTCGGCGCCCTCCTCGGGAGCGGCGCCCTGGACGGGAATCCCGTACGGCGGCGTGCCCGACGGATATGCGGCTCCGCCGCGCCCCTGGGGCCCGGAGGACGAAGTGTCAGTTTCACGACTCAAGGCAGGTTCTCCCGGTTGGCTCCGCCGCCCGTCTCGATGGTGCTCTGGGGGGAGGCTCGGCGGCGGCACCACCATACTGGCCGCTGTCGGCCGGTAACCCGCGACCGCGGAGGAAAGAAGTGCGGCCCGGGCCCCCTCCTGATACGACGAAGTGGTACGTCACTTGGCAAGTCGGGCAGGTGGGCCGTCAGGTTGCCGGGATTGCCCAAGGGTGGCGCACATCACAGCGACGGCGATGCCACCGAGCAGGAAGAGATAGGAGCCGGATCCCGCGGCGAAGACGAAATCCCCTTCGGGACGGGTCGCGGTGAGCAGGATGACGGCAACCAGCCACCCGGCGGCGGACGCCAGGGCCCCGCCTCTGGTGCCGGTCGCGCGCGCCCCGCCGAGGAACAGCCCCGCCGCACCGGCCAGCGCGAGCAGCAACCCGCCCGGGAACCAGGCCCCTTGGACGAGCGCCCCGGCGGCACCGACCAGTGCGCCGAGCACCAACAGCCCTGCGTAGGCCCCCACGCGCCCCGGCCTCGGCGGCTGGGCGAGATAGCTCCCGTCGGCGCCACCCGAACCCACCGAACCGGCCGCCGCGGAACCGGACTTGCCCGCAGCGGACCTATTCGCTGCGGACCTGCCCGCCCCGGACTCACCCGCAGCCGACTTGCTCACCCCCGGCCTGCCCGCCCGGGACCTGCCCTCTCCCGGCTTTCCCGTCGCGCCCATCAGGCAGCACCCTTTCCCGCCTCAGTCACGCCGGCGAACAGATCCGTCTCCGGCGACCCGCCGGAGACGCCGTCGCCCCGCTCGCCCCGCTCGCCCCGCACCAACTCGTAGTACTCCGCCGCGGACAGCGGCTGTGCGAGCCGGTTCGACAGGGCGAACCACGGCTCGACGACCTCGATCTGCGTGGCATGGGCACACATGGCCGCCGCCTTGGCCGCGGCGAAGCCGCCGCCGTCGATCACCGTGGTGATCACGTCGTCGTCCACCACGCCCGGCACGTCGTCGACCGAGGCGGAGGCCGGGAACGGCAGCTCGGCGAGCGCGTCCTTCAGGCGGGCGAAGCCCTCCTCGACCACGGAACGCGGGGCCCGGTTCCAGTAGATCTTCGCGATGGTGTGCGGCTCGCCGAGGTCCCGGCGGTAGGCGGGCTCGGCGGCGAGGTCCGCGGCGCGCATCGCGACGCGGTGCGCCTGGATGTGGTCGGGGTGGCCGTACCCGCCGTCGGGGTCGTACGTGATGAGCACCTGCGGGCGGACCTCGCGGATGATCTCGACCAGCGCGGCCGCGGCCTCGTCGACGTCGGCCTGCCAGAAGGAGTGCGGCCGCCGGTTCTGCGGGGCGCCCATCATTCCCGAGTCGCGGTACCGCCCGGCGCCGCCGAGGAAGCGGTGATCGGTGACGCCCAGCTCGGACATCGCGGCGGCGAGCTCCCGCACCCGGTACTCGCCCAGGAGATCGTCGCGGTCGGGCGCCAGATGTGCCAGCTCCGCCGGGATGACCTCGCCCTCCTCGCCGAGGGTGCAGGTCACGAGCGTGACCTGGGCGCCCTCGGCCGCGTACTTGGCCATGGTCGCGCCATTGTTGATCGACTCGTCGTCGGGGTGCGCATGCACGAGCAGCAGACGCCGTAGGGGTCCCCCCTGCTCGTGGGAGTTCCCCCTGCTCGAGCGAAGCCGAGAGCTCGGGGGAGGCGCCGAGAGCTTGGGGGCGGGCAGGTCCGTCATGCGCCCAAGACTACGAGGGCGGTGTGACGGAACGATCGAGGGCGCCGCAACGGAAAGAGGCAGGCGGATGGCTCAGAACTTTATGGAGCCGATCATCCCGGCCACATTGGTGGTCAGCTCGCTGATCGTGGGCGCTATCGAGGAACTCGCCAGGTAGAAGCCCAGGAGCACGCACACGATCGCATGCCCGGCCTTGAGGCCTGACTTCTTCACCAGAATGAAGACGATGATCGCCAGCAGCACCACCGCCGAAATCGAGAGTGCCACGGCGGCCCACCTCCCAAGAACTCGTCCCGCGCCTTGATCACCGCGGCCGTGTGTACGGTCAGCACGATCACCGGCATGGGGAAGATCCGGTGGCTCCCGTCCGGCGCTATGGATCATAACTATGCATTCGCGGTCATGGATCGGAGCACGGCAGCACGAGGGGGCGCATGGACCAGGCCCTGTCGGCCTAGGCTCGGAGGATGACCACCGAGCCTGTCTCATTTCCGCGTCAGCATGCCCGTACGCAGCGCTTCTCGCTCGGAGCGCCGCGCGCCTTCACGGTGGCGCCCGACGGGTCCCACGTCGCGTTTCTGCGCTCCCGTTCCGGTACCGAACGGGCGAACCTTCTCTGGGTCCTGGATGTCGCGGACGGCGGGGAGCGCGTCGCCGCCGATCCGGCGGTGCTGCTGGGCGGCGCGACGGAGCGCCTCTCGGCCGAGGAGCGGGCGCGCCGCGAGCGCAGCCGCGAGGGCGCGGCGGGCATCGTCGGCTATGCGACCGACACGGCCGTGGAGTTGGCGGCGTTCGCGCTCTCGGGCCGGCTTTTCACCGCGGAGCTGCGCGCCGGCACGGCCCGCGAACTGCGCGTCCCCGGACCGGTGATCGACCCGCGCCCGTCTCCGGACGGACGGCACGTCGCGTACGTCGTCCGGGGCGCACTGCGCGTCGTGGGTGCCGAGGGCGACGACGACCGGGCCCTCGCGGAACCGGAGTCCGGCACCGTGACGTACGGCCTGGCGGAGTTCATCGCGGCCGAGGAGATGGCGCGTTCGCGCGGCTTCTGGTGGTCGCCGGACTCGGACCGGCTGCTGGTCGCGCGGGTGGATGACGCCCCCGTACGGCGCTGGTGGATCGCGGACCCGGCGCAACCGGACCGTGAGCCGGCGCGCGTGGCGTATCCGGCGGCCGGTACGGACAACGCGGAGGTGCGCCTCTTCGTCCTCGGCCTGGACGGCTCGCGCACCGAGGTCGTGTGGGACCGCGCCCGCCACCCGTATCTGGCGCGGGTGCACTGGTCGGAGTCCGGGGCGCCGCTGCTGCTGGTGCAGGCGCGCGACCAGCTCAGCCAGGTGTATCTGGCGGTGAACCCGGACGACGGGTCGACGCGCATGGTGCACGCGGACGGCGCCGCAGGGGACACGGGCTGGCTGGAGCTGTTCGCCGGTGTGCCGTGCTGGTCGCCGAGCGGGCAGCTGGTGCGGATCGCCGACGAGGGCGGGGCGCGGGTGCTGGCGGTGGGCGAGCGCCCGCTGACGGGGCCGCAGCTGCATGTCCGCGCGGTGCTCGACGTGACGGGCGACGATGTGCTGGTCTCGGCGTCGGCGGGGGACGCGGCGGCCGGTCCCGAGACCGGCGAGGTGCATGTGTACCGCGTCAACGAGCTCGGCGTGGAGCGCGTCTCGCAGGAGCCCGGCGTGCATTCGGCGGTGCGCTCGGGCGGTGTGACGGTTCTCGTCTCGGCGACGCTCGACGCCCCGGGCGCGCATGTGCAGGTTCTGCGCGAGGGCAAGAGGGTGGCGACCGTGGCGTCGTACGCGGAGCGTCCGGTACTCACCCCGCGCGTGACGCTCACGCAAGGGGGCACGCGCCGGATCCCGTGCGCCGTCCTGCTCCCCACCGGTTACGCGGAGGGCCAGGGCCCGCTGCCCGTGCTGCTCGACCCGTACGGCGGCCCGCACGCCCAGCGCGTCGTGGCGGCGCACAACGCGCACCTGACCTCGCAGTGGTTCGCCGACCAGGGCTTCGCGGTGGTCGTCGCGGACGGGCGGGGCACGCCCGGTCGCTCCCCCGCTTGGGAGAAGGCGATCCGCGGCGACTTCACGGTCACGCTCGACGACCAGATCGACGCTCTGTCGGGGCTGGCCGAGTCGTATCCGCTGGATCTGACGCGGGTGGCGATCCGCGGCTGGTCGTACGGCGGCTATCTGGCGGCGCTCGCGGTACTGCGTCGGCCGGATGTCTTCCATGCGGCCATCGCGGGCGCTCCGGTCACGGACTGGCGGCTGTACGACACGCACTACACGGAGCGCTATCTCGGCGATCCGGGCCGCACCCCGGAAACGTATGCGACGAGTTCGCTGGTGACCGACGACGGATTGTCCGATCCTGCCGATGCGCATCGCCCGCTGATGATCATCCACGGTCTGGCCGACGACAATGTGGTGGCGGCCCACACTCTGCGTCTGTCCTCGGCCCTGCTGGCGGCGGGCCGGCCGCACGAGGTGCTGCCGCTGTCCGGTGTGACGCACATGACCCCGCAGGAGCAGGTGGCGGAGAACCTGCTGCTGCTCCAGGTGGACTTCCTCAAGCGGTCCCTGGGCCTGGCGACGGGCTGACCGGCGGCGGAGCCCGAACCTTTGCTGTCCGGGACCGGCTCACCGGTCCCGGACATGCAACCGGCCGGGGCGACATGGCGCGCCCCGGCCGGTCTACGGCACCCGCACGGCCGTACGCTGTTCAGCGTGACGCGTCCGTATATCGGAGCTGCGTCAGGCAAGTTGCCTACGTGTTAACGAAATTGATGGGTATTTATCGTGTTATGTCGCTTACTGCGTGGGGACGACGTGTTTCTCCTCGGCGAAGTGGCAGGCCGAGTCATGGGCCGCGGGCCCTGGCGCCGTCCGGAATTCCTCCGGCACCGCAAGCAGGGGCACCTCGATCTCGCACCGCTTCTGCGCCTTCCAGCAGCGGGTGCGGAAGCGGCAGCCGGACGGGATGTTGGCCGGTGAGGGCACGTCCCCGGTGAGGACGATTCGCTCGCGGTGCTCGCGCGCCTCCGGGTCCGGCACGGGGACGGCGGAGAGCAGCGCCTGCGTGTAGGGGTGCGTGGGGTGCTCGTAGATCTCCTCGTCCGTGCCGATCTCGACGATCCGGCCCAGGTACATCACCCCGACCCGGTCCGAGATGTGCCGCACGATGGACAGGTCGTGGGCGATGAAGACATACGAGAGGTCGAACTCGTCCTGCAGCTTCTCCATCAGGTTGATGACCTGCGCCTGTACCGACACGTCGAGGGCGGAGACCGGCTCGTCGGCGACGATGATCTCGGGGCGCAAGGCGAGCCCGCGGGCGATGCCGATGCGCTGCCGCTGGCCGCCGGAGAACTGGTGCGGATAGCGGTTGATGAACTCGGGGTTGAGGCCCACCACGTCGAGGAGCTCCTGAACGCGCTGTCGGCGTGAGCCCTTCGGGGCGGCCTCGGGATGGATCTCGAAGGGCTCCCCGATGATGTCGCCCACGGTCATGCGGGGGTTGAGGGACGTGTAGGGGTCCTGGAAGACCATCTGGATGTTGCGGCGTACGGCTCTCAGGGCGCGGCCGGACAGCGCGCCGATGTCCTCGCCTCGGTACGTGATCCGCCCGGCCGTCGGCCTCTCCAGCTGGACGAGGAGCTTCGCGACCGTCGACTTGCCGCACCCGGACTCGCCGACGATGCCGAGGGTCTCGCCGTGCCCCAGGTCGAAGTCGACGCCGTCGACGGCCTTGACCGAGCCGACCTGCTTCTTGAGGACGATGCCCTGGGTGAGCGGGAAGTATTTGACGAGGCCGCGCACCTGGAGGATGGGCTCGCCGCGGGCGGGCGGGGCCACCTCCGGGGCCTGCGCGTACGGCTCAGCCATGGAGTGTCTCCCTCCAGTAGAAGCACGCGCTCCTGCGTTCCCCGGAGACCTCGAAGAGGTCGGGAACGTCGGTGCGGCACACGTCCTGGGCCAGCGGGCAGCGCGGGTGGAAGGCGCAGCCGGGCGGGATGTTCATCAGGTTCGGCGGCAGTCCCTTGATGGCGTAGAGGTCCTGCCCCTTGCGGTCGAGGCGCGGGATCGACTCGAGCAGGCCCTTCGTATAGGGGTGGGCTGGTGCCTTGTAGATGTCGTGGACGGGTGCCGACTCCACGATGCGGCCCGCGTACATGACGGCGATCCGGTCGGCGACGTCCGCGACCACGCCCAGGTCGTGGGTGATCAGGACGAGACCCATGTGGTACTCGCGCTGCAGGTCGGCCAGCAGGTCCATGACCTGGGCCTGGACCGTGACGTCGAGGGCGGTCGTCGGCTCGTCGGCGATGATCAGGGCGGGCTCCAGCGCCAGCGCCATGGCGATCATGATGCGCTGACGCATGCCGCCGGAGAACTGGTGCGGATACTGCCCGACGCGCTCCTTCGCGGCCGGGATCCGCACCCGCTCCATGAGCTCGACGGCCTTCGCCCTGGCGTCCTTCCGCGACAGCCCCTGGTGGACGCGGAACATCTCGCCGAGCTGGTCGCCGACGCTCAGCACGGGGTTCAGCGAGGACAGCGCGTCCTGGAAGATCATCGCCATTCCGGCGCCGCGGACCTTCCGCCGCTCGTCCTCCTTGAGCAACAGCTGATCCCGACCCTGGAAGAGGACCTCGCCGCCGGTGATCCGGGCGGGCGGGATGTCCAGGATGCCCATGACGGCCTGCGCGGTCACCGACTTCCCGGAGCCGGACTCGCCGAGGACCGCCAGCGTCTCGCCCTCGTCCACGTGGAGATCCACCCCGTTGACGGCCTTGGCGACTCCGTCCCGGGTCGTGAACTCCACGTGCAAGTCGCGCACTTCGAGCAGCATCTTCCCTGCCCTCCTCACCTCAGCTTGGGATCGAGGGCGTCGCGCACGGCGTCGCCGAGCATGATGAACGCGAGCACCGTGATCGCCAGCGCGCCGGCCGGCCAGAGCAGCATGTGCGGGGCGTTACGGATGTACGGGGAGGCCGCGGAGATGTCGATGCCCCAGCTCACGGTGGGCGGCTTCAGCCCGACCCCGAGGTACGAGAGGGTCGCCTCGAGCGCGATGAACGTACCGAGCGCGATGGTCGCCACGACGATGACCGGGGCGATCGCGTTGGGCGTGATGTGCCGCAGCAGGATCCGCGTACTGGAGGCGCCGAGGGCCCGCGCGGCCTGCACGTAGTCGTGCTGCTTGGCGGTGATGACCGCCCCGCGGGCGATACGGGAGATCTGCGGCCAGCCGAGCAGCACCATGAATCCGACGACGGGCCACACGGTCGAGCTGGTCACCACGGACAGCAGCACCAGACCGCCGAGGACGACGGGGATGGCGAAGAAGATGTCCGTGACGCGGGAGAGGATCGCGTCCCAGGCGCCGCCGAAGAATCCGGCAAGTCCGCCGAGGACCGAGCCGAGGAGGGCGACACCGAGGGTGGCGCAGACGCCGACGGTGACCGAGGTGCGGGCGCCGTACACGGTCCTCGTGTAGACGTCGCAGCCCTGGCCGTCGAAGCCGAAGGGGTGTCCGGGCTGTGAGCCCTCCTGGGCCTTGGCGAGGTCGCAGCTGAGCGGGTTGCCCGAGGCGATCAGCGAGGGCCAGAGCGCGATGAGGACCAGGAAGACGATGACCAGGCCGGAGACGACGAAGACGGGGTTGCGGCGCAGGTCGTGCCAGGCGTCGGACCAGAGCGAGCGCGGTTTCCCGGACGGGCCCCCGCCGGGTAGGCCCGGAACGCCGGGTAGGACCGGTGCCCTCTCGAGCGTCGTCGCCTCGCTCGCCGCGAGGTCCATCGCGCCGCCCGCCCCGGTCGCGGCGATACGGCCATCTTCAGGGGGACGGCCTGCGGACCCCCGCAGCGCCTCCGGCCGCTCGGTCTCAGGCATAGCGGATCCTCGGGTCGAGTACGGCGTAGAGGAGGTCGACGAGCAGGTTGGCCACCAGGAAGACCAGCACAAGGACGGTCACGAAGCCGACGACGGTCTGGGTGTTCTGCCGCAGGATGCCCTGGTAGAGCTGGTAGCCGACGCCGTGGATGTTGAAGATCCGCTCCGTGACGATCGCGCCGCCCATCAGCGCGCCGATGTCCGTGCCGATGAAGGTGACCACGGGGATCAGGGAGTTGCGCAGCAGATGCCGGGTGATCACCCTCTGCCGGGGCAGGCCCTTGGCGATGGCGGTGCGGACGTAGTCAGCGCGGCGGTTCTCGGCGATCGAGGTGCGGGTCAGCCGGGTGACGTACGCGAGTGAGACCGACGCCAGGACGAGCCCGGGTACGAGGAGTTCGTCGAACGGGGCGTCGGGGGACACGGACGGCTTGATGAGGCCCCATTCGACGCCGAGCAGCAGCTGGAGCAGCAGACCGGTGACGAAGGTCGGGATCGAGATGACGACCAGCGTCACCAACAGCACGGTGGTGTCGACGGGCCGGCCGCGGCGCAGCCCCGTGAGCACGCCGAGCGTGATGCCGATGACGATCTCGAAGACGATCGCGACGATCGTGAGCCGGATCGTCACGGGGAAGGCGGACCCCATCAGCTCGGTGACCGGTTGGCCGTTGAACGCGGTCCCGAAATCACCGGTGAAGACGTTGCCCATGTACGTCAGGTATTGCTGCCACACGGGCTTGTCGAGGCCGAATTCCTTCTTGAGCTGGGCGGCCGTCGCCGGGTCGCACTGCCGCTCTCCGCACAGCCCCGCGACGGGATCGCCCATCACGTTCACCATCAGGAAGATCAGCAGGGTGGCGCCGAGAAAGACCGGGATCATCTGCAACAGACGCCGGATCACATAGCGTCCCATGGCGGGCTCCGAGGGGTGGCTCCTTGGGTGGTCAGCCGACCTTGATTTCTTCGTACACCGGAACGCTGAACTGGTTCAGCGCCACATTGGAGATCCTCTCCGAATATCCGGCGCTGCCGTTCTGGTACCAGAGGGGAATGGCGGCCATGTTGTCCCGGACCACCTCCTCCGCCTGCTGGAAGATGCC
Source organism: Streptomyces sp. DSM 42067 (assembly GCF_055792885.1). Lineage (NCBI taxonomy): Bacteria > Bacillati > Actinomycetota > Actinomycetes > Kitasatosporales > Streptomycetaceae > Streptomyces > Streptomyces sp. DSM 42067. The sequence goes on along the minus strand of NZ_CM147706.1, from coordinate 5,910,421 downwards.
GACGGCCTTCGGCGCCTCGGTCTCGGCGTTGGCCCTGTCCACGAGGTCGTCGAATTCCTTGTTCGACCATTTTCCGTCGTTGGACGAGGCGCCCGTGTAGTAGAGCGGCTGCAGGAAGTTCTGGATCAGTGGATAGTCCATCTGCCAGCCGGCCCGGAAAGGGCCCGTCAGCTTGGACTGGGTGATCTGGTTGCGGAAGTCGGCGAACGTGCCGACCGGGTTTCCGACGCAGGCCCTGTCATTGCCGAGCGCGTTGTTGATGGAATTGCAGACCGCGTCCACCCACTCCTTGTGCGAGCCGGTGTCCGCGTTGTACGAGATCCTGACCTGTCCGCCGGGAAGGCCGCCGCCCTCCTGGACCAGCCTCTTCGCCTCGTCCGGGCGGTACTCGCAGGCCTCGCCGCACAGCCCCTCCTTGAAGCCGCCTTCCTCACCGAGGACCGGCGATGTCCAGTCGGTGGCCGGGGTGCGGGTCTTCTGGAAGATCGTGTCGGTGATCTGGTTCCGGTCGATGGCCATGGACAGGCCCTTGCGGACCTTCTCCGTCCCCGGCTTCGACCATGCCTCTTCGTAGAAGGGGAAGGCGATGGTCTGGATGATGCCGGCCGGGGTGTTGATGTAGCGATCACCGAGATCGGCCTGGACATTTCTGAGCTGGGATGCCGGGACATCGTCGACGAGGTCGAGATTTCCCGCCATGAGGTCGGTGTAGGCGGTGTTGTTGTCGGTGTAGACCTTGAGGTCCACTCCCCCGTTCTGCGCCTTGTCGCCCCCCGGATATCCGTCCCATCTGCGCAGGGACATCTGCGAGCCCCTGGTGTACGAGTCGACGGTGTAGGGGCCGTTGCCGACCGGTTTCTTCAGCCAGGCGTCGTGGTCGTCGAAGAACGCCCGGGGAAGCGGGGCGAAGGCCACGTAGCCGAGGGTGTCGGGGAACGTCGAGAACCGCTGGTTGAGCCGGACGGTGAATGTCGTGTCGTCGACGACCTTCAGTCCGGACAGCGTCTCGGCGGTCTGGTCGCCGGATGTCGGGTGGACCTGGTCGAATCCGTCGATATAGCCGAAGAAATAGGCGTTCCGCTGGTTGTTCTTCAGGCTTGCGCCGTAGTTCCAGGCGTCCACGAAGGACTTCGCGGTGACCTTCTCGCCATTGCTGAACGTCCAGCCGTCCTTGACGGTGATCGTGAAGTTCTGCGAGTCGGAGGTCTCGATCTTCTCGGCGAGCATGTTCTTGGCCTCGCCGGTCTTCGCGTCGTACCGCTTCAGGCCGCGGAAGATCATGTCCAGGACCTTGCCGCCCTGCACCTCGTTGGTGTTCGCCGGCTCGAGCGGGTTCTGCGGGTCGCCCCAGGAGGAGCTCAGGATTCCGGAGCCGTCGCTGCCTCCGGTGCCGCCGTCGCCCGCGCTTCCGCATGCCGTCGCCGCGAGTGCGACCGCCACCGCGCTCACGATCCACCGGGCGTGCGTGGCTCCACGCATGGAGTTCCTCCTCGGAGTGCTCGGTGCCGTCCTCGGTCCCCTGCCAGGTCCCGCGTTCGGTCCCTTGCTCGGTCCCTTGCTCGGTCCCGCGGCCGGTCCCGCTGCTCTGCCTCAAGCCTGGGTTACGTACCGCCCAATATCGCCTCATACGTCATGAACCACACATTCACCCCGCCCGAAGCAGGCCAGGGCCATCCGGATGTACGTATTGCGAGACGCAGGCGCCCGGTTATCGAACCGATTGATGCATTCAACCCGGTGCGTCCGGATCGTGCTCTCGGTTCTGCCATGGCAACCACAAGCCCGGCCCGCCGTTTGGTCGAGCGCGGGTCAAACGGCAAAAGACCACCTCAAGGACTTCCGGGATTCATTGACCCTTCACGAATCGCGTTGCGAGAGTCCGCTTAACCCGTGGCCTCGCCTGCGGATTTCTCGACCCTTCGGGCCAGGAGCCAGGAGCACCATGACCCTGCCAACTTCTTCTGTGGCCGCCCCTCTTGAGGTGGTGCCCGACAGCGCCATCACCGTGGCGGAGCTCTCCGCACCCCAGGGCGGTGAGGGCCGCTCGCCCGGGCGACTCGCCTGGCGCCGTTTCAAACGGGACAGGACGGGTGTGGTCTCGGCCTACGTGGTGCTGTTCTTCTTCGTGGTCGCGATCTGCGCGCCGCTGATAGCGACGGTGTACGGAAAGAATCCGTACACCACGTACGGGCAGAACGACCCGAGCCTGCTCAACGACTTCGGCTTTCCGGTCAAGCCCAACGGCGGCATCAGCAGCCACTTCTGGTTCGGCATCGAGCCCCAGCTCGGACGGGACGTCTTCACCTTCTTGATCTACGGCATCCGCAACTCGTTGCTCATCGCGACGGCGACCACCCTGCTGGTGACCGCGCTCGGCATCGTCGTCGGCATCACCGTCGGCTACCTCGGCGGAAGGACCGACTACCTGATCGGCCGCGTGATCGACATCCTGCTGGCCTTTCCGTCGACCCTCTTCTTCATCGCCTTCTGGCCCGTCCTCATCTCGATCATGGTCTCTCCTGAGGAGAACACGCCCATCTGGCTGACCGTCGTCAGCCTCATCTCCGTCATGACGGCCTTCGGCTGGGCCCCCATCGCACGTCTGCTACGCGGCGAGGTACTCGCCCTGCGCGAACGGGAGTTCGTGGAGGCGTCCAAGGTGACCGGCGCCTCACCCGCCCGGATCATCTTCAAGGAGCTGCTGCCCAATCTGTGGACGCCGATTCTCATCCAGGCGACTCTCGCACTCCCGATGTTCGTCACCACCGAGGCGGCCCTCGCCTTCCTGGGAGTGGGCTTGTCCGACCCCACCCCGGACTGGGGCGTGATGATCCAGAACGGCGCCAAGTACTACGAGTCAGACATCACGTTCATGCTCTTCCCGGGCCTGTCGATGGTGATCTTCGTGATCGCCTTCAACCTCCTGGGCGACTCCGTACGCGACGCACTGGACCCGAAGACCAAGCGCTGAACTGTCGCCCCCTTCCCTACCGGCCCGGGCGACGGGGCCCGCCGGACCATCAGCCTCTCTCATCGATTCAGGACAGGAAACCATGTCCCTTTCCCGTAGAAACTTCGTCATCGCCACGTCGGTCGCCGTCGGCGGCTCCATGGCGCTCTCCGCGTGCAGCAGCGGCGGTGGCGGGACCGGCGGCGGCACCGCGCACGCCGGCGCCACCAAGTACACCGGCGCCTCGGTCACCGTGGGGACGAAGGATGACTCGACCGGACCCGCCCCCGAGGTGAGCGGCGCGCGCAAGGGCGGCACGATCCGCGGCATCGCCCCGGACGACTTCTCCCACCTCGACCCGCAGCGCATCTACTTCTCGTGGAACTCCACGGTCGCCAACCTGTACGTCCGCTGCCTCACCGGCTACAAGATCGCGCCGGACGGGTCCATGAAGCTGGTCGGCGACCTCGCCACCGATGCGGGCACCATGTCCGACGGCGGCAAGACCTGGACCTTCACCCTGAAGAACGGCCTCAAGTGGGAGGACGGCAGCGAGCTGACCGTCGAGGACGTCCGGCACGGCATCGAGCGCGGCTTCTCGAGCTTCACAACCGAGGGCGCCACCTACCTCCAGACCGACCTGACCGGCAGGACGGACTTCCGCGCCAAGTACAAGGGCCCCTTCAGCGGCAGGCACCTCGACTCGATCGACACCGACACCGCCAAGAAGACCATCACGTTCAAGCTGAAGCTGGCCCGCCCGGACCTCAATTTCACGCTGGCGATGCAGTCCTACGGCGCCGTGCCCGTCAAGCACGACACCAAGGAGAAGTACGACAAGGACCCGGTCTCCGCCGGCCCGTACCGGATCTCTCAGCACTCCGTCGACAAATCGATGACGCTTGTGCGCAACAAGCACTGGGACCCGGCCACCGACCCGATCCGCAACGCCTACCCGGACTCCTTCGCCTTCGAGTTCGGCCCCCAGGCGCTCGCGCAGACGGACCGCCTCATCGCCGACTCCGGCGACGACCAGTACGCCGTCATGGCGTACTACGGGATACCAGCCGAGCGCATGCAGAAGGTGCTCACTGACCCCGAGCTGAAGAAGCGCACCATCAACGGCCTGCTGAGCGGCCTCTACTACTACGCCGTCAACACCAAGCGCGTCACCGACCTCAAGGTGCGCCAGGCCCTCATATACGCCTGGCCGCTGGAGCAGATCCGCAAGATCTACGGTGGTCCGTCCGCCGGTGACTACGCGTCCTCCATCCTGAGCCCCGACATACTCGGCTACGAGCACGCCGACGTCTACGGCAAGCTGAAGAAGCCGCAGGGCGACCCGGAGACGGCGAAGAAGTTGCTGAAGGAGGCGGGCCAGCTCGGCCGGAAGATCGTCTACGCCTATCCCATCAGCGACACCTACAACAAGACCAAGGTCGTCATCGAGAACGCCCTCAAGGCGGCGGGCTTCGACCCGGTCATCAAGCCGATCGACTCCACCTCGTACTACGACCAGGCCCAGCAGGTCGACAACAAGTTCGACGTGATGTGGTTCGGCTGGGCTCCGGACTGGCCGACCGGCTACACGGTCATCCAGCCACTGTTCGACGGCGGCACCATCGGCAACGGCTCCAACAACGTCTCCCAGCTCAACGTCAAGTGGGTCAACGAGGCGATCAAGAAGAACGCCGTGATCGCCGACCCGAAGAAGGCGGGCACGGCGTGGGCAACGCTGGACAACGAGATCATGAAGGATGAGGCGCCCATCATCCCGGAGACCTACCAGCGCCGCTTCTACCTCCACGGCTCGAAGGTCGGCGGCGCGCTCTTCGACCCGCTGTTCTCCGCCTTCATCATGTACAAGCTCTACGCCAAGGCCTGACGCCCCCGGCGGGGCGCTTTCGTGGCGCCCCGCCCCACCCATCCGGCCCCAAGCACTTCGACCACCCTCCGGTCCCGGCCTCTCCCCCACTCAGGACTGCGCTCAAGTGGGGATCCCCATGACCGGGGGCCCCACCGTGCAGGGGGCCCGTCGCCCGCCGGCATCTGCCAGGGAAACCATCGCCATGTTCCGCTTCCTCGTCCGCCGGATCCTCGGCGCCGTGGTGATCCTGCTGATCATCAGCGCGATCACCTTCCTCCTCTTCTATGTCGCACCGCGCGACCCTGCCCGGCTCGCCTGCGGCAAGACCTGCACGCCGCAGACCCTGGCGCTGGTGCGGCGCAACCTGGGGATCGCCGACCCGCTGCCCGTCCAGTACTGGCACTGGCTCCAGGCCCTGTTCACCGGCCGCGACTACGCCTCGTTCGGCCGCTGTCCGGCACCGTGCCTCGGCTACTCGTTCCACTATCACGAGCCGGTTCTGGGCCTGATCCTCAACCGCTTCCCGACCACGCTCGCGCTCGCCCTCGGCAGTGCGGTCGTGTTCGTCCTCTTCGGTGTGGGCGCCGGCATGCTCGCCGCGGTCAAGCAGGGCAGAACAGTGGACAAGATCGCCTCGTCCGCGTCGCTGATCGGCTCTTCCCTGCAGATCTACATCGTCGGCCTGGTCGCCATGTACTACCTGGTCGACCAGTGGCACATCCTCAGTCGTCCCCAGGACATACCGCTGACGCAGAACCCGATGGGCTGGTTCAAGGGGCTGCTGCTGCCGTGGCTCATCCTCGCGCTGATCTTCACCGCGAACTACACCCGCATGACCCGCTCCCAGCTGGTCGAGGCGCTCGGCGAGGACTACGTGCGCACGGCGCGCGCCAAGGGCCTCTCCCGCCATGCCGTCTTCTTCCACTTCGCCTGGCGGGGTGCGATGGGCCCGATCATCACCATCTTCGGCCTCGACCTCGGCGGTCTCTTCGGTGGCGCGATCATCACGGAGGCGACGTTCGGCCTCCACGGCATCGGGGCGCTGTCCGTGGACGCGGTCAACAACAACGACCTGCCGATGCTGCTCGGGGTCACGCTGGTGGCTGCCGGCGCCATCGTCGTCCTCAACATCGCCGTCGACGCCCTGTACGCCTTCATCGACCCGCGCGTCCGCCTCGCCTAGGGAGAGCCGAGAGATCCATGAGCACCCCCTTCCTCTCCGTACGCGATCTGCGTGTCCACTTCTCCACCGAGGACGGCATCGTCAAGGCCGTCGACGGGCTCTCCTTCGACCTCGAGCGCGGCAGGACGCTGGGCATCGTCGGCGAGTCGGGCTCCGGCAAGTCCGTCACCAGCCTGGCGATCCTGGGCCTGCACGACCCAAGCACCACCGAGATCGACGGCGAGATCGTGCTGGACGGCCAGGATGTGCTGACAGCCACCGAGCGGCAGCTCGAGCGGCTGCGCGGCAACAAGATGTCCATGATCTTCCAGGACGCGCTGGCGTCCCTGTCGCCGTACCACACCGTCGGGAGGCAGATCGGCGAGACGTACCGCAAGCACACCGGAGCCTCCCGGAAGGAGGCCGGGAAACGTGCGGTCGAGATGCTGGCCAAGGTGGGCATCCCGCAGCCGGAGCTGCGGGTGGACGACTATCCGCACCAGTTCTCGGGCGGTATGCGCCAGCGCGCGATGATCGCGATGGCGCTGGTGTGCGATCCGGCGCTGCTGATCGCCGACGAGCCGACGACCGCGCTGGACGTGACGGTCCAGGCGCAGATCATGGACCTCCTGAAGGACCTCCAGCAGGAGACCGGCACGTCGATCATCTTCATCACCCACGACCTGGGCGTCATCGCCGACATCGCGGACGACGTGCTGGTGATGTACGGCGGGCGGTGTGTGGAGCGCGGCACGAAGAGGGAGGTACTGCGGGCGCCCCAGCACCCGTACACCTGGGGACTGCTGGGCTCGATGCCGACCCTCGACCATCCCGTCGACGTACCGCTGTCGCCGATCCCGGGCGCGCCGCCGAGCCTGCTCAATCCGCCGACGGGGTGCCGGTTCCATCCCCGGTGCGCGTTTTTCGAGCAGGTCGCGGGCGGGCTGTGTGCGGGCGCGCAGCCGCCGCTGGAGGTGGTGGACGGGCGCGGGGCCGCGTGCCATCTGAGCCCCGCCCAGCGAGTGGAGTTCTTCGCCGACTTCGCCGGAATCCAGCCCAACTGACCTGACACTGACGGGACTTCAGCATCATGAGCAGCACGACACCCCCGGTTCCGGCGGTATCCCCGGCTCCCGCGGGCCTCCCCTCGCCCGGGGCTCCGCTCCTGGAGGTCTCCGGGCTCACCAAGCACTTCCCGGTCATGGGCGGCTTTCCGTTCCGGCGGAGGATCGGCGCCGTACAGGCCGTGGACGGGCTGGACTTCACGGTCGCGGCCGGTGAGAGCCTGGGTCTGGTCGGCGAGTCCGGCTGCGGGAAGTCGACGACGGGCCGGCTGATCACCCGGCTCCTGGAACCGACCGGCGGCAGGATCACATACCGCGGCCGGGACATCACCCACGCCTCGCGACGGCAGCTGGCCCCCGTCCGCCCGGAGATCCAGATGATCTTCCAGGACCCGTACGCCTCGCTCAACCCGCGGCAGACCGTGGGCAGGATCGTCTCCGGCCCGATGGAGATCAACGGCATCGAGCCGCCGGGCGGCCGCGAGCGGCGCGTCCGCGAACTCCTCGAGATCGTGGGTCTGAACCCGGAGCACTACAACCGCTTCCCGCACGAGTTCTCGGGCGGCCAGCGGCAGCGTATCGGGGTGGCCAGGGCGCTCGCCCTCGAACCGAAGCTGATCGTGGCGGACGAGCCGGTCTCGGCGCTGGACGTCTCGATCCAGGCGCAGGTGGTGAACCTCCTGCAGGAGCTGCAGAAGGACCTGGGCATCGCCTTCCTCTTCATCGCCCACGACCTGGCCGTCGTACGCCACTTCTCGCAGCGCGTCGCCGTGATGTATCTGGGCCGGATCGTGGAGATCGCCGACCGCGACCAGCTCTACGGCAACCCGCGCCACCCGTACACCCGCGCGCTGCTGTCGGCTGTCCCGGAGGTGGCGGCGGACGACGCGGCGCCGGCCCGCGAACGCATCCGGCTCGCCGGTGACGTGCCCTCGCCACTGAACCCGCCCTCGGGCTGCCGCTTCCGCACCCGCTGCTGGAAGGCGACCGACCGGTGCGCGAGCGAGACTCCGCCGCTGGTACGGGCGGAGGGAAGCCGGGAGGGCCATCTGACGGCATGCCACTATCCGGAGTCATCGGTCCCGCACACCGAATCCAAAGGTTCGACGAGTACCAAGGACCTCAAGGCCCCTGCCCGGGGGGCCTGACCACCCACAGAAAGCCCGCGGCCAAGGCCCGATCGCTCCCCCCGATCAACGCCCGGCCGAGGAGCCAGTCCCCGGCCCATTGACCCGAGCACGGTCCGACTGACTCCACACGGGAAACCGGGGCGCGGCCCACACCCCATGTACAGGGGCCGCGCCCCGGCCATGCCCAAGCCGTCCCCGCCGACGCAACCGAGCGTGGGCGTGACTCATGCGTCGGCATCTCGACACGGACGGCACGGGCGCGCACCACGAACGGCCGGGAGACAACGGTGATGGCAACGCACACTGCGGCGACGGCGGCGATCGCGGCACCGGAGCCGACGTGGTCTCGGGTGCCGTCTCCCTGTGGGAACCGCCTCGGCACGGGGCAACCCCAGATGTCAGCCCCGCTGAACAGGTCCTCGGGGTGATGCGGCGCCGTCAGTCGCGCACCAGGCAGAACGGGTGGCCCGCAGGGTCCGCGTACACGCGCCAACCGCGGGTTCCGCCTCCGTCGCCGAGGCAGACGGCGCCCAGCTCCAGGGCCTGGGCCTCGGCCCGGTCGAGGTCGTCGACTCCGATGTCCAGGTGGAACTGCTGCGGCGCGGACGGGCCGGGCCACCGTGGCGGCCGATAGTCGCCGACCCGCTGGAAGGCCAGCACCAGACCGGAGTCGGTGTGCAGGGTCGACCAGTCGTCGTCCAGCGACCACCGCGGATCGGGCCGGTCGACCTCACCGCCGAGAAGCCCGCGGTAGAAGCGGGCGAGAGCGCGGGGATCGGGGCAGTCCAGTACGACACACTGCAGGGCGCCGACGGAGCCGACATGCTCAGACATGCATACCTTCCAGGGCATGGGGATCATCTGCCGCCATGCTCCCGCAGGACCGCGGTACGGCCCGGCCGGACGTGCGCCGCGGCACCGCCACAACGACGGGCGCCCGGAGCCGCTTCCGGCCCCGGGCGCCCGATCGACGTACATCACGGCCTCACGCCGCGTGCACCACGTCCTTCTCCTCCGCGAAGTGGCACGCCGACTCGTGCGCGGCCGGGGAGTCCGAGGACGCGAACCGCTCGGGGACCGCGAGCAGCGGTACCTCGGTGGCGCACTTGTCCTGGGCCTTCCAGCAGCGGGTGCGGAAGCGGCAGCCGGACGGCGGGTTGGCGGGCGAGGGCACGTCCCCGGTGAGGATGATCCGCTCGCGACCCTCGCGGGCCTCCGGGTCGGGCACCGGGACCGCCGACAGCAGCGCCTGCGTGTAGGGGTGCGTCGGGTGGTCGTAGATCTGGGTGTCCGTGCCGATCTCGGCCATCTTGCCGAGGTACATCACGCCGACCCGGTCCGAGATGTGCCGGACGATCGACAGGTCGTGCGCGATGAAGATGTAGGACAGGTTGAACTCGTCCTGCAGCTTCTCCATCAGGTTGATGACCTGCGCCTGGACGGACACGTCCAGGGCGGAGACCGGCTCGTCGCAGATGATGATCTCGGGGTTGAGCGCGAGGCCGCGGGCGATGCCGATGCGCTGGCGCTGACCGCCCGAGAACTGGTGCGGATAACGGTTGATGTACTCGGGGTTGAGGCCGACGACGTCCAGGAGCTCCTGGACCTTCCGCCGCCGGTCGCCCTTCGGCGCCACCTCGGGGTGGATGTCGAAGGGCTCCCCGATGATGTCGCCCACCGTCATACGGGGGTTGAGCGAGGTGTACGGGTCCTGGAACACCATCTGGATGTTCCGGCGTACGGCCTTCAGCGCGCGCCCGGACAGCTTGGTGATGTCCTGGCCCTTGTAGAAGACCTCGCCCGCGGTCGCCTTCTCCAGGGTCATCAGAAGCTTGGCGACGGTGGACTTGCCACAGCCGGACTCGCCCACGATGCCCAGAGTCTCGCCCTGGTACAGGTCGAAGGAGACCCCGTCCACGGCCTTGACCGCGCCGATCTGCCGCTTGAAGAGGATCCCCTGGGTCAGCGGGAAGTGCTTCACCAGGTTGCGGACCTGAAGGATCGGCTCACCGCGCTCGACGGGGGCTTCGATGGCCGCGACCGCCTCGGCGTCGGAGTGGGCGTCGACCACCTCCACGTCGGTGACGTTCGGAGTCGCGTCCAGGGCGTCCTGCGGCTCACCCGCCTTGCTGAGCTCAGCCATGGATCGTCTCCTTCCAGAAGTGGCACGCGCTGCCGCGGCCGACCAGCTCACTGCCGTCCCGCTCGGTGACGGGAAGCAGTGCCGGCACCTCGGTACGGCAGATGTCCTGCGCCTTCGGGCAGCGCGGGTTGAATGCGCAACCGGACGGGATGCGGGTCAGGTTGGGCGGCAGACCCTTGATCGCGTACAGCTCCTGGCCCTTCTGGTCCAGGCGCGGGATCGAGTCCAGCAGGCCGCGTGTGTACGGGTGGGCCGGGCGCTTGTACAGCTCGTTCACGGGCGCCGTCTCGACGATCCGGCCCGCGTACATGACCGCGATCTTGTCCGCGACGTCGGCGACCACGCCGAGGTCGTGGGTGATCAGGATCAGACCCATGTTGTACTCGCGCTGGAGCTCCGCGAGCAGGTCCATGACCTGCGCCTGGACCGTCACGTCGAGGGCCGTGGTGGGCTCGTCGGCGATGATCAGATCGGGCTCGAGGGCCAGCGCCATGGCGATCATGATGCGCTGGCGCATACCGCCGGAGAACTGGTGCGGGTAGTCGCCCACGCGCTCCTTGGCGGCCGGGATACGCACCCTGTCCATCAGTTCGATGGCCTTGAGCTTGGCCTCCTTCTTGGAGAGGCCCTGGTGGACGCGGAACATCTCGCCGAGCTGGTAGCCCACGGAGAGGACCGGATTGAGGGAGGAGAGCGCGTCCTGGAAGATCATCGCGATCTTCCGGCCGCGGATCTTCCGTCGCTCCTCGCCGGACATCCTGAGCATGTCCTCGCCGCGGAAGAAGATCTCCCCCTGGGGGATCCGTGCCGGCGGCATGTCGAGGATGCCCATGATCGCCTGAGCGGTCACGGACTTTCCCGAACCGGATTCGCCGAGCACGGCGAGCGTCTCGCCCGCGCTGACGGTGTAGTTGACACCGTTGACGGCCTTGGCGACGCCGTCCCGGGTGTGGAACTCCACGTGCAGGTCACGGACTTCGAGCAGCGGGCCGTCGAAGTCGCCCCCGGCACGCGGCGCGGGAACGTCCGCAGGCTTGTCGATGATGGTCACGTACGCCTCCCTCAGCGCAGCTTGGGGTCGAGGGCGTTGCGTACAGCATCGCCGAACATGAGGAACGACAGGACCGTGATCGAGACCATCACCGACGGAATGATCAGCACGTACGGCGCGTTGCGCAGTTGCTCACGGCCAGTGGAAACGTCCACGCCCCAGGACACCGTCGGATCTGCGAGTCCGACGCCGAGGAAGGACAGCGTGGCCTCGGCCGCGATGTAACCGCCCAGCGCGATGGTCGCCACGACGATGATCGGGGCGAGGGCGTTGGGCAGGATGTGCTTCAGCATGATGCGTGTCGTGGAGGCGCCGAGCGCCTTGGCCGCGACGACGTAGTCCGCGTGCTTGATGGTGATCACGGAACCACGGGCGACGCGGGCGATCTGGGTCCACCCCAGGAAGGCCATCGCCAGCATCACGACCCAGACCGAACGCACCTCGAAGGTGGTGAGGACGACCAGAGCGCCGAGCAGATACGGGATGGCCATGAAGACGTCGGTGATACGGGAGAGCAAGCTGTCGAGCCAGCCCCCGAAATAGCCGGCGGTCATGCCGACCGCGGTGCCGAGCACGGCCACCAGCAGGGTCACGCCGACGGCGACGAGGATCGAGGCGCGGGCGCCGTAGACGACTCGGGCATAGATGGAGCGTCCTTGGCCGTCGTATCCGAGCCAGTCCGGGGCGAAGAAGTTGCCCCAGTTCGGGTGCTGGAGGTAGTGCTTGGCCAGGTCGGCGTCGCGCGGGGATGCGCTGGTGAACAGGCCCGGCGCGGCCGCCATGACGAGCAGCAGCACAATCAGCACGGCCGAGGCGAGGAAGAGCGGGTTGCGGCGCAGGTCGTGCCAGGCGTCGGACCACAGGCTGCGCGCCTTCGCCGGTGCGGGGCCGGAATCGCCGGCAACGGCGGCGGTTCCCTGGCCCAGGTCGTTCGCCACGGTCTTCCCGGCCTTCTCAGCGGTCTTCTCAGGCATACCGGATCCTCGGGTCCAGGACCGCGTAAAGCAGGTCGACGAGCAGGCTGGCGACGAGGTAGACGATCACGATGAGAGAGGCGATACCCACGACCGTGGCACCCTCACGGCGGAACAGCGCCTCGTAGATGGCGTCGCCGACACCCTGAACGTTGAAGATGCCCTCGGTGACGATCGCCCCGGTCATCAGGTTGCCGATGTCGGTTCCCAGGAAGGTGACCACGGGGATCAGGGAGTTGCGCATCAGGTGGACGCCGACGATCCGGCCGCGCGGCAGCCCCTTGGCCACCGCGGTGCGCATGTAGTCGGCTCGCAGGTTCTCCGCCATCGACGTACGAGTCAGCCGGGCCACGTACGCCAGTGAGAGGGAGCCGAGGACGATTGCCGGCAGGAACAGGTCGCCGAAGTTCTCGGAGTCCTGCACGGTCGGCGTGGTGAGGCCCCACTGGAAGGCGAAGAGGTACTGCATGAGGTAGCCCAGCACGAAGGAGGGCATGGAGATCAGTACCAGGGTGAGGGTCAGCAGCCCTCGGTCCCGGACGGAGTCCGGGCGGAGCCCGGCAATGACGCCGAGGCCGATGCCGACGAGCACCGTGAACGCGAACGCGAACAGGGTGAGGCGGATGGTGACCGGGAACGCGTCAGCGATGATGTCCGCGACGGGACGCTGGCTCCCGATCTCGGTACCGAAGTCGCCCTGGAAAAGGCCACCCAGGTAGTTCAGATACTGCTGCCAGATGGGCAGGTCGAGACCAAGGTCGTGGCGGATGCTCTCGACCACGGCCGGGTCGTACGCCTGGTCTCCCATGAGCGCCCTGACGGGATCGCCGGGCAAGGCGTACATCATGAGAAAGATCAGCAGTGTCGACCCGATGAACACCGGGATCATCTGGAGCAGTCGTCGTGCGACATAACGCCCCATGGGTGTGCCTCCGTGAGGGATGACTGCAGTCGCGGGGGCCGCTCGGTGAGGAGCGGCCCCCGCGGCCCTCCGCCACCGCCGACGGATCGGCGGCGGCGGACTGACGGCCTAGTGGGAATTGGCCCGTGGGCGCTTACTTGGTGGTGACCTGGGTCAGCTCGAGGTCGCCGTGGAAGTCCACGTTGACATTGTCCACGCCCTTACCGTGGCCACCGTTGATGCGGTAGTACCACAGCGGGATGGCCGGCATCTCGTCGACGAGCTTCTTCTCGACTTCCTGGTAGGCCTTGACGGCCTCGTCCAGGGACTCTGCCTTGTCGCCCTCCGCCATCAGCGCGTCGATCTCCTTGTTGGAGAAACGGCCGTTGTTGGACTCGGCGTTGGTGTGGTAGAGCTCCTTGATGAAGTTGACGTTGACCGGGTAGTCGGCGACCCAGCCGCCGCGGTACATCGACTTCACCTCGTCGTTGTCGCGCGCCTCGAGGTCGGTGGCGAAGTCCGGCTTCGCGTCGCCGACGCAGTCGACACCGGTGGCGTTGCGGATCGACTCGCAGACCGCGGTCACCCACTCCTTGTGGCCGCCGTCGGTGTTGTACTGGATCCAGACCTTGTTGCCCGGGACGCCGCCGCCCTCTTCGATGAGCTCCTTGGCCTTCTTCGGGTCGTACGTGAAGACGTCCGTGTCCAGGTCCTGGTTGCCCTTGACCTGCGGCGGCGTGAAGCTCGTCGCGGGCGTACGGGTGTTGTTCAGGACGGTCTTGGTGATCGTGTCGCGGTCGATCGCCATGGACAGACCCTGGATGACCTTCGGGTCGACGTCCTTGAACGTCTTGGAGTAGAAGGCCGGGACCAGCGACTGGATGGCCGCGTACGGCTCCTCGATGGCGCCGTCACCGAGGTCCTGCTTGTACTTCGGCAGGTCCGTCGGGCCGACCTGGCGGATGATGTCCAGGTTGCCGGAGACGACATCCTGGTACGCCGCCTCGAGGGTGGCGTAGTTCTTGAACTGGATGCCCTTGTTCGCGGCCTTGTTGGGGCCCTTGTAGTCGTCCCAGGCCTGGACCTGGATCAGCTTCTTGTGGGTCCACTTCTCGAACTTGTACGGACCGTTGCCGACCGGCTTCTGGCCGAACGCCTTCGGGTCGTCGTAGAAGACCTTCGGAAGCGGGGCGAACGTGGTGTAGCCGAGCTTGTAGTTGAAGTACGGAACGCGTTCCTTCAGGTCGATGGTGAAGGTGGTGTCGTCCACGACCTTCAGACCGGACATCTTGTCGGCCTTCGGGTCGCCCTTCTCCGGGTGGACGTCGTCGTAGCCGGCGATGTCAGCGAACCAGAACGAGTTCTGCTGGTTGTTCTTGATGTTCGCGTACCAGTTCCAGGCGTCGACGTACGACTGCGCCGTGACGTCCTCGCCGTTGTGGAACTTCCAGCCGCTCTTGAGCTTGACCGTCCAGGTCTTGGAGTCCTCGGTGGTGACGGACTCGGCGTTCGTGTAGACGATCTCGCCCTTGGCGTCGAAGTCCAGAAGCTGAGTGAACAGGGACTGGATGACGTACGAGCCGTTGGTCTCGTTGGTGTCCGCCGGGATCAGCGGCTTCTGCGGCTCGCCGACATCGATCGAGACGTAGCCCGCGAGCGCGCCCTTGTCCTTCGGCTCGTCCTCGCCGCTGCCGCCACCACAGGCCGTTGCTGCCAGCGCGACGACGATTGCCCCCGCGACCCACTTGGCGCTCTTGGCACCGCGCATGGGTTCTCCTCCTCATGAGTCCACTTGTTCACGTCAAGAGGGTGCACATGAAACGACGCCGCCACCCCTGACGGCGAAAAGATCCGGTGCCCCAGTGTGCTCGTGAGTCGGCGCTCCCCACAGCGCGTGACCCATTGACCCGAGCTCTACGCGCCTAACTATTAGCCATGGGCTACGACCCGGCCACACCCTTTTGGTCTCGGTTCGATCACACCTGACGCCTACTTAGTCCAAAATCCGGACAAACCGATCCGAGATAGATGGCCGCGAAACGGACGCGTTACATATCTATCGGGCACCAGCGTCCGCATTCCGGACGGTCAGCCAAGGAATACCAGTTGTGAACATGGCGATGATCTGCCATACCCTTCCCGACAACCCCTGCCACAACCCTCGCCTGCCCATAACAGGAAGGGTAGCTGCCAGTCCCCGCGCGTAGATACGGGTCTGACGGGCTTCCTTGGCGGCGCCGATGGGGCCCAATCCGCAACTTGGGGCATTCCGGTACGACAGGCTTCGGGCGCCACCTGTCAGGGGCGTCCGGGCTCTGTGGTACCGGCCAGATGTTTCGGACGAATGCCGATGCTGTGTCCGCCGGCGTCGGGACATATGTTCGGCGAGCGCAGGCCGGCGCGGCCGCCCACCGCGGGCCAGAACCGGCCACCGACCGGCAGCCGCATACGCGCCGAAGGGGACGTGCCGGAATGTGCGCCCGCTGGGGGCATCCCAGGCCCTCAAGGCACTGGGCACTCGGCACTGGGACGGCAAATGCCGAGCGCCCCGCGCAGCCTCAGGCTGCGCGGGGCGCCCCTTACGGCACAGCGCCCAGCGTCAGGCGTGCTTCGCGCGCGAGGCCGAGCGGGCGCGGTCGCGGGCGTCCAGGACCACCTTGCGGATACGGACGGCCTCCGGGGTGACCTCGACGCACTCGTCGTCGCGGCAGAACTCCAGCGACTGCTCCAGCGACAGCTTGCGCGGCGGGACGATCGCCTCGAACGAGTCGGCCGAGGACGACCGCATGTTCGTGAGCTTCTTCTCCTTGGTGATGTTCACGTCCATGTCGTCGGAGCGCGAGTTCTCGCCGACGATCATGCCCTCGTACACCTCGGTGCCGGGGTCGGTGAACAGCACACCGCGCTCCTGCAGGTTCGTCATCGCGAACGCGGTGACGGCGCCGGAACGGTCGGCGACCAGCGAACCGTTGTTACGGGTCGTCAGCGTGCCGAACCACGGCTCGTGGCCCTCGTGGATGGAGTGGGCGATGCCCGTGCCGCGCGTGCCGGTCAGGAACTCCGTACGGAAGCCGATCAGGCCGCGGGACGGTACGACGAACTCCATGCGGACCCAGCCGGAGCCGTGGTTGGACATGTTGTCCATCCGGCCCTTGCGGACGCCCATGAGCTGCGTGACCGCACCCATGTGCTCCTCGGGCACGTCGATCGTCATACGCTCGACCGGCTCGTAGACCTTGCCGTCGACCTCCTTGGTGACGACCTGCGGCTTGCCGATGGTCAGCTCGAAGCCCTCGCGTCGCATCTGCTCGACGAGGATCGCCAGCGCCAGCTCGCCACGGCCCTGGACCTCCCAGGCGTCCGGGCGCTCGGTGTCGAGCACGCGGAGCGAGACGTTACCGATCAGCTCGCGGTCGAGGCGGTCCTTGACCTGGCGGGCGGTGACCTTGCGGTCCTTGACCGCCGCCTTGTTGTCCGCGCCCTTGCCGGTGCCGCCGCGGCCGACCAGCGGCGAGGTGTTCGTACCGATGGTCATGGAGATCGCGGGCTCGTCGACCGTGATCAGCGGCAGCGCGATCGGGTTCTCGGGGTCGGCGAGGGTCTCGCCGATCATGATGTCCGGGATACCGGCGACTGCGCAGATGTCACCCGGGCCGGCCTTCTCGGCGGGCTTGCGGGTGAGCGCCTCGGTCATCAGCAGCTCGGTGATGCGCACGTTGGACATCGTGCCGTCGCGCTTGATCCACGTGACGGTCTGGCCCTTGCGCAGCTCGCCCTGCTCGACACGGAGCAGCGCGATACGGCCGAGGAAGTTGTCCGCGTCCAGGTTGGTGACGTGGGCCTGGAGCGGCGCCTCCTCGTCGTACGACGGGGCCGGGATGGTGTCCAGGATCGTCGAGAAGAACGGCTCCAGGCTGTCGCTGTCGGCCGGGACGGTGCCGTCCTCCGGCTTGGTCAGCGAGGCCACGCCGTCACGGGCGCAGGCGTAGACGATCGGGAACTCGATCTGGTCCTCGTCCGCGTCCAGGTCGAGGAACAGGTCGTACGTCTCGTTGACGACCTCGTCGATACGGGAGTCCGGGCGGTCCGTCTTGTTGATGCAGAGGATCACCGGGAGCCGGGCGGCGAGCGCCTTGCGCAGCACGAAACGGGTCTGCGGCAGCGGGCCCTCGGAGGCGTCGACGAGGAGGACCACGCCGTCGACCATCGACAGGCCGCGCTCGACCTCGCCGCCGAAGTCGGCGTGGCCGGGGGTGTCGATGATGTTGATGGTGATGGGCTCGCCGCCGGCCTTCGGGTGATACTTCACCGCGGTGTTCTTGGCGAGGATCGTGATGCCCTTCTCACGCTCCAGGTCGTTCGAGTCCATCATCCGATCGTCGAGGTTCTCGGCGGCGTGGGCTGCGAAGGCGCCGGCCTGCTTGAGCATGCCGTCGACGAGGGTGGTCTTGCCGTGGTCGACGTGGGCGACGATGGCGACGTTGCGGATGTCTTGGCGCGTGGCCATGGTGCGGCGCTTCTCCCGGGGTGAGTGGACGGCCTGCGCGTACGTCTTCGGTACGCGGGCCCTGCCGGGCTGGACACGCCACGGCCTCACCCCATCGTACGGTGCGCTCCGGGGTGGGGCTTGCGGGGGCCATTGGGTGGCCCCCTTCGGCAGCCCTGTCAGTGGCTCGGGCTTCCCTTGGGTGCGCCCTGGTGGACCCCCGACTTCAGGTAGCCCATGTCCTCGTAGACCGGCGTCTCGAAACCGAAAGCGCCTGCGTTGGCGAGGTTCGGGCGGGCGGCCACCAGCTGGGGGCGCTGGTAGAGGGGGATGGAGCCGGCCGCGGCCCAGATGCGGGCGTCGGCCTGCTTGACGAGCGAGGCCGCCTCCTTCTCGTCCAGCTCGGCGATCGCCTGGTCGAAGAGCTGGTCGATGTGGTCGGTGCCGACCCGCGTGTAGTTCTGCTCGATGCTCAGCGAGCCGTCCGCGGCGGCCACCGGCTTGGCGAAGATCGGCCGGTTGTCGGTGGCGGGGAAGGCGGTCGCGGGCCACGAGTACAGCGCCAGGTCGTACTGGCCGGACGCGATGTGGTCCTTGAAGTAGCTGTCGTCGGAGACCTTGGACGTCTCCGTGCGGATCCCGATGCGCTCGAGCATCCGCGTGATCCGGTCGCCCACGGCCCGCAGCTGTTCCGATCCGGGGCCCGAGGGCAGTACGAAGCGGAGCGTGAGCGGCTTGCCGTCCTTGGCCAGCTGGCCTGCGGCGGCGCCGTCGGCCACGGCACCGGCCGGGGACGCCGTGTTCTGCGGGGTGCCGCTCGTCTTGGGGGCGGCCGTTCCCTTCGGTGCGTACGCGCCGGGGACGCCGCCCCGCCTGGCCTGCTGCCGGCCGTCCTGCCCTCGCGGATCCTGCAGCTTCTCCCTGTCGGCCTCACCGGGCATGACCAGGGCATCTGCCTGGCGGACGAGCGCGGCGCGCTGGAGAGCGACGGCCGGAGCGGGCGCGAGCACGGAGCTGCCGCTGTTGCCGGGCTTGTCGTCCTCCTGTCCGACGATGTACGTACCGTCGTCGTCCTCGGCGGCTTCCTCCGCCGCACCGGCCTCGTCGTACGTCCCGGAGTCCACCGAGTCGTCTGAGTCGGAGGAACTGCCGGAGCCGCCGGATGATCCGCCCGGCGCCCCGTCCGCGGACTTCCCGGAGTCCCGGGCCTCGCTGCCCGCGGCGTTTCCGTCCTTCGTCGTGCCGCCCGGCACCCATCCGGCGTCCGCGAGCAGCGCCCGCGCCGCCTCCGTGTCCTGGCCGCCGAGGGCCCCGCTGTTGTCGGCGTACGCCGCCTGGCCGGCCAGTGCGAGATGGTTGCCGACCGGCTCAGCGGGCAGCCCGAGCGGTGTCAGCACGAGCCGGGCGAGCTCCTCGCGGTCGAGGGCGCGGGCCACGGCGCGGCGTACGCGTTCGTCGGCGAGCGGGCCCTGGGAGCCGTTGAGCGCGAGCTGCGTGTAGGCGGGCTCCAGTGACTTGCGGAGGACGTAGTCGCGCAGGCTCGCCTGCTCCTTGGTGTACTGCTCGGCCGCCTCGCTGCGCTGCTCGCGGGCGAGCTTCTCGGCCTGGGCAGCCTGTGCGTCCGAGCCGTTCGCGACGGCCCAGGACCGCAGCGCCTGGGCGGGACTGGTCTCGGCGACGGGCCCGTGCACGGGTGCCCCGTCGGCTCCCTTGTCGCGGGTGGCGAGTGCGATGCGCTGGGCGTCGGCCGGCTCGACGTCGGCGAGGTCGAGTCTGCCCTCGGCGAGCGCGGCGGCCCGCTCGTCGCGTGGCACGGCACGCAGCACAATCGTGGAGAGCTTGGCCGGGTTGCCCCACCAGCGCGGATTGCGTTCCAGCGTCACATCGCCCGCGGCACGGTCGATCTTCGTGAGGGTGAAGGGCCCGGCGGTGGCCTTCAGCTTGGACCGCGCACCGTCGTTGAAGGTGTCCGGGGTGCCCATGACGTCCTTCGGGTACAGCGGCGAGAACAGCGAGCGCCAGTCCGCGTACGGCTTGGCGAAGGTGACCCGTACCTCCAGGTCGCTGGCGCCTCGCTCGATCTTCTCGATCCGGTCGTAGCCGGCGTTGCGCGCGGTCCAGTACGCGGTGTCCTTGCCGGACAGGGCGCGCCACTGTGCGGTGAAGTCGGCGGCGCCGATCTCGCGGCCGTCGCTCCACACCGCCTGCTGGTTGATCTTGTAGAGCACCACCTGCTTGGGCTCGCGCTCGACGATCTCGGCGGACTCCAGGAAGGCGGGGTTGCGCTGCGGCCGGCCCAGCTCGTCGAGCCGGAACAGGGACGGCAGGACGGCGCCGGCGATCCGGGAGGTGGTCGCGTCGGCGTCGGCCTGGAAGGCGTTGAGCGTCTCGGGCAGGGCGTCGACGGCCCAGTGGAGGGTGCCGCCGTCGCTGATCAGCTCGCGCCCCGCCGACGCGATGTCCTGGCCGGCGACCGGACGGCCGGCCTTTTCGCTACCGCTGCTGCAGCCGGCCATGGCGGGCACGGCGAGCACTCCTGCCGCGAGGAACGCGACGCATCGCATGACAGGGCGCAGCCTGACGCCGTCGAGAGACATCACTGGTACCTCCGGGGCTCGCGCGGCCTGCCCGCCGCCGGTCCGGTCCGGGCCGGATCGGACCGGGACTGCTCAGGGTGTACGGAATGCTGTGCGGAGTATGGTGCTGATCACACGTATCGCCCCACTGAAGTGGATCGTGTGGGTTTGTCGGTAGCGACACGACAGAGAGAGGCTCCAAGGTCACCCGCGCGGCGGAAGTGGCAAGCGATTCCGGTGAGGCTGCTGCACATGGCGACGTCCCCTGTGACTACTGGGCCGATCGGGGGCGCGTAAGGGGCGCATGCGTGGCGCGCGGACCAGGAATCCGGGCAGATCCCTTCACAGGCGAGATGTGACGCGCGACACTCGCAGGCGCGTGAGCGTTGCCACCGCAACCGCGGAAGTGAGGGCAAGTCATGTCCCTGCAGGACGATCTGACCGCCGTACAACGCTGCATCGACGACCTCGTCCGGTCCGTCGGCCGGCTCGAACAGCACGTCGGACGCAGCCTGGAGATCCGCCGGGTGCGCACCGACGCCGATCATCTGCGTGAGAGCGTCGCGCTGCTGCGCGAGGCGGCCCCCGCCCTCGGGGTACAGAAGAAACCCGAGCTCGTGGGCATCCCGGACACGCCGTACGACAGCGCGCTGTGGACGGACTCGGACGACGAGGGCCTGGGCGCCCGCGACCGGCGCGCTCCCTGACCGGCCCGGGCCACTCGGCGAGTGAGCCGAAGGGGCGCGCCGGTGTCGAGAGGGCGAGCGCGCGGAGGCCCGACGAAGGAGGGCTGAGCACGGTCGCACTCTCGACACCGGCTTTGCCGCCCCGGAGGCGAACCGAGCCACAAAAAGAGGGAGTGGAACTTCATTGGCCACCGGCACCGAACCACATCTGAATACGGGCGGGGTACGAGAAGGCACCCGCGCCGCCATCGCCGCCCCGCATCTGCGGACCGACCGCTGGTGGCTGGCGCCTGCCGCCACCGCGGCCGGGTTGCTGGCCTTCGTCGTCTACTCGACGTGGCGGGCCTTCGCGAACGCGGACTACTACGCGGCGCCCTACGTCTCGCCGTTCTACTCGCCCTGCCTGGCCGAGAACTGCGAGCCGATGCGCGGGGGCCCGAACTGGGAGATCTTCGGCAGCTGGTGGGGCCTCTCCCCCGCCCTGCTCATCCTGATCTTCCCGCTGGGCTTCCGGCTGACCTGCTACTACTACCGCAAGGCGTACTACCGGGGCTTCTGGGCGTCCCCGCCCGCCTGCGCCGTCGCCGAGCCGCACAAGAAGTACACCGGTGAGACCCGCTTCCCGCTGATCCTGCAGAACATCCACCGCTACTTCTTCTACACGGCGCTCCCGGTCGCCGGGATCCTGACGTACGACACGGTCCTCGCCTTCCGCGACGAGAACTACGAGTGGGGCCACATGGGCCTGGGCACTCTCGTCTTCCTGGTCAACATCGTGCTGATCTGGGCGTACACGCTCTCCTGCCACTCCTGCCGGCACATCGTCGGCGGCAAGCTGAAGCACTTCTCCAAGCACCCCGTGCGCTACCGGCTGTGGCAGTGGGTGGGCAGGCTCAACGCCCGGCACATGCTCCTGGCCTGGACCTCGCTGGTGAGCGTCGCGCTCGCCGACTTCTACGTGTTTCTGCTCGCCAGCGGCGCCTTCGACGATCCGAGGCTGTTTTGAAATGGAAGGTGCCTGATGTCACAGGTGGAGCGGCAGCAGTGGGACGTCGTGGTGGTGGGCGCCGGCGGCGCGGGGCTGCGGGCCGCGATCGAGGCGCGTGAGCAGGGTGCGCGTACGGCCGTGATCTGCAAGTCACTGTTCGGCAAGGCGCACACGGTGATGGCCGAGGGCGGCATCGCTGCGGCCATGGGCAACGTCAACGAGCGCGACAACTGGCAGGTGCACTTCCGCGACACCATGCGCGGCGGCAAGTTCCTCAACCAGTGGCGGATGGCGGAGTTGCACGCCCAGGAGGCCCCGGACCGGGTCTGGGAGCTGGAGACGTGGGGCGCGCTCTTCGACCGTACGAAGGACGGGCGGATCTCGCAGCGCAACTTCGGCGGGCACGAGTATCCGCGGCTCGCGCATGTCGGCGACCGCACGGGCCTGGAGCTGATCCGCACGCTCCAGCAGAAGATCGTGTCGCTGCAGCAGGAGGACAAGCGCGAGTTCGGCGACTACGAGGCGCGGCTGAAGGTCTTCCAGGAGTGCACGGTGACCCGCGTACTCAAGGACGCTGACGGCCGCGTCTCGGGGGTCTTCTGCTACGACCGCGAGACCGGCCGCTTCTTCGTCCTGGAGGCACCCTCGGTGGTCGTGGCCACCGGCGGCATCGGCAAGTCCTTCAAGGTCACGTCGAACTCGTGGGAGTACACGGGCGACGGGCACGCTCTGGCGCTGCTCGCGGGTGCGCCGCTGCTGAACATGGAGTTCGTGCAGTTCCACCCGACCGGCATGGTCTGGCCCCCGTCGGTGAAGGGCATCCTCGTCACCGAGTCGGTCCGCGGTGACGGCGGTGTGCTGCGCAATTCCGACGGCAAGCGGTTCATGTTCGACTACATCCCCGACGTCTTCAAGGACAAGTACGCCGAGTCGGAGGACGAGGCGGACCGCTGGTACGACGACCCGGACAACAACCGGCGCCCGCCCGAGCTGCTGCCGCGCGACGAGGTGGCGCGGGCGATCAATGCCGAGGTGAAGGCGGGGCGCGGCACCCCGCACGGCGGGGTCTACCTGGACGTGTCGACGCGTATGCCCGCCGAGGTGATCAAGCGGCGGCTGCCGTCCATGTACCACCAGTTCAAGGAGCTCGCCGACGTCGACATCACGGCCGAGGCGATGGAGGTCGGCCCGACCTGCCACTACGTGATGGGCGGCATCGCGGTCGACTCGGACACGGCGGCGGCCCGCGGGGTGGCAGGGCTGTACGCGGCCGGGGAGGTCGCGGGCGGCATGCACGGCTCCAACCGCCTCGGCGGCAATTCCCTCTCCGACCTGCTGGTCTTCGGGCGGCGGGCGGGGCTGCACGCGGCGCAGTACGCGTCCGGGCTCACCGGGGAGCGCCGCCCGGCCGTGGACGCCGAGCAGGTGGACGCGGCGGCGGCCGAGGCGCTGCGCCCGTTCTCGGCGGAGGGCCCGACGCCCGGCGAGCCGCCCGAGAACCCGTACACCCTCCACCAGGAGCTCCAGCAGACGATGAACGACCTCGTCGGCATCATCCGCCGCGAGGCGGAGATGGAGCAGGCGCTGCGGAAGCTCGCGGAGCTGCGGGTGAGGGCGCGGCGGGCCGGGGTCGAGGGGCACCGCCAGTTCAACCCCGGCTGGCACCTGGCCCTCGACCTGCGCAACATGCTGCTGGTCAGCGAATGCATCGCGCGGGCCGCGCTGGAGCGTACGGAGAGCCGCGGCGGCCACACCCGCGAGGACCATCCGACGATGGACCGCGAGTGGCGGCACATCAATCTGCTCTGTCGGCTCGCCGACCCGACGGGCGGTCTCGCGGCCACCGACCCCGTCCGCGGCCAGATCTCCCTGGCCCGGGAGACGACGGAGCCCATCCGACCCGACCTGCTCGCCCTGTTCGACAAGGAGGAGCTGGTCAAGTACCTCGCCGAAGAGGAGCTGTACGAATGAGTTCTTACGAGGCGCGATTCAAGGTCTGGCGGGGGGACGCCGAGGGCGGCGGGCTCGAGGACTTCAAGGTCGAGGTGAACGACGGCGAGGTGGTGCTCGACATCATCCACCGCCTCCAGGCGACCCAGGTCCCCGATCTCGCGGTCCGCTGGAACTGCAAGGCGGGCAAGTGCGGTTCGTGCAGCGCCGAGATCAACGGGCGTCCGCGGCTGATGTGCATGACCCGCATGTCCGTGTTCTCCCGCGAGGAGACGATCACGGTGACGCCGCTGCGGGCGTTCCCGGTGGTCCGGGATCTCGTGACGGACGTCGGTTTCAACTACGAGAAGGCGCGGGAGATCCCCTCGTTCGTGCCGCCCGCGGGGCTGGGTCCCGGTGAGTACCGGATGCAGCAGGAGGACGTCGACCGCTCGCAGGAGTTCCGCAAGTGCATCGAGTGCTTCCTGTGCCAGGACACCTGCCATGTGGTCCGCGACCACGAGGAGAACAAGGCGGCGTTCGCCGGCCCTCGCTTCCTGATGCGGGTTGCCGAACTGGACATGCATCCGCTGGACGAGGCCGAGAGGACCGGCGTCGACCGCAAACGCACGGCCCAGGACGAGCACGGTCTCGGCTACTGCAACATCACCAAGTGCTGCACGGAGGTCTGCCCCGAGGGGATCAAGATCACTGACAACGCCCTGATCCCGCTGAAGGAGCGGGCGGTCGACCGGAAGTACGACCCACTGGTGTGGCTGGGGTCGAAGATCGGGCGGCGATCACCGTGAGGCCATGAGGACGGTGAGGCCATGAGGAGAGGGGACGGTCTCGGCCGCTCCGGCCCGCCGCCCTCGTCATGGCGCCGGGATGCCGGTCTCCGCAGGTCCCGCCCCAGCCCGGGGCGGGCCCGGTCGCGATAGGCCAGAAGCGGTCATACCCTCACAAACGTGACGCTTCCCCGGAGCCGAGGTCCGTCGGCCAGCGGCATACGCCTCCCGCACTCCCTGCGCCTCGCGTATACCCTGCTCTGCGCGCTGGCGGCACTGTGCTGGCTCGTCGCGCCCGCCACGGGCGCCCGTGCCGACGACCCGATCACGCTGTCGCGGACCGGCCAGATCACCGACAGGGTCGACGCGCTCGGCGACCGCAAGAGCGACGTCGCGGCGGCACTGGACGATCTCGACAGCGAGCAGGGTGTCCAGCTCTTCGTCGCCTACGTACGTGACTTCTCCGGCCGCACCGCACAGAGCTGGGCCGACGCGACGGCCCAGCGCAACGGCCTCGGCCTGAACGACGTACTGCTGGCCGTCGCCACGCACGACCGGCAGTACGCGTACTCCGTGGACCAGGACATGCGGCTGACCGACGCCGAGCTGCGAGACGTCGCGGGGACCGCCATCGAACCGGCGCTGCGGCAGAACGACTGGGCGGGCGCCGCCATCGGTGCGGCGAACGGCATCGGCGCGGTCCTCGCGGGCCGGCCCGTGCCCACTCCGGCGATCACCCCGGGCGAGGCCGATCCCGGCGGCGGCGCCGACGGCGAAGCCCTCATCGGTGACCTCATGCTGCCGATCGCGGCGCTCGGCGCCGCAGCGGCCCTCGCCGCGTACACGTACACCCGGCGCAAGAGGCGCGTCCAGACCCGTACCACCCCCGGTGGGGGCTGGGGCGGGCGCGGCCAGCAGGCCGTGCCCCTGCCCGAGCTCGACCAGCGGGCGAGGCAGCTGCTCGTCGAGACGGACGACGCGGTCCGCACCAGCACCGAGGAACTCGGCTTCGCCACCGCCCAGTTCGGCGAGGAGGCGGCCGCGCCGTTCGGTGAGGCGCTCGCGTACGCGAAGTCGGAGCTCACGGCGGCCTTCCGGCTGCGGCAGCAGCTCGACGACGCGATCCCGGAGGACGATGCGACGAAGCGCCACATGCTGGACGAGATCATCGCGCGCTGCACCGAGGCCGATCGCCGGCTCGACGCGGAGGCCGAGGGCTTCGACCGGCTGCGCGCCCTGGAGCAGAACGCGCCCCAGGCGCTGGAGCACGCCGAGGCGAGGCTGCGGGACATCACCGGGCGCACCGACACCGCGCAGGCCACGCTCACCGCGCTCGGCACGCGGTACGCGTCCACCGCGGTCCTGCCCGTCACGGGCCACGTCGAGCAGGCCAAGGACCGGCTGGCGTTCGCCGCGACCCACATCGGCCAGGCCCGCGAGGCCGTCGGGGCAGGCGCGGGCGGCACGGCCGCGGTGCATCTGCGGGCCGCCGAGGGCGCCGTCGACCAGGCGGGCACGTTCGTGGACGCCGTCGACCGGCTGGCGAAGGAGCTCGCGGAGGCGGTCGGCAAGCTGCCCGGCGCGCTGACCGAGACCGAGACCGACCTCGCGGAGGCGCGGGGCATGCTCGTCGGCACCCCCGAGGGCATCTCCACCGCCGACCTGCACGGACGTATCGCCCGCGCGGAGTCGGTCGTCGGCGAGGTGCGGACGCAGGTCGCCACGGGCTCGTACGACCCCATCGACGCGCTGCGCCGGGTGGAGGAGGCCGACGCGGCCCTCGACGACGCCCTCGCGGGAGCGCGCGCCCGCGAGGTGAGCAACCAGAAGGCCCGCGCCCTGCTCGACCAGGCCCTGCTCACCGCGCGCAGCGCCGTGGGCGCCGCGTCGGACTTCATCACGACGCACCGGGCCGCGGTGGGCAGCGAGGCCAGGACACGTCTCGCCGAGGCACAGCGGCACCTCGCGCTGGCGCAGGCCTCCGCGGCTGCCGACGACACGGGCGGCGCCGGACCGGCACCCAGGGCTTCCGCCGATCCCACGGCGGCGCTCGCCGAGGCCCAGCGGGCGGATGCGCTGGCCCGCGACGCGCAGCAGCTGGCCGAGCGGGATGTGCGGATGTACGGCAATCCGTACGGGTACGGCGGTCCGATGGGCGGCGGGCGCGGGGGCGGCATGGGCGGTGCGGTGCTCGGCGGCATCGTGCTCGGGGGCATCCTCGGCGGTATGGGCCGTGGGACGGGTGGCGGGGGCGGCTTCGGCGGGGGACGCGGCGGCGGCTTCGGCGGGGGCTTGGGTGGAGGTTTCGGCGGGGGCGCCCCCGGCAGCTTCGGCGGCGGAGGGACACGCGGGCGGAGGGGTGGGGGCGGCAGGTTCTGAGCGAGGCAGTCCAGGCAACGCAACTCGGGGAAGCGAGAACGAGAGGTGGTCCCATGACCAAGCAGACGATCCTCGGCCGCGTCGCACAGCTGGCGAAGGCGAACATCAACGCCCTGCTGGACCAGGCGGAGGACCCGCAGAAGATGCTGGACCAGCTGATCCGCGACTACAGCCACAACATCCGCGAGGCCGAGCAGGCGGTCGCGACCACCATCGGCAATCTGCGCCTGCTGGAGCAGGACCACCAGGAGGACGTGGAGGCCGCCACCGAGTGGGGCAGGAAGGCGCAGGCCGCCAGTAAGAAGGCGGACGAGCTGCGGGCCTCCGGTTCCGGCGCCGAGGGAGACAAGTTCGACAGCCTCGCCAAGGTGGCGCTGCAGCGGCAGTTGCAGGCGGAGCGCGAGGCGAAGGACGCCGAACCGACGATCGCCACGCAACGGGAGGTCGTCGACAAGCTGAAGTCCGGTCTCGACCAGATGAAGGTCAAGCTGACGGAACTCCAGTCCCGGCGCGACCAGTTGGTGGCGCGCTCCAAGACCGCCCAGGCGCAGAACCAGATGCTGGACGCCGCCAAGAACATCAATGTGCTCGATCCGACCACCGAGTTGAGCCGCTTCGAGGAGAAGGTACGCCGCGAGGAGGCGAGGGCACTCGGCAAGCAGGAACTCGCCGACTCCTCGCTGGACGCGCAGTTCGAGCAGCTCGACAGCATGGGCGACGCGGCGGAGATCGAGGCCCGCCTGGCCGCGCTCAAAGCGCACGCCTGAACCGCGGTCTGAACCGCAGTCTGAACCGCGGCCCGAACCAGGTCCGCCCTCAGAAGAGGCTGAGCAGAGCCTCCGTAGGATCTCCCGGCCCCGAGTCCCCGTCGGGCAGGGGTAGTTCGAACCACACCGTCTTGCCTCGGTGCGTCCGCCGTGAGCCCCACGACGCGCTCAGCAGCCCGACGAGCTGCAGTCCGCGGCCGCCCTCGTCCGTGACGCGCGCTCTGCGGCGGCGCGGCTGGACGAGTCCGGCGTCCCACACCTCGCACACGAGCGTACGGTCGAGCAGGAGCCGGAGCCTGATGTCGCCCTCGCCGTAGCGCAGGGCGTTGGTCACCAGCTCGCTGACCAGCAGCTCCGTGGTGTCGACCAGGGGTTCCAGGTCCCAGGACAGCAGCTGGGCGCGGGCGTACTCGCGGGCCCGGCCGACGCTGCGCGGTTCGCGCGGCAGCGTCCAGTCGCCGACGGCGTCCGCTGGCAGGCCCTGGACGCGGGCCATGAGCAGCGCGATGTCGTCCTCGCCGTGGTGGGTGTCGAGGGCGCCCAGGACGTGGTCGCAGACGTCCTCGAGGGCCGGGCCGGGATCGGCGAGGGCGCCGAGCAAGGCCTGCAGGCCCTCGTCGAGCGGATGGTCGCGGGACTCGACGAGCCCGTCGGTGTAGAGCGCGAGCAGGGCGCCTTCGGGAAGTTCGACCTCGACCTCCTCGAACGGTTCGCCGCCGACACCGAGCGGCATGCCCGGCGGTACGTCGAGCATGAGGGCCGGCTCGCCGGGCTCGACGAGGGCCGGCGGGAGATGACCGGCGTTGGCGAAGGTGCAGCGGCGCGTCACGGAGTCGTAGACCGCGTACACGCAGGTGGCGAGGTAGACCTCGGAGAGGTCGGCGTCCTGGGACTGGCGTGCCGCGCGCGTGGCCTGCCGGACGCCACCGGGGGTGCCCAGTCCGCGGGCGATCTCGTCCAGCGCGGAGAGCACCTCCGCCGGTTCCAGGTCGAGCAGCGCCAAGGTGCGTACGGCCGTGCGGAGTTCGCCCATCGCCACGGCGGCGCGCAGACCGCGGCCCATGACGTCGCCGACGACGAGCGCCGTGCGGTGGCCGGGCAGTTCGATGACGTCGAACCAGTCGCCGCCGACCTCGGTGGCGGCGTTGCCCGGCAGATAGCGGCAGGCGATGTCGAGCCCGGCCGCCTCGGGGGCGCCGGGCGGGAGGAGCGAGCGCTGCAGGATCAGGGCGCGCTGATGCTCGCGGCGGTAGAGACGGGCGTTGTCGATACAGACGGCGGCGCGTGCGGCGAGTTCGACGGCGAGGGCCCGGTCCCGTTCGCCGAACGGCTCGCTGCCCTTCGTACGGGAGAACTGGGCGAGGCCGACGACGGTGTCGTGGGCGACCATCGGCACGGCGAGCGTGGACTGGATGAGGTTCCCGTCCCCGGCGGGGACGAGCTGGGGGCGGGCCGTGCGCAGGGCTTCGGCGTGGGCCGAGTTGAAGGGGTAGTGGTGGACGGCTCCCGCGGCGACGGGCGCGGGTCCCGCCATGTACGGCGTGTCGGCGACGGCGCTCGCGAAGGCGACGCGGCGCAGTGCGGCGCTGCCGGTCGCGGACTCCCGCCGCGACGTCGT
Source organism: Streptomyces sp. DSM 42067 (assembly GCF_055792885.1). NCBI lineage: Bacteria > Bacillati > Actinomycetota > Actinomycetes > Kitasatosporales > Streptomycetaceae > Streptomyces > Streptomyces sp. DSM 42067. The sequence continues at coordinate 5,880,962 of NZ_CM147706.1, read as the reverse complement.
GCCCCAGACCCCGGTCGGCGTCTCGTCGCCTTCGAGAAGGCCTTGATAGAGGTCGACTGAGGCAAGGTCGCAGAAGCCCGGGACGGTGACGTCGAGGAGTTCGCGGGCGGTGGTCTCCAGATCGAGGGAGTTGCCGATGCGGGCGCCGGCCTCGTTCAGCAGGGCGAGGTTACGGCGGGCATGTGCGGCCTCGCGTGCGGCGGCGCGGCGGGCGGTGACGTCGGTGCCGAGCCAGGCGATCCCGATCGGCCTGCCCGTTCCGCTGTGCACGCGATAGAGGTTGATGGACCAGTGGCGCCGCTCCAGCGAGCCGGGGACGGTGCCGGTGATCAGCATCTCGGTGACGGCTTCGCCGGTCTCCAGGACACGGCGCAGCGTTGCGGTCACGCGGTCGGCCTCGGGGCGCGGCAGATAGTCGTGGACGCCTCGCCCGCGGTGCTGGTCGACGTCGCCGCCGAAGACCGTGGCGAAGCGCTTGTTGACCCGCCGGACCCGCAGATCCGTGTCGAGCAGCAGGAAGCCGAACGGAGATTGGCCGAAAATAGCCTGCGAGGCGGCGAGATCCGTCTCGATGCGGCGCAGTGTCCGGACGTCGACGACGATGCAGACGGCGGCCTGTTCGCCGGACTCCGTCTCGGTGGGCATCACATAGATCTCGGCGATCCCGTCCGCACCGTAGGCACGGCCCTTACGGGGGGTACTGTCGCCACCGGCGGCGGCGCCCGGACCGGTCGCCCTGACCGAACCGGCATCGCTGTCCACACCGCCGACCTGGCCTGCATCGCTGTCGCCGTGCCGCTGGGCGGGCAAACGGAACGGGACGGCGCCCGTCCACTCGCGGCCGTCGAGTATCTCCGCCATCTTGCGGCGACCGCTTTCACGCAGGTCGTCCGGCACGAACGCCTCGATGGGGTCCTTGCCCACGGCATCCCTGGCCGACAGGCCGAAGAGCTGCTCGGCGCGTCGGCTCCACTGGTCGATCAGGCCATCGGGGCCGATCGAGAACGAGGCGACCTTGATGTAGTCGTAGATCGAACCGGGTGGACTGCTCTGCCATGTCGCGTCGCCCGACGGGTCCTTGGACGCCGTGGCCTTCGCTGGTTTCTCGCTCACGCGAACCGTCCCCTCCAGCTCACCGCGTCCGGCACCGGTCACCGGAGGCGGCTGCCCGCAGTATCCAGCACTACGGAGCCACACGACACGGCGTTCACGATCACAGCACGGTCTCGACGATTTTTGGTCCGTAACGTCCGGACGGGTTTGAACCTGTTCGATCCGCCCGACCAGCCCAGAACGCCCTGACCAGCTCTACTGTCTCCTCACCGTCTTCTCACCGGCTTGACCGGTGCACTAACCCGGCAGCGGCAGTTCGAACCACACCGTCTTGCCGCGTTCGCCACGCCGCGTGCCCCAGCGGCGCGCCGTGCGCGCCACCAGCTGGAGTCCGCGGCCCCCCTCGTCGTCGGGTGCGGCGGGGCGCGTGTGCGGCGGATCCGGAAGCGGGTCGGAGACCTCGACGAGCAGGGCACCGATCGACGCGAGCCGCACCAGTCGCACGCCTATGGGACCGGAGGCGTAGCGCAGGGAATTGGTCACCAGCTCGCTGACGAGCAGGGCGGCGATGTCACCGAGCGGGTCGAGTCCCCAGTCGGCCAGCCGTTTGCGGACGAGGGCCCGGGCGGTGCGTACGGCGCCGGGCTGCGCAGGGAAGGTCCACTCGGCGCAGTCGCCGTCGGAGTCGTCGCTCACGCCGACCACTTCCAAGACGAACTGGGGCGACGAGGGATTGCCGTCCGGTTCCGTGGGGCCGTTCATGGGGGTTCACCCACCCCATACCCGGTACCTCTGGCGCATTACCACGTACGGGGCATCCCCGCCGAGATGCCCCGGCAAGCGTGCGCCGCGTCTTCTGTACGGCGTCCATACGGCGGTGGTTTCCGGCGATTCGGCGCTGCAGGGCGACGGGGCGATCGGCCGGGATTCCGGTGGGACTCTCCCGCCGGGAGCCGCGTCAGGCGCCCGGAGATCGCTGGGCCGCGTGGCGCCGCGTCGTCTCCTTGACCGCGGGGACGTCCGCGTCCAGCCAGGTCACGTCCCAGATCTCGTCGGGGCCGAGCCAGCGAAGTTCGTCGTGATCCTGGAGGGCTTCCGGCTCCCCGGAGACCAGGCGCGCGGTCCACACCTGCAGCGCGTACCCCGGCTTCAGCGGCCACTCGCCGGGCACGCGCGCCACCGCCTCCGCCTCGACACCCAGCTCCTCGCGCAGTTCACGCACGAGCGCCTGCTCGGGAAGCTCGCCGGGCTCGACCTTGCCGCCCGGCAGTTCCCAGCGGCCGGCCAGTTCGGGGGGCGCACTACGGCGCGCGGCCAGCAAGCGTCCCCGGTCATACAGGGCGGCGCCGACCACCACGATCCGTTCGCTCATGCGCCGGAGCCTACGGGAGCCGGCAGTGCGCGTTCATGTGGGCTGCCTACACGGCAGGAACGACCAGGTGGCGGTCAGCGCATACCGTTCCGGTCGCGGTCAGCGCATACCGTTCTGGTCGCGGTCCGACACGCCGTTCTGGCCGATCCGCTCGACCCAGTAGAGCTGCTTGTGCCCGCGGCCGTCGAGACTGTCGGCGATCTTCTGTGCCTCCGCCCTGGTCGCGTACCTGCCCACGCGATAGCGGTTGCCGTTGTCGTCCTGGCGTATGACGAGCCATGGGAGTGTCGCCATGCTGTCGTTCATCGCGCCCCTCCTCCTCTTCTCGCCACCGCCACCTGCCCTGCCCCGCTCTCTAAGGAAACCGCAATCCGCATATGCCTGAGCCTACGCCCGACCTTCACGCAGCGGATACGGGTTTTCACAAAGAGATACGCAACCAGCCACAGTCGAAGGGCATCGGAGCAGGTGGCAAAACATGAGAAGGGGCGCATCCCGCAGGATGCGCCCCTTCTCACGCCCCCTCTCAGTCGGGCGGAACGGCCCGGACCGAGGCCCCTCTCACTTCACCGGCAGGTGATACGCGATGCGGTACCGGTCGGCGGGCACGACGAGATCGGCGGTTTCGACCGGTCGCCCCGATGCGAAGTACGTCCGCTGGATGACGATCACGACATGGCCGGGGACCCCGCCGAGCGCCTGGAGCTCCTCCGCCAGCCCCGGGCGCGCGCCGACCTCCTCCGTCACGTTGTCCACGACCAGATCGATCGCCGCCATGCGCTCGGCCACTCCCATGCCGCCGAGTGGCCCCTCTTCGGGGAGCATGACCGGCGTGCGCCCCGTGAGGGCGAGGGGCTCCCAGGACGTGGAGAGCATCATCGCCTCGCCCGCGTCCCGGAAGACGTACTTCGTGCACATCACGCGGTCGCCGGAAGCGACCGCGAGGCGCTCGGCGATCGCGGCGCTCGCCTCCGCCTGCGCGCTTTGGGACTCCCAGGTGCCGCGCGCCGCGGTGTCGGCCTGCTCCTGGCGGAAGGGGCTGGCGCCGCTCGGCGGCCGGAATCCGGAGCGGGCGATACGGCGGGGCACGGGCCGCTCGCGCACATAGGTGCCGGATCCCGAGCGGCCCTCGACGAGCCCTTCGGCCATCAGCACCTTGCGAGCCTCGAGCGCCACAGTGTCCGAGACGCCGTACTCCTCACGGATCCGGGCCTGCGACGGCAGCCGGGTGTGCGGCGGCAGCGAGCCGTTGACGATCTTCTTTCTCAGATCGCCCGCGACGCGCAGATAGGCCGGCTGCTCACCGAAGGTCACGTGCCACTCCCCTCAGATTGACAGACAGCAACAGCCTGGCAACCGTCGGTTGTTGGCCGCAACCAAGGGCCAAAGAATTACTCACTGTGATGTCCTGCGTTTTACGCAGGAGCTTTCCGGGCCGCCTCCGGAGCGCAGCGATCAGGACGAGACTTCCGTGTCGCGTGCGCGCTCACACCTCGGCGCCGGTTTCCGTGCCGCTCCCGCCCGGCGCCTCATCGCTCAGCGTCGTTTCAAGCCCCAGAGCCTTGCGCACTGCAATCGCCTTCTCGTGGCCGAGGAGCTTGTCCCCGGCCACGTAATGCACGTAGAAGGTGTCCGCGTCGGTGGCGCGGGCGGCCAGGGCCCAGTGCTTCCGGGCCGCCTCGATGTCGCGCAGGAGCGCGGCGACCTGTTTGTCCGCCGTGGCCGGCCAGTCGTGCGAGCGCAGCCCGCGCGCCTCGTCGGCGAGCGCCGACGACACCCGGCCCGCCCATCGCTTGTGGCCGGGCAGATCGTCGTCGACGTACTCCTCCTCGGGCGCCGAGGCGTACGCGGCGTTCAGGACGTTGGCCGCCTTCAGATAGGCGACCTGGTCGTCGTCGAGGGTCGTCTCGTCGCGGCGCAGCGAGCCCCTCAGGATGCCGCCCTCGTTCATGCTGCCGAAGAAGCAGGTGATCTCGCGGTCGCCGAGCCCCCAGCTCTCGCGGGTGGGCGTGAAGTAGTAGACGTCGACGTCGTCCGGCATCGCCCAGGTGTCCATCACGTAGGAGTCCTGGAGCGCGTAGCACTTCTCGTCGGCGACCTCGGTGATCCGGCTGTCGCCGGGGTACGTTCCGCCGGTCATCCGGAAGGTCGCGAAAACCTCGCCGTCGTGCCCGCCCGGGCACGGCACCTTGTCCACGTCGTACGCCGTGCCTTCGAGCGAGTCGCCGAGCGAGTCGAAGCACTGGCCCTTGTCGAGCGAGAACGTGCCGCCGTTCTCGCTCGACTCCCGGGCGGCGTCGCGGAATCCGTCGGCGAAGTCGCTCGCGGCGCCTGTGACGAGGGAGAGGACCAGCAGCACCACGCCGAGCCCGGACATGGCCATCCCGGCGACGGCCATGCCCTTGCCGCGCTCGCCCCTCTTTTCGATCTGCGCCAGCGCGACGAGGCCTAGGACCAGGCCGACGGCGGGCAGGAAGCAGAGGATGCCGAGCACGAGGGCCGCGATGGCGAGCCCGTTGACGGGCGGCTGGCCGGGCGGTGGGGCGGGCGCGAAGTACGGCGGCTGCGGCCAGGGCTGGTACGGGGGCAGGGGCTGGGCGGCCAGGGGAGGCTGGGCGCCGACTGGAGGCTGGGGCCCCATGGGCGGGGTGGGGGGGGACGGGGGCTCGCCGTACGGGGGCTCGCCGTACGGGTTCTGGCCCGGAGGGGCGTAAGGGTTCTGTGGCGGCTGCTGAGGGCCGCCGGGGCGGGGCGGCGGCGGTATGTCCACGAGTTGCTTGCTCCTCTGCCAGAACACGGAGCACGTGCGTGCAGAACGTGCGTACGACTTGGCGCATCGTAGGGGCAGCGGGCCCCTGGGGTGGAGCGCGGGCGCCGCGATGGATCCCGGCTCGTGGGCGGCCGGGTGGTTGCGGACCGATTGCCAGGGGCGCGGTCGCCATGACACAACGTCAACAAACAGCACAATCTAGCCTGATTCCATGACGCCACTGCCGGACTCCTTCTGCCCGACCGACGGCACGCGCGTGCCCGCGGGGTCGCTCGCCTGGTGTTGCCCGCTCTGCCGCGGCCCTCTCGACCTGGACTTCTCGCCCACGCCCGCGCCGCTGAAATCGCTGATCGGGCGCGTGAATTCGCTGTGGCGGTACGCCGAGGTGCTGCCGCTGGCCACGCCCTCGGTCTCCCTCGGCGAGGGCCGGACGCCGCTTGTGGCCCTGAAGGACGGTATTTCGGCGAAACTCGACTATCTGATGCCGACCCTGTCGTTCAAGGACCGCGGCGCCGTCATGCTCGCAGAACTGGCGCTCCAGCTGCGGCCGTCGCGGATCATCGCCGACAGCAGCGGCAACGCGGGCACGGCGATCGCGGCGTACTGCGCCCGCGCCGCGCTGCCCTGCACGGTGTACGTCCCGTTCGGTACGTCGTCGAAGAAGCTGGAGCAGATCGGTGCGCACGGCGCGCGCGTGGAGGTCGTCCGCGGCGGACGTGAGGCGACGGCGGCGGTGGCACGCGAGGCGGCCGACGACCCGGACGCGTTCTATGCGAGCCACGCCTACAACCCGTACTTCCTGCACGGCACCAAGACCTATGTCCACGAGCTGTGGGAAGACCTCGGCGGGCGGCTGCCCCAGGTCCTTGTGGTGCCCGCAGGCAACGGCACGCTGCTGCTGGGCGCCTTCCTCGCAGTCGCCGAGCTGTACGGCGCCGGGCTGCTCGACCGGCGTCCCGCGCTGTGGGCGGTGCAGGCCGCGGCGGTCGCCCCGCTCGCCGCGGCCTGGCGTGCGGACGCCGACGATCTCGTGGAGGAGACCCCGGCCGCCGACACCCTCGCCGAAGGCATCGCGATTCCGCGGCCGCCGCGGGCGCGGCAGATCCTGCGTGCCGTAAGGGACTTGGGCGGTACGTTCCTGACGGTCACGGAGGACCAGATCCGGCACGCACAGCTCGATCTGGCGTCGCGGGGGCTCTATGTGGAGTCGACGGCCGCCGCGTGCTGGGCCGCGGTACGGGAGGGGGCGCTCGGGGACCGTACGGCGGTGGTGCCGCTGTGCGGGGCAGGCCTGAAGTCGGGGCTCGCGGCCTCGTCCGGGGCGTGAGGGGCGGGGTCCGCCACCGGAGCCGGTCCCCCGTCCGAGGGACACCCGCGTGCCGTGCGCCGGGCGGTGGCACGGCACCGGCGCATCGTCGGGGGGTGAACGTCTCGCGTACCCACCCGCTCATCGCCTCGTTCGCCGCGGCCGCCCTGATCCTGCCGCATCCCGCCGCGCACGCCGAGGGCCCGCGTCCCGTCGGCGTCTGCGAACCCTCGTCCGGCTGGGCGCCCACGACGCACCGGATCGATCCGGAGGACAAGTACCACGCGTACGTGGGCAACGGATATCTCGGCGCCCGTGTACCGCCCGCCGGCGCCGGATACGCGGCGACGGGCGAGAAGACCGGATGGCCGCTGTACACACCGCGTTACGACGGCGCGTTCGTCACCGGACTGTACGGCCGCGGTCCGGCGAACACCGAGGGCCGGGAGGCGATCGCCGCCCTGCCCGCCTGGACGGGCCTGGACGTCACCGCGGGCGATGAGACGTACGGCCCCGGCAGCCGTGTCTCGAACTACCGGCAGACGCTGTTCCTGCGCTGCGGTTTCGTCCGCACGGCGGTCACCTGGACCGCGGCCGACGGCCGCCGCACGGACCTGGTGTACGACGTACTGACGGACCGGACCGCCGCGCACACCGCAGCCGTACGGCTGCGGCTGACGCCGCACTGGGACGGCGAGGCGACGGTCACCGACCGGATCGACGGGCGCGGCGCCCGGCGCATCGCCCAGACGGGCGGCGGCGCGGCCGGGGAGCGCACCATGGACGTCGCCTTCCGCACGGACGGCACGGGCGTGGACGGCGCCGTGGCCTCGACGCTGCGAGCGCCGGGAGAGTTCCGCCGGGCCGGTGGCGCACGGGAGTTGAGCGCCGCGCAGTCCGCCACCTTCGCCGTCCGCAGCGGAAGGACGTACGACGTCTCGAAGTACGTCGGGGTGGACACCGCGCTCACCTCCCGCTCCCCGCGCGCGGCCGCGCAGAGGGCCTCGCAACTGGCCGCCCGGCGCGGCTGGCCCGCCCTGTTCGCCGCCCACACCGCCGCATGGCGCCGCCTGTGGTCGTCGTCCATCGAGGTGCCGGGGCGGCCGGACATCCAGCTCTGGGTGCGTTCCGCGCAGTACGGGCTGCTGTCCGGCACGCGCCGCGGCGCCCGCGACAGCATCGCGCCCACCGGCCTGACCAGCGACAACTACGCGGGCATGGTGTTCTGGGACGCCGAGACGTGGATGTTCCCCGCGCTGCTGGCCATGCGCCCCGAACTCGCCCGGACCGTCCTGGAGTACCGGTACAGGACGCGCGCTGCCGCCGCTCAGAATGCCGCCCGCACCTCCGTCAAGGGCCTGTTCTACCCGTGGACCAGCGCGAGCCGCGGCGCGCTGTACTCGGAGTGCCAGAGCTGGGACCCGCCGCACTGCCTCACCCAGAACCACCTCCAGGGCGACATCGCGCTGGCCGCCTGGCAGTACTACCTGGCCACGGGCGACCGCGGGTGGCTGCGCTCGCGCGGCTGGCCGCTGCTGCGCGGCCTCGCGGAGTACTGGACGTCCCGCGTGACGGCGAACAGCGACGGCAGCTACTCGGTCAAGAACGTGGCAGGCCCCGACGAGTACAGCAACGGCGTCGACGACGCCGTCTACACCAACGCCGTGGCCACCACCGCCCTGCGCAACGCCACGCGCGCGTCCGCCCTCGTCGGCGCCACCGCCCCGCCCGCCTGGACGAGGATCGCCGACGGCATGCGGATCCCGTACGACGCGGGCCGCAAGGTCTTCCTGCAGTACGACGGCTATGCGGGGTCGCAGATCAAGCAGGCGGACACGGTGCTGCTGATGTACCCGCTGGAGTGGCCCATGCCGGACGGCGCCGCGGCCGCCACGCTCGACTACTACACCGAGCGGACCGACCCGGACGGCCCCGCGATGACGGACTCCGTCCACGCGATCGACGCCGCGGCGATCGGTGAGCCGGGCTGCGCGGCGTACACCTTCCTGCAGCGCGCCTACCGGCCCTTCGCGCGCGGTCCGTTCGCGCTCTTCTCGGAGGCCCGCGGCGACAAGGCGGGTGCGGGCGACCCGCTCGCGGGCTCGCCCGCACAGGACTTCCTCACCGGCAAGGGCGGTTTCCTGCAGGTCTTCACCCACGGCCTGACGGGCCTGCGCCTCCGCGAGAACACGGTCCGTCTGGACCCGACGCTGCCGCCCCAACTCGAGGACGGTGTGCGGCTGTCGGGGCTGCGCTGGCAGGGGCGTACGTACGACATCGCCATCGGACCGGAGGAGACGACGGTACAGCTGGTGTCCGGCGAGCCGTTCACCGTCGAGTCGCCGCAGGGGCGCGTGACGGTGAGCGAGGGCTTCCCCGCCCGTCTCAAGACCCGCCGCCCTGACCTGGAGCCGACGGCGAACACGGCCCGCTGCCGCCCGGCGACGGCGACCTCCGAGGAACCCGGCCTGTACGCGGCGGCGGCCGTCGACGGCAACGCCGCGACGTACTGGCGCCCCGAGGACCCCGGCGCCTCCCTGACCGTCGAGCTCGCCCGCACGGCACCGCTCTCCGAGATCCAGGTGACGGGCACGCGCGCGTACACGACGCAGACGTCGACGGACGGGGCGCACTGGCAGGCGCCCGAGCCGGGGGCCGCCGCACGGTACGTACGCGTCACGCTGACCGGAGACGAGGAGGACGAGCCGGGGGAGGTACGGGAGTTGAGCGTGCGGTGACGGGCGGGGCGGTTCGCTGCGGCAGCCTGCGAGCGCCGGCCGGTCCGCCCCGCCGGTCGCGTCAGTCGTCGAAGGCCGTGGCCCGACTGCGCAGGGCGGTAGGACAGGGCCATCGGACCTCCGGGCGGCCGGTCGGCGAGCGGCTTTCAAGGAGCCCGTACCGGCCTCCTGTCCGGAACGCCATGTCCGAGGAGTCCTGTCAGCCCACGGCCGATGGCGCAGGCGGATGAACATCGGATGAATCCGGATGAACTTCGCATTAAGGCCGACAACCCGGGTGAAACCTGTCGCGTTGGCCACGTGAACGCACTGGCCGTCCCCCAAGGAGTGCCATGTCATCCGCCCTGGCCGCGATCCCCGCCCGCGGCGGGCTCCAGGGCGTTCCCGGCAAGAACCTTGCTCCGTGGGCGGAGTTCCGCTCGTGGTCCGGGCAGCACCCAGGTCGCGACTCCTCCCTTGGAAGGAACCCCTTGTGACGAACCCCCCACCCAGCCCTCGCATGCCCGGAAGCCGCTCTGCAGACCCGGGTCAGTCCGCTGGCATCACCTGCGAGATCGACATCAACCACAACAGCGCCTCAGAAGAAGCGTCCCAGCCAGAAGAAACGTTTCCTCAGATCGACGTGGCCCCCGAGGGCGGCTGCGTCGCGGCCAAGAAGGTCCACGACTGGGAGTCCGGCCGGCCGAAGAAGCTCCGCCGCGTCCCCGAACAGCCCGAACAGCCCGAACAGCCCGCAGAAACGGTACTGCTGTGAAGCTGACCTCCGTCATCGCCTGCTACAACGTCGCGCCGTACCTGCCCGACTGCATCGCGACCCTGAAGCGCAACGCAGGTACGGACATCGAATTCGTCTTCGTCGACGACAACTCGACGGACGACACCCCCAGGCTGCTGGAGGAAGCGGTGCACGCGCTTCCCAACAGCACCCTCATCCGGCACTCGGAGAACCGTGGCGTGTCCGCCACTCGCAACTCGGGCACCGCGCGGGCCGGCGGTGAGTACATCACGTACCTGGACGGAGACGACTGGCTCGCCCCCGGGTACTACCCGAGGCTCGCCGCGGCCGCGGCAGACCTCGGCACCGACTTCATCAAGGTCGACCACATCAGGGTCACAGGGACACGGCGCACCCTGTGCCGGGCCCCCGAGCACCGCCGACGTCAGGTCCTGCACCCTCTTGACGGTGTCGCCATCGAGCAGCGCGAGACCATGATCGACTATCCGAACACCTGGTCCGGCGTATACAGCCGCCGACTCGTCGACTCCGGACTCCTCACGTTCGACCCGGCACTGCGCACGTGCGAAGACCGGCACTGGACCTGGCGGCTTCACATGAACGCCACGTCGTACGCCGTGGTCGGACTTGACGGACTGCGCTACCGCAGAGACGTGCGTACGTCCCTGACCCGAGCGGTCGACGACCGGCAGCTGGACTTCCTGCCCGCCTTCGAGAACGTGATCAACGAGGTGGCATCGCATCCGATGAGCGAGCACCTGCTGCCCAAGGCCATCCGCTCGTTCCTCGGCATCGTGCACCACCACATCGAGCAGGTCTCCGGCTACCAGCGATCCACGGCCCGGCGCTTCTGCCGTCGTTACCGGCAGTTCGCGGCCACGCTTCCGCAGGACCTTTTCGCGGACGTCATCCACCGCATGGACGAGCGGCGGCGCAATCGTCTGCTGTCGATGTACCGGCCCAAGGGAGGGCGGCGGCCGTGACGGTCCAGATCACCGAAGTGTCCACCGTCTACGGTCTTGCCACCGTGTGCGCGGCCCTTGATGCCGGCCTCCTGGCCTCATCCGGTCCCGTGCGTCGCGTCCTGGTGACCTCGACGAACACCGCCGTGCCCGAGGCCACTCCCAGCTGGGAGGAGCGTCTCGGATTCGCCGTCCTGCGCAAGCGGTTCGACGAGGTGGTCTCCTGGAACGACGCCATTCATCCCAACCACCCGTGGGACTGGTCTCCCCGCCCCTGCGACATCCCGCTCCTGCAGCGGGTCCTGAGCAGCAGCTGGGGGATCGGTCCCGAGGAGCCGGTCTCACTGGTCGTCGAGTCCATCCAGACCTCACCCGGCCAGGCGCTTGCCAGGGTGTTCAGCGACAGCCCCATCCATGTCTATGCCGACGGCCTGATGGCATACGGCCCTCTGCGCAGCCGCATCCCGCACCAGGTTCTGCAGCGGATCGAGGATCTCGTACACCCCGACCTCGTGCCGGGCCTGCGCCCGCTGGTCCTGGACGAGGCTGCCTTCGGCCACCGCACGCCGGCCCATCGGGCCATCCCGCACGACGCGCTGCGGTCGGTGTTCGCCGAGCTGGCACGCACTCGGGAAGCGGCGGACGTCGTCGCGCCACTGCGTGGGGGTGAAGCACCCGCGGTCATTCTCGGCCAGTATCTGTCCGCTGCCGGAATCATCAGCGCCCAGGAGGAGGACAGGCTCCATCTCAGGATGCTGCGTCAGGCCGCGGAGGCAGGGCACCGGCATGTGGTGTTCAAGGCACATCCGAGTGCCCCCGGGACACAGACAGAGGCGCTGTGCAAGTCCGCGGCGGACCTCGGGGTCGAGTTCCGCTCCACGACGGCGCCCGTACCTGCCGAAGTGCTCTTCCAGGAAGTCCGGCCCAGCGCGGTCATCGGCTGCTTCTCCACAGGGCTGTTCACCGCACGGACCCTCTATGGAATCCCGGCCTTCCGAGTCGGGACCGAAACCGTGCTGAGCAGTCTCAGGCCCTACTCGAACAGCAACCGCATCCCTCTTGCGATCGCGTACGCCGGGCTGTCCTCACCCTCCCTCCCCCAGCGCGACAAGGACCGGGGAGGTGCCCCCGTCGGCGGTGACGACCCCGGGCCCCTGGTCAAGACCCTGACGTACTGCATGCACCCTCAGGCGTATCCCCAACTCCGTCGCGACGCAGAGCAGTTCCTCGCCCAGCACAAGGGCAGTGCCGTGGTCCGGAGGAACTTCGGCCTGGGCCGGCTGACCCGTCTTCGGCTTCCCGGCGGGCTGCCCATCGGTCCGCTCGGCGATCGACTGCTCACCTCACACCGCTTGAGCCCCGCGCTGCGCCGGGCTTGGCGCTCGTACCGGAATCTCCGCCGGAGGGTCCCCCTCTCATGACCACTCTGCAAAAGCTCCGTCCACCGGTGTCGACCGCTCAGCGGCCGCCCGCGGGGCGCCCCACCGCCCCCCGGACGTTCCAGCTCACCTTCACTCGGTTTGTCATCGAGGCCGTTGCCGGGGCCGCCATCGCGGTCGCCGTCAGCCTGCTGCTTCAGTTCGCGGTGCTGCGGTTGTCCATCCCCGAGCCGTCACTGCTGCCGACCGTTCTCGCATCGCTCTGCTCGGCGACACTGGTGGCGGTGGTGACGGTCCTGGCTACCAGTCTCCGGGCCTCGGCCGCACTTCCCTGGGCCGGGTACGCGGCCGTGTCAGCCCTCCCCACGCTTCTCCTGGCCGTTCCGTTGCACGGGACGCGGTGGTTTCTGGGAGGACTGGCCTCCGACAACCAGTTCCGCATCGCGTACGTGACGCGGTTCGTCTCGTCGCCCCACCTGGCCGACTTCGCCTACCAAGGCGTCCCGCCGCTGTACCCGCCCGGTTGGTTCTGGGCCGCCGGGCGCACCGCGGCTCTCCTCGGGATCGACGGGTGGGCCGTCTTCAAACCGCTGAGCATTCTCTCCACCGCCTTGGCCGCGGCCGTGGCACTCTCCCTGTGGAGGCTGCTGGTCACCGCCCGGCTCGCCATGCTCCTCGCCGGCGCCACCAGCGTGTGCGCATTCGTCGAACCGTCGCTCGGCGTCCGGGAGCCCTACGCCTGGCTGGTGGGGGCCGCGCTGCCGCCCTTGACAGTGATCGCGTACCGGGTGCTGGGCGACGACCGGACTCGATGGCGGGCGCTCGCGTCCCTTGGGGCCTCACTCGGGCTCGCCGTCCTGTGCTACACCATGCTGGCCGCGTTCTGGGCCTTCTGCCTGCTTGTTCTCGTCGGAATCCGCTTCGCGCGGCACCCCGGGTGCGGCGCAACCCTTCTCCTCCGTACCGCCGTTGTCGCAGGTGTGGCGGCGCCGGCGGGCTGTGTCGTGCTGCTCCCCTACTGGCTCGCGTCCCTGCCCCTCGGATCACCGTCGACCACGGCTCTGAAGTTCATCCCGTACCAGCAGATCACCTATCTGCTGCCGATGACCTCGCTGGACCCGCCGGCTGTTCTGTGTCTGACGGGAACTGCCTGGCTGCTCCTGCGCGCCCGTAAGCACGCGGTCGCCGGTGGGCTGCTCTGTCTCGTGTGCTGCTGCTACGCGTGGTCGGTGCTGTCCCAGCTGGCCATCGCCGCGGGAACCACCCTGCTGTCGTTCCGCGTTCACCCGGTACTGCTCTCCGACCTCTACTGCGCGGGGATCCTTGCCGTCGGGGAACTGCTGGTCGCCGTACGCCGAAGGCCGCAGGTGTCGTGGCGGGCGTCCCTTCCCGTCTTCGCCGGCCTGGCGGCCGTCCTCGCCGTCTCCACCCTCCAACACGCGCATGCCGCTCTGACCAGGGAAGTCGATCTGGCATACCGCCAGAGCTACCCGCTCAGTGACGGCTCACGTCCCGCCCGGACCACCCGTGTCCCAGATCCAGGCAGGACGGACGAGTGGCTGGCACCGCTTGCCGAAGCCATCGAAAAGGCCACCGGGAAGCAACCCGAGGAACTCGTCGTACTGACCGATGTCCACCGTCTTACGTCCGTGCGTCCCTACTGGTCCTACCTCACCAGCACTCCGGGTTACTCCAACCCTCTGGGCCGCCATGAGGAGCGGAACGAAGAGGTGAAGCGCTGGCTGAGGGCCCGTGACGCACAGTCGTTCACCCTGGCCATGACATCAGGCGCGTTCCGCCCGCCGGATGTCTTCGTCCTCACGCGTGTGCCGGGAGGATTCAACCTCACGCTGACCCATCACCATTTCCCCCGAGTCCCGACCACGAGCTCCGAACGCATCACGATCCCGGCTCACTTCTTCGATGAGTCCTCATTCACACGCCAGGACGTGGGACCGTACACCGTTCTCACCGCACCGCATTCAGCGGCAGCGCCGATTCCTCGGCGGGGCGTTCTCGCGGGTTCTGTACTTAGCCTGACGGAATTGTCACGACCGTCACCTGTCCATCCATTAGGCATTCGATGAGCACCGAACCGCCAAGCGGGTGGATCCAGAAGTGCGGCCCGGCGTCCAGGATGTCCCGCGCGTGTCGCACCGCGACATCCGCAGGCATGGTCACGGCCGGCATCAGGTAGTTGCCCCACATGACGGCGATCCGCTCACCCCGCTGTACGTACGAGGAGAGCAGCTCCGCCGCCATCCTCGTCCAGTGCTCCTCATCGTCCCACCAGAGGCGGTCTTCGAACGGAGTGGATTCGAAGTCGATCACGTCGCCGGTGGCAGCCGGAAATCTGCTCAGCGTCGCTGCCGCCAGTGCGCGGTTCTCGGCGAGATCCAGCTTCACCACCTGCCGGCCGTCATCGTCACGGGGGTCGTTCATGAAGTCCGGAAGGTATTCCGGATGACTCCCATAAGAACTACCGCCGGTCATACGTTCCGCCTCAACCACGTCGAAATGCTCCCGCCAGGGAACCTTATCGCCCATTTTCGAACCGCCGCACCCTTGCCCGTCATCACATTAGTGCTGGCCGATTCTGTCGTCGGTATCCAGGCGGAACGACCTGTATTCCCCACCGCTGATCGCGATGAACCCGGTATCCCTGCCGAAGGTGTCGACCGCGGAGTCCATCGTCCCTTGCCGACGCTGCCACGAACCGGTGTCGATGGGCCCCACGATGCCCAGGGCCGGGACTGTCTGAGGGACAAGACACTCCCCGATCTCGGCCTTTCACGCCACCTTGACCGCGTGCGGGCCGATGGACACGGTCACATCGACACGGCCGCCGAGGGCAGCCGCGTACGCCCGCAGCGTCTCCAGTTCCATCGCCTCGATGTCGCCGTTCTCGATCTGCGAGATGCGGGACTGCGACACCCCGACCAGCGCGGCGACCTCCGCCTGCGTCTTGCCGACAAGCTTGCGCAGTTCCCGCAGGTGGTAGCCAGCGACCTGAGCGTCCAGCCGGGCATCGGCGCGCTCACGCAGTTCCGGATCGTCCATCCGCGGATTACGGCGGTGCGCCTCCGCCTTCACGTCCTGCCAACGACGTGCCGGGCTCATCGTGCGTCTCCCTTCGTCTGCCGATCCTGCTGCGCGCTCTTCTCCTCGCGATAAGCCGCGTAGCGCTTCTCGGCCAGCGGAATGGCCTCGTCGTACCACTGCGACCACCTGCCGGCCTTGTCTCCGCCACCAGGAGCGCAGCTCCGTGCGTCCCCTCGACCCCGGCCGTAACTCCTTCAGGTTCGCCAGGCTGGCTGCTCCCGCACAGCGTATCGACCAACGGCCTGCCCAACGCGGGCCCCACCATCGCCAGACGATCGATCGCCCGCTCGACCAACACAGCGGTCTCCGGTTCGGCGTCGCACAGCTCCAGGAACCAGTCGTTCACCGGCTCCAAGAGCACGATCTCCCATGCCACCCCACAAATATAACCCAGGGCTCATATTTTTGTCCGTCAACGCGTAGCGTCAGTCAGCACGCACCCGTCCGGCCGCTGCCGGACGCGACGACGGCCGCACAACAGCCGTGACAGCACCGAACTGTGACCACCAGCCCAGCACCGACCCGGGGGCCAGCGCAACGGCCCGTCGGCTATGGATTTCGCGGCCGACGCCCCGCAGATCCCGCAGGCGCGCCATCGCTCCAACCCAGCGTCGACCCAGCAGCGGTACGGATGACCAGGGACGACGAAAGGTGACGAGACATCAGGAAAACCAGCACGGAACCAGCACCGGGTACGCGAACGGGGCCGACCCGAATAGGACCGACCCCGTCTGACCTGCACGTTTGTCAGATCGCCGCACCGACGCTATGGCGGCGACTAAACGTTGAAGCGGAACTCCACCACGTCCCCGTCCCGCATCACATAGTCCTTGCCCTCCATGCGGGCCTTGCCGGCCGCGCGGGCGTCGTGGACGGAGCCGCTCTCGACCAGGTCCTCGAAGGAGATGACCTCGGCCTTGATGAAGCCCTTCTGGAAGTCGGTGTGGATGACGCCGGCCGCCTCGGGGGCCGTGGCGCCCCTCTTGATCGTCCAGGCGCGGGACTCCTTGGGGCCCGCCGTCAGGTACGTCTGCAGGCCGAGGGTGTTGAAGCCGACGCGGGCCAGCGTGGCGAGGCCGGGCTCGTCCTGGCCGACGGACTGGAGGAGTTCGAGGGCCTCGTCCTCGTCGAGCTCGGCGAGGTCCTGCTCCAGCTTCGCGTTGAGGAAAATCGCCTCGGCAGGAGCGACCAGGGCGCGCTGCTCCGCCTTGAAGGCCTCGTCGATGAGCTCTTCCTCGTCGACGTTGAAGACGTAGAGGAAGGGCTTGACGGTGAGCAGGTGCAGGTCGTGGAGGAGGTCCTCGTTGGCCTCGCCCTGCCTGATGCCGGCCGCGAACAGGGTCCGGCCGCCCTCCAGGATCTCCTTCGCCTCCTCGACCGCCTTGACCTTCGGCTGGATGTCCTTCTTGATCCGCGACTCCTTCTGGAGGCGCGGCAGGACCTTCTCGATGGTCTGCAGGTCGGCGAGGATCAGCTCGGTGTTGATCGTCTCGATGTCGTCCTTCGGCGAGACCTTGCCGTCGACGTGGACGACGTTCTCGTCCTTGAAGGCGCGGATGACCTGGCAGATCGCGTCGGACTCGCGGATGTTCGCGAGGAACTTGTTGCCCAGGCCCTCGCCCTCGCTCGCACCGCGCACGATGCCGGCGATGTCGACGAAGTCGACCGTGGCGGGCAGGGTCCGCTGTGAGGAGAAGATTTCGGCCAGCTTGGTGAGGCGGGTGTCCGGGACACCGACCACGCCGACGTTGGGCTCGATCGTGGCGAACGGGTAGTTGGCCGCCAGCACGTCGTTCTTGGTCAGGGCGTTGAACAGGGTCGACTTGCCGACATTCGGCAGACCGACGATTCCGATCGTGAGCGACACGTTGCGACTTCCCGTACGTGAGGGCTGGGTGGACGGCGAGCCCGAGCAGCGGGCCGATCCACCAGTCTACGGCGTGCGGTGAGCCCGGGCTTTCGCCGTCCTGGAGTCCCGGGTTCCACGCTCGGACTCCCGCGGCCGTACCGGAGCCCCGCTTCCGTATACGGAAGCGGTCACCGTGCGCGTCCGAGTCCGTCGTCGTCGGTCGGGGTTGGTGCGAGTGCGGCGAACGGATGGCCAAGGTCGGCCAAAACGCGTGTCTCAGGACGTATTCCGCCTATTACCCGACCTAGGTTGGACCGGTGGAGCAACACAGGATGCGTCCCCCTCAGCCCCGGCCGCGACGCACCGCGCCTCTTCCCCCGCAGAGCGGACGTGGCCGGCCTGCCACGGTCCAGCGGGCGGCGCCCCGTCCACGCCAGCCCGCGGCGTCCTACGTACGCACGGTGCGCAGGCTGGTGCAGGCCGCCCGCCGGATGCCGAATCCGCGCCTCACGGGGATCGGCATCGGGCTGTTCTGCACCGCCTCCATGTTCGTGCTCGCCTGTGTGGACCAGGTGGTGTTCGGCGGCTCGCTCATCGTGTACGGCGTGCTCTTCCTGCCGGTGAGCGCGCTGACCGCGCTCTGGGTACGGCCAGCCGACCTGGTCACCGCGCCGATCGTGGTGCCGATCGCCTTCGTCGTCGGGCTGCTGCCGATCATGGAGGGCTCGGGCGGCTTCGGCCAGCGGATCATGGGACTGGTCACGGCGCTGGCGATGCACGCCGGCTGGTTGTACGGCGGCACGCTGATCGCCGGGGTCATCACGACCGTACGAAAGATCAGGCTAATGGCGCGGCGGCGTGCACAGCTGCGGCGTCGGCCACCACGGCCGCCGCGGCCGCGACGCCGTACGGCCTGAGGAGCCCTATGGCCTGAGGCGCGTAGGGCCTGCGGCGCCCTTCGGTCTGAAGCGCGTAGGGCCTGCGGCGCCCTTCGGTCTGAGGTGCCGTACGGCTGAGGTGCTGAAAACGCCCGAGGTGCCGTACGGCTGAGGCGCTGAAAACGCCCGAGGTGCCGTACGGCTGAGGCGCTGAAAACGCCCGAGGTGCCGTACGGCTGAGGCGCCGTACCGGCTGACGCGCCCGTACGGCCTGAGGCGCCGTACCGGCTGATGCGCCAGTACCGGCTGACGCGCCCGTACCGCCCGACGCGCCGCGGGCGCCGGGATCCGCTCGCCCGCGCCGCGCGTCTACGCCCGCTCCGCCGCCCGCATCGCCGCGCCCACGATGCCCGCGTTGTTCTGCAGCTCCGCGGGGACCATCTCGGCCTTGATGCCCTTGATCAGCGGCAGGAACTTCTGTGCCTTGCGGCTGACCCCGCCGCCGATGATGAACAGCTCGGGCGAGAAGAGCATCTCGACATGCGCCAGATACTTCTGCACGCGGCGCGCCCACTGCTCCCAGCTCAGGCCCTCGTCGTCCTTGACCTTCGTCGAGGCGTGCTTCTCGGCGTCGTGGCCGTGCAGCTCCAGGTGGCCCAGCTCGGTGTTCGGCACGAGCGCGCCGTCGATGAACACGGCGCTGCCGATGCCGGTACCGAAGGTCAGCAGAATGACCGTCCCCTTGCGATCACGCCCCGCACCGAAGTGCATCTCGGCCACGCCCGCCGCGTCCGCGTCGTTCAGCACCGTCACCGGGAGGCCGCCGAGCCGCTCGCTCAGCAGGGCGCGCGCGTCGACGTCGATCCAGCTCTTGTCGACATTGGCCGCCGTACGGACGGTGGACCCACCGGTGACCACGCCGGGGAACGTGATGCCGACCGGGCCGCTCCACTCGAAGTGGTCGACGACCTCCTTGACGCAGTCTGCGACCCCGTCCGGCGTGGCCGGGTGCGGGGTCAGCACCTTGAAACGGTCGTCCACCAGGTCTCCGCGGTCCAGGTCCACGGGAGCGCCCTTGATCCCTGAGCCGCCGATGTCCACGCCGAAGATCTGCATGAGCACTACGTTACGGCGCCCTGCTGACACTCACTTCCGGGCGGCGTGACGGTCACCTCGACGGTTACTTCTTCTCGGTGCGCTCCGCGATCAGCGCCGCCGCCTCGGCGCGCAGATCGCGGCGGAGCTCCTTGGGCAGCGAGAAGGTGATCGACTCCTCGGCGGCCTTGACGATCTCCACGTCCTCGAAGCCGCGGGCGGCGAGGTACTCCAGTACGCCCTCCACGAGCACCTCGGGGACGGAGGCGCCGGACGTGACACCGACCGTCGTCACGCCCTCCAGCCAGGCCTCGTCGATCTCCTCGGCGAAGTCGACGAGATACGCCTCGCGCGCGCCCGCGAGCTTGGCGACCTCGACCAGCCGCTTGGAGTTGGAGGAGTTGCGGGAGCCGACGACGATGACGAGGTCGGCCTCGGCGCCCATCTGCTTCACGGCCAGCTGCCGGTTCTGCGTGGCGTAGCAGATGTCGTCGCTGGGCGGGGAGATGAGCTGCGGGAACTTCTCCTTGAGCGCGTCGACCGTCTCCATGGTCTCGTCGACGGAGAGCGTGGTCTGGGAGAGCCAGACGACCTTCGACGGGTCGCGCACCTCGACCTTCGCGACGTCCTCGGGGCCGTCGACCAGCGTGATGTGGTCGGGGGCCTCACCGGACGTGCCGATGACCTCCTCGTGGCCCTCGTGGCCGATCAGGAGGATGTCGTAGTCATCGTTGGCGAAGCGGACGGCTTCCTTGTGCACCTTGGTGACCAGCGGGCAGGTCGCGTCGATCGTCGCGAGCTTGCCCTTGGCCGCCTCTTCGTGGACGACCGGCGCGACACCGTGCGCCGAGAACATCACGATCGACCCCTCGGGGACCTCCGCCGTCTGCTCGACGAAGATCGCGCCCTTCCGCTCCAGGGTCTGCACGACGTACTTGTTGTGGACGATCTCGTGGCGGACGTAGATCGGGGCCCCGTACTGCTCCAGGGCCTTCTCGACGGCGATGACGGCGCGGTCCACACCCGCGCAGTAGCCACGGGGGGCGGCGAGCAGGACCTTGCGGGAAGGCGAAGCAGTCATGCCCACCATCGTAAGGCCGCACCTGGCGGGCCGAAGATCCACTCCAGGTTCGCTCACGCGCTTGCTCACGCGCGCGTGGGGCTCGGTGTTCGCTACGCGCGCGTGCGGACCGCTCGTAAAGGAGCCGCCCGCTCGCAAAGGAGGCCCCGGGATTGTCGGTGTCGGCGGCTAGGCTCGCCGCATGGCTGTGAACACGTCTGCCGAAGCACCGCTGCCCGTCGGTGAGGTGTCGCGGCTCATCGGGGGCTGGATCGACCGGCTCGGGGCCGTATGGGTCGAGGGCCAGATCACCCAGCTCTCGCGGCGCCCGGGTGCGGGCGTCGTCTTCATGACGCTGCGCGACCCGTCGTACGACATCTCGGTCGGCGTCACCTGCTATCGCCAGGTGTTCGACGCGGTGGCGGACGTCGTGTCCGAGGGCGCCCGCGTCGTGGTGCTCGCGAAACCGGAGTGGTACGCGCCGCGTGGGCAGCTGTCGCTGCGAGCGGCGGAGATACGGCCGGTGGGCGTGGGCGAGCTGCTCGCGCGCCTCGAACACCTGAAGAAGTCGCTGGCGGGCGAGGGCCTGTTCGCCGCAGAGCGCAAGAAGCCGCTGCCGTTCCTGCCGCAGCTCATCGGCCTGGTCTGCGGCCGCGCATCGGCCGCCGAGCGGGACGTACTGGAGAACGCCCGGCACCGCTGGCCGGCGGTCCGCTTCGAGGTACGCAACGTCGCCGTGCAGGGCGTGCACGCCGTTCCGCAGGTCGTGCAGGCCGTGAAGGACCTGGACGCGCTCGACGAGGTCGACGTGATCATCGTGGCGCGCGGCGGCGGCAGCGTGGAGGACCTGCTCCCGTTCTCGGACGAGCAGCTGGTACGGGCGGTGGCGTCCTGTCGTACGCCGGTGGTGTCTGCGATCGGGCACGAACCGGACAACCCGCTCCTCGACTTCGTGGCGGACCTGCGCGCCTCCACACCGACCGATGCCGCCAAGAAGGTCGTGCCGGACGTCGGCGAGGAGCTCGAGCGGGTGCAGTCGCTGAGGAACCGGGCCCGGCGCTGCGCCGAGGCCTTCGTCGACCGCGAGGAGCGTGGCCTCGCACACGCCCTGACCAGGCCCTGCATGCAGGATCCGCACCGCATGGTCGAGGAGCGCGAGCAGCACATCGAGGCGCTGCTTGCGCGCAGCCGCCGCACGCTGGCCCACTGCCTGGACCGCGCGGACTCGGAGCTCACGCATACGCACGCGCGCGTGGTGGCGCTCTCCCCCGCGGCGACGCTGCAGCGCGGGTACGCGGTCCTGCAGAAGGCGGACGGCCACGTGGTCCGGGCGCCGGACGAGGTGGCGGTGGACGAGGAGCTCCGGGCGCGGGTCGCGGAAGGCGAGTTCACGGTGCGAGCAGCGGGGCCGGCAGGGCGGGACGAGTCGACGCATAGGGTGGGCGCATGACCAGCAGGACGGACGAGGCCGGGGCGAACGAGGCGGCGGGCACCCTCGGATACGAGCAGGCGCGGGACGAGCTGATCGAGGTCGTACGCCGCCTCGAGGCGGGCGGTACCACGCTCGAGGAGTCACTGGCCCTGTGGGAGCGGGGCGAGGAGCTGGCCAAGGTGTGCCGACGCTGGCTGGAGGGGGCGCGGGCCCGGCTGGACGCCGCGCTCGCCGACGAGGAAACGGAAACCGGCGACGGTACGGGGAACGGCGCCGCGGCGGGCGGCGCCGACGACTGACGAGCGGCGGCAGGCGGCTGACCGCAGCCGACGGGTGACTGGCGGCTGACGGCTGACCGCAGCCGACTGGCGGCTGACCGCAGCCGGTGGCCCGTGGTCCGGGCCCATCGGCCATGGGGAGAGGGCATCTCGTCCGTACGGAGCAGGCACATCGGCCGTGGAGGAGACCGGCATGCGCCCGGCATCGTGGAACTGTCAGCCCCCACAAGGGTGCGGCCCTCCGCAGGCGTTACAGGTTTGTGAAACCGGTCACCCGAGCCCAAGCTTTGGTTGAACTTTAAACGTAATCTGCGTACGGTCGTTCCTGCCAGCTTGATCCATGGATCGCCCTGATCCACCGGATCGACCGCGTATCTCGAGAAGGTTCATTTCATGTCCCTCGTTCTTGACCCCGCCGCCCAGGACCTGCTCTTCCGTGAGGCCCGCACCGCGAACACCTTCACCGACGAGCCGGTGACGGACGAGCAGGTGCAGGCGATCTACGACCTGGTCAAGTACGGTCCGACCGCCTTCAACCAGTCCCCGCTGCGCGTCACCCTGGTCCGCTCCCCCGAGGCCCGTGAGCGCCTCGTGAAGCACATGGCCGAGGGCAACCAGCCGAAGACGGCCTCCGCCCCGCTCGTCGCGATCCTCTCCGCGGACAACGAGTTCCACGAGGAGCTGCCGGAGCTCTTCCCGCACTTCCCGCAGGCCAAGGACGTCTTCTTCTCGGAGCGCCCGGTCCGCGAGCAGGCCGCCGGGCTGAACGCCGCCCTCCAGGCCGCGTACTTCATCGTCGGCGTCCGCGCCGCCGGGCTGGCCGCCGGCCCGATGACCGGCTTCGACTTCGAGGGTGTCCAGAAGGAGTTCCTGGACGGCGACCACACCCCGCTGATCATCGTCAACATCGGCAAGCCCGGTGAGGACGCGTGGTTCCCGCGTTCTCCGCGACTGGGGTTCGAGCAGGTCGTCACCACGGTCTGACGTCCCTGAACGGCATGAGGAAGGCCCCCGGCGCATCGCCGGGGGCCTTTCCGTTTCCTTCACGTACTTCTCGAGGCACCCGCCGTCGTGGTGTTGTGCCCGCCGGTTCCGCCCCAGCGGAACGACTGCCCACAACGGTCAGCGCACCACTCACGACGTCTTCAGTGCGCCCGCCATCTTCGTCAGCTGGCCGAACGAACCCGTGCCCGTGATCACCGTCGTGTAGCCGTCGCCCTCGAGTACGAGCGCGTCGTACTTCGGGCCCTCGTAGCGGTGCCACGTCTGGTCGCCGATCTGCTCGGCGACCTTCGTCTTCTCTGCGCCCTGGCTCTTCTGCTCGATGAAGTCGGCCGGCTTGTCGGTGGACTGCTCCACGGCGACGTACTGGCCGTCGGCCGTGTGGAAGCCCAGATGCCATGCGTCGTGGTCGGCGCCCTGGAACCGCACCGACGTCGGCTTCCACTCCTTGGGCAGGCCCTCCGGCGCCGCCACCGGGTACGCCGCCGCGCGGCGTGCCGTCAGCAGATCGACGCGGTAGTCGACACGCTTCAGGGGTGTTTGAGTGCCGTCGTGCGGGATGAAGAGGTATATGAAGAACGCGACCAGAATGATCACGCCCAACGACAGCACCATGTCCCGCACGGTCTGCTTGCCTTTCGTACCTGCCACGCCCCCATCGTCGCAGGTCCCCGTCCACGCCCCGGCACCCCCCTGCCCCGAACGCGACAACTGTGACGAGCGCTATGCCCGCCCGCTCCCCATCCGCTCATACGTGGGGCCCACTGCTCATTTTGTCAGCCTGCCGATAGAGTCGGGACTCATCACCCTCAGTCGGCCGCCCGCCCGTCTCCCACCACCGCCCTTCCAAAGAGCCCTTCGGGCGCTGCCCTGTTCGTATCAGAAAGGTGCGTCTCGATGACCGAGAATCATCTGCCTTCCGAACTCGAGGTCTCACCCGAGGCCCCCGACCGCAACCTCGCCATGGAGCTCGTCCGGGTCACCGAGGCCGCAGCGATGGCCGCGGGCCGCTGGGTGGGCCGCGGGGACAAGAACGGCGCCGACGGCGCTGCGGTACGGGCCATGCGCACCCTCGTCTCCACCGTCTCGATGAACGGCGTCGTCGTCATCGGCGAGGGCGAGAAGGACGAGGCGCCGATGCTCTTCAACGGAGAGCGCATCGGCGACAGCACGGGGGCCGAGTGCGACATCGCGGTCGACCCGATCGACGGCACCACACTGTGCGCCAAAGGCATGCCGAACGCCATCGCGGTGCTGGCCGCCGCCGACCGCGGCACCATGTTCGACCCGTCCGCCGTCTTCTATATGGACAAGCTGGTCACCGGCCCCGAAGCCGCGGACTTCGTCGACATCAACGCTCCCGTCTCCGTCAACATCCGCCGGGTCGCCAAGGCCAAGGGGTGCTCTGCCGGGGACGTGACCGTCGTCATCCTCGACCGGCCCCGCCACGAGGGGATCATCAAGGAGATCCGGGAGACCGGCGCCCGCATCAAGCTGATCTCCGACGGCGATGTCGCGGGCTCCATCCTGGCCGTCCGCGAGGGCAGCGGCATCGACCTGCTGATGGGCATCGGCGGTACGCCGGAGGGCATCATCTCGGCGTGCGCGATCAAGTGCCTGGGCGGCACCATCCAGGGCAAGCTGTGGCCCAAGGACGACGAGGAGCGGCAGCGCGCCCTCGACGCCGGCCATGACCTCGACCGCGTCCTCTCCACCAACGACCTGGTCTCCGGCGAGAACGTGTTCTTCGTCGCGACCGGCATCACCGACGGCGAGCTGCTGCGCGGTGTGCGGTACCGCGCGGAAACGGCGTCGACGTCGTCGCTGGTCATGCGGTCGAAGTCCGGCACGATCCGGCAGATCGACTCGGTACACCGCCTGTCGAAGCTGCGCGCCTACAGCGCCATCGACTTCGACCGCGCGCAGTAACCGACCGTCTGGACCGACTGGTCCAAGCAGTTGAGTGCCCGGTCCAAGCAGTTGAGTGCCTGGTCCAAGCGCTTGACTGCCGGGTCCACGGCCACGCGATATGGGGCGCCCTCTGTGCGGGAGGGCGCCCCATTTCACGTATGGACCACGGGCTACCGGCTACCCGGCCGCGGCTATCGGATCGGCGGCCCGGGCCGCCTTCTTCAGCTCCAGCTCGCGCCTGCGGCGGCGGGCCAGGACCACGCGGCGCTCGGCGGCGGTCAGGCCGCCCCACACGCCGTACGGCTCGGGCTGCAGCAGCGCGTGCTCGCGGCACTCGACCATGACGGGACAGCGGGCGCAGACGCGCTTGGCGGCCTCTTCGCGAGACAGCCGGGCGGCGGTGGGTTCCTTTGACGGGGCGAAGAACAGTCCGGCCTCATCGCGGCGGCACACGGCCTCGGTGTGCCATGGATTGTCCTGATCGCGGTCTCGCACTGGGACCCGCCGGGGCGGAACGGCAGCTACCTGCAGGGACTGATGCGGCGGTTGCAGCACGGTCTACTCCTGACGACGGCTTCGCGAGCGAGCGGCGATGGAGCATGGTCTACCCGCTGTGCGCGCGCCTATGCACTGAGTTCCGATGCACGAAAGTTCGCCGCACAAAAGCCGTGCCGACTCGCCGCCCTCCGGAGCCCCGGGAACCGCGAACCGGCTCAGGACCCCACCTGCGGAACCAGCTCCAGTGCCCCCACTGCTGAACCGGCTCAGTGCCACCGTTGGAACCGGCTGAGTGCCCCAACCGCTGAACCGGCTCAGTGCCCCAAGTGCTTGCGCATGTGGCGGTCGATACGGTCCTGCAGGTCGCGCACGAGCTTGCCCCGCTTGGGCCTCGCCTCGATATTGCCGAGGACGGCCATGCCGTCGACGAAGACCACGGGGGCGTCGCGCTCGGCCGAGTCGAGCGTGTCCACCTCGAAGTTGCCCAGCACGCCGCCGCCGTTGCCGCGCAGCGAGATGTTCTCCGGGACGCGGATCTCCACGTTGCCGAAGACCGAGACCGCCTTGATCACGACCTGCTGGTACTCGAAGATCGCCTCGCTGAGGTCGATCTCGACGCTGCCGAAGATCGCGTACGCATGGGTCCTGCGGCCCACGCGCCAACGGCCCTTGCGGACGGAGCTGCTGAAGACGGCGACCAGGTTCTCGTCGGCGACAGACGGCACCGCGCCCGCGGTCGGCCGCGACGGCGCCGGGTCGTACGCCGCGGAGGGGAAGTCGGTGCCGGAGCCGGAGCCGGTGGCATCGCGGCCCGCCGGAAGGTCCCGGACCAGCGGCTCGAGTTCGCCGAGGGTTTTCGCGCGATAGACGCCGTCGATCCGCTCGGCGTGCTCGTCGGCCGTGAGCCTGCCCTCGGCGAGGGCCTCACGGAGGATGTCCGCGATCCGGTCGCGGTCCGCGTCGGAGGCGCGGAGCGCCACGGGCTCGCGCATCGACTCCTGAACAGGACCCGGATCCGGTTCCGCCACCGGAGCCCGGCCGTCGCCTTGAGCCTTCGCTGAGTCTTGCTTCTCGAGGTCCACGACAGCAGCGTACCCAAACGCGATAGATCGCGACTACCCCACAGTCCGGCCGAGAACGACCCGGCGCGGTCGGCCGGAAGCAATCGAACTGAGCCTTACCTCACAACCTCGCCCGACTCGCCAAGTTCTACGCTGGTGGACGCTGTGAGCGCTGCCGATGAGGGCCAGCCGCCGCGTCTGTCGAGTGAGGAATGGGCGAAATGCCGGAGTTCGCATATACCGATCTGCTGCCGACGGGAGAGGACACCACGCCGTACCGGCTGGTGACCTCCGAGGGTGTCTCCACCTTCGAGGCCGACGGGCGGACGTTCCTCAAGGTCGAGCCGGAGGCGCTGCGCAAGCTCGCCGAGGAGGCCATCCACGACATCCAGCACTACCTCCGCCCGGCGCACCTCGCGCAGCTGCGGCGCATCATCGACGACCCCGAGGCGTCGTCGAACGACAAGTTCGTGGCCCTCGACCTGCTCAAGAACGCGAACATCGCGGCCGCGGGCGTGCTCCCGATGTGCCAGGACACCGGCACCGCGATCGTCATGGGCAAGCGCGGCCAGAACGTCCTCACGGAGGGCGGTGACGAGGAGGCCCTGAGCCGCGGCATCTACGACGCGTATCTGAACCTCAACCTGCGCTACTCGCAGATGGCTCCGCTCACCATGTGGGAGGAGAAGAACACCGGCTCCAACCTCCCGGCGCAGATCGAGCTGTACGCGACGGACGGCGGCGCGTACAAGTTCCTGTTCATGGCGAAGGGCGGCGGCTCCGCCAACAAGTCCTTCCTGTACCAGGAGACGAAGGCGGTCCTCAACGAGGCCTCCATGATGAAGTTCCTCGAGGAGAAGATCCGCTCGCTCGGTACGGCCGCCTGCCCGCCGTACCACCTGGCGATCGTCGTCGGCGGTACGAGCGCCGAGTACGCCCTGAAGACCGCGAAGTACGC
This sequence comes from Streptomyces sp. DSM 42067, assembly GCF_055792885.1. Classification (NCBI taxonomy): domain Bacteria; kingdom Bacillati; phylum Actinomycetota; class Actinomycetes; order Kitasatosporales; family Streptomycetaceae; genus Streptomyces; species Streptomyces sp. DSM 42067. The sequence goes on along the minus strand of NZ_CM147706.1, from coordinate 5,853,522 downwards.
GTCCGCGCACTACCTCGACGAGCTGCCGAGCGAGGGCTCTCCGCTGGGCAACGGCTTCCGGGACAAGGAGCTGGAGGAGAAGGTCTTCGAGCTGACGCAGAAGATCGGCATCGGCGCGCAGTTCGGCGGCAAGTACTTCTGCCACGACGTCCGGGTCGTCCGCCTCCCCCGCCACGGCGCGTCCTGCCCGGTCGCCATCGCCGTCTCCTGCTCGGCCGACCGCCAGGCGGTCGCGAAGATCACCGCCGAGGGCGTGTTCCTGGAGCAGCTGGAGACGGACCCGGCGCGCTTCCTGCCGGACACGACGGACGAGCACCTGGACGAGTCCTCCGACGTCGTGAAGATCGACCTGAACCAGCCGATGGACGACATCCTCGCCGAGCTGACGAAGTACCCGGTGAAGACCCGCCTGTCCCTCTCCGGCCCGCTGGTCGTGGCCCGCGACATCGCCCACGCCAAGATCAAGGAGCGGCTGGACGCGGGCGAGGAGATGCCGCAGTACCTGAAGGACCACCCGGTCTACTACGCGGGCCCGGCGAAGACCCCCGAGGGCTACGCGTCCGGCTCGTTCGGCCCGACCACGGCCGGCCGCATGGACTCCTACGTGGAGCAGTTCCAGGCCGCGGGCGGCTCCAAGATCATGCTCGCCAAGGGCAACCGCAGCAAGCAGGTCACGGACGCGTGCGACGCTCACGGCGGCTTCTACCTCGGCTCCATCGGCGGCCCCGCCGCCCGCCTCGCCCAGGACTGCATCAAGAAGGTCGAGGTCGTCGAGTACGAGGAGCTCGGCATGGAGGCGGTCTGGAAGATCGAGGTGGAGGACTTCCCCGCCTTCATCGTCGTAGACGACAAGGGGAACGACTTCTTCCAGGACCCGGCGCCGGCGCCTACGTTCACGAGCATTCCGGTGCGGGGGCCGGGGCTGGCGTAACCGCATCTGTCTGATGGGCCGCCCTCACCTGCGTCGCGTCGCAGGTGAGGGCGGTGCCGTTTGGGGCAGGAAACCGGGCGACACCGAGTTCACACCACAGCAGCTTTCCGCCCCGTCCGAGCAGGTCATCGCCCAGGCGCCAGCCGCCCCATGCCTGCGCGTAATGGCATGCGAGAAACAGCCCGCGCCCGCTCTCGACATCCCCCGATACGGCCACGGGGCGAAGCGCACCGCTCCCGCAGTCGAAGGGAGGCGGGATGCGCGGATCGGTGTCCCACACGCTCAGCCGCAGCCGCCCGCCGTCGAGCGCGCGCAGCCGTAGAGCGGCGGGCCCCTTGGAGTGCCGGTAGGCGTTGGTGACCAGTTCGGACGTCAACAGCTCTGCTGGTTCGGCCAATTCAGTCATAGCGTGCTCGGCGAGCACCGCCCGCAGGGTTCGGCGGGCGATACGTGCGGCCCGGGGGTCGTACGGCAGGTGGAGGGCGTACGACCAGAACGGCGACCCTTCTGACTGGGGCGGGGATACGGTGACCATGAACGCCTCCTGCGGTAGGTGACTTGGTTCGCTCAACGCGTCCGGCCATGCGGTGGCAGTGCCGCGCGGGCAGGGCAGCGCGGTGCGCTTCCGGCTTACGGGCCAGGCCAGTTGAGCCAGCTGATGCCACGACCGTAGAGCGTAAGGTGATAGATCTGCCACCTTGAAGGTGATAACTCGTAGTGGAATCACCTGTGTGAGGGACGGACACGGACCGAGCCGCTCATCAACGCGAGAGGAAGGGCAGTGCCGCCCACCAACACCCCCACCCTGCGCCAGCGCCGACTCGGCGCCGAGTTGCGCAAGCTCCGGGAACACGCCGGGCTCTCCTCGACCGAGGCGGCCCAGCAACTGGGCTTGCAGCAGGCGCGGGTGAGCATGATCGAGGCAGGCCGCTACCCCGTGAGCGCGGACCGCGTACGCGCCATCGCCCTCACGTACGCCTGCCCAGACGAGTCACTCGTGGACGCTCTGGCTGCTATGACCGGTCGGCGGGTGCGGGGATGGTGGGACGAGTACCGCGACCACCTGCCGCCCGACCTCATCGACCTCGCCGAAATGGAGTACCACGCCACGGCGTTGAGGGTCGCTCTGACCATCCACATCCCGGCGCTGCTCCAGACCCCGGACCACACCCGCGCCATGCTGCGCGAGGCGGTACCCGCCTTCCGCCCGCACGAGATCGAGCACCGACTCTCACACCGCATCAAGCGGCAGACGGTCCTGCATCGCGACAACCCGCCGCCTTACACGGCGCTGCTCCACGAGGCCGCCCTGCACATCCAGTACGGCGGCCCGGACACCGCCCGCGCCCAGCTCACCCATCTGCTCGAACTGAGCGAAGAGGACCACATCACCATCCGCGTGATCCCCTACAGCTGCTCGGGATTCCCCGGCAACGGCCAGTCGATCAACTACGTGCACGGCACGGACCCGCACCTCGACACCGTGCAGCTGGACACCCACCACGGCTGTGACTTCCTTGACGCCCAGGCCCAGTTGACCAAGTACCGCATTATCCTCGACCGCATGGAGGCCGTCGCGCTCAAGCCAGAGGCCTCACGCGAACTCATCGCCGACATCATCCGGAGCCTGTGAAGCAGTGGCCAACATACCCCCGTTCGCCTGGCAGAAGTCGACGTTCAGCCCGGACGGCTCCGATTGCGTGTACGTGACCGCCACTCCGGACGGAACGATCCTGCTCCGCGAGAGCGACGAGCCGGAGGTGATGCTGTCCACCGGACCGCGCCAACTCCGCGCTCTCATAGCCACTTGCGGACCGCAGATCGCATGAAGCCCGCATGAACGCTGGTGGGGCTCATTTCATGCCGTCCTATCAGGCCAGTTTGACAAGTTGGGCATCAACGACCTCGGTGGCCCTCGACGGCGGGCCTCAACGCTTCTTCACAGCTTTCCCCCGACCAGGACCGTGCGATGGCCCCCCAGTGCCTGTGCGAAGCGGTTGAGAAAGCGGGGGCTGAACTCGGGCCAGTCCCAGAACTCAAAACCCAGGTACCCGAAAGCGTAGTAATCGTCTGCCCAAGTCCACGCGGCCAGATCACTGGAACAATTGCAGTGCTGGCAGCTGACGGTGGACCTGCCCGTGTCGTACCAGGTCTCGATAGCCTTCTCGAACGGGTCCCAGGCACCCTCGATCACGTCCCAGTGGTCGGTGTACAGGTCTGTGGATGCCGCGCAGCGTGGGCAGATGGCGTACATGGCGTCGCCCTGGCCGCCGTGGAACACGGTCCGTCCGCTCTCGATGTTGAGTCCGTCGCTGGGCTCCCAGTCCTCTTGGCTGACGGCCTTGGCCCAGAGTGGGCCCGGCGGGTGGCCCAGCGGGGCGCCGAGAACGCAATTGGTGCGCTCAGCGAGGACTACCCCTTCCGCAACCAGCCAGTCGCGGCCGCGGGCTGCGAGTACCGAAGCGTCTACGGCAGTGGCGTCCAGGTCGACGATGGTTTGGAAGTGGCTTCCCATGGGGGCACTGTAGAAGGCTCCACCGACAGCGCTTGGTCCCGTGGCCAGGCTGACCTGGCGTTGCTGACACCGCGGTTCCCCGCTCGACCTGCTACCGCTGTGGTGGGCCCGCGATTCGCGGTGGTGGCTTCCGCGCCGAGTCGATCGAGCCAGCTATGAATGTGGCGACAGCATCTTGGGGGCACTGTGTGGGATGGGCCGTTCTACCGGGTCAAGCGGGACGAGTACGAGATCTGTTTCGTGCCGGGAGCAGGCGAAGACTTGGATGAGGTGTGCAACGTCGACATGTGGGTGACCTTCGCCAGTGGCAACCGATGGTCTGGGACAGTGCTCACTCTCGATGAGGTGCGGCACCTGATGGACCGCTGGAAGAACACAGGCGAATGTCTGGACGGAGGCTACTTCTACTGCTGGGACGGGCTCATCGTCCGGGAGGCTGGCATTCCCGCCATGGTCCGGATCGTCGATGACCTAGTAACCACCGGCGACTACCAAGGAGCTCTTCGCCCACTCGGACGGGAGGATGACCAGGACGACTGACTCCTGGCCCACCGCCGACCGGCACCTCGTCGGTACCTTGCTGAACTGCTGGGTCGGCTCCTGCGAGCACAACGCGACGGACTGGGCGATGCCCGGCCTTCACCGGTAGCGCACCGCCCACCCGTGCCTCACGCGCTGGGCGCCACGGCCCGCGAGACGCCCACCAGGAGCGACTCGACCTCCGCCCCCCAGCGCGAGCTGATCACCAGGTCACGCGCGGGATCGACCCACAGCAGGTGGCTGCCGCCGTTGCCACGGGCGCAGCGCCCGGTCGCGGGCGCTGTGGGCCACACCGTGCGGTCGTCGTTCAACCATCGCCGTCATGATCCCCTCGCGCAGGACGTCCGGCAGGGAGCGGCCCGACAAGGCCGTGAGCGCGAGGGCGGTGAGGTTCACGCGTACGTCGTTGTAGGCCCAGCCCTCGCCGGGCGGGCCGCCCGCCGACTCCGTGCCCTCACGGGTGCTCTGAGCGTCGACTCGTGTCGGCTTGCCCCACAGCTCGCCCTCCCACTGGCTGGTCTGGTCGAGCAGATGCCGCCACGTGATCGCGCGCCCATGGGCGTCGGCGAACTGTGGCAGGTCGACCGACGTGGACACAGGTTCGTCCAGGCGCAGCAGCCCGTCGTCGAAGGCGACGCCAGCCACCAGGGACAGGACGCTCTTGGTCACGCTGTAGGCCATCTCCTCGCGTGTCGGGTGGCCCCACGAGGCGATGACCACGCCACGCCGCACCACGACACCGCTCGCGCCCTGACCAGCCAGAAGCGGCCCCACCACCTCGCGGTGCGAGGTGTCCGACACCTGGGCCGCGAGATAGGACGCCATGTCGTCCACACCGGGCACCGGCCGCTCGGACTGCTCACGGACGGCCCGCGCCAGGGCCTCCCTGTCCACTCCCTGCCAGGGGTCGCCGAGCTGGACCCCGCCGTCCAGGAAATCCCTGTCCCGCTGCGACGTCACTGCACCCATCCCGAACCTCCGTCAAACCGTCCATCAGCCGCATGCGACCGACAGGCTCCCTACCCGCGTGATCGGGAAGGCCTACCGGAGTCCTACTCGCGCCTGAGAGCAAAGCCCTGAGAGGGGAAGATCCCGAAAGGGGAATACGCCCCACCGACCCAACGCTCTCCTCCCTGGAGGTACGACGATGACGACGACCGAAGACAACGGCGACCAGCGCTACCGCATCGAGCACGACTCCATGGGCGAAGTGCGCGTCCCCGCGCACGCCAAGTGGCGGGCGCAGACGCAGCGGGCCGTGGAGAACTTCCCCATCTCCGGGCAGCGCCTCGAGCGCGCGCACATCGAGGCGCTGGCGCGTATCAAGGCGGCGGCGGCCAAGGTGAACGCCGAACTCGGCGTGCTCGACAAGGACATCGCGGACGCCATCGTGGACGCGGCGCAGGAGGTCGCCGAGGGGCGGTGGGACGAGCACTTCCCCGTCGATGTGTTTCAGACGGGGTCTGGCACCTCCTCCAACATGAACACCAACGAGGTGCTGGCCACGCTCGCCACCGAGCGGCTCGGGCGTCCCGTCCACCCGAACGATCACGTGAACGCCTCGCAGTCCTCGAACGACGTCTTCCCGTCCTCCATCCATATCGCCGCCACCGCCGCCGTGACGCACGATCTGATCCCGGCTCTCGAGCATCTGGCGGCCTCCCTGGAGCGGAAGTCGGACGAGTTCGCCGATGTCGTGAAGTCCGGGCGTACGCATCTCATGGACGCCACGCCCGTGACCCTCGGCCAGGAGTTCGGCGGGTACGCCGCGCAGGTGCGGTACGGCGTGGAGCGGCTGCGGGCCTCGCTGCCGCGGCTGGCCGAACTGCCGCTCGGGGGCACGGCCGTGGGCACCGGTATCAACACACCTCCCGGTTTCTCGGCCGCCGTGATCGCCGAGGTGGCGCGGGCCACCGGGCTGCCGCTCACCGAGGCGCGCAACCACTTCGAGGCGCAGGGCGCGCGTGACGGCATCGTCGAGACGAGCGGCCAGCTCCGGACCATCGCGGTCGGGCTGACGAAGATCGCGAACGATCTGCGGTGGATGTCGAGCGGTCCGCGCACCGGGCTCGCCGAGATCGCCCTGCCCGACCTCCAGCCCGGTTCGTCGATCATGCCGGGCAAGGTCAACCCGGTCGTCCCCGAGGCCGTACTGATGGTCGCCGCGCAGGTCACCGGCAATGACACGACGGTCACGGTGGCCGGTGCCGCGGGGAACTTCGAGCTCAACGTCATGCTGCCGGTGATCGCCAAGAACGTGCTGGAGTCCGTCCGGCTCCTCGCGAACGCCTCACGGCTGCTGGCCGACCGGACCGTGGACGGCATCACCGCGAACCGCGAGCGGGCCCGTGAGTACGCCGAGTCCTCGCCGTCCGTCGTGACCCCGCTGAACAGGTACATCGGATACGAAGAGGCGGCGAAGGTGGCGAAGCGGGCGCTGGCCGAGCGGAAGACGATTCGCCAGGTGGTCCTGGAGTCCGGGTACGTCGAGCGGGGCGACCTGACGCTCGAGCAGCTGGACGAGGCGCTGGACGTCCTGCGGATGACACACCCGTAGCGGCCCGCACCGCGGTTTTCCATTGCGGTCATGTTGCGCCATGGCGCATTCGTGTTTCGCCATGGCGCATCCGTGTTGCCACTCCTGCATCCGTGACGGGCACCGCAGCGTCGTATGCCCTGGGCACCTAATATCTGCGCATGACAGACAGGGCGAGCGGACTCATGGACGGAAGCGGCACGGCGCACTGGGCTCCCGGCGACCACATCCTGTGGCGTTACCGGGAGAACGCCGGCGACCGCTTCCACATCTGCCGTCCCGTGACCGTCGTCCAGGACACCGCCGAGCTGCTCGCCGTATGGATGGCGCCCGGTACGGAGTGTGTGAAGCCGGTCCTCGCGGACGGCACGCCGGTGCATGTGGAGCCGCTGGACACGCGGTACACGAAGCCGCGCACGGTGCGGCGCGACCGCTGGTTCGGCACGGGCGTGCTGAAGCTGGCGCGACCCGGTGAGGCCTGGTCCGTATGGCTGTTCTGGGAGCCGGGCTGGCGGTTCAAGAACTGGTACGTGAACCTGGAGGAGCCGCGTGTGCGTTGGGCCGGCGGAATCGACTCCGAGGACCACTTCCTGGACATCTGCGTGTATCCGGACCGCACCTGGCAGTGGCGCGACGAGGACGAGTTCGCGCAGGCGCAGCAGGCCGGTCTGATGGACGCCGCTCAGGCCGCGGCCGTACGCCGGGCCGGGCGCGATGCCGTCGAGGTGATCCGCTCGTGGGGGGCGCCCTATTCGGACGGCTGGCAGCACTGGCGGCCGGACCCGGAATGGTCGATACCGCTCCTTCCGGACGACTGGGATCGCACGCCCGCTCGAGTGCCGTCATGAGACCCTTGATGCGCCCCCGTAGGGCAAACGTAGGATCGTCCTCCGCAAGTACACAGCAGCAGCACAGCATCAACTCCTTTCACAGGGACAAGGCCTGACACGACGTCATCGAGGGGCGGCGGGACGTGAGCGAGGGTAGCGAGGCTTACGAACGGTACGGTGGCGCGACGCCGTACCGGGCGGACGGTATGGCCGGGGCGTACCGGGCCCATCGCAGGGGCCGGTCCGGTGGCTGTCCGACGCCTCGTCGGCAGGGGACCGAGAATCAGTTCTTGGCACACGTATTCCGGGTATCGGCCTCTCTGCGGAACGAACTGCGCCAGGGCGTGCGCGACGAGGATTCCGGGATCGCCGGGGAGGACACGTTCGCGTGCGTTCCGGCGATGCCCGATGCTCCCCCAGGCTCCCGGCTCCTCTCCCACTCCCGGCTCGGCCGGCGCGGGGGAACCACCACGAGCAGGAGTGGCCCCGATCCCGAACAGCACCTGTTCCTCAACTGCCAGCGCTCCTGAGACCCATGGCGCGCACGGCGCGCAGCCCCGGACGGACGGATTCGACACGCGTGACGGAGCACCCCACCTCCCACGAGCGCGGGCAGCCCACCGCTGCCCCGCCTCCCGCCCCCGCGGACCCGCGCGGGGCGCTGCTGCGTACCCCGGAGAACCCGGAAGTCCCTGACGCAGCGGGCATGGTCGCCTTACCTGCGCAGGGCCGACCCGGCGACCCCTCGGCCGCGCACGGCACGACCGGGCCGCGCGGCGGCAATCCGCGCGCCGCGGGCCCCGCTGGTCCCGGGAACGCGTCCGACGCCGCGGGCCCCGCCGGTCCCGGAAACGCATCCGGCGCCGCGGACGCCTCCGGCACGCCCTCCGGAGCCTGGCCCTCCGGACCTGCCGGTCCCCCCGGAGCTGCCGGGCCCTCCGGACCTGCCGATCCCCCCGGAGCTGCCCGGTCCGCCGGGCCTGCCGGATCCGGTCCCGTGGGCCCTGTGGGCAGCGCCGGCACCGAGCACTCCCAGCCCTCGACCGCCGAACCCGACCCTCATCGTCCGCGCCCCGCACCTCAGGGCGCACCGCTTCAGCGAGGCGCCGACAGTACGCACTGGGCCGACGCGAGAGAGAGCCCCGAGGCCGGGCTCCACCCGGGCGAGGCGGGATCACGCTCCCTGACCGGGGCGCCCTCGCCCTCGCTCGGCCCTGCCGCGATGCAGCGCGACGGCGACCGGCTGCGGTTCGTCGGGGCCGCGACCCGGCGTATCGCGCGGGGCATGGACCTCGACGAGATCGTGATGGGGCTGTGCCGGGCCACCGTGCCGACGTTCTCCGACGCGATCCTGGTGTATCTGCGCGACCCGCTGCCGGTCGGCGACGAGCGGCCCTCCGGGCCCGTCGTCCTGCGGCTGCGGCGCACCGACCGGCTGCGGCGGATCGAGGACGGAACCGAGGACGCGGACACCGACGGCGGCCTGCCGCCGGGGCTGTTTCCGGGGCTGCAGCTGCAGCCCGATGTCACGGGGACCACGGAGCTGTGCGAGGTGCGGCCTGGCGGTCCGCTCGCCGAGGTGCTGCGCGGCGTACGTCCCGTGTTCGCGGACGCTACCGCCGCGCTGGGCGCGCTGCCCGAACTGCTCGGAGGGGAGCGGCAGGTACCGGGCGGGCAGCACACGATCCTGGCTCCGCTGCGCGGCCGTCGGCGTGTCATCGGTGCCGCGGTGTTCCTGCGCCGTCCTGACCGGCCGGCGTTCGAGAGCGAGGATCTGCTGGTCGCCGCCCAGCTCGCCACGCACAGCGCGCTCGGCATCGACAAGGCGGTCCTGTACGACCGCGAGGCGTACATCGCCGACGAGCTGCAGCGCACGATGCTGCCCGAGTCGCTGCCCCAGCCGCACGGCGTGCGGCTCGCGTCCCGTTATCTGCCGGCCGCCGAGACGGCCCGGGTCGGCGGCGACTGGTACGACGCGATCCCGCTGCCCGGCAACCGCGTCGCCCTCGTCGTCGGCGACGTCATGGGCCACTCCATGACCTCGGCGGCGATCATGGGCCAGCTGCGGACGACCGCGCAGACCCTGGCCGGACTGGACCTGCCGCCCCAGGAGGTGCTGCACCACCTCGACGAGCAGGCGCAGCGGCTCGGCACGGACCGCATGGCGACCTGCCTGTACGCCGTCTACGACCCGGTGACGCACCGCATCACCATCGCCAATGCGGGCCATCCGCCGCCGGTGCTGCTGCACTTGGGCGGCCGCGCCGAGGTGTTGCGGGTGCCGCCCGGCGCCCCGATCGGTGTAGGCGGCGTCGACTTCGAGGCCGTCGAGCTGGACGCGCCCGCCGGGGCCACGCTGCTGCTGTACACGGACGGTCTCGTCGAGTCCCGGCTGCGTGACGTGTGGACCGGCATAGAGCAGCTGCGCGAGCGGCTCTCCGCGACCGCGCAGCTGACCGGCCCGGACCACCCGCCGCCGCTGGAGGCGCTGTGCGACGAGGTGCTCGACATGCTCGGCCCGGGTGACCGGGACGACGACATCGCGCTGCTCGCGGCGCGCTTCAACGGGATCGCGCCGAGCGACGTCGCGTACTGGAACCTGGACCCGGAGGACGCGGCACCGCGCCGCGCCCGCGGGCTGGCCCGCAAGGCACTGGCCCGCTGGGACCTGGAGGAACTGACGGACTCGGTGGAACTGCTGGTCAGCGAGGTGGTCACGAACGCCGTTCGCTATACGTCACGCCCGGTCACGCTGCGTCTGCTGCGCACCGACGTGCTGCGGTGCGAGGTCGGCGACGACGTGCCCCAGCTGCCGCGGCTGCGCCAGGCGCGGGCCACGGACGAGGGCGGGCGCGGGCTCTTCCTGGTCAACAAGCTGGCCCGCCGCTGGGGCGCGACCCGGCTGAGCACCGGGAAGGTGGTCTGGTTCGAACTGCCGACGCCCTCGTCGGGCTGAGGCCGTCCCGGGGAAGCCCCAGCATCGGCTGACCCGGGACTTTTGTACGAGTTTCACCTTGGACAAGATCCAAATGTTGCCGACGTCGCGTTGGCGGAGTTGACTGCTGTGGTGGGCGAAGCGACCTGACCTATCCCAAATGCACGACGGGAGGACGCTCGTGACCGAAGCAGTACATAAGGTTCCGTACACCACGACGAACGCCGGAGTACCGGTGGAGAGCGACGAGCATTCGCTCACGGTCGGCGATACCGGCCCCGTCCTTCTCCAGGATCACTACCTCATCGAGAAGATGGCCCAGTTCAACCGCGAACGGGTCCCCGAGCGGGTGGTGCACGCCAAGGGCGCCGGCGCGTACGGAATCTTCGAAGTCACCAACGACGTCAGCCAGTTCACCAAGGCCGACCTCTTCCAACCGGGGAAGCGGACGGAGATGCTGGCGCGTTTCTCGACGGTCGCCGGGGAGCAGGGCTCCCCCGACACCTGGCGCGACCCACGCGGCTTCGCGCTCAAGTTCTACACGGAGCACGGTAACTACGACCTGGTCGGCAACAACACGCCGGTCTTCTTCGTACGCGACCCGATGAAATTCCAGGACTTCATCCGCTCCCAGAAGCGCCGTCCCGACAGCGGCCTGCGCGACAACAACATGCAGTGGGACTTCTGGACCCTGTCCCCCGAGTCCGCGCACATGGTGACGTGGCTGATGGGCGACCGGGGCGTCCCGAAGACGTACCGCAACATGAACGGCTACAGCTCCCACACCTATATGTGGGTCAACGGAGGCGGCGAGAAGTTCTGGGTCAAGTACCACATCAAGACCGACCAGGGCATCGACTTCCTCACCCAGGCCGAGGCCGACGAGCTCGCGGGCACGGACGGCGACATCCACCGCCGTGACCTGTTCGACTCGATCGCCTCCGGCAACGCCCCGTCGTGGACGATGCACGTGCAGGTCATGCCGTTCGAGGACGCGCCGGACTACCGCTTCAACCCGTTCGACCTGACCAAGGTGTGGCCGCACGGCGACTACCCGCTGATCGAGGTCGGCCGGATGACGCTGAACAAGAATCCGGAGGATTTCTTCGTCCATATCGAACAGGCCGCCTTCGAGCCCTCGAACCTGGTGCCGGGCATCGGCCCGTCCCCGGACAAGATGCTGCTCGGCCGGCTCTTCTCGTACCCGGACACGCACCGCTACCGGATCGGCCCCAACTACGCGCAGCTGCCGCCGAACCGCCCGCGGTCGGCCGTCCACTCGTACGCGAAGGACGGCCCGATGCGGTACGAGCCGGCGAACGTCGGCGCCGTGTACGCGCCCAACTCGTACGGCGGGCCGGCGGCTGCCACGGAGACCTTCGGCGAGCCCGCGGGCTGGCATGCGGCGGGCGAGATGGTCCGCGAGGCGTACGCGCTGCACAGCGAGGACGACGACTGGGGTCAGCCGGGCACGCTGGTCCGGGAGGTCCTGGACGACGCGGCCCGCGAACGCCTGGTGTCCAACGTCAGCGGCCACCTCAGCGCGGGCGTCTCCCGCCCCGTCCTGGACCGCGCCCTCCAGTACTGGCGCAACATCGACAAGGAACTGGGCGACCGCATCGCCAAACGAGTCAACGGCGGCTGACTCCCTCACGCGTCGGGCACCGCACCCCGACGCGAAGGCGCCCGGAACCTTCAGTTCCGGGCGCCTTCGGCTTGCGCCGCAGCCTGTCAGCCGGAGTCCCCGTCACCCCGGCTGTCATCGGGATTCTCCGGGATCCCGACCGTCGGCGTGGTCGCCGGCGCAGTCGGCTGCCGAGTCGTGGCCCCATCCGTCGGCTCGACGGTCGGCTGCTCCGTAGGCGCCTCACTCGTAGGCGCCTCCGTGGTCGGCTCGGTGCTGGTCGGCGGCGCCGAGGGCGTGTCCGACGGCGTCTCCTCGACGGTCGGCGTGGGCTCGACGGTCGGCGTCACGGCCGCTCCCATGTCCGTGTCGAGATCGAACTCGCTCGTCGACCCCATCGCGCCGAAGGTGTACGCCGCCCATATCTCGGCCGGGAAACCACCACCGTTGACACGGCCGCCGCCCGCCGCGCCCTTCAGCGTGACCTGCTTGCTCTCGTTCGCGGTGCCCACGGCACCCTCGCCGAACAGTCCGACGGACGTGACGAGCTTCGGCGTGTAGCCGGTGAACCAGGCCGACTTGTTGTTGTCGGACGTACCCGTCTTGCCGGCGACCTGCTGGCCGTTGCGGTTCGGGGCCTCGCGCACCGAGAGCCGGGCCGTACCGTCGTCCACCACGCCGGTGAGCACGGAGGTCACGGAGTCGGCGGCCTCGCGGCTGATCACCTGCTCGCCGACCGGGTCCGGGAAGTCGACCGTGCGGTCCTTGTGCTTGGCGGACTTCACGATCGCCGGGGTGACCTTCTTGCCGTGGTTGTCGAGCGTCGCGTAGATCCCGGCCATCTCCAGCGGGCTCGCGCCCATGGAACCGAGGGTCTGGGCGGGCACGGACTGCAGGCCGTCGACGTCCATGCCGAGCTCGCCCGCGGTCTTCATGACCTCGTCCATGCCCACGTCGACGCCCATCTGAGCGAAGACGGAGTTGATGGACTTGTTCATCGCCGTCTGCACGGAGACGTCGCCGTAGTTGACGTCGTCCTCGTTCGGCGGCGCGAACCCGACCTTCCGGCCGTCGTCCACGACGGGGCGCTCGCTCGTGCCGTCGTAGACCGTGGACGCCGTGATCGGCCGGCCGTCCTGCGTCTCGGAGCCGTTCTCCAGCGCGGCCGCGAGGATCAGCGGCTTGAAGGTCGAGGCGACCTGGTAGTCACGCCGGGTGGCGTTGTTCCGGTAGTGCTTGGTGAAGTCCTGGCCGCCGTAGAGCGCGAGGACCTTGCCCGTCCTGGGGTCGACGGACGCGGCACCTGCCTGGACGTTCGCGTCGACCTTGCGCTTCTCGGGGTCCAGCCGGCTGGTGAGCTTCGCCTTGACGGCCTTCTCCAGCAGCTTCTGCTTCTTCTTGTCGATGTTGAGAGTGACGGTCCAGCCGCCGGCGTCGACCACCGCCTTGGCCTCGTCCATGTCGGCGGCTGTGCCCTTGGCGACGAGCTGCTTCTCCAGCGCTTCCTTGGCCGCGTCCACCAGATAGCCGGTCTGGCCCTCCAGACCGGGCGCCGCCTTGGGGTCGTCCGGGACGGGGAACTTCAGGCCCTGGAGATCTGAGGCGGACAGCCACCCCTCCTCGACCATGTTGTTCAGGACGTACTTCCAGCGGGCCTTGACGAGCTTCCGGCCCTCGTCCGACGCGACCGCCCAGTCGTACTGGCTCGGGGCCTGCAGCAGCGCCGCGAGATACGCCCCCTGGGCCACGTCGAGATCATTGGCGTCGACGCCGTAGTACGACTGGGCCGCGGCCTGGATGCCGTAGGCGCCGCGGCCGTAGTAGCTGGTGTTGATGTACCCGGCGAGGATGTCGTCCTTGGAGTACTGCTGGTCGACCTTGAGCGAGATGACCAGTTCCTTCAGCTTGCGCGTGACGGTCTGGTCCTGGCTCAGGTAGTAGTTCTTCACGTACTGCTGGGTGATCGTCGAACCACCCTGCTTGCCCTTGCCGGACAGGGTGTTGATGAGACCGCGGGCGGTGCCCTTGAAGTCGACGCCGGCGTCCTTGTAGAAGGACTTGTTCTCGGCGGCGACGAAGGTCCGCTGGACCTCCTTGGGCACATCGGCCAGTTCCACGATCTCGCGGTTGACCGTACCGGTGCGGACGAGCACCGAGCCGTCGCTGTACTTGTAGATGTTGCTCTGCTTCTGAGCGTCCGCGTTGCCCTTGGGCACGTCCACGACCATGTACAGGACGACGAAGGCGCCCATGCCCAGCAGGCAGAGTCCGAAGAACGTCCCGAGGATCTTCTTCCAGGTGAAGAGGCGGCGTATCACCCCGCGCTCGGCGCCGGAGGAGCGCACGTGCGCCGCCCGGCGCGCACCGCGCTGCCGCGCTCGTCGCTCTTCCGCTCGTCCCATGCGTCCGTTCCGCTCCGCTTCGTTCTCGTCTGCGTATGCCTCACAGGCGCATCAGCGACCTCACAGGCATACCGGCCAAGTCAGCTCAGAAAGCTAACACCGCACCCTGGGGCAAAGGTCTCCCGATCCGGTCTTTTCCGGACGTGAGAATGAGCACCTGTCCCCATGGAACCGACGAGTGGAGCGCCCGGAAGGTTGCGCGCGAACGGCTCACAACTGACCCACAGCATCACGAATGCCACTCAGGCGCGCCGCCGCGGGCAGTCGCCCCGGCGTCACCCGCGCAGGTCAGAGCACCCGCACGGGCAGCGGCCGCAACGCCTCCCGCAGGGCCCCGGCAAGCTCCTCGTACTCCGCGCACCGCGCAGCTCCCGTCCGCATCGCCAGGGCGATACGCCGGCTCGGCGCGGGCTCCGCGAAGTAACCGGTGAGCAGCTGATTGCTGCGAGTGGTCTCCACCTTCACGGCCGTCCGCGGCAGCAGCGTCACACCGACACCGCCCGCGACGAGCTGCACGAGCGTCGAGAGGCCGGCCGCGGTCGTCGTCACCGGAGCGTCGTCGCGGCCCACCTCCCGGCAGATCTCGAGGGCCTGGTCCCGCAGACAGTGCCCCTCGTCAAGCAGCAGCAGCTTCAGCTCCCGCAGGGCCTCCCGCGGAATCCCCTCGCGCCCGCCGAGCCAGTGGTCGAGCGGGGTGACGAGCACGAAATCCTCGTCGAACAACGGCAGTTCGGTGACGCCGGGGACGCCGAGGGGCACCGCAAGCAGCAGCAGATCGAGTCGCCCGGCGGCCAGCCCGTCCAGCAGGGACGCGGTCTGCTCCTCGTGCACCTGGAGATCGAGGTCCGGGTAGGTGTCGTGGAGCAGCCGGAGCACGGTCGGCAGCAGATACGGGGCCACGGTAGGGATCACACCGAGCCTCAGTTCGCCCGTGAAGGGCGCACGGACCGCCTCGGCCTCCTCGAGGAGCGCCCCGACCTCGGCCAGTACGGCCTTCGCCCGCGCCGCGAGCCGCTCCCCCGCGGGCGACAGCAGCACCTTGCGCGTGGTCCGCTCAAGGAGCTGTACGCCGAGAACCTCCTCCAGAGCCGAGACGGCGCCGGACAGCGCGGGCTGGCTCATGCCGATCGCGGCGGCCGCGTCCCGGAAGTGCAGATGCTCGGCCACGGCGGCGAAGGCTCGCAGCTGCGCAAGGCTCGGCTGACGCGCCCGCCCGCTCCCCGGCGCCGCACTCCGCTTACTCACCTGTCGCTCACCACCATGCACGAACCGTCACCGCACACCACTTGCCGCCCCGTATCGCTCAACGCCATCGATTACCTACCGCTACTGATAGCCACCACCAATCAACCTGACCGAGTCTAGCTATTTCACTAATCAATGCAGCGTGTGCCACCCTCGTGATCAGTCCAACCCATGGAAATCCCGCAAGCGGGGTTCCCTTTTGCTGCAAGGAGAGCTCGTGCTCACTGTCGGTGACCAGTTTCCCACGTACGACCTGACCGCCTGTGTGTCGCTGGAGAGCGGCAAGGAGTTCGAGCAGATCAACCACAAGTCCTACGAGGGCAAGTGGCGCGTGGTGTTCTTCTGGCCGAAGGACTTCACCTTCGTGTGCCCCACCGAGATCGCGGCCTTCGGCAAGCTGAACGACGAGTTCGCCGACCGTGACGCCCAGATCCTCGGCGTCTCCGGCGACTCCGAGTTCGTCCACCACGCCTGGCGCAAGGACCACGCCGACCTGCGTGACCTGCCCTTCCCGATGCTGGCCGACTCCAAGCACGAGCTGATGCGCGACTGCGGCGTCGAGGGCGAGGACGGCTTCGCGCAGCGCGCGGTCTTCATCATCGACCCGAACAACGAGATTCAGTTCACCATGGTGACTGCGGGCTCCGTCGGCCGTAATCCCAAGGAGGTCCTGCGGGTCCTCGACGCGCTGCAGACGGACGAGCTGTGCCCGTGCAACTGGAAGCAGGGCGAGGACACCCTCGACCCGGTCAAGCTCCTCTCCGGCGAGTGAACGAGGTCTGACTGACATGGCTCTCGACGAACTGAAGTCCGCCGTACCGGACTACGCCAAGGACCTTCGCCTGAACCTCGGTTCGGTGATCGGCAACTCCGAACTGCCGCAGCAGCAGCTGTGGGGCACGGTGCTCGCGTGCGCGATCGCTTCCCGTTCCCCCCGGGTCCTGCGCGAGCTGGAGCCCGAGGCGAAGGCGAACCTCTCGCCCGAGGCGTACGCCGCGGCGAAGTCGGCCGCCGCCGTCATGGCGATGAACAACGTCTTCTACCGCACGCGCCACCTGCTCTCCGACCCGGAGTACGGGACGCTGCGCGCCGGTCTGCGGATGAACGTCATCGGCAACCCCGGCGTGGACAAGACCGACTTCGAGCTGTGGTCCCTCGCGGTGTCCGCGATCAACGGCTGCGGGCAGTGCCTCGACTCGCACGAGCAGGTGCTCCGCAAGGCGGGCGTCGACCGCGAGACGGTCCAGGAGGCGTTCAAGATCGCCGCGGTGATCCAGGCGGTCGGCACGACGCTGGACGCGGAGGCGGTGCTGGCCGAGTAGGCCCCGCCTCCCGGCTGGGGCTGCGCCCCAGACCCCCTGTAGCCCTAACGGGCTCGTGCTCAAGCGCCGGACGGGCTGAAAACAGCCCGTCCGGCGAAGCCGCCGCCTCCTAAGGCGCCCCGCCAGAAGAAGGCGGACGTTCCGTCGGCGCAACGCCCGCGGCAGTGGACCCATGCGGCCGCGGCGACTGCCGGAGCCCGGCGACCCCCCGGTCGTACGCCCGCAGATAACCGACGACGGTGTTGGTCACCGCGACAAGCGGCACCGCCACCACCGCTCCCCCGATTCCCGCCACCATCCCACCCGCGGCGACCGACAGCACGACCGCAAGCGGATGCACACGAACCGCGCGTCCCAGGATGAACGGCTGCAGGATGTGGCCCTCGATCTGCTGGACGGCCAGCACCACCACCAGCGTCATGAGGGCCGTGAAGACCCCCTGCGTCACCAGCGCGACCACCACCGCCAGCGCGCCCGACACCACGGCACCCACCAGCGGGATGAACGCGAACAGGA
Organism: Streptomyces sp. DSM 42067; assembly: GCF_055792885.1. Taxonomy (NCBI): domain Bacteria; kingdom Bacillati; phylum Actinomycetota; class Actinomycetes; order Kitasatosporales; family Streptomycetaceae; genus Streptomyces; species Streptomyces sp. DSM 42067. The sequence continues at coordinate 5,836,126 of NZ_CM147706.1, read as the reverse complement.
AGATGAAGACGGCCAGCGGCACGGCCATCGGCACATCGAGGAAGTAGATGCCGAGCCCGATGAAGATGGCGTCGATCAGGGCCACTACCACCGTGCCGCGCACATACGCCGTCAGCGTCCGCCAGGCCCGAGGCCCCGCACCCGCGACACCCGGGCGGGCGTTCGCGGGGACCAGCTTGAGCGTCCACTCCCAGACGCGCCGCCCGTCGTAGAGCAGGAACAGCGTCGAGAACATCGCGAGCAGGATCCCGGTCAGCGCCTCGACGACGACCGTGACGCCTTCCAGTCCCGCGGACGTGATCGCATCCGTATTCGAGCTGATCGCCTCACGCAGATTCTTGGCGATCTCGTTGATCTGCGTCTCCGTCACATGGAACGGGCTGTTGAGCAGCCAGTTCCTGAGCTCTTCGATGCCGTCCTGGACCTGGTCGGAGAGGTTGTCGATGTTCTCCATGACCTGCCAGGCCACGAACCAGCCGACGAGGCCCATCACGACGAACCCGAGGACCGCGGTGAGTGCGGTGGCCGGCCCGCGGGGCACGCCGTACCTGCGCAGCCGCGCCACGGTGGGCTGCAGCAGTGCGGTGATGAGCAGAGCGGCGACGAACGCCAGCACCACGAGCTGCACGGCGCTGATGATCCGCATCAGCACCCAGAGCGTGCCCGCGAGGACGAGCATCCGCCAGCCGGCCTCGGCCGCGACGCGTACACCCCAGGGCACGGCGGCGGCGGGATCGGGCCGGGTGATCACACCGGGAGCGACGGGCGTCCCTGCTGGGACATCGGCCGGGCCGGAGCCCTGACCTGACCTGGGCGGCACCTCATGGCCGGCAGCCGGATCGGAGAGGTCGCCGCCGACCGGCGGGAGTCCGTCGTCCGCGTCCTCCTTCTCGGCTTGAGCGCGGCGCTCGGCCAGCCGCTCTCCCATACGGCTCACTCCGGCGCCGAACCGGTCGAGCCACCCTGGCACTCGCGACATATCCGTCCTCTTCCCCCCGTATGTCCCCACCACTCCCCCCGGAGTGGTCCGGTCCGACCGTACATGGCCGAAGCCCCCCACCGTAGGACGGTGAGGGGCTTCGTAAGGTTGAGCGGCTCCGGAGCGGCCGGGATGCTCAGTACCAGTGGTTGGCCTGCCAGAACGACCAGGCGCCGCAGGGGCTGCCGTAGCGCTCGTTCATGTAGTTCAGGCCCCACTTGATCTGGGTGGCAGGGTTGGTCTGCCAGTCGGCGCCGGCGGACGACATCTTGGAGCCGGGCAGCGCCTGGAAGAGACCATAGGCGCCCGAGGAGGGGTTGACGGCCTTGTAGTTCCAGTCGGATTCGTGGTCCACGATGTTGCTGAAGCACGTCCACTGGTCGCCGGCAACCATCTGCCGTGCCATCGCCTGGATCTCGGCGATGGTGTACGAGCTCTGGGTGGCGAAGTCGGAGGCGTCGCGGGCCGCGCTGCGGCTGGCCGCTTCCTCGGCCTCCTGGCGCTCCTTGGCCTCCTGCTCGGCCTTCTCCGCGGCCTTCTGCTTGGCGATCGCGTCCTCGGCGGCCTGCTTGCGCGCCGATTCCTCGGCGGACTTCTTCGCGGCGGCGTCGGCGGCGATGGCCTGCGCGTCGGCCTGCTGCGTCAGTGACGCGGTCTGCACCTGCGCCTGCTGGCCCGCGGGGATGTCTGCGAGGAGGGTCGCGTCGCCTGCCGTTGCCTCGAAGTCGTTCGAGGGCTGCTGGGTGCTGCCCGAGGCAACGCCCACGACGGCGCCAACAGTGGTGACCGCAGTGGCGGACGCCACCGCGAATCCCCGGACCGAGATCCGGCTCACACGGTTTCCTTCCAGCATCGCCCGCTTGTGGGTGACCCTCGCGGACGCAATCGTGCCCCTGGCACTGGCCTCCCAACGACGGGTCACGGGAGGCACGGGCCCGGTGGGCAACTCCCCTGCGGGGAGCGCCGCGTGGTGCTCGGGCGGCATACGACGGTCTCTATGTAGTTCTGTTACGCCGTACTGCTGGCGGGACACAAGTGTCGTATGCGGGGCCTGACAGGACCCACACACTGCCGCAGCCGGACACTGCAAGGCAATTCTGAGGTACGTGTGAAAGCTCACACGTCGTTTGACCCCGGAGTTTTCCGGAAAAGCGAACACGCCAAGACGCCGCCCGGCTAGGCTCTACGCCTTTGCCGGACGGCGCCAACTCCCGTGTAACCGCCACTCATTGGGCGATCAGGGACGAGCTGGTACGGATGGGTCAGATCTGCCCGTCCTCCAGCATTTCGGTCACAAGTGCCGCAATCTGCGAGCGCTCGGACCGGGTGAGCGTGACATGCGCGAAGAGCGGATGCCCCTTCAGTTTCTCGACGACGGCGACGACTCCGTCGTACCGGCCGACCCGCAGATTGTCGCGCTGGGCGACGTCATGGGTCAGTACGACACGGGAGTTCGCCCCGATCCGGGACAGAACGGTCAGCAGGACGTTCCGTTCCAGCGACTGCGCCTCGTCGACGATCACGAAGGCGTCGTGCAGGGACCGGCCGCGGATGTGGGTGAGCGGCAGCACCTCCAGCATCCCCCGCGCGGTCACCTCCTCGATGACCTCGCGACTCGTCACCGCGGACAGGGTGTCGAAGACCGCCTGCGCCCACGGGCTCATCTTCTCGGCCTCGCTGCCGGGCAGATAGCCGAGCTCCTGCCCGCCCACCGCGTACAGCGGCCGGAAGACCATCACCTTCTGGTGCTGCCTGCGCTCCAGCACGGCCTCGAGCCCCGCGCACAGCGCCAGCGCCGACTTGCCGGTGCCGGCCCGGCCGCCCATCGACACGATCCCGACGTCCGGGTCGAGCAGCAGATCCAGCGCGATCCGCTGCTCGGCGCTGCGGCCCTTGATGCCGAACGCCTCCCGATCGCCGCGTACGAGACGGACGTTGCCCTCCGAGGTGACCCGGCCCAGCGCGTTGCCCCGCTCCGAGTGGATCACCAGACCGGTGTGCACCGGAATCTCGGCCGCCTCCGGGACATACAGGGTCTCCTCCTCGAAGAGGAGGTCCACCTGCTCTCCCGAAAGGGTGAGTTCGGACATTCCCGTCCAGCCGGAGTCCGTGATGGCGAGTTCCGCCCGGTACTCCTCGGCGAGCAGGCCCACCGACGACGCCTTGATGCGCAGCGGCAGGTCCTTCGACACGACCGTGACGTCGTACCCCTCGGCCTGGAGGTTGCGGGCCACCGCGAGGATCCGGGAGTCGTTGTCCCCCAGCCGGTATCCCGCCGGGAGCACGCCGGGGTCGGAGTGGTTCAACTCGACCCGGACGGTCCCGCCGAGGTCCCCGATCGGTATCGGGGCGTCGAGGCGTCCGTACTTCACCCGGTAGTCGTCGAGCAGGCGCAGCGCCTGCCGGGCGAAGTAGCCGAGTTCAGGATGGTGCCTCTTGGCCTCGAGTTCCGTGACCACCACGACAGGCAGCACGACCTCGTGCTCGTCGAAGCGGGACAGGGCGTTCGGATCGGCCAGCAGGACGCTGGTGTCGAGAACGTAGGTGCGCCGGTCTGGCTTGTGGCGCTTTGTGCTGGTCACCACGGAAGGACGTACCCCCTCGGATGAGGTCGGGGAGCGACGAAAGGGATCGGGACCGGTCCCGGCCGCGATGCGCGGGCCGAGCGCCGGCCCTCCAGCTTCCGACGGAGATGATGCTCCCCGCGCGGTCGTCCTGGTGCAAAGGGCCTCCCGGGCGGACGGCCCCGTGCCGTCCGCTGAGATACGACGCCCACGAGCACGGGCGTCGACCTGGAAGGCTTATTCCCTCGAACACGCGCAGCCATGCCATGGCATATGACGGCGCGTTGGTGAACTCTGCGTTACTCGTGCCCCAGGGGTCAGCCGGCTATCCGCCGTAACGCCGGTGCCGTGCCGCGTAGTCACGCAGGGCGCGGAGGAAGTCGACCTTGCGGAAGGCCGGCCAGAAGACCTCACAGAAGTAGTACTCGGAGTGGGCCGACTGCCACAGCATGAAGCCCGACAGGCGCTGCTCGCCGCTGGTGCGGATGACGAGGTCCGGGTCGGGCTGGCCGCGCGTGTAGAGGTGCTCGGAGATGACGTCGATGTCGACGAGCTCCGCGAGCTCCTCGAAGGTGGTGCCCTTCTGGGCGTGGTCCAGAAGGAGGGAGCGGACGGCGTCGGCGATCTCCTGGCGACCGCCGTAGCCGACGGCGATGTTGACGAGTATCCCCGTGTTGCCCTGGGTGGCCTGCTCGGCCTCCTTCAGTACGGACTGGGTGCCGGCCGGCAGCAGATCGAGCGTGCCGACGTGGTGGACGCGCCAGCGGCCGTCGGCGGCGAGGTCGCGTACCGCGTCCTCGATGATGCCGAGCAGCGGGACGAGCTCTTCCTCGGGGCGGGCGAGGTTGTCGGTGGACAGCATCCAGAGAGTGACGACCTTGACGTCCGTCTCGGCACACCATCCGAGGAACTCGGCGATCTTGTCGGCCCCGGCGCGGTGTCCCTGCGCGGTCGTGCCACCGGAGGCCTTCGCCCAGCGCCGGTTGCCGTCCAGGATGACCCCGATGTGCTTCGGGACCTGGTCGTGGTCCAGACGGCCTTCCACCCGGCGTGCGTAAAGTCCGTACACCAGGTCGCGCAAGTTCACGTGTGGTCAGTCCCTCCGTGTGGCCGTGCAGCGGACGACAGTCCCCGAGGGCGACACCCTACCGCCGGAAGATGTCGACTCGGGCACAGGGTTCGTCACAGCCGCGCGGCTTCAGCCGGCAGGCTTCGATCGGCAGGCTTCAGCCGGCAAAGAAAAACGGGCCGGTCCGTGGGGGGGAGACGGACCGGCCCGAGGGGGGGTTTCCACCATAACCCTTCGTGAGTGATGCTGCGTGCATTGGCGCGCGACAACTACTCTCCGAAGTCGTCCAGCGACGTTTTGCGCCCGCTCCCACGGGGTCCGGGTGACGGCTCAGGCGGGCGCCGGCTTGCGCGCCTCGATGAGGAAGCGGGCGCTGTGGGCCGTGAAGGGCCCCTCCGCCTCGATCTGCTCGTGCAGCTCACGCAGCCGCGGCCGGTACTGCTCGACCGTGAACCCGGGCACCATCCAGACGACCTTGCGCAGGAAGTGGACGACCGCCCCGACGTCGTAGAACTCCATCCCCAGCCGCTCCGACCGCAGGTCGACGACCTCAAGACCCGCCGCCTCGGCCGCGGCCCGCGCGGCGTCGGGATGCCGCCCGCTGCGCACCTCCTCCGGCTGCGGCCCGAGGAAGTACTCCACGACCTCGAAGGCGCTCGCCGGCCCGACCTCCTGAGAGAAGTACGTACCGCCGGGCACCAGCACCCGCGCGATCTCGTCCCAGTGCGCGCGCACCGGGTGCCGGCTCACCACCAGGTCGAACGCCTCGTCCGCGAACGGCAGCGGCGCGTCCTCCGGCGCGGCCACGACGACCGCGCCGCGCGGGCGCAGCAGTGCGGTGGCCTTGGCGGCGTTGGGCGGCCAGCCCTCCGTGGCGGCGGTCAGCGGCGGGAGCTTCGCGGCGGAGGCGAGGACCTCCCCTCCGCCGGTCTGGATGTCCAGCGCGGCCGAGGCCCGCGCCATCCGCTCCCCCATCGCCCGCGCGTACCCCCACGAGGGCCGCTCCTCCGTGGCCCGGCCCTCGAACCAGGAGAAGTCCCACCCGTCGACGGGGGCGGCCTCCGCTTCCGCGACGAGTTTCTCGAACCTGTCCATGGGGTGATCGTCCCAGCGGGGCGCGGTGGCCCGCGACCGAATTTCGCGGCGCCCGAGGGCGCGATGCGGGGGCCGGCCCAGGCCTGACGGCGTGTCTGTCTCAGCCCGCCGCGAGCCCTCCCAGCACCAGGCCCACGAACGCCCCGCCGATCATGAATGGCCCGAGGGGGATCGCCGACTTGCGGCCCGCCCTGCGCAGTGCCATCAGCGACAGCCCGTAGACGGCACCGAACAGCAGACCGGCGAAGGCGCCCGTGAGCAGGATCGTCCACCCGTACCAGCCGAGGGCCGCGCCGAGGCCGACCGCCAGCTTGACGTCGCCGAAGCCCATGCCGCCGGGGTTGATCAGGAAGAGTACGAAGTACGCGCCGCCGAGCACGACCGCACCGAGCAGCGCCGTGGGCCAGGAGCCCGCGCTACCCGGCAGCAGGGCGGCGAGCCCGAGCAGCAGGGCGGCCGCGGCGGCGAGCGGCAGGGTGAGTACGTCGGGCAGCCGGTGCACGGCGTAGTCGGTGAGCGCGAGCAGCACGGCCACGGGCGCGGCGAGCAGCCAGACCGCCAGTTCGGGACGGGGTCCTGTGGCCGCGGCGAGCAGCGCGCACGCCAGCGCGGTGACGACGGCGACGACTGCCGTGTGCGGCCCGTACGCCGTTCCGTCCGCGCACCGCGCGCGCCCCACCCAGCCGCCGAACGGCCCCGTGATGGGGTGCCCGGCGGGGCAGTCGCCGCGCCACGGCTCCTCGGGTTCGACGGCGAGCCGGTAGGCGGCGCGGGGCAGCAGGGCCCCGGTTGCGGCGCCCCAGGCGGCAGCCGCGGCGATCAGCAGCGGGTACACGCGGGTGACCCTATTGGCCGACGCGCCGAGGGGCATGGGCCCGTGGGCCCATGACAGGACCCAGTGTGGTGCGGATACGGTCGGGGACGCCGCCGAAGGGCAGGCAACAGCAGTCGAAGGACAACGGACGAACGGGCAACGGACGGACAGGGGCGGGCGATGGGACGCTGGCGCGACGGCCGGGCGAAGCTGGTCGTACACGGGGACGGCGATGGCGCCGAAGGGCCCGCCGTCACGGTCCCGTTGGAGCTGGCGACCTCGTACCGCGCCCGCACGCGCGGCCTCCTCGGGCGCGACGGAATCGACGGTGCGATCCTGCTGTCCCCGGCGAGCAGCGTGCACACCTTCCGCATGCGGTTCGCGATCGATGTCGCCTGCCTGGACCGCAACCTGAACGTCCTGACCGTCCAGACCCTCAAGCCGGGCCGTCTCACCCTTCCGCGCCTGAGGGCCCGGCACGTCCTGGAGTCGGGGGCGGGGACGATGGCTGGGTGGGGGCTGCGGCCGGGTGCGCGGGTGACGGTGGAGCACAGCACCCAGGTGCCCTAGAGACCTGGGTGCCCTTCGTCATCGCGGGACGGCCCGCCCTACTGGACCGGGGAGACCCTCGGCGACGCGCCTCACAGGTTCCGGACGCTCACGAGCGGCCCGCGGCCGCCTCACGGAGCAGCGCCAGCTCCCCGTACATGACCTCGCCGGGGCACTCCGTCGCCATCCAGTCGCGGTGACCGCTGATCGACGGGACGTCCTTCTGCGTGCCGTTGATGGGGTTCGTGTAGGTGAGCTGGGCCCCCGGGTCGAGGCCGTGGAAACGGCACAGCACGCGGACCAGCCGGGTGAGGGAGGCGCGGGCCGCGTCCGTCGGGCCCTGCTCCATCAGGTTGCCGAGGAGGGCGATGCCGAGGTTGCCGGAGTTGTAGCCGGCGGCGTGGAAGGCGGTGACGAGCTTGCCCTCACCGTCATGGGCGGGGATGCCGTCGTCGCCGGAGTAGCGACCCTCGTAGACGCGGCCTTCCTCGTCGATGAGGAAGTGATAGCCGATGTCGCCCCAGTCGTTGGTGATCGCGTGCAGCTCGTAGATGGCGCGGACGGTGGCGGCGGGGTCGGGGTCGTTGTTGACCGTGGCGGTGTGGTGGACGGTGATGGTCTGGAAGGGGTAGTACGCGGTCGGCGTGTTCTCCGTGCCGTCCTGCTTGAACCGCTTGGACTCGTCGGCGCCCCAGGCCGGCCGCGACAGATAGGCGACGCCGCGTACGCGGGTGGTGTCCGACGGGACGTCGACCTTGCGCTCGGGTCCGTTGCTGGTGTCGAGGGCGACCGACCGCAGCCCGGTGGCGCCTTCGGGCGCCTTCACCTCGTACCCGGACGCACTGCCGGCGGGGACGAGCAGCGCGCCGCCGTTCGCGTCCGAACAGCCGCTGCCGCTCAGGGACTTCCAGTCCCCGCCGGCGCCGTCGGCGTCGTGCAGGCGGATGCCGCCGCCGTCCACCGAGTTCGTGCCCTCCCAGCGGATGCCGACGTAGGCGATGGGAAAGGCGGCCTCGACGGGTGCTTCGCCGGTGGCCGCCTTGGAGCGGGTCCTGGGGAACGTCTCTGCGGTCGTGCCGTCCTGCGGGGCACCGCTCGCGCCGCTGGAGTCGGTGGAGTCGGTGGAGTCGGTGGTGGCGGCCATGACGGCGGGGGTGACCACCGCCCCGGCGGCGACGGCACTCGCGGCGCCGATCAAACCGCGGCGCGTGAGGCGGGACTTGGCGCGGTGCGAGGCGGGCGTGGGGACCGCCGCGGCGGAGGGCTGGGAAGGCGTGGAGGGCCCGGAGGAAGAGGGGTGGGAGGGGGGAACAGCCATGGGGGGGTTCCTTACGTGTTCCTTGAGTTCGGTCCTGCCGACTGACCGGCGCAGGGCACACGTGTCCCCCGCCCCAGCCACATGCTTGAAAACTCAAGGAAGCCTAACGTGAAGCGCATCAGCCCCGAAAGACACATCCGCACCATCTGTCACAGTCGGCAGGCTGACCCGAATTCTAGCCATCTGCCTGCACCTGCAAGGGAGTTACCGGAAAACCAAGCAGGTTATACGCCCGCCGGGAACAGATACGGGGCACATCCGCAACGAGCCCGGATGGCGGCTCGTCCCGCTCGGCCTGATCCTGAAGGTGAACGCCGGACGGCGCGGGAGGTGGGCTGCATGAGCCGAGGCACAGGCACGGACAGCCCCGGGGACAGGCCGGCGGGCGAACTCGTGAACGAGTTCGCCTCGAGGCTGCGTGGGCAGCTCGTACGGCCCGGGGAGCCCGGCTACGACGAGGCCCGCGAGGTCTGGAACGGCCTGATCGACAGGCGCCCCGCGCTGGTGGCGCGGTGCGACGGCGACGAGGACGTGGTCGCGGCCGTGAACTTCGCCCGCGACAACGGACTGCCGCTCGCGGTGCGCGGGGGCGGGCACGGCGTGGCCGGGCATGCGGTCTGCGACGGCGGGCTGGTCATCGATCTGTCGGGCATGACCGGGGTCGACGTCGACCCTGAGGGGCGGACGGCGCGTGCGCAGGGTGGCTGCACGCTGGCGGACGTCGACCGCGCGACCCAGCGCCATGGCCTGGCCGCTCCCCTGGGCGTGGTGTCGGCGACGGGGATCGCCGGTCTCACGCTCTCCGGGGGCATGGGCTGGCTTCGGCGTATGTACGGGCTGAGCTGCGACAACCTCGTGTCCGCGACGGTCGTCACCGCCGACGGGCACCTGCTCACCGCCAGTGAGGGCGAGAACGACGACCTGTTCTGGGCGATCCGCGGAGGCGGCGGCAACTTCGGCGTCGTGACCTCGTTCGAGTACCGCCTGTATCCCGTGGGCCCGGAGGTCTTCTTCTGCAACGTGTACTACCCAGCGGACCGTGCCGCAGAGGTGCTGCGGTCCTGTGAGCAGTACGTGTCCAAGGCGCCCGACGGGGTCGGTCCGCTCGGGGTGCTCGGCCGGGTTCCGGGGATCGAGGAATTCCCGGCGGAGGCCCACGGAGAGCCCTTCGTGGCGGTCCTCGCCCTCTTTCCCGGTGACCCGGCGGAGGGCGAGCAGGCGCTGCGGCCGCTCCGGGAGATCACCGAGCCGATCTGCGATCTCAGCGGCGGCCTCACCTACGTACAGGCGCAGACCGTCCTGGACGAGGACTACCCGGACGGCGGGCGCTACTACTGGAAGTCCCTGAACGTGCCGGAACTCAGCGACACGCTGATCGAACGGCTTGTCGAACACGCGGCCGCGGCGCCGTCGCCGGCCTCGACCATCGACGTCTGGTACCAGGGCGGCGCCATGGCACAGCCGGCCGATGAGGACACCGCCTTCGCCAACCGGGGCGTCCCGTACCTGATCGGGATCGAGGGGAACTGGGAGGCCGAGGCCGACTCGGCCGCGAACGTGGCGTGGGTGCGCGACACCTTCGCCGGCCTGCGCCCGCTCTCGGCCGGAGGCATCTACCTGAACTTCCCCGGCTTCCTCGAGGAGGGCGATCAGCTCCTGCGCGAGGGCTACGGCCCCAACTACGAGCGGCTGGCAGCGGTGAAGGCGGCGTACGACCCCGGAAACCTGTTCCGTCTCAACGCGAACATCGTGCCGAAGAAGACGGCGGTCTGAGCGCAGGACGCGGGCGAGCACGCGCCGACCACGCCCGGTCCGACCGATCTCGGCCGCGCAGGACGCAGAGTCGAGCACGCGCCGACCACGCGCGATCCGGCCGGGCTCGGCCCTGCTACTCGGGGAACCCCTCGGCGGAGCCGGTCACCACCCCGGTGAACAGCACGACCGGCTGTTCCTTGTCCTCATGGCCGACGCTCGCCGCAACGATGCGGTCGCCGACGCGCCAGTACAGCAGGTCGCCGAAGTATCCGCTCTCGACGAGCTCGCCGAAGAAGGGCGGCAATTCGTCGTCGTCCGGATCCATGGAGGAGTAGTCCTCCATGGACATGGACTCGTGCGGGCCCCATCGGGCATCGAGCACCGCCGCCAACTCCCCCAGTTCCTCCTCGAACTCCTCACTGGTCCGCATGAGCTCGTCCCAGTCGTCGTTCGGGGGAGCGAAGTCACGGCTCTCGTGCAGGATGACGAGGTGGTAGTCGTCGTCGCTGTTCAAGGGGCGGGCGAGGAGTTCGTCGATCCGGGAGACGTACTGCTGCACACGCATCGAGGAACCACTCACAGTTTGGCTCTGGGGGCGGGTGCGCTCATGGGTTCCAGGGCGCCGCTCTCGGCAAGGGCTTTGTGGGCGGCCAGCACCGTCTGCGTGGACGGTGTCTCGCCGGGGCTCTCCGCGAGGTCCAGGACGACTCCACCGTGTTCGGTGGGAAGCCGGCGGGGCGCGTGGAAGTCGTCCGGGATGCGCGCGGCGCGGTTCTCGGACAGGTACACCGCCCACCCCGAGCGCGGGTGGGAGGCCCGCAGACCGTAAGCCGACCTGAGCTCGTTGAACAACGGCCGGTCGTAGGTCAGCCCGTGGTCCGGGTCCCATGCGGCCGCCAACAGCGCCAGGACCTCGGCGTACTTGCCCGCCAGCGGAACGGCCGACGAGCCGGATGCGGGGAAGAGCTGCAGCACCGCCGTGAACGGGGAGTGCTCGTCCGAGCCTCCCGCGATCACCTTGCCTCGTACGTACGCGCCATCCGGCTGGGTGGCTACGACGTTGGCGGTGTAGCCGAGGATGTCCAGGTCGTCATGCGTGTTGGCCGCCTCGAGCGCCGCCGCGAATTCCTCGGCGTTCGCCGGGACGAGCCCACCCGGGCCGGCGTCCTCGTCCCAGCGCCACTCGGCCGGCGCACCCTCCGACAGCCTGGTCAGCCCGGTCAGGAGCTCCAGCCAGCGCTGAGCCAGCTGCAGAGGTGTCTCGGGCCTGGGCCCCCAGGACACCTTCACGACCACTTCGCCCGACATACGCGCGCTCCTCTGTTCCTACTTCTCCACCGGGGTTCCTACTTCTCCACCGGGGTGTACTTGACCACCACGTCCACGTCGGCGTCGTCAAAGGCCTTCTGTGCCGCGTCAGCCGCCCGCTTGTTGGAGAAGTTCCATTCGACCGGCTTCCCGTTCGCTGCCCGCAGCTGGCGCCGCGCCTGCTCGATGAACTTGTCCGCCTGGGCCTTCTGAAGGTTTCCGTCGCTGTCGACCTTCTTGCCGTACCCGAACTTCGCCTCGACGTAAGTCTGCCGCGATGAGTCCCAGCCGTCGAAGTCGACGTCCCTGCCGGTCCTCGGGTCCTTGACAGCGTATTCCTTGCCGCGCTTCACCCCGGAGACCTGCTCCTGGTAGCGCATCCAGCGTTCCATGCTCGGCCAGTACGCCACCGAGTTCTTGGCCTTCCACTGGCCGTCGCCGCCGTCCTTGGAGCCCTTCCGCGGGTTCTTCAGGTCCTTGTACCAGGTCGGCTTCTTCCACTTGGCGACCTTCTTGCGGCTCTCTTCCTTCTTCGCCTCCTTCTCGGCCTTCGCGGCCTCGTCGGCCTGCTTGCGGGCCTCCTCCGCCTGCTTCTTGGCCTCCTCGTCGCAGACGGTCTCGGCCAGGAGGACATACGGGGAGCGGGTACCGCCGGCGGCGAGGACCGTGGTGCCCGTACCGGAGGACCCGGTCAGGCCGGGGGCATCGCCGTACGGGATGGTCCGGCGGGGCCCCGAGGTGAGGGTGCAGCCGGAATTCCTGGCCTTCTCCTCGGCCTCGTCCGCTGCGTCGTCGGCCTCCTTCGCGGCCTTCTCGGCGGCGTCGGCGTCGCCGGCCTTGGCCGCTTTACGGGCGTCCGCCGCCGCGTCGGCGGCGTTCTCGCCCAGCTTGCCGAGTTTGCCCAGCTTGCCGAGCTTCTGGACGACCTTGGCCTCGCCATAGCCGGGGATGAAGAGCGAGCCGATGTTCCAGACGACGTTGGTGACGGCGCGGGTCTTCTCGCCGTTGTTCCACTGGTCGCGGACCCCGTCGCCCACGAACATGTCGTCCAGGACCGTGACCCCGGTGTTCAGCGACGCGCCGCCCCAGTCGGTGAGGGCGTCGAAGTAGTCGCCGTTCTCCCACTTCTCGCCCGCGTCCTTGGAGTCCTCCGACCACTGGTCGCCGAGCGAGCTGCCGTAGTCCTTCAGTCCCTCCCAGGCCTCGCCCGGGTTGGTGACCGTGTCCCAGATGCCTGTGACGTCGCCCCAGATGCCGTCGACGAACAGACCTTCGCCGACCTGTTTGATCTGGTCGCCCGCGCACCCGAAGAAGGCGCCGAAGCCGGAGAAGCAGCCCTCGTCGCCGCCCTCGTCACCGCCGTCCTCGGCGGCCTGCTCGTCCTCCTCCCACCCGGGCTCGTCCTCCGCGGCGGCGTTCTTCTCCTCGTCGGTCTCCTCGGTGTACGAGGCGGAGTCCTCGCCGGAGGCGCCGTCTGCTCCGCTGGTTTGGCCGGACGAGGCGGAGCCGCCGCTGCCCTGGCCGGCCGAGCCGGTGCCGGAGCTGGAGCCGGTGCCGCCCGAACCGGTAGCAGCGGATCCGTTGTCGCCGGTGCCGCCGTTGCCGGTGCCGCCGTCAGCGGTTCCGCCGTCCTCGTTGCCTTGGCCGGCGTCCTGGCCGCCGTTTTCCTGGCCGTCCTGGTTCTGGCCGGCGTCCGTGCCGCCGTCGGCGCCTGCGTTGGCCCCGGCGTTGGATCCCCCGTCGGCGCCTGCATCCGTACCGCCGTCGGCCCCCGCGTTGGCTCCCCCGTCCGCCCCCGCGTTCGTACCCCCGTCCGCCCCCGAGTCCGTGCCGCCGTCGGCTCCCCCGTCACCGCCCGTCTCGTCCCGGCCGTCCCCGGCCTGGACCTCCTCGCTGCCGTCCCCCGTGTCCGCAGGACACGCCGCACCGGTCACCCGGCACACCGCCGACTGAAGCCCGGTGGCGATCTGCGTCCCCAGACCACTGACCAGCAGCGCGACGATGATCGCCGCGACCACGGCCACCAGACCCGCGTACTCCACCGCGGTCTGGCCGCCGTCCCGACGCCAGCGGATCATCCGCGCCAACGAGAACGGACGACGCTCCGCCCGCTCCCGATCCGCCAGACGGAACCACTCCCGGCTCCCCCGGCGAGTCAGGAACACGACAATCAGTACGGGCAGGAAGAGCTGGGTGAAGCCCCGGGCCGAGCCGTCGCCGATATTGCCGATCGCGGCGGCGATCAGCCATGCCTGCAGGGCGAGCAAGCCCCGCCACACCCATAGGCCGCCGGTCCAGGACCGGCGGGCGAGCACCCACCCGATCGTGCCCGGCGCCGCCGCGAACACCACCTGCCCCAGCAGCCAGCCGTCGACAGCGTCGAGCGACGCGGCGGTCAGCAGGAGCCCGACCCCGCCCAGCACCGTGAACGCGAACAGGGTGTGGACGAGGACAAGCGCGACCGACAGCGGTCCGGGCAGATCCTGCCGCCGTCCGCTCCCCGTCGACGAGGACCCGCCACCGCCGATCGCCGGAACGCCCCCAAACGCAGACATGCCACTCCTCAACTCGCCGTCAGGAGGATGAGTTCAGGGGCAAAGGCAGTCAGATCCCCCTCATCAATACGAGCCCAGAGCGTAAAGTTCCGCCGCCTCAACCCACATGGGCCCACGGGCCCAAAGGAGGGCCCCAATTCACGTCGGCCACAGCAGCGTTGAGGGACCCATGAAGTACGGAGTTCACCGGCAGCCCCGGCACCGGGGTCGCTCTCGGCTTGAGGTCACTACAGCACCTGATCCACATTGACCGGTTCGAGTGACGGCGCGTGACGATCACCGCCTTCACCAGCACAAACGCACCGTGTGCGCGGACTGCACGAAAGCTGGCACAAACGGATTGCGAATCGTTTTGCTACTCTCCAGACATGGACTCCCCGGAGCAGTACGGCAAGGACGAGGGCCCGGCCCAGAAGGTGAGCGTGTCCATGCCCGCGGGCCGTATCGCGGCGGTCAAGGCGCGGGTGGGCGCACGCGGCTTCTCGGCGTACGTCAGCGCGGCGGTGGAACGGCAGATACAGCGCGATCTGCTGGAGGAACTGCTCCAGGCGAAGGAAGCGGAGATCGGCCCGCCCTCCCCCGGAATCCAGGAGTGGGCCGAGGAGATCTTCCGTGAGGCCGAGACCATGGCGGCTGACGAACGCGCCGTGGAAGAGCGCGAGGGGGACGGGGATCCGGAGTGGCGCGGACACAAAGCCAGTTGAGCCACGGCGTACTGCTCCTCGACAGTCAGGGGCTGAGCAAGTTCATGGCCAACGACCCATACGTCACGGGACTGATCCGTACAGCCCAGGCCAAGGACACCCTCGTCGCCGTCAGCAACCTGACGTTGATCGAAGCCTGGCACTCCAAGATCCGCATGGACCGTCTCCGGTGGCATGTGTCGCGGCTCGAGGTTCTCCCCGTCACGGACGCTGTCACGTGGCGCGCCATCGACCTGCTCCGGAACGCGAACCTGCACGGCCACAAGTACGCCGTCGACTCCGTTGTGGCCGCGACGGCCTTGGGCTACTCCGGCCCTCGCATCATCGTCACGTCCGACGTGGACGACATGAACAAGCTCTGCGGGGACCGGGTCCGCGCCGTGGGGGTGTGAGGGCTTGGCCTGCTCGTCGCAACCGTCCTCAGCGAGGATGACGTGGGGGGGGAGCTCGACGGACCTGCGGCGATGATCGTGGTGCCTGTGCCGGACGAGCCGGTGAGGCCGGGGTTGACGACGTACGGGGCGGTGTGGCGGGGCGCCGAGAGGGTGCAGCCGGATTCCCGGGTCTTCGAAGTCGAGGTGCCCGGGGAGCGCAGGCGCCCGAGTGGTGAGGCACGAGGATGTGACACTCGGCGCTGAAGTGTCACATCCTCGTGGGCGAAGACCATACGGGCAGGCGCTGGCAGAGGGCCGCACCGCTCGACTTCGAAGACCCGGAATGCCTGGCCTCCTTCTCGGCCGCGTCTGCCGCCTCGTCGGCCTCCTTGGCCGCCTTCTCCGCGACATCGTCCGCTTCGACGACCTTCAACAGTGCACCGAGGTGCCGTTCGTCCTGCGGTTCACCGCGGAGGAGGTGTTCCGCTCCCCCGCGACGATGATCTCCGCGATTCGGCGGGCGCTCGGCGTTCACCACCCGGCGCCCTGAGCAGCGGGCGGCGCCTGCGAGCCGAGCAACCCGAACCGGGCGGCCTGCGAACCGCGCCGTCTGCGAGCCGGGCGGTCTCTGCGGTCACCCGGCCCCTCGGTCTTCCGTGAGCGTGCGGTCCGGTCGCGTGTACGTGCGGGCGCCCTGCCTGGACAGCACCGCCCACATCCGCGTACCGCCCGTAGGTTCGCGGGCCTCGCCGAAGCCCCAGTCGCCGCCGCACGCCCGTACCACGCAGGCCAGCACCCGCAGGTCCGCCCGGCGCCGCGCCTCGCAGGCCGCCGCGAGGCGGGGGTGCGTGTGCCGCGGGTGCCCGTCGTACAGGATCACCCTCAACGCGCCCTCCCTGTAGCGCAGCGACACGTACACCTCGGCAGTGGGCGTGAACCGGCAGGCGCACGCCGCCAGTTCGCCCACCACCTGCACCGCCGCGTCCGTCACGTCCTGCAGGCCGTGGGTCCGCAGGATCGTACGGGCCGCCGCCCTTGCGACCGCCGGGCTCGCCGGGGCGGCGGGCAGCGTGAGGCTGTACGCCAGGGCTTCGGGGGTGGGGGGTGGCGTCGGCTGTACAGGGGTTGGGCTCGGGCAGGACGAGATGGTTACGGACACGACGACTCCCTCGGGGGTGCGTTGATCGTTGAGCGGTGGTGCCTGTACGGCGACTGCCGTCTCCACACGACCGGTGGCCTGTCTCCCTGGCGCGGGCCCGCCCCTCCCAGGGCAGGAGGCTGCGGGCAGGCTCGCGCGATGCGCTTCCGATTACGTCGTGCGGTAAGCGACCTGTCACATACTGTAGGGCACGCAGGGGCAAATTTGTCCTCGTCTGCGGATACTAATAACCGCGCGTGGTACCCGACGCCGATCAGACGGCAGACTCTCAACAGCCTGCAGAGGGAAGGAACTTCATGGCCCAGAGGACAGCGCCGACTCAACGACAGCAGAGGCTGGGCAACGAGCTGCGGAAGCTGCGGACTGCGGCAGGCACCTCCGCGGAGTACGCTGCCGGGCTCCTGGGCGTGGATCGCGGCAGGCTCTCAAACATGGAGGCGGGTCTGCGCCCCATCAGCCCGGAGCGTCTACGGACCCTGGCCTGCAACTGCGACTGTCGCGACGAGAAGTACGTCGAAGCGTTGGCCGCCATGACCCAATCGACCCGCGGCTGGTGGGAGAAGTACCGCGGCACCCTACCCGCCGGGTTGCTGGACATCGCCGAGTTCGAGTGGCATGCCGTACGGCTGCGGACTGCGCACACCGTCCACATTCCAGGCCTGCTCCAGACGGACGACTACGCGCGCACCGTTTTCCGGATGGGCGTCCCACCCATGCCACAACACGAGATCGCGTTGCGGGTCGCTCACAGGCTGGAGCGACAGCAGGTACTGGAAGGGGACCATCCGACCGGCTACGTGGGCATCGTCCATGAGGCCGCCCTGCGCATGCAGTTCGGTGGACGCGCGGTCGCCCGCGCCCAGTTGGAGCACCTGCTCACAGCGTCCGAGCGCGACAACATCACACTGCGCGTCATCACCTTCGAGGCCGGAGCCTTCCCCGGCGCGGGGCAGACCGTGATCTACGCGGACGGCCCGGTACCGCAACTCGACACCGTCCAAGTCGACAGTACGCACGGCCCTGACTTCCTCTACCAAGAAGCGCAGCTGGCAAAGTACCGGTCCCAGCTGGACGGTATGGAGCGAGTTAGCCTCTCAGTCGAAAACTCACGCGACTTCATCCTCGCCATCGCGCGCGACCTATGAGGGGACACTCCATGGCTGACATCCGGTGGGAAGACCCATTCTGCGCTGAAGGATCGGCCTGCTTCCGCATAGGGACCGACGACCAGGGCAACGCCTACATCACCGTCGCCGGACAAGAAGACCACTACGTCACCGACACCCGCGAAGCCCTCCGTACGCTCATCCAGGACATCAAGGCGGGCAAGGCCGATCACCTGCTGTAATACGCCCGCGCTTAAGGCCGCAACAGCAGGGAGGGGCAATGAGGCATTGCCCCTCCGCCGCCCGGTTCCAGGGCGCTGAAACCATCCTGAAACCGCGCTGAATGCGCCCTGCCGCAACCTCTGCGGCATGACTTCAACGACATCGCACTCACTCGCCATCGCGGCCAAGGGGCTGCGCAAGGCCTACGGGGACAAGACGGTCCTCGACGGCATCGACCTGGCGGTGCCAGCCGGCACGGTCTTCTCGCTGCTCGGCCCGAACGGCGCCGGCAAGACCACCGCCGTCAAGATCCTCTCCACCCTCATCACCGCCGACGCGGGCGAACTGCACGTCGGCGGCCACGACATCGCCGTCAACCCGCAGGCGGTCCGCGCCGCGATCGGCGTCACCGGGCAGTTCTCCGCCGTCGACGGCCTGATCACCGGCGAGGAGAACATGCTCCTCATGGCGGACCTGCACCACCTCTCCCGCAGCGAGGGCCGCCGCACCGCCGCCGAACTCCTCGAGCGCTTCGACCTGGTGGAGGCCGCGAAGAAGCCCGTCTCCACCTACTCCGGCGGCATGAAGCGCCGCCTCGACATCGCCATGACCCTCGTCGGCAATCCGCGGATCATCTTCCTCGACGAGCCGACCACCGGCCTCGACCCTCGCAGCCGCCACAACATGTGGGGGATCATCCGCGAGCTCGTCACGGGCGGTGTCACCGTCTTCCTCACCACCCAGTACCTGGAGGAGGCCGACGAGCTGGCTGACCGTATCGGCGTGCTCAACAACGGCAAGATCGCCGCCGAGGGTACCGCCGACGAGCTGAAGCGGCTCATCCCGGGCGGGCACGTCCGGCTCCGCTTCACCGACCCGTCGGCGTACCAGTCCGCCGTCGTCGCTCTCCGCGAGGTCACCAGGGACGACGAGGCGCTGGCGCTGCAGATCCCCAGCGGCGGCAGCCAGCGCGAGCTGCGCTCCATCCTCGACTGGCTGGACTCGGCCGGCATCGAGGCGGACGAGCTGACCGTGCACACCCCCGACCTCGACGACGTGTTCTTCGCCCTGACCGGCTCCACCAACGTCCCCAGCCAGCCCAACGAGCCCAAGGAGACTGTCCGATGAGCGCCCTCTCCCTCGCCGTACGCGACTCGTCCACGATGCTGCGCCGCAACCTGCTGCACGCGCGGCGCTACCCCTCCCTCACCCTGAACCTGCTGCTCACGCCGATCATGCTGCTGCTGCTCTTCGTCTACATCTTCGGAGACGTGATGAGCGCGGGCATCGGTGGCGGCGGCGCCGACCGCTCCGACTACATCGCCTACATCGTCCCGGGCCTCCTGCTGATGACCATCGGCAGTACCGTGATCGGGGCCGCGATCTCTGTCTCCATGGACATGACCGAGGGCCTCATCGCCCGCTTCCGCACGATGGCGGTCTACCGCGGCTCCGTGCTCGTCGGGCACGTCGTCGGCAGCGTGCTGCAGGTGCTCGCCAGCCTGGTACTCGTCGGCGCCGTCGCCGTGGCCATGGGCTTCAGGTCGACGGACGCCACGGCCCTGGAGTGGCTGGCGGCGTTCGGACTGCTCGCACTGTTCACCCTGGCGCTCACCTGGATCGCGGTCGGGATGGGCATGGCCAGCCCGAACCCCGAGGCCGCCAGCAACATGGCCATGCCGCTGATCCTCCTGCCGCTCATCTCCAGCGCCTTCATCCCGGCCGACACCATGCCCGGCTGGTTCCAGCCGATCGCCGAGTACCAGCCGTTCACCCCGGCCATCGAGACCCTGCGCGGCCTGCTGCTCGGCACCGAGATCGGCAACAACGGGTGGATTGCCATCGCCTGGTGCCTCGGCCTGACCGCGCTCGGCTACCGCTGGTCGACGGCACTGTTCAACCGAGACCCGAAGTAACCGCCATGACAGCGCGGGCCGCCTCCCGCAGCTCGTCCCGCTCCAGGGCGGCGTACTCCGACACCGCGTCGGCGTACGCCGCCCTGGCAGCGTTCCCGGCGGCCCCGACCGCCTTCCGGGCGCGGTCCGCCGACATCGTCGGCTGGAACGAGCGCAGCACCCGCAGCCGTTCGGCCAGCGCGATCATCCGTACGGCGGTGGTGTCGCCGGACGCGAGCCCCGCCAGGCCGAGCGCGTGCAGCACCGTCCCGAACACCGGGAGCTCCATGGGCGAGCCGGACGGACCGGAGAGCAGGGTCCGTAGCCCCTGCCGCAGTCGGTCGACCGGCTCCGCGACGAGCTCGAGACGGCCGGCGTGCGCGTGCGCCGTCACCGCCACCGCCAGGATCTCCAGCACCCACCGGTCGAAGAAGGGGTCGCCGCCGTGTATCGAGCCGACTGCGGGCAGCGGCTGCACGGCGCTGCGCCACAGGCCCAGCCCGACCTCCGTCAGTCCGCGGGCGAGCGCGATCTCGGCGCGCCCGAGGATGTCCATGCTGTAGTCGTCCTGCTGCGTGGTGTTGGCGCCCTCCGCCTGCCGCAGCCAGTACTCGGCCTCGTCGGGGTCGCCGCGGTGGAGGCAGGCGAGGACGAGGCTCCAGCGGATGCCGATGAGGTCGTGCTCGTCGCGGAGCCGCAGCAGCGCCTGGAGCGCCGCCTTGAGGTGTCCGTACGCTTCCTCGCCCCGCTCCGTCTGCAAGCACAGCTCGCTCAGCCGGGAGTGGCCCATGACCTGCAGGAACGGGTTGTCGACCGGCCCCAGCGCGGCGATGATCCGCCGAGCCGAGGCGAGCGCGCGGTCGATGTCGTGCTCCGACTCCCAGACGTAGGTGGCGACGCACTCGGCGGTGCCGGCGAGCAGCGGCTGCTCGCTGTCGCAGAGCTTCTGCAGCACTTCATAGTCGGGCGGCAGCATCTCGGGGACCGAGCTCAGCACCAGCGCGATGGCGCGCAGCAGCGTGTCCGGCGGGGCCGGGGGCAGCCGCCTGAGGGTGACGAGCTGGCGTACGACGTGCGGGCCGTAGCCCATGAACAGGCTCACCGTGCACAACACCGCGGCGGCGCGGGCGACTTCGACGTATTCGGGCTCGGGGTAATAGTGCGACAGCGGCGGGCCGGTGTCCGCGGCGAGGGCGGCGAGGCGGGGGTAGCTGGAACCGATGGACCACAGGGCGGCTAGGACGGCGGTGAGGGCGGCAGTGGTGGGGCCGTCCGTACGGGCCAGGGCATGCCGCAGGGCCAGCACGAGGTTGTCCTGCTCGGCCCTGATCCGCTCCAAGTCGGTCAGCGGTTCCGAGCGGAAGAGCCAGTCGTGGTTCGCGACCCCGAAGTCCCGCGCCCAGGCGAGGAGCCGGTCCACGGCCTCCTCGTCCTCGCCCGCCTCCGCGCGTCGGGCCGCGCTGAACTCCCGTACGGTCTCCAGCATCCTGAACCGCACTCCGGCCGTGGTGTCGGCGACGGTGAGCAGCGACTGATCGGCCAACTGCTCCAGCAGAGACAGCGCGTCCTCGCCCAGCACCTGCTCCGCCGCCTCGCCCGAGAAGCCGCCGGGGAAGACGGACAGCGTGCGCAGCGCGGCCCTGGCGTCCTCCGCGAGCAGGTTCCAGCTCCAGTCCACGACCGCGTGCAGTGTGCGGTGGCGCTCCGGCACGTCCCGGGCCCCGCCGCGCAGCAGCGCGAACCGGTCGCCGAGGCGGCGGGCGATCTCCGACACCGACATCACCCGCACCCGCGCCGCGGCCAGCTCCACGGCGAGCGGCAGCCCGTCGAGGTGGCGGCACAGCCCGGCCACCGCGTCCGGCGGCAGCTCCACGCCGGGCCTGGCAGCCCGGGCCCGCTGCGTGAACAGCTCGATGGAGGTGTCGAGACCGAGCTCCGGCAGCGCGTACACCGCCTCCGATGTGAGGCCCAGCGGGGCCCGGCTGGTGGCGAGCACCCGGAGGTCCTTCGAGGACGAGACCAGGGCCTGTACGAGGTCGGCGGCGCCACGGATGACCTGCTCGCAGTTGTCGAGGACCAGCAGCGCGGGCCCGGAGCCGAGCACGCCGAGGATGCCGGACACCGGGTCGGCCGAGGGTTGGCCGCTCACGGCGCCGGGCCGTCCCTCGCCCGCGCCGAGCGCGGAGGCCACCTCCGCGGCCACGTCCTCGTCCGCGGTGACGCCGGCGAGCGGCACGAAATGCACCACGCGCTGCTCGGCCCGGCGGCTGACGGCGTGCGAGAGCCGGGTCTTGCCGAGACCGCCGGGGCCGACGACGGTGACGGCGCGGGAGGCGCGCAGCAGCCTCTGCACCGCCGCGATGTCCTCGTCCCGGCCGAGGAGCGGGTTCGGCTCGTGCGGCACGCCGTGCCGGACCACGGGCGACTCACCGCTCAGCAAGTCCCGCTGTACGGCCTTGAGCCCGGCGCCCGGATCCGTGCCGAGCTCGTCGCGGAGCTCACGGCGGTACGCCTCGTACCGCATCAGCGCGGCGGACGGTCCCGCCGTCGCCGCCTCGCCGCGCAGCAGCTCGGCGAGCACTTCCTCGTCGCGCGGATGCTCCGATGCGGCCACGGCCAGCGGCCCGGCCGCCTCCGCGTGTCGTCCGAGGCGGGCGAGCGCGAGCGCCCGCGCGCGTATGAGGGTGCCGCGGACGGGGGCGCGCTCGGTGCGCAACGCGGCTACGGGGTCGTCGCTGTCGTACGCCTCGTCAGGGGTGCCCTCCCACAGCGCGAGCCCGGCCTCGGCCGCGGCCAGCGATCCCGCGTGGTCCCCCGCCCTGGCCCGGTCCGCGCTGGCGGCGGCGTGCAGCAGCAGGGCTGAGCTGTCGACCTGGTCCTCGGCGAGGGCGAGCCGGTATCCGGTCGGCGTGCTGGCGATGACGTCGGCGCCCAGCTGCGACCGCGCCCTGGACACGAGGACCTGCAGCGCCTTTCCCGGCCGCTCCGGCAACTCGTCCGGCAGCCACAGCCCTTCCACAAGCCGCTCGGTGCTGCAGCCCGTGCGCAAGTCGCCCGCGAGCAGCGCGAGGAGACCGCGGAGCCGGGGCGCGGTTATCTCCTGTCCGCGATAGGCGACACGCGGCAGCAGGGTCAGGTCGGTGGTCACCCGTGCAGATTAGCCAAGGCCCGGCCGCCGGAACTCCCGCTGCGGGCCAACTCCCATTGCGCGGGCGGCAGTCGGAGCCGCGCCGACCGTTCCTGCAGCTCCGGCGCACCAAGCGCCAACGGATCCCGCCGCCGCGCCCACAGCCCGTGCCTGCAGCCGGTGCCCGCAACCCGTGCCCGCAGCCCGTGTCCGCAGCCCGTGCCGCCGCGCGTCGGCCAACCTCGCGAGTCTCACGACCGATGCCGTACATGACCTCCGTACGACATCGGCCGTTCGATGACGACCGCAGCATGAGTCCCTACAGGACCGGCCTCGTGGGTTCAGCCGTCAGCTTTCGGTGCGTGGGAAAGAGACCTCGACGCGGCGGTTCTTCTTGCGGCCCGTCTCCGTCGAGTTGTCCGCGATCGGATACTGCTCGCCGTAGCCGCGTACCTCGTACGTGATGCCCGAGTCCGCCAGCTCCTCTTCCAGTACGTTGTGCACCGCAGTCGCGCGCTGGCGGGACAGGACGTCGCCGTGGGCCGACGAGCCCAGGTTGTCGGTGAAGCCGAAGACGCGGACCTTCTTCGCGTTCTGCGCCTTGATCTCCTCGGCGATCTCGGCGATCCGCGACTCCGCCCGGCTGCTGAGCTTCGCGCTGTCCTTGCCGAACAGCACCTCGGCCTGCAGCGCGAACTTCACGTCCGAGTTGGTGTCCTCGCGGCGCTCCTCCCCTCCTTCGTCCTCGATGACGGACTTGATGTCCAGGACCTTGGGGTCGGCGAGGGTGGCGCCGTCGACGAGCTTCAGGTCGGGGTCGTTCGCGTCGACCTCGACCGGCGCACTCGCGGTCGGTTCGGTGCCCGGCGGGTAGCTCGGGCTGTCGTCCGCATGGGCGGACACGGCGCCGAAGACGTTCGTGGCGACCATGACGGAGGCCGCGGCGAGGACGATCGCCAGGCGGGGGGCTTGGGTTCGGGTGTGGGTCATGGTCTATGCCTCACCCGGAGATCTTGACGGTGCCGGACGCGAAGGTGGGGAGCTGGAAGCTCACTTCGGTCGTGCTCTCGGGCGGGGCCGGGAACTGGATGAAGACCGCCAGAGAGTCACCCGCCTTGACCCGGGTGAAGCCCGTGGTCGTGAGCGGACGCCCCTCGGTGTCGCGCAGCACGTAGTAGCGCTTCTTCTCCTTGGAGTCCACAAGGGTGGCGCCGCCGAACGACATACCGTTGCGGAGAATCTCGGTTTCATTCCCCCTCACCGCGGCAGGCACGGTGACATTCTGCGAGCCGTCGTTCTTCAGGCTGCCGTTCACAGTGACGAAGCCGCCGGAGTCACGCTGTGCCGAAGTGATGGTGAGCAGTAGCCCGTCCTGCCCCTTGAGCTCAGCCAGCGGCTCGTCCGACTGACCTTCTTGAGCACTCGGATCCGAGCCGGTGTCCTTGGAAGCGGACGCCGACGTGTCACCGCCCTTGTCGTCGCCGCTGTTGCAGCCGGCCACGCCGAGGGCCAAGCTGACCGCAACCGCCGCTGCGGCCATCCCCCTGCGGGCCGTCGTAGTGAACCGAATGCTCATGAGTTCCGCTTCCTTTGTTCGTCGTTCTCTATGTCAGTCGGCCAGATGGACGTCGAAGAGGTCCTCGGGACCGGGGAGACCCGACGGATCCTTCGGGTCGAGGTCCCAGTTCTTGTTCCTGCAGTTGAGCTGCGGCAGGTCAACGTTGTTGCCGTTGTCCTCGTCGGGGAGCAGGAACGTGCAGCGCGGCTCGATCACGGCCGTGGCATCGGCCGTCGCGTACTTCTGTTCCGTGCCGGGGACGATCGTTTCGCCGACGGGCTCGTTGGTCTTGACCTTGACCGTGTAGCCCAGCGGGAACCACTTAGGTGTGCAGCCGCCCTGCACGACGTGCGCGTCGTTGTCGTCTGCGAGCTGCTCCGCCCGCCAGCACGAGGGGTCGAGCCCGTCCACGTCACCGTCGAAGATGTCCTGCCAGAGGCCCGGGTCGAGCAGCTTGTCCAGCCATCTGCCCGCGAGCTGGTCCCGCCGGTCCTGAGCCGCCGCGAGGGCGGCGGCGTCCGCCGCCGTCTGCGCGCCGTTCCGTGTCGCCGCGGCCTGGCCGACCGCAAGGTACGCGAACGCGAGGAAGAGCAGGCCCGCCACCACCGTGATGTAGATGGGGAAGACCTGCCCTGCGTCGCCGTACTTACGGACCCGCATCAGCCGCCGGTGACCTCGGAGATCTTGTCCGTGATCGCGGTGTAGATGGAGTTGCCGATGTCCGTACCCGTGATCGCCAGGACGATCGCCACGACCACCGCGATGATCCCCAGGTACTCGACCGCGGTCTGGCCCTTGTCGTTGCGGGCGGCGCGGGTCTGCAGGTACGCGACGGTGGTGTTGATCCAGTTGCTCATGGTCGTGTTCCCTTCCGGTATCGGCCGGCCGCCGACCGGCCGACGTGTAAGTCCCTGTGGTGCTACTCGCGTTACCGGCTTCCTCCTTGCCGGTCTCGCTTTCGACACCCGAAACGTACGCCGGAACACCGGTCCCACCAGAGGGCCCCAGGGCCCAATCCCGGGCCCAAAGCGTGCTCTGGGCCCGGCCGCCCACGCGCTGGGCCCGCGAGCACGGCCCCCCGTTCCCCCGTTCAGCCACGACCCGTGGCCCCTCTCCCCGTGACCGAACCGGGCGCCGTGCCGAGCCACTTGGCCACGGCCTCGCTGCGGCTGGTGCTGTGCAGCTTGGCGAAGATCCGGTTGATGTGGTTCTTGACGGTCTTTTCGCTGATGAAGCAGGTGGCGGCGATCTGCTGGTTGTTCATGCCGGATGTGATGAGGTCCATGATCTCCGCCTCCCTCGAACTCAGCCCGAAGCTCTCCCGGTCAGGGGCGCCCTGATCCGCTCGTCCCCACCCTGGGGACGCACTCGAGGATCCAGACGACGACTGTGCCACATTCGGTTGCAGTTGCGAAAGACTTTGTTGCGAACGATAGGGGGAGGCGGCGGGTTGTTGCTGGTAGTAGCCGCTTTGCTGGGCGAGTTGAGGAGATGGCTGCGGCGTTGCCGTAGGGGAATTTTCGTATGCAGTCGCATCCGCCGCCCTGCCAAGACCATCGGGGAGCGACGGCGAACCGGCGCCCGGACCCTGGTCCTGCCGTACGTGCGCGAGCAGCGCCCCCGCCGCCGTAGGCGTGAAGTGGGCCCTGCCTTCCTTGATGTCTCTTATGGCGGAGACGAGTTGGTCCGCGGTGAACTCGCCGTGGACCAGATAGCCGCCGGCGCCGAGCCGCAGCGCCTCGTGGACGATCTCGCTCTCGCGGCTGTAGGTGAGCATCATGACCGGGGCGATGCGCACCAGATACGGCAGGGCGGAGATGCCGTCGACGCCGGGCATGCGGACGTCGAGCAGGACGACGTCGGGGCGGTGGCGCTGGGCCGCCTCGTAGGCCTGGCGGCCGTCTGCCGCTTCCGCCACGACCTCGATGTCGTCGCGGCCGGAGAGCAGGACGGTGAGGCCTGCGCGGACGACGGGGTTGTCGTCCGCGACGATGACGCGGAGCGGCTGCCGGGCCGGGGGCGCCGGGAAGCCCCCGGAGCCGGCCGTGGGACCCGGGCCGCCGGAGGTGTGGGACAGGCCCGTGGACCCCGAAGGAACCAGGCCCGGCGGGGTCGAGGCATCAGAAGAGCTCAGGCCCGGTGGCAGGGCCGAGGCCTCCGAAGGCATCGGCACCTGGTGCGGGGTGTGTTCGGAGCGGGCGACGGAGTGTGCCGAGGTGTGCTGGGAGGCGTGGGCGGGCGGGTAGGCGTGCCCGCCGGAGTGGGGAGTCGCTTCCGGCATCGTCGGCCTCCTCTCGGGGAGTGGGGGGGGAGCGGCGGATTCCGTAGGGATCAGGGCTGTCCGAAGGGATCAGGGGTGTCCGTAGGGGTCAGGGCTGTCCGTAGAGGTCAGGGCTGTCCGTAGGCATCAGGGGTCTCCGAAGGGATCAGGGGTGTCCGGCCGGCGCGACCGGCGCGGTCGGTGTCGGATGCGGATGAGCGGTCGGTGTCCGGGGCGGATGAGCGGTCAGGGCGGCCAGCGGCATGTCCACGCGGACCTCTGTGCCCTTCGCGGCCTGGCCCCGCCCGATGCGGATGCGGGCCCCGACGGAGGCGGCTCGTTCGACCATGCCGACGAGGCCGAAGTGGCCCGCGCGTCTGAGGCCCTCGAGGGTCGTGCCGGGCGGCAGGCCCCGGCCGTCGTCGTAGACGCTGATGCGCAGTTGGTCGCCCACGACGCCGGCGGAGACGTCCAGGTAGGTCGGCTGGGCGTGGCGGTGGGCGTTCTCCATGGCTTCTGAGGCGATCGTCAGGAGCTGGCGGGCTACGGCCCCCGGGACCGGGGGGACGGTGGCGTCGCCGAGTTGGCGGTAGGTGGCGCGCAGGCCGGTGCGCGTGCCGAGGTCGGCCGTACGGGCGGCGAGTTCGCCGATCACGTCGACTCCGCCGTCGAGGCCCGACTCGCGGCGCAGGTCCGAGAGGAGTTCGCGGGACTCGGAGGCGGCGCGGCGGGCGGAGCGGGCGACGAGTTCGGCCTGGTGTTTGACGGTGAGGGGGTCCATGCGGTCGGCCGAGGAGGCGAGTCCGTCGGCGGCGAGAGCGAGGCCGTGCAGGGTCTTGGCGACCGAGTCGTGCATCTCCCTGGCCATGCGCGAGCGTTCGCCCTCCACCGCCTCGTTCACCGCGAGCCGCGCCTGGACCGCGGTCAGGGCCTGCGTTGCGGCTCCGAAGCGGAGCATCAGGCCGCGCAGGGTCACGCCGACTGCGCCGATGAGCACACAGAAGCCGGGCATCAGCGCCGATTCGGCGATGCTCGCCTCGACGTTCGAACTCCGGTAGACGACAAGGAGGATGAGGGACTGCAGGCAGGCGAAGAACGCCGCGCCCCGCCAGCCGTACACCAGGCCGGCGAGCATCGGCGTGCAGACGCTGACGTAGGCCAGAGTGCTGTCGGGACCTGCGGCGACGAGGAGCAGCGAGCCGAAGAGGGTGTCCACGGCCAGCAGGCCGGGGTGTTTCAGCAGGAGCGGTCCGAAGCGTTCCCAGTCGCGGAAGAGGGCGTACGAGACCATGAAGGTGACCAGGACGGAGGCGCCGACCAGCTGGGCGGCGAGGCCCGGCGCCGCGTTGAGCAGGGCGAGCGGGGACGCCAGGGCGATCATCGCGAGCCTGAAGCCGAAGACCTGACGGCACATCGCCTGCAGGGCGCTGACCTGGATGTTGAGGGTCGAGGTGGGTCCTGCGCCGCGCGCGGCACCGGCCCGCACGAGGCTCTGTGCGCCCGCCCGCGGGGAGAGCTGCTCGGACAGATGCGGAGGCAGGAAGGTGCCTGCCGGCGGAGTGGTGATCTCCGTGGCGGCACCGGTCGTCGCGGCTCTCGCCCTCAGCTGGGGCATCCGTATGGCCATGGCTGCCTCACTTGCCCGAGATGGTGCTGAAGTCGGTGCCGGAGCCGAGGAGGAGACCCGCGCCCAGGAGGAGCATCGTGGCCGGGACCATGAAGGTCGTGATCATCATGGTGGCCTTGGGGACCGCGCGGGCGGCCTTGCGGCGGGCGTTCTGGGCGTCCGTACGGCGCATGTCGTTGGCGAGGGCGACGAGCGTGTCGACGATGGGGGCGCCGAGTTCCTCGCCCTGCTGGAGGGCGGTGACGAACATGGCGACCTGCTCGGAGTCGTTGCGTTTGCGCAGCTCGGCGAAGGCCTGGCGGCGGCTCATGCCCATGTCCATCTGGCGCAGGGTGATGCGCAGTTCGTCGGACCAGGGGCCCTCGTAGTGGCTGGAGACGCGGTCCAGGGCCTGGCGGAAGCCGAGTCCTGCGCTGACGACGACGGCGAGGACGTCGAGGAAGTCCGGCAGCGTCCGCTCGATCTGGTCCTTGCGGATGCGGACGGCGGACCAGATGCCGACCTCCGTCCAGAACGCTCCGAAGGCGAACAGCATGAGGGCGACCAGCACATTGCCCTCCATGAGCATGATCAGGCCGCCGAAGCCGCCGAGCGCGCCGTACACCGCGCGCCGGGCCGCATACCGGTCGATGGTCAGACCTCCGGGATTGCCCGCGAGGTCGATCCTGCGGCGGACCTTGTTGACGCGCTTGGGGCCCATCCACCGCAGGACGGCGGGGGCGTAGCGCATGCCGAGCCGGTCGACAGCCGAGTCCACGGCGCCGGTGCGGGTCGAGCCGACCTCCAGGGCGAGGGCCAGGTCGCCCGGCAGTCTGGCGTCGGCGCGGTACATGCGGATGCCGTGGAAGGCGCCGTAGACGCCGGCGCCGGCCACAAGGGCGAGAAGGATCTCCATCGTGCTGCTCCTTAGTCCCTGCTCCTGAGTCCCTGCTCCTGAGTCCTCTGAGTCCTGCTTCTGGGTCCCGGCCGGAGGTCTATACGTCGACCCGGGACATGCGCCGGATGAGGATGAAGCCGACCGCGTAGAGCCCGAAGGCGACGATCACGCAGATCTGCCCGACGGCGGAGCCGGTCATACGGTCCAGCGCCCCGTCCTTGACGCTGTTCATGAGGAGGAGCGAGCCGACGCCCATGACGGGGACCGCGTACGAGGTCGTGTTCACCTGCGACAGCTGGGTGCGGACCTCGCGGCGGGTCTCCTTGCGCTCCTCCAGCGTCTCGGTGAGGTTGCGCAGGGCCGCGACGACGGTGCCGCCCGCGCGGTTGGAGAGGATCAGGGTGGTCACCAGCACCACGAGTTCGCGGGAGGGCAGGCGTTCGGTGAGTTCGCCGAGGGCGTCGTCGATGGAGTGGCCGACGGCGAGCTGGTTGGCGACCTTGGCGAGCTCCTCGCCGGCCGGGGCCTCGAGTTCGTCGGCGGCCATGCTGAGGGCGGTGCGCAGCGCGAGGCCTGCCTGGGTGGCGTTGGCGAGTATCCGGGACAGCTCGGGCAGCTGGTTGATGAACTTCTCGATCCGCTTCTGCCGCTGCCAGCTGAGGAACTGCAGCGCGACGTAGATGCCGAGCAGACCGAAGAGCGGGCCGAAGAACGCGGCGAGCATCGCCTGGCCGGTGATCCACAGGGCCGCGATGGTGGCGACCATATAGACGAAGAACTCGCCGGGTGTCAGGTCGAGGCCGGTCGCGGCCAGCTTCAGTTCGAGCTTCTTGCCGAACTTCGTACGGCGGATACGGCGGTCGACGCCCCGGAAGCGGCGCCGGCGGCCGACGGGGATCTGGCCGGTGGTCGACAGCCGGTCGACGAGCGCCTCGTGCTGGGCCCTGCCGGACGCGTAGGCGTGCAGCCCCAGGACGATCAGGACGCACGCGAGCAGCGTGACGCCCGTCGTCAGGAGTATCAGGTCGTCCATGTCCATGGGGGTACCTATCTGGCCTCTCGGGTGGCGAGCTGGTCGGCGGACTCGGCGACTCCGAAGGCCTGCGGGATGGGCTGGCCGGCCATGTACAGGCGGTCCGCGACACGGCGCGGGAGCGGGTGGTACGCGAAGTCGCCGTGGACCCGGCCGTCGGCCGCCATGGGCTGGGCATTGAAACGGGCGACGGTGACGATGCGGTACGGGTCGCTGCCGTGGCTGTCGAGCACGCCGATCTCGGTGATCTTGCGGGTGCCGTCGGCGTGCCGGGTGAGCTGGACGATGACGTCCACGGCGCTGTTGATCTGGTCGTGCAGCGCCACGAAGGGGATCTCCACCTCGGACATGGAGGCCAGCGTCTGCAGACGCATCAGCGCGTCCTCGGCGCTGTTGGCGTGCACGGTGGCGAGCGAACCGTCGTGGCCTGTGGACATGGCCTGGAGCATGTCGAGCGACTCGCCGCCGCGGACCTCACCGACGACGATGCGGTCGGGGCGCATACGCAGGGAGTTGCGCACCAGGTCGCGGATGGTGATCCTGCCGCGGCCCTCGACGTTGGGCGGGCGCGACTCCAGGCGGATCACATGGGACTGCTGGAGCTGGAGCTCGGCGGAGTCCTCGATGGTGATGATGCGCTCGCCGTCGGGGATCAGCCCGGACAGCGCGTTGAGGAGCGTGGTCTTACCGGTGCCGGTGGCGCCCGACACGATGATGTTGAACTTGGCCTGGACGAGCCCGGAGAGCAGATAGAGCATCTGCTCGTCGAGCGAGCCGAGGCCGATCATCTCGCGGAGCGAGAAGGACCGCGGGAAGCGGCGGATCGTCAGGGTCGCGCCCGTGAGGGACAGCGGCGGGATGATGACGTTGACACGCTCACCGGACGGGAGCCGGGCGTCGACCATCGGATTCGACTCGTCCACGCGGCGGTTGACGGTCGAGACGATGCGTTCGATGGTCTGCATCAGCTGGTCGTGCGAGGCGAACCGCAGAGGCAGCTGCTCCACCTTGCCCGCCCGCTCGACGAAGATCGCGTCCGGGCCGTTGACCATGATCTCGGTGATGGAGGCGTCCTCGAGGAGCGGTTCGAGGATGCCGAGCCCGAGCGCCTCGTCGACGACCCGGCGGATCAGCTGGGAGCGCTCGACGGTCGACAGGACCGGGCCCTCGCGGCTGATGATGTGGCCGAGCACGCGCTCCAGACGGGCCCTGCGCTCGGCTGCGGCGAGCGAGGACATCTCCGCGAGGTCGATCTCCTCGAGGAGCTTGGCGCGGTACGCGGCGACCAGGTGGCCGTCCTCGGACCGTGCGCCGTTCTCCTCGGGGTGGTTGATGCGTGCCCGCAGGCTCATGGATGCGTACTCCTCGGTTCGTCCTCGGTTGTCGCTCAGCCCATCGGCAGGGGGTCGGGGTCAGTCGCTCGGCATGGGGTCGGGGTCAGTCGCTCGGCATGGTGGCGGTCTTGCGTGCCGGGTCGAAGTCCCAGCCGGGGACGATCGACGGGATGTCGACGACCGCCGTGACCGCGACCTCGCCGAAGGTGTCCGCCCGCTGGAATGCGGTGCCGTCGGCTACCCAGTCGCTGACCGCGTCGCTGCCGTCCTGCTGCCACCCCGGGTTGTCGAGCGACGCGCTGCGCGCGGCGGTACGGGCCGCCGTGCCGGCTTGCTGGGCCGTGTAGGCGATGAGGCCGAGCTGGACGGCGGCCATCGCGACGATGATCAGGATCGGGATGAAGCCGAGGTATTCCAGGGCTACCTGTCCGCGGTCGAACCTGCGGTTCGATCGCGGCCAGGTCGCCCGTGCGGTGGCTCTCATGGTGTGCTCTCCCCCAGCCATCGGTCAGCCCGTCTCTTCCTCGATCGCGCCGGCCTTGCCCTCCACCTCGAACGGGAAGGCGATGGTGCCGGGGAACAGCACCGGGACCTGGAGGTTGACGTGTGCCGTGACGTAGCCGTTCACCGTGTCGCATGTGACGTCGGCGTCGCCCGCCCAGGCGTCCGGGAGCTTGTCCTTGCCCGCCTGTTCGCACGCGTTCTGCCGGTCGTAGGGGTGGGCGGCCGTCGCCGCCCGTACCGCCTCGTCGGCCGCGTTTCCGGCGAGCGTCCAGGTGTAGCCCGTCAGGACGAACTGCCAGAGCAGCACCAGCGTCAGGATGATCAGCGGTGTCATGCCCAGGAACTCGATGGTGACCTGGCCGCGGTCCGTGCCCCGTCTGCGTCTGCTCTGGGCGGCCATGTCAGCCCTCCCCCTCCCCGTTTCCTCTGCCGCGTCGGCGGCGGGTGCCGAACGCACCCCGGTCGCTGCGGAACCTCGCGTTCTTCCCGCCCCTGTCCGCGCCCTGGGGAGTGCCGACCAGCCCCAGCTCACCGGCCAGTCCCCACAGCGCCTGTTTCACCACGCTCTTGCTGTCCAGGTCCTGGATACGGCCCGCGTCGACCACCGCCTGCAGTTCCTTGAAGTTGGCGGGTACGGCGATGCCGGCGACCCGGGTTCCGGTGATCTTCTGGATCAGCGGCGGCTGGATCTCGGTGTTGCGGGTGTGCCGGTTGACGAGGGTCACGGTCTCCTCGGCCTTGCGTATCTGCAGCCGGTCCCACATGCGCACCATCCGCTTGGCGGCGCGCACGGCGACCACGTCCGGCGTGGTGACCAGCAGCGCGGTGTCTGCCATCTCGACGGCCGCGGCGTTCGCGCCCGTCATCTGGGCGCCGCAGTCGACGACCACGACCTCGTAGCGCGACCGCATCGCGCTGACGATCTGGCGTACGGACCGGTCCGTGACCTCCTCGCCGCGCTCGCCCTCACCGGGCGCGAGCAGCAGCGACACTCCGGTCTCGTGCGTGAACACGGCGTCGGCGAGCACCCGCGGCGAGATGTCGGTGATGCCGGCGAGGTCGACGACCGACCGGCGGAACTGCACGTCCAGGTATGACGCGACGTCGCCGGTCTGCAGGTCCAGGTCGACGAGCGCCGCCTTCCGGCCGGACGCCTGTGCCGCGAGGGCGAGCTGGATCGCGGTGAACGTCGTGCCGACGCCTCCCTTGGCCCCGGTGACGGTGACGACCCTGCCGCCCGGGCCGCTGAACACGTCCCCGCTGTTGCCGAGGTGGCGGCGGACGCCGACCGACCAGGCGGCGGCGGTCTGCACGCGGCTGGCCAGTTCCTCGTAGCTGAGCGGCAGCGCCACCAGACCGCGCGCGCCCGAGTCCATGGCGGCCGAGAACAGGCCGGGGCTCGCGTCCGCCGTGATGAGGACGACTCCGACGGCGGGGAAGCGCAGGGCGACTTCCCGGATCAGTTCCAGCGCCGGCACCGGACCGATCCGCTCGTGCACGAGCACGACCTCGGGCAGCTCGTCGATCGACTCGCCGGCCAGCCGGCCGAGTGTGTCGATCAGCTGGGTGGAGTCGGCGACCGGCATGGCCGGTTCGGCGTCCGGGAGCTGGCTGAGGAGGGTCGTGACGGACCGGGCGGCGTCGGCGTCACCGACCGCCGGGAGGATCCTCGTGGGCATGTGAACCTGAACCTCACTTGTCCTTGGCGAGTTCGTAGGTCCGCTCGCTGGGACGGATGGTGGTGTCGCCGCCCGGGGCCACCAGGGCGAGCCGGACGTGCTGCGCGAACGACTCCGCGTACGCGACGCGCTGGGCGTCCATCGTGCTGAGCGCGAAGGTGATCGGCACCGCCTGCGTGGCCTGGCGGGCCCTGTCCTCCTCGCTCGGTTCGAGAGCGGTCAGCCGGCCCACGTCGATGACCCTGGCGCCCGACACGATGATCCGCGACTCGGCGGCGTCGCCCTGCTGCTCGCCCGCGAACGTGGCGAACACGTTGACCGTGGCACCCGGGGTGATCTTGCCCGCGACGCCGGTCTCGGCGTCGATCATGATGGCGATCTCCTGCTGGCCCGGCTCCAGTTCGGGGCGCTTGACGATCATGTCGCTCTGCAGCAGGGAGCCCTTGCGCAGCTGCGTCACAGCGATCTTCCCGTTGATCTCGGACAGATCGGTCACGGCGTTCTGCGACAGCCAGCGCTTGGGCATCGAGACCTTCTCGAACTGGCCGCTGCGCAGGGTCGTGTAGGGCGCGATGTCGGACTTCAGTTGGTACGCGGTGACCTCGGGGCCGACTTTGGACTTCGCGTCGCTGATGACCGAGAGCACTCCGGCGAAGGCGCCGAAGGCACAGAGGACCGACAGGAGCAGAAGTATCACTCCGCGGCGCTGGCGGGAATTCATGAGCCGTACAACCTCATTGGGGACGATGGCTGAGCGGACGTTGATGATGCGGTTGTGACGTGGTGAATGTGGGATCAGTGCGTCACTCTTGGCGCGCGAGTGCCTCGTGGTTCAGGACATCCCTGGCGGGAGTTTGGTTCTCGGGGGCCGGCGGTGTCGCGGAACAGAACACGCAGCGATCACCGATGAGTTCGAGGGCGCACCAGTGGCAGCGGTCCCGGCGTACGGAGGTCACCAGCTGGTAGAGGATGGAGAGGTCCGGCAGGTAGGTGGCGAACTCGATCAGCTTCGACGTGCCCCACCAGCGGGCGGACTCGGCGGGCAGCACGGCCTCGCGCAACCCCTGCACCTGCCAGGAGCGGGCGAGGGTGTCCTTGACCCAGTCGGACTCCAGCTGCCCGCGGGCGACCAGCAGCCACGTACCGAACTCCGGCCCGGCGAGGGCTGCTCCGGGGCCGATCTTCACCAGCTGCGGTGCGGGGCTGGCGACCACACCGAACTGGCTGCCGGGCACCCAGGACTTCGCGTGCGACTTCAGGCTGACCGGGACGCGGTCGAGCCTGGCGACGGAGTTGAGCAGCGCGCCCGCGTGGATGTAGTGGGTGAGCAGGCGGGCCGCGGAGGCGACCACTCCGGCGGTGAGGTCGCAGAGGGACAACTGCCGCAGCTGCCGGACGAGGACGGCGAGTCCGAGCGGTGGGAGGTTCGACCTGAACAGGGCGATGCGGTCGGTCTCCAGGATGGACCGCACGGTGTGCAGCCGATGTTGCATCGGGGTGGGAGTCGCCGCGGAGTAGACCACGATCACATAGCCGTGCTGGTCGATCAGCGTCTGCATGTCCGCGAGCGCGTGTTCCAGAGGCTGGGTCTCGGGCGGCTGGAGCGGGACGGCGGGCGGAGTCTGGGGGTCTTCTGGCGGCAGCACCAGGTCAGGGCTGGTAACAGCGATAGCGGTCGGCACGTCGGGTTCCCCGTTTCACTCCGGCCGTCGCCAGACCCGGCAGCCATGGTCCGTTGACAGCACCGCGCAGCTACCTCAGCACTTTATCCACGCCCAACACGCTTAGAAAGCAGTCCTTCTCAGGTTGTGAGGTGGACCATGGCGGGCGATTGTGCGCCAACTTCCGTCAGACACGGGCAAGTCGGACGAAGGTGTTTAGGGCCCGGATTTGGGCCCTCGGGCCCAGGTGCCGACGTGTTCCGGCCACCTACGCTCGCTGCCCGACCGCCGGCCCGACCGCGCGGGCCACACAGGTGTCACGGACAGGGAGAGGCCTCGGCATGGTTCACGGGGGCGGCGCACGGGCGGCGTACGAAAGGCCGTGCCCGGCGGATGACAGGCCGCACCGGCGGCCGCACAGACGCGGTGACCTCGGCGGGACCGCCGCCAAAGTCCTCGGCGACGACCGCGGGGCGACCGCCACCAGGTTCCGGGGCGATGACCCCCGGGCGACCGCCACCAGGTTCCGGGGCGACGACCGCGGGGCGACCGCCACCAGGTTCCGGGGCGACGACCGCGGGGCGACCGCCACCAGGTTCCGGGGCGATGACGGCGGGGCGACTGCCACCGAGTACCTCGGCATGGTCGTGGTCGTCGTGGCCCTCGTCCTCGGGGTGTCCGCCACCGGCATCGGGCAGACGCTCTACCGGGAGCTCGCCGCGCAGATCTGCCGGGTCACGGGCGGCAGCAACTGCGACGCGATCAACCCGGACACCGGCAAGCCCCTCACCGACGCCGACTTCGAGCCTCCCCTCTGCCAGATCTCCTCGATCACCGACAAGGCCGGCGCCAAGGCGAAGGTGCTGTTCATCGAGTGGGGCCAGGAGTACGGCTTCCAGGAGCAGCGGTTCCAGGCCAACACCGACATCAACAAGGACGGCAGGGTCGACGACAAGGACCAGCTGGTGTACGTGACGTTCACCGACGCCGCGTCCATCGCCGCGAAGAAGGACTGGAAACCGGGGGCCAAGGTCGGCAGGTTCGGTTCGGACAAGGTCGAACTCGGCGCGGGCATCAAGGTGACCAACGGCGACACCTGGGTGTTCGAGAGCGAGGAGGAGGCCCAGAGGTTCCGGGACGACATCGAGAAGCTGAAGATGTACGAGATGCGGCGCACCTCGCCCGGCGGCGCCGAGGCAAGCGTCGGCGACAGCATCCTCTATCTCTTCGGGACCGGGCCGCTCAAGGACGAGGAGGAGACGCGCGAGCGGGTCGAGAAGGGCCTGGGCGGCGACCGGCAGATCTCCTACGGCAAGGTCGGTCTCGAGGCGTCGGCGGCGGGCGGTATGAAGCTGTCGCCCGGCGACGAGCAG
The DNA here is from genome assembly GCF_055792885.1 of Streptomyces sp. DSM 42067. NCBI lineage: Bacteria > Bacillati > Actinomycetota > Actinomycetes > Kitasatosporales > Streptomycetaceae > Streptomyces > Streptomyces sp. DSM 42067. The sequence continues at coordinate 5,799,627 of NZ_CM147706.1, read as the reverse complement.
AAGCTCAGCGCCACGCTCGGCGGCAACTTCAAGTTCTCGCCGGAGGTCACGTGGACGGACAACACGTACAAGAACACCAAGTCCTACACGTACTCCGCGGCCATCGAGTACGGCACCAAGGTCGGGTACGAGGCCGGACCCCTCAGCGGTGAGGCCTCCGCGCAGACCACGCAGACCGGCACCATCACCGTCACCCACGACAAGAAGACCGGCAAGCTGATCCGTATCGACATGACGCGCACCGTCGAGAAGGGCTCCACCAAGGACGGTGTGAAGGTCGGCGGCGACAACGGCGAGAGCGGCGACGACAAGCGGGGCGGCAGCGCCGGCGCCAAGGGCACCGACAACGAGACCGGCATCGAGGTCGTCACCAACTCCGTCACCTTCGAACCGGGCCCCGAGGGCGACGCCGACCGCGCGGTCGCGGAGAAGTGGCTCGACGGCTACGGCGACAACGCGGCCCCCTTCACGTACATGTTCGACGACCATGCGCCGACGTCGCGGCCGGGCAGCGACGACCCGTTCGGCCAGCTGCTCTTCGACAAGGGCAAGTCCAGCAAGACGGTGTACACGGGTCAGACGGAGGCGGCGGAGTACGGCTTCGAGCTGAACCTCGGGCTGAGCCTCGGCTTCTCGGTGAGCACAGAGAAGAAGGAGGAGATGCTCAACGACGCGCAGTTCCTCGGGGCCCCGCGGGACGGACGCCGGTCGTACGTGCCCTACAGCTACTGTGCGCAGTGATCAGGGACCAGGGACCACGGCAGGCCAGGGAGCGATCGCGGATGAACATCACGAAAAGCGGAAACCGCAGCAACGCCGTGAACGGCCGGAATGACGCGGACAGCCGCAGCAGGGGCAGGACCTTCGCAGGCCTCGTCTCGGGGGTGTGCGTCGCCGCCCTGCTCCTCACCGGCTGCGGCGGGGGCGACCAGGAGGCGGGCTCGGTGCCCAGCGGCTGGGGCACGCTGAAGACGAAGGGCGTGGACGTCTCGTATCCCAAGGGCTCCGGCGGGTACGAGGAGCGGGGGGCCGGCGAGCGCAGCGAGCACAACGCGGCGGAAGCGGTCCGTACCGAGGACGGCACGATCGTCTCCACGATCACCGTGCAGCTGGCCTTCACCAACGCCGACTCGGCCGAGGAGGCGGCCATCGCCGCCGAGGCCGGTGTGCAGCTGGGGTCGACCCTCAAGGGCCAGAAGGACCTGCAGCTGGCGGGCGCGGACGACGCCAAGCGGGTGGACTTCGAGTTCAGCTCGACGGGTGAGAAGGGGACGCCGCCGAAGGGCACCCGAGTCCAGGGCGTGATCCTCACCGGTCTCGACGCGCAGAAGAAGACCTTCGCGGTCCGCATCGACGCGCAGAAGGGTGCGCTGGACGACGCCGACCTGAACAAGATCATCGACTCGGTCCAGGTGCACTAGAGAGAGGTGCCGACCATGAGGGACCTCACCGAGACGGAGGTGTACTGACCATGGAGATTCCCGGTTCCGGATACGTCGTCGTCGGGGCCCTCATGCTCTTCTTCGGCTGGCTGACGGTGAAGTACGCCGGACGTCTGGTGACCGTCGCGCGGATGATGCGGAGGGGCACGAGGGCCACGGGGACGTGCGTCCGTGTCGAGACCGAGCCGTACAACCGCTCCGACGCGACGCGGCACTTCTTCGCCTTCCGCACAGCCGACGGCCGCGAGGTCGAGTTCGAGGATCTCGCGGGCTGGTCGGTGAAGGAGGGCACCGAGGTCACGGTGGCCTACGACCCGCGCGATCCCGAGCGGACCGCGACCATCGCGGGCCGCGGCAGCTGGTCGCCCGTCCTGCAGTGTCTTGCGCTGGTCGCGGGCTGCGGCATGGCCACGCTCGGCTTCACGGCCGTCTTCTTCTTCCAGGTGATCGGAGGCAAGTGATGTCGTACTACGGCGCGTCGGCGTCCACGTCCCGCAGCGACCGGAAGGGAAACGTCTTCGCGTTCACACGCGCGTGGGCGGTGGGCGTCGTCGTACTCGCCGTCTCCGAGTACGTGCAGATGTCCCTGGTGTACGACGCGTTCGTGGGCCCGCGCGGCCCCCGCACCTTCGGGGCCGCCGTATTCCTGGTCCACCTGCCGAACCTGCTGTGCCTGGCCCTAGCCACCTGGGCGGCGGCCCGCGCCCACCCGGAGCCCCAGCGCGAACAACTGATACGGCACGTGGTAGCGGCCCTGGGCGTCCCGCTCGCCGCCCAACTCCTGACCCTCACCCTCCAGTGGAACCGCCCCGGCTTCAACACACTCGACCTGGGAATGTCCAGCGCGGTACTGCTGGCGGGGTGCGCGGTGGGCTGGACGGCAGACCGCTGGCAGACACAGAGGGACGGGTGACCGCACACCGATGACGCCTGACCGCTCCCTCTCCCCCGGAAAGGCGTCGCGACCCTACTCGGGTGCCAGGACCGCCCGCTCAAGCAGCATGACCCTCGAAGCGGAACTCGGGGGTGGTGCGCGGATCGATCCGCGCCCCGGACTCGAGGGCGGCAGCCAACCGCTCGATCAGTTCCAAGGAGGGATCGACACCGCTCTCCTCGATCGACTCGATGTCCTCTTCGGACATACCGGCCCGGCGAGCCAGCTCGGACGTGCTCCAGCCCAGCGCGGAGCGACGGTCGTAGACCGCCTGGGCGAAGTCCATCCGGCGACCCGCGGCACGGTAGGCGGGATCCTCGCGGTGCTCGGGCGGGACCTTCCAGCTGGTGTGGTATCCGCTGCTCATCAGGCCTCCTCGCCCCTACTGTAGACGTCGTGCTCGCCCGCCGGAGGGTGCTCGGCTTCGCACTGCTTCCGCGCCCGCTGAGCCCTCACGACTTCATCGGCCTCCCGCATCTTCGTCTTGCGAAAGACGGTGAGCAGGACCGCTCTCCTACCAGGAGCCAGCCAGTACGTGACACGGATGGCGCCGATTCGCAGCTCCCGCAGCCCGTCGCCCAGGTGACTGGCCAAGGGGAAGGGCAAAGCCGGGCCATCCGTGGCGAGCCTGTCGGCGAACCGCTCGACGGCCCGGTAGTCGCGCAACGCGAGCGTTGCAAGCCATGCGCGTACCCTCTCGTTCGAGCTCGATCGTGTAGAGGTCGGGCGGCTCCGGCATGGCTGCTCCGTTCGTGTTGGGGCCTGGCATCACCCAAGCGGTAACGCCGATGTGGTCTGGCCGGCTCTCGCCGACGTCACCCGATCGGGTCAGGGATGAACGGGCGAAGGACCAGCTCAAGGCCCTGACCGCCTACGCCAAGACCGGCGCCGACGACGTCACCGAGGCGGCGCACGACTTCCCAGCGGACCATCGCTCATGCAACAGCACGGCTGCAAGAGTCCTCCGACACCCCTGTAAGAAGTGGCCTTGGCCGGACATAGACGAGGTGGAGGGGATGTGGACACAACGAGCGACGAGCAGCGCTTCACCGATCTGTACCGGCAGCACTACGCCGATGTTGATGCCTATGTACGGAGACGCACGCGCTCCAGCGAGGTTCGGGATGTAGTATCCGAGGTTTTCCTCGTTGCCTGGCGTAGGTTGGGCGATGCTCCTGAGAGGACCCCCTTGCCGTGGCTCTATGGGGTGGCTCGGCGAACGCTGGCTAACGCCTACCGCTCTGAGGAGCGCCGTATGAAGCTGTCGGAGTCCCTCGCCGCGCAGTCGCACGACGAACTTGGCGATCACGCCGATGTCGTTGCAGAGCAGGTGGATCTAGCTGCTGCGTTCGACAAGCTCAGCCACTCCGACCAGGAAGCGTTGCGTTTGACGCTATGGGAAAATCTGTCACCCAAGGACGCCGCGAAGGTTCTTGGATGCTCAACTTCCACTTTCCAGGTTCGGGTGCACCGGGCGCGCAAGCGGTTGCGCCACCGAGTCGCCGAAGTGTCTGCGCATGAGTTGGCTTCAGCACGCGCACTCAATCGAGGAGCGCAGCAGACGACGTGGGGCGGTGCCGATGCGTGACATTGATGAGCGTTTCCGCTCGCTTGACCCTGCTCGGGGTCAAGCGGAGCTAGTGACGGGACCGGAGCGTCAAGCAGAACTGGAGAGGATTCTGACGAGTCCACAAGAACTTGACGCATCTGCTAGCCATCGGCCGCGGACTCGCAGGCGGATTCTCGTGGTGGCTGGGGTCGTTACTGCTGCGGCTGTCGCCGCGGTGGGTGTCAACTTGCTCGGCCCGACTGCGCAGCCGGCGTACGCGGCGACACCGGCCCCCTTGAAGTTGCAGCATTCGGACAAGTCTGCGGCTGAGGTCCTAGAAGAGATTGCCCACGACGTTGAGCTGCTTCCGGAGGAACCGCCATCGGGCGATACCGAGCACTTCGTCCAGGAAAGCTGGTCGCTGTCGACACGTATCAACGGGGTCCAGGTCACCTCTGCCGTGATTCCTGAACGCCGAGAGACTTGGAAGAAGCCCGACGGTTCAGTGAAATGGACCGTCCGGAGCCAGAAGCCTCAGTTCCAGACAGACGAGCAGCGTGCGGCTTGGGAAAAGGCTGGTTCAGTGGGTGAGGATCCGGTCGAGTATTCCAACTCGTCTGGCCCTTCGGGCAAGTCCGATCCCAGGGACCAGGAAGCTCCGGGTGATGCGGCTGGCATGCTGAGCTGGCTGCGACTGGGATACGGAACTTCTGGCCCTGGTGCACTCTTCGACTCGATCTCCGAAAGGAACCTTGACAACAGGTTCTCCCCGAAACAGCGAGCCGCAATTCTGCGCGTACTCAAAGAGACTTCCGGGGTCGAGTACAGGGGAACTGTGAAGGATCGCGCTGGGCGATCGGGGGCAGCCTTCTCCGTCAACTCCAGGTACGGAGGGCTCCCGAAGATCCAGACTCTCGTTTTCGATCGGATGGACGGGAAGCTCTTGTCCTACGACGAGGAGCTGACGACCGATGCTGGCGCGCTCAACGTCAAGGTGCCCGCTGTCGTTCTCTATGTGAATTACCTTGTAGGTGAGTGACGTGACCAGGGCCGAAGGAGGGCGGCCTTCGGCCTCGGCTCACTTCCTACTCAGGAGGATGACGTAAAGAAGCATCACGCCTGCCACGCGAATCGTGCGTCTTGCCACGCAACCTGCCAGCCGGAGCCTCTCCCACGGGAGTATGTGACACCTCAGCCCCGAGTGTCACATTTCCGCGCCTCCGCTGGACAAGCGCCCACGCTCCCTGCGTACCGCCCAAGGGACTGCTGCATGATCGGGTGACAGCGGGTTTATGCAGCAAGAGCTGCGGGTGGGGTCATGATGGTCTCGTACTCGACGGGGGTCAATCGGCCCAGGCGTCGTTGCCGTCGGCGCCGGTGGTAGGTCCGCTCGATCCAGGTCACGATCGCGATCCGCAACTCCTGGCGGGTGGCCCAGGTACGGCGGTCGAGGACGTTCTTCTGCAGCAGTGCGAAGAAGCTCTCCATCGCGGCGTTGTCGCCGGCGGCCCCGACCCGGCCCATCGAACCGACCAGGCCATGCCGGTTGAGTACGGCGGCGACCTTGCGGGACCGGAATTGCGAACCGCGGTCGGAGTGCACGATGCACCCCGCGACGGGGCCGCGGCGGACGACGGCGGACTCCAGCGCTCTCACCGCGAGGCGGGACTGCATCCTGGCGTCGATGGAATAGCCCACGATACGGCCCGAGAAAGCGTCCTTGACGGCGCACAGATACAGCTTGCCCTCGATGGTTGCGTGCTCGGTGATGTCCGTGAGCCACAGCCGGTTCGGCCCGTCCGCGGTGAAGTCCCGCCGCACCAGGTCATCGTGGACCGGCGGCCCGGCCTTGGCGTTCTTCCCGCGGCCCCTGCGCTTGCCGAAGGCGCTCCACCAGCCGTTGTCCCGGCAGATCCGCCAGGCGGTCCGCTCGGCCATCGCCTCACCGGCGACGCGCGCTTCGTCGAGAAGGAAGCGGTGGCCGAACTCGGGATCGTCGCGGTGCGCGTCGAACAAGGCGTTGGCCCGGTATGCCTCGGCCAATTCGGCGTCGGTGACCGGCCGGTCCAGCCACCGGTAGTAGGGCTGGCGGGCCAGCCCGAGCACCCGGCACGTCACCGCCACCGGCACCCGGCAAGGGGCATCGGCAGCGGCCAGCTCGCGGACGAGCGGGTACATCATTTTGCCGGCAGGTTCGCCTGCGACAGATACGCCGCCGCCCTCCTGAGCACCTCGTTCTCCTGCTCCAGCAGCCGGATCCGTTTGCGTGCCTCGCGCAGCTCGGCCGACTCATCCGATGCCGTTGCGGGCCTGGCGCCCTCGTCGGTGTCGGCGCGGCGCAGCCACTTCGAGAGCGTGATCGGGTGGACGCCGAAGTCGGCGGCGATCTGTTCCAGCGTGACGCCGGGCTCGCGGTTGCGCGCGACTCGCACGACGTCCTCGCGGAACTCCTTGGGATACGGCTTGGGCACTGCGACATCCTTCCAGGCCGCCTCTCAGCAAGCCAGGTCAGGTGTCACCCAACTCTGCAGCAGTCCCCAACTTCGAAGACCACCAACGACTGCGGCCACGCCTACCAGAACGACGACTCGGCACGCACTCATTCGTGTGTGGCCAGTTCGAACCACACCACCTTCCAGCCGGTCGTTCGGGAGCGGGCGGTCAGGAGGCAGCGGCCCCACGTGTCCGCCAGGGCCTCGACCATAAACAGGCCCCGGCCGAAGTTCTGGTCTGGCGTGCAAGGTAGGGGATCCGGTAGTTCCGGGTGGTTGTCCATCACTCCGATCCGTAGGACTCCGGCGCGGGAGCGGAGTCTGACGGCTAGCGGGCCGTCGGAGTTTTTTACCGCGTTTGAGACCAACTCTGACGTCGACAGCTCTGTCGTGTCGACTACTTCTGGACTCCAGCCGTAGTCGAGGAGAGCTCTGCGGATGGTTTGGCGGGCGATGCGTGGGCTCGGGAATTGTTCGTCAGGTGGAGGTGGCACTCCCAGGTGGAGATCGCTTCGGGCATGCAGGAACTCCAGGCCGATTGAGGGTGATTGAGGGGAGGGCGGTCGATGGCTTGCCTCCCTGGCGTGGGCCCGCCCTTCCAGGGGAGGAGCGTGCGGGCAAGCCTGCGCGACGCGTTTCCAATCGCTATGGGTAGCGCACACATCACTTAACGTAGAGCGCTCATGGTTACATTGCCACCTATCCGAGGTAATTAACCCGTACATGGTCGGCGGGGGGGCGATTGAGGGCAGTTTGCTGGCGACCACCGCGGAAGGAAGGCCATGCCACCGAGGACCAGTCCCACGGAGCGTCAGAGGCGTCTGGGGACCGAGCTGCGCAAGATGCGGATGGCGGCGGGGATAACGGCGGAGCAAGCCGCCGCGCTGCTCGGGCTCGACCCGGCGAAGATCTCCAACATCGAGACCGGCATCCGCACCATCAGCCCAGAACGGCTGCGCACCCTCGCCTGCAACTGCGACTGCTCGGACCAGGCGTACGTAGAGGCGCTGGTGAGCATGGCCCGCCCCAACGAGCGTGGCTGGTAGGAGCGTTATCGGGGTTCCCTCTCCCCCGGCCTCCTGGACATCGCCCAGCTGGAGTCATACGCGGTGCGCATGCGTACGGCCCACACCGCACACATCCCGGGCCTGTTCCAGACCAGCGATCACGCCCTCGAACTCTTCCGTGCCGTACTGCCGCCGCTTCCAGAGCACGAGATCGCCCTGCGCCTCGCGTTCCGAGCCGAGCGGCAGCACGTACTGGAGGGCGAGAACCCGCCGGAGTACGTAGGCACCGTTCACGAGGCCGCACTGCGGATGCAGTTCGGCGGGCGCAAGGTCGCGCGCGCTCAGCTCGACCATCTGCTCGCCGTTTCCGAGCGTCCGCAGATCCGGTTGCTGGTGATCCCGTTCTCGGCGGGCACGTTCCCCGGAGCCGGGCAGACCGTCAACTACCTCGAAGGTCCCGTACCGCAGTTGGACACCGCCCAGGTGGACAGCTCGCACGGCCCGGAATTCCTCAGCGGTGAAGCGCAACTGGCCAAGTACCGTGCACACCTGGATCGGATGGAGGGCATCGCCCTGTCGCCAGAGGCGTCACGCGACTTCATCCGCGGCATCGCCGACGATTTGTGAGGAGCAGTCCGATGGACGACATCACGTGGGAGGAACCGTTCTGCGGCGAGGGAGCCAGTTGCTTCCGCCTCGGCACCGACTCCCAAGGCAACGCCTACATCGCCATAGCCGGCGCCGAGGACAACTACCTTACGGACACCCGCGAAGCGCTCCGTACTCTCATCCTCGACATCAAGGCGGGCAAGATGGACCACCTTCTCTGATCCCGCCCGAGCGCGGGCGCGCACCACACACATTTCGTCAACGAGGCCGGTAAAGTCTCGGCCAGCGTGCGCTATTGGACTGCGGCCGCAGATTCAAGGGGTCAGGGTGGCGCGGTGCTTGCCCTAGCTCGGGACGATCTCACTCCAATCCTGGGATGTCGTGGAGAGCTCGATCGGCCGCGGGATGGGCTGGCTTCGGCAGGGAATCAAGATCCCCGGAGCCGGTGTCAGCTGTACAAGAATCCCACCATTAGGCCGTCTACCTCGGCATTGGAGATCTTTGGTCCCTGCTGGCCGGGCTTGTAGTTGGGTGAGGCGCTGAGCGGCCATATGGCAGGGGCCGAGGAGCTGCGGGACGGCACGCTCGTGCTGACGCAGGAGGCACCGGACGAGAAGGGCCGCGCGGGAGTCGTCGTACGGACCGTCGACGTCCTGCGGCCCAACGGTGACCGTGTGGTGATCATGGCCTCCAACGCCGCCGGCCTGCAGGGCGGGGCCACACGTGAGGCGCCCGCCCTGACCATGGACCAGCTGAAGAGGATCGCCACCAGTGAGAAGTGGCAGGACGGCCGCTAGAACCAGGCCCGTCAGAAGAACTCCGCCCACGGCTGGTCCCAGATCTGCTTCACGCACAGGACGACGAACAGCAGGCCGGCGATGGTCAGCATCGCGTTGCTGAGGATTCCGTTGCGCCATTCGCGGGGGGTCCGGGAGGAGTTGAGGAGCCAGATCAGGGTGAGGGCGAGGAACGGCATGAAGGCCGCGCCCAGGACGCCGTAGAGGATCACCAGGCGGAACGGCTGGCCCTGGAAGAGCAGGATGATCGGCGGGAACGTCAGCCAGAGGAGGTAGGCGCGGAAGGGGAGGGACTTCTCGCGGCGGCCCGAGGCCACCTCCTCGCCGGTGACGGCGGACTCCGTGCCCGGGATCGCCGATCCGGCCGCCCGCACCCGGTCCTTGCGGTACCGCTCCACGAAGTCCGCGAACATCAGACTGACGCCGTGCCATACGCCGATCAGCGACGTGAACGACGTGGCGAAGAAGCCGACCAGGAACAGCTTGGCGGTCGCCGTGCCGTACTCGTCGTCCAGGATCGCGGTCAGGTCGATCAGGCCCTTGTCGCCGCTCGAGATCGCCGTGTGCGAGGCGTGCAGCAGTTCGGCGCCGACGAAGAGCATGGCGATGACGAAGATGCCTGTGGTGATGTACGCGACGCGGTTGTCGAGGCGCATCACCTTCATCCAGCTCGTGTTCGTCCAGCCCTTGGCGTTGACCCAGTAGCCGTACGCGGCAAGCGTGATCGTGCCGCCGACGCCGCCGATGAGGCCGAGCGTGTTGAGCACCGAGTCCTTCTCGTCGGGGATTACGGGCAGCAGGCCCGCGAAGGCGTCGCCGAGGTTCGGCGTGACGCGGATCGCCAGGTAGACGGTCACGACGAACATGACGCCGACGAGGACCGTCATGACCTTCTCGAAGACCTCGTACTTGTTGAACCAGACGAAGGCCAGGCCGACGAGACCGCAGATGATCGCCCACGGCTTGATCGACCAGTCGGCCGGGAAGACGTCCGGGAACAGGGCCTGGAGCGGCAGCGCGCTCGACGACATCGCCGCCGCGCCGTAGACGAAACCCCAGATGACGACGTAGACGACGAAGAAGGCCGTCGTCCAGCGGCCCAGGCTGTGCCAGCCGTCGAAGAGGGTGCGGCCGGTCGACAGATGCCAGCGGCCGGCCGCCTCGGCGAGTGAGATCTTGACGAGGCAGCCGACGACGGCGGCCCAGAGCAGGGTGTAGCCGAAGTTGCTGCCCGCGACGAGCGTCGCGACGAGGTCACCGGCGCCGACACCCGTCGCGGCGACGACGATGCCCGGGCCGATGTACTTCCAACTCGACTTGCGGGGCGGGGAGGTCGCGCCGTCGGCTCCGGCGCCTGCCCCGTTCTTGTTGTTCCTGTGTTCTTCCGGCCCTGTCCCTGTCGTGTCCGTCGTCTCCGCCATGCGGATCAAGAAAGCGTAAAGAACACGAACGCACAAGGGGGCGCGCAGTGAGCCCTTGAGGTGCCCTTGACCGGGTCATGCCATGACCCGGACTATGGGCGCCACACCCGCACCACGTACGTCGCAGAGCCACCCCCCGCTCCACACCTGCTCCCCACCGGGAGACACCAGGTGAATCCCCCGGAGAACCCGGAAATCCAGGAGAATTCATGCGACTTCGCTTACGCGGCAAGCGGTCCGCCATCCTCGCGGCCCTGCTCGCCGCGGCACTCGCCGCGCCGATCACCGCCGTCGCCTCACCCGACGGCGGAAGAACGGCGGCAGCCACCGCCGACGCCGTCCGCAAGGACGAGTCCGTCCGCCAGTACGAGATCCATCTGCACTCCAACCGCGTGACCCGCACGACCCTCGCCAAGACGGGCGTCACGATCGACGAGTCCGACGGCCATGTGGTCGTGGTCTCCGCCGACGCCGCGGAGGCCGGGAAGCTCCGCGCGCTCGGTTACGAACTCGAGGCGCTGGGCGCGGTCCCGGACCGCAGCGGCGAAGCGGGCGTCGAACCACTCGACTTCCCCTCGGCCGACTCCAAGTACCACAACTACGCCGAGATGACCACGGAGATCGACCAGCGCATCGCTCAGTATCCGAACATCATGAGCAAGCGCGTCATCGGCAAGTCCTACCAGGGCCGCGACATCGTCGCGATCAAGATCAGCGACAACGTGGCCACGGACGAGGCCGAGCCCGAGATCCTCTTCACGCACCACCAGCACGCACGCGAGCACCTCACCGTCGAGATGGCGCTCTACCTCCTCAAGGAGTTCGGCGAGGACTACGGCAGCGACTCGCGTATCACCAACGCCGTCAACGGCCGTGAGATCTGGATCGTCCCGGACCTGAACCCCGACGGCGGCGAGTACGACATCGCCACCGGCTCCTACCGCAGCTGGCGCAAGAACCGCCAGCCCAACAGCGGTTCGTCGTACGTCGGCACGGACCTCAACCGCAACTGGGCCTACCGGTGGGGCTGCTGCGGCGGCTCGTCGGGCTCCACGTCGTCCGACACCTACCGGGGCCCGTCGGCCGAGTCCGCGCCCGAGGTGAAGGTCGTCGCCGACTTCGTGCGCAGCCGCGTGGTCGGCGGCAAGCAGCAGATCACGGCGGGCATCGACTTCCACACCTACAGCGAGCTGGTGCTCTGGCCGTACGGCTACACGTACTCGGACACCGCCACCGGCATGACCCAGGACGACCGCGACGCGTTCGCGGCCGTCGGCGGGAAGATGGCCGCCAGCAACGGGTACACCGCCGAGCAGTCCAGCGACCTCTACATCACGGACGGCTCGATCGACGACTGGCTGTGGGGATCGCAGAAGATCTTCGGCTACACCTTCGAGATGTACCCGTCGTCCAGCTCCGGCGGCGGCTTCTACCCGCCCGACGAGGTCATCGACCGGGAGACGTCGCGCAACCGGGACGCGGTGCTGCAGCTGGTGGAGAACGCGGACTGCATGTACCGGTCGATCGGGAAGGCGGCGCAGTACTGCGCTGCCTGATCCGGCTGAGGGGGCCACTCGGCTGAGGGGGCCACTCGCTACGGCGGGTGGCCCCGGTCGGCGGGGCATCCGGTACAGCGGGTGCCGCCGCGCGGCCCTCACGGGAGCGGCCGGAGCGGCCGAGCCAGGGGTGCCAGGCGGCCGGTCAGTCGTCCCTGTCGCCCGCGTTGACCTTGGTCTTGGCCTTGTCGCTGTTCTCGGCCTTGTCGCTGTTTTCGGCCTCGTCGCTGTTTTCGGCCGTGTCGCGCTTGTCGGCGCTCTGGGCGTCGGTCTCGGCGTCCGTCTCGGCACTCTCGGCGTCGGTCTGGGTGTCCGCCTCGTCCTCGGCGCCGTCCTCGAAGTAGGCGTCCAGAACCGCGTCGAGCTCGTCCGTCCACTCCTGTAGGCGGCTCTTGTCCTTGACCTCGATGTCGGCCGGGTACCAGCGGCGGTCCGGCGTATGGACCGTGACCGTGAACCAGCGCCCGAACCGGGACGTCTCGATCTCGACCGCGCCGATCTCGTCCCAGCGGAACTCGCACTCCTGGTCGTCCAGTCGGAGGCGTACGCCGCTGCGGTCCGCGGTGATCGAACCGCGGCGGTCGGCGGCCTCGAAGACCGGGCCGTCGCCGGAGTCGGCGTCGCCGGAGTCTGGGTCGCCGGCGACATCGGAGTCGCTGGAGTCGCCCGAGTCGCCGGAGTCATCGGCTTCGAGTGCGCCCGAAGAAGCCTCGCGACCACCAGCGTCACGCGCCTCCGCAATCTCCTCAACTTCGGGCGCCTCGGAGGCGTTCCCCTCGGCGACGGCCTCCCTGGGCTCCGTCTCCGTCGCGGTGTCCGCCGATGACACCGTCTCTTCCGGATCGGCGGCGAGGCGGGGCGTCGTGATACCGGGGACGTACGCCGGGTCGGTCGCGGCGGCGTGCACGGGCTGAATGTTCGGACCTCTGCGCTGCTCCACGGCGGCAGTATGGACGACGACCCTGTGTCCGCGGCGCCCGACCCCCCGATTGCCCCGATTACCCCGGCGGGAAGAGTCCCGGCTGTTCCGGTACGGCCGGAATCGCCGTACCGGAATCGCCGTACCGGAACTGCCGTACCGAAACAGCCGGTTGTCCGCCTACACGAACAGGCTCAGCACCGCCGCCACGACGAAGCCCGCCACGGACAGAACGGATTCCAGGACGGTCCAGGACTTCAGGGTGTCCCGCTCGGAGATCCCGAAGTACTTCGCCACGATCCAGAATCCGCCGTCATTGACGTGCGAGGCGAAGATCGAGCCCGCCGAGATGGCCATGATGACGAGGGCGACGAAGGGCTGCGAGTGGTCGCCGGCCTCGATGAGGGGCCAGACGATGCCCGCCGTGGTGACGATCGCGACCGTGGCCGACCCCTGGGCGACGCGCAGGACCAGCGAGATCAGATAGGCCAGGACGATGACCGGCAGACCGATGTCGCTGAAGGTGTCGGACAGCGCCTGGGCGACACCGCTGCCCTTGAGGACGGCACCGAAGATGCCGCCGGCGCCGACCACGAGCAGGATGTTGCCGACCGGCTTCAGGGACGAAGTCGAGACCCGCTCAAGGGACTTGCGGGACCAGCCGCGGCGGATGCCCAGCAGGTAGTACGCCATGAACAGGGCGATGGTCAGCGCCACGAAGGGGTTGCCGAAGAACTCGATGACCGAGCGGCCGGTGGAGGGGCCGAAGGCAATCGAGGAGAAGGTGGCCGCCAGGATCAGGACCAGCGGGGTGCCGATGATCAGGAAGACGGTGCTCAGCGGTACCGGCTTCTCGGGCGCCTGGCGGCCCGCGGCCTCCTGCTCGGCGACGACCGCCGCCTTGGCCTCGTCGGCGGCCTCGACCATGTCCTGCGGGACGGGCACGAAGACGCGGTTGCCGATCCACGCGGAGTACGCCCAGGCGGCGAGCACGGCCGGAACGCCACAGACGATGCCCATCAGGATGACCCAGCCGAGGTCCACCTTGAGCAGACCCGCGGCGGCGACGGGGCCGGGGTGCGGCGGCAGGAACGCGTGGGTCATCGACAGGCCCGCGAGCAGCGGCATGCAGTACAGCAGGATCGACTTGCCGGAGCGCTTGGCGGCGGCGTACACGATCGGCGCGAGGACGAAGATGCCGACGTCGAAGAAGACCGGGATACCGAAGATCAGGCCGGTGAGGCCCATGGCGAGCGGCGCGCGCTTCTCGCCGAAGAGGTTGAGCAGACGGGAAGAGAGGACCTCCGCACCACCGCTGACCTCGAGAATCGCGCCGAGCATCGTGCCCAGGCCGATGATGATCGCCACATGGCCGAGGATGCCGCCCATGCCGGACTCGATGAGCGAGACGGCGTCGGACTTCTGGACGGTGCCGAAGAGTTCGGTGACCGAGAGACCTGCGGCGAGGCCGACGGCTATGGACACGGCGAGCAGCGCGACGAACGGCTGCAGCCGCACCTTGATGATCAGGAAGAGCAGCAGCAGGATGCCGAGGGCCGCGACCGTGAGCAGGCCCGCGGTTCCGTCGACGAGGGCGAGGAGACCGCCGGTGTGGGGTGGCATCTCTGCGGGGGCGGATGCCGCGAGTGGGGACGCGTTCGCGGCGAGCGGGGACAAGGACAGGGACATGGAGGGGGGCCTCGTAATTCCATGGGCGGGGGTCTGGGGGCTCCCCCCAGAAGGCACAGCCGGGCAGGGGGGATCGCGGCACGGCGCGCCAGGGGCGGGCGCCGTGCCGTGATGTACGGCGTGCGGGGAGTCGATGGGCGTCAGCAGCCTGCGGGTGAGCCGTCGAACGACGGGGACGGTGACGCGGTGAGCGATGTCAGCCGAGGACGGCCAGCGCGTCGATCTCGATGAGCAGGCCCTTGGGCAGACCGACGTAGACGGTCGTACGGGCGGCCGGGGGCTGCTTGAGCCCCTGCTCCTCGAAGTACGCGTTGTAAATCTCGTTCATCTCCGCGAAGTGGTCGACGTCGGTCAGGTAGACGCGCATCATCATCACGTCGTCCCAGGTGGCGCTGCCCTCTTCGAGGATCGTCTTGACGTTGGCGAAGGTCTGCAGCGTCTGCTCGCGCAGGGTCGGGCCGGCGGGCGTGGGGGCCTCGCCCTCGACGGCCGGGAGGAAGCCGACCTGGCCGGCGACCTGGAGGATGTTGCCCTTCTTGACGCCGTGCGAGAACTTGGCGGGCGGGGTGGTGTGGGTGGCCGGGGTGAGGGCGGTCTTCTCGGTCATGTCGCTCATTTCTTTCGGGACTTTCCGGGTTTTTCCGGGTTTCTCAGGGTTTTCCGGGGACGGGCCGTGCCGGGCCGTGCGAGGTGGGGGTGTCCCTCGCAGGGGCGCTGCCCGAGTACTCACGGGTGATGGCGTCGGCGGTGCGGCGCACCAGCGGGAGCAGCGTGAGGAGTTCCTCTGCGGTGACGACGACGTTCGGCGCGGAGACGGACATGGCCGCGACGACCCGCCCGTCCGCACCGCGGATGGGCGCGGCAATGCAGTTAATGGACTCCTCGTGGCCACCGAGGTCGGTGGCCCAGCCCTGTTCGCGTACGGTCGCCAGCTCCTTGAGGAAGGCGGCGGCGTTCGGGATCGAACGGGCCGTGTACATGGGGTAGTCGAGCTTCTCGGCGAGCGCGCGCCGCTCGGCCTCGGGACGGTCGGCGAGGATCAGCTTGGCGACGGCCGCGACGGTGATGGCGACCGGCTTGCCGATACGCGAGTACATGCGCACCGGGTAGCGGCTCTCCACCTTGTCGATGTAGAGGACTTCGTTCTCCTCGTACACGGCGAGATGCACGGTGTGCCCGCACTTCTCGTTGAGGTCGACGAGGTAGGGGTGGGCGATCTCCCGTATGTCGAGGTTCTCGACGGCCTCCTGGGCGAGGGCGAAGAGGCGGGCGCCGAGGCGGTAGCGCTGGTCGGCCTGGCGGTGCACGAGGCCGTGCTCGTGCAGGGTGCGCAGGAGCCGCAGTGCGGTGGACTTGTGGACGCCGAGGCGGTCGGCGACCTGCCCCAGGTCGGCGGGGCCCTCGGCGAGCAGCGGCAGGATGCTCAGCGCGCGGTCGACGGTCTGGCTCATGGGATGCGTACCTCCTCCGTGGCCTCCGTCTCGTGCGCGTCCGCGGTGACGGCGTCCGTCCAGCCGGGGCCCAGTCGAAGTGTCCCCCACGCGTTGTCATCGAGGTTGGCCAGGCGGTCGGCGTGGCTCCGGGCCGGCGGGGTGCCGAGGTCGCCGGGGACGGTGAGGGCGGCGGCGGCCATGAGGTGGCCGTGCCGCAGTCGGTCGCGTACGGGGAGACCACGCAGCGTGGCCGACAGGAACCCGGCGGCGAAGGCGTCGCCGGCGCCGACGTGGGCCACGACGTCGATGTCCAGCGCGCGTACGAAGGTGGTGGTGCCCGTGGCGTCCTCGCTCAGGCCGTCGACGTTCTTGTCGAGCACGGTCGCCCCGCCCTTGCCCTGCTTGACGACCACGATCTCCGGCTCGGGCAGCGCCTCGCGGATGGCGCGTGTGCCGTGCAGCCCCCAGGCCTCCCGCGCCTCGTCGTCCCCCACGAACACGATGTCGGCTCCGCGCGCCAGCTCCAGCAGTACGCGCGGCCCGTCGGCTTCGCGCCACAGCCCGGGCCGGTGGTTGACGTCGAAGGAGACGAGCGGGCGACCGGGACGAGATGCCGTCAGCTCCCGCATGAGGCCGAGGCACTCCTCGGACAGCGCGGCCGTGATCCCGGAGAGGTGCAGGATGCGAGCCGCACGAAGCGCGTCCAGGTCCACGCTGTCGGCCGCCATCGCCGAGGCCGCCGATCCCGACCGGTAGTACGCCACCTCGTGGGCGTCGGTGGCGCGGTCGCCCGCCGTGCGGAAGTAGATGCCGGTGGGGCGCTCCGGGTCACGCCGCACGGACGTGACGTCGACGCCGTACCCGCCGATCGTCTCGACCAGGTGGTCGCCGAACCCGTCGGCGCCGACCCGGCTGACCCACCGCGTGGAATGGCCGGCGGCCGCCAGTACGCACGCCACGTTCGACTCCGCGCCGCCGATGGCCCGGTCGAAGGACGGTACGTCGGCGAGGCGGCCCGGGCGGGAGGGCAGGAAGGTGACCATGGACTCGCCGAGCGTGACGACGTCCACGACATCGGGGACAGGGGAGAGTCCGTCGGTGGTCTCGATGGTCGCGGCTCCTCGTGGTTTCGGGTCGCAGCGGCTGCATTGACCGGTGTTCGCTGGGGATGTTAGACAGCAGGAAACGTCATACGCAATGCACGTTGCACATGTTGCAACTTACTCATCAGGGAGGCTCCATGAGTGCCGAAGCGCTCGCACGCCTGGCCGCCGAACGCGTCGACCACCGTTTCAAGGGCCTCCCGCCGGACGCCGACGGCCTGACCGTCGGCGAGCTGGCCGCCCAGCGCCGCAACCTCTTCACCGACGGCTTCGCCACTCCGGTCCTCGCCCTCTCCGCCGAGCGCCTGGAGCACAACCTCGAGCTCATGGAGACGTACGCGACCCGCCACGGCCTCGCCTTCGCACCGCACGGCAAGACCTCCATGGCCCCCCAGCTCTTCCACCGCCAGATCGAGCACGGCGCGTGGGGCATCACGCTCGCGGTGCCGCACCAGGTGCGGGTGGCCCGCGCGTTCGGCGTCCAGCGTGTCTTCCTGGCGAACGAGCTGGTGGACGCGGCGGCCCTGCGGTGGGTGGCGGCGGAGCTCGCCGGGGACCCGGAGTTCCGTTTCATCTGCTACGTCGACTCGGTACGCGGTGTCGAGCTGATGGACGCCGCGCTGTCCCCGCTGCCGGCCGGCGGACGCCCGGTCGACGTGGTCGTCGAGCTGGGCGCGGGCGAGGGCGCGCGCACAGGGGCGCGGACGGAGGCCGACTGCACGGCCGTCGCGGACGCGGTGGCGGCCGTGGACACGCTGCGGCTGGTGGGCGTCGCGGGATACGAGGGCGAGGTCCCGGACGCTGACCCGGAACGGGTCCGCGCCTGGCTGCGCCGCCTGACGGCGCTCGCGGCGGACTTCGACAAGGCGGGCCGCTTCTCCGGGGCGGGGTCGGCGACGTCCGGGTCGGGGTCGGCGTCGTCCGGATCGGGGTCGGGGTCGGCGACGTCCGGATCGGGGTCGGGGTCGGCATCGTCCGGATCGAGGTCGGGGTCCGAGTCCGGTCTCGACGAGATCGTCGTCAGCGCGGGCGGCAGCGCCTGGTTCGACGCGGTGGCGGACGTCTTCGCGGAGATCCCCGAACTCTCCCTGCCGGTCCTGAAGTTGCTGCGCTCGGGCGCGTACGTCTCCCACGACGACGGGCACTACAAGCATGTGACGCCGTTCAACCGGGTCCCGGAGGAGGGCGCCCTGCACCCGGCGTTCCGGCTGTGGGCCCAGGTCGTCTCGCGGCCCACCGCGGACCAGGCGTTCGTCAACGCGGGCAAGCGGGACGCCGCGTACGACCTGGACCTGCCGCAGGCACAGGTGGTCCGCGGCGCCCGCGACGGCGTCGAGCGCCCGGCGACCGGGATCGAGGTCACCGGCCTCTCGGACCAGCACGGCTGGCTGCGCACCTCCGCGGAGGCCGATCTGGAGGTCGGCGACTGGGTCGGCCTGGGCCTGTCGCACCCGTGCACGTCGTTCGACAAGTGGCAGCTGATCCCGGTGGTGGAGGCGGACGGGACGGTGACGGAGTACGTGCGGACGTTCTTCTGACGGGGCCCGCAAAGCTACGCGCCGGAGGCGCGGGAGACCGGGCGGGCGGAGCCCGCGAATGCAGGGCGGGTGGGTGGGAGAAACCGCGCTGGAGGCGCGGAGAAGAAGGCCCGGGCGGAGCCCGGACAGGCACGCGCCGGAGGCGCGGGAGACAGCCCGGGCGGAGCCCGGGGAAAGGGCAACCGATGGACCTGGTCATCCGTGGCGTACGCGTGCTCGACGGCACCGGCGACCCCTCGTACCGCGCCGACATCCTTATCGAAGGCGGCCGGATCGCCGAGATCCGCCGCGAGTCGGACGGCGCTCCGCGCCTGGCCGCCGGCGGCGGCCACCGCACGCTGGAGGCCGACGGCCTGGCCCTCGCCCCCGGTTTCATCGACATGCACGCCCACAGCGATCTCGCCCTCCTCCGCGACCCGGAACACAGCGCGAAGGCCGCCCAGGGCGTGACCCTGGAGGTCATCGGCCAGGACGGCCTGTCGTACGCGCCGGTCGACGACCGCACCCTCGCCGAGGTCCGCACGGCCATCACCGGCTGGAACGGCGGCGGTCCCGGGGACGAGAGCATCGACTTCACCTGGCGCTCGGTCGGCGAGTACCTGGACCGTCTGGACCACGGCTTCGACGGCGAGGGCATCGCCGTCAACGCGGCCTATCTGATTCCGCAGGGCACCGTCCGTATGCTCGCCGTCGGCTGGGACGACCGTGAGGCGACGCCCGCCGAGCTGGACCACATGCGGCAGCTGGTGGCCGAGGGGATGGAGCAGGGCGCCGTCGGCATGTCGTCCGGCCTCACCTACACGCCCGGCATGTACGCCAAGGGCGCCGAACTCGCCGAGCTGTGCCGGGTGGTGGCGGCGCACGGCGGCTACTACTGCCCGCACCACCGCTCGTACGGCGCGGGCGCCCTGGAGGCGTACGCGGAGATGGTGGAGCTGACCCGCACCGCCGGCTGCCCCCTCCATCTCGCCCACGCCACCATGAACTTCGGCGTGAACAAGGGCCGCGCCCCTGAGCTCCTCACCCTCCTCGACGACGCGCTCGACGCCGGAGCCGACATCACCCTGGACACGTATCCGTACACCCCCGGCTGTACGACTCTGGTGGCGATGCTGCCGAGTTGGGCGAGCGAGGGTGGTCCGGAGGCGATCCTGGCCCGCCTCCGCGACGACGAGACCGCCGAGCGGATACGCCACCACATGGAGATCGTCGGCGCGGACGGCTGCCACGGCGTGCCGATCGAGTGGGACACGATCGAGATCTCGGGCGTCTCCCAGCCGGGGCTCGGCTCCCACGTCGGCAGGACGATCCAGCAGTCGGCCGACGCGCGCGGCGAGGAGCCCTGGGTCACCGCTCGCCGTCTGCTCCTGGAGGACCGCCTCGGCTCGACGATCCTCCAGCACGTGGGCCACGAGGAGAACGTGCAGACGATCATGCGCCACCGCGTGCACACCGGCGGCTCGGACGGGATCCTGCAGGGCGACAAGCCGCACCCGCGGGCGTACGGGACGTTCCCGCAGTATCTCGGCCGGTACGTACGGGAGTTGGGCGTCCTCTCCCTGGAGGAATGCGTCGCGCACCTCACCGGGCGTCCCGCGGCCCGGCTCCGTCTCGCCGACCGGGGGCTCGTACGCGAGGGCTACCGCGCCGACCTGGTGCTGTTCGACCCGGAGACGGTCGCGGCGGGATCGACGTTCGAGGCGCCGCGGGTCCTGCCGACGGGCATCCCGTACGTACTGATCGACGGCCGCTTCGTGATCGAGGACGGACGGCGCACCGGTGTCCTCGCGGGACGTGCGGTCCGGGGCGCCGGCGCGCGGTGACTCCGCCCCGGGGCCGCTCGGGGCGTACGAGCGGTGTTCAGCGCACCGCCCGCGGCCGCCCTGGATGTACGAGCGGTGCTCAGCCGACGCCGTGCGGGCGGAACTGGATGCTGATCCGCGGCCCCGTCGCATGCGCGCTCTTCGGCACCGCGTGTTCCCAGGTGCGCTGGCAGGAGCCGCCCATCACGATCAGATCGCCGTGGCCGAGCGACTGCCGCACGGTCGCGCGGCCGCTCCGGACCTCGCCGCCCTTGCCCCCGCTCCGGCCCCCGCTGCCCTCGCCCCCGCTCCCGGCAGCTCCGCCCGCCGGCCGGCGCGGGCGCAGCAGCAGATCACGCGGTGTGCCCACGGACAGGATGGCGACCATGGTGTCCTCGCGGGCGCCGCGGCCGATCCGGTCGCCGTGCCAGGCGACGCTGTCGCGGCCGTCGCGGTAGAGGCAGAGCCCCGCGGTGGCGAAGGGTTCGCCGAGTTCGGCGGCGTAGTGCGCGGACAGGGCGGCCCGTGCCTCGTCCAGGACGGGGTGCGGGAGGGGGTCGTCGGCGCCGTAGTAGGCGAGCAGTCGCGGCACGTCCACCACCTGCTCGTACATGTGGCGGCGCTCGGCGCGCCAGGGCACCACGTCGGCCAGGTGCTCGAAGAGCGCGTCCGAGCCGTGCAGCCACCCTGGCAGCACGTCGATCCACGCTCCGTCGCCCAGCACGATCCTGCGTACGCCCGTCAGCGGGCCGAGACGGATGTCGTCGGTCTGGTCGAACAGCGAACCCTGGAGTCCATGAAGGTGCGCGGACATGGCTCCAGCGTACCCACCGCTACCGAACATGCGATCTATTAAGGGAGTGGGGGCAGAACCCCCGAACGGAGCAAAGGGCGGCGTCTTTTCCGCCGGGCTTCTTTGCCGGGCTTCTTTGCCGGGCTTCTTTGCCGGGCTTGAGGAGTTGAGACCGGCCTACTTCGGCCCCTTGGTCGGCCCCTGCCCGTGGCCCGGGTTGCCGCCCGAGTTCCCGTTGCCCGGACCGCTCGACGTGGAAGGGGCCGCCGTGGTCGTGGGCGCCTGCGTCGTGGGCTCCTTCGTCTCGCCGCCGGTCCCGGAAGCGCTCACCGATGCGGTCGGGCTCGCGGGCTCCGGGGCCCCGGCGGCCGGGTCGGCGGTGGGCTCGGCAGCAGTCGAGCCGGTCTGGCCGGGGCCCGGCTCCGCGTCCTCGACCTGCTGGTTCTGCTCGGTCTCCCGGCTTCCGGGCTCAGGGCTCCCGGAGGACCCCGCGCCGGAGAGCCACGCGATCAAGGCGGTCGCGCACACTATGCAGGCCGCCGCGCCCGCTATGAGCACACGGCTGCCCGTCCGGCTCCTTCGGCGGCGGCGCGACCGGCCGCCGAAAGCCGCACCGTCGCCATGCTCGACACCGCTCTCGTACCGACCACGGCCGTCCTCGTACGCACCATCGGCGTCCCCGTACACGCCCCCGCCGTCCGCCGAGGGCTCCTGCCAGCCGTGTGCGGCCGCCGGATCCTCGTATCCGTCGTAGGCGGCCTGGGTCGTGTCCCCGTACGGGTGGTACACAGCCGGCAGATTCTGCGTGTCGCCATGGTCCGGATGCGGGCCGCTAGCGCCGTACGCACCATGCGTACCGTTCGCGCTGTTTGCGTCGTAGGCATCGGTGCCGTGGTGAGGGTGCCAAGACATGGGCGGGAATTGTAGAGAATCCAGGGGCTGCGGGTGCAGCCGAGAGCCATACCCACCCAAAGCCCACGTCTCACGTGTCGGATAACACGGAGCGAATCCGGCCAGACGCCCGTAAGCTCGCGGGCATGCAGGTGATCCAGTCGACCAAGCTCGCCAACGTCTGTTACGAGATCCGGGGCCCGGTTCTCGAGGAGGCGATGCGGCTCGAGGCGGCAGGACACCGCATCCTCAAGCTGAACACCGGCAATCCGGCCGCGTTCGGCTTCGAGTGCCCGCCCGAGATCCTCGAGGACATGCTCCGCAACCTCTCCGGCGCCCATGGCTACGGGGACGCGAAGGGCCTGCTCGCGGCGCGCCGCGCGGTGATGATGCACTACCAGACGCTGGGTGTGGAGACGGACGTCGAGCACGTCTTCATCGGCAACGGCGTCTCCGAGCTCATCGTGATGGCCATGCAGGGCCTGCTCGACGACGGTGACGAGGTGCTGGTCCCGGCGCCGGACTACCCGCTGTGGACGGCCGCGGTCTCGCTGTCCGGCGGCACGGCGGTGCACTACCGCTGTGACGAGCAGTCCGACTGGATGCCGGACCTCGCCGACATCGAGCGCAAGGTCACCGACCGCACCAAGGCGCTGGTGATCATCAACCCGAACAACCCGACGGGCGCCGTATACAGCGAAGAGGTGCTGCGCGGCCTGACGGACATCGCCCGCCGCCACAACCTCCTCGTCTGCTCGGACGAGATCTACGACAAGATCCTCTACGACGAGGCGACGCACACCCCGACCGCGGCCGTCGCCCCGGACCTGCTCACCCTGACCTTCAACGGCATGTCGAAGGCATACCGCGTGGCGGGCTACCGCGTCGGCTGGATGGCGATCTCCGGGCCCAGGGCGCACGCCGACTCGTACATCGAGGGCCTGACGATCCTCGCCAACATGCGGCTGTGCGCGAACATGCCGGGACAGCACGGTGTGGTGGCCGCGCTCAGCGGACGCCAGACGATCAACGATCTCGTTCTGCCGGGCGGCCGGCTGAAGGAACAGCGCGACACGGCGTACGAGCTGCTGACGCAGATCCCGGGCGTGACGTGCGTGAAGCCGAAGGGGGCGCTGTATCTCTTCCCGCGCCTCGACCCCAAGGTCTTCAAGGTGAAGGACGACCGGCAGATGGTGCTGGACCTGCTCCGCGCCGAGAAGATCATGGTCGTGCAGGGCACGGGCTTCAACTGGCCGGAACCGGACCACTTCCGGGTGGTCACGCTGCCGTCGGTGACGGATCTGAAGGACGCGGTGGGCCGCATCGGGAAGTTCCTGGACGGCTACAGCCAGTCCTGACGGTGCCCCTCACACCCCGGTCGTCACGAACGAGGCCTCGGCTCCCGCCGGGGCCTCGTCCGATTCACCCTGTGTAAACCCTGCACTCCATTCCGCGAACGGACTCAACTTTAGACTGAATCTAAGCTAGGATGGTTTCCTGTCAGAGCACAGGAGGCCATCCCCATGTACGAACCGATCCGCACCAAGTCGGTCCACACGATGGCCGGCGCCGACGAGGACTTCCCGCACCGCTCCCGGGAGGAGGAGCTGGACATCCAGCTCGCCGGGCATCTCGCGGCGCTGCTGGCCGTCACAGACGACCTGCGCGCGCTCTCCCCCGACGCCGACCTGGACGCCGCCGCCGAACAGCTTGCGCAGGAGGTGGCCCGACTGCGCGACGGGAAGCCGCCGGTGCGGGCGGCCGTGACAGCGACTGGTGGCGGCACCTCCGCCGCGTCGGGCGACGGACGGGACCCGCGCCTCGCGGCCCTGCACCAGCGTGCGCACGCCCTCGCGGGCCGTGCCCTGGTGGTGGCCGCATCGCGCGCCGACACCGCGGCCGCGATCCTCGCCGCGCATCGCATGGACGCGCACGCGGCAGCGCAGGACGGCCGCCAACTCGCCGCCTGCTGACCCGTATCCAGGGTCCCCACGACGGCCCCGGTCCGCGCGCACCCACGGCGTGGCGCGGACCGGGCGCCACCACGTCTGACGGAGCAAGTTGTTCCGGTTGCATACCGGGATGGGTTGGTCACCCCACGTTCACCCGGATCGCCCTGGAACGTCGGGTTCCGCGAGCACGCTCCCCAGTGTGAGACGTATCGCAGGAATAGTCCTCGCGGTGCTGCTGATCGGCGGAGTTGTGGCAGCCGTCGTCGCGGGCCGGCACTCGCACAGGGCTACACCGTCACCTTCTCGGCCGTGAACGGCCGAGCTTGTGTACTCGGTCGTTCACGCCTCGTCGCGCTCCCGACTGTCCCCTACGACAGGACGGTCACGGGTCGCATCCACCCATACCCCTGAGTTCAGGGGGTGGGTGCGGGTGTGGTGACAAACACCCACGCCGAGCGTGCGCGGTCACGCACGTTGACCCCGGCGACGACATCGGCCGGGCCAGCGAGCCCGCACCGACGACAGCAAAAGTGGTCCCGGGTGGACCGGTTGGCCCGCTCGGTGTGGCCGCAGCGCGGACAGCGCTGCGAAGTGTAGGCCCCATCCACCTCAAGGAAGGGCACCCCGGCCCTACGGGCCTTATAGGCCAGGTGCGCTCCGAGCTGATGGAACGGCCAGGAGGAGAGCGTGCCCCGCTGGTCGCCGCGTAACCGTACCCGCTCGCGGATGCCGTCGAGTGCCTCGACGGCGATCCCACGACCGGTGCGTTGGGCGACGGACACGATCTCCTTGCTGATGCGGTGGTTCACGTGCGAGGCATGGCGGCTCTCCTTCTGTGTACGGCGGGCGAGGCGGCGGGTGGCCGAGCGGGTGCGTTTGGCCTGGAGTTCGGCGCGCTTACCGGCCTGCCAGCGCCGGTAACGCGACAGCCGCCGTCCCTGGTGGTTGGTGCCGTCGCTGGTGGTGGCCAGGTTCACGATGCCCCGGTCCACGCCGATGAAGTCGACCGGCTCATACGGCTCGGGCTCGGGGATGTCGCAGGTGGCGATCAGGAACCACTTACCGCCCCGGCACACGAGATCGCTCTCGCCCTTGCGGTGGGCCACGAGCGTCTTGAGCTGGTCGGGTGAACAGGCGAACGGGATCCCCTTCATCCGCCCGTCCACGGTCCAGATGGAGATGGTGCGCGCGTCGTACTGCCACGACAGGCAGCGGTCGTCGAACGGCTGGGCCGCCTCCGGTCGGAAGACGATCGGGCTGCTGACCGCATTGCGGTACCGCTTGGAGGTGGGAGGACCCAGATTCCCGGCTTGCAACTTGGCCTTCAGGGCCGCGTAGGCGTCAACGACCTTCTTCACCGCCCTCACCGCCGGCTGGGCCGAAAGCCCGAAGGTCGTCTTCAGATCCGCGTACACCTCTTTCTGCAGCCCGTTACGGTCCTTCAGGTCCTTGGCGAAGGCAACGCCGGAGGCGTGCGTGGCGGCCCGATTGCAGGCGCGCAGGGTCGCATCGAGCGCCGACGCCTGCACCGGCGTCGGCAGCAGCTTCACCTGCACCACCAACTTCACAAGACCCGGACCGTAGTACGACAACCGCACAAACAACCGCCATTTGCCTGGCGATCACCACAACCGGTGACCTGCGGGACGCTTATTCGCATTTCCTGGCTCCGCCAGGCAGTCCTGCGGGCGCTCAGCGCCCGGCAGTCGCTGCGCGGCGGCCAGGACGAACTGCGCCGCGACAACGCCGCCCTCCAGACCGAGCGCGTACGCCTCTGGGAGACCATGGGCAAGCTCCAGGCCGAACCTCACCGGCAGCGCGTGCGGGCTGGTGGGTGTGGTGCTGACCTTCACAGGGGTGGCGGGCCCGTACTGGCCGGTCGTCGTCGCGGGGCTGTACGGCGCGGGCGCGCTGATCGCTCCGCCGGAGCGGCCCCCGCTGCCGGACTTCCCGGACCCGTCCGCCCAGCTCGACGAAGTGCGCGGCGACTTCGGCACGTTGCTGGAGTACCTGCGCGGAGTCGAACTCCCGCCCGCCGCGTCCGGACGGCTCGCCGAACTGACCGACCTCCTTGCGGCGCTGCTGGATCCCGGCTGGGTCGCCGAGGTGCTGGCCCAGGACCCCGAGGGCGTGCATGCGCTCTCGCGGGCGGTGCGGCAGGACATCCCGGAGGCCGTCGACACCTTCGTACGGACCCGGTGGTGGACTCGGCTGACACCTGGCCAGGAGCCGCCGGAACGCCATCTGGAGCGGCAGTTGACAGTGCTCCAGAAGGAGGCCGAGCGGCTGGCGGCGGCCCTCCGCGAGACGGAGGCCCGCCGCCAGGAGTCCCACACCCGGTACCTGGAGGACCGGGGCGGACCGCTCTGACCGGGCGTTACGGCGTCAGCGGCACCGTCAGCGGCGGACGAGGACCGTCTTCGACGCCGTGGACGCCTCGTGGACATGCGCGAACAAAGACAACGGCCACGCACGCCATTGTGCGGGGCCGTTGTCTTCATGGGGTGCCCGCTCCCGGCGTTCGTGCGCTCGAGAGGGGAACCCCGTCGCGGCCGGCCGTGGCGACATCGCGGGTCAGGGCAAGTCGGACCGGCCGCGCAGTTCACACCGTGGTGAGGTGGGACGTCAGCCCAGGCGCTGCACCAGCGCGTGGTACTCGTCCCACAGCTCCTTCGGCGTGTGGTCGCCGAAGGTGTTGAGGTGCTCGGGGACCAGCGCGGCCTCCTCGCGCCAGACCTCGGTGTCGACCTTGAGCAGGAAGTCGAGGTCCTCCTGGGCCAGGTCGAGCCCGTCCGTGTCCAGTGCCTCCTTCGTCGGCAGGATTCCGATCGGGGTCTCGACGCCCTCGGCCTTGCCTTCCAGGCGCTCGACGATCCACTTCAGGACACGGCTGTTCTCGCCGAAGCCCGGCCAGACGAACTTGCCCGCGTCGTTCTTGCGGAACCAGTTGACGTAGTAGATCTTCGGCAGCTTGGACTGGTCCTTGCTCTTGCCGACGTTGATCCAGTGGCCCATGTAGTCGCCCATGTTGTAGCCGCAGAACGGCAGCATGGCGAACGGGTCGCGGCGCAGCTCGCCGACCTTGCCCTCGGCGGCGGCGGTCTTCTCGGACGCCACGTTGGCACCGAGGAACACGCCGTGCTGCCAGTCGAAGGACTCGGTGACCAGCGGGACCGCGGAGGCACGGCGGCCGCCGAAGAGGATCGCCGAGATCGGCACGCCCTTGGGGTCCTCCCACTCGGGCGCGATGATCGGGCACTGCGAGGCCGGGACGGTGAAGCGGGCGTTGGGGTGGGCGGCCGGGGTCCCGGACTCCGGCGTCCAGTCGTTGCCCTTCCAGTCGGTGAGGTGCGCCGGGATCTCCTCGGTCATCCCCTCCCACCAGATGTCGTTGTCGTCCGTCAGCGCGACGTTCGTGAAGACCGAGTTGCCCCAGAGCGTCTTCATCGCGTTGGCGTTGGTGTGCTCACCGGTGCCGGGCGCGACACCGAAGAAGCCCGCCTCGGGGTTGATCGCGTAGAGCCGGCCGTCCTCGCCGAACCGCATCCAGGCGATGTCGTCGCCGATGGTCTCCACGGTCCAGCCGGAGATCGTCGGCTCCAGCATGGCGAGGTTGGTCTTGCCGCACGCGGACGGGAAGGCCGCCGCGACGTACTTGGACTCGCCCTGCGGCGGGGTGAGCTTGAGGATCAGCATGTGCTCGGCGAGCCAGCCCTCGTCACGCGCCATGACGGAGGCGATACGCAGGGCGTAGCACTTCTTGCCGAGCAGCGCGTTGCCGCCGTAGCCGGAGCCGTACGACCAGATCTCGCGGGTCTCCGGGAAGTGCGAGATGTACTTGGTGGAGTTGCAGGGCCACGGAACGTCCTCCTGGCCCGGCTCCAGCGGCGCGCCCAGGGTGTGGACGGCCTTCACGAAGAAGCCGTCCGAGCCGAGCTCGTCGAGGACCTGCTGTCCCATGCGCGTCATGGTGCGCATGGACACGGCGACGTACGCGGAGTCGGTGATCTCCACGCCGATCGCGGAGAGCGGCGAGCCGAGCGGGCCCATGCAGAACGGCACCACGTACATGGTCCGGCCGCGCATCGAGCCGCGGAATATCCCTCCGGTGGCGCCCGTGCCCTGGAAGCTGTTCTTCTCTCCAGTAAAGATGGCCCGCATCTCCGCGGGGGCCTTCCAGTGGTTCGTCGGGCCCGCGTCCTCCTTTTTCTCGGAGCAGATGAAGGTGCGGTCCTCGACCCGGGCGACATCGGTCGGGTCGGAAGCCGCGTAGTAGGAGTTGGGGCGCTTGATCGGGTCGAGCTTCTTGAAGGTGCCCTTGGCGACGAGCTCCTCGCACAGTCGCTCGTACTCGGCCTCGGATCCGTCACACCAGACCACGCTGTCCGGCTGAGTCAGTTCGGCGATCTCGTTGACCCACGAGACCAGTTCCTGATGGCGGGTGGGGACGGTGCTGGGAGCCGCGATGTCGCGCGCCACGGTTGCTCCTAGAAAGAGGGGATTTTGACTTGGTGCCCCGTGGGGGCTGCGACCCGGATGCTGCGCTCTTCGATCACTCTGCGCTCATCCGGTGCCGACCGCACTCATCTGATCATCCGCCGCATTCGCGCATCTGTCCAGACGGCCTCACAACTGAGCGGAGTGAGCATCACCACTCTGTGCACTTTCGTTCACCGGCAGGCATATGTGAGTTACGGCTCCGTAGGTACGATGCGGCAATGACTGTGCCTGCCGCCGACGCCACCGGGAGTTCAGCGGCCCCTGAAGGGGGGCCGGCCTCGATCCCGCACCAGTCCACACAGACGCCGCTCCAGGCGGCCCTGGCCCCGATGAAGCCGCACCTCCGCGGCTGGCTGCATGCCGGAATGTTCCCGGCGGTGCTGATCGCGGGCCTCGTTCTCACTGCCCTCGCGGACTCCCCCCGCGGCCGGATCGCCTGCGGCATCTACGTACTGACGGCCTGCCTGCTGTTCGGCGTGAGCGCCATCTACCACCGCGGCAACTGGAGCCCCCGCGCGGACGGCATCCTGCGCAGACTGGACCACGCGAACATCTTCCTGATCATCGCGGGCACGTACACACCGCTGACCTTGCTGCTGCTGCCGGGCGGCAAGGGGCAGTGGCTGCTCTGGGGAATCTGGGCGGCGGCAGCGGCCGGCATCGTCTTCCGCGTCTTCTGGGTCGGCGCCCCGCGCTGGCTCTACACCCCCTGCTACCTGGCGATGGGCTGGGCCGCCGTCTTCTTCCTCCCCGACTTCATGCGCACGGGCGGCATCGCCGTGCTCGTCTGCGTGATCGTGGGCGGTCTGCTCTACAGCGCGGGCGGCGTGATCTACGGCATCCAGCGCCCCAACCCGTCACCCCGGTGGTTCGGCTTCCACGAGGTCTTCCACTCCTTCACCCTTGCGGCGTTCGCCGTGCACTACGTCGGCATCTCACTGGTGGCCTACCAGCACGCCTGACCACACCGCGTACGCCTGTACGTACCGTGATCCAACCTGCACCCCAGAGTGACATGGACCACTGACAGTGAGTGGCCGACAATGAGCCCTATGACGGCCGCACGCACTCGTACCTCCCCTGCCGACCGCCCGCAACTGGGCCTCCGTGAGCGGAAGAAGATCAAGACCCGGGCGGCGATCCGCGAGGCGACCTACCGGCTGATCGACGAGCAGGGGTACGACGCGACGACCATCGAGCAGATAGCCGAGGCCGCCGAAGTGTCGCCGTCCACCGTCTTCCGGTACTTCCCGACCAAGGAGGACATCGTCCTCACGGACGAGTACGACCCGGTCCTCGAACAGGAGATGCGGGCCCGGCCCGAGGACGAGCCGCTGATCGACTCCCTGCGGTACGTGCTGCGGAGGGTCGTGGGCCTCGGATTCGACGAGGAGCCCGCCGTGTCCCGGCTGCGGACCCGGCTGATGGTGGACGTGCCCGCCGTACGGGCCCGGATGACCGAGAGCATGTCGGTCACCGCCCGCCTGCTGCGCCGGGCCATCGCCCAGCGCACCGGCCGCGACACCGGCGACCTGCAGGTACGCGTCCTCGCCACAGCCATCGTCGGCGCACTCCTTGAGACCAGCCTCTACTGGGCCGAGCACGACCACCAGGACGATCTCCCGGACCTCCTCGACCGTGCGCTGAGCACGTTCGAGGGGAGCCTCGTGCGCTGACCGGCGCGGCCTGCGGGCGCCGGGCGCGCCGGGAAAAGACCAGGCAGCGGCCCCTCCCCCATTGCCTTGAAGGCATGGGAGGTACCCCCATGGCATGACATTCTGAGCGCGTGAACGGACCCGAGATCCAGGTGGACTTCGCCCCCGAGCTGGGCATGTTCGTGCCTCCCGGGCGGCGTGGCGGCCCCACGCGGCTCGTCACCGACGGCGCCTCGACGCTCGGGCATGTCATCGAGTCGGTCGGTGTGCCGCTGACCGAGGTAGGCGCGCTCGTCGTCGACGGCCGCGCTGTCACCGTCGCGCACATCCCCACGGCCGGGGAGTCTGTCGAGGTGCGGGCCGTCGAGCGCCCGCAGGCGGTACCGGGCGCGCCGCTGCGCTTCCTGCTCGACGTCCACCTGGGCACACTGGCCCGGCGGCTGCGGCTGCTCGGCGTCGACGCGGCGTACGACTCCGCCGACCCCGGGGACGCCGCGCTCGCCACCCAGTCCGCGGCCGAGCGGCGCGTGCTGCTCAGCCGCGACCGCGGCCTGCTGCGCCGCCGTGAACTGTGGGCCGGCGCGTACGTCTACAGCGACCGCCCCGACGACCAGCTCCGCGACGTGCTGGGCCGCTTCGCCCCCGAGCTGCGCCCCTGGACCCGGTGCACGGCATGCAACGGCACCCTGCGCGACGCCCGCAAGGAGGAGGTCGCCGACCTCCTCCAGGGCGGCACGCAACGGTCGTACGACGTGTTCGCGCAGTGCGCGGAGTGCGACCGCGTGTACTGGCGGGGCGCCCACCACGACCGCCTGGAACGAATCGTGGGGAGCGCCGTCGCCGAGTTCGGCTGAACGGTTACGGCCGTCAAGGGTGGGCGTGGCCGCCCACCGCCACCCGCAGGCGCTCCACATCGTCCGTCGGCGCATCACACGTGAAGTTCCGGCACACATACGCGGCCGCACGGCCCCCTACAAGCGGCCGATCGGCAAGCAGCGGCAGTTCGTCGCCGCCCGGCTCACCGACGGCAACCACCGCCCCCGGCGCCGTCCCGAGCAGCGCCGCCCGGTGCAGCTCGCGCGTCGCCGGATCCCCCGCGGGGCCCACGACGGCGACCTCACGCGGCCCGTCAAGCAACGCCTCCGCCACCGCCAGCCCATGCCCGATAAAGCGCGGCACCCGCGGCCCAAGTACCTTCACCACACCCAACGCCCGCTCCGCAGCAGCACGATGCGGCTCGGACCCGGTCTGGGCGGCATACGACAGGAGCGCCCCGGCCGCAGCCGTCCACCCGGACGGCGCCGCGTTATCCGTCGGGTCCTGCGGACGCCGGATGAGCTGCTCGGCGTCCGCGGCCGTGTCGTACAGCTCGCCGTTCTCACCGGTGAACTGCGCCAGCACATGGTCAAGCAGGAACCCGGCGAACTCCAGCCACACGCCCTCGCCGGTCACGGACGCCAGCGCGAGGAAACCCTCCGCGACATCCGCGTAGTCCTCCAGCACGCCCGCGTTGGATCCCGCCCGGTCGTCCTTCGATGTGCGGGCGAGCCGCGCATGGTCGTCCATGTGGAGGCGTACGAGCAGGTCGGCCGCCGCGATCGCGGCGTCGACGAGATCGGGCCGGTCGAAGTACGCGCCGGTCTCCGCGAGCGCGGCGATCGCGAGGCCGTTCCAGGCGGCGACCACCTTGTCGTCGCGGCCGGGCCGGGGGCGCTGCTCCCGCGCGGCCAGCAGACGCGTACGCACGGAGGCGAGCCGGGCCGCGTCCACCACCCCCTCCCGCTGCAGAAGCTGAAGCACCGAGGCGCCCTCCTCGAAGGTCCCCTCCTCGGTCACCCCGAAGTGCGCGGCCGCAAGCTCGGCGTCGTCGTCACCGAGCACCTCCCGCAGCTGCTCTGGCGTCCACACGTAGAACGCACCCTCGACGTGCTTACCCGTCCCGTCATCGCTGTCGGCATCCAGCGCGGACGCGAACCCACCCTCGTTCGTACGGAGTTCCCGCACCATGAAGTCGGCGGTCTCCAGCGCCACGCGCCGCGCGAGATCCGAGCCCGTGGCCCGCCACAGATGCGCGTACGCGCGGCACAGCAGCGCATTGTCGTAAAGCATCTTCTCGAAGTGCGGCACCACCCACTCGCGGTCCACCGAGTAGCGCGCGAAGCCCCCGCCCAGCTGGTCGTAGATCCCGCCGCGCGCCATCCGCTCGCAGGTGTCGGCGGCCATCTGCAGCGCGCCCTCCGCACCCGTGCGGGCGTGGTGCCTCAGCAGAAACTCGATCACCATCGACGGCGGGAACTTGGGCGCCCCGCCGAACCCGCCGTGCATCGGGTCGTACTCACGCGTGAGCCCGAGCAGCGCCTGCGCGAGTTCCTCCTCGCCGGGCATCTCGGCGCCGCCGAACGCGAACTCCCGCCCGGCAAGATCCCGCACGATCTTCCCCGCGACCTCGGCGACCTCCTCACGCCGGTCGGTCCAGGCCTGCTCCACCCCTTGCAGCACCTGCCGGAACGACGGCATGCCGTGCCGGGGCGCGGGCGGGAAGTAGGTCCCGAAATAGAACGGCTCAGCGTCGGGCGTGAGGAACACCGTCATGGGCCAGCCGCCCTGCCCGGTCGCCGCCTGCACGGCCTCCATGTACACGGCGTCGACGTCCGGCCGCTCCTCACGGTCGACCTTGACGCTCACGAAGTGCTCATTCATGAGCGCGGCCGTGTCGCTGTCCTCGAACGACTCGCTCGCCATCACATGACACCAGTGGCAACTCGAATACCCGACACTGAGCA
This sequence comes from Streptomyces sp. DSM 42067, assembly GCF_055792885.1. NCBI lineage: Bacteria > Bacillati > Actinomycetota > Actinomycetes > Kitasatosporales > Streptomycetaceae > Streptomyces > Streptomyces sp. DSM 42067. The sequence goes on along the minus strand of NZ_CM147706.1, from coordinate 5,766,762 downwards.
GCACGGGCACATCCCGCCGCCTCGCCTCCTCGAACGCGGCATCGGACCACGGCCACCAGTCGACGGGGTTGTCGGCGTGTTGGAGGAGGTAAGGGGAGGTCTCATGGGCCAGTCGGTTAGCCATGCCTCCATCCTGCCCGACGGGCCTGAGGCGCGGACGTCCCCACCGTTTCAGAGGCGGAGACGTGTGGCATGGTGTGCTATCTGGTAGCACGCCATGCCACACGTGCGTATCGTGGAAGGCATGGCCTCACAGCCCGAGATCACCCAGCGCGACCTGCGCAACAAATCCAAAGAGATCATGGACGCCGTCCAGGGCGGACAGGCGTTCACCGTCACCCGTGACGGGCACCAGATCGGTGAGCTGATCCCCTTGCGGCGCCGCCGACGCTTCGTCCCCCGTAGCGAATTCGTGGCGATGTCCCGTACAGCCCCCGACATCTCCCTGGAGGCCTTCCGCGCAGACCAGGACGCCACGGCCGATCAGGAGATGGACGACCCCTATGGCCGCTGACCACGCTGACCATGAGCAGGGGCTGCTCGACACCAACATCATGATCCTGCGCAAGTGGCTGGACCCCGAGGAGCTCCCCGCGGAGATGGCGATCACAGCCATCACGCTGGCCGAGCTCTCCGCCGGGCCCCACGAAGTGCGCAGGAACGAGGACCAGGACGACTACGACGAGCACATCGAACGTGCTCGTCGGCTGGACGTGCTGCAGCGCGCGGAGAACGAGTTCGACCCGATTCCCTTCGACGCGGAAGCAGCCCGCATCTACGGCCGGGTCTGCGCGGCCGTGATCAGCGCTGGCCGCAAGCCCAGGCGCAGAGTGGCCGACCTGATGATCGCCGCCATCGCAATCGCCGAGAACCTGCCGTTGTTCACCACCAACCCCGATGACTACAAAGGACTGGACGGCCTTCTCACCGTCGTTCCCGTCACCCGCCCGAAAGTTCTGCACGACCGCTAGCGCCGCCAGATCCTCTCTCGTGATCCCCTCCCAATCCCGGCCCGTACGCAGGACACTTGTCCGCGAATGCCGTAGCCACCGGAGGGGGACGTGACATGCGGGACAGCCATCGGGCGGAAGCCGAGCGGCTGTTGGCCCGGGCCGTGGAGGAGGAGGTGCGGCGCTCGGGCGGTCGGATCGACGGCGGCGTGCTGCTGTCGCGGGCCCGAGGGGCGCTGGACGCCATGGCGCAGACGGCGGCCGAGGAGTACGGCGCGTACACGGCGGCGCTCGACGAGGCCGAGGCCGGGCAGTTGTCGTTCGGGCAGCGGTTCGCCCGGGAGGGAGGCGGAACCGCCTTTCTGGTGGCGGCCTCCGCGGCGGTCGCGGCCTGTCTGGCGGATCTGCTGCTCGGCACGAGTCCCGGCACCGCGGTGAGCGCCGGGGCGGTCACCGCGGTGGCCGGCGCGGCCATGACGGTGGTGAAGGTGACGGCGTCGCACGTGCCGGCCGCGAACCGCAGCGCCGGGGCCCGCAACCAGCCCGGCGGCCCCGAGCAGCTGCGGCTGCAGTGGCTGACGGCGCTGGAGGTGCGGGGCATCCGCCCGTTCCTGGATCAGCAGCGGGTGATCACGGCCAGCGCGTCGGGCGGTACGAAGAAGGCGGCGCCGCAGCTTCGGCGTACCGACAAGAGCGCGGAGGCGCGGCGCCGGCGTGTCCTTGAGCAGTCGTTCGGGCATCTGCCGGACCCGGACGGGCCGCTCGCGGGCCGGCGGCAGGAGATGGCGCGGATCGCCCAGTGGGTCCACGCGGCGCGGGCGAGCACGGAGACGCGGCCGACGGTGGTGGTGCTGCACGGCGCGCCCGGTTCGGGCCGCTCGGCGCTGGCGCTGCGCGCGGCGCTCGGCCTGAAGGACCAGTTCCGGGGCGCGTGCCGGGTGGATCTGCGCGGGGACAGCCCCGAGGCGCCGCCGCTGTCCACGCGCGATGCGCTGCTGTATCTGCTGAACCGGCTGGGAGCGCCGCGCGAGCAACTGCTGTTCCGGGAACGGTCGTCGCAGGACCAGCAGGTGCGGCGGCTGAGCGAGCTGTACCACCAGCATCTGACCGGGCTGCCGGTCGTGGTCGTCCTCGACGACCCGAGCGACCCCGAGCAGGTGCGCACCCTGGTTCCCGAGCGTTCGGACAGCCTGGTCCTGGTCACGGCCCGCAAGCCGCTCGAGCTGCCCGCCGATCTGCCCGCATGGGTGCACCAGCTGTCCGTGGAGCCCTTGGAGGCGGCGGGCGCGGACGAGCTGCTGCGGGCGTCGGCGCAGGACGCGTCGGGGCCGTACGACGCCGAGGCCTCGGACCGGGTGCGCGAGCTGTGCGGGGGTCTGCCGCTCGCGCTGCGCATCGCGGGCTCTTCGCTGGGGCCGCGTTCGGCGCGTCAGCTGGCGGCGGACCTGGGGGCGTACGGGCCGGTGGAGCCGGTTGAACGTGCGTTGTGGCTGCGCTACACGGATCTGCCGGACACGGCGCGGCGGCTGCTGCGGAGACTCGCGCTGGCAGGCCGGGCGTCGCTGGGCGCGGCCGCGGCGGCGGCGCTGCTCGGCACGGACGAGACGGAGGCGACCCGGCAGCTCACCGCGCTGTCCCGCGCGGGCCTGATCGACCACGACCGCGGCAACCGCTACCGCCTCCACGACCTCGTACGGACCTTCGCCCAGGCGCGGCTGCTGGACGAGGAGGACCCCGCGGAGCGCACGGCGGCGCAGGAGCGGCTGATCGTCAACTACGCGGAGCTGGCGGACTCGGTGATCCGTCTGGTCGACGGCAAGACGTCGACCAGGGCGGACACGTCCTTCCACTCGAGCACGGTGGGTCCGCACGGCTTCACGTCGCTCGACGCGGCGCTGCGCTGGCTGGACGACGAGTCGAGCTTCATCACGGCGGCTCTGCGCCACGCGGAGGGCGTCGACCAGACGGCGGTGCTGAACCTGCTGGGTGCGCTGTGCGACTACTGCCTGCTGCGCGGCGACCTGTACCGCCTGGGCGAGATCAGCGAGCTGACGCAGGCCATCGACCAGGGCCTGCTGGTACGCAGCGTCCAGTGGCGTACGGGCATCGCGGCCCGTCAGCTCGGCGAGCTCGACAAGGCCCGCTCGACCCTGGCGTCCGTCGTGGATCTCTACTTCGAGGCGCACCACGACGCGGGTGCGGCGCGTGCGCTGTGTTCACTGGGGATCACGCTGCACCACCAGGGCAACCTGACGGAGGCGTCGGCGAAGCTGCACGAAGCCCTCGATCTTCAGGCGACGGACGCGCTCGCCGCCGACCGGGCGTGGACGCTGCACGCGCTGGCCGCGGTGGAGCGTGACCGGGGGCAGGTCGCCAGGGCGCTGGAGCTGCTGTCGTCGGCCCTGGTCCTGCACCGGGACAGCGAGTCGGTGCACGGCGAGGCGTGGGCGCACTTCCAGCTGGGGCAGCTGTGCCTGCGCATGGGTGACGTGGCGCGCGCGGAGAGTGAGCTGCGGATCGCGCTGGATCAGTACGGGCGGACGCGCGACGGCCGCGGTGAGGCGTGGGCGATGACGCAGCTGGCGCGGGCACGGCTGGTCGACGGCGAGCCGTCGGCGGCGGTGGACGGCCTGCGGCAGGCGGCGGCGCGCCACCGCGACAACGAGGACGCGCGCGGCGAGGCGTGGACGATCTACTACCTGGGCCAGGCCCTGGAGGAGACCGGCGACCTCGACCAGGCGGTCCGCGAGCTGGAGCGCTCCCGCACGATGTTCTCGCGCATGCGCGACGTGTACGGGCTCGCCTGCGCCCGACACCACTCGGCGCGGGTCACGCGCGACCAGCGAGCGGCCCAGACCGGGTCGCTGCGCAACTCCGGCTTCGCCCGCCAGCTCCTGGTCGACGCGCGGGCCGACTTCCAGCGCATCGGCGTCGCCCACGGCGAGGCCTGGACGTGCCTGGAGCTGGCCGTGGTCGACGCCGGAAACGGCCGTACGCAGGCGGCCCTGGGACTGTGCGACGAGGCGGCGGCCCTGTTCGCCGGTTACGGCGACCGCCGCGGCGAGGACTGGGCCCACTTCCTGCGCTGCACCCTCCTGCCGTACGCATCGCCCGGCGGCTCCGAGGTCGGCACGGCGGTCGCCCAGGAGGAACTGGCCCAACTGTCCCGAACCACGCATCCGGCCCGCGACGGCAAGCTGGACGACTACGTGGAGGCGTACCAGCTGCTGCTGGAGCGTGGCGTCGACCTGGACGCCGGCTGGCAGGCCTGGCGCCTGGGAATGGTGCCGCGACGCCACTCACGGGAGGTCATGGGGGTGCCGGTCGGGGTGGGGTGAGGAACGGCCTGATCCAGCCGCACGGTTCCGGCTGCCGTAAGCGGTCGAAGCGGAGGCCGGATCAGAGGGCTGAGCCCGCGTGGGCTCAGCCCTCTCAGCCCTTCGCAGCCGGGGCCGAGCCCTTCCTGCCGCCGTCGGAGGCGCTGGAGGAGTCCTCCTCCGGTGTCTCCTTGAAGTCGACCTTCCCCATGTGCCGGTTCATCGACTTCATCAGGCCCCACACGGCCAGCGCCATCACGGCGAAGACGATGAAGCCGAGGACGCCGGGGGTCACCTTGTCCTCGTCGAGTTCCTTGGCGAGGGAGACGAGGTTGGTCATTGCCAGGCTTGCGCTTGCGCTCATGTCAGGCATTGTCTCGGATGCCCGCAAAGAGGTCGTCCTCGGGGAGGGACGTATCGACGAGGGACTTCGCGAGCTCGTACTCCTCGGTCGGCCAGACCGCCTTCTGGAGCTCCATCGGGACCCGGAACCAGCCGCCGTCGGGGTCGATCTGCGTGGCGTGGGCGATCAGCGCCTTGTCGCGGATCTCATAGAAGTCGGCGCACGGGATGTGGGTGGTCAGCGTGCGCTCCACGCGCTCGAACTCGTCCCAGCGCCTGAGCCACTCCGCGTACGGGGACTCGAGGCCCCGCTCCAGCATCGCGTTGTGCAGCGCCTCGGTGCGGGGGCGGTTGAAGCCCTGGTTGTAGTAGAGCTTCAGCGGCTGGTACGCCGGGCCGTACTCGCCCTCGGGGTACTTCTCGGTGTCCGCGGCGCCCTCGAAGGCCACCATCGAGATCTTGTGGGTCATGATGTGGTCGGGGTGCGGGTAGCCGCCGTTCTCGTCGTAGGTGGTGATCACCTGGGGACGGAACGTACGGATGGACCTCACCAGGCGGCCGGCCGCCTTGTCGACGTCCTCCAGGGCGAAGCAGCCCTCGGGCAGCGGCGGCAGCGGGTCGCCCTCGGGAAGACCCGAGTCGACGAAGCCGAGCCACTCCTGCTTGACGCCGAGGATCTCGCGCGCCTCGTCCATCTCCTTCTTGCGTACCTCGTGGATGTGCTCCTCGATGTACGGGTCGCCCTGGAGCTTCGGGTTGAGGATGGAGCCGCGCTCCCCGCCGGTGCAGGTCACGACCAGCACGTCCACCCCCTCGGACACGTACTTGGCCATCGTGGCCGCGCCCTTGCTCGACTCGTCGTCGGGGTGGGCGTGAACGGCCATCAGTCGCAACTGCTCAGTCAAGACTCGTTCCCTCGGTGGTCTCGGCGATCGATGTGACCCCGCCCACGGTCGTCGTACGTCGGTGTGGGGCGGCGGTCGGCTGGCGGGTGGCAGGCTTCTATAGTGACCGACTCGGGGGGCGATTCATTCCAGGGCCTGTCCCGGCCACCCCGAACCGGCCGGATCCGGGCCCCGGCACCGGCCCCTTCCGAGAGGACGATCATGAGCGCAGTGCGGGACGCCGGCACCAGTGGTTCCTCCGTGCAGCGACCGGAGGGCCGCTACGGCCGCTCCGAGTCCGCGGACGAGCGCGCCGATCGCAGGCTCAGGATCGTCGGCGCGGTGCTGGGTGCGGCACTGCTCGCGTTCGTCGGCTGGGCCGGCTACGACTACATCGCGGGTGCGAAGGTCAGCGGCGAGTTGATCAAGTGGGACGTGGTCTCGGACCGGGCGGTCGAGGTGCACCTCGAGGTACGCAAGGACGCCGGCACCAAGGGGTACTGCACCGTGCGCTCGCAGTCAGAGGACGGCGCCGAGGTCGGCCGCGCGGACTTCCGCTTCGACGAGCAGTCGGACCGGATCGACAAGGTCGTCACGCTGCGTACGACGTCCCGTGCCACCGCCGCAGAGCTGGTGGGCTGCCACAGCGACTGACGCCCTCACGGCCGCCGGACGGCTGGGGGTGGACGCGCGCGGCGAGGAGCGCGGAGTGTTTTCTCACTCCACTGCCTGACCTGCGGCGACGTAAATCTCAGGTCTTATGTCCTCCCCGTTTCGCGACTGAATTGTTAGGCTCGTGGTTTCGCCCACCTGTGAAGGCACATCCTTCTGGGTAGGGCGATGCTTTGTATTCCCAGTACCGACGAGGAGCACCTGTGACCCAGACCAGCGAGAACGTCACCTGGCTGACCCAGGAGGCGTACAACCAGCTCAAGGCCGAGCTGGAGTACCTGTCTGGTCCCGCACGCACCGAGATCGCCGCCAAGATCGCGGCTGCGCGCGAGGAGGGCGACCTGCGGGAGAACGGCGGGTACCACGCGGCCAAGGAGGAGCAGGGCAAGCAGGAGCTCCGTGTGCGCCAGCTGACCCAGCTCCTGGAGAATGCGAAGGTCGGCGAGGCGCCCGCCGCCGAGGGTGTGGTCGCGCCCGGCATGGTCGTGACGATCGCCTTCGACGGCGACGAGGACGACACTCTGACGTTCCTGCTTGCCTCGCGTGAGTACGCCAGCGAGGACATCGAGACGTACTCGCCGCAGTCCCCGCTGGGCACCGGCGTCAACGGCAAGAAGGTCGGCGAGGACGCGCAGTACGAACTGCCGAACGGCAAGTTCGCCTCGGTGAAGATCCTCGAGGCCAAGCCGTACCAGGGCTGACAGCACCTGGCATACGACGATGCCCCCGGGTGTGCCGGGGGCATCGTCGTATGCCGGTGGGTTCTCCTGGGATCGGGCGGCCAGGCGGTCAGGCCGCCTGGCGGTCAGGCCGTCGCGTTGCGGTACTTGCGGACCGCGAGGGTGCGGAAGACCGCGATGATCAGTACGGACCAGATCAGCGAGGCCCAGACGGGGTGCTGCATGGGCCACGCCGACGAGTCGACCACGCCCGGGTTCCCGAAGAGCTCCCTGGAGGCCTGCACCGTGGCGCTGAAGGGGTTCCAGTCGGCGATGTGCCGCAGCCAGGGCGTCATCTGGCCGGAGTCCACGAAGGCGTTCGAGACAAACGTGACCGGAAAGAGCCAGATCAGGCCGCCCGACGTCGCCGCCTCGGGCGTGCGCACGGAAAGGCCGATCAGGGCACCGATCCAGGTGAACGCATAGCCGAGCAGGAGCAGCAGCGCGAAGGCGCCGAGCACTTCGCCCAGGCTGGTGTGGGTGCGCCAGCCGACGAGCAGCGCCACGACGGCCAGAACGAGCAGCGTCAGCGCGGTCTGCACAAGGTCGGCGAGCGTACGCCCGGTGAGGACCGCGCCGCGCGCCATCGGCAGTGAGCGGAAGCGGTCGATGAGGCCCTTGTGCATGTCGTCGGCGATGCCCGCGCCGGCGCCGGCCGTGGCGAAGGTGACGGTCTGGGCGAAGATGCCGGCCATCAGGAACTCGCGGTAGACGGCCGAGTCGGTGGTGCCGCCGACGTTCATGGAGCCGCCGAAGACATAGCTGAACAGCACCACGAACATGATCGGCTGGATCAGCCCGAAGATGATCATCTCCGGGATCCGGGTCATGCGGATCAGGTTTCTCCTGGCGACGACGAGGGAGTCCCGGACGGACTGCCCGACGCCGCCGACCCCCTTGGGCGCACCGACCGGCGCGACATCGGTTACGGCGGTCACTTCACGGCCTCCTTCTTGGCCTTGTCGGCCTTCTGCACCCTGCCCTGGGCGCCTTCTACGCCGTTGTCCGCCGTGGCGTCCTCGGCGGCGTGGCCGGTCAGTGAGATGAAGACGTCGTCGAGCGTGGGGCGGCGCAGCCCGATGTCGTCGATGGCGATGCCGCGGGTGTCGAGCTCGCGGATGATCTCGGCGAGCAGCTTGGCGCCGCCGGCGACCGGGACGGTCAGCTTGCGGGTGTGCCCCTCGACCGCGACGTCGCCCTTGCCGAAGCCCCGCAGCACCTCGGTGGCGGGCGTGATCTCCTCCGGCTCGTGCACGACGACCTCGACGCGCTCGCCGCCGGTCTGCGCCTTGAGCTGGTCGGCGGTGCCGCGGGCGATGACGCGGCCGTGGTCGACGACGCAGATGTCGTGCGCCAGATGGTCGGCCTCTTCGAGGTACTGCGTGGTGAGCAGCAGCGTCGTACCGCCCGAGACGAGCTCCTTGATGACCTCCCACAGTGCCTGCCGGTTGCGCGGGTCGAGGCCGGTCGTCGGCTCGTCCATGAACATCACCGGCGGGGAGACGACCAGCGCGGCCGCGAGGTCCAGGCGGCGGCGCATGCCTCCGGAGTACGTCTTGGCGGGGCGGTCGGCCGCGTCCGTCAGGTTGAACCGCTCCAGCAGCTCGGCAGCGCGCGCCTTGGCGGCCTTGGCCCTCATCTGGTAGAGCTGGCCGACCATCTGGAGGTTCTCACGGCCCGTCAGATACTCGTCTACGGCGGCGAACTGGCCGGACAGGCCGATGGAGCGCCGCACCTCGTTGGGATGCTTGAGGACGTCGATGCCCGCGACGACCGCCTTGCCGCTGTCGGGTTGCAACAGCGTCGTCAGACAGCGCACCGCGGTGGTCTTGCCCGCGCCGTTCGGCCCGAGCAGGCCCAGCACGGTTCCCTCCGGGACATCGAGGTCGACGCCGTCCAGAGCCCTTACGTCGCCGAAGGTCTTCACCAGGCCTTCGGCGTAGATGGCGCCTGGCATATGGGTTCCCCCAGGGGTGTGGGTGATTGTGCGGAAAGCTTAGGTTTGCCTGTAGGGCCTTCGCCGGTGGTTGAGGTGAGTCGCTGCGCCGGCGAGCGGAATCGCCCGGTGAGCGCGATGCCTCGTCCGGGTGTGCGAATGAACGAAGACAGAGACTAACGCGATACATCGCGTTGCTCAACGTGTTTTTCCAAGCCCGGGAAACCTTCGGCAACCGGGGCCGCCGCCGTCAACGGGTTTTCCCGGACGGCGCGCCCCTCACCCGCCGCCCGTCAGCCGATGACCTTGTACCCCGCGCGCCGCAGTGCCGCGCCCACCTCGGCGCAGTGCTCCGGCCCCTTGGTCTCCAGGTGCAGCTCGACCTCCGCCTCCGTGAGCCCGAGCCGGGGATCGGTCCGTACGTGACTCACGTCGAGGACGTTAGCGTCGACCACTGACAACACCCCCAGGAGCGTGGCCAGGGCACCGGGACGATCGGTCAGCCGCAGCCGCACGGCGAGGTAGCGGCCCGCCGCGGCCATGCCGTGCCGCAGGATGCGCTGCATCAGCAGCGGATCGACGTTGCCGCCCGACAGCAGCGCCACCACGGGCCCCTCGAACGTCTCCGGCCTGCTCAGGAGAGCCGCGACCGGGCTGGCGCCGGCCGGTTCGACGACCATCTTGGCCCGCTCCAGGCACAGCAGCAGCGCGCTGGACAGCTCGTCCTCGGAGACCGTGCGCACCTCGTCGACGTACTGCTCGATGATCTGGAACGGCACGTCGCCCGGCCGCCCCACCTTGATGCCGTCGGCCATCGTCGCCGGGTTCTCCACCGTCACCGGACGCCCGGCCGCGAGCGACAGCGGGTACGCGGCCGCTCCCGCCGCCTGCACGCCGACCACCTTCACCTCCGGGCGGAGCGTCTTCACGACGACCGCGATGCCCGCCGCGAGACCGCCGCCGCCGATGCCCACGACGATCGTCCGCACCTCGGGGCACTGCTCCAGGATCTCCAGGCCGACCGTGCCCTGCCCGGCGATGATGTCCGGGTGGTCGAAGGGATGGATGAACACGGCGCCCGTCTCGGCCGCGTACTCCTTCGCCGCGGCCAGCGAGTCGTCCACCACCTGCCCCTGCAGCCGCACCTCGGCGCCGTAGTCCCGCGTCGCCGCCACCTTCGGCAGCGGGGCGCCGACCGGCATGAAGACGGTCGAGTGCACCCCCAGCAGGGACGACGCGAGCGCGACGCCCTGCGCGTGGTTGCCGGCGCTCGCCGCGACGACCCCGGCCGCGCGCTCCTCCGGGAGCAGCCCCGCTATGCGCACGTAGGCGCCTCGCAGCTTGAACGAACCCGTGCGCTGCAGGTTCTCGCACTTGAGGTGGACCGGCGCGCCGACCAGGCCGGAGAGATGTCTACTCCCCTCCATCGGGGTCACCCGGGCTACGCCCGCGAGCATCTTCTGCGCGCCGCGGACGTCATCGAGGGTCACCGGCGGAAAGGAGTCAGCCGTGCTGTAGCTCATGTCCGTCAGTCTCGCAGCTGACGCCGGTCGCCTCCCAGCATGGACGGGTTTGGCCAGCGCCGGTACGGTCCGTGCCCCAGCCGCGTACTCTGTCCCCCAACCCACCACCCACGCACGAATTGAGCCCCGGCCATGCCCACAACACAGGACTTGTCGATGGACATGACGACCGCCTCAGACGCCGGTCTCCTCGACACGCTGCAGCACGAGGTCGCGGTGTTCGCACGCCGCGCCGAACAGACCCGGCTCGGCGGGGTCGGGCAGGTGCGCAACTCCATGGACCGCGCCGCGTATCTGCTGCTCAACCGCCTCGACAAAGAAGGCCCGATGGGCGTCAAGGCGCTCGCCGCCAGCATGGGCATCGACTCCTCCACGGTCACCCGGCAGGTGGCACCGCTCGTCGACACCGGGCTCGTCAAGCGCACGTCGCACCCCGAGGACGGGCGTGCCGTGGTGCTCCAGTTGTCGCCCCGCGGGCACGCCAGGCTCGACGAGGTCCGCTCCTCGCGGCGCGAGCTCATGGCCCAGCTGACGCAGGACTGGGCACCGGAGGAACGAGAGACGTTCTGCGCGCTCCTCACCCGCTTCAACACGGCGCTTTCGGCCCGTATGGGGGCCCAGCCGGGGGCACCCGGGGAACCTCCGGCGGGCTCCTGAGACGAACGCAACCGGATCGGCCCCGGCCGCAGCGCGGAACCGGCTACCGGCCACCGGTCGGCAGCCGCGTACGTGCTGAAGGGGGCGTGCCGGTACGTGTCGGGACCGGTACGTACCGGGATGTGGGCCCGCAGGGGATGAAGCAACGGTCCGGTGCCGAGATGGGGAAACGATTCGGCACCGGACCGGGGACGTCCGCCCCGGATCCCTCCCGCGGGTCCGTCCCGGATCCCTCCCGCGGGTCCGTCCCGGATCCCTCCCGCGGATCCATCCCGGATCCATCCCGGATCCATCCCGCGGGTCCATCCCGGCACGGCCCCGGCCCGCCCCGGGCAGAAGGCACAGGTTCCCGCCCCCCGGCTGCCGCCGTGCCCTTGACCAGTGGAGGCTGTTGGCCTCATATGAGACTGGTCCCGTCCGCACGGGCGGGACGGCGCGAACCGACGGGCGCTGCCCGTCGGGCGGCTGTAGGGGATCCCTCCAGGCGGGAGGCGCGGTTGCGAGGACGACAGGCGTCCCAGGACGCCCGGCGGGCCCGTGAGTTCGAGGCTTTCGTCGCGGGCGCGGCAGGGCGGCTGCTGCATGCCGCCACGCTGCTCACGGCCGAGCCGCGGGACGACAACCCGCGCGCGCGGAGCCTGTTGACCGCATCCCTCGCGTACACCTACGCCACCTGGGACCGGCTGCGCGGCGAGGATCCGTACGACCGCGCCCGTCAGCAGCTCGCAGTCCGCTTCGCGCGCGGGGCCTGGCACCGGCACCGCGGCCGAGGCGGACTGCTGGAGCGGCTCGCGTCCCAAGAGCGGCTGATCCTCGTGCTGCGGATGTACGAGGGCGTGGCCGAGGAGCAGACGGCGGCGCTCCTCGGGCTGCCCGTGGAGCGCGTACGGGCGATCTGCGCGCGGGCGATGTCGCTGGTGCTGCATCCCCCGCGCGGGCCGGCGCCGAAGATCATCCGGGCGGGGAAGGCCGCCGATGCGGGCGCGTGCTCCCCAGCCGGCGCCGGCGCCGCAGCGGGCGGGGACGCCCAAGCGGGCGGCGCAGGCGCCGATGCGGAAACCCGAGCGAGCGCCGGGTCCAGGACGCGTGCCGCCATGAGCGGGGCCGACAGAGCTGACCGGGCCGACCGGGCCGACCGGGCCGACCGGAGGGAGCCGACCCCCTCATGAACCAGTCGAGCCGCAAGGAGGCGGCGGTGCGGAAGCTCCTGGAGGCCTCGCCGCCTCCCGTACCGCACGACCTGTACACGGAAGCGGTGCGCCGCGGCGGCCGGATGCTGCGGCGCAGGGCGGCGGCCCGCCGCGTCATGTGGTTCGTGCTGTTCGCGGCCGCGGTGGCCTTCGTGGTGTGGGCCTCGACGGCCCAGCCCTGGGTGGAGCCGCCGTCGGAGACGACTCCACCGCTCTCGGGCTGGTAGCGCCCGGCGCCCGCAAGCGGCACGGTAAGGCGCCCCCACCCGGGATGACCGGGTCTACCCCAGGGCCTGCTGCAGATCCGCGAGCAGATCGTCGGCGGACTCGATGCCCACCGACAGCCGTACGAGATCGGCCGGCACCTCGAGGGCCGAGCCGGCAGCCGACGCGTGCGTCATACGGCCGGGGTGTTCGATCAGCGACTCGACGCCGCCGAGGGACTCGCCCAGCGTGAACAGCTTCGCGCGGTTGCAGACCTCGACGGCCGCCTCCTCGCCGCCCTCGACCTGGAAGGAGACCATGCCGCCGAAGGCCCGCATCTGCTTGGCGGCGACCTCGTGACCGGGGTGCTCGGGAAGGCCCGGGTACAGAACGCGCGTCACGCGCGCGTGCCGCGTCAGCATCTCCGCGATCCGGCCGGCGTTCTCGCTGTGCCGGTCCATGCGCACGCCGAGGGTCTTGATGCCGCGCAGCACCAGCCAGGAGTCGAAGGGCCCGGCGACCGCGCCCATCGCGTTCTGGTGGTACGCCAACTCGTCGCCGAGAGCCGTGTCGCCCACGACGAGGGCGCCGCCCACGACGTCCGAGTGGCCGCCCATGTACTTGGTGAGCGAGTGCACGACGACATCCGCGCCCAGTGCGAGCGGCTGCTGCAGATAGGGCGTGGCGAAGGTGTTGTCGACGACCAGCCGGGCGCCCGCGGACCGGGCGACGTCCGCGACCGCGGCGATGTCGGTGATGCCGAGCAGCGGGTTGGAGGGCGTCTCGACCCAGATGACCTTCGTACGAGGCGTGATCGCGGCCTGCACCTGCGCCGGGTCGGAGGTGTCCGCCACCGACCATTCGACGCCCCAGCGCGAGACGACCTTGGCGAAGAGGCGGAACGTGCCGCCGTACGCGTCGTTGGGGATGACCACGTGGTCGCCGGGGGTCAGCAGCGTACGCAGCAGGCAGTCCTCGGCGGCCAGCCCGGACGCGAACGCAAGCCCGCGGCTGCCGCCCTCGACGGCGGCGAGGTTCTCCTCGAGGGCGGTCCGGGTGGGGTTCGCGCTGCGGCTGTACTCGTAGCCGCCGCGCAGTCCGCCGACGCCGTCCTGCTTGTAGGTGGACACCTGGTAGATCGGCGGGACGACCGCGCCGGTGAGGGGATCCGCGGTGTTGCCCGCGTGGATCGCCACGGTCTCGAAACTGTGACTGCTGTGCCTGTCGCTCATGGGCACCGAGGGTAGTGCGGGAGGGAGGATTCCGACGTCCTGGCCGGTCCGGCACGACGGTGTCCTGGCCGGTCCCGCACGACGAGGGTGCGACTCGTTGGCCAATTGTCGTACCCGTCTGGTTCGCTTGGAGGCATGGAGATTCTCTGGGCCCTCTTCGCGCTGCTCATGATCGGGTTCATCGTCGGGCCGATCATGTACCGCAGGCGCGGCGTGATCCGTCAGGTCGCACCCGGCTCGCCGGACGCCGCGGACCCGGCGAACTACGGCTTCGTACGCCAGGAGCTGCTGGACGTCCGCATGCCGGGCTCCGACCAGGACCTGCTGGAGGTGCTGGACCTGGTGCAGCGCACGCAGGACTGGCGTGCCGCGTCGCAGCTGCTCGCGGGCACAGAGACAGACGGCGAGGTGCGCTGGCAGCGGGTGCAGGCCTTCGCGGGCGCTGCCTCTCTGGAGCTGCAGCAGCGGCCGGGCGGTGTCAGCGAGCAGCCCGGCGGGCAGTGGCTGCGGGTGTGGCGGGCCGAGGCGCCCAAGGACGCGGGCGGCGCCGCGGTGCACGCCGAGTTCCTGGTGCAGCAGGCCTGGCGCACGGCCGCCTCCGGTACGGAGGAGTTCCGGATCATCCTGGAGGAGGCGCGCAAGGCGTGCGCGGAGGCTGCCCTGCTCGCCCCCGGTGACCCGATTCCGTACATCATCGAACTCTCGATCGCCCGCGGGCTGGCGTATCCGCAGCAGGAGTTCGAGCAGCTCTGGCTGAAGATCCTGGACCGTGCGCCGTCCCACATGGGGGCGCATCTCGCGGCTCTGCACTACTGGTGCGAGAAGTGGCACGGCTCGCGTGACCTCGCGTACTCCTTCGCGGAGGCCGCGGCGTCCCGCGCCCCGAGCGGCTCGCTGCTCGCGTCCCTGCCGCTCTTCGCGGTGTTCGAGCACCTGCCCGAGGTGAATCTCGTGCGCGGCTTCTACGAGAGCGAGGTCGTGACCAAGGCCGTCCACGGCGCGCTCTTCGCGGTGCACGCGGCCCGCCCGGACGACCCGATGCTGGCGCACGTCCGCCATCTGCTGCTCTTCTTCCTGGTCCGCTCCGAGCGCTGGGCGGAGGCCATGAACCAGTTGGTGCACATCGACGGCCACGTGGGCGCCCTGCCCTGGACGCTCTCCTCCGACCCGGCCGCGGACTACGCGGTGTACCGCGCGCTGGCGGTGGCGGGGTACGAGGCGAACGGGGGCAGCCCGGCGACACTGCCGCACTGACGCCGGGACGGGCTCGGGCTCCTCGCATACGCGTAGGGCCCGAACGCTCGTCAAAGGCGCACACAGACCGAACACCTTTGCGGCACCGCCCGCCGGTAGGGCATACTCCGGTTCCCCCCACACCACCTTTGACGTGCCCTTTTCCGTGGGGGGAAGTGCCCGATGGGCCCAACTCTGCGCGCTCTGCGCGCCCTTGTCCTGCTCGCAGGCTTCCAGTTGCTCAGCCTCGTCCTGCTCGCCGTGCTGCTCGCCGCCGACTGGGCGGCCCTTGTGTGGGCTCCTGCGAGCATCACGCTCAAGGTCTGGATCGTCTCGGCGGTGCTCGCCATTCCCGTCGTCCGAGGCATGTTCATGCTCCGGACGCCGAAGGACGAGGGGCAGCCCGGGGTCCGGCTGAGCGAGTCCGCGGAGCCCCGCCTGTGGGCCCTCGTACGCGGTCTCGCGGACGCCGCCGGCACCCGCGCGCCCGACGAGATCGTGCTCACCGGGGACGTCAACGCGGCGGTCAGCGAACGGGCCCGCCTCCTCGGACTGCTGCCCGGCCCACGCCGCCTCTACCTCGGCCTGCCCCTGCTCACCGGCCTGAGCGAGGCCCAGCTGAAGGCCGTCATCGCCCATGAGTACGGCCACTTCACCGGTGGCGACACCCGGCTCGCCGCCCTGGTGGTACGCGGCCGCGTGCAGATCACCCGTACCATCGCGCACTTCCACGAGAAGGCCGACAGCAAGGTCGCCAAGGAGCGCGCACGCCAGGAGAAGTCCGCCGCCAAGCGCCTCGCCAAGGGCAAGTCGGCGAAGGAGATCAACACGGCGGGCGCCGGTGTCACCTACCGGATGATGGCCGCCGTCTACACCGCGTACGGCAAGCTCGCCCTGCGCGCCACGCTCTCCACCGCCCGCGCCCAGGAGTACGCGGCCGACGTGACCGCCGCCCGGATCGCGGGGCGGGACGCCACCGCCGCCGCGCTGCGCGACATCCCCGCGCTGAGCGCCGCCCACGAGTTCTACCTGGAGTCGTACGCGACGCTCGGCCTGCCCGCCCGGACCCTGCCGCCCCGTGGCGAGTTCTTCGGGGGCTTCGCCCGGATGCTCACCGCCCGCGAACTCGAACTGGCCGGTATGCGGACCGACCTCCCGACCGAGCCCAGCTCCCCGTACGACTCGCACCCGCCCATCGCCGAGCGCGTCGGGCGGATCGAGGCTCTGCCGGACGACGGCCGCGCCCATGAGGACAAGGGCTCCGCGCTGGCTCTGCTCACCGACCCGGGAACCTCCGCCACGGCCCTCGAACAGGCCGTGCTCACCGACGAGGTTCTCGCCTTCGCCCACGCCGCCGACTGGCAGGACCTGCTCGACAAGGCGATGGCCGCCCGCCTCGCCGGCCTCGACACCCCGCTGCACCGCGCCCTGGCCCTGTACACCAAAGCGCCGGCCACTCTCTGGTCGCTGCTCCAGGTGATCGACGACGGCCAGGTGTGGCAGCTGGCCAAGCGGCTGCCTCTCTCCGACGAGGCCGCGTCGGCGACGGGCCGCGCGTTCCGGGAGTTCGTCCGCCCGCTCCTGATGAAGTCCCTGGAGACCATGGTCCTCGCCGAGCTCAGCGCACGCGGGCTGCTGCGCTGGGAGTTCTCCTGGGCCGAGGCCGCAACCGTCCACCTGCCCGGATCGGACGTGGACGGCGGCACCGGCGTGGACGGCGCCGGAACCGACGCCGCGCACAGGTTCACGGCCGCCGTGGCCGCCGCCCTCGCCGACCACCCCGACACCGCGCCCCTGCGCGCACTCACTCCCCCCGCCCCGCACGAAACGGACACCCTCCGATGACCGTACTGCTGTGGATCCTCGCCGTCCTCGCCGTTCCCACCCTGATCTTCGCGCTGTGGATGGCCGGGGTCTTCCTCAAGGAGTTCTTCAAGCCCGGCGACGGCGGTTCCGAGGCCGCCGAGAAGCTCGGTCTGCTGCCCGCAGAGCGGCAGAACACCGACCTGGCCGCCCCGCTGCCCGCCGGCTGGGAAGCCGCCCTGAGCGCGGCACGCGGCGGCGACTGGAAGCCCGCGGCCGCGCTCCTCGAGTACATCGGCCGCGACTGGGAGCACCGCTCCTACGCCACCTCCCTGCTGGGCGACATCGCGGCCGAAGAGGACGCCTGGCTGCTCGCCTGGGAGGCGGCCCGGCCCGACGACCCGGACGCGGCGCTGATCAGGGCCCGCAGCACGGTCGACCTCGCCTGGAACCTGCGCGGCGCGGCACTGGCCAAGCACACGACGAGGGAGCAGGCCGAGGGCTTCCACCGGGCGCTGGCGCGCTCCGGCGAGGAGATCGCGCGGGCCGCGGCGCTGAACCCGTACGACCCCACTCCGTTCATCACCGAGATCTGGGTCGCGCTCGGCCTCGGCTACCCGCACTCCGAGATGGACAAGCTGTGGGCCGAGATCACCGCCCGCGCCCCGTACCACTACGAGGCCCACTACTCGGCGCTGCAGTACTGGTGCGCGAAGTGGCGGGGCTCGAAGGAGCTCGCGACCGCGTTCGCCGAGCGCGCGGCGGCCACGGCACCACTGGGCAGCCTGCTCACCGCTTTCCCCCTCATCGCCCACTTCGAGCACGACGAGTCCAGCGACAGCACCGCCGACCGCACCCCCGAGATGGTGGCCCGCGTGGACGCCGCTCTCGCCGACGCGGCCGCGGCCGACCCGGCACATCCGCGACTGCCCGAGCTGCGGCACCTCCTCGCCTACTACCTGGCACTCCAGGACCGGGACGAGGCGGCGATCGAGCAGTTCAAGCTCGTCGACGGATACGTGGACGCCCTGCCCTGGACCTACCAGGGGGACGGGCCCGACGTGGCCGCGTACTACTGCCGCATCCGCAACGCGTCGGCGGAGGCGGCGGCAGCCCAGGCCCAGCCTTCCTGAATCCACGGGCGCGCGACTGCGAGCGCACCCGACCGACGGAATGCGGGCGGCACCATGGACGTTGTCCGTGGTACCGCCCGCACCCCCAGGATTCGACAGGGAGACGAGACCCCATGCTCTTCGGCCGCACGCCCCAGCTGCCCACCCCCGAGCAGGCGCTCAAGGGCCGGGCCACGCCCACGTACGAGCTCCCCGCCCGCCACACGGTCCTGGCCAACCCGCTGCTCGGCCCGTACCCCGAGGGCCTGGAGGTCGCCGACTTCGGCCTGGGCTGCTTCTGGGGTGCCGAGCGCAAGTTCTGGCAGACGGACGGCGTCTGGACGACCCTGGTCGGCTACCAGGGCGGCATCACTCCGAACCCCACGTACGAGGAGGTCTGCTCAGGCCTGACGGGCCACACGGAGGCGGTCCGCGTCGTCTTCGACCCCGAGAAGGTCTCGTACGAGCAGCTGCTCAAGATCTTCTGGGAGTCCCACGACCCCACGCAGGGCTTCCGCCAGGGCAACGACGTGGGCACCCAGTACCGCTCCGCGATCTACACCCACACCCCGGCCCAGGCCGCGGCGGCCGAGTCCTCCCGCGACTCGTACCAGAAGGTCCTGACAGGCTCGGGCTACGGCACGATCACCACGGAGATCCTTCCGGCGGAGGGCCGGACGTTCTACGCGGCGGAGGGATATCACCAGCAGTACCTCGACAAGAACCCGGCGGGGTACTGCGGGATCGGTGGGACGGGCGTGTCCTGCCCGGTGGGCGTCGCGCCCGCCCCGGAAGTCACGGACAAATAAGTCGTTCCAGGCGCCGGCCTGCCACCGCGTCGCCCGCCGCAGGGGCGGCCGACACGAAGCGCGCCTCCTGGGTCGATCCAAGTCACTCCGACGGGCAGCTCCTGCCTTGTCGGCAGCGCCGCTCCGGCCAGCACCCGAGGGTGTCCCCTCAGACCGGTCTGGGCGGTCGCTGTATCGCGTCTCCCTCACTCGTTCGAGCGGTGGGACAACTCGTGCTCGATACGCTGCCGCATGGGATCAGGATTACGCCCATGGGAGCAGCCATGACCACCCCCGCCGCTGGGCGACCGCTCATCCCCCAGCCTCCTGCCACGGTTGCCGCACTGCGGCAGGCCATCAGTCAGATCGCGCCTGCCGCCCTACCAGCCTTCACCCGGGAGTTGGACCAGGCGGCCGACCAGACTCGGCAGGGCTCCGATCTGGCGCCTCTCCAGCGTTTCATCGCCCAGTGGGCCGTCTATGTGCACATCCAGCGCCAGCCCGTCCTCGCAGCAGATCTCCGCCGCTGGGAAGACACGGCCGAGTCGGGCGATGCCGCCCAGGCACGGCAGGCTGCCGCTGAGATCGGTCGGATCCTGGACGAGGCCCACGCGGCCATCGGCCTCCCGGCCCAGTGAAGCACGGACTGGCGCTGGGAATACGACCCCGACCACGACCACGTGTCAGGTGTTGTAGGCCGCCTCCTGGATCCCGTACAGGTCTGCGTACCGGCCCCCGTCGACAGCGCTGAGCTCGGCGTGGGTGCCGGACTCGACCAGGCGGCCCCCGTCGAGGACGAGGATCAGGTCCGCGCCGGTCACCGTGGAGAAGCGGTGCGAGACGATCACGGTGATGGCCCCGGTCTGCTCGGCCAGTCGGCGTGCCCGTGCCATCTGCCGCTCGAAGATGGCGTGTTCGCTGGGGGCGTCGAGCGATGCGGTGGGCTCGTCGAGTACGAAGAGCAGGGGATCGTCCCGCATCACCGAACGGGCGAGGGCGACCCGCTGCCACTGGCCCTCGGAGAGGTCGACGCCGCCGAGTTCGCGGCCCAGCTGGGTGTCCAGGCCCTGGGGCAGCCGCTCCACGAGAGTCGAGGCGTCGGCGTCCCGTACCGCGCGGGTGATGCGTTCGCGGTCGGTCAGGTGCGGCAGGTCGCCGAGGCCGACGCCCTCGGCGAAGGTGGTCTCCAGGCGTCCGAAGTCCTGGAAGGCGGCGCTGATGCGGGAGCGCCACTGCGCGGTGTCCAGGTCGGCGAGGTCCACGCCGTCGACGGTGATGCGGCCCGTGTCCGGCCGGTAGAACTTGGCGAGCAGCTTCACCAGGGTGGTCTTACCCGACCCGTACTCGCCGACGATCGCGACCACGGTCCCGGCCGGGATGTGGATGCTCACGTCGTCGAGGGCGAGGCGGTCCGTGCCGGGGTAGCGGTAGGAGATGTGGTCGAAGGCGATGCCCTTGTCCAGGTGGGCGGGGGCGAGGGCGGTGCCCCTCTCGCGGGCCGTCTCGGCGTCGGCGTACTCCCGCAGCCAGAAGTACGACTCGAGGGCCGTCCGCGTGCCGAGCGTGTTCGCCGTGGAGCCGACCACCGCCTGCACGGTCTGCCGCAGGCCGGAAGCGACGGTGACCGCCATCACCACGTCGCCCGCCGTGGCGTGGCCGTGCGCCGCTCCGTACACGACCAGCGCGAGCCCCCCGACGAAGCCGCAGGCGAACACCACCCAGCCGCAGAACTTCCACCACGCGGCACGCACCCGCGCCTGGTAGCGCAGGTGTGCCGCCTCGTCCCAGGCCACCGCCTGCCTGCGGGCGATCTCCTCGCCGGCGCCCGCAACGCGGATGTCCTTGCCGCTGTCGGCGCGGGTGCCGAGCTGGAAGAGGTGGCGCTGCAGCCGGAACACCTCGGCGGTGCCGGTCTCGGCCTCCACCACCGCCTGCTTGCCGCGGTGGTCGAACCACAGCGGGAGCGCGGCGAACGGCAGGAGGAACAGCAGCCAGGGGCTCACGGTGCCCAGGATGACAAGGGTCGCGCCCAGTTTCAGTGCGGCGTGGACGGCCAGAACTGTGTCCCACAGGCTGGTGCACAGCTGCCAGGTGTTGTTGCGTGCTCCCTCCAGCCGGTCCAGGAAGTCGGTGCGCTCCAGGTGGTCGAGCCCCTCGATTCCGGCGATCCAGCCGTAGATCCGCGGACGCAGCTCCAGGTCGGTCTCGTCCGCCAGCAGAAGGAACAGGTCCACGATCGTCGCCTGGAACACCGCGGTCGCGCCGTGGGAGAGAGCCACCCCGCAGGCCCCCACAACGGCCGTGCCCAGCGCTCCGTGGACGCTGCCGTCGATCACCGCGCGCAGCGACAGGGCGATCCCAGCGGCGGCAGCGATGCTCAGGGCGCAGAGACCGAAGAGCGCGGCCGTGGCGCCCGGGGCCCGCCGCCAGCAGATCCTCAGCATCTCAGCCCACAGGTCCAGGTAGCGCCTCACAGCAGTTCGCCCTCCTCGATCGCGTCCTGGTAGCCCTGCTGGAAGCGCTCCGCCTGGATCGCGAACAGCTTCGCGTAGCCGCCGTCCAGCGCGATCAGCTCCTCGTGGGTGCCCGACTCGGTGATCCGACCACCGTCGAGGAGCACGATCCGGTCGGCCTGACGCACCGTCGACAGGCGGTGCGAGATCAGTACGACACCGGCCTCGGCGCGCTGTTCGGCGAGACGCTGGAAGACCTCGAACTCGGTGCGGACATCGAGGTGGGCGGTCGGTTCGTCGAGTACGAGGAGCTCCGCGCCCGTACGCAGGGCGTACAGCGCGCGGGTCAGTACGACCTGCTGCCACTGGCCGCCGGAGAGGTCAACGCCGCCGGTGCGCGAGCGTGCCAGCGGCGTCTCCCAGCCGTCGGGGAGGCGGTCGAGGACCGGTCCCAGGCCGGCGTCCCGGGCCGCCGCCTCCAGCACGGCCTTGTCCGGTGTGACACCGGGGCGGCCGAGTGTCACGTTGTCGGCGGCAGAGAGCTCGTACTTGACGAAGTCCTGGAAGACGACGGAGATCCGCTCCCGCCATGCCTGCACCCCGAGCTCGGACATCTCCTGGCCGTCGCCGACGAGGATGCGCCCGCTGGTCGGCTCGTACAGTCCGGCGAGCAGTTTGATCAGGGTGGACTTGCCCGCGCCGTTGAGCCCGACGATTGCGAGCAGCTCGCCGGGGCGGATCTCCAGGTCGAGTCCGTCGAGTACGGCGCGGGTCGTCCCCGGGTAGGTGAAGCCGACGTCCTCGAAACGGACCAGGCTCGACGAGCGGGTATCAGTAACAGGCGGTGATGCGGGATGCCCGGTCTCCTTCGTGAGGAGCTCGGCCAACTCGTCGTACGCCTTGAGGGCTTCAAGCCCCGACAGCCGCGTGAGGACGGTGTATCCCAGGTCGATCATCATGAACAGCGACGCCCCCGCCGTCAGCGCCGCGGTCGCTGTCGCGACCGAGCCGTGCCCGTGCACGGTGAGCGCCGCCACCGCCGTGAACGCGATCAGCAGAGGTGGCACCACCAGCAGAGGGGACCGCAACTGGCCGCGGAGATTGCGCTTCCACACGGCGAACTGGGGCGCGGTGCGGGCCACGTGCTGCTGGTGGAGCCTGCGCACCGCCCAGTCGGCGAGGCCGAAGACCCGCAGGTCCTTGCCCACGCCCGCCGATGCCAGGGTCTCCTCCCAGCGCTCGACCCGTACCATCACGTCGAGTTGGGACCGCCACAGCTCGATGAATTCCATCCGCCCCCGGTAGCGCAGCCGCGCGTTGAGGAACGCGGGGATCACCAGCAACGGCACCAGCCACCAGGCGAACTGGGCGACCACCACGCAGGCGGCGGCCACTCCCACGGCATCCGCCACCTGGTCGAGCTGCGCCAGCGCGGCCTGCCCGGGCGTGCGCTGCGAGAACTCGTCGGGGTCCGCCTTGGCCTGCCGGATCAGGCGCTGCGCCTCGGGCTGCTCGAGGAGGTCGATGGTCGGGCTGCTCGCCGCCAGGCGGGTCACCTTCGCGCGGTGCGCCCCGTCGATCCGCTGCTGCACCAGGTAGGCCAGGGGCTCCGTCACGGCCTCCGCGGCGTGCCCCACGAGCAGCACCACGCCGAACCCCGCCAACGGCAGCAGCGCCGCGCCGATCTCCCCAGTGCTGCCGAGCGCCGTCACCCGGCTCACCAGCAGTGCCAGCACCGTGGCGGTGGCCGCCGGAATGAGCCTCTCAGCCAGCCGGATCACGGCGATGACGACCGCGGTTCCCTTTCCGGCGGACCACAGCAACCGAAGCAGACGGAGCGTGTCCCCCACAGCAGGATCCCTTCGTACTGACTGACACGAATTCGCCGTGCTGCCTGGCGCCGTCGCGATCTCCGTAATCCTGCACATTGCATCCAGCGCGTACAGAGCCCGTCAAGGTGCCTCATTTCCCCGAAAGTTTCGGCACAAGGCCGAGCGGTGCCCCTCCCCCACGTTCTCCGGGGGGACGGGCACCGCTCGGGCTTCTCTTGGTCCGATCTTGGTTCGGCCTCGGTCGGCCGCGGTCGGCCTCGGTCGGCCTCGGTCGGCCTCAGTCGGCCTCAGTACGGCGAGGGCCCGTACCCCGCCATGGAGGCAGGGCCGTAACCGGCCATGGAGGGCGCATAGGCCGACATGGTCGGGGCGAGTTGCACTCCCGGGGTCAGGCCGAGGGCGACCAGGGCGTCCGGGAGGCCGCGGCCCGTGCGGGCGCCCTCCAGGGTGCCGGGGGCGGCCAGGGGGCGGCAGCTCGACGCGATGATGTCGAAGAGGTGCTGGACCCGGACTGGTCCGCGCGGCGGCAGGTCGCCGCGGAAGTCCTCGTGGTGGGCGAGTACGAGGGCGGCGAGGCCTGCGACGTGGGCGGAGGCGGTGCTGGTGCCGTCCAGTGCCGCGTATCCGCCGTGCGGCGAGCACGACAGGACCGCCACGCCGGGGGCGGCCACGTCGACCTCGGGGCCGAAGCAGCTGAAGCGCGCGGCGAACAGGCCTTCGGGGGTCAGGGGCGGGCCGGCGTGGGTGGCCTGTGAGGTGTCGGGCGGGTAGGAGCCGAAGGCGCCCAGCGCGCCGACGGTGAAGACGGTGGGCAGCGAGCCCGGGAAGGCGACCGGTCCTGCCGTGTCGCCCGCCGGGGCGATGCACGCGATCCCCGCGGCATGGGCATCGGCGAGTTTGCGCGAGACCAGTGCCGACGGGTACGGGGTGGCCACGGCGATGTGGGCGATGTCGACCTCGTTCTCGATGCAGTAGTCGAGCGCTGCGATCAGGTCGCTGAAGGAGCCGCCGGGCAGCACCTGGCAGGCCTCGATCTCGGCGTCGACGGCGATGCCGATGACGCCCGTGCCGCTGTCCGCGGCGGCGATGATGCCCGCCGCATGGGTGCCGGTGCCCACCTTGTCGTGGGCCCAGCCCCGTTCCGTACCGCCCACGATGTCCGCCCCGGAGCGCACCCGGTCCTTGAGGTCGATGTGGTCCGTGGCGATGCCCGAGCCGATGTTCGCGATCTTGATGCCGAAGGCGCGGAAGGTGGGCGGCAGCCGGTCCAGCCGCATGGCCTGCTGGCCCCATCCGTACTGCTGCCGTTCGTCGAGACCCGGGTACACCTTCGCCAGCGGCGTGAGGGTGACCAGGTTCTCCTCGGTGACCGACAGGTCCGGGCGGTTGATCCAGCGGTCGACGTAGCCGCCGGCGGGCCGGACGTACAGGGCCTGGATGGACTGCGGGGTCTCCGTGGCCAGCACGATGGTGGCCGTTCCGTCGTCGCCGGTGATGCCCTGGACCGGCCACGACGATCCGATCAGGAACACCCCTGCCCCGGCCAGCGGTTCGCCGTCCGGGCCGCAGACGCGCAGCGAGATCTCCACCGCGTGTTCCAGCGGTACGACCATCCCCGGGTCGCTGAGCGGGAGGACGCCCGCGGTCGCCGTGGGGGCCGGACCGGTGCCTCCCAGGAGCAGATCGGGCTCTACGTGGATGTGTACCGACCGCATCGCCGGCACCTGGTCCGCGGCTGCTTCGACCACCGCGATCTCGGGACAGTTGGGGCGGAGCCCGGACCCCTCGAGTTTCGCCGACGGCTGGAGTCTGCGGACCACCTTGACCTCGGGCATCCGCTCCAGCCGCTCGCAGACCGCGTCCATGCTGAGCTCGGCAACCGCGGGCGGGAGCATGTACTGGGGCAGCGGCGTCACCAGGTACCGCTCGCGTCGCGGTCGTACGGAGACCGGTGACCTGGCGCCCTTCTTGCCGGGCTCCTCCTCCTTGCCGGCGCGCCCGGATCCGGCCGCCCCCTCACCCCCGGACTCCTTGTCACTGCCGTTTTCGGGCCTGTTCTTGACCATCACGTCCACCTTCACCACGCCTCTGTCGTTCCCTGTGCTCCTGATCCGGCGTTCCCTGTGCTCCCGATCCGCGAGCGGGCGGCCCGTGCTCCCACGGTGACGACTCGTGCTCCCACATGGCCCGTGCTCCCACGGTGATGCGGTGTGCCCGGAAACCTCCGGACACACCGCACACTGCCGCCCAGGCGTCAGCCGATGCCGAACGGCTGCTGCGTCATCTGGCCGAAGCCGAAGCCGGGCTGCTGGTACTGCTGGTACGGCTGCTGGCCGAACCCGCCGCCCCACTGCTGACCCATGCCCTGCTGGCCGGTCCCGCCGCCCCACTGCTGGCCCATGCCCTGCTGGGGCTGCTGCGACTGCTGGAGCAGCGACACGATCGCCGTCGGCAGCGCCTGCTGCACGGACTGCTCAACGGCGTGCCGGATGCCGCTGTGCAGCGAGCGGTGCAGCGCGACCGCCAGGTACGGGTGCGCCTGCTGGGCGAGGCCGGGCTGCTGCTGGAGCTGCTGCTGGATCTGCTGGATCTGCTGGAACGTCTGCTGTACTCGCTGCGCGACCTGCTGCGCAGCCTGCTGACAGGCCTGCTGGACTGCCTGCTGAACCGCCTGCGCGATCTGCTGCTGGCCGCCCATTTGCTGGCCGAACTGCTGCTGCTGCAGGGGCTGAGTACCGGTCATTACGGACATGAATCCTCCGCGGGATGAATGTGATTGAAAATCCAACGCAGAAAAAGACCACGGGCATAAGAGCACGGGCGCAAGGCCACGGGCATACGACCAGAGGCAAGCGCCCAAGCCCGGGGTAATTCGTCGGATTCTCGGGGCATTTGAACGGTAGATCGAGTCCGCCTGCGCCGCAATCGGGCAGACCAGCCGGGACACCGGGAAAAGGCCACCCGTCCGGATCACCGCCACATCCGCCGAACGCGTCACGAGTGGTACCGGGCCAGAGCTTTTCGATCTACACCTGGAGTTCGCTCACTCGAAACAACTTCGACGGACCCGAAAAGGATCACGCCGATTCCACGGGCCAGAAAGGGCTGTCTTTACTTCCGCCGCCTCGAAACCAGTTCCATCAGCTCGAAAGCTTCCGTCGCCGCTTCGACCTGCTCGAACGCACCATTCGGGCTTCCACTTGGCGGTCGGCCCTCCAGCCTCCCGAACTGGGCCGACTGGCTCGCGCGAGGTTCATACGGACTGGCTCTCCCACCACCCGTCCGGCGGCGTCCGCCCCGACTCCCGGGCAGGCCCTCAAGGCCACTAATTCTCGGTTCGCACATGAATACGTGGATCACTGGAGCGATCACGAGAATCGCGATGACGGCGCGAGGGGGACGGACATGCCGGGATTCCGGCCAGGATTACAGGATTCCGGGATCGAGGGACTGCCTCGCTGATTGCAGGAACGCCTCGGTTGCGGAATTGATCAGTTCAGGATTGGACCAGTTGCGGGGTGGGGCCATTGCGGGACTGGATCATTGCGGGACTAGATCATTTGCGGGATTGGATGACGCGTCAGCCGTTTCGGACTCCGTTTTCCCGTCCGTTTCCGGCGACGGCGAATTCCACCTGATACCTGATCCCTGAGCCCGCCCGCACAACTTCCCAGGTCGGACCGGTGCAGCGCGGTGGGGCGGACCGACCAGAGACACGGTCAGGTCGGCGCGGGCGGCCTCAGTCGGGGTACGGCGGTACGGCGTCAGTCGGCGCTTCCGCTGCCGTACGGGCGCGTCAGTATCTCCATGTTGTGCCCGTTGGGATCGTCGAAGTACGTGCCACGGCCGCCGTCGTTCGTGTTGATCTCGCTGACACGGCGGTGGTACGGGTCCGCCCAGTACGTGAGTCCCGCGGCGCGGATGCGGGCGAAGATGGCGTCGAAGTCGTCCTCGGAGACCAGGAACGCGTAGTGCTGCGGGACGATCTCGCCCTCGGTCTCCATGTAGTCCAGCGTGACGCCGTTGTGCGTGCTGACCGGGATGAACGGGCCGAACGGCGCGCTCGGCTCCAGTCCCAGGAGGTCGGCGAGGAACTGCGCCGACGCCTTCTTGTCGTGCGCGGCGACGATGGTGTGGTTCAGCTCTACGGACATCGTGCAGGCCTCCCCGGGTGTCGTGC
Source organism: Streptomyces sp. DSM 42067 (assembly GCF_055792885.1). Lineage (NCBI taxonomy): Bacteria > Bacillati > Actinomycetota > Actinomycetes > Kitasatosporales > Streptomycetaceae > Streptomyces > Streptomyces sp. DSM 42067. The sequence goes on along the minus strand of NZ_CM147706.1, from coordinate 5,739,735 downwards.
GGTGACCTTCACCTTCGGCACCTCCCACGCTAGGCAGCGGCCACCGGGCGCGGCATCCGTCGATCGGCCGAGTTCCGGTCCGCCGCTCGCCCTCGGCCCCAGGCCGTAGGGGGCACCCCCGGGCAAGGGCGCCCCCTAGGCCCTGTCGGCCTATGGCTCAGCTCGTGGCCCGGCTCAGATCGTGGCCGTGTCGATCACGAAGCGGTACCGCACATCGCTCGCCAGCACCCGCTCGTACGCCTCGTTGATCTGGTCGGCGCGGATCAGCTCGATCTCTGCGCCGAGGCCGTGCTCGGCGCAGAAGTCCAGCATCTCCTGGGTCTCGGCAATGCCGCCGATCATCGAGCCGGCGAGCGTCTTGTTGCCGCCGATCAGCGAGAAGAGGTTGAGCGCGATCGGCTCCTCGGGGGCGCCGACGTTCACCAGGGCGCCGCCGGTCTTCAGCAGGCTCAGGTACGCGCCGAAGTCGAGCGGGGCCGACACCGTGGAGAGGATCAGGTCGAAGGTGCCCGCCAGGTCCTTGAAGGTCGCCTCGTCGCTGGTCGCGTAGTAGTGGTCGGCGCCCAGCTTCAGGCCGTCGTCCTTCTTGCGCAGCGACTGGGAGAGGACGGTGACCTCGGCGCCCAGGGCGTGCGCGATCTTGACGGCCATGTGGCCGAGGCCACCAAGGCCGATCACGGCGACCTTCTTGCCAGGGGCCGCGCCCCAGTGCTTGAGCGGTGAGTACGTGGTGATGCCCGCGCACAGCAGCGGCGCGGCCACGTCGAGGGAGAGGCCGTCGGGGATGCGGACGGTGAAGTTCTCGTCGACGACGATCTTGTGCGAGTAGCCGCCGTAGGTGGGCTCGCCGTCCTTGCCGATGGCGTTGTACGTGCCGACGCCGCCGCCAGTGCAGTGCTGCTCCTGTCCGGCCTTGCAGTTCTCGCACTCGCGGCAGGAGTCGACCAGGCAGCCGACGCCGACCCGGTCGCCGACCTTGAACTTCGTCACGCCGGGGCCGACCTCGGCGACGACGCCCGCGATCTCGTGGCCGGGCACCATCGGGAAGATCGCCTTGCCCCAGCCCTCGCGGACCTGGTGGATGTCCGAGTGACAGATGCCGGCGAACTTGATGTCGATCAGGACGTCGAACTCGCCGACCGGACGGCGCTCGATGGTGGTGCGCTCCAGCGGGGCCTTGGGCGCGGGCGCGGCGTATGCGGAAACGGCGGAAGGGGTGGTCATGCCGGGTCTCCTCGGAGGGGGTACCGTGCCCGGCTGCCTTCTTGTCCGGCTTCTCGTCCGGGCACGACGGCAATCCTGCCCGAATGCCCCGAGGCCGCCCAGACCACAGCTCTGCCTATGACCAGCGGTCCTACTACTGGCGGGGTCAGGTTCCTGTGCGTACGACCATGAATACTGGACGCATGGACATACAGCCTGGCGAGGCGGGCGCGGTCGGCCCCGCCCCCGAGTCCGGCCGCGCCCCCGAGACCGGCCCCGCCATCGAGCCCGGCTCCGAGCCCGGCCCCGCCCTCGAGCAGCCGCTCGACCGGCGTGCCGAGCTCAGCGAGTTTCTGCGCACCCGCCGGGCCCGGCTGAAGCCGGAGGACGTCGGCCTGCCGGACTTCGGGCGGCACCGGCGGGTGCCGGGGCTGCGCCGCGAGGAGCTGGCCCAGCTCGCCGGGGTCTCCGTCGCGTACTACACGCGGCTCGAACAGGGAAACGGCCGCAACGTGTCGGCGGAGGTCCTGGACGCGATCGCGCGCGCCCTGCGCCTGACCGACGCCGAGCACGCCCATCTGACGCATCTCGCCAAGCCGAAGCAGCACAAGAAGAAGCCGTCCGCCCGGACCCAGCAGGTACGGCTCGCACTGCGGCAGCTCATCGACACGCTGGACGGCGTGCCCGCGTACGTGGTGGGGCGGCGGTCCGAGGTCCTCGCCTGGAACCGGATGGCCGCGGCGCTGTTCAGCGACTGGTCGGAGCTGCCGCCGCAGGAGCGGAACTGGGCGCGGATGGTGTTCCTGTCCCCCGCCTACCGCGACCTGTTCGTGGACTGGGACACCAAGGCCGCCGATATTGTCGGCTATCTGCGCATGGACGCGGGGTGCCATCCCGACGACCCGCTGCTGTCGGCGCTGGTCGGCGAGCTGTCGGTGAAGAGCGAGGAGTTCCGGCGGCTGTGGGCGGCGCACGACGTGAAGGAGAAGAACCACGGGGTGAAGCGGATGCGGCATCCGCTCGTCGGGGAACTGACCCTCTCCTACGAGACGTTCAGGCTTCCCGACGACCATGAGCAGTCGGTCGTCGTGTACCACGCGGAGCCGGGGTCTCCCTCCGCGGAGGCCCTGCGGTTGCTGGCCAGTTGGGGCGTCGACGCGAGTTCGGCGGGGCGCCTGCCGCAGTGACGCAGGAAAGGCCCGCCGGGGGCTGCACCTCCGGCGGGCCTTCCACTCAGGACCTGCTCAGCGTCGTACGGACTACTTGCCGTAGTACGCGTTGTAGATCGACACCGTCGACTTGTTGCCCTTCTTGTCCGTGATCTTGGCGTGGAAGGAGATGCCCTTGCCCTTCGCCGGGTTCTTCACGGAGACCTTGCCGTTCTTCACGGTCAGCTTCTTCCAGGTCTTGCCGTAGTCGTACGACACGTACACCGACAGCGACTTCAGGTTGCTGCCCTTGGCGGCGCCCTGAACGGTGACCGGGACGGACTGGGTCTTGCCGGCGGGGGCCGTGCTGTCCAGGCCGAGCACCGGGCCGAAGCGTGCCGTGGAGAGCGGCAGTTGCTTCATGTCGGTGGTCTTCTTGGAGCGGAAGCTCCAGCTGGTGTCGACGCGGGTGGAGGCCGTGCCGACCTTGACGCTGCGCTTGATGGACGTGGTCAGCTTGTACGCGGCGTCCGCCGACGGCACCTTGAACTCGCCGGAGCCGTCCAGCGGGTCCTCCTTCTCGGCGATCTTGGTGCCGTTGCGGTACAGCGTCGTCTTCACCGACAGGTACTGCGAGTAGCCCGCGTGGTTCTTGCCGTCGGCGTACATCGGCAGGTAGCCCGCGATGGTGTTGCCGTCCCGGAAGACCCCGTAGCTCGCGCTCAGCCGCGGCCCGAAGACGCCCGTGTTGAACGTCTTCGTGTAGGCCGTACCCCCCTTGAAGGTCTGCGGGGTGCCGAGCGTGTAGCCCGCCTCCGTGATCGGCCAGCCGTCCTCGTCCGTGCCGCCGTACTGCTCGACCTCGAAGGTCCACTGGACCTTGTTCGCCGTGGACAGGTACAGCGTCCGTGTGCTGGGCAGCTGCTGCGGGAAGGAGATCGCCGAGCCGCCGAAGCTGCCGGGCAGGAAGGACCACGCGGTGACCGCGCCCTTCTTGCCCTTCGCCGAGGCGCCGAGGCCGATCTTCACGGTGGCCAGTTCACTCGCCTTGTAGTGCTTGGTGTAACCGGTGGCGAGCTGCTTCACGCGGGTGCCGGCCGTGGTGTCGTACTGGGCGTCGTCGCCCTTGGTCCAGTGACCGTCCCACTGCTGGTACAGCGAGCCGTCGGTGACCTGCGGACCGAGGCCGCGGGTGCGGAAGTCGTCGTACGAGTCGAGCCACCAGCCGAACGAGTAGCTGCCCTCGTCCGTGTCGACGGTGAAGTCCGGCGACGCGAACTGCGACGTGGCGGCCGCGTCCGGCACGGTGATGTCCACCGGCTTGGCGGTCCGCGCGTCGAGGGTGATGGTGGTGTCCTTGGTGACGCTCAGCTTCGGCTGGGCCAGCCAGTCGGCGCCCTTGTACTCGTCCGGGTCGACGAGGATCCCCGAGTTCAGGACGTAGCCGCCCTTGGGGACGCGGACCGTGACCGTGCCGTCCGCCTCGTACGGCGAGAACCAGGTCTCCTTGACGTTACCGGAGACGCCGATCAGGTCGGTGGAGTACCACTCGGAGGGCTTCCCGTCACGGCCGATGTGGCTGAGCGTCACGTCGTACGACTCGACTTCGCGCTCCACGGCCGCGGCCGTGCGTACGGACTGGCCGCCGCCGGTCGCCACGACGTACGCGGAGTACGTGCCGTCGGTGGTGCCGCCCAGCTTGCTGTTGACCGTCAGGTCGACCGAGGCCTTGCCGCCCGCGGGAACCGTGACCTGCTTCGCGCCGAGCGTGAAGAAACCGGCCGGAGCCGCCGCGCCCTTGGGGTTGGTGGCCGTCGCCGTCAGGTCGAGGGTGACGTCCTTGGTGCCCAGGTTTCGGTAGGTGACCTGCTTGGTGACCGGGGTGTCGTCGGTGTGCGGCCACTGTTGCACACCGAAGCTCACCGACACCGGGTCGGCGATGACGCTCTGGTTGATGGCCTTGTCGATCTGGATGCGTCCCGAACCCTGCTGGAACGGCGTGTACTTGCCGCCCTTCGTGGAGGCGGCCAGGGCGCCCTTCAGCTCGGCGTACGTCCAGTCCGGGTGCTGCTGCTTGAGGATCGCGGCGGCGCCGGCGACGTGCGGGGTCGCCATCGACGTACCGGAGATGGTCAGGTAGCCCTCGGGCTTCTGGCCGACCTCCTGGTCGATGACGCTGCCCGGCGCCGCGGCCGCGGTGATGTCGACACCGGGCGCGGTGACATCCGGCTTGATCGCACCGTCGCCCACCCGCGGACCGGTGCTCGAGAAGTCGGCCAGCTTGTCGCCGTCGTCGACCGCGCCGACGGTGAGCGCGGCGTCCGCACTGCCCGGCGAACCGAGCGAGTTGGGGCCGGAGTTGCCCGCCGCGACGGCGAACAGGATGCCCTTCTCGGCCGACAGCTTGTTGATCTCGGCCTCGAGCGGGTCGATCGCGGGGGTGTCGGGGCCGCCCAGGCTGAGGTTGACGACCTGCGCGCCCTGCTCGGCGGCCCACTCCATGCCCGCGAGGATGCCGGAGTCCTCGCCGGAGCCGTCGTCACCGAGCACCTTGCCGTTGAGCAGCTTGGCACCCGGGGCGACGCCCTTGTACGTCCCGCCGGACTTGGCGCCCGTACCGGCCGCGATGGACGCGACGTGCGTGCCGTGCCCGAAGCGGTCCAGGGCGTCGGCCGAGGTGGAGAAGTTCTTCTCGGCGATCACCTGGTCCTTGAGGTCCGGGTGGGTCGCGTCGATACCGGTGTCCAGGACGGCGATCTTCACACCCTTGCCGTCGTAACCGGCCGCCCACGCCTTGGGCGCACCGATCTGCGGGACGCTCTTGTCGAGGCTGGCCTTGCGGACACCGTCCAGCCAGATGGTGCCGACACCGGCGGTGGTGGTGACGGAGCCGTTGCCCTGCTCGCGGGTGACCGCGTCCCACAGCTCCGAGGCGTCGCCCTTGGGCGTCGTGACCGCGTCGGCGTTCAGCGTCTTGAGGGTCCTGCGGACCTGGGTGTCGCCCGCGTCGCGCACCTCGGCCTTGGCGGCGCCGGCCGAGGCCCCCTTGTAGCCGACGATCAGCTTGAGGCCCTTCTTCTGGGCCTTGCGGTTGGCGGCCTTGTTCAGCTCGGTGACGTCGAACAGCCGCTGGTCGAGCTTGCCGGCGGCGATCAGGCGCTGCGCGTCGAACGGCACCACGTACGTGTGCCCGTTCGCCGTCCGCTTCTGTACGGGTATGTGCTCGCGGCCCTTGGCCCGTTCGAGCCCGGCGACGCGGCCCTTCGCGTCGACGAGGACGCGGTCACCGGTGATCAGCGTGATGTGGTGCTTGGGCCCGAGGTCCGCCCCCGAGGCCCGGGACGTGCTGCTGTTCTCACCGTTCGCGGACGCCGGGTTGGTCATGCCCGCCGCCAGCGCCACGGCGGCTGCCGCGGCGACGGTGGTTGCGCACGCTCTCTTCACTTGTCTGCGCAAGTCTCCCCCTGGAGATGAAAGTGCCGGATGAACCTGGTTCATCCGGCCGGGGGTAGTCCCGCACGTATGCACGCACGCCCCCCGGAATACGGAGTATGCCGGGGGGCGAACTACTGCTCAACAGTGATGCGTATGTGAAAGGTTGGCCAAGGGTTGGTTGGCCGCGATCAAGCCATTTTCGTAAGACTTCCGTCCATCGAGGCGCCGTTGAGGCGACACCTCCGTCGAGACCTCATGCCCTTTCGGTCACCGTGATCGTTCCCTTGCGGATCGTCGCCACGCGCGGCGCCTTCTTCGCGAGGGCGGAGTCGTGGGTGACCATGATGAAGGTCAGCCCGTGCTCCTTCCACATGGTCTCCAGTACGTCCATGATCTCGTCGCGCATGGACTCGTCGAGGTTTCCGGTGGGTTCGTCGGCGAGCAGCACCTTCGGCTGCTTGACCAGGGCCCGGGCGATGGCCACGCGCTGCTGCTGGCCGCCGGACATCTCGGACGGCAGATGGGTCAGGCGTTCGCCGAGGCCCACCGACTTCAGCGCCTCGGCGGCCCGCTCGCGCCGCTCCGCGGCCTTGAAGCCGAGGGGTACGAGCGCCGTCTCGACGTTCTCCTGGGCGTTCAGCGTCGGGATGAGGTTGAAGCTCTGGAAGACGAAGCCGATGGACTCGGACCGCACCTTCGTCAGCTTGGCCTCGGACAGCTTGGCCAGGTCGGTGCCGTCGAGCTCGACGCTGCCCGAGGTGGGCCGGTCGAGTCCGCCGAGCATCTGGAGGAGCGTCGACTTGCCGCCTCCGGTCGGGCCCTGGATGACGAGCCGGTCGCCGTCCGGGATCGTCAGGTCGACGCCGGCGAGCGCATGGACCGTTTCCTTGCCCCGGCGGTACTGCTTGGTGACGCCTCTGAGCTCATACATGGTGGGTGCAACTCCTGCGAGAAGTGAGGGGGTACGCGCTGGGACGCGGATGCGGCCACGTCGGCCGCGGACCGCCCGGGGTGGCCGGCCGTCGGGCCTGTACGGGCCGTCCGCTCGGCCTGCTCGACGGCTTACTCGACGCGGCTCAGCGCGTCCGCGGGCCGCAGCCGGGAGGCGCGCCAGCCGCCGAAGGCGCCCGCGATGAGTCCGCCGGCGACGGCGAGACCGACGGCGAGGCCGACGGTGCTGAGGCTGATGGGCGCGGTCAGCGCGACCTCGAGCGCCTTGGACGAGGCCTGCTGGCCAGGACCGGCCATTCCACCACCCATGCCGCCGGGACCGCCGCCCATGCCGCCACCGCCGCCGGTGGAGCCGAGCTGGGCCTGGAGGGTGGGGCTGACCGCGGTGACGGCGTACGCGCCCGCGAGGCCCACGGCGATACCGAGGACACCGCCGAGGAGCCCGTTGACGACGGCCTCACCGACGACCTGGCGGGTGACGCGCCCGGACTTCCAGCCCAGCGCCTTGAGGGTGCCGAACTCGCGTACGCGGCGGGAGACGGCCGACATGGTGAGCAGGCCGGCGACCAGGAACGCGGCCACGAGCACCGCGATGGACAGCCACTTGCCCACGTTCGATGCGAGGTTGGAGGCGGTGGACAGCGATCCGGAGACGGTGTCGGCGAGGTCGGCCGAGGTGGTCACGGTCGTACCGGAGATGTTCTTCTGGATGGTGCTCTTGACGGCGTCGATCTGCTGCGAGTCGGTCGCCTTGACGTAGACCGTGGTGACCTTGTCCTTGGAGTCGGCCAGGGTCTGCGCCTGCTTGAGGGGGATGTAGAGGTTGGCGGCCGCGTCGCCGCTGTCCGGCGTCGCGATGCCGACGATCTCGAACTTGGTGCCGGAGATCGTGACGGTGTCGCCGAGGGCGAGTTCCTTCTCCTTGGCGTACGAGCTGTCGGCGACCGCGACCTTGGCGTTGGTCTCGGAGCTCTTGAACGTACGGCCCTTGGTGATCTTGGAGGAGGTCAGCGGGCCGAGATCGAGGTTGGTGACGTCGGTGCCGTAGAGGGTGTAGCTGTTGACCTCGAAGTCGGCGCCACCGCCCCGGACTTCGCCCTGCGGCTGCCCGTTGCCGCCGCCCTGGCCGCCCTCGGGGCCGCCCTGCTGGCCGCTGCTTCCGCTGTTCTGGTTCTGCTGGATCTCGCCGCGCTGGAACTGGCCGTCGACCTTCACGACATTGAGGCTGAGTCCGCCGACGGCCTGGGAGACCCCGTCCTGCTCGGCCACGTTGGCGACGGTCTTCGACGACAGGGTCTGGAAGCCCTGGACCATGACGCGGTCGCTGCTCTGCTCCTCGTCGGAGTCGCTGTCGCTCGCGTCGAACCGGAAGCGCGGGCGCCCGTTGCCGCTGTCGTCGCCCTCCTCCGGCGGTGTGGCGGCCTTCGTGACGGTCATGTCGGTCCCGAGGCCGTACAGCGACTCGAGGACCTTGCCCTGCGCCTGCTTCATACCGGACGACACGGAGCTGACCACGATGACAAGTGCGATGCCCAGTGCGAGCCCGGAGGCGACGACGAGCGCCGCCTTTCTGCGGCGGCGCAGTTCGCGCCTCAGGTAGGTGAAGAACATGCCGCGAAAGCTAGGGGCACACCGTGATGACCGGATAAGGCCGCGATAAGAGAAGCATGAGAACGGATATGAGGCCGCTGAGACTGCTGGGAACGCCGATGGCCCGCGCCCCCGGCGGGGGTGCGGGCCATCGGCGTACGTGGAGCAGAGGAGCCGGAACGGCTCGGGATCAGACCGCGGAGCCGGCCTTCCACTGGGCCCAGCTCATGTTCCAGCCGTTGAGGCCGTTGTCCGGGGCGATGGTGTCGTCGCCGGTGTTCTGGACGACCACGACGTCACCGACGATCGAGTTGTTGTAGAACCAGGCACCCGGCATGTTCGGGTCCTTCGCGCCCTTGGCGTCCTGCAGGCCCACGCAGCCGTGGCTGGTGTTGACGCTCCCGAAGATGGACTTGGCACCCCAGTAGTTGCCGTGGATGAACGTGCCTGAGGTCGACAGACGCATGGCGTGCGGCACGTCCTTGATGTCGTACTCGCCCTTGCCGTCGTCGTCCTTGAAGCCGACGGTCGCGCCGTTCATCCGGGTCTCCTCGAACTTCTCGGAGATCACCATCTGGCCTTCGTACGTCTTGTTCTCGGGCGAACCGGCCGAGATCGGGATGGTCTTGATCGTCTTGCCGTCCCGGGTGACCTTCATGGTCTTGGACTCGGCGTCGACGACGGAGACCTGGTTGCGGCCGATCTTGAAGGTGACCGTCTTCTGCTGGACGCCGTAGACACCGCCGGCACCCTCGACGCCGTCGAGGTTCAGCTTGAGGGTCACGGTGGAGCCGGCCTGCCAGTAGCTCTCGGGGCGGAAGTCCAGGCGGTTGGGGCTGAACCAGTGGCCGACGACCTCCTGGCCGCTGCTGGAGCTGACCGTGATGCCCTTCTGGACGGCGGCCTTGTTGGCGATCGCCTTGTCGAAATTGATCGACACCGGCATGCCGACGCCGACGGTGGACCCCGCGTCGGGCGTGAAGTAGCCGATGAAGCTGTTGGCGGCCGAGACGGTGGTGAACGAAGCGTTCTCGTGCGCGGCGCGGCCGTCTGCGTCCTTGGCGGCAGCCGCGATCTTGTACGTCGTGGCCCGCGCCAGCTGGGTGGTGGGCTTCCAGCTCTTCTTGTCGGCGGATATCTGGCCCGCGACGGCGGTGCCGTTGGCGCTCGTCATGGTCACGTTGGTGAGCGTGCCCTTGCTCACCGTGACCGCGGTGCCGTTGTTGATGGAGGCGTTGTCGGAACCGTCCTTGGGCGTGATCTTGATCTGGGCCTCGGAGGTCTTCTTCGCGGCTGCCTCGTCGACCTTGGCCTGCGAGCTGCTGCTGCCGCCGGGCGTGCTGCTGTCGTCAGCGGCGCTGCTGTCACTGCCGCTGCACGCCGAGAGCATCAGCACACCGCCGAGCACGGCGGCCACGGTCGTGAGACCCCTGCGCCGCCTACCGTCCGTCATCACACGCTTCTCCATCGTTGCCGAATCCCCGAACCTCAGGAAATTATCCGCAGACCTTCTCAACGTACTGTCCGGTTCGTGCCGTTCCGCGACCGGCGAAGATGTGGGATACGCCACTCCGCTGTGGGATCTTCCGGGACTGACGGTGCCTGGGCTGCCGACAGTGCAGTCGTGACGATCCGGTCGGGTGGATCGCTGCGGTTGTTGCGATTGTCACTGCTGTTGTAGCAGCGCCGTGGGAGACGAAGAAACCCCGGACGGCGGTTGCCGTCCGGGGTGTGGGCTGCGCCACCTTTCCCGCGTTTCTGCTGCTCTTCTGCCGGTCCCCTGCCGGCCGCCCGCCGGTCTTCTACTGTTCGCTCACCGGTCATTCACCGGTCACTCAGGGAAAGGGACGATCACCGGACGCTAGGGGCGTCCTCGTCGTCCTCGTAGTACTCACCCTCGTCGTCCTTGTCGTCCTCGTCGTCCTCCTCACCGAGGTCCCAGTCGGGCGATTCCGGGTCGTAGTCGACGTGCTCGCTGCTCCACGAGGCCTGTGCGAGATCCACTCCGGGCACCTCACTGACCAGGTCGAACGGGTCCACGAGATACGCGAGGGCCTCGGCGGCGTCCTCCTGGACGGCGAACTCGGCGTGGGCCCGCTCGTCCGCCGGCATGTCGTCGTCCTCGGCGATGCGCTGGAGTGCGGCGCCGGTGACCGCACCGGAGTCCTCGATCTCGAGGACCAGTTCCACTCGGAGCCGCACATAGCGGGATGTCTCAGGGGTGCTCATAGCCCGGATCGTACGACCCCGACACCGCTCAACTCCCCCGTGACTTTCCTGTGACCCGCCCCTTTCACTAACATCGCCGCACACGGCCAATTCGCCAGCGCCACAAGGGGGATCGATACCGTGTCCGCCGCACGCCGATCGCTGCTCACCGCCACCGCCGCAGGAACCCTTCTGGGTGCCCTGTGGTTCGTCCCGTCCGCGAACGCGACGGCCGACAGGGCGGCGGCCGTGCAGGAGCGTGAGACGTCGACGTCGACGATCACGGGAGAGAGAGCCGGGTCCATCGGCTCATCCGGCACCTCGGTCGACACGGCGGCCCCCGAAGAAGCCGACGACGGCGCACGCCTGGCCGACACGGGCAGCGTCAACACGACGCCGTACGTCATCGGCGGCACGCTGTTCCTGGGCCTCGGGGCCGGGTTCGTGGCGTACTCGGTACGGCGGGGGCAGTTGGAGGCCTACTAGGGCCTCTTTCCTGCTCGTTGAGCTCCTGTCGACCTCGTGGAGAGGGGCCGCCGTCGAGACGGCGGCCCCTCTCCATGCGTCACAAGGCGATGCTCACGCCAGGGGGCCCGTCACCGGCTCCACCGCCGCGACCAGGTGGCCACCGCGCACGAAGGCGTCCGCGGCCGCCAGGTCGGGGGCGAGGAAGCGGTCCGGGCCCGGCCCGCCGACGCCCGCCGCGCGGGCCGCGTTGATCGCGGCGCGGGATGCCGGGGCCGGGGTGAGGCCCTCGCCCTCGCGGAGTTCGATCGCGCGCGTGGCGGCGTAGAGCTCGATCGCGACGATACGGGTGAGGTTGTCGACGGCCGTACGGAGCTTGCGGGCGGCCGACCAGCCCATGGAGACGTGGTCCTCCTGCATCGCGGAGGACGGGATGGAGTCGGCGGACGCCGGGACCGCCAGCCGCTTCAACTCGCTGACCAGAGCGGCCTGTGTGTACTGGGCGATCATGAGGCCCGAGTCGACGCCCGCGTCGTCCGCGAGGAACGGCGGCAGTCCGTGCGAGCGGTTCTTGTCCAGCAGGCGGTCGGTGCGGCGTTCGGCGATCGAGCCGAGGTCCGCGGCCGCGATGGCGAGGAAGTCCAGGACGTACGCGACCGGGGCACCGTGGAAGTTGCCGTTCGACTCGACGCGGCCGTCGGGCAGGACCACCGGGTTGTCGACGGCGGACGCCAGCTCGCGTTCGGCCACCACGCGCGCGTGCGCGATCGTGTCTCGTCCGGCGCCCGCGACCTGGGGGGCGCAGCGCACGGAGTACGCGTCCTGGACGCGCGGCGCGTCGTCCTGATGGTGGCCCGTCAGGCCCGAACCCTTCAGGACCGCAAGCATGTTGGCGGCCGACGCGGCCTGTCCCGGGTGCGGGCGGATCGCGTGCAGCTCGGGCGCGAGGACCTTGTCCGTGCCCAGCAGCGCCTCCAGTGACAGGGCTGCCGTGATGTCCGCGGACTTGTAGAGCGCTTCGAGATCCGCCAGCGCCATGATCAGCATGCCGAGCATGCCGTCGGTGCCGTTGAGGAGGGCCAGGCCCTCCTTCTCGTGCAGCTCGACGGGGGTGATGCCGTGTTCGGCGAGGAGCTCGCCGGCGGGCCTGACGGTCCCGCTCGGGCCCTCCGCCTCACCCTCGCCCATCAGCGTCAGCGCACAGTGCGAGAGAGGAGCCAGGTCGCCGGAGCAGCCGAGGGAGCCGTACTCGTGGACGACCGGGGTGATCCCGGCGTTCAGGACGTCCGCCATGGTCTGCGCGACCTCCGGCCGTACGCCCGTGCGGCCGGAGCACACCGTCTTCAGGCGCAGGAACATCAGCGCCCGGACGACCTCGCGCTCCACGCGCGGGCCCATCCCGGCGGCGTGCGAGCGGACGATGTTGCGCTGCAGCTGGGTCCGCAGGTCGTGGCCGATGTGCCGGGTCGCCAGGGCGCCGAACCCCGTCGAGACCCCGTACACCGGTTCCGGCTTCGCGGCCAGCGCGTCCACGATCTCGCGCGCCGCTGCCAGGGCGCGCAGCGCCTCCTCCGACAACTCGACCCTGGCGTTCCCCCGGGCCACGGCGACGACGTCGGCCGCGGTGAGCCCGGCGGTCCCCACCACCACAGTGTGCATATCCATATTCAGGAGCGTACGCAGTGAATCTCAAGATGTCACGAGTGGGGCGCGGCTTCGCCCCTTACCTCTCACGCCCGCAGGAGCACGCCTGACGTCCGCAGGGGCACCCTTACGCCGCAGAGCCACCCTTACGCCGCAGAGCCACCCCGCGACTACGCCCCCTCCCGCCCACGGAACCTCCGCCGCTCCCCCGCCGGAAGCGTCGGCGGCGCCGGCGCGTCGACCAGGCGTACCACCGGATCGTCGGCCCCTTCACGCCCCGCCACCACCGGACTCACCGCCCGCGCGGCCTTCGCCCGGTACTGCGCGGCGTCCGCGAGCCGGAACAGCCGGCGCCCCGAGCGCACAGGACCGATGGGCTCCCCGGTCGATGCCACCCCACACGCGACCCCCTCGCCGAGCTCCAACTCGCCGGCGCGTTTGCACAGTTCATCGGCCACGCGTACCACCTCGTCCACCGGCGGGCCCACCGCGAGCAGGCAGAACTCGTCCCCGCCGAGCCGCGCGGCGAGCGCGCCCGGCAGCATCGCGCCGCACAGCGACAGCACCGAGCCGAACCGCTCGAGCAGCCGGTCGCCGACCGCGTGGCCATGGGTGTCGTTGACCCGCTTCAGCCCGTTCAGATCGCAGACGACGAGGCTGACCACGGCGTCTTCGGTCCGGTGGCGCTCCAGGGCCTCGTCCAGGCGTACATCGACGGCGCGCCGGTTGGCGAGGCCGGTGAGCGCGTCCGTGAAGGCCAGGCGCCGCGCCTCCTCGAGGCGCTCGGTCTGGTCGATACCGGCCGCGACGACCGCCGCCAGGACGGTCGCGAAGTCCGCGTCGTCCCGGTCGAAGACGGGCCCCCCGACCGGACGGGCGACATACAGCTCGCCCCAGGCCCTGCCGTGCAGCACGATCGGCGCGACGACGCAGCATCCGCGGCCGCGGCGACGGAGCGCGGCCACCCTCTGATGGCAGTAGCCGGCGTCCCCGGCGGAGCCCGCGGCCGGGCCCTCCGCGGTCTCCACCCAGGCGTTGGGCTCGCCGCCGCCGACCCACCGCTCGTGCAGAAACTCCGTGATCTCGGGGAACTGGTGTACGGGATACGCCTCGCACTCGGGGAACTCCGCCTCCCCCGGCGCCCGCTCACCCGCGTTGACCAGTACACGGAGCCTGCCGCGTTCCCGCTCCCACACGGACAGCGCGGCGAAGTTCCCCGACAGTGCGCGGCAGGCGCCCTCCGCGGCGGCCTTCCAGGACTCCCGCGGCGTCTGTGCCGCCGCCATCGCCTGCGCCAGCGCCACCACGGCACGCAACCGCACGTCCTCGCCCATCACTCCAGGCTAGGGAGTTTTGCCACGCTTTGAGACATTGATACGGCGACGATGCGGCGAATGGTGCGCCGAACAGGGGGGTCCGTGCCCCTCCCGGGGCCATCGCCGTGCGACCTGGCCCCGGCGGCGCCGGACTGGCATGATGCGTACACGGCCGATGCTAACGGTCGTTAACCTTCGCGGTCCTGAGGGGTGTGGACGGATCATGGATGAGCAGCGGTACGGGGAGTTCGTCGTGGTGCGGCGGCACGAGTACGTCGCCGAGCTCGTCCTCGACCGGCCCAAGGCCATGAACGCCGTGTCGACGGAGATGGCACGGTCCATCGGCGCCGCCTGCGACGCCCTCGCCGCGGACCGCGACGCGCGCGTGGTCGTCGTGACGTCGACGCACGAGCGGGCGTTCTGCGTCGGCGCGGACCTCAAGGAGCGGAACTCGCTCTCCGACGCCGAGTTGGTGCGCCAGCGCCCCGTCGCCCGGGGTGCCTACACCGGCGTACTGGAACTGCCCATGCCGACCGTCGCCGCGCTGCACGGCTTCGCGCTCGGCGGCGGGTTCGAGCTCGCCCTCGCCTGCGACCTGATCGTGGCCGACCGTACGGCGGTCGTGGGGCTGCCCGAGGTGTCCGTGGGGGTCATTCCGGGTGGTGGCGGGACGCAGCTGCTGCCGCGGCGCGTGGGGGCGGCCCGGGCCGCGGAGCTGATCTTCTCGGCGCGGCGGGTCGAGGCCGCGGAGGCGCGGGAGTTGGGCCTCGTCGACCTGCTGGTGGAGGAGGGCCAGGACCGGGCGGAGGCGCTGGCACTCGGCGCACGTATCGCGGTGAACTCACCCGTCGGGCTGCGTGCGGCCAAACGGGCGCTGCGCCTGGGACAGGGACTCGACCTGCGCGCCGGCCTCGAGATCGAGGACGCCGCCTGGCGCGCGGTCGCCTTTTCGGGGGACCGGGCGGAGGGGGTGGCGGCGTTCAACGAGAAGCGGGCGCCGGTGTGGCCCGGGGAGTAGTAGTCCCGGACGCGCCTCAGTCCCGTCGCGTCAGGAGCCAGGGCTCCACCACGCCCAGGCCGCGCACGGGCCGCTGCCACATCGGCTGGAGGGCGAAGCGGTACGTGGGGGGCTCCTCGCCCTCCTTCTCCGCGGCGGCCGCGGCCTCCGCCGCCTCCGCCTCGGACGCGGGGGCCTCCCCGGTCCGGGTGAGCTCCTCGGCGAAGGCGCCGTCGACGAGTACGGCGTCCCGGGGCGCTATCGAGGTGAGCCGGCTCGCCAGGTTCACCGTCGTACCGAACACGTCGCCCATCCGCGTCGTCACCGTGCCGAAGGCGATACCGACGCGCAGCTCCGGCATCGTCTCGTCGTTGGCCATCGTCTCGATGAGGCGGAGCGCGATCTCGGCCGCCGTCCCCGCGTCGTCGGAGGAGTAGAGGACCTCGTCGCCCAGCGTCTTGATCAGCCGTCCGCCGCGGGCGGCCACCAGGTCGGCCGCCGTCGTCTCGAAGGCCTCGACCAGCTCCCCGAGCTCCTCCTCCTCCAGGCGTCGCGTCAGCCGCGTGAAGCCCACCAGGTCGGCGAAGCCGACGGCGAGCCGGCGGTCGACCATCTCCTCGTCGTCCGCGACCTGCACCACCCGCCCGGTGGCGGCCGCGAGCTGCCGCCGCCAGACGTAGACGATGAACTCCTCCAGTTCGGGCAGGAGCAGCTCCATCAGGGGATACGTGACCTCGGTGCGCGTCATCCCCGGCTCCGGCGGCTCCGTCAGGCCCGCGAGGAACGAGTCGATCTGCCAGTCGGCCAGCCGGGCGGTGGTCTGGCCGGTGGAGCGGGCCACCTGGATCGCCATGGCCTCGCTCAGCAGGCCCGCCTCGACGAGACCGGCGAGCCGCCGCAGCGCCAGTACGTCCGCCTCCGTCAGCGCCTTGGCCTGGCCTATGTCGGCGAAGCCCATCGCGCGCCAGAAGCGGGTGGCCAGCTCCACGGACACGCCTGCGCTGCGCGCCGCCTGGAAGGGCGTGTAACGGCGCTCGGCCCCGAGGATGAGCCCCTCGAGCCGGAGGGCGAGCGGGTCTTCACCGCGCTCACCTCGGCCGGCTGCTCCGCTCCGCCCGTCGATCCGGTCTGCTCCGCGTTCCGGGACGCGGTCGGATCCGTGCTCCGGGAGCCCGACAGAGACATCCGGCGGCGTGGACGCGGGGCCGGGTCGGCCGGGCTCGCGATCGGAACCGTCCTCCCGGTCTGCGCCGGGAGCACGCTCGGTCCCCTCACCGCCCTGGTCCGTACCCGGCACGCTCCTGGAGCCCGCGCCCCGTGCGATCCCCGGGTCCAGGGGCCAGCGCTCCCCGTCCGGCCCTGCCGAAGGTTCCGCGGCCCGGTCCGCGGCGGCGCCCCCGGCGATACGGCCGGGCTCGCCGTCGGGTGCGGGGTGTGCGCCCGCGCCCGAGCCCGTGTCGTCGACGCTCACGCCTGCTGCCCTTCCGATCTGCCGCGGTCAATACGACCGGCCCCAACTTTACTGAGATCTACCTCACGGGGGCGTACCGGGCGCATCGTCCGACCTGCCTTTCCGGCCGGGGCCCGGGGCCGCGCGGTCGAGCCGCCGAAGTCACGGTCCCCGGGAAGACACTGAAGACACAGTACGGCAGGTGTGCCGCAGCTCACTCAAGAGTCTTCCCGCACTTCCGGGTCCCCGCTCCTTCCCGAGCCCACAGCGCGGCGCCGCGCGACCACGCGGTACGGCTGCGTCAGCGCGGCCCGAAACGCGCACCCCGGCGCTGCGGCGCGGTTTCGTCGGCGAGTGCGGCCCGGAGAACCGGCGGCGCCGGCCGCAGAGGCGCCGATCCCTGGGCCGACAGGGCCTACGGCTGCGCCGGCCGCAGATGCACGATGTCGCCCGCCCCCACCGGCTCCTGCACCCCGTCCGCCGTCGCCAGGACGAGGCGGCCGTCGCCGTCGATCGCGACCGCCTCGCCGCTGATCGTCCGGTCGCCGGGCAGCTCGGCGCGTACCCTCCGGCCGAGCGTCGCGCACCCGGCCGCGTACGTCTCCTGCAGCCGGCACGCGGCCGGGTCGCCGCCCGCCGCGCGCCAGTCGGTGTACCACCGCTCGAGCGACCGCAGCACCGCGCGCAGCAGCGTGTCGCGGTCGGTGGATGCGGCTCCCGCGAGCGCCAGCGAACCGGCGGCCGGGACAGGGAGTTCCCCGGCGCGCAGCGTCACATTGATGCCGAGACCGATGACGATCCCGTCCCTGCCGGCCCGCTCCGCGAGGATGCCACCGGTCTTGCGTTCCTCGCCGCCCACGGTCACAAGCAGGTCGTTGGGCCACTTGAGTGCCGTGTCGACGCCTGCGGCGCGGGCCACGGCGGCCGCCGTGGCCACTCCTGCGAGCAGCGGCAGCCAGCCCCACCGCTCCACGGGGACCTCCGCGGGCTTGAGGAGTACGGAGAAGAAGAGCCCCGAGCGCGGGGGCGCCGTCCACTGGCGGTCGAGCCGGCCGCGCCCCGCGCTCTGCTCCTCGGCGACGAGGATCGCGCCCTCCTCCAGGGCGTCGGCGCGCCCCGCCAGGTCCGTGTTGGTGGATCCGGTCGAGGCCACCACCTCGAGGGAGGTCCACAGCCCGCCGGGCCGCAGCAGAGCGCGGCGCAGGGCGGCGGCGTTGAGGGGCGGCCGGTCGAGGTCGGACCAGCGGCTGTCGGCAGGATCGGACCAGCGGCTGCCCGCGGAGTCTGACCGGCGGCTCTCCGAGCCATCGGACCGGCGGTTGTCTGGAGCATCTGACGGCGTCATGCAAGCCACACTAGGTGTGGGAAACACCGCACTGCTGAACGGTAGCCGCGCCGATACGCTACGAGGCAGTAGCCAGCCCTCACACGTCCCCTCTGAGCAGGCAGGGAGCCACATCCCGATGTCCGAGTCGGCAGAGTCGCAGGTGGCGCAGGAGCCACAGGAGACTGACATCCACACGACCGCGGGGAAGCTCGCGGACCTGCAGCGCCGTATCCAGGAGGCGACGCACGCCGGCTCCGAGCGCGCGGTCGAGAAGCAGCACGCCAAGGGCAAGCTGACGGCGCGTGAGCGGATCGAGCTGCTCCTCGACGAGGGCTCGTTCGTGGAGCTGGACGAGTTCGCCCGGCACCGCTCCACCGACTTCGGTCTCGAGCAGAACCGTCCTTACGGGGATGGTGTCGTGACCGGCTACGGCACGGTCGACGGCCGCCCGGTCGCCGTCTTCTCGCAGGACTTCACCGTCTTCGGCGGTGCCCTCGGCGAGGTCTTCGGCCAGAAGATCATGAAGGTGATGGACTTCGCGCTGAAGACGGGCTGTCCCGTCGTCGGCATCAACGACTCCGGCGGCGCCCGCATCCAGGAGGGCGTCATGGCCCTCGGCATGTACGGCGAGATCTTCCGCCGCAACACCCACGCGTCCGGCGTGATCCCGCAGATCAGCCTGATCGTCGGCCCGTGCGCGGGCGGCGCGGTCTACTCCCCCGCGATCACCGACTTCACGATCATGGTCGACCAGACGTCGCACATGTTCATCACTGGACCCGACGTCATCAAGACCGTCACCGGCGAGGACGTCGGCTTCGAGGAGCTGGGCGGCGCCCGCACCCACAACTCGACGTCCGGCGTGGCCCACCACATGGCGGGCGACGAGAAGGACGCCATCGAGTACATCAAGCAGCTGCTGTCGTACCTGCCGAGCAACAACCTGTCCGAGCCCCCGGCCTTCCCCGAGGACGCGGACCTGACGCTGACGGACGAGGACCGCGAGCTCGACTCGATAGTCCCGGACAGCGCCAACCAGCCGTACGACATGCACGAGGTCATCGAGCACGTGCTCGACGACGGCGAGTTCTTCGAGACCCAGGCCCTGTTCGCGCCGAACATCCTCACCGGCTTCGGCCGGGTCGAGGGCCACCCGGTGGGCATCGTGGCCAACCAGCCGATGCAGTTCGCCGGCTGCCTGGACATCGACGCGTCCGAGAAGGCCGCCCGCTTCGTGCGTACCTGCGACGCCTTCAACGTCCCCGTGCTGACCTTCGTCGACGTGCCGGGCTTCCTGCCGGGCGTCGGCCAGGAACACGAGGGCATCATCCGCCGCGGCGCCAAGCTGATCTACGCCTACGCGGAGGCGACCGTCCCGCTGATCACGGTGATCACGCGCAAGGCGTTCGGCGGCGCCTACGACGTCATGGGCTCCAAGCACCTGGGCGCCGACCTCAACCTCGCCTGGCCGACCGCACAGATCGCCGTCATGGGCGCACAGGGCGCGGTCAACATCCTGCACCGCCGCACCATCGCGGCCGCGCCGGAGGCCGAGCAGGAGGCGGTGCGCCAGCAGCTCATCCAGGAGTACGAGGACACGCTGCTCAACCCGTACGTCGCGGCCGAGCGCGGCTACATCGACGCGGTGATCATGCCGTCCGACACCCGCCGCCACATCGTCCGCGGCCTGCGTCAGCTGCGTACGAAGCGGGAGAACCTGCCTCCGAAGAAGCACGGCAACATCCCCCTGTAAGCCCTGAGAACCTGTGGAGCGGTCATGATCAAGGTCGTACGGGGCAATCCGACCCCGGAGGAGCTGGCCGCCGCACTGGCGGTGGTCAGGGCGCGCGCCGCGGCCGCGGGCGGCGGGCCGGCCGGCGCGCCCCCCGCACCGGACGCCTGGGCCGATCCGGCCCGGGTTGCGCACAGCCGCCTGCCCGCGCCGGGCCCGAAGTCGTGGGGCCGCACGTACTGGCCCGCGTAGAGCCGTGCCGCGCCGCAACCGTTGCGGCGCGGCCCCCGCTGCCCGGCCTCCGCCAAGTTGAGTACGCGTACTCAGGCGCCCCGGACCACCGTCGGCGGAGGATCGGCTTCATGCTGTGGTCCGATCCCGAGAACGAGCCGCCGGAGGAACTCCGCGACATGCAGCAGATGCTGCGGCGCGCGGGTTTCCTGCTGGCGGTGGCGATGGTGCTGTCCATGGTCGTGATCGGCCTCTGACAGCCGCGTGTCGCCCGGAGCGCCTCGTATGCCCGGGACCCGGCAACGACCCCGCAGCCGCTCGCTACGCTTGCCGCATGAGTGATCAGCGTCGCCGTCTCGTGCTCGCCTCCGCTTCCCCCGCCCGGCTCGGACTGCTGCGGCAGGCGGGGCTCAGCCCCGAGGTCATCGTCAGCGGGGTCGACGAGGACGCCGTGTCCGCACCGACCCCGGCCGAGCTGGCGCTCGCGCTCGCGGAGGCGAAGGCGTCCGTCGTCGCGGCACGACCGGACGTGATCATGAGCGGCGCCCTGGTCATCGGCTGCGACTCGGTGCTCGAGCTCGACGGCGAGGCCCTCGGCAAGCCCGCCGACGCGGAGGAGGCCACGGCCCGCTGGAAGTCGATGCGCGGCCGCGCGGGCACGCTCCAGACCGGCCACTGCGTGTACGACACGAAGACCGGCCGCTACGCCTCGGCGACCGCCTCCACGGTGGTCCGCTTCGGCGACCCCAGCGACGACGAGATCGCCGCATACGTCGCCTCCGGCGAACCGCTGTACGTCGCCGGCGCCTTCACGCTCGACGGCCGCTCGGCGCCGTTCATCGAGGGCATCGACGGCGACCACGGCAACGTCATCGGCCTCTCCCTGCCGCTGCTGCGCCGGCTGCTGGCCGAACTGGGCGTCGCCATCACGGAGCTGTGGGCCGACTAGCCCAGTCCTTCAGGCCGCTCACGCAGGCTGCGGCGCAGCACTCCCGGAGGGGCCGTTGCGCAACGCGCCGCCCCTGGGCGCGCCGCCCTCCGGCGACACGCCACCACCGCCCGGCGCCGCATCCTGCGACGACCGCGGACCCGCCGGTGCCGCGGGACGAGCGCCGTCCCCGGCCTGACCGTCGTACGCCATAAGGGTCAGCACGATCAGGCCGAGCACCAGCATCATGAAGGCGAAGGCGCCCCACCCGACGAGACCCACCACGAAGGCGCCCAGCACCGCGTGCACGACCGCGGCGCTGATCAGCAGGACACGACCGAATCCGGCGGGGGCGCGGCCCCGCAGGGCGGGGAGCAGCGCCGCGAGGCCGCAGAGGGCCAGGTAGAGGCCGAAGACGCCGCCCGCGATCCAGGCGGAGACCGACATCACGTGGGGGTCGAGTCCGGCCAGCGACATGTCCTGGCGGTCGACGACGTGGCCGAGGAACCAGTTCAGCAGCGCGACACCGCCCGCCTCCACGAAGAGCACGATCGCGGCAACCCAAGCCACCGTCCTGCGCGCCACGGCGCCCACCCCTCTTCCAGCCGCTGTTACCGCTAGTACGCCAATGGGTCCACACGATACTGGGGGTACCCCCTGCTCCTTAAGAGCTTGGGGGAGGGTAAAGCCCGGGACAAGAGCCCATCAAGGAGCAAAGATTCATTGGGCCATTCGTAGGGACTCCACAAAGAATCGCGATTCGTCGCGGCACGCTCTCACAGAGACCTTGACCACACAGGAGGGCTAGGGTGCCGTGAAGGAGTCCTGCGTACCGCGGTGCGACATGGGGTTTCGCGGGTTGGGCGCGCCTCGGATCACGCTCTGTGTGGGCAAGCTCACCACTGGGGACGGGTCGAAAGGCCGTGTCGGCAGTCCCTAAACTCGGCTTGTTTCAAGGAGGGAGCCATCGTGCGCAAGGTGCTCATCGCCAACCGTGGCGAAATCGCTGTCCGCGTTGCCCGGGCGTGCCGGGATGCGGGGATCGCGAGTGTGGCCGTATACGCGGATCCGGACCGGGATGCGGTACATGTCCGTGCGGCCGATGAAGCGTTCGCTCTGGGCGGTGACACCCCGGCGTCCAGTTATCTGGACATCGCCAAGGTGCTGCAGGCAGCAAAGGACTCCGGCGCGGACGCGATCCACCCCGGCTACGGCTTCCTCTCCGAGAACGCCGAGTTCGCCCAGGCGGTGCTGGACGCGGGTCTGATCTGGATCGGACCGCCGCCGCAGGCCATCCGCGACCTGGGCGACAAGGTCGCCGCCCGGCACATCGCGCAGCGCGCCGGCGCCCCGCTGGTCGCCGGCACCCCCGACCCGGTCTCCGGGGCGGACGAGGTCGTCGCCTTCGCCGAGGAGCACGGCCTGCCCATCGCGATCAAGGCCGCCTTCGGCGGCGGCGGGCGCGGCCTGAAGGTCGCCCGCACCCTCGAGGAAGTCCCCGAGCTGTACGACTCCGCCGTCCGCGAGGCGGTGGCCGCCTTCGGCCGCGGCGAGTGCTTCGTCGAGCGCTACCTGGACAAGCCGCGCCACGTCGAGACCCAGTGCCTGGCCGACCAGCACGGCAACGTGGTCGTGGTCTCCACGCGTGACTGCTCCCTGCAGCGCCGCCACCAGAAGCTCGTCGAGGAGGCCCCGGCGCCGTTCCTCACCGAGGAGCAGAACCGGCAGCTGTACACCGCCTCCAAGGCCATCCTCAAGGAGGCCGGCTACGTCGGCGCCGGCACCGTGGAGTTCCTCGTCGGCAACGACGGCACGATCTCCTTCCTGGAGGTCAACACCCGCCTGCAGGTCGAGCACCCGGTCACCGAGGAGGTCACCGGCATCGACCTGGTCCGCGAGATGTTCCGTATCGCCGACGGCGAGAAGCTCGGCTACGACGACCCGGCGGTGCGCGGTCACTCGTTCGAGTTCCGCATCAACGGCGAGGACCCGGGCCGTAACTTCCTGCCCGCCCCGGGCACCGTCACGACCTTCACGCCGCCCACCGGTCCCGGTGTCCGCCTGGACGCGGGTGTCGAGTCCGGCTCGGTCATCGGCCCGGCGTGGGACTCGCTCCTCGCCAAGCTGATCGTCACCGGCGCAACCCGGCAGCAGGCCCTGCAGCGTGCCGCCCGCGCACTGGCCGAGTTCCAGGTCGAGGGCATGGCCACCGCCATCCCGTTCCACCGCGCGGTGGTCACCGACCCGGCGTTCGGGCCCGAACTGACGGGATCCACCGACCCGTTCACGGTGCACACCCGCTGGATCGAGACCGAGTTCGTCAACGAGATCAAGCCCTTCGCAGCCCCCGCCGACGCGGACGCCGAGGACGAGTCGGGCCGCGAGACGGTCGTCGTCGAGGTCGGCGGCAAGCGGCTCGAGGTCTCCCTGCCGGCCTCGCTCGGCATGTCTCTGGCCCGTACGGGCCTCGCGGCCGGCGCGAAGCCGAAGCGGCGCGCGGCAAAGAAGTCCGGCCCGGTCGCCTCCGGTGACACGCTCGCGTCGCCGATGCAGGGCACGATCGTGAAGGTGGCTGTCGAGGAGGGCCAGGAGGTCAAGGAAGGCGACCTCGTCGTCGTCCTCGAGGCCATGAAGATGGAGCAGCCTCTCAACGCCCACCGCACCGGCACCATCAAGGGCCTGGCCGCCGAGGTCGGCGCGTCCATCACCTCCGGCGCGGTCATCTGCGAGATCAAGGACTGACGTCCCGCATCAGTACGCCGGCATCCGTACGCCTCCGGGCCCGCCGAACGCGAACCGTTCGGCGGGCCCGGCGCTTTTCCCGGCAGCGAACACGGGCGGTTTGCCTAGGGCACAGCCTGCGGTGGCATGCTGGTTGGGGCGGGCTGACGCAAAGAGAGGGCAGGTGGATGCCATGGCGGGCGCGAGGCCTCAGGGGCCTGGGACGACGGCTCCCCCGCGCCCTCTCCGGGCGGACGCGCGCCGCAACTACGAGCGCCTGCTGACAGAGGCCAGGTCGGTGTTCGCCGAACACGGCACCGACGCACCGCTGGAGGACATCGCGCGCCGCGCGGAGCTCGGCATCGGCACGCTGTACCGGCACTTCCCCAACCGGCACACGCTGGTGAGCGCGGTCTTCGAGGACGCGCTCTCCGACCTGCTGGCGCACTCGCGCGCACTGCTCGACGATCCGCAGCCGTGCTCCGCGCTCGTGACATGGCTCCGTGCGGTCATCACTCACGCCAGCGAGTACCGCGGAGTGTCGCGGGCGCTGATGTCGGCCTCCCGCGACGAGAGTTCGGCCCTCGCCCGCTGCAGCCGCCCCCTGCGCGAGGCCGGCAGCGCCTTGCTCGCACGCGCCCAGGAGGCAGGCGACGTACGACGCGACGTGTCGATCGCCGACCTGCTCCAACTGACGAACGCGATTGCCCTGGCGGCGGAGGAGACCCCCGACGATCCCCAACTCGCGGACCGCCTGCTGAATCTGACCCTACGAGGCCTGAAGCCCGCCCAAGTCCCCGCCGAGCGGTAGTCATGGCGTCTGCGTGTCACCCGTATCCGCACCGCATACGGACACAGCGGACACCGACGTGGGACTGCCGCCCCACCTGCCGATCCGGCTACCGCCGCCGGAGATCCGCCACCCGGGCCCGATCCCCGGCCCCGGCCGCCGCCTGCTCGCCGCCGAGGGCGCTCGCGCCGCGGAAGGCCGCACCCGGGCCGGCGCCCGGGAGCTGGTGCTGGCCGCGGCGCGGACCGGGCAGCGGACGGGGTTGCCGAGCCGCCGGAACGGCGTCGGCCCCCGGTGACGAGCCGGCCACCGCGATCTGCACTCCCTGGTCCGCCAGGGCCTGCAGCTCCGTGGCCGCACGGTCGTCGTGCGCGGGCGGCTCGTCCGTGACCAGACGGGTGATCACATCCGTGGGCACCGTCTGGAACATCGTGTCGGTGCCGAGTTTGGTGTGGTCGGCGAGCACGACGACCTCCACCGCCGCCTGCACGAGGGCACGGTCGACGCTGGCCGACAGCATGTTGGAGGTCGACAGGCCCCGTTCGGCGGTGAGCCCGCTGCCCGAGAGGAAGGCGCGCGAGACACGCAGCCCGTGGAGGGACTGCTCGGCACCGGACCCCACGAGGGCGTAGTTGGAGCCGCGCAGGGTGCCCCCGGTCATCACCACTTCGACACGGTTGGCGTGTGCCAGAGCCTGCGCCACCAGGAGTGAGTTGGTGACGACGGTCAGGCCGGGCACGCGCGCGAGCCGGCGGGCCAGCTCCTGCGTGGTCGTGCCCGCGCCGACGACGATGGCCTCGCCCTCTTCGACGAAGCTCGCGGCGAGGTCGGCGATGGCCGTCTTCTCGGCGGTCGCGAGATGTGATTTCTGCGGAAAGCCGGACTCTCGCGTGAACCCGCCCGGCAATACCGCACCGCCATGCCGGCGGTCGAGGAGTCCTTCTGCCTCCAGTGCGCGCACGTCCCGCCGTACGGTCACTTCGGAGGTCTGGACGACGCGGGCGAGCTCACGGAGGGAAACCGCCCCGTTGGCCCGCACCATTTCGAGGATCAATTGGCGACGTTCTGCAGCGAACACGAAACTGACAGTAACCCCAACGACCGTCTGCTTTCAGCAGTTTGCGCCGAATAACAGAAGTTGTTCGCACGACGGGATGGAAGGTGGTATACAGCCGGTCGCCGCCAGGGTGCCCGCGTCAGGCAGGCTCAGTCGACGGCGGTCAGACACGGTCGATCGACGTCGGTCGGGCGCACTCGATCGACGGCAATCGATGCCGATGGAACAGCAATCGGCCGCGCCCCACGCGCAGTTGGGGCGCGGCCGTCGTACAGGGAGTGGCCCGCGTCTCGCCGTCAGGCCTCGCCCGTGGCCTTCCGGGTGTGCAGCTGCCGTGCCACCTCGGCGATCGAGCCGGACAGGGACGGGTACACGGTGAAGGCGTTCGCGATCTGCTCGACCGTCAGATTGTTGTCGACGGCGATCGAAATGGGGTGGATCAGTTCCGAGGCGCGCGGCGATACGACCACACCGCCGACCACGATGCCCGTACCCGGGCGGCAGAAGATCTTGACGAAGCCGTCGCGGATGCCCTGCATCTTCGCGCGCGGGTTGCGCAGCAGCGGCAGCTTGACGACGCGGGCGTCGATCTTGCCGGCGTCGACGTCGGCCTGCGAGTAGCCGACGGTCGCGATCTCGGGGTCGGTGAAGACGTTCGCCGAGACGGTCTTGAGATTGAGCGGCGCGACGGCGTCGCCCAGGAAGTGGTACATCGCGATACGGCCCTGCATGGCGGCGACCGAGGCGAGCGCGAAAATGCCCGTCACGTCGCCCGCCGCGTACACGCCGGGGGCGCTGGTGCGCGAGACCCTGTCGGTCCAGATGTGGCCCGACTCCTTGAGCTTGATCCCGGCCTCCTCGAGGCCCATGCCGGAGGTGTTGGGGATCGCGCCGACCGCCATCAGGCAGTGACTACCGGTGATGACTCGGCCGTCGGAGAGCGTCACCTCGACGCGGTCGCCCACGCGCTTGGCGGACTGGGCGCGCGAGCGGGACATGACGTTCATGCCGCGGCGCCGGAACACGTCCTCCAGGACGGCCGCCGCGTCCGGGTCCTCACCCGGCAGCACGCGGTCGCGGCTGGAGACGAGCGTGACGCGGGAGCCGAGGGCCTGGTAGGCACCGGCGAACTCTGCGCCCGTGACACCGGAGCCGACCACGATGAGCTCCTCCGGGAGCTCCTCCAGGTCGTAGACCTGCGTCCAGTTCAGGATCCGCTCGCCGTCGGGCTGGGCGTCGGGCAGCTCGCGCGGGTGACCGCCCGTGGCTATCAGCACGGCGTCGGCGATGAGCGTCTCCTCCGTGCCGTCGGCGGCGCGCACGATCACCTTGCGGGAGCCGTCGATCGACTGCCCGCCGTCCAGACGGCCGCGGCCGCGCAGCACGCGCGCGCCCGCACGCGTGACGGACGCCGTGATGTCGTGGGACTGGGCGAGAGCGAGCCGCTTCACACGCCGGTTGACCTTGCCGAGGTCGACGCCCACCACGCGCGCGGGGGTGTCGATGTGGGGCGTGTCGTCGGCGACGATGATGCCCAGCTCCTCGTACGAGGAGTCGAAGGTCGTCATGACCTCGGCCGTGGCGATCAACGTCTTGGACGGTACGCAGTCGGTCAGCACCGACGCACCGCCCAGGCCGTCGCAGTCGACGACGGTCACCTCCGCGCCGAGCTGGGCGGCCACCAGGGCCGCCTCGTATCCGCCGGGTCCGCCACCGATGATCACGATCCGAGTCACGTACTCCATTGTCCCGCACCGTGTGGGCGACCTCGCCCCGGGGGCCGTCTTTGTGTGCCACGTGGGGGTTTATGGGGCATGACGTCCATCACGGGGCGCAAGGTGCCCGCTGCCGTACTCTCAGACCATGTCGCTCTACGCCGCCTACGCCGGCAACCTCGACGCGCGGCTCATGACCCGCCGCGCCCCGCATTCGCCGCTGCGTGCCACCGGCTGGCTCAACGGCTGGCGACTGACGTTCGGCGGGGAGCACCTGGGCTGGGAGGGCGCACTCGCGACCATCGTCGAGGCACCGCGTTCGCAGGTCTTCGTCGCGCTGTACGACATCGCGCCGATGGACGAGGACTCCATGGACCGGTGGGAAGGCGTGGGGCTCGACATATACCGGCGTATGCGGGTGCGGGTGCACACGCTGGACGGCGAGGAACCCGCCTGGGTGTACGTCCTCAACGGATACGAGGGCGGGCTGCCGTCCGCGCGCTATCTCGGGGAGATCGCGGACGCGGCGGAGTCGGCCGGGGCGCCCCACGACTACGTCATGGAGCTTCGTAAGCGGCCCTGCTGAGCCCGTCGGATCGGTTGACGCGTCGAGATCGGCCGGCCCCGGTGGAGCGTCGGCCCGGCGGAGGCGGCGTGGCCGAACTCCCCCGCCACCTGCCCGTTGGAAACGACACGGCAACGATCGCAGCTCCTTGCCACGCCCATCTACGCGCGTAGGGCTTAACGGGCTACGCTCATCGCGTGAACGCTTCTGTTACTCCGGACATCCAGGGCGACCCGCACGCCGCCGCCGACGCCGCCGCCGCGCGCCTCCGCGCGCTCACGGGCGCCGACAACCACGACGTCGCCCTTGTGATGGGCTCCGGCTGGGCGCCGGCCGTCGACGCGCTCGGGGAACCCGAGCACGAGCTGCCCGTCACCGATCTGCCCGGCTTTCCGCCGCCGGCCGTCGAGGGGCACGGCGGCACGATCCGTTCGTACCGGATCGGCGAGAAGCGGGCACTCGTCTTCCTCGGCCGTACCCACTTCTACGAGGGCCGCGGGGTCGCCTCCGTCGCTCACGGTGTGCGTACGGCCGTCGCCGCGGGCTGCAAGACGATCGTGCTGACGAACGGCTGCGGAGGACTGCGCGAGGGCATGCGGCCCGGGCAGCCGGTGCTGATCAGCGACCACATCAATCTGACGGCCGCGTCGCCGATCGTCGGCGCGAACTTCGTGGACCTGACGGATCTGTACTCGCCGCGGCTGCGGGCGCTCTGCAAGGAGATCGACCCGACGCTCGAGGAGGGCGTGTACGCCCAGTTCCCCGGGCCCCACTACGAGACGCCGGCCGAGATCCGGATGGCGCGCACGATCGGCGCGGACCTGGTGGGCATGTCCACCGTGCTCGAGGCGATCGCGGCACGCGAGGCGGGCGCCGAGGTTCTCGGCATCTCGCTGGTCACCAATCTGGCGGCGGGCATGACGGGTGAACCGCTCAACCATGAGGAGGTCCTCCAGGCGGGGCGCGACTCGGCGACTCGTATGGGGGCGTTGCTGGCGCAGGTCCTGGGGCGTATCTGACGGGTGCCGCTCTGCTGTGGCAGGCGTTCCTCCCCCAGCTACCGCTGGGGGTGCCCCCAGGAGGTGCCCCCAGGCGATGGGGTACCTCCCATGCCCTTAAGGCAATGAGGGAGGGTGGGCACAGCCCACGACGGCGGGTGCCCCTCAGACTGTGGTGGTCCAGCACCTCGTACACCGCCCGCGGCGCCCCGCACAACGGTTCCCCGTTTCGACACGGAGAGGCAACAGAGAACGTGCACGACGAACTCATCGCCCGGGCCCAGGCCTGGCTCGCCGAGGACCCGGACCCGGAAACCCGTGAGGAGCTCGCCGAGCTCATCGACGGCAAGGCCTTCGACGAGCTCGCCGCCCGCTTCAGCGGCACCCTTCAGTTCGGCACCGCGGGCCTGCGCGGCGAGCTGGGCGCGGGACCGATGCGTATGAACCGCTCCGTGGTCATCCGTGCGGCGGCGGGCCTCGCCGCGTACCTCAGGGCGAAGGGTCAGGGCGACGGCCTCGTGGTCATCGGCTACGACGCCCGCCACAAGTCCGCCGACTTCGCCCGCGACACGGCGGCCGTGATGACGGGCGCCGGGCTGCGCGCCGCCGTGCTGCCCAGGCCGCTCCCCACGCCGGTGCTGGCGTTCGCGATCCGGCACCTCGGCGCCGTCGCGGGCGTGGAGGTCACGGCCAGCCACAATCCGCCGCGCGACAACGGCTACAAGGTCTATCTCGGCGACGGTTCGCAGATCGTGCCCCCGGCCGACGGAGAGATCGCCGCCGAGATCGCCGCGGTGGGCGGCCTCGACGACGTGCCGCGGCCGGAGGGCGGCTGGGACGTGCTCGGGGACGAGGTGCTCGAGGCGTATCTCACCCGTACGGACGCCGTGCTGGCCCCCGGTTCGCCGAGGACCGCGCGCGTCGTCTACACGGCGATGCACGGCGTCGGCAAGGACACCC
The DNA here is from genome assembly GCF_055792885.1 of Streptomyces sp. DSM 42067. NCBI lineage: Bacteria > Bacillati > Actinomycetota > Actinomycetes > Kitasatosporales > Streptomycetaceae > Streptomyces > Streptomyces sp. DSM 42067. Next base: position 5,710,304 of record NZ_CM147706.1, on the reverse strand, counting down.
TGCTCGCCGCCTTCACACGCGCCGGGTTCCCCGAGCCCGTGCTCGTCGAGGAGCAGGCCGATCCCGATCCGGACTTCCCGACGGTCGCCTTCCCCAATCCGGAGGAGCCGGGGGCCATGGACCTCGCTTTCGCGAAGGCGCGCGAGGCCCGGCCCGACGTCGTCATCGCCAACGACCCGGACGCCGACCGCTGCGCCGTCGCGGTGCCCGAGCGCGACGGCGACGGGTGGCGCATGCTGCGCGGCGACGAGGTGGGCGCGCTGCTCGGCGCGCATCTCGTACGGCGCGGCGCACGCGGCACCTTCGCCGAGTCGATCGTGTCCTCGTCCCTGCTCGGCCGGATCGCCGATGCGGCCGGTCTGCCGTACGAGGAGACGCTGACCGGCTTCAAGTGGATCGCCCGCGTCGACGGCCTGCGGTACGGCTACGAGGAGGCGCTCGGCTACTGCGTCGACCCCGAGGGCGTACGCGACAAGGACGGCATCACGGCCGCCCTGCTCGTCGCCGAGCTGGCGTCCGAGGTGAAGGAGCAGGGGCGCACGCTGCTTGACCTGCTGGACGATCTCGCCGTCGAGCACGGGCTGCACGCGACCGACCAGCTGTCCGTGCGGGTCGAGGACCTGTCGGTGATCGCGGAGGCCATGCGCCGCCTGCGGGAGCAGCCGCCGACGCGGCTCGGCGGGCTGGCGGTGACGCGCACCGAGGATCTGACGCAGGGCACGGAGACGCGGCCGCCGACGGACGGGCTGCGGTACACGCTCGAGGGCGCCCGCGTCATCGTCCGGCCCAGCGGCACAGAGCCGAAGCTCAAGTGCTATCTGGAGGTCGTCGTGCCGGTGGGCTCCCGGAAGGACCTGAGCGCGGCGCGGGCGACAGCCGCGGAGCTGCTCGGCGCCGTCAGGAGGGATCTGTCGGCGGCCGCCGGCATCTGAATCAGACCTCAGGTTCAGACTCCAGGATCAGACCTCAGGTTCAGACCCCAGGATCAGACCTCAGGTTCAGACCTCGAGGTCCGAATCCCAAACCGAAGTCGCCCCGAAGTGTGATTAGCCACGGCAGTTGACGCAGCGTTCCTTCGCGCTGCCGGTCAACCGAGCAACGGTTGACCAGTAGCGCACGAACGAGCCCCTGGAGCTGCCGCAGTGTCCTCGACCGCTTCCCCGGTGCCGTCCGAAGCGATCGCCAAGTCTCCCGGCGGGATTCTTCCGGGCTCGCGGCATCGGCGGCCGGCACCGCCGTCCGCCGCCGGGCTCCGCGCCCGTCTGCGCCGCTCCCTGCGGCGCGCGGCCCCCGCGCTGCTCGCGTACGCCGGGGTCCGCGCCACGGGAATCGTCCTGCTGACCGTCTGGGCGCGCGCCTCGGGCCAGGAGGTCTGGCCGATGCTCGCCTCGGACTGGGACTCCGTCTGGTACCTGGGGATCGCCGACCACGGGTACGAGCGCGAGCTGGGCACCGAGTACGACGCGAACAACCTCGCATTCTTCCCGCTGTATCCCCTGCTGGTGAAGGGCGTCGCCGCGCTGACGCCCGGACCGCGCGCGAGCGTCGGCCTCATCATCGCCGTACTGTCCTCCTTCGTCGCCGCATGGGGGATCTTCGAGGTCGGCAACCGGCTGCACGGGAGCCGCGTCGGGGTGCTGCTGACGGTGGCGTGGGCGGCGCTGCCGGTCGGGCTCGTGCAGTGGATGGGCTATACGGAGTCCCTGTTCACGGCCTTCGTCGCCTGGTCGCTGTATGCGGTGCTCACCGGCCGCTGGGTGTGGGCGGGTTCGCTCGCGGCGCTGTCGGGGCTGACGCGGCCGACCGGTATCGCGCTCGCGGCCGCCGTCTCGCTGTCGGCCCTCTTCGCGCTCCGCCCTCGCTTCTCCGCACGCGTTCTCGCCGGTGCCGTCCTCGCACCGCTCGGCTGGCTCGCCTACGTCGGGTGGGTGGGCGTGCGCCTCGGCCGCTGGGACGGCTACTTCGCCGTCCAGGAGCTGTGGCACAACAAGTGGGACGGCGGTGTCGAGACGCTGCGCCGGCTGCGCCAGCTGTTCGTGTACGACTCGACGCCCGAGCTGTTCCTGGTCATGGTCTCGCTGACGCTGATCGGCGGCGTCGTGCTGTTCGCGCTGTCGGTGCGGGACCGGCAGCCGCTCCCGCTGCTGATCTTCACCGGTGTGCTGCTGGTGATCGTGCTCGGCAGCGGCGGCGTCTACTTCCCGCGCGCCCGCTTCCTGCTGCCGGGCTTCCCTCTGCTGCTGCCGCTCGCGCTCGCCGTCGCCCGCGCCAGCCCGCGCCGGGCGGCTGCGGCACTGGCCTGCGCGGTTCTCGGCTCGGCGTATTGCGGCGCGTACATGGCCCTGGTGTGGCCGAGCGCGCCGTAGGGGTGGCGGCTGAAAGGCACGGCGGGCATCACCCGACCGCCAGCAACACCACCAACAGAATCGCTCCCAGCACCGCGGGCCCCACGATCTCGTAGGCCCACCGCACCACAGGCCCGCCCTGCGCCCCCTCGGCCGAGGCCCGCTCCTCGGCGAGCTGGCGCAGGTCGTCCATCGCCTGGTCTCCGGAAGCGCGCACGGGACCGGACGGCAGCGGAGACGTGTGCCCCTGCGGGTCCGCCGCGGCAGCCTGCGTCTGGCGCCGCGCAGCCTTCTTGCGGGCGCGCAGCGAGACCGGGATGGCCCACAGCTGGTACTTGGTGCCGGACTGGTCGAAGACCTCGTTGGAGTAGCCCGCGCGCAGACGCGACACCGCCGCCCAGGGCAGCGTGATCGTACGGAACGGGTTCCGGATACGGAGGCGGTCGTCGTTCGCGTACACCGCCGGCCGCACCGTGAACGCGACGACCAGCGGCACCGCGAGCAGCAACCCCGCGAGTGCCAGCCAGCGCACCCGGGCCTCACCGTTGACCAGCGCGTCGATGCCCAGCCACGCGCCCAGAGCGAGCAGCATCACACCGCCCGCGATCCCGGCGGGGGACCGATAGACGCGTTCCTGGGACTGGGGCTTAGCCGCGGGAGACGGGGGCTCGGGGGTCGTCATGCTGCCGATTCTGCACGACGAGGTGTGCACCGCTGTCCTGTGGTGGCCCTGACGCGGACAGCCGCACGGGGGTGTACAGCCGCTACGCGCGTAGATATGCTCCCCTCGTGACCATGCCCATCACTGCACCAACCTCCGCTGCCGACAGCGCGGGCGGACCCCCCGGAGCCACCGGTCCGGCCGCCGGTCCCGCCCACGCGCTCGCCGACGTGACCGCGTCCGACAGCGCCCTGCGCCGCTTCCTGCACGGGCTGCCCGGCGTGGACGCGGTCGGCCTCGAGGCGCGCGCCGCATCGCTCGGCACTCGTTCGATCAAGACCACGGCGAAGGCGTACGCCATCGACCTGGCCATCTCGATGATCGATCTGACGACCCTGGAAGGCGCGGACACCCCGGGCAAGGTCCGGGCGCTCGGCGCCAAGGCGGTCCACCCGGACCCGACCGACCGTACGACTCCGCAGGTCGCGGCCGTCTGCGTCTATCCGGACATGGTGGCGACGGCGAAGGAGGCGGTGGCCGGGACCGGGGTCAAGGTCGCCTCGGTCGCCACCGCGTTCCCCGCGGGCCGCGCCCCGCTCGAGGTGAAGCTGGCCGACGTGCGCTCGGCGGTCGCGGCCGGCGCCGACGAGATCGACATGGTCATCGACCGCGGCGCCTTCCTCTCGGGCCGGTATCTGAAGGTGTACGACGAGATCGTCGCCGTGAAGGAGGCCTGCGGAACGGACGCCCGTCTGAAGGTCATCTTCGAGACCGGCGAGCTGGCGACGTACGACAACATCCGGCGCGCGAGCTGGATCGGCATGCTCGCGGGCGCGGACTTCATCAAGACGTCCACCGGCAAGGTCGCGGTCAACGCGACGCCCGCCAACACGCTGCTGATGCTGGAGGCGGTACGCGACTTCCGCGCCGCCACCGGGGTACAGGTCGGGGTGAAGCCCGCGGGCGGCATCCGGACCTCCAAGGACGCGATCAAGTTCCTGGTGCTGGTCAACGAGACCGCCGGTGAGGACTGGCTGGACAACCACTGGTTCCGCTTCGGCGCCTCCTCGCTGCTGAACGATCTGCTGATGCAGCGCCAGAAGCTGGCGACCGGCCGCTACTCCGGCCCCGACTACGTGACGGTGGACTGAGACCCCATGACCATGGAAAAGCAGTCATCTCTCTTCGAGTACGCGCCCGCTCCCGAGTCCCGCTCGGTCGTCGACATCGCCGCCTCCTACGGCCTGTTCATCGACGGCGAGTTCGCCGAGGCCGCCGACGGGAAGGTGTTCAAGACGGTCTCGCCGTCCACCGAGGAGGTCCTCTCCGAGGTCGCGCAGGCGGGCGAGGCGGACGTCGACCGTGCCGTGAAGGCGGCCCGCAAGGCCTTCGAGAAGTGGTCGGCGCTGCCCGGCTCCGAGCGCGCCAAGTACCTGTTCCGCATCGCCCGGATCATCCAGGAGCGGTCGCGTGAGCTGGCAGTCCTGGAGACCCTGGACAACGGCAAGCCGATCAGGGAGACGCGCGACGCGGACCTCCCGCTGGTCGCCGCGCACTTCTTCTACTACGCGGGCTGGGCGGACAAGCTCGACCACGCGGGCTACGGGCCGAACCCCCGTCCGCTGGGTGTCGCCGGGCAAGTCATCCCCTGGAACTTCCCGCTCCTGATGCTCGCGTGGAAGATCGCCCCGGCGCTCGCGACCGGCAACACGGTCGTGCTCAAGCCCGCGGAGACCACTCCCCTGTCGGCGTTGTTCTTCGCGGACATCTGCCGCCAGGCGGGCCTGCCGAAGGGCGTCGTCAACATCCTTCCGGGATACGGCGACACGGGCGCCGCCCTGGTCGCGCACGAGGACGTGAACAAGGTCGCGTTCACGGGTTCGACGGCGGTCGGCAAGGAGATCGCGCGGACCGTCGCGGGCACGCGCAAGAAGCTCACCCTCGAACTCGGCGGCAAGGGCGCCAACATCGTCTTCGACGACGCCCCCATCGACCAGGCCGTCGAGGGCATCGTCACCGGCATCTTCTTCAACCAGGGCCAGGTCTGCTGCGCGGGCTCCCGGCTCCTCGTACAGGAGTCGATCCAGGACGAGCTGCTGGAGTCCTTGAAGCGCAGGCTGTCGACGCTCCGCCTCGGCGACCCGCTCGACAAGAACACCGACATCGGCGCGATCAACTCCGCCGAGCAGCTGGCCCGTATCACCGCGCTCGCCGAGCAGGGCGAGGCGGAGGGCGCCGAGCGCTGGTCCCCGGCCTGCGAACTCCCCTCGTCCGGCTACTGGTTCGCGCCGACGCTCTTCACGAACGTCACGCAGGCGCACACCATCGCCCGCGACGAGATCTTCGGCCCGGTCCTCTCGGTACTGACCTTCCGTACGCCCGAAGAGGCCGTGGCCAAGGCCAACAACACCCAGTACGGGCTCTCCGCGGGCATCTGGACCGAGAAGGGCTCCCGCATCCTCGCGGTCGCGGACCGGCTGCGCGCGGGAGTCGTCTGGGCCAACACGTTCAACAAGTTCGACCCGACCTCGCCGTTCGGCGGCTACAAGGAGTCGGGCTTCGGCCGCGAGGGCGGCCGCCACGGCCTGGAGGCGTACCTCGATGTCTGACGCGACGCGCTTGACTGTCTTCAAGACCTACAAGCTGTACGTGGGCGGGAAGTTCCCGCGTTCCGAGAGCGGCCGGGTGTACGAGGTGACCGACTCAAAGGGCAACTGGCTCGCCAACGCACCCCTGTCGTCCCGCAAGGATGCCCGGGACGCGGTCGTCGCGGCCCGCAAGGCGTTCGGCGGCTGGGCCGGCAAGACGGCGTATCTGCGCGGCCAGATCCTGTACCGGGTCGCGGAGATGCTCGAGGGCCGCCGAGACCAGTTCGTACGCGAGGTCGCCGAGGCCGAGGGGCTGTCCAAGTCGAAGGCGGCGGGGCAGGTCGACGCGGCGATCGACCGCTGGGTCTGGTACGCGGGCTGGACGGACAAGATCGCCCAGGTCGTGGGCGGCGGAAACCCGGTGGCCGGCCCCTTCTTCAACCTCTCCACGCCCGAGCCGACGGGTGTGGTGGCCGTGCTGGCACCCCAGGAGTCGTCCTTCCTGGGCCTCGTGTCGGTGATCGCCCCGGTGATCGCGACCGGCAACACGGCGGTGGTGATCGCGAGCGAGAAGTCCCCGCTCCCGGCTCTGTCACTCGGCGAGGTGCTGGCCACGTCCGACCTGCCGGGCGGCGTGGTGAACCTCCTGTCGGGCCGGACGGCCGAGATCGCGACCCCGCTCGCCGCGCACCAGGACGTCAACGCCATCGACATCACGGGCGCCGACGAGGTCCTCGCCAAGGAACTGGAGATCGCAGCGGCGGACAATCTGAAGCGCGTTCTCCGTCCACAGCCTGTGGACAACGCCGTGGACTGGACGGCGGGCCCGGGCACACACCGCCTGACGGCATTCCTGGAGACGAAGACGGTCTGGCACCCCACGGGGTCACTGGGCGCGTCCGGCTCGTCGTACTGATGAACGACCCCGCCTCCCCTCCGTCCCTGGGGAGGCGGGGCTCTTCGCTGCCGTCCGCTGTGGGGGCGCCGTCAGCCCGGCAGCAACGCCGCCGCCTTGCCCGCCACCGGGAGCGTCCGCAGAGAACCGCCCTGCGTCAGCGGACCCGTCACCGACTTCGTCGACACGGGCTTGAAGTCCGCGATCTGCGTACCGACCGTGTTGTCGAGCGGGTCCACGCCCGTGCCGGCGAGCGGGTCGAGCTTGGCGTCCTTGACCGCGGCCAGCGTGTGGTGCAGCGCCACGTTCGTCCCCTGCGCCGCCGCCTGGGGATCGATTCTGCCGAGGGTGACCGGGCCGCCCAGCGGCATCGGCGCGGCACTGGCCGTGGCCGCACCTCCCGCACCGAGCCCGATACCTGCGACAGTCACCGCGAGCCCGGCGCGCATCAGGCCGCGCTTTGCGGACCCGTGCCGAGGAACTGCGTGTCGTGCCATGGGATACACCCGCCTCCTTGGAGTAATCGATTCGCCACGAAGCGTAGTTGAGACGTGGTGCGGGCACCAAAGACGACCCGCGGGGTCGGCTCGGGCCGCGGGATGCCGCACACTGGTCTCTCGTGACTTCCCATGCCCCCGCCACCCGCGTCGTGCTGCTCACCGGCCCCTCCGGCTCCGGAAAGTCGTCGTTCGCCGCCCGCTCCGGGCTGCCCGTGCTCTGCCTCGACGACTTCTACAAGGAGGGCGACGACCCGACTCTGCCTCTCGTACCGGGCAGTTCGGACATCGACTGGGACTCGCCCGGGTCCTGGGACACGGAGGCGGCCGTCACCGCGATCGAGGAGCTGTGCCGCTCCGGTCGGACGCGAGTCCCGCGGTACGACATCTCGACGAGCGCGCGGACGGGCGAGGACACGCTCGACATCGGGCACACCCCGCTGTTCATCGCCGAGGGCATCTTCGCCGCGGACATCGTGGGGCGATGCCGTGAACTCGGCCTGCTGGCGGACGCGTTGTGTCTGCGTGGGCGGCCCTCGACGACGTTCCGGCGGCGGCTGCTGCGGGATCTGAAGGAGGGCCGCAAGTCCGTCCCGTTCCTGCTCCGCCGCGGCTGGCGCCTCATGCGCGCCGAACGCACCATCGTGGCCCGCCAGACGGCATTGGGCGCCCACCCGTGTGGCAAGGACGAGGCACTGGGGCGGCTGGCGGCGGCTGCTGCGGGGCGGGGCATGATGGCGCAGAGCACTGCCGCGTAGGGTGCGCGGGGCTTCGCCTGCGGACGGAGCCCCGCGCTGTTGTCACGCTCCTGTCGTCACCCGGCAGGGCAGCCCGCGGTCGCCCCGGACCAGCAGTGCGACGACGGCACGTTGTCGAACGAGGAGCTGAAGTTCGTGGAGGCACCGGCAGGCACGCCCCAGCTGTCCCCGGACCAGTAGGCGTTCTGGTACAGCCAGAGGTTGTTGTTGGAGTCACGGTTCTTGACCGAGCTCACCGTGTTGTTGATGGCGACCGAAGTGCCGTAGTACGTGCCCGTGTACTCCTGCTTGCTGTACAGCGTGTCGTAGATGCCGCCCGTGTAGTCCTGGTAGCGGTACAGACAGGCCTCGTCCACGTTGCAGGAGCCGTCGTAACTGGCGGCCTGTGCGGGGGTAACCGCCCCGAAGACGGCCGCAACGGCCATCACCGAGGCTGCCAGGACACCGCGTCCTCTGTTCATTTCTGACCTTTCTTTCCGGGTCTGCCGGGGTGCGCCGCCCGTGCGGGACGGCGAGTCTTGGGGCGGCTCATGGCCTCGGCCGGTCGTTCGGCCGGCCTGCCGCGGGGGATGAGAGACGGGGCGACGCCGGGCGGCTGCGCAGGTGGAAGCGTCGATCAGAGGCGGGCGCTGACCGACGACGGATGGGCGGTGGGGGAGGTGCCGGCGGTCTGCGCGGCGGGTTCTGGACCACTCGAGATCTTGCGGTACGTGACCTTGGCACAGGTACGGACACCGCGTGGAGGCCGCGTTCCGCTCAATGTCCGAAATAATGATCATTCATGGCTGGAAGACATACGTTCGGACACTCTCCCGCTCGCCAGGCTTGACGGTACGCATCGCGGATGATCACCCTGATGCGCACATGACGAGGGACGGCGACCGGATGTCGCCTCATGATCGCGGGGGCACACATGTCGCAGTCGACCAACCCTGGACTGCCACGGCACAAGGAGACCGCCACCGCACCGGCTTCCGGCCCCGTCACCAGGGCATACCGCGCAGCCGCCCTGGCGGTCGGCACAGCGCTCCTCGCCACGGCCTGCACCGGACAGCAGGCGGCGACGAATGAGCCGGACGACGGCACGAGCACGGCCCTCGGTTCGTCCGCCGACGCGCCCAAGGACTACCCGCTGGACGCATACATGCCGACCACCGCGGAACGACAGGCCCTGGATCACGCCATCAACATCCTGGCCCGCTCCTGCATGAAGAAGTTCGGCCTGAGCTGGCCCGCGTACCAGCCGCCCCCTGGGAACCTGCCGCAGAACGGCCGGAAGTACGGCGTGACGGACCTGAAGTCGGTCCGCATCTACGGCTACAAGCCGCCCCTGCCCGACGGCGTCACCAAGCAGCAGGCCGTCTCGTACCAGGAGAAGGCCAAAGCGAACGAGGAGACGATCACCCCTGCCGCGCAGGCGGCCTACACCGGCACCGAACAGGCAGCCGGTACCGGGAAGGGCTCCCCCGCACAACCCCCGTCCGGCGTCCCCGAAGGCGGCTGCCAGGGAGAAGCCATACGCAAGGCCGGGGCCGACCGTCTCAACCAGGACATGACGGCGGTCCAGAAGCTGTTCTTCGAGGCGTCCGCCGCCACCCGGGAAGACCCCGGGACCAACGAACTGGACCAGCGGTGGAGCGCCTGCATGCGGCAGTCCGGGATGACCTATCCGGATCCGCTCGCGGCCGTGGACGACCCGACGTGGCGTACCCAGAAGACGAAGAAGGACGGGCCCGCGCCGAACTTCCCGGCCCCTTCACAGAAGGAGATCCGCACGGCGGAAGCCGATGTGATCTGCAAGAACGAGACCGGCTATGTCCACAAGCGGTACGCCATCGAGTCCCGTCTTCAGCGACAGCTCATCGAGAAGCACGCGGGCATGCTCGCCGCGGTGAAGGAACGCAAGCAGCGCATGACGAAGCAGGTCCACTCCGTCGCGACCGGGCACTCCGCGGTGCCGGATGACGGGGGAACCCAGGGATGAGACGAGGAGAAGGCCCGCGCGGATCCCCCGACCGCCCGGACCTTCTCTTTCTTCCCCCGTGGCCCCGTGACCCCGTGCAACCCCCCGGTTGCTGCTCCCCCGTGGCCCCCCGCGGACGCTCCCCCGCGCCCCGGCCCTCAGGCGACCAGCTCGCCGAAGGACTCCTCCTCGTCACGGCCGAAGCTCAGGACGTCGTCCTCGCGCAGCCTGCGCAGGGAGCGCCAGATGCTCGACTTCACCGTGCCGACGCTTATGCCGAGGATCTCCGCGATCTCCGGGTCCGTACGGCCCTCGTAGTAGCGGAGGACCAGCATGGTGCGCTGGAGTTCGGGCAGCCGGGCCAGCGCCTGCCACAGCACGGCGCGCAGCTCGGTGCCGCGCATCGCGTCCGTGTCACCGGCCGTCTCCGGCAGCTCCTCGGTCGGGTACTCGTTCAGCTTGCGGCGGCGCCACGCGCTGATGTGCAGATTGGTCATGGTGCGGCGGAGATAGCCCCCGACCGCGGCCTTGTCGCTGATCCTGTCCCAGGCCTTGTACGTCGAGAAGAGGGCGCTCTGCAGCAGGTCCTCGGCCTCGAACCGGTCACCGGTCAGGTGGTATGCGGTCGCGTACAGGGAGGCGCGGCGCTCCTGGACGTAGGCGGTGAACTCCGCCTCCGACCTGGCACGACGCTCCCCCGTGGCCTCCCCGTACGCGGCTCCCCCGTTGTTGCTTCCCCCCACATGCGCGTCAACCACCGTCATGTACACGGTGTGCTGACGCCCGGTACCGCGAGCGCACCCCCGCCCTCCCCCAAGCTCTCGACTTCGCTCGAGCAGGGAGGTACCCCCTTCGGCACCGGACTTCTCGTGCTGACCGGCGCCCCGCCCGACCTCGTGAAGACGCGTGACAACTGCGCTTGTCGTGGTGCTGTGCAGCGTGTTCATCTCGCGCCCCCCGTCGTGGAGTCCCCGGTGCCTTGCGTGTGACAAGAACTCTGCCGGGGGGACTTCATGGCGGTGTCCGCCGACTGTCACAGGCCTGTCACAGGGGTCCCGTGCACTGGTCTGCCGGCGCGTTGTCAAAGATCCTTCACAGGAGTTCGAGGTACGCGCGTGTGGGCAGGAGCGCTCCAACTGTCGAAACCGCCCCCTGCGATGGGACAGAATGACGCCGTGCCTTCCCTGTTGCTGATCGAGGACGACGACGCCATCCGTACGGCCCTGGAGCTGTCGCTGACGCGCCAGGGGCACCGTGTGGCCACCGCTGCCACCGGCGAGGACGGTCTGAAGCTGCTGCGCGAGCAGCGGCCGGACCTGATCGTGCTGGACGTGATGCTGCCCGGTATCGACGGGTTCGAGGTGTGCCGGCGCATCCGGCGCACCGACCAGCTGCCGATCATCCTGCTGACCGCGCGCAGCGACGACATCGACGTGGTGGTCGGGCTGGAGTCCGGTGCCGACGACTATGTCGTGAAGCCCGTGCAGGGCCGGGTGCTCGACGCCCGAATCCGTGCCGTGCTGCGCCGCGGCGAGCGGGAGGCGAACGACTCCGCGACGTTCGGGAACGTGGTCATCGACCGTGCGGCGATGACCGTCACCAAGAACGGCGAGGATCTTCAGCTGACGCCGACCGAGCTGCGTCTGCTCCTTGAGCTGAGCCGCAGGCCCGGCCAGGCGCTGTCGCGCCAGCAACTGCTGCGCCTGGTCTGGGAGCACGACTATCTCGGCGACTCCCGGCTCGTCGACGCCTGTGTGCAGCGGCTGCGCGCCAAGGTCGAGGACGTGCCGTCCTCGCCGACGCTGATCCGCACGGTGCGGGGCGTGGGCTACCGGCTGGACACACCGTCGTGAGCGAGGGTCGTGACCGCTTGGGTCACTTTGGCCACTCCAGCCTCGTGACGCACACAGCAACAGGCGGTCTCAACGGCCGCGTTCGGGCAGAGAATGTAAAGGTGACCAGGCAGGCAGGGAACGCGGGGGCGTCGGCCCCCGGGCTCGCCCAGTGCCTCAAGAGCCTGGGAGGTACCCCCAGGCGCGCGGGCGCGGAAGCGAGTGGTCGGGCACGGTGACGAAACCGCACGACAAGCTCCGCGGCTGGGCCGCGGCGCGCAAGGCGATCTTCTCGGCGCTGCGCTTCACGAGCCTGCGGCTGCGGGTGGTCCTCGTGTTCGGGCTCGTCGCGCTGACCGCCGCCGTGTCGGCGAGCGGCATAGCGTACTGGCTCAACCGCGAGGCGGTGCTCACCCGTGCCCAGGACGCCGCGCTGAACGACTTCCAGCAGGAGATGCAGAACCGCGCGGGTGTCCTGCCCACCCGTCCGACGCAGGAGGAACTGCAGCACGCCGCCGGTCAGATGGCCAACAGCGGCCAGCACTTCAGCGTGCTGCTCATCGCCGAGGACGAGGACGGCAACACCGTCGTCGGCAACTCCGACCTGGACACCTTCACACTCGCGGACGTGCCGAAGTCGCTGCGCGATGCCGTGAACGAGCGGCAGGAGCTCACCGGGAGCAACAAGTACCCGTACCACCTGTACTGGCAGCGGATCGTGGACGACGGCACCCCGTACCTGGTGGGCGGCGCCACGATGATCGGGGGCGGGCCGACCGGTTACATGCTCAAGTCCCTGGAGCCGGAGGCCAAGGACCTCAACTCGCTGGCCTGGTCGCTGGGGATCGCCACCGGGCTTGCACTGATCGGCTCCGCGCTGCTCGCGCACGCCGCGGCGACGACCGTGCTCAAGCCCGTGCACCGGCTCGGGGTCGCCGCGCGCCGGCTCGGCGAGGGCAAGCTGGACACCCGGCTGCGCGTGTCCGGTACGGACGAGCTGGCCGATCTCTCCCGTACGTTCAACCGCACCGCCGAAGCGCTGGAGAAGCGTGTCGCGGACATGAGTGCGCGCGAGGAGGCGTCGCGGCGGTTCGTCGCGGACATGTCGCATGAGCTCCGTACGCCGCTGACCGCGATCACCGCCGTGACCGAGGTGCTCGAGGAGGAGCTCGATGCCGAGACCGGCAGCGTCGATCCGATGATCGAGCCCGCGGTACGGCTGGTCGTCAGCGAGACGCGGCGGCTGGGCGACCTCGTGGAGAACCTGATGGAGGTCACCCGCTTCGACGCGGGCACGGCCCGGCTGGTCCTCGACGACGTGGACGTCGCCGACCAGATCACCGCCTGCATCGACGCGCGCGCCTGGCTCGACGCCGTCGAGCTCGACGCCGAGCGCGGCATCGTGGCCCGGCTCGATCCGCGGCGGCTGGACGTGATCCTCGCGAACCTGATCGGGAACGCCCTCAAGCACGGCGGCTCGCCGGTGCGGGTCGCCGTCAGGACCGAGGGCCCGGACGGCCAGATGGTGGCCATCGAGGTGCGCGACCACGGGCCCGGGATCCCCGAGGATGTGCTGCCGCACGTCTTCGATCGCTTCTACAAGGCGAGCGCGTCGCGGCCGCGGTCCGAGGGCAGCGGTCTCGGTCTGTCGATCGCGCTGGAGAACGCCCATATCCACGGGGGCGAGATCACCGCCGCGAACTCGCCGGAGGGGGGAGCCGTGTTCACGTTCCGGGTGCCCCGGGATGCCTCGGGAGTTGCGGAACGGGAACGGGGCGACGGATCGGCTGAAGGCCCCGCCGAGTGCCCGCCCGAGGGGCCGGGTGGGGCGGCGGGCGACGCCTCCGGAACCGACGGAGGTGGGCGGTGAACGTGCGGCGTCTACGGGGTTCGGTGGCCGTTCCCCTGCTCGGCGTGGTGCTGGCCTCCGTGCTCGCCGGGTGCGGGATCCGGCCGACCGAGGTGCCGACCGACTTCGGTGCCGCGCCGTCGCGGGCGCCCTGTGCGCTGACCGGGACGGACGCCGGCACGCAGTCGGCACGCGGCATCCCCGTGCAGGTCTTCCTCGTGTGCGCATCGCAGTTGGTGACGGTCGACCGGACCGTCCAGCTCTCCGGGAAGAGCGCGGCGACGGACCGCGTACAGGTGGCGCAGGCACTGCTCGACCAACTGGCGGAGACACCGTCGGAGCCGGAGAAGCAGGCCAAGTACACGACGGATGTGCGCCGCGGCATGACGGTGTCCGGGCCGCGGGAAGGCGACCCGGAAGACACGTTGCGGCTCAGCACACGGCCGGAGGATCTGTCGGCGTACGCGCTCGCGCAGATCATCTGCACGTACGCGAACTCCGCTGCGGCGGACGAGGACGGGGCGGTGGTACTGGGCGGCCCGACCGACGAGCCGGTACGCCGCTACCAGTGCACCCCGGAGGTCCGCTCCCGCCCAAGCACGGCGCCGCCGCCTTCTGAGGTGGTTTCGGCGGCCTGACCGGCCTGTGGGGGCGCTGCCGTGGGGGCCGCCGGAGGCCCGCGTGCACCCGAATGGAGTGAGCTGAGGCACGGCGGGGAACCACGGCGCGAGCCCCGGCGTCATTGGGGGCGTGCGTCAAGGATCGGGCGACGGCGACGTCGCGTTCCGCGTTCGTGCGGCAGGAGGCATCCTCCTCGTCGCACACCTTCTCCTCGTCGGGTGGCTCACGCTGCGCCCCCTGCACGTCCCCTGGGTGAGCGCAGCGAATCTGCACCCGTTCGCCGGCATCCGCGCCGACCTCGCGCTGGGCCCGACGCAGGCCGCCCGCCGCATCGGCGAGGGCCTGCTGCTGCTCGCCCCGCTGGGCGTGCTGCTGCCCATGGCCGCCGGAAAACTGTCCGTGTCGCCGCTGGGCTCCTTGGCACGTACGGTCGCGGCCGGCGCGCTCCTGTCGCTGGGCATCGAGCTGCTGCAGACCGGCGTACCGGGCCAGATCGTGGACGTCGACTCGCTGCTGCTGAACACCGTGGGCGTGGCGCTCGCCCATGTCGCCGTCGTGCCCGCCGCGCGGGTCCGGCTCCGTCGTCGGGCCGAGCGCACGCGCGATGGCGCCGCCCGCCGGGAGGACGCCTCTCAGGGAAGGACCCCGACGATTACCAGGGTCGGGATCGCACCGCAGAGCGACGCTTTGCCCGCTTCGCGTCCGTAGCGTGGAAGGCAGATGAGGCAACCGCCTCCCCGGTTCGCGAAGGAGCCCACGATGACCCGCCTTGCCCGCCCCACCAACGGACGGATGATCGGCGGAGTGTGCGCAGCGCTGGCACGGCGCTTCGGCACCTCCGCGACCACGATGCGAGTGATCTTCGTAGTCTCGTGCCTGCTGCCCGGCCCTCAGTTCCTGCTCTACATCGCGCTGTGGATCCTGTTCCCCAGCGAGAAGAGCGTCCGCGAGGCCTGGTAGGAGACAGCGCGACGGGGTGCACCGAGTGTGTCGGTGCACCCCGTCGTCGTGTCCGGGTCAGGAGAGGCCCAGGGAGCCCAGCGGCAGGCCCTGCGTCGGCAGGCCCGCCGTCGGCAGGCCGCCGAGGAGGCCGGCCACCGGAGGGGCGTCCTCGATCGGGGCGGGCAGCGTGGACGCCGCCACCTGACCGGCGGCGTTCCCGACCGTGTCCTGTGCCTCGCCGAGGGAGTCGGTGGCGACCTTGGCGGGCAGCGTCCTCGCAGCCTCGGTCAGGTCCGGGGCGACCCCGGGGGCGGCGTTGGCCGCACCGGCGCCCGCGGCAGCGAAGGCGGCACCGAGCGCGGCGACGCCGAGGGTCTTGGCGGCAGACTGCTTCATCTTCACGTCCTCGTGACGGGGGCATTTGGGTTTCAGAAACGTAACGACCGTGTCGTGCCGCCCGCAAACAGCCGGTTTCCCCGGGAATTCGTCACGTCCAGCCCCCCGGCGCCTAGAGGATCAGGGCTTCTTTTTCGCAGAAGTGCTGGTCGAGACCGTCTGCTTGAACAACCATTCGGACTTCAGCTCGGCATATCCGGGCTTGATCACGTCATTGATCATCGCCAGTCGTTCGTCGAAAGGAATGAATGCTGATTTCATCGCATTGACGGTGAACCACTGCATGTCGTCGAGCGTGTAGCCGAATGCCTCGGTCAGCAGCTCGAATTCGCGGCTCATGCTGGTGCCGCTCATGAGGCGGTTGTCGGTGTTGACGGTCGCCCGGAAGTGCAGACGGCGCAGCAGGCCGATGGGGTGCTCGGCGTACGAGGACGCGGCGCCCGTCTGGAGGTTGGAGGTGGGGCACATCTCCAGCGGGATGCGCTTGTCCCGTACGTACGCGGCCAGCCGGCCGAGGTGCACCGAGCCGTCCTCGGCGACCTTGATGTCGTCGATGATGCGGACGCCGTGGCCGAGCCGGTCGGCGCCGCACCACTGCAGGGCCTGCCAGATCGACGGCAGGCCGAAGGCCTCTCCGGCGTGGATCGTGAAGTGGTTGTTCTCGCGCTTGAGGTACTCGAAGGCGTCGAGGTGCCGGGTGGGCGGGTAGCCGGCCTCGGCGCCCGCGATGTCGAAGCCGACGACGCCCTCGTCCCGGTAGCGGTTGGCGAGTTCGGCGATCTCCAGGGCGCGGGCGGCGTGCCGCATCGCGGTGAGGAGGGCTCCGACGCGGATGCGGTGGCCGTTCTCGCGGGCGATGCGCTCGCCTTCCCGGAAGCCCTCGTTGACCGCCTCGACGACCTCTTCGAGGGTGAGGCCCTTCTCGAGGTGCTGCTCCGGGGCGTACCGGACCTCGGCGTAGACGACGCCGTCCTCGGCCAGGTCCTCGGCGCACTCGGCGGCGACGCGCTTGAGGGCCTCCTTGGTCTGCATGACGGCGCAGGTGTGGGCGAAGGTCTCCAGATAGCGCTCCAGCGAGCCGGAGTCGGCCGCCTCGCGGAACCAGATGCCGAGCTTGTCGGGGTCGGTCTCGGGGAGTTTGTCGTAGCCCTGGGCGCGGGCGAGGTCGACGATGGTGCCGGGGCGCAGGCCCCCGTCGAGGTGGTCGTGGAGCAGCGCCTTCGGCGCCCGGCGGATCTGGTCCGGGGTCGGCGTTTCGCGGGTCTGGCTCGTCATTTCCGCACTCTAACGCCTACGCGCGTAGAACTCTCGTGGCCGAGGTTGTCGATACGTAACGGTGACCCTGCGGACAGATGGAGTACACCAGTGCTTCTGAGACTGTTTTGTCATGGCACAGCAAGCGACGTCGGCTCAGACGCCACGGCTGGGAAGGGCGATCGGCCCGGAGCCGTCCGCCGTGGGCGGTGTGGTGTTGCTGCTGCCCGGGGGTGACGAGGTCTCCACGCGCCGTCCGTCCCCGCTCGCCGCGTCGTCGGCGCGCGCCTTGGGGCGGCGTCTCACACGCGACGGGCGTGAACACGGGCTGGCGGCGCACGTGGTGCACTACCGGTACCGCGGCTGGAACGGCAGCGAGGCGCATCTCGCGCGCGACACCTCATGGGCGGCGGACGAGGTCGTACGGCGCTACGGCGACGTACCGGTCTGCCTCGTCGGCGTGGACATGGGCGGCCGCGCCGCCCTGCACGCGGGCGGGCACCCGGCCGTCGACTCCGTGCTGGCGATCGCACCCTGGCTGCCCGAGGACGATGTCGCCGCGGCTCCCGAACCGGTGCAGCAGCTGGCGGGGCGGCGGGTGATGATCGTGCACGGCACCAACGACGAGCGTACGGACCCCGAGTTGTCGTTCCGGCTCGCGGCCCGGGTGAAGAAGAGCAACCGCGACATCTGCCGGTTCGAGGTGCACTCCGACGGGCACGGGCTCCATCAGTACTGGGCCGAAGTCCTCGCTCTCGCTTCGGACTTCGTGCTCGGCACTCTCTTCGGACGCGACTTCGCACGCCCGGTCGCGGACGCACTGGCGGCTCCGCCGCCACTGGGGTTGCGGATGCCGTTGGCGGCGGGGTTCGGGGGGACGGGGCGACGCTAGCGCCTCCGGCGATGGCGGTTCGCCACCTGCCGGTGGGTGGGTCGGGGTGTACGCGTCTGCGGGTCCGCTCCGGTTCGCCACCTGCCGGTGGGTGGGTCGGGGTGTACGCGTCTGCGGGTCCGCTCCGGTTCGCCACCTGCCGGTGGCCGGGTCGGGGCCGCGCCGGGATGTACTCCCCCAGCGCCTTAAGGGCCTGGGGGAGGGTGGGCACAACCCCACGACGTGCGGTGCCCTCGCGCCGTACCCGGACCCCGGCGGGGTGACCCACCCCAGCCGGCTCAGTCCGGCAGAAGGTGACCCCGGCGCGACAGCAGGAAGCGTTTGAAGGCCGCCACCGGCGGGGTGTCGGGGATTCCCGCGCGCCACGCCACGCCGATCTCGCGCGCCGCGCGAGGCGCGGTGACCGTGAGTTCGGCGACCCCCGGGCGCGGCACCGCCGGCGGCGGCAGCAGCGCCACGCCGAGCCCGGCGGCGACGAGGCCGCGGAGGGTCTCGGCCTCCTCGCCCTCGAAGGCGATGCGCGGACGGAAGCCGGCCTGCCGGCACAGGTCGTCGGTGATGCGGCGCAGCCCGTACCCCGGCTCCAGGGTCACGAAGGCCTCCTCGGCCGCCTCGGCGAGCCGGACGCGCTTGCGCGAGGCGAGGCGATGGTCGTCGGGCACGACCAGCCGCAGCCGCTGTTCGTCGAGACGGCGCGCGACCAGGTCGGGGGCGTCGGGGACCGGTGAGGTCAGACAGAGGTCCAACTCGCCTGCGCGGAGGCGCTCGATCATGGCCTCGCCGTAGTTCTGGACGAGGCTGAACCGCACGCGAGGGTGATCGACACGGAAGGCACGGATGAGCTCGGGCACGGTTTCGAAACCCATGGTGTGCAGGAAGCCGAAGGCGACCTTGCCGGACGCCGGGTCGACGTCCGCCCGTACCTCCTCGGCGGCGCGCTCGACCTCGGCGAGCGCCCGCTCGACCGAGGTGAGGAAGGTGCGGCCCGCGGGCGTCAGCGACACCGTGCGGCCATGGCGCGCGAACAGGTCGACGCCCAGGTCCTGTTCGAGCCGTACGAGGGCCCGGGACAGGGTCGACTGCGGCACCTGCATCTCCTGCGCGGCCCGCGTGACGTGCTCGGTACGGGCGACGCCTGCGAAGTAGGCGAGGCGCGGCGCGAGTATCGCCGCAATGTCTTGCGTGTCACCGGACGGTGACAGTCGCGCCTGTGACCTCTGCTCATGCTCCATGGGATCGATTATGGCGATTCCATGCATTGGACGCATGAATGCAGGTGGTCGTACGTTCGGGGCATGCCTCCTGCCAGTACCAAGGCGTCCACCACCGTGGACGCCCGCCCTGCCGCCTCTGCCTCCGACTCGCGTATGACCCCGGGTGGTCCCGGCTACCGCCGGATGAGCCTCGCCCTGTTCCTGGCCGGCGTCGCGACGTTCGCCCTCCTCTACTCCACGCAAGCCCTGCTGCCGCTCATTTCCGACGACTTCGGCGTGAGCGCGAGCTCGGCCAGCTGGACGGTTTCCGCGGCTACGGGCGCGCTGGCGCTGTGCGTACTGCCGATGTCCGCGCTGTCGGAGCGTTTCGGGCGGCGGACGCTGATGACGGCGTCGCTCACGGTCGCGGTGACGGTCGCGCTGCTGGTGCCCTTCGCGCCCTCGGTCGGCGCGCTGATCGCGCTGCGCGCCGTTCAGGGCGCCGCGCTCGCCGGGCTTCCGGCGTCCGCGATGGCGTACCTGGCGGAGGAGGTGCGTCCCAAGGCGCTGGTGGCCGCCGTCGGTCTGTTCGTCGCGGGCAACAGCATCGGCGGCATGAGCGGCCGGGTCATCACCGGCTGGGTCGCGCAGGAGTGGGGCTGGCGTGTCGCCCTCGGTGCGATCGGCGTGATCGCCGTGGTGTGCGCGGTGCTGTTCCGGGCGCTGCTGCCGACGCAGCGCCATTTCAAGGCGGGCACGCTGAACCCGAAGGCCCTGGCGCGCACGGTCCGCGGCCACCTGGCGAATCCGCTGCTGTGCCGCCTGTACGCGATCGGCGCGCTGTTCATGACGGTGTTCGGCGGGGTCTACACGGTGATCGGATACCGGCTGACGGACGCGCCCTTCTCGCTTCCGCAGGGCATCATCGGCTCGATCTTCCTGGTGTATCTGGTGGGTACGGTCTCGGCGTCCGCGGCCGGACAGCTGGTGGCCCGGCTGGGGCGGCGCGGGGCGCTGTACCTGGCGGGCGGCACCACGGCCGTGGGCCTGCTGCTGTCGCTCGCCGACGCGCTGCCGCTGGTCCTGCTGGGCCTGATCCTGATCACCGCGGGCTTCTTCGCGGGCCACGCGGTCGCGTCCTCGGCGGTGAGCCACACGGCGACCCACGGCCGGGCGCAGGCCTCGGCGCTCTACCAGTCCGCGTACTACGTGGGCTCCAGCGCGGGCAGCACGCTGGGCGCGGTCGCCTTCCACGCCGGCGGCTGGTTCGGGACCGTGGCGCTCGGACTGCTCGCGGTGGGCGGTGTCGTGACGATCACGGTCGCCGGAACGCTGGCCGCGCGGCACGCCCGGCTGGTCGCGGTGCCTGCGCGGCCCTGAGGTCGCCGGTCACGTCTCGTACTGACGCGCACCCCGCGTACCGCCGACTAGCGGTGCGCGGGGTGCGGCGTGAGGATCGGGGCATGGGAGGTGCCAGTATCGCGGCCCGGCCCTCATCCGTACGCGGAAACGGCGGGTCTGGGCCGATTGTCAGTGGGGTCCTGTAGCTTCCGGAATGCTGGCGCCGCACAGGCGACGGAGAAGCCACAGGGGTGGGTTCCATGAGTGACAGCACAGCGACGACGACGGATCTGGACGCCCGGCTGGAGCAGTACCGGGTCGAGTTGACGGGGTACTGCTACCGGATGCTCGGTTCCTCCTTCGAGGCCGAGGACGCGGTGCAGGACACGATGGTGCGCGCCTGGCGGAGCTACGACCGGTTCGAGGGCCGCTCGTCCCTGCGCTCGTGGCTGTACCGCATCGCGACGAACGTATGCCTGGACATGCTGAACGCGGGCAACCGCCGGGCCCGCCCCATGGATCTGACGGAGGCCACGCCGCTGGCGCAGGCGGCGCTCAATCCGCGCCCGGACCACACCTGGCTGGAGCCGATGCCGGACGGGCGCGTGCTGCCGCAGGTCAGCGACCCGGCGGAGGCCGCGGTGGCCAAGGAGTCGGTGCGTCTCGCGTTCATGGCGGCCCTGCAGCAACTGCCGCCGAAGCAGCGGGCCGTGCTGATCCTGCGCGAGGTGCTCGCCTGGAAGGCGAATGAGGTCGCCGAGCTGCTCGGCACCTCGGTCGCCTCGGTCAACAGCGCGCTGCAGCGGGCGCGAGCGACCCTGGCCGAGAGCGGCGGCTCGCTGGACACGGCGACCGCCGACCCGCTGGACGAGGAGCAGCGCAAGCTCCTGGACCGCTATGTGGCGGCCTTCGAGGGGTACGACATGGCGGCGCTGACGGCCCTGCTGCACGAGGACGCGGTGATGACGATGCCGCCGTTCGACCTGTGGCTGCGTGGGCACGGGGACATCACCGGCTTTATGACCACGCTGGGCGCGGCCTGCGAGGGCTCCCGGCTGCTGCCGGTCACCGCCAACGGCACGCCTGCGTTCGCGCAGTACAAGCCGGACCCTGACGGGAAGGGCTTCGTTCCCTGGGCGGTGCAGGTCATCGAGATATCAGAGGGGCGGATCACCGGGTTCCACTGCTTCCTGGACACGGCGCGGTGGTTCCCGCTGTTCGGGATGCCGCTCCATCTCGAGCCGTAGTCCGGCGAGGTGGAGCAGCTCCCGCAGCCGCGGGGTCGGGTTGCGGATCCGGATCCGGCCGCCTGCCCGGCGCGCGGCGAGTTCCAGCCGGGCCAGCAGGTCGACGGCGGCGAGCCCTGGC
Organism: Streptomyces sp. DSM 42067; assembly: GCF_055792885.1. NCBI lineage: Bacteria > Bacillati > Actinomycetota > Actinomycetes > Kitasatosporales > Streptomycetaceae > Streptomyces > Streptomyces sp. DSM 42067. The sequence goes on along the minus strand of NZ_CM147706.1, from coordinate 5,688,909 downwards.
GCGGCCAGCGCCGCGGCGTCGCATACGACGACGTCCGCGCCGCCGGCCAGCAGCTGCGCCCGTACGTGCTCGCACAGCCGGAGCACTTCGGCGCGGCCGGCGGTGCTGGGCAGGACCAGGGGTGCGGGTGTCGGAGCGTCCACGGTCGGTAGACCGGGCGTGAGCGGAGAACTCATCGCGAGCGACGACCCCGCGCGGTGGCGCGCGCTCCGGCTCAGCTGCTCCGGCTCAGGTATCCGGCTCAGGCAATACGTCCCAGCACGATCGGCGACGGGGTGAAGTCCGTGTCGGCCGCCGCGATGTCGTACGCCCCCTCCAGCGACTCGAGCGCGTACGCGAACCGCTCCGGCGTGTCCGTGTGGAGGGTGAGAAGGGGCTGGCCCTCGGTGACGGTGTCGCCCGGCTTGGCGTGGAGTTCGATGCCGGCCGCGGCCTGGACCGGGTCCTCCTTGCGGGCGCGGCCCGCGCCGAGGCGCCAGGCGGCCACGCCGACGCCGTATGCGTCGAGGCGGGTCAGTACGCCGGACGAGGGCGCCGTCACGATGTGCTGCTCGCGGGATGTGGGCAGCGGCGCGTCCGGGTCGCCGTCCTGCGCGGCGATCATGCGGCGCCATACGTCCATGGCTGAGCCGTCCTCCAGCGCCCTCGCAGGGTCGGCGTCCGGCAGTCCGGCCGCGTCCAGCATCTCGCGGGCCAGGGCCAGGGTGAGTTCCACGACGTCCGCGGGGCCGCCGCCCGCCAGGACCTCGACCGACTCGCGGACCTCGAGGGCGTTGCCCGCGGTCAGGCCGAGCGGGGTGGACATGTCGGTGAGCAGCGCGACCGTCTTGACGCCGTGGTCGGTGCCAAGGCCGACCATGGTGGAGGCGAGTTCGCGGGCGTCCTCGATCGTCTTCATGAAGGCGCCCGTGCCGGCCTTCACGTCGAGCACCAGCGAGCCGGTGCCCTCCGCGATCTTCTTCGACATGATCGACGAGGCGATCAGCGGGATCGCCTCGACCGTGCCGGTCACGTCCCGCAGGGCGTACAGCTTCTTGTCGGCGGGGGCCAGGCCGTCGCCCGCCGCGCAGATCACGGCCCCGGTCGTGTCGAGGACGTTCAGCATCTCCTCGTTGGAGAGCAGGGCGCGCCAGCCCGGGATCGACTCCAGCTTGTCGAGCGTGCCGCCGGTGTGGCCGAGGCCGCGGCCGGACAGCTGCGGGACGGCGGCGCCGCAGGCGGCGACCAGCGGGGCCAGCGGCAGCGTGATCTTGTCGCCTACTCCGCCCGTGGAGTGCTTGTCCGCCGTGGGGCGGGTGAGCTTCGAGAAGTCCATGCGCTCGCCGGAGGCGATCATGGCGGCGGTCCAGCGGGCGATCTCGCGCCGGTTCATGCCGTTGAGGAGGATGGCCATCGCCAGCGCCGACATCTGCTCGTCGGCGACCTCGCCGCGGGTGTAGGCGTCGATGACCCAGTCGATCTGGGCGTCGGTGAGTTCGCCTCGGTCGCGCTTGGTGCGGATGACGGAGATGGCGTCCATGGGGGTTCCTTCCGGTTGTTCTTCCGGTGGTGCGGGTGGCGGTTGGCGGTTTGTCTTCCCCCACCCCGCCCCTTCCCGTAACCAGGGGCGCTGCCCCTGGACCCCGTTGATCGGCGGCTCCGCCGCCTCGTCCTCAAACGCCGGACGGGCTGGATTTTTCAGCCCGTCCGGCGCTTGAGGACGAGCCCGTCAGGGCGATCGGGGGTCTGGGGGCGGAGCCCCCAGTTTCGGGAAGGGGCGGGGCAGGGGAGGAAAACCGCCTACGTAAGCCGCTCCGGCCCGAACGCCTGCGGCAGCACCGCCGACAGGGGCAGGACCCCCTGCGGGGTCTCAAGGAGCAGTTCGGGCCCGCCGAACTCGAAGAGCAGCTGGCGGCAGCGCCCGCACGGCATCAGGATGTCGCCCTTGCCGTCGACGCAGGTGAAGTGCGTCAGCCGCCCCCCACCGGTCATCTGCAGCTGCGAGACCAGCCCGCATTCGGCGCACAGCCCGAGGCCGTACGAAGCGTTCTCGACGTTGCAGCCGGTCACGGTCCGGCCGTCGTCGGCCAGGGCCGCGGCGCCGACCGGGAAGCCCGAGTAGGGGGCGTACGCGCGGGACATGGCGTCCCGCGCGGCCTCCCGCAGGGCCTCCCAGTCGACGTCGGCGTCCTGGACGGCGCCGCCTACGGAGCTCACTTGCCCTGACCCTTCCGGTACGGCAGGCCGTCCGCCTTCGGCATCCGCAGTCGTTGCGCCGACAGTGCGAGCACGAGCAGCGTGATGACGTACGGCGTGGCGGAGACGACCTGGTTGGGCACCTCGTTGGTGACGGAGTACCAAGTGAACACCATGGCACCGACGACGAGGGTGATCACGGCCGGGACGTACTTCTTCCGCAGCGTCAGCCACAGCCAGCCGACCACCAGCAGGATGGCGCCGAGCAGCAGCAGCGCGTGGACGTTCTCGGAGCCGCCGCGCAGGTTGAGGCTGTCGGTGTAGCCGAAGAGGCCGGCGCCCAGGGCGAGTCCGCCGGGCATCCAGTTGCCGAAGATCATCGCGGCGAGGCCGATGTAGCCGCGGCCGCTGGTCTGGCCCTCCAGATAGAAGGGGTTGGCGACGATGGAGAGGAACACGCCGCCGAGTCCGGCCAGGCCGCCGGAGATGATCACGGCCAGGTACTTGTACTTGTAGACGTTGACGCCGAGCGACTCGGCCGCGACCGGGTTCTCGCCGCAGGACCGCAGGCGCAGACCGAAGGCGGTGCGCCACAGGATCCACCAGGTGGCGGGGATCAGCGCGACGGCGAGCAGGGTCAGCCAGGAGACGTTGGTGACCAGGCCACCGAGGAGCCCCGCGATGTCCGAGACGAAGAACCAGCCCTTGGCGTTGAGTTCTTGAAGCGCGTCGGAGAGTCCTGGCACCGTGAAGTCGCCGAGGGACTGCACCGGCGGGGACTGCTTGGAGGAGCCGCCCTGGACGCCCTCGAAAGCGAGCGGGGCGAGGTAGCGGGTGGCGCCGAGCGCGAGGATGTTGATGGCCACACCGGAGACGATGTGGTTGACGTTGAAGGTGACGGTGACGATCGCGTGGAGCAGGCCGCCGAGCGCGCCGCCGATGATGCCGACCAGGACGCCGGTCCACGGGCCCCACTGGTAGCCGGCCCAGGCACCGAACCAGGTGCCGAGGATCATCATGCCTTCGAGGCCGATGTTGACGACGCCCGCGCGCTCGGCCCACAGGCCGCCGAGGCCCGCCAAGCCGATCGGTACGGCCAGCTGGAGCGCGGTGGACATCTGGCTGACGTTGGTGATGCCGTCGGCGCCGGTGATGATGCGGACGATCGAGGTCAGCGCGAGGGCGCCCGCGATCACCAGCAGAAGGACGGGGAGCGACAGCTTGCGGCCGGCCGGTGCGGCGGAGCCCAGCGAGGGCTGGTTGACAGCGGTTGCCGTGGTCATCGGCCAGCCACCTCCTTCTCGGTGTTGTTGTCAGAGGAGGCGCCGAGGACAAGGCCCGCGGCGAGCTCCGCGCCGACGCGGCGCTGCTGGCGGCGCAGGCCCCAGGTGCGTACGGCCTCGTACGAGACGACGACCGCGAGCACGATCAGGCCCTGCATGATGACCGCGATCTCCTTGTCGTAGGGAACGGGAGCGAACTCCAGTTCCGGCGACGCCTTGTCGAGCCAGGCGATCAGGAGGGCGGCGAAGGCGATACCGACCGGGTTGTTGCGGCCGAGCAGGGCGATGGTGATGCCCGTGAAGCCGAGGGTGGTCGGGAAGGTGGCGCTGTAGGTGTGCGAGGCGCCGAGCAGGATCGGCAGGCCCGCGAGGCCGGCCATGCCGCCGGAGACCAGCATGGCGGTGAGGACCATGCGCCCCGGGTCGACACCGCTGGCCGCGGCGGCGGTCTCCGACGCGCCCGAGGCGCGCAGGTCGAAGCCGAAGCGGGTGCGGTTGAGGACGACCCAGTAGCCGATGCCGAGGAGGACGGCGACGATCGTGAAGCCGTAGATCTCTCCGGCGGGACCCATGTCGATGCCGGGCACCCAGCCGGACTTCGCCATCTCGCCGGTGGTGTTGTTGTTGCCGACCTTGACGCCGAAGACGCTGGGCAGCCACAGGTACGCGATGACGGAGGTCGCGATCGCGTTGAGCATGATCGTCGCGACGACCTCGCTGACGCCGCGGGTGACCTTCAGGACACCCGCGATGCCCGACCAGAACGCACCGGTGAGGACCGCGGTCAGCACCAGCAGCGGAATCTGCAGGACCGCCGGCAGCCCGATGTGGGTGCCGACGATCGCGGCCGCCATGGCGGCGAGCTGGTACTGGCCGTCCACGCCGATGTTGAACAGGTTCATCCGGAAGCCGATGGCCACCGCGAGCGCCGCCAGGTAGTACATCCCGGCCTGGTTGATGATCAGGACCTGGATGTCGGAGTACGTGGCCTGCTCGAACATCAGCTGGTACGGCTCGACCGGGTTCTTGCCCGACGCGACCAGCACGATCGAGGTCAGGGCCACGGCCACGACGAGCGCGATGACCGGTCCGGCCACGGCGAGGAGCACCCGCTCCTTGTCGAACTTCTTCATCAGCGGGCCTCGTCTTCCGGGGCGTCTGCCGTGGTCTTCGCCGGAGCTGCCGGGGTCTTCGCCGGCGGGTCTGCCGGGGTCTCTTCGTGTTCGAGGTGGCCGGAGGCGGCGCCGGTCATGGCCGAGCCGAGCTCCTCCGGGGTGATGGTGGCCGGGTCGGCGTCGGCGACCAGCCCCCCGTTGTAGATCACCCGGAGGGTGTCGGAGAGGCCGATCAGCTCGTCCAGGTCCGCGGAGATCAGCAGCACGGCGAGGCCTTCGCGGCGGGCCTCCCGTATCTGGTCCCAGATCTGGGCCTGCGCGCCGACGTCCACGCCTCGGGTGGGGTGGGCGGCGATCAGGAAGCGCGGCTTGTGGCTCATCTCGCGGCCGACGATCAGCTTCTGCTGGTTTCCGCCGGACAGGGAAGCGGCGGTGACGTCGATGCCGGGGGTACGGACGTCGTACTCCTCGACGATCCGGCGGGTGTCGGCCTGGGCGGCCTTCGGGTCCAGCCAGATGCCGCGCGCGTTGGGCCTCTCGGTGACGTGGCCGAGGATGCGGTTCTCCCAGAGGGGCGCCTCGAGGAGCAGGCCATGGCGGTGGCGGTCCTCGGGGATGTAGCCGACGCCCTGCTCGCGGCGCTTACGCGTGGGCCAGGCGGTGATCTCGTCCTCGGCCAGCGTGATGGTGCCGGAGTCGGCGTGCCGGAGGCCGATGAGCGCCTCGATCAGCTCGGTCTGGCCGTTGCCCTCGACACCGGCCAGGCCCAGGACCTCGCCCGCGTGGATGGTGAAGCTGATGTCGTCGAGCAGCGCCTTGCCGCCGTCGGCGACCAGGCGCAGGTCCTTGACGGTCACGACCGGGCGGTCGGTGACCGTGGACTCGCTGGTCTCGGGCGTGGGCAGCTCGCTGCCGACCATGAGTTCGGCGAGCTGGCGCGGGGTGGTCTCGGAGGGGACGGCGGTGCCGACGGTCGTACCGCGGCGGATGACCGTGATCTCGTCGGCGACCGAGAGCACCTCGCCCAGTTTGTGGGAGATGAAGATGACCGACAGGCCCTCGGACTTGAGCTCGCGCAGGTTGGCGAAGAGCGCGTCGACCTCCTGCGGCACGAGGACCGCGGTGGGCTCGTCGAGGATCAGGGTGCGGGCGCCGCGGTAGAGGACCTTGAGGATCTCCACGCGCTGCCGGTCGGCGACGCCGAGGTTCTCGACGAGGACGTCGGGGCGTACGCCGAGGCCGTACCGCTCGGATATCTCCGATATCTTCCGGCGCGCCCTGGAGCCGATGCCGTACAGCTTCTCGCTGCCCAGGACCACGTTCTCCAGGACGGTGAGGTTGTCGGCGAGCATGAAGTGCTGGTGGACCATGCCGATGCCGCGGGCGATGGCGTCGGCCGGCGACGAGAAGGCGACCTGCTCGCCGTCGATCGCGATGGTGCCCTCGTCCGGCTTCTGCATGCCGTAGAGGATCTTCATCAGCGTCGACTTGCCGGCGCCGTTCTCGCCGACGAGGGCGTGGACGGTGCCCTTGCGGACGGTGAGGTGGATGTCATGGTTGGCCACGACGCCGGGGAATCGCTTCGTGATCCCGGCGAGTTCGACGGCGGTCACCTGACCGCCCGCCGCGTCTGCCGGAGGGCTGCTGGACGCGTTGATGGCGCACTCTCCTGTAGAAGGGGGTCGTCTACGCGTGTAGCGCCCCTACGGCATCGGAAGGGGCGATGCTCCGCGACAACGGGGTACAGGGAGTCAGACTCCCCGCACCCCGTTGAGCGGACGTAACCCCGCGGTTACTGGCTGCTCGTCGTCTTGCTGTGTCAGCCGGCCGTTGACCTGTCAACCGGTCGGTGACCGTGTCAGCTGGTCGGTGACCGTGTCAGCTGGTCTTGACCTTGATCTCGCCGCTGATGATCTTGTCCTTGGCCGTCTCGATGGCCTCCTGGAGCTCGGTGTCGCTCTTGAACTCCGGGTTGGAGTCCGCGAGGCCGACCTCACCGGACTTCAGATCGCCCCTGACGATACCGGTCTCGGGCTTGCCGTCCTCGACCGACTTCGCAAGGTTGTACACCGCCTTCGCGACGTCCTTCGTCGCGGAGGTGAGGATGTACTTCTTGTACTTGCTGAGGGCTTCCTGCGCGTACTGGTCGGAGTCGACGCCGATCGCCCACACCTTGTTCGCCGCGGCGGCCTCGATCACGCCCTGGCCGGAGAGACCGGCCGCCTGGTAGACGACGTCGGCCTTCTTCTCGATCTGGCCCTCGGCGGCCGTCTTGCCCTTGTCGGGGCTGGAGAAGCCACCCTCCTCGGCGGTCTGCGTCAGGTACTGCGACAGAACCTTGACCTTCGGGTTCGTGTCCTCGACGCCCTGCTTGAAGCCCGCCTCGAACTTGTGGATGAGCGGGATGTCCACACCGCCCACGAAGCCGACGACATCCGACTTGGTCGCCTTCGCGGCGGCGACACCGGCGAGGTACGAGGCCTCCTCCTCGGAGAAGACCAGGTCCGCGACGTTGTCCGCCTCGATCGTGGAGTCGTCCACGATGCCGAAGGTGGTGTCGGGGTACTTGGCCGCGGCCTCCTTGACGGCGGTCGCGTACGCGTAGCCGACGCCGATCACCGGGTTGTAGCCCTGCTTGGCCAGCGACGCCAGGCGCTGGGCCTTGTCGGCGTCGGTCTCGCCCTCGGTGGGCTCCATGTCGGCGGTCTTGTAGCCGAACTCGTTCTTCGCCTTCTCCAGGCCCGCGTACGCCGCGTCGTTGAAGGACTGGTCGCCCTTGCCGCCGACGTCGTACGCGATGGCAAGGCCCTTGTCGCCCTTCGACTCCGACGAGCCGGCGGAGGTCGAGGTGCCGCCACAGGCGGAGAGAGCGAGGGCGAGAGAGGCGGTCGCAGCGCCCGCGACCGCGATGCGGGAAACCCGGCGCATGTGTTGTGCTCCTGTCGTACAAGCGCCTGGCGGTACAGCTGTGGCGCTAACTCCGCCGCAGAGTAACGCGCGTAGACCTACGAGAAAACCCCTTCTGTCCACCTTGTTATGCGCCCGTGCCCAAGCCGGGCGGATGAAGGTGCGCGGCCCTGCCCGAGCCGTGCGAAGACAAGGGCGGGCGGGCGTCGAGGACGCCCGCCCGCCGCATGTGACTTCGGCCACGACAGGTGGTCAGGTCACTCGGTCTTGACCTTGATGGAGCCGTCGATGATGCCCGCCTTGGCCTTGGCCACGGCGTCGGCGAGACCGTCGATCTCCTTGAACTTCGGGTTGCTCTCGGCGAGGCCGACGCCGTCCACCTTCAGGTCGAAGGTCTGCACGCCGGTCAGCGGCTTGGCGTCCTCGACGGACTTGGCGAGCGCGTACACCGCGCCGCCGACGTCCTTGAGCGCGGAGGTCAGGATGTAGTCCTTGTACTTGGCGAGGGCCGCCTGCTCGTACTGGTCGGAGTCGACGCCGATCGCCCACACCTTGGCGGCGGCAGCGGCCTCGATCACGCCCTGGCCGGACAGGCCGGCCGCCTGGTAGACGACGTCCGCCTTCTTCTCGATCTGACCCTCGGCGGCGGCCTTGCCCTTGTCGGGGCTGGAGAAGCCACCCTCCTCGGCGGTCTGCGTCAGGTACTGCGACAGAACCTTGACCTTGGAGTTGGTGTCCTCGACGCCCTGCTTGAAGCCCGCCTCGAACTTGTGGATGAGCGGAATGTCCACACCGCCCACGAAGCCGACGGTGTTCGTCTTGGTCGCCTTCGCGGCGGTGACACCGGCGAGGTACGAGGCCTCCTGCTCCGCGAAGACCAGGGACGCCACGTTGTCTGCCTCGACGACCGAGTCCACGATGCCGAAGGTGGTTTCCGGGTACTTCTTGGCGGCCTTCTCCATGGCAGGCCCGTAGGCGAAGCCGACGCCGATGACCGGGTTGTAGCCCTGCTTGGCCAGCGCCGCCAAGCGCTGCTCCTTGTCAGCGTCGGTCTCGCCCTCGGTGGGCTCCTTGTCGGCGGTCTCGTAGCCGAACTCGCTCTTCGCCTTCTCCAGGCCCGCGTAGGCGGCGTCGTTGAACGACTGGTCGCCCTTGCCGCCGATGTCGTAGGCGATGGCGAGGCCCTTGTTGCTGTCCTTGCTGTCGCTCGTGTCCGCCTGGTCGCTGGTGCTGCCACAGGCGGTGGCGGCGAGTGCGAGCGACGCGATCCCCACCGCGGCCCGGGTCAGTTTGGATATCCGCATCTGAAGTTCCCCATTCTCCAAAGCCCCGCGTGGGTGCTCAGTTCGGCGCACATTAACGCGCGTAGACACTCCAGGGAATGGGGTTCCTTGAGGCCGTTATCCATTCGTGCCGATGACCGGTTACACCCCTGTGAACCATGGGATCGAAAGGTGCGCTTAGGACACGACCCTCACGCTGCGCATACAGCTGTATGCATTTGCGTGAGGGTCAGGCAGGGGCGTACGGCGGCGTGTGGAGCCCGGCCGGAACGCGCCGTGTGGAGCCCGCCCGAACGGTTCCGGACGGTCCCGAACCACCGCGGATCCCGAACCACCGCGGATCACATCCCGGCTTCCAGCAGCGCGGCCGCCGTGAAGAGTTCGACGCCGACGGTGATCGCCGACTCGTCGGCGTCGAAGTCGCCCTGGTGCAGATCGCGGATGCCGCGCTCACCGGGCGTACGCACGCCGAGCCGGGCCATGGCGCCCGGCACCTTCTCCAGGTACCAGGAGAAGTCCTCGCCGCCGAGGCTCTGCTCGGTGTCCTCGATCGAGGACACTCCTCGGCGCGCGCTCATGGCGTCCCGCAGCAGCTCGGTCACCTCGGGGTCGTTGACGACGGGGGGCACTCCGCGGATGTAGTTGATCACCGACTTGGCCCGGTGGAGTCCGGCGATCTCGTCGATCGCGGCGTGCACCAGGTCGGGCGCCTGTCGCCAGGCGTCCAGGTCGAGGCAGCGCACGGTGCCGGACAGCTCGGCGTGCTGCGGGATGACGTTGCACGTGTGGCCGGATTCGATACGGCCCCAGGTCACGGCAAGACCCGAGCGCGCGTCGACCCGGCGGGCGATCAGCCCGGGCACCTCGGTGACAACCTTGGCGGTCGCGGTGACGAGGTCGGTCGTCAGGTGCGGGCGGGCCGTGTGGCCGCCCGGTCCGTCGAGGGAGATCTCCAGCCGGTCGCAGGCGGAGGTGATCGGGCCGTGCCGCAGCCCGATGCGCCCCGCGTCCACCTTCGGGTCGCAGTGCACGGCGATGATCTTTCCGACGCCGTCCAGGACGCCCGACTCGATCGCGTCGGCGGCGCCGCCGGGCAGTACCTCCTCGGCGGGCTGGAAGATCAGCCGTACGGGATGCGGAAGCCGGCCCTGGCGGTCCAGCTCGGCGAGGACGAGGCCCGCCCCCAGCACCACGGTGGTGTGCACGTCGTGGCCGCAGGCGTGGGCCCGGTCGGGAACGGTCGAGCGGTAGGCGCAGCTGCTCTTGGTGTCCGGGATGGGCAGCGCGTCGATGTCGGCACGCAGCGCGAGCATGGGGCGCACGGTGTCCCGTTCCGGGAGGTTGCCGCCGCCGACGTCGCATACGAGGCCCGTCCCCGTGTCGAGGACGCGCGGCCGCAGCCCGGCCTGCTCGAGGCGGGCCTTGATCGCCGCGGTGGTACGGAACTCCTGGTTGCCGAGCTCGGGATGCATGTGCAGGTCACGACGGAAGGCGATCAGCTCGGTGCGCAGTTCGTCGGGCAGCGCACCTGCCAGGGCATCCGCCGCGGGCTCGGCTCCGGAGGCGTCGGACTCGCGGGACGTCAGTTGCTTCACCCTTTGAAGGGTAGGGCGAATCGGGGGCGGACCGAACTCCGATCAACAAAACTTCAGCCCGATTGAGGTAAGAAATCCGGCCGGGATGTGCATGCGCGCCGCCGCGGCTGGGTAAAAAATGAGGTTTCCGCCGGGCCGGTGTGGCGCCCTGCGGGCCTCACTGGTCCTCGCCCGCCTCCCCGTTCTCGGCCTCGGTCTCGGCCTCGGGCGGCATGACGAACCCTGAGGTGTCCAGCTCGAAGTCGAACGGCGCCGGCACGTGGAGCGACCGCCCGAAGGGCACGTTGGTCCGCGACCGGTACCCCTTCGGCGACGGATCCCAGAACGCGCTGATCTCCTGGGCCTGCATGTCGAGCACGAGATACACAGGCACGACTCGCCCGTACGTGTCCAGCTTGTCCAGCCAGTCGACGTCCTTGGTCGACTCGGAGGTCAGCTCGGCGACGAGGGAGAGCGCGGTGCCGTCGGCATGACGGCCTTCGGCTTCGAAGGCGGTCTCGTCTGCGACGTGCAGGTCGGGACCGAAGGCGCGCCCGGACTCGGGGAAGGCGAAGAGGACGGGTGCGACGTCGACGTCGTGCCCCTCCGGGGCGTGGAACTCCAGCTGGCGGCGCAGCGCTCGCATGGCACGCAGATGGCGCGGCTCCCACCACGGCGACACGACGATCTTTCCCCGGATGAGCTCGGCCTTGTAACCGTCAGGCGTTTCCAGTTCCTCGATGATCCGGAGCAATTCCCCGAAGTCTCCGGACACCGGACCCGCTGTGAATTTCGGCCGCTCGATCATGGCGGTCACCGCGGTCCTCCACTGACTACGGGGGCATGTCGCTGCCGCCACGGTAGCGTCGGGAGCGGTACACGGCTGGGTGAGCTCGAACCACAGCAGCTTCCCTCCCTGCCCATACGGGTCGTCCCCGAGTGGGAAGCCACCCCACTCGTCGGCCCACTGCCGTACGAAGCCCAAGCCCCGACCTCCGTCCGCTTCCGGCGGGACCGGGGACGGCGCGCCCGGGCGCCCGGACGGGCGGTCGAAGGGAGCGGGGATGTGCGGGCTGGTGTCCCACACGCTCACTCGGACGCCTCGCGCGGATGTGGCGCGAAGCCGCAGGGCAGCCGGGCCGTCCGTGTGCCGGTAGGCGTTCGTGACCAGTTCGGATGTCAACAGTTCAGCGATGTCGAGCAGTTCTCCCATCCCGTACGCCGGGAGGACGGCCCGCAACGTCATGCGCGCGATGCGCGGTGTGCGGGGGTCGTGGGGCAAGTGAAGGGCGTAGGACCAGGCTTGTGGCGGCGCGGGCGAGGATACGGTGACCATGACGCCTCCTTGAGGGCGGGACTTGGTTCGCTTCGACGGCCCTGTTCCTGCGGTGGCATGCCATGTGCGTGGTGCGCTTCCGGCTTATGAAGCAGGGCAGTTGGGCGGCTTGAGTCACACCGTAGACTGCAATCCCTGAAGGTTTTGCAGAACGAAGCAAAACCTTCAGGGATTGCCCTCGTGTGGGTGACCACCGCACCACGGGTACGAAATGGAGCGAGGACATGGCACCGAGGACTGCCCCATCAGCGCGCCGTCTGCGCATCGGCGTGGAACTGCGTCGTCTGCGCGAGCGCTCGGGCATGACCGCTGTTGAGGCAGCTCGCGCGCTGGGCACCACCCAGGCCCAAATCAGCAACATTGAGGCCAACCGCTTCGGGGTGAGCGCCGACCGTGTACGCACCCTGGCCCACATCTATGGCTGCGCTGACCAGCCCTTGGTCGACGCCTTGGCCGACATGGCGGCTGACCGCACTCGCGGCTGGTGGGAGGAGTACCGCGACACACTCCCCGCCCGCCTCCTGGACCTGGCGGAGATGGAGCACCACGCGAGTGCCCTGCGCGTGGCTCAGGTCATCAACATCCCCGGTCTGCTCCAGACACCTGAGCATGCCCGCGCGCTATTCCGGGAGGTGGTTCCGGCCTTGCGCCCGCACGAGATCGAACACCGTGTCTCGCACCGCATCAAACGCCAGGCGGTTGTGTACCGAGAGGACCCGCCGCCGTACACCGCGATCATCCACGAGGCAGCGCTCCGCATGCAGTTCGGCGGGAGGGACGTGGCGCGCGCACAGCTCACCCACCTCACCGAACTCGGTGACATGCCCTCAGTCATTCTCCGGGTTATCCCCTTCGACGGAACGTCGTTCCCCACGACTGGTCATGGCGTGGACTACGCCCACGGCCCGGTGCCCACCCTTGACACAGTTCAGCTCGACACGGCTCATGGCAGCGAACTCGTCGATGCAATGGGGCAGTTGGAGAAATACCGACTCGTCCTCGACCGCATGGAGAGGGTTGCCCTCAAGCCGGACGCATCCCGAGACCTTATTCGCCGCATCACCCGAGACACCTGAGAGGCAACTCGTGACCTCCTTGAACTGGCAGAAGTCCACCCACAGCGAAGAAGGCTCCTCCTGTGTCTACATCGCCGCCGCTCCGGACGGGACGATCCGCCTCCGCGAGAGCGACGAGCCGGAAGTCATCCTGCTGGCCACCCGTGCCCAACTCGGCACCCTCATAGCAGCCATCAAGGCTGGCACGACGCACTGAAGGCGCGGCAAGCGCGGCAAAACCGATTGATCGTCATCCGCGCCCCTGGCTAGCCTTGCCCGCCATGACGACGGCCCAAAACTCCGCCGAGTGGCGCGCGGCCAACCGTGCCAACTGGGACGAGCGCGTACCGATCCACGTTGCCGGCCCCTACTACGACCTTCCCGGCTTCGTCGCCGGCAAGGACACACTCCGAGCTTTCGAGCTCGCCGAGGTCGGCGTCGTCAGCGGCAAGACCCTGCTCCACCTCCAGTGCCACATCGGGCTTGACACGCTGTCCTGGGCCAGGCGCGGAGCCACCGTCACCGGCCTCGACTTCTCGGCGCCTGCCGTGGACGTGGCCCGCGGCCTGGCCGCACAGATCGGTGCCGACACCGCCCGGTTCGTCACCGCCGACGTGTACGACGCCGTCCACGCACTTGACGCGCAGACCTTCGACATCGTCTACACCGGCTTCGGCGCGCTCTGCTGGCTCCCGGACATCGCCCGGTGGGCGCAGACGGCGGCCGCGCTCGTCGCGCCGGGTGGATTCCTCTACCTGGCCGAGTTCCATCCCTTCGCCGACGTCCTCGCCGAAGACGGCCGGACCGTCGAGAACGACTACTTCCAACGCGACCCGATCGTCGTGGATGCGCCTGGCACCTATGCCGACCCGAGCGCGGTGACCACGGCAACCCTGACGGTCGAATGGCTGCACGGCATCGGCGACGTCGTCAGCGCCCTGGCCGCCGCCGGCCTTCGCCTGGAGTTCCTCCACGAGCACGACAGCGGCCACTTCCGATTCCCCGCAGGACTACGCGTCCCGCAGGTGTACTCGCTCTGTGCGGCGAAGGTGGAGTAGGGGAACGGCCTTGGGGACCAGTGGAACAGCCAGTATCGGTGAGAACGATCATGGTCGTGTGCTGGGCATCACGGCGTCCGCGCGTGGCTGGGGGACGTCCGCGTTCTGGAGTGTGGTGAAGTCGGCGCGGGCCTGCTCGATGGCCTCGGGGTACGCCTCGCGCTTGGCGTGCTCGGCGAGCGCTCGGTAGACGCTGGCTACCGAAGGGTTCTGCCCCTTGCGCTTGCCGGTGGGGATGATCAGGTCGGGCTGGATCTGCTCGACGGACTCGCCGCCCGCGCGGCGCCGCAGCACGGTGTGGAGCATGTCGTCGGTGATGACGGGCGGCCGGCCGCCGTGCTTGCCCTTGCGGGCTGCGGTGTCGAGCCCTTCCAACGTCGACTCGCGGATGTTCTCCCGCTCTGTCTCCGCCATCGCGGCGAAGAAGCCGAACAAGAGCTTGCCCGGCCCGGTGGGGTCGTAGATGCCGGGCAGGGGGCCTGCGAGCATCTCCAGCACCAGGCCGTGCTCGGTCAGGTGATCGGCGAGGGCCGTGAGCTCTGCGGCATCGCGTCCCAGCCTTTTCATCTCGTAGACCGTGAACAGGACCCGGCAGTGTGGCGCGTGCGCCTTGATCTCCCGGGCGGTCTTCAGCGCCTCTTCGAACTGGGGGCGGACACTGACTTCTTGGAGCCGCTGGCACAGGCGGCGTTTGCCACGCACATGGCCCTCGACCACATCAGCGCCCTGGCCGGGCCGATGGGGGAGGACGCCGAGCTCCGGCCCGCCCGCGTGGAAGACCTCGCCTTCCAGGGCGACCATCTGCGGCGGCAGGCCCACGCCCTGTGGGCGGCCGTGGAAGACACGCAGGTGGTGGTGGCCCGTACGGCCCAGCGGCGCGCGGAGATGGCCGACGAGGAAGCGTCCGTCGAATCCGCGGAGTTGACGGTACGGCTCCCGGGCGGTAAAACCGTCACCGTCCGCCTTGCGCCAGCGGGGGCCGCAGATCGACACCCCGGATGGATCACCGGGAAGAACGAGACCACCACGGGCACCGCCGACAGCATCGAACAACTGGAGCTGGAGGCCACGTTGCGCACTCTGGCTACCCTGCTGGGCCCGCACCTCTACGACGCGGAAGACGACTGCGACCCAACTCCACCTGACAGCCCCCATTTTGCGACGTTCAGGTAGCTTTCCCCTTTTGGTCAAACAGATAACTGAATGAGGAAGATCGTGGTAGAGAAAGCTTCCGCCGGAGCGTCGGATGTCGTGGTCACCGGACTCGGAGCGGTCACGCCGCTGGGCGCCAACGTCACCTCCAGCTGGCAGGGCATGCTGGAAGGCCGGTCAGGAGCCCGGGTTTTGAACGAACCGTGGGCCCATGAGTTGCCGGTGCGGATCGCCGCACCCGCGGCCGTGGACCCCGCGGCAGCCCTCCCGCCCGCGCAGGCGCGCCGGATGGACCGCGTCACGCAGCTGGCGCTGATGGCCGTACACGAAGCCTGGGCGGACGCCGGCCTCGATACCGCTACGGAGCTGGACACCGAGCGGCTCTCGGTCGCGGTCTCCTCCACCATCGGCGCACAGACCATGCTCGCTGCGCATCAGACGCTCCAGACCAAGGGCTGGAAGCACATGTCGCCCTACGCGGTGCCCTCCCTGCTGCCCAACAGCTCGGCGGCGCAGATAGCCATCCAGTACGGCGCCCAGGGCAGTGCCCATGCGCCGGTGAGCGCCTGTGCCTCGGGGACCGAGGCCATCGGGCTGGCGGCGGACATGATTCGCTTGGGCCGGGCCGACGTCGTGATCGCCGGCGGCGCCGAGGCACCGATCCACCCGTTCGGCCTGGGCGGGTTCGCCGCCATGCGTGCCCTTTCCCGACGTAACGACGACCCGCAGGGTGCCTCCCGCCCTTTCGCCAAGAGCCGGGACGGTTTCCTGCTCGGCGAGGGCGCGGGCATCGTGATCCTTGAGTCGCAGGCCCATGCCCGCGCCCGCGGTGCCCGGGTCTACGGCCGGATCCTCGGTATCGGAATGTCTGTCGACGGGCACCGCATCGCCCAGCCGCAGCCCGAGGGACTCGGTGCGGCCAAAGCCATCACCCGGGCGCTCGCCGACGCCGGCCTGTCGGTCACCGACATCGCCCATGTCAACGCCCACGCCACCTCCACACCGGCCGGAGACCTCGCCGAAGCCCGCGCCCTACATCGTGTGTGCGGCGCCCACACCGACCAGATCGCCGTCTCGGCTCCCAAGTCCATGATCGGACACCTGCAGAGCGGCTCCGGCCCCGTCGAGGCGATCACCACCCTGCTGGCCCTCTACCACCGCGTCGTGCCCCCGACCCTCAACGCAGAAGAGACCGACGACGCAATCGGCTTGGACATAGTGACCGGATCACCGCGCCAACTTCCTCAAGGACCACTGGCGGCCCTGAGCAACTCATTCGGCTTCGGCGGCCATAACGCCACCTTGGTCCTCGCTTCCTGAACGGCCTCGCCCGCGGGTGATAGATCTGCCCATGACCAGCAGGTTGCGACCGTGGCTCTTTGAGCGAACACCCGTACGCAAAAGATCACTTGTGCTAATGGATCACGGAAAGCCGACCAAGATCGATCTCACCGATACCCGCTGTTCCATTGGTCCCCCAGGCCGGGGAAGACGGGGCGGTTCACCGAAGCGCCGGTGCGGGTGTGGGTGCCCCACCGTATGCTCCTGAGCCAAAGGCCAAGCTCAGGCGGTGTGCGCCACCGCCGACAACCGGTGCACGTCCCGAGCCGTGCCCGTGACCCCGGACAGGAACCCCTGGGCTCGGGGCGAGGCGTGGTCGGTGAGCCAGGCCGGGTCGATGTCACAGACGGCCACCTTCACCTCCGTGCCCGCGAGTGCCAGCGGCAGGGTGTGCACGACCGTCGACGGGAAGCTCAGGATCGTACGGCCGATCGGGCCACGGCGGGCTATCAGTTCCAGGGGCAGGTCCGGGCGGACCACCTCGAGGCCCGTTTCGACCGCCAGCCGGTGGAGTTTCTCGGAGCTTTCGCGGCGGTGGGCGAAGTACCTGGTGGCGCCGTGGGTGCGGGCGAGGGATGCGACCGCCTCCAGGTAGCGGTCGGGGTCCACCACGCCCGTCTCGACCAGGGATGTGCCCACCAGGTCGGCGCCCTTGGTTATCCGGGGCGGGCCGAAGCGGGAGCGGGTCCACGCGAAGTCGTTCGCTGTGATGCGGACGCCCTCGGGGACGGTCTCCATCGGCATGGAGGAGAACACCTCGACCGTCCGTTTGCCGCCCGGAGTGAGGCGGCGGCGCGCCGATGCGGACACCGGGGCGAAGACGATGTCGCGCGCCCCCGGACGCCCGCCGCGCCGGTGCCAGCGCACCAGGCGCTCGCCGCGGGCCAGCTGGGAGATGAACTCCATGGTGGCCGTGCCGTCGTCGACGACGACCAGGTCGCGGGCGCGCGTGATGGTCAGCAGGAGCTGTACGTAGCGGGAGAACGGGTCGCCGATGACGACCCGGCGGGCCACCCGCAGGAGCGGGGTGAGCCCGCCGATGGTCTGGAAGGGCGCGGCCGGGCCGCCCCGTGCCTCCTCCCAGCGGACCTGGTAGCCCTCTTTGCGGGCGAGTTCCGCCATGCGGCGCAGCTGGCCGCGGGTCATGGGATCGGTGGGCGACAGGACGACGAGGGTGAGCTCGCCCGGGGTGAGGGGGGTGCGGGCCTCTGCGGCGCTGTCGGCCTGCTCCCCGGCCGGGTCGGCGGCGGCCTCGTGCCGTGTCCGTACGGACGGCGGCACGGCGCTCTCCGCATGCTCCTGCGCGGCCCTGGGCGCGACTATGTGCGCCCACTCCAGGACGTTGAGGAGCTGTACGGGGCTCTCGACGAAGGCGAGGGTGGAGCCGGCCGCCGACCCGGTTCGGGGAGTCATCTGCCGTGTACCGCTCAGACGCCGACCGGCTCGCCGGCGGCGGCGGCGATCTCGGCCTCGGCGACGACGCCCTGGACGCGGCGGAGCTTCTTCATCGGGCCGAGCTCCGACTCGTAGACCTTCTTGACGCCGTCACCGAGGGAGGCCTCGATGGTGCGGATGTCGCGGACCAGGCGCTGCAGGCCGCCCGGCTCCACGGAGGCCGCCTGGTCGGAGCCCCACATCGCGCGGTCCAGCGTGATGTGGCGCTCCACGAAGGTGGCGCCCAGCGCGACCGCCGCCAGCGTGGTCTGCAGGCCCGTCTCGTGGCCGGAGTAGCCGATCGGCACGTTCGGGTACTCGGCCTGGAGCGTGTTGATGACGCGGAGGTTCAGCTCCTCGGCCTTCGCCGGGTACGTCGACGTGGCGTGGCAGAGCAGGATGTTGTCGCTGCCCAGGACCTCGACCGCGTGGCGGATCTGCTTCGGCGTCGACATGCCCGTGGAGAGGATGATCGTGCGGTTCGTGGCGCGCAGGGCGCGGAGGAGCTCGTCGTCGGTCAGGGACGCGGACGCGACCTTGTGGGCCGGGACGTCGAACTTCTCCAGGAAGGCGACGGCCTCGGTGTCCCACGGGGAGGCGAACCAGGCGATGCCCTTCTCCTTGCAGTACTCGTCGATCTGGCGGTACTCGTCCTCGCCGAATTCGACGCGGTGCCGGTAGTCGATGTACGTCATCCGGCCCCAGGGGGTGTCGCGCTCGATGTCCCACTGGTCGCGCGGGGTGCAGATCTCCGGGGTCCGCTTCTGGAACTTGACCGCGTCGCAGCCGGCCTCGGCGGCCGCGTCGATCAGCTTGAAGGCGTTGTCCAGGTCACCGTTGTGGTTGATGCCGATCTCGCCGGTGATGTAGACGGGCTGACCCGGTCCGGCGGTCTTCGAACCGAAGGTGCGCAGGCGGGAGTTGGAGCTCATGGCAGGAATTTCCTTACTTGTCGAGGGAGTCGAGAGAAGGGCCGAGGATCCAGCTGGCGATCTCTCGGATCGCGCCGTCACCGCCGGGGAGGGTGGTGACCGCGCGTGCGGCGCCGCGCACGACGTCGTGGGCGCTCGCGACCGCCACGGGCCAGCCGACGAGGGCGAAGCACGGGAGGTCGTTGACGTCGTTGCCGACGTAGAGCACGCGCTCAGGCGCGATGCCCTGCTCCTCGCACCACTGCTTGAGTGCGAGGTCTTTCCGGTCGATGCCGTGCAGGACCGGGAGCTTGAGCTTCCTGGCCCGGGCGGCGACGACCGGGTTCTGCTCCGTGGACAGGATCAGCATCGTCAGGCCGCTCCTGCGGAGGGCGGCGATGCCGAGGCCGTCTCCGCGGTGCACGGAGACGAATTCGCGTCCTTCGGAGTCGATCAGCACCCTGTCGTCGGTCTGGGTGCCGTCGAAGTCGAGTACGACCGCGTCGATGTCGGCGGCGGTCGGGAGGGCGCCCGGGCGGTCCGCGTCGAAGAGCGGTGCGAGTGCGCGGGCGCGGGCGAGGTCGTGCGGGTCGTCGACCTCGAGGACACGCGCGGGGTCGGTGCGTACGAGCTCGGTGTGCCCGAAGAACCGGTGGTTGTGCTTGCGGAAGCCCGCGGCGTCCATCGCGTAGGCGGCGCCGGTCTCCAGCAGGTCCTGGGGGCGGTCCTGGCGGCGGGGGCGGAAGGACTTGTCGTGGTTGACGCCGTAGCCGCCCGCGGTGGCGGATGACTCCCCGCCATCCGCCGGAGCTTCGTCCGCCCCGTCCCGCCAGATGAAGCCGTGGAACGGCGCCACCGTCACCGCGGTGTCGGCCCCGTTCTCCACGACCGCGGCCGCCACCCCTTCGATGTCCTCGCGGATCAGGAACGGGCTCGTGCACTGCACCAGCAGGACCACGTCCACCGCCGCGCCGTGCAGGGCCTCGTGGGTGTCCATCGCGTGCAGGACCGCGGCCTCGCTGGTGGCCGTGTCACCGGCGATGGCGGCCGGGCGCAGCACCACTTCGGCACCCGCCTCGCGGGCACAGGCCGCTATGGCGGCGTCGTCCGTGGACACCACGACGTCCGTGACGAGCCGGGTGGCGCGGCACTCGCGGACGGCGCGGGCCACCAGGGGCACGCCGCCGACCGGAGCGAGGTTCTTGGCGGGCACGCCCTTGGAGCCGCCGCGTGCGGGGATCACCGCGAGCACCCGGCGTACTGGCGCCGCCGTGCCCGCTTCGGGGTGCGTCATGGGAGAGGTCTCCTCGGTTCCTTGGGGTGCGTGGTCTTCGTGGGCGGTCACAGTCCGCCGTGCGACGGGGCGGTCACAGCTCGCCCATGCGCCGGATCACGGGCGCCACTCGCTGCACTCCGTGGCGGTAGGCGCCTCGGGCGACGCGGCGCACGATCCGCCGCACCCGGCCCGGCTCCTTGTCGGACACGGGGGCTCCGGGCAGCGGGGTGCCGTCCGGCCCGAGGTGGTGGCGGGCGAGGATGCGCGGCAGATAGCCGGGGGCGGTGACCGGTGTGTAGTACGGCTGAAGGGGTGGGAGCTCGGCCGAATCGAGCAGCGTCGCGATGCGCTCGCGAGCGGCGTCGAAGGCCGTCTCGTACGCCCCGTCGGCGGCGACGCCCTGCCGGGCGACCCACTTCTCGTCGGTCACGGGCTGGTGGCCGGAGTCGAGCTGGTCCCAGGAGGCGAGGCACCCGGAGCCGGTGAAGTGGTGGTTGCCGAGCGCCTCGCGCACGCCCAGGTCGGTGAGGATGACCGTGGGGATGCGGCGGTGCAGGGCCTCCAGCGCTGCCGTGGAGCTGACGGTGACCAGCAGGTCGGTGCGGTCGAGGACCTCGCCCATGTGCCCGTAGACGAGGCGGCAGTTGGCGGGCAGTCCGCCGGGGAGCCGCTGGGCGAGCTTCTGGTAGGGCAGTTCCTCGATGTGCGTGGTGTGCTCGCCGGGCTTGGAACGCAGCTTGAGCAGGACCTCGCGGTCCGGGTGCAGGCGTGCGTGCTCGGCGAGGCGGCGCAGCAGATAGGTACGGTCGGCGGCGGTATCGGGCACGGAGGGCTGGGCGGCGAAGACGACGGTGTACGGGGCGTCCTTGTCGTCCTGGCCCTTCTTCTCGTACGGCTTGCCGCCGAGGAACGGCAGTGCGGTCTCCACGACGGACGACGCGTCGGCGCCCACGCCCTCGTACACGGCGCGGAAGCGCTCCGCGTCATGGCGGGAGTTGGCGAGGACGAGGTCGGCGCCGTGTCGCAGCAGCAGGCCGTCGGCGAGCTTCTCGTAGACGACGCCGACATAGCCGGTGACGACGACGGGGCGCTTCGTGTGTCCCTTCCAGGCGCGGGCGAGTCCGTGCAGCATCGCCTGGACGGCTCCGCCGACGAGGGCGAGTACGACGACGTCGTATTCGGCGCGGTCCCGCTCCATTTCCCGCAGGAATTCGACGGCCGTGACTTCCCGCAGGTCGTCCGCGCGCACTCCGACTTCCCGCAACTGGCGGGCGGTCGGGGTGGCACGCCCCCGCAGCAGGAAACCGCTCAGCCGACTGTCCGGAACGGTACGGTTCGCGGTGAGCGCGCCCCATTTCCACCGGGTGTCGGAATCGGCGAGTACGGCAACCCGCGGGGACTTCGTCGAAGTACTTACTGGCACGTCGACGACGCTAGGAAGGCATTCCGAGCCGCCGCCCAACCCGAATGCAACAAACGGTTAACAGCACATCGACGAACAGCGAACCCGGCACCGAACGGCACGGGAAAAACCTGCGTTCACCATTCCGCCACACGTCGTTCATCCGGTATCAAGCCATGAGTCAAGACGCAGGATGGAGCGGCATCTAGCGTCACCGGGGTGGTCAAGCTCTCCGTTATCGTGCCGTTCTACAACGTCCAGCAATACGCGCCCGACACATTGAAAAGCCTGCGCGCCAACGCGCGGGAGGACTTCGAATTCATTCTCGTCGACGACTGCTCGAAGGATGAGACCCCGAACATCCTCGAGCGTGCGGCGAAGGAACTGCAGGGCGCCGGGGGCGCCGGCCGTGTCGTTCATGTCAGACACGAGCAGAACGGGGGCCTCGCGACCGCGCGCAACAGCGGCATCGACGCCGCCACCGGCGAATACCTCACCTTCCTGGACGGCGACGACTGGCTCGCGCCGGGTTACTACCCGCAGCTGCTCTCCGCCATCGAGGAGCTGGGCTGTGACTTCGTGCGCACCGACCATGTGCAGTGCACCGCCCGCGCCCGCACCGTTCATCGTGTGCCGCACGGCATGCGCGGTGTCGTGATGCGGTCGCGCGACGCCATCCTGCCCGCCGACAGGACCACGTCCGTCGACTACGCGTACGCCTGGGCGGGCATCTACCACCGCCGGCTCGTCGACGCGGGACTGCTGCACTTCACGGACGGGCTGCGCACCGCGGAGGACCGGCCGTGGATCTGGCGGCTGCACCGCGAGGCGGAATCCTTCGCCGCGGTGAGCCTGTTGGGCGTTTTCTACCGGCGCGGGGTCGCGTCGTCCCTGACCCAGATCGGCGACGTACGCCAGCTGGATTTCATCCGGGCATTCGACCAGGTCGTACAGGAAACAGCCGCCGACCCCGACGCGGAAAACCTGCTGCCGAAGGCCGTGCGCACGTATTGCGCCATTATTTCCCATCATCTGGGATCCATCGAAAGGTTTGAACCCTCTGTGGCGCGCAGTCTGAAGGCCATGAGTGCGGCGGCGCTGAAGCGCATGCCGCAGAACGTTCTGGACGAGGCGCTCGACGCCATGGACGTCGAACGCGCGACGCGGCTGCGCCGTCTGCGCAGGCGGCCGGTGTCCGCCGGGGAGGCGGCGGCGTGAGCACGGCCGGCTTCCAGAACTCCGCCCGCACGGCCGACTCCGCCCGCACTCCCGGCGGCCGTCGCCGCACCACCCAGATCTTCTACGCCTCCACGCTCTACGGTGCCGCCACGCTGGCAGCCGCCGTCGACGCGAACTGCTTCGCGCCCGCCGAGCGGCGCATCCTGCTCGTCTCCAACAACGCGGCGATTCCCGAGACCACGACCCCGCTCGACCGGATGCCCGGCTTCGCCCGCCTGCGCGACCGCTTCGACTCGGTCCTGTCGTGGAACGAGGCCATCTTCCCCTTCCACCCGGGCGGTTGGGCCCCGCGCCAGGAGGACCTTCCGCTCTGGGAGCGGTATCTGCGGCTGGCCTGGGACCTGGGTGACGACGACGTCGAGCTGGCGGTGGAGTCCATCCAGGTCGACCCCGCTCAGACGATCGCGCAGATCTTCACCGACGCCCCCGTCGACGTCTACGCGGACGGGCTGATGAGCTACGGCCCCACCCGCAACAAGATCGACCCGCTGGTCGGCACGCGCGTACGGCGGCTGCTCCACCTGGACCTGGTGCCGGGTCTGAAGCCGCTGCTGCTCACCGAGTTCGGCGTGGAGCCCGAGATCGTACCGACCGATGTCTTCGTGAAGACGCTAGGGGAACTGGGCGAGGACGAGTCGGCGGCCGCCCTGCCCAAGGTGGCGGAGCCGGCGCTGCTGCTCGGCCAGTACCTCTCGGCGCTCGGCATCCTCAGCCCCGAGGAAGAGGAGGCCCTGCACGCCCGCATGCTGCGCGGCGCCTTCGAGCTCGGACACACCCGCATCGTGTTCAAGCCCCACCCCAGCGCACCGGCCCGCTGGTCGCGGACACTGGAGCGGGAGGCGGAGAAGCTCGGCGCCGAGCTCACGGTGCTCGACACGCCCGTGCTCGCCGAGGTCCTCTACCAGCGGATGCGGCCCGCGCTCGTCGTCGGCTGCTTCTCCACCGCCCTGCTCACCGCGTCCGCGTTCTACGACCTGCCGATCGCCCGCACAGGCACCGAGCTGCTCCTGGAGCGCCTGTCGCCGTACCAGAACAGCAACCGCGTCCCGGTCACCATCGTCGACGCCCTGGTACCGGACCTCGGCGACCGCGCCGGCGTCGACGCCCAGAAACTCGACGTGGAGGCGGGCGGGTTGACCGGCCTGCTCACGGCCGTCGGCTTCGTCATGCAGCCGCAGATCCAGTCGGGGCTGCGTCCGGCCGCGGAACGCTATCTCGCCCAGCACTTCGGCCCCCGCACGCAGCGCTACTTCAAGCGCCGCCGGCTCACCTCGCTCGGCCTGCCCGGCGGCATCCCGGAGCGGCTGTCGTTCCTGCCGCGCAGCGCCACCGCGCGCCGGGTCGTACGGCGGGCCCGTGCGCTCCGCAAGGCGGTACGCCGCTGAGCGCGACAGCGGAGCCGGGCACCGGCCCAGCGTCTCTCGGAGCGGGTGGATCACTGGTTGATCCACCCGCTTTCTCTTTGGCAATTTCCGGTGATCGGAAAGCCGGAGAACTGAAGAGAAAGAGGGAAGACGACTCCCGGACGCGGTCTGTTCGGCCGGGGTTCATGAACGCTCCATAGCTTCCGACAATGCGTCAAGCAGTTTTCTCCCCGACACCGTTCGACCCGGCAGGCGGACCGAGATGACCCAGCAGGACATCCGTCCGTCAGCCCACACCGCGGCCCCCGTTCCGCTCACGCTGCCGGGGCAGCGGCCGAGCCGGCGGCCACTGATCTCGTACGTGCTCCCGGTCTACAACGAGCAGGACGGCATCACCGCCTTCCACACCGAGCTGACCGCGGCCCTCGCCCAGCGCCCGGAGCTCGACTACGAGCTGGTCTACGTCAACGACGGCTCCGCCGACGGCTCGCTCGGCATCCTCAAGGACCTCGCGAAGAACGACGAGCGCGTCCGGGTGGTCGACTTCGCCCGCAACTTCGGGCACCAGATCGCCATCACCGCGGGACTCGACATCGCCGAGGGCGACGCGGTGATCGTCATGGACACCGACCTCCAGGACCCGCCGCGCGTCAGCCTCGAACTGGTCGACGCCTGGCGCGAGGGCGCGGAGATCGTGCACGCCCGCCGCCGCACCCGGCAGGACTCCGTCTTCAAGCGGGCCACCGCGTCGCTGTACTACCGCATGCTGCGCTCCGCCGCCGAGGTGGACATCCCGCTGGACACCGGGGACTTCCGGCTGATCGACCGGCGGGTCGCCGACGAGCTGCGCCGGTACCGCGAGCGCAGCCGCTTCGTCCGCGGCATCATCGCCTCGATGGGCTTTACGCAGACCGAGGTGAAGTTCGACCGCGACGAGCGGTTCGCGGGCGAGACGAAGTACCCGCTGAAGAAGATGGCCAAGCTGGCGATCGACGGCATGACCAGCTTCTCCACGGTGCCGCTGCGGATGATCACGCGGCTCGGCTTCGTGGTGCTGGCGCTGTCGCTGCTCGGCATCCTCTACGCGCTGGGGATGAAGTTCTTCCGGCCCGACATCACCGTCTCCGGCTGGACGATGCTGATGTGTGTCGTGCTGTTCCTGGGCGGCACCCAGATGCTGTCCCTCGGTGTGCTCGGCACCTACGTAGGACGTATCTACCGCGAGGCCCAGGGGCGCCCGCTGTACCTGGTGCGCGAGGTGACCGGCGGCCGTCCGCAGGGCGAGCGGGGAGACACCGGTGCCGTCTGAGACCGTCGCCGACGCCGTGCCGGAGGCACGGGCCCAGGAGCGGGCCGCGGAGCGGCGCCGGACCCTGGGCCAGCTGATCCGCTACACGCTGATCGGCGGCAGCGGCGTCACGCTCGACCTCGTGGCCTTCCTGCTGCTGCACAACTGGGCGGGGATGCACGAGCAGTTCGCCAACGCGATCAGCACCACGCTCGGCATCACCAACAACTTCATCCTCAACGCGCTGTTCACCTTCGAGCGGCGCGACCGGATCGTGGTGCGCTTCCTGCGTTTCTACGCCGTCGGCCTGACCGGGATCGTCCTGACGTATCTGCTCTTCCTCGTCTTCACCGACGCGCTGGGGCTCGACGCCAACATCGTCAAGGTGGGCTCGCTGCCGCTGGTCCTGGCCCTCCAGTTCGTGCTCAACAGAAAGTGGAGCTTCGCATGAACCTCGGCATCGTCGGCGCGGGTGCCACCGGCCTCACCGCCGCCTGGGACGCCGTACGCGCCGGCCACCAGGTCACCATCCTGGAGGCGGCCGACGAACTGGGCGGCCTCGCTGCGTCGTTGAAGGTGGGTGGCGTTCCGCTGGAGCGCTACTACCACCACATCTTCCGCAGCGACAAGGCCATGATCGCCCTGATCGAGGAGCTGGGGCTCGGTGACGCGCTCCGCTTCCACAAGCCGACCACGGGCATCTACCGCCGCGGGAAGCTGATCGACTTCACCACCCCGTTCGACATGCTGCGCTTCCCGGAGTTCTCGCCGGTGGACGCGGTGCGGTTCGCCGGGTCGTCGGCGCTGCTGAAGGCGGTGCGGGGCGGTGAGCGGTTCAACGACCTGACCGCCCTGTCCTGGCTGCGCCGCTGGGCGGGCCGGAAGGCGACCGCGGCGATCTGGGAGCCGCTGCTGCGCGGCAAGTTCGGCGACCGCGCCGAGCAGGTGTCGATGGCGTGGCTGTGGGCTCGTATCCACTGCCGTACGTTCGAACTCGGCTATGTCGACGGCGGGTTCGAGCGCGTGTACGCGGCGCTGCGCGACGGCATCGAGGAGCGCGGCGGCAAGGTGGAGTTCGGCAAGGCGGTCGAGTCGATCCGGCAGGACGGCGACGCCGCACCGGCGGTCGTACAGTGCGCGGACGGCTCCCGCTACGAGTTCGACCAGCTGATCGTCACCACCCCGCAGCCCGCCTTCGCCAAGGCCGCCGGGCTGCCCGCCGACGACACGGTGTGGAAGAACCAGTACCTGGGCGCGACCTGCTTCGTGCTGGAGCTGGACCGCAGCGTGATCCCGTACTACTGGCTCAACATCAACGAGCCGGACTTCCCGTTCCTCGCGGTGGTCGAGCACACCAAGATGATCGATCCGTCCGTCTACGGCGGCCGGCACGTCCTCTACGTGGGCAACTACGTCGAGCGCGAGGACTGGCGGTTCACGACCGAGCCGGCCGACCTGCTGAAGGCGTTCGTGCCGTATCTGAAGCGGATCAACCCGGAGTTCGACGAGTCCTGGATCAAGGACTGGCACTTCTCGAAGGCCGGGTTCGCCCAGCCGGTCGTGACCCCCGAGTACCGGTCGCTGATCCCCGGCCACGACACGCCGATGAGCCGCGTCAAGCTCGCCACGATGGCCCAGATCTACCCGCAGGACCGCGGCCAGAGCTACTCGGTGGCACTGGCCCGCAAGGTGACGAAGCTGATCGGGGCGCGCTAGCCCGGTCATGCACGAGGGGCCCCGGTCGACACGACCGGGGCCCCTCGTCTTGTCCTGAACCGTCCCTACCTGCGCACGCACACCACCGTCTTCGACCGGCCGCTCGCGGGCGGGCAGTCGTACGTCGCGGTGATGCGCCGCTGCAGCTCCGGGTCGACGTTCCCGGGCCGGAACCAGGCCCAGTCGAGCACCGCGTACGGCGCCGGGTCGTGGTCGACGCAGTCGGCGTTCTCCTTGAACGACGGCAGGTCGGCGACGTCGTCGAGGAAGCGGGAGCGCTGGAGGAACGTGGCGATCGGATAGCGGCACTGGGCCGGGTGGTCGACGTAGTACACGGTGTCGCCGAAGGCCAGGTACAGCACCCGGGCGCCGTCCGGGATCTGCGCACGCAGCCGGTCGGCGTCCTCCTTCTTGGTTTCCGAGTTCCGCAGGAAGGTCGCACTGGTCAACCCGACCTTGCCGTGCGAGACCAGGTGCGGGGAGCCGGGCCAGATGCTCCCGGACAGGCACACCACACCGGCCAGGGCGACGAGCGCGGCCGGCCACACGCCACGGGAACCGGGCTTTGCCACGGCCCGCCTACGGGCCTCCACCCGGGCGTCCACGACGGCCGCCAGCAGGGCCACCAGGCCCAGCGCCCAGACCGTCGCCGGCCGCTGCAGCCCCTTGGGCGCCTCGGCATACAGCACGGGCAGCGCCCCGAACAGCAGCGATACGGCGCCGAAGCACCACGGGGGCGAGCGGCGCGCCCCACCCACGGCGAGGCCCCACATCGCGGCGGCGACGACGGTCAGCTGGACCGCGTGGTAGAGGAACCAGTTGCCCTGCACGACCACGACGGCCAGGGCGCCGACGCCGATGAGCAGGGCGATCAGGAGCAGTTCGAGGCGGCGCAGGCGCCCCTGAACCCGGGCGAGGATCAGCAGCAGCGCGCCGGGCAGGAGCAGCAGCACGGGGCTGAGCACGGCCCGGTCGGCGAGGAAGTCCACCGAGCGTTCGAAGATGAACGAGGGGTCGATGCCGGTACGGCTGAGGGCCGACTTGTTGATCTGCGGCATGTCCTCGGTCCACTGCCACTCGTGGGACCCGGCGAGCACGCTCAGCCCGAACAGGGCGATCGCGCCAGGTACCGCGACCAGCGCCACGCGCACGGCACGGCCCCGGTCGACGGCCCACACGAGCAGGACGCCGACGGCGGCCGTGGAGGCAGTGGAGTACTTCATCATCACCGCGAGCCCGAGCGGCAGTGCGGCGAGCAGCGCCGCCGGCCACGGCCGGGCGGGGCCGAGCGCCGCGGCGATGCCCAGCACGGTCAGCACCACCGCCGTCCACTCCGGCTGGAGGAAGTCGGTGCGCGGCGCCAGCACGAGCAGGAGGCCGGTGGCGCCCGCCGTGAGGGCCGCCTCGCGCCCGCTGACGCGGCGCAGCAACGCCGTGTACAGAGCGAAGGCGGCCGCGGCGGCGATCAGGGCGCCCTCCGCCTCGATGAGCGTCTCCCGGGCGATCGTCCCGCCGAAGGTGGGCGCGTCCAGGAGGGCGACGAACCACCGGTAGAAAAACGGCCGGTGGGTGAAGACCTCCGACGGCGAGTAGCCGGCCTCGCCGCCGAGGCGCAGTGCGCCGAGGACGTACTGCAGGTCACCGGTGAGGCGCCTGGTGAGCACGGTGTAGACGACGGCGGCCGCCGCGGGCACGGCGACCACCGGCCACCACAGGGGTGACCGGCGGACGCGCGGTTGCGCGGCGGGCGGCGCCTCGTCGGCCAGGACGGTCGCCATGCCTCAGCCGCCCAGGACCGTGCGCAGCTCGGCGGCGTTCGCCTCGGTGATCTTCCACAGCTCCTGCTGCCGGCCGTGCACGTCGGCGACGGTCTTGGCGTGGTCGGCGAGCAGGTCCCGGGAGCGCTCCACGAGCACCGCGGCGAGGTTGCGGTCGTGCACCGACACGCCCCACTCCGGGCGGTCGATGTCGCGCAGGAAGTACGCCATCTTCGGGTGCGAGATCAGGCTGATGATCGGCGTGCCGCAGCCGAACGGGATCATGCCCGCGTGGCCGCGCATGCCGATGACCAGCCTGGTGCGCGCGTACAGGTCGCGGATCTCGTCGTTCTCGAAGTCGTACATCGGGATGACGGGCAGCGAGATGCCGTGCTCACGGCGCAGATCGAAGGCGATCTTCTCGTCGTCGAGCGAGTGCGCCACGCACTGCACCTCGCCGAGGTCGCCGAGGTCCTTCACGGCCTTGGCCATCTGTGCCAGGAAGTACGCGTAGTCGTGGCCGAAGCGCAGCCCGGCGCGGTCGTACGCGGCGTTGATCAGGATGGTGTCGTCGCGCCGGGCCGGGTCCTGCCAGCCCTCGACGAGCTGGCGCGTGACCGTGGTCGGGCACGGCTGGAAGCGCACCTTGTCGTGCAGGTGGGCCGGGAGCATGGCGCGCACCTTCTCGATCGAGCCGTGGTTGCGCAGCCCGAAGAAGGCGGAGCGCTCGACGAGCTTGCGCAGCGAGGTGCGGAACCGGTCGGCCCGGTAGGACTGCCCGTCGAAGGCGTTGAAGCCCACGGCGTAGACCGCGATCGGCACGTCGATGCGCTCCAGCAGCTCATCGGGGACGTTCCACTGCCAGGCGCTGTTGCCGTTGGGCATGGTGTCCGGGATGAACAGGCCGCCGCCGCCGATGACCAGGCCGCGGCGGGAGTTGACCCGCTCCAGGGCCGCCTCGTCGAACAGGCGGTGGGCATGCACCGAGTGCCAGCGACGCGAGGTCGTGTCCGGGTCGAAGGCGAGGCGGACGCTCTCCGGGAGCAGCTTGTCGCCCGCGTTGCCCTGGCGGTCCATGTAGAAGGCGACGTGCGCCAGCTGGTCCTCCGGGCCGCTCTTCTGCTGGGCCGGCACACCGTCGATGGTGCGCTGCTGCCAGATGCGGCTGGCCCGGTGCGTGGGGTCGACGCCGAGTCCGGCCATCGCGTACGTCCGCGCGGTGGTGTCGTCGCCGTGGACCCACGCGATCTGGGCGAGGCGGGAGAAGGCGGTGGCGGCGCGGTTGGGCGCGGAGGTGGCCAGCAGCAGCTGGGCCCTGGCCTCTTCGTAGCGGGACACGCTCATGAGGGCGTGCCCGTAGACCTCGTGCGGCCAGGCCTCGTCGACCGGGATGTGCACCCGCTCCATGATGTCGACGGCGGCCTGGTAGTCGCCGGCGCCGATGTGTGCGAGGGCGACGCGGCGGGCGGTGTCGACGTCGCCGGTGCGCTCCACGTGCGGGGTGCCGAAGTGCACCAGCAGGTCCTGGTGCAGGGTCCCGGGACGGGAGAGGTAGGAGGCGTGCAGCTCGGCGTCGTCGACGTCGAACTCGCGCCACCGCTCCTGCGCCTGCTCGTATCCGGCCTCGCCGCCCTGCCACGGCTTGTGGCGGCCGGTGAAGTGCAGGATCGCGGTGTCGTCGGGCACCGGCAGGTCGCCGGACAGGCGCCGCTTGACGAAGTTGTACTTCGGGTCGAGGTCGACGAAGTCGCCGTCGAGCAGGGCGTTGAGGATGCCCTGGTCGTGCTTGTCGAGCTCGTACGAGCCGCTGCGGCCGATCTCGTCCAGCTTCGCGCAGAACTCGTCGGTCAGGTACTCCTTCTGGATCACGAGCAGACCGCTGTTGAGCATGCGCGTCTTGTCGCCGTAAAAGAACTGCGGAACGGCGGCCAGTCCCTCGCGCATGGCGAGCAGTTCGGTGATCGGGCCGAGGACCACCATGTCGGTGTCCAGGGTGATCACGGTGTCGTAGTCGCGGATCTTGAAGACGTCGAGGATGAAGTACGCCTTGCGGACAAGGTAGTTGTCCTGGTCGCCCTTCTTGTACGAGTCGTAGTGGTCGGCGTCGACGCGGCGGAAGGTCACGCGCGGGTGCAGGGCGCGGATGCGGGCCACGGAGGACGGGCGCAGATCGTCGTGCAGGACGATGAAGTCCTCGCACACGTCCGGGTTGGTCAGGGCGAGGGAGCGCAGCAGGACGAGGAAGCCGGGCAGGTAGTTCTCGTCGACGAAGCTGGCGAAGGCGATGCGGCGCTTGCCGGTGAGCGCGCGGGCGGAGCCCTCGTCGGGGGCGGCCGCCGCGGGACGGCCCGCTGCCGGGACGGTGGCGGATGTCTGGGTCGCGGTCATCGCAGGGAAATCCTCACGCCGGAGACGCTCTGGGCCCGTTCCATGACCCACGTCTTCTCGCTGCTGTATTCGTGAACGTTCGTGATCGGCAGTTTCATCGCCTCGGCGACGCGATAGGCGCCGCTCTCGTAGAAGTCGAAGCCGATCAGGTCGAGAGTGGGGCTGACGTCGAGGAAGTCGAGCAGCCAGAGCATGTTGAAGCCGGACGTCGGGATGGCGGAGAACTGCTCGGTGGTCCAGCTGCCGATGTTGCGCACCGGCCAGCGCAGCGACTCGTCACCCACGTAGTTCTGCGCGCCCGGGACCAGCTTGTTGCGCATCGAGTACTTCCAGTCGGCCGAGTTGCCGCCGGTGATCAGGCGGATGTCGACCGGCTTGTCCCAGTTGAATGCGTGCTTGTGGATGGAGACGTGGATATCCGTCTTCTTGCCGGTGTGGAGCGGGTCGATCTTGTACGAGTTGAAGCGCATGACCAGGTCGTACGAGTCGATCTCGGCGCCCATCGAGCTCTCGCCGACCTTGGCGGAGTTGGCGATGAGGCAGATGGACTTCCCGGCGATCCGGTTGCGGAACTCGCCGAGGCTGAGCCACTGCACGCCCCCGAAGAGGGGGTCGGTCACCGGGCCGCGCATGCGGATGCGGCGCGACTCGGCGTACAGGCCGATCGCCTCGGTCAGTTCGGGCGTGGGGCGGGTCGCGATGCCGGTGCACAGGTCCAGGTAGTGGCTGAGCGCCTCCTGGAAGTCCTGCTCGGCGGACTCGGTGCGGTCCATGGCGATGAGCGCGCCGACGAGGCGGGCCTGGGCGCCGTCCCAGTCGCCCGCGGCGTGCGCGGCGAGGCCGTCGGCCCAGGCGTCGGTCGCCGGTCCTGCGGTGAACCGGGTGGCGTCGGGGACGGTGCGCTCCAGCAGGGCGAGCAGCTCGGCGCGCCGCTCCAGCGCGGTGCGGATGCCGGTCACCCGGGCGCGGACGCCGAAGCCGTCGTCCTTCGTCAGGTCCAGGTAGCGCTCGAAGGCCGCAGCCGCGTCGGCTGGGCGGCCCATGGCCTCGAGGAGGCGGCCGCGCAGCCGCCAGCCGGCACGGGAGTTCTTGCGCTGGGTCAGCACGGTGTCGCTGATGAGCAGGGCGAGGTTCAGCTCGTCGTCGTAGCCGCAGTCCACGGCCTTGTTGCCGACGGCGAGGAGGGCGTCGAGCAGTTCGTTGGTGATGCCGCCACCGCCGCTGACGGCCTTGGCGCCGCGCCGGAGCAGTCCTCCCGCTGCCGGGGCTGCCGGGGCGGCCCCCGACTGCGAGGCCCAGACGGCGAGCAGCTCGCGCAGCTTCTCAGCCAGGCCCGTACGCCGGGAGTCGAGGCTCCCGACGAGCTTGCCGCTGTGCACGGCGCATGCGCGCAGACAGTCCTCCAGCTCGGCCGGTGTGACCTGGGCGGTCGGCGGGCCGGCGTCGGTGGGCGCGGATGCCAGGTCCCCGGTCCGGGGACGTGACCATCTGCTGCGAACCCTCGTCATGGTGCTCCTGCTCTGGGTGGGGCGAAAGATGGCAAGGCTCTGCCAAGAGGTAGAGGAAGGTCGGAGAACGGTAAGAAACCAAGACGACACTCCGGTGAACTGCGTGGGACCGGGGAGCAAATCGTCTCCCCGGCGGATTCGCCGTCGGGCGGGTGAATGCCCTTTACACCCCCGTCCCCGTTCCGCCGTCATTCGGAGTTCGACAGAAGTTTCCCTATCGGCCAATTTCGTGGGGCTTCCGTTCGTTGAACACAGGCCTAGCCTTTCCCCCACCTGTGATCCGTGCGACACCGGGTCAACTCTTTGAGAGATTGATTGAGGTCATCGGTTCCATGAAAAGCCGCTCCCTGCTCCGCAGTTCGGCCTCCCGGCGCCTGCTGCGTCCCCTCGCCGACCTCATCGACCAGCGCATCGAGCGGCAGGTCCGCTCTGCGGTACGCCGTGAACAATCGGCGAGCGAATCGGTCCAGCGTGACGTCCAGGTCCTGAGGCAGCATCAGGTGACGTTCGACCTGCTTGTCGGCCCGCGGGCGACGGGCATCTCCCGCGTGGTCGTCCCGAGCGCCCTGGACCGCCTCCAGTCCGAGGTCGCGGCTCTGGGCGGCGACCGCGACGCGGCGGTCCGCAATGTGGCCGCCGCCTTCCGGCTGCTCGTCGCGCTGGAGTCGCTGGGCGTGGGCCGGATCGCGGGCGGCACCATGAACATCTGCGGCAAGCTCGGCACGATCCCGCTGCTCGACCCGCCGAACGACGAGATCCTGGAGATCGGCACGCTGTACGGCATGTTCTCCGCCGGGCTCGTCCGGATGATGGAGCGGGACGGCCGCAGCCCGAGCCTGACCATTGTCGACCCCTTCGCCGGCGTGCAGCTCCAGCCCGGCACCGATCAGCGCACCGACCCGACGGGCACGCCGGTCGACGAGCACGCCGTACGCACCAATCTCGCCCTGGCCGGCCCCGCGGGCGCCGCCGCCCGCATCCACCAGGGCTTCTCGGAGGACCCCGAGACCCGCGCGGCCGTCTCGGACCGCCGCTACGGCGTGATCATCGTGGACGGCGACCACTCGGCGGAGGGCGTCGCCAAGGACCTCGAGTGGGCGGAGGAGATCGCGGCCCCCGGCGGGATCGTCGTCCTCGACGACTACCGCGACCCGAAGTGGCCGGGCATCAAGGAGGCCCTGGACAAGCACCTGGCGGGCGACACCCGTTTCACGTACCTGGGCAGGGCGGCGCGCTCGGCGTTTCTGCGGGCTTCTTGAGGGGCGCTCGGTTGCGGGTGCTGGGCTCCGGGCGCTCGGAGCCGCGCACCGCCGGACATTCGGAGCCGAGCATTCCGCTGACTGTGGGCGCAGGGTTCACGCATCGCCACCGTCGAGAAGGGCGAGCGGACCCCCGCCCCCAAGCTCGACGCCAGGACCTGATGCGGCTGCGGCCTCGGTCTCTACCAGACCACCACTACTTCACCGGCTACTTCACCCGTCCGGGCCCCCGTGCGACATCGACGTGAACTGCTGGGGACGGACCGGCAAAGCCCAGCCTGATCGAGGGCTGTCGCGTCAACCGGCCGCTTAGGGTGGGCGAACGGCGCCGCGAAGGCGCCGGCCGCAGGGCGGGGACAGACGCCTGCGGACTCATGACGGTGGCGGGTGCCTTGCGCAGGACGGCGCCTCGGGCGCGACGACGCCCGAACAGACCCGCGGACGGTACGAGGCATCCGAGGTATTCGAGCGTGACCGAGACGGTCGTCAGCACATCCAAGCCCCAGCCCGCCGCCACGGGTCTCGCGAGACCGGGGGGTGCCACGACCGCGGTACCGCCGCGGAGGAAGTCCGCCGGAGGCCGGCTGCGCGCCCTGGACGGGCTCCGCCTGGTCGCCGCGCTGATGGTCGCCGCGTACCACTACGGCGGCCGGGACGGCGAGATATCCGAGGCCTGGGGATCCTCCACAAGGACGCAGTTCCCCACGGCCCACACCTGGTTCGCCTATGGCTCTCTGGGCGTGCAGATCTTCTTCGTCATCAGCGGCTTCGTGATCTGCATGAGCGGCTGGGGCCGGCC
Source organism: Streptomyces sp. DSM 42067 (assembly GCF_055792885.1). Taxonomy (NCBI): domain Bacteria; kingdom Bacillati; phylum Actinomycetota; class Actinomycetes; order Kitasatosporales; family Streptomycetaceae; genus Streptomyces; species Streptomyces sp. DSM 42067. Next base: position 5,654,289 of record NZ_CM147706.1, on the reverse strand, counting down.
GCTGCGCTCCTTCTTCGCCTCCCGTGCGTCACGGCTGCTGCCCTCGTACTGGGCGGCGGTGGTGCTCGTCACCGCGGTCTTCGCGCTGCCGCCGGTCGCCTACGAGGCGGTGTCGCCGAGCGATGCGCTGCTGAACCTGACGATGCTTCAGTACCCGCTGGGCGTGGACCGGGTGCTCGGCGTGTGCTGGACACTCTGGGCGGAGATCCGCTTCTACGCTCTGTTCGCCCTGTGCGTCGTGCTCCCCGGGGCCACGCGCGAGCGCATCCTCCTGTTCTGCGCGGTGTGGACGATGGCCGCGGCCATCGCGGACGCCGCGAACGAGCCCTGGCTGAACATCGTCCTGATGCCCGACTACGCACCCTTCTTCATCGGCGGTATCGGGCTCTACCTGGTGCACCGCGACCGCCGCGACGCCACGGCCTGGGGCGTCGTCGCCGTCAGCTGGCTGATCGGCCAGCACTACGCGGTGACGCGGCTGTGGCAGGCACCGACGGACCCGGACTTCTTCTCGTACCGCTCGTCGCTCGCCATCATCCTGGTGGTCACGCTCGGCTTCGCGGCGGTGGCCGCGATCGCACTTGGCGCCCTGAGCTGGGCGAACTGGCGCTGGCTGACGGTCGCGGGCTCCCTGACGTACCCGTTCTACCTGGTGCACGAGCACCTGGGCTGGGTGGCGGTGGCCGCGCTGCACCGGGGCCTGGGCCTGCCGTCGTACGCGACCCTGGGTCTGACGCTCGCGGCGATGCTGCTGCTGGCGTGGCTGCTGAACCGGTATGTGGAGGGGTGGATGACCCCGCTGCTGCGCTCGCAGCTGGCGACCAGGGGGCGCTGAGCCGGGATTACCTCGAAGCCGGGAAGTAGTGCAGGTCAGGACCGGTCGGCGTCCTCGTTCGTGCAGCAGTGCGCGATCACGTCGGCGTAAGGGCGGGCGAACGCCTGCGAGTTCGCGTCTATGCGTGAGTACGCCTGCGGGCCAGTTCCTTGATCTCCTCCGGCAGCGCGTCGGCGACCAGCAGCCGCGGCAGGAGTTCCGGCTCACGTGTCATCGCGCGGAAGACGAGCGCGACGGTCACGTCATGGTCGGGCCGGCGCACGATCTCCACCGGATCGGCGGCGCGGATCTCCCCCGGCTCGATCACACGCAGATACGCGCCCGGCCGCGCGGCCTGAGTGAACCGCTTGATCCAACCGTCACGCTCCAGCCAGCCCTGGAACGTCGCGCACGGAATCCGTGGGCACGACGCCTCCAGAACGACGTCCGGCCCAATGCGCCAGCGCTCGCCGATCAGGGCGCCGTTGACGTCGAGGCCGATGGTCGTGAGGTTCTCCCCGAAGACACCGTTCGTGAGCGGCCTGCCCAACTCGGCCTCCCACCCGTTGAGATCCTCGCGGGCATAGGCGTAAACGGCCTGGTCGGAGCCGCCGTGGTGCTTCACGTCGTGGACCCGGTCGCCGACGAGACCGACCGTACCGGTGCCCTTGGGGCCGGGGGCTATCACAGCGACCGGGCCATCGACGGGCCGCTTGTCGATGCCCGTCGCGCTGAGGCCCTTCCACGGGTTGGGGCGGGGCCTGCCGACATTGACGGAGAGCAGCTTCATGGGGGGCGACTTTACGGTCCGCTGCCCTCGGAGGGCGACACATTTCCGTGGCGCGCACCGACGCCTACGCAGATCATCCGCACAGTCGGGACGACGACCCGCCCCCCTTGCCGCCGCGGCTTCCCCGTAGGGTTGTGAAGGCGTCAGGCTCCCACACCCTCGCGTCGTCCGTGCCGGAGGACTCCGTGACCGTCGCCGCTCGTCTCGTCTCCGCCATCGCCGCTCCGCTGGACCCGGCGTCAGCCGACGCTCCCCACGTGCTGCACTGGCCCGGCCGCAGGCTGCTCGTGCAGCGTGGGGACACCGAGCTGGTCGTCCGCGACCTGGGCGGGGAGGGGACGGAGGTGCGCTTCCCCGTGCCCTGGCCTCGCCGGTACGGCTCGGTGACCGTCTCTCCCACGGGTGATGTCGCCGTGTTCGCCGGCGTGCACGCGTTGCGAGCCGTGGATTCGACCGGCGCCGTGCAGTGGGAGATCCGGCACGGTTGCTGGTCCGCCGCCGTGTGCACCCAGGCCCACGCCTCGTTCGCCGAGTACGCCGACGACTACCACCACGGCCACGCGGACAGCGGCTCGGCGGCCTTCTCCCCCGACGGCGAACTCCTCTGGGCCCACATCCGCAACGCCACGGGGCACGACGCCGATGAGGAATGGCTGATCATCGACCCCGCCGACGGCACGGTACTGACCCGGGCCGCAACGATGACCGTGGGATCGGGTTCCCTCCACTTCCCCCACCCCGATCCGGCGTACATGGGACTGACCGTCCTCGAGGGCGAGGAGAACTCGCCCGTGCTGTGGGGACACTGGGACGGCGAGAAGCTCACCTTCCAGCGGTTCGAGGAGGAGGTCCTCCTCGCCGTGAGCCCCTCCGGGGAGCACTTCCTGACCACGGATCCTGGGCAGTGGGCCCTCTACCTGCACCGGGCGGAGGATGGCACGGAACTGCGGCGTCTCAACGCAGAGGAAGCCGTGCCCCCTCCCTCAAGCGAGGGCGACCGCGTGTGCTGGGACTACGAGGCGGCGTTCCCGTACGAGGACACCGCCGTGGTCGGCACCGAGCACCACGCGGAGGTCCCCCGCCACTGGCTCGTCCACCCACGCACGATGGCCCTGGGCGGCCGGATCGCCTACCCACTCCCCGTCTCGGGATCGCCCCGATGGGCGGGGCAGGGCGCCTGGTACACCGTCTCCAAGGACAAGACCACCCTCCACCTGTGGCAGCTCGCCGACGCGCCCTGACGTACCCGTATGACATTCGCGGGGAGGCTCCCGGCGGCCTTGGAACTGCATGCCCTCGACCCTGGAGACTCCGAAGACGGTCACGTCACCACACGAGGCACCGTTCGCGACCTCGAGGAAGGCACGGTACGAGGCGGGCAGCCCGCCGCCCAGCTCATCCCGCCCGGGCGGCACGGGCTCTGCCACCAGGCTTCCCCCGCTCGTCAGTCGTAGTAGCCGGGCCGCGCGACCAGTACGGACTGGAAGTAGTGACCCTGCTCCTCCGCCGGGTTCTCGTCCTCGACGAAGGGACGCCACAAGGCGAGGAGCAACTCCGGAGCCGTATAGCTGCGGCCTCCCTCGTCCTCCTCCAGCTCCGTCAGAGCTCCCAGCCGCTCGATCACCTGCCGCGCCGGGGTGCGCAGCAGGTCGATGCCCTGGTAGCTGACCTCGACGTCGCCGTAGGGGCGGGACACCTGGACCGCCTCGACGAGACCGCCGCTGGTCTCTACCCCGATGGACATCCCGCTGTCGTAGTCGGCGGTCCCTCTCGTCGGCACGCCCGTCGGCTCGGGCTCGCGGTAGCCCTCGATGCCGCGCAGGGCCGCCTCGGCCTCGTCGAGGGTCATCCCGACCCGGACGGGGCCCACCCCGAACGGGGGCGTCACTTCAAGAATCATGTTCCTCATTCCTCACATGGCCGTGGTGGGCCAGGGCTGATGCACCCTGACCCACCACGAACCGATCACGGACCTTTACGCGCCGGTCAGCCGATCTGACCAGGTACGGTCCTCAGCGCCTGGTAGGCCGGGTTGTTGGCCAGCCCGTCCACCATCTGCCGGATGGCGTCGTCGTACTTGGTGCCGAATCTACGACGGATGTCATCGATATCCATCTGCACCGCCTCGTCGATGCGGCCGGCGTCGATGAGCTCCTTCTGCCACATGCGCCAGGCCTGCGACGCGCGATAGCGACCGGTGGAGTACACGGCGCGGTGGTCCAGGTAGTCCATCTGGATCGCCGGGCCGTCGCCGTAGGCGAAGTCGGTCACCGAGTCCGGGGGGATGTGGTTGATCTCGGTTCCGGGAACGTTGTTGCCGGTGGCCGGGTCCTTGAGGTTCTTGTAGACACCACCCTGGTACTGGTGGCCGGCCGGCGCCCGGTCCTGTCCGCCCGGGCCGCAGCCGTTGTGGACGAGGAGTTCGATGCCGCCGGCGAGCACGTAGTAGTCGTGAACGCCGCTGACCGTGAGGTTGTGCACCCGGGCATGGCGGCTGCTGTGCTCCACCGCCGTGATCTGGACCCAGGTGCCTGCCGAGGTGCGCAGCCACATTCCGGGTGCGAGGTCACCGGCCTCGACCCACCGTCCCGCGTCGGGCAGCCAGTATTCGTGCCCCTCCGTGGAGGTGACCTTGCCGGTCTTCCCCTCGGACTTCACGGTGAGGGTGACGAGCTTCTTGTCGCCCTCGTGCGAGCGTGTGTCGGTGACGACGCGTGTACGGGTGTCGTCTCCTTCCACATCGGTGGCCTTGACCTGGTCTCCGACGTCCAGGGCGTCGATGGCCTTGGTGCTGCCGTCGGCCATGACGACCTGTGTGCCCGGTACGAAGCTGTTGACCTTGCAACTCGGTGCGTCCGGCTGGTCCTTGGGCGCCGTACCGTCCGGGGTGGTGTCCTTCGGCCTGGGCGGCGTGGCGGCATCCACCGCGCCGTCGACCTTGTTCTCGGCCTTGCGGACGTCGTTGGCCGCGTCGAGCGCGTCGATGCCCTTGTCGACGTACCGGCCCGCCTTGATGGCGGTCGCGCCGTATCCCGCCAGCGGAATCGCCGAGGTCATGGAGAGGGCGGCGTCGACGTAGTTGCCCTCGGCCAGGTACCAGAGGCCGTTGGCCACGTCGGCGACCTCACCGACGACCGGGACCAGGCCGACCACGTCGAGTGCCGCGTGACCGATGTCGGACCACGACATTCCGAAGAGGTGACCGTCCAGCTCCACGAACGTGATCGGGTTGCCGCCCGCGAACGAGTAGCGGTTGCCGGTGAACGGGTCCATGGCCAGTGCCATGTCGCCGAGCGCGCCACCGTACATGTCCCGGGTGAGGAACCTGTTCAGCCCCGGATCGTAGTTGCGGAAGCCCATGTCGTAGGTTCCGCTCGAGTTGTCCCACCGGGCCGCGTTGAACCGGAAGGCGTTGTACGTCTCCTTGTCGGGGTTGCCCTCATCGGGCTTGTCCGCCCCGGAGAACTGCTGCTTGTCGTCGGAGCCGTAGGCGGTGTAGCCGTACGTGGCGCGGGTGTTGCCGTCCTCCTTGGTGATGGCCTCGACGTCGCCACGCGGGTGGTAGGTGTACTGCGACAGCTCCTTGGTGCCGTCGTCCTTGTGCTTGATCTGGGTCAGCTGCTGGTTCCACGGCGCGTACTGGTAGGACTTGTCGGCCTTTCCGTCGACCGTCTCCCGCAGCACCGTCGAGTCGATGCCCAGATAGGTGAACGCGGTCGTCTTGCCTTCCGTGCCGTCGGTCTGCTGCGTGACGGTGCGGTCGAACGGGTCGTAGGCGTAGGTCGTGGTCCGCGCGGCGGCTCCGAATCCGGCCCGGTGTTTCGCCGTGCGGTCGAAGCCGTCGTAGTAGTACTTCTCGATGGTCTGGCCGCCGGCCGAGACCGTGTCGAGACGCCCAAGGGGGTCGTAGTTGTAGGTGTTGGTGACACCGCCGGAGGCCGAGGACAGCAGACGGTTGCGGTCGTAGCGGTGGGTCGTCGGCACGTCGCCGACCGACTGCTCGACGACGTTGCCGTTGCCGTCGTAGCTGTAGGTCTCCGTGGACGAGGAGTCACCGGTCTTGGCGACCTTGGTGACCCGGTCCTGCGGGTCGTACTCATAGGTGTACGTGTTGTCGATGTAGTCCGACGTGTTGTCGGCGTTCATCAGCTTCAGCACGTCCTTGGCGCGATGGCCATTGAGTGTGTACTCGAGGTCGTGCTGGGCGACGGTCGTCCCGCCGGCCTTCTTCTCCACCTGCTTCTTGATGGAACCGTCGGGGTAGTACGTGAAGTCGACGGTGTTGCCGTTGGGCTTCGTCTGCTTCAGCAGCTGACCGCGAGCGGTGTAGCTGAAGCTGGATATCTGCTGGTTCCCCGCGGTCGGCGAGTCGGCGTTGGTGACCTTGACGACCTGGTCCCGGATGTCGTACTCGAACTTCGACCAGGTCAGGTCATGGGTCGAGGTGAGCGGATTGCCGTTCTCGTCGTAAGTGAGGGCGGTGGTGTTCTTGACCGAGCCCGCGGCGACTTCCTCCACCTTGGCGATCCGGTTCAGTCCGTCGTAGGCGAGCCGGTAGGTGTCGGTCTTCGGGTTCGGCGAGTGGTCGCCGACCTCGATCAAGTTGCCGTTGGCGTCGTAGCGGTAGGTGAACTCCTTCTTCTCGTTGTCGGTGTCACCCGTGTTGTTCCGGACCAGCTTGACGGCGTCGGCCAGCACGGTTCCGTTGGCGGCGTCCGTGAGCGTGACCTTCTGCGGGCCGTCCTCGACGAAGGCATAGCTGCCGAGCGAGACCCATGTGCCGGCGCTCTTGGTCTGGTCGACGGTCTTGGTGGCGCTGCCGCCGTCGTGGTCGACCGTGAACTTGGCGTCGGTGGCCGCACCCGTCATGTTCGGGTACCGCACGAAGACCTCGTAGGTACCGTTCTGCGGGATGTTGAGCTGCCACACGAACTTGTCCGCGCCCGTGCCGGCCGGATGCGAGTGCGTGTCGTAGCCGTACTGCTTCTCGGCCTGGGAACGCGTCCAGTTGCCCTGGATCGCCGTGTTGTTGAAGTCGGAGCTGTCCACGACCACCGCGGCCAGGCCGACCGGGATACCGTCCTCGCTGCGCGACTTCTTGTTACCGGACGTGTAGTAGTCGGTGGTGATGGTCCGGCTCTGGGAGCCTCCCGCCGAGGTCAGGGTGTTCTTCGTCTGCTGGCCGAGCTCGTTGTAGTCGTAGGACGCCACGATGTCCCACGGGTCCTCAGAGGTCCTCGTCCATCCGTTGTCGTAGTAGGTGTACTTGGTGACGTTGCGGGTGGTCTGGCCGTCGGACGCCGGCGCCGAGACCTCGGAGAGCTTCCCGACGGAGTCGTAGAAGTAGAAGGTGCGGTCCGGTGTGCCGTACTTCGGATCGTCCTTGTCGTAAGGGGAGATCTCCTCCTTCACCCGGTTCAGCGCGTCGTAGCGGGTCTCCGAGACGAAGTCGTCGGGGTCGTCCGTGGTGGCCACACCACGCGCGGTGACGGTCCTGGTGGGGTTGCCCACCTCGTCGTACTCGTAGCGGACCGTGCGGTACACCGGGTTGCCGGAGCCGTCCTTGTCGCGCACGACCTTGGACTCGACGAGAGCGCCCCGCTCGTCGTACTTCGCCAGCGACTCATTGCCCTCGGGGTCGGTCATCGACACGCTCAGACCGTCGAGGTCGAACTTCGACGAGGTCGTGTTGCCTGCCGCGTCCGTCGATGTGACGACCCGGTGGTTCAGGTCGTACGTGTACTTGACGGCGTAGTCGTCGGGATCCGCCGACGCGTTCTTGCGGGCGTCGACGACCTTGGTGACATTGCCGACGTTGTCGTACGCCGTCGTCACCTTGTCACCGCTGGCATTGACGGTCTCGATCGGCTGGTAGACCGCGTCGTAGCGGACCGTCGTGGTGAAGTCACCGGCCTCGGGCGTCAGATTGCCCTTGGGTTCGGTGGTGGTCAGGACGTTGCCGACCTTGTCGTACGTGGTCGTGGTCTTCCGGACCGGGTCTGTCGGCTCGTCCTTGGGCAGGACGGTCTCGGTGACCTGGTCGGCCTTGTCGTACACCGAAGTGGAGACCGTGCCGTTCGGCTGCGACACCTGGACGATGTTGTCGTTGGCGTCGTAGACCGGTGCCGGTGTGGTGATGAAGAGGCCGGCGGCCTGGTCCTTCGGCTCCTTCTTGGTCAGCGGGCGGCCGTAGACGTCGTAGGTCTGGGTGACCTCGGCGCCCTTGTCGTTGACGATCTTGGTGACGTTGCCGCGTTCGTCGTAGGTGAACGAGGAGTCGGCGCCCAGCGCGTCGGTGATCGTGGCGGGATAGCCGGTCGGTCCGAACCCGCTGTTGGTGGTCGGGTTGCCGTTGGCGTCCGTCGCTTTGGTCAGCTGACCGTAGGTGTTGTACTCGTAGAAGGTCGTGTAGTCGTCCGCCGTCGCCGAGGCCACGCCCTTGGGGTCCGTGACCGAGGTGAGGTTGCCGCGGGTGTCGTAGCCGAACTGCCAGGTGCGGCCCTCCGGGGACTTCTTCTGGAAGATGTCGGCGATGTAGCCGTTCAGCCCGGTGGCGTACACGAGCTTGCCGGCGCCGGTGCCGTTCTTGTTGGCCTCGGCCCCCTTCGTCTCCAGCAGATAACCGGTCTTCTGGTCGTACACCCAGGTGGAGACGGCGCCGTTGGCCTCCTCCAGCCGGACGACGTTGTTGTCCGCGTCCCAGCCGAGCTTGGTGGTCTCCGACTTGGCGTTGGTGATCTGGGTGGGCCGGCCGTAGCCGTCGATGAGGTGCGTGGCGGTGTGGTCCTCCGCGTCCGTCACCTTCGTCTCGACGAACGAGCCCGCGGTGCCGTCCGTGTCGCGGTAGACGTAGCCGGTGTCGCCGCCGAGCCGGTCGGTGATCGTCTGCGTGTTCCAGTGGAACTTCGGGTCGTCGCCCTCGCTCGGGTAGTAGTAGTCGAGCGAGGTCGAGTTGCCGCGCGGGTCGGTGACCTTGACCAGCTTGGCGTTCTTGTTGCCCTGCGTGGCGTCGTAGACGAACTTGAAGACCTTCGGCTGGGACGAGCCCGCGCCGTCCGTCAGCTCACCGAGCAGGCCCTTGTCGCTGTAGACGAACTCGAGCTTGCGGCCCGAGATGTCGGTCATCGACTTGACGTGGTCGATGATCTTCGGGCTGGTGAGGTTGGTGCCTGTGACCTTCGTGCCCGCGTCGTTGATGTACGGGTACGAGTCACCCTTGGCGTAGTAGTCCACCGTCAGGGACTGCCGGCCCGCCGGGTCGGTGATGTACCGCAGGAACTTGACCGGCTTGTTGTTGGACTTGCGCTCCTCGTATGTGTACGTCTGCGTGTTGCCGTTCTTGTCGACGATCGACGTGAGGTAGCCGTCGCAGTCGAAGAAGAACTGGGAGCGGTCCGGGCGGGTCAGCGACCATGCCTTCGGGTCGCCGTCCTTGTCCGGGGTGCAGTCCACGCCGGAGCCCTGCTGCAGCAGGTAGTGCACGCCCGCCGGGGCCTTCCAGGTCCCGTCGTCCTGCTTGCGGAAGACGTGCGCGGTGCCGTCGCCGTCGGGCAGCGTCACCTCGGTCGGGTTGGGGTTCGGGTGGAAGTCCAGGGCCGCGCCGAGCCGCAGCGGCATGGCGGCCTGCGCGGACCATCCATGGCCGAGGACGGTGTCGGAGGTGTCCTGGGAGTTGTACGCGAAGCGGACGAAGGTCGACAGACCGCGGCCGGGGTTGGAGAAGGCGTTGTACTGCCAGACCGTGTTGCCCGCGTACAGGTTCGTCATCAGCGTCGAACCCGCACCGGTGTTCTTGCCCGCGTACGAGTAGAACTTCTCCAGACCGAGCTGGTCGGAGGTCGGGTCCTCGGTCCGCACGTTCTGGGCGAGCGGCGGGATGTTCTCGGTGGCCGACAGCCAGGTGCCTGCCGTCTTGTTGCGCAGGTCCCACTTGAGGACGTAGTCGAGGCGCTTGTTGCCCGAGTCGGAGTTGATCGGGGCCTTCAGGGCCGCCTTGAGCGTGACCGTCTCACCCGGGGAGACGTCCTCCGGCAGAGCCGTCTCGACCTGGTTGCCGCCGGTGGTGGCGTCCGTGCCGTCCGGCAGCGACCAGGTGTACGACAGCACCTGGTCGGCGGCCTTCCACTCCGAGGTGGTGGTGTTGGTCAGCGTGACGTCGACCGAGTACTCGTCGCCGGGGATCATCCGCGCCGGGGTGTAGGGCGCGAAGTACGTCGAGTCGGTGCTCTTGTCGATGTAGGTCACGACCAGCTGCGGGCGCAGCTGGGGCTCCTCCGTCTCCGAGGAGAGGAACAGCGTCCGCTCCTGCGGACCGGCCGCCGACTCGTCCTTGAGCCTGATCGCCACGCCCTTGTTGCTCGCCGGGTCGCTGACCCAGGACTGGGCGAGCGAGGAGAGGTACCAGGACTGGCGTGCCGGGTCGTTGGTGACCGTGCCCACCGTGTCGGCGACGGCGGCGTCCATGTCGCCGCCCGCCGTCGTCCACGCGGTGCCGCTCGCGGCGTTGTTCCAGGACGCCGCGGTCTCGTCGAAGTCCCTGGTCAGGCCATGGGCCTCGTAGATCGCGCCCGCGGTCCCCGTGGTGGTCGTGAAGCCCCACAGGTCCAGTCGCCCCTCAAGCACCCGGGAATTGGCCGGGATCGCGCTCACACCGGGGAACTTCAGCAGCGCACGCGTCTTGCCGTAGGTGGACGAGTTGTTGCCGACCGACAGCCAGTTCTTGTTCAGGCCCGAGTCGGAGATCGTGTCGTGGCCGGTGGTGGGCTGGGCGGAGGACAGCGTGGTGTCGGTCTGCCCGGACTGGAGCACCAGCGTCGTGCGTCCCGCCTTGGGCAGCTTGACGATCTGTGTCGCGGCGGGGACGACCTGTCCGTCGCGTGTCTTCACCGCGACCATGTAGTAGAAGACGTTCCCGAACGAGTCGGCCGAGTCGGCCGGTGTCGGTGTCGCCGTGGTGTCCGTGAAGCTCGTCTTCTCCTTGTCCACGGGAGCGACCAGCGTCTGCGCGGACGGCGTGAACGTCTGGTAGACGCTGCGGTGCACCTGGTACTCGACGATGTCGTCGCCCAGGTCGGCCGACGGGTCGTTGTAGGCGGACCAGTCGAGCTCGGCGCCGGTGGCGTGGATCACCGAGGGCGCGTCCAGGGCGACGCCCGGGCGGCCGTAGGTGAGCACGAGCCGCGGATAGTTGGCGACCTCGCCCTTGTACGCGTACTCGGCGGCCTCGTACCGCGGGCCGCCCTTGGGAGCCGTGCTGCTCTCGTCGGCGGCCTTGACGACGAAGCCGTGGTTCGGGTTCGTGCCGTTGATCCAGGACTGGACCGTCTTGGTGACGCTGAAGGAGTTCCAGGTGTTGCTCTTGTTGGGCTCCTTGACGGCGACTCCGCCCTTGGTCAGGCGGACGGCGTCGGCGAGGACGGCGGTCGAGGTCGAGGCGGGGCCGTCACCGAGAACGACCTTGCCCGCCGTGCCGGCCTTGAACGGGTGCGTGCCGAGCGTCTTCCACTGACCGCCCGTGCCGCTGCTCTGGTTGACCGTGTACGCCTTGGTGCCGCCGTTGTACGTCACCGTGTACGGGGCGTTGGTGGCGCGGTCGGACGCGGGGACGTAGTGCACGTCGACCCGGTAGTCGCCGTCCTCGGGCACGTTCGGCTGCCAGGTGTAGGTGTCCCCGGCGACGGCGTCCTTGTTGTACAGGTAGTCCTGGTTGACCGCGTACTGCGTGTACGCGGTGTTGGTCGAGGCCGGCCAGGCGCCCTTGGCTGCGGTGGTGCCCGAGTCGCGGTCGTCGACCAGGACCGAAGTGCCGGACAGCTCACCGGTGATTCCGTTGGCGCTGTTCCAGGTCGCCGAGGTCTCGTCCCAGGCCTGGGTGGCCCGGTGCGCCTCGAGGAGCACCTCGGTGTCGCCCGTGGTGTGCGTCTGGTCGTAGTAGAGGCGCAGGTCGGCCGAGTCCACCTTGGTCCCGGCCGGGACGCTGCCGAGGGGGAACTTCAGCAGGGCGCGGGAGCTGCCGGTCGAGGTGTTGCCGACGGAGAGCCGCCACACGCCGTCGTAGTTGTCGGTCGGCCCGTCCGAGGAGATCATCACGTCCTGCGACTGGGTGACCGTCGGCGAGATCGAGATGGTCGGGTCGATGACGACCGGATAGCTGCGCTTGTCCGAGGCGAGCCACTTGGCGCCGGGACGGAGGGTGAGCTCATAGCGCCCGTCGCGGCCGGACCCCTTGAGCGTCTGGCTGACCGCGTCGGTGCCGGCGGTGCCGTACGGGGAGTCGGCCTTCTTCTTCGCGTCCGTCATGAACGGCGCGGGGATGACGAGATCCGGCCGGTTCGGGCCCGAGGCGTCGGTGTAGAGGGCGATGGCACCGCCCTTGAGCCGCTTGGCGTTCAGGCCTTTGGTGGTGAGCGTGAACTCGTAGGACGGCGCGCCCTTCGGGGGCCCGTCGAGGACGATGCCCTCCTTCACGGTGCCGTGTCCGACCGTGTACGTCAGGTCGGCGCCGTCGCCGAGGGCGTTCTCGTACGTGACGGTGTCGCCGTCGGTCTTGGGGGTGAGCTTCTTGGACTCGGCGCCCTTGAGGCCGAGGACGACCCAGTGGCCCTTGTCCAGTTCGAACCGGACGAGTTCGCCGGGCCGTTCACCGAAGTAGGTCCTGGCGAGGTTGGTGGTGTTGGCGTACCGGTAGCCGTCGCGCTCTGTGCCGCGCACGGCCGTGTCGATGGGCTTCCAGTCCTTGCCCGCCTCGTAGTGCGTGGGCACGGAGGAGACTTCCGACTGGATCCTGCCGTCCGACAGCTGCCAGTAGCGGGCGCTGGGCGTGCGTCTTTCCTTGAGCTCCTTGACCCGCTTGGGTTTGGCTCTGGTCTTGCCCCGAGGCAGGTGCTCGTTGCTCGGCACCCCCGCGTCGGAGAGCGTCGGAGGCTTCGCCGGCTCCTGCTCGTCGTCATCGACGCCGAGCCAGTCCTTGATGCCGCCGAGCAGCGCCTTGCCGTCGGCGGGGGCCGCGAAGGCTGGTTGTGGAAGTCCCGCGGCGAGGACCGACACCATGCCGGTCGTCGCCAGTATGCGTCGTGCGCGTGGTCCGAATCCGAACATCGCTGCTTGCCCCGGATCCTTTCGGGAAGCGGACATGGTTCAGCGGCGCCCTGATGGCGGTCGCCGGCAGCGAGTTCTACAGAAGATACGCGTGCGCATGTCAAGCATGGAGACATCGCGCTTATATGGGGCATTGGCTGCCTGAATGGCACCAAGTCCCTTTCAAACGGGAAGTTTTGAGCCAGGTGCGCGGCTCTGGTGGCACGGCGGTACGCCCAGCGAAGGCGGGCGTACCGTTCGTACGGCCCGCCCTACGCGCTGGCGAGCGACAGCTTCACCGCGAACCCCAGGAACAGCGCACCCGCCGCCGACGTCGCCCCGGCCGACAGGCGCTTGCGACGGCGGAAGGCGTCGGCGAGCCGTGTCCCGCTGAAGATCAGCGCACTGAGGTAGAGAAAACTCGCCAACTGCGCGAAGGCGCCGAGCACGACGAAGGAGATGGCCGGGTAGGCGTAGGCCCGGTCCACGAACTGCACGAAGAAGGCGACGAAGAACAGGATCGCCTTCGGGTTGAGCAGACTGATCACGAGGGCCCTGCGGAACGGCCGCTCGTCGGCGGCGGCCGCCGCGGTCACCTCGTCGGCCACAGCCCGCTCCCGCCGCGTACGCCACATCCCCCACGCGGCCCGCAGCATCCCGATCGCGAGCCAGCTCAGATAACCCGCACCCGCGTATTTCACGATCCCGAACAGCAGGGCGTTGGCCTGCAGCAGCGAGGCGACACCGGCCGCAGACAGGGTCATCAGCACCGCGTCCCCGAGGAACACGCCGGCGGCCGCCGTGTACCCGCTGCGAACGCCGCACCGCGCGGCGACGGACAGCACATAGAGCGAGTTCGGCCCCGGCAACAGGATGATGAGGACAAGCCCCGCGAGATAGGTCGGAAGGTTGGTAACGCCAAGCATGAGGCGGAGTGTCGCATGTGGGTACGCCACTCCGCCTCACGGTTTCGATCCGCGGACGTCAGTCCTCGTCGCCGTCGAGGAGACGGTCGGCGGACAGCTCCAGGTCGACGCCGACAGAGGGAGGCAGGGGAACAGTGGTGCCCCGCTTGTACGGCGTGACCACCCTGTACTTGTCGCCCTCCGGCTCCGTATGGACCAAGACCTGGTCATGCTTGCGGTCTACGACGACGTAAACCGGGATTCCCGAAGTGGCATAGCACTCCACCTTCATGAAAGTGTCATCCGCCCAGTTCGAGGAGGTCACCTCCAACACCAAGCGGAAGACGTTGGGCGCGTAACAGTTCTTCTGAACGTGTGCATCCATGAAATCGGCGTCGACCACCGCGAAATCCGGAACGGCGTAGTCGTCCGGCGCCGAAGACAGCCACAGACCGATGACCTGCCCGTATCTGACACCCGCCCGCCGCGCCCCTGCGTCGTGGAACTCCCCCATGAGCCAGGTCAGCGACATGGCATGCGCCCCATCCGGCGGTGGCGTCACAATCAAGCTCCCGTTGAGGATCTCCACGCGGTGCCCGGGCAGCCAGCTGGAGACACGATCTGCGGCCTCAGCGATCGTCATCTCGTCCTGCATCACAGCCACGGCAACCTCCTTTTCGGGAGTCCACTCTCCCCGAGCGTAACTGCCCTCGCCGACATTCCGCTCGCGATCACTCATTCAAGGGACACCGCCTTAAAAGGCGTCGCTCGGCACGTAGGTCCCCCAGACCTCCCGCAGCGCGTTGCACACCTCGCCCACCGTCGCCCGGGCCCGCAGCGCGTCCTTCATCGGGTAGAGGACGTTGTCCGTGCCCTCGGCGGCCTTCTTCAGTTCCGCGAGGGCCGTGTCCACGGCCGCCTGGTCGCGTTCGGCGCGGAGCTTCGCCAGGCGCTCGGCCTGCTGGGCCTCGATGGCCGGGTCGACGCGGAGCGGCTCGTACGGCTCCTCCTCGTCGAGCTGGAAGCGGTTGACGCCGACCACGACGCGCTCGCCGGCGTCGGTCTCCTGGGCGATGCGGTAGGCGGAGCGCTCGATCTCGTTCTTCTGGAAGCCGCGCTCGATGGCGTTGACCGCGCCGCCCAGGTCCTCGACCTTGCCCATGAGCTCGAGGGCGGCGGCCTCCACGTCGTCGGTCATCTTCTCTATGACGTAGGAGCCCGCGAAGGGGTCGACGGTCGCGGTCACGTCCGTCTCGTAGGCCAGGACCTGCTGCGTACGCAGGGCAAGCCGGGCGGACTTGTCGGTCGGCAGCGCGATGGCCTCGTCGAAGGAGTTGGTGTGCAGCGACTGCGTGCCGCCGAGGACCGCGGCCAGGCCCTGGACGGCCACGCGGACCAGGTTCACCTCGGGCTGCTGGGCCGTGAGCTGCACACCGGCCGTCTGCGTGTGGAAGCGCAGCATCAGCGACTTCGGGTTCTTCGCACCGAACTCGTCCCGCATCACCTTCGCCCAGATGCGACGGGCGGCACGGAACTTCGCGACCTCCTCGAGGATCGTCGTACGGGCCACGAAGAAGAACGACAGACGCGGCGCGAAGTCGTCCACGTCCATGCCGGCCGCGACCGCCGTGCGCACGTACTCGATGCCGTCCGCGAGCGTGAACGCGATCTCCTGCGCGGGCGAGGCACCCGCCTCGGCCATGTGGTAGCCGGAGATCGAGATGGTGTTCCACTTCGGGATCTCGGTCTTGCAGTACTTGAAGATGTCCGCGATCAGCCGCAGCGACGGCTTGGGCGGGAAGATGTACGTCCCGCGCGCGATGTACTCCTTCAGCACGTCGTTCTGGATCGTGCCCGTGAGCTTGTCCGCCGGTACGCCCTGCTCCTCGCCGACCAGCTGGTACATGAGGAGGAGCAGCGCCGCCGGGGCGTTGATCGTCATCGACGTCGACACCTTGTCCAGCGGAATCCCGCCGAACAGCACCCGCATGTCGTCGATCGAGTCGATCGCCACGCCCACCTTGCCGACCTCGCCGTGCGCGATCGACGCGTCGCTGTCGTGGCCCATCTGGGTCGGCAGGTCGAAGGCGACCGACAGACCCATCGTGCCGTTGGCGATCAGCTGCTTGTAGCGGGCGTTGGACTCGACGGCGGTGCCGAAGCCCGCGTACTGGCGCATCGTCCAGGGACGCCCGGTGTACATCGACGGGTACACACCGCGCGTGAAGGGGTACGAACCCGGCTCGCCCAGCTTCGCGGCCGGATCCCAGCCCTCAAGGGTGTCCGGTCCGTACACCGGCTCGATGGGCAGTCCCGACTCCGACTCCCGCGCCATGGTTGTGCCTCCCGCTGAGTTACTCACTGGTTAAGGACCGACCCTCGCGACGGACTGTAGTGGGGGGCGTGCGGCCAGTGGAGAGGCCCACGCTGGGACCTTGCTCACAGCCTCCCTGAGGGCCTGCTCACACGCCCCCCGGAAGCCCCTGACACGGCCTCCCACACGCTCCCCGACACGACCTTGCCCGACCTCTCACTCGCCCCTTTCGCGACCCCTCACACGCTCTCTCTCCGGCTTTTCCGCAACCATGCCTCCACGTTCGCAACCAGGCACGCCCGGGAAGCATCTGAAGGGGGCATACGGCAACGTACGGGAACAGTGGAATCCACGGGGGGATCCAATGCGCGCGTCTGTCACACATACACCCGTCCTCCGCGCGTCGCTGGCCGCGGCCGCCGCGCTCGCCCTGATGGGCGCGACGGCCGGCTGCACCGCGCAGGCCGCCGGCAGCGACGAGAAGGTGCCGCCGGTGCGTATCTCGCCGACGTCCGCGCCGCCGGGCAAGCCGTCCGAGGAGGCCGGCGACGCCAAGCCGAGCGCTTCGGCCACGCCGTCCCGGACGCCCGAGAAGCCCAAGGTCCTCATGGCGCAGGGCGCCACGAGCGGGAAGGTGCGCGAACTCCAGGCCCGGCTGCGCGCGCTGAAGCACTTCGACCGCGCCCCCACCGGCTACTACGGCACGATCACGACCGCCGCCGTCTCCACCTTCCAGGGCGCACACGATCTGCCGCGTACAGGCAAGACGGACACGGCGACCTGGCGGAAGCTGCGGAGCCTGACCGGCACCCCCACCCGCGACGAGCTCTATCCGCCGACCACGCTGCCGGTCGCGAAGCCCGATCCGCGGTGCATGACGGGCCGGGTGCTGTGCATCAGCAAGAAGAGCCGGACGCTGTCGTGGATGGTGGACGGGAAGGTGCTGTCGTCGATGGACGTGCGGTTCGGCTCCCAGTACACGCCGACCCGCGAGGGCACCTTCAGCGTGTACTGGAAGTCCCGGCACCACGTCTCGACGATCTACGACACCCCCATGCCGTACGCGATGTTCTTCAGCGGCGGCCAGGCCGTCCACTACTCCGCCGATTTCGCGGCCCAGGGCTACAGCGGCGCCTCGCACGGCTGCGTGAACGTCCGGGACGAGGGGAAGATCGCGAACCTGTTCGGGCAAGTGCGGAACGGTGACCGGGTGGTCATCTACTGGTGACCTGTGGGTCGTCCACGGGGTGAGAGTGCCTGGGAGGCGAGGCCTTGAAGGGCGCGGGTGGGACCGGGGGAACGTGTCCCACCCGCGCCAATAGCGCCGAGCCTTGGGTACGGGGGGAACCCTGGCTCGCGCCTGGCCGATGACCAGTCGGCTCATTTCTTACAGCGTCATGGCCCCCGGAAATGTCACACCCCCGCCGGCGAGCATCCGAGCTTTTGGTGTTTCCGCAGTTCAGCGGCGGGACGAGGGTGGGGCATCGGGAGGGCTGCCGGTGGCCGCTACGGGCACGACGGCGGCGTTGGCCGGAAACCGACCATGCCGGGCGAACGGGCCGTGATCAGGCAGGCCGACGGTGACTGGGCGCCGGCTACGACCCGGCGGGCAGCGCGCTGGAGGATGCCGAAGCGGTCGGCTCCGGCGCGCTGTCCGACGTGAGGAGCGTCGGTGTGCTGGTGGGCGCGTCGGCAGCCCCGGCCGGGTCGGCGGCGTCGGAGGCGCTGCTCTCGACGGAGTTGCGTGTGTCGCTCACGTCGCCCTCGTCATCGCCATTGCCGTTGCCGCTGTTCCCCTTGTCGGAGCTGTCACCGTCGTCGCTGTCGTCGCCCCCGTCGTCGTCCGAGCCGTTCGTACCGCTCTCGGCCTCGGACTGCTTCAGGACACCCTTGCAGTAGCGGTCGACGCGATTGGTGCCGCTCTCCTGAGCGGCATCGCTGAGGTGACGCCGCTTCTCTTCGCTCAGCTGCTTGCCGGCGCTGTAGTCGCGGCAGAGGGCGACCGTGCGCTTCCACCGTTCGACGGCTTCCTCGGTGCGCCCGGCGTTGCCGTCGCCGGACTGCGGGGAGTCGCCGTCGCCCTGCCGGCCGCCGGCCTCCGACGACGCGTCGCCGCCGGACCCCCTCGAGGAGCTGCCGGGCTCGGGCGCGCCGGAGCCGCCGTCCGCCTCCGGAACGTCAGGTGTCGGGGAAACCAGCGGCTGCTGGGGAGAGGCAGCGGCGGAGACCGACTCGGCCGGACCCGGCTCGCCCTCGCCGCCGAACAGCGACGGCAGTACCCCGGAGCCCGCCGCCATGGCCACCCCGCCGATCATGCAGCCGGCCAGCAGCGCTGCGAGTGCGAACCGCACGGGCCGGCCCCAGCCGCGGGCGGGGGCGGCCCGGTGCGAAGCGGCGGCGCGGCCGAGGCGTACGGAACCGCCGTCGAGGCGGTCCGGGGCGTGACCGGGCACGCGGCCCCGCCTCTCCTCCGGAGGCGCCGCATACTCCGGATGTACCGCGTTCTCCTGGTGCTGCGCGTGCGTCGAGCGCTGTGCGCGGCGCTCGGCATGCGCCTGCCGGAAAGCCGCCAACACCACCGATTCGCCCGGGAGTTCGGCAGCAGCGGGCGAACGGCCCTCGTCCGTCAGCGCGCGTAGCGCCGCGGCAAGCCGATGGGCCTGGGGCCGCGCCTCGTCGTCGACGGGCTCGCCGCGCAGCAGACGCTCCGCGGCGTCACTGTCCAGCCATGCGTCGGACGTACGGGCAGCTGCACTCTCGGTTGCACTGCCGGCCGGGTGGTCAGGCGTACGAGAAGGCGTTCGGCCCGACGTATGACCTGGCGGGCGGCCTCCGGGCATCCGGGGTTCGCCCGCGGTGAAACCGCCGGCTTCCTCGCCCCCCGGAAAACTACTGCGCTCGTCGGCCATCACATGTCCTTCTGCGTCCGCAAACGCGAATGCGTCACACCTGCGGACGTCACCGCGCGCGTGCGCGGTTCTCTCGGGGTTGGTACGGCGCTGAGCGCGCCCGTGCTGGCCGGGTCGTCGCCGAGCAGCTCCGCGAGCCGCTTCAGACCGCGGTGCGCGGCGGTCCGGACGGCGCCTGGGCGCTTGCCCAGCGTCTCGGCCGCGCTCTTGGCGTCGAGTCCGACCACGACACGCAGGACGACGGCCTCGGCCTGGTCCTGCGGGAGTTGGGCGATGAGCGAGAAGGCGTTGCCAGTGGCGAGGGCCTCCATGGCCTCGCCGGCGGTGTCGGACTCGGCCGCCTTCCCGGTGAGTTCGGTCTCGTCCCCGCCTATCGCGGGGCGGCGCCCCCTCATCCGTATGTGATCCAGCGCACGGTTGCGCGCTATTCGGGCCGCCCAGCCCCGGAACCGGTCCGCGTCCCCGCTGAAACGGTCGATGTCGCGGGCGATCTGCAGCCATGCCTCGGACGTGACGTCCTCGGCGTCGGGATCACCCACCAGCGTCCTTACGTATCCCAGGAGCCGTGGATGCACGGCTCGGTACACAGTCCGGAAAGCGGTCTCGTCTCCGTCCTGTGCCGCAAGCACCGCGGCGGTCAGCTCCGCGTCGTCCCCCAGCACTACTCTCCCTTTGCGCCTAAACCGGCGCCGCTCTCGCGGACCTGGTTGCTCGCCATCGGGGTGCTCCATTGATGGTTGCGGTCCTGTGTCACAACCCGGCGCGAAGCAGCACGCTACGGCCTGAAACGGCTCGCCGTCCATGTCCGATCAACATGCGCCTATCTTTCGACGGCACGGGGTGTGACAGAAAACGTACGTACGGCGCTGAAGAAAGTACGGGCCGCCGCGCGGTCCGTGCCGCGCGACGGCCGGGGCCTCTCCTGTGGGGGGTGGCGGCCCCGGCCGTTGCCTCGGTGACGCCCCCTCTGACCTGAACGATGCGGGGCGTCAGCCGTTCCGGTGACCAACCGGACCAGCCACCGTGACCAACCGGTCAGATGCCTCTTGCGATCCTTCCCAGGCCAATGTACTGAGCCGTCCCGGCCGCCGGCTTGCGGGCGCCTTCGACTCGGCGCTTACCGTACTGGGCCTCGGTCCGGCCCGGTGAGCGGTGTCTCATATCGGCCGGGACCACGACGGGGTTCTGCCCCGCGGCCAGGTCGCTGGCGATCTTGCTGTGACGCCAGTCGTGGTCCGGAACCGCTCGGGCCTCTCGCCCACACGCCCCGGCGCAGCACACCCGCATCCTCCACGAGGGCATCGTGCACGGCTTCACCGTCGCCCTGTGGTGGGCCGCTGGCGCCATGCTCCTCGGCGCTCTGGTCGCCGCCTTCGTCCTGACGGCCACGCCGCGGCGCATGGTGGCCGATTCCGTGGATCCGGTGACCTGGGCCAGGTCAGAGACCTTGGTCGGCTTCGGCGTCCCTGCCCAGCAGTCGGGGGAGTTCGGTACGGGAGGTGATGCCGAGCTTGGGGAAGGCTCGGTAGAGGTGGTGGCCGACCGTGCGGGGGCTCAGGAAGAGCTGGGTGGCGATCTCGCGGTTGGTGGCGCCGGTGGCGGCCAGCCGAACGACCTCGCGTTCCTGGGGGCTGAGCCGGGCCAGCGGGGTGTCCGCCCGGTCGTCCGGGCCGAACTGCTCGCCGGTGGCCTGGAGTTCGGTGCGGGCGCGGGTGGCCCAGGGCCGGGCGTCCAGGGCCTCGAAGGCTTCGAGGGCGGCACGGAGGTGGCGTCGGGCGTCGGTGCGGCGACGTTCGCGGCGCAGCCACTCGCCGTACAGCAGCTCGGTACGGGCCCGCTCGAAGGGACGGCCCTCGTGGTTGCGGCCCGCGTCGTGGCTCTCATCGTGCTGGCGCAGGGCATCGGCGAAGTGCCGCTCGGCCTCGCCGGGTTGATCGGCGGGGCCGGTCAGCGCGAGGCAGCGGTGGAGCAGGGCGAGCGCCGCCGGGCGGTTCGAGGCCGTCGCCCAGTCGGCGAGGCGGGCCATCGGCTCGGCGGCCCGGTCCGGGTGGCCGGCGCGTACCGTGGCCTCGACGAGATCGGGCAACAGCCAGGTCGACAGCGCCGGATGGCCCACCCGGGAGCGCGCCGCCTCCAGGTGGGCGAGCGCGCTCTCGGCAGCGCCGAGCCCGAGGTCGAGCAGGCCCAGGGCCCGGTGAGCGTGGGCGGCGGCCAGCGCGATGCCGTGGGCGTCGGCGTGCTTCAGGGCCGCCTCGGCGAGGTCGGCGCACCGGTCCTGGTCGCCGCGCAGGGCGGCCAGCGTCGCCAGGGTCGCCCGCAGGTACGTGCCTCGGTGGTCGCGGCCGTACTCCTCGGCGACCGCGAGGCCCTCCTCGGCGGCGACCTGCGCCTCGGCGTAGCGGCCCAGGGCCAGTTGGGCCTCGGCGAGCAGGTGCAGCGCGGTGTGGAGCCAGCCGACCACGTTCTGGGCACGGCAGTCCTGTACGCACGCGGAGGCTGTCTCGTACGCGGTTCCATGGTCGGCGAGCAGCTGGGCGTGTACCCCGGCGGTGATCCGCTCGGCGAAGTCGGCGGCTAGGGCCGTCGGGACCGCCATGGCCGCCGGGCCGCAAGTCGCGGCTGGCACGCCTGCTGCGGCCGGAGTGCCTGCCGTGCGCCGAGCGGCGGCCGTGCTCAGGACGTCTGACACGTCCATGGCGCCTGCCACGTCCGGGGCGCCCTCCGCGGCCCGGAGCGTGGCGCCCGGCACGTCCACGGCACCCGCCGTGTCCTGGGACTCCGGCGCTTCGGCAGCGGACAGTGCCGTCATCGCACGCATCACCGCGTACTCCGGCGTGTCGGGGATTCGGGCCGCCACCTCGGCGAGGAGGTGCCGGTCGCCGGAGGAGTGCGCTGCCTGGACGGCCTCGGCAAGAAGGGCGGGGAGGTCGCCGCTGGTGCTGATCCGGTCCGCGCAGGCGAGGAGGATGCGGGTGGCCTCGCCCGGTGATCCGCGGTCCAGTTCGACGATGGCCCGGACCCGGGCGAAGTCGGCGAGCGTCTCCGGGTCGAGCACGAGCGCGTTGATCCGGTCGGTCAGGGCCGCCGTTCGGGCGAACTGCCCGGCCTCCGCCGCGGTGAAGGCCGCCGCGGCCAGCAGCCGGGCGCGTCTGGCCGGGTCCGCCGTGAGCTGGGCGGCGCGTTCGTACGCGGCCGAGGCGGCGGCCGTGCCCTGTCGGCCGCCGGCCCGCTGCGCGGCGGCCACCATCTCGTCCGCGACCCGCTCGTCCGTCCCGGTGGTGGCGGCGGCCAGGTGCCAGGCCCGGCGGTCGGCCTGCCGGTGGCCGCCGGAGTCGCCCTCCAGCGCGTCGGCCAGCGCCTGGTGGGCGGCGAGCCGGCGTGCCAGGGCGGCGTTCTGGTACGTGGCCGACCTGATGAGGGGGTGGCGGAAGGACAGGGTGTGCTCGGTCAGCAGGACGAGCGTGGCGCGTTCGGCCGGCTCCAGGTCCTCCAGCGTCGCGCCGAAGCGGGCCGAGGCCCGCAGGACGAGGTCGAGGTCGCCCGTGTCGTCGGCGGCGGCCACCAGCAGCATCGCCTGGGTGGCCTCGGGCAGCTGGCGGATGTGGTCCTGGAAGGACTCCTGGATGCGGCCGGCGGGCGAGGACAGCCCGGTGGGAAGGGTGACGGGGTTCAACTGGCCCGCGCGCTGTTCCTCGGTGAGCGCCGCGGGCAGTTCGAGCAGCGCCAGCGGGTTGCCCTGTGCCTGCTCGACGATCCGGTCGCGCACGTAGGGCGACAGGTCGACGGCCCGGTCGGTGAGGAGGGCGTCGACGGCCCCGGCGTCGAGTCCGCTCAGCCGCAGAGTCGGCAGGCCCGCGATCCGACCGCCCGGAACACCGTCGCGGACGGCGAACAGCATCACCACACCCTCGGTGTGCAGCCGGCGCGCCGCGAATGTCAGGGCGTCCAAGGACGCCTGGTCCAGCCATTGCGCGTCGTCGATCAGACACAGGAGCGGGTCGTCGCCGCCGGCGGCCTCCGTGAGGGTCGCCAGCACCGCCGTTCCCACGGTGAAGCGGTCGCTCACCGACTCGCCCGCGAGTCCCAGGGCCGCCTTCAGGGCGGTGGCCTGTGGGTCCGGGAGCCGGTCGAGTCGGTCGGTCACGGGCCGCAGCAGCTGGTGCAGGCCGCCGTACGGCAGTTCCATCTCCGACTCGATGCCCACGGTCCGCAGTACGCGGGCGGGGCCGGCGGCCTCGGCGACGTACGCCAGCAGAGCCGTCTTGCCGATGCCGGCCTCGCCATGGATCACCAGCGCACCGCTCTCGCCCTCTCGGGCACGCAGGAGCAACTGATCGATCCGGTCCTGTTCGGCCCCCCGCCCGTACAACATGCGGTCAACCTACCTAACGTTCACGATCTTCCAGCGTCGGATTACGTCACGCCGACCGATGTGGGCGTCCGTCAACCGGATCTATGTTCGCTGGAGTTGAACGCCTCGCCCGTCTCGATCGCCTTGATCCCGCTCGTCACAGGAGTCGCCGTCTTGGCCGCACACGTGCACATCACCCAGCTCCACCGCATCACCGTCACCGAGACCACCGCCTGGCATCAGGTCGTCGCCGCCTCGACGACCCACGATCTGCCGGGAGTTCCGCCGCCCGGCCCCGGGCAGATCCACGCCCAGCTCACCAAGCCCGCCCTGGGCAGCCAGCGACTGACCTGGATGGCGACGGACGAGGACGGCACCGCGGTCGCCGTCGCCGGCCTGCGGCTGTTCACCCATCCCGGACAGGAGCACCTGGCCGAGCTGGAACTGCACGTCGCCCCCGAACACCGCCGCCGGGGCACCGGATCCCGCCTGCTGTCGGCCCTCGTCGCCGCCTGCCGTACGGAGAACCGGCGCAGCCTGGTCGTCGCGACCGGCGCCGACGGCCCGGGAGAGGCGTTCGCCGAGCGGTGGCACTTCAAGCCGGTCCTGACCCTCGACCACCTGATCCTGGAGCTCGACCGGCTGGACCATGACGCGATCCGGCGCGTCGCCGACGCCGAACACCCCGGCTACCGGCTCACCGGCTGGACCGGCGCGGTCCCCGACGACCTCGCCGCAGCCTTCGCATCCGCCAAGAACGCGATGAACGACATGCCCATGGGCGACGTGGACTACGGACACGTCGAGTGGGACGCCGACCGCGTCCGCGAGATGGCCCGCGTGGTCGCGGGCCGCGGGGACACGCTCCTGACCCTCGCCGCCCTCCACGGCGACGGAGCCATGGCCGGCTACACCGAAGTCGTCCTCCCCCAGGACGGATCGCCGCGGGCCCAGCAGTACGACACCGCGGTCGTGCCCGCGCACCGCGGGCACGGTCTGGGGCTGTGGCTGAAGACCGCGATGGTGCGCCGGCTGCGCGCCGAACACCCCGGTGTCACCGAGGTCGAGACCGACAACGCCGAGGACAACGTCCACATGCTGGCCGTCAACCGGGAGCTGGGCTTCCGCGCCTACCGGCGCACGCGCGAGTTCCAGCTCGACCTGGCCGCGAACTGATCCGCGACCAGGCGACCGCACCGACCCGGTACGTGCTCGGCACCGGCGGCAACCTGGGTGCCGACGCGACCTGGGTGCCGACGCGAAGACGATGGAACAGCTTCGCGCCAACCTCGACCCGGTACTCGCCCGCAACCCGAACATCCGCACCAGCACGAAGGTCCCGAGCAATCACTCCAAGATCCTGCGCAACGACTTCCGAGCCGTTGCCGACGCGGTCCGCGAGCTCGCCGCCATCGGCGTGTAGCACGCGCACGGTGCCGCACTCAAAGCAGTGCAACGGAGTCGTATCCGCTCCTCGCCACTCTCAACGTACAGCGCGTGGGGGGCCTTGCGGCAAGGCCCTGGTGATGGCACAGAATCGGCGACCGTTGCTTGATCGGACGAAGGGGGAACCGTCACATGCGAGTGGTGTTGTCGTCTTACGGATCGCGCGGGGATGTCGAGCCGATGGCGGCGCTGGCGATCGCGCTGCGGGGGCTCGGGGCCGAGGTGCGGGTGTGTGCGCCCGAGGACGAGGAGTTCGCCGAGCGGCTGGCCGGCGTCGGGGTGGAGATGGTGCCGGTCCGTCTGTCGATCCGCGCGCTGGCGGCCGGGGCGAAGTCCACGGCCGCGCCCTCCATGACCGAGCGGGTGGCGATGCTGGCCGCCGCGCAGTACGAGGCGGTGACCGTGGCCGCCGGTGGAGCGGACACGGTGGTCGCGACCGGTCTGTTCCCGGCGGTGGCCGGGGCCAGGACGGCGGCCGAGAAGCTGGGGCTGCGGTTCGCGTACGTGTCCTACTTCCCCGGCATGCTGCCGTCGCCGCACCACCCGCCGTACCCGCTGCCCGGCCGTCCCCTCCCCGAGGGTGTCACCGACAACCGGACGTTGTGGGACCTGGACGTCGAGGGCCAGAACGCGGTCTACGGCCCCGGACTCACCGCCTTCAGGAAGGAGGTGGGGCTGTCGCCCCTGGACAGCGTCCGCGATTACGCGATCACCGGTCGGCCCTTGCTGGCCGCAGACCCGGTGCTCGGACCGTGGCAGGAGCCGGCGGATCTCGACGTCGTACAGACCGGAGTCTGGGTCCTACCGGACGAACGCCCCCTCCCCGCCGACGTCGAGGCCTTCCTCGAGGCCGGGGAAGCGCCGGTGTACGTGGGCTTCGGCAGCATGGCCATGCAGGGTTCGTCCGACGCCGCCCGGGTGGCCATCGAGGCGGTACGCGCCCAGGGCCGCCGTGTGCTCGTCTCCCGGGGCTGGGCCGACCTGGCGCTGATCGACGACCAGGACGACTGCCTGGCCGTGGGGGAGGCGAACCACCAGGCGCTGTTCCCGCGCGTGGCCGCCGTCGTCCACCACGGCGGCGCGGGCACGACCACGACGGCCGCGAGGGCGGGTGTACCCCAGGTGGTGGTTCCGCAGCTCGTGGACCAGCCGTACTGGGCAGGCCGGGTGGCCACCCTGGGCATCGGCGCGGCCCACGACGGCCCGGTCCCGACCGTGGAGTCCCTGGCGGCCGCCCTGGCAACGGCCCTGAGCCCCCAGACCACCGCCGCAGCAAGGGAGTTGGCAACCTCCATCCGTACCGACGGCGCGGAGAAGACCGCCAAGCTCCTACTCGAGGGCTTCGGCGAACAGGCCTAACAGACCCACCCGGTCCCAAGTCCCCCCGGGACCAACCGAAAACACCTCTGACAAAATGCGTCGTACTCGAATTCACCCCTGAGACAACCGAGCCCAGCGGATCCGGCGGGATGCTCTGGCAGATGCACGACGGCCTCCACCACTTCCCAGCGGCCAACCCGACGGTTGGCCGCATGACCCACGCGGGCCAGGGGTGGCGGCCCCGGCCGTTGCCAACGGCTCGCCTGACGGCGGGTTCAACGGATCCGGAACATCCGATCCGGGACATCCGGACAGGCGGCGGTGTGCCACCCGCGAAGAGGCTGCCGGGCAGCGACGCACTCGTCTGAACTTCCCCGGGGCCGCTCAGCCTCCCGCGCCGCCGGCAGTCGTCACCCCGGTATCCGCCTTGGCGCTGTCGCCGGTATCCCCCGCGGACTTCCTCTCGGCCGCCGCGCTTTCCTTGGCGGCGTCCGCGTCTTCCTGAGCCGCCTTCGCGCCGCTCCCGGCCGCGCCGTCCGCCGCGGCACTTCCGGTTCTCTCGTTCTTCGCGCCCTTGTCGGACGCCAACTGCTCGTCGCAGTACGCCTTCACGGATGCTTCGCCGCCCGCCGCGTCGACGAGACGCCGCCATGCCGTCGCGTCGAGTACGTGCCCTCGGTCCTTCGCGGACAGGTAGGCACGGCACAGGGCCTTGCTCTTCCTGGCCCCGGCGGCCTGGTCCCGGCCGTGACCGCCGGCCGAGGACGAGTCCGGCGTGGTGATGTCGCCGGAGGACGACGGCGCGGCGGCCGACTCCGTGCCGGCACTCGGGGTCGTCCGTTGCGAACGCGGACGTTCGTCGCGGCCGTCGTCCGACGATGTACCCAGCGTGCCCATCGAGGCCATCGCCACGCCGCCCAGCGCCACACTGGCCAGCAGTGCCCCGACAGCCGCGCGCAGCGAACGCCCCGGCCGTCGCTGCCGCCCGCGCGGTCGCCAGTCGTCACGGCGGCGGGTGCGCGGGGAGCGCCGCCCCACCCCGGCGCTGTCACGCGCCGCACGGAAGGCGGCGAGGGCCCGCGCCTCCGCGTCGTCGTCGACACGGTCGGCCCGTACGGCCACAGCGAGGCGCGTCTCCAGGTCGGTCAGGGATTCCAGGACGGTCGGTACGCCCTGCGTCGGCGAGCCTGCCTCCCGCAGCGCGGCCGCCGTACCCGACGCGAACCCCGACGTGCGCGCCGAGGCCGACCCGTCCGAGGCCCGCGGCCCCGGTGTCGCCTCCGCGCCCTGCCGGGTCGAGGCGTCCGACGAACCGCTCGCGCCGCCCCGCGCCCTTTGCCCGCCGCCACCCTTGTCCAACACGCCTCACTTATCCCACATGCCCGAAGACGAGCTTTAGTTCATCTCGAATCACCCAGCGTTTTCGGGCCCTCATCCGTCACACCATCACCTCTGCCACCGGTCACACCGCGTGCCCCGAGCCGCTCGGCGAGGCGCCTGAGGCCGCGGTACGCGGAGGTACGCACCGCACCCGGCCGCTTGCCCAGCACCCGTGCGGCCGCCGGGCCGTCGAGGCCGACGACGACGCGCAGCAGCACGGCCTCCGCCTGGTCGCGCGGCAGGTCGGCGATCAGCGCGAGCGCACGCTCGGTCGAGATGGACTCCAGTGCCTGCTCGGGCGTGCTGTGCGCACTGGGGAGTTCGAGCATGTCCTGCTCCAGCGCCGCCGCCCGCGGCCGTGACTTCTGCCGTCGCAGATGGTCCATCGCCCGGTGCCGTGCGATGGTCGCGGTCCAGCCGCGGAATCCGGCGCCGTCTCCGCGGAACCGCCCGAGATCCCGGGCGATCTCCAGCCAGGCCTCGGCGGCCACGTCCTCGGCGTCGTCGCCCACGAGCCCGCGCAGATAGCCGAGGAGCCCCGGCTGCACGAGACGGTACGCGACCGCAAAGGCGATCTCGTCGCCCTGCTGCGCCCGCGTGACGGCCGTGCCCAGCTCCCCGTCGGGCGCCTGCGCGCGACGGGGTTCCCCTCCGTGGCCCAACCGCTTTCCTCTTCGCGCCGACGCGACACAGATCACCGTGCCCATGCCCCCACGATGATCAGCGTGCCGACTCACAGAAATGTCACAGCAGTCGGCCCAGGAAGTCGACGCCGGTGCTTCCGACGCGAGAGCCCTGGCGGAACACCGGCGGAACACCGGCGTCAACTCGCCCTCTGGGCCCGCCCGTGCAGCGTCAGATAGAAGGTCTGCAAGGACTCCTCCGGCCCTACCTCGAACCGGTTCACCACGCGGCTCAGCGGGCTCCACACCCGCCCGTCTGGCATCCGTACGCCCACCGGCTGCCCGAAGTAGGCGCGCTGGCTCTCGTCCAGGTCCACCCACACGGCCCCTGTCCGGCGCACCATCACCTCGCCCACGTACGCCCCTAACCCGAACAGCGTCTCCGCCACCCGTGCCCGTTCCCGGCCGCCCTTGCGCAGACCGTCGACGAGGAAGTCCACGAGGCGCAGACTCGCGACGGAGTAGTCGAGCGGCAGGCGGCGTGTGGCGGGCGCGGCCGTCACGCGCGTGACGAACGCGGCGGCATGCCGCCGCATCTCCCCCGCCTTCGGCACGCGTCTCTGGCCCTCACGTCTCTGGCCGTCACGTCTCTGGCCGTCATGTCTCTGGCCGTCACGTCTCTGGCCCTCACGTCTCTGGCCGTCACGTCTCTGGCCGTCATGTCTCTGGCTCTCACCCATGCGGTCCCGCCCTCCGCTTGCTCTCGGCCTCCTGGAGTCCCGGTTGACCAAGCGGATCTGACCTCACGAACATCACGTGTCACAGAGGTGCCGATTCTCACAAGACGGATTCACATATTCCGCACAACCTTTTGAGTGCCTCGTATGTCATCGGGCCCTGCCCGGCGGTCACTTCAACTGATCGACGTACGCGGGCGACACGAAGGGCGAGCGAGAGCGGCCCACGGCCGTACCGGGTCCGGGCGGCGGGCCAGAGCTCGCGGGACGAGGGCGAGGGACAGCAGGACGGACGCCACAACCGTGACGTCAACGAGAACCTTCACCGCCGTCAACCGACCCCGGCGGGCAGCTCGATGCTTCCCTCGAAAACCCCCTTGTTCGACTCACTGACGTCCTGGGCGAACGTGATGTTCTGTGCGCCATAAGGAATCAGGAAGCCGAACTGGAACCGGTGGGATGTGATGCGGTAGCTGTCCGCGTCAAGGATCATCGTTTCCTTGAGGCTGGAAAGGGTGAGCTGATCCTCGGTCGCCGAGACTCCGGCGTTCTGGAGCTGCTTGAGAGTCGGCTTCAGCTCGCGCACGGCCTTCTTGACGTAGGCCCGGTCCCGTACTTGCGGCAGTTTCCGTGAGGACACGCTCACCTGGAGTCTGACCTGCCCGCCCTGTCGAGTCAGCGTGACGTCCCCTCCTGATTCCGTGACGTAGCTCCTGAACTCCTCGATGGCGGACAGGGGGTCTTCCACCTTGTTCTTCATATCGGGCTCGGAGGCCGGCTCCTGCTTCCAGGCCTCGGTTCCCTCTTTGACGTATCCCGTGCCATCGACCACGAAGATCTCTTCGGCTTTGCGCACTCCCTTGCTGGTCGTGGTCGCCCCAGTCGAGTGGAAGGCTTTGGGGTCCTGGGTCAGCCGTACCGTGGATTCATAGGAAGCGCCGTTCGTCTGTCCCTGCAGCACGAGGTTCTCTTGGCCGCGCACCGTGAACGTCCAGCCTTTCTCGGCTGCCATGGCCTCTTCGGCCCGGTCGAGGAATTCCTCCGGAGTCTCGGGCGGCTGTTCCTTCTTCACTTCGTCGGCACTGTCAGTCGCCTTTGCCGAGGCGGCCGGGTCGGAGCCCGAGGCCGAGCCCTCGCCGTCACCGCCTCCGCCGCATGCGGACGTCACCGCCAACGCACCGAGGACGGCAGTGGTCACCAGAATTCGGCGGGTTGGGACGTGCACGTGGTGCTCCTTGCTGGGGACGCGGGGCGGTCGCTGACGGCCGAGGTTCTAACCACCGCGCAACAGCAGAATCAAGCCGACGGATATTCAGGACATTCGGCGACGGCATGGGTGTCGTCTGGCGGTCTTGGCTCAGTCGCCCGAGCACCCGAAGATCCCCAGGTGGGTCGGTTCGTCGTCCGAACCGGCCGGGCACCGGACGGGCCCCGGCCGGAGCATCGAGAGACTCGCTGTCCGGCCAGGGCCGATGAGGCTCAGCTCAGGACAAGCAGGACGGCCAGCGCGATCAGCAGCGAGTCGATCCGGTCCAGCAGGCCGCCGGAGCCGGGTAGCCAGCGGCCGGCGTCCTTCGTCTGCGCACCTCTTTTAACCATGGATTCGAGAAGGTCGCCGGCCGGGCCGCCGACCGCCACCGCCACCGCCATCGGCCAGCTCAGCGCGGACAGTACGGCGAGCACGCCGAGGCCGGCCACGGCCCCGGCCAGGGCCCCGCTCCACCGCTTGGCCGGTGACAGCGGCGACAGCCGCGGCCCGCCCAGCCCTCGACCGGCGAAGTACGCCACGATGTCGGCGATCGAGACCGCCACGAACAGCGCAAGCGCGCTCGCCCCAAGCGGCACCAGCGCGGCCAGCACGCTCAGCCAGGCAAGCCCCAGCAGGCCGGCGGAGACGCGGCGCAAGCCATGGTCGGCGTCGCCTGCCAGGAGCGGCACCGCGGCCACCGCGAGCGCCCCGACGGCGACCACCCGCAACATCTGTCCGGGCGCCAACCAGGCGGCCAGCACCACGCCTGCCACCGCCGCGGCCAGCACCGCCCGGTCCACCCAGCCCAGCCGCATCAGCCCGCCGAACTCCATCACGGCAATCACCCCGACCGCGATGGCGATGGCCGCGGCGCCGGGGCGGCCCCACCAGAACGCACCGGTGACCAGTGGCACTCCGACCGCCCAGGCGCACCACCGGATCAGCAACTCGCGGCGCCGGGACGCCGCCACCGCGATGCCGCCCAGCGCCAGCGCCCCACCGAGGTAGGGAGCGAGGGAGGCCACAGTGATCATCGAGCGGATCCGGCGACGGGAACGCCCTCAGACACCTCAGAAATCTCAGGCATCTCGGGAATCTCAACTCCCTCAGGCATCGAAGCGAGCGAGGCCGAGCGCGGTCGCAGTGCGTCCAGGGCGGCCTGACAGGCGGCCACGATGCGCGCGTTCTCGGCGGTGTCCTTGACCGCGATACGCGCGGTGCGCCCCTGGTACTCCGACGACAACGGCGACAGGTCGCGCAGGTATACGTCGTGGCGGCGGCACTCGTGCACCAGTTGTGCCGCACTCGGCCCACCGGGCGGCAGGGTCACGGTGAGGAAGTTCGCCACGGACTCCTCGACCACCACGGCCTCGTCCAGCCCGGCCAGCCCGTCCAGCCCGGCCAGGTCGGCGGCCAGCTGCCGGCGCAGCGCGTGGGTGCGACGCCAGCAGTCGCTGTAGTACGCCGGGTCGCGCAGGGCTGCCACCGCCGCCAGTTGCGCGGGGAGGCTGACCGGCCAGGGCGGCGTCCATCGGCGGAGCTGCGCTGCGATGTTCGGCTCGGCCACCAGATACGCCGCCCGCATACCGGATAGTGCGTACATCTTGGACAGTGAGGTGCAGACCACCACCCGCGGGTCCGTCGAGGCGAGGCCGGCGAGCGACTCGTTCAGGTCGACATAGCCCAGGTATGCCTCGTCGATCCACCAGCGGGTCCGGGCCGGCGCGGCGGCGATCACCGACCGCAACTCAGCGGCCGGCGCATGGCGTCCGGTCGGGTTGTTCGGGTTGACCACCACCACGAGGTCGTAGCGGCCGGACCTGACGGCAGCGGACAGCCGGGCCGGATCGATCCGCCAGCCGTCTTCGCGGCGCAACCGGAACCGGTCCACCCGGCATCCGATCACCCTCTCCGTGACGTGGGCGTACTCGCCGTAGCCCGGGTCCATCAGAAGCACCCTGCTCTCCGGGGTCAGCCACTGGCCGAACGCCCTGAAGATCAGGTCAGATGAACCGGCGCCCACCGCGAGCGTCTCGACCGGCAGCGCCCGGGCCCTGGCGATTTCCGCCAAGAGGCCCTCGGCGCCGGTCGGCGGCGAGGTCCGGGCGGCCCAGGCCGGATCGTCCGTGAGCGCCGCCCGCACCCCGGGGGCCGGCGGGAACCAGGCGTCCAGCACATCGGCCGCAACCACCTGATGGCGTCGGTGCAGGCTACGGAAGTCCGTGCCGATGGCGGTGAACGAGGCGCCGCCGTGTTCGCAGCCGTCCGGCCGGGGTGCGAACGGCATGTCCAGCCGCCAGTCCACTTCGGATCGCAGACGCTCAAGTGTGGTGCCGTAACGGTCCATCGTGACCTTCGTCAGCTCGGTCACGCTGCCGGTCAGCACCTCGAACGTCAACGCACCGCTGTGGACGGTACGGCCGACCGGGCGCAGGCCGGCGGCCAGGTACATGTCGAGCAGCTCGGTGCGCCCCATCGCCACCACCCGGCGACCGCCCCGGGCGGCGATCCAGCGCAGCGCCGCGTACATCAGCAGCGGTGCCGCCGCGGTGGCCCGCCAGCGCGGCTCGACGGTGAGGATGCGCACCTCGAACACATCGTCCTCGGTCAGCAGCGGCAGCTCGTCGCGGGTCAGGTACTTGTCCAGCGCGAACCGCCCCAGCCAGGGCGGAGTCAGGCTGACAAAGCCGATCCGGGCCGCGCCTCGCGCCGCGACCAGGTAGACGTTGTCGCCGTCCAGCCCGTCGCGAAGCCGCCCGGCCGGATCCGGCACATGCTGGCCCAGCTCCTGTGCGTACACCCGGTGGCGTAGTTCGTAGATCCACTCGAGATCCTCCGGAGTGGCAGTGCGCAGCTGCAGGTCACGGCCCATGGACACCTCTTTCGACGCGGGGGTGGGGCCGTCTCATCGTGGGGAACGCAGATCGGCCGCGTCAGAGCGAAGCAACACAAGCAACCTGAGTACGGGTACTCAGGCGCAGGCTCCGGCTCACCACCGGCCCCCGTACCGCATCACCTTCTGTCTCAGCCACGCCCTCATCTGCGGTCCGATACGGCTCAGGCAGCACGATGCCGTGCTCCGCCTCGAAGGCGTGCACCGCCTCCCAGCCGAGCGCCGACTCACCACCGTCGTCCACGTCGAACGCCGCGCGAAGCGCCGCAAGCTCATCGGGGTCGGCGTGATCAGTGTTCATGCGGCTCATCGATACCAGCCGACTGTGACAACGACGTCGGCCACCGAGTACGCGGTCGGCGCCAACCGATCAGAGCGATATCCGGCAATAGAGCCCGCGCCCTTGCGTCCGTGCTTGTCGGGCGATGACCGCCAGGCGGCCGAGGAAGCCGGATCCGACGGCATCAGCCCGTGCCGCCCGTCGGCGACAGCACCGGTGGGTGACACCGTCGGCCAGCCGACGTTGCATCCCCCTGTCTGGTTTGTCCGCTCGGGTGCGCCGCAACGAGTCCGTCGTGTATAACCGCCCCGCTGTCGACGGGACTTGAGGATCCGAACTCGCCTTGCCTGAGGCCTGATTGAGCCTGCGTGCAGGCGCAATGCGCCGCCGCCCCTTTCTCGTCCTGCCGGTCACCCGCACCACCGAACTGCCGACGGCCAGAACCGGCCGCAAGAACTGATCAGCTGCGTACGAGGGATGGGACATGAGTCCGAGAGGAACCCGCGCCCAGCGGGCGAGCAGGAAGAAGCGCACGATCTGGCTGGCGGCGGGAGTCGTCGTCCTTGGGGGCACGGGCGTGACGGCCGTCGCCGTCACGGGTGGTTCCGATGACGCCGACGCCGGTGGCGGTGAGCGCCCGGCGAAGGCCCATGTCCTGGCCATGGAAGGCAAGGACCCGAAGAAGCGCACGCTGCCGCGCACCGAGACGCAGATGTTCTCGCTCGTCGGTGTTTCCTGGGAGGACAGCGGCGACACCTTCGAGGGCACCGCCCAGATACGCACGCGTGAGGCTGCCTCCGGCGAGTGGACCGACTGGCGGGACCTCGACTTCGACGTACGGGCGCCCGAGTCCGCGGAGGGCGGCAACTCAGGCGTGCGCGGCGCTTCAGAGCCGCTGTGGGTTGGGCCGTCGGACGCGGTCGAGGCGCGGGTCGTCGCGGACGGCGAGGAGACCGCGGTGCCCGAAGCGCTCCGGCTCGACATGATCGACCCGGGCGAGACCACGAAGGGCAAGGGCAGCGGGAAGGGCAACGGCGCAGACAAGGGGAAGGGCACGCCCACGGCGACGTCCGACGCCACGGAAACCCCCGTTGATCCCGCGCCGGAGTCCTCGGAGCCCGCTCCGACAAACGATCCAGCAACCGGTGAGCCCAGCACCGATCCCGGCGACACCACCGGCGGGTCCGGCGGCGGCGGCGCCACCCCGCCTCCCACCGAGGAGCCGACCGGTTCGGCCTCCGCGCCCGAGGAGCCGGCTCCGTCCACCGATCCTGCCGAGCCCGATCCGAGTACGGATCCGACGGACGGGGCCACGGACACCCCCACCGAGGCGCCCACCCAGGAACCCTCCGGACAGCCCTCGAGCGAGCCTCCCACCAGCGAGGCCCCCACGGATCCGGCGCCCAGCACGGCGCCCCCGGAGGAGCCCACTGCCACTGCCCCCACCGCCGACCCGAGCGACACCCCGGAGCCGAGCACGACCGCTCCCACCGCTCCGGCCGCCCCCGCCATCGTCAGCCGCGCCGAATGGGGCGCGGACGAGTCGCTCGTCATGGACCCGCCCTCGTACCTCAGCAAGGTCGACGCGGTCTTCGTCCACCACACCGCAGGGACGAACGACTACGCCTGCGCTGATTCGCCAGCCATCATCCGCGCGATCCTCACCTACCACGTGCAGACGAACGGCTGGAACGACGTCGGCTACAACTTCTTCGTCGACAAGTGCGGGACGGTCTTCGAGGGCCGCGCGGGCGGCGTCGACCGGCCCGTGCTCGGCGCCCACACCTATGGCTTCAACAGCTACTCGTCGGGGATTTCCGTCCTCGGCGACTACGAGAACGGCGGCATCCCGACGGCCGCGGCCAAGCAAGCCGTCGCCGACATGGCCGCCTGGAAGCTGGGCCTGCACGGGGTCGACCCGCAGGCGAAGGTGACGCTCACCGCCGCCGCCGACACCGGGGTCTGGAAGAAGGGCCAGGCAGCCTCCCTGTACACGATCTCCGGACACCGCGACGGATACGCCACGCTCTGCCCTGGCGCGAGCCTCTACTCGGCGCTCCCGGAGATCCGTACAGCTGCGGGCGGTTCCCCCTACGCCGCCGGCTGACGGCCACGTACGGCAGCGGCCGGGACCCTTTTCCACAGGGTCCCGGCCGCTGCCGTGTCCGGTCACTCGGGTCGCCCACAGGTTCCAGAGCGTCCATCCCAGCCGGACAGCTCTCTCACGGGGACCTTTCGCGAAAGAGAACCGCCGGGCGCCACGTGCGACGCCCGGCGGAACCGTATTGCCCCCTTAACCGCTCCTCATCACAGGAGCGATTCAGGTGGGGCCATCTAGTCGCCGACCCCCTTCACTTGGGGATCGGCACTCGGGAATACCTTGGGCATGCCCGGGATATCGATGGTGCGCCGATAGGTGGCGACCAGGAATTCCACGGCACCCATCGGAAACTCCGACCAGTCACCATTGGCTCCACGGACAACCACCGGCCATGCGCCCGGATCGGGAGAGCTCATCCTCCAGTAGAGGTAGTCCCCGGAAAAGGACTCCGCCCACTGCAGCAGGCCACCCGGTTGCGGATAGGGAACGTAGTCCTCGGTGTCCTCCATCTCGTACAGATCCTGGAGGATCTCAGCCGAGTCACGGACTCCCGATGCGAAGGACGCCTCAGCCCCGGGCCGCGGTAGGGACACCGCGAGGAAGTCGTCGATGACGAACGGCGGGTACGCCTCCGCCAAGGCGCGGTAGTCGGACGGCAGGGCCGTCCCCAAGTCGCCCTGCAGCGCTGCCCAGTTCACGCTGCGGCGCGTTGTCGCGCGCCACTGCGTCATCGACGGGAGCGCGGCTTCGAGTTCCTCGACGCTCAGCATGTCGTCTGCCATTCCGGTGAGTTCAGGACCGTCACGTTCTCGAACAGTACTCCATTCTCCGTACTGGCGGACATGGTGATGCTTTCCGGCATTCCCGTACTGTGGCTGTAGTTGACGTCTGCGGTGTACTGGACCCAGTTGCCTGCCGCGAGCTGCTTCTCCATCTTGATCTCGCAGCGACGCATACCGCTGGTGTTCATGCGTCCGAATCCGGTGAACAGATTCCGCTCTGTCCAGTCGCCGCCCACCTTGTCGCCGACGATGTGCGTGCGGTGGAATATGGGTTTTCCGTTGCGGTCCGTGTTCTGCGCGGGGTCCGGGAAACCGTACACATTCACCGAGCCACCGTCGTCCCGCTTGGCGCCCACCGGCTTGTAGTCGCTCGGGCAGATCAGCGCGGACGCTCCCTGCGCACGGCCTTCCGCGTCGAGCTCGTCGTACTGGAAACGCGAGGACTTCGGCTCGGATTCACACCGCTCGTCGTTGTCGTCGGTGTCCGAGTCACCGCCCGGGCGCCCCCTGGGAGCAGGTGACGGCTCGTCCTCCGTGGCTTCCTCGATGGAATCCCGGATGCCTTCGGCGGTGGACGTGATGGCGTCGCCGAGGCTGTCCGCCAGACTCGGGCGGCCGGCCTGCTCGCTGACCACCTCGTCGGTCGCTATGGCTGCCACCACGACAACGGCGATGACGATGGGGATGGCGATGGCGAAGTGGCCGTCGACCTCGACGAAGCTCACCGGGTTGCCGCCGGTGAAGGCGTAGCGGTTTCCGGTGAACGGGTCCGCTCCGAGCTGCATGTCGGCGAGGGCGCCGTTGTACATGTCCCGCGTGGTGAAGCGGTTCAGTCCCGGGCTGTAGTCGCGGAAGCCCATGTCGTAGGTTCCGCTGGCGGCGTCCCAGCGCTTCGCGTTGAAGCGGTAGGGGTTGTACATCTCCTTTTCGGGCTGGGCGGCATCGGGCTTGTCGATGCCGGTGAACTCGGACGTGTCGTCGCTGCCGTAGGCGGTGTAGCCGTACGTGGACGTCGTGTTGCCGTTCTTGTCGGTGAGGAGCTCGGCGTCGGTGTGGCCGTTGTAGCCGTAGACGCCCAGCTCTTCCGTGCCGTCGCTGTTGTGCTTGATCTGCGACAGGCGCTCGCCCCAGGGGCTGTACTGGTAGGACTTGGTGATCTCACCGGCCACCCGCTCGTCGAGCACCTCGCTGGACGTGCCGAGGTAGTCGAAGTCGGTGGTCTTGGTGCCTTCCGTCTTGGACGTGGTGCGGTCGAGCGGGTCGTACACGTACGCGGTGGTCTTCGTCGTGTCGTCGGGCTGGAGCTTGGTGTGCTCGATGACGCGGTCGAAACCGTCGTAGGTGTTGTCGGCCAGCGTCTTGCCACCGGACGTGACGTTGTCCATGCGGCCGTAGGCGTCGTAGTTGTAGTTCTGGACGACGCCGCCGGTGGTGGCGGTCAGCAGACGGTTGCGGTCGTAGGTGAAGCTGGTCGAGGTGCCCTTGAGCGTCTGGCTGATGACATTGGCGTTGTTGTCGTGGACGTACGTCTCCGTGCCGGCGCCGTTGCCCGTCTTGATCGACTTGGCGAGCCGGTCGGCCGGGTCGTAGGTGTAGTCCGTGGTGGACTCGAGGTACGCCGAGTGGTTGTCGGCGTTCATCTTCTTCGCGACGTCCTGCGCCTTGTTGCCATTGGCGTCGTAGGCGTAGGTGTGCGAAGCGACCAGCGTGGTGCCGTCCGCCTTCTTCTCGACGGTGCCCTTGAGAGCCCCGTTCAGGTAGTAGGTGAAGTCGACCGTGTTCTTGTTGGCCTTGGTCTCCCTCAGCCTCTCGCCGCGGTCGTTGTAGGTGTACTCGGTGACCTTCGGAGCGGGGTCCGCGGCGGTCTCGCCCACCGTGGCCGTCTTGACCAGGTCCCGCAGGTCGTAGACGTACTGTGCGTACTGGTCGGGGTGAGTGACGGTCTCCACCTGGCCGTTGGCGTCATAGGTGTAGGAGGTGGACTCCTTCTCCTGACCCGTAAGCGCCTCGGTGACCTTCTGGACCTGGTTGAGGCCGTCATAGGTCATCGTGTACGCGTCGATCTTGGCACCGGAGGAGGTGTCGTCGATCGATGTGGTGTTGCCGTTGGCGTCGTAGGCGTAGGCGAACGACTTGCGGTCCGTACCCGCCGACGGGGCATCCGTGCGGGTCTTCAGCGACCCGTCCGGGTAGTACGCCCAGTTCATCGTCCGGGAGGCCGTACCCCCCGCCGAGGTCAGCGTCCGTGAGGCCTGCTGGCCCAGCTCGGTGTAGTCGTAGGCGGTGCGGATGTCCCACGGGTCCACGGAGGTCTTCGACCATCCGTTGTCCCAGTAGGTGTAGTCCGTGTCGTTGCGGACCGTCTGGCCTTCCGACGGCGGCGCCGAGACCTTCTTCACCCTACCGACCTCGTCGTACACGGTCTGGGTGTAGACGTTCGGGTCGTTGTAGCGGGCGTCCGCCGGGTCGTACGGCTGGAACTGCTTGACCGGCCGGTTGAGCTTGTCGTACTCGACGCGGCTGGTGAAGTCCTGCGTGTTCGCCGTGTTCACACCGCGCGGGGTGATGACCTTGGTCTTGTTGCCCGCCTGGTCGTATTCGAACCTGGTGGTGCGGACCGTGGTTCCCTCGTAGGGAATCCGCTGCTCGACGACTGCGCCCCGCTCGTCGTAGACCGTCACGGACTTGTTGCGCTCCGCGTCGGTCATCTCCGTCGGCTTCGAGTCACGGTCGTAGGCGATGGTCGTGTACTTGCCGGCAGCATCCGTGATCTTGACGACGCGGTGGTTCAGGTCATACGTCGTCTTGGACGTGTAGTCCGTCGTGTCGGTGGTGGCGTTCTTCCTCGGGTCGAGGACCGTGACCAGATTGCCGACGTTGTCGTACTCGTACGCGACCTTGTCGCCCTTGGCGTTGACCACCGAGGTGATCTGGTAGATGGCGTCGTAGTAGTTGGTGGTGACGTAGTCCGCCGGATCGGTTGTGGTGGCCGAACCCTTCGGCTCGGTCGTCGTCTTGAGGTTGCCGACCTTGTCGTAGGTGTAGGTGGACTTCCGGCCGGTGGTGATGTTGTTGGACGGAGCGCTGGCTTCCGTCAGCAGGTCGGCGCTGTCGTAGACGGCTTCCGAAACCGAGCCGTTCGGAGCGGTGGCCTTGGTGATGTTGTCGTTGGCGTCGTACACCGGGGCCGGTGTGGTGATGTAGACGCCCGCCGCCTGGTCCTTGGGAACCTTGCTGACCAGCGGACGGCCGAAGGTGTCGTATGTCTGCGTCGTCGACTTGTTCAGCGCGTCCGTGACCTGGGTGACCTGGCCGCGCGCGTCGTAGAGGTACTTCGTCGCGTGCGTCTCGGCGTCCGTGATGGTCTGCGGGTAGCCGACCGCGTGGAAGTCCGAGTTGACGGTGGCGTTGCCGTTGGCGTCGGTGGTCTTGGTGAGCTGGCCGTAGGCGTCGTACTCGTACTTCGTGGTGTAGTCGTCAGCCGTGGAGCTGGCGACGCCCTTGGGGTCGGTGACCGTCTTCAGGTTGCCGAACGAGTCGTAGCCGAACTGCCACGTCCGGCCCTCCGGAGAGGTCTTACGGAACAGATCCGCCGAGAAGCCGTCCAGACGCGTCTGGTACTCGTACTTCGAGGCGTTCGGCAGAGCGGCATCGTTCGCCGGGTCGCAGTAGTACGTGGCTATCAGCTGCTGGGACGTCCAGGACTTGGTCGTCTCTGCATTCCACTGCCGCAGCGGGTAGCCGGTCTTCTGGTCGTAGCAGTAGGCGGTCTTGGCTCCGTTCGCCTCCTCCAGGTACGTGACGTTGTTGTCGGCGTCCCAGTTCATCTTGGTCGTCTCGGACTTGGCGTTGGTGACCTGCACCTGCCGTCCGAAGTCGTCCGTGACGTAGTCCGCGGCGTGCGCTTCGGCGTCCGTGACCTTGGTGTCGGTGAACTCGGGGTTCGCGGTGTTCGGCTCGTACGCGAAGACCGTGTTGCCGTTCCGCCGGTCCGTGACCGTCTTGGTCCACCAGTGGTACTTCGGGTCGTCCCCGGACTGCGGCGCGTAGTACGCCAGCTGCGTGCCGTTGCCACGCGGGTCGGTGACCTTGACCAGCTTGACGTTCTTGTTGCCCTGCGTGGCGTCGTAGGTGAATTTGAAGACCTTCGGCTGCGAAGATCCTTCACCGTCGGTGAACTGCCCGAGCAGACCCTTGTCGGTGTAGTGGAAGGAGATCTTGCGGCCCGAGATGTCCGTCATGGACTTCACGTGGTCGTAGATCTTGGAGTTGGTCAGGTTCGAGCCCGTGACCTTGGCGCCCGTGTCGTCGATGTACTCGTACGACGCGTCGCCCTTCTTGTAGTAGTCGACGGTCAGCGACTGCCTCGCCGCCGGGTCGGTGATGTACGTGAGGAACTTGGTCGGCTTGTTGTTGGACTTGCGCTCCTCGTACGTGTACGTCTGCGTGTTGCCGTTCCTGTCGACGGCTGACGTCATATAGCCATCGCAGCCGAAGAAGAAGCGCGTGCCGTCCGGGCGCGTGAGCGTCCAGGCGTCCGTCACCGGGTCCTTGTCCGGGGTGCAGTCCAGACCCGCCTTGGCCTCCAGCTTGTAGTGGACTCCGGCCGGGGCCTTCCAGGTGCCGTCGTCCTGCTTGCGGAAGACATGCGTGGTGCCGTCGCCGTCGGGGAGGCGGACCTCGGTCGGGTTCGGGTTGGGGTGGAAGTCCAGCGGCGTGCCGAGACGTATGGGACCGGCCGCCTGGCCGGACCAGCCGCCGCCCATCACCGTGTCACTGGTGTCGAGCGAGTTGTACGCGAACCGGGCAAACGTGGTCAGGCCCCGGCCCGGGTTGGTGAACGCGTTGTACGACCACACGCTGTTGCCCGACGACAGGTTGTTCATGACCGTCGAACCCGCGCCCGTGTTCTTCCCGGTGTACGAGTAGAACTTCTCCAGGCCCAACGTGTTGGAGGTCGGGTCCTCCACCGCCACGTTCTGCTTCAGCCCGGGGATGCCGCCGCTGCCCGCCGACAGCCAGGTTCCGGCGGTCTTGTTGTACAGGTCCCAGGTCAGGACGTAGTCGGTGCGCTTGTTGCCCTCATCCGAGTTGATGGGGGTGTTGACCTGCGCCTGGAGCGTGACGGTGTCGCCCGGCACGACGTCCTTGGGCAGCGCCGTCTGGACCTGGTTGCCGCCGGTGGTCTTGTCCGTGCCGTCGGGCAGGGCCCACGTGTAGGAAAGGACCTGGTCGGTGGCGCTCCACGTGGTGTTGGTGGTGTTGGTGAGCGTGAACTCGACGGTGTAGGTGGAGTTCGGTGTCATCCGCGCCGGGGTCTTGGGCGCGTAGTACGTCGACTCGGTGGTGGAGTCGATGTAGGTGATGACCATCCTGGGGTGCAGTCGCTTCTCGGCTGCCTCGGATGACAGGAAGACGGTACGTTCCTGCTGCGCCGCCTCGTCCTGCATCTTGATCAGCACGGACTGGTTGCTGCCGGGCGTGGTGATCCAGCTCTGCGCCAGCGAGGTGGCGTTCCAGTCGTGCCGGGCAGGGTCGTTGCTCATGGCCGGGGCGGTGTCCGCGACCGTGGTGCCGTAGTCACCGCCTGCCGTCGTCCAGTTGGTGGACGAGTTCGCCTTGACCCAGGTGGCCGTGGCCTCGTCGAAGTCCCTGGTCAGCGGCCGCATCTCGTAGATTGCACCGGTGGTGTCGGTGGTGGTCTGGGTGCCCCACAAACGCATGTCGGCGTCCAGCACCCGCGCGGTGGCGGGGATGTCCAGCGCCGGGAACTTCAGCAGGGCGCGGGTCTTGCCGTACGACGGGGAGTTGTTGCCGACCGTCACCCAGTTCTGCGGCTGCCCGTCGGTGATGGTGTCGTGGGCCGTGGTCGACTCCGTCGAGGACAGGGTGGTGTCCTGGGACGCCTCGACGATCTTGGTGGTGCGGCCCGCCTTCGGCAACCGCGCCAGTTGCGTCGGTGCCCCGGTCACCTTTCCGTCCTTGGTCTTGACTGCGACCATGTAGTAGTAGGCCCGCCCGAACGGATCCGAGCTGTCGGCCGGGGTCGGTGTCGCGGAGGTGTCCGTGTACGTCGTCGTGCCCGCCGCCACAGGCGACACCAGCGTCGAAGCCGACGGCGTGAACGTCTGGTAGATGGAGCGGTGCACCTGGTACTCGGCGATGTCATCGCCTGTCGCGGTGGACGGATCGGCATACGCCGACCACTTCAGCTCCGCGCCCGTGTCGTGGATCGTCGTCGGAGCATCAAGCTCCACCCCGGGTCGGCCGAAGGTCAGGACCAGGCGCGGGTAGTTGGCGCTCTCACCGTCGTAGGCGAACTCGCTGCCCTCGTAGCGCGGACCGCCCTTGGGGCCGTTGGCCGACTCGTCGCCCGCCTTGACGACGAACCCGTAATTGGTGTTCGTTCCGTCGACCCAGGACTGGACGGTCTTGGTCACCGGGAAGGAGTGCCAGGTGTTGACCTGCGACGGCTTCTTGGTGACGACGCCGCCCTTGGTGAAGCGGACGGCGTCCGCGAGCACCGCGGTGCTGGTCGACGCGGGACCGTCACCGAGGACGACCTTGCCGACGGTACCCGCCTTGAACGGGTGGGTGCCCAGCGTCTTCCACACGCCGGCGGAGCCGGCCTGCTGGTTGACCGTGTAGGCCTGGCTGCCGCCGTTGTAGGTGACGGTGTAAGGGGCGTTGGTGGCGCGGTCCGAGGCCGGGACGTAGTGCGCCTCGACCTGGTAGTCGCCGTCCTCAGGGAGGTTCGGCTGCCAGGTGTAGGTGCCACCCGCGACCGAGTCCTTGTTGTACAGATAGTCCTGGTTGACCGCGTACTGCGTGTACGCGGTGTTCCCCGATGCGGGCCAGGAGCCCACGGCGGCCGTGGTGCCCACGTCGCCGTCGTCGACCAGGACCGAGGTGCCGGACAGCTCTCCGGTGATGCCGTTCGCGTTGTTCCAGGTGGCGGTGGACTCGGACCAGTCCTGGGTGGCCCGGTGCGCCTCCAGTTGGACCTCGGTGTCGCCGGCGGTGTGCGTCTGGTCGTAGTACAGCCTGAGGTCGGCGGAGTCCAGCTTGGTGCCGGCCGGAACGCCGGTCAGCGGGAACTTGAGCAGCGCCCGCGAGGCACCGGTGCTGGTGTTGCCGACCGACAGCCGCCAGTTCTCGTCGTAGTTGGAACCCGGCCCGTCCGAGGAGATCATCACGTCCTGGGCGGTGGACGGTGTCGGCGCGATCGAAATCGTCGGGTCGATGGTGACCGGATACTGCCGCTCCTTGGCGGCCAGCCACTTCGCGTCCGGAGTGACCTTGAGCTTCCAGCCGTTCCCCGACCGGGTGAGCTTCTGTTCAACAGCCGTGCTGTAGCGGGTCCCGTACGGCGATTCCGGGTCCTTCTTCGCGTCCGTCATGAACGCCGCCGGAATCACCAGCACCGGGTCCTTGGCCTCGCCGTAGAACGCGACCGAACCGTCCTTGCCCGCCTTCGGTGTCAGCCCGTCGGTATCCAGCGTGAACGTGAACGAGACCCGCCCGGCCGGCCGTTCGGCCAGGACGATGTTCTCCTTCACCCGCCCGGGACCCACCTCATACGACAGATCCGCACCGGACACCGCGTCCTTGTACGTCACGGTGTCGCCCTTGGCCACCGGCGCGAGCTTGTCCGCACCCTCCAGGCCCAGCGTCACCGCATGCCCGTCCGCCGACTCGAAACGCAGCAAGCGGCTCGCTTCCGAGCCGAACCAGCTACGAGCCGCGTTGGTGGTGTTGGCGAAATCGAAACCCTTACGGCCACTGGTCGTGACCGTCGGATCGACGTCCTTCCAGGATTTCCCGGCCCGGTACGCCGTGGGTACCGCCGAGACCTCGGCCTGCACCCGCCCGTCGGACAGTTTCCAGAACCGTTCGTTCGCCGTTCGTTTTCCGGCCAGTTCCGCGACACGCTTCGCCTTCGGGGCGTTCTTGCCCCGGGGAAGCTTCTGACGGTCGTCTATACCAGACTCGTCAT
Source organism: Streptomyces sp. DSM 42067 (assembly GCF_055792885.1). Taxonomy (NCBI): domain Bacteria; kingdom Bacillati; phylum Actinomycetota; class Actinomycetes; order Kitasatosporales; family Streptomycetaceae; genus Streptomyces; species Streptomyces sp. DSM 42067. The sequence goes on along the minus strand of NZ_CM147706.1, from coordinate 5,610,323 downwards.
GGGATGGCGGTTCGGCCAATTTCTTGCCATCGTCGTCCGAAAACCAGCCCTTGAGGGTGTCGACGACCCCTGAGTCGCCTTCTCCCTTCGATGCCGGTGCGGCATAGGCAATCTGCGGTAGCGCGGTACTCGCCACCGCTGACACGACGAGACAGGAGATGAATCTCCCGTATCGGACTTTCACGTCCACTGCCCTTTCCTTCGCGGCGTTCCCGCTCCTCGCAATCACCGCGCGTTCGAGACGCACAGGCCTCATGCGGGCACGCCGAACTGCCGACCGGGGATTCCCGGCCGGACGACTGTGCTGAGCTGAGCCACGCAGGAAGGCCCTTGTTTTCGGGCAGGGCTGATTCCGCCGACGCATGTCCCGGCGGCCCCATGGCCATGGGAGGCCGTCGGGACACGCGTCGTCTCGTGATGTGAACTTCCTTTGAGGCAGGGGGGATTTGTAATCACATGGCCAACACTCTGTCAACTGTTGGAAGAATTCGGACACTTGGGCCCGTCAGTCCGACACGCGATCGACCCAGAATCCCGTCGGCGGCGATTCGTCCGTTTTAGCCGAACAGTGGCCGGACAGCTGCCGCATGCGCTATAACCTCCCGTCCGGTGCCCCCGCGCATTCACAGAGCAGTGCACACCAAGCGAAAGCCGAATCAGCCATGCCATCGCCATCAACGGAAGCGGACACCACGGGCAGTTCCGCCCCCTCCGGGAGCTCCGAGCGACCCGAGAAATCCGGGGACTTCGAGGGCGCCGAGAACTCCGGAAATCTCGAGAACTCCGGGAGTTCCGGGGCCTCCGGGAACTCCGAGAACTCCCGGACGGGCATGGACTGGCGCGCCTTGGCCGTGGCCGGAGTGCTACTCGGGGCCTGCGGTGGGCTCGTCCTGTACGGCGTGCTGGACGACGAGAAGGACGAGAAGCCGGAGCGCCGCGTCCCGACCGCCTCGGTGACGTACGAGGTGACCGGAGAGGGCACGGCAGACATCGCCTACCAGGGGCGGAGTGAGTCTGGCAGGGCCACTGTCGCCGAGGACGTCGCGCTTCCGTGGAAGAAGACGGTCCTGGTGCCGCTCGGCAAGGACCCGATCATCAGCATCACGCTCGGGGAGAAGGGCGGCCAAGCCCGCTGTGCGCTTGCCATCCGCGGGAGGCATGTCCAAAGCTCCACCGCCGCAGGCGAGTTCGGCCGCGCCAGCTGTTCCGGGACGCTGCCCGCCGCAGGAAGCAAGTGAGACCTGCATCACCTCGCCTCGCCGGGACGTGACGTTTCACCGCTGAGCTGCGCTGAACCCATCGGGCCACCTGTGTGACAGCTGTGGCCCCAGTGACTTTCTTCCAACTTGGGGTGGGGAACATTTTGAGTCGCCGCACGTCGCAGACGCATGCGTACAGACCGCTGAGTCTCAAGCGGAGAGCATGGCTGACCCTCGGAGCCGTGGTTCTGGGAGGCGGCGGCGTTGTGACGTACGCCGTCGCCGGACCGTCCGGCGAGCGACCGGAAACCGGGAAAGAGGCCAGGCCGGCGTCCGTGCACAGCATGAAGCTGGAAACGCGCGGCACCGGCCGCAAGGGCGTGGACAAGCAGGACACCGAGCGGTTCAGCGGCCTCCTGCTCACCTGGAAGGGCGCGAAGGTGGCGCTCGACGGCACGGCCGAGGCGCGTGCCCGCAGCGTCGAGACCGGTGACTGGTCCGCGTGGAAGCCGCTGGCGCCGGAGCTCGCCGCGGACGGCGCGGAGGCGAAGAGGGCCGGGGCGCTGGGCGGCACCGAGGTGCTGTGGACCGGCGCGTCCGACGCCGTCGAGGTGCGGGTCACGGCCGCGGACGGCAGCACATCTGCCGGGCTGCCCGACGGCATCGAACTCAAGCTGATCGACCCGGGCACGACCGCCAAGGAGGCGCAGGCACCCGCCGCCGAACCGGCCGCGTACGCCGTGGAGGAGACCTCGCCCGCGGCCACGCCGACGGACACGGCCGCCCCGGCGGACGGCTCTTCTCCGAGCGAGCCCGCAGGCCCCGCCGAGTCGAACGCCGCCACCGACACCGCCTCGCCGTCCCCGGCCGACCCGTCCGGATCCACCTCGGCTCCCCCGACGGCCTCCACGTCCCCGACGCCCACCATCCCGACGGCCCCGCCGTCCACGGTCGTCAAGCCGCCCGTCATCACCCAGGCCCAGTGGGGCGCCAGCACGGAGTACAACGGCACGCCCGAGTACGGCACCGAGGTCAAGGCGGTCGTCGTCCACCACACCGGTGTGGACGTGGACAACCAGACCTCGTGCGTGCACTCCGCCGAGCGCGTCCGCACCATCCAGCAGGGCCACTTGGCCAAGGGCTGGTTCGACATCGGCTACCACTTCCTCGTCGACCGCTGCGGCCAGATATTCGAGGGCCGCAGCGGCGGCATGGACCTGCCGGTCCGCGGCGCCCACGACTACGGCTTCAACACCAACACCATCGGCGTCTCCTTCCTGGCCAACACCGAGACGGTGAATCCGACCCGTGCCGCACTCGACGCCATCGCGCGGGTCGCCGCCTGGCGCCTCGGCCAGTACGGCGCCGACCCCGCCGGCACCGTGACGCTCACCTCCGCGGGCGACAAGGGCGTCGACGGCAACCTCGTCCCCAAGGGCCAGTCGGTCACGCTGCCCAGGATCTTCGGACACCGCGACACGAACGCCACGGCCTGCCCGGGCAAGAACCTCTACGCGAAGCTGCCGCTGATCCGCTCGCTCGCCGCGAGCCCCGGTATCTCGCACGCGCTGCACAGCAGCGACTTCAACCGCGACGGTGTCACGGACCTGGTGGCCGGTACGCCGAGGTCGGGCGGCGTGGGCAACCTGACCGTCGTACCGGGCGGCGAGGTGGGCCCGGTGGCCTCCGCCAAGCGGACGATCAGCCAGAACAGCGCCGGGGTGCCGGGCTCCTCCGAGTCCGGCGACAACTTCGGTGCAGCCACCGCGTGGGGCGACGTCAACGGCGACGGCTACGCGGACCTCGCGGTCGGCGCGCCCGGCGAGGACGACACCTCCGGCAACGCCGACCGGGGCGCGGTCACCGTCCTGTACGGGCCGGGCCTCAGCTCCGGCACGTCGCACACCACCACCGGAGTGACCGCGGCCGGTGCCAAGCTGGGCTCGGCCGTCGCGGTCGGCGACTTCAACGCGGACGGCAAGGCCGACGTCTTCGCGGCCGGCACGGGCAAGGGCGGCAACTGGAACGCCCTCCTCACCGGCGGCGCCACCAAGTACGGCACGCTGACCTCCGCGACCGGCTCGATCGCCTGGGCGGACGCCGCCACCGGCGACTTCAACCGGGACGGCTACGCGGACGTGGCGCTCAACTACCGCGACGCGTCCGGCATCGGCCGCGTCACCTGGTTCAAGGGCTCCGCGACCGGCCTGGTCAAGGTCTCCACGCTGTCCGTCAAGGGCGGCCGCTCCATCGCGGCGGGCGACGTCAACGGCAACGGCTACGCCGACATCGTCATCGGCCAGCCGTACACGAGCGAGTCCGGCGCCAAGTCCGGCGGCCAGGTCACCATGGTCCCCGGCACGTCCACCGGCTTCACCACCACCGGCATGACGACGATCCACCAGGACACCACCAACGTCCCCGGCACCAACGAATCCGGTGACGCCATGGGCTCGTCCGTCTCCGTCGGCGACTACAACCTGGACGGGTACGCGGACGTCCTCACGGGTGCCCCCAACGAGGACATCACCCGCAGCGGCGCCAACCAGTCCAACGCGGGCACGACCTGGCTCATCAAGGGCACATCGTCCGGCCTCACCGGCACCGGCGCGCTGGAGTTCCACCAGGACACCAGCGGCATCGCCGGCTCGACCGAGGCCAACGACAAGTTCGGCTCCTCCGTGGTCCTGCAGGACCTCTCCGGCTGGGGTCGTGCGGACCTCGCCATCGGTGCGGAGGGCGAGGACGGTTACGACGGCACGATCCTGCAGCTCGACAGCGGAAGTGCCGGGATCTCCACCTCCGGTGGCGTCTACTACGGACGCAGCGCCCTGGGCACGCTCGCCGGCGTCCACCTTGGGCAGGTCCTGACTCCCTAGTGCAGTGACCACGAAGGCAGTCGGGCGTGTGCCCGACTGCCTTCTGTGCCCCTCTTGCCATACCCCGCACATCACTTGGAGATCCGAATGTCAGGACGGCTTCTGTCCGCCCCCAGTCGAATCGCTCTGAGCCGCGGCACGGTTGCCGCTCTGGCAGCGCTCACGCTCGCTGCCGGAGCGGTGACCACGCTCGCGCCGGGCGCCCATGCGGCGACCACCAGCACCACCCTGGACACCTCCACTCGGGACAGCGCCGAGTCGGTCCAGTACGTACAGGACTCCCTCTATGCCGCCGGGGACACCGGCTATCTGCACCGCCGGGCGCTCGCCGACGGTTCGCCGGGCCCGTACACATGGCGCGGCTACGACGGCAGCGAGCAGACGCTCGACAGCTACAGCGGCGCGCTTCCCGGCGAATACGGGTACTACGGCGCCGGCACCGATGTCCTGCACACCTCCGCTTCCACCAGCGGCCAGGTCCAGCTGCGGGACATGGCGACCGGCCAGCTGATCGACGTCACCCTGCCCGAGGGGCAGTACATCGTCGCGGCCTTCGGCTCCACGCTGATCACAAAGGAGTACAACGAGGTCTGGCAGACCGCCCGCCTCCACATCCTGCGCACGTCGGACGGCGGGGCGACGGTCACCGACATCCCGGTGGACCCGCCCGAGTCCCAGTTCTTCAACGACCAGCCGGTGCTGGCCGGTGACGGCACATCGGCGCTGATCCGGCTCCGCCACGCGTACGACATCGGACTACTCGATCTCACCACCGGCGCGCTCACCACGATCAGCGCGCACCACCTCGTCGACGAGCCCCTCCGGCTCCAGGCGGCGCTCTCCCCGACGCATATCGCCTGGTACGAGGAGGGCACGACCCAGGCCCGCGTCGTACGGCGTGACGACCCCACCGGTGCGCAGACCGTGGTGGCCGTGCCGCAGTCCGGGACGGACACGCCCTTCGTGGGCCTGGCCGGCGAGTGGCTGCTCACCGCCTACCGGCCGGCGTCCGGCACACCGGCGGGCCCGGGGGCTCCGCTGCTGGCGACGCCGCTGCAGGGCGGCGACCCTCGTACGCTGCTGCCGGCCGCGGAGCCGCAGATCGCGCAGATCCCGGGCGGTGGCGCCATCGCCGTCGGGCAGTCGACGGACGGCGGCTGGTCCGCGCATCGCATCGTGGTGAGCCGCAACGGCAAGCTGTCGGTCCAGGCCCTCTGAGAACCGCGCACTTCCGAAAAAACCGCACATCTCGCAACCGGCCGGAGCCCTCAACCAGGGCTCCGGCCTTGTGCGTTCAGGGCCTGGGCATCGTGCGTTCACCGTGACGTCCGCGCCTCGTCAGGTGACTTGAGTCACACCCGTACAACCCGTGGAGGCTTTGAGAAGTCATGCGCTGAGCAGGAAGCCACCGGTGGGACACACGGGGCACGTGTAAACAGTACTGAGGGGTGGATCACTTGAGCCCGCGCAGATCGCGGACACCGCGCGCCGGACACGAGTCACGCACATCGCACGCGTACAAACCGCTCAGCCTGAAGCGGAGAGCGTGGCTGACGATCGGGGCGGTGATCCTCGGCGGGGCAGGTGCGGTCACGTATGCCGTCGCGAATCCGTCCGCGCCTGCGGACACGGATGCCAAGTCCCGTAAGCCCTCCGTCCACGGCATGAAGCTGGAGACGCAGAGCGCCGATCGCAAGGGTCTGCCCAAGAAGTCCACCGAGCTGTTCAGCGCGGTGGTGCTGACCTGGAAGAACCCGAAGGCCGAGCTGGGCGGCACGGCCGAGGTGCGCGCCCGCAGCGCGGAGACCGGTGAGTGGTCCGCGTGGCAGAAGCTGCCTCAGGACCCGACCCAGGCCGACGGCAAGGAGGCCGAGCGGGCCGGCGTGCGTGGCGGCACCGAGTCGGTGTGGACCGGCCTCTCGGACGGTGTCGAGGTCCGCGTGGTGGCCGACGACGGCACCGCGTCGGAGCTGCCGGCCGGTCTGGACGTGAAGCTGATCGACCCCGGTACGGACAGCGGCGCCCGCGCCACCACGAGCGGCCTGGAACCCGCCGCCTTCGCGGCCGAGACCGCGACCGCGACGGCCGACGCCACTGCGACGGAGTCCCCGGCCCCCTCGGAGTCCGAGCCGACGGCTCCGGCGGCGACCACGGAGCCCGCCACGACGGAGTCGGCGACCGCCTCGGAATCCCCCGCCGCGTCGGCTTCCGAGTCCGCTTCGGCCTCGGCGTCTCCCGAGCCGTCGGAGACCGTGCCGACCGCCCGCCCCTCCACCGTCGTCAAGCCGCCCGTCATCACGCAGGCCCAGTGGGGCGCCTCGGCGGACTACAACGGCACGCCCTCGTACGGCGACAAGATCGAGGCGGCCGTCGTCCACCACACGGGCGTGGACAGCGACAACACGCTGTCCTGCGCCGAGTCCCGCGCCCGCGTACGCAGCATCCAGCTGGCCCACCTCCAAGAGGGCTGGTACGACATCGGCTACAACTTCCTCGTCGACCGCTGCGGGCAGATCTTCGAGGGCCGCAGCGGCGGCATGGACCTGCCGGTGATCGGCGCCCACGACGCGGGCTTCAACACCAACACGCTCGGCATCTCGTACATCGGCAACTTCGAGAAGGCGAAGCCGACGAAGGCCGCGCTCGACGCCATCTCCCGTGTCATCGCCTGGAAGTTCGGCCAGTACGGCGTCGACCCGAAGGCCAACGTCACGCTGACGTCGCGCGCCCCGCTGAACTACAGCGGCAACAAGGTCCCGGAGGGCACGTCGATCACGCTTCCGACGATCTTCGGTCACAAGGACACCAACGCGACGCTCTGCCCGGGTGCGAACCTCTACCCGAAGCTCTCCACCATCCGCACCCTGGCGTCCCTGCCCGGCGTCTCGCACGCCCTGCCCACCTCGGACTTCAACCGTGACGGCGTCAAGGACCTGGTCGCCGGTGTGCCCAAGGCGTCCGGCAGCGTCGGAAACGTCGTCATCGTGCCGGGCAGCGTCAACGGCCCCGCGGGGGGCTCGAAGCTGCGGCTCACCCAGTCCAGCGCGGGCGTCCCCGGTGCCTCCGAATCGGGCGACCAGTGGGGCGCGGCCACGGCGTGGGGCGACGTCAACGGCGACGGGTACGCGGACCTCGCGATCGGCGCGCCCGGCGAGGACGACACGACCGGCCACGCGGACCGCGGCGCGGTCACCATCCTGTACGGCCCGACGTTCAACCAGAACGCCTCCACCATGGCCCTCGGCGACGACTACACGCCCACCGGCGCCAAGTTCGGCGCGGCCGTGACCGTCGGCGACTTCAACGGCGACGGCAAGGCGGACGTGTTCGCCGCGTCCACCGGTACGGGCGGCAGCTGGGCGGCCCGGTTCGCCGACGGCCACGAGGTGGCGGGGCAGGTCACGTCCGGCTCCGGCGCCCTCGCGTACGCGGACGCCACGACCGGTGACTTCAACCGGGACGGCTACGCGGACGTCGCGCTCAACTACCGCGACTCCTCCGGCATCGGCCGGGTCACCTGGTTCAGGGGTTCCAAGTCGACGGGTCTGACGAAGGTGTCCACGCTCTCCGTGAAGGGCGGCCGCTCCATCGCGGCGGGCGACGTCAACGGCAACGGCTACGACGACATCGTCATCGGCCAGCCGTACACCGCCGAGTCCGGCGCCAAGGCGGGCGGCCAGGTGACGATGGTCCCGGGCACGTCCACCGGCTTCACCACGACCGGGATGACGACGATCCACCAGGACACCGCCAGTGTCCCGGGAGCCGCCGAGTCGGGCGACGCGCTCGGCTGGTCGGTGTCGGTCGGCGACTACAACGGCGACGGATACGCGGACGTCCTCGCGGGCGCCCCGAACGAGGACATCACCCGCACCACCAACCGCACCAACGCGGGCTCGGCCTGGCTCATCAAGGGCACGTCGTCCGGCCTCACCGGCACGGGCTCGCTCGCCTTCTCCCAGGACACGACCGGGATCACGGGCTCCACGGAGACCAACGACAAGCTGGGCTCCGCCGTCTCCCTGACGGACCTCTCCGGCTACGGCCGGTCGGACCTGACGTTCGGTGTCGAGGGCGAGGACTCCTACGCGGGCACGATCCTCTACCTGCCGAGCGGCAGCAGCGGCATCACCCCGTCGAAGGCCTTCTACATCGGCCGCGACAAGCTGGGCACGCCGACGAGTGCGTACCTGGGTCAGACGCTGACGCCATGACGGCGTAGGGCGAACCGCCGCCCATGCATACGGCGGTACGGCGGCCGGGCTCCCGCTTGGGAGCCCGGCCGTTCGTCGTTGCCAGGGAGACGTGCCCCTCGGTCTCAGTCTTCGGCCGGGGGCCAGGCTTCCCAGGTCAGGTCCAGGCGCTGGTACGCGTCGTCGAACCAGGTGTCGAGCAGCGGGACGGTCACCGTCACCGTCGTCAGGGACATCGAGGTGTCCTTGATCGTGACGAGGGCCCGCTCCTCGTCCACGTCACGTTCGATGAACACCTCGGGCCCGCGGGCCCCCTCGCGCCACGCGATGTCCTGCCCGGCGTCGAGGGCGTCCAGGGCCTCCTGCCACTGCTGCAGATCGTCCGGGAAGACCGAGATCCCGATGCTCCCCCGCACGAAGGGGGTATCGACCAGGATCTCTCCGGCCAGTACATCGCTCGCGTCCTCGCCTGCTGCCGGTTCCGCGCCCGGTCCCGCCTCGCGTACTCTCCCGGTGATCCGGAGGACGACGCTGTTGCCCTCGCCCTCCAGGCGCATCAAGTCGATCGGTCCGTCAGCCACCAGTGTCCCTTCCGGCTCCCGTGTGTGCCAGAACACTAAGCGGCCTTGGGGAAGTCCGGTGCGGTACCGAGCCCCGTAAGGGGCGCGGGGAACTGCGCGACCAGCCACGACGGACCCGCAGGTGTTGCACCGGACTTCCAGCGGAGCGCTTAGCCGCCGTCACGGCGCTGCGGTGATCACCGCTGCCGACGGCCATCGCGGGATGCTGCTACACGTCCGTCGCGTTCGGCTCATACGTCACCGCCACCAGGCGGTCGCTGATCGCCTCAGCGGGCTCGGACCGCTCCGTGGCACGGTGGGCGCGGATAGCCGGGTCCGAGAGGGTGAGGACCATGACCGGGCAGTCCTCGACGTCGTTCGTCATCTCCGGTCCGCACCTGGAGATGTCTGTGATCGTGTGGCCCGGGCACACGGCTCCCGCGGGGAGTTGCACTCGGAGGGTCAGCTCGTTGCCCGGGGTGAAGCGGAACTCTCCCGACTTCGGCGCTTGGACGCGCTTGCCCGTGATGCCGACGACGACATCGGCCGTCAGTCCGCGGGCGGAGGCGGTCCGTCCCTCGCCGTGCGGCCCGTACATATCCACCGTCACGCGCTGTTCGCCGACCGGCGCCGGGAGGGTGAGCGTCCGATCGCCCGGGGCGATGTTCGCGGTGATGGTGAACCGGGGGGACTTGCGCGGCCCGGGGTCGTAGTACCCGTAGCTCGAGATGACCAGCTGAGGAAGTGCGTCCCGCTCCCCCTCACCACGCGGCTCGGGCCGTACGGGGCCGGTGGCGCCGCACCCCGAGAGCGCCGCCGTGGCGCCACCGGGCAGCGTGGTGTCCTTCAGCTCCAGTGCGCCCCGCCAGCGGCCCTGTCCGGCCTCCCGCCAGGGCGCGGGATACGGATAGGGGTACAGCAGTGCGAGCAGCAGCACCGGCACCAGGCCGAGCAGTAGCCACGACCGCGGTGAGAGCCGGCCGATCCGGAACACTCAGACCCGCCCCCGTGCTCTGCGGGAGACCACCGCACGCAGGACGCGGCGGCCCTCGGTCGACACGTCGAGCGCCTGGCGGAGCCCGCTCGCCCCATGGACCGAGAGGAGTTCCAGGATGGTGACCTGGCGTCGCAGCTCCGCGGCGACGAGCGGCGACATGGCGTCCGTACTGCCCTCACGCCGGGACGTCACCGACGGGGCGCCGTCCTCCGTGACGTCCAGAATCCGGTGGATCTGCAGCGCGGCCACCGAACACGCGTCGGCCCACTCGCGCAGCTGCGCGGCCTCGGGCGTGCCGGCCAGGGACTCCCGGCTCTGGGGCAGGACGGCGGGCGCGGCGCCGAGCATACGGCGGGCCAGCACGCAGGCCTCGTCGTCGTCCACCTCCGCCGTGTCGAGGGCGGACCGCGCCTTGGCCAGCCGCACTTCCCACTCCTCGCCGTCCGTGAGGCTCGCCCACAGCGGCCGCAGTACGTCGTCGTCACCGCCCAGCAGGGGCACGCAACGGTCCAGACAGGCGAGACCGCTCGCCGCCAGACCTCGCTCGTCGGCCTGAACGATCAGTTCCACCAGGCTCATGTGCGCCTCCCTTACCCGGACTAAGCACCTCCCCTTACTGCGCGCGAAACCCCAGGAACGTCACTGCACCCGCATGTCACGGTCTCGGAACGTGACCGCCTCGGCTCGTGGCCGAGTGGGAAGCGTCGCTCAACTGCGCTGCAATCGGGGGCCGTTGGGCTGGCGCTCGGGGGCCGTCGGGCCGCGATCTCACTGTGGAAGCGGCTCGACCCCCAGCCCGTCGAGGAGCCGGAAGAACAGTGCCTCGGCGAACGGATCCGGGTCCGCGGTCAGCACCTCGACCAGCGGCTCGCCCGGCACCTCCCGGCCCGCCTCGGCCGCCCACGCGACCGCGCGCTCAGCGGCATCGCGCGGCTGGAGGAAGTAGTCCTCCAGCGTCAGTCCGTCGCCGCCGATGTACCCCGCCATCGCGCCGGGCGCCAGACACGCGGTCCACGCCCCGCTCTCCGGCCCTGCCGCCTCGACGACCACGCAGTCGCTGTCCATGACGTATCCGAACAGTGCGGGCGACCCGGTCTCCAGCGCCAGCGTGTTCATGCTGCCGACGTCCTGGTTGCCGTCCCCGCCGCTCGGGCACTCCCACACCTGCCAGCCTCCGGCGCGCTGCTCGTGCAGCGTCAGCTGGTCCCGTACGCCCTGCAGCGCGGTCAGTTCCGCGAGCGGACGCTCGCTCCTGCCCACGACGAAGTAACCCCAGTAGCCCATCCCTTTGGCCCCCCGGTGCGTTCGATGGCTCTGTCCTGCGGTGTCTCGGCTCAGGACTCCTCGGCCGAATACACCACAGCCGTACACGAGTTCGCCACCGGTAAGGCAAAACCGGCGGTTCAGCCCTTTCAGCCCAGCTTCTCCGCCAGTGCTCTGAACTGCGCCCACGTCATGTCCGGCTGCCGCGGGTCCCACACCTTCTGGATCATGGCGTTGAGCGGCATCCGGATGCCCTGGGCGACCTGGTCCTGGGTCTGCGCGTTCGCGAGGTCGGACCATACGGAGAAGACGGCGCCGAGAATCTGGTCGTTGTACCTCTCGGGGACCGGCTGGGTGCCGCGCAGGACGAGCGGCGTCCACTGCTCGTAGATGCGCTGCCCGGTGGGGTAGACGAACTGGTTGGGCTGGCCGAGGACGTAGTAGAGGTACTCGTCGTTGTAGTTGACGACGTCCCGTCCCTCCTGCAGATACTCCAGCGGCGGCCGCGCCCCGATCTCCTTGCCCGTCCAGTAGGCGACCTGGATGTCCTTGTCCGGCTGCACGACGCCACCGGCATAGAACCCGTCGTTCCAGGCCTTGACGGTGCGGCCGTGTCCGCGCATCACGTCGGCCCGGTCGTTCAGCCAGTCCGTCGCCAGGTCCTGGATCCGGCCGTTCGGCCCGTGCGCCTGCCGGGCGGCCTCGGCGAGCCGGGGATACGACGCCTCCGGGTTGGTGGCCATCAGCGCCCGGTACTCGTCGCCGCCGAGGTGCCACAACGGCCCGGGGAACAACTGCGCGTACTCGTTCAGCAGGTCGTCGACGAGCTGGGCGGACTCCTTCTTGGAGATGTCGATCGCGCCGGTCGCGAGCGTGCCCTGGGCGTTGCGCAGCTGCAGATCGGGGTGCGCGTCGAGCACGGCCCCGAGGTGGCCGGGCGAGTCGATCTCGGGCACGACGGTGATGTGCCGGGACGCGGCCAGCGCGATGATGCGCCGCACCTCGTCCTTCGTCAGATGGACCTTGGAGACGATCTCCGGGTGCGAGTCCGACTCGATCCGGAAGGCCTGGTCGTCGGAGAAGTGCAGGCCCAGCTGGTTGTACTTGAGGTCGCCGAGCTCGCGGATGCGGTCCTCGATCCAGTCGGCCGAGTAGTGCTTCCGTGCGATGTCGATCAGGAATCCGCGCTGCGGCTTCGCGGGCGCGTCGTTCACGACGCCCTCGGGCGCGGACCCCTGGGCGCGCACCTCCTGCTTGAGGGTGCGCGTGCCGTAGAAGACCCCGGCCTCGCCGGGTCCGGTGATCCGTACGCGCTGGTCCTTGACGGTCATGGTGTACGACTCGGCGCCGCCGCCCGCGCCCGTGGTGAGGGCCAGTTCGACGTCCCCGGCGCCGGCGGCGACCTTGCCCGCGTACCTCAGCTGCAGCTCACCGGCGAGCAGGCGCCCCTCGTCCGCGAGCGCGTCGTCACCGACGACCACCCGGCCGTTCCCCGGCTGCCAGCCGGGGCCGCGGGCCGGGGTGAAGTCCCGGATCGCGGGGATCGTGTCCGGTGCCGTCGACAGCGGATAGGTGCGGCCGGGCGACGGCGTCGAGACCGGTGACGCCGGAGGCGCCGACGGGTTCGGCGCCCGCGAGGCCGATGGTGTCCCGGTGGGCTGCTGGCTCGCGGCGGGGCCGCCGCCCGGCCCTGTCGCCCACAGCGTCACCGTCAGTGCCACGGCGCTCGCCGTGGCCGCTCCCGCACCGCTCCACGCCCAGACTCGCCTCACCAAGCCGCACCCTGCCTCATCGCGGCCCTGCCGGGCCGCGCTTCCCGAGTCACTGATTCTCCGAGCGCACCCACCCGGTATGTCCGGGGGCCGCTACGGGGCGCTACGGGCACACGCATTGCTGTGACCGTATGACCGGATCCATGACCACTGACGTCCACGCCAGGCGTTGAAACTCTGCCATCCGGGTGAATTCCTGGTACCGAACGGACAGGTCTCGTCATAGGCCGATAGCGTGACGACACATTCATCACTTCATCCACCGCAGAACCACGAGTCATTCACCGAAACCACGCACGTCGGGAACCATCCGGGCGCTGCACGCATCACATGCACTGCACCGCATGCACTACAACAAGCCTGCACCGCATCACGCCTCACCGCACGGCACGGCATCACCATCCCGACGCCACGCCTGCCAGTACCCCACCTGCCGCCTACGAGGAGCGCACGCTGCCTTCGGATCGTTTCCCTCGCCTCCCCGGCCGTGCCGCGATACCGGACCAGAACCTCCACCAGGGCCTGAAGGACCTGGGAGGTACCTCCACGGGACCGCGCCTGCCCGGACTGGAGCGGTTCAACACCGCGCCCGCCGAGGTCGCCGAGAACGCGCTCCTCACCTGCTGCGACAGCCTCCGCTGGGCGCGCCGCCTCGCTGCCCACCGGCCCTACCCGGACCTCGCCTCCCTGCTGGCGGCCGCTGACGAGGCGGCATACGACCTGACGCCCGACGAGCTCCACCAGGCCCTCGCGGCCGAGTCCGCGCACCAGCCGGGGACCGACTCACGTACCGCGGCCACCGCGCTCCGCGCAGCCCACGCCGCGTACGAGAGCCGCTTCGGCCATGTCTTCGTGATCTGCCTGGACGATGTCGCTCCAGAAGAAACGCTCGACCAGGTGCTCGCAGGAATCCGGTCACGACTGAACAACGACCCCGAGGACGAGCGGGTGCAGGCCGCCGCGGAGCTCAGAGGCCTCTCCCGTGGCCGGATCTCCCGCCTGATACACGGCCTCGGTGGGTCCCCCATGGCGTACGGCTGGCAGGCGGAGGGCATCGGCCCCGGCCCGGAATCACCGGAATCAGTGGATTCGGGTCGGCCCGATAGCCCGTACGTACCAGTTTGATTGCCGGTTTGATCACATCGATAGGCCCCGCGTAAGCGTTCCGACAAGTCGTCGCTACGATGGCCGGGGCCGGTGGACCGTACCCGGCCGGGCCCGACCGACAGACAAGCCGGCGCGGCCCCAATCCCCGCTCCCGGAGGGTTCTTCCGTGCCGGCTGGAACGCTGTACCGCGGCCGGGAAGGAATGTGGTCGTGGGTGGCTCATCGAGTCACCGGCGTCCTCATTTTCTTCTTCCTGTTCGTACACGTGCTGGACACCGCTCTCGTCCGCGTCTCTCCCGAGGCGTACGACCAGGTCGTTGCCACCTACAAGACGCCGATCGTCGCGCTTCTGGAGTACGGCCTCGTCGCCGCCATCCTCTTCCACGCGCTGAACGGCCTGCGCGTCATCGCCGTCGACTTCTGGTCGAAGGGCCCGCGCTACCAGAAGCAGATGCTCTGGACCGTCATGGGCATCTGGGTCGTCCTGATGGTCGGGGCGCTGTACCCGGTCCTCGGCCACGCCGTCCGTGAACTCTTCGGGAGCTGAGGCCGATGTCTTCTGACACCACCACCGCAACGTCCGGTATCGGCCCCGTCGAGGGCGGCGCCGGCACCGCGTACGGCGTCGACAACCCGGCGCCCGTCATCGAGGCGCCGCGCCAGCGCACCGCGAAGACCCCGCGCTCGACCCGCGGCAACTTCGAGATGGCCGCCTGGCTCTTCATGCGCCTGTCCGGCATCGTGCTGGTCGTCCTGGTCCTCGGCCACCTGCTGATCCAGCTCGTCCTGGACGGCGGCGTGAGCAAGATCGGCTTCGCCTTCGTGGCCGGCCGCTGGGCGTCCCCGTTCTGGCAGGTCTGGGACCTGCTGATGCTGTGGCTCGCCATGCTGCACGGCGGCAACGGCCTGCGTACCGTCATCAACGACTACGCGGAGCGGGACATGACCCGCTTCTGGCTGAAGATGCTGCTGTACACCGCCACGGTGTTCACCGTCCTGCTGGGCACGCTGGTGATCTTCACCTTCGACCCGAACATCCGCTAGAGCCGGGGCTGAGGCGCTAATCATGAAGATCCACAAGTACGACACCGTCATCGTCGGCGCCGGTGGCGCGGGCATGCGCGCGGCCATCGAGTCGACGAAGCGCAGCCGTACCGCCGTGCTGACCAAGCTCTACCCCACCCGCTCCCACACGGGCGCCGCGCAGGGCGGCATGGCCGCCGCGCTGGCCAACGTGGAGGAGGACAACTGGGAGTGGCACACCTTCGACACGATCAAGGGCGGTGACTACCTGGTCGACCAGGACGCCGCCGAGATCCTCGCGAAGGAGGCCATCGACTCCGTCCTCGACCTGGAGAAGATGGGCCTGCCGTTCAACCGCACCCCGAACGGCACCATCGACCAGCGCCGCTTCGGCGGCCACTCGCGCAACCACGGCGAGGCCCCGGTCCGCCGGTCCTGCTACGCCGCGGACCGCACCGGCCACATGATCCTCCAGACGCTGTACCAGAACTGCGTCAAGGAGGGCGTGGAGTTCTTCAACGAGTTCTACGTCCTGGACCAGCTGATCACCGAGGTCGACGGCGTCAAGAAGTCGGCCGGTGTCGTCGCGTACGAGCTGGCGACCGGCGAGATCCACATCTTCCAGGCGAAGGCCGTGATCTACGCGTCCGGCGGCTGCGGCAAGTTCTTCCGCGTGACGTCGAACGCGCACACGCTGACCGGTGACGGCCAGGCGGCCGTCTACCGCCGCGGGCTGCCGCTGGAGGACATGGAGTTCTTCCAGTTCCACCCGACCGGCATCTGGCGCATGGGCATCCTGCTGACGGAGGGCGCCCGCGGTGAGGGCGGCATCCTCCGCAACAAGGACGGCGAGCGCTTCATGGAGAAGTACGCGCCGGTCATGAAGGACCTGGCGTCCCGTGACGTCGTGTCCCGCTCCATCTACACGGAGATCCGCGAGGGCCGCGGCTGCGGTCCCGAGGGCGACCACGTGTACCTGGACCTCACGCACCTCCCGCCGGAGCAGCTGGACGCGAAGCTGCCCGACATCACGGAGTTCGCGCGTACGTATCTCGGCATCGAGCCCTACACGGACCCGATCCCGATCCAGCCCACCGCGCACTACGCCATGGGCGGCATCCCGACGAACGTCGAGGGCGAGGTGCTGTCCGACAACACCACGGTGGTCCCCGGCCTGTACGCCGCCGGCGAGGTCGCCTGCGTGTCGGTCCACGGCGCCAACCGCCTGGGCACCAACTCGCTGCTCGACATCAACGTCTTCGGCAAGCGCGCCGGTATCGCGGCTGCCGAGTACTCGGCCAAGCACGACTACGTCGAACTCCCGGAGAACCCCGCCGAGTTGGTCGTCGAGCAGGTCGAGCGGCTGCGCAACTCCACCGGCACCGAGCGGGTCGCCGAGCTCCGCCGGGAGCTGCAGGACACCATGGATGCCAACGTCATGGTGTTCCGCACCGAGCAGACGATCAAGACGGCGGTCGAGAAGATCGGCGAGCTGCGCGAGCGCTACCGGAACGTTGCCATCCAGGACAAGGGCAAGCGGTTCAACACCGACCTGCTCGAGGCCATCGAGCTGGGCAACCTGCTCGACCTGGCCGAGGTCATGGCCATCTCGGCGCTGGCCCGCAAGGAGTCCCGCGGCGGTCACTACCGCGAGGACTACCCGAACCGCGACGACGTCAACTTCATGCGCCACACCATGGCGTACCGCGAGGTCGGCGACGACGGCACCGAGACCGTCCGCCTCGACTACAAGCCGGTCGTCCAGACCCGCTACCAGCCGATGGAGCGTAAGTACTGATGGCTACCCCTGTCATGGACAAGGTCGAGGCCGAGTCCGCCGCATCCCCGTACATCACGGTCACCTTTCGGATCCGCCGGTTCAACCCGGAGGTCTCCGGGGAGGCGACCTGGGAAGACTTCCAGCTGGAGATCGACCCGAAGGAGCGTGTGCTCGACGGGCTCCACAAGATCAAGTGGGACCTGGACGGCACGCTGACGTTCCGCCGCTCCTGCGCGCACGGCATCTGCGGCTCCGACGCGATGCGCATCAACGGCCGCAACCGGCTGGCGTGCAAGACGCTGATCAAGGACATCAACCCGGAGAAGCCCATCACGGTCGAGCCCATCAAGGGCCTCACGGTCCTGAAGGACCTGGTCGTGGACATGGAGCCGTTCTTCCAGGCGTACCGGGACGTCATGCCGTTCCTGGTCACCACGGGCAACGAGCCGACGCGTGAGCGTCTGCAGTCCGCCGAGGACCGCGAACGCTTCGACGACACGACGAAGTGCATCCTCTGCGCGGCCTGCACCTCGTCCTGCCCGGTCTTCTGGAACGACGGCCAGTACTTCGGCCCGGCCGCCATCGTCAACGCCCACCGCTTCATCTTCGACTCGCGCGACGAGGCCGGGGAGCAGCGGCTGGAGATCCTCAACGACAAGGACGGCGTGTGGCGCTGCCGCACGACGTTCAACTGCACGGACGCCTGCCCGCGCGGTATCGAGGTGACGAAGGCGATTCAGGAGGTGAAGCGGGCGCTCATCACGCGCCGCTTCTGACGGTCTCCGCGTTCGCGGTCGTACGTCGACGTGGGCCCCGTTCCCGGGTGGGAGCGGGGCCCATGCGCGTCGAAGAGCCCCCGTATGGCTCCCGTACGAGGCCTGCGGGGCCGCCTACCCTGACGCCATGTCACAGGAGGCGTCGTACGAGCTGCTCGGCTTCGACAACGTGCTGTTGCCCGTCAGCGATCTCGACGAGGCGGTGGCGTTCTACCGTCGGGCCGGTTTTCCGGTGGTGTTCCGGCTCGACGAGGCCGGGATCGCGCTGCTGAAGGTCGGGGACGAGGCGCCCGGTGTTCTGCTGCGGCTGGAGGAGGACCTCGGGTATCGGCCGCCGCCGTGGCCCGGGCCCCGTGTCTGGCTGGAGGTCCGCGATGCGCGGGCCACGGCGCGGGCGCTCGTGGCGGCGGGGGTGCCGGTCCTGGAAGAGCCGTTCGCCGTGGCCACGGGCTGGAGTGTGGAGGTCGCGGATCCGTGGGGGAACGTCGTCGGGTTCACGGACTACAGCAAGCGGCCGGAGCTGGGGCGGAGTTGAACCCCTCGCCCGCAGCCGGCGGGCGAGGGGTTCGATTCGGTTCAGCTCGGTCGGTTCGGCTCACACTTGCTCAGTTCACGGCGTCTACGCCCTCAGGAGCCACCTCCACGTCGTACACCAGAGGGCCCTCCGTGACCACGACATGGCGGGCGCGGGGCGCGAAGCCGGGGGCCGAGGCGGCGAGCAGGTAGCCGCCCGAGGACGGGGCCGAGAGGATGTACGAGCCGTCGGCCAGCGACCTGACGCGGTCGAGCTGGCGGCCGCCCCTCGACAGGAGGGTCAGGACGGCGCCGGAGACCGGCTCTCCGTCCGTAGTGCGGATGAAGCCGTGGACCACCGAGGACCAGCCGCCGCCCTCACCGTCGGAAGGCGCCGGCACGCGCGCGTGGGCGGTCGCTTCCGGCACGCGCGCGTGGGCCGTCGGTTCCGGCACGCGCGCGTGGGCCGTCGGTTCCGGCACGCGCGCGTGGGCCGCGGTGTCCGGGAGCGGCTCCGCCTCCTCGCGTGGTTCCACCGCCAGATGCGGCAGCCGCTTGTCCAGCCAGGCCGGGAGCCACCAGTTGGACTTCCCCAGCAGATGCATCGCCGCCGGTACCAGCGCCGTACGCAGGATGAACGCGTCCAGGGCGACCGCCGCCGCGAGGCCGATGCCCGCCATGGCGCCCTCCATGTCGCCGCTCAGTACGAAGGCGGAGAAGACGCAGATCATGATGAGGGCGGCGCAGTTGATGACGCGGCTGGTCTCGGCGAGGCCGACCCGTACCGCGCGTGCGTTGTCCCGCGTGTGCACCCATTCCTCGTGCATCCGGCTCACCAGGAACACCTGGTAGTCCATCGAGAGGCCGAAGAGGAGGGAGAGCATGATCACCGGGAGGAAGGACGTGATCGGGCCCTCCTTGCCGACTCCCAGGAGCTCCGTTCCCCAGCCCCACTGGAAGATCGCCACCAGGACGCCGAAGGACGCTGCCGCCGCGATGAGGTTCATCAGCGCGGCCGTCAGCGGTACGACGAGCGAGCGGAACGCGATCAGCAGGAGCAGGAAGCCCAGGCCGATGATCGCCGCGATGAAATACGGCAGCCGGTCGCCCGTCACCGACGCGAAGTCCTTGAAGACGGCCGTCACGCCGCCCACATGGGCCTCCACGCCCGACTCCGGGATCACGTCGTCCCGCAGCCGGTCGATGAGCTGGTCCGTCGCCTCCGACTGCGGCGAGGTCGTCGGCACCACCTGGATCACCGACACGCCCTCGGACGGCGGGACCGCGGAGACCTGCGCGACGCCCTCCGTCGAGCGGATCCGCTCCACCAGCGCGCCGGTGTCGGGATCCTCGGTGACCACCTGGAGCGGCCCGTTGAAGCCGGGCCCGAACCCCTCGGCGAGCATGTCGTACGCCTGCCGGGTCGTCGTCGACTCCTGGTGGTTGCCCTGGTCGGTGGCGCCGAGCCGCAGCGACAGGACGGGCAGCGCGAGGACGGCCATCACCACGACGGCGGCCAGCGCGATCGACCGCGGGCGCTTCTGGACGTACGACGACCAGCGCGCCGCCAGACCGCTCGCGCTCTCCGGCTCGGGCCCCTGCTCCGCCAGCCGGCGGCGCTGACGGCGGCTGAGCACCCGCATGCCGAGCAGGCCGAGCAGGGCGGGCAGCAGCGTGACCGCGGCCAGGACGCTCAGCACGACCGTGAGCGAGGTCCCGATGACGACGCCGTCGAGGAACCGCATGTTCATCACCAGCATGCCCGCGAGCGCGATGACGACCGTGCCGCCCGCGAAGAGCACCGCCCGTCCAGAGGTGTTCAGGGCCTGTACGGCCGCGTCCTGCGGATCCGCCCCGCGCAGGATGCCGCGCCGGTGGCGCGTGACGATGAACAGCGCGTAGTCGATGCCCACACCGAGACCGATCAACGAACCGAGAATCGGGGCGACGTCGGCCACGTCCGTGACATGGCTGATCAGCATCGTGGAGAGCATGCCGGTGCCGACGCCGAAGAGGGCGACGACGATCGGCAGCACCATCGCGAAGACCGAGCCGAAGGCCAGGAACAGGATGATCGCCGCGGCGAGGATGCCGACCATCTCGGCGACGCCGGTGGGTGGTTCCTGGATACGGGTGATCGCCTGGCCGCCGAGCTCCACCTGGAGGCCGTCGCGCTCCGCGTCCTGCGCGGTGTCGACGACATCCTCGACGAGCCCCTTCGGGACGGAGTTCGCCTGGTCCGTGAACGTGACCTGCGCATACGCGATCCGCCCGTTCTCGCTGATCTGCGCGGCGCCCGCCGGCCCCTCCGCGTAGGGGCTCCTGACCTCGCCGACGCCCTTCATGGCGGCGATGTCCTCGAGCGCGGGCTCGATCCGGGATCGTACGGACTCGTCGCGCACCGAGCCGTCTTCGACCTTCCACACCACCGTGTCGGTGTCGCCCGCGCTCTCCGGGAAGGCCTTCTGCATCAGGTCGATCGCGCGCTTGGAGTCCGTGTCGGGGAGGGAGAAGACGTTGGCGTAGTCGGTCCCGGCCGCGCTTCCCGCGGTTCCCAGACCGAACAGCACCCCCACCCACAGCAACAGGACCACCAGCCGGTGCCGGTAGCACCACCGTGCCAATGCCGTCACGATTTCCGCTCCTTAGTCGGTACGTCGATTCGGTACGTCGATCGGTACGTCGGTCCCCCGGGTCCTGCGCTTCAGAATCCGTGGCGGCACGCACGCGTGGAGCGGCGCGTCCATGACTCTCAAGGAACTCCAAAGCTCCGATCCGGCACTTCGTACAACGCCCGTGCGGATACTGGGGTCATGACCTCTCCTGGCCCTGAGGCAGCGGCGGCTGTGCACGAGGCGTCGACGGTCCTGGTCGTCGAGGACGAGCCGAGCATCGCCGACGTCCTCGCCATAGCCCTGCGCTACCACCGGTTCGAGGTGATGACGGCGGGCACCGTCCGCGAGGCCCTCGCGCTCGCGGAGCGCACCCGCCCGGACGCGGCGCTGCTCGACGTGATGCTCCCGGACGGCGACGGGCGGGCGCTGGGCCGCGAACTGCGCGCGCAGCGGCCGGAGCTGGCGCTGGTCTTCATCACCGCACGGGACGCTCCCGCGGAGATCGTGGGCGCGCTCGGCTTCGGCGACGACTACATCACCAAGCCGTTCAACATCGACGAGGTCGTCGCGCGGACCCGCGCGGTGCTGCGGCGCACCCGGCCCGCCGACGTGCTGCCGCAGCGGCCGCCGCTGCGGTACCGCGATCTGGAGCTGGACGAGACGACGTACACCGTGCGCCGCGACGGCCGGGCGGTCGAGCTCACCCCGACCGAGTACGCCCTGCTGCGCTTCCTGGTGCGCAACGGCGGCGCGGTCGTGCCCAAGGAGCAGCTGCTGCGGCATGTGTGGCAGTACGAACACACCGTCGAGTCGACCGTCGTGGAGACGTACATCAGCTATCTGCGGCGCAAGCTCGACGCGCTCGGGCCGCCGTTGATCACGACGCGGCGCGGGGTGGGGTACGGCCTGGCGTAAGAGGCGAGTGCGGTGGCCGGATGCGGGCAGAGGGCACGGGGAGGCGGCGGGATGTGGATGGCGGGCGGTTGGGACTGGCGCTGGTGCCGGCAGCGCGGGATGCACTCGCTGCGCGCCAAGCTCACCCTCGTGAACGTGGCGCTCCTGGCCCTCGGCATCGTCGCGGCGACCGCGGTCAGCCTCATGGGCATGCGGCACTACCTCACCGCGAGCGTCGACTCGTCGCTCACCTCCTCGCGGGACTCGCTCCAGCGCAGCGGCCTCAGCATGCGGGAGATCGAGTCGCTGAGCTCCCTGGCCTTCGTCCGGGACCACATGGCCCCGGACCTGAGCGGCGCGGATGCCCTGCCGGGCCCGGAAACGCTGTTCGTGACCGTCGACGACGACGGTGAGCCCGTGTCCCTCGGCGATTTCGAGCCGACGCCGCGGCAGCGCGAGCTGGCGTCAGCCGTCGGCGACGCGGAGGCGTTCAGCGACGACGGGGAGCCGCGTGACATCGCGTTGGGAGGTGACGCCTTCCGCGCGGTGGGGGCACGGCTCAGCGACGGCACGGCCGTGCTGATCGCCATGGAGACGAGCGCCGTGCACGACAGCGTCACCAAGGCGCTCAAGCTGGATCTTGTCTTCGGGACCATGCTGCTGGCGCTGCTCGCGGTGCTGACGATGATCGGGGCGCACCATCGGCTGCGGCCGCTGGAGGACATGGTGGAGACGGCGTCCGCCATCGCCGAGGGCGACCTGACGCGACGCGTGCCGTCCAGCCGGGACCCCGTCACGGAGATCGAGCAGCTGCGCGTCGCCCTCAACTCGATGCTGCACCAGGTGCAGTCGGCCTTCGACACGCGCGAACGCAGCGCCGCGCAGCTGCGCCGCTTCGTCGCGGACGCCTCGCACGAGCTGCGTACGCCGCTGGCCGCCATCCGCGGGTATCTCCAGCTGTACGACCAGGGGATGCTGAACGACCCGGAGGACCGGGCCCGTGCGGGGATCCGGATGCGCGGGGAGGTCGACCGGATGGGACGGCTGGTCGACGAGCTGCTGACGCTGGCGCGCCTGGACCAGCAGCCCGAACTGCGCTTCCGCAACGTCGATCTGAGCCGTCTCGTGCGGGACGCGGCCGCGGATCTGCGCGCCCAGCAGCCGGACCGCCCGCTGTCCGTCGCGGCCGACGGCGCGCTGCTGGTGCACGCCGACGAGTCGGGGCTGCGCCAGGTCCTCGGCAATCTGCTGGGCAACGTACGCACGCATACTCCGCCGGATGCCGCCGCCCGGGTGGAACTGGCGCGTGAGGACGGGATCGTCCGGCTGTGCGTCGCCGACCAGGGCCCCGGGCTCGCGGAGGAGGACGCGGCCCGCATCTTCGACCGGTTCTTCCGCACGGGCGGGGCCCCGGGCAGTGGCCTGGGGATGGCCATCGTGCAGGGCGTGGTCACGGCCCACGGCGGCTCCGTCGGCGTCAGGACGTCACCGGGCGCAGGGCTGGCCGTGACGGTGACGCTGCCGGCATGTACGGAGGCCGCGGACACCCCCGCGGCCTCCCCCGCCGAGTGGCCGGCCGGCACAGGTCGGCTCCGGCTCGGCGAGAAGCCGGACGGTACGGGCACGCGGCCGTCCCCGGCGTGAGCGGACTGCTCGATGGTGCGAGGTCCGGCACAGGGCTTGGCGGCGCCGCGTACGTCCGCCCGAACGGGAATCACGGTCCCGCGGCACCCTCGGCCGCCCCGACCAACGCCCACACCGTCTTCCCGTACCGCCCCCCGTGCCACACGCCCCATGCCTCCGCCAGCCCGTCGACCAGCCGCAGTCCGCGTCCGTGCTCCTCGTCCCAGGAACCGTAGCTGCGCAGTTCGGCTCCTGCGAGGCCTTCGTCCGAGACCTCTATGAAGCAGAAGCCGTCGGCCAGCACGGTGACCGCCACCTCGAACTCCCACTCCGGTACGGGCCCGTGGCGCACGGCGTTCGCGGCCAGTTCGGAGACCAGCAGGATGGTGTCGTCGAAGGGTGCGCCCTCGCCCGTGTGGCCCCAGGCCATGAGGTGGTCGCGGGCGCGGCGACGGGCGAGGCCCACCGAGGCCGGGTGGCGGGGCAGCCGGAAGACGTGGCGTCGCAGCACGGCGCCCTCCTCACCACACGGTGCACACGGGTCCGACACATGATGCAGGGCATCGGGAGATCCCGCAGTCACTCCGGCCAGGACGGCGTCAGGCCGGACTCAGTACGGCCGTAGGTCTCCCTCAGGACGGCCCTGCTCAGGCCTGCTTCGAGGCGAGTTCCACGACCGTGATGTCGGAGGGTGCTCCCACCCGTACCGGCGGCCCCCACGCGCCCGCGCCCCGGGACACGTACAGCTGCGTGTCGCCGTACTGCTCGAGCCCGGCGAGCGTCGGATTCGCCGCGCCCGCGATGAAGTTGCCGGGCCACAGCTGTCCGCCGTGGGTGTGACCGGAGAGCTGGAGGTCGACGCCGTGCTCGACCGCCTCGTGGATCATCACGGGCTGGTGGGCGAGGAGCACGGCGGCGCGGGCGGTGTCCCGGTCCCCGAGGGCCTTGACGTAGTCGGGGCCGTCCCCGTAGTCGTCGCCGGAGATGTCGTTGACACCGGCGAGGTCGAAGCCGTCGATCTCGACGCGGGCGTTCTCCAGAGGATTCAGCCCGAGTTCCCGTACGTGGTCGACCCACTGCTCGGCGCCGGAGAAGTACTCGTGGTTTCCCGTGACGAAGTAGGCGCCGTGCCGTGCGCGCAGCTGGGCGAGGGGCTCGACGGCGGGCCCGAGGTTCTCGACGCTGCCGTCGATCAGGTCGCCGACGACGGCGATGAGGTCGGGCTGCGTCGCGTTGATGCGGTCGACGACGCGCTGCGCGAAGCCGCGCCCCAGCGTCGGGCCGAGGTGGATGTCGCTGACCACGGCTATCCGGAACCCGTGCGCCGCGCGCGGCAGTTTGGCCAGCGGCACGGTGAGCCGCTTCACCTTGGGGCCGCTGAGCACGCCGTACGCCCCGTTGCCGACGGTTCCGAGGGCGGCGGCCGCTGCGGCGCCGCCCACGATGCGGGAGACGAAGAGGCGGCGGGAGGGGCCTCCGCCGGCCGGGGACGTGACGGTGGCCGCGGCGGGGACGGGCTCCTGCGTGGGCTCGCCCACGACGGGCTCCTGCGCGGGCTCGCCCACGAGTTCGGGGCCGGTGGCCGGCACGGGCGCGTCTTCGGGCTCGGCGCCCGGCTCCGGCTCGGGCTCCGGCCCGCGCACGCCTCCTGCTGCCGTCCGGTCCCCGGCCCCGACCGGGTGCTCGAGCCGTTGGGGCACTGTTCCGCGGCCGTGCCCGCCTGGGGCCCCGGCCGCGGAATCCCTCCGCGCCGGCCACCGCCGCAGCAGGGGACGTATGAACTCCCCCACCAGCAGCGCCAGCACGAGATACAGGGAGAACGCCATCCACAGATAGCCGGGCCATGCCAGCACCTGCTGCAGCCAGAAGGGTGCCTCCGCACGGGTGCTCGCGAAGGCTCCGAACATGAGCAGCGGCCCCGCGATGAAGACGACGCTGCCCACGCGCCGCGCGGCCGAGCCGCGGGCCGTCGTGTCGCGCACGACGCGGCGCCACGCGTACCACTGGAGCCCGCAGAACGCCGACAGCACGGCGAGGCCGACGAGCACGAACACGATGACCACGGCTGAGCCGCCTTCCGGTTGACCGTTGAGCTGTTCTGGTTATGCCGTCCAGAAGGCCCTCCGAGGAGGGCCTTCTCACGAGCGCTGTCCTATGACTTGCGGCGCAGTGCGCGCAGTCCGCGCAACCCGATGACTCCGATGGCCGTCCCCAGGACAAAGGAGACGACGGCCAGCAGCAGGTGCACCCAGAAGTAGCCCGTCGGGTCGCCCGCGTCGGCGAACGCGAGCCCGCTGGCGTCCTTCCAGAGGTTCTTGACGAAAGTGATCCAGATGACCCAGCTCCATACCCCGAAGGCGAGCAGGAACCAGGAGATGGGGCGGCTGAGCTTCATACGTCCAGTATCGCCGTCCGCCGCCCGGCGTCCCGCGCGGGGTTGGGAGGGTGAAACACGACGTGCCTCGGCGACGACATCCCCATCGGCGCCCTGTACGTTCTCGATCGTGCCTGCCTATAACACGTTGAATTTGAAAAGACGGGCCACCTATTTGGTGGCTTCTGTCACGTTGTTGACCGTTTCGATCGCCCCACCCGCGCTCGCCGACGACAAGCCGGCGGGCAGCCAGGCGAAGCCGCCGGCCGACATGTCGACCGTCGGCGGCGTCCGGCTGGGCAAGGCGGGCACGCAGGTGGACCTCGGGACGGGCGCGCCGGTGCTGCCCAAGGATCTGACGGCCCGTTCCTGGATCGTCGCGGACGCCGAGTCGGGCGAGGTCCTGGCCTCGCACAACGCGCACTGGCGGCTGCCCCCGGCGTCCACCATGAAGATGCTCTTCGCCGACACGGTCCTGCCGAAGTTTCCCAAGACGCAGAAGCACAGGGTCGAGCCGTCCGACCTCGCGGGCATCGGCTCGGGCTCCAGCCTGGTCGGCATCAAGGAGAACGAGACGTACACGGTCCACGACCTGTGGCTCGGCGTCTTCCTGCGCTCGGGCAACGACGCGGTGCACGTGCTGTCCGCGATGAACGGCGGCGTCGACCAGACCGTCAAGGAAATGCAGGAGCACGCCGACGAACTGCAGGCACTGGACACGCACGTGGTCAGCCCGGACGGCTACGACGCCCCGGGCCAGGTCTCGTCCGCGTACGACCTGACGCTGATCGCGCGTTCGGGGATGCAGAAGAAGGACTTCCGCGACTACTGCGCGACCGTGCGGGCCCAGTTCCCCGGCGAGACGAAGAAGACGAAGAACGGCACGAAGCGCGGGTCCTTCGAGATCCAGAACACCAACCGGCTGCTGACGGGCGACTACGGCCTGAACGCCTACAAGGGCATCGCGGGCGTGAAGAACGGCAACACCACGAACGCGGGCGCGACCTTCACCGGGGTCGCGGAACGCGACGGCAGGGTGCTGCTCGTCACCGTCATGAACCCGGAGAAGAAGGCGAGCAACGAGGTCTACAAGGAAACGGCCGCCCTGTTCGACTGGGGCTTCCAGGCCGCGGGGAAGGTGAGGCCGGTCGGCGAGCTCGTGCCGCCGAAGAGCGCCGACACGGGCAGCGGTTCGAGCGGCGACGCGGGCGGCCGGGCGGGCGCCGCCGGACCCGGCGGCGACACCTCGGACGCGAAGGCGGCGCCCGCGGCCGCCGCCAAGGAGGGGTCGAGCGGTATCGCGACCGCGCTGGCGATCACGGGCGGCCTACTGGTGGTGCTGGCCGCCGGCATGTTCGTGGTCAGGCGCCGCTGGCCGCTTCCGGACCTGGTGCGCCGCCGGCCGCGCCCCTGACCCCGCCGCCACCGCCTCCGTCCTCGCCCCCGTCCGTCACCGGCTCGCTCTCCGGTTCCTTGTGCGGCGTCGCCGTCCAGGCGGCGCAGACCAGCAGCAGCTTCGCGGTGAAGTTGATCCACAGCAGCAGCGCCACCGGCACGCCGAAGGCCCCGTACATGCTCTTCGCCGCCACTCCCCTCATATAGCTGCCGATCAGCAGCTTCAGCAGCTCGAACCCCACGGCGCCGACCAGTGCCGCGGTGATCAGATGGCGCCGCTCCGGATGGACGCCGGGCAGCAGGGTCAGGAGGTAGAGCAGCAGCAGGAAGTCGGCGAGGACGGCGATGGCGAAGGCGGCCGTCTGGAGCAGCGCGCCGCCCACGCCGCCCTCGTCGATGCCGAGCTGCCGTGTCGTCCAGCCGACCGCGGTCGACGCGACGGCGGAGGCGAGGAGCGAGGCGAGTCCGGCGCCGCCGAGCCCGAGGAGCACCCCGGCGTCCTTGGCCTTGCGCAGGACCGGGTTCTCCTCGCTGTCGGGCAACTCCCACACGGCGCGCAGGCACTCCCGCATCTGGCCGATCCAGCTGATGCCGGTGACCAGCAGCAGGGCGCCGGCGATGACCCCGACCGTGCCGGCGTTCGCCACGAGCGCGCCGATGTCCAGCTGGTCGGAGATGCCCGGCACCTGGTCGGCGATCCGGTCCTCGAGCTGCCGCACCCGCTCGGCGCTCAGCGTCGCGGCGGCGATCGCGGCGGCCACGGTGATCAGCGGAAAGAGCGCGACGAAACTGACGAAGGTCATCGCCGCCGCGAGCCGGGTCCACTTCACACGGTCGAGACGCTCGTAGGACCGCCACGCGTGCGTGGTCATCAGACGTTCGACGAGGGGTCCGATGCCGGGAAGTCTCTTCAGCCAGTCCATGATCTCTGTGTGCCCCGTACGGAGCGCTCTGTCCCTCGCGCGGAGCCGTGTGTACCCGGTACGGAGTCCTGAGCCCCCCGCCCCGTGCCCTTGTCGGCCCGGAAGACCAGCGTCCGGGTGCCCCAGAAGCGCAGCGCGGTGGCGAGTGCCATGCCGATGCCCGCTCCCGAGACGGTGTCCGCGGCCCCGGAGGTGAACCCGAGGCCGTAGTGCGACACCGCGAGGCACAGCAGCTGGACGAGGGCGCCGGCGACGTTCACCGCGAAGAAGACGCCGTACTGCCGCAGCCGCGAGACGTCTGCCGCCCGGTGGCGGTACGTGCCGAGCGCGTTGCCCGCGTACGCGACCGTGCAGCCCGCCACGAACGACAGGGCCTTGGCGGTCAGCGGGTCGAGGCCCACGGGGCCGCGCAGCCAGAGGAAGATCCCGAGGTCGGCGGCGTAGGCGCAGAACCCGGCCGCCGCGAAGCCCAGCACCTCGGGCCCGAGGGCCCGCAGTCCGCCGGGTGCCGTGCGGCGCGGTGCCTGAGGTGCCTGGCTCACCAGTCCGCGACCGCCAGCCCGTACATCGCCAGCCACACCAGGCCGATGACGGCGAGCGCCCGGTCGCGCAGCACGACGTCCTCCGGCTCACCCGCCGTGCCGCGATCGGCGAAGACCGCGTACCGCAGCACCGCGAGGATGAAGGCGACCATCGACAGCTGCCGCCAGGGCAGCAGGCTCGTGCCGGCGATGCCGCCCTCCTCCAGCGCCCACAGGCAGTACCCGAGTACGGCGACACCGGCCGCGAGCTGCCAGACGAACCGCAGGTAGCCGGTGGTGTACTCGTTCAGCAACGCACGCGTGGCGCCCGCCTTTCCGGCCATCTGGACGGCTTCGGAGTACCGCTTGGCGGAGACCATGAACAGCGCGCCGAAGCCCGTGGTGATCAGGAACCAGCGGGACAGCGGAATCCCCAGCGCAAGGCCGCCGATCATGGCGCGCATCAGAAATCCCGTGGTGACGACGGCGAGGTCGACGACGAGGACGTGCTTGAGGCTGATGCAGTACGCCAGTTGCATACCGACGTACGCGGCGAGCAGCGCCGACGTGAGCGCGTTGCACAGCACGAGCGCGGCGGTCGGGGCGAGCACGGCGAGGACGCCGCCGACGGCGTAGGCGACGGGGACGGGCACGTGCCCCGCGGCGACGGGACGGCGGCACTTGACCGGGTGGGCGCGGTCGGCCTCGGCGTCCCGTGCGTCATTGATCATGTAGACGGCGGAGGCGGCCGCCGTGAACAGCACGAAGACGATCGCCAGTTGGAGGAACGCCCCGGGCGAGAACAGTTCGCCGGCGGCTGCGGGGGCCGCCACGACGAGCACGTTCTTCACCCACTGACGGGGGCGCGCGGTCCTCAACAGGCCCAGCGTGAGGCCGAGTCGGCCGCTCCTCAGCTGGTCGACGGGGGTTCGGCGCGGGGGTTCGCGCTCGAGTACGGCGGTGCGCTCGGTCATCGGCCCGGCCCTCCGGCGTCCACCGGTCGTCCCCCGGTCATCCACCGTGCCCCGAGCCGGGCCGTCAGGGCCCCCAGGGCCGCGCCCGCCGCGACATCCGACGGGTAGTGGACACCGGCGACGAGGCGGGAGACGCACATCGCGGCGGCGACCGGCCGCAGCAGGCGGGCGCCCCCGGGCCGCAGCGCACCGTAGGCGACCACCGCGGCGGCCGCCGACGTGGCGTGCGAACTGGGGAAGGAGTGCCGGCTCGCGGTGCGCACCAGCGGCTCGACGTGGCCGGGGCGCGGGCGCCGCACGACGCGCTTGACGCCCATGCTGGCCAGGTGTGCGGCGGCGGTCAGCGCGGTGCCGCGCAGCCAGGCGTCGCGCCGCTCGCGGTCGGCGGCGGCGCCCACGAGCCCCGCGGCCAGCCACAGGGCGCCGTGTTCGCCGGTCCAGGACAGTGCGCGCGCGGCCGCCGCCACCCGCGGGTCCCTGCCGCAGCCGCGGAGCGCGGACAGCAACCGGTGGTCCATGTCGTGCATGTGGCCCCTTGGTGCTCGATCCATCCGGCTGGCGCTGGACCCTCCGTCCGGCCATCCGGAATGTGCGCTCTCTACGCAACAGCCCTTAATCATGACCGTATTGGACGACACTCCCTGAATCACCCATTCAAGTGACGGGCGGCCACATCATCGGCAAACCACCGATGGCGGTCCATGTCGGGCGATACGGTCGCCGATATGCCAGCAGAGACCGTTTCCGTCACCGGCTGGGGCCGCACGGCCCCGAGCGTCGCCCGTGTGGTCCGCCCTCGCTCGTACGAAGAGGCGGTGGAGGCCGTCCGGGGCTGCGGCAGGCGCGGCGGGATCGCCCGGGGGCTCGGCCGGGCCTACGGCGACGCCGCGCAGAACGCGGGCGGAGCCGTGCTCGACATGACCGGCCTGGACCGCATCCACGTCATCGACACGACCGGGGCATCGGCGACCGGCTCACCGGCAGGCGGCGCGGGGAGTCCGGCCCATGGCGCGGCGGGCGGAACGGTGCTGTGCGACGCGGGCGTCAGCCTGCACCGGCTGATGGAGGTGCTCCTGCCGCTCGGCTGGTTCGTACCGGTGACGCCCGGCACCCGCTATGTGACGGTGGGCGGCGCGATCGGGGCCGACATCCACGGCAAGAACCACCATGTGTCGGGGTCGTTCTCGCGGCACGTCCTGTCCCTCGACCTGCTGACAGCGGACGGCCAGATCCGCACGGTGGAGCGCGGCACACCGCTGTTCGACGCGACGGCGGGCGGCATGGGACTGACCGGCGTCATCCTCTCCGCGACCGTCCGGCTGCACCCCGTCGAGACGTCCCTGATGACCGTGGACACCGAACGCGCCACGGACCTGGACGACTTGATGGCGAGGCTCACCGCCACCGACCACCGCTACCGCTACTCGGTCGCCTGGATCGACCTGCTCGCCCGCGGGGCGTCCACAGGCCGCTCGGTCCTCACACGCGGCGACCACGCCCCCCTGGACGCCCTGCCCGCCCGCACGTGCAGGGCGCCGCTGAAGTTCCGCCCGGGACAGCTGCCGGCCGCCCCCCTCCACATGCCCGACCGGCTCCTCGGCCGCGCAACGGTGGGGCTGTTCAACGAGCTCTGGTACCGCAAGGCCCCCAGGTCCCGCACGGGCGAACTGCAGAAGATCTCGACGTTCTTCCACCCGCTGGACGGCGTCCCGCACTGGAACCGCATCTATGGGCGCAGCGGCTTCGTGCAGTACCAGTTCGTCATCGGATACGGGAAGGAGGACGCCCTGCGCCGGATCGTGCGGCGCATCTCGGGGCGCGGCTGCCCCTCCTTCCTCGCGGTGCTCAAGCGGTTCGGGGAAGGCGACCCGGGCTGGCTGTCCTTCCCGATGCCGGGCTGGACACTCGCCCTGGACATCCCGGCCAATCTGCCGGGCCTCGGCGGCTTCCTCGACGAGCTCGACGAGGAGGTCGCGGCGGCCGACGGGCGCGTCTACCTCGCCAAGGACTCCCGGCTCCGCCCGGAACTGCTCGCCTCGATGTACCCCCGCCTCGGGGACTTCCGCGCGCTGCGCGCGGAACTCGACCCGCGGGGGGTGTTCGTGTCGGACCTGTCCCGCCGGCTGAACCTCTGACCCTCCGTCCGGCCATTCCAGGAACCGGAAAATCCCCAGGAGTTGGTTGTCATGAAGGACGCCTTCGGCACCCCCCAGTCCCTGCTCGTCCTCGGCGGCACATCGGAGATCGCGCTCGCCACCGCCCGCCGCCTCATCGCGCGGCGCACCCGTACGGTGTGGCTGGCCGGCCGCCCCTCGCCGGCTCTGGAGGCGGCCGCCGAACAGCTGCGCGCACTGGGCGCGGACGTCCGTACCCTCGCCTTCGACGCGCTCGAGCCCACGTCGCACGAAGAGGTGCTCGGCAAGGTGTTCGCCGAGGGCGACATCGACATGGTGCTGCTGGCCTTCGGCATCCTCGGCGACCAGGCACGCGACGAGGGCGACCCGGTGGCGGCGGTGCGCGTCGCGCAGACCAACTACACGGGCGCGGTGTCCGCGGGCCTGGTGTGCGCCAGGGCCCTGCAAGCGCAGGGCCACGGATCGCTGGTGGTGCTCTCGTCGGTCGCGGGCGAGCGGGCCCGCCGCTCCAACTTCATCTACGGCTCCAGCAAGGCGGGCCTCGACGCCTTCACCCAGGGCCTCGGCGACGCCCTGCACGGCACGGGCGTCCACGTCATGGTCGTACGCCCCGGCTTCGTCCGCTCGAAGATGACCGCGGGTCTGGAGGAGGCACCGATGGCCACGACTCCGGAGGCGGTGGCCACGGCCATCGAGACCGGGTTGCGGCGCCACTCGGAGGTGGTGTGGGTGCCGGGGACGCTGCGGCTGGTGATGTCGGCGCTGCGGCATGTTCCGCGGGCGGTGTTCCGGCGGTTGCCGGTGTAGCCGCCCAAGGCACAACGGCTAGCGCTTCAGGTGCACGATCACGGATCTGCTCGTGGGGTTACCGGCCTGGTTGACCTGGACGTGGCCCACGCCGAGGACCTCGTCGGTGCCGGGTATCGGCTCGATGCCGTTCAGCCAGAGCGACTGCTGGGAGCTGTCTCTGATCCCGCCGGTGCTCGGCAGCCGTGGGCGCTTGATCCTTTCGCAGTCGCCGTCCGCGGTGAGGTACCGGTTGCCGTTGAGGAACACCCCGCGCTCCCCGTCGAGGGCCGCGGGGACACGGGCGGCGCAGTCGCCCTCCAGGGAGGGCTGCTTGCTCCAGCGGGTGCCGTCCCAGCGCAGACGGATGTGTTCGTCGGCGGGCTCGTCTTCCACCTCGCCGTGGTTGAAGGTGTGCGATCCGTACGCGCGCACGTCGTCTCCCGCCACCGCGAGGACCTCGGTGAGAAAGGCTTCGGCCTCGGGCGGCACCGGCTCCGGGAAGCGGTACTCCGGGGTACTGGCCGGCGTCCATGAGCGGCCGTCCCAGTGCACTGCGGCGGGCTGGATGGTCTCATGGCCGCTCTCCCGGGACTCGCCGCTGCCCTGGTGGCCGACCGCCCACAGGTCGTCGGGCGCGACGCCGTCGAGCGAGCTGACCGCGGCGGGCAGGTCCGTGGCGGTCCAGCGGGTGCCGTCCCAGTGCCACACCCGGGACGTCTCGGCCAGGGCCCAGATGTCGTCCGCGGCGAAGGCTCGCACGTCGACGGCCCGGCCGATTTCGGAAATCCCGGGCACCGCGGTCCAGCGCGTGCCGTCCCAGCGGGCCATCCGCGGCGCGTTCAGATTGCTCAGGCTCGCCGTCAGCAGGAATCCGCCGGAGTCCATCTCGTCGAAGCGGGCCTCGTAGACGCTGTCGCCGAACGCCGCAGGCATGGGACGGCGCTGCCAGCGGGTGCCGTCGTAGTGCAGGAGGAAGCCGTCGTCGGCCGTCTCGTCCCCGGCGTAGCTGACGGTGTCGGTGACGTTGCCGACCACCCAGATGTCGTCGTCGGCGGTCGCGATCACGTCGGAGAGTTTGCCGAGGTCCTTGTAGACCTTGTCGTACTTCCAGCTCATGCCGGGTTCGACCACGGTGTACAAGGCCACCGCGGCGGCGAACACCAGCACGATCACGGCGAGTGCCGCGTTGACCCTGGCCATGTCCCCCCTCGCTCTCCCCGGCTCCGCCCGTACGCCTGCCGAAGGTCAGTGCGCGGGGAGCGTGCTCCGGACCACGGGCGCCGACGCCTGCAGAGGTACGACGGGACCGCCGCCCGGTTCGTCGCCCCCGAAGACGTACTCACGGAGCTTGCGCCACACCGCGTCCGCGCCCTGCTCATAGAGCGCGAAGCCGGTGCAGGGCCAGTCCGCCTCGTAGTCCGCGAGCTCCTCGTACGCCCGGTCCATCGCCTCGTCGTCGATGGCGTGCGCCACCGTGACATGCGGGTGGTACGGGAACTGCAGTTCGCGTGCAACCGGCCCTGATGCGTCCCGGACCTGCTTCTGCAGCCAGGTGCAGGCCTCGACGCCCTCCACGACGCGCACGTACACG
Organism: Streptomyces sp. DSM 42067; assembly: GCF_055792885.1. NCBI lineage: Bacteria > Bacillati > Actinomycetota > Actinomycetes > Kitasatosporales > Streptomycetaceae > Streptomyces > Streptomyces sp. DSM 42067. Next base: position 5,576,427 of record NZ_CM147706.1, on the reverse strand, counting down.
ACGGGCGACAGCGGCCGGAACGTCCCCGTGCCCGACAGCCGCATCGGGAAGGGGCGGCCCGCTGCCGCGACCTCCAGCAGATGCGCCTCGATCGCGGGCAGCTCCGAGTCGTCGACCTCCGTGGGCGGCAGCAGCGTGACGTGGGTGGGAATGCCGTGCGCCGCGGGGTCCCCGAAGCCCGCGCGCCGCTCCTGGAGCAGCCTGCCGTGTGGCTCCGGGACCGCGATCGACACACCGATCGTTACGGTCCCCACGTCTTACTCCTTCGTCGCGTCGGGCGGTGGACAGTCGGGCCGGGGGTACCTCCCAGGCCCTCGAGGCACTGGGGCAGGACCGGCCGGAACGTCCGGCCGGTCCGGTCGCCTCAGTGCTTGGCGGGCAGGAAGCCCACCTTCGCGTAGGCCTGGGAGAGCGTCTCAGCGGCGACGGCGCGTGCCTTCTCGGCGCCCTTGGCCAGGACCGCGTCGAGCGTCTCCGGGTCGCCCAGATACTGCTCTGTCCGCTCCCGGAACGGCGTCACGAAGTCGACCATGACCTCGGCGAGGTCCGTCTTGAGCGCACCGTAGCCCTTGCCGGCGTACTTCTGCTCCAGTTCCGCGATACCCGTGCCCGTGAGGGTCGAGTAGATGGTGAGCAGGTTGCTGACGCCCGGCTTGTTCTCCGCGTCGTACCGCACGACCGTGTCCGTGTCGGTGACCGCGCTCTTGACCTTCTTGGCCGTCGTCTTCGGCTCGTCGAGGAGGTTGATCAGGCCCTTCGGCGTGGACGCCGACTTGCTCATCTTGATCGCCGGGTCCTGGAGGTCGAAGATCTTCGCCGTCTCCTTGAGGATGTACGGCTTCGGGACCGTGAACGTGTCGCCGAACCGGCCGTTGAACCGCTCGGCGAGGTCGCGGGTGAGCTCGATGTGCTGGCGCTGGTCCTCGCCCACCGGCACCTCGTTGGCCTGGTAGAGCAGGATGTCCGCGACCTGCAGGATCGGGTACGTGAACAGGCCGACGCTGGCCCGGTCGGCGCCCTGCCTGGCGGACTTGTCCTTGAACTGCGTCATACGGGACGCCTCGCCGAACCCGGTCAGGCAGTTCAGGATCCAGGCGAGCTGCGCGTGCTCGGGAACGTGGCTCTGCACGAAGAGGGTGCAGCGCTCCGGGTCGAGTCCGGCGGCGAGGAGCTGGGCCGCGGCGAGCCGGGTGTTGGCGCGCAGCTCGGCCGGGTCCTGCGGGACGGTGATCGCGTGCAGGTCGACGACCATGTAGAACGCGTCGTGGGTCTCCTGCAGCGCCACCCACTGGCGCACCGCACCCAGGTAGTTGCCGAGGTGGAACGAGCCCGCTGTGGGCTGGATTCCGGAGAGGACACGCGGACGGGCGCCGGGCGTGGAGCGGGGCGCCTCGGGGCCCGGGGCGACGGGTGGGTGCTCAGAGACCATGCTCAACATTCTCTCAGGTGCGCGCGACAGCTGGGGAACCGATCCGCGACGGCTCGGGAACCGTTCTCCGTGGCCGGTGTATCAGGAACGCGGGCGGTTCGGGGAGGTCCTGAAGCCGGGTTCGTCCCCGCGAACGGGGAGGACCCGGCTCACATCCGAGCTGCGGCCGCCGCAGGGGGCGCCGATGAGACGAGGAACACAGTGCTCCTGGCCGGGCTGATCGACCTTGGGAAAGACCTTGGGAAAGAGCCCCGCGGTCGGCTGCCGGCCGGCCCGTATGCCGTCGGCAGCCGACCGCGGGATCAGCTGAGGATGGGGAGAGGATCAGCAGGTCAGCTGAGGTCGATGCCCGGGTAGAGGGGGAATCCGTCCAGCAGGTCGGTGGCGCGGCGCGAGACCTCGTCCGCGACCTTCTCGTCCAGGACGTGCTGCGCCTTGGAGGGCGCGCCCTTGCTGGTCGTGCCCGGCTCGGCCGAGGTGAGCACCCGGTCGATCAGCGCGGCGATCTCGTCCATCTCGGCGGTGCCGAGCCCGCGGGTCGTCAGGGCCGGAGTGCCGATCCGGATGCCGGAGGTGTACCAGGCGCCGTTGGGGTCCTGCGGGATGGCGTTGCGGTTGGTCACGACACCGGAGTCGAGGAGCGCGGACTCGGCCTGGCGGCCGGTGAGCCCGTAGGAGGTCGCGACGTCGATCAGGTTGAGGTGGTTGTCCGTACCGCCGGTGACCAGCGTGGCGCCGCGGCGCATCAGGCCGTCGGCGAGGGCGCGGGAGTTGTCGACGATGCGCTGGGCGTAGTCGCGGAAGTCGGGGCGGCGGGCCTCGGCGAGGGCGACGGCCTTGGCGGCCATGACGTGCGGCAGCGGGCCGCCGAGCACCATGGGGCAGCCGCGGTCGACCTGCTCGACCAGCGAGTCGTCACACAGGACCATGCCGCCGCGCGGGCCGCGCAGGGACTTGTGGGTGGTCGTGGTGACGATCTGCGCGTGCGGTACGGGGTCGAAGTCGCCCGTGAGGACCTTGCCCGCGACCAGGCCCGCGAAGTGCGCCATGTCGACCATGAGGGTCGCGCCGACCTCGTCGGCGATCTCCCGCATGATGCGGAAGTTCACCAGGCGCGGGTACGCCGAGTAGCCCGCGACGATGATCAGCGGCTTGAACTCGCGGGCGGTGGCGCGCAGCGCCTCGTAGTCGAGGAGGCCGGTCTCCGGGTCGGTGCCGTAGCTGCGCTGGTCGAACATCTTGCCGGAGATGTTGGGCCGGAAGCCGTGCGTGAGGTGGCCGCCCGCGTCCAGCGACATGCCGAGCATGCGCTGGTTGCCCAGCTCGCGGCGGAGCTCGGCCCAGTCCTTCTCGGAGAGGTCGTTGACCTGCCGGGCACCGGCCCGCTCCAGCGCCGGGGCCTCGACGCGCGCGGCGAGGACGGCCCAGAAGGCGACCAGGTTGGCGTCGATGCCGGAGTGCGGCTGGACGTAGGCGTGGCGGGCGCCGAAGAGCTCCTTGGCGTGCTCGGCGGCGAGGGCCTCGACGGTGTCGACGTTGCGGCATCCGGCGTAGAAGCGGCGGCCGACGGTACCCTCGGCGTACTTGTCGCTGAACCAGTTGCCCATGGTCAGCAGGACGGCGGGCGAGGCGTAGTTCTCGCTGGCGATCAGCTTCAGCGAGGCGCGCTGGTCCTCGATCTCCTGGCCGATGGCGTCGGCGACGCGGGGCTCCACGCCCCGGATCACATCGAGGGCGCTGCGGAAGGCGGTGGACTCGGTGGAGAGGGGCTCTGGCATGTCGTAGGACCTCCGGACGCGGACACGGGATGCACGGGTCGGCCCAGGCGCACGGCACACGGTTGCGCGGGCCGCTCCCCGATGGTCGGTCCCATCCCAGCGCGCCAGTCACGGCCCGCGGCCAGCCTACCGGCAAGGCCGGGGGCCGGCCTTGCCGGTCCAGGATGCGGGAGCGCTGCCGCTGGGCTACCCGCCTGTGCCCACCCTCCCCCAAGCTCTCGACTTCGCTCGAGCAGGGGGACCCCCATCGCCCTGGGGGTACCTCCCAGGCCCTTAAGGCACTGGGGGAGGAACGCATGCCCACAGGCGGGCGGGCAGAGAGACAAATCAGGTACAAAGGGCACACCCGCCCTCTCTGCAGTGCGTACGGAGATCCCGTGACTGCCACAGAAACCCTCATCGCCTCTGCCGAAGCGCACAGTGCGCACACCTATCACCCGTTGCCCGTCGTCATCGCGACCGCGGACGGGGCGTGGATGACGGACGTCGAGGGGCGGCGCTATCTCGATCTGCTCGCCGGATACTCGGCGCTCAACTTCGGGCACCGCAACCGGCGGCTGATCGAGGCCGCTCAGGCGCAGCTGGAGCGGGTGACGCTGACCTCCCGCGCCTTCCACCACGACCGGTACGCCGAGTTCTGTGCGCGGCTGGCCGAGCTGTGCGGCATGGAGATGGTCCTGCCGATGAACACGGGCGCGGAGGCCGTGGAGACCGCCGTGAAGACCGCGCGGAAGTGGGGGTACCGGGTCAAGGGCGTGCCCGACGGCATGGCCAAGGTCGTCGTGGCGAACAACAACTTCCACGGCCGCACGACGACGATCATCAGCTTCTCCACGGACCCGGAGGCCCGGGCGGACTTCGGGCCGTACACGCCCGGCTTCGAGATCGTCCCGTACGGCGACCTGACCGCGATGCGCGAGGCACTCACGGAGAACGCGGTCGCGGTGCTCCTTGAGCCCATCCAGGGCGAGGCCGGGGTGCTGGTACCGCCGGACGGCTATCTGCGGGGCGTGCGGGAGCTGACGCGCGAGCGGAACGTGCTGTTCGTCGCCGACGAGATCCAGTCGGGCCTGGGCCGTACCGGCAGGACCTTCGCGTGCGAGCACGAGGGTGTCGTGCCGGATATGTACGTGCTCGGCAAGGCGCTCGGCGGCGGCATCGTGCCGGTGTCGGCGGTCGTCGCGTCCAGTGCCGTGCTGGGAGTGTTCAGGCCCGGGGAGCACGGTTCGACGTTCGGCGGGAACCCGCTGGCGTGCGCGGTGGCGCTGGAGGTGATCGACATGCTGCGGTCCGGCGAGTACCAGCAGCGGGCCGCGGAGCTGGGCGCGCATCTGCACGACGAGCTGCGGCTGCTCGCCGGGAGCGGCGGCGCCGTGCGGGAGGTGCGCGGCCGCGGCCTGTGGGCGGGCGTCGACATCGACCCGTCGTACGGAACGGGGCGGCAGATCTCGGAGAGGCTGATGGACAGAGGCGTGCTGGTGAAGGACACCCACGGCTCCACCATCCGGATCGCCCCGCCGCTGGTCATCAGCAAGGAGGACCTGGACTGGGGTCTTGACCAGTTGCGGGCCGTCCTGGCCGCCAGGACCTGACGTCACAGGCCCCGAAGGCTCACAGGATCACATGGGGCAGGAAGCGGGCGTACTCGTCCGTGACCAGCCCCGACGACTCGCGGATGCCGAGCCCCGCCGACTCGTCCTGCACGACCCAGGCGCCGAGCACCACGCGGTTGCCGTCGAACGACGGCAGTGGTGCCAACTCCTGGTAGCAGCAGGATTCTTCCCGGGCGACGGGGTCGCCCGGGCCCGCCTCGTGCACCGTGACACCGGCGCCCTCGCGGCCGAGCAGCGGCTTGGCGACGTACCCGGTGGTCGTCGCCAGCTCGCGCGGCCCGTCGAGATAGGCGGGCAGAAGGTTCGGATGGCCCGGGTAGAGCTCCCAGAGAATGGCGAGGAGCGCCTTGTTGGACAGCAGCATCTTCCAGGCGGGCTCGATCCACAGGGTGCTGCCGGTGCCGCCGCCGTTGTCGAGCGTGTCGAGGACGTGCTCGCCGAAGCGGTCCGTGGTCAGCCACTCCCACGGGTAGAGCTTGAAGCAGCTGCGGATGAAGCGGAGCTGCTTGTCCACGAAGCGCCCGGAGAGCCGGTCCCAGCCGATCTCCTCCATGGAGATCCACTCGGTGTCGAGCCCGGCCTGCTGGGCGGTCTCCCGCAGATACGCGACGGTCATCAGGTCCTCGCCGAGCTCGTCGGCCGAGGAGTGCGCGAAGTACAGGGGGCTGCCCGCCGGCAGCAGCGCGGCCTGCTTCTTCCAGGCGTCGACGAGCCGTTCGTGCAGGGAGTTCCACTGGTCGGCGCCCGGGAAGCGCTCCTCCATCCAGAACCACTGCGGGCTAGCGGCCTCGACGAGCGACGTCGGCGTGTCGGCGTTGTACTCGAGCAGCTTGGCGGGGCCGCTGCCGTCGTGGCGGAGGTCGAAGCGGCCGTAGACGGAGGGGAGTTCAGCGCGGCGCCGCCAGGCCTCCGCGACCAGCTCGGCCAGCCGCGGATCCGTGATGCCGAGATCCGCGAACCGGTCCTCGTCCACGATGTACTGCGCCGCCGCGAGACACATGCGGTGCAGCTCCTCGACGACCTCCTCCAGCGCCTCGACCTCGGGCAGCGAGAAGACGTAGTACGCGCTCTCGTCCCAGTACGGGCGCAGCGAGCCGTCCGGGTAACGGGTGAGCGGATAGATCAGCCCCTGCTCCTCGACGGTCTGCTGCCAGCCGTCGCGGGGCTCGATGGTGCGTCGTTCCATGTGTCCGGCTGTTCCCGGTGTTCGGCTTCTACGGGTGTTCGGCTGTTCCAGGTGTCCGGCCGCTCAGCCGCCCGAGCTTCCGCCGTCGCCGCTGCCGAAGCCGCCGCGGTCCACGCCGCCGCTCGTTCCGCCGGAACTGCCGGCGCTGCTCGACTTCTTGGTGAAGGAGCCGCCGTCGACCCAGCCGTTCTTCTCCTTGCCGCCGTAGTACCAGTCGCCGTCGCCGGACACCTTGCCGCTCTTCCGGCTCTTGCGGCTTCCGGCGCCGCCGCTGCCGGTCTTGCAGTTCTTGTCGGCGACGACCTGGTAGCCCTTGGCGGCCTCGTAGCTGTCGCGGTCCACGCACCGCTTGTCCGGGTCGGAGGAGCAGGCGGTGAGTGCCGCCGCGAGCAGTCCCACACCCCCGAGTACGACCGTGCCGGACCTCAATTGACGTCGTATGTCTGCCATCTGTGCTCCCCCGTAGCGTTCCTGTCGGTTTCGTCGACCGGTCGGTCAACTGGCCGCTGCCGACCGGTGGTCAGCGTACGGGTGTGCCCGCCCGGTCGCGCAACCGGGCCCCGGGGGCACGGGCGGCGCACGCGGTCAGTCGTGGTCGGCAGGCAGCACCTGGACGGTGTCGCCCACCGGGCGCTCGCCGGTCGCGTCCGACGTGGTGTTGACGAGCGTGCCGCCGACGGCCATGGCGGTGGAGCCGCCGCCATCGAGGTTCAGGGCGTCGACGGCGCCGAGGGAGCGCATGAAGGACGCGGCCTCGGCCAGGGTGAACCCCTCGCTGACGCCCGGCTGCCGCCCGTCGACCGTGACCAGGAGCAGCCGTCCTTGCTTGTCGATTCCGGCCATGGTGCGCGGCTGCCGTACGTTCGACCAGGCGTAGCCGAAGGAGAGGTCCTGCGGATCGAGGGTGCCCTCGCCGGCGGCGTCGATGTCGATGCGGCCGTCCTTCACCAGGGTCGGGGCGGCGCTCACGATGCTGTCGTCGGGACCGAGTTCGATCCGTCGGCCCTCGGTGTCGCGGACGACCTCCTTCACGGAGATCCGCTCGCCCTGCCGGGCCTGGTCCGCCAGCCAGTCGGCTGCCGGACCGATGCCCTGGAGCACCGAGCCGCCGGCCGGGACCGTACCGCCGCGGGCACCGGAGGAGATCACCCGGCCGGTGGCGTCCAGCACGACCTGGGTGCCGGGGCCGGTGGGCAGGCTTCCCTGGAACTCCGAGGTGAACCGCACCAGGTCGTCGGTCTTCTGGCAGGTGAGGTCCTGGCGGGGCTGTTCGGTGGGTGTGGCACCAGGACGGCCGCAGTTGCGCACCTTGCCCGGCACCCGGTTGATGCCCTCCACCGCGTACGTGGACGACCCGGCGCGCGCGGTCACCTTGGTGCTCACATCGGCGATACGGACGTGCCGGCCGCCGTCCTCCAGGATCAGCGCCGCACGGGAGCCGGAGGCCATCGCCTCCAGCGCCCCGTCGTAAGCCGCGGTTCCGGTCGGGGCGCCCTGTACGCCGTCGGCGTCGGAGGTGATGAAGAAGCCGCCGTTGACGGCGACCAGGGAGCCGAGCTGCGCGGCGACCGACGAGGTCTTCTCGCGTTGCGCGACATTGCCGTTGTGGGTGCTCTCTACCGTGCCGTCGAAGGTGCCGGGGTCGATCACCGCCACATGGACGCTCTCGCGGTCGGCCGGCTGGTCGGCGTCGTAGCCGCTCCACGCCGCCACCGAGCGGAAGCCCGCCGCGTTGACCTTCTGGCTCGCGCTCTGCGCCTCGGCCTGCAGGGCGTACGAGCCGACCCGCACCCGCCATCCCATCGTGCCGTCCGGGGTGTCCGCGTAGTCCGGCCACACCACGCGGTGAACGTCTGGCTGGAAACCCGCGTCGCGCAGCTGCTGTGCGGCGCTGTCCGCCCAGGCCTCGCTTCCCACGTCCGACCAGGTCGCGGCGCCGGTGAGCCGGTTGACGGCGGGGGCCTGGACGGTGACCGTCCAGGCCGGGGTGACGCCCGCGCGCTCGATGACGCCGGTCCGCACCTGCACGCCCGGGGCGACGGTCTGTGCCGTCCAGTGCTCGGTCGCCGGGACGGTGTCCTGGGCCGGGTACGCGGTCGGTGCGGCTGCCGATGCGGTGGTACCGGCGGGAGCGGTGGCCCCCGCGACCCCGGAGAGCGTCAACGGATTGACGGCCGCCAGGACGGCCGCGGCGCCCAGCGCGACACGCGTACGCGCATGACGGCGGGCCGCCGTCACGGCTCTGCCGGAACGTGTACCGCTCTCGCTGTGCATGGCATCCCCCAGGGGTCCGACGACCGAGACCGAACGGCCAGCAAGCCTCACTGGTCACGCTGGTCGGCAGGCAGGGCAATTCCAGCCACCTTCAGCGGACGCGTCGGTACCGATGAGGGAAGAGATCCGGAAGGCCCGGTGAACGACCGGGCGACCGGCTCGGATTGAGCACCCGAGACGTCGGCGCCCCTGCCGTCGGTGAGGTGCACCGGGCGCCGGAGGCCGCTCCCCAGGGCCGCGGGCATCCCGTTCCCGGCCGTTCGGCGAGGTGCACCGGGCCGCAGAGGCGGCTTCCAGGGCCCCGCCGACACCCCGCCCCGGCCGTCGGCGAGTTGCTCCAGGCCACCGAGGCCACTCCCACGGCCCCACCGACACCCCTCGGGCCATCTCTCCTAGGGCAGCGCCCTGCACAGGGCGTCCAGTGCCCCGGACCACGCATGGTCCGGCGGCCTTCCGTACCCCACCACCAGCGCGTCCCGGGGCTCGGTGACCGCGCCCTCGTGGCGGAAGCGGCTCAGGCCGAAGAGGGCCAGCCCGTGCCAGGCGGCTGCGCGGACCACCGACTCCTCGGTGCCTGGCGGGAGTTCGATGACGGCGTGCAGCCCGGCCGCGATACCGGTCGCGCTCACGCCGGGCGCCCGCTCCGCCAGCGCGGCCACGAGCTGGTCGCGGCGGCGCCGGTACCGCAGCCGCATCGAGCGCACATGCCGGTCGTACGCCCCGGAGTCGATGAACTCCGCGAGTGTCAGCTGGTCCAGGGTGCCGCACGACCAGTCGGTGACGCCCTTCGCCTCCGCGACCCCGGCTGCCAGCGCGGGCGGCAGGACCATCCAGCCCAGGCGCAGCCCGGGGGCGAGTGACTTGCTGGCGGTGCCGAGGTAGACGACGCGGTCCGGGTCGAGTCCCTGGAGCGCGCCGATCGGTGTAGGTCCAACACCCTGGGACCTTCCGGTTAGCGGGACGTTTCCGCTGGTCAGAAGGGTGACCGGCCATGGCAGTCAGCGCAGGCAGGCATTCCACTCGCTCACACGTGCCCGAGGAATCCACTTCGGCACATGGGGGCACGATGCCCGGAACGCAGAGCAAGACCGACAGGCCAGAAGTTGACCTGTTGGTCAGGAAGTCGAAGATCGTTCGAGAAGGTGAGAACGCGCTCTCACTCCGGGCACAGGAAGAGCGGGGGCGACGCTGGGCAGACGAGAACGGCTACACGGTCCGCAAGGTATGGCGCGAGAACCTGAGCGCATACAGCGACGTTGAGCGCCCGAAGTACGACGCTGCCATGAAAGCCGTTCTTGACGGGGAAGTGCCCGCGCTGTGGTGCTATGCGCTGGATAGGTTCAGCCGTAAGGGCATTGAGGCCATCGGGCCTATTCTCGGAACGGCGCGCGTCATCTTCGACTACGAGCAACTTGACTCGTCTAACGAACGTGACCGGCGCTGGATCATTCAGCGAGCGGAAGACGCACGGGAGTACTCACAGCGACTCTCGTACAACGTCCGGAGCACGAAGAACCGGCAGCGGAACGAGGGGGGTTGGCTTGCGCGCGCACCATTCGGGCTGGTTGCCGACAAGGCACGGAAGCTGTCCCCGAAAACAACCCTTATCAAGGGCAAGGACTATTCCCCGTGGGATGTGGTCTGCCGCATCTTCAAGGAGATTGCCGAAGGTACGTCCTCACGCGCGCTGGCAAGGAAGTTCAACACCGAAGGCGTCAAGTCAGCGACGGGCAAGACGTGGCGCGCGGACTCCATCCGGGCAATCGTCATTCATCCTGTCTTTGAGGGGTGGCTCACGGTGTCCCCCGGCGGGAAGTCGCATAAGGCACCGGTTCACTACCTCAACGATGCTGGGGAACGTGTCCGGTGCGTGACTGACGAAGTGCTGCCGCACATGATTCCCGCTGACCTTGCCGCCAAAGCGCGCCGTGTCCTTAGCGGGCATCAGATCATTGACAGCACTCCCCGCCCGGGACGCGCAAAGGCATTGCTGGCTGGTCGACTTCGCTGCGCATCATGCGGAAACTCGATGGTGGCTGACGGGAAGTCGTACAACTGTCAGCTTCGGGCTTCCGGCGGAGCATGTGAGAACCCGGCGTCAGTGTGGCGTGAATCCTTGGAAAGCTACGCGGTCACTCGCTGGCTTGCCCGCATGCATGCTGCCGAGATTGACGACCCACTGATACACGCCGTTGCGCAGCGCTGGGAGGCTCTTACGAAGCCGGAGGAGTCGACGGAGCTACAGGACGCCATGGCGACACTGAAAGCCGCTGAGGCAGCCCTAGACAAGTTCCATGCAGACGACCGGGCAGGGTTCTACTCCGGCCGTTCAGCCAAGTACCGGTTGCCAGCAAAGAAGGAAGCCGAAGAGCGGCTAACGGCAGCGGAAGAGCGGGTAGCGGAACTGTCCGGCGGACCAATTGACATTTCGTTCTTGCTCAATGGCGACGCCCCGGAAGCGTGGGAAGACGCCGACGACGCGCTGAGGCGAGACCTGTTCGGTTTGGCCGTTGAACAGATCACGGTTACCCGGGCACCGAAACAGGGCGTGCGATTCAAGGGAGATGAGCGCGTGACTATCGAATGGGCAAACCCGGTTCAGGCTGAGGAACTGACCCAAGCCGCGTAAGCACGCATAACGATCAATGGCACAGGCCCTGCCGGATCTTGGCGGATGAGACAGGGCCTGTGCCCCCCTCGAAAGGGAGCACAAGGATATGACAAGCGCAGAGCGCGCACAGTGGCAGGCGGACCACGATGCCAAGGAGGCGGCATGGGAACGCGAGTTGGAGTGGCGGCAGATAACGCGGAAGCTGGAAGCCCTGTACGGCGCTGTGAGGGCCGGGGACGGCAGCGTACGGACGCGGGAACGCATAGGGCGTCTTGAGGCGCTGCAACAGGCGCTCATGGGTTGGCCGGACGCGTTGGCCGCCTAGCACCACCAGCCCCCGTCTGGCCCCTGTGCCCGGCGGGGGTTCCTCGTGCGCGCAGAGCGACGTACAGCCAATACCGGAGTGCTCGGTTCCGTTTTAGCCGGTAGGACGCCTGACGGGCCGTCAGGAAAGGGCTAGGCATTCGACCCCCTAGACCCAGGGTGAGAGCGCAACGCGGAGGAGAGACCACATGAGCGCTGACAAATTCTGGGCACAGATCATGTCTTGGGCCGAAGAGGAATCCCACAGGGGCCGCCTAGTGCGCGCCTTCCGGGACAACCTTGGCAACAGCGCGGAGCTACAGGCTCAGCGCATCGGCCTTCTGTCCGTCTATATGGAGCGAGAAGCGCAAAGCCGTAAAGGTCTCGCGCTGGTCTGAGGGTTAAGCCGTCCGGTTTTCGTGACCGGGCGGCTTTTCCTTGGCCTCATTTCGTCTCGTTTCGTCGCACCCCTCATTCATTCCGTCCCCGTTCCGTCTCGCCGGATAGGGGTTCCGTCTCATTACGTCTCTAGGAAGTACACATGACCACCGACCTTATGACTGCACTACGTGACGCCGAATCGCTCGCATGGGGCGCCATGACGAAGCCTGACAGCGATAAGGCCACGGCCGTACACCAGGCCATTGCGGCAGCGCTCCGACTTGCTGAGGCTCAGGCGGCTGGTCCCCGCTGTGAAGCGCCTGCCTGTGACAGCGCCATTGAGTACAGCGGGATAGGGCGTCATCGGCGCTTCTGCTCTGACCGTTGCAGGAAGGCAGCGCATAGGGCCAGCCGACAGGGCTAGACAGCGCGAAGGGTTCGGCAGCCAACTACTCTCTGTTAGTTGTTCCTAATCCAATATGTAATGTTCTCACTCCTCTAAACAACTCCCATATACCTAGCAACAAATGGGAGACCCGTAACCCTGCATTCGAGATAAGGAACACCCCATGACTGAGCGACGGTACGACTGCATGGGCTGTGGCGCCGACCTCCCCGAAGATGCCCGCTCTGACCGGCTGTACTGCTCTGCCCGCTGCCGCATGAACGCGTACAGGGCCACCAGAGCGCCGAAGACTGCCGACATGACCTGTGAGCTGTGCGGAGCCCCGTTCCGGCCGCTGAGGGGCAAACAGCGGGTCTGTGCCATGCCTGAGCAGACCAGCGCCACATGCCGGGAAATGCAGACTGAGCGGGAACGGCAGAAAACGGCAGTCAGGCTTGCGCTGGACGAAGAGCGCTGGGAAAAGGCTTGCGAACACTGCGGGGAAAACACGGGTTGGGAAGGTGCTGGCCGACCACGCCGGTTCTGTTCTTCGCGCTGTAAGACCGCGTTTTATCGGGCAGCCAAGAAAGCGTAACGGTCGAATAACGAATACCCCGAGCCGGCTCGAACCCTACGGATTTTCGCATTCTGCGACTTTCGACACACTAGATAAAGGGTAGAGGGCAGCGTTAAGCGCGCTCCACTGTTCGGGTAGGCGGCATCCTTTCCCCGGGCACCACCACATAGACCAGCCCCCGGCTAGCGCCGGTTCTCTTCACTGCGGGAATTGCCGCCTACACAGTGAGAGACAGCGCTAGCCGGGGGCTTTTTCATGCCCGGAGGGAACCAATGGAACCGATAGACACCAGGCAGGCAATTCACATTCTGGAAGGCCACGCGATCGTTCCCAGAGACGAGCATTCACGCGCGGAGCTGTTCGCTGCGCTGGCCGTGCTCCGCATTCTTGCTCTGGGGGGTGACCATGTCGAATCTGACTGAGGCTGACCGGGCGTACGTTGAAAAGTTCGTGCGCGTTGTCGGTGAAGCTCTTGAAGAGTGCTCGAACGCTGACGCAAGCACACAGCTCCTTTTCGACGCGTGCAAGGAAGTCAGCGGCCCCAGCTTCATTCCGCTAGGCACCTTTGACCGTCTGCTACGCGCCACAGGCTATAAGCGCACTGACCGGCGATACGGCAAGCGCTACATAGGGCTTCGCCCCAAGAATCCGGCGTTTCATGACCGGGTCTGGTATCGCAACTAGCCACCTCCGAAATTTCGGAAGTGGTCAAACAGAAAGAGGAAACGACCAATGCATGAGACCCCCTGGTACATGGGCACCACTGACACCACTTCGACGGATAAGGGAAGCCCGGAGCGCAACCGTCAGCACGTCGAATCGATCGCAGCGGGGGCCAGTGAAGAGGCTGATGCCGTGGCTGCCCATCTGCGGAGCGCTGAGGCGAAGGGCGTGGTTATCAGCCCAGAACAGCGAATGTCGATGGGGTACACCGTGAACGCTCGCAAGGCTTCCACTCAGCTAGACGCCAATTGATCTCCCGAAGGGACAACACCTATGACTGAGAACGCTGTCGAGAAGGCCCGTGCTGCCGCCGAGAAGGCCGCTGCCGCTCTCGCTGATGCTGAGGCCGCTGAGGCTGCACGACAGGCTGAGATTGCCGCACAGCGCGCTGAACGTGCCCTTGAGTACGACCGGGACTTTCATTCTCGCTGGACTGAGATTGCCCGCGAAGCTGTGGAGTCTGAGGGCGGTAGGTCCGCCGACTATGACCCCAGCACCATGGGATTCCTTGAGGGCTTGATTCGGTTCGCTGCTGGCCGTGAGAAGCGCCAGACTGTTCTATCTCATGCTCAGAACGCGGAAGCCGTGCTGGGAATTTCTACCGCGCAGAGCACCGTGCCGGAATCCAGAGAGTACGGACTAGACATCGTCGGGTACATCACGAAGATTGTTGAGAGTGAGGCCGCGCGTCGGCACCGTGAATTCGCAGATGCCCTTGAGGCGAAGCGTGAGCGGTTCATCAATGGCGAGGGGTAGCCATGGCGCATGACGCACTAGATCCCGGGCCGGATGGTTCGTATCCCTGGTTTCCCCGCCTGCCGGGTGGTTCGCCTGCCTGGTCTGATCGATGCCCGGCGGATTACCAGGGAACGCGAATGCCACGGGGCAGGATCACGATCGTGCGGGATGGTCAGCGATACGTCATTGACCAGACTCCGCGCGACGCTGACGGAAACCCGATCGATCCGCCGGTAATCCCATGAGGGGTGAAAGCCCGTACTGCGAACTGTGCCCCCGGACGGCTAACGCGCCTGAAACCGCCGCTGATGTGTCTGTCTTCTACCCGCTGACGCGCGCTCAGCTAGTCGCCCGTGGTATTCGGCCTGACTATCCCGGCTACCGCCGGTCAATGTGCCTGGATTGCTACCGGGCATGGAAACGAACAACAAATGAGGAGTAACACCAATGACGGATGCCGAGTTCCTTGCCGCCTATCCAGCCTTGTACGCGGCGCAGGAAACCGCGTATGGGAATGCACTGGCTGACCTGCGTACGGAACTTACTAACGATACTGGCGCGCTGGGAAAGCTGGTGGCTGCCGTCACTGCACACGCGAAGCTGTCCGGGCTCACTGGACGCCGGGCGCAGGCGGAGTACAACAGCGGTAACCCCGGCGGTATGACCATCACCTATCCGGCTGACGCGGTTGAGCTACTGGTGTCCGCGATTAGCGCCATTGCCAAGGATGCTAAGGACGCTCAGGCGGCAACGCTCTAAACGTAGCGAGTAGGGCCGTGTTGCTGGAATCCACCCACCAGCGGCACGGCCCTTTTCCTGCCTGCTCACACCTGTCACAGGTGCAACCAGACACCCCGAGCCGGCAAAAACCCCCAGGTTTCGTGACCTGTGCTTTTCCCTGACCACCTCTTCGCTGGCGTGTGTGCTGGCGTGAAGGAGTTCACCCATGCTCGCTGATGACTGCGCGCCCTCACACGCTGAGTCGCTGGCCCAATCTCTGAGATATGCGCTCACCTATTCCGACGAATTGAGAGCCATGCTCGCGGGTGGGAGCGCTGATCCCGAGAAGGCAGCGCACCTAGTGCAAAGCATTCGGAACATGCTGTGTGCTGCCGAAGACGAGCTAGACCCACTGGACGACGTACAGCAGGGGATAGACGCTGTGGTGGCAATCCATGGGCTCAGCGATGCGGAGCTATTCCGCGCCATTACCGACACCCCCACCTCCGAAATTTCGTAGGTGCCCATGCCTCATTGACTGGACCCCCTCGCATGCCATACCGCCCCCGGCGTCCCTGCCCTGTGGTACCCAACTGCCCTAACTCCATCAGCGGTAAGGAGCGGGCTTGCCCTGATCATGTGCACATGCTGACTGCCCGACGCGCTGAGAAGGGGACCAGCGCATACGGCAAGGATTGGCCACGCAAGCGTGAGTCATTCCTGTACATGAATGCATGGTGCGTGTTGTGTGGTCAGCCCTCCAAGGTTGCTGATCACTTTCCGGTGAGCCGCAAGGAACTGGTTAAGCGTGGTGTTGCTGACCCGAATGCACATGAGCACCTGAGAGCCCTTTGTGTGCGCTGCCATAACCGTGAGACTGGCCGTAACCAGGCTGGTGGTGTTGTCGCTGAGAGGCGGAGGCAGTCACAGGCTCAGCGTGAATGGCAGCACTGGACAGAGAAGCGCGACGCTGAGGCCGAAGAGCCGCCGTTCTGACTCCACCCCCGGGGAGTGACCCCCTCCGGGCCTGACAGAAGCGCGGCAGGGAGGGGAAAAGCTAGCGCCGCAACTGGATGCGTTTGCGCGAACGTCATCAGCGTGTGCTTGGTCTACGTGTGATGGTTACGCTCCCTGCGGAGGGAGCAAAATCTCGGTCTGCTTCTTCTGCGTACATTCGTGATTCCACGATTCGGGACACGATCGCCTGTACCAGTATTTCATTAGCATCCCTGCGAGCCCTCAAGCCATTAAGAAGAAGAACCATTGAGGCGAATACTCCGAGAATCGCCCACGGGGTCCAATACCAAGAAAGAATGGGCCACAGCAGGACCGAATAAAAGCCTACGTTCATGCGAAAATCGGCTTCAGCATCGAATCGGTCATGCTCCAAGTACACGTCCAAATGGTTTGCGATGAGACGCATTCTGATTTCCGTAAACTCCGTCGTGATTTTGTCCCGCAAATTGAATACATCATCGTCGGTAGGCGCACCTCCCCTTTTTGCAAAAGCACTCGTAGCGAATTCGTGCAGCTCGCCCCTTGATTGGGCGGACAGGGTGGAAAACCGATGAGGGGCTATGCTCTCAAGCCGTAGTCGCGACAAAATACTCATCATCTGTAGCGACGACAGGCGGACAATGTCGCCCACCAGGTACAGCACGAACGAAATCGCAGCAGTGACAGCCGCCCGACCAGTAACGTCCCCCAGAGCGTAAATGCGCTCGATGAAACCGTGCGCTTCCGATCGGCTCGGTACGTAACCGCCCAGCAAGATCCATATCTGGAAGGCGCATAGCACGCCAAGGGCAAACGGCGTTCGAAGGTGTCGGAACCCCGGCAGAAGGCTTGTCAGCATGAGCGCCATCATGCACGCGACGGCACATCTTGGAGGGCGCTTTGCGTTCGGAGGTGTCTGGTGCTCAGCCAGTAGGGCCGCTCGACTGTGTCCGTGCTGGCTTTCCGACATGGCCGCCCCGTGACCGGCCGCATAGTGGCTGACCAATACGGCGCAGCGGAGAGGACCGGACGCCGGTACCTGTCCATGGCCACGTAACCGGAGGGTGTCACTCCGCCTTTAGCCGGTAGCTTCCGGAGTGTGTCATTCGGCTTTAGCCGGTAGCACCTGTGATCTTGAGCCCCGTACCCGCTGCCTTCCTGGTGGCCGGTACGGGACTTCTGTATTTCCTGACGGTCCGTCAGAGGATAGTCACCGGCTTGACGAAGTCGCGTTGTGCAGCTAGCGCGGGGGCATACCCTTGACGTGAGGTGATGACGATGTCCACAGGGTTGGCCGACAACGTCAAGAAGTACCGGCGCACGGCCGGACTGAGCCAAGAGGGGTTGGCCGAAGCGGCGGACCTGTCACTCAGCACTGTCCGCAAGGCGGAGCAAGGCGGGCACGTCAGCATGGACACCCTTGCTGCCCTTGCCCGTGCGCTGGGGGTGTCGACTTCCGCTCTGTTCGCCAGCGAGGCACCGAAGTCCGTACTCGGCACGGAGGATGAGGCCAACCGGCGTCATCTGGCAGAGCTGAGGCGTGCCCTCATGCCCCCTATCGGGCTCTCAGTGCCCCTGTCAGAGCCTGGTGAAGCCGGGGAGGTCTCCGCCATCCGGCAGGGCGTACAGGACGGCCACGCGCTCTACCAGGCGGACCGGTACACATCCGTAGCGCGGAAGCTGCCCGGCTTGCTGCGGGCCTCTGAAGCCGCCGTAGCCACCCTTGAAGGCGAAGAGCAGCAACACGCCATGATTGCCCGCGCTCACGCCCTGATGCTCACGGGTAAGTACCTCACTCAGGTACGGCAGTACGACATGGCTTACTTCGCACTCGCTGAGGCAATCCGGCTTGCCCGCGAGACTGGCCAAACTCAGTTGGCAGCCACGGGAGTTGTGGGACTGGGCTGGCTTCTGCTGCGGCAGGACCGATTCGATGAGAGCGAACAGCTTGCAGCGCAGACGGCAGCGGAGATCGAACCCCGCATGTCTTCTGCGACTCCCGCACAGCTTGCCGTCTGGGGTGAGTTGTGGCTCAGGGTTGCTGCTGCGGCACGGCGGAATAACCGGCCGGATGTGGCAAAGCACGCCCGTCGAATGGCGGCTACCGCTGGGGGCGCTCTTGAGCGGGAACACACGGACTTCCCCTCACACTGGAGCGCGTTTGGCCCCGTGACCGCTGAGGCGAAGGCCGTTGAGGACCTTGCCCTTGTGGGTGATGCGCGTGGTGTTCTCCGTCGAGCCGATGAAGGACCCCTGAGCCCCAAAGCCGTGAAGAACTTCGGGCGGTTGAGTACGAACAACTGGGGCCGTCACCGGCTGGACGTTGCCCGCGCTCACGTCTTGCTCGGGTCTCACCAGGACGCCATGGATGAGTTGGTCAACCTTCGTGAGACGGCCGATGTGTGGCTGACGCATCAGCCCATGGCACGACGCGTGATGGGGGACATTCTCAAGACCCGTAAGCGGACGCTGACGGAAGAGATGCGCAGCATGGCAGCTCATCTTGGGCTTGCTGGGTAACTACTGCGGAGCGTGGTAGTTCGCCGCGCTGGGTTGCTGAACTACCGCTTTGCGCACGTGGATTGACGCTCTGTCTGCTCATACGGTCCCCCTTACTGACCAACTGCGAAGGGGGCCGAAGCAATGCAGAGAACGGAAGGCGACCGGCAGCGACGGCAGCACCTTGCCGACGTGTCGACGGGACAGACGCCCCGGTTGCTGCCCTGGGTGACTGAGGACGGCAAGCGGTGCATGTTGAGCACCAGCGACGAAGGCGGTTTCCTGTCTCGGCTCGCTGACGACTTTGAGGCCGTGCAGCTTGCCATGGGTGAGGACGTTCTCAAGCAAGCCCGCAAGGTGCTGGAAGACCCCATGACCCCCAACGCTGAGGTCAGGTACACGGCGGTGCGCCTGGCGGAGTGCCTGACTGACGCGCTGCGAATCGCTGAGAGTCGGGGGCTCCGCTTGCCTGCGCCGGACACCAGCGAGGATGACGACGACGAAGACCCGGCAACGTCCGCTGAGGCAGTCGTATGACCCGAAGCGTCATGCGCTTCGTAGGCCACACCATCCGGCACGTGGAAGAGGGCGGGTGGATCTTCGAAGCCTTCTGCGCGACCACGTCGGAGTGTGAGGAGACATCCGGCCCCCAGGGTGAGCAGGAAGACGCTCAGGACTGGTGCCTTCGCCATACCGGCCGGACTGGTCATGACCTCTTCCGCCGTGTCGTCACGGACCATGCCCGCGTAACGCGGGACGAATGACCCCGGCGCGCTGAGAGACGGCGAATCAAGGCTCAGCGTGTCGGCTGCCCCGTCTGTGCGTACGTCCCCCCGTGGCGCATAGGCGGGGCTTTCCCGTCCCCCTCCGAACCACCGAAAACCAAAGCGCCCCGACAGACCGATTAGGCCCGGTCCATCGGGGCTTGCCGAACAGCTTGCATAGGAGCTGAACGACCATGCGCGATGCTATCGCCCGCGCCCTTCTCTGGGTGCTCTCCGTACTGCCATGGACCCGCCGGAGCAACCCCGGACGCCATTCCGCCGCATTCCTCGCTGAGTGCATCGATCCCGTCCCTGTCAGTCCGTGGTCCCAACCGTGGACCGGACCGACCAAAGCGCAGGCTCGAGAGCTGTTCCGGCAGCAAGCGGAAACCACCCTGGAACTCAACCTGATTCGCCAGCGCCGCCGTGCTGCTGCGCTGGCCACCATGGGCGTTGACTACCCGTACACGTACGAGGGTGCCCCGTTCCCCGCTGCTGCGTTCGTCTCAGCGGAGGTGAGCGCATGACCCGAGAAGCCCTGAAAGCCGCTCCTACGCCCGTTCACGGGGCTGTGTGCTGCCGCTGCCACGCATGGACTACCGCCCCTGTGGCAGTCCGCTGGATTGAGCGTGTGAGCGGCCCCGGAGTGACCCTGTACGCCTGCCCTGACCACGCACCTGCGTTGGGCACCGGTTCGCGTAGTCATCCCTGACCGGACACGGAAGCGCCCCTGTCGTACGTCGCTGAGACGCGCGGCGGGGGCTTTCGCATGCCCTCTGACCTGTGGTCTTTCTGAGTTACCAGGGTGTAGGGTCTACCGGCTGCCGGTCGTAGCGGAACTCCCCGTCGTAGTCGTCCTCCAGGATCAGTCCGCCGCTGCGTCGCGCCCAGTCGACGGCGGCGGCCCGCCGGTCGGGGTGCAGCGGCATGCCCATGGGGAACTGGTGCGCGGGCGTCAGCAGCACGGCGCCCGGCCGCATGTCGTCCAACTCGCGAGTGGATGTGCCCAGTTCGTCGAACGGCAGCGGCGGGACGCCCAGCCCGGCACGGGTCAGCACCTTCCAGAAGACGTCCAGCCCGTACGACTCCACGGCCACGTCCCTGACACCGCGCTCCCCGAGGGCGGCACCGAGCAGCATCAGTGCGTGGGCGAAACCGGCGCAGATCAGGATCCGTTCCGGATCGGCGTGCACGCCACGCGCGCGTGCCAGATAGCCCGAGAGGGCGGTGCGCAGTTCGACGCGGCCGCGCGGGTCGCCGTAGCCGAGGGCGTCGTTCGGTGCGGCGACCAGTGCACGGCGGGCGGCCTTGAGCCACTCGCTGCGCGGGAACGAACCCAGGTCGGGGCTGCCGGGCGTCAGGTCGTACGTCGGGCGGCCGGCCGCCCTGCGCCGGGGCGCCGGGCGGCTCGGCGCCGGAACGGCCCGCTCGGCGACCCGGGTACCCGAGCCCTGCCGGGTGGTGAGCCAGCCCTCGGCCACCAGATCCGCGTAGGCGTCGGCGACCGTGTTGCGGGCGATGCCCAGGTCGGCCGCGAGCGAGCGGGACGACGGCAGGCGTGTGCCGGGCGCCAGCCGTCCGCTGCGGACCGCGTCGCGCAGGGCGTCGGTCAGCCCCTTCCGCAGGCCGGAACCGCTGCCCGTACGACTCGGGTCGATATGCAGGTCCACGCCGAGATTGGCCCAGGATTCCACCATGGAAATGGACCATACCCCTGGGCTACTCCGGTCATAGGGTCAACGGCATGACGAGCAACGACAGCACCCACGGGAACACCGCAGCGGACACCTCATACGCCCCTGAGCACACCCCCCGCCTGCCCTGGGCGAAGCTCGCGCCCGAGGTGTACAAGGCCATGGTCCGGCTGGACGCGGCGGCCCGTCAGGGCGTGGACCCGACACTTCTGGAGCTGGTGAAGATCCGCGCCTCGCAGCTCAACCACTGCGCGTTCTGCCTGGACATGCACACGAAGGACGCCCTCGCGGCGGGAGAGAGCGTGGAGCGCATCATCCAGCTCAGCGCCTGGGAGGAGTCGCAGCACTTCTACACCGAGAAGGAACTCGCGGCGATCGAGCTCACCGAGGCGGTCACCGTCCTCACGGACGGATTCGTACCGGACGAGGTGTACGAGAAGGCCGCCAAGCACTTCGACGAGTCCGAGCTCGCGCAGCTGATCGCGGCGATCACGGTGATCAACGCGTGGAATCGGTTCGGTGTGACCACGCGGATGGTCCCGGGGCACTATCAGCCGGGCGATCACACATGAGCCCTGCCGAGAGCGCTGCCGACGCGTTCCGCGCCCTGCACCACGGGCGTCTGCCCGACGATCCTCTCGTCCTTCCCGGGCCGTGGGACGCGGCCAGCGCGCGGGTGTTCGTGGAGGCCGGGTTTCCGGCACTGGCGACGCCCAGCGCGGGCGTCGCCGCCTCCCTCGGGTACGAGGACGGGGCGACGCCCGCCGACGAGATGTTCGCGGCGGTCGCCCGGATCGCCCGGGCGGTCGACGTCCCGGTGTCCGCGGACATCGAGGGCGGCTACGGGCTGCCGCCGAAGGAACTGGTGGAGCGGCTCCTGGAGACGGGTGCGGTGGGCTGCAACCTTGAGGACTCCCACCAGGGCGTCCTCAAGGACCCGCGGCAGCACGCCGACTGGCTCGCGGAGGTGAGGGAGGCCGCGGGCGAGCGGATCTTCCTCAACGCGCGCGTGGACACGTTCATCCGCGGCGTCGCCGCGCCCGAGCGGGCGATCGAGCGGGCCGCGCTGTATGTGGCCGCGGGCGCGGACTGCGTGTATCCGATCGGCGCTCCCGTCGGTGTACTGCCGCTGCTGCGGGCGGGCATTCAGGGGCCGGTCAACGTGGTCGCCCCGGCGTACGCCGCGCCGTCGTCGCTCGCCGAGCTGGGCGAACTCGGCGCCACCCGCATCACCTTCGGCGGGGGCCTGCAACACCGCGCGACAGCCGCACTGGCCGACTTCGCCCGACGTCTGCGTTCCTGAGCGCGGCACTGCGGGCGCGCGGGCCCGCCGCGGGTGGAGTGGGGCGCCCATCCGCGCCCGCCCGGGCACGGCACTGAAAGCCCTGGCCATGCTCCCCATGCGCCCCTTCTGACTCAAAAGTAAAATATATGGCGATATACCCCTGGAGCCCCTAGGAGGTGTACGCGATGCACCTGAAGATGTACGCGGATCAGCCCAGGGCCTCCAGGGCCCGCCGCCTGCTGGTGGTCGCCGGCTGCACCACGGCACTGGTCGCCGTCCCCCTCAGCGCGCCCGCAGCGACGGCGAGCGCCGGGAACGGCATCGAGGACCTGAGCGCGCGGGAGATCGCCGACAAGGCGGCTGACGCGTTCACGAGCGCGCAGTCCGTCCGTGTCACCCTCGACGAAAACAGCGCCGACCTCGACCGGGGCGAGGTTTCGTCCGCCGACCTCACCCTCGATCGCGACGGCAACTGCAACGGCTCGATGCGGTTCAAGGACAGCGGCAACGTGGAGCTCGTCAAGCGCGGCGAGCAGGTCTGGCTGAAGGCGGACGAGAAGTACTGGAAGACGGAGGTCCCCGGCGCCGAGGGCGAGAACGCGGCCGAGCTCTTCAAGAACCGCTACATCCGCGGCAGCACGGACGACTCTCTGCTGAGAGACCTGGCAGGAGTCTGCGACCTCAAGGAGATCCAGGAGAAGGCCGCCGAGGAATCCCGCAAAGCCAAGGACCTGCGGAAGGGCGATCCGACGACGGTCGACGGCACGCCGACCATCCCGGTGTCGGGCATGGAAGAGGGCGTGACGCACACCGTGTACGTCGCCACCGAGGGCAAGCCCTACCCGGTCAGGACGACGAAGAAGGGCGACGGCAAGGATGTGACGGCGACGTTCAAGGACTACGACAAGCCCGTGCCGACCGAGACCCCGTCGGCGGACGAGTCCGTGGACGTGTCGAAGCTGTACGAGGAGGTGCCGAGCGCGTAAGCGTCGCGGTCACGCGACACGCGGGCTCGGGGCACACGGACTCGGTGCACACGGACTCGGTGCACGCGGGCTCGGGGAACGCCCTGACACCCCCGTGCCGGACGCCCTGCGAGGGGGGCGCCCGGCACGGGGGACCACTTCGGTTCGCTCAGCGGATCACTTCGGCAGCCACGCCTTCCACGTGGACTCATGTCCCTCGACCCACTTCTTCGCCGCCTCCTCGGGCGACATCTTCTGGTCGGCGATCATCAGGGACACCTCGTTCTGGTCCTCGGTCGTCCAGGTGAAGTTCCTCAGGAACTCCGCCGCCTTGCCGCCGGTCTTCGCGAAGTCCGCGTTGAGGTACTTCTGCAGCGGCGTGTGCGGGTAGGCGCAGGCGACCTTCTCGGGGTCGGCGTCGCAGCCCTCCTTGTACGCGGGCAGCTTCACCTCCGTCATCGGCACCTTCTCGAAGAGCCACTGCGGCTGGTACCAGTACGTCAGGAACGGCTTCTTCTGCTTGGCGAACTGCCTGATCTGGGTGATCTGCGCGGCCTCGGAACCGGCGAACACCACCTGGAAGTCCAGGTCCAGGTTCTCCACCAGCGCCTTGTCGTTGGTGACGTACGACGGCGAACCGTCGAGCAGCTGGCCCTTGCCGCCGCTCTCCGCGGTGCGCAGCTCGTCCGCGTACTTGTTCAGGTTCTTCCAGTCCGTGACGTCCGGGTGCTCCTCGGCGAAGTACGTCGGGACGAACCAGCCGATGTGGCCGGTGACCCCGAGCTCGCCGGCGCTCGCGATGGTCTTCTTGTCCTCGACGTACCGCTTTTCCTCGTCCGGGTGACCCCAGTCCTCCAGAATCGCGTCCACCCGGCCCTGGCTGAGCGCGTCCCATGCGGGGACCTCGTCGATCTGCACGGTGTCGACGCGGTAGCCGAGCTCGTGCTCCAGCAGGTACTTCGCCACGCCGACGTTGGCCTGGGCGCCCACCCAGGACTGCACGGAGAGCGTCACGGTCCTGGCGTCCTGCGCGCCCGCGAAGGGCGACGCCTGCTTGGTCATGTCGGCGGCGCCGCAGCCGGTCAGCGCCAGCAGCGCGGCCCCGGCCGCGACCAGGCTGGTCATTCGGGTACGGAATCGCATGTCACGCTCCCTTCTTCGCGTGCCGCTCAGCCGGCTGCGTCACCCGGTCGAGCATCAGGCCCAGGCAGACGATCGCGGCACCGGCCACCAGACCGGTCGCCAGGTCGCCCTGGGCGAGCCCGAACACGACGTCGTAGCCCAGCGCTCCGCCGCCGACCAGGCCGCCGATGATGACGACGGCGAGTACGAGGACGACGCCCTGGTTGACCGCGAGCAGCAGGGCGCTGCGGGCCAGCGGGAGCTGCACCTGGCGCAGTTGCTGCCCGCCGGTGGCGCCCAGCGAGCGGGCGGACTCCAGTGCGCCCGGGTCGACCTGGCGCAGGCCCTGCGCGGTGATGCGGACGACGGCGGGCAGCGCGTAGACGACCGCCGCGGCGACGGCGGGCGCGCGGCCCACGCCGAACAGGGCCACCACCGGGATCAGGTACACGAACTGCGGCATCGTCTGGAACACGTCGAGTACGGGCCGGAGCATCCGGTCCACACGGGCGCTGCGCGCGGCCGCGACACCGGTCGCGACACCCAGGACGAGGGTCACCGCGACGGCCGCAAGGACCTGCGACAGCGTGTCCAGCGACGGCTTCCACACGCCGAGGACGCCGATCGCGGCCATGGCGAGGACCGCGGTGAGCGCGGTGCGCCAGGTGCCGATCAGCCAGGCGAGCGCCGCGACGATCAGCAGGACGGACCACCAGGGCAGCCACTGCAGCCCGTCGCGGACCGGGTCGAGGACCCAGGTCGTGAAGTGGCCGGCCCAGTCGGCGGTGCCGCCCACGAAGGGGACGCCGGTGTAGAGGTGGTCGGTCATCCAGTCGACGGCGTTGTTGACGGGCTCGGCGATGGTGACGGTCCAGGCGCCGGGCCACTCGAGGCGGTCCGCGAAACGTCCTGCGAGTGCCACGACGACGGTGAGCGCGGCAGCGGCCGCCCAGCCCCGTCCGCCCCGGAGCGCGCCGTGGTCCGGCTCGGACGCGCCGAGCCGGGCGCCCGCGGCCGCCGTCGTACGGTCCAGGACCACGGCGAGCAGCACGATCGGGATGCCCGCGGCGAGCGCCGCTCCCACGTCCACCGAGGCGAGGGCCTGGTACACGCGGTCACCGAGACCGCCCGCGCCGATCACCGAGGCGATCACGGCCATCGACAGCGCCATCATGATCGTCTGGTTGAGGCCGAGCAGCAGCTCCTTGCGGGCCAGCGGCAGCCGGGCGGTCAGCAGCCGCTGACGCGCCGTGGCGCCGAGGGAGTCCACGGCCTCCATCACGCCCTCGTCGGCACCGCGCAGTCCGAGCGCGGTGAGCCGGGCCATCGGCGGCGCGGCGTACACGACGGTGGCGAGAACGGCCGCCGGGACGCCGATACCGAAGACGAGCACGACCGGCAGCAGATACGCGAAGGCGGGCAGCACCTGCATGGTGTCGAGGACGGGCCGCAGCGCGCGGTACATACGGTCGGAGAGCCCCGCGGCGAGCCCGAGCAGCGCGCCGAGCACGACGGAGGCGACGACCGCCACCACCATGAGCGCCAGCGTCTGCATGGTGGGCACCCACATGCCGAGCAGCCCGCAGACGAGGAACGCGACGGCGGTGCCGAGGGCGAGCCGCACCCCGGCGACGCGCCAGGCGACCAGCCCGGCCGCGGCCGTGACACCCGCCCAGCCGACGGCCAGCAGCACGAGATAGACCGCGCGTACGGACAGCGTGACGGCGTTCGAGATGTGCCCGAAGAAGTACAGGAACAGCGGGTGGCTGTCGCGGTTGTCGATGATCCAGTCACTGGCGCTGCCGAGCGGCCCGGACAGATCGACGGTCAGCGCGTCGGGCCAGGCACCGCTCGCCCAGCGGGCGTGGACGACCGGCACGAGGACGGCCGCGACGACGGCGAGCAGCAGGAGCTTGCCGACGGCGGGGCGGCGCACCAGTCCTCTGACGAGGCCGGCGATTCCCGTATGGGGAACGGGCGCGGTGGCGGTAGCCATCAGGCCACCTCCTCGCCGGAGACGGCAGGCCGGACGTCGGCGGGCTCGGTCCCGGCACCCCCGCTTTCGGCGGTCTCCCCCGTCCCGGCACCCCCGCTTTCGGCGGTCTCCCCCGTCCCTGCCACCACCCCGAGCAGCGCCTCCGAGTCGACGACCCCCACGCACCGCCCCTCGTCCATCACACGCGCCGGGAACCCCGAGCGCGCGACGGCCTCGATGGCCTCCGACACCGTCGCCTCAGGGGCGACGGCCGGGCCGTGGCCCGCCTCGTCCCCGCCCGCGGGACGCATGGCCGTACGCACCGTCATGACCTGCTCGCGCGGCACGTCCCGCACGAACTCGCGTACGTAGTCGTCGGCGGGCGACCCGACGATCTCCTCGGGCGTGCCGAGCTGCACGATGCGGCCGTCGCGCATCAGCGCGATGCGGTCGCCGAGGCGCAGCGCCTCGTTCAGGTCGTGGGTGATGAAGACCATGGTGCGGCCCTCTTCGCGGTGCAGGCGGATGACCTCCTCCTGCATGTCGCGCCGGATCAGCGGGTCGAGCGCGCTGAACGGCTCGTCGAAGAGCAGCACTTCGGGGTCGACAGCGAGCGCCCGGGCCAGGCCGACACGCTGCTGCTGACCGCCGGAGAGCTGCCCGGGACGGCGCTGCTCCATGCCCTCGAGGCCGACCTTGGCGATGACCTCCTGGGCCTTCTCCCGGCGCTCGGCCTTGCCGACGCCCTGGATCTCGAGGCCGTACGCGACGTTGTCGAGGACGGACCGGTGCGGCAGTAGCCCGAAGTGCTGGAAGACCATGGCCGCCCGGTGGCGGCGGAGTTCGCGCAGCCGGGACTTGTCCATGCCCAGCACGTCCTCGCCCTCGATGGCGATCTTTCCGTACGTCGGCTCGATGAGCCGGGTCAGGCAGCGTACGAGCGTGGACTTGCCGGAGCCGGACAGGCCCATGACGACGAAGACCTCGCCCTTGCGGACGTCGAAGCTCACGTCCCGGACGGCGGCGTTGCAGCCCGTGCGCTGCCGCAGTTCGGCCGGGCTGAGCGCGGCCAGCTCCGGATCGGCGGGTACACGGTCAGCCTTCGGTCCGAAGACCTTCCACAGACCGTCGACGGAGAAGACGGGAGCGCCGGCGGGCGCCTTCGCGGGGGCCACGGCGGTGGCAGCAGTCGTACTCATCACGCATCACCCCGCAGCAGCTCGGCGGCCTTCTCCCCGACCATCAGCACCCCGATCATCGGGTTGACCGCGGGCATCGTCGGGAAGACGGACGCGTCGGCGATACGGATGCCGTCGAGCCCGCGGATCTTCAATTCCGGGTCGACAACGGCGAGTTCGTCGTCGACCGCCCCCATGCGGCAGGTGCCCGCCGGGTGGTACACGGTGTGCGCGACCTTGCGCGCGTACTCGCTGAGCTCCTCGTCACCGGTGATCCCGGGTCCCGGGCACACCTCGCGCTTCAGCCAGCTCGCGAGCGGTTCGGTCTTGGCGATCTCGCGGGCGATCTTGATGCCGTCGACGAGGGTGCGGCCGTCGTAGTCGTCCTCGTCCGTGAAGTAGCGAAAGTCGAGGGCGGGCTTGGCCTCCGGGTCGGCGCTGGTCAGGTAGATCCGGCCGCGGCTCTTGGGCTTGGGGATGTTCGGGGTCATCGAGACGCCGTGCTCGGGCCGTTCGTAGCCGAGCCGCTCCGGGTTGTCGGTGAACGGGACCTGGTAGAAGTGGAACATCAGGTCAGGGCCCGGGTGTTCGGGATCCCGCCGCACGAACAACCCCGCGTCGCTGTCCATCGCGGAGTTCTCGGGGATCGGCCCGTTCGTCTCCCACACGATGACGGACTCCGGGTGGTCGAGCAGGTTCTCGCCGACGCCCGGCAGATCGTGCACGACGGGTATGCCGAGCCGCTCCAGGTCCGCCTTCGCGCCGATGCCGGAGTGCATCAGCAGCCGCGGCGAGTCCACCGCGCCCGCGCACAGCAGCACTTCCCGCTTCGCCTCGACGAGGACCTCCTCGCCGTCCTTGGTCCGGACGTGCACACCCTTCACACGCGTGCCGTCGAACTCCAGCCTGTACGCCCAGGTCTCCAGCCAGATGTCGAGGTTGGACCGGTCGAGGAAGGGATGCAGATACGCGACCGAAGCGCTCGACCGCTTGTTGTTCTCCGGGTGGTACGCGAGGTCGAAGAAGCCGACGCCCTCGTCGAACGGCTTCTTGTTGAAGCCCTCGATGCGCGGAACCCCGAGCGCGGCCTGCGCGGCGTCGACGAAGTCACGCGCGATGGCGTTCCGGTCCTGCTCGTCCACGGCCACGATGTTGTTGAGCAGTCGTGCGTAGTACGCCTCCATCTGCACGGCGCCCCAGCCCTTGGCGCCGGCCCGCTCCCACTCGTCCCAGTCGGACGGCAGCGGCTTGAAGGAGATGAGGGTGTTGTGCGAGGAGCAGCCGCCGAGTACGCGGGCGCGGCTGTGCCGGATGTGCGAGTTGCCGCGCGGCTGCTCGGTCGTCGGGTAGTCGTAGTCGAGGTCTCCGCCGAGCAGGCCCATCCAGCGGCGCAGGGTGAGGACGTCCTCCCGGTCGACGTCGCTGGGCCCGCCCTCGATGACGGCGACGCGGACGTCCGGGTTCTCGGTCAGACGGGACGCGATCACGGATCCCGCGGTGCCGCCGCCGATGACGACGTAGTCGTACTCAGACATGTGTGTGTTGCTCCTCTGTCGTGCAAGGTGCTGCGCGTATGGGGTCTTACCGCGCGTATGGGGTCGTACCGAGGGGTACGACGGCGGGTTCAGCGGCCTCCGCTCAACCCGCGAACCACCGCACCGGGCGCGGGTCCAGGTTCTGGTAGACGTGCTTGCTCTCGCGGTACTCGGCGAGCCCGGCGGGCCCGAGTTCGCGGCCGACCCCGCTCTTGCCGAAGCCGCCCCACTCGGCCTGCGGGAGGTAGGGGTGGAAGTCGTTGATCCACACGGTGCCGTGCCGCAGGCGTCCTGCGACGCGCCGGGCGCGCCCCGCATCGGCGGTCCAGACGGCGCCCGCGAGCCCGTACTCGGTGTCGTTGGCGAGGGCGACGGCCTCGTCCTCGGTGCGGAAGGTCTCGACGGTGAGCACAGGACCGAAGACCTCCTCCCGCACGACCCGCATCTCGCGGTGGCAGCCGTCGAGGACGGTCGGCTCGTAGAAGTAGCCGGTGGCGGGCCGGATGCCGGACGGCTCGGGCCGCTGCCCGCCGGTCACCAGCACCGCGCCCTCTTCCAGCGCGGAGGCCACGTAGCCCTCCGTCTTCGCGCGCTGCTGCTCGGATACGAGCGGTCCGCACTCGACGCCGTCCTCGGTGCCGCGGCCGAGCCGGATCTTTGCGGCCCGGCGCGCGAGTTCGGCGACGAAGCGCTCGCGCACCGACTCCTCGATGATGAGCCGGGAACCCGCGGAGCACACCTGGCCGCTGTGGATGAAGGCGGCGTTGAGCGCCTGGTCGACGGCGGTGTCGAAGCCTTCGTCGGTGGCGCAGGCGTCGGCGAACACGACATTGGGGTTCTTGCCCCCAAGCTCGAGGGCGACCTTCTTGACGCCGACAGCCGCGGCCTGAGCGACCTTCGTACCGCTGACGAGCCCGCCCGTGAACGACACGAGGTCGACGTCCGGGTGCTCGGCGAACCGCGCACCGACCGAATGACCGGGGCCCGTCACGATGTTGGCGACCCCGGCGGGCAGCCCGGCCTCGACGAGCAGGCCGATCAGCGCGACGGTCGTCATCGGGGTGATCTCGCTCGGCTTGACGACGAACGTGTTGCCAGCCGCCAGCGCGGGTGCGATCTTCCAGCTGGCCTGCAGCAGCGGGTAGTTCCAGGGCGTGATGAGCGCGCAGACGCCGACGGGCTCGTGCACGACGACGCTGTGGACGGTGTCCGTCCCGGCGTCGACGACACGGCCCGCGCCCTCCGCGGCCACGAGGTCGGCGAAGTAGACGAAGGCGTCGGCGACACAGTCGATGTCGACGCGCCCTTCCTCCACCGTCTTGCCCGCGTCGCGGCTCTCCAGCAGGCCGAGCTCCTCGCGGTCGCGGCGGAGCAGGTCGGCGACCCGGCGCAGCAGCGCGGCCCGCTCGGCGACGGGCGTCGTGGGCCAGGGGCCCTGGTCGAATGCGGCACGGGCGGCAGCGATGGCGGCGTCCGCGTCCTCGGCACCACCCTCGGCGATCACGGCGAACGGCTTCGCGTCCGCCGGGTCGAGAATCTCCCGCGTGGCACCGGAGAGGGCGCTGCGCCACTCTCCGCCCACATGAATGGTCTTGTGCGACGACACGTCCTGTTTGGCCTTCCACTCCGTCTTTCTGCACGCCGATCACTTTCGGCGATCGCGGGCACCTGCCCTGCCAGGCGGAAAGCATGCACACGGGTCAGCTGAAAGTGCTCTATGTCACCGCATATGCATGTCTTACGGCTCTCCACCCGAATTCACCGTAGCCGCCGCCGCGCCGAGCGCCGCTACACACCGCAACCGTGAGGCCTGCCCGCAAAGGCCCAGAACATGACGGCCCGACGGCGAAAGTGCGCGATACCACTAGGAATGGAGACCTAGGACCCTGAAAATACGCTGAGTAGCGATATTGCCTGAGAAAGTGACGCAAGAGACATGAATCAGAGGGATACCGGGCAGTAGCAAAAGGCGCGCGCAGGGACGCACGCCTAGAAGAACCATCGCGAGGGCATTCACAGAATCGCCGCTACGGGCATTCGCCATTCAGGAAATCGGCTCGCTGAGCTCGATGGCGCGCAGAGCGGCGGCGAGCGCCTGTTCGTCACCGATGTCCAGTGCGGTGTCGGTCAGCTTGATGACGTGTTCGTCGCCGTGCGACAGGGCGCGCTCGAGGGCTTCCTCGGCGGTGATGCGACCGGGCGGCACATAGAGGACGGGCTCGCTCGGCGCGTACATCGCCGTCACGGCCGCCGACGCCAGCCACGCCGCGTGGAGGCTCGGCGCCCACAGTTCGCCGGGCAGAGCGGGAAGCGTGCGCAGTACGGCGCTGGGTGCCGTCGCCGTGTGGACCAGCATGATCTCGTTGCCGTGGCCATGGGTTGCGTAGCGATGAGTCGCGGCACGCACCAGCTCGGCGAGCCGCTGCCTGGCCGCGTCCGGGTCGGTCACCTCGCTCGCCCAAGCGGGCAGCCGTTCGACGAGGGCCAGCCGGGCGGGGAAGCCGCCGTGCGGATCAGAGACCGGCGGCACGGCGTCCAGCGCCTCGTCGGCGTCACGGGCCTCATGGGCAGCGGAAACCAGCGCGATGCCGGAGAGCGGATGATGCCTGGCGGCCCAGTAGCCGAGCCCGCGGGCGAGCTCGGCGAGACGCGGCGCGCTCTCCCCGCCCTCGATGAGAGAACGCACGGCGTGGCCCACCCGGATCACGGGATGAGTGGAGCCTCCGTACATCCCGTGCAGCAGGCGCGGCCACCACTCAGCGAGAACGCCTCTCCAGGAGGCTTCGCCGACGGCCCGTGTGAAGTACGCGATCCAGTCGGCGACCCTGCGCGAATCGCCCAGCGCGGCATGCCAGTTGGCGTCGGTCACGGTCTCCACAGGGCCGGGGAACTCCTCGAGCTTCGCCTCGTACAGATCCAGCCAGCGGTGCACCGCACCCGACCGTCCATGCGCGGCCAGCGCCTCGACCACCATCGGAGCGTGATTGGTGAGCCGCCCGAGCCGCTCCGGCCCCGCGGCATGCAACCGCTCCAGCGCCTCGTCGAGCACACCGCTCGTATCCCGTGTGTCCATGCAGGCAGGCTACTGAGCCGCGACACGGCTCCGTATCGACCCGAGGAACGAGGCCCGGCCCGGACCAGGACCTACGACCAGGGACGTAGCAGCCGGTGAATTGACCGAACTCACCGCTGCGGGCCCTGCCGCGTCAGCGCCAGGACTCGACGAACGCGCGCCACGCGCCCGGCCCGAAATGGAGGGTTCCGCGGCCGGGATCCTTGGAGTCACGCACGGCATGCCGGCCGGACGGGAGGGGGGAGTGTTCGACGCAGGCGTTCTCGGCACCGCTGTAGGTGCTCTTGCGCCAGATCAGACCGTCCAGTTGGCCGATACCAGGGCTTGGCGCATGCTTCGCGAACGTCACGATTCACTTTCCCTGAGCAGGTCCCGGATGTACCGCTGGGACGCAGTTGGTGAGAGCGCTGCGGCCGTCAGTTCATTCCAGGCTTGGACGTACACCTGTACGTGCTGCCGCTGTTCCAGCAACGTACCACCCGCCATGTGCTCCAGCCATGCGACGTCGGAACCCGCTTCTCCCCTCAGCGTGAAGATGTGAACCGGGCCGTACTGCGCAGTGGGAAGTGACGCGTCGAGAGGAAGCACCTGAATCGTCACGTTGGGTCGGCGTCCCGCCTCTAGCAGGTAATCAAGCTGCTCCCGTACGACCTCTCGGGACCCGTTGATGCGATGCAGCGCAGGCGCGTCGATCACGGTGCGCAGGAGGAATTCATCGCCGGAGAGCAGTTCCTTGCGCTTCAGGCGAGTCTCGACCAGGACATCCACGTTCGCCCGGTGACGGCTGGACTCGAAGATGCCGCGCATGTACGCCTCGGTCTGCAGCAGTCCAGGCAGCACGAACGGCTCGTACGCACAGACCGCTTCCGAGTCCGCCTCCAGCGTCAAGTAGTCCTTCAACGAGTCTTGCAGCAAGGGACCTTGGGCGCTCCACCAGTCAACCTTGTGGATCTCCTTGGCCAGGCGACGAAGGCCGGCCCTGTACGCCTCGTCCTCGACACCATAGAGATTGAGCAAAGTGGTCAGGTCGAGAGCCCTGATACCGCGCTTTCCCGTCTCGATCTGGCTGACCTTCGGGTGGCCGCACTCCAACGCATCAGCCGCGTCTTGGACCTTGAGGCCGGCATCGATACGCAGACGGCGCAGTTCACCGCCGAGTCGTCGACTTCGCATGGTGGGCATGTCGCTCTGAGCCATGCCCAGATGATGTCCCGCGCCGTGGGACCTGTACAGCCGCATATGCCACTTCGTTCCGAAGAGACGAATCTCGTAACGAACAATTGCCTACGTGACTCGTCACCCGTCATGCTCGTTGTCGTAGACGCAACCGCCCTTCCAGCAGGAGGGGTTGACGATTCCCACGCCCAGGAGCCGTGCATGCCCACGCCCCTCCTCCCCCTCCGCCACTTCACCGACCACCAGGTCACCCTCCGCCTGCACTACAGCCCGGACCGGCTCGCGCACGTCCGCCGCATCGTGGCGGCGCTGCTGAGCCACTGGGGCCTGGACGACCTGATCGACGACGGCGTGCTGGTCGCCACGGAACTCGTCGGCAACGTCCGGCACACAGAGAACCCGTCGTACGAGCTGACGCTGCGCCGTAGCGAGTCGGACCTGCTCATCGAAGTGAAGGACTTCGGCCGCACGCTGCCCGCCATCCGCACTGGACCTCCGGATCCCGACACCTCACGAGACTCGGGCCGCGGGCTACCCCTCGTCTCCGCACTGTCGGCCGAATGCGGCGTGACGCCGCTGCTCGACGGCAAGACGGTGTGGGCGGCCCTTCAGACGGGGCCGCAAGGGAACGCCCGTATGGGCGATAGCGCGCGCCGGACATTCGAAGTAATTTCAAAGTCATGAGCGCACAGGGTGCATCCGTGAACTTCTCCGAGCTCGTCAACAAGAACCGGCAGACGCTGGCCAGACTCGAGGAGTCCCCAAGACTCGTACTTCACCGCCGCGACGGCGAGGACCTGGTGCTGACGACGGCCTCGCGTGCGGAGCAGGACCAGTCGGTTGTCGCCGCGGCCACGCATCTACTGGCAGCGATGGCCAGGCGCGAGCCCGGCAGCGTGGAACTACTCCTCGATCTGTTGCCCGACGCCTTCCCATGGGTGCACTTTCTGCCCGAGGCCGACGTCCACGCCTTCGCCGTCGAACTGGTCGACACCATGCGGGCAGCCGAATCGCTGAACAACAACGCCTCTGTGGCCCAGCTGCTCGTCGCGTGGCAGCACACCGCTGAGGCGTACTCGGATCCGGAAGTCCGGGCCGCACTCACCAGGGATCACGACGAGGACTTCGGCCCCGCGCCCGACCCACGGACCATCGCGTGACGGCGGGGCGGGGAGACCGCGCCGCACCGCCTGCACCAGCGGACCAGTGGGAGGTGCGCTTCGCCGACGGAGCTTCCGCGAAGGGCTGGGAATGCCTGGCCCAGCAAGCAAAGGACAACACCTATCGGATGTGGATCGTCATGCGGACCGATCCGAGGCCACTTGACGAGACGCCACGTCACCACCGGCTCAAGGGCACGCTGGCCCACGGCAGGTACCGCGGTCAGGTCTGCGAGCAGTGGCAGCTCGAGGTCACGGGTGGAGGCAGGATCTGGTATCTGACCGACATCGAGCGCAGAACGTGCTGGATCACGTACGCAGGGACCGGGCATCCGAAGGCCACCGATCGCTAACCACTGGGCGCCCCCTCAAGTGCCTGGCGGGCGCGGCCGACGATCTGCGAGGCGCCGCCGGGCTCGTCGTCCGCGGTGCACTGGCACGGACCTGCAACGGCGCTGCCGTCATCGCCTGTGAGCCGTCCGCCGCGATGCTCCGTGTCTGCCGCTCGGCCTGCCCGCCGACGATCCCGGTCATCGCCGCAGCGGCAGAGGCCCTGCCCTTCGGAGACGAGGTTCTCGACGCGGTGTGGGCCTCTCAAGTCATCCATCACATCGAGGATTTGCCGGCATTCGCCCGCGGCTTGCGCCGTGTCCTGATGCCCGGCGGCCGCCTCCTTCTCCGTGGAGGCTTCGGCCCGCCGGACCACCTGCCGCTGTACCGCTACTTCCCGTCGGCCTGGGCCCCGTGAACAGCAGCAAGCCTGCACCTGGCCGAGATCACCACCTTGCTCGCCGGCGTCGGACTGCACCGCGAGGCCCACCTCAACGTTGACCAGACGATCGCCGGTGGCGGCGACGAGCTGGTGGAAAGGGTCCGTACTCGCTCGTTGAGCCCGCTGGCCGAGCTGCCCGACGCGGTGTACGAAGCAGGGCTGCGGAAGCTGCAATCCGATGTGCAGGACGGCCGGTTCCCGGACCCCGTCACCGCACGGCTCGACCTTGCGGTGTTCCGCTCCGCGCCTTGATGAGCTGGCGTCTCAACGAAAGTACTCAGCACCGGAGCGCGCTCACGAGGCCGGGTCCTGCTATGGGATGCTCATCGCTGTGACCGATCTTGCTAATCAGCGGAACTACTGGAACGTCACGGGGACCGCGAAGACGTTTGGTCATCCGGTAGAGCCGTTGTGGCTGGCCGACGTCGATCGTCAGGCTCACATCCTTGACTACGGATGCGGCTACGGGCGGCTGACCGGCGTCCTCGCCGAGCACGGCTTCAAGAACGTCGAAGGCGTGGACATCGCCCCCAACCTCATCGCCCGAGCCCGGCAAGAACACCCCGGCGCACGCTTCACCGTGCTGACCAATCCGCCCAATCTGCCTCACCCCACGGGCAGCATCGACGCAGTGCTGCTCTTCGCGGTGCTGACGTGCATGCCCACCGATGCCGGGCAGCGCAAGCTGATCACAGGACTGCACCGAGTGCTACGGCCCGGTGGACTCCTCTACGTCAGCGACCTGTGCCTGCAGGACGACCGGCGCAACCGCTCCCGCTACGACGAGTTCGCACCGAAGTACGGCACCTACGGCATCTTCGAAACCAGTGACGGCGCGGTGTGCCGCCATCACGAGCTGGACTGGCTCCACGACTTGCTCACCGACTTCAACCCGATCGCCACCCGCGAGATCCCCGTGAACACCATGAACGGCCGCCCGGCGCAGGCAACGCAGCTCCTGGTGGCCAAGCCCTGACACCCTCCGCCGTCAATTGCCCCCGAACTCATGATCTCAATTCCGAACAGGGCCTGGCTGCGCGGAGAGCCGCGCAGCTCCTTGATCCCTTGCCCTTACACAGAACCCGCCGTCCGCGGCGTCCCCAGCGTCCGTGTCCTCTCGTAGCGCAGCGACACGTTTCCCGTCGTGCGGGCCGTGCCCACGGCCGTCAGCTGCCAGGTGCCGGCGGGGGTGGTGGTGGGTGTGATGCGCCAGCGTGTGGTGAGGGTTGTGCCGGCGGGCAGGCGGGCGGCCTGGGACTCGGTCAGGGCGTGCACCTGCCAGCCTTCGGGCGTGGTCAGGGTCAGCCGGACATCCGTCCAGACGCGGGCCGAGCCGTTGCCGAGCACGGCCTCCAGCGTGAACTCCTCGTGGGCGAGAGCATTTTCGGGTAGGGGACCGATCCTTACGCCGAAGGGCTTGCGGCGATAGTCGTCGACCCATGCGGAGCGCGCGGCCGCGACCAGCTCCGCCACCTTGCGGGGGTGGGTCGCCGCCAGGTCGTCGGTCTCGCCGAGGTCCGTGGAGAGGCGGTACAGCTCGGCGCTCCACTGGGAGTCGGGGGCCGTCCGGTCGCGGCCGGGGGCGAAGCGGACCAGCTTCCAGTCGTCCTGGCGTACCGCCTCGGCGAGGCGGCGGATGCGGCCCTTGTCCTGGGCGTTGGCGCGGGGCGTCGAGGCGGGGTCGTTGCGGTAGAAGTACAGCGCGTCGTGGCGGGCGGCGGCGGCCTTGGCGTCGCCCGTCAGCAACGGGGCCGCCGACAGCCCGTCGATGTCGGTCGGTGCGGGCGCGCCCGCCAGGTCGGCGAGCGTGGGGAGCAGATCGGTGAGCGGGGTCGGCCGGTCCGTCGTCCCCGCCGCGATCCGGCCCGGGCCCCAGGCGATCAGCGGTGTACGGATGCCGCCCTCGTACAGGTTCCGCTTGTAGCCGCGCAGCGGACCGTTCGCGTCGAACCGGTCGGGGTCGACGCCGCCCTCCTCATGCGGGCCGTTGTCGCTGGCGACGAGCACGACGGTGTCGTGGGCGATGCCGAGCGCGGTGAGCTTGTCGGCGACCTGGCCGACGAGGGTGTCGAAGTAGGCGACCTGCGCGGCGTGCCCCTTGTCGGCGTCCGGCCACGGCTCGTGGGCGTACTCCCCGAACTCCGGGATGTCGCTGGGTGCGTGCGGCACCGTGGGGGCCAGGTACAGCAGAAACGGCTCGTCGGCGTGGCCGGCGATGAAGTCGAGCGCGCGTGCCGTGATGAGGTCGGGGGCGTACGTCTTCCCGTCCAGGGGCACCTCTTCGCCGTTGTGCCAGAGATACGACGGGTAGTAGCTGTGCGCGTGGCGGTGGCTGATGTAGCCGTAGAACTCCTCGAAGCCACGGGAGTTGGGGTGGCTGGGCTGGCCGGCCTGCTCCGGGCCGAAGCCCCACTTGCCGATGA
Organism: Streptomyces sp. DSM 42067; assembly: GCF_055792885.1. Lineage (NCBI taxonomy): Bacteria > Bacillati > Actinomycetota > Actinomycetes > Kitasatosporales > Streptomycetaceae > Streptomyces > Streptomyces sp. DSM 42067. Next base: position 5,539,092 of record NZ_CM147706.1, on the reverse strand, counting down.
CGGCGGTGCGGTAGCCGCGGGCGCGCAGCACCTCGGCGAAGGTGGTGTCGTTCGCGGTGAGGGAGCCCTGCGGCGCGTGGAAGGGGTTCTGGCGTACGGTCGCGTGGCCGCTGTGCAGCCCCGTGAGCAGCGAGCAGCGCGAGGGGGCGCAGACCGGTGCGGGCGAGTAGGCCGAGGTGAAACGTAGTCCCTCGGTGGCCAGACGGTCGATCCGCGGGGTGTTGATGATCTTCTGGCCGTACGCTCCGGCCTCGCCGTACCCGAGGTCGTCGGCGAGGATGACGACGAGGTTCGGGCGGTCTTCTCGGCGTGCGACGGCGGGCTTCGCGGAGGCGGGTCCGGGAACGGTGCCGGACTCCGCGCCGGTGCCGGACTCCGCGCCGGTGCCGGAGTCCTTCCCGTCCGATGAGCATCCGGCCAGGGTGGCGAGACCGAGGGTCGCGGCCGAACCGGCAAGAAAAGTGCGGCGATCGGTCATGTTATTGATCATGCATGGCTTTGTGCCGTTACATCCATGCACACCGCATTGCAGTCCTGTGACAGCCCCGTACGCGGAAGGCCTCGGTCCGGTAACGGACCGAGGCCTTACGTCAATGCTGGTCAGCGACTGCGGCTCAGATGAGGCCCAGCGCGCGAACCGCCTCGCGCTCCTCGGACAGCTCCTGGACCGAGGCGTCGATACGGGCGCGGGAGAACTCGTTGATCTCCAGGCCCTGGACGATCTCGTACTTGCCGTCCTTGGTGGTGACGGGGAAGGAGGAGATCAGGCCCTCCGGGACGCCGTACGAGCCGTCCGACGGGATGCCCATGGAGGTCCAGTTGCCCTCGGCCGTGCCGTTGACCCAGGTGTACACGTGGTCGATGGCGGCGTTGGCGGCGGAGGCGGCCGACGACGCGCCACGGGCCTCGATGATCGCGGCGCCGCGCTTGGCCACGGTCGGGATGAAGTCCTCGGCCAGCCACTTCTCGTCGTTCACGGTCTCGGCGGCGTTCTTGCCGGCGACCGTGGCGTGGAAGATGTCCGGGTACTGGGTGGCGGAGTGGTTGCCCCAGATGGTCAGGCGCTTGATGTCGGCGACCGTGGTGCCCGTCTTCTTCGCGAGCTGGGTGAGCGCGCGGTTGTGGTCGAGGCGGGTCATCGCGGTGAAGCGCTCGGCCGGTACGTCCGGCGCGGCGGCCTGGGCGATGAGGGCGTTGGTGTTGGCCGGGTTGCCGACGACGAGGACCTTGATGTCGTCCGCGGCGTGGTCGTTGATGGCCTTGCCCTGCGGCTTGAAGATGCCGCCGTTGGCCTCGAGGAGGTCACCGCGCTCCATGCCCTTGGTGCGGGGACGGGCGCCGACCAGCAGCGCCACGTTGGCACCGTCGAAGGCGACGTTCGGGTCGTCGGTGATCTCGATGCCCTGGAGCAGCGGGAACGCACAGTCGTCCAGCTCCATGGCGGTGCCCTCGGCGGCCTTCAGCGCCGGGGTGATCTCCAGCAGACGCAGCTTGACCGGCACGTCCGCGCCCAGCAGCTGACCGGAGGCGATGCGGAAGAGCAGCGCGTATCCGATCTGGCCGGCCGCGCCGGTGACGGTGACATTCACGGGAGTGCGGGTCATGGCGATCTCCGTAGGACAGCGGTCTTTGATCGATCTCTCGGCGTCAAGAGATCCACCGGTCAGGCTATCGCGCCTGGGACACGGTGGCCCCCCACACCCCTGTGGCCCGGCCCACATGGCGCGGATACGGGGCGTATGTCACTGATACGGGGTGCATGCCGCCGAACCGGGGCCCTTGTCGCCGATACGGCGCGCACGACACCGAATCGCGCCCATGCCGCCGGTGCGGGGGCAATGCCACCGGTACGGGGTGCATGCCACTGATCTCGGCCATGCCCTGATCCGGGACAGCGGTCGGACATGCCGCTGCCACGCACAGAAGCGGCGGCCGCCTGCCCGGGAGAGGTGGGGCAACGGCGGCCGCCGTGGGGTGCCGGGGTGCGAATGGTGTCCTTGACAGCACCGCACTCCCGTGGGGGTATTGTCCGCCTGCCCCGGACCGGGGCAGGCATTCCCCCATTTCCCGAACTCGTTGGAATTACTTCTCACGGACCCTTCTGACGCCGCCGTGGAGACCCTCAGCACTCCCGGCGGCGTCACGAAGTACTACTCGGTGCAGCCCTTCTGACCAGCCTTCAGGGTTGCGCAGGCCATCGCGTCGGTGGCGTCCTTGACGGCCACCATCGGCGTATACGCGTCGGCGTCGCCGTCGACCGTGCCGTCCTGCTCGGTTGCCCCGGAGGTGATCTGGACCTTGTCGCCTGCGGCCGCCTGGGTGATGCGCGCCCAGGCCGCGCCGCAGGTCTTGCTGTAGCGGACCTCGACGAGGGCCGTACCCACCGTGACGCTGGTGGTGGTCCTCGCCAACTCCCCGCCGCAGCCCATGGTCTCCGGGTCCTTGCCCGTGCAGTCCTTGCCGCTGCACTGGACGCCTTCCGGCAGATTCGCGTTGCTCGTGGTCGGCGTGGCCGAGGGCGCCTTGCCTTCGGTGCCGCCCTTGGTGTCGTCGCCCGGGTCGACGAGCAGGACGGCGGCGGCGATCACGATGAGCGCGCCGACGACGCCCGCGAGGAACATCGTCAGTCTGCGCCCCCGCCGCTGCCGGTCGGGCGAGCCGCCGGGGCCGGGCGCCGTGCCTGCCGGGCCGGGGCGTCCGGGCGGCGCTGCGACGGGACCCCGGCCGTCTCCGGCCGGGACTCCCTCCATGTCCGGCGCGGAGGGCTGCAGCGGAACGCTGGGGGCCACCCCGGCGGGGCCGGCCACGCCCGCGACCGGGCCCGCCGTCCCAACACCGGCGCTCTTCTGGGCGGTCCGGCCGTTCTTGCTCTTGACCGGGGTCGGTCCGAACTCCCCGAGCGCGGCGCGCGCCTGGGATATCCGGATCGCTTCCATGGTCATGTCGTGGCGCATCTCGGAGCGGCTCCAGGCGCGCTCCGCGAGCTCCCACATGGTCGTCAGATGGATGGGGTTGGTTCCGGTCACCTCGGCCAGCGCGACGATCGCGCCCTTGGGCGCGAGCAGCCGGCCGTTCAGATAGCGCTCCCACGACGTCTTGCTGTAGCCGGTGCGGTCTGCCACCGCGGCGATACTCAAACCGCTCCGGTCGACGAGCCTGCGCAGCTGGCTGGCAAACTCCCTGACCTGCGGATCGAGCTCCTGCGGCAGCTCCCTCCAACGAGGCATTGCTTCCCCCCTCTTACCCCCGAAACGTGCCCTGTTGCCCGCGCTCTCCCCGCCGGCGGCGCCTCTGCCCGGCCCCCGTTCTGACTACCCAGAGGGATGCGCCGAGCCAGGATCTCAGTTCCGCCAGTGGGGGCGCACAGGAGCATTCGAGCCACCGGCATGCACCGTTGCACGCCCGACGGTCTCCGGTCCAGTTTTCCATCGGTACCGCGAATTACCGGACGAATCCCTGTTCTAAGTCGGGGACGTCCCAAGGAATCCCGAGGCGCCCGATTGCTCACGTTAGCCCCGCCGTCGCGAGCGATGGTCGTAAATCCTTGAACTTGTCGCCACATCGTCACACAGAGAGCGTGCGGTCACGCAATTGGAGCCCAGCGATCCGGAGTTGGAGAGTCCGATTCCGGTCGCCCGGGCGACGTACCGCTCGCCGCGATGCCGTCAGGACCCCCGTTGCGTGCCGCGCACACCATGGCGGAACAGTCACTTCCGTGCCACAGCGGCCCGGCCTCCCTTGATCCTTCTTGTCACGTCCATGACTCTGAACGCAGGGACGGCGCCCGTCCTCCCTCGGGGGAGGGGACGGACGCCGTCTTCTCGCACGTCGGAGGCCGCGTCAGCCAAGTCGGTACCACGCGTCAGCCGAATCCCGATCGCGAGGCAGCTCCGGAGGCCGCATCCCGGGGCGCGTCAGCTGATCGTGAAGTGCAGCGCGTCGTCCAGGAACGGGATCTTCAGCCACGGCTCTGGCTGCACCATCATCGCGAGCAGCACGATGGCCACGCCCAGCACGCCGTACGTGACCATGTCCGTGAAGCGCGAACGCACGGCGAGCATGCCCACGGAGGGCAGCGTCCAGCGCATGACGGCGCCCGCGATCAGCGCGACGCCGATCACCATGGTGCCGATGCGGAACACGTCGAAAGCCGTCAGCAGGAGGCCGAGCCCGACCAGCGAGAGCACTGCGAGCACGGGCCACTGCCGGGCCGGGGCCGGGGCGTCCCCAGAGGCCGCCCGGCCACCGCCCTCAGGCCTGGCGGTGTCGCGCGTGAACAGAGGGAACCGCCGCGAGGTGCGCTGCGGCCGCCCGTCCGACCCGACGGTGCTGACCGCCCCCTTGGCGCTCGGCCCGTCCTCGTGTGCCGCGGACTGGCCGACCGATCCGGACTCCACGCCCACGGACCCTTCGCCCGATCGCACCGCGCCCGACACCCGCTCCGCCCCGGACGCCGCCCCCTCGACAGACGCGGGCTCCGAACCCGACGCAGGCTCCCCGGCAGACGCGGACTCCGCGACAGACGCCGGCTCCGCGGTCGGCACGGACTCCGCATCCCGCAGCCGCTCCCCGGCCGAGGCCGACTCCGTCGCCCCGGGCCGCCGGGCGTCACCCGTCGGCTGGTGGGCGTCACCCACCGACCGCTCGACCGCCGACCGTTCGGCGTCACGCGCCGGGCGCCGGGCGTCCCTCGCCGTCTGCAGGGCGTCAGCCGCCGACCGTCCGGCCGTCCCCGGCGGCAGCTGGCCGTCACCCGCCGCCTGCCGGCCGTCACGCGCCGACCGCTCTGCTGTTCCCGTCGGCCGCTGGGCGTCGCGCGTCGGCCGCCGGGCGGCACGCTCCGCGTGCCCGGTGTCCGCAGCCGTCCCGGGTTCGTCGCTCGCCTCTGCGTTCATGCGTGTGCCTCTGCGTTCATCCGTTCGCCCTGCGTTCCGTTGCCGGCTGCCGCCCCATCCGTTCGACGACCCGTCCAGGACGGGTTACTCGGCGGCGGAGCGTTCCGCGGCCTCCACGACGTTGACGAGGAGCTGGGCCCGGGTCATCGGGCCGACGCCGCCCGGGTTGGGCGAGAGCCAGCCGGCGACCTCGGCGACGCCCGGGTGGACGTCCCCGACGATCTTGCCGCTCTCGTCGCGCGAGACACCGACGTCCAGGACGGCCGCGCCGGGCTTCACATCCTCGGGCTTGATCAGGTGCGGCACACCGGCCGCGGCGACGATGATGTCCGCCCGCCTGAGGTGAGCGGACAGATCGCGCGTACCGGTGTGGCACTGCGTCACCGTCGCGTTCTCCGAGCGGCGCGTGAGCAGCAGTGGCATGGGCCGGCCGATGGTGACGCCGCGGCCGACGACGACCACCTCTGCGCCCCGGATCTCCACGCCGTGCTGCTGCAGCAGCCGGATGATGCCGTACGGGGTGCAGGGCAGCGGGGCCGGCTCGTTCAGAACGAGGCGGCCGAGGTTCATCGGGTGCAGCCCGTCGGCGTCCTTGGCCGGGTCCATCAGCTCGAGGACGCGGTTCTCGTCGATGCCCTTGGGCAGCGGCAACTGGACGATGTACCCGGTGCAGGCCGGGTCCTCGTTGAGCTCGCGTACGACCGCCTCGATCTCGTCCTGGGTGGCGGAGGCGGGCAGTTCACGCTGGATGGAGGCGATGCCGACCTGGGCGCAGTCGCGGTGCTTGCCCGCGACGTACTTCTGGCTGCCCGGGTCCTCCCCGACCAGCAGCGTACCGAGGCCGGGCGTGACGCCCTTCTCCTTCAGGGCCGCGACACGGGCGGCCAGGTCGGACTTGATCGCGGCAGCGGTGGCCTTGCCATCGAGAATCTGGGCAGTCATGCCCCCATCCTCGCGGATGACACGGTCCTGGTTCCAATCCGGCCCCAGCGGTTCCCGGTCCCGGCACGCCCGCGGACCGGCACCCGCCGTTCCGATCCCGAACCCCCGCCGTTCCGATCCGGGCACGCCCAAGCCCAGGATCGGGTCCCTGCACCGCCCCGACGTGATCGGCAACCCGCCGGGGCCGGGCCCTCGCGGTCGATGTGACGCGATTCCACCATGATCAGCCAGGTTGCGCTTGCACAACACATAGGGAATGCGGCTGGACAAGTCAGCGACGGCTAAAGAACGATGAGCGTCGCACTGCCGCGGACAGCGCCGGGGGGACGAACCGCATCCGTAGAACTTTCCTCCGAGCCGGCCGCGTCGTCCCCGCGCCATCAACGGAGGAAAGACCGCCCATGAGTTTCGGCGACCCGAACAACCCTTACGGGACCCCGCCCCAGCAGCCGGCCCAGCCGGGCTACGGCTACCCCCAGCAGCAGCCCCAGCCCGGCGGCTACCCGCAGGCCCCGCAGGGTGTCCCGCCCCAGCAGGGCTACGGCTACCCGCAGCAGCCGGCCCAGGCGTACCCCGGGTACGGGCAGCAGCAGGCGTACGGGGGTACGCCGCCGTACGCGCACTGGGGTCTGCGCTTCCTGGCCACCCTCGTGGACGGCCTGGTCTTCCTCGTGCCCTACGCCATCGTCCTCATCGGTGCCGCCGCCGGCGAGAACGCAGCCACGATCCTCTCCCTGATCGGCGGCGTGGCGATACTCGCCGTCGCGATCTGGCAGCTGATCCAGGAGGGCAAGACGGGCCAGACCATCGGCAAGAAGGCCCTCGGCATCCGGCTGCTGCGCGAGAGCGACGGCCGACCGCTCGGCGTCGGCATGGCGTTCGTGCGCCGTCTCGCCCACTTCCTCGACAGCATCGCCTGCTACCTCGGCTGGCTGTGGCCGCTGTGGGACGCCAAGAAGCAGACCTTCGCGGACAAGGTGTGCGGCTCGGTGGTCGTCAAGGGCTGACGCCCGAAGCTCACCGCAGGGATACCCGCACGCTGTGCCCCAAAGGGCCGCGCCTCCCCGTCGCAAGGGAGGTGCGGCCCTTGGCGTCTCTCTGCGCCGGCTCCATGGTCCCGGCGATCCCGGGCCTGGCCGCCTGCTTCCCCAGGTGAACGCAGCAGGGCGGCCTCCGGCCTCCGCGAGGGAGGGACGGGGGCCGCCCCGCTGTGCGGGCCGGTCGCTTGCCGGCAACCGGCGATCAGTGGAAGAAGTGCCGCGTTCCCGTGAAGTACATCGTCACGCCCGCCTTCTGCGCGGCCTCGACGACCTGCTCGTCGCGGACCGAACCGCCGGGCTGGACAACGGCCTTGACGCCCGCCTCGGTGAGGATCTCGAGGCCGTCGGGGAACGGGAAGAACGCGTCCGACGCGGCGTACGAGCCCTGGGCGCGCTCGGCGCCGGCCCGCTCGACGGCGAGCTTCGCGGAGTCGACGCGGTTGACCTGGCCCATGCCGACGCCGACGGAGGCGCCGTCCTTGGCGAGCAGGATCGCGTTGGACTTGACGGCACGGCAGGCCCGCCAGGCGAAGGCGAGTTCGGCGAGTTCGTCCTCCGACAGCGGCTCGCCGGTGGCGAGGGTCCAGGTGGCCGGGTCGTCCCCGTCGGCCTGGAGCCGGTCGGTGACCTGGAGCAGCGCGCCGCCGTCGATGGGCTTGACCTCGACCGGGGCGGACGGAGCGTCGGGGCAGCGCAGTACACGGATGTTCTTCTTGCGGGCGAGGATCTCGACCGCCCCGGCCTCGTAGTAGGGCGCCACGATGACCTCGGTGAAGATCTCGGCGACCTGCTCGGCCATCTCCACGGTCACCGGCCGGTTGACGGCGATGACGCCGCCGAAGGCGGACAGCGGGTCGCATGCGTGCGCCTTGCGGTGGGCCTCGCCGACGTCCGCGCCGATCGCGATGCCGCAGGGGTTGGCGTGCTTGATGATCGCGACGCAGGGCTCCGCGTGGTCGTACGCCGCCCGGCGCGCGGCCTCGGTGTCCGTGTAGTTGTTGTACGACATCTCCTTGCCGTGCAGCTGCTCGGCCTCGGCGAGGCCGCCCGTGCCGTCGACGTAGAGGGCGGCGTCCTGGTGCGGGTTCTCGCCGTAGCGCAGGGTGTTCTTGCGCTCGAACGTGGCTCCGAGGAAGTCGGGGAAGCGGCCCGCGGCGGAGCCGCTGTCAGACACAGCGTCGACCGGGGCGTACTCGCTCGCGAACCAGGAGGCGACCGCCACGTCGTACGAGGCGGTGTGCTGGAACGCTTCAGCAGCGAGCCGCTTGCGGGCGCCCAGGTCGAAGCCGCCGTCGCGGACGGCGGCGAGCACGTCGCCGTACCGCTCGGGGCTGGTGACCACGGCCACGGACGGGTGGTTCTTCGCGGCGGCGCGGACCATCGACGGGCCGCCGATGTCGATCTGCTCGACGCACTCGTCAGGCGAGGCGCCGGAGGCGACGGTCTCCCGGAACGGGTAGAGGTTGACGATCACCAGCTGGAACGGCTCCACGCCCAGCTCGGCGAGCTGCCGCTGGTGGTCCTCGAGCCGCAGGTCGGCGAGGATCCCGGCGTGCACGCGCGGGTGCAGGGTCTTGACGCGGCCGTCGAGGCACTCGGGGAAGCCCGTGAGCTCCTCGACCTTGGTGACCGGAACCCCGGCCGCGGCGATCTTGGCGGCGGTCGACCCGGTCGAGACCAGCTCGACACCCGCCTCGTGCAGCCCGCGCGCGAGCTCCTCGAGTCCGGTCTTGTCGTAGACGCTGACCAGCGCCCGGCGGATGGCCCGCTTCGTGTCCTGAGTCCCCTGCGTACCTTCGGCGGTCACGGGATAACTACCTTTCGTCCCTCAATGCGAAAGCCGTTGCGGGCCAGACGCCCCACGACCTCGACGAGCAGCCTTCGCTCGACTTCCTTGATGCGCTCGTGCAGAGCGCTCTCGTCGTCCTCGTCCCGGACCTCGACCACGCCCTGAGCGATGATCGGGCCGGTGTCGACGCCGTCGTCGACGAAGTGGACGGTGCATCCGGTGACCTTGGCGCCGTACGCGAGGGCGTCGCGCACACCGTGGGTTCCGGGAAAACTGGGCAGCAGCGCGGGGTGGGTGTTGACGAACCGGCCGCCGAACCGTGCGAGGAATTCCTTCCCCACGATCTTCATGAATCCGGCGGAGACCACGAGATCCGGCTCGTAGGCGGCGACGGCCTCGGTGAGCGCCGCGTCCCACGCCTCCCGGCTCTCGTAGTCCTTCACCTTGCGCACAAACGTCGGCAGACCGGCGCGTTCGGCGCGTTCGAGCCCGGCGATGGAGTCGCGGTCGGCACCGACGGCGACGATCTCGGCCCCATAGGCATCGACTCCCTGCGCCGCGATGGCATCGAGCAGAGCCTGCAGATTCGTACCTGATCCGGAGACCAGCACGACGAGGCGCTTGGCGGCCACGGCGGGGCCCTTTCTCACGGGAGCTGTCTTTGTACGGTCGTACGAAAGCTTCGCGTCCCTCGATACGGGGAACTCTACGAAGCGGCCGACCGTCAGCAACGATACCGGCACATGGGGCGGCCCCCGGGGGACGGGGGCGTGGCCGGAAGGTAGCGTCTGGGGAGGATCCGTCCCCGAGACGCCGTCAAGACGCCCGAGGGACCGGGTACGACGCCCGGAAGAACCGCCACCGGACCGACGAACTGCCAACAGATCGACGCCAGATCGACGCCAGATCGACCAAGGGGAAGACGCACACCTGATGCCGGACCTGATGCCGGGCCGAAGCCTCCGCCTCCCGCTGTCCTTCGCGTACGGGCTCACGCAGGGGCCCTCTGTGTACGGGCTCGCGCCGGGACGGGAGCGCGGCTCGACCCTGCTGCGGGACCGCCGGCCCGCTCCGCCGCCCGCCGCGCCGGAGGGCGGCGACGCGAACGTGTCGGGGGGCGGCGGTCAGGACTCCGCCGGGTCCCCGCAGGGCTCGTCCTCGTCTCCTCAGGGCTCGTCTCAGGACGACAACCCCTTCGCGCCGCCGCCGGAGGGGACGCCGGACCGCCCGTGGCAGCCCCGCCGCCCTGCCAACGGGCAGGACTCCGACCAGGGCTCCGGACGGAGCCGTTCCCCCTGGGGCCGGCAGTGGAGCGACCAGCAGCCGGGCCGCTCCCCCGGCGGCTTCGGCGAGCGGCCCGGCGGGCAGGGCGGCCCCGAGGGCCCGCCCGGTCTGCGCTGGGACCCCACCGACCCCGTACAGCGCCGCGCTCGCTACGCGCTGCTCTCCGGCATGTGGGCCTTCTTCTTCGCGCTCTTCAGCTGGCCGTACGTGGCGCTCCTGCTCGGTGCGCTGGCGCTGTACTGGGGGATCAGCGCGCTGCGCGCCAAGCCGCGCACGCCGGACCCGACGGCTCCGGCACCGGCTCCGGCATCGACCCCGGCGCCTGCGTCCGGCGCCGGTGGCGGTGGCGGTGGCGCGAAGCCGCAGACCACGGCGGCGGTCAGCGGTCTGGTGACGGGGGCGCTCGCGCTGGCCATGGTGGCGGCGACGTTCGCTGCGCAGCTTGTGTACCGGGACTACTACACGTGCGTGAGCGATGCACTCACGAACTCGGCGAAGCAGTCGTGCGAGCGTCTGCTGCCGGAGGAGGTCCGGCCCCTGTTGGGGACGCGGAGCTGATCTTGGGGGCGCCGCGCCCCCAGAGCCCGACGACTGCGCACGGGCCGTACGGGAGGAACGACTGCCCGCAACGGTCGCGACAGGGTGCTAGGAGGGAATCCCGCCCGAAGGGGGCGACGGCGGTTCCCGCGAGGCGTCCCGTTCTCTGAGCGCCGCCCACCGCGCCTCCCGAGCGGCATCGTCGTACCAGGCCGGTACCCCCTGCTCCACCGGCAGAAAGTCGTACGGCTCGAACTCCGTACCGTCCGTGGCACCCTCGGACTCCGCCGCAGGTCCCCGGCGCGACAACCTGCCCCACCGGGGCAGCGACACCCGTGGCACCCACACCCGCGGCACCTGAACGCGCAGCTTCCCAACCCGCGTCACCCACCCCCACGGCGCTCGCCAAACCCGCCCCCACCGGCTCCCCGCCGAAGCTGTCCTCGGCGTTCGCGAGCGTGTACGCCAGGCCCGCAGTCCCAGCGCCACCGGCACCCCCACTCCGGCAGTCCACGCCACCCCCGCCGCCCCGACCTGCCACCACACAGGCCCGAACCGGCTCAGGACATCCACTCCCATCGGCCCTCCGGCCAGAGCGGCGAGCCCTGCCATGGCCACCCCGCACAGCCCCGAAGCCCCCATGACGGTCAGCACGGTTCGCAAGGGCGGCCACGCGTCCCGCTGTCCGCCGTCGGCAGGCGCAGCCACCCCCACTGTGAACCAGGCGACCGTCACCCCCGCAGCGACAGGCACCAGCACGACCGCCCAGGTCAGCAGGGCTCCGGCGGCCCCCGCCACCCCGGTCGCTCCCCCCGGCGCATCCTGCGGCACAGCGGCCAGCAGCGGAAAAGGGGGCAGCAACGCCCGCGACCCCGAAGAGCTCGCCAAAGCCGGCGAGCCACCGGCCCCCACAGAGCCCACAGACCCCAGAGCGCCCGGCAAGCCCATCGACCCCAAAGAAACCGGTGCCACAACGTTCCCGGCGCCGAGAACGAACCCCGGCCCCAGCCCGTACGCCGCCCCCCACACGGCCGCGTTCGGCAGCAGGGCAATCACCAGCAGCAGCACCGCGAATCGCCCCGACCACACGTCCGTGAGCTGCAGGAGCGAGTCCTTGGTCGCTCCCGCGTGCCACCCCAGCGACACGGCGACGACCAGCGCACCACCACCGACGAGCACCACAGTCCCGGCGACCGCGGCTCGCCCGGCGACAGCGATCCGTGACCGGGGGGCCGCTGCCGCTGGGGCAGGTCCTCCAGGTCCGCCGACGGCACCTGCACCACCGGCCCCCGCACCAGCGGCCCCCGCACCACCGGCCTTCGCACGACCGGCCCCCGCCCCGCCGCCGTCCGGGAAAGCCCCGTCGACGACCCGCCGTACAGCTCCGGGCGGCAGACCCAGCGAGCACAGCGCTCTGCAAACAGCAGCCCGCAGAGGCCCGCGAGGGCGCCCGCAGGCCGTCCAGACCCCGACCCCGCTCGCCACCGCGACCAGCACGGGAAGGCGCAGGGCGGCACCGAGCCAGGAGGGACGCAGTTCACCACCCGCCGCGTACACCGCGGCGGCCGCAGCGACCAGAAGATACCCGGCAACGACACCCCACCATGCGACCCGCGCCCTCACCGGCCGCACGGACACCCCGCCGTATCCGCCCTTGAGAGGCACCGGCGGCACCGGCGGCCCTTCCGCCGCATCCCGCGCAGCCCGGTGCACCAGCCACGCAGGCAGTACGAGCAGCAGCAGCGGCGTGACGCCCACCGGCGCCGGAACCCCGGAAAGCGTGTCGGTCCTGACCAGGTCCACGCCGTGCGCGAGCAACCACAGCGCGGCGGCGACATGCAGGGCCCCACCGGGCCCGCTGTCCGGATACGGCGAGCTGATCCACAACAGCGTGACCAGCACGGCGAGCGAGCCCAGGCCCAGCCCTGCCGCCACAGCGCCGCCCAGGAGAGCCGCACCCAGCCCGGCGGGAAAGCGCCCGAGCACCCGGGAGAGCACGGCGTGCGCAGGCAAGGACCGCGAGGGCGAGGAAGGAGACGCGGACGAGGACGGGGACGGCGGCCGGGACGGCGACGGGCTGCGATCGGTCACACGGGGCACGGGGCCATCGTGCCAACGACACGCACTTTCTCTGCGTAACAGGCGAATACCGGATGTGTCGCTCAAGATACGTTTATGTACTTTTTCGGACGGAGGGGTGTGCCCGGTGAGCCAGAACCCTGACACCCCGCCTCCGTCCTCGGCGGAGCGGCACAGGCGGCGCAAGGCGAAGTCGCTGACCCAGAAGCAGGTCGTCGAGCAGCTGGGCGTGCTCGCACGGGCGATGCGGCGACCGAAGCGAGAGGTCAGCCGCGCGACCAGGCCGCCGTCCGCGCTCACGGCACTTGCCTCCGGCCGCAAGCACAGCAAAGCGTCAACACCGTCGAACCCCTCAGACCCGTCAACCCCGGCGGTCCCCACAGCACACGGAAGTGTCCGCCGGGGCCGAGCCCAGGACACCCGCGTACTCGAGTCCGGGCGGGACCCGCAGCCCGAGCCGAGCCGCATCCCCCCGCCGGCCCCGGCAGACTCGTCAGCCCCGGAAGACTCGTCGGACCCGGCGGTTCCGGCGGCCCCTGCCCACCCCGCCGACGGGGCGGCCCCCGCCCCGGCCCACCCGGCCGACGCGGCCCCCGCGCCGGACGACGACCGGCTGACGCCCGCCGACGCCTTCGACGCCCTGTACGCGTGCGGCGCCCCCTCCCTCGTACGCCAGACGTACCTGCTCACCGGTCGGCGTGAGCTCGCGCGGGAGTCCGTCGAGCGGGCCTTCCAACAGGCGTGGCAACGCTGGCCGGAGGTCGCCGTCGACCGTGATCCGACGGGATGGGTGCGGGCGGCGGCACACGAGTACGCCATGTCGCCGTGGCATCAGCTGCGCCGATCGCACCGTCAGCCCGAAGAACCCCCTGCCGACCCCGACGACCGCAAACTGCTCGCCGCGCTCCTGGACCTGCCGCCGCCGTACCGCCGCACGCTGCTGCTCTACGACGGCCTCGGACTCGACCTGCCCGAGATCGCCGCCGAGACGGAGGCGAGCACCCCGGCGACGGCGAACCGGCTGCTGCACGCCCGCGAGGCGATCACCGCGCAGCTGCCCGATCTCGACTCTCCCGACGACCTGCACCGGCGCCTTGCCGAACTGGCCGACGCGGAGAAACTGCACACGCCGAAGGCGGCCGAGGTGCGCGCCGACAGCGAGCGACAGGCTCGCCTGTGGACGAGAGCGGTGGTAGCGACCACGGTATTGCTCGCGGCCGCGACGGCCCTGTCCGTGTGGACCGCACCGACGCACTATGAGCCCCCACAGGCCCCAGGCAACTCGGTAACGGGCGTACCCCCACGCATGGGCCCGGGTCCCCTCACAAAGGCCGACACAACCCTCCACGACCGCCTCCAGGCAAACCCCCACAAGGGCCCCCACCGCCTGGTACCCACACCGAACTGACCGACTACGGACAACTGGGGCAGACTGGGGGCAGTCGCGCCGACCCGCTGTGGGCAGGCGTTCCGCACGGCGGAACGGGTGGGCACAGCCCCCGGACGGCAGCACCCAAAAACGCACCCCAGCCCCGTAGGGAAATCGCAGGCGGGCCCGCACCCCAAAGGGGTACGGGCCCGCCAGAACAGCTCAGGCACAGCGCCCAGCGTTACGCCAGGATCTCCCGAGCCAGCTTCGCCGTCTCGGTCGGCGTCTTGCCGACCTTGACGCCCGCGGCCTCCAGCGCCTCCTTCTTCGCCTGGGCAGTGCCCGACGAACCGGAGACGATGGCGCCGGCGTGACCCATGGTCTTGCCCTCCGGCGCGGTGAAGCCGGCGACGTAGCCGACGACCGGCTTCGTCACGTTGGCCTTGATGAAGTCCGCCGCACGCTCCTCGGCGTCGCCGCCGATCTCACCGATCATGACGATCAGGTCGGTGTCGGGGTCCTCCTGGAACGCCTTCAGCGCGTCGATGTGGGTGGTGCCGATGATCGGGTCACCGCCGATGCCGACGCAGGAGCTGAAACCGATGTCACGGAGCTCGTACATCATCTGGTAGGTCAGCGTGCCGGACTTCGACACGAGACCGATGCGGCCGGGCTTGGTGATGTCGGCCGGGATGATGCCGGCGTTCGACTGACCCGGCGTGATCAGACCCGGGCAGTTCGGGCCGATGATGCGGGTCTTGTTGCCCTTGGACTGCGCGTACGCCCAGAACTGCGCGGTGTCGTGGACCGCGACGCCCTCGGTGATGACGACCGCGAGGCCGATCTCGGCGTCGATCGCCTCGAGGACCGCGTCCTTGGTGAACTTCTCCGGGACGAAGATGACCGTGACGTCGGCGCCGGTCTTCTCGATCGCCTCGGCGACCGATCCGAAGACCGGGATCTCGCTGCCGTCGAAGTCGACGGTGGTGCCCGCCTTGCGCGGGTTCACGCCGCCGACGATGTTCGTGCCGGAAGCAAGCATGCGCTTGGTGTGCTTCTGGCCCTCGGAGCCGGTCATGCCCTGGACGATGACCTTGGATTCCTTGGTGAGGAAGATAGCCATGGTGTCGGTGTCCCTCGTCCCTTACTTCGCAGCCAGTTCGGCGGCCTTGTCGGCCGCACCGTCCATGGTGTCCACACGCTGGACCAGCGGGTGGTTGCGGTCGTCGAGGATCTGGCGACCCAGCTCCGCGTTGTTGCCGTCGAGGCGCACGACCAGCGGCTTGGTGACCTCTTCGCCCTTGGACTCGAGGAGCTCCAGGGCCTGCACGATGCCGTTGGCGACCGCGTCGCACGCGGTGATGCCGCCGAACACGTTGACGAACACGGACTTGACGTCCGGGTCGCCGAGGATGATCTCGAGGCCGTTCGCCATGACCTCGGCGGAGGCGCCGCCGCCGATGTCGAGGAAGTTGGCGGGCTTGACGCCGGAGTGGTTCTCACCGGCGTACGCGACGACGTCCAGCGTCGACATGACCAGGCCGGCGCCGTTGCCGATGATGCCGACCTCGCCGTCCAGCTTGACGTAGTTGAGGCCCTTGGCCTTGGCAGCCGCCTCGAGCGGGTTGGCCGCGGCCTTGTCCTCGAGCTCCGCGTGGTCCGCGTGACGGAACTCGGCGTTGGCGTCCAGGGACACCTTGCCGTCGAGGGCGATGACGCGGCCGTCGGCGACCTTGGCGAGCGGGTTGACCTCGACGAGGAGGGCGTCCTCGGCGATGAAGGTCTTCCACAGGGTCTGCAGGATCTCGGCGATCTGGTCGGCGACCTCGGCCGGGAACTTGGCGGCCGCGACGATCTCGCGGGCCTTGGCCTCGGTGACGCCCTCGTTGGCGTCGACCGGGATCTTGGCGACGGCCTCGGGGCGGGTGGCCGCCACCTCCTCGATCTCCATGCCGCCCTCGACGGAGGCGATGGAGAGGAAGGTGCGGTTGGTGCGGTCGAGGAGGAAGGAGACGTAGTACTCCTCCGCGATCTCGGGCGCCATCTCGGCCAGCATCACCTTGTGGACCGTGTGGCCCTTGATGTCCATGCCCAGAATCTGGCCGGCCTTCTCGACCGCGTCCTGCGGGTCGGAGGCCAGCTTCACGCCACCGGCCTTGCCGCGGCCGCCGGTCTTGACCTGCGCCTTGACGACCGAACGGCCGCCCAGACGCTCGGTCACCGCGCGCGCCGCCTCAGGCGTGTCGATGACTTCACCGGCCAGCACCGGTACACCGTGCTTGGCGAAGAGGTCCCTCGCCTGGTACTCGAACAGGTCCACGCGCGTCCGTCCCTATCAGTGATCTCGCGGTTCGTTTTCTGCGTGGGCGTGCCGCGAAGGGCAACGTGACTTCCGCTGTCACTAGGGGTCACAAGGGAGGCGTACACGGTTGTCCGGGCACGCGGCATGTCCGTCTCGCAGGTTATCGCCGTAGGCCTCCGGTCCATAAATCGCAGATCACACCCAGGCGGTGATACCGGTCACAGATTGCGCCCCTCAGGCCACCCACAGGCAGGGAAAACGGGCGGTCCCCATGTCACAGGGGACCGCCCGCCGTCCGTCCGCCGTCGGGCTTCCGGGTGAGGTACGTGGAAGCCGCGGTACGCGCCGCTAGTGCCCGTAAACGCCGTAAGCGCCGTGGGCGCATTGAGGCGTCAGATGGTTTGCTGCGAGGTCAGCGATGTACTCCGAGGTCAGGCGGAGTACTGCGTGTAGTGCGCGGTGGCCTCGGACGCAGACGGCACCCAGCTCGGGGTGACCGACTCGGCGACGCCCTGGGCGCCCGTCACCGCGTTCCCGGCGAGCGGCTGCGCGTCGGCGGTGACGGTCCCCGTCAGGTCCTCCGCGAACGGCTGGACCTGCCCGGCCACGCCGCCGGCGAACGGCTCCGCCTGGTCCGCCACTCGGGTGGCGAACGGCTGGACGTCGCCCGTGACGCCCCACGCGAGGTCGTTGGCGCTGCCGCCGACGCCCTGCACGACGGGCTGCACCTGATCGACAACGGTCTCCACGAACGGCCGCACGGCACCGACGGCGCCACCGGCGAAGGGCTGCACGTCGTCACTCACGACACCCTCCGCGAAGGGCGCGACCTCGGCCACGACACCGTGCGCGAACGGCGAGACCTCGGCCACGACCCCGCCCGCGAACGGCTGCACATCACCGACGACGCCACCCGCCAACACGCTCGCGTCCCCGACGGCATGCCCGGCGACCGGGGTGACACCGTCGACCGCGGTGGCCGCGATAGGCGGCAGCACGGACGCGGCGGTCTCGTCGACGATCGGCACCGCGGTCGCCGCCGCGGTCGCCGCCGCTCCGTGGACGTACGCCGGCGCGGCGGCGACAGAACCGCCGACACGGCTCTGCACATCGGCGGGGAGCTGGGCGGCGGTGGCCTGGGCGGCGTGGACCGACTGGCCGGCGGTGGCCTGGCCGGCGTGGACCGACTGGCCGGCGGTGGCCTGGGCGTCGTAAACCGCCTCGCCAGCGGTGGCCTGGGCGGCGTAAACCGCCTGACCGGCGGTGGCCTGGGCGTAGTAGACCGCCTCGCCAGCGGTGGCCTGGGCAGCGTGGACCGCCTCGCCAGCGGTGGCCTGGGCGTCGTAGACCGCCTCGCCAGCGGTGGACTGGGCGTGGTAAACCACCTGACCGGCGGTGCCCTGGGCGTCGTAAACCGCCTGACCGGCGGTGGACTGGGTTGCGTAGGCGACCTGGCCGGCGGTGGCCTTTGCCTCGTACGCGGCATGCCCGGCAGTGCGGTGCGCGCCGGAGGCCGCCTGGCCGACAGTGGCCTGCGCCGCGTAGGCCGCCTGACCGGCGGCGCCCTGCGCCTCGTAGGCCGCCTGACCGGCCGTGCCCTGCGCCGCGTAGGCCGCCTGACCGGCCGCGCCCTGCGCCTCGTAGGCCACGTGGCCGACGGTGCCCTGCGCCTCGTAGGCCGCCTGGCCGACGGTGCCCTGCGCCTCGTAGGCCGCCTGGCCGACGGTGCCCTGCGCCTCGTAGGCCGCCTGACCGGCCGCGCCCTGCGCCTCGTAGGCCACCTGGCCGACGGTGCCCTGCGCCTCGTAGGCCGCCTGACCGGCCGCGCCCTGCGCCTCGTAGGCCACCTGGCCGACGGTGCCCTGCGCCTCGTAGGCCGCCTGGCCGGCGGCGCCCCGTGTCTGGTGGGCGACGTGCCCAGCGGTACCCGGCACCCCGGAGGTCACCTGACCCGCCACGGCCTGCGCGGCGGGGGCCACCCGGCCCGCGACGCCATGCGCCTCGTAGGCCACCTGTCCCGCCACGCCCTGGACATCGCTGGTCAGCTGACCGGCCGTGCCGTGGGCGCCGTGGACGATCTGATCGGCCGTGCCCCGCACGCCGAAGGCCACCTGGGTGGCCTTGCCCTGGGCCTGGGCGAGGGCCTTCTCGAGCTCCGGTGCGAACGCGGAGAGGGGGCCGAACAAGTAGTCGACAGCGTCCTGCGTGCTGTCGACCTCGGGCGTGGCGGCCTCCGCGGTGGCGCGCACGGAGACCTCCGCGACGGTGGCCTCCTGCGAGGCGGCCGAGTCGTACGAAACGTACTCGGGGATCTGCGCGTCGATGTACGCGCGCGCCTGCTCGGCGCGGTCCGCGGCCTTCGTCACCGCGTGGGTGGCCTTGGCCTTCGCCGTCGCCCTGGAAGCGGTGTCGGCGACCGTGGACTTGGTCTCGGCGACCGTACCGGTGGCGGCACCGGTTGCGCCGGACTTGGCAGCGGCGGTCTTGCCGGTGGCCGTGCCGGCCATGGAATTCGCCTTGGCGGCGGTGTCCGTCACGGTCGACTCGGCCTCGGCGACGGCGACGCCGGAGGTGACGCCGGAGACCGCGTCCTGCACACCGGCAACCTCGCCCTGGACCTCCCCGACCGTGTCAGTGACCGTGTCCGGCACGGAGAGGGAGTGGGCGGGCAGCTCGTCGGCGCTGGCGACGGCGGAGCCGATCGCCCACGCGCCCGTGACTCCGGCGGCTATCACAATGGAACGGCGGATGTTCTTGTGCATGATTGCGTCAGATCCTTCGGAAAGTCGAATTCTGGTTCCGGCCCGGTGCGATGGACCGGAGCCGACGGCATCCGTCCGGAGATGAGAGAGGTGTCCGGACGGCGGGCAGACCTGTCCCGCCCCCGCGCGGCAGGTCTCGAGCGGGGAAAGGGCTGCCCTAGCCGGGGAATTCGTTGATGTCGCGGTGCCTGTCGCGGACGCCCGCGGCGGAGGTTGTGGCGGTGCCGCCCGGCACCAGCCGGAACGGGGCGGCTTCCGCGAATGACGCGGCATGCAGGTCGCCGTGCCGCGGAGAACCAGTGTCGAACAGCGACTGGTTGACGAGCGCGCCTGTCGGCTGCCCACCGGGGGTACGGGCGGGGACATGCACCGGGCGCGCGGCGGCGTCGTCGTGGAGATCCGTCATGTGGCCGGCCGGGCCGGCGACCTGCGCGTGCGGGCCGTACGCCGACCCGAATGCAGCGTCGGACGACTTCCTCGCGTCATCCTCCACCGCGGCTTCGCCACCGGGCTGGTCACCGGTACCGGCCTGCGGCTGCTGCACCCCTTCGCCGCCGGGCGGCGTCCCACCAGGAAGCGACGGCAGCCCGGGGAGTCCGGGCAGCCCAGGCAGTTCCGGCCATTCGGAATCCGCCGGCGGCGACATCTCAGGAAGCGCCCCGGTGACCCCGTCGACCAGCCGCCCCACAGGGCGCACGACCGACTCGCCGACCTGCTTGCCGGTTTGCTCCTCGACTACGCCGTCGACTGCCCCGTTGGCCGTCTTCGCGGCCGACTCGGCGACCGGGCGCACGACCTCGTGTGCCTGACCGACCGGGGACCGGACCGCACGGGCGGCGGCTTCGCCGACGTCAATCGCGCCACCCCTGACGGTCCCCACGGAAGGACCGACGGCCTGCCCGGGATCTACGGACCGCTGCACTGCATCAGCAGGCCGCTGCATCGCATCAGCCGACCGCTGCGCACCATCAGCCGACCGCTGCACCGCGTCAGCCGATTGCTGCGCACCATCGGCCGATTGCTGCACAGCATCAGCCGACTTCTGCACAGCCCTGGTGCTCTCCGCTGCATGCGCCTGCTCGCCGCAGACCAGCCCCAGTACGAACAACCCCCCGAGCAGCAGCGCCACTTGCAGTGCACGCCGCCCAGCCGCCGTGCGCACAGCGCGCAGAGCGGCAAGGGGCAGAGCTGCTGGGGAAGTCAAGATCGGGAAGAGTCCTCCCGTGCGAGGGGACGGGCCGGAACACGACGCTCCGTCAAGGCGATACGCCGATCCTCGCACGGGACTCCCGAGGTTGCGCAAGTCCCCCGTTACCGATGGGTACTCATATCCGGTATGGGAAGAGGGCGCCTTTCGATCGCCGCCGCCATCACCTCCGGGAAGAGATCGGGAGTGCAGGCGAAGGCCGGAGCGTCCAAGGCCGCGAGCGCCGCCGCATGTTCACGGTCGTACGCCGGTGCCCCCTCGTCGGACAGCGCCAGCAGCGTGACGAACTGCACTCCGGACGCCTTCATCGCCGCGACCCGCTTCAGCATCTCGTTCCGTATCCCCCCTTCGTAGAGGTCCGAAATGAGCACCACCACCGTGTCCGCGGGCCGCGTGATCTTCGATTGGCAGTACGCGAGAGCCCTGTTGATGTCCGTCCCACCACCGAGCTGGGTGCCGAAGAGAACGTCGACGGGGTCGTCGAGCTGGTCCGTGAGGTCGACCACCGCCGTGTCGAAGACGACGAGCCGGGTCGCTATGGAACGCATGGACGCCAGCACCGCGCCGAACACCGAGGCGTAGACCACGGATGCCGCCATCGATCCCGACTGGTCGATACAGAGGATGACCTCCTTCTTGACCGACTGTGAGGCCCGCCCGTACCCGATCAGCCGTTCGGGCACGATCGTCCGGTACTCCGGCAGATAGTGCTTCAGGTTGGCCGCGATGGTGCGGTTCCAGTCGATGTCGTGATGGCGCGGCCGACTGATCCGGGCGCTGCGGTCGAGAGCTCCGCTGAGGGTGGCGCGGGTGCGGGTGGCGAGCCGCTTCTCGAGGTCCTCGACGACCTTGCGCACCACGGCCCGCGCCGTCTCCTTCGTCGTCTCCGGCATGGCCTTGTTGAGCGAGAGCAGGGTCCCGACGAGATGCACATCGGCCTCCACGGCCTCCAGCATCTCCGGTTCGAGCAGCAGCGTGGACAGGCCGAGCCTGTCGATCGCGTCGCGCTGCATGACCTGGACCACGGAGGACGGGAAGTACGTCCGGATGTCGCCGAGCCAGCGCGCCACGGACGGCGCGGACGCTCCGAGCCCCGCCATGGGGGTACCGCCCACGCCCTTAAGGCTGTGGGGGAGCTCCCTGCCGCGCTGGGCCTTGTTCCCGTTCCGCTGTTCTCCGTTCCCGTACAACGCGGCGAGTGCTCCGTCCATCGCCGCGTCCTGCCCGGTGAGGGCACAACCGGTACCGTCCGCGGCGTCCCCGCCCAGCACAAGCCGCCAGCGCCGCAGCCGCTCATCGGTCCGCTGCGCGGCCGTGTCGGTGTTCAGAGCCGTACTCATGTCGATGCCTCCGCGAACGCAAGATCGTTGTGGGCGGGTGCGGGTATCGCGTCTGCCTCTGCCGGAATGTCTTCTGCCGGGATGTCCAGCCCAAGCAGCAGGGACAGCACGGGCAGCACGCCGTCCGCGCGAGGCCCGTCGAGCTCCGGCGCGAATCCGTGCGGTGCCGCCCCGCCGTGGGCCGGGCCGGACGCCCCCGCCGGCCCGCGGCGCACCAGCTCGCCGAGAGTGCGGCGCACTCCCGGTTCGTACGCCGAGAAAGTGCGACGCAGCAGCGGCAGTACGTCGGTGAACGCCTCCGCGGAGACTCCGGTGAGCCACGCGTCGACCAGGGCCAGCAGCTGCTCGTCGTGCACGAGCAGCATGCCGCCCCCGGAACCGCCGCCGACGAACCCCTCGATCCATGCCGCCGCGTCCCCTGGCGGTGTGCCCGGCGAGAGGGCGAGCCCCATGAGGCGCCCGGCCTCGTCCCGGTCCAACTCCACGTCGTCGAGCAGCAGTCGCGTACTGCGGCCGCGGATCACTCCGGGCACGCTGTCCCGCCCGGCGAGCACCCGGAGCACCGAGTGCCAGCGCGTCCGTATTCCGCCGCGCGCCGCCTCGCCGTCGCCGGGCTCCATCTCAGCTCCGCCGGGCTCCGCCCCGGCCTCGCGGGGCTCGTCCAGCAGTCCGACGGCCCCGTGCACGGCATCGACGTGGCTGCGCATCTCCGCTGCCGCATCCGCGTCGAGTGATGCGCAAGCGGGTGGAAGTCCGACGAAGACGCGCTCGGCGAGGCCTGCGGCGACCTCGGCCAGCGCATGGGTGTCCGTGCCGCGCACATCGCCGTAGCGCAGGGAACGGACCAGTGCCGGGAGCGCCTGCGCGAGGTGACCGACGTCCGTGTCGAGGGCCGCCCGGTCGGCGAGGACGCGCATCACCACCGGGAGCGCGTCCGGGAGTTCCGCCAGGAGGCAGCGCTCGGCGAGCGCCGTGACATCGGCGAGCGCTCCGGCGGCGACGGCTTCCGACTCGGCCTTCGCCGTGGCGGCGGTGAGCACGGTGGTGCCCCATATCCCTGCCTCGGCGACCCGCACCGACAGCTCCGGGTCCCAGCGCAGCCGCCAGGTCTCCCGGAATGTGCCGGTGCTGCCGCGTGCCGATCTTGCAGGTTCGCCCCAGTCGACTCCGAGGAGCCGGAGCCGGTGCAGCAGCGTGCTGCGCGCCGCATCCGTCTCCTTGCGCAGGTCCAGCTCCAACTCCCGTTCCAGCGCCTCGGGCTTGAGTCGCAGCCTCCGCTGCAGGCGGGTGAGGTCGCGCTGCAGCGGGACGGCCGGCGCCGCAGCGGGCACCTCCCCGAGTACGTCCCCCACGACCAGCTTGTCGTGGACCAGCGCGAGCGGTACGTCCGAGCCCTCGCACATCACGGCCCGTATCGCGTCGGTGGTCTCGGTCAGGCCGGGCAACGGGCGGCCGCGCATCGCCGCGAGCGTACGGGCGAGCCGGACCGCCTCGATGACATGCGCGGACGACACGATCCTGTCCTCCTCCCGGAGGAGCCCAGCGACCTTCGTCATCCAGCGCTCGACCGGCCGGTCAGGGGCGCTGAACAGATGCCCGTACCACCCCGGGGAGTCGATTCCTGCGCCGTACCCACTCGTGCGGGACAGACGCCGGTGCGTCCAGGGCACCCAGGTCATGTCGGCCTTCACCTTGGGCAGTCCCTTGAGCAGCGCCCGGTCGGCGGTCACCGTGGTCCGCTGCCGCAGCGCGGGCACATGCCAGGCTCCGCAGACGACTGCCACATCGTCGCCGAACTCGCGCTGTGCGGCGCGCAACTGAATCCGCATGTACGCCTCGCGGACCAGGTCGCGGTCGTGCCCGCCGGACCCGTACTCGTCACGCAGCGCTCCCATGACCTCCGCCAGCGCATCGAACGGCGCGAACGCCTCGCCGTTGTGCCCGAGTTCCTTGAGGGCCTGGGAGGTGCCGCCACCCCGGTACTCGATGACGTCCTCCCACCAGCGCTCCGGGTCGTCGTAACCGGCGGCGTCGGCGAGCACGGCGAGCGGATCGATCCGCAGCGCGTCCTCCTGCGCGGCTGCCTCGGGAGTACCCGCCGGCGCGGGCGTCTTCACGGCGTCCGGGTCCTCGGGGTTGTCGGATTCGCCGGGCGACGCGGCCGGTCCGGGCGACACGGCCGGTCCGGGCGACGCATCTGGTCCGGGCTGCGCGGCGGCTTCAGGTGACAGGTCCTGTCCGGGCTGCGCGGGGGGTTCGGGCGACGCTTCGGGTACTGGCGGCGGGGACCCGGTCGTCTTCTCTGGCCAGGCCAGCGAGAGCGTCGCCGGGAGGTCGATGAAGCGGGCCGGAACGTCATGCTCCAGGGCCCATTGGATGGCGATCCATTCCGGCGAGAACTCGGCGAACGGCCAGAACGCGGAGCGGCCAGGCTCGTCCACGACGTGAGCGAGGAGTGCGACCGGGGGGCGCATGTCCTCGTCAGCGGCCAGAGCGATCAGCGCATCCGCCTCCGGTGGGCCCTCGATGAGCACGGTCCGGGGCCGGGCAGCATCCAGGGCTGCCCGCACGGCCCGGGCCGAACCCGGCCCGTGGTGCCGCACGCCCAGCAGCAGCGGCCCACCGGACACGGCACCCTCGCCGCCCGCTCCGCGCCTGGCGTCCGACTTGTCGGGCCCGGTCATGCGCTCACCTCCCGGCATGCGCGGTAGAAGTCCTTCCAACCGTCGCGCTCACGCACCACGGCCTCCAGATACTCCTGCCAGATCACGCGGTCCGCCGACGGGTCGCGGACGACGGCGCCCAGGATTCCGGCGGCCACGTCCGACGGCCGCAGCACGCCGTCGCCGAAGTGCGCAGCAAGCGCGAGCCCGTTGGTGACGACCGAGATTGCCTCGGCAGTCGACAGGGTGCCGCTGGGCGACTTCACCTTCGTACGCCCGTCAGCCGTGACACCGTCGCGCAACTCACGGAAGACCGTGACGACCCGGCGGATCTCGTCGATGCCGTCGGGCGCGGTCGGCAGGTCCAGCGAGCGCCCGATCTGGTCGACGCGGCGGGCCACGATGTCGACTTCGGCATCGGCGCTCTCCGGCAGCGGCAGCACCACCGTGTTGAAACGGCGGCGCAGCGCGCTGGACAGGTCGTTGACACCGCGGTCGCGGTCGTTGGCCGTGGCGATCACGTTGAAACCGCGGACGGCCTGGACCTCCTGACCCAGTTCCGGTATCGGCAGGGTCTTTTCCGACAGGATCGTGATCAGCGTGTCCTGTACGTCGGCCGGGATGCGGGTCAGCTCCTCGATTCTCGCCGTCATCCCCTCGGCCATGGCCCGCATGACGGGGCTCGGTACGAGCGCGTCCCGGCTGGGCCCGTGCGCCAGCAGCTGCGCGTAGTTCCAGCCGTACCGGATCGCCTCCTCCGGCGTCCCGGCCGTGCCCTGCACCAGCAGCGTGGAATCGCCGCTGATCGCGGCGGCCAGATGCTCGGACACCCAGGTCTTCGCCGTGCCCGGCACGCCGAGCAGCAGCAGGGCGCGATCGGTGGCGAGCGTGGTGACGGCCACCTCGACGATGCGGCGCGGCCCCACGTACTTCGGCGTGATCACTGTGCCGTCGGCGAGTGAGCCGCCGAGCAGATACGTGGCGACCGCCCACGGCGACATACGCCAGCGGGCCGGCCGCGGCCGGTCGTCCTGCGCGGCGAGCGCCGCGAGTTCGTCGGCGAACGCGGTCTCCGCGTGCGGCCGCAGCGCCTCCGACGGGTTGTTGCCGCTCGCGTCGACGGACGTCGGTTCAACGGACACGGACATGGCTCGGTCCCCCTCCAGCTTGGCCTGCTCGGGTCTGGTCACCACCGTGCACCACGCCACTGACAATCGGCTCTGACCTGCGCAGACACCCCACGCAAGGTCGATTGTCAGTGGCGGGACCTACCTTCGACGACATGACTCAGCAGGGGGTGCGCTGGACGGCGGACCAGGTGCTTGCACTGGCACCTGACGCCGCGTCACGCAAAGCGGGAAGCAGGCTCGGCGCGGCCGGGCCGTGGTCGGAGACGGGCAGTTCCGGCGAGGGGACGGTGTGGGGGCTGTGCAAGGGCAGCGGCAGCAAGCCGTATCAAACGGTCGTCGACATCGCGGACACCGCAGGTCCGGCGTACAAGTGCAGTTGTCCGAGCCGCAAGTTCCCGTGCAAGCACGCTCTGGGGCTGCTGCTGCTCTGGGCGGGCGGGGACGGCGGCGTGCCGGATGCGCAGGCGCCGGAGTGGGCGGAGCAGTGGATAGGAGGGCGCAGACAGCGGGCTGAGCAGAAGCGGACGGCCGGCCCGGCATCGGCCAGGTCCGGTGATCCGGAGGCGGCGCGGCGCCGTGCGGAGAAACGGGCGGAGCGGGTCACCGCGGGGGCGATGGAACTGGAGCAGCGCCTGGCCGATCTCCTCCGGTCCGGGCTGGCCTCGGCGGAGAGCAGTGGGTACGGGCTGTGGGAGGAGACCGCGGCCCGCATGGTCGACGCCCAGGCGCCCGGGCTGGCCGCGCGGGTCAGGGAGTTGGGGGCCATACCGTCCTCCGGATCCGGCTGGCCGGTTCGGCTGCTGGAGGAGTGTGCG
This sequence comes from Streptomyces sp. DSM 42067, assembly GCF_055792885.1. Taxonomy (NCBI): domain Bacteria; kingdom Bacillati; phylum Actinomycetota; class Actinomycetes; order Kitasatosporales; family Streptomycetaceae; genus Streptomyces; species Streptomyces sp. DSM 42067. The sequence goes on along the minus strand of NZ_CM147706.1, from coordinate 5,512,938 downwards.
CTCATCCATCTCCTCGACCAGGGCTGGCTGCGCCGCGACCAGTTGCCGGACTCCCTGGCCGCCACGGTTCGTTCGCGCATCGGGCTGCCCGCGGCAGCGGCCGGTCCGGCAGTGCGCGACCGCTGGCTGGTCCTCGCGCAGTACGACACAGCGGACAGCCACCTGACCACCCGCCGGATATGGCTGTACGGCGAGGAGTCCGGGCGCATGGTGCTGTTGCTGTCGTACGGGGCGGCGGGCCGGGCGCCGGCACTCGCCCTGCCGGTGGGCCTTGCGCTCGACGCCGAGGCGTCCTCGTACCCGGGCGCCGGACAGCTGAGGGCCGATCTCGGCGAGCAGTTCACTCCACCTACACCGTCGGCCGTGCGGCCGGCGGGGGTGAGCACGACGCAGGCTGTGGCGCGGTACGGCGAAGCGCTGCGGGACGACCCCTGGCTGGAGTCCTGGCCGGTGACGCTGGACCGCGTCATACCGGCCCCGGACGGAGACGGCTGGCAACTGGCCGACGCCGACGGCAAGTCCGCGCTGCCTCTTGCGGCCCCCGCCCTGTCCGGCTCAGGGCTGTGGCGCCTGGTCGCTGTGTCGGGCGGCGCTCCCGTCACGGTCTTCGGCGAGTGCGGGCACCGCGGCTTCACCCCGCTCGGGGTCTGGCCCGAAGGACCGGGAGAGCCGATTCCACTGTGCTGATCCGACGGGGGAGGCCCACGCAGAGAGGCACCGCCTCGGTCCACTCGACCAGACACGCCTGGACATCCCCAGGCCCACGCACGCCCGCATGAGTGTTCGCCCGCGCCGACACCACACCCACACCAGTCCAGCTCATTCCCTACGGAAGGGAATCGCATGAACAGGAACCCTGTCATGAGGGAGTCCTCCTGGGAGGAGCTCATCACGGCTGCGTTGCTCGGTACTGACCGGCGCACGCCTCCCGTCGGCACCGCCGGAAAAGATGCGCCGACCGCCCTCTTGGACACGGCTGCGGTGCAGACCGTGCGGCGCAGAGCAGGACTCCGGCCCGCGTCCGCCGCCACGCTGCCCGAGCGCGCGGCGGAGGATCCCCGGCCCGCGTTGCCGTCGGCGGCCAGGCGGCGGCTCGCGGTGCTGCTCGCCGACCGCCCGGGCGCCGGCAGCGGTGGCCGTCGCGGAACGGCACCGGACCTCATGGAGCTGCTGCCCCAGTGGCTCGCGGCGGCGAACGAGCACGGCTACGCGGCCCCACCGGAGCTGCTGCCCGCGCTCCTTGACGCGGCCAGGGGCCGAACCGATCTGCGGCCGCAGACGCTCGCCTTCGCGGGACCGCGCGCGATATGGCTGGCGCGTCTGAACCCGGACTGGAGGTTCGCGCTGCGTTCCACTCCGGGCGGCGGCACCGCAGTACCCGCCCTCGGGGACTCGGTCGAGGTCGAACGGCTCTGGCAGGAGGGGCTGTTCGCTGAACGCGTCACGCTGCTGGCCGCGATGCGTGCACAGGACGCGTCGGCCGGCCGTGATCTTCTGGGCACGACCTGGTCCACTGAGCGTGCCGAGGACAGGCTGATGTTCCTCGACTCACTGCGTACGGGGCTGAGCGACGCGGACGAGCCGTTCCTCGAGCGGGCCCTGGCCGACAGGAGCCGCAACGTCCGGGCGACGGCTGCTGAGTTGCTGTCCGCACTGCCGGGCTCGGCGCTGGCTGCGCGTATGGCGGCGCGCGCCGCCTCCTGCGTGTCCCTCGACCATACGCAGACGCAACCGACGGTCGTGGTGGAGGCGCCGCACGAGTGCGATGCGGGCATGGAGCGGGACGGCGTGGTGCCCAAGCCCCCCGCAGGCCGGGGAGAACGGTCGTGGTGGCTGGGCCAGCTGGCAGAGGCGGCGCCGCTCGCCATCTGGTCGGAGCGGCTCGGGGGTCGTACGCCGGAGGAGATAGTCGCGTTGCCGGTCGCCGACGACTGGCAGGGCGAGCTGCACGGTGCGTGGTGCAGGGCCGCGGTACGGCAGCGTGACGCGGCCTGGTCACGGGCGCTGCTCGGCGCTCCGGCATCGCCGGGTGCCGCGGGACCGGGCGCGGTGTCGCTCGCCGAGCGCGCGAAGCTGCTGGCCGCGCTGCCGGCCGGCGAACGGGCCGAGTGGGTCGCGGGGTTCATATCGGCGCACGGCCTGTCGGAGGCGTTCCAGCTGCTGGGGGTGTGCGCGACTCCGTGGGCCGAGCCGCTGGGCCACGCGGTGGTGGATGCCTTGAACATCGCACGGGATGCGGGGAGTTATCCGTGGAGCTTCAGCGGTGTGATGGGGCTCGCGGAGCGCTGCCTGGACCCGGCGACGGCAGCCCGCCTGGACGGACTCACTGCCATACCCGACGAGCCGGAGGACGCCTCCCCGGGCGCCGTGGGCTACTGGTCGGAAGCCTTCCAACGCCTCGTAGGCACGCTTCGCCTACGAGCCACCATGCGGGCGGAACTTACGGCGCCGTGAGCGTCCAGGGACCCACGGCATCGTGAGCTCCTTGACAGGCGGTGGTCGCCTACGACGTTGCGGGTCCCCAAACGCTGCCCTCGCATGCACAAGGGCACCCCATGAGCGGCCCTGCTTCACAAGCGGCCCGCGCCACGAGCGGCCCCTGATACACAAGCGGCCCGCACTCACAAGTAGCCCGCGATTCACAGCGGCGCGACGCTCACAGCGGCCCCGCGTCGCACTAACCCCGCGGTGCCCCGCAGGCGGCACCACGGCCGCTGATGCCGTCGGCGGCCGGCCTCTAGCCCCTAGCCCCTAGCCCCTAGCCCCTAGCCCCTAGCCCCACGAAAGCGCACCCGCCACCATGCGTTGTGCCCACCCTCCCCCAGTGCCTTAAGGCCCTCGGGAAGGCACCCCATCGCCTGGGGGACCTCCCAGCGGTAGCTGGGGGAGGAACGACTGCCCACCACACAAGCCACCGGAACCGTACAGAAGCCCGAGCCTGCCGGCGCTCTCACTCCAACAGCCCCTGCGAACGCCAGTCAGCCGCCGCAGGTGCCATGGGGCCAGGGCCCAGCCCAGCCCCCATGGCACTACGCCGGCTGGCGTACGTTCGCGTGGACCCAGTCCACGATCGAGGCCGTCGTGGCGCCCGGGGTGAAGATCGCGGCGACGCCCTTCTCCTTGAGCGGGGCAATGTCCGCCTCGGGGATGATGCCGCCGCCGAAGACCTTGATGTCCTCCGCGTCGCGCTCCTTGAGAAGCTCCAGCACGCGCGCGAAGAGCGTGTTGTGCGCGCCGGACAGGATGGAGAGACCGATCGCGTCGGCGTCCTCCTGGATCGCCGTGTCGACGATCTGCTCGGGCGTCTGGTGCAGGCCGGTGTAGATGACCTCCATTCCGGCGTCACGCAGCGCCCGCGCGATCACCTTGGCCCCGCGATCATGGCCATCGAGCCCCGGCTTGGCGACCACCACGCGGATCGGCCCCGTTGCCACACCCATCACTGCCTCCATGTACCGACATGCCCTCCGGCATGTACCCACTGCGCCACCGACTGCACCGGCGGCCCTGATTCCGACCGTCCACCCGACCGGCCCATGCCCCATTGCCCCCATTCCCGCCCCCTGAGAGCACGAGACCGAGCATGCGAGAGCAAGCGGAAGCACGGTTTGCGGCCGCCCTACCCGGCACTGCCCCGCCGTGCGGACACGAGGAAGTGAACGAACGTTATCGCCAGCATCCCGCAACAGGCAGTTTTACGACGGTGACCGAGGGGGAAATCACACGGTGGGACACGTTCGCCGCGCACTGCTCCGCATCCTGCGGCACCAGGCCGCAGCCGGGGCGGGCGTCAGGGGAGCCGCCTACGAGGTCGCCGGCCTCCGCGCCGTCAGCCGCTCGGCATGGCGCGCCGAGGCGACGTATCGGCTATCGCACAGGGAGCCACCGAACCACTACACAGAGCCACTATCAGAGTCGCATCCGTCAGAAAAATGGAATTACACGCACCGCAGACGGGACAAGAGCACCACCGCGCAGCCTGTGCACTGCCGACCTCCTCCATCGCGGCTGCCCACGAGGGCATACGGGGGACAGAGCCGTCCTTCGTGTGCCGACGGGAGGTCGGTCGACGATGAAGGCCACGACGGTTCTGCCCATTCTTCCGCTCTGTCAGCGTCTCTTTCCCTGGAGGCTGGCAGGGCTCTCCATCACCCTGCTGAAGGCGACGGCCCTCGAGATCGCGATACTCGCCGGTCACCTCCTGCTGTACCCCTCAGGCATCACGCAGGAGCGCAGAGCCGCCGCGGCGCTGCCTCAGCCGGATGCTCCCCAGTTGCCGACGGAGAGGAAACTCCCCGTCGTTCTGCTGCATGGCTTCATCGACAACCGCTCGGTCTTCGTACTGCTGCGGCGCTCCCTGGCCCAGCACGGCAGGCAGCATGTGGAGTCGCTCAACTACTCGCCTCTCACGTGCGACATCCGCACCGCGGCCGAACTGCTAGGCCGCCATATAGAGGAGATCTGCGAGCGCAGCGGCCATCGCGAGGTGGACATCGTGGGGCACAGCCTCGGCGGGCTGATCGCCCGCTACTACGTGCAGCGCCTCGGCGGTGATGTAAAGGTGCGCACGCTGGTCACGCTCGGTACGCCGCACTCGGGCACCCGTATAGCGCCGCTGCTGGACGCGCATCCGATCGTCCGGCAGATGCGGCCGGGTTCCGAGGTGATCGAAGAGCTGAAGCAGCCTTCACCTGACTGCCGTACGCGGTTCGTGAGTTTCTGGAGCGATCTCGACCAGATGATGGACCCGCTCGACAGTGCATGCCTCGACCACCCGGATCTGACCGCGCACAACGTGCAGGTGAGCGGGATCGGGCATCTCGCCCTGCCCGTTCACCCCGCAGTGGCCAACGGCATCCGGCAGGCGCTCGACGCGGAGGAGGCGACGAAGGCCCGCGCAGCCGGCCGAACCGATGGTCTGACGGTGGCCTGATGTCGAACGCCAGTCGAACGCAGAGCCAAAGCTCTGCCCGCAGTTCGCCGAAAGGCCACTGATTGCCCGTTTCCTGCGTGCGCGAAACCTGCCGAAGATTGTCGCGCCCGCGAACCGCCGGGTACAGTCACCGCACTGCTCTGCCCCTGGGACTGTGTGACTTCAGTGGTTAGCGCCGCGGGTTCAGACCCCAGCTCCTGCTGTCGAGGCGAAAGAGAAGTTGGTGAACGACCGTCACCCGTCGGGGACCGCAACTCCCCCGGCACCGGCCACAGACGCCGACTATGCGCGCTACGACTACGCCTCCTACGAGGGGCAGAGCGCGCAGCACGGCGGCTACACCGGGTACGACGGCTACTCCACCGACACGTTCTCCACGGGCTCCTACGCCACCGGCTCCTACACCAGCCCCGGCTTCGAGACCGATCCGCTCTTCGGCGACCTCCCCGGCGACTCGTACGACAGCGGCCAGTGGTCCGGCCTGGGAGCCGCGGCCGGGGGTGATGCCACCGGCACGTATCAGCACCAGACGGTCGCCCCGCAGGAGACGCTGAACTACGACCCGTATGCGGCGCAGCACCATGCCGCGTACGAGACCGGCAGTTATGACACGACCGGGGTCTGGGCGTCCGCCGGCTACGACCAGCTCGCCGCCCACATCCCCACGCAGGCCACCAGCCCGGATGCCACCGGCACGGGCCAGTGGGATTCGGGAGCATGGGCCGTCGACGGCCAGACCGGTCAGACCGGCCAGTGGGAGACCCACGCAAACCAAGCGTACGACCAACAGGCCTTTGAGCAGCACGATCTCGGACAGAGCGACTTCGGGCAGAGCGATTTCGGGCAGCACGACTTCGGACAGCCGCCGCTCGATACGCAGGCCTTCTCAACAGGGGCCTTCGGAGACCAGAGCTTCGACACGGGCGCGTACGACGCCACCGCATGGAACTCCGACGGCGGCTCGACGGCGTACGAGAGCGTGAACCCGGCCCCTGAGCCGGAGCCGGTCTCGGACCTCGCCCCTGAGCCGGGGCAGGAGTCGTACGAGCAGACGACCGGCGCGTTCGAGCAGGTCTCGTACGAGCAGTACGAGCAACACGACTCCCCCGAAGTCGAGTTCGCTCCCGAGGAGGGCCTCCGGGGCCACGAACGCGACCACGGCGGCGATCACCACGATCGCGATCTTCCCCTCGACGAGGCGACTTCTGAAGAGAAAGCCGCTGAACCGCTGGTCTCCACGGTGTCCTCTTCGGCCCGAGTGCCCCGCGCACGGTCCCGGCGCCGCTCCCCCGCCAAGCGTTCCGCGCTGCTCACCGTGGCCGTGCCATCCGCGTGCGTGATGGGCGTCGCGGGAATCGCGGCCGCCTCCGTGAGCAACCTGGGCAGCGACGACGACACCACGACGACCGCGGCCCCGGACACCAGCTCCGTGAAGCCGTCCGTCGCCAACAACAAGCTGGACACTCAGCTCGAGAACCTCTCCGCTGACGCGGGCGACTTCGCCGACCGGGCGAGCCGCACCCAGGAGCGCATCGACCTCAAGGCCCAGCAGGAGGCCGAGCGGAAGAGGGCTGCCGAGGAAGCGGCGCGCAAAGAGCGGCTCCGCCCGAAGTTCGCCCTGCCGGTGGCACAGCACGGACTCAGCGCCTATTACGGACAGTCGGGCATCAACTGGATGTCCGTGCACAGCGGCATCGACTTCCCCGTCTCCTACGGCACCCCTGTGATGGCCGCGACGGACGGCACCGTACGCGTGGAGTGGAATCCCGCGTACGGCAACATGGCGATCGTGACAGCCAAGGACGGTACCGAGACGTGGTACTGCCATCTCTCCAGCCACAAGATCTCGAGCGGCACCGTCAAGGCCGGTGACGTCATCGCGTACTCCGGGAACTCCGGCAACTCCACCGGGCCGCATCTGCACTTCGAGGTGCGGCCGGGCGGCGGGGCTGCGATAGACCCGCTGCCGTGGCTGCGGAGTCACGGTCTCGACCCGGCTTAGCCCTGGCGGGCTCATATTCCTACAGCTTCTCCACCGGTGCGTATCGCAGCAGCAGGCGCTTCGGCTTGGTGTCGCCGAAGTCGATCGTCGCCTCGGCGTTCGCGCCCGTACCCTTCACGCCGACCACCGTGCCCAGGCCGAACTGGTCGTGCGTGACCCGGTCCCCGACCGCCAGCGAGACCACCGGCTTCTCGGACGCCCGTCGCGTGGCGAACCCCGAGGCCCCGGAGGCCGCGCTGCGCGAGCGCGACGAGGACAGTGAGGCGGCGACACCGGCGGCCGGTCCTGAAGAGACCGGAGCGGTGGATCCCGTCCGCTTCCACTCCACGTGCTGGGCGGGGATCTCCTCCAGGAAGCGCGACGGCGGGTTGTACGCCGGCTGGCCCCAGGCGCTGCGCATCGTGGACCGCGTCAGATAGAGACGCTCCCGCGCGCGTGTGATCCCGACATACGCCAGGCGCCGTTCCTCCTCGAGCTCCTTGGTCTGGCCGAGGGAACGCATGTGCGGGAAGACGCCGTCCTCCATGCCCGTCAGGAAGACGACGGGGAATTCGAGGCCCTTGGCGGTGTGCAGCGTCATGAGCGTGATGACGCCGCTGCCCTCCTCGTCCTCGTCCGGGATCTGGTCGGAGTCGGCGACGAGCGCCACCTGCTCCAGGAAGTCGGACAGCGTGCCCGCCTCGCCCTCGGCCCGCTCCTGCTCGAACTCCAGGGCCACTGCGGCCAGTTCCTGCAGGTTCTCGATGCGTGTCTCGTCCTGGGGGTCGGTGGATGCCTGCAACTCGGCGAGGTAGCCGGTCCGTTCGAGTATGGCTTCGAGGACGGTCGCCGGGCCGACGCCGGACTCCGCGATGGTGTGCAGGTCCTCCATCAGCGTGTTGAACCGCTTGACGGCGTTGGTCGAGCGGGCCGCCATGCCGTACGCCTCGTCGACGCGGCGCAGCGCCTGCGCGAAGCTGATCTTCTCGCGCTGGGCGAGGGCGTCGATCATCGCCTCGGCGCGCTCGCCGATGCCGCGCTTGGGGACGTTCAGGATGCGGCGCAGCGGGACGGAGTCCTCCGGGTTCGACAGCACGCGCAGATACGCGAGGACGTCCCGGACCTCCTTGCGCTCGTAGAAGCGGACGCCGCCGACGACCTTGTACGGCAGGCCGACGCGGATGAAGACTTCCTCGAACACACGGGACTGTGCGTTGGTGCGGTAGAAGACGGCGACATCGCCCGACTTCGCCTCGTCCGCGTCCGTCAGCCGGTCGATCTCGTCGGCGACGAACTGTGCCTCGTCGTGCTCGGTGTCGGCGACATAGCCGGTGATCCGCGCACCCGCGCCGGCGTTCGTCCACAGGTTCTTGGGGCGGCGGCTCTCGTTGCGCTCGATGACGGCGTTTGCGGCGCTCAGGATCGTCTGGCTGGAGCGGTAGTTCTGTTCGAGCAGGATCGTCGTCGCGTCCGGGTAGTCCTCCTCGAACTGGAGGATGTTGCGGATGGTGGCGCCGCGGAAGGCGTAGATCGACTGGTCCGCGTCACCGACGACGCACAACTCGGCCGGCTCCGGGTCGTCGTCCCCTCCGGGCTGTCCCACCAGCTCGCGCACGAGGGCGTACTGGGCGTGGTTCGTGTCCTGGTACTCGTCGACCAGGACGTGCCGGAAGCGCCGCCGGTAGTGCTCGGCGACGTCCGGGAACGCCTGGAGCAGATGGACGGTCGTCATGATCAGGTCGTCGAAGTCCAGCGCGTTCGCCTCGCGCAGCCTCGACTGGTACAGCGCATAGGCCTGGGCGAGGGTCTTCTCGAAACCGTCGGCGGCCTGCGCGGCGAAGGTCTCCTCGTCGATGAGCTCGTTCTTGAGGTTGGAGATCTTGGCGCTGAAGGACTTCGGCGGATAGCGCTTCGGGTCGAGATCGAGATCACGGCAGACCAGCGCCATGAGGCGCTTGGAGTCCGCGGCGTCGTAGATCGAGAAGCTGGAGGTGAAGCCCAGCTTCTTCGACTCGCGGCGCAGGATTCGGACGCACGCGCTGTGGAAGGTCATCACCCACATCGCGCCCGCGCGCGGGCCGACGAGGTGCTCCACGCGCTCCTTCATCTCGCCCGCGGCCTTGTTCGTGAACGTGATCGCCAGGATCTGCCCGGGGTGCACGCCGCGCTCGGCCAGCAGATACGCGATGCGGTGCGTCAGCACGCGCGTCTTGCCGGAGCCGGCGCCGGCCACGATGAGCAGCGGGGAGCCGGAGTGCACGACGGCGGCGCGCTGCTCGTCGTTCAGCCCGTGGAGCAGCTCGGCTGGGTCGATGGCGGGGCGGGGCGCGCCGTCCCGGTAGTACGCGTCACGGGGCGGCGAAGGCACGTCGAACCGGCCCTCGAACAGGTCGTCCGGGATGTCCTCCGGAGCGCTGTCCTCGGGCGGCGGCGGGGGCTCCTCGTCCGCGCGCCGCGCGGGCTGGAGATCGGCCAGGAAGCTGTCGTCAAAGAGGCTGCTCATCGCTCCTCGAGTCTAGGCCGCCGCGCTGACAGTCACTGCCGCCTTGGGAAGTCGGCCGCATCGCCGTCGACAGCGGCGAGAGATCTCGACTCGGAAGCCGAACACTGGCTTGAAAAAGCCAGATAGATCCCTACAGGTGCAGATATCAGCGGTCTTTCTGCTTTGCCTAGAAGCACCCCCTACGACCCCGCCGAATGGTCAAGGTCACGAAAATGTATCGGGCATATCGAACATCAACCTTCACAGCGGCCACACGAGTTGGCTAGCGTGCCCGGCGGGCCGCCCGTACCCCCGCCGGCGAACGACGCCGGGACGGGTTGCCTCCGCCGAGTCCGGTGCGCCCTCACGGCAGCCGGAGCCGGGGACCCACTTTGACCTTGGGGTGAATCGGTCCCGTACCGAGTGCGCGCGACACCCGCGGGCACGAGGCACGGACCGTAGGGCAGCCTTCCGAACCACCCGCCCGAACCCGACAGCTAACCCGGTAGGCGGTCCACGGAAGGAGTCGCCTCTCTTGGCGTCGCACCGCAAGCCGCGGACCACCGGCCAGCTCGTCGCCGGTCTCCGCACGTCCCCCGCGGTCGGCTTCACCGCCGCCGCCCTCACCTCCGTGGCGCTCATGTCACAGACGGCGACCGCCGCGCCCGCCGAACCGAAGCCCAGCCTCGAAGAGGTCCAGAAGAAGGTCGACGACCTCTACCGTCAGGCGGGCGTCGCCACCCAGAAGTACAACGCGGCCCAGGAACGGACCGACGAGCAGCGCAAGCACGTCGACGGGCTGCTCGACGACGTGGCCAAGCGCACCGAGAAGCTGAACGAGGCGCGCCGCGAGCTCGGCTCCTTCGCCGCCGCCCAGTACCGCACCGGGGGCGTCTCCGACACCGCCACGCTGCTGCTCGCCGAGGACCCGCAGGAGTACTTCGACCAGAGCCAGCTCATGAGCCGGCTCACCAACCGGCAGAAGGAAGCGGTCGACGACTACCAGACGCAGCAGATCGAGACGACGAAGAAGCGCGAGGAGGCGACGGAGTCCCTCGCGTCGCTGACCGAGTCGCAGGCGGACCTGAAGGCGAGCAAGCAGGACGTCCAGCAGAAGCTCAGCGAGGCGCGCGAGCTGCTGTCGGAGCTGACCGCAGAGGAGAAGGCGCGGCTCGCCGCGATCGAGAAGGCGAAGGAGGAAGAGGCCAGGCGCAAGGCGGAGGAGCTGGCGCGCCGGCAGGCCGAGGAGGAGCGGCAGCGTCAGGAGGCGCAGGCGCAGGCCGAACAGGAGCAGGCCGAGCAGGAGGCTGCCACCGGTTCCGGGACGGGCACCGGGAGTGACTCCGGCAGCACCGGATCCTCCAGCTACGCCACGATGGCCGCCAAGGTCATCGACTTCGCCGAGGCCCAGATAGGGAAGCCGTACGTGTGGGGGGCCACGGGGCCCGAGTCGTACGACTGCTCAGGGCTCACTCAGGCCGCGTGGAAGACGGCCGGGGTGTCGCTGCCGCGTACCACCTGGGATCAGGTGAAGGTCGGCACGACCGTGTCTGTCGACAATGCCGAGCCGGGGGACCTGGTCTTCTTCTACGACGACATCAGCCACGTCGGGATTTACATCGGGAATGGCGAGATGATCCATGCGCCCAAGCCGGGGGCGAATGTTCGGGTCGAGTCGATTTACTACATGCCGATTCACAGCGTGGTGCGGCCCGCGTAGGTGCGGGGCGTGGGGGCGGGGGCTGCGGGTGCGTCGCGCCGGTTGGGTTCTCCGGGCTTCGCCCCCAGACCCCCGATCGCCCTGACGGGCTCGTCCTCAAACGCCGGACGGGCTATTGCTTGTCGCTCACGTCCAGAGCACCGCGATGAACACGTTCGCCATCGTCAGCAGGCCCACCAGACCGAACGACCTCTTGTCCACCTTCTCCTCGTCGCGCTTCACGTAGACGAGTCCGAGGATCACGATCAGCAGCGCCAGCTTCACGCCGATCTTGATGTTGTCGACGGGCTGGTCGTCGGCCTGGTTGAGGCCGACCAGGATCACTCCCGTGACGAGCATCGTGAGCGCGCCGTGCAGCATCGCCGGGCCGAACCGTGCCGTGCCCTCGCCCATCGCCTTCATCTGGGTCAGAAAGCCGCCCAGAAGCGAGGCGATGCCGATGATGTGCAGGCCGACGAAGAGATGGATGAGTACGTCCATGAGGCCGGAGCCTAACCGGACCACTAGCACCGGCCTCCGGGCAGGGGGGCCACTTCCGGGGCAACGGTCACAGCCGTACGGCAAGGGGGCGGCGGCCTGTCGGCGCCGCGGTCACATACGGGCACCGGGCAGTCCACTCCGGCCAGTTGCGCACATGGCGTCACCGCGGGGTGACGGAGGGGTTTAGCGTGCTTCCCCAGGTGCCCGGCTCCCCACCGCCGCCCGGGCCGAGGGCGGCAGTCGGACACCTCCGCCGAGAAGGTCCGGCGGCGGCGCGCTCCCCCTGTGCGGGCCGCCGCCGGACACCCGTCCCCATGCCGGTTCCTCGGCGGTCGTACGTCGTACGCCCCCCGGAAGGACGTGGACCCCCGTGGCAGCGCACCGGAAGCCCAGACAGCGCTCGCTCAGCGGCCATACGGCCCGCACCGCCACCACCCTCGCACTCGCCGGAGCGGCGACCGCGACGGCCTTCGACGGCGCCGGTCACGCGGCACCGGATCTCACCCCAGCCCAGGTGAAGGCCAAGGTCGACAAGCTCTACCACGAGGCGGAGATCGCCACCGAGAAGTACAACGGCGCGAAGGAGGACGCCGGCGAGACCGAGAAGGGCGTCGACGAGCTGCGCGACGAGGCGGCCCGCAGGATGGAGCAGTTGAACTCCGCGCGCGGTGCGCTGGGTTCGGCGGCGGCTGCGCAGTATCGTTCAGGCGCCGTAGACCCGGGCGTGGAGCTGGCACTCTCCTCCGACCCCGACCAGTACCTGGAGCGCGCGGCGTTGGCGGAGCGCGCCGGTCACCGCCAGGCCGCGGACGTGGCAGGCGTCCAGAAGCAGCTGCAGCAGATCGAGCAGCTCCGCGAGGAGGCCGACGGCCGGCTCGCCGAACTCACGGCCCGCCAGGCCGAACTGAAGCGGCACAAGAAGACCGTGACCACGAAGCTGGCCGAGGCTCAGCAGCTGCTCAACCGCCTCTCCGCGGGCGAGCGCGCCGGGATCTTCGGGGACGGGACGGGGGGCGCGTTCCCCGCCTCCGGTCCCGGAGGACTCGAGGCCTTCCCGGACGGATCGGCCGCAGCCCCCAACTCCCGTGCCGCCGAGGCTGTTTCCTATGCGTTCCGGGCGCTGGGCAGCCCCTACGTGTGGGGTGCCACCGGCCCCAACGCCTTCGACTGCTCCGGCCTCACCCAGGCCGCGTACCGTTCGGCGGGCGTGTCCCTGCCTCGCACGACGTATGCCCAGATCGACGCCGGCCGGCGCATCCCGCGCGCCGAACTGCTCCCGGGCGATCTGGTCTTCTTCTACTCGAGCGTCAGCCACGTCGGCATCTACGTGGGCAACGGCCGGATGATCCACGCCCCTAATCCCAGCGCGCCGGTGCGCGTCGCACCCATCGACGAAATGCCGTTCGCGGGGGCGACGCGGGTGGCGTAGCACCGGGAATGCGGGTGGCATCGCACCGGGGATGCTTGTGCCACTGCGCCCTCGACGCGGGTGGCGTGGCGCCGGCGACATCCGCCGTGCGTGAGCGCCTCCACGCCCTCCACGCCCGCCCCCAGGTCGCGCACCTCACCCAATACGCCCGGTACACATCCACACCAATCGGGACAAGCACAGCCGGTTAGGCCCTCCTCTTAGGGGAAGCCGAATACAGACGATTCCGTTGCTCAGGGGGGATCGCCTGAGCGGTCTCCCGTCGGAAGGAGGAGACACCTCATGAGCACGACCATGGAGTCCGTCGACGTGGACGTCCCGCTGCACACCGCGTACAACCAGTGGACGCAGTTCGAGGAGTTCCCGAATTTCATGGAAGGTGTGGAACAGGTCCAGCAGATCGACGACCGGCACAACCACTGGGTCACGAGCATCGCCGGGGCCCGCAGGGAGTTCGACACGGAGATCGTCGACCAGCTCCCCGACGAACGGGTCGCCTGGCGCACCACCTCCGGCGAGGTGAAGCAGAAGGGCGTCGTGACGTTCCAGCGCCTGGACGACACGCACACCAGGGTCAACCTCGCCCTGGACGTCGAGCCCTCCGGTCTCGCGGAGAAGACCGCCGACATGGCGGGCGTCATCGGCCGCCGGGCCAAGGGCGACCTGAAGCGCTTCAAGCACTTCATCGAGGAGCGCGGCACCGAAACGGGTGCCTGGCGCGGCCGGATCTCTCCGGGCGGCTGACCGCCTCTCCTGAGGGGCTGACCGCCTCTCCTGAGGACACGAGGTCTGGCGACACGATCCGTCGGTCGTGGAACGAACCCGGGATGCGGAGGTGATCCGCGATGGCGCGAGCGATCTGGTCGGGCGTCCTCAGCTTCGGCCTGGTGACGGTCCCCGTATCGCTTTACACGGCCATCGAGGACCACACCACGCACTTCCGCCTGCTGCAGCGCGGCACCTCCGACCGGGTCCGCAACAAGCGTGTCAACCAGCGCACCGGCAAGGAGGTGCGCTTCGAGGACATCGCCAAGGGCTACCCGCTCGGCGACGAGGAGGAGAACGCCGAGTACGTCGTCGTCGAGCGGGAGGAGCTCGACCGGATCGCCCCCGGAAAGTCCCAGCTGGTGGAGATCAGCGGCTTCGTGGACCTGGACGACGTGGAGCCGGTGCACTTCGACAGGACGTACTACCTGGGGCCGCGCGGCGAGGAGTACGCGAAGGTGTACCAGCTGCTGCGTACCGCTCTGGAGAAATCGAACCGCGCCGGGATCGCCACGTTCGTGATGCGCAGCAAGCAGTATCTGACGGCTGTGCGCGCCCAGCCGGACGTACTGGTTCTGCAGACCATGCATTGGGCCGATGAAGTACGCGATCCACACGAGACGGTGCCTGGCCTGCCGGAAAGCGTGGACCTGTCCGGCAAGGAACTGGACATGGCACTCCGCCTCATCGACGGTCTTGCGGTCGACTGGAATCCGGAGGACTACCGGGACACGTACGAGGAAAAGGTCGCGGAACTCGTCGAGGCCAAGCGCCAGGGCGAGGAGATCGCCGTCGCGGAGGAACCGCCCCAGGCCACCAATGTCGTCGACCTGATGCAGGTCCTTCAGGCCAGCATCGACCGTGCGGGGGAAAAGGCCGGCGGCAAGAGGCGTAAGAAGACCGCCCGCGGCACTCCGTCGGCCGCGAAGAAAGCGAAGCCGGAGCCGGAGCCGGAGCCACGACAGGATCTGAGGAATCTGAAGAAGGAAGAACTTTACGAGCGCGCCACGGAAATCGGAGTTCCTGGCCGCTCCCGGATGAACCGCGAAGAGCTCATCGAGGCCTTGAGCAAGGCCACTCGCCGGAAGAAGGCCGCCTGATCCGATCGTGCCGCGCAAACGGGGCCTGAGAACACAACGGGTGTGAGAACGCACAAACACAGCTGAGAGAAACAGACAGGTGAGGATCATGCCAAGAGGATCCAGCCAGAAACGCGAGCGCCAGTACGAGCACATCAAGGAGAGTGCCGAACAGCGTGGAGAGAGCACGGAACGAGCCAAGGAGATCGCGGCCCGCACCGTGAACAAGGAACGCGCACAGTCCGGCGAGTCCCGCACCGCCAGCCGTAGTTCGACCCAGGACAAGTCCGCGTCGAAGCGCGGCGGCGAGAGGTCCCGCTCCGGCTCCCAGGAACCGACGTACGACCAGCTCTACGCCGAAGCCAAGCGGCGCAATATCGACGGGCGCTCCAGCATGAACAAGGCCGAGCTGAAGAGGGCCCTCGGCGGCAGCTGAGTTCGGCAGCTGACTGCGGCAGCCGAGTACGAGCGACGGGTCCCTGGCTCTCCGGAGCCGGGGTCCGGTCCTGCCGGCCCACCGGCCGACCCCCTCGGCCTCGGTGCCTGCCGGACGGTGCGTCAGACCAGCCGCCGCGCCGTGGCCCAGCGGGTCAGTTCGTGCCGGTTGGAGAGCTGGAGCTTGCGCAGCACCGCCGACACGTGCGACTCGACCGTCTTCACGGAGATGAAGAGCTGCTTGGCGATCTCCTTGTACGCATAGCCGCGGGCGATGAGCCGCAGCACCTCGCGCTCGCGCTGGGTGAGACGGTCCAGGTCCTCGTCGACCGGCGGGGCGTCGGTGGACGCGAACGCGTCGAGGACGAAGCCCGCCAGACGCGGCGAGAACACCGCGTCGCCGTCCTGGACGCGGAAGATCGAATCGACCAGGTCCGTGCCCGTGATCGTCTTGGTGACATAGCCCCGTGCACCGCCGCGGATGACACCGATGACGTCCTCGGCGGCGTCCGAGACGGACAGCGCCAGGAACCGGACGGGACGCTCCGCGTCGCCCATCAGGGAAGCACAGCGGCGCAGCACCTCGACGCCCCCGCCACCGGGCAGATGCACGTCGAGCAGCACCACCTCGGGGCGGGTGGCCGTGATGACCGAGACCGCCTGGTCGACGTCGGCGGCCTCGCCGACCACCTCGACCCCGGTGCGCTCGGTCTGGCCGATCTCCGCCTGGACTCCCGTGCGGAACATACGGTGGTCGTCGACCAGGACGACCCGTACGCGACGCCCGCCAGCGCCCTCCGCAGGATCGTTCGTACCGGTCGGCTCGTTCGCCCCCGCCACGTCGCTCATGACGTCCTCTCCGCCCTCTCCATGGTCAGCTCGACCTCGGTGCCGCCGTCCGGCACGGCCCGCAGCCGCGCCGTACCGCCGTTGCGCTGCATACGGCCGATGATCGATTCTCGTACGCCCATCCGGTCCTCGGGGACGGAACCCAGATCGAAACCGGGCCCGCGGTCACGGACCGACACGAAGACGGTCCGGTCCTCGACCTCGGCGTAGACCTGCACCGCGCCGCCCTCGCCACCGTACTTGGCGGCGTTCACCATCGCTTCCCGCGCGGCCTGCATCTGTGCTCCCAGTTTCTCGTCGAGGGGGCAGTCGCCTACGACCACGACCTCGATGGGGACGCCGTGTTTGTCCTCGACCTCGGCGGCATTGCGCCGCACGGCCTCGGCGAGCGTGTCCGGCTCCTCGTCTGCGTCTTCTGCGGACTTGCCGTTGCCCTCCGGCTTGTACAGCCAGGCGCGCAGGTCGCGCTCCTGGGCCCTCGCCAGGCGCCGGACCTCGCCGGCGTTCTCCGCGTTGCGCTGGATCAGCGTCAGCGTGTGCAGGACCGAGTCGTGCACATGCGCGGCGACCTCCGCACGTTCCTGCGCGCGGATACGCATCAGCCGCTCCTCGGACAGGTCCTGGGTCATGCGTACGAGATACGGGCCGGCGAGCAGGGCTATGCCGACCAGGACGGCGAGCGCCGCCTGCAGCACGGAGCCGAGGTGCTCGGCCGATCCCTGCAGTACGAAGATGCCCGTGACTCCGGTGCCGACGAGCAGCACGCCCGCCGCCGAGCGGACCAGGGTCAGGGTGCGGCGGCGCCGGCCGACCTCCATCCAGCGGGCTCGCCGTGCGTTGTCCGCCTGGCGCCAGACCAGGGCCACGCCCGCGCCGACGAGCAGGGCCGGCCACAGGTACGCCTTGGCCGGGCCGCCCAGGTCGACGTTGCCGACGAAGACCATGGCCACGACGACCATGGCGAGCAGCGCGACGATCTGGCCCTTGTCCGGTTTGCGGGCCACGAGTCTGCGGCGGCCGTCAGGAGACGCCTCCGTGGTGACCGCCGGGGGGCGCTCGGCGTCGACGCCGCCGACGCCGAGCGGGACGAAGAACCAGAACGCCGCGTAGAGCAGGGCGCCGAGGCCGTCCGCCATGAACAGTCCTACGAAGACGAGCCGCACCCAGATGACGGGCAGCCCCAGGTGCCCGGCGAGACCCCTGGCCACTCCGCCGAGCCAGCGACCGTCGCTGCTGCGGTAGAGCTTGCGGAGGGGGCGCGCGGTGGGGGTGGGGGCGGCGGCGGCTTCCGGCATGCCACCGATGGTCACACGCCTTGCGGCGCGGGACATCAGGGTTGGACCCCTAAGCTTCCCTGACACGGGCTGCGCCCACGGGAACCTGTGCACAGGCCGTACGCGAGGCACTCGCCGTCGTGGGTTGTGCCCACCCTCCCCCGGGACGGCCCCAGGGGGCAATATCAGGGTTCGGCCAGGGTCCAGCCCGATGCCGTTGTGGGTTGTGGGACGTCACCATGGACGCATGACCGATCAGCAGCGTGCCGCCGCAGATGCCGCGCCCGGGCCGGGCGGCGGCCACGGCGGCCCGCGGGAAGGCGCAGGCGGGCCCCCGGCCGGGGGGCTGTCGGATGCCGCCGCCGCTCAGGACCCCGCCGCGCCGGCACCCCCGACGAAGTTCCGCCGGGACCGTCGGCACAAGATGCTGGGCGGGGTCTGCGCCGGTCTCGGTCGTCAGTGCGACATGGATCCGGTGATCTTCCGGATCGGTCTCGCCGTTCTCGCGGTCACCGGCGGCATCGGCCTCATCTTCTACGGCTTCGCCTGGCTGTTCGTACCCTTCGACGACGAGGAGGAGAACGAGGCGCGCAGGCTGCTGTCGGGCCGCGTGGACGGCCCGGCGCTGACGGCCGTGCTCTGCGCGCTCGTCGGCTGCGGCCTGTTCCTGTCGATGCTGAGCAACGGCGGGCTCCTCACCTTCGCCGCGGTCCTGGCGCTGCTTCTCGCCGGCGCCGGCTACTGGTCGGCGCAGCGCGGCACCGCCGACGCCGACCCCCTCGCCGCACAGGCGGTAGCCGACGCTCCGCCCGAGGCACAGGCGCCTCCGGTCGCCGCCCCCATAACGTCCTGGTGGCGCGATCCGATCGTCAAGGACGGCACACACGTCGGCGGTACGGGCTACTTGTGGGGCCCTCCGGACACAAAGGGCTCCGCCACCGAGCCGAGCACCTCCCGGCAGCCCCACGCGACAAGCACGTACGCAGGGGCCCGCCCACCCCTGCCGAGCGGGCCGCGCGGGCACGGCTCCCAGGGCCCGCGCTGGATCGGCGGCTGGGTGTTCCTGCTGGCACTGGCCGCAGGGGCCGTCGGCACCGGCCTGACCTGGGACGACCACGCCCTCGTCACCAGCCTCCAGACCGGTCTCGCCGCTGCTCTGACCGTGTTCGCGCTGGGCATCACGGTCAGCGCCTTCGTCGGCCGGACAGGGGTCGGGTCGATCCTGCTCGCGGTCGTCACGGCGGGACTCCTGGCGATGTCGGCGGCTCTGCCGAAGGACATCGACACGAACTGGGTGCGTACGGAGTGGGCGCCCGCCACAGTCGCGAAGGTCCAGCCGGTGTACAAGCTGGACACGGGTGTCGGCACCCTCGACCTGAGCCGTGTGGACGTCGGCGAGGGCGAGACGCTCACCACGCGGGCCCAGGTCGGCATGGGCCGCCTCGAGGTCGTCGTCCCGCCGGACACGACGGTGAAACTGCACGTCGAAGTGGGCATCGGCGACATCCAGTTGCCGGGCGAGGCCCAGCAGGACGTGGACATCGCACCGGGCAAGGAGAAAACGGTGACGCTTGATCCTCCGGCAGGCAGCAAGGACGGCGGAACCGTCGACCTGCGGCTCGAAGTAGGCGTCGGACAGGCGGAGGTGGCCCGTGCTGCGTCATGAGTTCCAGCCGGGAAAGCTGGTCGCGGGCGTCTTCCTGCTGGCCGCGGGGGTCGCCTACCTGGGCGACGCGGGCGGCGCCTGGGAGACTCCGTGGTACGCGATCATCCCGATCGTGGCGGTCGGGCTGTTCCTCGCCGCGGTCACCACGGGCACGACCTATGCGGTACGCCGTAGCCGCCGGAACACCACAGGCCCTCGGACCTTGGACGGCCCGCCACCGGCACCCTGAACACCTGATCCCGGGCACCGGCGGCGGAGCGACCGAGCGACCACCCCGAAGCGAAGCGACCGAACGCAGTCCCGCCTACGCGTACTCGGCTCCCCGCCCGCGCCGCCCCCTCATGGCCGCGTCCACCGACAGCACCGACGCGCCCGCGAGCACGAGCGGCAGCCAGGCCATCAGATACGCCAGGTCGTTGCCGTAGTAGAACGGCGTGGTCGCCCAGCTCACCGTCAGCCAGAGGCTGAGGGAGATCAGGGCGCCGCCGAGGGCGGCAAGGCGCGCCAGGAGCCCGAACAGGGTGCCGAGACCGACGGCCAGTTCACCGAGGGCGATGGCGTACCCGAAGCCGACCGGGTTCTTCAGCGCCAGGTCGACGAGCGAGGGGATCGCGGAGACGTCGCGCACGCCGCGCATCATGTCGCCGACCGAGCCCGTTCCCGTCGCGGACATGAAGGCGCTGTCGGTGAGCTTGTCGATGCCCGCGTAGATGAAGGTGAACCCGAGGAAGATCCGCAACGGGACCAGCGCGTAGCGAGTCGCGGTCTCCCGCCAGTCGCTGCGTTCTCCATTGACATAGCTGATGTGACTGTCCGTTCGCATACCGTGCACCATCGCGCTGAGCCGCCTCTCCTGCCCGCCGTCGCTTTACTCTTCAACAGACTTAATACGTACGCCAAGAAGACGTGGTTCACCAGGCATATGACGTATTCGTCGGCAGACCCAACAATTGCGCGGCATCTTCCAGCGATTCGGCGGTATGTCCCCCACGTTCGGCGGTATCGCGGTGCCTCTGCGTACGACGGCGGCGGTCACGGCGCACGCGTGACCCCGACCGGTCCGGGACGCGGAGGACGGCGGCGAAGGCGGCGGAACCGCGCACCCCGCGCTCCCCGTCTCAGTCCACTACGTCAATCGCACACGGGTTCGTCTCGACGCCCGCCGCCGTGATCACCTGCACCTCGACCCGGCCGGGCTCCACATCGACGGAGACCGGCACCGTCAGCACGGTGTCCGTGGGGTTGGTGAAGCCGCCGGGCACCGGGACGAGCGGCACATGAGCGTGCACCGTGCCGATCCGGACGACCATGCGCGCCAGCCGGTCCGCGGTGCCCGCGCCCGGCGGGACGAAGCCGGCGCCGCGGATCTCGATGTCGTCGCCGGTACGGATGGGCGCGTCGAGGTCGCCGGCCTCCCGTGCCCGTACGACCGAGAGGATCACCGGCCGGCCGCCCTCCGCGTACTTGCCGGCGAGATACGTCGCGGCCGAGACGAGCACCAGCAGAGCAAGCCCCCACGGCAGATCGGGCAGCTGTTCGGGGTGGCGCGCGAGCCGTACCGCCGCGAAGATCACGGCGACGGCGCTGACAAGGACGTACTGCGTGTCGGCGAAGCTGCCGCGGCCCGCGTCGTCGGTGAGGAGGTCGGCGGCCCGCGGCCGGTCCGCGCGTACCTTCTGCAGCCGCTGGCCCAGCACGCGCAGCGCCACGACCCGGCGTACGAGGACGGCGACGCCGCACACCACGGCGAC
The DNA here is from genome assembly GCF_055792885.1 of Streptomyces sp. DSM 42067. Lineage (NCBI taxonomy): Bacteria > Bacillati > Actinomycetota > Actinomycetes > Kitasatosporales > Streptomycetaceae > Streptomyces > Streptomyces sp. DSM 42067. The sequence continues at coordinate 5,492,094 of NZ_CM147706.1, read as the reverse complement.
GACGGTCACCACCCCGGCGCCTCGGGCGAGTTCGAGCCCGGCGATCAGCTCGTCGCGCTCCCGGTGGCCCGAGGCGGCGGCGAGTTCGCCCGCGAGTACCAGCACGGCGAAGACGACGAACAGCACCCAGCAGGCGGCTACGGCCCGGGAGGTCGACAGCCTGTTGTCCTCGCCGATCACCGGCGCCAGCACGCCTCCGCGCGCTCGGTGGGCATAACCGGCACCGCTCAGCAGACCGGCCACGACGAGCGCCGAGAGCAACCCGGCCGTCCGGGCCGCCGACCACCCGGCGCCGATCGCCGTGACCGCCTGCACCAGCAGCAGCACGGCGACGGCGGCCCAGACGACGACGAGGGTGCGCCGCCACAGCCGCGCCAGCCATGCCTCGCCCTCCGCGCGACTGCGCTCGGCGACGAGGGCCGCGGACTGCGTCAGCTCGTCCGACACCCACTGCCGCGAGGCGCCGGCCGAGTGCGCGACGGCCGCGGGCAGGCCCTGCCCGGCGGCCAACTCGTCACGTTTCGCGAGGAACGCCGCCACAGCCCGACGGTGCCCTTCACGCGCGCCGTGCGGGCAGTCGCCGCAGGCGCAGCCGCCCTCGTGCGAGCCCTGTCTCGCCTCCTGCACCGCCACGACTGCCGCCGCCTTCCCGCGCCGCTTCCTGAGGATCCCGAAGAGGCCGAAGATCCCGTTATGGTTTTCAACCCTGTTACGGGTTTTGATCCCGCTTATTGACTGTGATCCCGTTATGGGATTCTTGTCCGCCGAATCCGCCTGCCGTGTCAGGGAATTGTGCCGCACCTCAACCGTCGCCTTTCCCGCGGGTCAGGTCAGGACGGGTGATTGCGGGGAAGCCGTGTTGACCCGGCTGCGAGAATTTCGGTATGGCCGAGATCATCCAGCGGGACGGGGCATGGGCGTTCGACGGCGCCACCGTCCGGATCACGCCCGGCCTCCACCGCTCCGTATCGCTGTTCCGCCAGACGTACGGGGAGGTGGCGGTGCCGTTGGAAGCCGTGGCGGGCGTCGCCTTCGAGCCGGAACGCAGGCGCGGACGCCTGCGGATCCGGCTGCGCGAGGGCGCCGACCCTCTGCTGCAGGCCACGGGCGGCCGGCTGCCCGACACCGCCGACCCCTACCGGCTGATCGTCGACACGGACCGCTCGGGCGTCGCCGAGTACGTCGCGGAGGAGATCCGCCAGACCCTGCTCCTTGAGCAGATCCCGAAGGAACCCACCACGTCTTATCTGCTGATGGGCCCTCCGGTGCCGGTGTCGGTGCGGTCCAGCGACGGCACGGTCTCGTTCGACGGCACACAGGTCCGTATCGACTGGAGTGACAGCTCGGACCGGGTGAAGCGGGCGACGGGACCGCGCATCCTGGCGCTCGCCGATCTCGTCTCGGTCGAATGGCTGCCCAACTCCGGCTACGAGGACGGCTTCCTGCGGTTCGTCACCCGGGAGACCGCCTTCTCCAAACTGCCGCCGGAGAAGGACCCGTACGCCCTGGACCTGTGGGGCAACGCGCGCCGCGACGTACTCACGGCCCTGGTCGCGACGGCAGTCACGGCCCGGCTGCCGCACCCGTCCACCCGCACCGGTGAGAACGCCGTGCGGGAGTTGCCGCGCCCGGCGGGCCCCCGCGACGCCGCGCCACCACCCGCGCAGACCCCCGTGGACCACGACGTCCTTCTGCGCCGCCTGCGCGAACTGGGCGCACTGCACCGCGAAGGCATATTGACCGACGAGGAGTTCGCCGCCACGAAGCAGGCGGTGCTGCGCGGGTTCTGAGCTGATTTTCTGACGACTCCGGTGACGTCGGCGAGCGGGTGCCGGTGGCTGCTTCTACGGCAGCAGATCGGGTTCCGTGCTGCTGACGGCACGCCACAGCGGCTGGTAGTTGATCCACGCCACCAGATCGCCGCCGAGCTGTTCGCGGGTGGCCAGCGCCTGCTTGTGGTCGATCAGCGTCGGCCGGCCCGCGGCCCTGGCGCTCAGCTGGACCTGGCAGGAGCGCTCCATCGAGATGAACCACCAGGCCGCCGCGTCGACCGAGTCGCCGACCGTCAGCAGCCCGTGGTTGCGCAGGATCACCGCCTTGCGCGAGCCGAGCGCGGACGCGATCCGGCGGCCCTCCTCTGCGTCCACGGCGACGCCCGTGTAATCGTCGTAGAGAGCGTGATCCTCGTAGAAAGCACAGGATTCCTGCGTGATCGGGTCGAGGAGTTCGCGCAGCGTCGACAGTGCGCGCCCGTACACCGAGTGGCAGTGGGCGACGGCGACCGCGTCGGGGCGGGCGGCGTGCACCTGCGCGTGGACGGTGAACGCCGCCTGGTTGACGTGGTATCGGCCCTCGACGACCTGCCCCTCGGAGTTGGCGAGGACGAGATCGCCCGCGGTGATGTGCTGGAACGGCACCCCGAAGGGGTTCACCCAGAAGCAGTCCGTGTACTCGGGGTCCCGCGCGGTGATGTGCCCGGACACCCCGTCCTCGTATCCGAGCCGCCCGAACACCCGCAGGGCGCCTGCCAGCCGTTCCTTGCGGTACTGCCGCTCATCGGCGACCGACTCGTGCACCGGTGGCATCGCGAACCGCAGCTGCTCGGTGGGGATCGGCGTCGGCGCCTGCATATGTCCTCCAGCCCTGGAAGTGCGGACCTTCACCGGTCCCGCCGTGCGTACTGAGTGGTACGGAGTCGTACGGAGCGGAAGTTACCGCCGGTCAGCGCAGGAAGACAGGGCACGGATGTGAAGAGACCGCATGCACAACCGTCACGGGTGCTGACGAGTCTCGCTGTATGTCCCCTGTCCGCCCGGTCCGGTCCAGTGCGTCCTGTCCATCCAGTACGTCCTGTCCGTACCACCGGACAACGCACCGCCCCCATCAGAAAGACCACCATGAGCATCGCCGAGCGCCAGATCTCCGCCCTCCTCCGGCAAGTCGCGTCCCAGGACGTCGTCGAACTCATCCATCCGTTCGCGGAGTGGAAGACGTTCGGCGCGCTCGTCCACATCGCCGAGTGCTACGGCTTCCGGTACGCGGAGGTCCGCCATGTGGGCCGACAGAAGGAGATCCGGATCTTCCTGGTCCGTGACACGAGTCCCGCGGCCCAGCAGCGGGCTGCGGCCACCGCGGCCGCGTATCCGCAGGCGGGTGGTGGCGGCCCCGTCCCGGGCATGCACCCGGGCACCCTCGTACCGCTGCCCGAGGCACAGGCGGACGTGGATCTGGTCACGACGCTCATCCGGTACGACGCCGCCGGCTCGGCCGTCAACCGCAAGCAGCTGATGACGATGGCCTGGGGCAGTGCCGGCCTCTTCCTGCTGCTGGCACTGCTGACCGGCAAGTTCGCCGTGCTGCTGCCGCTCGCCGTGCTGACGCCCGTGTTCCTGCTGGGCAGCCTCCGGATCGGCACGGCCCGCCGCGAGAAGCTGGGGCAGCGGCTGGCGGCCGCGGGATGCACGCCGGTCCGCGACGAGTACGGCCGGGACCGCTTCGTACGCCCTGGCCCCGGCCAGCAGTCCGGGTACGCCACCTGATACATGGGCAGCGACACCAATGGCATCGGCGCGGCAAGACGACAGAAGGTGTCGGCTTTCCGCGCCAGACTGGCCGTATGACGTCGCAGTCGAATAACTGGGCAGCCTTCTCGGCAGCCGAACCCGAACTCGCCAGAACCGTCGAAGACCGCTTCGGAAAGTTCACGCATCACATCCTTGCGACCCTTCGCAAGGACGGTTCGCCCCGCACCACCGGGCTCGAGGTCCGATTTCTGCACGGCGAGCTGTGGTTCGGCATGATGCCGGACTCCCTCAAGGCGCTCGATCTCAGGCGCGATCCGCGCTTCTCGCTCCAGGCGAACCCCGGGGCGGGTACGCACATGGCGGGCGGTGACGTCCGGATCTCCGGCCGCGCGATCGAGGTCGAGGACCCGGAGACCGTGGCTCTCTATGCGGGCGAGGTCAAGCCGCCGGAACCGTTCCATCTCTTCCGCACCGAGGTGACGGAGGTGGTGCGGACGTATGTCGAGGACGAGAAGTACCTGGTCGTGGAGGTGTGGAAGCCGGGCGATGCGGTACGCACGGTCAAGCGGACCTGAGGCACGTAGGCACAGGACCCAGCCACGTACGCGAACGGCGCCGCCCACGGATCTGGGCGGCGCCGTTCGTCACTCTGGGGAGGTCACTCCCACTCGATCGTCCCCGGCGGCTTGCTCGTCACGTCGAGCACGACGCGGTTGACGTCCTTGACCTCGTTGGTGATCCGGGTCGAGATCCTGGCCAGTACGTCGTACGGCAGGCGCGACCAGTCGGCCGTCATCGCGTCCTCGGACGAGACGGGCCGCAGCACGATCGGGTGGCCGTAGGTACGGCCGTCACCCTGGACGCCGACGCTGCGGACGTCCGCGAGCAGCACGACCGGGCACTGCCAGATGTCGCGGTCGAGGCCGGCCGCGGTGAGCTCCTCGCGGGCGATGGCGTCGGCCTCGCGCAGCAGGTCCAGGCGCTCCTTGGTGACCTCGCCGACGATACGGATACCGAGGCCGGGGCCCGGGAACGGCTGACGCTGGACGATCTCGTCCGGCAGACCCAGCTCGGCGCCGACCATCCGGACCTCGTCCTTGAACAGCTTGCGCAGCGGCTCGACGAGCTTGAACTCGAGGTCCTCGGGCAGGCCGCCCACGTTGTGGTGGGACTTGATGTTCGCGGTGCCAGTGCCGCCGCCGGACTCGACGACGTCCGGGTAGAGCGTGCCCTGCACGAGGAACTCGACCGGCTGGTCGTCGGGGGCCTCGGCGATGATCTCGGCCTGGGCCTGCTCGAAGACCCGGATGAACTCGCGGCCGATGATCTTCCGCTTCTCCTCGGGGTCCGAGACGCCCTGGAGCGCGTCGAGGAACCGCTCCTCCGCGTCGACGACCTTGAGCTGCACGCCCGTGGCCGCGACGAAGTCCTTCTCGACCTGCTCGGTCTCGTCCTTGCGCATCAGGCCGTGGTCGACGTACACGCAGGTCAGCTGGGAGCCGATGGCCTTCTGCACGAGCGCGGCCGCGACCGCGGAGTCGACGCCGCCGGACAGACCGCAGATCGCGCGCTTGGTGCCGACCTGGGCGCGGATGGACTCGACCTGCTCCTCGATGACGTTGCCCGTGGTCCACGACGGCTTCAGGCCCGCGCCGCGGTAGAGGAAGTGCTCGAGAACCTGCTGGCCGTGCGTGGAGTGCATCACCTCGGGGTGGTACTGCACGCCGTACAGCTTCTTCTCGTCGTTCTCGAAGGCCGCGACCGGCACGACGTCCGTGGACGCGGTGACCGTGAAGCCCTCGGGCGCCGCGGAGCAGGCGTCACCGTGCGACATCCACACCGCCTGCTCGGACGGGGTGCCCTCGAAGAGGGTCGAGCCGGGGCGGGACACGGCCAGCTGCGTACGGCCGTACTCACGGGCGCCCGTGTTGTCGACCACGCCACCCAGCGAGGTGGCCATCAGCTGGAAGCCGTAGCACATGCCGAAGACGGGGACGCCGGCCTCGAACAGCGCGCGCTCGACCGTGGGCGCGCCCTCCTCGTACACCGACGACGGACCGCCGGAGAGGATGATCGCCGCGGGGTTCTTGGCGAGCATCTCCTCGACCGGCATGGTGCTCGGCACGATCTCGCTGTAGACCCGGGCCTCACGGACGCGACGGGCGATGAGCTGGGCGTACTGCGCACCGAAGTCGACGACCAGGACGGTGTCGGGGGCGGCGGGGGACGCTGATGGCACGGCGGCGGCCTTCCGGCGTTGAGCAGGCGGATCTGCGTGAGCAGAGGTGTCTGGCATCAGCCCGGGCTGCGTGCGGCAGGGGGTCTGATATGTCGATTCTACCGGGGCGCGCACCCTCGCCTTCGTCCCTGCTCGGTCTCCGCCTTCGTCTCACCATCCGAACCCGCGTGGACGCTGTCCGCGCCGCGGGCCATACTGCTCCCATGCGCAAGCACCAGACCTTCGTCTTTACCTATGGCAACCGGCCCACCGGCTGCCATGGTCGTGCTGCTTGAGCAACTGACAAGCGACTTCCCAGGCGCCCCGGGCCGACAAGGCCCGGGGCGCTCTGTCGTTACGGGCCCTGCCGCTCCGGGGCACCACCCCCGACCAGGGGACCACCCGAAAAGGAGCCACCGAGATGACCACCACCTCCGCGGAGAAGACCGGCGCCCGTACCGACGAGGCGGCCGACGTGATCACCGGCGCGCGCGAGCGCATCGACGCACTCGACGACAGGATCATCGGCCTGGTCCAGGAACGGATGGCCGTCTCGGCCGTGATCCAGGACGCCCGGATCACATCCGGCGGACGCCGTGTGAACCTTTCCCGCGAGATGGAGGTCCTCGGCCGCTACAGGGACGCACTGGGCAAGCCCGGCACGTCGCTGGCCATGACGCTGCTGGAGCTGTGCCGGGGCCGTATCTGAGCGGCCGCCTGCATCACGATCTGAGCGGCCGCCTGCATCACAGCCGCGCGGCCGGGCACGTGCCACGACAGCACGCGCCCGGCAGCAGGCGCACCACCTGACGGTCACGGGCGCACGCGTGACGGTCGCAGGCGTGCTCGCTCGTACCGGCCGCGGGCGCACCCGTGCCGGTCGCAGGCGTACAGCCGCGCACACGTTCGCATCCGCTCTCACCCATACGGCGCGTGACCGGGCTTTCGCAGGCTTCGTTGGTCCGAGTGTCCGTGCCAGCCAGGGGCGGCTCGTTGGAGAACCACGCGTGGCTCCGCTGGAGCGATGAGGCGTACGGATCGTGCTGTGCGTCGTGGGACCTCGCTCCAGACATGTGACCGGACGGCAGGGGACAGCAGCCCGGTCGACAAAGGGCCGGCCGGCTCCGGGGACGCCCGGGGCCGGCCGGTCTCTCTATTTGCGGTCAGCCTGCTTGTGCGCTCAGCCGGCGACCTTCTCCAGCTTGGCGAGCTGGGCGTCGATGACCTCCGCGGGAACCTTGGTCTTGTCGGCGTCGAGCATGTTCATCGCGTAGAACGCCACGACGGTCGGGCCGCTGCGGACGACGGTGAAGGCCATCGGCACGGTGTCGCCGTCTATGTCGCCCGTGACCTTGTACGCGACGGCCTCGTCGCCCGCGTCGGGGGTGTCCAGCACCTTCACACCGCTGTACTCGTAGTCGGCGTGCTCGTATCCGGTGCACTTCTCGGCGGCCGTGCGCAGCCCCGCCATGATCTTCTCGGCGTCGGCCTGCTCGTGCGCGAGCAGGGCGAGCGAGGTGACCGTGGCGTCGAGCTCGTCGGGGCCGGTGAGAGTACGGCCGATACGGGCCTGCGCCTTCGGCTGGGTGCTGAACATGAACATGTCCGCGAGCGGCTGGCACTCGGCCGGGTCGGCGGGCACGATCTCGGACGGCATGTCCGCACCGGACATCTTGTCGATCTTGTAGCCCTTGAGCTCGGCGCTGGTGACGACGGCCTTGTCCAGCTGCGCGGCGGTCAGCGCCTTTGCCCCGGCCTCCGCGGCCGCGGTCTCCTTGCTCTGAGAGGTCTCCTTCGACGACGCCTTGGCGTCGTCCCCGCCACTGTTCCCGCCGCACGCGGCGGTCAGGCCCAGAGCGGCCACCACGGACGCGGCCACGAGGGCCCGCTGCGCAGCTGACTTCACGTCTTGTTCTCCACCTTCATGTCTCACGGCCCGAAAGGCCGTCCGCACGGAAACCCGAATCCGTCCGCGGAAGCGCCATCCAAGCCCCCGACAAGCCCGTTTTGCCAGCGATTCACGTAACGATCCAAGATCGCGGAAATGGTTGTACGGGCTTGATCACGGCAACACAACGAACCCACAGACGACTCACAGGCCCAGGCCCGGAACCAGCTCGACCCCATGTGACCCAAGCCACATGAGAAATCCCTGAGAGCGGGCACAACCATTCCCAGGGACCACAGGTCACATGTGCGGAACCAACGGCCACATCCGCGTCCCCCCATGAGGCGGAGGCCTCCTCACTTCGTACTGCGGTGCCGCAGTACGCCGGACTTCACCGAGGTCTTCATGAAGCTTCGCCGTGCCCTGGCCGCTGCGGCCGCGACGGCTGTCATAGCCCCGATCGCGCTGCTGTCGGCGCCGGCCGCGTTCGCGGACGACACCACGACCACGACGACGGAGAGCAGCTCGCCTTCGGCGACCGAGAGCACTCCGGCCACCGAAGCGAGCAGCCCCTCGGCCACCGAGAGCACCCCGGCCACCGAAGCGAGCAGCCCCTCGGCCACCGAGAGCACCCCGGCCACCGAAGCGAGCAGCCCCTCGGCCACCGAGAGCACCCCGGCCACCGGTGAGAGCAGCGCGTCCTCCTCGCCGAGCGAGTCCGCGTCGCCGAGCGCCGAGCCGAGCGAGTGGCCCGACGACTGCCCCGTCGACGAGGACGGTGTCGACGTCGACTCCCAGCTGGAGCTGTCCGTCGCGGGCCTGCCCGGCAAGATCGTCGCGGGCAGCGGCTGGCACAAGTTCACGCTGACCGCCGCCAACAAGAGCGACAAGGCTCTCGGCACCGTCCAGTGGCTCGCGGCCGTGGACAACTGGTCGGAGAGCGACAACGAGAAGGACTGGCTGAGCACCTACGCCCAGCTCGAGTACTTCAACCCCGCGAGCAAGACCTGGGAGTCGATCGCCGACGAGGTCGGCAACGGCTGGTACTTCGGCGAGACCTCGCTGGGTGCCAAGGAGATCGTCGCCATCAAGCTGCGCGTCAACATCAGCGCGAAGGCGCCTGCCGGCGACGGCTTCACCATCGGCCTCGGCGGCTACGTGGACGAGGAGAAGAACTGCGTCCACAGCTCGTTCGCGTTCTACGAGTTCACCGTCCTCCCGGCCGGCAGCGACAACGACGACCCGGGCAAGGCCAAGCCGGGCAAGGGCGACAAGCCGGAGAGCGGCAAGGAGCCGCAGGGCGGCGCCGACAAGATCCCGGCCACCGGCAACCTCGCCGAGACCGGTTCCTCCTCGATGCTGCCCACCATCGCCCTCGTCGGCGGTGTCGCGGTCGTCGGCGGTGCCGGTGCGGTCTTCGTCGTCCGGCGTCGTAAGAGCGAGGGCGCTGCCGCGTAAGGCACAGCCCAAGCCCCGTAAACGGAAAGGGACCCGCGCTCGGAGGGGAGCACGGGTCCTTTTCGCGTAACGCCGATGAGGCGTTACGGCTTCTTCGGCGGCACCGCCGGCATACCCAGGAACGGCAGCTTCAGCGCGCCGAACGCGTCCGCCGGGACGACCGGGGCCTTCGGCGCGACGGCCGGGAGCCGCTCGTACGCGGTGCCCTGGGCCGGGCGCGGGTCCTCCTCGCCCTTGTTCGGCCAGAAGGACATGGCCCGTTCGGCCTGCGCGGTGATCGTCAGGGACGGGTTGACGCCCAGGTTCGCCGAGACCGCGGCGCCGTCGACGACCGAGATGCCCGGGTGGCCGTAGACCCGGTGGTACGGGTCGATCACGCCGGACTCGGGCGAGTCCCCGATCGGACAGCCGCCCAGGAAGTGGGCCGTCAGCGGAGTGCCCATCAGCTCGCCGATGTTGGAGCCGGCGAAGCCGTTGATCTCCTCGGCGAGGAGGCTCGCGGCCTGCGTGGCCTCGGGGATCTGCTCCGGGTTCGGGGCGCCGTGACCCTGGCGGGCGGTGAGCAGCCCCTTGCCGATGCCCTTCGGCTTGCGGTACGTGGTCAGGGAGTTGTCCAGCGATTGCATGACCAGGCCGATGATGGTCCGCTCCGACCAGCGCCGGTTGGACAACTGGCGCACCGCGAGCAACGGGTGGCGGGCCAGGTTCGCAAGCCATCCCCGCACCCGCGCGCCCGGCCGGTAGGGCACCTGCAGGGTCGTCAGGCCGCCCATCGCGTTCGAGCCCTTGCCGTAGCGGACCGGCTCGATGTGCGTGTTCTCGTCGGGGTGTATCGAGGACGTGATCGCCACGCCCTTGGTGAAGTCGGCCTTGGCGACGCCATGCTTCTTGCGGTAGCGGCGGTTGTCCGTCTGGGCGCCCACCAGCGCCTCGGAGTTGGTACGGGTCAGGGTGCCGAGCCGGTCCGAGAGATACGGCAGCTGTCCGCCGTCCTTCATCCGGTGCAGGAGCGTCTGCGTCCCGTACGTACCGGCTGCGATGACGACCTTGCGGGCCCGATACGTCCGGCCCTCGCCCTTGCGCTTGTCGTCCGTGGGCAGCGTGGCGACGGCGAAGCCGGCCCCCGAGTCCTCGGTGACGGAGACGACCGTCGTCATGGGGTGGACGACCGCGCCGGCCTTCTCGGCGAGATAGAGATAGTTCTCGTTGAGGGTGTTCTTCGCGCCGTGGCGGCAGCCCGTCATGCACTCGCCGCACTCGGTGCAGGCGTTGCGGGACGGTCCGACGCCGCCGAAGTACGGGTCGGCGACCTCCCGGCCCGGTTCCGCCCTGACCGCCTCCGAACCGTCGGCGTCCTTGCCGTCGCCGAAGAAGACACCGACCGGTGCCATATGGAAGGAGTCCCCGACGCCCATGGCCTCCGCGGTCGCCTTCAGATGGACGTCAGAGGGCGTCATCGTCGGGTTGAGCCGCACTCCGAGCATGCGCTCGGCCTGGTCGTAGTAGGGCTTCAGCTCCTCCTGCCAGTCCGTGATGTCCTTCCACTGCGGGTCGTTGAAGAACGCCGCCGGCGGTACGTAGAGCGTGTTGGCGTAGTTCAGCGAGCCGCCGCCGACCCCCGCGCCCGCCAGCACCATCACATTGCCGAGCAGATGGATGCGCTGGATGCCGTAGAGGCCGAGCGGCGGGGCCCACAGGTAGTTCTTGAGGTCCCAGGAGTTGCGCGGCAGGGTCTCGCGCGTGAAGCGGCGGCCCGCCTCCAGGACGCCGACGCGGTACCCCTTCTCGGTCAGCCGCAGCGCGGACACCGAGCCGCCGAAGCCGGAGCCGATGACGATGACGTCGTAGTCGTAGTCGTAGGCATCGTCGTGGCCGTCACTGCCCCGGACTTGGGCAGAGTCCTCCTGTGACACTGGCTCTCCTCGTTGAGAACTGCTGAAAACGGGTGGTTGAGAGCGGGGTGGCTGCTAGCGCAGGCGCAGCGCCTTCATCACCCGCAGGCTCCGGCTCATGAAGGCCGCGTACTTCTCGTCGTCCATGCCGAACGCGGGTGCCATGGGCATGATCCGCTGATGGGCGACGGTCTGCGGCTCGGTGTACTTGAGGATGCCCTCGGAGCCATGGCGGCGGCCGAGGCCGGAGTCCTTCATGCCGCCCATCGGGGACTGGACGCTGCCGTACGCGGACGCGTACGCCTCGTTGACGTTGACCGTGCCGCTGCGCAGACGGGCCGCGATCCGGCGCCCGCGACGGCCGTCCTTCGTCCAGACCGAGGAGTTCAGGCCGTACGGCGTGGAGTTGGCGAGCTCGACCGCCTCGTCTTCGTCCTTGAAGCGGTAGATGGAGACGACTGGGCCGAAGGTCTCGTCGCTGCAGACCGCCATCGGAGCCTCGACGCCGTCCAGGATGGTCGGCTCGTAGAAGTACGGCCCGATGTCCGGGCGGGCCACGCCGCCCGCCACCACCTTCGCACCCTGCTTGACGGCCTCCTCGACATGCCGGGCCACGACCTCCAGCTGCCGCGCTCCGGCCAGCGAGCCCATGTCGGCGCCGTACGCGAGGGATGTGCCGAGCCGCATCGCCTTCGTACGCGCCGCGAACCGCTCCACGAAAGCGTCCGCGACCGACTCGTGGACGTAGAGCCGCTCGATGGAGATGCACAGCTGCCCCGCGGTCGAGAAGCAGCCGCGCACCGCGCCCGCCGCGGCCTTCTCGATGTCGGCGTCGTGGAGCACCAGCATGGCGTTCTTGCCGCCGAGTTCGAGGGATACGCCGACCAGGCGGGCGGCGGCACCCTGGGCGACCTCGCGGCCGGTGCGCGTGGAGCCGGTGAAGGAGACGTAGTCCGCGTGCTTGACGACCTCAGGGCCCACGACCGGGCCGTCGCCGAGCACGACCTGGAAGACCCCTGCGGGCAGCCCGGCCTCGATCAGCAGATCGCGCGCCCAGAGGGCGGTGAGGGCGGTCTCCGTGTCGGGCTTCATGACGACCGCGTTGCCCGCGACGAAGGCGGGCAGGGCGTCGCCGACGGACAGTTCGAGGGGGTAGTTCCAGGGCGCGATCTGGCCGATGACGCCGCGCGGGTGGCGGTGTTCGGTGACCTTGGTGAGGGTCGGCACGGCTCCGGTGTGCCCCTTGGGGCGCAGATACGAGGGGGCCTTGCGGCCGTAGTGCCGCGCGGCCACGGCAACCGCCTGGACCTCTTCGTGCGCGTGGAGCCGGGCCTTGCCGGTCTCCAGCTGGATGAGGTCGAGCACCTCGGCCTGGCGGGCGAGGACGAGATCGTGGAAACGGAGCAGGACGGCGGCCCGTTGCCGTACGGGCGTCGCCGCCCACACCGGCTGGGCGGCGCGGGCCCGCGCGAAGGCCTCCTCGACGTCCGCGGGCGTGGACTCGGGCAGGTCGGCCAGCTTCTCGCCGGTGAACGGCGTGTGGTTGGCCGTCCGGCCTGAGCCGACGACGTCTCGGGTGAGCTGGGCGACCAGCTCGGGCGTGACCACGTCGGCCGCCGCGCGCGCGCCCGCCGGGGCGGGGGCGAGCGGGTTCGTACCGGCCGTGCTGTCCGAAGTGGCCCCAGGCGAGGGGGCGGTGGCCTGCGAGTCCGTCATGGGCGTGAGCGTAGGGGCACGCCGACCTTTTGGGTACCCGTCGGTAATGGCTTTCACGGACTGCGCACATGGAGCCAGTGATCACTGGCAGCGAATACCCCGAGCAGGGGTTACCCAGGGTTAGGGGGGATCGCTCAGGCCCTCTCCAGGCACCCCCTCAGGCGAACCTCAGGCGGTCCCCGTCCGCGCCGCCGACGGTCAGAGTTTCTCGATCGTCAGGTTCTCGATGGCCGCCTTGGCGACCTCCCGGCCGCGCTCCGTGAAGTCGCCCTTGCCCGGATAGTCGATCCAGAGCTTGTACAGGTCACCGGACTTGGTCATGTAGTAGAAGACCCTGGCCTCGCGCGGGCGGGGGGTGTCCGAGTCGGTCTGGTCGTCGACGTAGGTGACGGTGTTCTCCGCCGCGTCGCGCTCCTCGTACGAGGTCTTCGTCGTGCTCCCCTTGGGCGCGGGCTTCTCCGCCATGAAGGAGAAGTCGCCGTCCTCGGTGTCCTCCATGGAGTCCATGTCGTCGTACGCCTCCGAGGTCGCGGAGCCCGCGATCTCGTCGAGGGTGTCCTCGGACTTCTTGTAGAGGGTGAGAGCGATGGAGAGCGAGTAGCTCGGGTCGGTGTAGGTGACCCAGTGCTCCTTGTCGTCGGTGCCGTCCGGCACGGACTTCACGTAGTCCGTGGGCACGGCCAGCGTCGCACCCAGCGCCTTCTCCTCGCGTGTCTTCCAGCCCTCCGGCAGCGGGCCCGCGAACGGGCTCGCGATCACCAGATACGCCGCCACGGCCGCGGCCACGACCGCGGCCCCCGCGCCCAGCCACGCCTTGCGGCCGAGGCGGATCCTCCTGCCCCCTGACCCGCCGGACCCGCCGCCGATCTGGACGACCTGCGTCGGCTGGGGCTGGGGCGGCTGAGCGGCCTGCTCCAGCAGATGGCGGATCCGGGCGGCACCGGGCCTGTGCGCGGAATCCTTCTGGAGCAGCCCGTTGATCGCCTCGGCCAGCGGGCCCTGCGCGGAGGCTGGCGCCGCGGGTGTGGCGTTGAGGACCGCCTGCAGCGTCGACGGCGTGGTGGTGCGGCGGAACGGCGACACGCCCTCCGTCGCGGCGTACAGGACGACACCCAGCGACCAGAGGTCGGAGGACGGTCCCGGGCGCTGGCCCAGCACCCGCTCGGGGGCGATGAACTCGGGCGAGCCGACGAAGCCGCCGGTGTCCGTCAGGCTGGTCTCGCCCTCGATCTGGGCGATGCCGAAGTCGGTGAGGACGACCCTTCCGTGCCGCCCGAGCATGACGTTGTCGGGCTTGACGTCGCGGTGCAGGATGCCCGCCTGGTGGGCGGCCTCGAGCGCGCCCAGGACCTCGAGCCCGATGCGGGCGGACTCGCGGGCGTCGAGGGTGCCCTCCTTCAGCGCATCGCCCAGCGACCGGCCCTGCACGAACTCCATGACGATCCACGGCCGTCCGTCCTCGACGGCCACGTCGTGCACGGTGACGACCGACGGGTGGTCGAGCCGGGCCGCGGCGCGGGCCTCGCGGCGCATGCGCTCGAAGGCGTTGGCGCGCTCGCGCTCGGGAACGTGGTCGGGAACCCGGGGCTCCTTGACGGCCACCTCACGGTCGACGGTCTCGTCCTTCGCCCGCCATACGGTGCCCATGCCGCCGTGCCCGAGCTTGGACAGCAGCCGGTAGCGGCCTGCTATCAGGCGGCCTGCGCCCGGGTCCGGCTGCGCCTGCGGGTGCTGTGGCCGAGGGGGCTGCTGGTGCGGCTCCTGCGGAGTCTGCTGCTGGTGCGGAGGCTGCTGTTGCGGCGCGACCTGGGCGGGGGCGGCGTACGGAGCGGCGGGCGGCTGCTGGGCGTACGGATTGTGCTGCGCGTGCTGGGGGTGTTGCGGGTGCGGGACGTTCTGCGGGTTGTGCTGCGGTGGCTGCAGCCCGTAGCTCGTCGGCTCGTTCGGCTGTCCCCCTTGGTTCATCATGGCCACATCCTTGCGAAGGGGAACGGGGGAAGACCACATGGGGTGGGGTTCGGATGCAGCACCGTGACAAACCACACTCGGCCGGCTCGGTTCACTGCGTCCGCACGAACGAGTCAACCGCGGTATCGAAATACCGTTTCGCCTCGTCGGACCGGCCGACCGGCGCCGACACCCACACGTCGTACATCCGGCCGCCCTCCTCCCAGCACAGGTCGTACGTGTGCCGGGCGCCCTCCGCCTCGGTGAAGCCGTCCCAGGTGAACTCCCAGAGGGCCGCGGGACGTCCGTTGTGCGTGGTGGCGACGACCTCGCCGTCGCGGTAACCGAAGTTGTTCTCCGGGCCCTTGGCGTGGGAGCGACGCATCACCTCGAGCGGACCGCCCTCCTCCGGGTCGGCCACCTTGATGCCGATACGGAAGGTGCCGCCCGGCGACATGTAGAAGACGCGCGACCCCTGCGGGTCGCGCTTGAAGCCGTCCGGTACGGCGAGTGAAAACCCCTTCGGGTCCTTGACGATGCGATACCCGGCCGGTGCCGCGGGCGCCGGGGTCGCCGTCGCGGTCTCCGTCTGCTGCCGGGTCACGGTCACCGTCGGGGTGGGGCTTTCCGGGGAGCCGGTGGGCGACGATGCCGAGGTGCCGGGCGCCCGTTCCCCCTCGCCGTCTCCGCCCATGAGCAGCGCGGCGGCGGAGACTCCGGCCCCGACCACGGCAACGGCCAGGGCCGCGGCGGCCAGGATCGTACGGGCCGAGCGCCTCTGTTTCGCGGGCCCCGGCTCGGGGGCATGCGGCACCGGCACGTGTGGACGCGGCACATGAGGGCGCGGCATGTGGTGGCCCTGGTGACGGGGCACATCGCGCTGGGTGGGGACGTAGTCGGCGGGCAGGTGCGGGGTGCGGCCCGTGTCGGCGTAGGCGCGCAGCATGCGTTCCGCCTCCGCCGCGGTCAGCCGCCGGTCGGGGTCGCGCTCCAGCAGCCCGAGGACGACCGG
Source organism: Streptomyces sp. DSM 42067 (assembly GCF_055792885.1). Classification (NCBI taxonomy): domain Bacteria; kingdom Bacillati; phylum Actinomycetota; class Actinomycetes; order Kitasatosporales; family Streptomycetaceae; genus Streptomyces; species Streptomyces sp. DSM 42067. The sequence continues at coordinate 5,476,439 of NZ_CM147706.1, read as the reverse complement.
CAGCAGCGGGGCGGCCGCATCCGGGATCCGGATGTCATCCATGACGACTGCGTGCAGGACGCCGCCCAAGGAGTCGCGGTGGAAAAGGGATTCCCCGCTGAGCGCCGTGCACAGCAGCGCTCCGAGAGACCACAGGTCGGACTCGGGTCCGGTTCTGTCGCCGGACATCCGCTCGGGCGAGGTGTACTCGGGCGAGCCGACGAACGACCCGGTCTCGGTGAGCGTCGTCGCCCCGGTGACCTGCGCGATCCCGAAGTCGGTGAGCACGACGCGGCCGGTACCCGCCTCCATCAGGACGTTGGCGGGCTTGAGGTCGCGGTGCAGCACTCCCGCCTGGTGCGCCTTCTGCAGGGCGGCCAGCAGCGCGAGTCCGATACGGGCCGCCTCGGCGGCGTCCACCGGTCCGTTCCGGGCGATCCGCTCGGCGAGGGACCCGCCGTCGATCAACTCCATTACGAGGTACGGGCGTTCGTCGTCCTCGACGACGTCGTGCACGACGACCACGTTGGGGTGGCTGAGCTGGGCGACCGCCCGCGCCTCCCGCAGCGTGCGCTCGCGCTGGTGCCGGGCCTCCTCCAGGGACAGCGTCTCGTCGAGCGCCAGCTCCTTGACGGCCACCTGACGGCCGAGGAGCTGGTCGGTGGCACGCCAGACGACGCCCATTCCGCCCCGTCCAATGCGGGCCTCCAGCCGGTAACGGCCGGCGATGACGCGGACGTTGTCCCCCTCGGTCCCCATGCGCCCCATCATGCCGCACGCGTGTGCACATGGAAGGTCATCCTCCGGCCGACGTGACCGGATCAGGTATGCAGGCGGTTGCGCGCCGTGGCATTCCGTACGCAGGTGCGAACACCGTCCGGCCGACGGTGCGCCGTAAAGGGCGCCGCAGTGGGCTCGGCGCGCTGTCAGGTCCGCCGTACACAACTCGGCCGTTCACGGTGCCGAGAAGGTGACGTTCCCGCCCTGTTCTTGACGGGGCTGACGGGGCCACTCCAGGAGTCGGCCACGCTCGGGGAAGACCGGCAGGCCGACGGTAGGACCGCCCTGTGACGGCTCCCGCCGCGACCGGGTCAGTCCCTCACGTGACCTGATATGTCGCCGAAGCCTGCTCGTACAGCCTCGTCACCTCGTCACGCTCCGCTTCCGGACCACGGACCTGGACGACGTGATACCGGCCGTCGAGGATCATCGCGAGGTTGCGTACGTAGATCTCCCGCCCCTTCGCGTCCTGCCAGGTGAACTGCCCCTCCGCCATGACGCGTCCGCCCACCTCGATACGGCGCATCCCGCTGGAGGTGGCCCAACTGGAGTCGCGGAAGGGCTGCAGTTCCAGCTCCTTCTCGCGCTGGTACACCATGGGGTCGCCGCCGTACACCGAGGTGCTGTCCCGGCCCGAGACGACGATCAGCGTGAAGTCGCCGTCCGTGTAGCGGATCTGGCCCTGCTCGTTCTCGGGCTTCCGGTCCCATCCGCGGGCCACGGCGACCTGGAAGCCCTCCGGGTCCTTGCGCAGAACGAACCCGTCCGGCAGATCGGGACCGGTGGTCTGCGTGTGCTGCGAACCGCCGCTCTCCTCGGGCGTCTTGCCGGACGACGCCCCGGGCGACTTCTCCGAGTCGCCGTCCTGGCTGCCGCTCTGGCTGCTGTCCTGCCCCTGCGTGGATCCCGGGGCGGCCGACATCGCCTCGCCCGCGGTGCCCGTACGGTCCTGCCCCTGACTGCCGTCGCTACTGGTCTCGGCCTTCGGCATGAACAGCATCGCGTAGGCGATGGCCGCGACCACTCCCAGCAGTATGAGCAGAAGCAGCGTCCGGCCGAGCGACCGCGGCCCCCGCTGCCGCGGTTGCCGCTCCGGCCTGGCCCGCTTGTGCCGGCCGCTGTGTCCGGTGGTGGCGGGCGGGGCGGCGCGGCGCTTCCGTACGATCTCACCGCGACGGCGTACGACGGGCAGACGGCCGGCGTCGTACGGCGGCGCCGCCACGACGTTGGCGCCCGCGTCCGGCTCCGGCGCCGACCTGACGAGGGAGCGCAGCCAGCCGCGCAGTTCCTCGAAGTCGATGCGCTCGGTGGGGTCCTGACGCAGCAGCGACTCGACGACGGGCCGCAGCGGTCCGCACTCCTCCGCGAACGCGGGCGGCTCCGCGCACACGAGTTGCACCAGTTCCGCGGTGCTCTCCTCCGGATACGGCGCGTGTCCCTGCACGGCACGGAACAGCAGCGCACCCAGCGCCCACAGGTCGGTGGCCGGGCCGATGGGGGGCGCCAGCTGCCAGTTCTCGTGCACAGGGCCGGCCTGTTCCGGCGCCCACCGCTCGGTGACGGGTCCGACCACCACCATCCGGGCCTGCCGTGCCCGCTCGGCGGCCAGTGGTGTGGCGGGCCCCCGGTTCTCGCGACCGGGTGCCACGAGCTCGCCCCAGCGGGTTCCGGGACGGGTGGAGTCGGTGCCGGATTCGGCGAGTACTGCTGCTCCGTCGCGGCGCGCGGCCGGGATCATCTCGCCGCTGGACGGCGATTCGACTCCGGTTCCGGGTCCCGTTTCGCTTCCGGGTCCGGTTTCGCTTCCGGGTCCGGTTTCGGTTCCGCGTCTGGGTTCGGTTTCGGTTCCGGTCTCGTCGCGCTGCCCCGCCGCCCCGCGGGCTCGCGGAACCGCCCCGTGCCAGGGCTGGGGCTGTGCTCGGCCCACTCCATAGGGGTGGGCAATGTGTCCGTGCGCCACGGCTTCACCGCGCTGTGCGTCCCCGTTCCGGTCGGGGGTTGGTGCCTCGTCGGAGCGAGGCGCGGGCAGGGCGGGCGTCGCGCCGGTGCGCTGTTCCTGGCTGACCCGCGCGGCCGCCCGGGCTCCGGCGCGATAGGCCGCGATGGCGCCCGCGCGTGCCGCCCTGACGTCACCACCCGCTTCCAGGTCGCGCCGCCCGAGAGCCGTGGCCGGGGAGGTGCCGGACTGCTTGTACGACGACGTCGGCACCGCCGGTCCGGAGGAGGGCGGGCCGATGGCCGGCGTACCGGCAGGACGCGAGTCACCTGGCCCGCCGCCACGGCCAGAGGCGCTCCTGTCGAAGTCCCCGGGCCGGCCACCGGCGAGCCCGTCGGCCGCGCCAGAGCCATGGGACCCGACGGAACCATCGGCCCCGGCGAAGTCGTCGGCCTCGCCGAAGCCATCAGCACCGCCGAAGCCATCAGCACCGGCGAAGTCAGCGGCTCCGGCGAAGTCAGCGGCCGGCCGCGGATCGTATCCGCACAGCGCCTCCTCCGCCGCGCCGGAGGCCAGGCCCGTCAACATCACGCGACCGTCGTCGCAGACCAGGACCGTACGCGTGGTGATGTTGCGATGCACCCAGCCGTGGGCGTGCAGCGCCCGCAGCGCCGTCAGAACGTCCGAGGCGACCTCTGCCGCCCGGTAGGGCGTGAGCGGCTTCTCGGCGAGCAGCGCGGCCAGCGGCCGGGCCGCCACCAGCTCGCTGACGATCCACAGCGAACCGCCCTCCGCGAACACGTCGAAGACCTGGTCGAGCCGTGGATGGTCGGGAATCTGCGCGGCCGCCTGCGCCGCCTCGATCGCGCGCCGCACCGCCGGGTCCGTGGCCCTGCGCGTCGCGCGACCGGGGGCGTGCCGCGGGCCCGCGCTGACGAACCCCTCGGGAAGACCGTCGGCGTCGAGCACCTCCGCCTCGACGACCTCCGGCAACGGCACCTGCCTGACCAGGACTTCCTGCCCGCTGAAGGTGTCGAAGGCCCGCGTCTGCGCCAGTTCGTACTCGTCGGACGGCGGCAGCGGCAGGCGGTAGCGGTCGGCGAGCACTCGCCCCGCGTAGTCGTCCACGACGCATCCCCCGTCCCCGCACGGTGGTCAATTCCGTTCGACTTTCGTACTTCTTACGCACGGATGCGGCTGCGCACCGTCCGCAACCACTCACGATACGTGCCGAAGGCAATCCGTATTGACGGGATGCGAGATCTCACGGGACGTGCCGCGGAATCGGACGGGCTGGGACGGTCTGGGTCCGACTTGGACGGGCCAGGTCCGGCCTGGACGGGTTGCGACGGGTCAGGACTTGGGCGTGAAGGTCCGGGCGAACGTCTGCCAGGTTCCACGCCGCTGCTCGCTGCTCCAGTCCGCCGCCTTCGCCGTGTACATGAGCGCATAGCCGAGTCGCGAGTTCACGACGAAGCCACGGTCTATCGACCGCCACTTGGTGCCGCCATCCACGTAGGTGAACTCCCAGTCCGCAGCGTTCCAGCCGCGGTAGCCCACCTTCTCGATCCGGATGCGGTGGTACTGGGCGCGGGTCATGTACCGCTCCTGGTTCTCCCAGTCGCGCACCGCATCGTCCTTGGGCGTCGTCGTCCAGCCGACCAGCAGCTTCTGTCCGTCCGGGCCGGTGAAACGCGCACCCGCGGCATCCGAGGAGACGTACTTCCAGCCCTTCGGCAGCCCTATCGAGAACCCCTGATCGTGCTTGTACGTCGTCACGGCGCCGTACCGCGAGCCGGTGCCGTCGCCGTTGCCGCTGCCGGTGCCGCTGCTCGAGTTCTCGCCACGGTCCTTCCCCTGGCCCGCGGACTCCCCCGAGCCGCTGTCCTCGCTCGAACCCGTGGCCTCGCCGCTGCCCTTGTCGGTACCGGCGTCGCCCCCGCTGCCCTTGTCCGTCTCGCCGCTGTCGGCGCTCGCACCGCTGGATGCGGACTTGTCGCTGCCGTTGCTGCTGTCCTGCGCGCCGTCGCCGCCGCTCAACGAGAGCGCCAGCACGGTGCCGAGCACGGCGAGCGCCACGACCACGGCGACGGCCACGAGCACGCGCCGTGACACCACATCGGTGAGCGACGCCTTGGGATGAGGACGCGGCGGAGCGACCGGGGGCGGCGGAGTGGCCGGTAGGCCGGAAGCACCGTGCGCCACCGTCGGATTCGCCCCGGCGGCGCCCTGGGCACCGGACATCCCACTCGTGGCCGCACCAGCGGCACCCACAGCACCAGCAGCGCGAGTGGCCCCCGAGCCGGCGTCGTCGGCGGCTGCCTTGGACGCGGTGCCTGCCGAAGCGTTTGTTCTCGAAGCGTCCGCTCCCGAAGCGTCCGCTCCCGAGGCGTCCGGTCCCGAAGCGGTGGTGCGCGCCGCCTCGGGGTCGGCTACTTCCGCCCCGCCGCCACGGGCACCGGTACCGGCGGAACGGGCAGAGCCACCGGTACCGGCAGCTCCGGCATCGGCGCCATTCCCGGATGCCACACCGGAACCACTGACGGAATCCGCGCCGGTTCCGGTGCCGGGGGAACCAGCCGCGCCTGTCGCCGACCGGCCCGGGGTCCCCTCCGCATCCGCCGTGGTGCCTCGCGTCCCGTCCGCGGGCGCGGCCGGCGCCGGCGCCGACGCCGCGGACGATCCCGCGGTGGTCTTCCGCGCCGGCCGCAGCGAGCGCAGCGCACCGCGCAGCCGATCCGCAGCGTCCTCGGCCTTCCGCCCCGCGGCGGCCGCCGCGCCACCGGACGACGCGGCACCGGACGACGCGGCACCGGAGGAAGCACCAGCCGCAGCGCCACCGGAGGCGCCCGCATCCGCGGACGCCGAACCTCCGCCCGACGTACCGCCTGCCTTCGAACCGCCCGCCTTGGAACCGCCCCTGCGCGGCCGCTTCTCCGGCACCGGCGGCAACGGCACAACCTTCGTGGCGTCGACCGGCTCCGGCTCGGGGGCGTGGATCACGTCGGTGAGCAGAACCCGCGCACCCGCGTCGTCGAGCCGCTGCTCGGGGTCCTTGGCGAGCAGGCCGTAGATGACCTTCTCCAGCGGGCCCGCGTTCTTCGGCGGCTCCAGCGGCTCGGTCATCACGGCGGTGAGCGTCGCGATCGCGGAGCCCTTGTCATACGGAGGAAAGCCCTCCACCGACGCGTACAGCAGACCGCCGAGCGACCACAGGTCGGCCGCGGGGCCCGGCTTGTGCCCGCGCGCCCGCTCCGGCGAGATGTACGAGGGCGCGCCGACGAGCATGCCGGTCGAGGTGATGGACGGGTCGCCCTCGACCTGGGCGATGCCGAAGTCGGTCAGCACGACCCGGCCGTCGTCCGCGATCAGCACGTTGGACGGCTTCACGTCGCGGTGGAGAATCCCCTCGCGGTGCGCCGAGCGCAGGACGTCGAGGACCGCCAGGCCGACCTCGGCCGCGCGCTTCGGCGTCAGCAGCCCGTCCTCGCGGATGACCTCGGCGAGCGACTTGCCCTCGACGAGTTCCATCACGATCCACGGCCGGTCGTCCTCGTGGACCACGTCGTACACCGTCACCGCGCTGGTGTTGCGGATCCGGGCGATGGCCTTGGCCTCACGCAGCGTGCGCGTGACTAGGCGGCGCTTCTCCTCCTGGTCGATGTTCGAGGGGAACCTCAGCTCCTTGACGGCGACCGCACGGCCCAGCGTCTCGTCCAGGGCGCGCCAGACGGTGCCCATGCCGCCGCGGCCGAGGACCCCTCCCAGCCGGTAGCGCCCGGCGAGGAGACGTGCGGTGTTGTCCTGACGGGCGTTACCCGTCTGCTCGGCCTCCGACATGCGTCCCCTCTGCAACCCGCCCTGACAGAGCCTTCATTGTCCCTCACCCGGGGACCGGCCGACGCCCAGGGTCCGCCGTCCCCCATGATGGGTCGCACACATGGAGGACCGTATGCCCCTGCCCCGGACACCGCTGGCCGTGCTGCTGGCCGCGGTCCTCCTCGCCCTGGCCCCGGGCAGCGCCCCGGCCTCGGCGACACCGCCCGCGGACGCCGCTCTTCCGCTGCTCGTCACCCGCGGCAGGGCTCCGGCGGCGGCCCTTCTGACCCGCGAGGAAAACGGCTCCCGCTTCGCCCGTACGGGTCCCGCCATACGGCGCGCCGACCACTTCCGCGCGGGCAGCGTCACCAAGACGTTCATCGCCACGGTAGTGCTGCAACTCGCGGCCGAACAACGGCTCTCCCTGTCCGATACCGTGGACCGCCATCTGCCCGGCCTCATACGGGGCCACGGCAACGATGGCCGAAAGCTGACCCTGCGGACGCTGCTCACCCACACCAGCGGCCTCTACGACTTCACAGCGGACACCCAGGGCACCGTCCCCCTCTCTCCCCTCCAAGCGGTCCGCACCGCGCTTGCGCACTCCCCGTCCGCGCGGGGCGGCTTCGCGTACTCGAACACCAACTATGTGCTGCTCGGCATGGTCATAAAGCAGGTCACCGGCCGCTCCTACGCCGCCGAGGCCCAGCGCCGCATCATCACCCCCCTCCATCTGACGGGCACCTCCTTCCCGGGCGCCCACACCTCGCTGCCCTCGCCGCACGGCCGCTCCTACACCGCCGACGGCACGGACGTCACAGCCCTTGACCCCCGGGTCGCCGGTGCGGCCGGCGAACTCGTCTCCACCCTCGCTGATCTCGGCCGCTTCTACGCCGCCCTGCTCGGCGGAAGGCTGCTCCCGCCCGCCGAACTGCACGAGATGCTCAACACCCACGCCACGCACGGCCGCTACGGAATGGGCCTGTACCCTCTGCGGCTGCCCTGCGGCACCACGGTGTGGGGGCACAACGGACGCATAGCCGGCAGCTATGTGCGCACCGCGGCCACCGCCGACGGCCGACGCGTCCTCATACTCCGGGTCAACACGGACGGCATAGCCGACCCGAAGCTCGAACCCGCCCTCCTGGCCGCCGAATTCTGTCCCCGGGCGCCCTGAGAACCTGAGAACGGCCTCCCGCGTACCCCGGACCCGCTCCGGCCCCGCTACAGAGGCACGATGTCCGGCGCCCCCAGCCGTGCCGCGTCCGCCGTCAGGTCGTCCGGCTGGCGCTGCGACTCGCGCTCGGCCTCGACCCGCTTCTGATAGTGCTCCACCTCGCGCTCGATCTGGTCCTTGTCCCAGCCCAGCACCGGAGCCATCAACTCGGCGGCCTCCCGGGCGCTGCGCGTGCCCCGGTCGAAGGTCTCGATGGATATGCGGGTGCGCCGCGTCAGGACGTCGTCGAGGTGCCGCGCGCCCTCGTGGGAAGCGGCGTAGACGATCTCGGCCCGCAGATAGTCGTCCGCCGCCTGGAGCGGCTCGCCCAGCGTGGGATCCGCGGCAATGAGGTCGAGGAGCTCCTCGGTGAGCGCACCGTAGCGGTTCAACAGGTGCTCCACGCGGACCACATGGATACCGGTGCGCGCCGCTATCCGTGCCCGCGCGTTCCACAGCGCCCGGTATCCCTCTGCGCCGACGAGCGGGATGTCCTCCGTGACGCAGTCCGCGACGCGCTGGTCGAGGCCGTGCACCGCCTCGTCCACCGCGTCCTTGGCCATCACCCGGTACGTCGTGTACTTGCCGCCCGCCACGACGACGAGACCGGGCGCCGGATGCGCGACCGTGTGCTCGCGGCTGAGCTTGCTCGTCGCCTCCGACTCCCCGGCGAGCAGCGGCCGCAGACCCGCGTACACCCCCTGCACGTCATCCCTCGAAAGTGGGACCGCGAGCACCGAGTTGACGTGCTCCAGCAGATAGTCGATGTCGGCGCTCGACGCCGCCGGGTGTGCCTTGTCCAGGTCCCAGTCCGTGTCCGTCGTCCCGATGATCCAGTGCCGCCCCCACGGGATCACGAAGAGAACGGACTTCTCGGTCCGCAGGATCAGGCCCGTGGTGGAGTGGATCCGGTCCTTGGGCACAACGAGGTGGATGCCCTTGGACGCCCGGACATGGAACTGCCCCCTCTCGCCCACCATCGCCTGGGTGTCGTCCGTCCACACACCGGTGGCGTTGACGACCTGCTGGGCGCGGACCTCGTACTCCCCTCCGGCCTCCACGTCCTGGACCCGGGCGCCGACGACGCGCTCGCCCTCGCGCAGGAAGCCGGTCACCCTGGCGCGGTTGGCGACCTTCGCGCCGTACGCCGCGGCCGTGCGCACCAGCGTCGCCACATAGCGGGCGTCGTCCATCTGCGCGTCGTAGTACTGCAGGGCCCCCACCAGCGCCTCCTTCTTGAGGCACGGCGCGACCCGCAGTGCATGACTCCTGCTCAGATGGCGGTGCACCGGCAGCCCCCGTCCGTGCCCGCGCGCCATCGACATGGCGTCGTACAGGGCCACGCCCGATCCTGCGTAGAGCCGCTCCCAGCCCCTGTGCTGGAGCGGATAGAGGAACGGCACCGGCTTGACCAGATGGGGTGCGAGCCGCTCCAGGAGCAGGCCCCGCTCCTTCAGCGCCTCGCGCACCAGCGCGAAGTCGAGCATCTCCAGATAGCGCAGACCGCCATGGATCAGCTTGCTCGACCGGCTCGAGGTGCCGGACGCCCAGTCCCTCGCCTCGACCAGGCCTGTGGACAGGCCGCGTGTGGCGGCGTCGAGTGCGGTGCCCGCACCGACCACGCCGGCACCCACGACCAGGACGTCCAGCTCACGCTCGGCCATGCCCGCGAGTGACTCCGCGCGCTCCGCCGGCCCCAGTGTCGCTGTCCTCACTGCCGCCTCCCGTTGTCGTCGCGCTCGCTGCCGCACCCCTTCGGGTGTTGCCCGGGCCCGCATCCCCCATGCGCAAATTCTGACCGCGCCGCCCGACTTCAGCCACCGCCCACCTCCCAACCTGTGGACAACACTCAGAGATCACCAGGCCAGCAATGCCGCATAACGGTCATATTTACTCCTAGTCTGACATTGCGCTGGTCCACCTTGTCCACAGGACTTGCGCGATCCGCCCGCTCCGGTTACTGGGAAGGACGTCCCACCCCCATGCCCGCAGATCTCGCAGTCATCGGACTCGGCCATATCGGGCTGCCCCTCGCCCAGGCCGCCGTCGCCGCCGGTGTCGCCACTCTCGGTTACGATCCCGGCCTCGCCACCGACCGCTCAGCCGCCCGGCTACCGGCCGACGGCACGGATACCGGCGCCCTTCCGGACACCGGGGCTCTCATGGACACCGGCGTCCTCACCGCCGCCGAACTGCGCCGGATGCTCTCGGGAGGCTTCCGGCCCACCGCCGACCCCGCCGAGCTCGGCCGGGTCCGGACAGCGGTGATCTGCGCGCCGGTTCCGCAGGGCGCGGACGGCGCGCTCGACCTCGGCCACCTGGCCGACGCGGCCCGCGCCCTGGCCGCCCGGCTGCGCCCGCACACCACCGTCATCCTCGAGTCGCCCGTGCCGCCGGGCACCACCGAGGACATCGTGCGCGCCTTCCTCGAAGAGGGCTCAGGGCTCCGCGCGGGCCGCGACTTCCATCTCGCGTACTCCCCCAGCCGCACCGACCCCGGCAACCGCACTCACGGCCACGCCAACACACCCAAGGTCATCGGCGGCCTCACCCCCGCCTGCACCGAATCGGCCGCGGCCTTCTACGGCCGCCTCACCGACAAGGTGGTACGCGCGCGTGGCCTGCGCGAAGCCGAGACGGTGCAACTCCTGGAGACCAACTACCGGCACGTCAACATCGCCCTCGTCAACGAAATGGCCGTCCTCTGCCACGACTTGGGCGTCGACCTGTGGGACGTCATCCGCTGCGCCGAGACCAAACCGTTCGGCTTCCAGGCGTTCCGACCGGGCCCCGGAGTCGGCGGCCACGGCGTCCCCCAGGACCTGTCGGGCCCTCCGCACACCGTCCGCCCCCTGCGCATGGTCGAGCTCGCCCAGCAGGTCAACGGCCATATGCCCCGGTACGTCATCCAGCGCGCCGCGACCCTCCTCAACGAGCACGGGAAGTCAGTGCGCAGCGCGCGCATCCTGCTGCTGGGCGTCACGTACAAGCCGGATCTGGCCGATCAACAGGGCTCACCCGCCCGGGAGATCGCCACCCGCCTCCTGGAACTGGGCGCCGCGGTCAGCTACCACGACCCGTACGTCCCCGCCTGGAGCGTGCTCGGCCACCCCGTCCCCCGCGCCGACTCGCTCTACGAGGCGGCAGCCGAGGCGGACCTGACGCTGCTCCTCCAGCACCACCGCACGTACGACCTCCAGGGCCTCTCTGTGAAGGCCCAGCTGCTGCTGGACACACGGGGGGCCACGCCGGCGGGGGCGGCGCACCGCCTGTGACGCCCGCGGGCAGGCACTCCGCGCCCACACGAAAACCTCCGGGGGCGCCCCGCCAAAGAGGGCGCCCCCGGACCAGTTCAGGCAGCGGACAGCGTCACCGCTTGTGCTGCGAGTCCGCCACCGTGACCTCGACCCGCTGGAACTCCTTGAGCTCGCTGTAGCCCGTGGTCGCCATGGCGCGGCGAAGGGCGCCGAAGAAGTTCATCGAGCCGTCGGGGGTGTGCGAGGGGCCGGTGAGGACCTCCTCGATCGTGCCGACCGTGCCGAGGTCCACCTTCTTGCCGCGAGGCAGCTCCTCGTTGACTGCCTCCATGCCCCAGTGGTGGCCCTTGCCGGGCGCGTCCGTGGCGCGCGCCAGCGGGGAGCCCATCATCACGGCGTCGGCACCGCACGCGATGGCCTTCGGCAGGTCGCCGGACCAGCCCACGCCGCCGTCCGCGATCACGTGCACATAGCGACCGCCGGACTCGTCCATGTAGTCACGCCGGGCGGCGGCAACGTCGGCGACGGCGGTCGCCATCGGAACCTGGATGCCGAGCACGTTGCGCGTGGTGTGCGCGGCGCCGCCGCCGAAACCGACCAGCACGCCCGCCGCGCCCGTACGCATCAGGTGCAGCGCCGCGGTGTACGTGGCGCAGCCGCCGACGATCACCGGGACGTCCAGCTCGTAGATGAACTGCTTGAGGTTGAGCGGCTCGGCCGCGCCCGACACGTGCTCGGCCGACACCGTCGTACCGCGGATCACGAAGATGTCGACGCCCGCGTCCACGACGGCCTTGGAGAACTGGGCCGTGCGCTGGGGCGACAGCGCGGCCGCGGTGACCACACCCGAGTCGCGCACCTCCTTGATCCGCTGCCCGATCAGCTCCTCCCTGATCGGGGCGGCGTAGATCTCCTGGAGGCGGCGGGTCGCGGTCTCGGCGTCCAGCCCCGCGATCTCGTCGAGCAGCGGCTGCGGGTCCTCGTACCGCGTCCACAGGCCCTCGAGGTTCAGCACGCCGAGGCCACCGAGCTCACCGATGCGGATCGCGGTGGCCGGCGAGACGACCGAGTCCATGGGAGCGGCCAGGAACGGCAGCTCAAAGCGGTAGGCGTCGATCTGCCAGGCGATCGAGACCTCCTTCGGGTCCCGCGTACGACGGCTCGGGACGACGGCGATGTCGTCGAACGCATACGCCCGGCGGCCGCGCTTGCCGCGCCCGATCTCGATCTCAGTCACGTGTGTGGCCTTTCCCTCTGCGTTTCAGCGCTTTCCAGTATCGCCGACACACACGACCAGGGCGGCCCCGGAACCTCCGGGACCGCCCTTCACGCGCGTGTGCTCAGCCCTTGCGGCTGTAGTTGGGCGCCTCGACCGTCATCTGGATGTCGTGCGGGTGGCTCTCCTTGAGGCCCGCCGAGGTGATCCGTACGAACCGTCCGCGATCCTGCAGCTCGGGAACGGTGCGCCCGCCGACGTAGAACATCGACTGGCGAAGCCCGCCGACCAGCTGGTGGACGACGGCCGAGAGCGGACCCCGGTAAGGGACCTGACCCTCGATGCCCTCGGGAACCAGCTTCTCGTCGGAGGCGACACCCTCCTGGAAGTAGCGGTCCTTGGAGAAGGACTTCCGCTCGCCGCGGGTCTGCATCGCGCCCAGCGAACCCATGCCGCGGTACGACTTGAACTGCTTGCCGTTGATGAACAGCAGCTCGCCCGGCGACTCCTCGCAGCCCGCGAGCAGCGAGCCCAGCATCACCGTGTCCGCGCCCGCGACCAGCGCCTTCGCGATGTCACCGGAGTACTGCAGACCGCCGTCGCCGATGACCGGGACCCCGGCCGCCTTGGCGGCGAGCGACGCCTCGTAGATGGCCGTGACCTGCGGTACGCCGATGCCGGCGACGACACGGGTCGTGCAGATGGAGCCGGGACCGACGCCCACCTTGATGCCGTCGACACCGGAGTCGATCAGCGCCTGGGCTCCGTCGCGGGTAGCGACGTTGCCGCCGATGACGTCGACGCCGGACGAGTTCGACTTGATCTTGGCGACCATGTCGCCGACAAGCCTGGAGTGGCCGTGCGCGGTGTCGACGACGATGAAGTCGGCGCCCGCCTCGATCAGCGCCTGGGCACGCTCGAAGGCGTCGCCCGCGACACCGACGGCGGCACCGACGACGAGCCGGCCCTCCGCGTCCTTGGCCGCGTTCGGGTACTGCTCGGCCTTCACGAAATCCTTGACCGTGATGAGGCCCTTGAGGACGCCGCTGTCGTCGACCAGCGGCAGCTTCTCGATCTTGTGGCGGCGCAGCAGCTCCATGGCGTCCACGCCGGAGATGCCGACCTTGCCGGTGACCAGCGGCATCGGCGTCATGACCTCGCGCACCTGGCGCGAGCGGTCGGGCTCGAAGGCCATGTCACGGTTGGTGACGATACCGAGCAGCTTGCCCGCGGGGTCGGTGACCGGGACGCCGCTGATGCGGAACTTCGCGCAGAGCGCGTCGGCCTCGGCAAGCGTCGCGTCCGGGTGCACCGTGATCGGGTCGGCGACCATGCCGGACTCGGACCGCTTCACCAGGTCGACCTGGTTGGCCTGGTCCTCGATGGAGAGGTTCCGGTGCAGCACACCGGCGCCGCCCTGCCGGGCCATGGCGATCGCCATGCGCGCCTCGGTGACCTTGTCCATCGCCGCGGACAGCAGCGGGATGTTGATCCGGACGTTCCTGGACAGATACGAGGAGGTGTCGATCTGGTCGGGCGCCATGTCCGACGCGCCCGGCAGCAGCAGCACATCGTCGTAGGTCAGCCCGAGTGTCGCGAATTTGTCGGGCACTCCGTCGACGTTGGCAGTCATGACACCTTCTCCAAATGGCCTTGATCGGTGCGGATGTCCATGCTAACGGGATCTGGAGGCGTCTCATTCCACGAACAAGATCGCCAGGTAGCTTTGTACGTTCGTACGTGACGGCGGCCTGCGGTTTTGGTCCGACCGGCCCCAGGGCCCCAAGCCGTATCTACTGCTCGGCCAACGCCCTCAGCCGGCTCAGCGCCCGATGCTGCGCCACCCGCACAGCCCCCGGCGACATCCCCAGCATCTGGCCCGTCTCCTCGGCCGTGAGCCCGACGGCGATCCTGAGGAGCAGCAGCTCACGCTGGTTCTCCGGAAGGTTCGCGAGGAGCTTCTTCGCCCACTCGGCATCGCTGCTCAGCACGGCCCGTTCCTCCGGGCCGAGTGAGTCGTCGGGCCGCTCGGGCATCTCGTCCGACGGCACCGCCGTGGAACCCGGGTGGCGCATGGCGGCGCGCTGCAGGTCGGCGACCTTGTGCGCGGCGATGGCGAAGACGAAGGCCTCGAACGGGCGCCCTGTGTCCTTGTAGCGCGGCAGCGCCAGCAGCACCGCGACGCACACCTCCTGCGCCAGGTCCTCCACGAAGTGGCGGGCATCACCAGGCAGCCGGGACAGCCGCGTACGGCAGTAGCGAAGGGCGAGGGGGTGAACATGGGCGAGCAGGTCATGCGTGGCCTGCTCATCACCCTCGACGGCACGATGGACGAGCGCACCGATCACCGTCGTCCCGTCCTCGCGCATCGGTCCATGGTGCCTTGGGGCTGACCGCTCCGTGGCACCACGTCCGTAGTTGTGCACCGAAGCGTTATGAGCAGGTGCGCCGGAACTCATCTCCTGCGCCCTCCCCTTCCGCTCGACCGACTTGTCCCCGAGGAACTCCACACCTCAAGGATGCGGCATCGGCCGCGAAGCGACATAAGCCCCCGCCGCGGCGGGGACATCGGCCGCTGTCGTGGTGGGCGGAAGCGGGCATTCGCCGCCCCGCCCACCGTACGGCGGGCGGGGATCGCCGTACCCCCGCGGCGGCACACCTAACGGACCAGGCCCCAGCGGAAACCGAGCGCCACCGCGTGCGCCCGGTCCGAGGCGCCGAGCTTCTTGAAAAGCCGCCGGGCGTGCGTCTTGACGGTGTCCTCGGAGAGGAAGAGCTCCCTGCCGATCTCGGCGTTCGACCGGCCGTGGCTCATGCCCTCGAGGACCTGGATCTCACGTGCGGTGAGCGTCGGCGCCGCCCCCATCTCGGCGGAGCGCAGCCTGCGCGGTGCGAGGCGCCAGGTCGGGTCGGCGAGTGCCTGCGTCACGGTGGCACGCAGTTCGGCGCGCGAGGCGTCCTTGTGCAGATAGCCGCGGGCACCTGCGGCGACGGCGAGCGCGACACCGTCCAGGTCCTCGGCGACGGTGAGCATGATGATCCGGGCACCCGGGTCGGCGGAGAGCAGCCGCCGGACGGTCTCCACGCCCCCCAGGCCGGGCATGCGTACGTCCATCAGAATCAGGTCCGAGCGGTCGGCCCCCCAGCGGCGGAGGACTTCCTCGCCGTTGGCCGCTGTCGTCACACGCTCGACACCGGGCACGGTCGCGACCGCGCGCCGGAGCGCCTCTCGGGCAAGCGGGGAGTCGTCGCAGACGAGGACGGATGTCATGGCCGCCCTCCGCAGCTGATGCGCGTCACCTTGAACCTCCAGGCTGTTACGGATCGTCACCTGTGCGGTCGACACTCGCCGACGACGACTGCCGTCTGCCCGAGCGCTTGTTCCTTCAACCGCTTCCGCAGACTCAACGATGGTCACTCGAAAGAGTTACGGGTCGGTCAGCCACCTTCGGCACTCTACGTGAGGGTACGGACACACCGCAGGTCGCGCGGTCACTGCTCGCTGTTCCGACGACCCCTATGCCCCATTCAGGCCCCTTTTCTTTCCATTTCCTGGTGTCTGCGACTAGATTCGCAAAGAGTCATATTTTCATCTCCTTAGACAGTAGATGTACGGTCGTGGACACTGTCCGCGCCAGAACGGCTACAAGGGGACAAGCGATGGCAGATTTCTCCCGCCTTCCCGGACCGAACGCAGATCTGTGGGACTGGCAGTTGCTCGCGGCCTGCCGCGGAGTCGACAGCTCGCTCTTCTTCCACCCGGAGGGCGAGCGGGGCGCGGCGCGGAGTGCCCGCGAGAACTCGGCCAAAGAGGTCTGCATGCGATGCCCGGTACGGGCCCAGTGCGCCGCCCACGCCCTGGCGGTGCGCGAGCCCTACGGCGTGTGGGGCGGGCTGACCGAGGACGAACGCGAGGAGCTCATGGGGCGCGCGCGCAACCGGCTGGTCTCGGCTTCCACGACGGGCGGCGGCATCGGCGGCATCGACGACAGCTGACGCGCAGCGCAGCAGCCAACTGAAGGATCGATTCGGCAGGAGGGGTTCCTGCGTGGGGCACGCGCATGCGTGCCTGTTCTGTTTCCGGTCCGGCTGTTCCCTGTCCGGCTTCCCCACGCTGCTCGTACGGCTTCCCCGCGCCGCTCGTCCGACTCCCGGCGCTTGCCCGTCCGGCTTCCCCGCGCCGCCCGTCCGACTCCCGGCGCTTACCCGTCCGGCTTCCCCGCGCTCCTCGTACCGCCTCCCGGCGGCCTTCGCGCCTAACGCGTCGCGGCCTGAGCCAGATGATCGAGCGTCGCCGCCACCGCCGGCACCTGTGCCAGATCCGGCAGCGTGAGCGCCACGATCTCCCGCTGCACCGGAGGCTCGACCGCCACCGCGCGCACCCCCTTCGGGCGTACGGACTCCAGTGCGAGCTCAGGCAGCACCGCCACGCCAAGACCTGCCCGGACCAGCCCGACCACCGCCGGATAGTCGTCGGTGGCGAAATCGATCCGCGGCGCGAATCCCGCGCTCTCGCAGACCTCGACCAGCTGCCGCCGACAGCGCGGGCAGCCCGCGATCCACGGCTCGTCGGCGAGCTCCCCGATGGCGAGCGACTCCGTCCCGGCGAGCCGGTGCCCCTCGGGGACGAGACAGACGAGCCGGTCGGCGAGCAGGGGGCGCACCACCAGGTCGTCCCACTCCTCAGCGCCCGGAGCGCCCTCGTAGCGGAAGGCCAGCGTCACATCGCAGTCGCCCTCGCGGAGCATCTCGACCGAGCGCGGCGGCTCGGCCTCCACCAGCGAGACACGGGTGCCGGGGTGCGCGGCGCGCAGCGCGGCCAGCGCCGAGGGAACGAGCGTGGAGCTGCCGCTGGGAAAGGAGACGAGCCGGACCCGGCCGGCCCGCAGGCCCGCGATGGCGGCGATCTCCTCCTCGGCCGCGGTGAGCCCGGCGAGGATGGTCGTGGCGTGCCGGACCAGCGCCTCGCCTGCCTGGGTGAGACGCATCTCGCGGCCCGTGCGGATCAGCAGCGGCGTGCCGGTGGTGGCTTCGAGGGCCTTCATCTGCTGGCTGACCGCGGGCTGGGTGCAGCCGAGTTCGCGGGCCGCCGCCGAGAAGGAACCCGTGGTGGCCACGGCACGCAGGACACGGAGATGACGGGCCTCGATCACGGTTCGAGCATAAGCGAGTCTTGGATACAGCGGCTAATAGTGAGTGGACGCTTTGGCGCTCGATTATCTGGCGTTGTACCGGGCGTTGTACCTGGCGTTGCGGTGAGCGGGAGCTGCTGCCGCGGCTGCTTGCGGCAGCGGAGGGGCTGCACGCCGGGGCGCTCAGGGACGCCCGCGACTACGTGGCGACGTACCGCTCCTGACGGCCTGTCACCCGTACGGCCGATACCCCGCCATCCGGCTGGGCGGGTGGACTGGCCGCGCCCCGGAAACGGGCAGTTGACTAGCCTTGATCCATGACAACGGCTCTGATTACGGGATCCACGGCGGGCATCGGCGCCGCCTTCGCGCGGCGCCTCGCCGCAGACGGTCGCGACCTGGTCCTGGTGGCCCGCGACACCAAGCGGCTGCGCGAGCAGGCCACCGAGCTGCACGACCGGCACGGCATCGAGGCGGAGGTGCTGACGGCGGACCTCGCGACGGAGGACGGCATCGAGGCGGTCACCGCACGCCTCTCGGACCGCAAGAGGCCGGTCGACCTCCTGGTGAACAACGCGGGCTTCGGCAACAAGGGCCGCTATCTGGAGGTCTCCATGGCCGACGAGCTGACGATGCTGAAGGTGCACTGCGAGGCCGTGCTCCGGCTGACGTCGGCGGCGGCGGAGGCGATGCGGGAGCGCGGCCGTGGAGCCGTGATCAACGTCGCCTCGGTGGCGGCGTTCGTCCCGCGCGGGACGTACGGGGCCTCGAAGGCGTGGGTCGTGCAGTTCACGCAGGGTGCCGCGAAGGACCTGGCCGGATCGGGCGTACGGCTGATGGCGCTGTGCCCCGGCTTCGTACGGACCGAGTTCCACGAGCGTGCCGGGATGAGCACGGACAACATCCCGAAGTGGATGTGGCTGGATGCGGACAAGCTGGTCACCGCGGCACTGACCGATCTGTCCCGCGGCAAGACCCTGTCGATTCCGGATCCTCGGTACAAGGCGCTGATGGGCCTGGTGAAGGTCGCCCCGCGGTCCCTGGTGGGCGGGGTCTCCTCGAAGACGGGTCGGAAATACGGACCCCAGTGACCTCCCGAATCCCGTTCCGCCACATCGGCGGAATGGGATTTTTCACTAAAATGGGTGCATCTCACCAGGCCTGAGCACGTCGGGAGGCGCCATGACGTTCGTGCAGCTCATTGACTGCAAGACGAGCAGATTCGACGAGATGAGCCGGCTCATGGACACATGGGTCGAGCAGACCAAGGGCAAGAGGACCGCCTCGCACAGCATCATCGGCAAGGACCGGTCCGACGACTCCCACTTCATCGAGATCGTCGAGTTCCCGTCGTACGAGGACGCGATGAGGAACTCGAACCTCCCGGAGACGGACCGGGTCTTCCGGGAGATGGTGGCCCTCTGCGACGAGATGCCGACGTTCACGGACCTGGAGATCGTCCGCGACGAGCAGCTCTACAAGGACACCTGCCGAGGGTTCTTCGAGACGATCGCCGTCAAGGGCGACCTTCCGCCGCTCGACGGCTTCCTGGCGGAGAACTATCACGACCACGATCCGGCCAACGACCCGGACAACATCGGGATGGATGCGATGCGCCGCGAGATGGAGATGTGGCGCGGCGGTTTCGATTTCGAGTTCACCATCGACGACCAGCTCGCCGAGGGCGACAGGGTCTGCACCCGCTGGACCTGGAACGCCACTCACAGCGGCGAGTTCATGGGGATTCCGGCCAGCAACAAGCAGGTCACCATGACCGGGACGACCATCCACCGGTGCCGCGAGGACGGCAAGATCGTCGAGGGCTGGTGGCAGTACGACAGGCTTGGCCTGATGGGGCAGCTGGAGGCACTGGAGATGTAGCGGCCGCCGACGGCCTCTGCGCCGGCACCGCACCGGCACCGGCACCGGCACCGGCACCGGCACCGGCACCGGCACCGGGAGATGCGTACGCCTGAACGCGTGAAGGTCCCCGTTCCCTGAGGGAGCGGGGACCTTCCCTTCGTCGTCAGCCGACGTGCTCGTCAGCCGGCGTGCGCCGGCACGACGTCAGTGCGCGTGGCCGTGACCGTGGCCGTGACCGGCCTCGGCCTCCTCCTCGGCCGGCTTCTCGACGACCAGGGTCTCGGTCGTGAGCAGCAGGGAGGCGATGGACGCGGCGTTCTCCAGCGCGGAGCGGGTGACCTTGACCGGGTCGATGACGCCGGACTTCACCAGGTCGCCGTACTCGCCGGTGGCGGCGTTGTAGCCGTTGCCCTTCTCGAGCTCGGCCACCTTGGAGACGATGACGTAGCCCTCGAGGCCGGCGTTCTCGGCGATCCAGCGCAGCGGCTCGACGGCGGCGCGGCGGACGACCGAGACACCGGTGGCCTCGTCGCCGGTCTTGCCGAGGTTGCCCTCGAGCACCTTCACGGCGTGGACGAGCGCGGAGCCACCACCGGAGACGATGCCCTCCTCGACCGCGGCGCGGGTCGCGGAGATGGCGTCCTCCAGGCGGTGCTTCTTCTCCTTCAGCTCCACCTCGGTGGCGGCGCCGACCTTGATCACGCACACGCCGCCGGCCAGCTTCGCGAGGCGCTCCTGGAGCTTCTCGCGGTCCCAGTCGGAGTCGGTGTTCTCGATCTCGGCCTTGATCTGGTTGACGCGGCCCGCGACGTCCTCGGACTTGCCGCCGCCGTCGACGATGGTGGTGTCGTCCTTGGTGACGGTCACGCGGCGGGCGCTGCCCAGCACCTCGAGGCCGACCTGGTCGAGCTTGAGGCCGACCTCCTCGGCGACGACCTGGGCGCCGGTGAGGACCGCCATGTCCTGCAGCATCGCCTTGCGGCGGTCGCCGAAGCCGGGGGCCTTCACCGCGACGGCGTTGAAGGTGCCGCGGATCTTGTTCACGACGAGGGTCGACAGGGCCTCGCCCTCGACGTCCTCGGCGATGATCAGCAGCGGCTTGGAGGAGCCGGCCTGGATGACCTTCTCCAGCAGCGGCAGCAGGTCCTGGATGGAGGCGATCTTGCCCTGGTTGATGAGGATGTACGGGTCGTCGAGGACGGCCTCCATACGCTCCTGGTCGGACACCATGTACGGCGACAGGTAGCCCTTGTCGAAGGCCATGCCCTCGGTGAAGTCCAGCTCCAGACCGAAGGTGTTGGACTCCTCGACGGTGATGACACCGTCCTTGCCGACCTTGTCCATCGCCTCGGCGATGAGCTCGCCGACCTGCTGGTCCTGGGCGGACAGCGCGGCGACGGCGGCGATGTCGGACTTCTCGTCGATCGGACGGGCGGTGGCGAGGAGCTCCTCGGAGACCGCGGCGACGGCCGCGTCGATGCCCTTCTTCAGGGCGGCCGGGGAAGCACCGGCGGCGACGTTGCGCAGACCCTCCTTGACGAGGGCCTGGGCCAGCACGGTGGCGGTGGTGGTGCCGTCACCCGCGATGTCGTTGGTCTTGGTCGCCACCTCCTTCACCAGCTGGGCGCCGAGGTTCTCGTACGGGTCGTCGATCTCGACCTCACGGGCGATCGTGACACCGTCGTTGGTGATGGTGGGCGCGCCGAACTTCTTGTCGATGACGACGTTGCGGCCCTTGGGGCCGATCGTCACCTTGACCGTGTCGGCAAGCTTGTTGACGCCGCGCTCGAGGGCGCGACGGGCGTCCTCGTCGAACTTCAGGATCTTCGCCATGGGAGCGGTTCAGCCCTCTCGGAACTCGGTTTAAAGAACTGCGCCCCTCGCCGCCCGGCTTCAGCGGGGTGACCAGGGGCGCAGCTCACAAAGCAAATCTGCGGTGAATTACTTCTCGATGATCGCGAGGACGTCGCGAGCCGAGAGGACGAGGTACTCCTCGCCGTTGTACTTCACCTCGGTGCCGCCGTACTTGCTGTACAGCACGATGTCGCCGGTCTTGACGTCGAGCGGAAGGCGCTCGCCGTTCTCGAAGCGGCCCGGGCCCACGGCCAGGACGACGCCCTCCTGGGGCTTCTCCTTGGCGGTGTCCGGGATGACCAGGCCAGAGGCGGTGGTCTGCTCGGCGTCGAGCGGCTGGACCACAATGCGGTCCTCAAGCGGCTTGATGGCAACCTTGGAGCTGGTGGTCGTCACGATCCGACCTCCCCCTTCGGAGATCTCACGGGGTTAACTGTCTGAGGTGGCGACCAGGTCGATCCGTCGTCGCGGGTGCCGGACCTGCCCGTCGCTATTGGCACTCTCCAGGGGGGAGTGCCAGGGCCGAGACTATGACCGCGATTAGCACTCGGTCAAGCGGAGTGCCAACGCGGCGCAGACAACACCGCGAATCGCCCGCACGGGCTGGTTACGGGACGTTTGTACGAATACGGCGTACGAAGCGGCCGCGCCCGGTTCGGTGTCGCCCGCGTCAGAGGTAGTCCTCCAGCCTGGCCACCGCGTATCCCTTGGCGGTGATCACCTTCATGACATGCCGGATCATGTCGGGCATCGCGCCGTTCCAGTCCTCGCGACCCCGGAAGTGGGTGAGGATGATGTCGCCGGGGTGGAGGTCGCGGTCCCATTCGCGCCAGTCCATGTGGTCCGGGAAGGCCTCGGCGTTCCACAACGGAACGGCCTTGATGCCGCAGGACTTGGCGGCACGCAGCGTGTCCCGGTTGTAGTTGCCGAAGGGCGGACGGAACACGGTGGGACGTGAGCCGTACTCCTTCTCGATGACGTCCTGCATGCCGCAGATCTCGCGCCGCTGCTCGGCGTAGGAGAGGCCGGGCAGATAGGGGTGGTTGAGGGTGTGGTTGTTCAGCGTGACGCCGCGCTCCTGCATCTTCCTGAAGTAGCCGTAGTCCTCCTTCACGAGGTAGTCGCTGAGGAAGGCGGTATACGGAATCTTCAGCTCGCTCATCATCCTCAGCAGCGCCGGGTCCTTCTCGGCCCCGTCATCGATGGTGAGGAAGACGACCTTGTCCTTGGTCGGGACGGTCGTGAAGACGGGCGGCAGGCCCTCGCCGTCCGTGACCTCGAAGCCCTCGCGGGTCTCGATACCCGGTTTGACGGAGGGCGGGGCGGGGGCGGGCAGCGGGGGCCCGGACAGCCCCCAGCGCTTAGCGGCGGCGACCCGGGCGGCCTGCGAGTCGCGCAGCTCCTGCGCGTACTCGTCGAGGGCGCGGGCGGGAGGGGCCTGAAGGGGCTGGGCCCCGCCGGGCCCCGAGCCGGGACCGGGGCCCGGTCGGGAAACGGCGCCCGAGCGGGAACCGGAAGCTGAGCCGGAGTCGCCGCAGCCCGAGGCGATCACGGCGACGGCGGCTACGGCGAGACAGACCTGACGCAGCCCAGTGCCGGGAATCTTGTCTTTTTGTCGCATTTGCCGCATGGCGCCGCATCCTTTCAGCGGCGGACGCCCGGAATGGGCTGACACCGCCGCCGGGCGCGCATCGTCCACCGGCTGGCCCACAATGGGCCGGTGAACGACCGTGCTCGCGCTGCCTCCGCCGCCTCCGACGTCTCCGCCTTCTCCGCACTGCTCACCGAAGAGGGCCGCGCCCTCCTCGACGAGGTGCGCGACATCGACCCGGCGCAGGAGCTGGCCGTCGCCACGCGGCTGCGCCGTGAGCACCCCGCCGCGCTGGTTTCGGCGGCCATCGGGCAGGCCCGGCTGCGGCAGCGGGCCGCGGCGAAGTTCGGCGCGGCGGACGCCGGCCGGATGTTCTTCACCCCGAACGGCGTGGAGCAGGCGACCCGCGCGTCGGTCGCGGCGTACCGCGCGGGCCGGTTCGCCGACCTCGGCGTCCGCAGCGTCGCCGACCTGTGCTGCGGGGTGGGCGGCGACGCGATCGCGCTGGCCCGCGCGGGCATCTCGGTGCTGGCCGTCGACCGGGACCCGCTGACGTGCGCGGTCGCCCGCGCGAATGCCGGGGCGCTCGGCCTCGACGGCCTGATCGAGGTGCGGGAAGCCGATGTCACGGAGGTGGACACGGGGTCGTACGACGCGGTGTTCGTGGATCCCGCACGGCGCGGCGGGAGAGGCCGCGTGTTCGACCCCGAGGCGTACTCGCCGCCGCTCTCCTGGGCCGTCGGAGCGGCCCGCACGGCGCCCCGCGCCGCGTTGAAGATCGCGCCGGGCATCCCTCACGAGACGATCCCCGCCGACGCCGGGGCCGAGTGGATCTCGGACCACGGGGACGTCAAGGAGGCGGTGCTGTGGTTCGGCACCGAGCCCGGAACGGTCCGGGCGACGCTGCTGCCCGGCCCGCGCTCGCTGGTGGGCCGCGGACTGCCCGATCCGGAGGTACGGCCCGTCGGCCGCTATCTCTACGAACCGGACGGCGCCGTGATCCGCGCGCATCTGGTCGCCGAAGTCGCCCAGGACGTCGGCGGAGGCCTGATCGACGAGACCATCGCGTACGTCACCGCGGACGACCTGCGCCCCACCTCGTACGCCACCGCCTACGAGATCACCGACCGGCTTCCCTTCAACGTGAAGAGGCTGAAGGCGCTGCTTCGGGAACGCGAGGTCGGGATCCTGACCGTCAAGAAGCGGGGGTCCGCCGTCGAACCGGAGGAGCTGCGGCGCAAGGTGAGGCCGCAGGGGCCGAACTCGGCGACGGTCTTCCTCACACGGGTGGCCGGAGCGCCGACCATGCTGATCGGGCGGCCGGCGGCGGCCGCGTAGCGCTGCTCCGCTCGCCCAGTCGACGGCCGCCGCCGTCCCCCGGCCCGTCTCTCCCCCGTCAGGGCTCCTCGATGTCCCGTCAGGGCTCCTCGATCTCCCGGACCTCGCAGGTCACCGTCCAGTACTCCTCGTGGACCTTCAGGAAGCGCTTGGTCCACTCGACGGCCTCCGCCATGTCCTTGGCCTGGACGATCGAGTAGCCGCCGATGACCTCCTTGGACTCGGTGAACGGGCCGTCGGTGACGGACAGCTGTCCGCCCTCCCAGCGCACGCGGGTGCCCTGTGCGGTCGGCCTGAGGCCCGCGGTGTCGAGGAGCACTCCGGCCTTGGTCATCTCCTCGATCAGCTCGCCCATGCGCTGCATGAGGGCCTCGCTCGGGCCCTCGGCGGGCGGGTTGTTCTCATCGATACGGATCATCGACAGATAACGCGGCATGATCGTCTCCCATCGCTCGGGGGCGGGGTCCGTCCCCGCCTCTCACCCGTGCGTCGATCGGGGGACACGTGAATCGACACCGGGCGGGAAATTCTTCGAGGAATTCTCCGGACGGGCCGACGGCGGCCTCACCGCCACGGCGGCCTCAGCGCAGCGACGCCCACAGCTCGCTCGCCTCCGGCTCGTCCGCCACCACCCGGTTGGCGTCGTAGGGGGCCGTCACGACCGGCATGGTCACCGTCGTCAGATCGTCGGCGGAGATGCCGCTCAGCGCGTCCGCCAGGCCCATCAGCTCGCCGAGCGAGTCGAGTCCCGTGTCCGTCGTGAGGCTTCCCGTGACGGCGTCGGTCACCTCGTACAGGCGGGTGGGACTGGTCAGGAGGTTGCTCGCCGTCGCCTCTTCGAGCATCGCCTTGATCAGCTGCTGCTGGAGGCCGATGCGCCCGAGGTCGCTGCCATCCCCTATGCCGTGCCGGGTCCGGGCGAGCGCAAGGGCCTCGGTGCCGTCGAGGTGGTGCGTGCCGGCGTCGAGGTGGAGTTGGCTCTTGTCGTCGTCGATGTCCTCCTCCGTGGTGACCGTCACCCCGCCGAGCGTGTCCACCAGGTCCGCGAAACCGGCGAAGTCGATCTCGATGTAGTGGTCCATGCGGACATCGGTGAGCTGCTCCACCGTCTTGATCGCGCACACCGGACCACCCACGGAGTACGCGCTGTTGAACATGGCGTTGTACGCGACCGCCGTGCTGCCTCCCGACGACGTGGGGCACGACGGGCGCGTGACCAGCGTGTCGCGCGGAATGCTGACCACCGTCGCCTCGGTCCGGTCCGCGTCGAGGTGCACGATCATCGCCGTGTCGGAGCGGGCGCCCGAGCTGTTGCCGCCGCCGAGTTCGGAGTTCCGTTCACCGCTGCGCGAATCCGAGCCCAGCACAAGGATGTTCAGCGCTCCGGCCGGGAGGGCCGACGCGGAGGGATACGGGGACGGGGACGGGGTGGCCTCGTCGGAGGGCGACGCCGTGGGAGACGGGGGCGACACCGCTGCGGCCTTCTCCGGCCGGTCGTCGCCCAGCGCGCTGTCGATGTCCACGCTCTGGATGTTGTCGTTCAGTTGCCAGTACATCCAGCCCGCTCCGGCGCCGGTGAGCACGAGGATGCAGCCGAGCATGACTCCGGCGGTCCTGAGCGCAAGGGACCGCCGGCCGCGTCTCCTGCCGTCCGCGTCGCGGTTCCCGCCGTCGCCGTGCACTCCGTCCCGGCTTCCGCTGCCTCTGTCTTCCGTCACGCGCAAGAACGTAAGTCCGAATTATTACAGCGGATACCGCTTCTCGGGTTTCCTTCGGAAACTCTCAGAGTTCACAGAGAATTCTCAGAAACGGCCGCAGTCACGGTTCTTCGGGGGCCCGCGCCCACGTCATACGTGCGGCTACGCCTCCGCGCCCACCGACTCGAACCGCCACCGGTGCACCGCGCGCGCCACCAACTCCTCGTCAGGATCGGGCAGTTCGGGCAACTCGGCACCGTACTCGGCGTCCCACCAGGTGATGACCAGGACCCGGGCCTGGGAGGTACCCCCAGGTGCGCGAAAGGTCTCCCGGCGCAGGGGCCGGGGGGCCAACTCCTGGGCCCGCGCCCAGGCGAGCAGCTCCTCGCCCCGGCCCTCGGCCGCCCGCGCCTCCCACATCAACGCGACCGTCATGAGTACAGGTTGTCCTTCGCGAACTCGTGCACATGGTCGTGGTCGTCGTCGTGCCCGTGGGACACACCGGGCACATGAGGGTCCGTCACCGGCAGCGAGGAGTCCGCGGACAGATCCCAGTCCGACGCGGCGCGCCCGCGCGCCACCATCTCCGCGCCGAGCGCCGCGACCATCGCGCCGTTGTCGGTGCACAGCTTGGGCCGCGGCACGCGCAGCCGGATACCGGCGGCGTCGCAGCGCTCCTGAGCGAGCGCCCGCAGCCGCGAGTTGGCCGCCACACCGCCGCCGATCATCAGATGGTCGACGCCCTGGTCGCGGCAGGCCCGGACGGCCTTCCGGGTCAGCACGTCCACGACGGCCTCCTGGAAGGACGCGGCGACATCGCGCACCGGCACCTCCTCGCCCGCCGCCCGCTTCGCCTCGATCCAGCGGGCCACGGCCGTCTTCAGGCCGGAGAAGGAGAAGTCGTACGCGGGGTCGCGCGGGCCTGTGAGGCCGCGCGGGAACGCGATCGCCTCCGGGTCGCCCTCCTTCGCGTACCGGTCGATGACCGGGCCGCCCGGGAAGCCGAGGTTCAGCACCCGCGCGATCTTGTCGAAGGCCTCGCCCGCCGCGTCGTCGATGGTGGCGCCCATCGGCCGTACGTCCGAGGTGATGTCGGTGGAGAGCAGCAGCGACGAGTGCCCGCCGGAGACGAGCAGCGCCATCGTGGGCTCGGGCAGCGCGCCGTGTTCCAGCTGGTCCACGCAGATGTGCGAGGCCAGATGGTTCACGCCGTAGAGCGGCTTGCCCAGCGCGTACGCGTACGCCTTCGCGGCCGAGACGCCGACCAGCAGCGCCCCCGCGAGCCCGGGCCCTGCGGTCACCGCGATGCCGTCCAGGTCGGTGGCGACGACCCCCGCCTCCTTCAGCGCACGGTCGATGGTCGGCACCATCGCCTCCAGATGCGCGCGACTCGCGACCTCCGGCACGACGCCACCGAAGCGGGCGTGCTCGTCCACGCTCGACGCGACCGCGTCCGCGAGCAGCGTGGTGCCGCGGACGATGCCGACGCCGGTCTCGTCGCAGGAGGTCTCGATGCCGAGTACGAGAGGGGCATCGCGTGAGTCAGCCATGGATCCGGTTTCCTTGTACGCCGTTCACGGGGGTGGAGGGATGGTGGGTCGCCGCATCGGGGGAGTCGGCGGAGGCATCGGCAAAGGCCGCGGCGCCTGAGGAGGGTCCGGCCAGCCGCATGACGACGGCGTCGACGTTCCCCGGCTGGTAGTAGCCGCGCCGGAAGCCGATGGGTTCGAAGCCGTAGCGCTCGTAGAGCTTCTGGGCGCGGATGTTGTCGACACGGCATTCGAGCAGCACCTCGGTGCACTCGAACGCGGTCGCGGCCCGCAGCAGCTCGGTGAGCAGCCGCCCGCCGAGCCCCGTGCCCCACTGCTCGCGGGCCACGGCGATGGTCTGTACGTCACCCACCACCGCGGAGTGCTCGTCGTCACCCGATCCGGTGACCGCGAGTCCCGCGTAGCCGACGAGCCGTTCGCCGTCATCGGCCACGACGTAGTGGCGGGTCGCGCCCGGGCCGCGCGCATGGGCGAGCTCCGACCAGAACATGCCTCGCGACCAGGCGTCGTCGGGAAACAGTTCGCGCTCGAGCTCCAGCACGGGATCGATGTCCCACCAGCGCATCTCGCGCAGTACGACAGCTGTCACTTCGGTGTGACCACCTTGTAGTTCTTGGGCACCTGAGCGTCCGGGCGGCGCAGATACAGCGGCCTGGGTGCGGCCGGTTCCTCGCCCGCCTCCAGCTTCTCCACCGCGAGCGAGGCGAGCGCGGCAGCGGACACGTGCTCCGGCTCGTGTGCGTTCGGGAACGTGTCCGGGTAGAGCCGAGCCCCCGCGCCGACCGCCGGCAGCCCGGCGACCTGGTGCGCGATGTCGGCGGGCCTGTCCACGGCCGGCTCCGTGACGCGGGTGCGCCGGTCGGCGTACCGGGCCCAGTAGACCTCCTTGCGCCGGGCGTCCGTCGCCGCGACGAAGGGGCCCTCGGTGCATGAGGCGTACGCGAGGGCGTCGAGCGTGCACAGGCCGTACACGGGCACCCCCAGCACCAGGCCGAAGGTGTCGGCGGTCATCAGGCCGACGCGCAGCCCGGTGTACGGTCCCGGGCCGACGCCGACGACGATGCCGGTGACCGCGTCGAGCTTCCGTCCGGCCTCGGCCAGCACACGGTCGACGGCGGGTAGCAGCAGCTCGCCGTGGCGGCGGGCGTCCACCTGACTCGACGACGCGACGACGGACTCCCCGTCGTGCAGCGCGACGGTGACGGCGGGTGTGGCGGTATCCAGAGCGAGCAAGAGCACGCAAACAGCCTACGGCTTGGGCGCCGGAGGCACGGCCGCACCGGTGTGCCGCACACCTGCTGCTACCGTCACCGTCGAGGGTCGAGACGGGCGTACGTACGAGAGGTGGGCACACGTGGCAAGGAGCAGCTCGGGATTCGTGGCCGGGCTGACCGCGGCCGCCATCGCCGCGGTCGCTTTCCTCGCCTTCCAGGCCTCGGCCAATGTGCCCGACACGCTCGGCAAGGCCGAGCCGTCCCCCTCCCCCACCGCGTCGCAGTCCCCCACGGAGAGCGCGAAGCAGGAGTCGACGGCGCCCCCTGAGGAGTCCGGCACCGGCGAGCGGGTCGTCTACTCGCTGGGGGACGACCGCGTCTGGCTGGTCGGTGCGGACGGCGAGACGAAGCGGACATTTCAGGTCACGCCGAGCACCGTCGACCCCGAGGTGGGCACCTACAGCGTCACCTCGCGGTCCAGCACGGTGACGGGCTCCGACGGCGTGCCGATCGAGCACGTGGTGCGCTTCACCGACGTCGACGGCGTGGTGATCGGCTTCAGCGCGGCCGTCGACGGCTCGACCCCGAAGCCCGACCCGTCGAAGCAGACAGGCGGCATCCGCGAGTCCCGCGAGGACGGCAACGCGATGTGGACGTTCGCGACGGTGGGCACGACGGTCGTAGTGGTGCCGTAGGCCCCAGGGTGGAACGGGGGTGGGCACAGCCCACCCGTTACGGCATCCGCGAATTCAAGGGCACCGCCCCACCGGACGGTGCGCCCACGGCGGCGTCGAAACCGCGGCAGCCGCCGCACAGGCATCGAGCAGCTCTCGCATCGACGGCCGCACAGACGCCGTCGCGCGCGGCGCCTCAGGCGACACGACCGGCCGGTCCCCCGCCTGCGCAGCAGCCGGCACATCACGTTCAGAAGCCGACATGGACGCCTCCTGCGGGCTCCGGGAGCAGCCGTGGTTAGGCAGACCTAACCCGTACAGGTGTCCATGTGACCACGCGCGGCCCGCACAACGCAACATCTTCCCGACGTCCTGTCGGCACCTTCGGGTGAACCTACGAAGAAGACGGGCGAACCCACGAAAGCCCGCCGGTCAGGCGGCCAGCACGGCCAGGTCCGTCGCCGCCCACCGCTCGCCATAGCCGGTGAGCATGACCTCGCGTACCTCGTCCGTGGTGTCTCCGGTGGCCCGGTGGATGAGGACCTGCAGCCGGTCGTCCGAGAGGCCCTCGACCTTCCCCTCGCCCCACTCCACGACGATCACGGACTCGGGCAGCGACACATCGAGGTCGAGGTCCTCCATCTCGTCGAGCCCTCCGCCCAGCCGGTACGCGTCCACGTGCACCAGCGGCGGGCCCCCGCCCAGCGACGGGTGGACGCGGGCGATGACGAAGGTCGGCGAGGTGACCGCGCCGCGCACGTCCAAGCCCTCGCCGAGCCCGCGGGTCAGCGTCGTCTTTCCTGCCCCCAGCTCGCCGCTGAGCATCACGAGGTCGCCGGCGCGCAGCAGCTTGGCCAGGCGGCGGCCCAGCTCCTGCATCTGCGCCGGCGAGGTGACGGTGAGGCGGGCGCTGGTCGGGGTGCTGGTGCGGTCGACCGGTTCGGCCTGTTCAGTGGCCGGGTTGTGCGGTGCTTCCATAGCTGCCCACGTTAGCCCCTGCCGGGACGGCACCGACCTTGGCGAGGAGGTCCGCGAGACGGTCCGTGACCACTTCGGGGTGCTCCAGCATCACCAGATGCCCCGCGTCCGGCACGAGCACCAGTTCGGCGTCGGGCAGCAGGTCCGCGATCGCCTCGCTGTGCTCGCTGGGCGTGACCAGGTCCTGGTCGCCGGCCAGGACGAGAACGGGGACGTCGGCGAACCGCTTGAGGGCCTCGGTCTTGTCGTGCTCGTGGAACGCCGGATAGAACTCGGCGACCACGTCGATCGGCGTGGCCTCGATCATCCGCTCGGCGAACCGCGCGACCACCGGGTCGACGTCCCTGGACGCGAACGAGTAGCGCTTGATGATCCCCGCGAACAGGTCGGCCGTCGCCCGCCGTCCCCGTTCCACCAGCTCGGCGCGCTGCCCCAGCGCCTTCAGTACGCCTGGCAGCAAGCGCCGCACAGCGTTGACGCCCGCCACCGGCAGCCCGAAGTTCACTTCGCCGAGCCGCCCGGACGACGTACCGACGAGGGCCACGCCGACGACACGGTCGCGGATCAGTTCCGGGTAGTGGCCGGCCAGCGCCATCGTGGTCATGCCGCCCATCGAGTGTCCGACGAGCACGAGCGGCCCCTCGGGGGCGGCCGCGTCTATGACGGCCTTCAGATCGCGGCCCAGCTGGTCGATGGAGATCGGCACGCCGTCCCCGTCGATGCCCGGGGCCTGCGCCACACCGCGCCCGGAGCGGCCGTGGCTGCGCTGGTCCCAGTGCACGGTCCGTACGACCCCGCGCAGCGCGGCCCGCTGGAAGTGCCAGGAGTCCTGGTTAAGGCAGTAGCCGTGGCAGAAGACGACGGTCACGGGCGCCGGGGCCTTGCGGCCGAACAGCCTCCTGCGGCGTGGCGCCGTCCCGCCGTCGGGCTCGACCTCGTCTATCTCGTAGTACAGCTCGGTGCCGTCGTCCGCGTACGCCTTGCCCGGCTTGCCGCGCAGCGCTCCGTAGGGTCCGGTGGAATCCAGGGCGAGCCGCGCCTTCTGTCGCATCCCGCGGCCCACTGTCATCCGTTCGATGGCGACGCCGGCGGCGGCTCCCGCGGCGATCACGCCTATCGCGGTGCCCACCAGTCCGGCGCGGCGCCAGCTGCCGGCGGCGGAGGCGGCCGCCGTGGCCGCTTCCGCGACAGCCTCCGCGCTGCTCTCGCTCACGTGCCGCTCCTCACTCGGTGCTCGGTCGTCGGGGTCGTGCTCGGTCATAGGGCTGTGCGTTCGGTGCTCGGGTGCCCGGTCGTCGGGCTCGGTGCTTGGTGCTCGGTACTTGGTGCTGGGTGCGGTGCTGGGTGTTGGGCCGCTCGGTTGCCGGCTCAGGGCCCCATCGCGGGGCCGGTCGCCGGCACCGGGTCAGTCCGTGCCGTCGCGCCGTCCGCCGCCGGGGCCCGCTTCACCGTCGGACCGCTCCTGGCCGTCGCACCGTTCCTCGCCGTCGCACCGCTCGTCGCCCTCGGGCCGCTCGTTCACATAGACGCGTGGAACGCGCGATCCGATGCGGGTGACGATTTCGTACGCGATGGTCCCCGCCGCCTGTGCCCAGTTCTCGGCGGTCGGCTCGCCCCGGTCGCCCGGTCCGAACAGCAGCGCTTCCGCGCCGGCCGGAGGCTCGTCCCCTCCGAGATCGACCACGAACTGGTCCATCGCGATACGCCCCGCCACCGTCCGGAGCTTGCCCCCGACCAACACGGGCCCGGTGCCGGACGCATGACGCGGGATCCCGTCACCGTAACCGACGGGGATGAGGCCGAGAGTCGTGCCCCCCGGTGTGACGTAGTGATGTCCGTAACTCACGCCGTGGCCCCCCGGCACATGCTTCACGAGCGCGAGCGACGCGGAGAGCGTCATCACCGGACGCAGCCCGAGGTCCGCCGACGTGCCGATCTCGGGGCTCGGCGAGATCCCGTACATCGCGATCCCCGGTCGTACGAGATCGAAGTGCGTCTCCGGAAGGGTCAGCGTGCCCGGCGAGTTGGCGATGTGCCGCACCTCGGGGCGCGCGCCCTTGGCCTCCGCGTACGCCACCATCTCGCGGAACAGGGTGAGCTGGGCCTCGATTGACGGGTGGCCGGGCTCGTCGGCGCACGCGAAGTGCGACCAGAGGCCGGTGACTTGGACGAGCCCCTCGGCCTGCGCGGCGAGGGACTCGGCGATGAGTTCGGGCCAGTCTGCGGGCTGGCAGCCGTTGCGCCCGAGGCCGGTGTCGGCCTTCAACTGGATGCGTGCGGGGCGGCCCGCCTGCCGCGCGGCGGCCTTGACCTCCCGCAGGGCCCACATCCCGCTCACCGCGATGTCGAGATCCGCCTCGATGCCCTCGCGCCACGGGCCGCCGGGCGTCCAGAGCCAGCACATGACGCGGGCGCCGTCGGGCCCGATCCCGGCGGCCCGCAGCGCGAGCGCCTCCTCGGGCGTCGCGGTGCCGAGCCAGGTCGCGCCCGCGTCCAGTGCGGCACGCGCGCAGGGGATCATCCCGTGCCCGTACGCGTCCGCCTTCACGACGGCCATGAACGCGGCCCCGGGCGCCAGGGCACGCAACGTCCGCACGTTGGCCCGAAGGGCGGACAGATCGATCTCAGCGCGGGCGCGCAACGGGGCAGTCTCATTCATGGCGCACCCAGTGTCTCAGAGCCCTACGACACCCCACTGCGACGTTGGGCGCCGCTGCGCCTGTGGGCAGTCGTTCCGCTGGGGCGGAACGGGTGGGCACTGGGGGCACCTCCCAGCGTTAGCTGGGGGAGGAACCACCGCGGCGCCGCGCCCGCCCCGCAGCGCCCGCCCCCAACGGGGCGCGCGTTCGCCCCCGTGGCGAGCGTCACGCAGTGACGTCCCGCCAAGCCCGAGGCAAGGCCTCGGCCACCTCGAGCGCACCCGTGGGCGCGCCATGCGCAGCGAACCGCCCCGCCAGCCCATGCATATACGCCGCAACAGATCCGGCGTCCCGCGCCTCCAGGCCCGCCGCCAGCAAGGACCCCGCAAGCCCCGACAGCACATCACCACTCCCGGCCGTGGCCAGCCACGGCGTCCCCGTCGGGTTCACCCGCACGGCGCCCCCACGGGGCCCGGCCACCAGCGTGGTCGCACCCTTGAGCAGCACCGTCGCCCCGTACCGCGCCGCGAGCTCCCGTACCGACGCCAGCCGTGCGCCCTCCACCTCCGCGCGGTCGACGCCGAGCAGCGCGGCCGCCTCGCCCGCGTGCGGAGTGAGCAGGGTCGGTGCGGTGCGGGCCCGCACCGCGTCCGGGTCGGCGAGGCGCAGACCGTCCGCGTCCACCAGCACCGGTACGTCGGCGTCGAGCACCTCCGCCACCGCCTGCGCGTTGTCGCCGATGCCCGGTCCGACGACCCAGGCCTGCACGCGGCCCGCCTTCGCGGGCGGCCCGGCGGACACCAGGGTCTCCGGGAAGCGTGCGATCACGGCGTCGCCCGCGGGCCCGACGTAGCGCACGGCCCCGGCCCCGCCCCGCAGCGCCCCGGCGACGGCCAGCACGGCCGCGCCGGGATAGCGGGCGGACCCGGCGACGATGCCCACGACGCCCCGCCGGTACTTGTCGCTCTCGGCCACCGGCACCGGCAACAGCCGCTCCACATCGGCGTACTGGAGCGCCTCGAGATCCGCCTCGGCCGGCAGGTCGAGCCCGATGCCGACCAGCCGGACGGTGCCCGCGTGCTCCCGCGCGGGGTCGATGAGCAGGCCCGGCTTGTATGTGCCAAATGTCACGGTCACATCGGCCCGTACCGCCTCGCCGCGGACCTCGCCCGTGTCGGGCTCGATGCCGCTGGGCAGGTCGACGGCGACGACGGGCACGCCCGCGTCCCCGACCAGCGCCGCCAGTTGCGCGGCGTCCGGGCGGAGACCGCCCTTGCCGCCGATGCCCACGATGCCGTCGACGACCAGGTCGGCGCGGTGGATCAGCGCTTCGGCGGCGGGCGGTCGGGCCGTGCTTCCCCCGGCCGCCCGCAGGGCCGCGAGGCCCCCTGGGTGAGTTCGGTCCTCGGCCGCCAGCAGTACCGCCGTCACGCCCGCGCCGCGGCGGGCCAGGCGGGCGCCCGCGTAGAGGGCGTCGCCGCCGTTGTCGCCGCTGCCGACGAGGAGGACGATGCGGGTGCCGTAGACGCGGCCCAGCAACTCCGCGCATGCGGCGGCGAGGCCTGCCGCTGCGCGCTGCATAAGGGTTCCCTCCGGGAGCCTCGCCATGAGGGTGAGTTCGGCTGTCCTTACGGTTTCCACGCTGTACGCAGTACGCATGCCGTCGAGTCTCCCCTAGGCCCTGTCGTCAAACTCCCGCCTGCCCCGCGACGCCTGGCACGCGCATCTGCGGCGTTGTCGTCGGTCAACGACGCTCCGCGTCGCCTCCCTCCTCCGCCTTGCAGCTACACGTACCAGACGCCGCGGGGCCCGCCCTTCGGGCGGACGACGGGAGTTTGACGATAGGGCCTAGCCGGGGGTGCCGTTGCTTTTCGGTGCGCCCTGACGCGTGGTTTGCAGCGGTGCAGCAGTAGTCACCCCTCCGCGATCACCACCGCCGAAGCCACCCCCGCGTCATGGCTCAGCGACACGTGCCAGGAGCGGACGCCCAGTTCGGCCGCGCGGGCCGCGACCGTGCCGCGTACGCGTACGCGCGGCTGGCCGCTGTCCTCCACGTAGACCTCCGCGTCCGTCCAGTGCAGGCCGGCCGGGGCGCCGAGGGCCTTGGCGATGGCTTCCTTGGCCGCGAAACGGACGGCCAGTGAGGCTATACCGCGCCGCTCCCCGCTGGGCAGCAGCAACTCCCGCTCCACGAACAGCCGTCGGGCCATCCCGGGCGTGCGTTCCATGGACTTCCGGAACCGGTCGATCTCGGCGACGTCGATGCCCACCCCGATGATCACGATCTCGCTCCCCCGGCAGCTCCCACGGTGCCGACAGCGCGCGCCCTCATCACTCCACCGTCACAGACTTCGCGAGGTTGCGCGGCTGGTCCACCTCGTTGCCGCGCGCCGTGGCCAGCTCGCAGGCGAAGACCTGCAGCGGCACGGTGGCGACGAGCGGTTGGAGCAGCGTCGGCGTGGCCGGGACACGGATCAGGTGGTCGGCGTACGGGACGACCGTCTCGTCCCCCTCCTCCGCGATCACGATCGTCCGGGCACCGCGCGCCCGGATCTCCTGTATGTTCGAAACGATCTTGTCGTGCAGTACCGAGCGTCCGCGCGGCGACGGGACCACGACGACCACCGGCAGGTCGTCCTCGATGAGGGCGATCGGCCCGTGCTTCAGCTCGCCCGCCGCAAAGCCCTCGGCGTGCATATACGCGAGCTCCTTGAGCTTCAAGGCGCCTTCCAGGGCTACGGGATAGCCCACATGGCGGCCCAGGAACAGCACGGTGTCCTTGTCGGCGAGCGAACGCGCCAGCTCCCGCACCGGTTCCATGGTCTCCAGGACCCGCTCGACCTGGTCGGCGATCTTCGCCAAGTCCCTGACGACGGCGTGGATCTCGTCGCCCCATTTGGTGCCGCGCACCTGGCCCAGATAGAGCGCCACCAGATAGCAGGCGACGAGCTGCGTCAGGAACGCCTTGGTGGAGGCGACGGCGACCTCCGGACCCGCGTGCGTGTACAGCACGGCGTCGGACTCGCGCGGGATCGTCGACCCGTTGGTGTTGCAGATCGCCAGCACCTTGGAGCCCTGCTCGCGGGCGTGCCGCAGCGCCATGAGGGTGTCCATGGTCTCGCCGGACTGCGAGATGGCGATGACCAGCGTCCCCGGGTCGAGGATGGGGTCCCGGTAGCGGAACTCGCTGGCGAGCTCCACCTCGCAGGGGATCCGCGTCCAGTGCTCGATGGCGTACTTCGCGATCAGTCCGGCGTGGAATGCCGTACCGCAGGCGACGATGACGACCTTGTCGACCTCCCGCAGCACGGCGCCCGGGATGCGGACCTCGTCCAGCGTCAGGGAACCCGAGGCGTCGATGCGCCCCAGCAACGTATCGGCGACCGCCTTGGGCTGCTCGGCGATCTCCTTGAGCATGAAGTAGTCATACCCCCCCTTTTCCGCCGCCTCGGCGTCCCAGTCCACGTGGTACGAGCGCACCTCGGAGGGCCGGCCGTCGAAGTCGGTGACCGTCACCCCGTCGCGCCGCAGCTCGACCACCTGGTCCTGTCCCAGCTCGATCGCCGAGCGCGTATGGGCGATGAACGCGGCGACGTCCGAGGCGAGGAAGGACTCACCCTCCCCAACGCCCACCACCAGCGGCGAGTTCCGCCGCGCCCCGACCACCACATCCGGGTCGTCCGCATGCACGGCGACCAGTGTGAACGCGCCCTCCAGACGCCGGCACACCAGCCGCATCGCCTCGGCGAGGTCCGCGCAGCCGGAGAATTCCTCGGCGAGCAGGTGCGCGACGACCTCGGTGTCCGTCTCGGACGCCAGCTCGTGCCCACGCTCCGCCAGTTCGGCGCGCAGGGCGGCGAAGTTCTCGATGATGCCGTTGTGCACGATCGCGACACGGCCCGCGTTGTCGAGGTGCGGATGTGCGTTCGCATCCGTGGGCCCTCCGTGGGTGGCCCAGCGGGTGTGCCCGATGCCCGTGGAACCGGTCGGCAGCGGCCGCTCGGCCAGCTCCTTCTCCAGGTTGCCGAGTTTCCCGGCCTTCTTGGCGGCGGCCAGCCCACCGTCGGCGAGCACGGCGACACCGGCCGAGTCATAGCCCCGGTATTCCAGCCGCTTCAGCCCGGCGAGGACGACATCAAGCGCCGACTGCGAGCCGACGTAACCCACGATTCCGCACATGGCCGCAGCCTACGGCGAGCCCTCACCCCCCACGACTCGAAGGTCGTTTCACCCTCTTCACCGGCCACGCGTTTCCGGCAGATCCGGCCATCTTGTGTTATGCACCGGGAGGTTTGCCACGCACCCGGCAGGCCGGCCGCCACCTCGTGCACCCCGTGGTACCGGCTTGTGGATCCAGAGGGTTACTCCCCCCGCTCGATGCGCTCGATCGCCTCCTGGACCAGCTCCAGGTACTCGACCTCCTCGCACCGCGGCTTGCTGCCCATCTCGTAGAGGTCCAGGACATCGCCGAGGTTCTCGCCCAGGTCCTCGTCGGGCAGATCGGCGGACAGTTCGCTGCAGACGCGCCCCTCGAAATCCGCCCGCACACCCGCCCGCGCAGCCGTCCTCGCATCTCCCGCCGCACCTCGGCGACGGGCGAAAACACGAAGATGTACGGACATGGCGACCCCCAAACCCCCTGCAACCCCCGGTGCGCGGCTCGGCACCGGGTGGCGGGACCGTATCCCCGTGGGGAACGCTGGTCCAGACCTCGTGCCGCAGGTGGCCGGAATGCCGGAGATACCCGCGTGACCGACCCCACGCCCCGCGGTGTTCGAACTCCCGTAACAATGGACTGTGATCTCTCCGGTCTCCTCGCCGCCGCGGAGCGCCCACCGGTCAAGGCCGGAGGCGACTCCCTACGTCGACCTCACCCGTGCCGAGTGGAGCGCCCTGCGCGCCAAGACGCCACTGCCGCTGACCGCGGAGGAGGTCGAGAGACTGCGCGGTCTGGGCGACGTCATCGACCTCGACGAGGTGCGGGACATCTATCTGCCGCTGTCCCGCCTGCTCAATCTGTACGTCGGCTCGACGAGCGGGCTGCGCGGCGCGCTCAACACCTTCCTCGGCGAGAACGGCTCGCAGTCCGGCACGCCCTTCGTCATAGGGGTCGCGGGGTCCGTGGCGGTCGGCAAGTCCACCGTCGCCCGTCTGCTGCAGGCCCTGCTCTCCCGCTGGCCCGAGCACCCCCGCGTCGAACTGGTCACCACCGACGGCTTCCTGCTCCCCACCAAGGAGCTCGAGGCGCGCGGCCTGATGTCCCGCAAGGGCTTCCCCGAGTCGTACGACCGCCGCGCCCTCACCCGCTTCGTCGCGGACATCAAGGCCGGCAAGGAGGAGGTGACGGCCCCCGTCTACTCGCACCTGATCTACGACATCGTGCCCGGCCAGAAGCTCACGGTCCGCCGCCCCGACATCCTCATCGTCGAGGGCCTCAACGTCCTGCAGCCCGCGCTGCCGGGCAAGGACGGCCGCACCCGGGTCGGCCTCGCCGACTACTTCGACTTCAGCGTGTACGTGGACGCGCGCACCGAGGACATCGAGAACTGGTACCTGAACCGTTTCCGCAAGCTGCGCGAGACGGCCTTCCAGAACCCGTCCTCGTACTTCCGGAAGTACACCCAGGTCTCCGAGGAGGAGGCCCTCGACTACGCGCGCAGGACCTGGCGGACCATCAACAAGCCCAACCTTCTGCAGAACGTGGCGCCCACGCGCGGCCGCGCCACCCTCGTCCTGCGCAAGGGCCCGGACCACAAGGTGCAGCGGCTGAGCCTGCGCAAGCTGTGACCGCCGAGAACCGGAAGCCGTGACCCCGCCGCAAACCGCGCCGGTTACCCTGCCGCCATGCTGCATCTGCGCCTGATCACCCCGGCGGACGTCACCGAAGAGGCGGTGCGCCTCATCGAGCGGACCCCCGGCACAACGCATCTCGCCGTGCTGCCGGGCGCCGCCCGCAACCCCGCCGGCGACGTGGTGCTGTGCGACGTCGCCCGCGAGGCCGGCGACGAACTCCTCTCCGGGCTGCAGGCACTGGGTATCCACGAGCGGGGCTCGATCGCAGTCGAGAACATCGACCTGTCGCTGTCCAAACGCGCCGACAAGGCCGAGGAGGAGGCGCCGGGCGAGGCCGCGGACGCGGTGCTGTGGGAGCACCTGACCGACGCGACGCACGAGGAGTCGACGCTCTCCGTCACGTATGTCGCCTTCATCACGCTCGCCACGATGATCGCGGCCTGCGGTGTGGTCCTCGACAACGCGATCCTGATCGTGGGCGCGATGGCGGTCGGCCCCGAGTTCGGGCCCCTGGCCGGGATCTGCACGGCCCTGGTGCGGCGCGCACCGCGCCTCGCCCTGCGCGCGGTGACGGCTCTGCTCGCGGGGTTCGCCATCGCGATGCTGATGACGGTGGGCTTCAGCCTCTTCATGGACTGGGTCGGGCTGTTCAGCGAGGCGCAGCTGGAGGCGGACCGGCCCAACACGGGCTTCATCTACGCCCCCGACTGGTTCTCGTTCGTCGTGGCCGTTCTCGCGGGCGCCGCCGGAACGCTCTCGCTGACCTCCGCCAAGTCGGGCGCCCTGGTCGGCGTCGCCATCTCCGTGACGACCGTCCCGGCGGCCGCGAACGCGGCCGTGGCGCTCAGCTACGGCGACACCGCCCAGACCCTGGGCTCCACCGAACAGCTCCTGCTCAACCTGCTCGGCATCGTCCTCGCCGGTACGCTCACGCTGCTCGCCCAGAAGCTGTTCTGGAACAGGCAGCGTGAACGCACCGCCGCGAAGAGCAGGCTCTGACCGAGCCCCCAGGTCCTGTCGGCCTAACCGAGAGCCGACTTCACCACGTCGGCGAGCCGCCCGGCCACCGACCGTGCCTGCTCGATGTCGGCGGCCTCCACCATGACGCGTACGAGCGGCTCGGTGCCGGACGGGCGCAGCAGCACCCGGCCCGTGGAGCCCAGTTCGCGCTCCGCGTCGGCGACCGCGGCGGTCAGCTCGGCGGAGGTGTGCACCTGGGACCTGTCGACGTCCGGAACGTTGACGAGCACCTGCGGCAGCCGCTCCATGACGGCGGCGAGGTCCGCGAGCGTACGACCCGTCTCGGCGACCCGCGCCGCCAGGAGAAGGCCGGTCAGGGTGCCGTCACCGGTCGTGGCGTGGTCGAGGATGATCACGTGCCCGGACTGCTCGCCGCCCAGCGCGTAGCCGTTCTCCTTCATCTCCTCGAGCACATAGCGGTCGCCGACGGCGGTCTGCACAAGGAACAGGCCCTCGCGCTCCATGGCGAGCTTGAAGCCCAGATTGGACATGACGGTCGCGACGACGGTGTCCTCGCGCAGGGCACCGCGCTCGCGCATCGCCAGAGCGAGCACGGCGAGGATCTGGTCGCCGTCCACCTCGGCACCCGTGTGGTCCACGGCGAGGCAGCGGTCGGCGTCGCCGTCGTGCGCGATGCCGAGGTCGGCGCCGTGCTCGACGACGGCGGCCTTCAGCAGGTCCAGATGGGTTGAGCCGCAGCCGTCGTTGATGTTCAGCCCGTCGGGGTCGGCGCCGATCGTGACGACCTCGGCACCGGCCCGCTTGAACGCCTCGGGCGAGACGCCGGCGGCCGCGCCGTGCGCCTCGTCGAGGACGACCTTCAGCCCGTCGAGCCGGTTCGGCAGGACGCCGAGGAGGTGCGTGACGTACCGCTCGAAGCCCTCGTCGTACGACTTCAGGCGCCCGACGCCCGCGCCCGTGGGACGGTCCCAGGGGGCACCGGTGCGGTGCTCCTCGTACACGGCCTCGATCTTGTCCTCGAGCTCGTCGGCGAGCTTGTGGCCGCCGCGGGCGAAGAACTTGATGCCGTTGTCGGGCATCGCGTTGTGGCTGGCGGAGAGCATCACGCCGAGGTCGGCGCCCAGCTCGCCGGTGAGATACGCCACCGCGGGGGTGGGCAGCACGCCGACACGCAGGACGTCGACACCGGCACTGGCCAGGCCCGCGACCACCGCGGCCTCGAGGAACTCCCCGGACGCGCGCGGGTCCCGCCCGACCACCGCCACCGGCCGGTGGCCCTCGAAGGTGCCCGCCTCGGCGAGCACGTGCGCCGCCGCGACCGACAGCCCGAGCGCGAGCTCAGCCGTCAGATCCGCGTTGGCGACACCGCGCACGCCGTCCGTGCCGAAGAGTCGTCCCACTGGTGTCCTCCGAACTTTCAGAATTCTCGAAGCAGCTCAGGAAGCTTCGGAAACAGTCCGACCAGGCAGGCGTATGAACGCCTCATGGCCTTATGGGCTCATGGCCTCATGGCCTCATGGCCTCATGGCCTCATGGCCTCATGCCGTTATACGCCGCACGCCTGTGATAAACGAACGCCCGGCAGCACACTGCGTGCCGCCGGGGCGAAAGTGCTGTACAAGCAGCAGCGATTAGCGCTTGCTGTACTGCGGGGCCTTGCGGGCCTTCTTCAGACCGGCCTTCTTGCGCTCGACCGCACGGTCGTCGCGCTTGAGGAAGCCGGCCTTCTTCAGGGCGCCGCGGTTGTTGTCCACGTCCGCCTCGTTCAGGGCGCGGGCCACGCCGAGGCGCAGGGCGCCGGCCTGGCCGGAGACGCCGCCACCCGCGATACGGGCGATGACGTCGTAGCGGCCCTCGAGCTCGAGCACCTTGAAGGGCTCGTTGACTTCCTGCTGGTGCACCTTGTTCGGGAAGTAGTCCTCGAGGGTGCGACCGTTGATCTTCCACTTGCCGGTGCCCGGGACGATCCGGACGCGGGCGATGGCGTTCTTGCGGCGACCCAGGCCGGCGGCCGGCTGCGGCTCGCCGAAGCGGGAAGCGAGGGACTCGGAGGTGTACTCGCCCTCGACGGGGACCTCCGACTCGGTGGTGTAGTGCTCGACGTCGGCGACGTCCTCGAGCGGCTGCTCAACGGTGGTCTCGGCCACGATTCTCCTCAGATTCTCTTCAGTCTTAGGGGGTGGCCGGACTTACTGCGCGACCTGGGTGATCTCGAACGGCACCGGCTGCTGGGCAGCGTGCGGGTGCTGGTCGCCCGAGTAGACCTTCAGCTTGGAGAGCATCTGACGGCCCAGGGTGTTCTTGGGGAGCATGCCCTTGACGGCCTTCTCGACGGCCTTCTCCGGGTTCTTCTCGAGCAGCTCGTCGTAGCGGACGGAGCGCAGACCACCCGGGTAGCCCGAGTGGCGGTACGCCATCTTCTGGGTCCGCTTGTTGCCGGAGAGGTGCACCTTGTCGGCGTTGATGATGATGACGAAGTCACCAGCGTCGACGTGCGGCGCGTAGATCGGCTTGTGCTTGCCCCGCAGAAGGGTGGCGGCAGTCGACGCCAGACGGCCCAGGACAACATCCTGAGCGTCGATGACGTGCCACTGGCGCGTGACATCGCCGGGCTTGGGGCTGTACGTACGCACGGTTCGTAGCCTTCGCTTCTTCAGTGAGTGGGTCCTGACAAGGCCACCACGGACGATCACGACAGCCCTTGCCGCACGTCGGTGACGCAAACCGAGTGCTTGCCGCTGGTCATCGGCCCGGTGGACCGGTGTAAGGGCCCCTCACGTGAGAATGAGCAAGCCAATACACATAACGAACAAGCAGGATACCCGCGCCTGCCCGTACGGGTCAAAACGCGGGGCCGGGGGCCGTTCGCAGCCGGCACTCGACCGCCGTGGGCGGCCCTGCGCCTCCAGGTTAACCGCCACGGAGACCGTCCGCGGCCGCATGGGGGCCTGGGCCGGGCGGCGGTGCGTCGGGGCCTGCGCCGGGCGCGGCCGCGTCGGGGGCCTGGGCCGGGCGGCGGTGCGTCGGGGCCTGCGCCGGGCGCGGCCGCGTCGGGGGCCTGAGCCGGGCGGCGGTGCGTCGGGCGTTCGCCTGGCGGCACCGCGTCGCAGGGCCTCGCCCGGTGGCACGGCGTCGCGGGGCTTCCCCTGCGGCGGTGCGTCGGGGCTTCGCTCCCGGCGGCGCTGGGCAGCCGGCCTCCGCCGGGCGTCGCCGGCGGGAGCGGGCACAGGCTGGGAGTCCCCCGAAGGCCGACGTCACAGTGGTGCCGCCGTCGGCGCGCACGCACACCGCACCCGCGATGCCCCCGGGCTGCCCGATGAGCCCGGCTCGCGGCCGTCTGCGGCACCCCGGCTCCGGCCGCAGCGGCGCTTCCCCGGGAGGACCGCCTTGGGACCGCCCAGGGGACCGCCCGCCCAGGGGGACGCCCGGAAGGACCGCTCAGGGGCGGCCGCGAAGAGGCGACCTCATAGAGACGTACGGGCCAGAGACATACGGAGTAGTCCCCGCCGCGGATCGGGGTCGCCACGCACGCGTGCCCACTGCGTACGGCCGGTCGCCGTGGGTGACCCGGATCTGCGGAGGGTCGCGACCCGAGCGTGTGGCCGAGCGGCTGACGGCGAGGCGCGGGACCGCCGGCCGCGCGATGCGGGACCACCCGCCGCCGGCAGCGCCCGCCGCGCGACCCGGAACCGCCAGCGCACGGCTCAGGCCCACCGGCCACACGAGGCATCGCAGCGTCGCCCCCGCAGGCGGCATCTGTGTCCACGATGCCGCCGCCCAGTGGCGGCGTCCCGCGCACACAGCCGGCATGGGCACACCACAAAGGGAAGGAATGACGATCGGCCCGAACGGGCCCTCCACCGGCCCCGCTTGCGCGTGTTCGCGTCCCCGTTCGGCACGTCTAAGATGCGCCCCATGAGCTTTGGGCAAGGAGGGCCTCAGTGGGGCCCCGGGGGGCCGGGTTCGGGTCCCCCCAACTGGGGTTCGGATTCGGACACTCCCGACTGGGCGGCGCTCGCCGAGGCCTCGGAGGCGCGCGCCCGCCGCCGCAGGTGGCTGTGGATAGGCGGCAGCGCCCTGGCCACGGTCGTGGTCGGCGCGCTCGTGGCCATGGCGGTCGTATCCGCGAACAGCAGCTCGGCGTCGAACCAGCCCGCCGACGAGCTCCCCACCTCCGCGGACATCCCCAGCGACACCACACAGCCCGGCCCGTCCTTCGAGGCGACCACCGCCCCGCCCCCGCTGGACCCGAAGGACTTCGTCTCCAGCGTCAAGAAGGACACCGCGCCGCTCAGCGCGGACACCCTCTTCCCCGGCAGCAGCCTGACGATGGGTGAGCGGATCTACAAGAAGGGCTCCACCAGCAGCACGATGAAGTGCGCGACGGCGGTCCGGGGCGCGCTCGCCAAGGTCCTGACCACCAACGACTGCACCCGCGTGATCCGTGCCACGTACACCAGGAAAGGCGTCGCGGTCACCGTCGGCGTCGCGCTGTTCGACACCGAGGCCAAGGCCACCAAGGCCAAGCAGGAGTGGGACAAGGGCAATGTCGCCTCCCTGTCCGGCTCCGGCGTCCCGGCCTTCTGCACCACGGCGGTCTGCCGCTCCACGGCCAATTCGTAC
The DNA here is from genome assembly GCF_055792885.1 of Streptomyces sp. DSM 42067. Taxonomy (NCBI): domain Bacteria; kingdom Bacillati; phylum Actinomycetota; class Actinomycetes; order Kitasatosporales; family Streptomycetaceae; genus Streptomyces; species Streptomyces sp. DSM 42067. The sequence continues at coordinate 5,432,309 of NZ_CM147706.1, read as the reverse complement.
GGGCGCTACACGTACTTCACGGTCTCCGGCTTCACCAACGGCGAGAACGTGACGCAGAAGGACAGCGCGGTCTTCACCACGGGCGACGACCTCGCCGAGTTCACGTTCCGGCAGATCCGCCGCCGCGGCGAGGCACAGGCGTCGGCGGCAGCCAACTCCCCGGCGCCCTGAGAGATCCTCCTGCTTCATCCGTGAACGGGGCAGAATCACCTCGCGGATCGCTTGGAAAGGGCTGAGACCATGCGGATGCGCGGGCGAGTGCAGTTCATCGGGGCGGGGGTCTGCGCCGCCCTGCTGACGCCGTTGACGCTGTGGGCCTGGCCGGAGGCCGCCGAGCGCAAGCCGACGCTGGTCCCGACCGACCTGCGCGACCGTGATCCACAGGCGACGACCGCCGCGCGCCGGGTCTACGCGATGCTGGCCGGCCTCGAGAACGACGCCCGCCAGGGGCGCTCCACCCGCACCGTGATCGGCCAGCACGTCGAGCTCCAGAACGAGCGGTACAACGCGGAGTACGGCGACTACCGGGGCGTCAAGCAGCCCGGCTACTACTACCGCAAGGCCCGGGACATCTCCGGAGATCTGCCCGGTTTCGTGGAGGTGGATCTGGGGCCCGGCTACGGACGGCAGGGCTGGGCGGTGGGCGAGCCGCGCTCCTACTCGCGGTCGTCGTGGCCGAGTTGCCGCCCGCACTGGGGATACGCCGAGGACGCGGTGGACCTGGCCGTGGGCGTATGGGCGGGCCTGCCGCGCGAGGCGGACGGCTCGTACAACCCGACCGGCACCCGCGAGGACTGCGCGTCCGGTACCACGGTCAGCCTTCCGCACAACGGCGGCGGCCCGGCCGGCATCGTCGGCTTCTCCTTCCACCAGCCGTACCCGGGCAGCGAGGTGAAGGGGTACGAGCAGACGATGCGCCGGAAATCGCCCGCGGCGAACGATTCCGGCTGGTTCGGCCGGGTGGTCACCCAGGGCAGCGACGAGCACAAGAACCTGCTGCACGACCTGAGCTACCTCGCCGACCACCTCCAGTACCTCGCGGCTCTCGGGGTACCGGTCCTCCTCCGCCCCTACCACGAGATGAACACGGCCCCTGGCAAGGGCGGTTTCTGGTGGGCGGGGCAGGACCCGGCCGCGTACCGGAAGCTGTGGCGCATCATGCACGACTACCTCGTGGGCAGCCGCGGCCTGCACAACCTGATCTTCGTCTGGTCACCGAACTCCTGGGACGGCACCTACGGGCAGGAGCCGCGGGACTACTACCCGGGCAGCCGGTACGTGGACATCGTGGGGGTGGACGACTACAGCGACACCCCGTCGCGCCCCTTCCGCGGAGAGACCTGGACCGAGGTCTGGTACCGCGGGCTGGAGCAGTACCACAAGCCCCGGATCATGGCCGAGTCCTTCCACGTTCCGCTCAACGCGGCACAGCCGCGCACCCTTTCGGCCACGCCGTGGGTGCTCTGGACCGTGTGGGGCCAGGCGCTTTCGTACGACAACGTGTCCTCGCCCCGGGGCAAGAACACCAACGGGGACGTGAAGCGGACATATGGTTCACCGCTGGTCATCACCGGCGGTGCGGATGACCAACAGGGAAACTTCGACTGGAGATCGCTCCACAAAACCTGAGTTGGTTCACTCTTCACGCACATTTTTCACAGGGGTAACACTTCACCTCGAACTCATGTGGCACAATCGCATTCCTGTTCGGCCAGTGGTTTAGGCGCCTGGGGGGGCTTCTGACTGGTGAGTGGCCGATAGCGCCAAAGAAGGCGTTGGGGGGCAAAACCCAGAGTGAATGTGCCGTGGCGCGCTCCGTCGTGCCTCGGCCGAGATCTGTCGCTGCCTCAACGCACCACCGATCTCATGGGAGTTGCGCACGTCATGGCAACGACAGTCGTCGACGGGGGTCTGCCGTACTCGCGGCACAGTCAGAAACTGGCCAAGCGCACTGCGGCGTGGAAGCCGGGGATCCTCCCGTTCCTGCTGCCCTTCGTCCTGCTGGTCACCTTCGGGCTGTGGACCTACCGGCCCAGCTCGTCGCTGCTGAGCTGGGCCCTGACCGTCGTCTGGTCCCTGCCGGTGGTCGGTGTGATGGTCGGCATCCAGGGTGCGCTGCTGATCCGCCGCCGGGTCCGCAAGAGCGGCAAGATGGTCCCTCCCGCGCCGGCCGAGCAGGACTTCCTGATCGTCCTGTGCCCGACCATCGGACGGCATGACACCTACCCGGCCCTGGAGCGCTCGATCCTCTCGTACGTCGAGCACCTGCCGGAGTGGTTCCCTTACATGCGCGTCGACATCCTCACCGAGGAGGGCTGCGAGGCGTCGGAGGACATCGACCGGCTCGCCGACTCGCACCCGCTGATCCGGGTGATCACGGTCCCCAAGGACTACGTCCCGGCCAACGGCACCCGTTTCAAGGCCCGCGCCAACCACTATGCCCACGAGCTGCGCATCGCGGAGGGCGAGGCCCTCGACTACGTCTGGGTGCTGCACATGGACGACGACACCGGCGTCGGCCCCGACACCGCGTCCTCGCTCGCCCAGTTCATCAACCGCCAGCGCCGGGCCCACCCCGACAAGGCCAAGCACATGGCCCAGGGCATCCTCACGTATCCCCGCGAGAACGCGGTCAACCTCTTCACCTGGCTCGCGGACGCGGTGCGCCCCGCCGACGACATCGCCCGCTTCCGCGCGCTGACCGGCATGGGCACCCCGGCCGCCGGTGTGCACGGCGAGCTGCTGGTGCTACGCGCGTCCATCGAGGCCGAGATCGGCTGGGACTTCGGTCCCAAGGAGATCGTCGAGGACGCCCGCCTCGCCCTGACCTTCTGCCGCAGGTACCCGGGTCGCAGCGACTGGTTCAACGGCCGCTGCTACGGCGCCTCCCCCGCCAGCGCGGCAGACTTCGTCAAGCAGCGCGACCGGTGGGCCTGGGGCCTGGTGGCGCTCTGCTTCAACAGGGCCGTGCCGCTGCGTTACCGCTGGTTCCTGTCGATCTGTGTGGCCACCTGGATCCTCGGCCCCCTCCAGCACATCGGCGCCGTGCTGCTCCTCGGCTGGCTCATCAACGACATGAACACCTCGCCCGTGACCCAGTCCATCGTGATCCTCTGGGCCCTCAACTTCGCCTACGTGATCTGGACCTACTGGGAGGGGCTGCGGCTGAACGCGCTCGCGTCGGTCAGCGGCCGGCGCAAGTGGTGGGAGCCGATCGTGGTGGTCGCGCTCATCCCCGTCTTCTCCGTACTGGAAGGGCTCGGCGGCTTCAAGGGCTTCCTGAAGTTCGTCCGTCGCGAGGAGAACAAGTTCGTCGTGATCGCCAAGCCCGCCTGACCGCCCGGAAGACAACTGACATGCGCTCGCGACTGCCCTTGCTCGCCATCTTCCCGGTGACCGTCCTCACCATCGTGCTGGGCACCCCCTTCGTCCTCGGCGACCACCCGGTGCGCTGGGAGTCGGGCTCAGCCCTGCCCAGAATCGTGAGGGGCGACGCCGAGGAGTCCGCCACCCCGTCCGACGACGCCACCGTTTCGACATCCGCGTCCTCCCCCTCTCCCTCTTCCTCTTCCTCCGCCGACGCCCTCAAGGTCGCCAAGCCCTGGAAGGCCGGCATGGCGCAGTGGGGCGTACAGCTCTACTGGGAGGAGGAGAAGAAGAAGCGCTCCGACACGTTCATCGAGAACCAGGCCCGCAAGCACGCCGAGTACCTCATCGGCCTGGGCGCGAACTCGGTGTCCATCTCTTTCCCCTTCTTCACCGAGGGCGTCGCATCCAACGAACTCTCGGCCGGGGCCAAGACACCGTCCCCGGAACGCCTCCAGCGGGTGCTGAAGGTGTTCGAGGACGCCGGTTTCCGCACCACGCTCCGCCCGATCATGGACGAGAAGTCCCTGAACCCGCCAGACGGCTGGCGCGGCAACATCGAACCTGCCTCGCGCTCCGCCTGGTTCGCGTCGTACAAGCAGTTCCTCACCCCGTATTTCGAAGCCGCCGAGGAGACGAAGGCGAACACCTTCGTGGTCGGCACCGAGCTCAACTCCTTGGAGGGCGACCCAGGCTGGGACGCCCTGGTCGCCTTCGCCGAGAAGACCTTCTCGGGCGAGGTCGCCTACGACGCCAACTGGGACAACTACGTCTCCGGCCGCATCAACATGCCGGTCAACCACCTCGGCGTCGACGCCTACTTCCCCGTCAAGGTGGCGGACACCGCACGCGTCGAGACCCTGGTCGAGGGCTGGAACGACTGGCTGGACAAGAAGGCCACCGGCTCGCTGCCGAACATCATCATCGCCGAGGCCGGCATCGGCGCCATGAACGGCGCCTACCACGCTCCCGGCGACTTCTACACCAAGCGCGCCGTCAACCCCAGGGTGCAGGCCAACTGGTACACCGCCGTCTGCCAGGTCGTCCAGGACCGGCAGATGCAGGGCGTCTACTGGTGGTCGATCTGGTTCGACGACGACCCAAACACCAAGCCTGACGACAAGGTCGCCTCCCGGCTCGACTTCGCGGGACGCCCCCTCACGGAGAAGGCCATCAAGTCCTGCTTCACCTCCGACTACGCAGGCCCTGGCGCCGACGCCACCAGCTGACCGAGCGAGGCCATCATGCAAGAAGCCATCATCCTGGTGGGCGGCAAGGGAACCCGCTTGCGCCCCCTGACGAACCACACCCCGAAGCCGCTTCTCAGCGTCGCGGGCTCCTCCTTCATCCGGCACCAGATCGCCAAGCTCATGGACGCCGGGGTCGGGCACGTGGTGTTCGCCACCTCGTATCTCGCCGGCCTCTTCGAGGAGGAGTTCAGGGACTTCACCCGGGACCTGGAGATCTCCTACGCAGTCGAGGAGGTGCCGCTCGGCACGGGCGGTGCGATCCGCAACGCCGGGCGCCTGCTGCGTGGTCCGGCGGACGCGCCGGTCCTGATCCTCAACGGCGACATCCTGTCCGGCCTTGACCTGCGGGACGTCCTTCAGCGGCACGAGGCGCGGGAAGCGGACGTCACCCTGCACCTCACCCGCGTCTCCGACCCGCGCGCCTTCGGCCTCGTACCGACCGACGAGGCCGGACGGGTGCTGTCCTTCCTGGAGAAGCCCAAGACCGCCGAGGAATGCATTACCGACCAGGTCAACGCCGGCTGCTACGTCTTCCGCCGCTCTGTGCTCGACTCCATCCCGACCGGCCGTGAAGTCTCCGTCGAACAGGAGACGTTCCCGGAACTCGTCGCCCAGGGGAAGCGCGTGTTCGGCCACACCACGGACGACTACTGGCGTGACCTCGGCACCCCGCTGGCCTTCGTCCACGGCTCCGCCGACCTGGTCACCGGCAAGGCGACCTCTCCCCTCGTGGAGCGGCCGGCCGAGGCTCTGATCCATCCCACGGCCGCCATCGCCCCGACAGCCCGCATCACCGGCGGCTCGACGATCGGACCGCGCGCCGTCATCGGTCCGCACGCGGTTGTCGACCGTTCCATCATCGGCGAGGGCGTCACGGTCGCCGAGGGCGCACAGATCCACGACTCAGTGGTGGACCACGACGCCTCCATCGGCAGCGCATCGCTCCTTCGTGAGGCGGTGGTGGGCTGCCATGCGCACGTCGGTGCCGAGAACGAGCTGCCCGCCCAGCTGAGGCTGTCGTGCGGCATCCGCATTCCCGCCCAAGGAGTACGCGTCAGCGGTACGGCTGCCGCCTGCGCGGCGGTCCACTGAAGTCACCTGTCTGCCACACGGCTCGTCCCGGACAGTCAGTTACTGGAGAAACATGTCCCGCCATCGCACCAAGGCCGTGAAGACAGAGCGTCTTCGCAAGTACCGGCCTGATATTCAGGGCTTGCGTGCCGTAGCCATCATGATGGTGGTCAGCATGCACTGCGGCATACTCGACATCCACGGTGGCGTGGACGTGAGCTTCGTGCTGAGCGGCTTCCTCATCGGCAGCCAGCTCTTCGCGGAGATCGAGAAGACCGGCAAGGTGTCCCTGACCAAGTTCTGGGCGCGCCGCTTCCGCCGTCTGACGCCGCCCATGGCCGTCGTCATCGTCGGCACCGCGGCCCTGGCGTGGATGTACGGCAGCCCGCTCAAGTTCCGCGACTTCATGGCCGACGGTCTGGCCGCCTCCCTCAGCTTCATGAACTGGCGCCTGGTCGAGACCGGCACCGACTATTTCGCCAACGACGGGTCGCAGTCCCCGTATCAGCACTTCTGGTCGCTGGCCATCGAAGAGCAGTTCTACGTCGTCGCCCCGCTCCTTCTCGTCGCGATGGTGTGGATCAGCCGCCTGATCTTCCGCAACCGCGCTCTGGTGGCGCTGTTCCTCATGGCCATCATCGGCGGATCGTTCTATCTGGGCTGGTCTCAGACTCCCGAGAACCAGCCGCTCGCGTACTTCAGCACCCACACCCGGATCTGGGAGATCACCTGCGGCGTTCTGCTCGCCCTCGCCGCTCCCCTCGCCTCCCGCATGAACAGGGGCGTGGCCGCAGTCGTTTCGTGGCTCGGGCTCGGCACCGTGCTCGTCACGGCGATGCTCATCACCGAACACACCCCGCTGCCGGGGTACGCGGTGGCGGGCCCGGTCCTCGGCACCGTCATGGTCATCGCCGGTGGCTGCGCCAATCCCGGCTTCGGCGCGGAGCGGCTGCTCGACAACCCCGTCCTCGACTTCGTCGGCAACGTCAGCTACGGCTGGTACCTGACCCACTGGCCGCTGCTGGTGCTCTGGCCGTCGATCACCGACCGGGAGTTCGCGTTCCAGGACCGGCTGCGGGTCGCCGTCCTCTCGTTCCTGGTGGCCGTCGTCCTGCACTACGCCGTCGAGCGCAAGTTCAAGAAGAACGTGCAGTGGGTGGCCCGCCCCTGGAAGGGCGTCTTCAGCGGCGGGTTCACCACCGCGGGCACGGCGGGGGCGATGGTCCTGGCCACGATCATCCCGCTGAACCTGGCGACCGCACCCTCGGGGAGCACGCTCGGCGTCGGGTTCACCAGCCAGGCATCGGTCGAGGACGCCGTGCACCGCACGCAGCTCTCCGCGACCGTGCAAAGCGCTCTTCAGGACACGCCCAAGAACTTCGCCGAGCACGGCTGCATCGACGACTTCGAGGTCAAGAAGTTCGAGATGCGGGACGGCTGTGTCGCCGGCGACCCGGAGGGCAAGAAGACCCTTGTCCTCATGGGGGACTCCCACGCCTGGCAGTGGAACGACGTCTACCACGAGATCGGCAAGGAACTCGGCGTGCGGGTGGTGACCATCGCGAAGGGCGGCTGCTCGCCGCAGGTCTACCGCATCGTCAACCCGAACGTGAACCGCGCGTACACCGAGTGCGACAGCTGGCGCGAATCTGCCTTCGCCGAGCTGAAGAAGATCCAGCCCGACGTCCTCGTCATCGCCGACCGGGCCCGCCGTGAGGCGAACCGGGCGGGCGCCGAGACCTCGTTCAAGGTGTTCAAGGAGACGGGCGCCAGGCTCGTCTACATGACGGACACCCCGCAGCCCGGCCAGAACGTCCCCGACTGTCTCGCCACGCACATCGACAACATCTCCCTCTGCAACCGCAAGGAGTGGCAGGCGCTCGAGTACCCGGAGTTCCGTGCCATGGAGCGGGAGGTGGCCGAGAAGTACGGTGCGGAGATCATCGACACGACGGACGCGTTCTGCGCCGTGGACATCTGCCCGGCGGTGATCGGTGACCAGGTCGTCTACTTCGACAACAGCCACATCACGTCGACGTACTCGAAGACCCTGAAGCCCTTCCTCAAGCCGGCCCTGGAAGAGGTACTGGACAAGGCATAGTCCGCCTCCCGTCCCGCTCCGGCCACCCCGGCCGGAGCGGCCGGAACAGACCCGTCAACCCGTTACTGCCCCCGGACGCGCACCCGCCGCGCCTGCCGCTGCCTCTCCGCGAGTTGGCCGTCCGCGGGGTAGCCGACCTCCTCCAGGGTCAGTCCGTGCGGGCGGACGACGTGGACGGCGCTGTGGCGGACCCGGGCGTCGAGGACCTTCCGCGGCCACTCCACACCGCGGTGGCCGTCGCCCACGAACAACAGCGCACCGACCATGGAACGCACCTGGTTGTGGCAGAACGCGTCGGCGCGGACCTCGATCTCGACGATGCCGTCCGCGTGCCGACGCACCCCGAAGTCGAGGATCTCGCGGATCGTCGTCGCCCCCTCGCGCTTCTTCGCGTACGCCGCGAAGTCGTGCTCCCCGACAAGAGACTTGGCGGCGGCGTCCATCGCGTCTACGTCCAAGTCCCAGTCGTGCCAGAGCACATGGTTGCGCAGCAGCGGGTCCACGCCGCCGGGATTGTCGGTGACCCGGTAGACGTAGCGCCGCCAGATCGCCGCGAAACGAGCGTTGAAGCCGCTGGGCGCCTCCCTGAGGGCCCACACCCGCACGTCCCGGGGCAGCCGCCCGGCGAGCCGCTTGAGCAGCTTCTCGTGATGCTCGCGCCAGACAGCCTCCGGCAGATCCACGTGCGCCACCTGCCCGCGCGCATGCACCCCGGCGTCGGTCCGTCCGGCGACGGTCAGCTCGTACGTATCCCTCGACCGCGTGACGGTACGCAGCGCGTCCTCGACCTCCCCCTGCACCGTCCGCCGCCCGCCGGCCTGCTTGGCCCAGCCGGAGAAGTCGGTGCCGTCGTAGGACAGATCGAGCCGTAGGCGTACGAACCCGGGCTGTACTTCGTCACTCACCCCTTGATCCTCTCAGGTACGCGAAAGCGGGCCCGCCCCGTCAAGGGCAGGCCCGCTCAGCGAGAGCTCAGCCTCAGGCGTCCTTCGACTCCTCGGCCGCAGTCTCCTCGGCCGGAGCCTCGGCGACATCCTTGGTGACGTCGACCTTGGTCTCCTCGACCTTGGCCTCCTCGGCCTCCTTGACCGCACGCTTGGTGGCAGCCTCGGCCTCACCCGTGGCCTGCTGCGCGACCGTCAGCGCCTCGACCAGCTCGATGACAGCCATGGGCGCGTTGTCGCCACGGCGGTTACCGATCTTGGTGATGCGGGTGTAGCCACCCGGGCGGTTCTCGTACCGCGGGCCGATCTCGGTGAAGAGCGTGTGGACGATGCTCTTGTCCGTGATCACCTGGAGCACCTGACGGCGGTTGTGAAGGTCGCCCTTCTTCGCCTTGGTGACCAGACGCTCGGCGTACGGCCGCAGACGGCGGGCCTTCGCCTCGGTGGTGGTGATACGGCCGTGCTCGAACAGCGACTTCGCCAGGTTCGCGAGGAGCAGCTTCTCGTGCGCGGCGCTGCCGCCCAGACGGGCACCCTTGGTGGGCTTCGGCATGGTGTTTCTCCTAGGTGTCTGCCCCGGCCGTATCAGGTACCGGGGTCAGTATCCGAGCGGGCGGTCGCCCGTCGGAGATCCGGGCGTCCCCGAAGGGGCGCCCGGAAGGGGCGCGGGGCGTTGTCAATATGCGACTCCGCCGCGTGGGCGCGACCAGCCACAGTGCACCCGCACCCGAAGACCGATCAGTACTGCTCGGTCTCCACGAAACCTGCGTCCGCGTCATCGTCCGCGCCGAAGGCGTCGGCCGCAGCGGTCGGGTCGAATCCGGGCGGGCTGTCCTTCAGGGCCAGGCCCATACCGGCCAGCTTCGCCTTGACCTCGTCGATCGACTTCGCACCGAAGTTGCGAATGTCGAGCAGGTCGGCCTCGGAACGAGCCACGAGCTCACCCACGGAGTGGATGCCCTCGCGCTTCAGGCAGTTGTACGAGCGAACGGTGAGCTCGAGCTCCTCGATCGGCAGCGCAAGGTCGGCAGCGAGCGCGGCGTCCGTCGGGGACGGGCCCATGTCGATGCCCTCGGCGTCGATGTTGAGCTCGCGCGCCAGACCGAACAGCTCGACCAGGGTCTTACCGGCCGACGCCATGGCGTCGCGCGGACGCATGGCCTGCTTGGTCTCGACGTCGACGATCAGCTTGTCGAAGTCGGTGCGCTGCTCGACACGGGTCGCCTCGACCTTGTAGGTGACCTTGAGAACCGGCGAGTAGATGGAGTCGACCGGGATACGGCCGATCTCCTGGCCCACCTGCTTGTTCTGCACGGCGGAGACGTAGCCGCGACCGCGCTCGACGGTCAGCTCCATCTCCAGCTTGCCCTTGCCGTTGAGCGTGGCGAGGACGAGGTCGGGGTTGTGCACCTCGACACCGGCCGGGGGCGCGATGTCGGCGGCGGTGACCAGACCCGGGCCCTGCTTGCGCAGGTACATCACGACCGGCTCGTCGTGCTCGGAGGAGACGACCAGCTGCTTGATGTTGAGGATCAGGTCGGTGACGTCCTCCTTGACGCCCGGCACGGTGGTGAACTCGTGCAGAACGCCGTCGATACGGATGGACGTGACCGCCGCACCCGGGATCGAGGACAGGAGCGTACGACGCAGGGAGTTGCCGAGGGTGTAGCCGAAGCCCGGCTCCAGCGGCTCGATCACGAACCGGGAGCGGAACTCGTCGACGACCTCTTCGGTCAACGAGGGACGCTGAGCGATCAGCATGTGTGGATCAGATCCTTCAGTCGTGGGCGCCCGCTATTTGACGCCCGACGGAACCCGCGCGGTCACCCGGCGGGGTACTGCAAGGGTACGGGCGGCACGACCCGAAGGGGACGTACCGCCCGAATCCTCAAGACAACCGGACCTCAGACGCGACGGCGCTTGGGCGGACGGCAGCCGTTGTGCGGGGTCGGGGTGACGTCCTGGATGGAGCCGACCTCGAGACCGGTCGCCTGCAGCGAACGGATGGCCGTCTCACGACCCGAGCCCGGGCCCTTGACGAAGACGTCGACCTTGCGCATGCCGTGCTCCTGCGCGCGGCGGGCGGCCGACTCGGCGGCCATCTGCGCGGCGAAGGGGGTGGACTTGCGCGAGCCCTTGAAGCCGACGTGGCCGGCGGAGGCCCAGGAGATCACGTTGCCGGTCGGGTCGGTGATCGAAACGATGGTGTTGTTGAACGTGCTCTTGATGTGCGCGTGGCCGTGAGCGACGTTCTTCTTTTCCTTGCGGCGCACCTTCTTGGCAGCGCCCTGACGTCCCTTGGGGGGCATGTCTTAACTCCTACGGGAGGTGGTCGGTCCTACAGCGAAGACCGCTGGAATGCGGGGGCCACGCGGCCCTCGGGGGTCGTCCCCCGAAAAACCGCAGTGTCCGCTGCGGACTACTTCTTGCCCGGCTTCTTCTTACCGGCGATGGCGCGACGCGGGCCCTTGCGGGTGCGGGCGTTGGTGCTGGTGCGCTGACCGTGGACGGGCAGGCCACGGCGGTGGCGCAGACCCTGGTAGCAGCCGATCTCGACCTTGCGGCGAATGTCGGCCTGAACCTCACGACGGAGGTCACCCTCGGTCTTCAGGTTGGCGTCCACGTACTCGCGGATCTTGACCAGCTCCTCCTCGGAGAGGTCACGAACGCGGGTGTTCGGGTTCACGCCGGTCTCGGCCAGCGTCTGCTGGGAAAGGGTCCGGCCGATGCCGAACACGTAGGTGAGGGCGACCTCCACGCGCTTGTCGCGCGGGATGTCAACACCGGAAACGCGTGCCATTCAATGGCTCCAGTTGTCTGTCGGAGGTCTTCCACAGGACCGAATCCCGTCCGCCGTCCTCTTCGCGCCTTCAAAAGATGCTGCCGAAGATTCGGTACGGACCGGGTCCCCGGCCTCCGACCGGGGGTGTCGGATCACTCGGATCCGGGCCCTGCGTATGTACATATGTGCTTGCGTCGCGCGAGATCTGCGGGTGCAGAGGATGCGGTCGTGCGTCAGCCCTGGCGCTGCTTGTGGCGCGGGTTGTCGCAGATGACCATGACCCGGCCGTGACGGCGGATCACCCTGCACTTGTCGCAGATCTTCTTGACGCTCGGCTTGACCTTCATTAGGTGAGGTTCTCCGGGTCAGTGCCACCACCCCGTCCCGGCACCGGGAGGAACCGGGGAGGAGTGCGGGCAAGATCTACTTGTACCGGTAGACGATCCGGCCACGCGTCAGGTCGTACGGAGACAGCTCCACCACGACCCGGTCGTCAGGGAGGATGCGGATGTAGTGCATACGCATCTTGCCGCTGATGTGTGCCAGGACCTGGTGGCCGTTCTGGAGCTCGACCTTGAACATGGCGTTCGGAAGAGACTCGACGACAGTGCCCTCGATCTCGATGGCACCTTGCTTCTTGGCCACGCTTCGCCCTTCGAATCGACTACCTTGATCGACTCCGTGCGGGTGCATGCGGGCATGCGAGTACACGAGAGCCGACGAGTCAGTCTACGTCAGCGCCCTCTGAAAGACGAATCGACAAAGAATGCCCGCATCGGGTGATCGTTACGCCAGCGGGTCCGAGGCGGCAGGCCATCGTCACGCGAGGGGATCCGGCGCGGCCGTGATCCCGTACTCCGCCAACTTCGCCTTCCCACCGTCCGGGGCCGTCAGGACCAGCGGACCGTCCTCCGTCAGAGCGACGGAGTGCTCCCAATGCGACGACCAGGTGCCGTCCGTGGTGATGACCGTCCAGTCGACCGACTCTCGACGCCCCTCTCGCGGGCTCGGCGCCGGGGCGCCTCACAAGCTTCGAGCGGCTGCGCCGGCCTCCGGCCAGCGGCCCCGGCTCAGGCCATCGTCACGCGAGAGGATCCGGCGCAGCCGTGATCCCGTACTCCGCCAGCTTCGCCTTCCCACCGTCCGGCGCCGTCAGGACCAGCGGGCCGTCCTCCGTCAGAGCGACGGAGTGCTCCCAATGCGACGACCAGGTGCCGTCCGTGGTGATGACCGTCCAGTCGTCCTCGAGGACCCGGGTCTTCGGTGTGCCAAGGCTCACCATGGGCTCGATCGCGAGGCAGAAGCCGGGGACCAGCTTGGGGCCCTTGCCGCGACGGCGCTCGACGTAGTTCAGCAGGTGCGGGTCCATGTGCATCTCGGTGCCGATGCCGTGGCCGCCGTAGTCCTCGATGATCCCGTACTTGCCGCCGCCGGGCTTCGGCTGGCGCCGGATGTACGTCTCGATGGCGCGGGAGATGTCGACGAGCCGGTTGCCGTTCTTCATCGCGGCGATGCCGGCCCACATCGACTCCTCGGTCACCCGGGAGAGCTCGATCAGCTCCGAGGCGTGACCGCTACCCACGAACGCCGTGTACGCGGCGTCGCCGTGCCAGCCGTCGATGATGGCACCGCAGTCGATGGAGATGATGTCGCCGTCCTTCAGGACGGTCCTGTCGTCCGGGATGCCGTGGACGACGACCTCGTTCACCGAGGTGCAGATGGTGGCGGGGAAGCCGCCGTAGCCCAGGAAGTTCGACTTCGCCCCGTGCTCGTCGAGCACCTTGCGGGCGACCTCGTCCAGGTCACGGGTGGTGGCACCCGGCACCGCGGCCTCACGGGTGGCCGCGTGGATGGCGGCGACGACAAGGCCCGCCGCACGCATTCTGGCGATCTGCTCGGGGGTCTTGATCTGCACCATCTGCGGCTGACGCCTTTCTGAAGGGGGAAGCACGAGCTACGTCAACGATACGGCCCCGTGACAGCGCCCTCGCCGCCCCACTGTGAGAAACACGTCGGCCGCGGCACCCCCACAGGGTGCCGCGGCCGACGAGAAACCAACCGCTACGCGCTCTCGCGCGACAGCGCATCCATCGCCCGCTTGGTGACCTCGTCCACCTTCCCGAGCGCCGAGATCGTTACGACCAGCCCCTGAGCCCGGTAGTAGTCGATGATCGGCTCGGTCTGCGTGTGGTAGACCTCCAGCCGCTTGCGGACGGTCTCCTCGCTGTCGTCGTCGCGCTGGTACAGCTCGCCGCCGCAGACGTCGCAGACGCCTTCCTGCTTCGCCGGGCTGTACGTCACGTGGAAGACGTGGCTGGAGTCCTTGCGGCAGACGCGGCGGCCGGCGATGCGCTTGACCACCTCGTCCTCGGGGACCTCGAGGTCGAGCACGGCGTCGAGCTTCATGCCCTCGGCCTTGAGCGTCTCGTCGAGCGCCTCGGCCTGCGACACGTTGCGCGGGAAGCCGTCGAGCAGGAAGCCCTTCTCGGCGTCCTGCTGCTCCATGCGGTCCTTGGCCATCCCGATGGTGACCTCGTCCGGCACCAGATTGCCGGCGTCCATGTACGCCTTCGCCTGTTTGCCCAGCTCCGTGCCCTGGCTGATGTTGGCTCGGAACAGGTCGCCCGTGGAGATGTGCGGGATCGACAGGTTCTTGGCGAGGAACGCGGCCTGCGTTCCCTTGCCCGCACCGGGCGGCCCGACGAGGACGATACGCATCAGCGGAGGAACCCTTCGTAGTTGCGCTGCTGGAGCTGGCTCTCGATCTGCTTCACGGTCTCCAGACCCACACCCACGATGATGAGGATGCTCGTCCCGCCGAGCGGGAAGTTCTGGTTCGCGCCGAAGCCGGCCAATGCCATCGTCGGAACGAGAGCGATCAGGCCCAGATACAGCGAGCCCGGCCAGGTGATCCGGTTGAGTACATAGCTCAGGTACTCAGCGGTCGGTCGGCCAGCCCGGATGCCCGGGATGAAGCCACCATACTTCTTCATGTTGTCTGCAACTTCCTCGGGGTTGAACGAGATCGCCACGTAGAAGAAGGCGAAGAAGACGATCAACAGGAAGTAGCTGACGATGTAGTACGGGTGATCTCCCTTGACCAGGTGCTGGTCGATCCAGGTTTTCCAGCCCGAGGTGCCGCCGGCGAACTGCGCGACCAGCGCCGGGATGTAGAGCAGCGACGACGCGAAGATGACAGGAATCACACCCGCCTGGTTCACCTTCAGCGGGATGTACGTCGACGTACCACCGTAGGACCGGCGGCCGATCATGCGCTTCGCGTACTGCACGGGGATACGGCGCTGGGCCTGCTCGACGAAGACCACCAGGGCCACCATGACGAGGCCGACGAGGATCACGACGCCGAACTCGATCCAGCCGCCCGCGAGGTCACCCGACTTCTTGATGGCCCACAGGGAGCTCGGGAAGGTCGCGGCGATCGAGATGAACATCAGGATCGACATGCCGTTGCCGATGCCGCGGTCGGTGATGAGCTCACCGAGCCACATGACGGCGGCCGTACCGGCGGTCATGGTGATGACCATGGTGATGGTCACGAAGATCGACTGGTCCGGAACGATCTGACCGGCCACCGGGCAGCCCTGGAACAGCGCGCCGCTGCGGGCGGTCGCGACCAGGCCGGTGCCCTGGAGGATGGCGAGCGCCACGGTCAGATAGCGCGTGTACTGCGTGATCTTCGCCGTACCGGCCTGGCCCTCCTTCTTCAGGGCCTCGAGGCGCGGGATCACCACGGTCAGCAGCTGCAGAATGATGCTCGCCGTGATGTACGGCATGATGCCGAGCGCGAAGACCGTGATCTGCAGCAGAGCGCCGCCGCTGAACATGTTCACCAGACCGAAGAGGCCCTGGTTGGCGCTCGCCTGGTCCATGCAGACCTGGACGTTCTGATAGCTGACGCCCGGAATCGGAATGTGGGCACCGAGCCGGTAGACCACGATGATGCCGAGCGTGAAGAGCAGCTTCTTGCGCAGGTCGGGCGTCTTGAACGCCCGGGCGAACGCGGTGAGCACGGTGCCTCCTGCGACCCCCGCGCACATGCGTCAGAGGTGACGGTCTTGAGGTTCGACGAATACGGTCAAGCCGCCTGGCGCCCCCCTGGAGGCACACCAGGCGAAAAGTTAACAGTGCAGGCCACCTTACCGGCGTCCGTGCTCCCCTGGAACGACCAACCGGGGATACCCCATTTGTGGAGCATCCCCGGTGGGATCGTTCAGGTCATCAAGCCCGTTTGCTGAAGAATCAGACGAGCTCGGTGACGGTACCGCCGGCGGCGGTGATCTTCTCCTTGGCGGAGCCGGAGACGGCGTCGACCGTCACCTGCAGCGCCACGGAGACCTCGCCCTGGCCGAGGACCTTGACGAGGCTGTTCTTGCGAACGGCACCCTTGGCCACGAGGCCCTCGACGGTGACCTCGCCACCCTCGGGGTAGAGCGCGGCCAGCTTGTCGAGGTTCACGACCTGGTACTCGGTCTTGAACGGGTTCTTGAAGCCCTTCAGCTTCGGGAGGCGCATGTGCAGCGGCATCTGGCCACCCTCGAAGCGCTCCGGAACCTGGTAGCGGGCCTTGGTGCCCTTGGTACCACGACCGGCCGTCTTACCCTTCGACGCCTCACCACGACCGACGCGGGTCTTGGCGGTCTTGGCGCCCGGGGCGGGACGGAGGTTGTGGATCTTCAGCGGGTTCTGCTCCGCCATGATCAGTCGACCTCCTCGACCGTCACGAGGTGACGGACATGGCGAACCATGCCGCGGAACTCGGGGCGGTCCTCCTTGACGACCACGTCACCCAGGCGCTTGAGGCCCAGGGTCCGCAGGGTGTCACGGTGGTTCTGCTTGCTGCCGATGTACGACTTCGTCTGCGTGATCTTGAGGCGAGCCATTACGCACCCGCCCCGGCACGCGCACGAAGCAGAGCCGCGGGGGCGACGTCCTCGAGGGGCAGACCACGGCGGGCCGCGATCTCCTCGGGGCGCTGCAGGCCCTTCAGGGCCTCCACGGTCGCGTGCACGATGTTGATCGCGTTGTCGGAGCCGAGCGACTTCGACAGGACGTCGTGGATACCGGCGCACTCGAGCACGGCACGCACCGGACCACCGGCGATAACACCGGTACCCGGGGACGCGGGCTTGAGCAGCACGACGCCGGCAGCCTTCTCACCCTGGATCGGGTGCGGGATGGTGCCCTGGATACGGGGGACCTTGAAGAAGTGCTTCTTGGCCTCCTCAACGCCCTTGGCGATGGCGGCCGGCACCTCCTTGGCCTTGCCGTAACCGACACCCACGGTGCCGTCACCGTCGCCCACCACGACCAGCGCGGTGAAGCTGAAGCGACGACCACCCTTCACAACCTTGGCGACGCGGTTGATCGCGACAACGCGCTCAACGTACGCGGTCTTCTCGGCGGCAGCTGCGCCGCCGTCACGGCCCTTCCGGTCCCGCCGCTCGCCGCCACCGGCACCGCTTCCGCGGCGCTGGGGTCCAGCCATTGGAATTACCTCTCTTCGTTTTCCGCTGAGCTACGGAACCGGCTCAGAACTTCAGGCCGGCTTCGCGGGCGGCGTCCGCCAGGGCGGCGATGCGCCCGGCGTACTTGTTGCCACCACGGTCGAACACGACGGCCTCGACACCCGCGGCCTTGGCGCGCTCGGCGAGCAGGGCGCCGACCTTGCCGGCGGCCGCGGACTTGTCGCCCTCGCCACCGCGGATCGACGTGTCCAGGGTCGACGCCGACGCCAGGGTGTGACCCTGGATGTCGTCGATGACCTGGGCCACGATGTGGCGGTTCGAGCGCGTCACGACCAGGCGCGGACGCTCGGCCGTACCCGAGATCCTCTTGCGGATGCGGATGTGGCGGCGCTTGATGGCAGTCGCCTTGTAGGCATTACCCTTGGCGATCTTCACACCGTATGCCATGGCTTACTTACCCGCCTTTCCGACCTTGCGGCGGATGACTTCGCCCTCGTACTTGACGCCCTTGGCCTTGTACGGGTCGGGCTTGCGCAGCTTGCGGATGTTGGCCGCAACCTCGCCGACCTTCTGCTTGTCGATGCCCTCGACCGAGAAGTGGGTCGGGTTCTCGACCTTGAACGAGATGCCCTCGGGGGCCTCGATCAGGATCGGGTGGCTGTAGCCGAGCGAGAACTCGAGGTTCGAGCCCTTCGCCACGACGCGGTAACCGACACCGCTGATCTCGAGCTTCTTCACGTAACCCTGGGTCACGCCGGTGATCATGTTCGCCACCAGCGTGCGGGACAGGCCGTGCAGGGCCTTGTTCTGACGCTCGTCGTTCGGACGGGTGACGTTGAGAACGCCGTCCTCGCCCTTAACGATGTCGATCGGCGCGGCAACGGTGTGAGAGAGGGTGCCCTTGGGGCCCTTCACCTGGACCGTACGGCCGTCGATGGTGACGTCCACGCCGGCGGGAACCGTGATGGGGAGCTTGCCAATACGCGACATAGCTGTTTCCTCCGTTCCCTTCCGCTACCAGACGTAGGCGAGGACTTCCCCACCCACGCCCTTCTTGCCGGCCTGCTTGTCGGTGAGGAGCCCGTGGGAGGTGGAGATGATCGCCACGCCCAGGCCGCCGAGCACCTTCGGCAGGTTGGTGGACTTCGCGTACACCCGGAGACCGGGCTTGGAGATCCGCTTGATGCCCGCGATGGAGCGCTCACGGTTCGGGCCGAACTTCAGCTCGAGGACGAGGTTCTTGCCGACCTCGGCGTCCTCGACGCGCCAGCCCGTGATGAAGCCCTCCTGCTGGAGGATCTCCGCGATGTGCGACTTGATCTTCGATGCCGGCATCGACACGGAGTCGTGGTATGCCGAGTTCGCGTTCCGCAGACGCGTAAGCATGTCTGCGATCGGATCAGTCATGGTCATGAATTGGCCTTCGGCCTCTCTCGCCGGGGTTTCCTGTCTGTGCCATCCCTCTCCCCGATCCGAGACGGGACGGGTGCGGCACGGGGACCTACGGCGTAGTAAGTCGGTCCAGGGCGGCAGGCGCCCAACCACACAAGCCTAAGCCATGTGAAGTCGGGCTCCTGCCGACCCAGTTGCTTACCGAGAGTCCGGTATCAACCCAAGTGGGCTGTTACCAGGAGCTCTTGGTCACGCCCGGCAGCTCGCCGCGGTGAGCCATCTCACGAAGGCACACGCGGCACAGGCCGAACTTGCGGTACACGGAGTGCGGACGGCCGCAGCGCTGGCAGCGGGTGTACGCACGCACACCGAACTTGGGCTTGCGAGCAGCCTTGGCAATCAGAGCCTTCTTCGCCATCTCGCTCACGCCTCCTTGAAGGGGAAGCCGAGGTGACGAAGGAGCGCGCGGCCCTCAGCGTCGTTGGTCGCCGTGGTCACCACGGTGATGTCCATACCCCGGGTGCGGTCGATCTTGTCCTGGTCGATCTCGTGGAACATGACCTGCTCGGTGAGACCGAAGGTGTAGTTGCCACGGCCGTCGAACTGCTTGGGGGACAGACCACGGAAGTCGCGGATGCGCGGGAGCGCGAGCGACAGGGTGCGGTCCAGGAACTCCCACATGCGGTCGCCACGAAGCGTGACGTGGGCACCGATCGGCTGGCCCTCACGCAGCTTGAACTGCGCGATGGACTTGCGGGCCTTGGTGACGGCCGGCTTCTGGCCCGTGATCGTGGTGAGGTCGCGGATGGCGCCCTCGATCAGCTTGGAGTCGCGGGCGGCGTCGCCCACACCCATGTTGACCACGATCTTGACGAGGCCGGGAACCTGCATGACGTTCTCGTACGAGAACTCCTCACGCAGCTTGCCCGCGATCTCCTCGCGGTACTTCGTCTTGAGACGCGGAGTCGTGGTGGTAGCCATCAGATGTCCTCACCCGTCCGCTTGGCAACGCGGATCTTGTTGCCCTCGTCGTCGAAGCGGTAGCCGACGCGAGTGACGACCTTGTTGCCGTCCTTCTCCACGACGAGCTGAACGTTGCTCACGTGGATCGGGGCCTCGGTCGTGACGATGCCGCCGGCCTGGGAGCCGCGGGCCGTCGGGCCGGCCTTGGTGTGCTTCTTGACCCGGTTGACACCCTCGACCAGGACACGCTCGTCGCGCGGGTAAGCGGCAATGACCTTGCCCTGCTTGCCCTTGTCCTTGCCGGTGATGACCTGGACCAGGTCACCCTTCTTGATCTTCATGCTTACAGCACCTCCGGCGCGAGCGAGATGATCTTCATGAACTTCTTCTCGCGCAGCTCACGGCCCACGGGGCCGAAGATACGGGTGCCGCGAGGGTCGCCGTCGTTCTTCAGAATGACGGCGGCGTTCTCGTCGAAGCGGATGTACGAGCCGTCCTGGCGACGGCGCTCCTTGACGGTGCGAACGATGACCGCCTTGACGACGTCACCCTTCTTCACGTTGCCACCGGGGATCGCGTCCTTGACGGTGGCGACGATGACGTCACCGATGCCCGCGTAGCGGCGACCGGAGCCACCGAGAACACGGATGCAAAGGATCTCCTTCGCACCAGTGTTGTCGGCGACGCGCAGTCGCGACTCCTGCTGGATCACGTCTATCTCCTGATCGTCTGCCGGTTCCCCGGGGGCTGCTTGGTCGCAGCCCCCGGAGCCTGGCGGAACTGGTCCGAGGGGAATGCCCCTCGGAAGGGGTTACTTGGCCTTCTCGAGGATCTCGACGATGCGCCAGCGCTTCGTCGACGACAGCGGCCGGGTCTCCATGAGGAGGACGCGGTCGCCGACGCCCGCAGCGTTCTGCTCGTCGTGCGCCTTGAGCTTGCTGGTGCGGCGGATGACCTTGCCGTACAGCGCGTGCTTGACGCGGTCCTCGACAGCGACGACGACGGTCTTGTCCATCTTGTCGCTGACGACCAGACCCTCACGGGTCTTGCGGAAACCGCGGCCTTCGGTCTTCTCAGTCACGTTGCTCTCGCTCATCAGGCGCTCTCCACCGTCTCGATGCCCAGCTCGCGCTCACGCATCAGGGTGTAGATCCGGGCGATGTCCTTACGGACCGCCTTCAGACGGCCGTGGTTCTCGAGCTGCCCGGTCGCCGCCTGGAAGCGGAGGTTGAACAGCTCTTCCTTGGCCTCGCGGAGCTTGTTGAGGAGCTCCTCGTTGCCCAGCTCGCGCAGCTCGGACGCCTTGGTGCCGGCCGACATCACGCTTCACCTGCCTCGCGCCGCACGATGCGGCACTTCATCGGAAGCTTGTGAGCAGCGCGGGTAAGCGCCTCACGCGCAATCTTCTCGTTCGGGTAGGACAGCTCGAACATCACCCGGCCCGGGTGAACGTTCGCGACCCACCACTCCGGCGAACCCTTACCGGAACCCATGCGGGTCTCGGCAGGCTTCTTCGTCAGCGGGCGGTCCGGGTAGATGTTGATCCAGACCTTGCCGCCACGCTTGATGTGACGGGTCATCGCGATACGAGCCGCCTCGATCTGGCGGTTGGTCACGTACGCCGGCGTGAGGGCCTGGATGCCGTACTCGCCGAACGCAACCGTCGTACCGCCCTTGGCCTGACCGCGGCGCTTCGGGTGGTGCTGCTTGCGGTGCTTGACCCTACGGGGGATCAGCATGTCGGTCAGGCCTCCGTTCCGGTGCTCTCAGCCGGAGCGGCAGCGGCGGGAGCCTCGGCCTTGGGGGCCTCGGCAGCCGGAGCCGACTGCTGCTGCGGCTTACGACCGCGACCGCCACGCTCGCCACCGCGGCCACCACGGGCCGGGCGGTCGGCGCCGCCACGGGCCGGGCGGTTGCCGGCGCGGGCAGCAGCGTTCTCGGCGCGGACCTCGGCGATGTTCTTGACGTCGCCCTTGTAGATCCAGACCTTCACACCGATGCGGCCGAAGGTCGTCTTGGCCTCGAAGAAGCCGTAGTCGACGTTCGCGCGGAGCGTGTGCAGGGGCACACGGCCCTCGCGGTAGAACTCCGAGCGGGACATCTCGGCGCCGCCGAGACGGCCACCACACTGGATCTTGATGCCCTTGGCGCCCGCCTTCATCGCCGACTGCATGCTCTTACGCATGGCGCGGCGGAAGGAGACGCGGGACGACAGCTGCTCGGCAACGGCCTGGGCAACCAGCTGAGCGTCGGTCTCGGGGTTCTTGACCTCGAGGATGTTCAGCTGGACCTGCTTGCCCGTGAGCTTCTCGAGGTCGCCGCGGATGCGGTCGGCCTCGGCGCCACGGCGGCCGATGACGATGCCGGGACGCGCGGTGTGGATGTCCACCCGCACGCGGTCACGGGTGCGCTCGATCTCAACCTTCGAGATGCCGGCGCGCTCCATGCCGGACGTCATCATCCGACGGATGGCGACGTCTTCCTTGACGTAGTCCTTGTACAGCTTGTCGGCGTACCAGCGGGACTTGAAGTCCGTGGTGATGCCGAGCCGGAACCCATGCGGGTTAACCTTCTGGCCCATTACCGGGTTCCTTCCTTGCTGCTGACGACCACGGTGATGTGGCTGGTCCGCTTGCGGATCCGGTAGGCACGGCCCTGGGCACGCGGACGGAACCGCTTCAGGGTCGGACCCTCGTCGACGTAGGCCTCGGAGATGAAGAGGCTGTCGGCGTCGGTGTGGTCGTAGTTGTGCGCGGCGTTGGCGATGGCGCTGTCAAGCACCTTGCCGACCGGCACGCTCGCGGCCTGCGGGGCGAAACGCAGGACCGCCTGAGCCTCCGTGGCGTCCATGCCACGGATAAGGTCCACCACGCGGCGGGCCTTCATGGGCGTGACGCGGATGTACCGCGCCTGGGCCCTGGCTTCCATGGTTGTCCTTCCAGTGTCTGTCATGGTCATTCCACCCCGCTACTAGCGGCGCTTCGACTTCCGGTCGTCCTTGACGTGACCCCGGAAGGTGCGCGTCGGCGAGAACTCGCCGAGCTTGTGGCCGACCATCGACTCGGTGACAAACACCGGAATGTGGGTCTTGCCGTTGTGCACCGCGATCGTGTGGCCCAGCATGGCCGGGATGATCATCGAGCGACGGGACCAGGTCTTGATGACGTTCTTGGAACCGGCTTCGTTCTGTGCGTCCACCTTCTTGATCAGGTGGTCGTCGACGAAGGGCCCCTTCTTGAGACTGCGCGGCATCTAAACCCGCTCCTAGCGCTTCTTGTTCGTCTTGCGGCGGCGGACGATGTACTTGCTCGAAGCCTTCTTCGGCGAACGAGTACGACCCTCCTTCTGACCCCACGGGGAGACCGGGTGGCGACCACCGGAGGTCTTGCCCTCACCACCACCGTGCGGGTGGTCAACCGGGTTCATCGCCACACCGCGAACGGTCGGGCGGACGCCCAGCCAGCGCTTACGGCCGGCCTTGCCCCAGTTGATGTTCGACTGCTCGGCGTTGCCGACCTCGCCGACGGTGGCGCGGCAGCGCACGTCGACCAGGCGGATCTCACCGGACGGCATACGAAGGTGGGCCATCTGGCCCTCCTTCGCCAGCAGCTGCACGGAGGCACCGGCGGAGCGGGCGAACTTGGCACCGCCACCGGGACGGAGCTCGATCGCGTGGATCGTGGTACCGACCGGGATGTTGCGGAGCGCCAGGTTGTTGCCCGGCTTGATGTCGGCCCCAGGACCGTTCTCGACGCGGTCGCCCTGCGACAGGTTGCGCGGGGCGAGGATGTAGCGCTTCTCGCCGTCCGCGTAGTGCAGCAGCGCGATGCGCGCGGTGCGGTTGGGGTCGTACTCGATGTGCGCGACCTTCGCCGGCACGCCGTCCTTGTCGTGACGACGGAAGTCGATCACTCGGTAGGCGCGCTTGTGTCCGCCACCCTGGTGGCGAACGGTCACACGACCGGCGTTGTTACGGCCGCCCTTGCTGTGCAGCGGGCGGACCAGCGACTTCTCCGGCGTGGACCGCGTGACCTCGACGAAGTCGGCGACGCTGGAGCCACGACGGCCCGGAGTCGTCGGCTTGTACTTGCGGATACCCATTTCTCAGTCCTCGTCCGATATCGGACCAGGGCGCTCCGTTAGGAGGCCTGGCCGAAGATGTCGATACGGTCGCCCTCGGCGAGGGTCACGATCGCGCGCTTGCTGTCGGCACGCTTGCCGAAGCCCGTGCGGGTCCGCTTGCGCTTGCCCTGGCGGTTGATCGTGTTGACCCCGGTGACCTTGACCGAGAAGACCGCCTGGACGGCCTGCTTGATCTGGGTCTTGTTGGCACGCGGGTCGACGATGAAGGTGTACTTGCCCTCGTCGAGGAGCGCGTAGCTCTTCTCGGAGACGACCGGCTTGAGGAGGACGTCACGGGGGTCCGTGAAGCTCTTGCTCAGCGGGGTCTCAACGGTGTTCTTGCCCTCGGTGGCGTGGCGCTTCGCCTTGGCGATGCGCGCGGCCTTCGCGGCCTTGGCGGCCTTGGGGGCAATGCTCGGGTGACGCGTAGCCATCAGGCCTCGCTCCCTTCGGTCTCATCGGCCTTGGGGCCAGACACGAAGGACTCGAAGGCGGCCTGGGTGAAGACCACGTCGTCCGAGACGAGCACGTCGTACGTGTTCAGCTGGCCCGGCTCCAGGATGTGCACCTGGGGCAGGTTGCGGGCGGAGAGCAGCGCGGCCTCGTCGTTCCGCTCGACGACCAGGAGCACGTTCTTGCGCTCCGAGATCTTGCCGAGCAGGTTCTTCGCGGCCTTGGTGGAGATCTCGCCCTCGACCACGCCGGAGACGACGTGGATGCGGTTGTTGCGGGCCCGGTCGGTGAGGGCACCGCGCAGGGCGGCGGCCTTCATCTTCTTCGGGGTCCGCTGCGAGTAGTCACGCGGCTGCGGGCCGTGGACGACGCCACCGCCGGCGAACTGCGGCGCACGGGTCGAACCCTGGCGGGCGCGGCCGGTGCCCTTCTGGCGGTACGGCTTCTTGCCACCGCCGCGGACCTCGCCGCGGGTCTTCGTCTTGTGCGTGCCCTGGCGGGCAGCGGCCAGCTGGGCGACGACGACCTGGTGGATCAGCGGAATGCTGACCTTGGCGTCGAAGATCTCCGCGGGGAGCTCGACGGTACCGGCCTTGTCGCCTGCCGGCGAAAGGATGTCAACAGTGCTCATCGGTTACCTCAGGCCCCCTTGGCCGCGGTGCGGACCAGGACGAGGCCGCCGTTCGGACCGGGAACCGCGCCCTTGATGAGCAGCAGACCCTTCTCCGCGTCAACGGCGTGGACGGTCAGGTTCTGGGTGGTGACCCGCTCGTTGCCCATGCGGCCCGCCATGCGGAGGCCCTTGAACACGCGGCCCGGGGTGGCGCAGCCACCGATGGAACCGGGAGAGCGGTGCTTGCGCTGGGTGCCGTGCCCGGCGCCGAGGCCACGGAAGTTGTGGCGCTTCATGACACCGGCGAAGCCCTTGCCCTTGCTCTTGCCGGTCACGTCCACCTTGACGCCCGCCTCGAAGGTCTCGGCGGTGATCTCCTGGCCGAGGGTGTACTCGCTGGCGTCAGCGGTACGGATCTCGACGAGGTGACGACGGGGGGTGACATCGGCCTTGGCGAAGTGGCCCTTGAGGGGCTTGTTCACCTTGCGCGGGTCGATCTCGCCGAAGGCGATCTGGACCGACTCGTAGCCGTCGGTGTCGTTCGTACGGACCTGGGTGACGACGTTGGGGCCGGCCTTGACGACGGTGACCGGAACAACACGGTTGTTCTCGTCCCACACCTGCGTCATGCCGAGCTTCTCGCCCAGGATGCCCTTGATCTGCTTAGCCATTCTCAGATCACCGGCCTCAGAGCTTGATCTCGATGTCGACACCGGCCGGGAGGTCGAGTCGCATCAGAGAGTCAACGGTCTTGGGCGTCGGGTCGAGGATGTCGATCAGGCGCTTGTGCGTGCGCATCTCGAAGTGCTCGCGCGAGTCCTTGTACTTGTGCGGCGACTTGATGACGCAGTACACGTTCTTCTCAGTGGGCAGCGGCACCGGGCCCGCGACCGACGCACCAGTGCGGGTCACCGTCTCGACGATCTTCTTCGCCGAGGAGTCGATGACCTCGTGGTCGTAGGCCTTGAGCCGGATGCGGATCTTCTGTCCCGCCATGGCTACTTCGTAGTCCTGTCTCTCGTAAACGCTCTGGAACCCGGAGGGCCGGCTCGTGAAAGCCGGGCCTCTTCTCCGACCCCCGCGGTCGGGCGTGTCGCTGCCCCGCTGACACGGATATCCGGATGGATTTCCCTGCTAGGGGGTGCGATCGTCGACCGCGGTGCGGGGGTGAGACCACCCGCCGGGTGCCTGGCCGGTACCCCGCTGACGCTTCCCGGAAGATTCCCGTACTTCCGCCCCTGAGAAGAGGCGACGAGTACTGTGGGACTCGCTTCCGGTCCTCCCGGCGGGAGGCGCGCAGCATCGGCACTCAACCGAGCAACCCCGATAGTCTGCCATACGGGACGGGGCCATCGCCAATCGAGCCGAAGAGCGTACCCGGTGCCGGTCTCGGATCAAACCATTGGGTGCCTGCGCCACAGGCGGGATGACCGCGGAACGACGCTCCGGGCTGCTCCCCCACACGCGGGTGCCCCGACCGAGCGGCCGGGGCACCCATATGGTCGACGGGATCAGCGGCCCGAGGCCAGCTCCTCACGGACCGCGGAGTACGCCGGCTTCGGCGCGTAGTTCTCGTCCAGCAGGTTCGCGGCACCCTGGCCGTCGAACACGCCGGGGATCCAGCTGTACTTGTCGGTGTGGCCCCAGACGGTGAAGGACTTGCAGCCGGTCGTGGCCAGGCAGGCGTCGAGCAGGCGGCGGTAGTCGTCGGCCTGGCGGGCCAGCTTGGTGTCGTCGACGGGCAGGATCATCCGGACGTCGACCTCCGTGAAGGCGGTCTCCAGCCCCAAGTCGTCGAAGCGCTTCAGGTTCGCGGCGACGTTGCCCGGGAAGCCGTACTGAATGCCGAGGTGGCCCTGGATGCCGAAGCCCTGGACCGGGACGCCCTCCGCCCTCAGTTGCTTGGCCAGCTCGTAGTAGGCCGTGGACTTCGCGTTGATGCCCTCGACGTTGTAGTCGTTCACGAACAGCTTCGCCTTGGGGTCGGCCTCGTGGGCCCAGCGGAAGGCGTCGGCTATGTAGGACGGGCCGAGCTTCTGGAGCCAGATCGAGTTGCGCAGGGTGCCGTCCTCCTCGAAGACCTCGTTGACGACGTCCCACTGGTAGATCTTGCCCTTGAAGTGCTTGACCTGGGTGGTGATGTGGTTCTTCAGGATCGCGCGCAGCTCGTCCGAGTCGATCGAGCCGTCGGCGACGCCCGAGGTCAGCCACGTCGGCAGCTGGCTGTGCCAGACCAGGGTGTGGCCGCGTACGGCCTGCCCGTTGTCGTGGGCGAAGCGGATGAGGTCGTCGGCCTCGGACCAGTCGTACACCCCGCGCTCCGGCTCGACGGCCTCCCACTTCATGACGTTCTCGGCCGTGACGGAGCTGAACTCCTTGGCGGTCGACTTCCGGTACGCGGTGTCGTCGGCCAGGGCCGACGTGTTCACGGCAGTACCGATCAGGAGGTCCGCGCGGCCCGCGAGCTGGCGGAGGCTGGGGTCCTGGTCGGCGGCTGAGGCCGCCTGCGTCCCGGTGACCATGAGTACGGCGCTGAGCAGGGCGGTTGCTGCGATGGGCGTGCGGAAACGCGTCATGTTCTTCCTTCGTCGGTACGGATTGTTCGCCGGTACGGGTAGTACGGGCGGTGGTGCTGGTCAGCGCACGCGGTGGCTCTCCAGAGGCCCGAGGTACGTGGGCGTGAGGCCACCGGTGTCGATCACCAGGCGCTGGAGTACGACGGTCGGGTCGACCATCCAGAAATTGAGGCGGTGCACTCCGGCCTGGGCGATGGTGTGCCCGGTGGCGGTGAGGTTGACGTTGTCGGAGGTGTTGCGGGCCCACGGGGCGTTCATGGCTCCGTCGTCGGCACCGGTCACCGCGGTGATGTCCACGGTCCCCGGGGTGTCGTCGTCGAAAGAGACCGCGTAGCGCAGGCCGCCGGTGGGCAGGGCCGGGTTGCGCGGCGAGAGGTACGCCCACACCGTGACCTGGCCGGGGGCGTGCAGGGTCACCTCGTACTCCAGGCGGGGCGAGCTGCCGCCGGGCGTCTGGCGGGCGGCGGTGACCGGGACGGGCGTCATGCCGGCGCCCGTACGGCCGACGCGGTCGACGCGCTGCCAGCGGATGTCCCCGGCGCCGACCGCGCGCGTGCAGTGCTCCGCGTCGATGGCGACATAGCCGCCGGCCTCGACGAAACCGCTGAGGCCGCGTGCGGACGGGTGCTCGGCGATCGCCGTGACGGTGACCGTGGCGCCGTCGGGCCCGTGCACGGTGATGTCCGCCTCCGTCCGCCCGCGCGGCGCCTTCGACCAGTCCACGGTCACGTTCGCCCGCACCTGCTGGTCGATCCGGCCCTCCGGCCGGTCGACCGTGATCCACGGCACGGACGGCGTGATGCGGTAGTCGAAGGGCTCCCGGCCCCGGTTGAAGACCTCGATGTACTGGTCGGGGCGTGTCTGGTACGGGCTGAAGACGGGCAGGACCGACGAGCCCTCGGCCCCCGGCCACCACTCGTCCGAGCCGTCGATCGCCACGCCCATGTCCGCTGCGTCCGGCACCTCGATGCGCTTGACCGCCGGGAAGATCTCATCCGGGAGGGCGACGTTGTTCTTCTCGGGCTGCTGCCAGGAGGCGTTCGGGCCGTAGCGCTCCACATCGCCGTAGCCGATGTGCGGCTGGGTCTGGAAGCCCTTCCACTTGCCGCCCGCCACCTGGGTGTTGAAGCGGTCGGCCAGCGCGAAGTCCTCGGCGAGCCGGGCCTCGGCGGCGGCCGCCAGATCGTTGGTGGCGGCACGGCCCTGCCGCGCGTAGTGCAGGTTGGTGAACTGGGCCTCGCGCAGTGCGTACACGTTCGCGGTGGCCTGCACCTCGTAGCCGACGAGCTCGAACCAGGCGTCCTGTTCGGCCTCCGGCAGATGCCGCGCGATGCGGTCGGCGGCCTTGGCGAGCTTGCGCCACTCGTCGGTGACCCGCTCCAGCTCACGGTGACCGGTTACCGAGAACGGCGTGGCCTTGTCGTCGAACACGATCGCCGAGGAGTCCTTGGCCGGGTCCTTCGCCGGGTTCACGGTGATACGGCGATTGAGTGACTCGGGCTTACGGCGTGACTGGAGCTGGGCGTACGTGGCGAGCACCTCGGCGATCGCGGAGGCCTGGGCCTCGCCGAAGTTCTGCCGGGCGTAGCGGCGCTCCCACACGGGGATGTCCTCCAGCCCCCAGCGGCCCGGGCTCCAGGCGTAGTCGAGGAAGAACTGGGTGGGCAGTTCGTTGCCCTTGAGGTCGCCGACGTTGGTGACCCACAGGCCGTGGTTGCCGTAGGCGATGGCCTGGCGCAGCTGGTCCCACATGTTCGGCAGCGACGTGGTGTCCACCCACTTGTAGTTGCGGCCGGCACCCACGTAGTCGAAGTGGTAGTAGAGGCCGTAGCCGCCGCTGCGCGCGGGCTCCGACGGGTCCGGGTGCTTGCGGATGTTGCCCCAGTTGTCGTCGGTCAGGACGACGGTGACGTCGTCGGGGGCGCGCAGGCCCCGGTCCCAGTAGCGCTGCACCTCCTTGTAGAGGGTCCACACCTGCGGGATCGAGGCGGGGTCCTTGCCGGTGACCTCGGCGATGATCTCGCGCTGGGTCGCGATGATCTCCTGCATCAGCTCGATGGCGTCGCCGTCGGGCAGGCTGGTGTCGCCGTTGCCGCGCATGCCGAGGGTCACCACGCCCTCGAAGTCCTGGTCGACCATGCGGCGGATGCCGTCCGTCCAGTACGCCTTGATGGCCTCGGTATTGCGCCGGAAAGACCATTCGCCGGTGCCGCCGTACGGGTCATGGCCCGGGGTCGTGATGGCCCCGCTGCTGTCGCGCTTGGCGGCGACGGCGTGCCGGTTCCACTCCTCGATGCCCCGCATCATGGGCGCCTCGTGAGAGGTGCCCATGACAATCCCGTACTCCGTGGCGCGGGCGTGGTTCTGCGGGTCGTCCTCGGCGAAGGCCCGGCCCCACACCGCCGGCCAGAGGTAGTTCGCCTTCAGACGCAGCAGGACCTCGAAGACCTTGGCGTAGAAGTCGGCGTTGAAGCCGCCCGGGAAGCCCTGCGCCTTGCCGGGGCCGAAGTAGGCGGGCGCCCAGGTGCCGAGGGCCGGGTTCTCGTCGTTGATGAAGATGCCGCGGTACTTCACTGCCGGGGTGCCCTGGGTGTGGCGGCCCGGCAGGACGTACAGCGCGTCGCGGTGGACCGGGCGGACGTCGTCCCACCAGTACCAGGGCGAGACGCCGATCCCGAGCGAGACGTCGTACGCACCGAAGATCGTGCCGCGCGGGTCGCTGCCCGCGATGACAAGTGCGCGCTCTACTCCCGGCAGCGGCTGCTCGACCACGGTCTGCAGGGACGTCTCCCACTTGCCGCTGATCCCGCCGACATCGAGCTTGCCTGCCTCGACGAGGCCGTCGATCAGGGGGCTGCGGCCGATGGTGCCGATCAGGGTGATCTCGCGGTCGCTCGGGACGACGTCCTTCACCAGGCGCGGACGCACGCCCGTGACGCGCTCGATGTCGTCCCGGAGATCGCCCGCCACGCGCACGACCCCGGTGTGGTCGTCGGTGCTCACCACGAGCGGCACGGCCCGCCCGTCGCGTACGAGAGGAAAGGCGCCCGTCCTCGCCGTGAAGGAGATGTAGGAACCGGGATCCGTCGGCCGAACCCCGCC
This sequence comes from Streptomyces sp. DSM 42067, assembly GCF_055792885.1. Lineage (NCBI taxonomy): Bacteria > Bacillati > Actinomycetota > Actinomycetes > Kitasatosporales > Streptomycetaceae > Streptomyces > Streptomyces sp. DSM 42067. The sequence continues at coordinate 5,402,088 of NZ_CM147706.1, read as the reverse complement.
GGCCTCTGCCGAGGCAGCCTGCGCGACGCCGGAAAGCCCTGGAAGAGTTCCGAGGGCCGACAGGGTCAGGGCACCGAGACCGGCGCCCGCACCCGTCCCCAGAAGGGCTCTGCGGCTGGGCCGCGAAGGGACAGACCTCTCCATCAAGCGCTCCTCCGGGTTGGGGCGGCAGATGCGTGCGCCGACTGCCGTGCCACATGGTGGAGCGATAATTTCCCGGAAACAATGGGTCTACAGTGCCGAAAAATTTTCAGCTCTTTGAGGCACCCCTCCCCATCCGGTTGAAGACAGCGAAAGGGCCCGCACGACCGAAGTCGTACGGGCCCTTTCGGATGCCCCTAGGAGCGCCGGGTCTCCCCGATCACGAAGTAAGAGTCTTACTTCGTGATCTTGGTGACCTGGCCGGCGCCCACGGTCCGGCCACCCTCACGGATGGCGAACTTCAGGCCCTCCTCCATGGCGACGGGCTGGATGAGCTCGACCTTCATCTCAGTGTTGTCGCCCGGCATGACCATCTCGGTGCCCTCGGGAAGGGTCACAACACCAGTCACGTCAGTCGTACGGAAGTAGAACTGCGGACGGTAGTTGTTGAAGAACGGCGTGTGGCGGCCACCCTCGTCCTTGGACAGGATGTAGGCCTGGGCCTCGAACTCGGTGTGCGGGGTGACCGAGCCCGGCTTGATGATGACCTGGCCGCGCTCGACGTCCTCGCGCTTGATGCCGCGGAGCAGCAGACCGACGTTCTCACCGGCCTGGCCCTCGTCGAGCAGCTTGCGGAACATCTCGATGCCGGTGACCGTGGTGGTGGTCTTCTCCGGCTTGATGCCCACGATGTCGACGGTCTCGTTGACCTTGAGGACACCGCGCTCGATACGGCCGGTGACAACGGTGCCACGACCGGTGATCGTGAAGACGTCCTCGATCGGCATCAGGAACGGCTTGTCGACGTCACGCTCAGGCTGCGGGATGTTCTCGTCGACGGCCTTCATCAGGTCGAGGACGGACTGGCCCCACTCCTTGTCGCCCTCAAGGGCCTTGAGCGCCGAGACCTTGACGACCGGCAGGTCGTCGCCCGGGAACTCGTACTCGGAGAGCAGCTCACGGACCTCGAGCTCGACGAGCTCCAGGATCTCCTCGTCGTCCACCATGTCGGCCTTGTTCAGGGCGACAACGATGTACGGAACGCCGACCTGGCGGGCCAGGAGCACGTGCTCCTTGGTCTGCGGCATCGGGCCGTCCGTGGCGGCGACAACGAGGATGGCGCCGTCCATCTGCGCCGCACCCGTGATCATGTTCTTGATGTAGTCCGCGTGACCGGGGCAGTCAACGTGGGCGTAGTGACGCGTCTCGGTCTGGTACTCGACGTGCGCGATGGAGATGGTGATACCGCGCTGGCGCTCCTCAGGAGCCTTGTCGATCTGGTCGAAGGCCGAGGCCTCGTTCAGGTCCGGGTACGCGTCGTGCAGCACCTTGGTAATGGCGGCCGTGAGGGTCGTCTTACCGTGGTCGATGTGACCGATGGTGCCGATGTTGACGTGCGGCTTAGTCCGCTCGAACTTCGCCTTCGCCACTGGGGTCCTCCTGTGGAGTGGTTCTGTACGCCTTACTCATCGGCGCCAGGTGATCTTTGCTGGAAAGCCGGGGCCCGGGGCATTCCGCCGCGGTTGCGGTGGAATGCCCCAGCAGGCTCCGGAGTCAAGCCTAAGGTGTGAACTCGATTGAGTCTGACTCGGTGAGTTACTCGCCCTTGGCCTTCGCGATGATCTCCTCGGCGACGTTCCGCGGAACCTCGGCGTAGGAGTCGAACTGCATCGAGTAGCTCGCGCGACCCGACGTCTTGCTGCGGAGGTCGCCGACGTAGCCGAACATCTCCGACAGCGGGACCAGGCCCGTGACGAGCTTGGCACCGTGACGGTCCTCCATGGACTGGATCTGACCGCGACGGGAGTTGATGTCGCCGATGACGTCGCCCATGTAGTCCTCGGGCGTCGTCACCTCGACCTTCATCATCGGCTCGAGCAGGGCCGGGGAGGCCTTGCGCGCGGCCTCCTTGAAGGCCATCGAACCGGCGACCTTGAAGGCCATCTCGGAGGAGTCGACCTCGTGGTAGCCACCGTCGAGGAGGACCACGCGGACACCCGTGAGCGGGTAGCCGGCGAGCACACCGAACTCCATGGCCTCCTGGCAGCCCGCGTCCACGGAAGGAATGTATTCCTTCGGGATACGGCCACCGGTGACCTTGTTGACGAACTCGTAGCCGTCGCCCTCGAGAGGCTCGAGCGCGATCTGCACCTTCGCGAACTGACCGGAACCACCGGTCTGCTTCTTGTGGGTGTAGTCGTACCGGTCGACCGCCTTGCGGAGGGTCTCGCGGTACGCGACCTGCGGCTTGCCGACGTTGGCCTCGACCTTGAACTCGCGCTTCATGCGGTCGACCAGCACGTCCAGGTGCAGCTCGCCCATGCCCGCGATGATGGTCTGGCCGGTCTCCTCGTCGGTGTGCACCTTGAAGGAGGGGTCTTCCTCGGCCAGGCGCTGGATCGCGATGCCCAGCTTCTCCTGGTCGCCCTTCGACTTGGGCTCGATGGCGACCTGGATGACCGGGGCCGGGAAGTCCATCGACTCGAGGATCACCGGGTTCGCCGGGTCGCAGAGGGTCTCACCGGTGGTGGTCTGCTTCAGACCCATGACGGCGACGATGTCGCCGGCACCCACCGAGTCGATCTCCTCACGCTTGTTGGCGTGCATCCGGTAGATCTTGCCGATGCGCTCCTTCTTGCCCTTGACGGAGTTCTGCACCTGAGAACCCGCCTCGAGGCGGCCGGAGTACACCCGGACGAAGGTCAGCTTGCCGAGGTGCGGGTCGCTCGCGATCTTGAACGCCAGCGCCGACAGCGGCTCGCTCTCGGAGGGCTTGCGCTTGACGATCTCCTCCGGGTCGTTGACCGCGTGGCCCTCGATCGCCTCGATGTCGAGCGGCGACGGAAGGTAGCGGACAACGGCGTCGAGCAGCGGCTGGACACCCTTGTTCTTGAAGGCGGTGCCACAGAACACGGGGGTGACGGTGGTGCCGCCGCCCTTGCCGGAGCCGATGGTGATGCGACGGATCGCCGCGTACAGCTGCTCCACGGTGGGCTCCTCGCCCTCCAGGTACAGCTCCATCATCTCTTCGTCGTTCTCGGCGACGGTCTCCAGGAGCGTGCCGCGCCACTCGTCGGCGGCCTCGCGGTGCGTGTCCGGGATGTCGACGATGTCGTACGCCTCGCCAAGGGCGGTCTCGGCGGACCACACGAACGCCTTCATCGTGACCAGGTCGACGACGCCCTTGAAGTCGGCCTCGGCACCGATCGGCAGCTGCATCACGATCGGGGTCGCGCCGAGGCGGTCCGTGATCATGTCGACGCAGCGGTGGAACTCGGCGCCCGTACGGTCGAGCTTGTTGACGAAGCAGATACGCGGAACGCCGTAGCGGTCCGCCTGACGCCACACGGTCTCGGACTGCGGCTCCACACCGGCGACGCCGTCGAACACCGTCACAGCACCGTCGAGCACGCGCAGCGAGCGCTCCACCTCGACGGTGAAGTCGACGTGGCCCGGGGTGTCGATGATGTTGATCGTGTGGTCGACGTTCTCGAGCGGCCAGTGACAGGTGGTGGCAGCAGACGTGATCGTGATGCCACGCTCCTGCTCCTGCTCCATCCAGTCCATCGTGGCAGCGCCGTCGTGGACCTCACCGATCTTGTACGAGACACCGGTGTAGTACAGGATCCGCTCGGTGGTCGTCGTCTTGCCCGCGTCGATGTGGGCCATGATCCCGATGTTGCGGACCTTGGCCAGGTCAAGTGAAGTGGTAGCCATAAGGCTTCAGTCTTCTCTCGGTTCTCGATGGGGTAGCGACTACCAGCGGTAGTGCGCGAAGGCCTTGTTGGACTCGGCCATCTTGTGGGTGTCCTCGCGCTTCTTCACGGCAGCGCCGAGGCCGTTGGAGGCGTCGAGCAGCTCGTTCAGCAGACGCTCGGTCATGGTCTTCTCGCGACGGGCACGGGAGTAACCCACGAGCCAGCGGAGCGCGAGAGTGTTGGCGCGGCCGGGCTTGACCTCGATCGGCACCTGGTAGGTCGCGCCACCGACACGGCGGGACTTGACCTCGAGGGTGGGCTTGATGTTCTCAAGCGCACGCTTCAGGGTGATGATCGGGTCGTTGCCGGTCTTCTCGCGCAGACCCTCCATGGCGCCGTAGACGATGCGCTCGGCGGTGGAGCGCTTGCCGTTCAGCAGCACCTTGTTGATGAGGGAGGTCACCAGAGGAGAACCGTAGACCGGGTCGATGATGACCGGGCGCTTCGGGGCGGGGCCCTTACGAGGCATTCTTACTTCTCCTTCTTGGCGCCGTAGCGGCTGCGGGCCTGCTTGCGGTTCTTGACACCCTGGGTGTCAAGGGATCCGCGGATGATCTTGTAGCGAACACCAGGCAGGTCCTTCACACGGCCGCCACGCACGAGCACGATGGAGTGCTCCTGCAGGTTGTGTCCCTCACCCGGAATGTAAGCGGTGACCTCGATCCCACTGGTCAGACGCACACGCGCGACCTTACGCAGGGCCGAGTTCGGCTTCTTCGGGGTGGTCGTGAACACACGCGTGCAGACGCCGCGGCGCTGGGGGGAACCGTCCAGTGCGGGCGTCTTGTTCTTCTCGACCTTGTCCTGCCGGCCCTTCCGGACCAGCTGCTGGATCGTAGGCACTACTTCTCCGGTTTCTGTGTGCCGAGTAGTAAAGCTAACCTGGAACTTCGCCGACCCACGCGGTCGGGTGTGTCGAATACTGCAGACCCCCGCTGCGAGGCGGAAAGGGCGGCAGATTGCGGTGCGGCGCTTACGGCTTCCCCTACGGTTGCAGGCACGCACGGGAGCCAGGGCACACCCCAGGCACAAGGTCTGAGCGTACCTATCGCATCCACTCCGGTCAAAACAAATGCCCTGACGCTACCGCTGCGGCGCGCAGGCCTCCCGCAGGCCCCACCGTGGGCAGACGTCCCACACCGCTGCGGGCAGCCGTCCGACACCCCTGTGGGCAGGCGTTCCGCAGGGCTGGGGGCACCTCCCAGCGGTAGCTGGGGGAGGGTGGGCACAGCCCACGACGGCGGGTTCGCCGTGCGACAAGGGTTCCGCACCCAGCGGGGGGCGCGCGCAGTACCAAGGGTGCCCGCACAGGCACAGCGGCAGCGGCAGCAGCAGCAGCAGCAGCAGCAGCAGCAGGCAACGACGGCGGCAACGCCGAAGGGCGGCCACCCCGAGGGGTGGCCGCCCTTCGACTCAAGCGACCCGCTTACTGGTTGTACGGACCGTAGTCGTAGTCCTCCAGCGGCACGGCCTGCCCAGACCCCGTACCGAACGGCGAGTAGTCGATGTCGTCGTAGCCCACGGCCGAGTACATCGCGGCCTTGGCCTCCTCGGTCGGCTCGACCCGGATGTTGCGGTAGCGGGACAGACCCGTACCGGCCGGGATGAGCTTACCGATGATGACGTTCTCCTTGAGGCCGATCAGGGAGTCGGACTTGGCGTTGATCGCCGCATCCGTGAGGACCCTGGTCGTCTCCTGGAAGGACGCCGCCGACAGCCACGACTCGGTCGCCAGCGAGGCCTTGGTGATACCCATCAGCTGCGGACGGCCGGAGGCCGGGTGGCCGCCTTCCTGGACCACACGACGGTTCTCGGTCTCGAAGCGCGAGCGCTCCACGAGCTCGCCCGGCAGCAGCTCTGCGTCGCCGGACTCGATGATCGTCACACGGCGCAGCATCTGCCGGATGATGATCTCGATGTGCTTGTCGTGGATCGACACACCCTGCGAGTTGTAGACCTTCTGGACCTCGCCGACCAGGTGGACCTGGACGGCCCGCTGACCCAGGATGCGCAGCACGTCGTGCGGGTTGGTGGCACCCACGGTGAGCTTCTGGCCCACCTCGACGTGGTCGCCCTCGGACACCAGGAGACGGGCGCGCTTCGAGATCGGGAACGCCGTCTCGTCGCTGCCGTCGTCCGGGGTGACGACGATCTTCTTGGTCTTCTCGGTCTCCTCGATCCGGACGCGGCCGGAGGCCTCGGAGATCGGGGCGACACCCTTCGGGGTACGGGCCTCGAAGAGCTCGACGACACGGGGCAGACCCTGGGTGATGTCGTCACCGGCCACACCACCGGTGTGGAAGGTACGCATCGTCAGCTGGGTACCGGGCTCACCGATGGACTGGGCGGCGATGATGCCGACCGCCTCACCGATGTCGACCAGCTTGCCGGTGGCCAGCGAGCGGCCGTAGCACATGGCGCAGGTGCCGACGTGGGACTCGCACGTCAGGATCGAGCGGGTCTTGACCTCCTCGACACCGTGGCGCACCAGCTGGTCGATGAGCACGTCGCCCAGGTCCACGTTGGCCGGCGCGATCACCTTGCCGTCGATGACGACGTCCTCGGCGAGCATGCGGGCGTAGACGCTGGTCTCGACGTCGTCCGCCTTGCGCAGCGTGCCATCGGCGTCGCGCGTGGCGATCCGCAGCTTCAGACCGCGCTCGGTGCCGCAGTCCTCCTCGCGGATGATGACGTCCTGGGAGACGTCGACCAGACGACGGGTGAGGTAACCCGAGTCGGCGGTACGCAGAGCGGTGTCCGCGAGACCCTTACGGGCACCGTGCGTGGAGATGAAGTACTCCAGCACGGACAGACCCTCACGGAACGACGCCTTGATCGGACGCGGGATCGTCTCGTTCTTCGCGTTCGACACCAGACCACGCATACCGGCAATCTGACGCATCTGCATCATGTTGCCTCGTGCACCCGAGTTCACCATCATGAAGATCGGGTTGGTCTTCGGGAAGTTGTCGTTCATCGCCTCGGCGACCTCGTTGGTCGCCTTGGTCCAGATCGCGATGAGCTCCTGCGTGCGCTCGTCCTTGGTGATCAGACCGCGCTCGTACTGCTTCTGGACCTTCTCGTCCTGCGCCTCGTAGCCCTTGACGATCTCCTTCTTCGCCTCGGGAACGACGACGTCGGAGATGGCGACGGTGACGCCGGAACGGGTGGCCCAGTAGAAGCCGGCCGCCTTCAGGTTGTCGAGCGTCGCCGCCACGATGACCTTCGGGTAGCGCTCGGCGAGGTCGTTGACGATCTCGGAGAGCTGCTTCTTGCCGACCTCGTAGTCGACGAACGGGTAGTCCTCGGGCAGCAGCTCGTTGAAGAGCGCGCGGCCCAGGGTCGTCCGCAGGCGGAAGGTGTCACCCTGCTGCCACTCCGGCTCGCCCTCCTCACGCGCCGGCGGGGTCCAGCCGCGCGGCGGGATGGTGCCCACCGGGAAGCGGATGTCCACGCGCGACTGCAGCGAGAGCTCGCCGGCGTCGAACGCCATGATCGCCTCGGCCACGGAGGAGAAGGAGCGCTCCTCGCCCTTGACGTCCCGCATCTCACCGTCGGTGGTGAGGAAGAACAGACCGAGGACCATGTCCTGGGTCGGCATCGTCACCGGACGGCCGTCAGCGGGCTTGAGGATGTTGTTCGAGGACAGCATCAGGATGCGGGCCTCGGCCTGCGCCTCCGCGGACAGCGGCAGGTGCACGGCCATCTGGTCACCGTCGAAGTCCGCGTTGAACGCGGTGCAGACGAGCGGGTGGATCTGGATGGCCTTGCCCTCGACCAGCTGCGGCTCGAAGGCCTGGATGCCGAGGCGGTGCAGGGTCGGTGCACGGTTCAGCAGCACCGGGTGCTCGGCGATGACCTCTTCGAGCACGTCGTACACGACCGTGCGGCCGCGCTCGACCATGCGCTTCGCCGACTTGATGTTCTGCGCGTGGTTCAGGTCGACCAGGCGCTTCATCACGAACGGCTTGAAGAGCTCCAGCGCCATGGCCTTGGGCAGACCGCACTGGTGCAGCTTGAGCTGCGGGCCGACGACGATGACGGAACGCGCCGAGTAGTCGACTCGCTTACCGAGCAGGTTCTGACGGAAACGACCCTGCTTGCCCTTCAGCATGTCGCTGAGGGACTTCAGCGGGCGGTTACCGGGACCGGTGACCGGACGGCCGCGACGACCGTTGTCGAAGAGGGCGTCAACAGCCTCCTGAAGCATGCGCTTCTCGTTGTTGACGATGATCTCGGGCGCGCCGAGGTCCAGGAGCCTCTTCAGACGGTTGTTGCGGTTGATCACACGGCGGTACAGGTCGTTCAGGTCGGAGGTCGCGAAGCGGCCACCGTCCAGCTGCACCATCGGACGCAGGTCCGGCGGGATCACCGGGACGCAGTCCAGAACCATGCCCTTGGGGCTGTTGCTGGTCTGCAGGAACGCGGAGACGACCTTCAGGCGCTTGAGCGCACGGGTCTTCTTCTGGCCCTTGCCGGTACGGATGATCTCGCGGAGGCGCTCGGCCTCCTCCTCGAGGTCGAAGGACTCCAGGCGCTTCTGCAGCGCCGCGGCACCCATCGAACCGTCGAAGTACGTGCCGAAGCGGTCACGCAGCTCGCGGTAGAGCAGCTCGTCGCCCTCGAGGTCCTGGACCTTGAGGTTCTTGAAGCGGTTCCACACCTCGTCGAGACGGTCGATCTCGCGCTGGGCGCGGTCGCGCAGCTGCTTCATCTCGCGCTCGGCACCCTCGCGCACCTTGCGGCGCACGTCGGCCTTGGCACCCTCGGCCTCGAGCTCGGCCAGGTCGGCCTCGAGCTTCTTGGCGCGGGCCTCGAGGTCGGCGTCGCGGCGGTTCTCGACCTGCTGGCGCTCGACGGAGACATGGGCCTCCAGCGAGGGCAGGTCACGCGTACGGCGCTCCTCGTCCACGTACGTGATCATGTACGCGGCGAAGTAGATGACCTTCTCGAGGTCCTTCGGGGCGAGGTCGAGCAGGTAGCCCAGCCGCGACGGGACGCCCTTGAAGTACCAGATGTGGGTGACGGGAGCGGCCAGCTCGATGTGGCCCATCCGCTCACGGCGCACCTTGGCGCGAGTGACCTCGACGCCGCACCGCTCACAGATGATGCCCTTGAAGCGGACGCGCTTGTACTTGCCGCAGTAGCACTCCCAGTCCCGGGTCGGGCCGAAGATCTTCTCGCAGAAGAGGCCGTCCTTCTCGGGCTTGAGGGTGCGGTAGTTGATGGTCTCGGGCTTCTTGACCTCGCCGTGGGACCACTGGCGGATATCGTCAGCGGTGGCCAGGCCGATCCGGAGCTCGTCGAAGAAGTTGACGTCGAGCACTATGCGTCAATCCCTCTCAGGGTCGTGTCTCAATCAATGGTCTGTACGGGTCCGGGGCGTGGCCGGGACCTCAGGGAGGCCCCGGCCAGACCCGTCAGACCTCTTCGACGCTGCTCGGCTCGCGCCGGGACAGGTCGATGCCGAGCTCCTCCGCGGCGCGGAAGACGTCCTCGTCGGTGTCGCGCATCTCGATGGACATGCCGTCCGAGGACAGCACCTCCACGTTGAGGCACAGGGACTGCATCTCCTTGATGAGCACCTTGAAGGACTCGGGGATGCCGGGCTCGGGGATGTTCTCGCCCTTGACGATGGCCTCGTAGACCTTCACGCGGCCGGTGACGTCGTCGGACTTGATGGTCAGCAGCTCCTGGAGGGCGTACGCGGCGCCGTAAGCCTCCAGCGCCCACACCTCCATCTCACCGAAGCGCTGGCCACCGAACTGAGCCTTACCACCCAGCGGCTGCTGGGTGATCATCGAGTACGGGCCGGTCGAGCGGGCGTGCAGCTTGTCGTCGACCAGGTGGTGCAGCTTGAGGATGTACATGTACCCGACGGAGATCGGGTCCGGGAACGGCTCACCGGAGCGGCCGTCGAACAGCCGCGCCTTGCCGGACGGCAGGACCATGCGGTTGCCGTCGCGGTTCGGGATGGTGTGCTCCAGCAGACCGGCCAGCTCGTCCTCACGGGCACCGTCGAAGACCGGGGTCGCCACGTTCGTACGCGGGTCGACCTGGTCGGCGCCGATGACCTGCAGGCGCTCCGCCCACTCGTCCGCCAGGCCGGAGACGTCCCAGCCCTGGCTGGCGAGCCAGCCGAGGTGGATCTCCAGGACCTGTCCCGGGTTCATTCGGGACGGGACACCCAGCGGGTTGAGGATGATGTCGACCGGGGTGCCGTCCTCCAGGAACGGCATGTCCTCGATCGGCAGGATCTTCGAGATGACACCCTTGTTGCCGTGACGGCCGGCGAGCTTGTCACCGTCGGTGATCTTGCGCTTCTGCGCCACGTACACGCGCACCAGCTGGTTCACACCGGGCGGAAGCTCGTCGCCCTCCTCGCGGTCGAAGACGCGAACGCCGATGACCTTGCCGGTCTCGCCGTGCGGCACCTTCAGCGAGGTGTCACGGACCTCACGGGCCTTCTCACCGAAGATCGCGCGCAGCAGGCGCTCCTCGGGCGTCAGCTCGGTCTCACCCTTGGGCGTGACCTTGCCGACGAGGATGTCACCGGCGATGACCTCGGCACCGATGCGGATGATGCCGCGCTCGTCGAGGTCGGCGAGGACCTCCTCGGAGACGTTCGGAATGTCCCGGGTGATCTCCTCCGGGCCGAGCTTGGTGTCACGGGCGTCGACCTCGTGCTCCTCGATGTGGATCGAGGAGAGGACGTCGTCCTGCACGAGGCGCTGCGACAGGATGATCGCGTCCTCGTAGTTGTGACCCTCCCACGGCATGAACGCCACGAGCAGGTTCTTGCCGAGCGCCATCTCGCCGTTCTCGGTCGCCGGACCGTCGGCCAGCACCTGGCCGGTGACGATCCGGTCGCCCTCGTCCACGACGACCTTCTGGTTGACGGAGGTGCCCTGGTTGGAGCGCGAGAACTTGGCGAGGCGGTACGTGGTGTACGTGCCGTCGTCGTTGGCGGTGGTGATGTAGTCCGCGGAGACCTCCTGGACCACACCGTCCTTCTCGGCCTTCAGCACATCGCCGGCGTCGACCGCGCAGCGGTACTCCATGCCAGTACCGACGAGCGGTGCCTCGGACTTGATCAGCGGCACGGCCTGCCGCATCATGTTCGCGCCCATGAGGGCACGGTTGGCGTCGTCGTGCTCGAGGAACGGGATCATGGCGGTCGCGACCGACACCATCTGGCGCGGCGAGACGTCCATGTAGTCCACGTCGTCGGGCGCGACGTAGTCGACCTCGCCGCCACGGCGGCGGACCAGCACGCGTGCCTCGGCGAACCGGAGCTCGTCGGTCAGCGGCGCGTTGGCCTGCGCGATGACGAAGCGGTCCTCCTCATCGGCGGTCAGGTAGTCCACCTCATCGGTGACCTGGCCGTCGGTGACCTTGCGGTACGGCGTCTCGACGAAGCCGAACGCGTTGACGCGGCCGTACGAGGCGAGCGAACCGATCAGACCGATGTTCGGGCCTTCAGGGGTCTCGATCGGGCACATGCGTCCGTAGTGGGACGGGTGCACGTCACGGACCTCGAAGCCGGCCCGCTCACGGGACAGACCACCCGGGCCAAGAGCCGACAGACGGCGCTTGTGGGTGAGACCCGACAGCGGGTTGTTCTGGTCCATGAACTGGGACAGCTGGCTGGTGCCGAAGAACTCCTTGATGGAGGCGACGACCGGCCGGATGTTGATCAGCGTCTGCGGCGTGATCGCCTCGACGTCCTGAGTCGTCATGCGCTCGCGCACGACGCGCTCCATACGAGCCAGACCCGTGCGGACCTGGTTCTGGATGAGCTCGCCGACGTTGCGCAGACGACGGTTGCCGAAGTGGTCGATGTCGTCGGTCTCGACGACGATCGAGGCGTTGTTGTCGCCCATGACCGTCTCGGTCTCACCGGCGTGCAGCTTCACCAGGTACTTGATCGTCGAGATGATGTCCTCGACGGTCAGGATCCCGGCGTCCAGCGGGGCGTCGCCGCCCAGCTTCTTGTTGACCTTGTAGCGGCCGACCTTGGCGAGGTCGTAGCGCTTCGGGTTGAAGTAGAGGTTCTCGAGCAGCGTCTGCGCGGCCTCACGGGTCGGGGGCTCGCCCGGACGCAGCTTGCGGTAGATGTCGAGCAGCGCGTCGTCCTGGCCCTGGGTGTGGTCCTTCTCCAGGGTGGCGCGCATGGACTCGTACTCGCCGAACTCCTCGAGGATCTGCTCGGTGGTCCAGCCGAGCGCCTTGAGCAGAACGGTCACGGACTGCTTGCGCTTGCGGTCGATGCGCACACCGACCATGTCGCGCTTGTCGATCTCCATCTCCAGCCAGGCACCACGGGACGGGATGACCTTGGCCGAGAAGATGTCCTTGTCGGACGTCTTGTCGATGGAGGAGTCGAAGTAGACACCGGGCGAACGGACCAGCTGCGACACCACGACACGCTCGGTGCCGTTGATGACGAAGGTGCCCTTGTTGGTCATGAGGGGGAAGTCACCCATGAAGACCGTCTGAGACTTGATCTCACCGGTCTCGTTGTTGGTGAATTCCGCAGTGACGAACAGCGGAGCCGCGTAGGTGAAGTCGCGCTCCTTGCACTCGTCGATGGAGTTCTTCGGGGGCTCGAAGCGGTGGTCGCGGAAGGTCAGCGACATCGACCCGGAGAAGTCCTCGATCGGGGAGATCTCCTCGAAGATCTCCTCCAGACCGGACTTGGTGGGGACGTCCTGTCCGCTTTCCAAAGCCGCCTCGACACGAGCCTTCCACGCGTCATTGCCGAGCAGCCAGTCAAAGCTCTCGGTCTGCAGAGCAAGAAGGTTCGGAACCTCGAGGGGCTCCTTGATCTTTGCAAAGGAGATGCGCAGCGGGGCGGTGCTGGCGCCGTTGTTCGTATTCGCGGTCGAGGCAGTGCGCGAGGCGGCCAAGAGGGGGTCCTTCCGAGGGCTCGGACTCACTACGCGCGTACCGGTCCCACGCTGGGTACAGGGACAGAGAACCCCAGGCGGGGTGGCTTCGGTCCACTGTGCTCATACATGGGCATGCCCCTGGTGACGGGCAGGAGGCAGCTAACAGGCAGCGCAAAGGGTCAGTGTAGCCACTCGGCCCACTGATGTCCAGTGCGGGTTTTGGGAGACCCTCATTGTTCTCAACACCTGCGGCAAGTTGTTCTCAACACCTGCGGCAAGCCACGCCTTCAGTGCACATCGATACTGCCCTCTTCGCCGTCGATCCATGCCTCGGATATGGACCGTTGTGACGACGCGTCCTGAGAATTGCGCGCTGCGTGCAGTTCGTCAAGGCCTTCCAAGCCCGAACCGGGTGCTGCCATTGTCACGTGGAGCCCCTCACCCGGCGGCCGGAGGCGCAACGAAGATCACCATACTCGTCGCGGCCGACAGCGCAAGGCTGCCCTCCCGGGAGGGCCGGGAACGCCGAAGGGCGACCACCCGGATGGGTGATCGCCCTTCAGTGCGTATGCGTCAACAGCGCTTTGACAGCGCCCGCACGCGCGAGCCGAGCCGCGCGCCTAGCGGCGCGTCGCAACGGCTCGTCGGGTCACTTGACCTCGACGGAGGCGCCGGCGCCCTTGAGGGACTCGGCGGCCTTCTCGGCGGCGTCCTTGGCGACCTTCTCGAGGACCGGCTTCGGAGCGCCGTCCACGAGGTCCTTGGCCTCCTTCAGGCCCAGGGAGGTCAGCTCGCGCACGACCTTGATGACCTGGATCTTCTTGTCGCCGGCGCCGGTGAGGATGACGTCGAACTCGTCCTTCTCCTCAGCGGCCTCGGCGGCCGGGGCACCCGGGGCACCGGCGGCGGCAACGGCGACCGGGGCGGCGGCGGTGACGTCGAACTTCTCCTCGAAGGCCTTCACGAACTCGGAGAGCTCGATGAGGGTCATCTCCTCGAACTGCGCGAGCAGGTCTTCCTGGCTGAGCTTCGCCATGAGGGGCGATCCTTCCACTAATTCGGCTGGTGCCGGATGTACATGTCGGCGGGCGTACGTTTGGCCCGCGTCGACCGTTGCCTCAGGCGTGCCTGGAGGCGACGGTCAATGTGCGAGCCGAATTACTCGGCACCGCCCTGCTCGGCCTGCTTGGCGCGAAGAGCGTCCACGGTGCGGACGAGCTTCGACGGCAGCGCCTGGAAGAGCGCGGCAGCCTGCGACTGCTTGCCCTTCATGGCACCGGCCAGCTTGCTGAGCAGAACCTCGCGGGACTCGAGGTCCGCAAGCTTCTTGATCTCGTCGGCGGACAGCGCCTTGCCGTCAAGGACACCGCCCTTGATGACGAGGTTCGGGTTGTCCTTGGCGAAGTCACGAAGACCCTTCGCCGACTCCACCGGGTCACCGGTGATGAAGGCAACCGCCGTCGGACCGTTGAACAGGTCGTCGAGCGTGTTGATCCCGGCCTCGTTGGCCGCAATCTTGGTCAGCGTGTTCTTCACCACGGCGTACTGGGCGTTCTCACCGAGCGAACGACGCAGCGTCTTGAGCTGCGCCACGGTGAGACCCCGGTACTCGGTCAGCACGGCGGCGTTCGAGCTGCGGAACTGGTCCGTCAGCTCGGCTACCGCGGCAGCCTTGTCGGGCCTTGCCATAGAGCGTCGGCCTCCTTCCGGGTGATGAGGACCGCTCAGAAGGAGGCTGGGAAAACGAAACGCCCCGGCGCAGGCGCACGGGGCGTGAGCTCGACCGGAAAACATCCACGAGGGATCCATCCGGGAGCACTTCCACTGTCACCTGCGCGGGTCGTCCGCTGTTCAGCGGATCCTTCGGCCACCGCACTCTCTTGCGAGGGCACGGCAACGACCAGCGGTCTTTGGCTTCCGTGGAAGAGTACGCGAACGGCTCCCCGTCGAGCAAATCCGACCGCAATGGTGGGGATCTGTCGGGCTCAGGCGGTCTCGGTCCCGGCGACGCAGGATCCACCGGCGCTCGCTTCGGGCGCTCAGCCCGCCGACTGCTGGTGGACGAGATCCCGGAAATCGGCCGTGTCGGCGGCGGGAGGCTTCAGAGCCGAGACCGGTGTGCCGTAGTCGCTGTAGTAGGCCGTGGAGGACATCGCGCCGATCGCCATCTCGGCCTTCTCGGTCTTCTTCACCAGCAGGTTCCGGCCGTCGACCCAGATGTCGACCTTCTCCGTGGTGATGCCGGCCTGCTCGAGCTGCCTCTTCACGTCGGCCAGGTGGTCGTCGCCGAGGTTCGCATTCCTGCCTTCGAGGTCGGTGACGTCGACCGTGCCCGAGTAGTGCGTGGTGGCGACGCCGCGGACCCTCTCCTCGCCGACCTTCCTCACGTCTCCGGAGGCCAGCAGGAGCTTCACGGACTGGTTCGGGGTGGTGTTCTGCATCTGGTCCTCCAGATACGCCCCGGAGCCGCCGGCGAAATCCGCCAGGGCCTCGTACTCGTACTTGATCCAGTGCTTGCCACTCGCCCGAGCGGCGAACTTGTCGCTCATCCTCGCGTAGTAGGCGTCGTGCAGATACCGGGCCTCCATCGAGGTGCTCCCCAGCTGACGCATCGTGTCGGCCAGCCGTCCGCCGGTGTACGTGATCGTCAGGGTGCCCTTGAGGCCGCCGGCCCAGGCGAGCGCGCCGTCCGCCGTCATGGACAGCGTCGTGCCCATGATCGTCGTGGACTCGACCTTGGCGGAATCGGCCCGTTCGGTGGTTCTCGCCACGGTGCGCAGCTCGGCCATGGGGCTGACCTGCACGCCGCCGCCCTGGCGGCGGGACGCCTTGTCGTCCACGCCGGAGTCTCCCGGGGACCGGCAGCCGGCCGTGGCCAGGACGGCGCTCACCGCGATCGAGAGGGCCAAGCACCGCGCCGCCGTGCTCTTCATACGTCCCACCCCCATGAGCCTCCTGTGGTCCCGCACGCTAGCGCAGGCCACTGTCACCCAGTCCGGAACGAGGAAGTACGAGACAGGTGCGGGAGAAACGGGTACGGGCCCCGCACCTCTAGAGGTGCGGGGCCCGTCCACTTCAGCCCGTGCGCGACGCGGCTGCCATGAGAGCTTCAGGCTCAGACGGCGGCCGGGTCCTCCTCGACGAGGAGGTTGCGGGTGCGGTTCGGGTCGAGCGGAATGCCGGGGCCCATCGTGGTGCTGATGGCGGCCTTCTTGATGTACCGGCCCTTGGCGGCGGACGGCTTCAGACGGAGGATCTCCTCCAGCGCGGCGCCGTAGTTCTCCACCAGCTTGGCCTCGTCGAAGGAGGTCTTGCCGATGATGAAGTGCAGGTTCGAGTGCTTGTCGACGCGGAACTCGATCTTGCCGCCCTTGATGTCGTTGACAGCCTTGGCGACGTCCGGGGTCACGGTGCCGGTCTTCGGGTTCGGCATCAGACCACGGGGACCGAGCACGCGGCCGAGGCGGCCGACCTTGCCCATGAGGTCCGGGGTGGCGACGACGGCGTCGAAGTCCAGACGGCCCTTCGAAACCTCGTCGATCAGCTCGTCGGAGCCGACGATGTCGGCGCCCGCGGCACGCGCGGCCTCGGCACGGTCGCCGGTCGCGAAGACCAGGACCCGGGCGGTCTTACCGGTGCCGTGCGGAAGGTTCACGGTGCCACGGACCATCTGGTCGGCCTTGCGCGGGTCAACACCCAGGCGGAAGGCCACCTCGACGGTGCCGTCGAACTTGGTGGCGGAGGTCTCCTTGGCGAGACGGACGGCCTCGAGCGGGGCGTAGAGCTTCTCCCGGTCGATCTTTGCGTCCGCAGCGCGGAGAGTCTTGCTGCGCTTGCTCACTGCTGCTCCTGTGTGTTCTGAGGAGTCGTGGTAGGGGCCGAGCAGGCCCTCCCACGGTGACTACGGTTGGGTTCAGCCCTCGACCGTGATGCCCATGGAACGGGCGGTGCCGGCGATGATCTTCTCGGCGGCGTCCAGGTCGTTGGCGTTGAGGTCGGGCATCTTGGTGGTGGCGATCTCGCGGACCTGGTCACGCGTCAGCTTCGCGACCTTGGTCTTGTGCGGCTCGCCGGAGCCCTTGTCCACGCCCGCGGCCTTGAGGATCATCCTCGACGCCGGCGGAGTCTTGGTGATGAAGGTGAAGGAACGGTCCTCGTAGACCGTGATCTCCACCGGGATGACCCAACCGCGCTGCGACTCGGTCGCGGCGTTGTAGGCCTTGCAGAACTCCATGATGTTGACGCCGTGCTGGCCCAGCGCGGGGCCGACCGGCGGGGCCGGGTTGGCTGCGCCGGCCTGGATCTGGAGCTTGATGAGCCCCGTGACCTTCTTCTTCTTGGGAGGCATGTGCTCTCTCTCCGGGTCTTAGTGAGAGTGTTCAGCCATCCAGTCCGGATCATCCGGATGGAGGCATACCGCACAACGATAACGGCTATGGCTGCGCGGCCTGAAACCGAGCAGGTCAGACGAGCTTTGGCAGCTCGCCTGACCTGGTCGGAGGCGGTTGGTCCAGAAGCTGTTAGTTCTTCTGGATCTGGTCGAAGCTCAGCTCGACCGGGGTCTCGCGGCCGAAGATCTCGACGAGGCCCTTGACCTTCTTCGAGTCGGCGTTGATCTCGTTGATGGTCGCCTGCAGCGTCGCGAACGGGCCGTCGGTGACGGTGACCGAGTCGCCGACCTCGAAGTCCAGCACCTGGACCTCGACCTTGCGCTGCGGAGCGGGCTTGCCCTCGGCCTCGGCGGCCTCGCGCGCGGCCTTCTCCTCGGCCTCCGGGGCGAGCATCTTGACGATCTCGTCCAGGGTCAGCGGGTAGGGGTCGTAGGCGTTGCCACGAAGCCGGTGACGCCGGGGGTGTTGCGGACGACGCCCCAGGACTCGTTCGTCAGGTCCATGCGCACCAGCACATAGCCGGGGAGCTTGTTCTGACGGATGGTCTTGCGGTCGCCGTTCTTGATCTGGACGACCTCTTCCTGCGGCACCTCGGCCTGGAAGATGTAGTCCTCGACGTTCAGCGAGACGGCTCGCTGCTCGAGGTTGGTCTTCACGCGGTTCTCGTAGCCCGCGTAGGTGTGGATCACGTACCACTCGCCGGGGAGGGTGCGCAGCTCCTCGCGGAGCGCGGCGACCGGGTCGACCGGCTCGCTCTCCTCCTCGGCCTCGGCCTCGGCCTCGGCGTCCGCTGCGGGGGCCTCGTCCTCGGAAGCGGTCTCGTCCTCGCCCACGACGTGGATGGCGGCCTCTTCGGCGGGCTCACCGGCGGCGGCGTCGGCAGCCTCGGCCTGGTCCGGGTCCACGGCGTCCGCCGCCTCGACGATGTCGAGCTCGTCCTCAGCGGACTCGACCGGCTCGATCGCCTCGTTCAGGTTCGGGTCAGACACTGTGGCTGCTTCTTCCTGGATACATGGGGGTGGAACACGCGAAATGGGCGCCGGGTAGGGCGCCCTCCGCTCTCGGCTCAGCCGAAGACGTACTTGACGGCCTGGTTGAACCCATAGTCAATCACGGTCACCAGGGCGATCATGATGACGACGAAGATAATCACCACTGTGGTGTATGTCGTCAGCTGGCTGCGAGTCGGCCAGACGACCTTGCGCAGCTCGGCGACGATCTGGCGGTAGAAGAGCGCGAGCCGCTTCAGCGGGCCCTTCTTGCCGCGCTTGCCGCCCTTGCGGGTCTTCTTCCTGGACTCCGGTGCCTCGTCCTGGGCATCAGGCATGTCGATGGAGCCCACGGCGTCCGTCACTCGTCCTCACCTGATTCCGGGTCGTGGCCGTGCCGCGCCCGGTTGAGCCGCACGGCGGTGCATTGCAGTACGTACATGCGCACACATCCTGGCGAAGGTGTGTGTAGCAGGGCCGGAGGGACTTGAACCCCCAACCGCTGGTTTTGGAGACCAGTGCTCTACCAATTGAGCTACGACCCTTTGGTTCCCCCAACGTACCGCATCCATCCACATGCACGGAGTGCGTGGGACGAGTACGGCCGGTGAAGGCCAACGAGGAGTGAGTGTACGTGTTCCGGAGCCCCTCGTCGAACAGAAAGCGGCAGGTCCCGCTCAGTGCCCTGGTCAGTCCCGTGGCGAGGGTCCTGGTCCGTCCCGCCGTGTCCGGTGTGTGAAACCCGTGTGCCGCGCCGGTTTCCGGTCTGGAACGATGGGGTGTATGAGCGCTGCAACTCCTTCCACCGACCGCCGGGTCTCCGCCCGCATCGGCGCGATCTCCGAGTCCGCGACCCTCGCCGTCGACGCCAAGGCCAAGGCCCTCAAGGCCGCCGGCCGTCCGGTGATCGGTTTCGGCGCGGGCGAGCCCGACTTCCCGACCCCGGACTACATCGTCGAGGCGGCCGTCGAGGCCTGCAAGAACCCCAAGTACCACCGGTACACGCCGGCCGGCGGCCTGCCCGAGCTGAAGGCCGCGATCGCCGCGAAGACCCTCCGCGACTCCGGCTACGAGGTCGACGCGTCGCAGATCCTCGTCACCAACGGCGGCAAGCAGGCCATCTACGAGGCCTTCGCCGCGATCCTGGACCCGGGCGACGAGGTCATCGTCCCCGCGCCGTACTGGACCACCTACCCGGAGTCGATCCGGCTGGCAGGCGGTGTGCCGGTCGAGGTCGTCGCCGACGAGACGACCGGCTACCGGGTCTCCGTGGAGCAGCTGGAGGCCGCGCGCACGGAGCGTACGAAGGTCGTGCTGTTCGTGTCGCCGTCGAACCCGACCGGCGCGGTCTACTCCGAGGCCGAGACCGAGGCCATCGGCCGCTGGGCCGTCGAGCACGGCCTGTGGGTGCTGACCGACGAGATCTACGAGCACCTGGTCTACGGCGACGCGGTCTCCGTGTCGCTGCCGGCGCTGCTGCCCGAGCTGCGCGACAAGTGCATCGTGGTCAACGGTGTGGCGAAGACGTACGCGATGACAGGCTGGCGTGTCGGCTGGGTCATCGGCCCGAAGGACGTCGTGAAGGCCGCCACCAACCTGCAGTCGCACGCCACGTCGAACGTCGCGAACGTCTCGCAGGCCGCGGCCATCGCCGCCGTCTCCGGCGATCTGACGGCCGTCGCGCAGATGCGTGAGGCCTTCGACCGCCGCCGCAAGACGATCGTGCGGATGCTCAACGAGATCGACGGCGTCGTCTGCCCCGAGCCGGAGGGCGCCTTCTACGCGTACCCGTCGGTGAAGGCCCTGATCGGCAAGGAGATCCGCGGCAAGCGCCCGAAGGACTCGGTCGAGCTGGCCGCGCTGATCCTGGAGGAGGCCGAGGTCGCGGTGGTGCCGGGCGAGGCCTTCGGTACGCCGGGCTATCTGCGGCTGTCCTACGCGCTCGGCGACGAGGACCTGGTCGAGGGCGTCTCGCGGATCCAGAAGCTGCTCGCCGAGGCCCGCGACTGATCTTTGCGGCTTCGGCGCTTCACGCGCGCGTGCGGGCCGTCTCCCTCCGGGGAGGCGGCCCGTTTCTTCGTTCGGGCAAGGCCACGAACGGGGAATGCGGCTACCGGGGCGACACCTGTATGCGGCAAGATCTCCGGATGGAGCGCCTAGTACGTGATGTGAGTCAGCTGCCGAAGGCACATCTGCACCTGCACTTCACCGGGTCGATGCGGCCCACAACCCTGCTCGAACTGGCCGACAAGTACGGCGTCCATCTGCCGTCCGCGCTGACCAGCGGGGAACCGCCCAAGCTGCGGGCGACCGACGAGCGCGGCTGGTTCCGCTTCCAGCGGCTGTACGACGCGGCGCGGGCCTGTCTGCGGGAGCCCGAGGACATCCAGCGGCTGGTGCGCGAGGCCGCTCAGGAGGACCTGAAGGACGGCTCGGGGTGGCTGGAGATCCAGGTCGATCCGACGTCCTACGCGCCGCGGCTCGGCGGCCTCATCCCGGCCCTGGAGATCATCCTGGACGCCGTGGACAGCGCCTCGCGTGAAACGGGGCTCGGCATGCGCGTCCTGGTCGCTGCGAACCGCATGAAGCACCCGCTGGACGCCCGGACGCTGGCCCGGCTCGCCGTGCGCTACGCCGACCGCGGCATCGTCGGCTTCGGGCTGTCCAACGACGAGCGGCGAGGCATGGCGCGCGACTTCGACCGCGCCTTCGCCATCGCGCGCGAGGGCGGGCTGCTGTCCGCCCCGCACGGCGGGGAGCTGACGGGCCCGGCTTCCGTACGGGACTGCCTGGACGACCTGCACGCGCACCGCATCGGGCACGGCGTGCGGGCCGTGGAGGACCCGCGCCTGCTGAAGCGGCTCGCGGACCGCGGCGTGACGTGTGAGGTGTGCCCGGCGTCGAACGTCGCGCTCGGCGTGTACGAGAAGCCGGAGGACGTGCCGCTGCGGACGCTGTTCGAGGCCGGTGTGCCGATGGCGCTGGGCGCCGACGACCCGCTGCTCTTCGGGTCCCGGCTGGCCGCCCAGTACGAGATCGCGCGTACGCACCACGGATTCACCGACGCGGAACTGGCCGAACTGGCGCGGCAGTCGGTACGCGCCTCCGCCGCCCCCGTCGACGTACGGGAGAAGCTGCTGGCGGGGATCGACGCGTGGCTGGTTGGCTGACGGCGTTCCGCTGACGCTGTTCGGGCCTGGCGGCGGTCGGCCTCGTCAGAGGCTGACGCCCACCGTCACCGGCTCGTTGACCAGCGTGATGCCGAAGGCGTCCCGCACTCCGGCGACGACCTCGCGGGCGAGGGCGAGCAGGTCCTCGGTCGTGGCGGAGCCCCGGTTGGTGAGCGCCAGCGTGTGCTTGGTCGAGATCCTGGCGGGGCCGTTGCCATAGCCCTTGTGGAAGCCTGCCTTGTCGATGAGCCAGGCGGCGGAGGTCTTGGTGAGGCCGTCGCCCGCGGGATAGGCGGGCGCGGTGACGTCGGGGCCGAGCCGCTCGGCCACGCGCGCGTGGAACGCCGCGAGCTGCTGCTCGGTGAGGATCGGGTTGGTGAAGAAGGACCCGGCCGACCAGGTGTCGTGGTCTTCCGGGTCGAGCACCATGCCCTTGCCGGTGCGCAGCTTGAGCACGGTGTCACGGGCGTCGGCGAGCGGCACGCGGTCGCCCGGCTCGACGCCCAGGGCGCGGGCCGTCTCGGCGTACTTGAGCGGGGCGGAGAGCCCGTCGGCGTCCTCCAGCCGGAACCGGACGCGCAGCACCACGAACCGTTCGGGATCGGCCTTGAAACGGCTGTGGCGGTACGAGAAGTCGCACTCGGCGTTCGGAATGGTGACCGTCTCGTGCGTCCTGCGGTCGTACGCGATCACTTCGGTGATCGTCGAGGAGACTTCCTGACCGTACGCGCCGACGTTCTGGATGGGCGTCGCGCCCGCCGAACCCGGAATTCCGGCCAGGCACTCGATTCCGGCGAGACCCGCCTCGACCGTGCGCGCGACCGCGTCGGTCCAGACCTCGCCCGCGGCGAGTTCCAGCTCCGTACCGTCGAGCGCGAAGCCGCGCGTGGCGATGCGCAGGGCCGTGCCGGCGAAGCCCTCGTCGCTGATGACCAGGTTCGATCCGCCACCGATGAGCAGCAGCGGGGTGCCTGCCTCATCGGCCTCGCGGACGGAGGCGACCACCTCGTCGTCGGTGGTCGCCGTGATCAGGCGGCTCGCGGGGCCGCCGAGACGGAAGGTGGTCAGCGGGGCCAGCGGGGCGTCGTGGAGTTCCTGCACGCGCACCAGAGTACGAGAACGGCCCCGCGGGTCAGGGCGGGGCCGTTCGCGTGGCCGCACAGGGGCCGTTCTCAAAGTTCTACGCAGGGCAGTTCCCGGAGCCGTATGCAGGGCTTGTCACTCCAAGCGCTCCAGCGCGTCGGCCCAGTCGAGCGGCAGTTCGTCGGTCGTCGCCGACCATGTGACGAACTTCGCGTCGCGCATCAGCGGACGCAGCCCCCGGGCGACCGGACCGTGCGGTCCGGAGCGGGCGAAGCGCCGGAGCGCCTCGGGCGACTCCCAGGCGGACAGGGTCCAGAAGGTGCGCCGCAGCGGCGACGCCTTCAGCGAGGCCCCGTACGCGCCGGGCGCCCTGCTCACCTGGTGCCAGACGGCCGGTGTCCTGAAGAAGAACCGGAGCGCTCCCCAGAGAGTGCGGGTCTCGAACCGGGAGGCCATGACATGGGCCTCGGCGTGCCGGGGCGGGGTGTTGGGCACTGACCAGGGGAGGGTGGGCATGGCGGGTCCCTTTCGAGTTCGGTTCGGTTTCTCGAGTTGGATTTCCGGACTCGTCGGCTCAGTGCGAGGCCGAGGACGCTTCCAGGACGGGGGCGGGTGAGACCGCTGCCACCTCGTCCTCCTTCTCGGTCGCCGCGCGGCGACGGGTCGGGATCAGCAGGGCCATGACGCCTGCCAGGGCCACCGTCGAGGCGCCGGCCCACAGGGCGGGCTCGATGCCGTCGACGAAGCGCTGGGCGGTCTCGTACCCGCCCTGGGCGGAGAAGATCGAGGCCATCACCGCGATGCCGAGCGCGCCGCCGACCTCTCGGAGCGCGTTGTTGGCGCCCGACGCGATCCCCTGCTCGTGCGGGCTGACGCTGGACATGACCAGGCTCGAGGCCGGGGCGAAGAACAGCGACATTCCGACACCGCTGATGACCAGGGCGGGAAGCTGAGCGGCGTACGAGGTGTCGGCCGCCACCACGGAGGCGAACCAGGCAAGGCCGACGCCCTGCAGGAAGAGACCCGCGGCGACGACCACGCGCCCGCCGATCCGGTCCGACAGATAGCCCGCGACCGGCGAGACGAGCATCGGCATGCCGGTCCACGGCAGCATCCGGAGCCCCGCCTCGGTGGGCGAGTAGCCGAGGACGCCCTGCATGTACTGGCTGAGCAGGAAGATCGAGCCGAACATCCCGAGGAACATCAGCAGGCTCGCCCCGTTGATGCCGGTGAAGGCCCGGCTGCGGAAGAGCCGCATCGGCAGCATCGGGTTCTCAGCGCGTATGCCGTGGAGCACGAAGCCGGCGAGCAGCACCCCGCCCAGGACGAGGCCCGTGAGGACGAATCCGCTGGTCCAGCCGTCGACAGGGCCGCGGACGAGGCCGTACACGATCCCGAACAGACCGCCGCTGGCAAGCACGGTGCCGCGGATGTCGAGCGGGGCGCCCGTGCCGTACGACTCCGTGAGGCGCAGCCGGGCCAGCGGCAGCAGGGCGAGACCGAGCGGGACGTTCAGCCAGAAGATCCACTGCCACGACATGTGTTCGGTGAGGCTGCCGCCGATGAGGGGCCCGGAGGCGACGGCGAGCCCGTTGACGGCGCCCCAGATCCCGTAGGCCATGCCGCGCTTGGCGGCCGGTACGGCGGCGGTCAGCAGGGTCAGCGTCAGTGGCATCATGACCGCCGCGCCGACGCCCTGCACCGCGCGGGCGGCGATCAGCGAGTCGATGCCCGGCGCCATGGCCGCGGCGGCGGAGGCGCCGGTGAACACGGCGAGACCGGCGAGGAACAGCCGGCGGCGCCCGAACCGGTCGCCCAGGGCCGCGCCGAACATCAGCAGCACGGCGAAGGTGAGCGTGTAGGCGCTCACGGTCCATTCGAGGTCGTCGAGCCCTCCCCCGAGATCCTCGCGGATGGACGGCAGGGCGGTCGTGACGACGAGGTTGTCGAGAGCCGCCATGAAACCGGCGGCGCTGGTGATGACGAGGGCCCAGACGGCTCCCCCGCCCCGTGCTGCTTGCTGTGACATCGCTCCCCCACGGTGATTGTTAGTTATTGATGACTAACTTTCGCGAGCACAAAGAGGCGCCCACTTCCGCCTCCGTCGTTCAGCGTGCGAGGTCTTTCGGGGTTCAGCGCTCGAGGCGGCCCTTGACCCGCGCCGATGGATAGAGCCCCTCCCAGACCCGGTGTTCCGGCTGGAAACCCATGGCCACCAGGCAGTTGACGAGCATTCCGTACGCCAGGAAGGTCGTGGTCTCGTCCACGTCGGCGCCGAGCGGCAGATGGACGGTGTCGAACAGCCGCATCCAGCCGGCCCGCACCGCCTCGCCCAGCTCGTGGTCACCGGCCTCATCGGCGGCCGCCACCGCGACGTACATCTGCATCTGCATCAGGAGCCGCTCCGGCTCCTCCGCGATGACCTTGGTGTACGCGTTCGCCATCGCATGCAGGGCCTCTTCGCCGTGCAGACCCTTGGACGCCTCCTCGAAAAGGCGGCAGGTGTCCTCCAGACACCGCTCCGCCGCGGCAAGGAAGATCGCCTTCTTTCCGGGGAAGAGCCTGAAGAGATACGGCTGCGAGACACCCACGCGCTTGGCGATCGCTTCGGTGGACGTGCCGCGATAGCCGCCCTTGGCGAATTCGCTCATCGCCGCGCGGATGACGCTCTCGCGCCGCTCCTCGGCGCTCATCCTGACCATACGAGTAAGTTAGTGGTCAATCACTATCTACGTCAAGGGTGCACGTCGTCGGACGAAACAGGTAAGGGGCGCCCCGCCATGGAGGGCGCCCCTTACCTGGGGTGATTCGGCTGCTGCCCCAAGACCGACCGGCGGTCGGTCTAAGCCAGCTGTACGACCGCCCGGGACATGCCCAGCACCTTCTGGCCTCCGGATGTGGCCGTCAGGTCGACCCGTACGCGGTTGTCGTCGAGCTTGGCCGCGACCTTGCCGCTGACCTCGATCAGCGCGCCCTTGTCGTCGTTCGGGACGACGACCGGCTTGGTGAACCGCACGCCGTACTCGACGACGGCGCCTGGGTCGCCCACCCAGTCGGTGACGACACGGATCGCCTCAGCCATGGTGAACATGCCGTGCGCGATGACGTCCGGCAGTCCGACCTCCTTGGCGAACTTCTCGTTCCAGTGGATCGGGTTGAAGTCACCGGAGGCGCCCGCGTACTGCACGAGCGTCGCGCGGGTCACGTTGAAGGTCTGGGCCGGCAGTTCCGCGCCGACCTCGACGTCGTCGTATGCGATCTTCGCCGCCGTGCTCACCGTCATGCCTCCTCCGCCGCACGCGCCACGAGCTTGGTCCAGGCCGTCACGACATGCTCGCCGGCCTCGTCGTGGACCTCACCGCGGATGTCCAGGATGTCGTTGCCCGCCAGGGACTTGATGGCCTCGATGGTCGAGGTGACCGTGAGCCGGTCGCCCGCACGCACCGGACGCGTGTACGCGAACTTCTGGTCGCCGTGCACGACGCGGCTGTAGTCCAACCCCAGCTGCGGGTCCGCGACGACCTGGCCCGCCGCCTTGAAGGTGATCGCGAACACAAAGGTCGGTGGCGCGATCACATCGGCGTGGCCGAGCGCCTTGGCGGCGTCCGGGTCGGTGTACGCGGGGTTGGCGTCCCCCACCGCCTCCGCGAACTCGCGGATCTTCTCCCTGCCGACCTCATAGGGGTCGGTGGGCGGGTAGGACCGCCCCACGAAGGACTGGTCGAGCGCCATGGGCTCGGCACCTCCTGGTTTCCACGGCTTTCACTGGCTGGCACGGCTCGCACCCGCTGGCTGCCCGGCCAGGGTTCCACGGATGAGCCGGTCAGGACGCGAGGCCACCCCCGCAGCGTCGCGAGGGCCACTCTCCGCGACGTCGAGGCCGTCCCGCGGAACGGCGCGAGGCCATCCCCCAGAACGACGTGAGGCCGTCCCCGGAGATGGGGACGGCCTCACGTACGAGCCTGATTTATCGCGTCTCGCGGTGCGCGGTGTGCGCGTTGCAACGCGGGCAGTGCTTCTTCATCTCAAGACGGTCCGGGTTGTTGCGCCGGTTCTTCTTGGTGATGTAGTTCCGCTCCTTGCACTCCACGCAGGCCAGCGTGATCTTCGGGCGGACGTCGGTGGCAGCCACGTGAGTGCTCCTTGACGAACGGATGGGTCATTTAACGCAGAAATAGTAGCCGATCGAAGGACCGACCCCGCAATCGGCTACTGAGAGTAGCGGTGACCGGACTTGAACCGGTGACACAGCGATTATGAGCCGCTTGCTCTACCGACTGAGCTACACCGCTGCGATGTGGCGGGCTTTCCGCCGAGACGAAAAGCCTTACACATCAGAGCCCCAATACGGAATCGAACCGTAGACCTTCTCCTTACCATGGAGACGCTCTGCCGACTGAGCTATTGGGGCGAGCGATGAAGACATTACACGCTCGCCCACCGATCGCCCAAATCCGTTTCCCCGGGCCTGCCTCACAGCGGTGACGACCTCAGTCGCGGGCTCCCATCAGCCCCGCACCAGCGGACTCCGGCTGTCGCCAGGTGTTTCTCCAGCCCCTGCAGTTACGCAACGGCTCCCCCGTCCTCGTGTCCGCCGTCCCGCCACAGCGGCCCTCGGCCAGGTCGCACCACGCCGGTACGACTATTCCGCTCCTCCTCGAAGCCGACGAGCCGTCACCCTAGGCTCGACTCACGCTGCGTGATCTTGCGCGCGTCGCCCGCGTTCGACATGACGCCTGCAGCCGTCCCCGAGCCCCAGGAGCGCGATGCCCGACAGCCAGCCGCAGCAGCCCGACTCCCCCGGTTCCCCGGGCCACGCCGGCCCGTCGGGGTCCTCGGGACCCGCAGGCTTGTCCGGTCGGTCAGGTGGCTTCCAGGAGTCGTCGGGTTCCTCGGGCTCCTCGGACTCCTCGAGTTCGTCGGGTTCGTCGGGCTCCTCGGGCTCGTCCGGCCGGTCGGGAAGCGGCAAGTGTGACCCGGCGATCGGTGACGGCACGGCGCTGCTCCTCTGCGGCGCACGTCTTACCGATGGCCGGACGGTGGACGTGCGACTCTCCGCGGGACGCATCGAGGCGGTCGGCACGGCCGGCAGCCTGACCGCGCATGCCGCGCGCGTGGACCTGACCGGCTATCTCCTGCTGCCCGCGCCCGCGGAGCCGCACGCCCACAGCGACACGGCCCTCTCGGCCGAGACCCCCGGCCCGGTCTCGTACGACGTCCAGGACGTGCAGCGGCGGACCACCGAGGCCGCGCTGCTTCAGCTCGGGCATGGTGCGACGGCGCTGCGCTCCCATGTGCGGATCGGCGATGTGCCGGGGCTCAGACCGATGGAGGCGGTGCTCCAGGCACGACGGTCGCTGCGCGGACTGGTCGATCTGACGGCGGTGGCGGTGCCTCGGCTCCTGACGGGCGTCGCCGGGGCGGATGGGCTGGCGATGCTGCGGGACGCGGTCAAAATGGGCGCCTCCGTGATCGGCGGCTGTCCCGACCTCGACCCCGATCCGACGGGGTATGTGGAGGCGGTGCTGGAGGTCGCCGCGGAGCACGGCTGCCCTGTCGATCTGCATACGGACGCGGGTGATCCGGCGCGCCTGTCGCGGCTCGCGGCCATTGCGGGCGGCTTGCGGCCAGGAGTGACGATCGGGCCGTGCGCGGGGCTCGGGCGGCTGCCCGCCGAGGCGGCGTCGCGCAACGCGGACCAGCTCGCCGCGGCCGGAGTGGCCGTGGTGTGCCTTCCGCAGAGCGGGTGCGGGGGTGGTGGCGTGGAGGGCGGCGGCACGGCTCCCGTACGGCTGCTGCGAGCGGCCGGCGTGCGCGTCGCGGCCGGCAGCGGCGCGCTTCGGGACGTGTCCAATCCGGTGGGGCGCGGCGATCCGCTGGAGGCGGCGTATCTGCTGGCCTCGCGGGAGGGCTTGCGCCCCGAGGAGGCTTACGACGCGGTGAGCGCCCGGGCCCGGGCCGTGCTGGGACTGCCCGAGGTGCGTGTGGAAGCGGGCTTTCCAGCCGAGTTGCTGGCCGTGCGGGGGGCCCAGCTCGCGGGTGCGCTCTCCCTCGCGTACAGCCGCATCGTGGTGCACCGGGGGCGCGTGGTGGCGCGTACCAGCGCGGTACGCGAGTACTGCGACTCGGCGGCGGCGGTGGCGCTGGACCTGCCTCGACAGGGACGGTCGAAGGGCCCCGATTCGCCGTGAGAGCTGCGACGCGGTGACCGCCTCCGGGCAATGCGTGCTCACTGCGTGGGCGAGGTTGTGCTCGGGCGGGACTGCGAGCCGGCCGTGCGGCGCGGCCGGCACAACTGGCTCTCAACTGGCCGGGCTGGTCAGGCGAGTCAGCATTGAACCGGCCGTGCAGCGAACTCGCCCGGCCGGGCGTACGGTCGGAAGCATGCGCATTGTCATTGCTGGAGGGCACGGTCAGATCGCGCTGCGGCTGGAGCGGTTGCTCGCCGCGCGCGGGGACGAGGTCGCGGGACTCATCCGGGGCGCCGAGCAGGCCCCCGACCTCGAGGCCGCGGGGGCCGAACCGATTCTGTGCGACCTCGAGTCCGCTTCCGTGGAGGAGGTTGCGGGGCATCTGCAGGGCGCGGACGCGGTCGTCTTCGCGGCCGGCGCGGGGCCGGGAAGCGGCGCCGCGCGCAAGGACACGGTGGACCGCGCGGCGGCCGTCCTGTTTGCGGACGCGGCGGAACGGGCCGGCGTACGGAGGTATCTGGTGGTGTCGTCGATGGGGGCGGATCCGGCCCACCAGGGCGACGAGGTCTTCGATGTGTATCTGCGTGCCAAGGGCGAGGCCGACGCCGACATCCGGCAGCGGAAGAACCTGGACTGGACGATCCTCCGGCCCGGCATGCTGACGAACGACGCCGGAACCGGTCTCGTACGCCTGGAGGCGCACACCGGACGCGGGCCGGTCCCGCGTGACGACGTCGCCGGGGTGCTGACGGAGCTGGTCGACACGCCGGCGACAGCGGGGCTGACGCTGGAGCTGATCAGCGGTTCGACGCCAGTGTCAGTGGCGGTCAAGTCGGTGGCGGGGAACTGAGGCCCCGCTCCCGGCCCCTTCGTGGCTGGGCGGGTTCGCCTTTGGCGTAACGCGTTCGCTGTGGACGTAAGTCGGAGGGCTGCTCGGGCGCGCCGGGGCTTGCCTGGCTGTCCGGCCGCCCGGACGCCGTGCGTCCGTCACGCCTCTTTCCGAGTGAGGAGCGCCTGCCATGAGCACCGACGATCCCCTGAAGCAGCAAGACGATCCCCTGAAGCAACAACAGGAAGTACCTGCGCAGCAGGCCGCCCTGCTCCGCAGGATGTACGAGGTGTTCAGTACCGATGAGCGCGAGGCCGTCATGGCAGTCGCGCTCGCCCCGGACGTCGACTGGCCCAACGTTCTCGACGGCGTCCGCCTCCACGGCCACGAGCAGGTACGCGCGTACTGGGCACGCCAGTTCGCCGCCGGCACTCCTCTCGTACGGCTGGAGGGGCTGCGGCTCGACGAGGAGGAGCAGCCGGGCACCCAGGCTTCCTCGGACGGACCTCGGCGAGTCGTCGCAACGGTGCGTGTCGGCATGCGGGACGAGACGGGCGACCACTGGGCCGACGCCCCGGTCGAACACCTCTATTCCTTCGGGGCGGACGGGCTGGTGAGCAGGATGGATGTTCGGCGGCCCTGAGCGACGGCCACCGGCCTGGCACAGAGATGAACAGACCCTCTCCGACCTGCGTGTCGCAGTCGGAGGGGGTCTCCCTCAGCGTGGCGGCGCCAGGATTCGAACCTGGGAAGGCTGAGCCGGCAGATTTACAGACCGCGCGGGCCTTCCCGCCCGAGCTGGGCTTCGTCGGCCCTGAGGTCCGTCCGCCCCGCCTATGCCCCACGGTGTGGAAGCCAACGCCCGCAGTGGCGTGGCGCCGCCGCACCCGCGTGAGAACCGGATCTTCCGCGACTACCTCAGGGCCCGCCCAGAGACGGCCCGGCGATACGAGGCGTCCAAGCGGCGGGCGGCCGATCTGCATCCCGACAGCCGTGCCCGATACGGCGACGCGAAGGAGGCAGTCATGCTCGAGGTGATGGCCGAAGCCCGGCTGTGGGCAGTCTGATGTCGTCCGGGTGCCTGAGCGCATCCGCGGCAGCGGCGCGTCGGCCGGGTGCGTGGCAGCTCGGTCGGCGCGCCGCTCCGGTGCTGTTCCAGTCGCCTCGGGAGAGGGTCAGTTCTCCCGCAGGGCCACGTTGTACGTCACTCAAGTGGTTGGGGAGCGACCGGTAGCTGTTCGCTGTGGGGCCACGTGAAAGTACGGTCGGTTTCGAGGCGGGCCTCTTCCCAATGGATGACATGTATGCCGCTCTCCCCAATGGACCGTGGCGTCCGCTGACGTTGCCGTCAGACTGCCGTCAGAAGACGGGCCTGAGTCCTCTTGCTATGCCATGCAGCGTTGTGATCGCCTGCGGAACACGGTGCAGGGAGTCGACCAGCGGTGCGTCCGCTCACCAGACTGAGCGGGTGACGACACGACCATCCTCTCCTGAAGATCTCCGTGCTGTTCTCTTCGACTCAGGCGGCGTGCTGATGCAGCCGATCGGCGGCCGGTGGAACCCACGAGCGGACTTCGAGCAGACCGTCCTCGCCTACGACCCCACAATCACGCCGGAACAGTTCGCGTCGGCCATCGCCGCGGGCGAACGTTTCTTCGCCGCCTCGTCGTCGACGCCTGACTACGACGACTACCACCGGGTGCTGCTTCGCGACCTCGGCGTGGACCCGACCTCGCAACTCCTCGCCGACTTGCGCCGCGAAGTCCCCCCGTCCACGGTCCTGGAGACATACCCAGAGGTCCTGGGAACCCTGGAAGAGCTGAGCCGGCGCGGCGTGCGGATGGCGGTGGTGTCGGATGCCTGGCCCGGTCTGCCCGACCTCCACGCGGGACTGGGGATCGGGCAGTTCTTCGAGGCGTATGCGATCTCCGGCCCCCTTCGGGGGACACCTGGGGGAATCGCGCCGAGCTGCCCGAGCACACTCAGCATCCACAGGAGACACCGCAAGGTCACGTGGATCGCCCTGGCGGTGCCTCCTGTCCCCTGGATGCGCCAGACGCTACCTAGAGCCCCGGCACCCACGATCACAGATGATCGACGAACCAGTCCGTGCACTCGGAGTCGTCTGAGTCAGCGGGCCGCATGCAGGCGCGCACCGCGTAGCTGTGCGTGTCGCTGGCCTGCAAATAGACGCCGTCCGTCACAGCCCACCCGGCGAGGTCATCGAGCCAGGTCGCGGTGAACGGGCCGCACTGCTTCCATCCCCCGGTCCTTTCGACGTCCGCGTCGCTCGGGTGCGTTCCTCCCTCCCCGGCCTTCATTTCGAACTTTCCGAAACTGCGGTCGATCCACAGCTTGTCCCCGCGTTCGACGTCATCGATGCGGGAGACGGCATAGGCGTCCCGGATACTCCCGGTGTGGAGCTCGATGTTTCGCCCATGGTGAGATTTCTCGTCGGTCAGGCTGTACCAGTCGCCCAAATGATCCACAGACGAATCGCACTGGTCTGTGCCGGACGGAATGTCCGGTGATGCCTGGGCAGGTGTAGCGGCGAGCGCAAGCAGAATGGCTCCTCCCACCGCGGAAAGCACGCGGGCACGCCTCATGGTGCCCCTCCTCATCCTGCGCCCGTATCCCCCGGGTGGCGCAGTCCCCCGTGGCCGCACCTGACGGCCTCGGCCACACCGTAGCCAGAAGGCCGCAGGCGGAAGAACAGCGGGATTGGACAGTCCAGTTGTGCCCATTCCCACGGTGATTTCGCGAATTTTCCCCGTGCGTGTTCGATGCGTTGCCGCGCCGATCGACGTGCTGTGCCGAGAAGAATCCGACCGGACCCCTCCGCTTGGGGAGCAGTGCCGCGTCGAGTCGCGAACGGGCGGCTGGAAATCGGCGGGCGCATCACAAGCAACGCACGTGTATCCGCAGCCAACTGACCAACCCGCCCACTCCGGGCCGGCCCGTGACCGGCAACCTCAGAAGGGGAAGTCGGTCACGGGTTCACGACGGCCGCGGTCGTCTCGCTCTCTTCGGCCGTCCCGTCCGCCGTGCCCACACCGCATCATCATCGGCCGTACCTGCAAGGTGAGATGCGAGTTCCTGCGTCACCGCCGCGTCCCGCGGGTCGGCTGTATAAGACGGTGCGGGCCAGGCCGGGCAGGGTGTGTTTCTTCCTGAGTGACCGCCATGTACCTGTCGAACCCAGGCTCCCAGGTCGGAGGCGCCCACGGCGCCCGGGACGATTCTCGCGCCTGCCATGAGACTTGCCGATTCGGCGCATCTTCGCAGGTGGGATGAGGGGTCACTTCAAGAGAAACGCACCCACCAAGAAGGACCGTCCCACGACCACGCACGCAGCACACTGGGATCTGCGTCTCGGAGGAGGCCGGGGCCCGGAAGCCGGAGCGCCGTCACTTCCAAGCCGCGGCTGCCCAGCCCTAGGGACCAGCGGCCAGGGGCCAGGGGCCCGAGGGAACTCGCCGGGGGCGACGGGCGAAGGAGAGATGAAAGCCCAAGCCTTCGAAGCGTTCCCCACGACGAGAGGAGCCCCGATGACCGTCCAGCCAGGCGTCCGCACGGGGGCGGAGAGCGATGCCTCGGTAATTGCGCGGTCCCGGGATGAGCCCGAGGCATTCGCCGTGCTCTTCGACCGGCACGCGGATGCGGTACACCGTTATCTGGCCCGTAGGCTCGGCGGCGAGCCGGCCGACGACCTCATGGCGGAGACCTTCACCACTGCTTTCCCGCAGCGGCACCGGTACGACCCCGCGCGGGCCACGGGCGACGACGCCCGGCCCTGGCTGTTCGGCATAGCGACCAACCTGGTCGGCCGGCACCGGCGGGCCGAGGCCCGCCGGTTCAAGGCCCTGGCCCGCATCCCGGCTCCCGCCGACCACGAGGAGCCGCTGGCCGACCGGGCTGCGGCCCGGGTAGGGGCACAGGCCGTACGCCGCGAGCTGGCGGCGGCACTGGCCGCACTGCCCGCGCGGCACCGCGACGTGCTGCTGCTGGTGGCGTGGGGCGGTCTCGGCTACGAGGGGGTGGCCCAGGCCCTCGGTGTCCCCAACGGCACGTTCAGATCACGGCTACACCGGGCTCGTTGACCATCTGCTACCGTTTCCGCCGCGTCGAGCTCCGCTGCCGCATGCGCGACTACGTGCGCCGTCTGCTCGCCCCGGTGGCCCGCAAGAACAGCTGACCGAGCAGGCAGGCCACTTCGACCGCAGATGGGACCGCCTCCCCGCCAAGTCCCGTCGCAACAACGCCGACGCCCTGGCAACCATCACGCCCGCCCTGGTGAAGACCACCGCGAGCGCGGCGCGCACCTTGAAGCCTTCTTCGGGTGCCTGTACTACGCGGCCATGCGGCCCGCGGAAGCCGTCGGCCTGACGTTCTCTCAGTGCCACCTGCCGGAGAGCGGCTGGGGCAAGCTCACCCTGCGCGGCGGCATCGTCCACGCCGACCGTGACTGGACCGACGACGGCCGGGCCCACCAGGACCGTCACCTGAAGGCACGAGCGGAGCGAGGCTCCCGTGTGGTGCCCATCCCGCCGCACTTCGTCGCGATGCTCCGCGGCCACATCGATCGCCACGGAACAGCCTCGACGGCCGGCTGTTCCGCACGAGCCACGGCGTGCTGCTCCGCGTCTACGCGAGAGTTCTGGCCCAGGGGCAGGATCGCGCTAACCGCCAGATCGAGGCTGGCTACGCGAATGGGACGGGGCCGGGCCTCCCCCTGGGGGAAGTTAGTGATCAGCGCTGATTGCCAGGATCGCAAGCGAGAGCAGCCCGACGATCAGGACCGCAGCGACAACGCCGGCCACGCCCAATGCGGTCCAGATGATGCCCTTCAGCGCCCTCTTGCTCACCCTGCACCCCCGCCGTCCCCAACTGCGCCCAGCCCCGGGGGACGCCTGGGGGACGCGCCCTGATCAGGCTTGGGATCCCCCCGGGGCCAGGTGAGACAAGCCTCGTATTTCGGTCCCCCCATCGAACGGCGCCGTTCGAATAAAAAGATGCCCCCTCCGCTCTGCGTTTCCGCAGTTCGGAGGGGGCATTCCTCAGCGTGGCGGCGCCAGGATTCGAACCTGGGAAGGCTGAGCCGGCAGATTTACAGTCTGCTCCCTTTGGCCGCTCGGGCACACCGCCGGGGGTTGCTGCCGTTGAGCCTCCACTTTCGCGGTGCTCCGTGGCAACGACGTAAACGATACCTGATGCGCGGGGGTGCTTCGCCACCCTATTGATCAGCGCCTGCCCGTGGCCCGGTGGATAGGCTTTGCTGATGCGGCCACGGGACCGGCGGCCGCCTCTACACACCCCGATACAAGGAGCCACAGGACATGGCCGACTCCAGTTTCGACATCGTCTCGAAGGTCGAGCGGCAGGAGGTCGACAACGCCCTCAACCAGGCCGCCAAGGAGATCTCGCAGCGATACGACTTCAAGAACGTCGGCGCGTCGATCGCCTGGTCCGGCGAGAAGATCCTGATGGAGGCGAACTCCGAGGACCGGGTGAAGGCTGTCCTCGACGTGTTCCAGTCCAAGCTGATCAAGCGCGGGATCTCGCTCAAGGCGCTGGATGCGGGCGAGCCGCAGCTGTCCGGCAAGGAGTACAAGATCTTCGCGTCGATCCAGGAGGGCATCTCCCAGGAGAACGCGAAGAAGGTCGCGAAGATCATTCGCGATGAGGGCCCGAAGGGTGTGAAGGCACAGGTGCAGGGCGACGAGCTGCGCGTCAGCTCGAAGAGCCGCGACGACCTGCAGGCCGTGATCGCACTGCTGAAGGGCCAGGACTTCGATTTCGCGCTGCAGTTCGTGAACTATCGGTAGTTCGTTCGATCACCTGTGGTGGTGGTCGTAGTGCGGCTTCGACAGGCTGAGACCGGTTGATCGCACAGCGGAGGGCGGTACCCGACAGATCGGGTACCGCCCTCGCTGCTGCCCCGGCTGCGGTCTCGGTCAGCGGCGGGAGTGCCCGAACAGGAGACGGTAGGCGATCAGCAGGACGAGGGAGCCTCCGATCGCGGCGGCCCAGGTGGCTCCGTCGTAGAAGTCGTTGACGACCGGGCGGTCGAGGTACCGGGCGGAGATCCAGCCGCCGACGAAGGCGCCCGCGATGCCGATGAGGGTCGTGCCGATGAAGCCGCCCGGATCGCGTCCGGGCAGCAGGAGTTTGGCGATGGCACCGGCCAGCAATCCGAGAACGATCCAGCTGATGATGCTCATGCCTGAACCTGCCTTTCCTGCACGGTGTTCGTGCGCTCTTGTCGGGGATGACGTCGGCGGGGCGGCGCCCGGTTGCGGTGATCAGTAGGGTGCGGCACATGACACACGAGCGCGACATATGACACGGGGGCGCAGCGCATGACGCAGGAGTTGCGGAGAACGCTGGGCGTCTTCGACGCCGTCGTCATCGGGCTGGGGTCGATGGTCGGGGCCGGAATCTTCGCGGCTCTCGGTCCGGCGGCGGACGCGGCCGGGTCGGGGCTGATGCTCGGGCTCGGGCTCGCCGCCGTGGTCGCGTACTGCAATGCGATGTCGTCGGCACGGCTGGCCGCGCTGTATCCGGCGTCCGGTGGGACGTATGTGTACGGGCGGGAGCGGCTCGGCGAGTTCTGGGGGTATCTGGCCGGCTGGGCGTTCGTCGTCGGCAAGACCGCCTCGTGCGCGGCGATGGCGCTGACCGTCGGAGCGTACGTCTGGCCCGAGCAGGCACATGCGGTCGCTGTCGCCGCCGTGGTCGCGCTGACCGCCGTGAACTATGGCGGCGTGCAGAAGTCCGCCTGGCTGACACGGGCGATCGTCGCCGTGGTGCTTGCGGTGCTCGCCGCGGTCGCCGTGCTCTGTCTGGGCGCGGGGGACGCGGACTACGCCCGTCTGGACGTCGGGGCCGACGCCACGGCTGCCGGGGTGCTTCAGGCGGCCGGGCTGCTGTTCTTCGCTTTCGCCGGGTACGCGCGTATCGCGACGCTGGGCGAGGAGGTGCGCGATCCGGCGCGCACTATTCCGCGCGCGATCCCGCTGGCTCTCGGTATCGCGCTCTGCGTATACGCCGCCGTGGCCGTGGCGGCTCTCTCGGTGCTGGGGTCCGGCGGCCTGGCCGATGCGTCCGCCCCGCTGGCCGACGCGGTGCGGGCCGCAGGAGTGCCGGGTATGGCGCCCATCGTGCAGGTGGGGGCCGCGGTGGCGGCGCTCGGGTCGCTGCTGGCGCTGATCCTCGGGGTGTCGCGGACGACGTTCGCCATGGCACGGGACCGGCATCTGCCGGGCGCCCTGGCCGCCGTGCATCCCCGATTCCAGGTGCCGCACCGGGCGGAGCTCGCCGTGGGAACGGTGGTCGCGGTGCTGGCTGCGACCATCGACGTGCGCGGAGCCATCGGCTTCTCCTCGTTCGGCGTGCTCGTCTACTACGCCATTGCCAACGTCTCGGCCTCCACGCTGAGTTCCCGGCGAACACTCCCCGTAGTCGGCCTGCTGGGCTGCCTTGTGCTGGCCTTCTCCCTGCCGTTCACGTCGGTGGCTGCGGGGGTTGGCGTACTTGCGGCAGGGATGGTCGCTTACGCGGTGGGGCGCCGGTCGTCGCAGTGACGGTCGGCCCGGTCGGTCCAGTGATGGGGCCGGTGGATCCGGTGCACACATACGCGGTGAGGGCCGGGGCCCCCGTCAGGCCAGCACCACCTCGATCCCCTCCTCGGCCAGAATTTCCAGAAGCTCTTCGAACGTCGGTGGGCGGCCGTGCGTCTGCGGGGTCACACCTAGGCAGGCACGAGCGATATGCGCGTCGTGCCATACGACGGTGAAGGGCCGGCGGGCGCCGAAGCGGCCGCGCAGGCAGTCGGCGAGTGCGTCGAGGTTCCGGCCGAAGTACCCGCCCGGGCCGTTCACCGCCTCGCCGAGCGCGCAGTAGAAGCCCGGCTCGTCGGTGATGTGGCGGCCGTCGAGGTGGTAGGTGGTGCCCGGCGCCGCGTCCGGTTTGCGGCCGTCGCGGTTGGTCAGGGCGGTGCCGAGCCAGAAGTCGCGGCTCGCCGTGTCGCACCGCGCCCACAGATTCGGCTCGGCGGGAAGGCCGTCCCACCACAGGTCCCAGACCGCGCGTGCCGCGTACGGAGGCCGCTGCGACCAGGGTTCGAGGGTGAGGTCGACCAGTCCGCGGCCGTGGGCCGAGGGGATCCAGGCGGTGATCTCGCCCTCCACCGCGTACTGGAGCGCCCGCCCGAAGGCGTCGAGACGCAGGATCTGGGCGTGGCCGAGTTCCTCGTCGCCCGCGTCCAGTGCCGTCCGCAGGGCGCCGCGCGGTGAGCAGCCGAGCAGCCGCAGCGGAGGCTCGGGCCGCGGCTCCGGGTACGGCTCACCAACGTGGCCCAGGTCCCGGCAGCGGCCGTACGGTTCGTCCGGCCCGCCGAGCAACAGGTAGCCCGGGGACAGCGGGGGCCGTCCCGGGTGGTCGCGCCGGCTGTCGGCCTCGCGCGCCTCCACGGAGATGTCGCGCAGCGACAGCTCTCGCGCGCAGGGGCGGTCGCCGACGATGCGTACGTCCTCCAGGCACCATTCGTCGATGCGGTTGCCCGCCTTGTCGAGGATCTCGAGGGCCAGGAGTCCGAGCGGTGCGGAGCCTTCGGCCCGTGCGTGGGCCAGAGCGGCGGCCAGTCGTCCTTCCGGCGCACAGCCGAGCAGTTCGAAGCGCACACGTTCGGGGGGCGGTGGATCGGCGAAGAGATCCTCCGCGTCCGCGCACAGGGCCCAGATCTGGTCGTGTTCGGGCTCTTCGGCGTCGTACGCGGCCAGGGCGTACTTCG
This sequence comes from Streptomyces sp. DSM 42067, assembly GCF_055792885.1. Classification (NCBI taxonomy): domain Bacteria; kingdom Bacillati; phylum Actinomycetota; class Actinomycetes; order Kitasatosporales; family Streptomycetaceae; genus Streptomyces; species Streptomyces sp. DSM 42067. Next base: position 5,363,854 of record NZ_CM147706.1, on the reverse strand, counting down.
GCAGCTGCACCCCCGCGCCGCCCGCTACCAGCCTGTCGCCGCGAAGGGCTGGTCGGTGCGCACGATCTCTCGGCCCAGTGGGAACAACGAGACCGGTATGAGCTTGAAGTTGGCTATGCCCAGGGGGATGCCGATGATCGTGACGCAGAGGGCGATGCCGGTCGTGATGTGGCCGAGCGCGAGCCACCAGCCCGCGAGGACCACCCAGAGGACGTTGCCGACGCAGGAGGGCGCGCCCGCGTCCCTGCGCTCGACCGTCGTATAGCCGAAGGGCCACAGGGCGTAGACGCCGATGCGGAACGCCGCGATGCCGAACGGGATGCCGATGATCGTGATGCAGAGGATCAGGCCCGCGAGCATGTACCCGAGGAAAAGCCAGAAGCCGCTCAGGACAAGCCAGATGACGTTGAGGATTGTCTTCACCGGTGACGACCTGCCATCTGCTCGAGCCGGGCGATGCGCTCCGCCATCGGCGGATGCGTGGAGAACATCCTCGACATTCCCTGGCCTGGACGGAACGGGTTCGCGATCATCATGTGACTTGCCGTCTCGAGGCGGGGCTCGGGCGGCAGGGGCAACTGCTTGGTTCCGGCGTCGAGTTTGCGCAGGGCGCTGGCGAGGGCCAGCGGGTCGCCGGTGAGCTGGGCTCCGGATGCGTCCGCCTCGAACTCCCTGGAACGGCTGATCGCCAGCTGGATGATGCTCGCGGCGAGCGGCCCCAGGATCATGATCAGCAGCATGCCGAAGATGCCCGGGCCCTCGTCGTTGTCCGAGCGGCCGATCGGGATCAGCCAGGCGAAGTTGACCAGGAACATGATCACGGAAGCGAGGGCGCCGGCGACCGAGGAGATCAGGATGTCGCGGTTGTAGACATGGCTGAGCTCGTGGCCGATCACGGCCCGGAGCTCACGTTCGTCGAGGATCCGGAGGATGCCCTCGGTGACGCAGACGGCGGCGTTGCGCGGGTTGCGTCCGGTGGCGAACGCGTTCGGCGCCTCGGTCGGCGAGATGTACAGCCGGGGCATGGGCTGGCGTGCCTGTGTGGAGAGTTCCCGGACCATGCGGTACAGCGCCGGTGCCTCAAACTCGCTCACCGGGCGCGCACGCATGGCGCGCAGCGCGAGCTTGTCGCTGTTCCAGTAGGCGTACGCGTTCGTGCCCAGGGCGACGAAGAGCGCGACGAACAGGCCCGTACGCCCGAAGAAACTGCCGATCACGAGGATGAGTGCGGACAGTCCCCCGAGGAGTACGGCGGTCTTCAACCCGTTGTGCCGGCGGTGCACGGTACGCCCTCCTGGTGGTGCGGCAGGGGAACCCTCTGCTTGTTGACGCTCTGGTGCTTCCACTGTCGGTAGATGCTCACTGTCCAGTGGACGCTTCCGTACTGGTCAACGCCAGGCGGGAGATACGAGTTCCCTTGTGCGCGCACGGCCGTGCGTGGGCCGTCCGGGTGACGGGCCACGCACGCGTGCCGGTGACGTCGTCCACGTGCCGGTGGAGTCGTCCGCGGAGTTGTCCGCGCGGGTCAGAACCGCGCGGGTCAGAAGCGCGCGGTCAGAACAGCCCGGTGTCCGCGAAGCGCAGCACCATCTGGGGCGCCCCCGAGAGTGCGATGCCGAGGACGGCGGTCAGTGCGATCGCGGCCGTCAGCGGGGCCGGGATGCGGTGCCTCTCGGGCTCTCCCTCGGGGGCGCGGAAGAGCAGCGCGGTCCACTGCAGGTAGTAGTAGAGCGCGATCACGACATTGACGGCCATGACCACCGCGAGCCAGCCCAGTCCGGCGTCGACAGCTGCCGAAAAGACGGTGACCTTGGCGAAGAGGCCGATGATGCCGGGCGGCAGTCCCGCGAGGCAGAGCAGGAAGAACGCGAGCACCAGGGCCGACAGCGGCTGACCGGCGTAGAGGCCGCGGTAGTCGCTGATGCGGTTGAGCGGCTTCGTACGGGCCACGAGAGCGGCCACGGCGAAGGCGCCGAGGTTCACGGCGGCGTACATCAGGGCGTACGCCACGGTCGAGCCGATGGCCCGCTCGGCGTCCTTGGAGTAGCCCGCGGCGGCGATCGGCACCAGCAGGTAGCCGGCCTGTCCGACGGACGACCAGGCGAGCAGCCGGACCGCGCTGTACGCGCGCGTGGCCTGCTGGCGTAGCGCGCCGGCGTTGCCCACGGTCATGGTGAGCGCGGCGAGGACGGCCATCGCAGGGCCCCACACGTCCGCGTAGGAGGGGAAGGCGACGACGGTGACGAGGATCAGCCCGGAGAAGCCGACCGCCTTGCCGACGACGGACAGGTACGCGGCGACCGGCAGGGGCGCGCCGATGTAGGTGTCGGGCACCCAGAAGTGGAAGGGCACCGCCGCCGTCTTGAAGGCGAAGCCGACCAGGGTGAGGACGACACCTGCCTGGGCGAGCGTGCTCAGCTGCGCGTCGACGTCCTGGAGCGCCGAGGCCATCTCGGTCAGATACAGCGTGCCCGTCGCGGCGTAGAGGAAGCTGACGCCCATGAGGGTGACGGCGGTCGCGGTGACGGACGACAGGAAGAACTTCAGCGCGGCTTCGGCGGACTGTCTGTCGCCGCGCTTGAGGCCGACCAGGGCGAAGGCGGGCAGCGAGGCGACCTCGAGGGCGACGACGAGGGTGGCGAGGTCGCGGGATGCGGGAAGCAGGGCGGCGCCCGCGGCGGAGGAGAGCAGCAGGAACCAGAACTCCCCTTCGGGGAGTTCCTTTCCTGAGTCCTGCGCGTCCTTGATGGCGCTTGCCGACAGCAGGGCCGTCAGCAGGGCTCCGCCGAGGACGAGGAACTGGATGACGAGCGTGAACCGGTCGGCGGTGTAGCTGCAGACGGTCGCGTCGCCTCGCAGGCAGAACGTGGAGCGGTCGCCGTCGAGGAGGGGCAGCAGCGACAGCGTGGCCGCTGCCAGGCCCGCGACGGACACCCAGCCGAGGAGGGCCTTCCTGTCGTCGCGTACGAACAGGTCGGCGACCAGCACGACGAGTCCGACGACCGCGGCGATGGTGGGCGGCGCGATCGCGAGCCAGTCGACGGACTGGACCAGGGAGCTCATCGGGTGCCTCCTGCGAGGAGCTGCTGCACGGCCGGGTCGGTCAGGCCGAGGAGGACCGCGGGCCAGAGTCCGGCGAGGACGGTGAGGGCGACGAGGGGGGTCCAGGCCGCGAACTCGTAGCCCTGGACGTCGATGACCGCCCGGGACTCCTGCTCGGCGGACCCCATGCAGACGCGGCGTACGACCACGAGCATGTATGCGGCCGTGAGGAGGGTGCCGATGCCGGCGAACACCATGAAGGTCAGGAACGCGGGGCGGCTGAGGCCGTCGGCGGGCTGGAACGCGCCGAACAGGGCGAGCATCTCGCCCCAGAACCCGGCGAGGCCCGGCAGTCCGAGCGAGGCGACGGCGCCGAAGGCGAGCAGGCCGCCGAAGCGCGGGGCGCGGCCGTAGAGCGCGGCCCCCGTCTCCTGCGCGAGGGCGTCGAGGTCCGTCGTGCCGGTGCGGTCCTTGAGGGCGCCGACGAGGAAGAACAGCAGGCCGGTGATGAGGCCGTGGGCGACGTTGGCGAACAGCGCGCCGTTGACGCCGGTCGGGGTCATCGTGGCGATGCCGAGCAGGACGAAGCCCATGTGGCCGACGGACGAGTACGCGATGAGGCGCTTGAGGTCGCCTTTCGCGCCCTGCTTGGCGAGGGCGAGGCAGGCGAGGGATCCGTAGATGATGCCGACGACCGCGAACGCGGCGAGGTAGGGCGCGAAGGTGTGCATGCCGTCGGGCGTGATCGGCAGCAGGATGCGGACGAACCCGTACGTGCCCATCTTCAGCAGGACACCGGCGAGGAGCACCGAGCCGACCGTGGGCGCGGCGGTGTGGGCGTCCGGAAGCCAGCTGTGCAGCGGCCACATCGGCGTCTTGACCGCGAGCCCGATTCCGATCGCGAGAACGGCGATGACCTGCACGGATGTGGTGAGCGACCGGCCGTTGTCAGTGGCGAGTGCCAGCATGTCGAACGTGCCGGAGTTGAGCCCGACGAGGAGGAGGCCCAGCAGCATCACGACGGAGCCGAGCAGCGTGAAGAGGATGAACTTCCAGGCGGCGGGACCGCGCCCCTCACCGCCCCAGCGGGCGATGAGGAAGTACATCGGGATGAGGACCATCTCGAAGGCGAGGAAGAACAGCAGCAGGTCGAGGACGGCGAAGGTGGCAAGGGTGCCGGACTCGAGGACGAGGAGCAGGGCCACGAATGCCGTGGGGGACGGGCCCGCAGGCATCTTGAAGTAGCTGTACAGCGCGCAGAGGAAGGTCAGCAGCGCTGTCATGACGAGGAGGGGGAGCGAGATGCCGTCGATGCCGAGGTGGATCCGCACGTCGAGTGCGGGGATCCAGCTGATGTCGGTCGTGGCCTGCATCTTCGACGGCTGGTCGTGGTCGAAGCCGAGCGCGAGGACGATCGCGGCGGCGAGGACCGCGCCGGTCACGGTCACGCCGTGGCGCAGCACGGCCTGCTCGGGCGACTTCCCCTTCAGCCCGGGCGGGGCCGGGAGGAGAGCGGCGGCGGCGCCGATGAGCGGCCCGACGACGATGAACGCAAGAAGGAACTGCATCACGGATTCGCTGATATCGATCACGGCTGCTCACGCTCCCCTGGTGGCGACGAGGACGGCGACGGCCGCCAGGACGGCCGAGCCGGCGAGCAGGACGCTGAGGTAGGTCTGCACGTTGCCGGTCTGGGCGCGGCGTACGGCCGTGCCGAGCCAGCGGGGGGCGGTGCCCGCACCGCGTACGTAGGTGTCGACGACCTCGCGGTCGAGGAAGCGGACCAGTTCGGCGGCGGCCCGCACGGGGCGTACGAACAGGGCCGTGTAGACGGCGTCGAGATGGAAGCCGACGGCCGCGTGGCGGTGCAGCGGGCCTAGCAGCAGTCGGCCCGGGTCGGCGGGGTCGGAGGCGTAGGCCACGTCTCCGTACGCGGGGGCGTGACTCGCGATGGCCTCCGCTTCGACCACGCCGGCATCCGCCTCGGGGTGGGCCGCGACGGCGCCGACGGGGGCGCGGGCGGCCAGCGCCGTGGTGTGCCGCCATGCGCCGTACGTGACGAGTCCGCCGACCAGGGCCAGGCCGGTGCCGAGAACGGAGGTGGTGAGGGTCGGGGTGAGGGCGTGTCCGTCGAACCAGTCGGGCAGCACGCCGGCCGTGAGGCCGAAGGCGAGGGACGGCACGGCGAGTACCCACAGCACGGCGTTCATGACAGCGGGCTGCGGGCCATGGTCCGGGGCCTCGGCGCCGTGGCCCCGGAAGGCCAGCAGCCACAGCCGGGTGGCGTATGCGGCGGTGAGGAGGGCGGTGACGAGTCCGGAGACGAGGACGATCCAGCCCGCCGAGGCGGGGACGGCCGCGCCTTCACCGGCGGCGGCGTGCTCGGCGACGCCCAGCACGGCCTCCTTGGAGAAGAAGCCGGCGAAGGGCGGGATCGCGGCGAGCGCCAGGAGCGCCACGGACATCGTCCAGTAGGCGTCGGGGACGCGGCTGCGCAGGTCCCTCATCCGGGACATGGCGGCCAGCGAGTTGGTGCCCGCGGCGTGGATGATCACGCCCGCGGCGAGGAACAGCAGCGCCTTGAAGGCGCCGTGCGAGAGGAGGTGGAATACGGCGGCACCGCGGTCGCCGACGGCCAGGGCGCCGGTCATGTAGCCGAGCTGGCCGATGGTCGAGTAGGCGAGGACGCGCTTGATGTCGTCCTGGGCGAGCGCGGCCAGCGCCGAACCGGTCATCGTGACGGCGGCCATGACGGCGAGAACGACCAGTGCGGCCGCCGACGCGGCGAAGACGGGGAGGAGCCGGGCGATGAAGTAGACACCGGCGGCGACCATCGTCGCGGCGTGGATCAGCGCGGAGACCGGCGTTGGGCCGGCCATCGCGTCGGGCAGCCAGGTGTGCAGCGGGAACTGCGCGGACTTGCCCGCGACGCCCGCCAGGAGCAGTAGTGCGATCAGCGTCGGGTGGTCGAGCCCGCCGCTCGCGACGGCCCCGAGGACGGTCGTGATGCGGAACGACCCGGCGTCGGCGGCGAGGGCGAACAGACCGAAGAGGAAGGGGACATCGCCGAGCTTGGTGACCAGGAAGGCCTTCAGGGATGCGGCACGCGCCTCGGGTGTCTCCCAGTAGTGGCCGACGAGGAAGTACGAGCAGATGCCCATGATCTCCCAGCCGACCAGCAGCACGATCAGGTCGCCGGAGTAGACGACGAGCAGCATCGCGGAGGTGAAGAGGGAGATGAGCGCCGCGTACGAGGGGTAGCGCGGGTCGTCGCGCAGATAGCCCGTGGAGTAGATCTGCACGCAGGACGCGACCACGCCGACCAGTACGGCGACGAGGACGGCGAAGCCGTCCAGGTGCAGGGCGAGTTCGACGGGGACCGAGCCGGTGGGGGTGAGCTCGGTGGCCGCGTCGATGGCCTGGCCGCCGCCCTGGCGGAGGGCGACCAGCACCGCGAAGACCGTCGACAGCAGGGTGGGCAGGACCGCGAGGGGGCGTACGAAGCCGGGAGCGGTGCGGCCGAGTAGCAGGCCGGCCGCGGCGCCCAGGAACGGAAGGAGAGGAACGAGTACGGCAAGGGTGGTCGTGGTCACGCGGCGGCCTCAGTCTTTTCTGCCATGGCGGGGGCGGCCGGTTCGGTGCCGTCGTCGCCGGGGCCGGGGCGCGTTTCGGCGGTGTCGCGGAGCTTGTCGATGTCCGAGGTGCCCCGGGCGCGGTACACGGCCAGCACGATCGCGAGGCCGATGCCGATCTCGGCGGCGGCGATGGCGATGGTGAAGAGGGTGAGCGCCTGACCGGAGTGCAGGGCGTCGCGGGCGGCCCGGCTGAGCCAGACGTCGAAGGCGACGAGGTTGAGGTTGACGGCGTTGAGCATGAGCTCGACGGACATCAGCACCAGGATCGCGTTGCGGCGGGCCAGGACGCCGTACAGGCCGGTGCAGAAGAGGAGGACGGAGAGCACGGCGGGATAGGCGAGGTGCATCAGCGGACCCCTTCCTTGCCGGAGGCCGCCTGGTCCTTGCCGGAGGCCGCCGTGTTCTTGCCGGACGGTGCCGTGTCCTTGTCGGACGGCGCCTTGCTCTTGTCGGCCGATGCCTTGTTCGTTGAGCCCTGCGGGCGTTCGCCCTCGGCTGCCGCCTTGCGGGAGAGGACGATCGCGCCGACGAGGGCGGCGAGAAGCAGGACCGAGAGGGCCTCGAAAGGCAGCACCCAGCTCTGGAAGAGGCTCGCTCCGGTCACGGCGGTGGAGCCGCCGTCGGCCGCGCCGGCCGCGCCGTCCAAGTCGATCCAGGTCGTACGGAAGGCGTCGACGACGACCCAGACCAGGGCGGCGGCCGCGGCGACGGCCACGGTCAGCGCCGCCCACCGGTTGCCGGAGTCGGCGTCCGGGGAGCGGCCGATGGGCGCCCTGGTGAGCATCAGTCCGAACAGAAGGAGGACCACCACGGAACCGACATAGATGAGGACCTGCACCCAGGCGATGAACTCGGCCGTCAGCAGGAGGTACTCGACGGCGAGGCCGCCGAGCGCCACCACGAGCCACAGGGCGGCGTGCACCAGCTGTTTGGTGGTGACGGTTATGACCGCCGCGCCGAGTGTGACGATCCCGACCAGCAGGAAGGCGACCTCGACGCCGGTCGGGGAGAGGAAGCCGTGGCTGCTCGCTGCGAGGGTCACGCGGGTCCCTCCTGTCCGGGGGTTCCGGCGGTTCCGGGAGTGCCGGTGCCGGAGGTGCCGGAGGCGTCTGCGGTGCCGGAGGCGTCTGCGGTGCCGGAGGCGTCTGCGGTGCCGGAGGTGGCGGGGCCACCGGAAGCCCGGGAGGCGCCGGACTCGGGAGCGCCTGGCTCCGCCTGCGCGGCGGCCAGCTTCTCCGCGGCCTTGCGGGCCCCGGCCAGTTCCTTGGGCTCCTCCGCTCCGGGATCGAGAGCGGGCGGGGCCGGGACCGTCCACATCCACTCGCGGAGCTTGTCGCGCTCGTGGGTCAGGTCGCGGATGTCGGTCTCGGCGTACTCGAACTCCGGGGACCAGAACAGCGCGTCGAAAGGACACACCTCGATGCAGATACCGCAGTACATGCAGAGGGAGAAGTCGATGGCGAAGCGGTCGAGGACGTTGCGGCTGCGTTCGCGCCCGCCGGGTGTGGCGGCCGGGACCGTCTCCTTGTGGGAGTCGATGTAGATGCACCAGTCCGGGCACTCGCGTGCGCACAGCATGCAGACGGTGCAGTTCTCCTCGAACAGACCGATGACACCGCGGGTGCGCGGCGGGAGCTCGGGCTGGACGTCCGGGTACTGCGCGGTGACGGACTTCCTCGTCATCGTGCGGAGGGTGACGGCCAGGCCCTTGGCGAGGCCGGAACCGGGAATGCGGGACCGCGTGGGCGGGAGGGACTCGGCCACGGTTACTGGATCACCACCTTGACGACGCCGGTGAGGGCGATCTGGGCGAGGGCGAGCGGGACGAGGAGGGTCCAGGAGAGCTTCTGGAGCTGGTCCTCACGCAGCCGCGGATAGGTCACGCGCAGCCAGATCACGATGAAGGCGAGCACGGCCGTCTTGAGGAGGGTCCAGACCCAGCCGAGCCCGTCGGCACCCCACGGGCCGTGCCAGCCGCCCAGGAACAGGACGGTGGTGAGGCCGCAGAGGACGACGATGCCGGCGTACTCGGCCAGCAGGAACAGAGCGAAACGGAGGCCCGTGTACTCGGTGTAGGCACCGAAGATGATCTCCGAGTCGGCGACCGGCATGTCGAACGGCGGGCGCTGGAGTTCGGCGAGGCCCGCGACGAAGAAGACGATGGCGCCCACGATCTGCCAGGGCAGCCACCACCACTCGAAGGCGTTGACGATGCCCGGGAGCGAGACGGTGCCGGCCGCCATCGCCACCGAGGCGGCGGTGAGCAGCATCGGCAGCTCGTACGCGAGGAGCTGCGCGGCGGTGCGGAGACCGCCGAGGAGGGAGAACTTGTTGGCGGAGGCCCACCCGGCCATGAGCGAGCCGAGTACGCCGACGCCCATGACGGCGAGTACGAAGAAGATGCCCGCGTCGACGATCTGGCCGACGGCGCTCTCGCTCGGACCGATCGGGATGGCCACCAGGACGAGGAGGTAGGGGAGGAGGGCGACGGCGGGAGCGAGCTGGAAGATACGGCGGTCGGCGCCGGCCGGTACGACGTCTTCCTTCTGCGCGAACTTCACACCGTCGGCGACCAGCTGGGCCCAGCCGTGGAAACCACCTGCGTACATGGGGCCGAGGCGGCCCTGCATGTGCGCCATCACCTTGTGCTCGGTCTGCCCGATGATCAGGGGCAGCGTGAGGAAGACGACGAAGACGACGAGGAGTCGCAGGGCGACGTCGAGCGCGTCGTTCACTGCGGGCCTCCTGGGTTGTCGGTCGGGGCGTCCGGGGACTGGGGGGACTGGGGGTTCTCGGCGGGCCTGTCCGGGGACTGGGGGTTCTCGGCGGGCCCGTCCGGGGACTGCGGCTTCTCCGCAGTCTCGTCCGGGGACTTGGGTTTCTGGCTCGGGCCGGGTGAGCCGGTGTTCTCGGTGGGCTCGGCGCCCTCCGATGCCGACGGCTCCGGTGCCGGGGGCTTGGGCTCCACTGCCGGGGGCTCCGCTGGCAGGGGCTGCGAGGCCGGGCGCTCAGCTGCCGGGCGCTCCGAAGCTGTGGCTCCGGGCTCCGGCTCGTTGAAGGCCGGTCGTGCATGGTGCCAGGGGGCGTCGGCGCTACGAGGAGGACGGGAGGTCCCCCCGCGCGTGGGGGCGTCTGCAGGGGAGGGCGCACCGGGTGCTTCCGCGGGTGCGGACGTGGTCGGGCTCTCCGGGTCACCACTGGTCTCAGCTGCTGCCGCGGCGGCCTGCGCTCCCTCAGCCCTCGCAGCCTCCGCAGTCTCCGCCCGCTGGCTCGCCGAACCCTGGCTCGCGCTCCGCGACCGGCGCTGGGCCGCTGCCCCCGCCGACCCAGCCGCCGACTCCGCACCGGCAGCCGGGGATGCCGCGGCCTCAGCGCCCTCAGCCCGCGCGCCCTCAGCCCCCGCGCCCTCCTGCGCAGCCGCAGCCCGCTGGCTCACCGAACCCTGACTCACACTGCGCGACCGTCGCGGCGTCGCCACCCCCGCCGACCGAGCCGCCGACTCCGCACTGGCAGCCGGGGACGCCGCACCGGCAGCCGGGGATGCCGCGCCCGCAGCCGCCGCCCCCGCGCCCGCCTGGCCGGCGGCGCCTGCGCCCGCCCCGCCGGCGGCCCCCGCGCCCGCCTGGCTCGCCGATCCCTCGCTCGCCGTACGAGTACGGCGAGCCGGGCGGTCGCCCGCGGCGCGGGCCGCGCCGCGCGCCGGACGGGCCGGGGCCGCGGGAAGCTGGCCCTTCAACGGGCCCCACTCGTTGGGGTCGGGCACGCCGGGCGGCAGCATCTGGCGGCGCTTGGGGCCGCCGTGCTCCGACTCCCCCGGCTCCTTGGCGCCCGGCCAGGCCTTGGCCACCCGCGCCGCGAGGACGAAGTCCTTGCGCAGAGGGTGTCCTTCGAAACCATCCGGGAGAAGGAGAGGTGCCAGCCCCGGGTGGCCCTCGAAACTCACGCCGAACATCTCGTGGGTCTCGCGTTCGTGCCAGGCCGCGCCCGCGTAGACGCCGACCGCGGACGGCAGTACGGGCGCGTCGTGCGGAACGGTCGTTCGGACGAGGAGGCGGCGTACCGGCGCCAGCGCCACCACGTGTGCGGAGACGCGGAAGCCCGTACCCGGCTCGTCCACGGCGCTCAGCCAGTCGAAATAGGTGCAGCCCAGCACCGAACGCGCGGTCTCGAGGGCCGCCGTCCAGGAGGACGAGGGCACGTCGACGGTCAGCACGTCGTACGACTCCTCGGCCGTCGCGTCCGCACCGAAGAGTTCCTCGACGGGAGCGGTGAGCCAACCGGTCACTCGGACGCCTCCCCCGGAACAGACGGCGGAACGACTGAAGGCTGAGCAGACGACTGAACAGGCGGCTGCACCAGTCCGCTCTGCAGCGCCGCGGCCGAAGGCCGCCCCGCACCGGCCCCCGCACCCGCACCCGAGCCGTACCGCTCCCCCAGCGACTCCCGTGCGATCTTCTCCTGGAGCTTGAGGATGCCCTGCAGCAGCGCCTCCGGACGCGGCGGGCACCCGGGCACGTACACGTCCACCGGGATGATCTGGTCGACGCCCTTCGTCACCGAGTACGAGTCCCAGTACGGGCCGCCGCAGTTGCTGCACGCCCCGAACGAGATGACGTACTTCGGCTCGGGCATCTGCTCGTAGAGCCGCTTCACGGCCGGGGCCATCTTGTCCGTCACGGTCCCGGACACGACCATCAGGTCCGCCTGGCGCGGGCCGGGCGCGAAGGGGATCACGCCGAGCCGGATGAAGTCGTGCCGGGCCATGGACGCGGCGATGAACTCGATCGCGCAGCAGGCGAGGCCGAAGTTGAACACCCACAGGCTGTAGCGGCGACCCCAGTTGAGGATCACCTTCATCGGCTCGGGGGCGAGCCGTGCCAGCGCCCCCAGCCGTTTCGGCTCGGGAAGCAGCACGGGCTCGGGCCCGGTCGGGTCCATGTTCCGGGTCGCGTCCACGTTCTGATGCGCGTCCGTGTTCCGGGGCGCGTCCGCGTCGCGCTGGGTCACGCCCATGTCAGGACGCCCTTCTTGTATGCGTACAGCAGGCCTACGGCCAGGAAGCCGAGGAAGATGAACATCTCCACCAGCGTCGTCGCGCCGTAACCGGGCGCGGCGAACACCGTGGCCCAGGGGAACAGGAAGATCGAGTCCACGGCGAAGATCACGTAGAGGAAGGCGTAGACGTAGTAGCGGACCTGGGTGTGCGCCCAGCCCTCGCCGACCGGGTCGACGCCGCATTCGTAGGTCAGCAGCTTCTCGGGCGTGGGGACGACGGGTCGCAGCAGCCGTCCCGCGCCGAAGGCGACGGCGACGAAGAGCACGCCGATGACGGCGAGGAGCCCGACGACGGAGTACGCCTCGAAATAGTCGGCTGCATAGTCGGCTGCGAGGTCGCCCACGGCGACGTGAACCCCCGCGACGTCGCCCGCAGCGACGTGGCCTGCCGCGAGAACGGTCGGTTCCGGCACGTCCGCCCCTCGTTCCCTCATTGCGCCCGGTGTCGGGCGGCTTCGTTTCGCCCTGTGACGGGCGTTTCGTTGCGCCCCGTGGTGGGCCGTGTTCGACGATCTGTACGCACGGGAGTCTAGGGCCTGCTAAAGAAACGGTAAGCGGCCCGTCATGCGTGCAGTCGGCGGGTTCCTCGCGGCGGCCCGCACGAGGTGGGGTTATCCCCAGTTAACCGCGGCGGCGGACCTCATGGCGCAACGGAGCACAACCGGGCACGCTGGCGGCCATGACCGCAGGGACCAGCACCAGTACCGCCGACACAGTCGCCGCCGCAGCCGCCGCCGCAGCCGCCCCGGATGACGGCGCCGAGCGCAGCGAGGAGCGGCTGCCGCCCGCCCGCTTCGCCTTCGACCCGCAGACGTGGAAGGAGATCGCGCATCTCCTCGCCAACCTGCCGGTGTCGCTGCTGGGCTTCACGTACGTGATGACGGTCCTCTTCACCGGGGCCTGGCTGACCGTGACCGTGATCGGTTTTCCGCTGCTCGCGGCCGGGCTGATGGGGGCGCGGCAGCTCGGCAAGCTGGAGCGGGCGCGGGCCAGGGCGCTGCTCGGGGTGCGGGTGGACGAGCCCAGCCCGCTCCCGCTTCGCGGGCGCGGCGGCTTCTTCGCACAGCTGTGGCTGGCCCTGAAGGACCCGGTGGGCTGGCGCACGGTCCTCTACGAGTTCATACGGCTGCCGTGGGGCGTGCTCACCTTCACGGTCACGTTCACGTCGCTGTTCGTCCTCTGGCCGGTCCTGCCGTTCATCGCGCGGGGGCTCACCAACGCCGACCGGGCCATGGTGCGCGGGCTGCTGTCGCCCTCCGACGAGCTGGAGCGGCGCATCGCCGAGCTGGAGTCGGACCGGGGTGTCGTGGTCGACACGGCGGCGGCCGACCTGCGCCGTATCGAGCGCGATCTCCATGACGGCGCCCAGGCCCGCCTGGTGAACCTCGCCATGGGTCTCGGTCTCGCCAAGGAGAAGCTCCTGGAGGACCCCGACGCGGCGGCGGCGATGGTCGAGGAGGCACACGGCGAGGTGAAGCTCGCCCTGCAGGAGCTGCGCGATCTGGCGCGCGGTATCCACCCGGCCGTCCTCACCGACCGCGGCCTCGACGCGGCCCTCTCCTCGGTGGCGTCGCGCTGCACCGTGCCGGTGCAGGTGACCGCCGACCTGGACGCGCGCCCGGCGGCCGCCATCGAGGGCATCGCCTACTTCACCGTCTCCGAGCTGCTGCAGAACGTCAGCAAGCACAGCGGTGCGCGCTCCGCGGCCGTGGACGTGTGGCGCGCGGACCAGCGGCTGCTGATCCAGGTACGGGACGACGGGCGCGGCGGCGCTCACCTGGAGGGCGGTACGGGGATGGCGGGGCTCGCCGAGCGACTCGGCGCGGTCGACGGGCTCTTCGTGATCGACTCCCCCGCGGGCGGGCCGACGACGATCACGGCCGAACTGCCCTGGCGGGACCGGACGGACGACGACTCGGCACCCAAGAAGCCTTGACGTTCGGCGCCCAAGAAGCCTTGACGTTCGGCGCCCAAGAAGCCTTGAGGTAGGGAAAACCCCCGCCCCAAGACGCCGACCCGCTCCATGGTTCGCGGGCTCAGCCGGCAGCACTGTTGACCTACGACGACAGCCACCTGAGCAGCCATGTGGCGGGACACCGGGCAGAAACGGACGGGCGACAGCGATGGCCACGGAGTACGAACAGGGGTACGGGCGGCTCGGCCGTCCCGGGTTCGGCGGGGCGGGCGACGAGGAACCGGCGCGGCGGCACCTTCTGCCGGCCGGGCTGCGCGCGCCGTTCGAGGGACGCACCTGGCGCGAGTTCGGCTATCTGATGCTGAGCCTGCCGGTCAGCATCCTGATGTTCACCTTCGCCGTGACGATGCTGTCGCTCGGCGCGGGCCTGCTGATCACCTTCCTCGGCATCCCCGTGCTCGCCGCGGCACTGGCGGGCTGCCGCGGCCTCGGCGCGCTGGAGCGGACCCGGGCCAGGGCGCTGCTGCGCCTCGACGTGGCGGACCCGGAGCCGGTACGGCCGACGAAGCGCACCCCGCTGTCCTGGGGGATCGCGCTCATGAGGAGCGGCGCCTCCTGGCGGCATGTCGTGTACGCGATCGTGCACTTCCCGTGGGCCGTGTTCGCCTTCTCGGTGGCGGTGTCCTTCTGGACGTACGGCTGGGCGATGCTGACGTACCCGCTGTGGCAGTGGGTCTTCCCGGTGTACGTGGGCGTCGGCGGCCTCCAGCTCTACGGCGACGGCACCCACAACGTCTATCTGGACAACCCGTTCGAGATCACCGTGACAGCGGCGGTCGGGCTGCTGATCACGCTGGCCACGCCGTGGATCCTGCGGGCCCTGACCACCGTGGACCGGCTGCTGGTGTCGGGTCTGCTGGGGCCGTCGCGACTGGCCACGCGGGTGGTGGAGCTCGAGTCGGACCGCGGGATCGTGGTCGACACGGCGGCGGCCGACCTCCGCCGCATCGAGCGCGATCTGCACGACGGCGCGCAGGCCCGCCTGGTGAACCTCGCCATGGATCTGGGGCTCGCCAAGGAGAAGCTGGCGGAGGACCCTCAGGCCGCGGCCCGCATGGTGGACGAGGCGCACGGCGAGGTGAAGACGGCGTTGCAGGAGCTGCGCGACCTGGCGCGCGGCATCCACCCGGCCGTCCTCACCGACCGCGGCCTGGACGCGGCCCTGTCCGCGGTGGCCTCCCGCTGCACGGTCCCGGTGCAGGTCGACGTGGACCTGCCGTCCCGCCCGGCACCGGCGATCGAGGGCATCGCCTACTTCACGGTCTCCGAGCTGCTGCAGAACATCAGCAAGCACACTCAGGCGACACGGGCCACCGTCGACGTATGGCGCGTCGAGAACCGCCTGCTGCTGCAGGTCGCGGACGACGGCACGGGCGGCGCTGACG
This sequence comes from Streptomyces sp. DSM 42067, assembly GCF_055792885.1. Lineage (NCBI taxonomy): Bacteria > Bacillati > Actinomycetota > Actinomycetes > Kitasatosporales > Streptomycetaceae > Streptomyces > Streptomyces sp. DSM 42067. The sequence continues at coordinate 5,348,762 of NZ_CM147706.1, read as the reverse complement.
TGACCAAGGGCTCCGGCCTCGCGGGACTCGCCGAGCGACTGGACGCCGTCGACGGCATCCTCGTCGTCGACTCGCCGCCGGGCGGCCCGACCCGCGTGACGGCCGAGCTGCCCTGGCGCGGCTGAGCCTCCCGCCCCGCCCGCAGGCCAGACCGCACCGGAGTCAGACCCCCGATTCCCGTGCCTCAGGCCCGGTACGTCCCGAATGCTGGAATGCTGGTCCCTGGTCGTACGGCCCCACGAGGTCGTACGACCAGAGGCGTACCAGCGGAGCCGAGCAGGGACCGAGCCAGGGCGAGCCGAGAGAGGCTATGGGGGGCCGAAGAATCGTGGAGGACAGGGTGCGGGTGGTCATCGCCGAGGATTCAGTGCTGCTCAGGGAGGGCCTGACCCGGTTGCTGACCGACCGCGGGCACGAGGTCGTCGCGGGCGTGGGCGACGCGGAAGCGCTGATCAAGACCATCACCGGCCTCGCCGCCGAGGGCTCGCTGCCCGACGTGGTGGTCGCCGATGTGCGGATGCCGCCGACGCACACGGACGAGGGCGTACGGGCCGCGGTGCAGCTGCGGGGGCTCCACCCCGGACTCGGCGTGCTGGTGCTGTCGCAGTACGTGGAGGAGCGGTACGCGACGGAGCTGCTCGCGGGCTCCAGCCGCGGCGTCGGGTATCTGCTGAAGGACCGGGTGGCCGAGGTGCGCGAGTTCGTGGACGCCGTGGTGAGGGTGGCCGAGGGCGGTACGGCGCTCGACCCGGAGGTCGTGGCGCAGCTGCTGGGCCGCAGCCGCAAACAGGACGTGCTCGCGGGTCTTACACCGCGTGAGCGGGAGGTCCTGGGCCTGATGGCCGAGGGACGGACGAACTCGGCGATCGCCAGGCAGCTCGTGGTCAGCGACGGTGCGGTCGAGAAGCACGTCAGCAATATCTTCCTGAAGCTCGGTCTCTCCCAGAGTGACGGGGATCACCGGCGTGTTCTGGCGGTTCTGACCTATCTGAACTCGTAGCCGACTGACACTCTGTCAGATGTCAGTCACGGCATGCGACGAGGCGAAAAGCAAGGCGCACGCCAGGCAAAAGCAAGGCGCACGCGACGCACAGCAAGGCACCGGCAAGGCGCACCAGGCGTGAGCCCTAGAACCAAAGGATGAGCGGTCGGCGTCGTCTACGGGAAGAGTCAGGGGCCAGCAGAACATGCCAAACCAGGACATCGGATCATCTCAAAAGTGCGTCCACCATGCGAACGGTCCAGGGAAGGACACCCTTACCGACGTAGGGTGGGCTATGGGGAGGCCGGTCGGCCGGCCGCCTCGTAAGAGCCGCCTCGAGGGAGGTCCAGTTCAGTGACCAGCCAGGTCAGTAGCCCAGCCGAGCAGGCCGACGGGACCGTCGTCGGCGGGCAGCGCACGCCGCTGTCCGAGGCGGGGGCGACGGGCGACAAGGAAGTACGCCGTCTCGACCGCGTGATCATCCGCTTCGCGGGCGACTCCGGCGACGGTATGCAGCTCACGGGCGACCGCTTCACCTCGGAGACGGCATCCTTCGGCAACGACCTGTCGACGCTGCCGAACTTCCCCGCCGAGATCCGTGCCCCTGCCGGCACCCTGCCGGGTGTCTCGTCGTTCCAGCTGCACTTCGCCGACCACGACATCCTCACGCCGGGCGACGCGCCCAACGTGCTGGTCGCGATGAACCCTGCCGCGCTGAAGGCGAACATCGGTGATGTGCCGCGCGGCGCGGAGATCATCGTCAACACGGACGAGTTCACCAAGCGCGCGATGCAGAAGGTCGGCTACGAGACGTCCCCGCTGGAGGACGGCTCGCTGGACGGCTACAGCGTGCACCCGGTGCCGCTGACCACGCTGACGGTGGAGGCGCTGAAGGAGTTCGACCTCTCGCGTAAGGACGCGGGGCGAAGCAAGAACATGTTCGCCCTCGGCCTGCTGAGCTGGATGTACCACCGCCCGACAGAGGGCACCGAGAAGTTCCTGCGGTCCAAGTTCGCCAAGAAGCCGGACATCGCCGAGGCGAACATCGCCGCCTTCCGCGCGGGCTGGAACTTCGGCGAGACGACCGAGGACTTCGCGGTCTCCTACGAGGTCGCCCCGGCCACGAAGGCGTTCCCGACCGGCACGTACCGCAATATCTCCGGGAACCTGGCGCTGTCCTACGGACTGGTCGCCGCGTCTCGTCAGGCGGACCTGCCGCTGTACCTGGGCTCGTACCCGATCACCCCGGCATCGGACATCCTGCACGAGCTGAGCAAGCACAAGAACTTCGGCGTGCGCACCTTCCAGGCCGAGGACGAGATCGCTGGCATCGGTGCCGCGCTGGGTGCGGCCTTCGGCGGCTCGCTCGCGGTCACGACGACCTCTGGCCCCGGCGTGGCGCTGAAGTCCGAGACGATCGGCCTGGCGGTCTCTCTCGAGCTGCCGCTGCTGATCGTCGACATCCAGCGCGGCGGCCCGAGCACCGGTCTGCCGACCAAGACCGAGCAGGCGGACCTGCTCCAGGCGATGTACGGGCGCAACGGCGAGGCGCCGGTGCCCGTGGTCGCCCCGCAGACCCCGGCCGACTGCTTCGACGCCGCGCTCGAGGCGGCCCGGATCGCGCTGACCTACCGCACGCCGGTGATGCTGCTCTCCGACGGCTATCTGGCCAACGGCTCCGAGCCCTGGCGCATCCCGGAGCTCGACGAGCTGCCCGACCTCCAGGTGCAGTTCGCGCAGGGCCCGAACCACACGCTGGACGACGGCACCGAGGTCTTCTGGCCGTACAAGCGCGACCCGCAGACGCTGGCCCGTCCGTGGGCGGTGCCGGGCACGCCGGGCCTGGAGCACCGCATCGGCGGCATCGAGAAGCAGGACGGCACGGGCAACATCTCCTACGACCCGGCCAACCACGACTTCATGGTCCGCACCCGCCAGGCCAAGATCGACGGCATCGAGGTGCCCGACATCGAGGTCGACGACCCGACCGGGGACGCAAAGCTGCTCGTCCTGGGCTGGGGTTCGACGTACGGACCGATCACGGCCGCCGTGCGCCGGCTGCGCAAGGCCGGCGAGAGCGTCGCCCAGGCCCATCTGCGCCACCTCAACCCGTTCCCGGGGAATCTGGGCGACGTCCTGAAGCGTTACGACAAGGTGGTGATCCCCGAGATGAACCTCGGTCAGCTCGCCACCCTGATCCGGGCGAAGTACCTGGTCGACGCCCACTCGCACAACCAGGTCAACGGAATGCCGTTCAAGGCGGAGCAGCTCGCCACGGCTCTCAAGGAGGCCATCGATGCCTGAGACCACCACCGAAGGGACCATCGAAGCGCTTTCGCTGGTCCCCAAGGCCGAGGCCAAGCAGTCCATGAAGGACTTCAAGTCCGATCAGGAAGTGCGCTGGTGCCCCGGTTGCGGTGACTACGCGATCCTCGCCGCCGTGCAGGGCTTCATGCCCGAGCTCGGCCTGGCGAAGGAGAACATCGTCTTCGTCTCGGGCATCGGCTGTTCCTCGCGCTTCCCGTACTACATGAACACGTACGGGATGCACTCCATCCACGGCCGCGCCCCGGCCATCGCGACCGGGCTCGCCTCATCCCGCCGCGACCTGTCGGTGTGGGTCGTCACGGGTGACGGTGACGCGCTGTCGATCGGCGGCAACCACCTGATCCACGCGCTGCGCCGCAACGTCAACCTCAAGATCCTGCTGTTCAACAACCGGATCTACGGTCTGACCAAGGGCCAGTACTCGCCCACCTCCGAGGTCGGCAAGATCACCAAGTCGACGCCGATGGGCTCGCTGGACGCGCCCTTCAACCCGGTCTCGCTGGCGATCGGCGCGGAGGCGTCGTTCGTGGCGCGCACGGTCGACTCCGACCGCCAGCACCTCACGAGCGTGCTGCGCGAGGCGGCCGCCCACCCGGGCACGGCGCTGGTGGAGATCTACCAGAACTGCAACATCTTCAACGACGGCGCGTTCGACGCCCTCAAGGACAAGCAGCAGGCCGAGGAAGCGGTGATCCGCCTGGAGCACGGGCAGCCGATCCGCTTCGGCCACGAGCGCTCGAAGGGTGTCGTACGGGACGCGGCCACCGGCGATCTGAAGGTCGTCGCGGTCACGCCGGAGAACGAGTCGCAGATCCTGGTCCACGACGCGCACTCCGCCTCGCCCACGACGGCGTTCGCGCTGTCCCGGCTCGCCGACCCGGACACCCTGCACAACACCCCGATCGGCGTCTTCCGGTCCGTGGACCGGCCGGTCTACGACACGCAGATGGCCGACCAGCTGGACACCGCCATCGAGCAGAACGGCAAGGGCGACCTGTCCGCGCTGTTCGCTGGAGGCGACACGTGGACGGTGGTCGGCTGACCGCCGACACTCAGTCCACACGAGGCATGAGGCCCGGACCCGAAGCCCTGACGCTTCAGGTCCGGGCCTCTCCGTGTCGTACGCCCGGCTTCAGGCGCGCGCCTCGTCGTATGCCTGGCGGGCCTTCGTCACGTCGTCCATCCGCTCGTGCGTCCACAGCGCCAGTGCGCGGACCTGCTCGGCGGCCTCGCGGCCCAGGTCGGTGAGGGAGTAGTCGACGCGCGGGGGGATCACCGGCTTCGCGTCCCGGTGGACGAGGCCGTCGCGTTCCAGGGTCTGCAGGGTCTGCGTGAGCATCTTCTCGCTGACGCGGCCGATGGCGCGGCGCAGCTCGCTGAAACGGTACGAGCGCTCCAGGAGCTCGATCAGGACAAGGACACCCCAGCGGCTGGTGACGTGCTCCAGGACGAGGCGGTACGGGCACATCGCCTCGGCGCCGAGGTCCCACTTGCCGGCTGTCGTCCTGCTGCCTGCTGCATCGCTTACGGCCATGCCAGTACCTTACTTCAAAGTGGGTACTTTCGAAGAGTTAGTGCATCTCCTAGGGTGAGTGTCAGATCGAAAGAGTCGCATACCGCACTTACGGGAGTTGTCAGTCATGAGCATCATCGTCACCGGAGCCACCGGACACCTCGGCCGTTTCGTCATCGAGGGCCTGCTGGAGAAGGTTCCGGCCGACCAGATCACCGCCGTCGTCCGCAGCGAAGAGAAGGGCGCCGGCTTCGCGGCCCGCGGCGTGAAGCTCGCCGTCGCGGACTACAACGCCCCGGAGACCTTCGACGGGCTCTTCTCCGCCGGGGACAAGGTGCTGCTCATCTCGGGCAACGAGTTCGACAAGGGCCGCGTCGGCCAGCACAAGGTCGTCCTCGACGCCGCCAAGGCGGCCGACGTCGCACTCTTCGCGTACACGAGCGCCCCCGGCACCCTGACGGCCGCGCTGGCCGACGATCACAAGGGCACCGAGAAGGCGATCCTCGACTCTGGCGTGCCGTATGTCCTGCTGCGCAACGGCTGGTACAACGAGAACTACACCGAGCAGCTCGCCCCCGTCCTTGAGCACAACGCCGTGGTCGCCGCCGCCGGTGAAGGCAAGGTCGCCTCCGCCGCGCGCGCCGACTACGCGTCCGCCGCCGTCGCCGTGCTGACCGGCGAGGGCCACGAGAACAAGACGTACGAGCTGAGCGGCGACACCGCGTGGAGCTTCGCCGAGTACGCCGCGGAGCTGAGCAAGCAGACCGGCAAGGAGATCGTCTACAACGCCGTTCCCGCCGAGGCCCTCGTCGGCATCCTGACCGGGGCGGGTCTGCCCGAGATGTTCGCCCAGATCCTGGCGGGCGTCGACACGTCCATCGAGAAGGGCGAGCTGGCCGTCACCAGCGGCGACCTGTCCCGGCTGACCGGCCGCCCGACCACGCCGATCGCGGACTCGATCGCCGCCGCGCTCAAGGGCTGAGCCCCGGCCCCCGGGCCCCACGACCCCGCCTCCTCGAGGACCTCCCCGCCTGTCATGACCGTATTGCGATACGGGCATGACAGGCGGGGTTTTCGGCGTTACCTTCATGAAGTTGCCGCGCCTGGAGGAGGGGTCCCGTGAAGTCGAAGAGTGAGCAGCGGATAGGTCTGCTGAACGGCTTCGCGGCATACGGCGCCTGGGGGCTCGTCCCTCTCTTCTGGCCCCTCCTCAAGCCCGCAGCGGCCGGCGAGATCCTCGCGCACCGCATGGTGTGGTCGCTCGGCGTCGTGGGCGTCGCGCTGCTGGTGATACGGCGCTGGGCCTGGGCCGGCGAGCTGATCCGGCAGCCGCGCAAACTGGGGCTCATCGCGATCGCCGCGACCGTCATCACCGTCAACTGGGGCGTCTACATCTGGGCCGTGAACGCCGGCCACGTCGTCGAGACCTCACTCGGCTATTTCATCAATCCGCTGGTCACCATCGCCATGGGCGTCCTGCTGCTGAAGGAGCGTCTGCGGCCCGTCCAGTGGGCCGCGGTCGGCATCGCCTTCGCGGCGGTCGTGGTGCTCACGATCGGCTACGGCCGGCCGCCGTGGATCTCGCTCGTCCTCGCCTTCTCGTTCGCGACGTACGGCCTGGTGAAGAAGAAGGTCAACCTCGGCGGACTCGAGTCGCTGGCCGCCGAGACCGCGATCCAGTTCCTGCCCGCGCTCGCCTATCTGCTGTGGCTCGGCTCGCAGGGCCGGTCCACGTTCGGGGCCGAGGGCGCGGGGCACGCGGCGCTGCTTGCGGCCACGGGCATCGTGACGGCCGCTCCCCTGGTGTGCTTCGGTGCGGCCGCGATCCGGGTGCCGCTGTCCACGCTGGGTCTGCTGCAGTATCTGGCGCCGGTCTTCCAGTTCCTGCTGGGCATCCTCTACTTCCACGAGGCCATGCCGCCCGAGCGGTGGGCGGGCTTCGCCCTGGTGTGGCTGGCACTCGCCATGCTGACCTGGGACGCGCTGCGGACCGCGCACCGGTCGCGCGCGGCGGCCGAGGAATTGCAGAGGGAGGCGTCCCAGCGGGCGGGATCCCCGGCGACGCGTGAGGCGGCCGCCTGACGGAGGCTTCTCCGGGCGTTCTCCGGGCGCCTCGGTCCGGTCGGCGACGCGCGGCGTGTCGCGCGGCGCACGGGCCTATAACTGGTTCGTATGACGCAGCAGAGCCACCAACGGCAGACGCTTCACTGGAAGCTCGTCATCGACGCGGCCGATCCCCGGGCCCAGGCCGCCTTCTGGGCCGAGGCTCTCGGGTACGAGGTCGAGGACAGCAGCGCCCTGATCGAACGGCTCCTCGGCTTCGGAGCCGTCCCGGAATCCCTCACCGTCAAGAACCGCCTCCACATCGACGTCCACTCCGCGGCCGGGCAGCGCGACGCCGAGGTCGCACGGCTGGAAGGGCTGGGCGCAGCCGCGCTGAGCCGGGTCAAGGAACCGGGGGCGAGTGGGTGATCATGCAGGACTCGAGCCGCTGACGGGATGAGACAGGCACAACTGCATGCGTGTGCATATACTGCATGCGCGTGCATTGTCGCCTATGGCGAGTAACTGGGGGTACCTACCGTGAGCAGCCGCGTCTTCCTCTTCGTGCTGGGCAGCAGCCGAAGCTCAGGAAACACCGAGATCCTGGCCCGCAAGGCCGCCGAACAGCTGCCCGGTGACGTGCGGCAGCGCTGGCTGCACCTCGCGGACCACCCCCTCCCCGACTTCGAGGATCTGCGGCACGACAGCGACCACGTCCGGCCCACCGGCGACAACGTGAAACTGCTGCTCGACGCGACCCTCGAGGCCACCGACATCGTCATCGCATCCCCTCTGTACTGGTACTCCGTCTCGGCCCATACGAAGCGCTACCTCGACCACTGGTCGGGCTGGCTTCGCATGTCCGGACTCGACTTCAGGGCCCGGATGGCCGGGAGGACGCTGTGGGGCGTGACGGCACTGGCCGAGGAGGAGCAGGAAGTCGCGGACCCGCTCATCGGCACCCTGAACAACTCGGCCGCGTACCTGGGCATGCGTTTCGGCGGGGTGCTGCTGGGCAACGGCAGCAAGCCCGGCGACGTACTGAACGACGACAAGGCGCTGGCGCGGGCCAAGACGTTCTTCGCTCAGGAACCGCCACCGGCCCGCTATCCCCACGAGACCGCATAGCGGTCCGCATCCCTACGAGGCCGCACAGCGGTCCGGTCCCCATCCCTGCGAGGGCCGCCTAGCTGTCCGCTACGCCGTGATGTCCTTCGCCGTGAAGCGCGCCCAGGCCGCCGAGCCGAACAAGGCCGCATAGACGGCCTGTATCCCGAGGTTGCGTGTCAGGTCGTCCCAGTAGACCGGCTCGCGCATCAGATCGGCGAAGGACAGCCAGTAGTGGGAGAAGAAGTAGGGCTGGATCGCGTGCAGTTGCGGTATCTGGTCGAGGATCTGGACCGTGATCAGCAGGCCCACGGTCGTCGCCATCGCCGCGATCCCGCTGTTGGTCAGCGTCGAGACGAAGAGGCCGAGCGCCGCGACACCGGTCAGTGACGCGGCGACGACCAACGCGATCAGCAGCGCGCGCAGCAGCCCCTCGCCCATGCCGATCCGTGTCCCCGAGATCGTGGTGAGATCGCCCAGCGGGAACAGCAGCGCGCCCACGGTCAGTGCGGACACCGCCACGACGAGGGTCGCCACGAGGCAGAACGCCATCGTGGTCGCGTACTTGGTCAGCAGCAGTCGCGTACGGCCCGCCGGGGCCACCAGCAGATACCGCAGGGTGCCCGCGTTCGCCTCGCCCGCTATCGCGTCGCCCGCGATGACGCCGATCGCCATCGGCAGGAAGAACGGCAGGGTCGCCGCCAGCGAGGTGAAGACCAGGAACAGGCCGTTGTTGGTGATCTGCGCGATGAACGCCGGGCCGCCACCGCCACCGCCCGGCCCCATTCCGCCGCCGTCGCTCGTCTCGATCTTCACGGCGATGCCGACGAGCACGGGCACGGCCGCGAGCACCCCGAGCAGCGCCAGAGTGCGCCAGCGGCGGAACGTGGTCGTCAGCTCGCTGCGGAACAGGCCCAGGGTCCACAGCCGTCGTACGGAGGGTGCGGGCGGCGGGGTCGGCGCGCTTCGCGTAGCGAGTACGGCGGTCTCCTCAGCCTGCGACATCGAAGCCCTCCCCGGTCAGCGCCACGAACGCGTCCTCCAGCGAGGCGCGTTCGAGGCTGAAGCCGCGGACCCGCACACCGGCCGCTACCAGCGCCGCGTTCACCTCCGCGAGGTCCCGGTCCGCGTCCGGCGGCTCGCCCGTCACCCGGTCATCCGTGACGACGACGTCCGACACGCCCTGCTCCTTCAGTACGCGGGCAGCGTCACCCGGGTCCGGGGTCGTCACGACGAGACGGCCGCGCGCACCCGCCGCGAGTTCGGCTACCGGGCCCTGGGTGATCAGCCGGCCCCGGGCCATCACGGCCGCATGGGTGCACACCTGCTCGATCTCGTCCAGGAGGTGCGAGGAGAGAAAGACAGTCGCGCCGTCCGACGCCAACTCCCTCACCAGCGCGCGTATTTCCCGCATGCCCTGCGGGTCGAGGCCGTTGGTCGGCTCGTCGAGCACGAGCAGCCGCCTCGGCTGCAGCAACGCGGCCGCGAGCCCCAGCCGCTGCTTCATGCCGAGCGAGTACGCCCGTGCCTTCTTGCCCGCCGCGGCCGTGAGGCCCACACGGTCCAGGGCGGCGGCGACACGCGTCCGGCGGGTGCGCGGGTCGGCGGTCGGGTCCGCCGCGTCGTACCGCAGGAGGTTGTCGCGGCCGGACAGGAAGCCGTAGAGCGCCGGGCCCTCGATGAGCGCGCCCACCTGCGGGAGCACGTCCCGGGTGGAGCGGGGCATGGGGCGGCCGAGGACCCGGGCCGAGCCGGAAGTCGGCTCGATCAGGCCCATCAGCATCCGGATGGTGGTGGTCTTGCCCGAGCCGTTCGGCCCGAGGAACCCGAAGACGCTGCCCTCCGGGACGGTGAGGTCGAGCCCGTCCACGGCGAGCTGCCCGCCGCGGAAGCGCTTGGTGAGGGCGCGGGTGGCGATCACCGTGCCCGTGCCCCGTTCCGCGGCGGACAGTTCCTGCATGGCTCTCCCAACCTGCTTGTGCCGTGCCGTGCCGTGCTGTGCCTGACCGTGCGGGCTACTTCGCCGCGTCGGCCGCCTTCACCAGCGCGTCCTTCGTCACCGCTCCCGCGTAGACCTTGCCGTCGTCCGTGACGAGGGCGTTGACCAGGCGGGTCGAGAAGACCGTGCCGGAGCCGAACTTGCCGGACACCTTGTCGCCCAGCGCGTCCAGGAGCTGCTGCGCCTCCGGAGCGGCATCGCCCGAGCCGGCCGACGGCAGGCCCTGGCCGCCCGGCATCTCGAACGTGGCGATGGCGTTCCAGCCCTCACCGATGACCTTCAGGCCGCTCAGCCCCTCCTCGAGTTCCTCCCCCGACTTGGGCGCCTTGTCCTGGAACTCCTTGGACTCCTGGGCCGTCAACTCGTCGCCCTCGGTGACCTTCGCCCCCTTGGGCGGGCTGAAGTCGAACGTGGACGCGGCCGGCTTGGCGAAGTCGACCTTGGTGAAGCCCGCGTCGACGACGGCGGCGCCGCCACTGGCCGGAGTCAGCGTGAACTTCAGCGGCGTACCGGTCTTGGCGTCCACCGCCACCGAGATCGCGCCGACCGTCGAGCCGGACTGCTTCGGCTTGATGAGCAGCTTGTACGCATCGCGGCCGGCGACCTGCGCGGTGCCGTCGACAGTCACCGACGTCGTGTCGTCGGCCGCCTTCAGCGCCTCCTCGGCAAGCTCCTTGGGCGTGGCCGGGACGTCCTCCGGCACCGCCTTGTCGCCCTTCTCGGCGTGCTCCGCGCCCGTCGCGTGGTATGCCTCGTTCGACGCGCTGTCGTACGCCCACACCTCGTCGCCGTTGCGGATCAGGCTGTACTCGGCCGCGTCGTCCAGGACGGACAGCTTCTGCTTGTCGGGGCCGTCGGCCGCCACGCGCAGCGTGTGCGTACCGGACGCGAGCTCCATCAACTTGGCCTGGGGATCGGCGGACGAACCGCTGTCGTCTCCGCTCGGGCCGCCGCCGGGCGCGAAGCTGCCCGCCACGCCGCCCAGCGAGGGGAGCCCGAGATCGGTGCTGATCTTCACCGTGCCGGAGAGCTGCTGCACATCCGACGCGGCGATCTTCTCGATGAGTTCCTGGGCGCTGATCTTCGGCAGATCGGGGTCACCGGAGTCGGCGAGCGCGGGGACGAGCCCGATGGTCGCCACGGCCACCCCCACGACCGCGACCGGGACCACGTAGCGCGCCGCCCTGCGGCGGCCCGCGCGCAGGTCCTCGACCTCCGCGGCGGCCCCGGGGCCCTCCGCTGACGTATTGCCGGATTCGTACGGTGCCATCTGTGCCCTACCTCCGTGGTTCGGCGGCGGCCTTCCCTGTCCCTGTACTCGTCCACCTCGCGCCGCCATTCTCACCCGAATTGCTGTGAAGTGGTGTTGTCCATCTGACCAAATCGGCCACGAGGAAGCGTCAGACCCGGGGCCCAACTCCGTGTACTCCTGCGGTATGACATGCCGCGGCGGCGCCTCCTTCTTCCCTCCCCCAGTGCCTTGAGGGCCTGGGAGGTACCCCCAGGGGAGGCGCCGCTGTTGCGTCGTTGAGGGGCCGTCAGGGCCGGTGGGAAGGGGAACGGGCCGGTGGGCAGGGGAGACCGGGCTCAGCCCGCCCGATGTACCACCGCGTCGCACAGCTCCACCAGCGCCGCCTTCGCACCGCACTCAGGCAGGGGCGCGAGCACGCTCCGCGCCTCCTCCGCGTACCGCACAGTGTCCCGGCGGGCCTGCTCCAGCGCCGGGTGGACGCGCAATCGGGTGAGCGCCTCCGCGTGGCGGGCGTCGTCGCTGAGGTCGGAGTCGAGGAGCTCGCTCAGGGCGATGTCCTCGGGCAGGCCGAGCCGCTCCACGCGCTCGCGCAGCCGCAGCACCGGCAGCGTCGGGATGCCCTCCCGCAGATCCGTGCCCGGTGTCTTGCCGGACTCGCGCGTCTCGGAGGCGATGTCCAGGACGTCGTCCGCCAGCTGGAAGGCGACACCGAGCCGCTCACCGTACTGGGTCAGCACATCCACGACCGTCTCGTCGGCACCCGACATCATCGCGCCGAAACGACCCGCCACAGCGATCAGCGAGCCGGTCTTGCCGCCGATCACGTCCAGGTAGTGCTCGACCGGGTCGCGGCCGTCGCGCGGCCCCGCGGTCTCCAGGATCTGCCCCGTGACCAGGCGCTCGAAGGCCTCGGCCTGGATACGGACGGCCTCAGGGCCGAGGTCCGCCAGGATGTGCGAGGCGCGGGCGAAGAGGAAGTCGCCGGTCAGGACCGCGACGGAGTTGCCCCATCGGCTGTTGGCGCTCGCGACGCCGCGGCGCACTTCGGCCTCGTCCATGACGTCGTCGTGGTAGAGGGTCGCGAGGTGCGTGAGCTCGACGACCACGGCGGAGGGCACCACGCCCGGCGCATGCGGGTCGCCGAACTGCGCGGCGAGCGTCACGAGCAGCGGGCGGAACCGCTTCCCGCCCGCGCGGACGAGATGCTGCGCGGCCTCCGTGATGAAGGGGACCTCACTCTTGGTGGCCTCGAGGAGGCCCTCCTCGACAGCCGCCAATCCGGCCTGGACATCGGCTTCGAGAGCCTGGTCCCGCACGCTCAGCCCGAACGGCCCGACGACGGTCACGAGGGATCTCCTGTCTGCTGACGAGCACAAGGTCGGTCACATGGTCGATGACACGGTTCGTCGATGTGTTTGTCGATCTGTCGCTGCCATCACTCAAGTCAGCGTATCCGGTCGCCTTTCGATCACAGTGAGCGCCCGCCCGTCCAAGCCGGGCGGTGCGCGACCTCCCCCGGTATGTTCGTGATCATCCGCATATGCCCCCATACCCCTCACACGCTCGCACACCCGGCCGCACACCTTCGAAGCGCCCACCCGTACACCTCACCCAGGTCCGACGCCTCACACGTCATAACACGTCATACGCAGAAGTGGTCGCCGGAGTTCCGCCCCCGAGGTCCCCCATGAAGATCCGCACCTCTTTTCCGTACGAGACGACCCGCCAGGACGTCCGGATTCCGCTGTCGGACGGAACGCGGCTGTACGCGCGCGTGTGGCGCCCGATGACCGGTGAACCCGTACCGGCGCTGCTCGAGTACCTCCCGCACGGCCTGACCGACTGGACCGCGCCCCGCGACTGGCAGCGGCATCCCTGGTACGCGGGGCACGGGTACGCGTCCGTGCGGGTCGACGTGCGCGGGCACGGCAACTCGGAGGGCATGCCCGGCGACGAGTACTCGCCCGTCGAGCTGCGTGACGGGGTCGAGGTGATCGAGTGGCTGGCCGCCCAGCCATGGTGCAGCGGGAGGGTCGGCATGTTCGGCATCTCCTGGGGCGGCTGCAACGCCCTCCAGATCGCGGCCCTCGCCCCCGAGCCTCTCGAGGCGGTCGTCACCGTGTGCTCCTCCGACGACCGCTACGACAACGACGTGCACTACATGGGCGGCTCCGTCCTGGCGGTGGACATGCACGCATGGTCCGCGACGATGCTCGCCTCCGTGTCCCGTCCGCCCGACCCGCTGTACGTGGGCGACGCATGGCGCGACATGTGGCTGTGGCGCCTGGAGGCCGTCGAGCCCCTCATCCACATCTGGCTGAGCCACCAGACACGCGATTCCTACTGGCAGCACGGCAGCGTCTGCGAGGACTACGGCGCGATCAAGGCCGCCGTCCTCGCGGTCGGCGGCTGGCACGACCCCTACCGCGACACGGTCCTGCGGCTGGTGGAGCGCCTTCGGCACCTTCCGGACGACCGGGTACGGGGTCTGATCGGCCCCTGGTCGCACCAGTACCCGGACCGGGGCCTGCCGCCGGGTCCGGCGATCGGCTTCCTCCAGGAGACGCTCCGATGGTGGGACCGGCACCTGAAGAGCATCGACACTGGTGCGTCTGGTGTGTCTGCGGAGCCGAGGCTCCGCTCCTGGATCAGCGACTCCCATCCACCGGCGACGGTGTACGAGGAGCTGCCGGGCCGCTGGGCGGGCGACCCGTCGTGGCCGTCACCGAACGTCGGCTTCGTGTCGTACGGGCTGGGGGTCGCGGCTTCCCAAGCCGCGACCCAACCCCCTGCCCAGGTCCCGGCTCCTGCCCCCGTCCTCGTACGGTCGCCGATGCACACCGGTCTGGACGCCGGCCGCTTCTGCCCGCTGGGCAACGACGCCGATCTGCCGCCGGACCAGCGAGAGGAGGACGGGAAGTCGGTGTGCTTCGACTTCCGGGTCGAGCGGGAGACATGGATCCTGGGCCGCCCGCGGGTTCGGCTGCGGCTGACCTCGCGGGCGCCCCGGGGGCAGGTGGTCGCCCGCCTCTGCGACGTGGCACCGGACGGCGCGTCGACGCTGGTCACCCGCGGTGCGCTGAATTTCTCGGCGCGCAGGGGCCGGGACAAAGCGGTCGAGTGGACGCCAGGCACGACCGAGGACCTCGACTTCGAACTGAACGGCATCGGCCACGCGTTCCCACCCGGCAACCGCATCCGGCTCGCCGTCTCGTCCGCGTACTGGCCATGGATCTGGCCCCAGCCGGGCTCCGAAACGGGCTTCTTGCTCGACCCGGCGGGCAGCACGCTGGAACTCCCGGTCCGCGCGGGAACGGGCGAGGCCATCGGCACCATCGACACGATCGGTGCCACCGGTGCTATCGGTGCCATCACCTTCTCCGAACCGGAGCAGGCCGAGCCGCTGGGCGTCGTCATCCCCCTGACGCTCAACGAACAGCGCCCGGAACGCCTCGTCGTACGCGATGTCGCCAAGGGCGAGTGGCGCCTGGAGGTGGATCCCCTCCCCCATTCTCGACTGCACTCGAGCGGCGGCACGCGCGCGTACCCGGACGGCCTCGAGTTGACGGAGGACGCCGTGGACACGTACACGATCAACGAATCCGACCCGCTGTCGGCCCGTACCCGCTCGGACCGGTCGATCCGGCTGCACCGGCCCGAGCTGCCCTGGGACGTACGGATCGATACGCGCTCGGAGATCGCGTGTGACGCGACGTCCTTCATCACGTCGGACGAGGTCGTCTGCCGGGAGGGCGACGATGTGGTGTTCCACAGGACGTGGGAACGCCGCATTCCGCGGACAGCGGGCTGACCGCCGGCCTCGGTGCCGTCGGGGGCGCACGGGTCGCCGGAGCATCCGACGACCCGTCGTGAAGGAGGGCTCTGCGGAAGGGCTAGCAGCAGCTCCGGGGAAGCTCCCGGCACATCAGGCCTCCGGCGGCTGCGCCCCCGGCCGGGTCGACCGGTGATTCGGGGGTCGGCCAGAGCTGGAACAGCCACTCTTCCTGGTGGTCGACGGCGTCCGGGTGCCGGGGCGATCGTCGGTGACCGCGCAGCCGCCAGACGCCGCGCCGACCGAGCCAGACCGTGGCCACGTTGTCCCCCATGAAGTTCTGCAGCTGGAGCTCCAGACCCTCCGTCAGCGCGACATCGCATTCCATCGCATCGTGCGCCCACTCGGCGTCGATCACGGGTTCGGTGTCGTAGACCTCGAGGCTCACGGATGCATGGCGAATGCCTGTGACGGCACTGCGCGCGACCACGCCGGAGGGCGTGCAGACCAGCATCCTGCGGTAGTCCTCGTCCCGCCACAGCCTCAGACCGTCGTCGTGATGGAAGGCAGGGGGGTCGTAGAGGAGGAAACAGCCGTGGTCGACACGCGTTCTGGCCCATACGGTCTGATGGGGCGAAGGCGGGGTGGGCATCGTCGTCTCCGAGGACCGGGCTCTGTGCATGGTCTCCTGCCGGTAAGCGATCACAGGACAGCGACGGGTTGTCGAGTCCTGTGTCCTTCACGCAGCGGGAGGGCCCGTCCGCCGGTGAACACTCACACTTTTTTCATGACACTTCCTCATATTCCGTGGTCACGGCCTCGTGCTGCGGGGGTTGGCGGGTGCCGCCAGGATGTCCCCCGGCAGCGGCGGCACGTCCGGCGGCGCGGCCCCGCCGCCGACACCAGGCCACGCACAGGCGGTCGGCACGAGCGCGATGGAGGGGTTGCCCCGGTCGGCGGGTCTGCCTGGATCCGCGGGCTTTCCGGGGTCTGCGGGCTTTCGGGGGTCTGCGGGCCCTCCTGGATCCGCGGGCTTACCACGGTCCGCGGGCTTACCGGGGTCCGCGGGCCTGCCGGGGTCGACCGGCTTTCCGGGGTCTGCGGGCCCTCCTGGATCCGCGGGCCTACCCCGATCCGCGGGCCTACCGGGATCCGCAGCGCTGCCCGAATCCTCCGACTTCCCCCGATCCGCCGACTTGCCCCGGTCCGCCGGTTTCCCCCCATCCGCCGACTTCCCCCGGTCCGCGGCAGGCGTAGCCGAGGGCCCCCCTTCATTCGAGTGCCCGGTCCCGGCCGAGGGGGAGGACGCGGATGGCGACGGTGACAACGACGGTAATGAAGACACAGACGGGGACGAGGCCGGGGCCGGAGACAGGGCCGGAGCCGGGGTAGAGCGGACGTCGGCGGTGACTGTGGCGGGCAGGACGCCCGGCCGGGAAGGGTGCGGCGTCGATTCGACCGTCGCCGGTACGGGCGTGACGACGACCATCACAGCCATGGCGGTCGTGGCCGTCGCGGCGGCAACAGCCGGGTGTGCGGGGGCGAGCCGGGCCACATCCGCTGCCCATCTCCACCACACGACGGCCAGTCCCAGCGTCGATGCCAGCACGGCTTTCAGTGTGCTTCTCGCCCGGGCCAGCAATGATTCAGCGGTCCGGTAACTGACCCCGAGCTGCCGGGCGACCTGTAAGACCGTGAGCCCCTCTGCTCGTAGCCGCAGCGCCCTGGCCTGACGCTCGGGCAGGCGGGACAACTCCTCCGCCGCCCACGCGGCCTCCGCCTGATCGCACACTCGCTCGTCGAAGGACCCCGGCTCCATGGAAACGGGAAGACGTGACCACCTGCGCTGCTCGCGGATACGCTGCCGATGCGTGTCCGCGCACAGCCGCACCGTCACACGCATGAGCCAGGGAGCGAGCCCCTCCTCGTCACCGCGGTAGGACTCGACGGCGCGCGTCATCGCCTCCTGCACCACGTCTTCGGCGTCCTCCACGGTGGCCGTGCGTGGACGGGCAGCCCGTATCAGTGCTTCCCGTTGCTGCAACACCGCGTGCCAGCGAGCTTCTTCGTCCGGCCCGCATCCCTCAATGCCGCCCTCGACATCCACCGTCACCGGTCCACCCCCGGGGAAGTCCACCAACCCTGCGGAGAAGTAACGTTTCGGCACCCCTCTCGGTGACGGCCTCGGAGGGAGCGGAGAGGCCTCAGCCGTAGTGGCAGCCGAAGAACTTGTTTGCACGTCACCCGAGCGACATTGCCCAATAAATCAAACGAACAACCGCTCCAGCACCACCGCGATCCCGTCCTCCTCGTTCGAGAGGGTCACCTCATCGGCCACCGCCTTGAGGCCGGGATGGGCGTTGGCCATGGCGACGCCGTGGGCGGCCCAGTCGAACATGGGGATGTCGTTGGGCATGTCGCCGAAGGCGATCGTGCCGGAGGGGGTCAGGCCCAGGCTTTCGGCCGCCAGGGCAAGGCCGGTCGCCTTGTTTATCCCACACGGCTGGAGCTCGACCGTGCCGGGACCGGACATCGTCACCGCGGCCAGCGAGCCCACGGCCTCCCGTGCCGCCGCCGCCAGCTCGTCGTCCGACAGCCACGGGTGGCGCAGCAGCACCTTGCTGATGGGCGCCGTCCACAGGTCGTCGCGCCGGTCCACGCGTACGGCGGGGAGCAGCGGGTGCGGCATGCGGTAGCCGGGCTCGATGAGCGTGAGACCGTCCACCCCGTCCTGGTCCACGGCCGCGTAGACCTCGCCGACCTCGGCCTCGATCTTCCCGAGCGCCGTCTCCGCCAGTTCGCGGTCCAGGGTCACCGACCAGATCATGCGGTCCGCCCCGGCGTCGTACAGCTGCGCCCCCTGACCGCACACCGCCAGCCCCTGGCAGCCGAGGTCGTCGAGCAGTGGCCGCACACGGGGCGCGGGGCGTCCGGTCACCACGAGATGCCGCGCGCCGGCGGCGGCCGCCCCCGCCAGCGCGGCCCGCGACCGGTCGGAGAGCGTGTCGTCGCCGCGGAGCAGCGTTCCGTCCAGGTCTGTGGCGATAAGCGAATATGCGAGGGGTGCGGTGGGTGCGGTGGGTGCGGCCATGATCCTGAGAATACGGACCATCGGCTCATCAGCCCCAGGGGATGCACAGGTTGGATCCAGTCACAACGGCACCACCCTTGCCCGGCGCCGTCGGCACCTGGCTGTCCGCCTCACTCCGCCTTCGTCGTCTCGTCCCCCTCCACCGCCGGCCGCTCCGCCCTCCGCAGCAGCAGCGCCGCCACACAGCCGCCGACGAGGACCGCCGCGGCTCCCGCGAGCTGGCTGGTCTCGATGCCGGAGATGAAGGCGTCCATGACGGCGCCACGTTCGGCCTCCGTGTCGGCGGCGGTGAGGGCGGCCGGGAGGGAGCCCGCGCCGGCGACGGCGGCCGGAAGGAGAGCGGTGAAGCGGGCGTTCATGACGGCGCCCAGAACGGTGACGCCGAGACTGGTACCCAGTTCGGACATGGTGCCGTCGACCCCGGCGCCGGCGCCGGCCTTCTCCGGAGGGATGGCGCCCATGATCGCCTCGACGATGGCCGGGTTGGCGAGCGCGCAACCCGCGCCCATGAGGACGAGACCGACCAGCAGCACACCGTAACCGTCGGACGAGGGCAGCGCGGCGACCATGAAACCGGCTGCCAGCAGCGCCATGCCGACGGCTATCGACAGCGGCAGGCCGAGGCGGCGCATGAGCCGCGCCGAGATTCCCACCGAGTTGAGGGCGACGACCGTGAGCGCGAAGGGCGCGATGCGCAGGCCCGCCTCCAGAGGCGCGTACCCGCGGACGAACTGCAGCTGCTGCGTGAGCAGATAGAGCGTGCCGCCACTGCCGAAGGTGATGAGCACCACGCCGGCGACCGCCCCGACGAAGCGCCGGTCGCGGAAGAACTGCATGTCCAGCATGGGGTACGGGACGCGGCGCTCCCACAGGGCGAAGGCGACGAGTACGACTACGCCCGCCGCGGCCGGGAGCAGGACCCGGCCGGCGCCCCAGCCGTGCTCGGGGCCCGAGATGATCGCGTAGACGACCGCGGACATACCGACGGTGGACAGCAGCGCGCCGAGGAGGTCGGGCCGGTGACCGCTGGGGTTCTTGGATTCGGGCACCAGTGCCTGGACGGCGACGAGCGCGAGCAGAACGACCGGGATGTTGATCAGGAAGATCGCACCCCACCAGAAGTGGGCGAGCATCAGCCCCCCGATCGGGGGCCCTGCCGCGAAGCCGAGGGCGTTCACCGCGGCCCAGATGCCGATGGCCTTGGGGCGCTCGTCGGCGTCGAATATCTGTATCGCCACGGCGAGCGTGGTGGTCAGCAGCAGCGCCCCGCCCACGCCCATGCCCGCCCGCGCGGCGATCAACTGGCCGCTGGACTGGGCGAGTCCGGCCGCCAGCGATCCGACGCCGAACAGGGCGAGCCCGGCGAGCAGCAGCTTCTTACGGCCGTACCGGTCGGAGGCGCTGCCCGCGGCGAGCAGCAGGCCGGCCTGGACGAGCGAGTACGCGTTGATGACCCACTGGATGTCGGCCGTGGTCGCCTTCAAGTCCCTGCTGAGAGTGGGGACCGCGACGTTCAGGATCGTGTTGTCGAGCACGACCGTGAGCTGGGCGAGGCAGATCACGGCGAGGATCAGCCAACGGGCGGGGAGCCTGGCACCTGCCGGGGCCGCGGTGGATCCATCGGCGGCCGTGTCGGGGGCCGCCGTCACGACTGTGTGCCGAGCGGTCCGCGTCGGAGGAGGTCTGCGGTTCTGGCTCGATACATGGCGGCGTCTTCTCTTCTTCGTCTGACTCGGGGGCCACTGGACGTCGTTCGAACTTAGGTTAACCTAACCGAAGTAAACGCGGTGGGCGGCGCCTGCTCGCCGGCCCCACACGGCTCGAAGGACCACATCCGCCCGGCTCTGCCGTACGACGGTCAGCCTTGCCCCACCAAGGCCGGCCCAAGGGATGGAGAAGTGGTGTGAGCATCGAGGCCTACCGGGATTCGTGGGGGATCCCCCATCTACGCGCCGGCAGCGCGCTCGAACTCGCCTTCGCCCAGGGGCGGAACGTCGCCCTGGATCGGGCGTGGCAGATCGAGGTCGAGCGGCACCGGTCGCAGGGAACCACGGCCGCTTTTCTGGGTGCCGAGGTCGTCGGCTGGGACCGGTTCGCGCGGCAGGCATTGCTGGACGACACTGCCAGGCGCTGCTTCGACAGGCTGGACCGGCTCGATCCGGACACCGCCGCCTGGATCAGGAGTTACGTCGACGGGGTCAACGCAGGTCTCGGCGAGGGCGCGCGACGGGCGCCCCAGTTCGAGGCGACCGGTCTGATACCCGGCCGCTGGCAGCCGTGGACGCCGCTGGGCGTCTGGCTGTCCACGCACATTCTGTTCGCGGGCTTCCCCACCAAGCTGTGGCGCGAGGAGGTCGTCCGCCGGCTCGGTGCCGAGGCGATCGAACTGTTCGCCACGGACGGGCCGGGTACGTCCGGGAGCAACGGCTGGCTCATCGCCGGCGACCGCACCGCCACCGGGAACGCCCTCATCGCGGGCGACCCGCACCGGTTCATCGAGGACCCGGGTGTCTACCAGCAGATCCGCCTGGCCTGCCCGGAGTTCGACGTGGTCGGGCTCGCCGTGCCGGGCGTCCCGGGCATCGCGCACTTCGGGCACACCGGCCAGGTGGCCTGGGCGATCACCAACGCCATGGCCGACTACCAGGACCTCTACCGGGAGCAGCTCCGGCGCCGCGAAGACCGGCAACAGGGAGGCGACGTCGAGGCTCTCGGTCCGGACGGCTGGCGACCCGCCTCCGCTCACGTCGAGACCATCGAGGTCGCCGGGGCCGATCCCGTCGAGGTCGAGGTGATCGAGACCGAGCGCGGCCCCGTCGTGATCGGCGGCCCCGGCGAATCGATGGCCATCAGCCTCCGTTATCCCCCGCGCGTACGCGAGGACCTCGGGTTCGGCGTGCTGCCGGCGCTGCTCCGGGCCAGGAGCGTCGACGATGTGGACCGGGCCTTCGACCAGTGGGCCGAGCCCGTCAACGTCGTTCAGGCCGCGGACACCCGGGGCGGGCTGCTGCACCGGGTCGCGGGCGCGGTGCCTCGCCGCCACCGGGACAACATGCTGCGGGTCGTACCGGCCTGGGAGCCGGGGCACGAGTGGCGCGGCTGGCACGAAATGCCCCACGAGGACGTCGACGGCGTCGCCGTGATGGCGAACCAGCGGGGCATCGCCGGCCCGGTCGGCGTCGAGTTCGCACCACCGCACCGGCAGCGGCGGATCCAGCAGCTCCTTGACGAGTCGACGGCCTGGTCCGGCAAGGACATGGCGGCCATCCACACCGACACCCATCTGGCTTCGGCTCAACCCCTCATCGACCTGCTCGCGGGGCTGGGCGATCTGGACGGGCTCAGCCCGGAGGCCGCGCGGCTGCGGGAGCGGCTGCTGCGCTGGGACCGCCGGATGGAGGCCGGGAGCACCGACGCGACGGCGTATGCGGCCGTACGGTCGGCGGTGGTGCGGCGGCTCGCGGCTCATCCGGCGCTCTCCGGCCTGAGCGAGCCCCCGCCCCACCCCGCGATCTTCCAGCCGTGGCTCGCCCTGGTCCCGCGGGTCGCGTACGCACTGGGAGCACTGCTGTCGACCCGTCAGATCCCTGGCGTCGACAGGACTGACCACCTGAGGACCGACCTCGTCAGAGCGGCCCTGGAGGAGGTGGCCGCCGACATGGCCGCCGACGGACGGGAACCGGTGCCGTGGGGTGAGGTGCACCGGCTCGCACCCTGGCAGGCTCTGCCCGACGCCGCAGAGCCGCAGTGGCCGGGACTGTCCGGCGACCACGACTGTGTGCTGTCCACCTCCAGCGTCCCCGGGGTCACGGACCACAGCGCACGCGGCCCCGCCGCCCGCTACGTCTGGGACCTCGCGCGGCGCGAGGACAGCCTCTGGGTGGTCCCCTTCGGCGCCTCCGGCGTACCCGGTGACGCCCACCACCGCGACCAGCTGCCGCTGTGGCTCCAAGGAGAACTCGTGCCCGTGATCACCGACTGGAACCTTCTGACCGAGGAGAGCCATGACCTCTGAGTCCCTCGCTGCATCCCCTGCCGACTCCCCTGTTGAGTCCCCTGCCGAATCCCCTGAATCCCCTGCCCGTCCGCGGGAAGCCGTGTACGAGCAGACGGTCGACGGCTTCGGCACCGTCCGCGTCGTCCCGGTGGATCCGGCGGGCGACATCGACCTGATCCACGACTGGGTCGCCGAGGAGCGGGCCCGCTTCTGGGGCATGCGCGACGTCGGCCGGGAGCGCGTCCTGGAGATCTACGAGTTCCTGGACTCCCTCACCACGCACCACGCGTACCTGATACACCGGGACGACAAGCCGGTCGCACTCTTCCAGACGTACGAACCGGAGCACGACCCGGTCGGCGAGTGCTACGACGTCCAGCCAGGCGACTTCGGTATCCATCTGATGGTCGGTCCGCCAGATGGCGCCCCGGAGCCGGGCTTCACCGGCACCCTCCTCTCCGTCTTCCTCACCTTCGTGCTCTCGGTCCCGGGCCGGCAGCGGATCGTGGCCGAACCCGACGCCCGCAACGACAAGGCCATCGCACGCCTGGTCCGGCAGGGCTTCGTACGCGGTCCCCAGATCGACCTGCCGGAGAAGCGGGCGCAGTTGGTGTTTCTGAGCAGGGAGGTCTTCGAGGGCCGCGGCTGAGCCGACAGAGCGAGGTCGGCTCCATACGGGCATTGCGGATTCTTTGGACACTGCCCATCGCCCGCAACTCCCCCGTAACGTGTGGCACAACCACACGGAAAGCGAGGCAGGAACAGATGCCCGAGCAGATCCCGCTCGACCTGACCGAGGGCGACCCCTTCGGCCCGCACAACCTTCCGTACGGCGTGTTCTCCCGCCCCGGGCACGGTTCTCCAGAGCGGCGGGTCGGCGTGCGGCTCGGCGAGTTCGTGCTGGACGCGGGCGCGGCGGCCGCCGCCCTCGGCTCGCCGTATGTCTCGCTGCTCGCACAGCCGACCCTCAATCCGCTGCTGGCGGCAGGCCGCACCACATGGAGCGACGTCCGGCGCGCGCTCACCGCCTGGGTGACCGTGCCCGCCCACCGGGACGTCGTCGGGCCGCTGCTGTACCCCCTGTCCGAGGTCACGCTGCACCTCCCCTTCGAGGTGGCGGACTACGTCGACTTCTACTCCTCCGAGAACCACGCCCGTAACGTCGGCCGGATCTTCCGCCCCGACGCCGCGGACTCCCTCACCCCCAACTGGAAGCATCTGCCCATCGGTTACCACGGCCGATCCGGCACCGTGGTGGTGTCCGGGACGGACGTCGTACGCCCATCCGGCCAACGGAAGGCGCCGGCGGATCCCGCACCGATCTTCGGCCCTTCGGTGCGCCTGGACATCGAGGCCGAGGTCGGCTTCGTGGTGGGCGTGCCGTCGGACATGGGCGCATCGGTGGCGCTGTCGGACTTCCGGGAGCATGTCTTCGGGCTGTGCCTGCTCAACGACTGGTCGGCCCGCGATCTCCAGGCCTGGGAGTACGTCCCTCTGGGGCCCTTCCTCGGCAAGTCCTTCGCCACCTCGGTGTCGGCATGGATCACGCCCCTGGAGGCGCTCGAGGCGGCGCGCGTGGCACCCCCGGAGCGCACACACCAACTGCTCCCCTATCTCGACGACTCGGCGGAGTCCGCGGCAGACGAACCCGGCGGCTACGACCTGCGCATCTCGGTCGCGATCAACGGCCATGTGGTCTCTCGGCCCCCTTTCTCCACGATGTACTGGACGGCGGCGCAGCAGCTGGCCCATATGACGGTCAACGGCGCCTCGCTGCGTACGGGCGATCTCTACGGCTCCGGCACCGTGAGCGGCCCGGAGGAGCACGAGCGCGGCTCCCTGCTCGAACTCACCTGGAACGGCCGCGACCATCTCGATCTGCCCGACGGCAAGCGGACGTTCCTGGAGGACGGCGACGTGGTGACCCTGTCGGCGTGGGCGCCGGGGCCGGGCGGGACGAAGGTGGCTCTGGGCGAGGTGACCGGGAGGATCGTCCCGTCGGCGTAGGACCGGGGGCGGGCAGACCGGCCTGGGTCGGCCGCCGGATGGAGCGGCCGGCCCACGTGGTCAGCCCACGTGGTCAGCCGCCGGATACGTACCGTCCGCGGCCGACCCGAGTGGACAGCCGCCCGAGACACACCGCGGCGGCTTCTATATCCAGTCCTCCGGCTCCGGCTCCGCGTCCAGCTCGGGCCAGTCGGGGTCCGGTGCGGACGCCTCGGCGGTCCCGGGTACCGGGGCTCCCCCGGGTACCTGGGCTCCCCCGGGTACCTGGGCTCCGTCGGGTACCTGGGCTCCGTCGGGTACCTGGGCTCCGTCGCCGGCCGCGTCCAGGGAGGCCAGCACCCCTATCACGCCCTCCCCGTACGTCGCCAGCTTCTTCTCGCCCACCCCACTGATGCCGCCGAGCTCGGCCACCGAACGAGGGCAGGCCGTGGCGATCTCCCTGAGCGTGGCGTCGTGGAAGATGACGTACGCCGGGACGCCCTGTTCGCGGGCCTGTTCGGCTCGCCAGGAGCGCAGGGCCTCGAAGACCGGCACAAGCTCGGCGGGCAGGTCGGCCGCGGCCGTCTTGGCCTTGCGCTCCCCCTTCGCGGACACCCCGGACCGGGACGCGGCCGGCTTCTTCGGCTCCTTGCGCAGCGGTACTTCGCGCTCGCGCCGCAGCACCGTCCCGCTCGTGTCGGTCAGCACCAGCGTCCCGTACTCCCCCTCGACGGCCAGCAGCCCCTGCGCCAGCAACTGACGCACCACGCCGCGCCATTCGGCCTCCGACAGCTCCTGTCCGATGCCGAAGACGGACAGCTGGTCGTGATCGAACTGGATGACCTTGGCGGTCCGGCGGCCCAGCAGGATGTCCACTATCTGCCCCGTGCCGAACTTCTGGCCGCGCTCCCGCTGCAGCCGCACCACCGTGGAGAGCACCTTCTGGGCCGGGATCGTGCCGTCCCAGGTCTCGGGCGGCGTGAGGCAGGTGTCGCAGTTGCCGCACGCCGGGGCTCCGGGTTCCTGGCCGAAGTACGTCAGCAGCCGGCCGCGTCGGCAGCCGGCCGTCTCGCACAGCGCGAGCATCGCGTCCAGGTGGGAGGCCGCCCGCCGGCGGAAGGACTCGTCTCCCTCGCCGCTCTGAATCAGCTTGCGCTGCTGGACGACGTCCTGCAGGCCGTACGCCATCCAGGCCGTGGACGGCAGGCCGTCGCGGCCCGCACGGCCCGTCTCCTGGTAGTAGCCCTCGACGGACTTCGGGAGGTCGAGATGGGCGACGAACCGGACGTCCGGCTTGTCGATGCCCATGCCGAAGGCGATCGTCGCCACGACCACGAGGCCCTCTTCGCGCAGGAAGCGGGACTGGTGGGCGGCGCGTGTGCCGGCGTCCAGGCCCGCGTGGTACGGCACGGCCTCGATGCCGTTGCGGCACAGGAACTCCGCGGTCTTCTCCACCGAGTTGCGCGAGAGGCAGTAGACGATGCCGGCGTCGCCCGCGTGCTCCTCGCGCAGGAAGGCCAGCAGCTGCCGCTTGGGGTCGTCCTTCGACACGATGCGGTACTGGATGTTGGGCCGGTCGAAGCTCGCCTCGAAGTGGCGGGCGTTCCGCATGTCGAGGCGCTGGGTGATCTCCTGGTGCGTGGCCCGCGTCGCGGTCGCCGTCAGGGCGATTCTCGGTACGTCCGGCCAGCGCTCGCCGAGCACCGACAGCGCCAGATAGTCCGGCCGGAAGTCGTGCCCCCACTGCGCCACGCAGTGCGCCTCGTCGATCGCGAAGACCGAGATCTTGGCGCGGGACAGCAGCTCGAGGGTGGCGTCCAGGCGCAGCCGCTCCGGAGCCAGGTAGAGCAGGTCCAGCTCGCCCGCCAGGAACTCGGCCTCCACCATGCGTCGCTCGTCGAAGTCCTGCGTGGAGTTCATGAACCCGGCCCGCACGCCTAGCGCCCGCAGCGCGTCCACCTGGTCCTGCATGAGCGCGATCAGCGGGGAGACGACGACTCCGGTGCCGGGGCGGACCAGCGCCGGGATCTGGTAGCACAGGGACTTTCCGCCGCCGGTGGGCATGAGCACGACGGCGTCGCCGCCTGCCACCACGTGGTCGATGATCGCGTCTTGCTCGCCGCGGAAGGCTTCGTAGCCGAAGACGCGGCGCAGGGTGCCGAGCGCGTCGCTTTCGGTCGGCCCTCCGGACCCGGGCGCCGGACCGGCGCCGGCGTCCGCGCCCGCCGGCGCGGGGAAGCCGTCGTCCGGCGCCGAGAAGCCGACCTGCGGCTCCGCGCCTAGCCCTGTGCTCGGCTCCGCGCCCAGCCCCGTGCTCGGCTCCGAGCCTGCCTCCGCTTCGGCCATCACGCCTGTTCCGCCCATCGCCATCATTGCCGTGCCCCCGTGCGTCGTCCCTCGACCACCACAGCCACCATAGGGGCCTGCGCTGACACCCGAAGAGTTATCCACAGGCTGGGGGGTGCGTGGGGCGCCCTGCGGGGCCTTTCCCCAGTCCCGCCCCTTCCCGAAGCTGGGGGCTCCGCCCCCAGACCCCCGAATCGCCCTTCGGGCTCGTCCTCAAACGCCGGGCGGGCTGAGTGACTCAGCCCGCCCGGCGTTCAAGATCACCCAACCTCAGCGCACAAACACCCCCGCCTGCCCCGCCAGATCCAGGAAGTACTGCGGCGCCACACCGAGCACCAGCGTGACCGCCACACCGAGCCCGATCGCCGTCATCGTCAGCGGCGAAGGGACGGCGACCGTCGGCCCCTCCGGCTTCGGCTCGCTGAAGAACATCAGGACGATCACGCGGATGTAGAAGAACGCCGCGACGGCCGACGAGATCACACCGATCACGACCAACGGTGCCGCCCCGCCCTCCGCCGCCGCCTTGAACACGGCGAACTTCCCGGCGAAGCCAGACGTCAGCGGAATGCCCGCGAACGCCAGCAGGAACACCGCGAACACGGCTGCGACCAGCGGCGAGCGTCGTCCGAGCCCCGCCCACTTGGACAGGTGCGTGGCCTCGCCTCCCGCGTCCCGCACCAGCGTCACGACCGCGAACGCGCCGATCGTCACGAACGAGTACGCGGCCAGATAGAACAGCACGGACGAGACGCCGTCCGGGGTCATGGCGATGACACCCGCGAGGATGAAGCCCGCGTGCGCGATCGACGAGTACGCCAGGAGCCGCTTCATATCGGTCTGGGTGATCGCGACGATCGCGCCGCCCAGCATCGTGACGATCGCGACGCCCCACATCACCGGCCGCCAGTCCCAGCGCAGACCCGGCAGGACCACGTACAGCACCCGCAGCAGCGCGCCGAACGCGGCCACCTTCGTCGCGGCCGCCATGAAGCCCGTGACCGGCGTCGGCGCTCCCTGGTACACGTCCGGGGTCCACATGTGGAACGGCACCGCGCCCACCTTGAACAGCAGCCCCATCACCAGCAGGGCGGCGCCGATCAGCAGCAGCGTGTCGTTGCCCATGGTGTCTGCGAGGGCCGGGCTGACGTTCTGGATGCTGCCGTCGACGACCTGCGCGATCGTCGCGTACGACACGGAGCCCGCGTAGCCGTAGAGGAGGGCGATGCCGAACAGCGTGAACGCGGAGGCGAAGGCGCCCAGCAGGAAGTACTTGACGGCTGCTTCCTGCGACACGAGCCGCTTGCGGCGGGCCAGGGCGCAGAGGAGGTAGAGCGGCAGCGAGAAGACTTCCAGGGCGATGAACAGGGTCAGCAGGTCGTTCGCCGACGGGAAGATCAGCATGCCGCCGATCGCGAACAGGACCAGCGGGAACACCTCGGTGGTGGTGAATCCCGCCTTCACCGCGGCCTTTTCGCCGTCGCTGCCCGGCACGGCCGCGGCCTGTGCGGCGAACGAGTCGACGCGGTTGGCGCCTGCCGCAGGGTCAAGCCTGCGCTCGGCGAAGGTGAACACCGCGACCAGACCCGCCAGCAGAATGGTGCCCTGCAGGAACAGCGACGGCCCGTCGACGGCGATCGCGCCCATCGCCGAGATCCTCGCCTTCGTGGTGCCGTATCCACCGGCCGCCAGCGCGACGATCGCAGCGAAGGCGGCGGCGAGCGCCACGACGGACAGGAAGACCTGCACGTAGTAGCGCGACTTGCGGGGCACGAAGGCCTCGACGAGCACCCCGATGATCGCCGCGCCCAGGACGATCAGGGTGGGCGACATCTGCCCGTACTCGAACTTCGGCGCGTCGATCTTGGTGATCTGGTCTTGCAAAGGCGCTGTCGCTGCGGTTGTCCACAGGCTGTGGACGGCTGATGCGCTCACTTGGCCGCCTCCACCTCGGGCTTGGGGTCCTGCTGCTGTACGTCGGACAGGGTGTGCCCGACCGCAGGGTTGACGATGTCGGTGACCGGCTTCGGGTAGACGCCGAGGAAGATCAGCAGTGCGATCAGCGGGGCGACCACCACGAGTTCGCGCACCCGCAGATCCGGCATCGCCGAGACCTCCGGCTTCACCGGGCCCGTCATCGTCCGCTGGTAGAGGACGAGGGTGTAGAGCGCGGCGAGCACGATGCCGAAGGTGGCGATGATGCCGATCACCGGGTAGCGGGTGAATGTGCCCACCAGCACCAGGAACTCACTGACGAAGGGGGCAAGGCCCGGCAGGGACAGGGTTGCCAGGCCGCCGATCAGGAAGGTGCCGGCCAGCACCGGGGCGACCTTCTGCACGCCTCCGTAGTCGGCGATGAGCCGCGAGCCGCGCCGCGAGATCAGGAAGCCGGCCACCAGCATGAGTGCGGCGGTCGAGATCCCGTGGTTGACCATGTAGAGCGTCGCGCCGGACTGGCCCTGGCTCGTCATCGCGAAGATGCCCATGATGATGAAGCCGAAGTGGGAGATCGACGCATAGGCCACCAGGCGCTTGATGTCTCGCTGGCCGACGGCCAGCAGGGCGCCGTACACGATGCTGATCACGGCCAGTACCAGAATCACCGGTGTCGCCCACTTGCTGGCCTCCGGGAAGAGCTGGAGGCAGAAGCGGAGCATCGCGAAGGTGCCGACCTTGTCGACGACCGCTGTGATGAGGACGGCGACCGGGGCGGTGGCCTCGCCCATGGCGTTCGGCAGCCAGGTGTGGAGCGGCCACAGGGGCGCCTTCACCGCGAAGGCGAAGAAGAAGCCCAGGAACAGCAGGCGTTCGGTGTTGGTCGCCATGTCGAGCTGGCCGCTGGCCCGGGCCGCGGCGATCTCCTGAAGCGAGAAGTTCCCCGCCACCACGTAGAGGCCGATCACCGCGGCCAGCATGATCAGGCCGCCGACCAGGTTGTAGAGGAGGAACTTCACCGCGGCATACGAGCGTTGGGTAGCCGCGGCCTCGTCGCCCCCTGCATGAGCCCTGTCCCCGAAGCCGCCGATGAGGAAGTACATCGGGATGAGCATGGCTTCGAAGAAGATGTAGAAGAGGAAGATGTCGGTGGCCTCGAAGGAGAGGATCACCATCGCTTCCACGGCGAGGATCAGGGCGAAGAAGCCCTGTGTCGGCCGCCACCTCTTCGACTTGGTCTCCAGGGGATCGGCGTCGTGCCACCCCGCCAGGATGATGACCGGGATCAGTACGGCGGTCAGCGCGATGAGCGCCACCGCGATGCCGTCGACCCCCAGTTCGTACCGCACGCCGAAGTCCTCGATCCAGGCGTGCGATTCGGCGAGCTGATAGCGGTCGCCGCCGGGCTCGAACCGTACGGCCACGATCGCGGCCAGCACGAGCGTGGCCAGCGAGACCAGCAGCGCCAGCCACTTGGCTGCGGTCCGCCGGGCGGCCGGAACGGCGGCCGTGGCGATCGCACCGACTGCCGGGAGCGCAGCCGTCGCCGTCAGGAGCGGGAACCCCGCGTTCACTACTTGCGACATCGTGGTCACACTCCCCTCATCAGCAGGGTCGCGGCGATCAGGACTGCCGCACCGCCGAACATCGAGACCGCATACGAGCGTGCGTAGCCGTTCTGCAGCTTGCGCAGCCGCCCGGACAGCCCGCCGACCGAGGCCGCCGTGCCGTTGACGACCCCGTCGACCAGCGTGTGGTCGACGTACACCAGGGAGCGCGTGAGGTGTTCGCCGCCGCGGACCAGCACGATGTGGTTGAAGTCGTCCTGGAGGAGATCGCGCCGGGCTGCCCGGGTGAGGAGCGAGCCGCGCGGGGCGACGACGGGGACCGGACGGCGCCCGTACTGGAGGTAGGCGAGGCCGACGCCGAGCAGCAGCACCACGATCGTGGCCGTTGTGATGACCGGCACGCCGACCACCGGGTGCGGGTGGTCGAAGGAGGTCACCGGCTCCAGCCAGTGCACGAACCGCTCGCCGATGCCGAACACCGCGCCCGCGAAGACCGACCCGAGGGCCAGCACGATCATGGGGATCGTCATGGACTTCGGAGCCTCGTGCGGATGCGGCATCTCGCCGGGGTGCACCTCGATGCCGGGCTCGACGCTCGGCGCCGTGTCCGGGTCGGGGGCCGGCTGCCAGCGCTTCTCCCCGAAGAAGGTCAGGATCATCACGCGCGTCATGTAGTACGCGGTGATGCCCGCGCCCAGCAGTGCGACTCCACCGAAGATCCAGGATCGCAGATCGCTCTGCTGAGCGAAGGCCGCCTCGATGATCTTGTCCTTGGACCAGAAGCCCGAGAACGGCGGGAGACCGATGATCGCGAGGTAGCCGAGGCCGAAGGTCACGAAGGTGACCGGCATGTACTTCCGTAGGCCGCCGTACTTCCTCATGTCCACCTCGTCGTTCATGCCGTGCATGACCGAGCCGGCACCGAGGAACAGCCCGGCCTTGAAGAAGCCGTGCGTCACCAGGTGCATGATCGCGAACGCGTAACCGATGGGACCGAGGCCGGCGGCCAGGACCATGTACCCGATCTGCGACATCGTCGAGCCGGCCAGCGCCTTCTTGATGTCGTCCTTCGCGCAACCGACGATGGCACCGAAGAGGAGCGTGACCGCGCCGACCACCACGACCGCCAGCTGGGCGTCGGGAGCGCCGTTGAAGATGGCGCCGGACCGGGTGATCAGATACACGCCCGCCGTCACCATGGTGGCCGCGTGGATCAGGGCCGAGACCGGAGTCGGGCCCTCCATCGCGTCCCCGAGCCAGGACTGCAGCGGCACCTGCGCGGACTTGCCGCACGCGGCGAGCAGCAGCATCAGGGCGATCGCGGTCAGCTCGCCCTCCCCGGCGGCGCCGGCGAGCCCGGGGTCCTCGTGCGTGCCGAGCACCGGCCCGAAGGCGAAGGTGCCGAACCACAGGAACATCAGCATGATCGCGATGGACAGACCCATGTCGCCGACGCGGTTGACCAGGAAGGCCTTCTTCGCGGCGGTGGCGGCGCTGGGCTTGTGCTGCCAGAAGCCGATCAGCAGGTACGAGGCGAGGCCTACGCCCTCCCAGCCCACGTACAGCAGGAGATAGTTGTCGGCGAGGACCAGCAGCAGCATCGCCGCGAGGAACAGGTTCAGATAGCCGAAGAAGCGGCGGCGCCGCTCGTCGTGCTCCATGTACCCGATCGAGTACAGGTGGATGAGCGAGCCGACGCCGGTGATCAGCAGGACGAACGTCATCGACAGCTGGTCGAGCTGGAAGGCGACATCCGCCTGGAAGCCCTCGACCGGGATCCAGCTGAACAGGTGCTGGGTGAGCGTCCGCTCCTCGGCACCCTTGCCCAGCATGTCGGCGAAGAGCACGGCACCGATGACGAAGGAGACGGCCGCCAGCACCGTGCCGATCCAGTGGCCCGTACGGTCCAGTCGGCGCCCGCCGCACAGCAGGACGGCCGCTCCGAGCAGTGGCGCCGCTACCAGCAGCGC
This sequence comes from Streptomyces sp. DSM 42067, assembly GCF_055792885.1. Lineage (NCBI taxonomy): Bacteria > Bacillati > Actinomycetota > Actinomycetes > Kitasatosporales > Streptomycetaceae > Streptomyces > Streptomyces sp. DSM 42067. The sequence goes on along the minus strand of NZ_CM147706.1, from coordinate 5,316,873 downwards.
AATCAGATTCTCCACGTTCAGCGACCCCTTACAGCTTCATCAGGCTGGCGTCGTCGACCGAGGCCGAGTGGCGGGAACGGAACAGCAACACGATGATCGCCAGCCCGACCACGACCTCCGCGGCGGCGACGACCATCGTGAAGAAGGCGATGATCTGGCCGTCGAGATTGCCGTGCATCCGGGAGAAGGCGACGAGCGCGAGGTTGCAGGCGTTGAGCATGAGCTCGATGCACATGAACACGACGATCGCGTTCCGCCTGATGAGCACGCCGGTGGCGCCGATCGCGAACAACAGGGCGGCGAGATAGACGTAGTTGACCGGGTTCACTTCGAGGCCTCCTCGGGCCGCGGCCGTTCAAGGCGGTCCTCCGCGCGCTGCTCGAGCGCCTTCAGATCGTTCAGTGCGTCCTTGGAGACGTCGCGGATCTGGCCCCGGGAGCGCAGCGTCTTGTTGACGGTGAGCTCGGACGGGGTGCCGTCCGGGAGCAGGCCCGCGATGTCGACCGCGTTGTGCCGGGCGTAGACGCCGGGGGCGGGCAGCGGCGGCAGGTGCTTGCCCTCGCGCACACGCTGCTCGGACAGCTCGCGCTGGGTCTTGGCTCGCTCGGTGCGCTCGCGGTGCGTGAGCACCATCGCGCCGACCGCGGCGGTGATCAGCAGCGCGCCGGTGAGCTCGAAGGCGAAGACGTACTTGGTGAAGAGGAGCTCCGCGAGGCCCTGGACGTTGCCGGCGGAGTTGGCCTGTCCGAGGCCGTTGAACTCCTTCAGCGAGGCGTTGCCGATGCCGCCGACGAGCAGCACCGCGAAGCCGAGCCCGCACAGGGCGGCCAGCCAGCGCTGGCCCTTGATGGTCTCCCTCAGCGAGTCCGCCGCGGTGACGCCGACGAGCATGACCACGAAGAGGAACAGCATCATGATCGCGCCGGTGTAGACGACGATCTGCACGATGCCCAGGAAGTACGCACCGTTGGCGAGATAGAAGACCGCCAGGACGATCATGGTTCCGGCCAGGCACAGCGCGCTGTGCACGGCCTTCTTCATGAGCACGGTGCACAGGGCGCCGATCACGGCGACCGTCCCGAGCACCCAGAACTGGAAGGCCTCGCCGGTCGAGGTGGTGTAGGCGGCGAGCTGTGTCATCGGCCGATCACCTTCTTCGAGGCGGGCTCGTCAGGGCCGAAGTCCGAGGATGCCTCTTGGGCCGCGCCCGAAGGGCCTGCTGATTGATGCAGTTCCCCTTTGGAGACCGCGACCTGCTGGACCGTCCCCGGCGCCGCTTCCGTCACGAGGCCCCGGTAGTAGTCCTGCTCGTCCATTCCGGGGTAGATCGCGTGCGGCGTGTCGACCATGTCCTCCTGGAGGCCGGCGAGCAGCTGTTCCTTGGTGTAGATGAGGTTCTCGCGGCTCGAGTCGGCCAGCTCGAACTCGTTGGTCATCGTCAACGCGCGTGTGGGGCACGCCTCGATGCACAGACCGCAGAAGATGCAGCGGGCGTAGTTGATCTGGTAGACGCGGCCGTACCGCTCGCCGGGCGAGTAGCGCTCCTCGTCCGTGTTGTCCGCGCCCTCCACGTAGATGGCGTCCGCGGGACAGGCCCACGCGCAGAGCTCGCAGCCGATGCACTTCTCCAGGCCATCCGGATGGCGGTTGAGCTGGTGCCGTCCGTGGAAGCGAGGAGCGGTGGTCTTCTTCTGCTCCGGGTACTGCTCGGTGAGCCGCTTCTTGAACATGGCCTTGAAGGTCACGCCGAAGCCGGCCACCGGGTTCTGGAACCCCTGGTCGGTCTCGCCGGACTTCCCGGGCTCCTTGGGCTCCTCAGCCATCGGACGCCTCCTTTCCATCCGTAGGTCCGTCACTTGGAGTATCCGGGCCGCCACTGACAATGAGCTCCCGCTCCCGTCGCGGGCGCCGCCTCGGCACCGGCGGAAGCGTCTGCCCCGGCAGCGGCGGCACGGGGAATCCGCCCGCCATCGGGTCGAAGGCCGCGGGCTTCTCGCGTGCCTCCTCGGCGGGCTGCCTGGCGCGGAACATGTCGACGACGAAGGACAGCAGCAGGACGGCGAGGACGCCTGCGCCGACGTAGAGCGCGATGTCGCTGACGGCGTAGTTCGCGTTCCGCAGCGCCCGGACGGTCGCCACGAGCATCAGCCAGACCACCGAGACGGGGATGAGCACCTTCCAGCCGAGCTTCATCAGCTGGTCGTAGCGGACGCGGGGCAGGGTGCCGCGCAGCCAGATGAAGAAGAACAGCAGCAGCTGGACCTTGACGACGAACCAGAGCATCGGCCACCAACCGTGGTTCGCGCCCTCCCAGAAGGTGGAGACCGGCCAGGGGGCCCGCCAGCCGCCGAGGAAGAGCGTCACCGACACCGCCGAGACCGTCACCATGTTCACGTACTCGGCGAGCATGAACATCGCGAACTTGATCGACGAGTACTCGGTGTTGAATCCGCCCACCAGGTCGCCCTCGGACTCCGGCATGTCGAACGGCGCCCGGTTGGTCTCGCCGACCATCGTGACGATGTAGACGAGGAACGACACCGGCAGCAGCAGGATGTACCAGCGGTCCTGCTGCGACTCGACGATCGCCGAGGTCGACATCGACCCGGAGTACAGGAACACCGAGGCGAAGGCGGCGCCCATCGCGATCTCGTACGAGATCATCTGCGCGCAGGAGCGCAGGCCCCCGAGCAGCGGATACGTGGATCCGGAGCTCCAGCCCGCCAGCACGATTCCGTAGATGCCGACGGAGGCGACCGCGAGGATGTAGAGCATCGCGATCGGCAGGTCGGTGAGCTGCATCGCGGTGCGGTGGCCGAAGACCGAGATCTCGTTGCCCGCAGGCCCGAAGGGGATCACGGCGATCGCCATGAAGGCCGGGATCGCCGCGACGATCGGGGCAAGGATGTAGACGGCCTTGTCCGCGCGCTTGACGATCACGTCTTCCTTGAGCATCAGCTTGATGCCGTCGGCGAGCGACTGGAGCATGCCCCAGGGGCCGTGCCGGTTGGGGCCGATGCGCAGCTGCATCCAGGCGACGACCTTGCGCTCCCACACGATGGAGAAGAGCACCGTCACCATCAGGAAGGCGAAGCAGAAGACCGCCTTGATCGCGACCAGCCACCAGGGGTCGGTGCCGAACATCGACAGGTCCTCCGCCGCCAGCGGCGTCAGCGCCCCTGGCGCCACTGCCTGCGGCGTCATGACGTCACCTCCGTGACAGAAGAGGCCTTCGGCTCCACCGCCGGGCCGATACGGACGAGTTCGCCGGGCCGCGCCCCCGTGTCCGAGGCGACGCCTGTCCCGCTGGAGTTCAGCGGGAGCCACACCACGCGGTCGGGCATCTCCGTGATCTGCAGCGGGAGTTCCGTGGTGCCCGCGTCGCCCGTGACGGCCAGGACGTCGCCCTCCTTGACGCCCGCCTCGGCCGCGGTGGCGGCGGAGAGCCGGGCCACGGCCGCGTGCCGGGTTCCGGCGAGCGCCTCGTCGCCCTCCTGGAGACGGCCCAGGTCGAGCAGCAGCCGATGCCCTGCGAGTACGGCCTCTCCGGCACCCGGCCTCGGCAGGGGCACCGCCGTCTCGAGGGGCTCCGTCGCCCGCGGCCCGTCCCAGGTGCCGAGCCGGTCCAGCTCGACACGTGCCGCGCGCAGATCGGGCAGACCCAGGTGGACGTCCATCGCGTCCGCCAGCATCTGCAGCACGCGTGCGTCGGTGGGTGCCAGGCGGCGCGTCATGTGGTCCGGCTTGAGCGCGGCCTCGAAGGGCCTCGCCCTGCCTTCCCAGTTGAGGAAGGTGCCCGCCTTCTCGGCGACCGCGGCCACCGGCAGCACGACGTCGGCCCGCTCCGTGACCTCGCTCGGGCGCTGCTCCAGCGAGATGAGGAAGCCCACCTCGTGAAGTGCTTCACGCGCGCGTGCCGGATCGGGAAGATCGGCGACCTCGACGCCCGCGACGAGCAGCGCACCGAGCTCGCCCGTTGCGGCCGCCTCGACGATCTGCCCGGTATCGCGTCCGTAGCGGTGCGGAAGCTCCGCGAGCCCCCAGGCGGCCGCGACCTCATCCCGCGCGCGCGGGTCGGTCGCCGGACGCCCGCCCGGCAGCAGCGACGGCAGCGCACCCGCCTCGATCGCGCCGCGCTCACCGGCCCTGCGCGGGATCCACACCAGCCGTGCGCCGGTCGCCGTCGCCGCCCGTACGGCGGCGGTCAGCCCGCCCTCCACGGCGGCGAGCCGCTCGCCGACGACGATGACGGAACCCTCCGCGCGCAGCGCCTCGGAGGCCTTCGCCCCGTCGCCTTCCAGACCGACCCCGCTCGCGAGCGCGTCCAGCCATTCGGTCTCGGTGCCCGGCGCCGCGGGCAGCAGCGTGCCGCCGGCCTTGTCCAGGCCGCGCGTGGCGTACGAGGCGAGGGCGAAGGTGCGCTGTCCGTGCTTCCGCCACGCCTTGCGCAGCCGCAGGAAGACGCCGGGAGCCTCCTCCTCCGCCTCGATTCCGGCGAGCAGCACGGCGGGGGCCTTCTCCAGCCCGGAGTACGTCACGCCCGTCCCGTCGAGGTCCCTGCCGCGACCGGCGACCCGCGAGGCCAGGAAGTCGGCCTCCTCGCCGCTGTGCACGCGCGCGCGGAAGTCGATGTCGTTGGTGTCGAGCGCCACGCGCGCGAACTTGCTGTAGGCGTAGGCGTCCTCGACGGTCAGCCGGCCGCCGGTCAGCACGCCGGTCCTGCCGCGCGCCCCGGTCAGCCCGCGGGCCGCCGCTTCCAGGGCCTCGGGCCAGCTTGCGGGCTCCAGCTCACCGCTCTCGGCGTTCCGGACGAGGGGGTGTTCGATCCGGTCTCGCTGCTGCGCGTACCGGAACGCGAACCGGCCCTTGTCGCAGATCCACTCCTCGTTGACCTCGGGGTCGTTGGCGGCGAGCCGCCGCATGACCTTGCCGCGCCGGTGGTCGGTACGCGTCGCGCAGCCGCCGGAGCAGTGCTCGCACACGGTCGGGCTGGACACGAGGTCGAAGGGCCGGGCGCGGAAGCGGTACGCCGCCGAAGTGAGCGCGCCCACCGGGCAGATCTGGATGGTGTTCCCGGAGAAGTACGACTCGAAGGGGTCGCCCTCTCCCGTACCGACCTGCTGCAGTGCTCCCCGCTCAAGCAGCTCGATCATCGGGTCGCCGGCGACCTGGTTGGAGAAGCGGGTGCAGCGCGCGCACAGCACGCACCGCTCGCGGTCGAGCAGCACCTGCGTGGAGATCGGCACGGGCTTGGCGAACGTCCGCTTCTTGCCCTCGAAACGGGTGTCCGGGTCGCCGACCGACATCGCCTGGTTCTGCAGCGGGCACTCGCCGCCCTTGTCGCAGACCGGGCAGTCCAGCGGGTGGTTGATGAGCAGCAGCTCCATCACACCGCGCTGCGCCTTCTCGGCGACCGGCGAGGTGAGCTGGGTCTTCACGACCATGCCGTCCGTGCAGGTGATGGTGCAGGACGCCATGGGCTTGCGCTGGCCCTCGACCTCGACGATGCACTGTCGGCAGGCACCGGCCGGATCGAGCAGCGGGTGGTCGCAGAACCGCGGGATCTCGATGCCGAGCATCTCGGCGGCCCGGATGACCAGGGTGCCCTTGGGCACGCTGATCTCGATGCCGTCGATCGTCAGCGATACGAGGTCCTCGCGCGGCACCGCGGCCTCGCCGCCCCCGGAGGGAGCGCTTGTGGCGATGGTCATGCGTTCACCTCCGTACGGTGATCGGCCCAAGCCGTGGACTTGGCCGGGTCGAAGGGGCAGCCCCCGCCCGTGATGTGCTGCGCGTACTCCTCGCGGAAGTACTTGAGCGAGGAGAAGATCGGCGAGGCGGCGCCGTCGCCGAGGGCGCAGAAGGACTTGCCGTTGATGTTGTCGGCGATGTCCGCGAGCTTGTCGAGGTCGCTCATCGCGCCCTTGCCTGCCTCGATGTCGCGCAGCAACTGCACCAGCCAGTACGTCCCTTCACGGCAGGGCGTGCACTTGCCGCAGGACTCGTGGGCGTAGAACTCGGTCCAGCGGGTGACGGCCCGTACGACGCAGGTCGTCTCGTCGAAGCACTGCAGCGCCTTCGTGCCGAGCATGGAGCCGGCGGCGCCCACGCCCTCGTAGTCGAGTGGGACGTCCAGGTGCTCCTCGGTGAGCATCGGGGTCGAGGAGCCGCCCGGGGTCCAGAACTTCAGCCGGTGTCCCGGCCTCATCCCGCCGCTCATCTCGAGCAGCTGACGCAGCGTGATGCCGAGCGGGGCCTCGTACTGGCCGGGGTTGGCGACATGGCCGCTGAGCGAGTAGAGCGTGAAGCCCGGGGACTTCTCGCTGCCCATCGACCTGAACCACTCCTTGCCCTTGTGCAGGATCGCGGGAACCGACGCGATCGACTCCACGTTGTTGACGACAGTGGGGCACGCATAGAGGCCGGCGACAGCAGGGAAGGGGGGACGCAGTCGCGGCTGGCCGCGGCGGCCTTCGAGCGAGTCGAGCAGCGCGGTCTCCTCACCGCAGATGTACGCGCCCGCGCCCGCGTGCACGGTGAGTTCCAGGTTGAGTCCGCTGCCCAGCACGTTCTTGCCGAGGTAGCCCGCCGCATACGCTTCGCGGACGGCCTCGTGCAGCCGCCTGAGCACGGGGACGACCTCGCCGCGCAGATAGATGAAGGCGTGCTCCGACCTGATCGCGTGACACGCGATCACGATCCCTTCGATCAGGGCATGCGGGTTCGCGAAGAGGAGCGGGATGTCCTTGCACGTCCCGGGCTCCGACTCGTCGGCGTTGACAACAAGATAGTGAGGCTTGCCGTCGCCCTGCGGGATGAACTGCCACTTCATGCCCGTGGGGAAGCCCGCGCCGCCGCGGCCGCGCAGGCCCGCCTCCTTGACGTACGCGATGACGTCGTCCGGCGACATGGCGAGCGCCTTGCGCAGGCCCTCGTATCCCTCGTGCCGCCGGTAGCCCTCCAGCGTCCAGGACCTGTCCTCGTCCCAGAACGCCGACAGCACGGGAGCGAGCAGCTTCTCCGGGCTCGACTCCCCGCCCGCCTCGGGCCGGGAGGTCCCCCCGAATTCGGTGGACACGGTCATCACTCCCCCTCCTCGGTGACCGGGCCCGCGGGGTGCGCGGGGTCGGATGCCGATGTCTTCTGCGGCGCGTCATGCGAGCTGCGGTGTTCGGCGGGCGGCTCGTCCTGGGGTGCCGCGCCCCTGATCTCCTCGCCGCGCGGGTGCACGATGCGCGGCTCGGGCTGTTCGCCCTTGGCGAGGCGGAGTCCGATCAGGGAGGCCGGGCCCGCGCTGCCGCTCGCGTCGACGGCGCCGGGCCGGGGGTCGGGGAATCCGGCGAGGATGCGGGCGGTCTCCTTGTACGTGCACAGAGGCGCGCCGCGAGTCGGCCGGACCTCGGCACCCGCGCGCAGATCGTCGACCAGCCGCCTGGCGCTCTCGACGGTCTGGTTGTCGAAGAACTCCCAGTTGACCATCACGACCGGCGCGAAGTCGCAGGCCGCGTTGCACTCGATGTGCTCCAGGGTGACCTTGCCGTCGCCGGTGGTCTCGCCGTTGCCGACGCCCAGGTGCTCCTGGAGGGCGGAGAAGATGGCGTCGCCGCCCATGACCGCGCACAGGGTGTTGGTGCAGACGCCCACCTGGTAGTCACCGCTCGGCTTGCGCCGGTACATGGTGTAGAAGGTGGCGACCGCGGTGACCTCGGCCGTGGTCAGGCCGAGCATGTCCGCGCAGAACCGCATCCCGGTGCGCGTGACGTACCCCTCCTCGGACTGCACCAGGTGCAGCAGCGGGAGCAGCGCGGAGCGGGAGTCCGGGTAGCGGCCGATGATCTCGCGCGCGTCCGCCTCGAGCCGGGCTCGGACGTCGTCCGGGTAGTCGGGCGCGGGCAGCTGCGGCATGCCCAGGCTGACGCCCTGTTCGGAAGGGGTGGTGGTCACCGGTCGACGCCTCCCATCACGGGGTCGATGGACGCGACGGCGACGATGACGTCGGCGACCATGCCGCCCTCGCACATCGCCGCCATGGACTGCAGGTTGGTGAACGACGGATCGCGGAAGTGGACCCGGTAGGGGCGGGTGCCTCCGTCGGACACGACGTGCACCCCGAGTTCGCCCTTGGGCGACTCGACGGCCGCGTACGTCTGGCCCGGCGGGACCCGGAATCCCTCGGTCACCAGCTTGAAGTGGTGGATCAGGGCCTCCATGGAGGTGCCCATGATCTTCTTGATGTGGTCGAGCGAGTTGCCGAGACCGTCCGGGCCGAGCGCGAGCTGCGCGGGCCAGGCGATCTTCTTGTCGGCGACCATGACCGGACCGGGCTCCAGGCGGTCCAGGCACTGCTCGACGATCCGCAGCGACTGGCGCATCTCCTCGAGCCGGATGAGGAAGCGGCCGTAGGCGTCGCAGGTGTCGGCGGTCGGGATGTCGAAGTCGTACGTCTCGTAGCCGCAGTACGGCTGGGCCTTGCGCAGGTCGTGCGGGAGGCCCGCCGAGCGCAGGATCGGTCCTGTCGCGCCGAGCGCCATACAGCCGGCGAGGTCGAGGTAGCCGATGTCCTGCATGCGGCCCTTGAAGATGGGGTTCCCGGTGGCGAGCTTGTCGTACTCGGGAAGGTTCTTGTTCATCTTCTTCACGAACTCGCGGATCTGGTCGACCGCGCCGGGCGGCAGGTCCTGGGCGAGTCCGCCGGGCCGGATGTACGCGTGGTTCATCCGCAGGCCGGTGATCAGCTCGTAGATGTCGAGAATGAGTTCACGATCACGGAAGCCATAGATCATGATCGTGGTGGCGCCGAGTTCCATGCCGCCGGTGGCGATGCACACCAGGTGCGAGGACAACCGGTTCAGCTCCATCAGGAGCACCCGGATGATCGTCGCCCGGTCGGGGATGTCGTCCTCGATGCCGAGGAGCTTCTCGACCGCGAGGCAGTACGCCGTCTCGTTGAAGAACGGCGTCAGATAGTCCATGCGCGTCACGAACGTGGTGCCCTGCGTCCACGTGCGGTACTCGAGGTTCTTCTCGATGCCCGTGTGCAGATAACCGATGCCGCAGCGGGCCTCGGTGACCGTCTCGCCCTCGATCTCCAGGATGAGGCGGAGCACCCCGTGGGTGGACGGGTGCTGCGGACCCATGTTGACGATGAGGCGCTCGTCGTCGGCCTTGGCCGCGGTCTGGACGACCTCGTCCCAGTCGCCGCCGGTGACCGTATATACGGTGCCCTCGGTGGTCTCACGGGCTGAAGCGCCATCCAATGGGTGCCTCCCGAAGGGAGTCGATGAGGGGTGGTGGTCGGGTGACGGGTGGGCGCTCATGAGTACGACCTCCGCTGGTCCGGAGCCGGGATCTGGGCGCCCTTGTACTCGACGGGGATGCCGCCGAGCGGGTAGTCCTTGCGCTGCGGGAAGCCCTGCCAGTCGTCCGGCATCATGATCCGCGTCAGCGCCGGGTGGCCGTCGAAGACCAGCCCGAAGAAGTCGTACGTCTCGCGCTCGTGCCAGTCGTTCGTCGGATAGACGGAGACCAGCGAGGGGACGTGCGGATCGGCGTCGGGGGCGCTGACCTCCAAACGGATCAGCCGGTTGTGAGTGATCGACCGCAGGTGGTACACGGCATGCAGCTCGCGGCCCTTGTCGCCGAGGTAGTGCACCCCGGAGACGCCGGTGCAGAGCTCGAAGCGGAGCGCCGGGTCGTCGCGCAGGGTCTGGGCGACGCGGAGCAGGTACTCGCGCGCGATGTGGAAGGTGATCTCGTCGCGGTCGACGACGGTCTTCTCGATGGCGTTCTCGGGGAGAAGTCCCTGCTCCTCCAGGGCGCCCTCGAGCTCGTCGGCCACCTCGTCGAAGTATCCATATGCGCCTCCGCCGCGTGGGCCGCCGTACGGCCGCACGGCCGGGCCGGGCAGCCGTACGGACCGGACGAGCCCGCCGTACCCGGTGGTGTCGCCGCCGTTGTTCGCGCCGAACATGCCGCGCTGGACGCGGATCTCCTCGCCCTGGTCGCCTCGCTGACCAGGGAGATTCGAGGCGTTGAGGTCCTGCTCGGGGTTCACGCCGTTGTGCTCGCTCATCGCAGCAGCCCCTTCATCTCGATGATGGGGAGCGCCTTGAGCGCCGCCTCCTCGGCCTCCTGCGCCGCCTCCTCGGCGTTCACGCCGAGCTTGGAGGTCTGGATCTTCTGATGGAGCTTGAGGATCGCGTCCATCAGCATCTCGGGCCGCGGCGGGCAGCCGGGCAGGTAGATGTCGACGGGGACGACGTGGTCGACGCCCTGCACGATCGCGTAGTTGTTGAACATGCCGCCCGACGAAGCGCAGACGCCCATGGAGATGACCCACTTGGGGTTCGGCATCTGGTCGTAGACCTGCCGCAGCACCGGCGCCATCTTCTGGCTCACACGGCCGGCCACGATCATCAGGTCGGCCTGGCGCGGCGAGCCGCGGAAGACCTCCATTCCGAAGCGGGCCAGGTCGTAGCGCCCCGCGCCGGTCGTCATCATCTCGATGGCGCAGCAGGCCAGGCCGAAGGTGGCCGGGAAGACGGACGACTTGCGCACCCAGCCCGCGGCCTGTTCGACGGTGGTCAGCAGAAAACCGCTCGGCAGTTTCTCTTCGAGTCCCATTAGTGGCCCCTCAGACCCCTTTGTCCCTTGCGCGTGTCAGTCCCATTCCAGGCCGCCGCGCCGCCACACGTATGCGTAGGCGACGAAGACGGTGAGCACGAAGAGCAGCATCTCCACGAGCCCGAAAACACCCAGGGCGTCGAAGGTGACGGCCCAGGGGTACAGAAAGACGATCTCGATGTCGAAAATGATGAAGAGCATCGCCGTCAGGTAGTACTTGATCGGGAATCGTCCGCCGCCCGCCGGTGTCGGCGTCGGCTCGATACCGCACTCGTAGGCCTCGAGCTTGGCCCGGTTGTAGCGCTTTGGACCGACAAGCGTGGCCATCACCACGGAGAAGATCGCAAAGCCTGCCCCGAGGGCTCCCAGTACGAGGATGGGCGCATAGGCGTTCACCGCTCGTCGCTCCTCTCAGTCGGCACTGACTGTTTCGGCGGCGCCGGGCAGGCTCCCTGCTCCTCTTAGTCACACGAGTCCCATCGGCCACACGGACTCCTCGAACCCCGAGTGACCCACAAGTCCCGTAAGGACCCGCGGAGATCGTGTACATGTGAAGCAGGTCACAAGCCCAACTGCCACGCATCCTATGCCTGCGGGTCTGTGATCTGCGACACGGGGTAGGTCACGGACTTTGTGATCTCCACCACCTGTCGAAGGATCATGAAGTCGGATGAGCAGTGATCTTCACACGCGAAGCGCCTGAGTGATCACCAGAGGTCACAAGTTGTCTCGTTTCCGCAGGTGGAGGTGGGGGCTCACTATCAAGCGAGGGGACTCCACAGCAAATTGGTGCTGGACGCCCTCCGGCTGATATTGAAGCGCGACCCCGCGCGGGCGGAGCGGCGGCGGGCGGACATCGAACGCGTGCATCCGTTCACGAGCCGGACGCCCTTACGACGATGGCCGTTCCGTGACCTGTGCCACACGAACGGACCGGGCCGAGAAGCCGGGCTTGGCCAACCGCCCCAACGAGTGGTAGGCGACGGGCAATTCGGACGTAATACCGAAAGCCCATGATCACAGGCCTGATCGACCCCGCCCGCAATGTCCGTTACGGCGTCAATAAAGAGCGACACACCCGGGATTCGGTGTCCGAAATGAGCAACTGTGGCGCACCACACGTTTCTTGAAGGTAACGGGGAGTCCCTGATAGCGCTTTTACACATGTCCCACACCGCTCACATACCCAGCCACCGGAAGCCCCGCCGCGGAGCGTCGAAGCTCGCCCTGCGCGCCGGCGTTGCCGGTGGCGTCCTCAGCACCCTGGCAGTGGCCGGTGCGGCCGGGCCGGCGACCGCGGCCGAGCCCGTGACCGAGACCATCGAGCTGCCTACGCTCACCACCGGCCTGTCCGCGCAGATCGCCCAGTCCGCGGACGCCACCCAGCAGGCAGCAGCCCAGTACGAGCTGCAGGCGGAGCAGGACGCGGCCGCCGCGAAGGCCGCAAAGCAGGCCAAGAAGGACCTCGCCGAGGCCAAGCGCAAGGCGGAGGCCAAGAAGAAGGCCGAGGCCGAGGCCGAGCGCAAGGCCGCCGAGGAGCGCGCCTCGCGGACCTCCGCACGCACCACCCTTGCCGCCGCCACATCCGACGTCGCCGCCCCCGCGAGCGGCAGCGTCGCCACCGTCATCAGCTTCCTCAAGGCGCAGGTCGGCGACGCGTACGTCATGGGCGCCACCGGCCCCAACGCCTGGGACTGCTCCAGCCTGGTCCAGGCCGCGTTCAAGCAGGTCGGCGTGGACCTGCCGCGTGTCTCCCAGGACCAGTCGACGGCCGGCACCCCGGTCTCGCTCTCGAACCTCCAGGTCGGCGACATCCTGTACTGGGGCGGCGCCGGATCCGCGTACCACACCGGTGTCTACATCGGTAACGGCCAGTACCTGGACGCCGCCAACCCGTCCAAGGGCGTCGTCATCCAGGACCTGTCCGGATACCCGGCGAGCGGTGCGGTCCGCGTTCTCTGACGCACAGCCACATGCCGTAGCAGATAGCGTTGAGCCCCGGCTGCCAGTGGCGGCCGGGGCTCAAGGCTCTGCGTATCGAGGGGTCTTTGGTGGAAATCGCCTGGTTGCGGAGGACCTTCACACAGTGAAGCAGCCGACCGCGGAGCATCATCCTCGAACCGTCACGCCTTCGGCGCCACCTTGCTCAGCCCGTTGATGATCCGGTCCATCGCGTCGCCGCCCGTCGGGTCCGTCAGGTTGGCGAGCAGCTTCAGCGTGAACTTCATCAGCAGCGGGTGGGTCAGACCGCGCTGCGCCGCGATCTTCATGACCTTCGGGTTGCCGATGAGCTTCACGAAGGCGCGGCCCAGCGTGTAGTAGCCGCCGTAGGTCTCCTTGAGGATCTTCGGGTAGTTGTGCAGAGCCAGCTCGCGCTGGGCCGGGGTCGCGCGGGCGTGTGCCTGGACGATGACGTCGGCGGCGATCTGGCCGGACTCCATGGCGTACGCGATGCCCTCGCCGTTGAACGGGTTCACCAGGCCCCCCGCGTCGCCGACGAGCAGCAGGCCCTTGGTGTAGTGCGGCTGGCGGTTGAAGGCCATCGGGAGGGCGGCGCCGCGGATCGGTCCTGTCATGTTCTCCGGTACGTAGCCCCACTCCTCGGGCATCGACGCGCACCAGGCCTTGAGCACCTCGCGCCAGTCCAGCTCCTTGAAGGAGGCGGAGGTGTTGAGGACGCCGAGGCCGACGTTCGACGTGCCGTCGCCCATGCCGAAGATCCAGCCGTAGCCGGGCAGCAACCGGTCCTCGCCCGGACCGCGCCGGTCCCACAGCTCCAGCCAGGACTCGAGGTAGTCGTCGTCGTGGCGCGGCGAGGTGAAGTACGTCCGCACCGCGACGCCCATCGGGCGGTCCTCGCGGCGGTGCAGGCCCATGGCCAGGGACAGCCGAGTGGAGTTACCGTCCGCCGCGACGACGAGCGGTGCGTGGAAGGTGACGTCCCGCTTCTCCCCGGAGTCGCCGAGCTTGGCGTGCACTCCGGTGATGTGGCCGGTGCGGTCGTCCACGATCGGCGCGCCGACGTTGCACTGCTCGTACAGCCGCGCGCCCGCCTTCTGCGCCTGCCGCGCCAGCTGCTCGTCGAAGTCGTCCCGCTTGCGTACGAGCCCGTAGTCCGGGTACGAGGCGAGATCCGGCCAGTCCAGCTGCAGCCGGACACCGCCGCCGATGATGCGCAGACCCTTGTTGCGCAGCCAGCCCGCCTCTTCGGAGATGTCGATGCCCATCGACACGAGCTGCTTGGTGGCGCGGGGCGTCAGCCCGTCGCCGCACACCTTTTCGCGCGGGAACGAGGTCTTCTCCAGCAGGAGGACGTCGAGCCCGGCCTTCGCCAGGTAGTACGCGGTGGTGGAACCGGCTGGCCCGGCCCCGACGACGATCACATCAGCGGTGTGTTCGGTGACGGGCTCGGTCACAGCGGGATCTCCCCAAGACTCGAAATCTGCGTGCTGGTTGGCACCGGATACGGGCAGTCTATTCAGCAGCACTGATCACCCAGCCGAAGGGCCGCCCGTGAACCAAGGTCTCCCCGTCGTACACCTGCGCGTCCCGACCGACGAGGACGCCTTCGCCTGGCACCGGATCTTCGACGACCCGGATGTGATGGAGTTCCACGGCGGGAAATCCGCCGAGCTGTCGGTGTACGAGGAGTTGACGGCCCGACAGCGCAAGCACGACGCGCAGCACGGCTTCTGCTTCTGGAGCATGCTCGACGAGCAGAGCTTTCCCGGCGAGGTGATCGGCTTCACGGGCGCCCAGCCGTGGCCGCACGAGTGGGGACCGAAGGGCGAGATCGAGATCGGCTGGCGGCTGGGCCGGGCGTACTGGGGCAGGGGGTACGCGACGGCGGCCGCGCAGGCGGCGCTGGAACGGGTGCGGGCGGCGGGCGTACGCAGCGTCGTGGCGATGGTCGACGCGCGCAACGAACGCTCCATCGCGGTGACGCGGCGGCTCGGCATGGAGCTCGCCGAGACGTTCACGACGCCCATGTCGAAGCGGCAGGGGCACTGCTTCCGGCTGGAGCTCTGACGGCGGGCGCGAACGAATCACGTTGACGGTTACCCCCGGCTGTTCCGGGATGCCCGGTTTGGGGTCTACCCTTCCGGTACCGCTGGGGGTGACGTCCGTGCGCCTTACACCCAAGACACCCGAAGTGCGCGTACCGCGACTGGTCGGCCTGATGGCCGTGGACGCACGCGAGAGAGCCGAGGCAGGCGGTGTGCTGCTGGCGGCTCCGGACCGGCCCGACTTCCATCTGACCGTCGTCGACTACGTGGTGCGGCAGTACCCGCTGCCGGGCGTCGAGGTGCCCCGCGGCGCCGTCGTCACCGTCTGGTTCGACCTCGGCGAGGGTGAGGGCGGCGGCGGTGCGGGGGTGCGCGAGCCGCGCCGTCCAGGACCGCCCACGGGCGGGCTGTACCGGGAGCTCGACCAGCCGGGCGAGCCGTTCGAGGCGCTCTGGCCTGCGTGATTCCGGCTGCCTTGCAGCTGATGGCTACGGGTGGCCGCCGGCCGTCCTGCGACTACTTGACGCCGCGGTGCAGCGCCACGATCCCGCCCGTCAGATTGCGCCACGCGACCTTCGACCAGCCCGCCTTCTGCAGCCGCTGCGCGAGGGCCGGCTGGTCGGGCCAGGCGCGGATGGACTCGGCGAGATAGACGTACGCGTCGGGGTTGGACGACACGGCGCGGGCGGCGGGCGGCAGGGCCCGCATCAGGTACTCGGTGTAGACGGTGCGGAACGGCGACCACGTCGGGTGCGAGAACTCGCAGATCACGACCCGCCCGCCCGGCTTCGTCACGCGGTACAGCTCGCTCAGCGCCGCGTCCGTGTCCTGGACGTTGCGCAGCCCGAAGGAGATGGTCACCGCGTCGAAGGTGTCGTCCCGGAACGGCAGCTTCGTGGCGTCGCCCGCCGTGAACGGCATCCAGGGGTGGCGGCGCTTGCCGACCTGGAGCATGCCGAGCGAGAAGTCGCACGGCACCACGTACGCGCCGGTCTGCGCGAACGGCATCGAGGACGTCGCCGTACCGGCGGCCAGGTCCAGGATCTTCTGCGCGGGGCGGGCGTCGACGGCCTTCGCGACCTCCTTGCGCCACAGCCGTGCCTGGCCCAGGGACAGCACGTCGTTGGTCAGGTCGTACCGTTCCGCCACGCCGTCGAACATCGAGGCGACTTCGTGCGGCTGCTTGTCCAGGGATGCGCGGGTCACGGGCCCATTGTGGCAGTAGAGGGTGACGGAGAAAGCGGCAGGGAGGGGAAGGACGTATGCCCGCAAGAGGTGGCACGGAGGACTACCAGCCCCGGCGCCCCCGCGCGACACCTAACGGCGGCGGTACACCAGCCGCCCATCGATAACGGTCGCCACGCACGTCCCGCCGCCCCGCTCGGCGAGCTCCGCCTCGTCCCGCACATCGAAGACCGCGAACCGCGCCGGCCCGCCCACAGCCGGCCCGGGCATCCACACGACCGGCCGGCCCGTTGCCCACGGATCGAGTGCAGGCACCCCCGGCTGCGGCTCGGTCCGCCCGGCCGTCGCGAGACCGGCCCGCCGCACGGCATCGAGCACGGCGCGATTGCGCAGCTGCCCGGCCACCGCGACCGTGCCGTGGGCCAGCATCCGCTGCACCCCGCGCCGCGCGCTCGCGCCCCGGCGTGCCTCGTCCGCGCCGAACACGGCCTGCGCGGCAGGCCCGGTGAGCGGCTCGGAGCCGAACTCGTCGGCCTCGCGCGGGTCCGGGTGGTAGGTCTGCTCGAGCAGTTCGGGACCGTACGGGTTGAGGAGTCCGGGCATGAGGATCCCGGGCCATCGCCGCACCCGCGCCCCCGGACGGGCGGCGGTCAGTTCCTCGGGCGCCCCGACAGCCACGATGGAGTTTCCCTCGACCACGACGGCGAGGTCCGGCGATGCCTCGGCCACATGGATGGTCAACATCGCCGGAAGCAGCCCTAGTTCGAGGAGACGAGCTTCAGCTCGGGGTGGGCGGTGCCGCCCTCGATCGCCGTCGACGAGATGTGCGAGGCGACGCGGTCGTCGACCGGGTCGTTCGCCGGGTCGTCGTGCACGACGATGTGCTCGTACGTGGTGGTCCGCTGGGCCGGAACGCGTCCGGCCTTGCGGATCAGGTCGATGATCTCGAGCCGGTTGGAGCGGTGCTTGGCGCCGGCCGACGAGACCACGTTCTCCTCCAGCATGATCGAGCCGAGGTCGTCCGCGCCGTAGTGCAGCGAGAGCTGCCCGATCTCCTTGCCGGTGGTCAGCCACGAGCCCTGGATGTGGGCGACGTTGTCGAGGAAGAGCCGCGCGATCGCGATCATCCGCAGGTACTCGAAGAGGGTGGCCTGCGTGCGGCCCTTCAGGTGGTTGTTCTCGGGCTGGTAGGTGTACGGGATGAAGGCCCGGAAGCCGCCCGTCCGGTCCTGTACGTCGCGGATCATCCGCAGGTGCTCGATGCGCTCGGCATTGGTCTCGCCGGTGCCCATCAGCATCGTCGTCGTGGACTCGACACCGAGACCGTGCGCGATCTCCATGATCTCCAGCCACCGCTCACCGGACTCCTTGAGCGGCGCGATCGCCTTGCGGGGCCGCTCGGGAAGCAACTCGGCGCCGGCGCCCGCGAAGGAGTCCAGACCCGCGGCGTGGATACGGCGGATGGCCTCCTCGACCGAGACGCCCGAGATGCGGGCCATGTGCTCGACCTCGGACGCGCCCAGCGAGTGGATGACCAGCTGCGGGAACTCCCGCTTGATGGCGGCGAAGTGCTTCTCGTAGTACTCGACGCCGTAGTCCGGGTGGTGCCCGCCCTGGAACATGATCTGCGTGCCGCCGAGCTCGACGGTCTCGGCGCAGCGCCGCAGGATGTCGTCGAGGTCGCGCGTCCAGCCCTTGGCGGTGTCCTTCGGCGGGGCGTAGAAGGCGCAGAACTTGCACGCCGTGACGCACACGTTGGTGTAGTTGATGTTGCGCTCGATGATGTACGTCGCGATGTGCTCGGTGCCCGCGTACCGGCGCCGGCGGACGGCGTCGGCGGCAGCGCCCAGGGCGTGCAGCGGCGCGTCGCGGTAGAGGACGAGCGCCTCCTCCGGGGTGATCCGCCCGCCCTCGGCGGCACGGTCGAGCACGGACTGGAGGTCGGCCTTCTCGGTCACCGGGGGTCCCTTTCGTAAGGGTTGGACGGACCGAACCAGCCTACGCCAGCGCTCTGGATCACCCGACGTCAGGCCGGACACGGCCGCATGTCCACCGAGGTCGGGCGGGAGTACGGCCGAACGTCATGTGAGCCGTGACATCCTCGCTTCCGGGTCTCCCGCGTCCGGGTTGTCGGACTCGTAGCGGAGGTCGTCGCCGACCGGGCGCAGCCAGACCGTGTGGTCGCCTGTGGTGCAGTGGGAGTCGTTCGTCTTCTTGGCTTGGCTGATCGCGACGATCTCCTTCTCGGTGGCCTTCTTGAGGATGAGTACGTCGTCGCAGACGCCGCCGAGCAGATCGGTCTGGCGGACCGTGGCGAACTGTTCGCCCGCCTCGGCCTGGCGGACCGTCACCCGGAACGTGCCGCTTGGGGGCGTGCCGTCCAGAGCGCAGCCCTCGCCCTGCCAGGTGCCGACGAACGCAGCAGGGACGGGGCGATGGCCTCCCCCGGTCGCACTCCAGTGCCCAGCAGCCTACGGGGTGTCACCGCACCGGGAGCATGTCGGGAGGGTGCTACGACTGCAGCAGCTCCACCCGTACGTCCGCGGGGAAGCCCGTCGTCGGACCGACCCGGCGGGCGAACTCCGACACGCCCTTCAGCTGGGCGGCGCCGAGGCGGAAGTCGAGCGTCGTGAAGTAGCGCTCCAGCACGCTCTCGTCGAAGGCCTCCCAGCGGGCCGCCTGCTCCGCGACCTTGGTGACCTCCTCCAGCGAGAGGTCGCGGGAGGCGAGGAACGCCTCGTGGACCTTGCTCACGATGACGGGCTCGCGCTCCAGGTAGTCACGGCGGGCCGCCCATACGGCGAAGACGAACGGCAGCCCCGTCCACTCCTTCCACATGGCGCCCAGGTCGTGCACCTTCAGGCCCAGGCGCGGAGCGTCGTGCAGATTGGCGCGCAGCGCGGCGTCCCCGATGAGTACGGCGGCCTCGGCCTCCTGCATCATCACGCCGAGGTCGGGCGGGCACGTGTAGTAGTCCGGCTGGACGCCGAAACGCTCGGCCAGCAGCAGCTGGGCGAGGCGCACGGACGTACGCGAGGTCGAGCCGAGCGCGACGCGGGCGCCGTCGAGCTGCTCCAGCGGCACCTGCGAGACGATCACGCAGGACATGACGGGGCCGTCGCAGCCGACCGCGATATCGGGGAAGGCGACGAGCCGGTCGGCGTTCCTGAGGAATTCCACGAGGGTGACGGGACCGATGTCGAGATCGCCCTGCACCAGTCGCTCGCTGAGCTTTTCGGGGGTGTCCTTGGTGAGCTCGAAGTCGAGGAGCGTTCCGGTCCGCGCGAGGCCCCAGTAGAGGGGCAGGCAGTTCAGGAACTGGATGTGGCCGACACGGGGCCGGGAGCGACGAGGGCCGGTGTTGAAGCCCGGCCCGGTGGGTGAGTCCTGCGAGTCCGCCTGTGAGTTGTCCACATCGCGAGATTAGACCCATGGGGTACGGTGCAAGGACCTGGGTCCCCCCACCCAGCGACACCAGGCACTTTCCGAGGGCTCCGTCAACCTTATTTGCATCACTCAAACATATGGGTGACGTGATCTTGCCCACTATCCATTTCGGCAGCCTGCGTGCTACGCTCGCCGCAAGTTGCAGTTTGGTTTCCCTTGCAGTACAGAGCCTGCGGAGCATGTGACCGCGGGCTCTCGTCGTATTCAGACTTTTGCATTGTTTAACAAGGCAGGTTCTGGAGCAGGGCAACCCTTTGGCCCAAGGAGGGCTTATGGCTACCGGAACCGTTAAGTGGTTCAACGCCGAAAAGGGCTTTGGATTCATCGCCCAGGAAGGCGGGGGCCCCGATGTCTTCGTCCACTACTCCGCGATCAACGCGTCCGGGTTCCGTTCCCTCGAGGAGAACCAGGCCGTGAGCTTCGACGTCACGCAGGGTCCGAAGGGCCCGCAGGCGGAGAACGTCACCCCGATGTAATCGGGGTCCCGAGAGCACTCGGGATCTGATCCGGAACCGGATAGCAGTACCCAAGGAGCCCCGCGCCCTCCCGGCGCAGGGCTCCTGCCTTTTTGCCCTTTTCCCGGCCGGCGCCCGCCCGGCGCCCGGCCAGCGCCCGGCCGGGAATGCGTGCCATTTCCGCAGACCTTGCGCGGTCACCACCGCGTCGCCCAGATGTACGTGCCCCACCCATGCGTACGCCGCCGGCCGTGGGCAATGTCAGGCGAGCGCCGCCCGTGCCGCGACCGCGTCGTCCGGGTCCCAGCCGTCGCCGGGGACGGACGCGAGCAGCAGACGGGTGTACGGGTCCGCCGGATCGGTGAGGACACGGCGGGTCGGGCCCTGTTCGACCACCCGGCCGCGGCGCATGACCAGTACCTCGTCGGTGATGTGCTGGACCACGGCCAGGTCGTGGCTGACGAAGACGAGGGCGACGCCGGTGTCCCGGCGGATGTCGTCGAGCAGTTCGAGTATCTGGGCCTGCACCGATACGTCCAGGGCGGCGACCGCCTCGTCCAGGACGAGCACTTGGGGCTCGACGGCGAGGGCGCGGGCGATCGCGAGCCGCTGCCGCTGGCCGCCCGACAGCTGCCGGGGGCGCGCCTCCGCCTCCCGTCCGCCGAGGCCCACCCGCTCCAGCAACTCGACGGCCAGTGCCTCGTCCCGGCCGTGCAGACGCAGTGCGGTCCGGAGGCACTGGCCGGCGGTGAGCCTGGGATCGAGCGAGACGTACGGGTCCTGGAAGACCATCTGGATCTCGCGCGCCCGGGCCAGTCGGGCGGCCCGCCTGCGCGGCGTCCGCGCGGCCCGCGGGCTGCCGCCGACGGTGACGGTTCCCGAGTCGGGCCGCACCAGGCCGACGAGCATCCGCGCCACGGTCGTCTTGCCCGATCCGGACTCCCCGACGATGCCGACCGATCCACCGGGTGCCACATGGAACGACACGTCCTCCGCGGCCGTGAGCCGGCCGCCGCCGGGCAGCGGGTAGGTCTTGGCCAGGCCGTCCACGACGAGGAGGGCGTCCGCCATCTCGTCCTGGGCCGGGGGCTCTTCCAGTACGCCCTTGTCGGCCCGCAGGTCGTCGGTCATGCGGTGCTCCTTTCCGCGGTGGCGGGCACCGCTGCGGGGATACGGCGGCACGCGGCCGTACCGCCGTCCGCCAGGGCCACCGGCTCCGGGGACCAGGTGTCGCAGGCGGACTCCGCGTCCGGGCAGCGTGCCGCGAACGGGCAGCCTGTGAAGGCGTCCCCCAGGGACGGCGGGCGTCCGGGGATGGGCTTCAGCCGGCGTGGGGTCGCGCCGAGGGTGGGCGAACAGGACAGCAGGCCGCGGGTGTAGGGGTGGGCGGGGGCCGCGAACAGGGCCTGGGCGGTGCGTTCCTCGACGACGCGGCCCGCGTACATCACGTACACGCGGTCGCAGTAGGCGGCCGCCAGATGCAGATCATGGGTGATGAAGAGCAGACCGGCGCCGTGCTCAGCGCGCAGGGTGCGCAGCAGTGCGAGGATCTCGGCCTGCGTGGTGACGTCGAGGGCGCTGGTCGCCTCGTCGGCGAGCAGCAGCCGCGGTCGCGTGGCCAGGGCGCCCGCGATGACGACGCGCTGGAGCATGCCGCCGGACAGTTCGTGCGGGCGCTGCCGCATCCGGTGTTCCGGGTCGGACAGGCCGACCGCCTCGAGGAGGCCGACGGCCTGGTCCCGGTCGGCGCCGCGTTCGAGGAGGAAGTCGCCGATGCGGCGTACGGGGTTGAGTGCGGCGCGCGGGTCCTGGTGGACCATGGCGACGGTGCGGGCGCGGTGCCGGCGGAGGTCCTCGCCGGTGAGGGAAAGGACGTCGGCGCCCTCGACACGTACCGTGCCGGATGCCGTGGCTCCGCTCGGCAGCAGGCCCAGCGCGGCCTTCGCCGTCGTCGACTTGCCGGATCCGGACTCGCCGACGAGGCCGACGACCTCGCCCTCCCCGATGCGGAGGCTGACGTCGTCCAGGAGCGGCCGGGCGGCACCCGGCACCTCCACGGTCAACTGGTCGATGGTGAGCAGCATCAGCCCTCCCTCCCGAGCCGGTCGGCGGCCCAGACGCCGACCACGTTGAAGGACACGACCACCGCGGCGATGGCGGTGCCGGGGACGAGGGCGGGCAGCATGGCGCCCTGGACGACGGCGGCCTGCCCTTCCTGCACCATCAAGCCCCAGTCGGAGCTGGGGGGTTGGGCGCCGAAGCCCAGGTAGGACAGGGTCGCGAGCGACATCAGCGCCTCGCCGAACAGCACCACGAGGTAGCCGACGACGGCACGGCCCAGGTTGGGCACGAGGTGCAGGGCGCAGATCCGGACGCCGCCCATGCCCTGGACCCGGTAGGCGTCGACGTACGGCTTGCGGGTCTCGGACAGGGCGAGCGAGCGGGTGTACTTCGCGACGGTCGGCGTGTACGCGAGGCCCAGGGCCAGCACGGACGTGGTCATGCCGGTGCCGAAGACCGCGATGATCAGGACGGTGAACAGCAGCCCGGGGAAGGCGTACATGACGTCTGTCAGCCGGGAGACGAAGCTGTCCACCCAGCCGCCGCGCCAGGCGGCGAGCACGCCGAGGGTGACGCCGAGCAAAGCGGCAACCGCGAGCAGCAGCAGCGGCGCGACCAGGCTGGAGCGGGCCCCGTACAGGACGCGCGAGAGCAGGTCCTGGCCGGAGGAGTCGGTGCCCAGCAGATGGTCGGCGCTGGTGCCGGCGAGCGAGGCGGACAGATCGATCGCGTCGGGGGCGTACGGCGCGAGGACGGGTGCCAGCGCCGCGGCAATGACCACCAGGGCCAGGAATCCGGCGGCGATCGATACGCCGACGGGGCGGCGGGTCCGTATGCGGACCGGGGTGAGGGTGAGTGCGGTCATGCGGTGCGGGCCTCCCTCACGCGGGGGTCGAGGAGCGGGTGCACCAGGTCGACGAGCGTGGTGACCGCGATATAGCCGGTGACCATGAGCAGCAGGACGGCCTGGGCGACGGGGAAGTCGTGCGTGTTGATGGCGCCGACGAGCAGGGAGCCGATCCCGCTGATGCCGAAGGCGGTCTCCACGACGACGGTGCCCGCGAGCATTCCGGCCATGACCAGGCCGCACATGGTGATGATCGGACCGAGCGCGTTGCGCAGGACGTGACGGCGGACGATGTCGCGCTCGGGGACACCGGAGGCGCGGGCCGCCTCGACATGGTCGGAGGCGGCCGCGTCCGCCATGGCTTGCCGGGTGACCCGGCTGATGATCGCGAGCGCGCCGAGCGCCAGGGACAGCGCGGGCAGCGTGAGGTGGTGCAGCGTCCCGGCGAAGCCCTCGCCGGTGCCCGTCACCGGGAACCAGCCGAGCTGCACACCGAAGAGCGAGACGAGCGCGATCGCCGCGACGAAGGACGGTACGGACGCGGCGAGCGTCGTGCCGCCGACCACCGCCGAGTCCACCCAGGTGGACTGCCTGACCGCGGCGAGGATGCCCGCTCCGACGCCGAACACCACGAACAGCAGCGTCGCGTAGGCGACGAGCTGCAGCGTCGTCGGCAGGCGCGCCCCGACCAGGTCGGCCACCTGGTCGCCGTACTTGAAGGAGCGGCCCAGGTCGAAGTGCAGGCAGTCCCACAGCCACCGGCCGTACTGGACGACCAGCGGTTCGTCGAGGTGGTACTGCGCGCGGACCGCCGCCAGCCGGTCGGGCGTGAGCTTGTCGCGGCCGCCGGCGAGGAACACGGCGGGGTCGCCGGGCGCCGCGTACACGGCCGCGAAGATGACGAACGAGGCGGCGAACAGCGTGGCCAGGAATCCGGCCACGCGTCGCGCTATCCGGGCGGGCATGGTGCGTCAGCCCTTCTTGGCGCCCAGTGCGGCCGCCCACGGGTAGTAGAGGTACGCCTGCGAGGCGGGCGGTCCTGTCAGCTCGCTGTTCAGCACGAGCACGGACGGCACCTGCGCCACGGGGATCCACACGGCGGCGTCCGAGAACCGCTGCTCCACGTCGATCACGAGCTTCGCCCGCTCTGCGTCGTCGAGCGTGCCGAGGGCCTCGTGCACCTTCTCGTCGTACGTCGAGTCCTTGAAGCCCACCCAGTTGTTGGAGGAGTCGGACAGGCCGTTGTCGTAGAAGCCGATCGGGTCGGCCTTGGAGATGTACCAGTCACCGGCCAGCACATCGATGTCGGCGCGGGCTGCCGGGTCGCTGTAGAACTCCTCGAACTGCGCGGTCGGCACGGTCTTGATCTCGCCCTTGAGGCCGATGCGCTGGAGCGCGGCGCGTACGGCGTTGGCGACGACGGTGCGGCCCTGGCTGCTGTCGGTGCCGATGACGATGGGCTCGGTGGGCGCACCGGCGTCCTTCACCAGCTGCTTGGCCTCGGCGATGTCGTCGGCGTCCGGCGACGCGGGCGCCGCCTTGTCCAGCTCCTTCTGCGCGGCCTCGAACTCCGCCTTCTCGTAGCCCCAGGCGCCGGATCCCACCGGGCTCGCCCAGGGCTCGACGAGCCCGCCGTAGCCGGACTTGGCGATGCCGGCCCGGTCGAGGGAGAGCGAGAGCGCCTTCCGGATCTTCGGGTCCTTCAGGCCGCCGCGATCGGTGGGGATGAGGACGAGGGAGGCGGTCGAGGGGCCGTAGTACTGGCTGAGGCCCTTGGTGGCGCGCAGGGCTGAGGCGGTGTTGGGCGATTCGGCGTACGTGCCGTCGGCGGCCCCGGTCTTCAGGGCATTGACCAGCGCGCTGTCGGCGGCCCAGCGGAAGACGACCTCCTGGGTGAGCGGCTCGGTGCCCCAGTACCCGTCGTACGCCCGGATGGTGATCGAGTCGCCGGACTTCCAGCTGCCCAGTTCGTACGGGCCGGAGCAGGCGTCGCCCTGACCCGGCGTGCCGAAGTCCTTGCCGGCCTTCGTCACCTGCTCCTTGTTCCAGACGATGCCGGCGTCGCCCGCGAGCGCCTTGGTGAACAGGGCGTCGGGTTCCTTGAAGCGGATGGTGATCTCGTTGTCGCCGGTCTTCTTCATCGAGACGACGTTGGTGAACTCGTCGCTCTGCTCCATGTCCGGGTCGGCGTGCCGCTTCAGGCTCCACAGCACGTCGTCGGCGGTGAGCTCGGAGCCGTCGTGGAAGGTGACGCCGTCGCGGACGGTCAGGACGAGGGTCTTGTCGTCCGGGGTCGCGGCCTTCTCCGCGAGGAAGGGCTTGACCGTCATGTCGGGCTGCAGCTGGTAGAGCCGTTCGCAGACGTTGGTGAGGACGACGCGTCCGGCGCTGGTGCCCTGCGAGTCGAGGTCGAGGGAGTCCGGTTCGTCCTCCAGCAGCCAGTTCACCTTGGTGACCCGGCCCTTGGCGGTGGGCGTGGTGGGGGTCAGCGTGAGCTTCGCGGCATCGGCGGGCTTGCCGGTGGTGGCGGCCGTGTCGGCGCCGCTGCAGCCCGCCGTGGTGAGCACGGTCGCGGCGACCAGGCCGGCGGCCGCCGCCATCCGCTTGTTCGTCGTCGTCATCGGATGAACTCCTGTGTCAGCTGGGACAGTCGGTCGGGACGTCGGCGCCCGGGCCGTCGTAGAGGTTCCAGGGCAGGTGCTGGTAGTCGCGGTCGCAGGGGGTGCCCGCGGTCACGTGGTAGTCGCCGCTGGTCAGGTCCACGCAGGAGGAGACGAGCGTGGCCCAGTGCTCCAGGGCGGGCTTGCGGGTGTCGGGGTGGGTGCAGAGCGACTCGGGCAGGCCGAGGTGGTCGGACATCGCCTGCTTGATCAGCTTGCGCGACTCGTCCGGGCCGGTGGAGGAGCGCAGGGCGCGCAGTCCCTGCTCGGCGCGGGGCACGCGCACGAGCGAGTCCGAGGACAGCGGCCGGTAGTCGGCGGCTATCGCGGCGGGAATGCCCGCCTGGTAGTGGTTGCCGTGCACGAGCAGGCCGTCCTCCGGGTACAGCCAGCCGTGCCCGGCAGGCGTGGTCTCCAGGTCGACGGCGAATCCTTCGCGGCAGGTCAGCAGCGCGTTGGAGGCGATGTGGGCGCGCGTGCGGCACAGGACGTCGAGCGCGTCGGTGATGGTGTGCTGGTCCAGGACACTGCGTCGTACGACGGTCTGCGGGAGGCCGACCGCGTCGTTGAAACGGCCGCCGAGGCCGTTGGCGTTGAGCGCGATGCCCGCCGAGTTGGCGCCCTGACGGCCGATCTGCCCGGCCTCGACCTGCATGATCAGGGTGGGCGCCGGCGGCTGGACGATGCGCAGCATCACGACGGTGTCGGCGACACCGGCGCGCCAGTCCCAGTTCTGCCCGGCCCAGACGTGCCCGTCGCCGCTGGCCTCGCCGTACACGGCGAACGACGTGCAGCCCTCGGCCGGCTCCTCCTCGACCACCTCGGCCGACTCGCCCATGTCCGCGAACGAGCGGTCGTAGATCACCTCGCCGCGCGCGTTGAGAGCGAGAACGTCCAGGAGTCCCACCCCAGCCCCGTCGGCGATGCCCTGCATCTCCTCCAGCAGATGCGGCGCGTACGAGCGCACCGGCTCCTGCCAGCGGGCGGCCCGGGCGGTGACCTGGTCCCAGGTCAGGCCCGCGGACCGGCCGAAGGCCTCCTCGTAGTAGGCGAGCGCGGCGCCCAGTTGGGGGCGTACGGCCTCGCCGTACTGGCGGCCGCGGTCGCCGGGAGTGCCGGAGATCTCGATGAGGGGCAGGGTGCGGGATGCCATTCTTCTCCTCGCGACGGAGGCTCCCCGTGTCACCGACGCCCTGTAACGTCGGTTACGAGAAGCACTCCTTCTGGAATGCGTTGCCCAGGAGAGTAACGACCATCACGGGAAAGTCAATCGCTGTAATGGAAATTTCAGACGAGGAGGCGGGCGGTGTGACCCGCCTCCGAACGGCCGTACGCGACCAGTGGGAGACGCTGTCCACGTCCGAGCGCGCGGTCGCCCGGTATCTGGCGAGCGCCCCTGTCGAGGGGCTTCTCTTCGCCAGCGCACAGGAGTTGGGCACGGCGAGCGGCACCAGCAACGCCACGGTCGTCCGCGCGTTGCAGCGCCTCGGCTACGCCGGCCTGCCCGCCCTGAAGCGCGAGCTGGCCTCCGACTTCACATCGGCCGTGGCGCCCGAGGTGCGGCTGAAGCAGCGCATCGCGCACGTCGGCCGGGATCTGGAGAGCATCTGGGACGACGTGTTCGACGAAGCGCAGGAACGCATCGAGCACGCCCGGCGGCTCACCGAGCCGGACGCCCTGCGCACCGCGGTGACGGCGCTCGCCGAGGCCGGTGAGATCCACTGCTATGGGATCGCCGCCTCCGAACCGGCCGCCCGCCATCTGGCACTGGCCCTGGGCCGCATCGGCCGCCGGGCCCGCTTCGTGGGCGCGACCGGGTTCGCGCTCGCCGACCATCTCCTCGCCCTGCGCCAGGGCGACGCGGCGGTGATCTTCCAGCCCGGCCGCGCTCTGACCGAGCTGACGGTGCTCATCGAACGGGCGCGAGCGGTCGGCGCCCGTGTCGTGCTGGTCACCGACGAGCTCGGACAGCGGTACGGCACGCGCGTGGACGCGGTCCTCACGGCGCCGCACACCCCGACCGGCATCACCGCGGAGGCACTCACGGCCCTGGTCGTGGCCGACGCGCTGCTCCTGGCGCTCACGACCCTGGACGAAACCCAGGCCGTGGACACGTCGCACCAACTGAACGCGCTGCGCGAGCAGTTGCTGTCACCCAAGGGGAACCGGAAGAGCTGAAGTGCCACACGGAGCGCTTGCCGACACCGTCACTGGCGCCCGCCCCACGCCGCGGGCCACGCCCACAAGGGGCCGAATCCTCATGATCGGCCACGGGGATGTGCCAGTGTTCGCCGCGTCCTCTCACCGCGCCCCGGGAGACTCCGATGGCCCTGTCCACCGCCGAGCGCGACGCGCTCCTCGCTGAATCGCTCGTTGCCGCCCTGGCCGTGACCGCCGAGGGCGGGCGCGGGCCGCTGAACGTGCCGGTGTGGTACGCCTACCACCCCGGCGCCGGCTTCATGATCACGACAGGGGGCGGCTCCCGTAAGGCCCGGCTGATCGCCTCGGCCGGCCGGTTCACGCTCCTGGTCGACCGGACCGCGCCCACGTACCGCTACGTCACCGCGGAGGGCCCGGTCACGTCCACCGCCGCGACCACGGACGAGGAGCTCGCGGAGATCTCCGCCCGCTACATGCCCGCCGACAAGGTGCCCGCGTACATGGAGCAGCTCCGGTCCTCCGAGGACGACATGGTGACAATCCGGATGCGCCCCGAGCACTGGCTCTCCGCCGATCTGGGCAGCGTGTAGCCGCGGGCCGGCCCTGCTCACCGCCTGTCGTACAGGGCCTCGACCTCCTCCGCGAAGTCCCCCAGAACGGCCTCTCGGCGGATCTTCAGGGACGGGGTGAGGTGGCCCGCCTCCTCCGTGAAGTCCGTTGCCAGCACGGTGAACCTGCGGATGGACTCGGCACGGGAGACCAGCTTGTTGGCCTCGTCCACGGCGCGCTGGAGCGTCTCGAGCAGTTCGGGGTCCTTCACCAACTGGGCGACAGGCAGGTGCTCCTTGCGCTTCATCCGGCACCAGTGGGCGATGCCGTCCGGTTCGAGGGTGATCAGGGCGGTGATGTACGGGCGGTTGTCGCCGACCACCATGCACTGGCCGACGAGCGGGTGGGCGCGGAGCCAGTCCTCCAGCGGGGCGGGGGCGACGTTCTTGCCGCCGGTGGTGATGAGGATGTCCTTCTTGCGGCCGGTGATGGTGAGGTAGCCGTCGGCGTCGAGGTGCCCGAGGTCGCCGGTCGGGAACCAGCCGTCCTGGACTGCGGGTGTCACCCCGCCGGCCCCCGGGTCCCAGTAGCCGCGGAACACCTGTCCGCCCCGGAGCATGACCTCGCCGTCCCCCGCGATGCGCACCTTCGTACCGGGCAGGGGCCAGCCCACCGTGCCCAGCCGGGGTTTGAGCGGCGGGGTGACCGTCGCGGCGGCCGTGGTCTCCGTCAGGCCGTAGCCCTCGAAGATCTCGATTCCGGCGCCCGCGTAGAAGGCCGCGAGCCGGCGTCCGAGCGGGGAGCCGCCGCAGATCGCGTACCGGACCTTGCCGCCGAGCGCGGCGCGGATCCGGCGGTATACGAGCGGGTCGTACAGCGCACGCGCCGCCCGCAGACCGGGGCCAGGGCCGGGCCCGGTGCCGTGCTGCTGTGCCTCGACCGCCTCGCCGTACCGCCGGGCGATGGAAGCCGCCCGGTCGAAGGATGCGGCACGGCCCATCTTCTCGGCGGTGGCGCGGCCCGTGTTGAAGACCTTCTCCAGGACGTACGGGATGGCGAGCAGGAACGTCGGGCGGAAACCGGCGAGGTCCGCGAGCAGGTCCTCGGTCTGGATGCTCGGCCCATGCCCCAGCCGTACGCGGGCCCGCAGACAGCCGACGGCGACCATGCGGCCGAACACGTGCGAGAGGGGCAGGAAAAGGAGCGTGGACGCCGGTTCCTTGCTGACGGACTTGAAGACCGGGTGCAGCAGTTCGATGGCGTTGTCGACCTCGGCGAAGAAGTTGCCGTGGGTCAGGGCGCAGCCCTTGGGACGGCCGGTGGTGCCGGAGGTGTAGATGAGGGTGGCGAGGGAGTCCGGGCCGAGCATGCCGCGCCGTGCGGTGACCTCCTCGTCCGGCACGTCCCGGCCCAACTCGGCGAGGCGCTGAACATGCCCCTTCTCAAAGGCCCACAGATGCTGCAGATCCGGCAGCCGGTCGCGCTCCGGTCCGAGCGCCGCGGCCTGCGCCGCGCTCTCGACGGCTATCGCCACGGCTCCGGAGTCCTGCAGGATCCAGCGCGTCTGGAAGGCGGACGACGTCGGATACACCGGCACGGTGACCAGCCCGGCGGCCCAGGCGGCGAAGTCCAGCAGCGTCCATTCGTAGGTCGTACGGGCCATGATGGCGAGCCGGTCGCCGGGCACCAGGCCCTCCGCGATCAGCCCCTTGGCGACGGCGAGGACCTCGTCGGCGAAGGCCGCGGCGGTCACGTCCGTCCACCGGCCGTCCTGCCCCTTGCGGCTGAGGACGGCTTCGGCCGGTGCCTGCTGTGCGTTGTCGAAGGGGATGTCCGCCAGTGAGCCGTGCGTGACGGGGGTCGCGAGCGGAGGGACGGACGCCTCGCGCACGGCGCCGTTCAACTGCCTGATCTCGGGCGGGGTGAGCGGGGGTGGGGGGTTGGTGGTCTCTCGGCGTGACACAGGGTGGCTCCTTGTCGCTGCCTGGAAGTACGGGTGGCGGGTCAGGGGTGTTCGAGTGCGTTCGTGGACCGCGATCGCGCCTTGGCCGCCACCTGACTCTTAAGTAACCTTACTCTGAAGTAAATTTATGATGACGCTGGGAGCTTGGACAATGGCCGACCGCTATCTGCAGTTCTCCCGTACCGCTCCCGGTCGTTTTCTCGCCCGTCGCCTCGGCCTGCCCCAGCCTGCGGCGCTGCACCGCTGGTCGGCCGAACGCCCCGTACTGGAGGGGGCGTTGCTGCACCTCACGGCGGGGACCTCGCGACTCGGGGGCTCGGCGGGGTCTTCGCACTCGGCGGGCTCGGCGGGCCCGGCGGGGTCTTCCGACTCGGCCGGGTCTTCGGGGTCGCTCGGTGAGGTTCTTGCGCGGACCGGTCTCGAGGTGCGGGCGACTGCCGACCGCCCCGCCGCCGTCGTGCTCGACGCCACGGGCGTCGCCGACGTGGACACGCTCGCCGAAGTGCATACGGCGCTGCACCCCGTGGTGCGCTCGGTCGCCGACAGCGGCCGGGTGGTGGTGCTCGGGGCTCCGCTGGATCCGGCCGACCACCATCAGGCCGCCGTCCAGCAGGGACTCGAGGGATTCGTACGGTCCCTCGGCAAGGAGATCGGGCGGGGGCGGACGGTTTCGCTGGTACGGATCGCCTCGGAAGCCGGGGCCCAGGACGGGGCCGGGGCCCCGGCCGCCGAGTCGACGCTCCGGTTTCTGCTCTCGCCCAAGTCCGCGTATGTCAGCGGTCAGGTGATCGAAGTGAGCGGTGCGGGCGGCGAGGTGACGGCGCCGGAGGACTGGGAGCGGCCCCTCGCGGGGCGTACCGCCCTGGTCACCGGCGCCGCGCGGGGTATCGGCGAGGCGGTCGCCGAGACGCTGGCGCGGGACGGAGCGCGAGTCGTCTGCCTCGACATCCCCGCCGCGGAGAGCGACCTGGCGAGGGTCGCGGACCGGCTCGGCGGGAGCGCGCTGCCGCTCGACATCACCGCGGACGACGCGGGCGAGCGGATCGCTGCGGCGCTCCCCGACGGGCTCGACATCCTCGTCCACAACGCGGGGATCACGCGCGACCGCAAGCTGGCCAACATGGCGGCCGAGCGGTGGAGTTCGGTGCTGGACGTCAACCTCGCGAGCGTGCTGCGTACGACGGACTCGCTGCTGAAGTCGGGGACGCTGCGGGCGGGCGGACGGATCGTCGCCACCGCGTCCATCGCCGGGATCGCCGGCAACGTCGGCCAGACCAACTACGCCGCGAGCAAGGCCGGCATCGTGGGGCTGGTACGGGCGCTGGCGCCGCGGGCGGCGGCCGAGCACGGGGTGACGGTCAACGCCGTCGCGCCCGGCTTCATCGAGACGCGGATGACGGCCGCCGTTCCGCTGTTCATCCGGGAGGCGGGGCGGCGGATGAACTCCCTTGGGCAGGGCGGGCTTCCGGTCGATGTCGCCGAGACGACGGCGTGGTTCGCCCATCCTGGGTCCGGGGGTGTGAACGGGCAGGTTGTGCGGGTGTGTGGGCAGAGCCTGCTCGGAGCGTAAGGGCTTGGGCGCCCGGCATTGCGGTCCCTACCCCGTACAGGGCGCACCCTTTCGCGCGGGGTTGCCGCCGTCGTGGGGTTGTGGGGTTGTGCCCCCTCCTCCAACTGCCGCTGGGAGGCCCCCAGCCCGGCGGAACGCCTGCCACAACGGACAACAGCTATTCCAAGGAGGCCACTGATTTGCAGACTCTGACTCTTGGCGCGCCGCCGGCACTGCCTGCCGTGCTGGGCCGCGGTGCGCTGTTGTCTCCGTTCAAGCGGGGCGCGCCGACGGGTGCCGTCGTGCCAGGTACGCGGCTGGTGCTGCCCGGAGTGCGGGTCGACAGTGGGCGGCTTGCTGCGTATGAGCGGGTGTGCGGCTTCGGTACCGGGCCGGATCAGGCGCTGCCGGTGACGTATCCGCATGTCCTCGGGTTTCCGCTCGCCATGCGGCTGATGGCTGCCCGGGACTTTCCGCTGCCGCTGCTCGGGCTCGTTCACACGTCGATCGAGATCGATCAGCGGCGTGGCCTCGGTCCGGCCGAGGAGTACGAACTCACCGTGTACGTCGACGGCTTCGCCCCGCACCGGCGCGGCACCGAGGCGATCGTGGCCACCGAGCTGCGAGTGGCTGGTGAGGTCATGTGGGAGTCGAGGAGCAGGTATCTGGCCCGGCACAGGACCGCGGCGGGCACCCTTCCTCGCGATCGGCCGACGGTACCGGCGCGGAAGCCTCTGCCCGCCGTCGCCGAGTGGACGCTCGGCGGGGATGTCGGCCGTCGCTACGGCGCCGCTTCCGGGGACCGGAACCCGATCCATCTCCACCCGCTCACCGCCCGCCTCTTCGGCTTCCCGCGGGCCATCGCCCACGGCATGTGGACCGTCGCGCGCTGCCTCGCGCGGCACGGCGTTCCCCAGGCGGCCCGCGTCCGGGCCGAGTTCAGGGCCCCGGTGCTGCTGCCCGGCACGGTGACGTACGCCGCCGAGGGAGCCGCTTTCGAGCTGCGCGGCGGCGGGGACGGGACCGGCGCGGAGCGGATCCATCTCATCGGCGAGGTGGTTCAAACAGAAGCCGAAACAGGAGCAGGCGGCTGAGCGGATCCGCCCGCCGGCGACCACGCCCGTCCCTCCATGAGGCCGCCCAGTCCCGCCCATGCGAAGTTCATGAGCGTCGCCGCGGCCTCCTTCGCCGAGACACCCGGTGTGGCGTTGGCCCACGCGGCAAGCGACTCGGCGGCGCCGACCAACGCCTCGGCCAGGCCTGCGACCTCGCGGTCCGGCAGCGACGGATCCCGGTGAGCCTCGCGCGCGGCCACCGCGATCAGCTGCGTGACGAGGGCGACGATTTCCTCCCGCATCGCGGCGGCCTCGGCCGCGAACGGCTCGCCGTGGGTGCGTGCCTGGCGGTGCAGCACCGCCCAGCCGTCCGGGTTCTGCGCGGTGTGCGTGAAGAACGCGCGCAACCCTCCCCAGAGCCGGCGGTCAGCGGGATCGTCGGGCCGCACCCCACCGCGGACCGCCTCGATCAGTGCCCGTGCCTCACGCCGGATGCATGCCGTGAAGAGGTCTTCCTTGGAGTTCAGATACAGGTACACCAGCGGCTTGGAGACGCCCGCCAGGTCGGCGATCTCGTCCATGGACGCGGCCTGGTACCCGCGCTGCCCGAAGGTCCGCACGGCGGCGTCCATCATCTGCTGCTCACGCACCGCACGCGGCATCCGCTTGCTCTTCACAGCACCCATACGGATCAGCGTACGGTCCGTTCCGGCACCTGGTTCGCGTAACGCCTCGGCGCCGGGGCCCCGTAGCGCTTCGGGTACGCGGACGCCCGCACCCCTAACACGGGACACGGGCGTCTTGAGGCCGGGAGGCGCTACGCGGTCACAGGCACCGTCGCCTTCTGGTCGGCGTGGCTCACACCGCTCGTGTCCTGGTCGTCGACCGGGGACGCCGAGGCGGAGTTGTAGGCGTCGCGGTCGAGGATCTTCTCGCGGGCCGAGACGAGTACCGGGACGAGGGCCTGTCCGGCCACGTTCGTCGCCGTCCGGATCATGTCCAGGATCGGGTCGATCGCGAGCAGCAGGCCGACGCCCTCCATCGGGAGGCCGAGCGTGGACAGGGTCAGCGTGAGCATCACCGTCGCGCCCGTGAGGCCCGCCGTCGCGGCCGAGCCGACGACCGAGACGAAGGCGATCAGCAGGTAGTCACCGAGACCCAGCTGGATGTCGAAGATCTGGGCGACGAAGATCGCGGCGATCGCCGGGTAGATCGCGGCGCAGCCGTCCATCTTGGTCGTGGCGCCGAAGGGCACGGCGAAGGAGGCGTACTCCTTCGGCACGCCGAGGCGCTCGGTGACCTTCTGGGTCAGCGGCATGGTGCCCACGGACGAGCGGGAGACGAAGGCCAGCTGGATCGCGGGCCAGGCGCCCTTGAAGAACTGGAGCGGGTTGGCCTTGGCGACGGTGGCGAGCAGCAGCGGGTAGACGCCGAACATCACGAGCGCGCAGCCGATGTAGATGTCGGCGGTGAAGGTGGCGTACTTGCCGATCAGGTCCCAGCCGTACGTGGCGATGGCGTTGCCGATGAGGCCGACGGTGCCCAGCGGGGCGAGCCGGATGACCCACCACAGGGCCTTCTGCAGCAGTTCGAGGACGGACTCGCTGAGCGTGAGGATCGGCTTGGCCTTGTCGCCGAGCTGGAGCGCCGCGACGCCGGCGACGGCCGCCATGAAGACGATCTGCAGGACGTTGAGCTCGGTGAACGGTGTGATGACGTCCGTCGGCACGATGCCGGTCAGGAAGTCGATCCAGGAACCCGTCTGGTCGGGCTTCGCACCGTCCTTCGGGGTCAGGCCGGTGCCCGCTCCCGGGTTGGTGACGAGGCCGATGACCAGGCCGATGGCGACTGCGATCAGCGAGGTGGCCATGAACCACAGGAGGGTGCGGGAGGCCAGCCGGGCGGCGTTGTTGACCTTACGCAGATTGGTGATCGACACCAGGATGGCGAAGAAGACGAGCGGGGCGACCGCCAGCTTCAGCAGTCCGACGAAGATTTCGCCGATCTTGGAGAGGGTGGTGACGAGCCAGGACAGGTCCTGGCTGCGGGCGAGCCAGCCGAGCAGGACGCCGAGGACGAGGCCGCCGAGTATCTGGGCCCAGAAGGGCACCTTGAACTTTGTGTTCGCGGACACGGACACACTCCGGTGGTGGTGGGGTCAGGCAGGGGACGGGACGGGGTGCGGCGTCCGACGAGGACTGCGGGGTTGCAAAGCCAGGCGTGCCAGGCGCGCGCAAACGCGCGAAGGCAAGGCATTGGACGGTGCAGGAGGTGCAGGATGCGTGCGCCGCTGCTGTGTCGCTCAGGTGCGGCAACAGGCCGCGGACAGGCAGCGGCAAAGATCGACATGCAGGCGCGCCACGAGCGGGGTGCTCATGGCAGTGATGGGCGCAGCTGATGTCTTCATGAGAAGAACGGTAACACTTCAACTTTGAGAACCTCAAAGCTGCACTTTAGGCACCAGGCGTACTGCGCAAGCCGTGCGCCGGGGCGCCCGTGGCGCCCGGACCGGGGCAGCCTAAGCGGCGCCGGGGAAGTGCGGGTGCGTTCCCGCGTCGTTCGGTGCGTGCTCTCGGCGTGCCGGACGAAGGCCCTCGTAGCGGAGCTACTTGGGCCTTTGGCCGGTGCGGCGAGTGGGGGCACCTCCCACGCCCTTAAGGCAGTGGGGGAGCGTGCGCCGGGCGGCGTGGGGGCGTGCCTGAACTTCCCCGGGGTCGCTTAGCCCTGCGCCTGCCCCTGCGCGCGGGCGCTGTCGTCCGCGACGTCCTCCTGGCTGCGGTTGTTCTCCAGGGTGGCCTTGGCCCGGTCGACCCGCGCCACGATCTGCTCGGAGGCGCGGTCGCGCTGCTTGCGCAGGGCCACGTAGCTGATGGGCGCGGAGATCACCAGGGCGAGCAGGACGATCCACAGATCGTTGGCGCCGCCGAGTCCGCGCGGTGCGACGCCCGAGTAGACGAGGCCCCAGACGACCACGAGGCAGCCCACGAAGATCCCGAGGCGCATCAGTGTGTAGCGGAGCATGTCATTTCACTCTTCCGTTTCGAACGTTCCGAAAATGGGCGCGCCTCCCAGTGAAGCACGCGGCCGGGCGTGCCCTGTCCCGGGGGTCAGCCGTCGTGGGACTCAGCCGTCGTGGGCCTCGGCCGTGGAAAGGACCGGCCGTCGGCCGGCCGTCCCGAGCGGCAGCAGCATC
This sequence comes from Streptomyces sp. DSM 42067, assembly GCF_055792885.1. Classification (NCBI taxonomy): domain Bacteria; kingdom Bacillati; phylum Actinomycetota; class Actinomycetes; order Kitasatosporales; family Streptomycetaceae; genus Streptomyces; species Streptomyces sp. DSM 42067. The sequence continues at coordinate 5,281,119 of NZ_CM147706.1, read as the reverse complement.
GTGATGTCGTCGCGGTCGTCGCCGGGCGCCACGCGGATGGCGCTGGGCACGCGTCCCACTTCCTTGTAGCCGCAGGAGGCGTAGAAACGCTCGAGTCCCAGACCGCCTCGGCAGGTCAGCCGTATCGCCTCGATGCCCTCGAAGCCGCGGGCCGCTTCGGCAGCGGCCGCCAGCAGGTCCCGTCCGTAGCCCTTGCCCTGATGCCGCGGGTGCACCATCACCGTGTAGAGCCAGACCCAGTGCCGCATCAGCCGGTGCGTGTTGTAGGTGAGGAACGCGGTCGCGGCGGCCTCGCCCGCCTCGTCGTAGCCGACCAGGAGCCGGGTGCGCCCCTCGCTCATCGCGGCGAAGTGCTTGACGAGCTCCGGACGTATCGCCTCTGCGCTCACGGGCGGCACGAAGCCGACGGCACCGCCGGCGTTGGACACGTCCGCCCAGAGGGCGAGCAGTCCGTCGCGCAACCGGGGCGTGATCGCGGGGTCGAGTTCGAAGGCGAGCGGCATGCGGCCGACCCTAACCGGCACCGCTGACAACCCCGCAGGGGCCCTCGGTGACGCGAACCGCCGCGCATTCGGGGCGCGGCACCGCCGGCAGCAGCGGGAGTCTCAGCCCAGCGCGGGTCTCAGCCCAGCGCCCTGGCCGCCACCTTCAGGTCCGACACCAGCCCCTGGTACACCGCCTCGCGGTCGTCGGCGCGCAGTACCGCGGAGGGGTGGATCGTGGCAACCACGCGCGCGTGCCGCCCGTGGATCTCCTCCTCGAGCAGCATGCCGCGCTGCTTGGTGACCCTGAACGAGGAGCCGAGGAGCGCCTTACCCGCCGTCGCACCGAGCACCACGATGATCTCGGGCTCCACGAGGGCCAGTTCGGCGGCCAGCCAGGGCCCGCACGCCGTCATCTCGCGCAGGCTCGGCGCCTTGTGGATGCGCCGCTTGCCGCCGCCGGGGGGCTGGGTCCACTTGAAGTGCTTGACGGCGTTGGTGACGTACGTCTGCGTCGGGTCGATCCCGGCCTCGGCCAGCGCCCGGTCGAGAACCCTGCCGGCGGGGCCGACGAACGGCTGTCCCTGCCGGTCCTCCTGGTCGCCGGGCTGCTCACCGACGAGGAACACGCGCGCGTCGGTGTCCCCGGTGCCGAAGACGGTCTGGGTGGCGTCGCGGTGCAGGGGGCAGCCGCGGCATTCGGCGGCGGCCTTCCGCAGGCCGGCCAGACCCGCCCCCTCGGGCACGAACGGCTCCGCCGTGTACGCGTCCTCGGGGGCCGAGGTGGTACGAGTACGGGTACTCACGCCCGTCGGGTACCCCGACCACGGGGGCTAACCCCGGCGGCGGGTCTCTCCCAGGCCCTTAACGGCACTGGGGGGAGGAACGACTGCCCACAGCGGGCGGGGGCGGCGCGGCTGCCCACAGCCAGGGGGCAGCGCCGCAGCAGCCGGGGGCGGCGCCTCAGACCCGCATCGGCTGCGGCGACTCCCGCCGCGCCGGATCCGGCCCGTCGTACTCTCGAATGATCTCGTACCGCGTGTTCCGCTCCACCGGCCGGAACCCCGCATCGCGGATCAGATCCAGCAGATCCTCCCGCGTCAGCTTGTTCGGCGTGCCGTAGTTGTCCGCGTCGTGCGTGATCTTGTACTCGACGACCGAGCCGTCCATGTCGTCGGCGCCGTGCTGGAGCGCGAGCTGCGCGGTCTGGACGCCGTGCATGACCCAGAAGACCTTGACGTGCGGGACGTTGTCGAAGAGGAGGCGCGAGACCGCGAAGGTCTTCAGCGCCTCGGCGCCCGTCGCCATCGTCGTACGGGCCTGAAGGCGGTTGCGGACCTTGCCGTCCTTCATGTCGACGAAGTCGTGCTGGTAGCGCAGCGGGATGAACACCTGGAAGCCGCCGGTCTCGTCCTGCAGCTCACGCAGCCGCAGCACGTGGTCGACGCGGTGGCGCGGCTCCTCGATGTGCCCGTACAGCATCGTGCACGGGGTCTTCAGACCCTTCTCGTGCGCGAGGCGGTGGATGCGCGACCAGTCCTCCCAGTGGGTGCGGTGGTCGACGATGTGCTGCCGGACCTCCCAGTCGAAGATCTCCGCGCCGCCACCGGTCAGCGACTCCAGACCGGCGTCGATCAGCTCGTCGAGGATCTCCGAGGCCGAAAGACCGGAGATCGTCTCGAAGTGGTGGATCTCCGTCGCCGTGAAGGCCTTCAGGGAGACGTTCGGCAGGGCCTTCTTCAGCTCGCTGAGCGAACGCGGGTAGTACCGCCAGGGCAGGTTCGGGTGCAGGCCGTTGACGATGTGCAGCTCGGTGAGGTTCTCGCTCTCCATCGCCTTGGCGAGGCGGACGGCCTCCTCGATACGCATCGTGTACGCGTCCTTCTCGCCCGGCTTGCGCTGGAACGAGCAGTAGGCGCACGAAGCGGTGCACACGTTCGTCATGTTGAGGTGACGGTTGACGTTGAAGTGCACGACGTCACCGTTCTTGCGGTGCGCACCTCGTGAGCGAGACCGCCGAGCCAGGCCAGGTCGTCCGACTCGTACAGCGCGATGCCGTCCTCGCGGGTCAGCCGCTCACCGGCCCTGACCTTCTCCTCCAGCTCGCGCTTGAGCCCAACGTCCATGCTCCGGCCGCCTCCCATGTGTCAGTCGTGTCAGTCCGAAATCAACCAGTGCCCCACCGTACTCCCCCGCGCTTCCCCGCCCTTCGGGCAGGTGGACCGCCCGTTGCGCCGCGCCTCAGGCCTCCTCGCCCGGCAGCTCTCCCACCCGGTTCTCCCACTTCGTGGAGAGCACGATGGTGGTACGCGTACGGGAGACGCCCTTGGTGCCGCTCAGCCGGCGGATGGTCTTCTCCAGGCCGTCCACGTCGGACGCCCGGACCTTGAGCATGAAGGAGTCGTCGCCGGCGATGAACCAGCAGTCCTCGATCTCGGGAAGGTCCTTCAGCCGGCGCGCCACGTCCTCGTGGTCGGCGGCGTCGGAGAGCGAGATGCCGATGAGGGCCGTCACGCCCAGACCGAGGGAGGCGGAGTCGACGGTCGCACGGTAGCCGGTGATGACGCCCGCGGCTTCGAGGCGGTTGATGCGGTCGGTGACACTCGGGCCGGAGAGCCCGACGAGCCGCCCCAGCTCGGCGTAGGAAGCCCTGCCGTTCTCCCGCAGGGCCTGGATGAGCTGCCTATCCACGGCGTCCATAGGTCCGAAGCCTTTCATTATTCAGCAGTCCCGCAAGTTTATGTGCAAAATCTAAGGCCCGCAGGGCAGACACCCTGTGAACCTTTTTCCACATCTCCTTGAGATGCCGGTGTGTATCCCTGTTGGTCAAAGGTGATCTTGCAGGACCTGTCAGGGCCCCTCAAGGCACCGGACACGAAACGACTGCCCGACAGCATGTCCCCGACCTGCCAGGACAGTCCCCAAAACCCCTCCCGCTAGGCCCCCGTGCCCCGGGCACCTCCCCCGAGCTCCCCCTCCCAGCGGCGGTACAGCCGGTGCGGCACTCCCGCCGCGTCCAGCACCCGACCCGCGACGAAGTCCACCAGATCCTGGATGTGCGTCGCCCCGGCGTAGAACGCCGGTGAGGCGGGCAGCACGATCGCGCCGGCGTCGTCGAGCGTCACCAGATGCTTCAGCGTCTGGCCGTTCAGCGGCGTCTCCCGCACCGCGACGACCAGCCTGCGGCCTTCCTTGAGCGTCACGCTCGCCGCGCGCTGCAGCAGGTCCTTCGACAGACCGAGCGCGACACCGGCCACGCACGCCGTGGACGCGGGCACGATGAGCATGCCCTTCGCGGGATACGACCCCGAGGACGGACCGGCCGCGAGATCCCCGGCGGCCCAGTACCGCACATCGCCGAGACCTGGGGCGGGCCCACCGGCCGAACCCGATCCGCCGTCCGAACCCGGCCCGCCACCCGAAACCGATCCGCCGCCGGAGCCCAGCCCGCCACCCGAACCCGGTCCGCCGCCGGAGCCCAGCCCGCCACCCGAACCCGGTCCGCCGCCGGAGCCCGGCGGAAAGGGATACGGCTTCCCGTCGGCCCCGCGCGCCAGCCACTCCCGCAGGTCGTCCCTCCAGTGCGCATCCCGGAACGCGATGCCGGTCTCGTCCAGCAGCGTCAGCCGCGACGCGCGCGACACCACCAGGTCCACGCTCTCGCCCGCCGCCAGCAGCGCGCGCAGCACGGCGGCGGCGTACGGCGTACCGGACGCGCCGGACACTCCGACGATCCAGGGCCGCCGCTGGGCGCTCACCGCGCTCTCGGCCTGTTCTTTCCGGCCATCCTGACGGGAACTCACGCACCGAGCCTATCCGGCGCCTCACAAACCGAGTGGGGCGGCCGGGCGGAACCCTGACGGCGGTGCCGTGCGTTGTGCAGGGCAGAGGAGGGGGACGCCGATGTCGTACGGATTCACACAGCCGGCCCAGGTGCCGGTGCCTCCCCGGCGCGGCCGCGCCAAGGCCGCGGGGGCCCTGATTCTGGGCTGGGTGGCGCTGCTGTGGCTGCTGGAGATCGTCGATGTGGCGACCGGCCACGCCCTGGACACCTTCGGCATCACCCCGCGATACGTCGGCGAGGTGCGCGACATCGTGCCCGCCGCGTTCCTGCACTTCGGCTTCGACCACGTCGCGGCCAACAGCGTGCCGCTGCTGGTGCTCGGCTTCCTCGCCGCGCTCTCGGGCATACGCCGCTTCGTCGGCGTCACCGCCCTGATCATCGTGGCCAGCGGTCTGGGCGTCTGGCTGACGGCCCCGTCGTACTCGACGACCGCGGGCGCCTCGGGCGTCGTGTTCGGCCTCTTCGGCTATCTGCTGGTTCGGGGCTTCGTGGACCGCCGCATCCGCGACATCCTCATAGGCCTGCTGGTCGCCGCGGTCTACGGCTCGATCCTGTGGGGCGTACTGCCGACGGCGACGGGTGTGAGCTGGCAGGGCCACTTCTTCGGCCTGCTGGGCGGCGTCGTCGCGGCGTTCGTGTTCCGCCGCCCGCGTGCGGTGGAGCGCCCGGAACAGGCGGGCCTCGGCCGCCTCACACCGTAGGCCGAGCTCGCACCGCACAGCCCCGGGCGCACAGCGACGGCCCGCCCGGCCTCACGCCGTCAGACCCCGCACCAGCAGGTCCAGCAGCGCGCAGACGAACAGGGCGATGCCGATGAACCCGTTGACGCTGAAGAACGCGCGGTTCAGGCGGGACAGGTCGTGCGGCCGGACGATGGTGTGTTCGTAGAGGAAGGCACCCGCGACGATCACCAGGCCGAGCCACAGGAAGGCGCCGCCGTCCGTGGCCAGGGCGTACCAGACGAACAGCGCCGTGGTGACGAGGTGGCAGCCGCGCGCGCCCCAGATCGCGGCCGGGATGCCGAAGCGGGCGGGGACCGACATCACGCCGATCTCCCGGTCCGTGTCGACGTCCTGGCAGGCGTAGATCAGGTCGAAGCCGCCGATCCAGATGCCCACCGCGAGGCCGAGGATCACCGCGTCCCAGGACCACTCCCCGGTGACCGCGATCCAGGCGCCGACCGGGCCCATGGCCTGGGCGAGTCCGAGGATGGCCTGCGGGAAGTTCGTGAACCGCTTGCCGTACGGATAGACCACCATCGGGATGACGGCGATCGGCGCGAGCGCCAGGCACAGCGGGTTCAGCAGGGCGGCCGCGCCCAGGAAGAACACCAGCGCGATCAGCGCGCCGGTCCAGGCGGACTTCACCGACACGGCGCCGGTGACCAGTTCGCGATGCGCGGTGCGCGGGTTACGGGCGTCGATCTCGCGGTCGATGATCCGGTTGGCGGCCATCGCGAAGGTGCGCAGGCCGACCATGGCGACGGTGACCAGGAGCAGCCGCCCCCAGTGGATGTTGCCGTCGAGCCGGAACATCGCGGTGAGGGAGGCGATGTAGGCGAAGGGGAGGGCGAAGACCGAGTGCTCGATCATGACGAGGCGCAGGAACGCCTTGGTCCTGCCCGGCTGCGGGATCGCTGCGGATGCACTGCTCACAGGGCGTACCCCGGCTCACCATCGGCGCGACGGGCGAACCCCTGCCCACCCTCTGCGCGACGGGGGAACCCCGGCTCGCGGTCGGCGAGGCGGACGAGCCCCGCCTCCGCGCTGTCGCATCCCGCCATCGCCTCGGACCTCACAGTCCATACTCCTTCCACCGGCGGTCGACCTTCGCCGCCGTCTCCGGGTCGGACTCCACCATGTCCGGCCAGCCGCCGTCCCGGGTGTAGCCCTCCTCGGGCCACTTCTTCGTCGCGTCGATACCCGCCTTGCCGCCCCAGAACTGCTGGTACGAGGCGTGGTCGAGGTGGTCGACCGGGCCTTCGACGACGGTGAGGTCGCGGGCGTAGTCGGTGTTGCCGAGTGCGCGCCACGCCACCTCGTGCAGATCGTGGACGTCGCAGTCGGAGTCGACGACCACGATGAGTTTGGTCAGGGACATCATGTGCGCGCCCCAGATCGCGTGCATCACCTTCTGGGCGTGCTTGGGGTACTTCTTGTCGATCGCGACGATGGCGCAGTTGTGGAAGCCGCCCGCCTCCGGCAGGTGGTAGTCCACGATGTCCGGGATGATGATCTTCAGCAGGGGCAGGAAGAAACGCTCCGTGGCGCGGCCGAGCGGCCCGTCCTCCGTGGGCGGCCGACCGACCACGATCGACTGGAGCAGCGGGCGCTTCCGCATCGTGACGCAGTCGATGGTCAGTGCGGGGAACGGCTCCTGCGGTGTGTAGAAGCCGGTGTGGTCGCCGAAGGGTCCTTCGGGGAGCATCTCGCCGGGCTCGAGCCAGCCCTCCAGTACGACCTCGGCCTGCGCCGGGACTTGAAGCGGCACCGTCTTGCAGTCGACCATCTCGATCCGCTTGCCCTGGACGAAACCGGCGAAGAGGTACTCGTCGATGTCGCCGGGCAGCGGTGCCGTGGCGGCGTACGTCACCGAGGGCGGGCAGCCGAACGCGATGGCGACCGGCAGGCGTTCACCGCGCCGCGCGGCCACCTGATAGTGGTTGCGGCTGTCCTTGTGGATCTGCCAGTGCATGCCGATGGTGCGCTTGTCGTGGCGCTGGAGGCGGTAGAGCCCGAGGTTCCTGATCCCGGTCTCGGGGTGCTTGGTGTGCGTCAGGCCGAGGTTGAAGAAGGAGCCGCCGTCCTTGGGCCAGGTGAAGAGGGCGGGGAGCTGGTTGAGGTCCACGTCGTCGCCGCGCAGGACGACCTCCTGGACCGGCGCGTCCTTGACCTTCTTCGGCGGTACGTGGGTCATGGCGCCGAGCTTCCCGAAGGCCTCGCGCACCCCCACGAACCCGTGCGGCAGCTCCGGCTTGAGCAGTCCGCCGATCTTCTCGGAGATGTCCCCGTACGACTTCAGGCCGAGGGCCTTCAGCAGCCGGCGGTCCGTACCGAAGACGTTCATCGCGAGCGGCATCGCGGAGCCGCGCACGTTCTCGAAGAGGAGCGCGGGGCCGCCGGACTTCTGGACCCGGTCGACGATCTCCCCGACCTCCAGATACGGATCGACCTCGGCCTTGATGCGCTTGAGGTCGCCCTCGCGCTCCAGCGCCCGGAGCAGGGAGCGAAGATCGTCGTAAGCCATGCCGTCCAGTATCGGACACCGGCTACCCTGGCCCCGTCACCGGGGCCGCGCTCCCCGCTGCCGCACTCACGTCCGACGTCTGCTGGGGGATCGCACGACCATGCTCAGGTATCTGCCCTTCCTGCTGGTGCTGGCGCTGTGGATCTACGCCTTCATCGACTGCCTGAACACCCCCGAGGAAGAGGTCAGGCATCTGCCGAAGGTGGTGTGGGTCATCATCGTGCTGCTCTTCGGCGAGGTGCTGATCGGCCCGGTCGCCTGGCTCGTCGCGGGCAAGGCGCGCAAGGGGCCCGCCGGTGGCTCCACACCGTCCGAGTGGCACCGCAGCCATCGCACGGAATGGGTCGCACCGGACGACAACCCGGACTTCCTCAAGTCCATCAAGGAAGAGGCTGCGTCTTCTCAAGATGTAAAGGACGAGTCGCTCCTGAAGGACTGGGAGGCCGACCTGCGCCGCCGCGAGGAGGAACTCAAGCGGCGCGAGGGCGATGCGCCCAAGACCGAGAACCCCGAGTCCGAGGGCCGCAAGTCCGACGACGAGTCGTGAGGCTGCCCACGACCTTCGCAGGTCCGGCCTTCGCAGGTCAGGGGCGGCGTACAGGAGTTCACACGGCTGCGGCGTACAAGCTGTACGCCGCCGCGGCTCCCGATGCGGACAATGCGCCCCTGGGCCGGGTGGCCGGGGACGCGGACACTTACGGGGCATGACGACCGCTCCCACCAGTACGCCCGCACCAGTCGCCGCAGAGTACGGCGACAAGGTCATCGCCGTAGAGACGGCGGGCTCCGAGCCCATTCCGCTTGCCGAACGGCACGGCACCCCGCGCGGTCTGCTGTGGACGTGGGCTTCGCCGAACATCGAGTTCGCGACGGTGTACATCGGCGTCATCTCGGTTCTCTTCTTCGGCCTGAACTTCTGGCAGGCGTCGGCGGCGCTGCTGCTCGGCACGGCGTTCGGTGCGGTCACGCACGGGGTGCTGAGCCTGGACGGGCCCCGGTTCGGGGTGCCGCAGATGGCGATCGGCCGGTTCTCCTTCGGCTACAAGGGCAACGCCCTGCCGTCGGGCGTCAACGCCCTTGTCGCGGGCGTCGGCTGGTTCGCGGTCAACAGCGTCAGCGCGGCCTTCGCGCTCAACACGCTCACCGGTCTGCGGCCGTTGCCGTCACTGTTGCTCGTGGTGGTCGCGGAGATCGTCATCGGCTTCATCGGCCACAACTTCGTGCACGCCTTTGAGCGTTACGCGCTGCCCGTACTGGCGGTGGTCTTCCTGCTGGCGGGTGTCTGGACGTTCCGCGAGGCGGACCTGGGGGCGCCCGGCGCGGGCGGCGGGATCGGCGGCTTCCTGCTCGCGTTCAGCGCGGCGTGGGGGTACGCGGCTGGCTGGAACCCCGGCGCGGCGGACTACTCCCGCTATCTGCCGCCGACCGCGACCCGCTGGAAGGTGGCGCTGTACCCGGCGCTCGGCCTGTTCGTCTCCGTCTCGGTCGTCTCCCTGATCGGCGCGGCGTCGGCGACGATCGTGGCCCCGGAGGGCGCGACGCCGACAGCCGCCTTCACCGGCCATCTCCCGTCGTGGCTCAGCAACCTGGTGCTCCTCGCGATCATCCTGGGCGCCATCTCCGCGAACGCCCTCAACGTCTACTCCTCCGCCATGTCGATCACCTCGCTGGGCCTGAACCTGCCGAAGTGGCTCGGCCGCAGCGCGATCGTCGTGCTGTGCGGTCTCGCGGGTACGGCGGCGGCGTGGGCGTCGCTGGCCGACGCGGGGCATGCATACGAGGCGTTCCTGCTGGTCATCGCGTACTGGGTGGGGCCCTGGCTGGGCGTCGTACTGGTGGAGCGTTGGCTGCAGTCCCGCACCGCCACGGACGAGGAACTGTCGGCCCGCCTCACCGAAGGGGCCTACACCAACTGGCCGGGGATCACGTCGCTGTTCGCGGGCATCATCGTGTCCGTCCCCCTCTTCTCGAATCAGGAGAAGTACGTGGGGTTGGTGCCGGAGCAGTGGCCGTCCGTCGGCGATGTGACGTGCCTGGTGGGGTTCGCGGTGAGCGCGGGGCTGTACGCGGTGCTGCGGCGGGCGGCCAGGAAGGCGCCCTCGTCCGGGCCGACCGTCTAACCGTCTCCGTCGAAGGCGGGCTGACGCTGAGTAGCCCGCCTTCGGCAGCTACAGGCGCGTCCAGCGCTGCGACGCCTTCCCGGACTCGCACGACGGCGTGTGAACACCGGCACCGTCGCCGCAACCCACGTCGAGGCAGCCGCCGTTGCATGCAACGGCGGCGTCCGCGTCACCTGCTGCGGCGTTCAACAAGCGTCCTCACGTAGCACCAGGTCCAGCAGCCCCGGGAAGCGGACGTCGAACTCCTCCCGTCGCAGGCGGTTGACGCGTTTGGGGCCCTCGTCGCGCTGTTCCACGAGGCCGGCCGCGCGCAGGACGCCGAAGTGGTGGCTGAGTGCTGCCTTGCCGACGGGTACGTCGAAGCTGCCGCAGGCCCGTGTCCATTCCGCGGAGCCCGCCAGCTCTCGTACGAGCTGGATGCGTACGGGATCCGCCAGCGCTGTGAGCGCGGTCAGGAGCGATACCTCGTCGGGGTGGGAGTGGACGGGCGCGGCGCGGTGGCTCGTGCGGTCTGCCATGCCTCTCGGCTCCCTCTCCCTGCCCCGGAAGTCGTACCTCCGCGGAGCGGCGCGCTTGCGAAGTGTTCGATGAGAACCATACAGTCCCGAGTGTTCGCTTTTCATTGAACAGTCGAGTGCTGGTCGAGGGGTGTCTGTCATGCGTGCTGTCCGGATCCAGGAGTACGGCGGTCCCGAGGTCCTGAAGGTGGTGGAGGCGGAGGTGCCCGAGCCGGGGCCCGGGCAGGTGAGCATCGACGTGGCGTATGCGGGGGTGAACTTCGCCGATCTCAAGGCGCGTGCCGAGGGGTATCGGGTGCCGTCGCTCCCGTTCACGCCCGGGCTGGAGGTGTCCGGGCGGATCCGTGCCATCGGGGCGGACGTCACGGGGCTCGCGGTCGGCCAGGAGGTTGCCGCGCTGGCCGACGGCGGTGCGTACGCGGAGGTGGCCGTCGCCGACGCCACCACTGTCTTCGCTCTGCCGGAGGGCGTTGACCTGCGTACGGGCGCCACCCTCCCCACCGTGCTGCCGACCGCGCACGCCCTGCTCCACGAGGTGGGCCGGCTGCGCGCGGGCGAGACGGTGCTCGTGCAGGGTGCGGCGGGCGGAATCGGCACGGTGGCCGGGCAGTTGGCGAAGGCGGCCGGTGCCAGGGCCGTTTATGGCGTGGTGTCGGGTGCCGCCAAGGCCGCGTACGCGCTCAAGCACGGGTACGACGAGGTGTTCGTCGGCGACAGATGGGCGGACGAGGTACGGGCCGCCACGGGCGGGCGGGGCGTCGATCTCGCGCTGGATCCGGTCGGCGGCGACACGTTCCGCCGGAGCCTGGACGCGCTGGCGGTCTTCGGCCGGCTGGTGTCCTTCGGTAACGCGAGCTCGGCGGCGCCCTGGCAGGTGGGTCAGCCGGAGCTCTACCCCGGCGGGCGCTCGGTCGCCGGGTTCTCGATCCTCATGCTGGCCCGGACGGCCCCGGGCGTACTGCGGGAAGTCGCCGAGCGCGCGTTCGGCGCGGTGGTCGACGGGACCGTCACCGTGCCCGTGACCGAGGAGTTCCCGCTGTCCGAGGCCGCGGAAGCCCACCGCCTGATGGGCTCCCGCACCAGCACCGGGAAGCTGCTGCTCCGGGTGGCGGACCAGATCCGCTAGGCCCGCGCGACATCGGCGGGTTGCTGGGGGGACGGGTCGGCCGTCGGGTGAGTGACCCTCAGCTTCGACTGGGGGTGCCATGTGCTCTCCCAGTCGTCCATGAAGCGGGCGACGAGACCGTGCTTCTCGGCCAGCCGGATCAGTGTGTCCGTGCGGTAGTAGAAGTCCTCGCGCAGCACCTGGTGTTCGTTGCCCTCGGTGCGGTCGAAGGTGAAGTCGAAGAAGCCGCCGGGCGCCAGGACCCGTCCGACGTGCGACAGGCACTCGTCGATGACCTCCAGCGGCGAGTGCGAGAACACGCTGTGCGCGTGCACGACCGTGAAGGACGCGTCGGGGAGGAAGTCCAGCTTCAGGTTGTCGACGGGCGTCAGGTGCGGCACCTTCTCCTGGAGGCCGTAACGGACCAGCGTCTTCTTGGCCTCGATGAGGATGTCGGGCGAGATGTCGATGCCGTAGTAGTGGCCGGGCTCGAGGTACTGGATGAACCGCCATCCGGCGCGCAGGTTGCCGCACCCGATCTCCAGCATCCGGTCCTCGGGCTTCAGCCCGTGCTGCACCAGGTAGTCGTACTGCAGCTGTCCGACGGCCAGCCAGCGGTCGTGCGAGGGGGCGCCGCCGACCGCCGCCTCCGGGCTCCTCGCGGTGTCCGACGCCATCACGGCGCGGTAGTACGCGATGTGGCTGCCGCGGTGCTTGAACCGCAGCCAGCCGTCCCGGCCCGCCCGTCGCAGATACGGCACCACGCGCTCCGGGTGCTGCAGCGCGTAACGCGCCTTGTGTCCGAGTCGTGCACGATTCGTCCGCAGGCGCAAAGCGGATGTTTTCTGCATGACGGCCTCCGTGCCATTCGTGGACTGCCCCTTCGCGGATGCTAGCGACGCTCCCTGCGCCCGTCCCATTTCCGCGTCACCCATTCGGCCGCAGGGCGTCGCGCGGCACCGTTCGGCACGGCCTCGGCCTGCCGGTCCGTGCCCCGGGGAGCCGTGGGCGGCCATGGGCTCGGCCGTTCGGGAGAGTCGTTCGACCGAGTGGCGCGTCGACGTGGTGGACGGCGGCGGCCACCCGCAGCGTGGAGGGGTCACGACGGGATCACCGGGCTGGGATCAGCAGGCCGGGATCACCAGGCCGGGATCACCGACCCGACCGACACCACACTCCGCACTGTCGAGCGAGGAGACCAGGCCATGCAGCAATCACGCTTGATCTCCGGCTCGCGGGACCGTGGCGCGCCGCGCGAGGCACGTGAAGGCGCGCGGGAACGGAGAGCGCGCCGGAGGGCGCTTCGGACCACCGGGACGATCGCCCTTCCGCTTCCCTGGCTGGCGGCCGTCGCCGCCGCCTTCACGCTCGCCCAGCTCGTCCTGGTGGTGCCCGGTCTGGGGCTCGGCTGGGACGAGACCGTGTACGTCAGTCAGGTCAGCCACCAGGCCCCGGCGGCGTTCTTCAGCGCGCCCCGCGCGCGGGGCATCACCTTCCTCGTCGCCCCCGTCGCGGCCCTGACCACCTCCACCGGGGCGCTCCGCGTGTACCTGGCCCTGCTGTCCGGCGCAGGGCTGTTCGCGGCGCTGTGGGTGTGGCGGCGGCTGCTGCCCGCGCCGGTGCTCGCGGTCGCCGGGGCGCTGTTCGCGAGCCTGTGGGTGACGCTGTTCTACGGCCCGCAGGTGATGCCGAATCTCTGGGTCGCGTACGGCGTCCTCGCCGCGACCGGCTGTTTTCTCCGCGCGGTCAGGGACCCCGGCGACCGCTGGGCCCTGGCCGGAGTGGGCGCCGGGGTGGCGCTGGCCGCGCTGATGCGCCCGACGGACGCGGTGTGGCTGGCCCTGCCGCTCGCCGGGGCGGCCCTGCTCATGCGCAGGCGCCGGATCCGTCCGCGCCGCCGGCTTCTGCTGCTCGCCGTCCTCGCCGCCGGCCTGGCTCTGGGGTGCGCGGAGTGGGTCATCGAGGCGTACGTCCGGTACGGCGGTCTGTTCGCGAGGCTTGAGCGCGCCAGCGAGATCCAGGGCCGCCTGGGCTGGTACTTCGCGGTCGACGATCACGTACGCGCGCTGGGCGGGCGCACCCTGTGCCGCCCCTGCGACGTGCAGTGGAAGCATCCGGTCACCGCCCTCTGGTTCTTGGCGCTGCCGCTGCTGGTCGCGGGCGGCGTCTGGGCGGCGGCCCGCACCCGCCACCGCGCCGCGGTCGTCCTGGCGACGGTGGTCGGGTCTGCGCTGGCCGCGCCCTATCTGTTCACCGTCGGCTATGCGGCGCCGCGCTTCCTGCTTCCGGCGTACTCGCTGCTGGCCCTGCCCGTGGCGTACGGCCTGGTCCGCTTCTGCGTGGTGTGCGGCTTTGCCCGCCTCAGCCGTGTCCGGCGGGGGTGGCGGCCGGTCGTCCTGGCCCTTGTCGCCGGCGCCGTTGCCGTGCACCTGGCGATCCAGTACCGCGTGCTCGAGGGCGTTGCGGACCGCGTACGCGGCGACACCGCCGACTACAGCCGGGTCGCCGCGGACCTGCGGGTGCAGGGCGTGCGGCCGCCCTGCGTGGTCACCGGGACGGAAGCGATCCGCGTCGCCTTCCGCACCGGGTGCGCGTCGCGGCAGCCCAGCGGGCATGACGCCAGCATCACGCCGGACGCGCTCGCCGCCTTGGGGGTGCGCGAGCCGGTCGCTGTCCTGGTCTCGGGCGACCGGAATGCCCCCGCGTATGCCCGCGGGTGGCGGCCGCACGCCTTGCCCGACCTCGGTCGGCTGACCGGCTATCGGGCTTACCTGTCGCCTGCCGCGTTCCCGTGACCGGGGTCGTGTTGCCCTCTGGGGGCTTCGCCCCCCAGACCCCCCGAATCGCCCTTCGGGCTCGTCCTCAAACGCCGGACGGGCTGAAAATCACCACGGAGCAATGGCTTCAGGCCACCGTCCGCAGCCCTCCCGCAGCCGCCGCCCGAACCCCCCGTACCACCCGATGCGCGCATGTCGCCGCCAGCAGCTCCCCCAGCAGGTCCGGGTCGTCGACCTCCAGGCCGAGTAGGGACTCGATGCGTTCCAGGCGCTGGTAGAGGGACTGGCGGCCGATGTGCAGGAGGGCGGCCGTGCGGGTCGGGGAGCAGCCGTGGCGGAGGTGGACCTCCAGGGTGCGGACCAGGTCGCTGGGGTGGGCGGCCTCCCATTCGAGGAGCGGGCCGAGGGTGTGCTGGACCAGGCGGGTGAGGCGGTCGCGGTTGGCGTCGACGCCGCCGCGGGTGAGCTCCCGTTCGAGGGCGAGCGCGCGGGACGACGTCACCAAGGGGCCCTGTCCGTCGTCGGGTTCGGCCGCCGGCACGGTGAGCGCCAGTTCCAGCGCCGTACGGGCGGCCCGGAGCGTCTCGCTCCACCGCAGCCACCCGGCGCCCGCCGCCACGGCGTGCCCGACCGCGACGGTCACCCCCGGCTCGGCGGCCGCGCGGAACGCGTCCTGCACCGCGCGCACCGGATCCCGCCCGCTCCCGGGCCGCGTCCCCGCGCCCGGCCGACCGGCCGCGGCGGGCAGCGCGAGCAGCGCCAGTACGTCGCCGGGGAACGCGGCCCGCAGGGCCCCGGCCCCGCCGAGGACGCGGGCCGCCCGGTCGACGGCGGCCAGGCCCAGGTGCCCCGGCCCGTGCAGGGACACCCCGACCAGCCGGGCGCCGGGCGCGGGATGGAAGTCCGCGAGGGCGGCCCGTGCCTCGACCTCCGGCTGGTTGAGCGCCTGCCCGTCCGCGAGGTCGGCCAGCAGCGCCGCAGTGTGGTCGGCGCCCCAGGGCCGTACGGAACGGCCCGAAAGCCCGCGCGTGACGATCGCGCGGTTCGCGGCCTCGGTGAGCCGTACGAACGGGACGACGCGCCGCAGCGCCAGCAGCGGCAGCCCGACCGACCGGGCCTCGTCGGCGACCTCGTCCGGCATCCGCGGCAGCGACCGGCCGACCTCGACGGCGAGGCCGGCGGCGTCGCGGGCGGCGAGCTCGCGGACGTAGCGCCGCCGGGTCGCCTCGTCCGCGTCGGTCAGGCCGAAGCCGTTGGTGAGCAGCAGTTCGCCGCCGTCGAGGAAGTTGGCGCCCTCGTACACCTCGCTGGAGTGCACCCAGCGCACCGGCCGGTCCAGCGCGCCCTCGCCCGCGAGCAGCTGCGGGTCGGTGTCGCGGATGGCGTCGAGGGCGAGGATCTCGCGGAGCGTGAGTGCGGGCACGAGGACCTCCTGGGGCGGGCCGCTGACAGTTCGTCCGGCTGCGGGCTGCCCGGAGAGTACTTTCCGCACGTTGCCCTGGTGTTTCGGCCACAGGAGAGTGGAGGCATGGAGCGCATGGAAGCCATGAGGCCCGGTGATCCCACGGACGATCTCGAGCAGGCGCGGCAGTGGCTCGCCACGGCCGTCGCCGAGGCGCGGGCCGGTCTTGCGGAGGGCGGCATCCCCATCGGCGCGGCGCTGTACGGCCCCGACGGGCAGCTGCTCGGCCGCGGCCACAACCGCCGCGTCCAGGACGGCGACCCGTCGATGCACGCGGAGACGGCGGCGTTCCGCAACGCCGGGCGGCAGCGGACATACCGCGGTACGACGATGGTGACGACCCTGTCCCCCTGCTGGTACTGCAGCGGTCTGGTCCGGCAGTTCGGGATCTCGCGGGTCGTCATCGGCGAGTCCGAGACCTTCCAGGGCGGGCACGACTGGCTGGCTCGGCACGGCGTGGAGATCGTGCAGCTCGACGACCCCGAGTGCATCGCCCTGATGCGCGACTTCATCAAGAACAACCCCGCTCTGTGGAACGAGGACATCGGCGATGACTGAGGCTTTGACCGAGCAGTCGGCTGGACGGCAGCCCAAGCCACGTATCCCCACCATCGATCTGAGGCCCTGGCTCACCGGCGGGCCCGAGGTTCGGGCGGAGATCGCCCGCACCGTCGACGAGGCCCTGCAGACCGCCGGGTTCCTGCTGGTGACCGGACACGGCGTGGACCCGTCGCTGCGGGCGCGGATCCGGGCGGCCGCCCGCGAGTTCTTCACGCTGCCTGCGTCCGTCAAGGAGCCGTACTCGGCGAAGGTCGGCGGCCGCGGCTGGCTCGGGCCTGGCGCGGAGGCCAACGGCTACTCGGAGGGTACGGAGACCCCGCCGGACCTGAAGGAGTCGCTGACCTTCGCGACGCACGAGCCCTTCGAGGACCCCGATATCAACGCGGAGTGGTACGCGCCCAACGTGTGGCCGGCGGAGGTGCCGGAACTCCAGAAGCTGTGCGGGGAGTACCTGGCGCGGATGGGCGAGCTGGAGAACCAGCTCCTCGCCCTGCTCGGCGAGGCCCTCGGACTCGAACCCGACTTCTTCACGCGGCACATGGACCACCCGACGTACGGCTTCAACATCAACTGGTATCCGGGCACGGAGGTCGTCGGAGCACCGCAGGAAGGCCAGTTCCGCATCGGCCCGCACACCGACTTCGGCACGGTCACGATCCTCGACCGGCAGGCCGGCAAGGGCGGTCTCCAGGTGTTCACGGACGAGGGCGGCTGGGAGGACGCGCCGTACGACCCGGAGGCCTTCACCATCAACATCGGTGACCTCATGGCCCGTTGGACCGGCGACCGCTGGCGCTCGGGCCGCCACCGCGTGCTGCCCCCGCCGGCGGACGCTCCCGCCGAGGAGCTGATGTCCCTCGTGTACTTCGGCGAGTGCACGCCGGGCACGCTGGTGGAGTCCGTTCCCGCGCCCGTGGGCCGGGTCGCGTACGAGCCGGTGGACTCGCACGCCTATCTGCGTGCGCAACTGGACGCGATCACGGTCGGCTGACGGCGAGGAGTACCACTTCGGAGCGCCACCTCTGTGTGGCGCTACCGCTCGGCGTACGCGCCTCGCAGCTCCTGCCACCGGTCCGGCGTCCAGGCCGACCAGTACACGGGCCGGTCGTCGAGCGCGTCGAGCAGGTATTCGAAGTGGTTGTGCCAGGCGGCCAGGCAGTCGAGGCGCAGCTCGTCGTCGCCCTGGAGCTCGTTGGTGAAGCGGAGCGTGGTGCCGGCAGGGCGCGCCGGTTCCAGGTGGAAGCGGATACGGCCGTGGAACGACGTCATCGTGTACTCGGCGACCCGTTCCACGTCCCACGCGGTGATCCGGCCCGTGGCGACGATCGCCTCACCCTCGCCTGTGGTGAGCCAGCGCAGCGTGATCGCGCCGCCGAGCCGCGGCTCGAGCACATCGGCGGCGGCGAGCCATCCGCGCAGCCCCTCGGCCGTGGCCACCGCCGTCCAGACCTCCTCCACGGGGTGGGCGAGGTGCAGCAGGAAGTGGAGCGTATGGGTGTCGCCCGCGGTCCGGCTGGTGCCGTGCTCGATGGTTTCGTCCATGACACCAGCGTGGCCCGCGAAGGCGGCGCCTGCACCCCTTGCCCATGCCACCACCGGCTCCTTACGGGCAGCGGCCCACCGCACGACGAAGGCCGGCTCCCGTGACTCACGTCACAAGGGAACCGGCCTCGGTCGAACGACAGGTCAGACGCCCGCGTACGAGTGCTTGCCGCTGACGAAGATGTTCACGCCGTAGTAGTTGAACAGCCAGCAGCCGAAGGCGATCAGCGCCAGGTAGGCGGCCTTGCGGCCCTTCCAGCCGGCGGTCGCGCGGGCGTGCAGGTAGCAGGCGTACGCGACCCAGGTGATGAAGGACCAGGTCTCCTTGGGGTCCCAGCCCCAGTAGCGGCCCCAGGCGTCGCCGGCCCAGATGGCGCCCGCGATGATCGTGAACGTCCACAGCGGGAAGACGGCGGCGTTGACGCGGTAGGAGAACTTGTCGAGCGTCGCGGCGGCCGGGAGGCGCTCCAGGACGGACGTCGCGAACCGGCCGGGCTGCCCGCCGCTCGCCAGCTTGTTCTCGTACGAGTCGCGGAACAGGTAGAGCAGCGTGCCGACCGCGCCCACGTAGAAGACGGCGCCGCAGAGGATGGCGGTGGAGACGTGGATCCACAGCCAGTACGAGTGGAGGGCCGGGACCAGCTGGTCGCTGGCGGTGTAGAGGACCGTGACGGCGAGGCCGAGGTCGAGCAGGACCGTGGTGACCAGGGGCAGGCCCAGCCAGCGGACGTTCTTCTTCAGCGCGAGCAGCGTGACGTACACGCCGACGGCGACCGTGGAGAAGGTGATGTTGAACTCGTACATGTTGCCCCACGGCGCGCGTTGCACCGACCACGCGCGGGTGAGCACACCGCTCGCCTCGACGAGGAACGCGAGAACCGTGAGGGACACGGCGATGCGGCCGTAGAGGTCGCCCTTTTCGTCGCCGCCGTGTGCGCCGGGACCGTCCGGCACGTCGCGGGTGCCGGACGCGGAGCGGGTGACGACCTGGGGGCGTTCCAGGACGGCGGTGCCGCCCTTGGACTTGACCGTCACCGCGGGCGCCTGCCGCGCGGCGGCTGCGCCCTTGTCGGTGAGCGCGGCGGCCGTGCGGCTGACCTTGCTGCGGCTGCCGAAGAGCCACTCGGCGATGTGCGCGAAGAAGGCCAGGGTGTAGACGGCCATCGCGGAGTAGATCAGCACATTGCTGATCTGCGCGAGATTCTCGTTGGTTGCGGCGGCGAGATTCACTTCTCAGCCCCTTCGGCAGGTACGGCTTGGGGGTCGGGGGTGGGGTCGCCCGTGTCGGGTGCGGGCGGCGTCTTGTCGTAGAGGACCGCGGCGAGGTCGCCCAGTTCCTCGGGGAGCTTCGCGGACTCGCTGCGGCCGAGGCCCGCCATCTCGACGACGGTGACTCCGTCGTCACCGGGGGTGGCGCGGATCCACACCCGGCGGCGCTGGATGAACAGCGAACCGGCCAGGCCCGCGATGGCGGCGATGGCGCCGAAGAGCGCCCAGCCGTCGCCGGGCTGCTGCGAGATCTGGAAGGTGGCCCACTGCTTGACGTCCTTCTCGAAGGTGATCGAGCCGGCGCCGTCGGGGAGCTTCATGGTCTCGCCGGGCAGCAGCCGCTTTTTCAGCAGCTCGCCGTCGGCGTCCTTGAACTCCTTCATCTTGGAGGTGTCCAGCTGGTACACGTTCTGCGGGATGCCGGAGTCGACGCCGAGGCTGCCGTGGTACGCGGACAGCGCGAGCACGGGGAAGTCGAGCTCCGGGAACTGGGAGAGCATCTCGCCGTGGCCGGCGCCCGCGAAGGTCGGCACGAAGAACGCGTTGAAGCCGAGCTGCTCCTTCTTGCCGTTCTTGTCGGCGTAGCCGTCGAGGACCTTGATGGCGCCGGTCGAGGTGATGTTGGCGTCGATCGGCAGGAGCGGTACGGCCTGCTGGAAGACGACCTTGCCGCGGCCGTCGCGGACGGTGACGACAGGGGCGTAGCCGTGGCCGATGAGGTAGACCTTCGAACCGTCGATCTCGAGGGGCTTGTTCACCTCGATCGAGGTCTTCTTCTGCTTGCCGTCGGCGCCCTCGCTGTAGGTGACGTCCGCGCGGAAGGTGCGGGCGGTGCCCTTGTTCGGCCCGGTGCGCTCGAACGTCCCCACGAAGTCGTCGAGCTGGAAGCTGAACGGTGCGAGGTCGTCGCTGTTGAAGAGGCTGCCGGACTTGAAGTCGTCGTACTGGGTGAGCGTGTTGGAGAAGCCGTCGCCCTCGAGAATCAGCTTGCCGCCCTCGGACTTGAACAGCTGTCCGGTCGCGAAGGCGATCAGCATCACGATCAGCGCGATGTGGAAGACCAGGTTGCCGGCCTCGCGCAGATAGCCCTTCTCGGCGGCGACCGCGTCTCCGGCCGTGTGGGCGCGGAAGCGGCGCTTCTTGAGCAGGGCGAGCGCGGCCGTGCGGACCTGCTCGGGTTCGGCCTCGGTGCGCCAGGTCGCGTACGCGGGCAGCCGGGTCAGGCGCCTGGGCGCACCCGGCGGGCGGCCGCGCAGCTGGCCGACGAACTGCCAGGTGCGCGGCACGATGCAGCCGATGAGGGAGACGAACAGCAGAATGTAGATCGCGGAGAACCACACCGAGCTGTAGACGTTGAAGAGACCGAGCTTCTCGTAGATCGGCCCGAGCGTCGTGTGCGCGGCCTTGAAGTCCTGGACCTTGAGTTCGTCGCTGCCGGTCTGCGGAATCAGCGAGCCCGGGATCGCGCCGAGCGACAGCAGGAACAGCAGGATCAGCGCGACTCGCATGGAGGTGAGCTGCCGCCAGAACCAGCGGGTCCAGCCGACCGTCTCCCGCCAGGCCCAGGCCAGCCATCCGGCGGCGCCGGGGGCGCGCGCTCCGCCGAAGGAGCCGGGCACGACCGTCTCCACGGGCGCGGTGGACAGCTGCGATCCGGCTTCGCCGAGATCGCCCTCGTCCGGCGCCGCACCCTGGGCGCGCTCGCCGACGGGGTCCGTCTCCTGGTGGGTCTCCACGTCAGTGCTCTGTTTCTGGCTGGTCTTGCTCATGGATCAGATCCCCACCGTGAAGCCGTCGGACCAGACCTGCATCTCCTGCACGATGCTGTCCCACGCGCCCGTGAGCAGGAGAAGGCCGGTCGCGATCATCATGCCGCCGCCGATCCGCATCACCCATGCGTAGTGGCGCTTGACCCAGCCGAAGGCGCCGAGCGCCTTACGGAAGGCCACGGCCGCGAGCACGAAGGGCACGCCGAGGCCGATGCAGTACGCGACCGTGAGAAGGGCCCCGCGACCCGCGTTCGCCTGGTCGAGGGCGAGGGCGTTCACGGAGGCGAGGGTCGGGCCGATGCAGGGCGTCCAGCCGATCCCGAAGAGCGCTCCGAGGAGGGGCGCGCCCACGAGCCCGGTGGTCGGCCTCATGTGGAAGCGGAACTCGCGCTGGGTGAGCCAGGGCATCAGCCCCATGAAGAAGACACCCATGAGGATCATGAGCACACCGAGCACGTCGGACAGGACGTCCTTGTGCTGCTGGAGCGTCGAGCCGAAGAACCCGAAGAGGGCACCACTGGACACGAACACCACGGTGAACCCGAGGACGAAGAGGCTCGCCCCCGCAACCATGCGACCCCGCCGGGCCTCCGCCAGATCCGTACCGCTCACCCCGGTGACGTACGACAGATAGCCGGGCACCAGCGGTAGCACGCACGGAGAGAAGAAAGAGACGAGTCCGCCGAGGACGGCGACCGGCAGGGCCAGCAACAGGGCGCCGTTGAGGACCGTCTGGTTCGGTTCGGTGACGGCCGCGAGAGTCGTGACGTCCATCACTTCTCCGCGATCAGCGGCTCGAGCATCTTGCGGAGTTTCTCCTCGCTGAGCGGTGACAGCGAGCGGGCCGCGATGTTCCCTTCCCGGTCGATGACGACCGTGGAGGGGATGGCCTGCGGGTTGAGGGCGCCCTTGGGGAAGCGCAGCATCAGCTTGCCGGTCGGGTCGTACAGGCTCGGGTACGGCACGCCGTAGCTCTTCTCGAACTCCAGCGCAGGACTCTTGCTGGTGTCGCGTGTGTTGATGCCGACGAACTGAACACCCTGCGCCTCGGTGTCCTTGGCGACCTTCACGAAGCCGGGCGCCTCGGCACGGCAGGGCGGGCACCAGGAGCCCCAGACGTTGAGGACGACCACCTTGCCCTTGTAGTCGGAGACATCGAGCTTGTCCCCTTCGAGGGTCTCGCCGTCGAGCTTGGGGGCGGGGCTCCGCTCGCCCTTGTCGACGGTGGCGATGCCGTCGGTGCCGGTGACGAAGTTGGTGTTGCCGGAGCCGCCTTGGGTGCCGCCCGACTCGCCGCACGCAGACAGGGTCAGCGCGGCGACCGCGGCCACGGCGGTCAGCAGGGCGGCACGGCTGCGGCTGGTGCGGTTCGAGCGCTGGGGGTCTCGGCTGGCGGCACTCATGTGAAAAGTTTCGCATGCCCGATCCGGGGATCTCCCGCACCCCCCTCGGGGGCGGAGAACCGCATTTCAGGCAGCGCTCCGGCTTCCCTTGCCGAGGGTCTTCCAGCCACCGCCCGGGACTTCACCGACACCCAGGCTCTGCAGCTCGGCGAGGATCCGCGGATCCTGCACGTCGAGCCAGTCCACGAACTGCCGGAATGAGACGCAGCGCACATCCTTCCGGCCCGCGATGCGCTTGAGGCTCTCCTCTACGGCGTCCATGTAGATGCCGCCGTTCCACTCCTCGAAGTGGTTGCCGACGAAGAAGGGCGCCCGATTTGTCTCGTACGCCCGATGGAAACCTGCGAGATAGGCCTCGGTCGCCTGGGTGCGCCAGCCCGGGTAGTTGTAGGCGGGCGCCCTGGTCGAGTTCAGGGACTGGTTGGCGAGCATGTTGTAGTCCATCGACAGGACCTCGAAGGTGTGCCCCGGGAACGGCACGCCCTGCAGGGGCAGATCCCACACGCCCTGCCTCTTGCGGGGCCAGCACTGAAGGCCGCCGGGCGAGGACGCGTCGTAGCGCCAGCCGAGCTCGCGGGCGGTGGGCAGCAGGTTGTCCTGGCCGAGCAGACAGGGGGTGCGGCCGCCGATGAGTTCCTTGTCGTAGTCGAAGGGCAGCGGGGGCAGATCGGCCCAGCCCGTGTTCGTACGCCACTCCTTGACGAAGGACTTGGCCTGGGCGATCTCGCTGCGCCACTGCGCGGGCGTCCAGTTGGCGACACTGCCCGCTCCGTCGCAGAAGTGCCCGTTGAAGTGCGTCCCGATCTCGTGGCCCTCGAGCCAGGCCCGGCGGACGTTCTTCAGCGTCTCCTTGACGTGCTCGTCGGTGAGATAGCCGATGGCCGAGGCGCCGACGGGATTGTTCGGCGGGCGGTAGAGGCGCTTCTTGGACTCGGGCAGCAGATACAGCCCGGACAGGAAGAACGTCATGTGCACGCCGTGGTCGGCGGCGGCCTTCAGAAAGCGCGGGAACAGGCCGTTACCGACCTCGCCCGCGCCGTCCCAGGAGAAGACGACGAACTGCGGGGGCTTCTCTCCGGCTTCGAGCGGCACCGGCCTGGCGGGCTGGTTCGGCTGCTTTCCTGTGTACGCGGTGGAGCCGTCACCGATCGGGCGGACCTGGTTCTTCGGACGACGAGGCCTTCCGTCGCCGCCCCGGCCACCGGGTGCTCCCGGGGCGCCCGCCCCACCGCCGTGGTCACCCCCGGGGCGGCCGCCGGCGCCGTCGGTTCCGCAGCCCGCCAGCCCGAGGGAGGCCGCCGCACCGACTCCCAGCCCGATAAGTCCCCTTCGGGTGATATCGCGCATTCCGTCCCCGTTCGTTGCGCTGAATATCCAAAGATGGACATCCCGTTAGAGGTCGCAACGAACACGAAGGTTCCCGTCAATCACCTGCTTTCCGGGGCCTTTTACGGCCGAGTGGCTCGAGACAGCCGTGCGGACGCCCCGGTATGGCCGCACAGCGGCGATTACCCTGCCGCCGTACGGCCATGCCGGGACACCCCGGAGCGGCCTGGCGATGTCTGGTGCGGTCTACCGCGCCCCATAAGGGGCGCGGGGCTGTGACATTGTGCGGCTACGCCGCGATGGGGGTCCCCCCCTGTTCGAGCGGAGCCGAGAACTCGGGGCAGCGACCAGCCCCCACCGGCCCACGGGTTCATCACCGCGCTACCAGCGGAGCGCTCAGGCCCCGAAGGCCTTGCCGTTGCCCTTCACCGGCTTGGCCCCGGCCAGCAGATGGGCCGGCACGAGATCACGGGCCGGCTCCGTGTAGCCGACGGAGACGATCTTGTCGCCCATGAACGTGAAGCTCGTCAGCGACGCGAGCGTGCACTGCCGCTTCCGCGGGTCGTGCCACAGCCGCCGCCGCTCCACGAAGCTGCGCACGATCCAGATCGGCAACTGGTGGCTGACGCACACCGCTTCATGACCCCGGGCCGCGTCGCGCGCCGCCTCCAGCGCGCTCATCATCCGTACGACCTGCTCGATGTACGGCTCGCCCCAGGACGGCTTGAACGGGTTGACCAGGTGCTTCCAGTTCTCCGGCCGACGCAGCGCACCGTCGCCGACGCCGAAGGACTTGCCCTGGAAGACGTTGTCCGCCTCGATCAGCCGGCTGTCCGTGGCGATGTCCAGACCGTGCGCCTTCGCGATCGGCGTCGCGGTCTCCTGCGCCCGCTCCAGCGGCGACGAGACGACGTACGTGATGTCGCGCGCCGACAGATGCTCTGCGACCCGCTCGGCCATCTGCCGCCCGAGCTCGGAGAGGTGGTACCCGGGCAGCCGTCCGTAGAGCAGGCCGTCGGGGTTGTGCACCTCGCCGTGGCGCATCAGGTGGACGACGGTGATGTCGTCGCGGTCGGCGGGAGACTTCGGGGTCTCGGCGCTCTCGGCAGTCGCGCCGGTCTCGCGGGCTTCAGGCGATGCGCTCATGCGGTGGCCTCCGCGGCGGCACGGGCGGCGGCGGGCAGAGCGGCGGCGATGCGCTCGATCGCCCGCTCGTCATGGGCGGTCGAGACGAACCAGGCCTCGAAGGCCGACGGCGGCAGATACACGCCCTGCGCCAGCATCGAGTGGAAGAAGGCGTTGAAGCGGAACGCGTCCTGCGCCTTCGCGTCCTCGTAGGTGCGTACGTCTGCGTCGGTGAAGAAGACGGAGAACATGTTCGACGCGTTCTGCAGCCGATGGGCGACGCCCTCCTTGGTGAGCGCGTCGGCCACCAGACCGCGGATCTCACGCGACACCGCGTCAAGCTTCTCGTACGCGGCCTCGTCCAGAAGCCGCAGCTGCGCGAGGCCCGCTGCGGTCGCGACCGGGTTCCCGGAGAGCGTGCCCGCCTGGTAGACGGGGCCGGCCGGGGCGAGGTGCGCCATCACGTCGGCGCGGCCGCCGAACGCCGCCGCGGGGAAGCCGCCGCCCATGACCTTGCCGAAGGTCATGAGGTCGGGCCGCACACCGTCGACGCCGTACCAGCCGGCCTTCGACGTACGGAAGCCGGTCATGACCTCGTCGGAGATGTACAGGGCGCCGTTCGCGGCGCAGGCCTCCTTGAGCCCCGCGTTGAAGCCGGGCAGCGGCGGCACGACGCCCATGTTGCCCGGCGACGCCTCGGTGATCACACAGGCGATCTCTCCGGGGTGCGCGGCGAAGGCCGCGTGCACCGCGTCCAGGTCGTTGTACGGCAGGACGATCGTGTCGCCCGCCTGGGCGCCGGTGACGCCGGGCGTGTCGGGCAGCGCGAAGGTCGCGACGCCGGATCCGGCGGCGGCCAGCAGAGCGTCGACGTGGCCGTGGTAACACCCGGCGAACTTGATCACCTTGGCGCGCCCGGTGAATCCACGTGCGAGACGGATCGCGGACATCGTGGCCTCGGTGCCGGACGAGACGAGCCTCACCTGCTCGACGGGCTCGATCCGCGCGACGATCTCCTCGGCCAGCGCGACCTCGCCCTCACCCGGCGTACCGAAGGACGTGCCACGGGCGACGGCCTCCTGCACGGCGGCGATGACCTCGGGGTGCGAGTGCCCGAGGATCATCGGCCCCCACGAGCACACCAGGTCGACGTACTCACGGCCGTCGGCATCCGTCAGATACGGGCCCGTGCCGGACACCATGAACCGGGGCGTACCGCCCACGGCGCGGAACGCGCGCACGGGAGAGTTCACGCCGCCGGGCGTCACACGGCCCGCACGGTCGAAGAGCCCCTGCGAGACCGGAGCCTCATAGGGGTACGGCGTGGTCGCCACCGGGGACGACGCGCTGCCGGAGATGTTGTTCGCCTCTGCCATACCCCTCAGCGTACGGCCCGGTTCTCGGCGCACAGCGCCGGTCTCCCCGGCTCCGTACCGTGCCGTGACCGGTGCGGAACCGGCCCGCCACACTGCTCGTCCCCTTTTGCAGTGGTCATGGCGGGAAGGCCCTGCCTAGACTCCCCGGAGGATCCGCACTCAGGGAGAGTCACCGCCCTCAGCGGCCGGCCGTCGGCACGTCTCGGATGCCGGAAGCCTGCCCGTGGCATGGGACAGGTGTTTCACCGCACGTTTCGGCGAGCGGCCGTGGGGGAGGTCACTGTCACGATGATCGGGTTGCGCCGCGGGGGATGTGCGGCCTAGAAAAGCAGTCGGGTGGAGATATGCATCGCGGTGGCGGACTGGGCGAGGACACCGGTGACCTCGGTCCACGGCGTGCCGGAAGCCCCCCTGCCGCGGGTCAGGGAAGGGGACGACACCGGCGGGACACGCAGCGGCGCCCGGAGTCCGGGCCGGCGGAGACGACCGGGACACCCGGAGCACAGGCACCCCGGGCAGCGGCTCGGGGCGAGACGGAGCGAGCGCTGGGGGGAAGCAGGAGTGGCCGGGTGGGGGTGACCTACAAGTACTTCGGCGCGCCGGACGGCGCGACGGCAGCCCGCGTGCCGATCTCGATGCGCCCCGAGGAACTCGGCGGCGACGAACTCGGCATGGGCGGCATGTTCACCAAGATCAAGCCGGAGACGATGGCCGCGATGGTCCTCACCGGCATCGAGGGCATACCCCTGCACAAGGTCCCCCCGCTCGAACTGGTCGTCCTCCACCCCGACTACGCGGTCGTGAAGCTCCCCATGACGGTCGTCGACCCTCTGCGCGGCGTCGGCGAGGAAGCGGTGGGCGCCGCGGCGTTCATCTGGTCGACGGTCCCGGACCGCGGCGGCCCGCGCGACGCGTTCAACGTGTACCAACTGCTGCACGAGTGGCAGGACTTCAGCCATCGGTTGCATGAGGCGGGGCATCAGCCGTATTGCCTGGTGTGGCCCTGACCTGGGGTTTTCATGGTGCGTGGGCGGGGTTTTCGGACTCCGCCTTTTTCGTGCCCCCGGAAGGGCCCGTCAGGCGGCCTGGGCATACGGCAGGGACTCAGGCCAGTGACAAGAAGAGTTTCTCCAGCCGGGCCCGCATCTGTGCGGAGTCCTGCTCCGCGGGGCTCTCGCTCATGCACTGCTGCAGCCCCGTCGCGATGATCGAGAACCCGGCCCGGTCCAGGGCGCGAGAAACGGCGGCCAGCTGAGTGATGACCTCCTCGCAGTCCCTGCCCTCCTCGATCATCCGGATGATCCCCGCGATCTGTCCCTGCGCCCGCCGCAGCCGGTTCAGCGCCGACCTCAGCTCGTCGGCCGTCATGTCGAGTTGCACAGACCCTCCTCCCTATACCCCCATGGGTATCATAACGTGGAGGGGAGCCAACCATCGAAAGGCATTGTTTCGTGACCACGCACACCGCCCTCACTCCGGGCCAGGCCACCGCACGCTTCGGCGAGTTCACCATCGTCGACGTGCGCTCTCCGGGTGAGTACGCCTCCGGCCACCTGCCGGGCGCCCACAACGTCCCCCTGGACCGCCTGGAGGAGGCCGCCGACGCCCTGAAGATCGCTGCCTCGCGCGCGCCACTGCTGGTCGTGTGCGCCTCCGGGGCTCGCTCGGCCACGGCCTGTGCTCAGTTGGCCCAGCTGGGCATCGAGGCGGCCACCCTGGAGGGAGGCACAAGCGCCTGGGCGGCGGCCGGGCACGCCGTCGAACGTCCGGCCGGGGCCCGCACCACCTGGCCCATGGACCGCCAGGTCCGGCTGGCCGCCGGCTCCCTGGTTGCCGTCGGCTTCCTGGCCGGACTGGCCTGGTCGCCCGCGCACTGGCTGTCCGGGGCCATCGGCGCAGGACTGGTCTTCTCCGGCGTGACCAACACCTGCGGCATGGCCGCCCTCCTGGCCAAGCTTCCCCACAACCGTCCCCCCAAGGACGCCGTCACCTTCCAGGAGACCCTGCTCCGTCTGGCCGCCTGATCCGGGCCGCCCCCGGGCTGAACTCGCCGGGTACCGGTCAGGATGACGACACGTTGTGCGGCTGGGGCGCGGCCGCGACGGTCGGCGGTGTGCGCGCGTTGCGGCGAATCCACAGAAGGGCTCCTGCCAGCAGCACGGCACCCCCGACCAGCCAGGGCAACGGGCCAGGCGGCAGGGCACCTACCGCCAAACCGGTCAGGGCGCCCACCAGCTGCAGGGCGAGGGACTGGACGGACAGAACGGTGGAGCGGCCAGAAGACGCGACCCGGCGGTGCAGGAGGTCCTTTTCGCTCGGTTCCGCCGCGCCGAGGCCGAGGTAGACGAGGCCGTAGCCGATGGCCGCGGCAACCAAGGACAACCCGCCCGTGGACGTAGCGGTGGCGCCGAGGAGAAGTAGGCCGCTCGCGCCGGCGCCAAGGCTCACCAGGACCGCACGCTCGCCGCTCCCGGCGAGCCGGGCGATGAGGGGTCCGAGGTGGCTCCCGACGGCCGAGCAGACGAATCCGGCGCACGCGAGTGAGGCGTAGAGGACCGCACCCGACTCCGGTGCGCCCGTGAGAGCTGCCGCACGGCCCGGCGTGAACAGTTCGATCGCCGCCAGCGCGCTGCCGGCTGCCCCCGCCGTGAGGAGCACCCGCCGGACCAGCGCGTCGCGTCCGCCCAGTCGCAGGCCGCCCGCAATGGTGGCGGGGATGCCTCGTAGTACGTCACGGAGGGTCACCGTCGGCCGGGGCGGCTCGCGCAGCGCGGCCAGGACATACGCCACGAAGGCGATCTCGACTGCTGCGCCCAGCAGAATCGGGACGGAAAGGGGAAGCACCAGCTCAGAGGTTGCTTCGCTCAGTCGGGCGCCGACGTCGGGGCCGAGCCCCAACAGCCAGGGAACGGCGCCGCCGAGCAGGGTGCCGACTGCGAGCGAGGCCGATGTCGCGGAGCTGCCGCGGGCAAGTCCGGTACGCAGTTCGGCGTCGGGGCCGGAGTGCGCCTGGACGGTGTCGACGTACCAGGCTTCGGCAGGTCCGCTGGACAGCGCACGGCCCGCACCCATGAGGATCATGCCGAGGGTGAGCGCCCAGGGCGTGGTCCCCAGTCCCAGGAGAGTGAGGGCGGTCAGGTTCATCAGGCCGGCTGCGGCGAGGACGGTACGGCGTCCGAGGACGTCGGACAGTCCTCCGGTGGGCAGTTCCAGCGCTGCGGCGGTCAGAGAGTGCGCGGCGAAGAACCCGGCGACGGCGACAAGGGGCATCCCGCGCTCGGTGAACAGCAGGATCAGGGGAGCGATGCCCAGGCCCACCGGAAGCCAGAAGAGCGCACAGACCGTCACGTAGCGGCGGCGTGTGGTGCGTAGGTCCAACGGCTGGATCACGATGCACCCTCGACGGCTGCGCCCGCGGAACCGGAGTTAACCGGCTCGGAGTCGTCCGGCTCGGAGTCGTCCGGCTCAGAGCCTCGGTCACGCGGTGCGAGGGGCAACCCAGCGGTGAGCAGCACGACCTGCGCGGCACGGAGATCTCGCGCATCACGGGCCGTCAGTTCCTCCAACTTCCGCTCGAAGGCCTCCCAGAGCTCGGTGAGCGATTCCGGGGTGAGGCTGGGCATCAGGTCGCTGATCCCGGACGGCTCCACCCACTCCTGGCCCAGCCGCCCGTGGGCGACGTCCTCTTCATGCCGGGCGAGAGACGCCTCCAGGTGCTCGATCTGGCGCCTGCGCGCGAAGCCGACGAAGGCGCGGCTGTCGGGCGAGGCTTCCATTGCTGTGTTGCTCCATGCAGTCAGGGAATGCACTGCCTGCCAGCGACGCTCCCGGCCGTCACGGTGTTCGGCCTCGGCGACGAACGCATACTTCGCCAGCACCCGTAGGTGATAACTGGTGGAACCGGACGACTCCCCTGTCCTGACCGCGAGTTCGCTTGCGGTGGCTGGGCCGTCCTGCCGCAGCAGCCCGAGCAGCCGGATACGCAACGGGTGCGTGAGAGCCTTCAGGGCTGCCGCGTCCCGCTCAGGATCGAGTACGCGCTTGTGCTCTTCGCTGGCCATGACCGGAGCGTAGAGCCAACTGGGCATTTTCCAAAAGAATTTTTGCAAAACTACTTTCGGGAAGTGCATCGACTGGCGAGTCGGAGTGCGGAGGCAGCGTCCATGGAGTCCGGTCGCGCTCGCGGCGGCCGCCCTACTTGTCAGGCTCCGTCGCCATCGAACAGCTCCGTCGCGGAAGTCGCGTGGACGGCCCGCTGCGCCCAGGCGTCGAGACGGTCCAGATCGGTGCAGGCGGTCACCCGCTCACGGACGGATTCGGGCACTTCAATGCCACGCCAGTCAAGGATCCTGAGGACCATCGACGCGCGCTCCTTCTCCACGCCCAGTTCGATGCCCTCTTCCCGGACCTTCTCGGCGACCGGGTGACGGAAGAAGTAGTTCACCGGCATCATCAGCTCCCTCCAGATCTTCTTCGCCTGGGCATCCACCAGGCCTGACTCGACCAGTTGCGCGAACACCGCCGCGCTGTCGGTGTCAACGGTCTCCAGAGCCGCCGCAAGTGGTCTCAGTATCGCAGCGACACCCGGCCCTCTACCATGCGTAATCGCCGAGAACACCGCGAGTGAGACATCCTGCGCTGCCTCCTTCTCGTCCGTGATCACCGGCACGTTGTCCGGCCCGAGGACCAGAGGCCGCACCATCAGCGAGGTCCAGCCCGGCAAGCCGAGCCGGATGGGCCGGGCGGCCCAATGGGCGGTAGAACTGCTCTGAGACATGACGATCAGCACCGGTTCACAGCGGTACTTCGCGTAGAGGTAGCTGAGGTAGTAGGCCCAGCTACCCCGTTTGGCCTCGTCCTTCTTGCCCTGCGCCTCCAGCACCAGCAGAAAGCTGCCCTCGTCGGTGTCCAACCTCACCAGGCTGTCCACACGGCGCTCGATCGGCTCGATCTCCGTTAAGTCCGTGTTCAGGACCGCAATGTCGCGCGGCTCGGGGAACGGGACATGGAACAGACGCTGGAAGTTGCGGATCATCTCCGCTGTCTCCTTGCGAAAGCACTGATGCAGCGATTCATGCGACGAGCTGACCATCGACTCTCCTTACTGTCCGACGGGATCAACGCACCACGCCGCACCGAGGTCACACACACGTACTTGCCCCGGTCGCCGCCCTGGGCGAGCGGATGCCAGCCCCAGTCGTCGGCGCAAGCTCGGACGAGTTCGAGGCCGCGGCCCGTCTCCGCGTCGACGCCGTGCGCCGGCTCCGGCACGGACGAAGGTGGTTTGGGGTCGGCATCCCAGGTACCGATGCGCAGGACTCCGTCCCGCCAGCACAGGCGTAGAGCCGCGGGGCCCTTCGGCGTGAGCGAGGAACGCGTCCGTCGCCTCGCCGCCAATTACGCGTGCTCTGTCATCGAGTTGATCGAAGCTCTGGTGGCCATGGCCACCGATCGAACCCGAGGATGGTGGGAGGATTACCGGGGGATTCTGCCCACGTCGTACCTGGACCTTTCCGAACTGGATCATCATGCGACGTCTCGTCGCGATGTGGCGGTCACCCACGTACCCGGGCTTCTCCAGACCGAGGACTACGCACGCGCCCTGTTCTCCTACATGAACCCCGAGTTCCCGGAGAGCGAGCTGGAGCCTCGGGTGAGCCACAGGATGAGGCGAAAGGTGATCATCGAATACCCCGGTGCCATCCCGTACAAGACCGTGATCCACGAAGCGGCGCTCCGCATCAGGGTCGGTGACCGCACCGTGTCACGGGCTCAACTCACCCGCATCCTGGAGATGTCCGAAGCCGACCACGTGATCGTGCGAGTCGTACCCTTCGACTTGGACAACTTCGCAGGAGCTGGAAGCACGATGGTGCACCTGGGCGGAGCAGTGCCTCGCCTGGACACCGTGGTGCGCGACGCTCCACACGGCACCGCGTTTCTCGATTCCGAGGCCCAACTGGAGCACTTTCGAAAGCTCTTTCGTAGGGTAGAGGGAGTATCGCTCACCCCCGAGAAGTCGCGTGACCTCATCCACCGGTTGGCCAAAGAACTGTGAGGGAAGCCATGACCGCCCCCGCGGAGTGGCAGAAGTCGTCCTTCTCCGGCGGAGGTGAAGGCAATGACTGCATCGAACTGGCCGCATTCCGCGCCCAGTTGATCCACCTCCGCGAAAGCGACACCCCCGCCACCCGCCTCACCACAACCCCCCTCCCCCTCGCCCACCTCATCCTCGGCATAAAGTCCGGCCGGCTCAGCACGCCCGCGGCGTGATCACCGCGGTCCCTCACTGCGAACCGCCCCGAGAACCTCCGCCAACGCATGCGACGCCTGGCGGATCATCCCCGGGTTCGTGTCCCAGTAGTACGGCAGTGCCACCACGGCCTGGCAGAGGGCCCAGCCGCGGCCGCGTAGCCAGGACGCGTCGTCGACGGCGAGTTCGGACCGGTATCGCGTGCGGCTGCTGGCTGTGAAGACGTTCCATGCGGGCAGCAGGTCGCAGGCGGGGTCGCCTACGTTGAGGGTGCCGAAGTCGATCACCGCCGACAGGCGGCCGTCGACGACGAGGAGGTTGCCGGGCAGCAGGTCGCCGTGCAGCCAGGTCTCCTCGCCGTCCCATGCCGGGGCGTCCAGCGACTCCTCCCAGGAGCGGAGGGCGGCCGCGCCGTCGATTCGGTTGCCGAGCTCTTCGATCGACCGGCGAACCCGCTCGTCGTGTTCGGCGAGTGGTCCGCCTCGCCCGCGGGGAGGCCGCGGAGGGGCTCCCGTCGTGTCGACCCGGCGTAGCGCCTTCACAAAGGCCGCCAGATCAACCGCCGCCCGGTCCAGGTCGTCGATCGTGCCGTTCGCGTTCTCGCCGGGCAGCCACTCGTACACCGACCAGTCGTAGGGGTAGCCCTCCGCCGGGTGTCCCTGCGCCAGTTGCACCGGAAGGGCGAGCGGCAGGTGCGGTGCGAGCCTGGGCAGCCACTCCGCCTCCCTCGCCGCCTGCTCGGTGGCCCATCCGATACGGGGCAGCCGAACAGACAGGTGGTCACCGAGCCGGTAGATGTCGTGGTCGGTGCCGTACGACGCGACCGGCTCGATCGGCAGATCGGCCCACTGCGGTAACTGCCCTGCGAGCAGGCGACGTACGAGAGCGACATCGGTTTGGATCTCGTCGGCATGCATCTTGATAGCGCCCATTGCAGGCAGCTTGGGTCAACCGACCCTTCGTCTCAACTGAGTTTCCGGTCACGGTCGCCGTCGGTCGTGCGTGTGATGATGGTCGTGGTCGGCCGCCGAACAAGGTGGGGGTGGGGGCGTGACCAGTCGCTTGCTTATGCCGTGCGGGCGCGCGGACCTGCGTACGGAAGAAGCGGGGATGGCCGAGGAAACGGTGGGCGCGGACGGGTCCGTTCAGCCCACTCCCATCCTGGACTGGGAGCATCCGACTCTCGCAGGCCTCGTGACCTCGGTGCGGCGGGAGGCCGCGGCGCGGGGCGCGACCAGCCCGCGCGCGCTGCTGCAGGTCGCGCACGGGATCATCGCGCGGCGCGTGCGTCCCGTGTACTCGGTCGAGGAGCGGCGTCGGGCCTCACATACCCTGCGGCTGGGCCGTGGTTCGTGCAGCCAGCGGATGGCCGTACTGGAATCGGTCGCCCGCGCGGTCGGCGTACCGACGCGGGTCCGCGGGCTGCTCGTGGACGGAGCGTTCTGGTATCCGCGCTTCCCCCGGTTCAAGCCGTTTGTGCCGGAGCATGTGCTGCTGGCCTGGCCCGAGTTCCTGCTTGAGCAGGAGTGGGTGCCGATCGCCGAGCTGTTCGGGAGCCTGGCGGAGCTCAGCGGCTCCGGGGGCGGCGAGTTCACCAACCGGGGTGGCGAGACGCTCTTCGATGCCGTGGCGCGCACGGCGGTGGACTGGGACGGGGCGCCCGGCTGCGGTATGTCGGGGGCCGGGTGCGATCTGTCGGCCCAGGTGCTGGTGGACCTCGGGCACTTCGGCTCCCGCGACGAGCTCTTCGCGCGGCACAGGCAGACCCTGTGCTGGCCGGCGCGCAGGCTCGGCGAACCGGTGCTCGGCCGCTGGGGCGCGGGCGCGCGTGCCGACGCGGGCGCCGGCTCGGCCTGAGCGCACCTCGGTCATGGGCGTACGCGACCTGCCTGGATGCCGTACTCACACAGCAAGCCGGCCGGGCTTCCCCACCGTGAACCCGATCACCGCCCCACCCCCCGCCCGACGCCGGGCGAACGGGGTGCCGCCGTGGGATGCGGCCACCTCGCGGACGATCGAGAGGCCCAGGCCGGAGCCGGGCAGGCCCCGGGCGTCGGGGGCGCGGTAGAAGCGGTCGAAGACGCGCGTCAGGTCCGCCTCGGCGATTCCGGGGCCGCGGTCGCGTACCTCGACGCGTGCGTTGCCGGCCGCCTCCGCCGCTCCGGTGACGACGATCTCGATGGGAGCCGTACCACCGGGGTCGAACTTGGCGGCGTTCTCCACGAGGTTGGAGACCGCCCGCTGGAGAGCGGCGGGCCGGCCCTCGACGACCGTGCTCGCCATGTCATCGGGGACCACCTGCACGGTGACCACCCGGCCGGTACGGCGTCGGGCCGCCCCCGCGACGTCCTCCGCCACCTCACCGAGCGCCACCTCCACCACCGGCTCGTCGTCCTGCTGTCCGGCGGCGAGGTCCACCAACTCGTTGACCAGGTCGGTGAGTTCGCGGGACTCCTCCGCCAGGTCCGCGACGAGCTCCTCGCGGGCGCCGGGCGGGAGCTCCTCGATACGGCGCAGCAGCGAGATGTTCGTACGCAGGGAGGTGAGCGGCGTACGGAGTTCGTGGCCCGCGTCCTGGACGAGGCGCCGCTGGTCGTCGACGGACCGCGCGAGCCGCCCCAGCATGCGGTCGAAGGCGCGGCCGAGCCGGGCCACTTCGTCCCGTCCGGCGACCGGCACCTGGGTGTCGAGACGCCCGGTCCGCGCCACGCCCTCGGCGACGTCGGTCAGCCGTACGAGGCGGCCGGTGATGCGCCGGGCCAGCCACCAGCCGAACAGCCCGGCGGCCACGACGATCGCGGCGACGAGGGCGACCGTGCGTTTCTGGAGCTCCCGCAGCAGGTCCTCCGTATCGCTGAACTCCTGAGCGACCTGCACGGCGCCGCGGCCGCCGCCGAGCGCCACAGTCACGAGGCGGTACCGGTCCTCGCCGACCTCCACCTCGTCGTGCACGTTCCTCGTGCCCGCCTTCCGGGCCTCGGCGGTCCGCCGGTCGTCGGCGCCGACGGGCAGGGGCGGACTCCCCCTGTCCACGATCCGGCCGCCGGGCTCGAGTACCTGCACGTTGGTGCGCGTGTGCCTGATCAGGTCGTCGCGCGGGCCGTCGTGGTCCCGGTCCCCGGAGATGAAGTCGTCGGGTGTGAGCGTGCGCCGACCCACCTGCTCGCGCAGATCGTGCACGACCTCGTCGAACACCGCCTGCTGGTCGACGCGCACCAGCCGGGCCGCCGCGTCGTAGCTGAGAAAACCGATGAGCACGGTCACGGCAGCGGCCACGGCCGCGAACGACACCGCGAAGGTGGTGCGCAGGGAGGACGGCGACCGGCTGCCGGGGAGCATCTCAGTCCTCTCTGAGGACGTAGCCGACTCCCCGCACGGTGTGGATCAGCGGGGGCCGCCCCGGTTCGTCCATCTTGCGCCGCAGGTATCCGACGTACACGGCGAGGTTCTTGGAGCCGGGGCCGAAGTCGTAGCCCCAGATGCGGTCGTAGATCGTCGAGTGGTCGAGGACGATGCCCGTGTTGCGGGCGAGCAGTTCCAGCAGGTCGAACTCGGTCCTCGTCAGTTCGAGTTCGCGCGCCCCACGCCACGCGCGTCTGGCCGGCGGGTCGATGCGGAGGTCTGCCACCACCACGGCCTGGCCGTCGTGTACGCGTCCGGGTACGCGCCGGCCGTCGGGTGCGAGGGGCTGGGAGCCGTGCCCGGGCGGGAGCGTGCCGCTTCCGGTGCGTCGCAGCAGGGCCCGCAGCCGGGCGAAGACCTCCTCCACGTCGAAGGGCTTGACCACGTAGTCGTCGGCGCCCGCGTCCAGGCCGGCTATGCGGTCGGCGGTCTCCACGCGCGCGGTGAGCATCAGGATCGGCGTACGGTCGCCCTCCGCGCGCAGTACGCGGCACACCTGCAGGCCGTCGATGCCCGGCATCATCACGTCCAGCACAAGGACGTCCGGCTGCCTCCGATGCGTTTGGGCGAGCGCCTCGACGCCGTCGGCGACCGCGGTGACCTCGTATCCCTCCAGCGTCAGCGCCCGCTCGAGGGCATGCCGGATGGCGCGGTCGTCCTCGGCGAGCAGCACGGTGTGGGGCGCGGGCTCGGACGCCGGCGCGGGCGGGGGTTCGGACCCCGGCTCGGACGCGAGTTCCGGTGCGGGGTCGGGCACGAGGTCGGGTACGGGGTCCGGCGCGGTGTGGGACACGGCCCCAGTGTGCCAAGAGGGTCGGCCGTTGCGTCCTGACGAGAGCCCCGGTGGCCCTCTTCTCACCGGGCTCTCACCTGGGCCGGTGTGCCGGCTTACCCGCGGGGGCCAGGGTGTGCCGGGATGCGGTCGACGCTGCGGGGAGGGGCGAGATGAAAACGGGGTACACCGCGCGAGTCGGGGGCAGCGCGAGCGCAGGCCGGGCCACGGGTGTCGACCACCCAGCCGCCACCGGCCTCTCCTCAAGCGTCGACCACCCAGCCGCCACCGGCCGGACCGCGATCGTCACGGTCTCCGCAGGTCAGGGCACGAGGGCCGCCGACCCCGCGGGCCCCTCGGGCGGAACGCGCCGTCGGCGGTTCCCCGCCACGCTCCGGCGTCGGCCCGCCCCCTGGCTCGGCCTCGTCGCCGTCGCGTACGCCACCGTCCAGCTCACCGCCGTCGTCCCGCACATCGGGCACGCGCTCGGCTGGGACGAGGGCGTCTACGTCTCCCAGGTCGACCCGCGCGCCCCTGCCGCGTACTTCAGCGCCCCGCGCTCGCGCGGCACGAGCGTGCTGGTGGCCCCCGTGCTCGCTGTGACCTCGGACCCCTTCGTCCTGCGGATCGTGCTGGCGGTGCTGTCGGCGGCCGCGCTGTACGCGGCGTTCCGGGTCTGGCGGCCCCTCGTCGGGCCGGGCACGACGGCGCTCGCCGCGCTGTTGTTCGCGGGCCTGTGGACGACCGACCTGTACGGTCCGCAGGCCATGCCCAACCTGTGGGTAGCGCTGGGCGCGGTCGCCACGACCGGCTGGTTCCTGCGGACGGGGGTGCCCGGCCGGATTCGGGTGCCCGGCCGGACGCCGGTGCCCGGGCAGCGGTATGCGCCCTGGTGGATGGCCGGCTGCCTCGCCGCCACCGCCCTCGTACGCCTGCCGGACGCGGGCTGGCTCGCCCTCCCCCTTATCGGCACCGCCGTCCTCGTACGCGAACGGCGCCGCACGCTCCCCTGGGTGCTCGGCGGGCTCGCCGCAGGCAGCGTCCAGTGGGTGGTCGAGGCGTACGTCCGGTTCGGCGGAATCCCGCAGCGGCTTCGCATCTCCGGCGCCACCGAGGGCGGTATGAGCCCGCACCTCAACCTCGGCAACGCATGGCGCGCCCTCAACGGCCCCGAGTTGTGCCGACCCTGCACGGTCCCCCTCCGCCATCCCGAACTCACCGTCTGGTGGCTGGCGTTGCCCCTGCTCACCGCCGCGGCGCTCATGGTCGCGTTCGCAGACCGCCGCCGCGCAAGGGGCGGCACCGACGAGCGCACCGGGGGCCGGCTCCCCCGGCCCGCTGACGCGGCCCGTCCGTTCGCGGTCACCGCCGTCCCCGTGGCCTGCGCCGCGTCACTCGCCGTGCCGTATCTCCTGCTGCTCGGCTACTTCGCCCCGCGTTTCCTGCTGCCGTCGTACGCGCTGCTCGCCCTCCCCGTCGCGGCACTCCTGCTCCGGGCCGCGCGCGCCGGCACCCCTGTCGCAGCCGTCGTCGCCCTCGCCGTCGCCGGGCAACTCGGCTCCCAGTACGCCCTGCTGGAGCATCTGACAGCCGAGACGGCCGCCGTCGACCACCGCTACCGGCTGGCCGCCGACGACCTGCACGCCCTCGGCCTGCACGCGCCATGCCTGGTCACAGGTCCGCGGGCGCTCCCGGTGGCGTACGACGCGGGCTGCGCCTCCGCGGAGACGAGCGGCAACAACCAGTCCGTCACCACGCGGGAGCTGCTGCGACGGGCAGGTCGGCAGCCGGCCGTCGTACTCACTGTCGGCGGCCATCGCCCTCCCCACTACGCCCTCGCCTGGACCCCGCACGCGCTGCCGGGCACCGGCGGCTGGACGGCTTGGCGCGCGCCGTCGCAGCCGTAGCAGCGGTCGCGGCCGTAGCAGCCGTCGCAGCCGTCGCAGCGGTGAGGGCCGCGACGGCGCTGGTCGCCAAGCTGACCGCGCCATCCCGGCCCACCGCGCCGCCCGCGCCCGTTCAGCCGACCCGCAGCGCCGCCAATTGCTGCTCGAAGGGGATCACTTCCAGCGGCTTGTCGTCCGCCGAACCGTTGACGGGCCGATCGACCGCTTCCGGTTCCGGTCCCGGTCGCGGTTCCGGTTCCTCAGCCGATCCGTCCAGCGTCGGACCGGGCGTACCAGCGATGTCCTCGCCCGCCGGCCGCGTACGAGGCACGGGCACCGGCTCCGCCAGGCCCCGAACCGGCCCCACCGCCCCCACCAGCACCGCGAGCTCCGCACCCGCCCGTTCGATCCGGGCCGCGAGGCCGTCCGCGCCCCAGTCCTCGGACGCGGCGTACACCGCCGTCGGCACGACGACGGCCCGCAGATAGGCGAAGAGCGGGCGCAGCGCGTGCTCGAGCACGAGCGAGTGGCGTGGCGTGCCGCCGGTCGCCGCGATCAGGACCGGCTTCCCGTCGAGCGCGTCCTTGTCGATCACGTCGAAGAACGACTTGAAGAGGCCGCTGTACGAAGCGGTGAAGACCGGCGTGACGACGATCAGGCCGTCCGCACCCGTCACCGCGTCGATGGCGCGGCTCAGCGCCGGGCCGGGGAAGCCGGTGACGAAGTTGTGCGCGATCTCCACGGCCAGGTCGCGCAGTTCGACGACCTGGAGGTCCATGTCCGCCGGAAGCCGTTCCACGGTCGCGGCCGCCAGCCGGTCGGCGAGCAGCCGGGTGGACGACGGGACGCTCAGTCCGGCCGATACGACGACGAGCTTCATACCCTCGTCACCTCCTGGTTCTCCTCAGCCGCCTCGGCGGCGCGGGCGGCGGCGACGAGCGCCTCATGCGTCGGCGCGTCCGGCACCTCGGCCGGGCGGCCCTTGGCGAACTCCTCGCGCAGTACCGGCACGACCTCCTCGCCGAGCATGTCGAGCTGTTCGAGGACGGTCTTGAGCGGCAGGCCCGCGTGGTCCATCAGGAACAGCTGGCGCTGGTAGTCGCCGACGTAGTCGCGGAAGGACAGGGTCCGCTCGATGACCTGCTGCGGGGAGCCCACGGTCAGCGGGGTCTGCTCGCTGAAGTCCTCGAGCGAGGGCCCGTGCCCGTACACCGGCGCGTTGTCGAAGTACGGCCGGAACTCCCGCACCGCGTCCTGCGAGTTCTTCCGCATGAACACCTGGCCGCCGAGGCCGACGATGGCCTGCTCGGGGGTGCCGTGGCCGTAGTGCGCGTACCGCGTGCGGTAGAGCTCGACCATCTTCTGGGTGTGCTCCTTCGGCCAGAAGATGTTGTTGTGGAAGAAGCCGTCGCCGTAGTACGCGGCCTGTTCGGCGATCTCCGGGGAGCGGATGGAGCCGTGCCAGACGAAGGGCGGGACCCCGTCGAGCGGCCGCGGCGTCGAGGTGAAGGACTGCAGCGGCGTACGGAAGCGGCCCTCCCACGTCACGACGTCCTCGCGCCACAGGCGGTGCAGCAGCGCGTAGTTCTCGATGGCGAGCGGTATGCCCTGGCGGATGTCCTGTCCGAACCACGGATAGACCGGGCCGGTGTTGCCGCGGCCCATCATCACGTCGACCCGGCCCTCCGCCAGATGCTGGAGCATCGCGAAGTCCTCGGCGATCTTCACCGGGTCGTTGGTGGTGATCAGGGTCGTGGAGGTGGAGAGGATCAGCCGTTCCGTCCGGGCGGCGATGTAGCCGAGCATCGTGGTCGGGGACGACGGGACGAACGGCGGGTTGTGGTGCTCGCCGGTCGCGAAGACGTCGAGCCCGACCTCCTCTGCCTTCAGCGCGATCGCGACCATCGCCTTGATGCGCTCGTGCTCGGTCGGTGTCCGGCCGGTGGTCGGGTCTGGCGTGACGTCGCCGACGCTGAAGATGCCGAACTGCATGGCTGATCACCCTTCGCAGGTGGTTGACGATTCAACTACACTTGCCAAACGGTGAGGGGGCCGGGGCTATTCCCCGACCCGGCATACGGATACCGAGCGAGCCTTACGGACGGCTCCAGGACGGATCGCGCCCCGTGTCTCCCAGCAGCCGCTCGAAGTCGGAGGCCTCCTCCGGCACCGGGACCGGATCGGCGAAGAAACCCATCTTCCGGGCGGTCGGCGCCAGCTCGGCGACGGCCTCGCCGAGCGCGTGCAGGACTCCTGTGGCCGCGGGATCGGCCCGGTACTCCTGGCCGGTGGCGCGCGCCAGATCCCACGCGTGCACCGTCAGGTCGAGCAGCACCATGCAGCCGACGGTCCGCGCCGGAAGGCCCATCGCGC
The DNA here is from genome assembly GCF_055792885.1 of Streptomyces sp. DSM 42067. NCBI lineage: Bacteria > Bacillati > Actinomycetota > Actinomycetes > Kitasatosporales > Streptomycetaceae > Streptomyces > Streptomyces sp. DSM 42067. Next base: position 5,240,508 of record NZ_CM147706.1, on the reverse strand, counting down.
CGGTGGTGCCCTCCTCGGCCCCGGTCGCGGACCACGCCGCCACCAGCCGCTCCGTCTCCTCGGCGAACCGCTCACGCCAGTCGGGGCCGGCGCCGACGTGGTCGGGGGTACTGCTGAAGTCCGCGGGCTTCTTCGCCGCCAGCGCCCGGAACTGCACGACCACATGGAAGAGGTGATCGACCAGCCCCCGGACGTCGTAGTCCGCGCAGGGGGTAGGGGCGGTGAGCTGGTCGTCGGGGATGGCCCGGACGACGGGGACGGCTCGTTCGGCGGCCACGCCGAGGAGCTCGCCGACGGGGTGCGTGCCGGTCACGGTGGACGCAGGGCTGTCGATGTCGCTCATGCCCTGACGGTACGAGGGGGCGGACCCCGGCGGCTTGAAGAAACGCGACAACGGCTCGGCGGCGCCTCGCCCCACGTACCATCCGGCCATGGCCGCCACGCCACGCCGCGACACCCGCGGCATCGTCGACGCCTCGGGCCTGATGTCCCGCGTACGTTTCCGACGCCACCTGCCCGCCGAGCCGCTGCGCCCCTATCTGGAGCACTACTGGCTGATCGACTGGGACCTCCCCGAGCCCTACGCCACGCACGTGGTGCCGCATCCGTCCGTGAACGTCGTCTTCCAGCGATACGGGGACCGCGAGCCGTCCGGCGAGGTCGCGGGCATAGGGCTCGATCTGTTCAGCAAGAAGCTCGAGGGCCGGGGGCGGGTGTGCGGGGTGCAGTTCCGGCCAGGCGGCTTCCGGCCCTTCGCACCGGAGCGGCCGGTCGCGGACTGGACCGGGCTGCGGCTGCCCCTCGAAGACGTGTTCGCGGACGCCGGCGACGCCGGGACCCTGGACAAGGCCCCGGAGGCCGTCCTCGGGCCCGACGACGAGCACGCGCGCGTGGCCGCTCTCGACGCGCTCCTGCTGCGGCTCGGTCCGGACCCCGACCCCCAGGCCGACCTGGCGATGACCTTGGTCGACCGTATCCGCACCGACCGCACGATCCGGCGCGTCTCCGCCTTCGCCCGGGCGGAGGGGCTGTCGGTACGGGCGCTCCAGCGGCTCTTCGCGTCGTACGTCGGCGTGGGACCGAAGTGGATCATCCTGCGGTACCGGATCCACGAGGCACTGGAAAGGGCCGAGTCGGAACGGGCCGAGTCGGAACAGGCCGTGGACTGGGCCGCCCTCGCCGCGGACCTCGGCTACGCCGACCAGGCCCACCTCGTCCGCGACTTCACGGCCACGGTGGGGGTGCCGCCCACGGCGTACGCGCGGGGCTGACGCCGCGATTGTGCCGGCCGCGCGGTCAGAAGTAGTAGGAGTCCCCGGTGTCCAGCGCCAGCACCTTGTGCCGGTCGTTCTGCGGGTTCCTGTCCCTTGCCCCGCCGCTCCACACGGTGTCGATCTGCAGGGTCACCTCGGAGGGCGCACCCGCGAGTCGTACCGCGATCACGATCCGCCGGCCCAAGCCGCCGGCCTCGAGCGCGCCGGTGCGGCACAGCACCGTACTGGCCCCGGCACGCGCGCACTGCCCCGGCAACTGCTGAAGGTCCGCGAGCGGCGACGACCAGCGCAGCCGGACGGTGGCGTCGGGCACGTTCGTCGGGCCGTGGTTCTGGGGGGTCAGCCAGAGGCCTACCTGGCCGTGGACCATGGCGACGTATCCGTGGTAGGCGACGTCGGCCTCGGGTGTGGCTGCTGCTGCGGGGGCGGCCGCCACCGTGGTTGTCGCCGCGGCCGCCGTCATGCCTGCGGCTGCCGCGGCCAGTGCTCGCACGATCCGCATCCCGATCCTCCGCCTCGCGCAGCCCTACGTCACCCCGATATATGCCACCTCGCGCCCGCGGCGGGCGTCGTCCAACAGGGTGACGGCCCGCGCCCCGGACGTCTTGGCACCCCAAGGCCTCGACGCACCCGCCGTCGTGGGGGTTGTGCCCGCCCTCCCCCAGTGCCTTAAGGGCCTGGGAGGTACCCCCATCGCCCCGCGGAACGCCTGCCCACAACGGTCGCGGAACGCCGCCCACAACAGGTAACAGCCCATGGATCGGACGCCTGCGCGAGCGCTTGCGCTGCCCACCTATCCTGGCTCGCGGACCACAGTCCCGACGTCAAGGAGCAGCCCCATGACCGCCGCGAACGCCTCCGTCCGCATCGCCGTCGTCACCGGTGCCAGCAGCGGAATCGGCGCCGCAACCGCACGTCGACTGGCCGCGGCCGGCTTCCACGTCGTCCTCACCGCACGCCGCAAGGACCGCATCGAGACGCTGGCGGCGGAACTCACCGAGGCCGGTCACCAGGCGACGGCGTACGCGCTGGACATCACGGACCGCGCGGCCGTGGACGCCTTCGCCGCGTCGCTCGACCACGTCGAGGTGCTGATCAACAACGCGGGCGGCGCACTCGGCGCCGACCCCGTGGCCACCGGCGACCCGGCCGAATGGCGCCAGATGTACGAGACGAACGTCATCGGCACCCTCCACATCACCCAGGCCCTGCTCCCCGCCCTGGTCGCCAGCGGGGACGGCACGGTCGTCGTCCTCTCCTCCACCGCGGGCCACAGGACGTACGAGGGCGGTGCCGGCTACGTGGCCGCGAAGCACGCCGAACACGTGCTCGCCGAGACGCTCCGGCTGGAGATCGTCGGCCAGCCGGTCCGCGTCATCGAGATCGCGCCCGGCATGGTCAAGACCGACGAGTTCGCGGTGACCCGCTACCGCGGCGACGCCGACCGGGCCGCCAAGGTCTACGAGGGCGTGGCCGAGCCCCTCACCGCCGACGACGTCGCCGACACCATCACCTGGACGGTCACCCGCCCCAGCCACGTCAACGTCGACCTCCTGGTCCTCCGCCCCCGCGCCCAGGCCTCCAACACGAAGGTCCACCGGGAACTCTGAGCCGGTAAAGCCGGCAGAGCCGGTAGGGCCGGCAGACGGACCAGTTCGCTTCGGTCCCCCGTTCGGCTACTCCCACCGGGTCAATCAGGGCGCCCGGAGGTGTCCGACGCTCTGGCAGCGCGTACAAGGCATATGCGGGAAAACGGCGAAGGCGGCTGTCTTCCGCCCGTCCATATGCGCGTCAGCCGCGCTCGTCGTCCTGGAACGGGAGTAGTACGCGATGACCGAAACCGGCAAAGCAATCAAATGTCCGTTCGACTTCAGCGAGGGCATGGAGTTCGACCCCTCCCTCGCCGCGCTCATGGAGCGCGATTCCATCGCCCGTATCCGGCTGCCGTACGGCGAAGGCGATGCGTGGCTGGTCACCGGGTTCGACGACGTGCGGCAGGTGACCACCGACAACCGGTTCAGCCGGGCGGGGATCATGGGGTACGACTATCCGCGGCTGACGCCGGAGCCGATCGTCTCCCCGGAGTCGATCAACGTGATCGACCCACCCCGCAGCACCCGGCTGCGGCATCTCGCCTCACAGGCCTTCACCAACCGGCATGTGGAGCGGATGCGCCAGTCGATCCTGGGGCTCGTGGACACCCTGCTCGACGAGATGGCCCAGCAGGGACCGCCGGCGGATCTGGTACGCCATCTCTCGGACCGGCTCCCCCAGCACACCATCTGCGAGGTGCTCGGAATCGCTCCGGAGGACCGGCCCCGGATGCAGGAGTACGCGCATCAGCTGCTCTCCACCGGTCCGGACAGCCGTGAGACCGCGGCGACCGCCAAGGCGGAGCTGCGCGAGTACTTCGGCGGGCTGGTCGCCGAGCGGCGGAAGAACCCGGGCGACGACCTGATCAGCGCGCTGGCCGCGGCCAAGGACGGCGAGGACGCACTCGACGACCAGGAACTGGCCGTCATGGCGCTGACGCTGATGCTCAGCGGGCACGACACGGCCACCTGCCAGATCAGCGACATCTCCTATCTCCTCCTCACCCGCCCCGAGCTGATGGAGCAGCTCAGGAGCCGGCCGGAGACCCTGACGGCCGTCCTCGACGAGCTGCTGCGCTACATCCCGTTCCGCAAGGGCGTCGGCATTCCCCGGGTGGCGCTGGAGGACGTCGAGATGGGCGGAGTGCGGATCCGGAAGGGCGACTTCGTCCATGTGTCGTATCTGACGGCGAACCGCGATCCCAAGCGGTTCACGGACCCCGACACCATCGACCCGAACCGGCCGCCCACACCGCACATGACCTTCGGCTGGGGCGGCCACCGCTGCATCGCCGCACCACTGGCGATGGCGGAGCTGGAGGTGACCATCGGACGGCTGGTGGAGCGCTTCCCGGACCTGCGCCTTGCCGTGCCCGCCGAGGAGGTGCGCTGGGACACGGAGACCATCCGGCGCTTCCCGATCGAGCTGCCCGTGACCTGGTAGATCCCGCGCAGAGCTCCGCAGACGAAAGGGCCCCCGGAACGGCAAGCGTTCCGGGGCCCTTCGATGCCACCGTCAGCCGGTCGCTGAGAAGGCGCCCCGGACCCTCTCTGTTGCCATTCGGCTGCGGTTGGCTCGCGCGCGTTCCCGGACCGCGGTGTTGTTGACACGGATGCGTGCCGACGCCCAGCGCATGGGGGGGGCGTCGGGCTCTCAGCCGTGAAAGGACAAGGCATGCACATACCTGGTCCGATAGCGGGCCGTCGGAGGTGTGCCGCGGTCATCGCCGCAGTGGTGATGTGCTCGACGGCACTGACCGGGCCTCACATCGCCGCGGCCGGCGGTACACCGACACCTTCGGTGCCCGCCTCGAAGCTGGACTGGAAACCCTGCGTTCAGGGCAGACAGTTCGACTGCGCGACCGCGAAGGTGCCGCTGGACTACCGCAACCCCCGCGGCCGCACCATCGAACTGGCGGTCGTGAAACGGAAGGCAACCGGCCCCGGACGGCGTATCGGCACCCTGTTCTTCAACCCCGGCGGACCCGGCGGGCCGGGAACGGTCCAGATGCCGCAGAATTACGAGTTCTTCCCGCGGGAGGTACGGGAGCGGTTCGACATCGTCAGCTGGGACCCCCGCGGGGTCGGCAACAGCACCGCGGTGAACTGCTTCGAGAGTCCCGAGGATGCCGACGCCTGGGTTGCGGGCAAACCGGCCGGCTTCCCGGTCGGCGAACAGGAGCGGAAGACCTGGATCGCCGCATTCAAGGATCTGGCCCGCCTCTGCCGGCAACGCGACCCTGAGCTTCTGCGCCATGTGTCGACCGCCGACACCGCTCGCGACCTCGACCAGCTCCGCCAGGCGGTGGGCGACGCACAACTCACCTACCTCGGGATCTCGTACGGCTCGTTCCTCGGCGCCACCTACGCCAACCTCTTCCCCGGCAAGGTCCGCGCCATGACCCTCGACAGCAACGTCGACCCGCAGGCCTGGACGAACCACGCGTCCAACGACGACCCCCGGCTCCCGATATTCCTGCGCATGGGCGCAGACCTCGGCGCCGCCGCGATCCTGGACCAGTTCCTCGCCCTGTGCGGCTCCACGACCACCGCCCGCTGCGCCTTCTCCGCCGGCAGCCCGAAAGCGACCCGGGACAAGTTCGACCAGCTGATGCAGCGCCTCCGGGAGCATCCGGTCGGCGCGTGGACCTACGGCAGGACGGTTGGCGACGCAGTGAGCGGCCTCGACGTCGTCCACCCGGGATGGACGGAGCTCGCCGGCAGGCTGCAGGACCTGTGGCAGGGCCGCGTCCCGCAGCAGCCCTCCCCCCTCCCGGAACCGCCGGTCCCGAATCCGTACACCGGCGATGAACAGGCGAGTGCCGTGCTCTGCTCCGACAGCCCCAATCCGCGTGACCCAGGGGTCTATCACGCCCTGGAGGAGGCCGGCGCCATCCGCGCGGGCGACACCGGACGCTTCTGGACCTGGGCCGCGGAGCCGTGTGCCACCTGGCCGGCGGTCGCCGCCGACCGTTACCGCGGCCCGTGGAACAAGCCGACGGCGCACCCCGTCCTGGTGGTCGGCACCACCTACGACCCCGCAACTCCCTACTCGGGCGCGCAGGCCATGGTCAGAGAACTGGCCAACGCCCGCCTGCTCACCAACAACGGGTACGGGCATTCCGCACTGCTCAACCCCAGCAGCTGCGTCAACGAGTACGAAAGCCGCTACTTCATCGACGGCACCCTCCCTCCGGCCGGAGCAACATGCCGACCGGACGCGCTCCCCTTCTCCGCACCCAGGCCGCGCGGCGGAGTCGCCACCGGCGGCGGCGGGACGGCCGGCATCGTCTCCTGAGCCCCGGCATCGTCTCCTGAGCCGGCCATAGCCTCGCGGCCTCGCCTGGGCATGGGCTGACTCGATCGAGCTCCAGAGCGCTCACGTATCCCTACCGTGCCGCTTTGCAACCAGCTCTGACACCCCGAGCTCGCAGCAAGGCCCCGGACTGCAGAGTCCGGGTCCCGTCGGTCACGTGGTGCTGGACGTCAGCCCTTCACGCAGATGACCTGCTTGAGCTTCGCGACGACCTGCACCAGGTCCTTCTGCTGGTCGATGACCTGCTCGATCGGCTTGTACGCGCCCGGGATCTCGTCCACCACGCCGGAGTCCTTACGGCACTCGACGCCCCGCGTCTGCTCCTCCAGGTCCTTCGTCGAGAAGCGCCGCTTGGCCGCGTTGCGGCTCATCCGCCGCCCTGCGCCGTGCGAGGCCGAGTTGAAAGCCTTCTCATTGCCAAGGCCCTTCACGATGTAGGAGCTGGTGCCCATCGAGCCGGGAATGATCCCATATTCGCCGGAGCCGGCGCGGATCGCGCCCTTGCGGGTCACGAGCAGGTCCATGCCGTCGTACCGCTCCTCCGCCACGTAGTTGTGGTGGCAGGAGATCTCCGGCTCGAACGTGACCTTCGCCTTCTTGAACTCCCTGCGGACCACGTCTTTCAGGAGCGCCATCATGATCGTGCGGTTGTACTTCGCGTACTCCTGGGCCCAGAACAGGTCGTTGCGGTAAGCCGCCATCTGAGGGGTGTCCGCGACGAAGACGGCGAGGTCGCGGTCGACCAGGCCCTGATTGTGCGGCAGCTTCTGGGCCACACCGATGTGGTGCTCGGCGAGCTCCTTGCCGATGTTCCGAGATCCGGAGTGCAGCGTGAGCCACACAGAACCATTGGAATCGAGCAAAAGTTCGATGTAGTGATTGCCCGAGCCAAGCGAACCCATCTGCTTGGCCGCCCGCTCCTGGCGGAACCTCACCGCCTCGGCGACCCCGCCGAACCGCTCCCAGAAGTCGTCCCACCCCGCGGTGGCGAACCCGTGCAGCCGGCCCGGATCCACCGGGTCGTCATGCATGCCCCGCCCGACGGGAATCGCCTGCTCGATCTTCGACCGCAGCCGCGACAGGTCGCCCGGCAGGTCGTTGGCCGTCAGCGAGGTACGGACCGCCGACATCCCGCAGCCGATGTCCACACCGACCGCCGCCGGGCACACCGCGTCGCGCATTGCGATGACCGAGCCGACGGTCGCACCCTTGCCGTAGTGGACGTCCGGCATGACGGCGAGGCCCTTGATCCACGGAAGCGTGGCGACGTTCTGGAGCTGCTGGAGTGCGACACCCTCGACCGAGGCCGGGTCCGTCCACATCCGAATGGGTACCTTCGCACCCGGAACCTCTACATACGACATATCGTCCTCATTCCCCCGTAGTTGAGCAAAAGCAAAAGAAGTCCATTAATCGCAAATACCGGAGCCAAGGTCGGCAAAAGGGATACCGGACCGGCGTTCACGGCGGTGCGTGCGATACACATTGTGTTCACCGGCCGCCCAGGGGCGGCAACCCAATATCCGGTTCACAGCCGTGTCGAGAGGAGCCACCACGTGCAGCGGAAGGCGTACGTACCGGGTGTCGCCGCGCTCCTCGCGGCACTGCTCGCCGGCTGCACCAGCAGCTCCGGCAGCGGCGAGGAGGCCACCGACTCGAAGCCGGGCGCGACGGGCACCTCGGCCTCGGCCGCCCGGCCCGGCAAGTACCGCACGCTTCCCGAGCCATGCGGTGCGCTCGACCACGGCACGCTGGACTCGCTGCTGCCCGGCATCAAGGAGATGACGGACGAGGAGCAGCAGGAGAAGGCCTACGACGGCACGGCCACGGTGACGTACGACACCGACCGGCGCGTGGGCTGCCGCTGGAAGGTGGAGTCGGCCGACGCCACCCACCATCTCCACGTCGACTTCGAGCGTGTCGTGTCGTACGACGCGACCGTCAGCGACGACACCCGCGCCCAGGCGGTCTTCGCCACGAAGGAGGATGCGGCGAACCTTCCGGAGCCCGCCGATCCCCGTGAGGAGAAGGCGAGTTCCTCGCCCTCGGCCTCCACGGTGGACGCCGACTCCGCCTCGCCCGACGCGGGGTCCGACTCGGCCTCGGGCTCCGCATCCTCGTCCGCGCCCTCGTCCGCGCCCTCTTCCTCCGACGACGGCTCCGCGACCGACGGGCTCGAGCCGCGCTTCCTCGACGATCTGGGGGACGAGGCGTTCCTCGACGACGTCCTCACCGCGTCCACCTCGACGGCCCGGCACCGCACCGTGACTGTGGCATTCCGCACGTCGAACGTGATCGTGACGATCGAGTACGACGAGCAGCCGGCCTCCATCATGGATGTCCCGGACAGCAGGGAAATGCAGGACAGAGCACAGAAACTGGCGCAGAAGCTCGCCGAGCGGCTCAGCGACTGACGGCCGCTCCGGGCGTCCGGGCCAGGTGCCGCGGCTCACGTGAAGGGCAGCACCCCCAGCCGCGTTCGGCGTACCGTGGCCCACCGGACCGACTGCCCGACAGCACGATCGAGCTCCCCCGGCCCGCGCCGGGAGGTATCTCCAGAGTGAAGGAACCATGCACCGACCAGCACAGCGACTCATCCGCATACTTGCCTGCGCAGCCGCCGTACCGGTGATCCTTGCCGCCTCCGGCTGCTCCTCCGACTCCGGCTCCGGGGACGACGGGGCGAAGGAGTCGGGTGCGAAGGCCTCGGCGTCGGCGTCGGCGGGCGACGCGGCAGCGAGCGTGAAGGCGGCGGCGTTCGACTCCCTTCCCGAGCCCTGCAAGGTGCTGACGAAGAAGACGCTCGACGAGCTCGTTCCGAAGCGGGAAGACAAGTCGGGCAAGGAAGGCAAGTCGGACGACACCTCCCTTCGCGGCACGTGTGCGTGGACCAGCCTCGACAACAACGGCGTCAAGGGCTCGCAGTTCCGCTGGCTCAATGTGTCGCTGCTGCGCTTCGAGTCGGACGCGACCCGCGGCAGCGGCGACAAGCTCGCGCAGGCGTACTTCGACAAGCAGGTGAAGGAAGCCCAGGGCACGCAGGACGCGAAGAACGTCAAGTCGGCGCCGGTGCAGGGCGTGGGCGACGAGGCGACAGGCGTGCGCTACGACCTGAAGAAGAAGGAGGGCACCTTCAAGCAGCAGACCGTGGTGGCCCGCGTCGAGAACGTCGTCGTGACGCTGGACTACAACGGTGCGGGGCTCGCGGGCGAGAAGACGCCGAGCGCCACCGAGCTGATGAAGGACGCTCAGAAGGCCGCGGAGCAGGCCGTGGAGGCCGTGGTCGCGGCCAACGGCACGTCGTCCGCGAAGCCCGGTGACGGCTCGTCGGACAAGGCCACGTCCGGCACGTCCAAGGAGTCGGCGACGCCCAAGGCGTCCAAGAGCAGCAGCTGACGGCGCCCGAAAACACTTGCTCATTCAGAGCCTTCGGCGGAGCCCGGTACCGTGCGGTGACCGGGCTCCTGCCGTACCGGAAACCCGCCGTTCGCATCCATGTGCCAGGCTGTTCCGCGCAAGAGGCCGAACAGTCTTCCGCACAACAGGCCGAAGAGTGGAGCAGGGAGGGGAGTGCGGGTGGCCGCGCCCATTCAGCTGACACGTACGCACCGGATACTGATCGCAGTCGTGGTCACCGGTGCCGTCATCATCGCCGGTATCGGCTTCGCCGGCTCGTACGCGGCTGTCCGCGAGCTCGCGATCGAGAAGGGCTTCGGGAAGTTCAGCTACGTCTTCCCGATCGGCATCGACGCGGGCATCTGCGTCCTGCTGGCCCTGGACCTGCTGCTGACCTGGATTCGTATCCCGTTCCCCATGCTGCGTCAGACGGCGTGGCTGCTGACGGCGGCGACGATCGCGTTCAACGGCGCGGCCGCCTGGCCCGACCCGCTCGGTGTCGGCATGCACGGCGTCATCCCGATCCTCTTCGTCGTCTCGGTCGAGGCGGCGCGGCATGCGATCGGCCGCATCGCGGACATCACCGCCGACAAGCACATGGAGGGCGTCCGCATCACCCGCTGGCTGCTCTCCCCCGTCCCCACCTTCCTCCTCTGGCGCCGGATGAAGCTGTGGGAACTGCGCTCCTACGAGCAGGTGATCAAGCTGGAGCAGGAGCGGCTGGTCTACCAGGCCCGGCTGCGCTCGCGTTTCGGCCGCGCCTGGCGCCGCAAGGCACCGGTGGAGTCCCTGATGCCACTGCGCCTGGCCCGCTACGGCGTCCCACTCGCGGAAACGGCCCCGGCAGGCCTGGCCGCAGCAGGCATCGAACCGGCGTTGCTGCCTCCGGCACCGACCCCGGCCCCGGCCCCGGCCCCGGCCCCGGTGCAGGACTACCGGGAGCTGGAGCCGGGCGCACCGGAACCCCCCGCTGTGGCCGGCGGCGCAGCCCCCGCTGTGGGCAGCGGTGCCGCCCCCGCTGTGGGCAATCGTGCCGCTGGGGCGATGGGGGTGCCCCCTGCTCGAGCGGAGTCGAGAGCTCGGGGGAGGGTGGGCACAGCGGCGGCACCCCACGACGGCGGGCAGCCGGTCCAACTCCCGGGCAGCCACGACGCACAGCACCTCGAAGAGTTGGCGACCGAGAACGCGGACAACCCCTGGTTCGCACCCCCACAACACGCCGCATACCAGGGCGACTACGGCCCGACGTACGCAAACGGCTCCTACGACCCCCCGTACGTCCCCGAGGAACAGTACGAGGAGTGGTACGAGGACCAGCAGCGGCAGCCCGCCGCCGAGGCGCCCCCGCAGGAGTCCGGCATCCAGATCCCGTCGGGCCCCAACCGCACCCGCCCTCTGGGCGGCGCGGCACCAGGCGCTGCCACTCACCAGGTGGCGATCCCGTCCCCCCGCGCCGAACAGCAGCCGATGGAGACGGACGAGGACTCCGCGAACCCGGACCCGGATGCGGACGCGGTCGTCCAGGGCCCGGCCCTGCCGGACGACGTGTCGCGCGAGGAGGCGTACTTCGCCGCTTTCCGGAAGTACGTCAACGAGCACATGGACTTCCCCAACACCCGCCAGTTCGGCCTGTACCTGATGGACCTGTACGGCGTGACGGGCCAGTCGGGCGGCCCGCTCACGGAGAGCACGCTCCGCCCGTACGTCCGCGACTTCCGCACCCGCTACCAGCAGGAACTGGACGCGGAGCACATCGCGTAAGCGCACCGAGCAGACGCACGAAGGGGGTGCCCCGGAAAACCGGGGCACCCCCTTCCTCGTACAACCCTTACGCGCCCAGAAGCTTCCGCACCCGATCCGCCCCCACCGCGAGCAGGAGCGTCGGCAGCCGCGGCCCCGTGTCACGCCCCACGAGCAGGTGGTACAGGAGAGCGAAGAACGTCCGCTGAGCGGTCTTGATCTCCGGCGGCAGCTCCTTGGGCGTGGCGTCGGCGGAGAAGCCGGCCTGGACCTTGGGCACGCCGTAGACGAGGTGGGTGAGCCCGTCCAGCGACCAGTGCGAGTCGAGGCCCTCGATGAGCAGCCGCAGCGACTCACGCCCCTGGTCGTCGAGCGAGGCGAGCAGCTCCTTGTCGGGCTCGTCGCGGACGACCGTGCGCTGCTCGGCCGGGACCTGCGTGTTGATCCACGTCTCGGCCTTGTCGTAGCGCGGACGCGCCTCGTCGAGCGACGTCAGCGGGTTCTCCGGGTCCAGGTCGGACAGGATGCGCAGCGCCTGGTCCTGGTGGCCCGCGGTGATGTCCGCGACAGAGGCCAGCGTCCGGTACGGCAGCGGACGCGGCGTCCGCGGCAGTTCACCGGCCGCCGTGCCGACCGCACGCGCGTACGCGGCGGCGTCGGCGGGCAGCACCGAGCCGTCGGCGACCTTCGCGGCGAGCTTGTCCCACTCGTCGTACAGCCGCTGGATCTCCTGGTCGAAGGCGATCTTGAACGACTGGTTGGGGCGGCGGCGCGCGTACAGCCAGCGCAGCAGCTGGGGCTCCATGATCTGCAGCGCGTCGGCCGGGGTAGGCACGCCACCCTTGCTGGACGACATCTTGGCCATGCCGCTGATGCCCACGAACGCGTACATGGGGCCGATCGGCTGCTTGCCGCCGAAGATCCCGACGATCTGCCCGCCGACCTGGAACGACGAACCGGGCGACGAGTGGTCGACGCCGGACGGCTCGAAGATCACCCCTTCGTACGCCCAGCGCATCGGCCAGTCGACCTTCCAGACCAGCTTGCCGCGGTTGTACTCGGACAGCCGGACCGTCTCGGAGTGCCCGCACTGGCACACATAGGTCAGCTCGGTCGTCTCGTCGTCGTACGCCGTGACCGTGGTGAAGTCCTTCTCGCACTGGCCGCAGTACGGCTTGTACGGGAAGTAGCCGGCGGAGCTGCTGCCGTCGTCCTCGGCCGCGGCGCCCGAGCCCTCGGCGGCCTCGAGCTCGGCCTCGTCGACCGGCTTCTGGGACTTCTTCGCGGGGGCCTTCTTGGTCCGGTACTGGGCGAGCACGGCGTCGATGTCGGCGCGGTGCTTCATCGCGAACAGGATCTGCTCACGGTAGACACCCGACGTGTACTGCTCCGTCTGGCTGATCCCGTCGTACTCCACGCCCAGCTCGGCGAGCGAGGCGGTCATCGCGGCCTTGAAGTGCTCGGCCCAGTTCGGGTACGCGGAGCCCTTGGGGGCCGGGACCGAGGTGAGCGGCTTGCCGATGTGCTCGGCCCAGGACTCGTCGACGCCGGGGACGCCGAACGGCACCTTGCGGTAGCGGTCGTAGTCGTCCCAGGAGAGCAGATGGCGCACGGTGTACCCGCGGCGGCGGATCTCGTCGGCGACCAGGTGCGGGGTCATGACCTCGCGGAGGTTGCCGAGGTGGATCGGGCCGGAGGGGGACAGTCCGGACGCGACGACGACAGCTTTGCCAGGCGCGCGACTCTCCGACTCGGCGATGACCTCATCCGCGAAACGGGAGACCCAGTCGGTGGTCTCTGTGCTCTGAGCCACGATCGGCACGTCCTTCTTTCTCGTACGCCCTGATACGCAAGTACAAGCTGACCGGGGATACAGCCAGTACAGCTGACCGCTCCATTCTCCCAGCTCCGGCCGCTGGAGCGAAAACCGCTTTTCAACCGCATTTCCGCGCGTGGGATACTGGCCGGGTCTATCAGAACCTCGAGGAGAACGGCTCCCACTCCATGGCCTCGGTCACGTCCCTCACCGCTTCCGTCCACCAGCGCCTCGCGGACGCCCTCTCGGCAGCCCTGCCGGAGGCGGGCACCGCGGACCCGCTGCTGCGACGCAGCGACCGGGCCGACTTCCAGGCCAACGGCATCCTGGCGCTCGCGAAGAAGGCGAAGGCCAACCCGCGGGAGCTGGCCACTCAGGTGGTTTCCGAGGTCACCACGGGTGACGTGATCAAGGAGATCGAGGTCTCCGGGCCCGGCTTCCTGAACATCACGGTCACCGACAAGGCGATCACCGAGAACCTGGCGGCGCGGGCCGCGGACGCCGAGGGCCGCCTCGGCGTGCCGTTGGCGGACGAGCCGGGCACGACGGTGATCGACTACGCCCAGCCGAACGTGGCCAAGGAGATGCACGTCGGCCACCTCCGGTCCGCCGTCATCGGCGACGCGGTCGTCCAGATCCTGGAGTTCACCGGCGAGACGGTGGTCCGGCGCCACCACATCGGCGACTGGGGCACCCAGTTCGGCATGCTCATCCAGTACCTGATCGAGCACCCGCACGAGCTGGACCACAAGGCCGCCACCGAGGACACCGCCACGTCCGGCGAAGAGGCCATGTCGAACCTCAACCGGCTGTACAAGGCCTCCCGGACGCTCTTCGACTCCGACGAGGAGTTCAAGACGCGGGCGCGGCGCCGGGTGGTCGACCTCCAGGCGGGCGACCCGGAGACCCTCGCCCTGTGGCAGCGGTTCGTCGACGAGTCGAAGATCTACTTCTACTCGGTCTTCGAGAAGCTGGACATGGAGATCCGGGACCCGGACATCGTCGGCGAGTCCGGCTACAACGACATGCTGGACGAGACGTGCCGCCTGCTCGAGGAGTCGGGCGTGGCGGTCCGCTCCGAAGGCGCCCTCTGCGTCTTCTTCGACGACATCAAGGGCCCGGACGGCAAGCCGGTGCCGCTGATCGTGCGGAAGTCGGACGGCGGCTACGGCTACGCGGCGACCGACCTCTCCGCGATCCGCGACCGCGTCTTCAACCTCAAGGCGAACACCCTGCTGTACGTGGTGGACGCCCGGCAGTCGCTGCACTTCAAGATGGTCTTCGAGACGGCGCGGCGGGCCGGCTGGCTGAACGGCGACACGAAGGCGCTGCAGCTCGCCTTCGGCACGGTCCTCGGCAAGGACGGCAAGCCGTTCAAGACCCGTGAGGGCGAGACGGTGCGGCTGGTGGACCTGCTGGACGAGGCGATCGACCGCGCCTCGGCGGTGGTCCGCGAGAAGGCCCAGGACCTGTCCGAGGAGGAGATCGCCGAGCGGGGCACCCAGGTCGGTATCGGCGCGGTGAAGTACGCGGACCTGTCGACGTCCGCGAACCGCGACTACAAGTTCGACCTGGACCAGATGGTGTCCCTGAACGGCGACACGAGCGTCTACCTGCAGTACGCGTACGCCCGTATCCGGTCGATCATCCGCAAGGCCGGCGACGCCCGCCCCGCCGCCCACCCGGAGCTCGAACTGACCGAAGCGGAGCGGTCCCTCGGCCTGCACGTGGACCAGTTCGCGGAGACGGTCGCGGAGACCGCCGCGGAGTACGCACCGCACAAGCTGGCGGCGTACCTGTACCAGCTGGCGTCCCTGTACACGACGTTCTACGACAAGTGCCCGGTCCTCAAGGCGGACAGCCCGGCCCAGGTCGAGAACCGCCTGTTCCTGTGCGACATCACGGCGCGCACGCTGCACCAGGGGATGGCGCTGCTGGGCATCAGGACGCCCGAGCGCCTCTGACCTGTCACGACATGAAAACGCCCCCGGCCGGGACTCTTCCGGCCGGGGGCATGCACGTCGTACGACTCAACGCAGCTGCCGGGCCACCTCGACTGCCCAGTACGTGAGGATGTTCTGCGCCCCGGCCCGCTTGATGCCCGTGAGGCTCTCCAGGATCGCCTTGTCCCGGTCGATCCAGCCCTTCTCCGCCGCTGCCTCGATCATCGAGTACTCACCGGAGATCTGGTACGCGGCCACCGGCACGTCCACGGCGTCCGCGACGCGCGCCAGGATGTCCAGGTACGGTCCCGCCGGCTTCACCATCACCATGTCGGCCCCCTCCTCCAGGTCGAGGGCCAACTCGCGCAGGGACTCCCGTACGTTGGCGGGGTCCTGCTGGTACGTCTTCCGGTCGCCCTTCAGGGACGAGGCGACGGCCTCGCGGAAGGGACCGTAGAAGGCGGAGGAGTACTTGGCGGTGTAGGCGAGGATGGCGACGTCCTCGCGGCCGATCTGGTCGAGCGCGTCGCGGATGACGCCGATCTGGCCGTCCATCATGCCGCTGGGGCCGACCACATGGGCGCCCGCGTCGGCCTGGACCTGGGCCATCTCGGCGTAGCGCTCGAGCGTGGCGTCATTGTCGACACGGCCCTGCTCGTCGAGCACACCGCAGTGCCCGTGGTCCGTCGTCTCGTCGAGGCACAGGTCCGACATGACGAGCAGGTCGTCCCCGACCTCTGCCCGTACGTCGCGGATGGCGACCTGCAGGATCCCGTCGGGGTCCGTTCCCGGCGTCCCGACGGCGTCCTTCTTCGACTCCTCCGGCACGCCGAAGAGCATGATCCCGGAGATCCCGGCCTCCACCGCCTCCGCGGCCGCCTTCTTCAGGCTGTCGCGGGTGTGCTGCACGACCCCGGGCATCGCCCCGATCGGCACGGGCTCGCTCACGCCATCCCGCACGAAGGCGGGCAGGATGAAGTCGGCCGGGTGCAGGCGGGTCTCGGCGACCATGCGGCGCATGGCGGGGGTGGTGCGCAGCCGACGGGGACGCGTACCGGGGAAGGAACCGTACTTCGTCATGCCGAATACGCTACGCCTGCCTCAAGGGCACCTTTGCCGACGCGTTGTCGGCCGGATACGGCCCAGTCGTGCACCGGTGCCGGGGTGCTCCGGTGGACGTGCGGTGCCCCACGTCGTGGGGCACCGCCTCCCATGGTGCCGAGCCGCTACGTCGTGGTCCGGCGACGCCGCGCGCCCGGACGCCGCTCGCTCGGCCGCGTCACCGGATCGCCCGCGTCGAGCGCCGCCGTCCGGCGGGCCGCGCCGAAGTCGGCCAGCGCCTCGGCCAGCTTGTGCACGGACGGCTCCGGAGCCATCACGTCCACGCGCAGTCCGTGCTCCTCGGCCGTCTTCGCCGTGGCAGGGCCGATACACGCGATCACCGTCACGTTGTGCGGCTTGCCCGCGATGCCGACCAGGTTCCGCACGGTCGACGACGACGTGAACAGCACCGCGTCGAAGCCGCCGCCCTTGATCGCCTCACGGGTCTCGGCCGGCGGAGGCGAGGCGCGCACGGTCCGGTAGGCCGTGACGTCGTCGACCTCCCAGCCGAGCTCGATCAGGCCCGCGACCAGCGTCTCCGTGGCGATGTCGGCACGCGGCAGGAACACCCGGTCGATCGGGTCGAAGACCGGGTCGTACGGCGGCCAGTCCTCGAGGAGACCGGCGGCCGACTGCTCGCCGCTCGGCACGAGGTCCGGCTTCACGCCGAAGGCGATGAGCGCCTTGGCGGTCTGCTCGCCCACCGCCGCGACCTTGATCCCGGCGAACGCGCGCGCGTCGAGCCCGTACTCCTCGAACTTCTCCCGGACGGCCTTGACCGCGTTCACCGAGGTGAAGGCGATCCACTCGTACCGTCCTGTGACCAGGCCCTTGACCGCCCGCTCCATCTGCTGGGGCGTACGCGGCGGCTCGACCGCGATGGTCGGCACCTCGGACGGCACGGCGCCGTACGAACGCAGCTGGTCGGAGAGCGAGGCCGCCTGCTCCTTCGTGCGCGGCACGAGGACCTTCCAGCCGAACAGCGGCTTGGACTCGAACCACGACAGCTGGTCGCGCTGGGCAGCCGCGGAGCGCTCACCGACCACGGCTATAACGGGTCGGTGGCCCTCCGGCGACGGCAGCACCTTCGCCTGCTTCAGGGTCTGCGCGATGCTGCCGAGCGTCGCCGACCAGGTGCGCTGCCGCGTCGTCGTACCGGCGACGGTGACCGTCAGCGGGGTGTCCGGCTTACGTCCGGCGGACACCAGTTCAGCCGCGGCCGCGGCCACCGAGTCGAGCGTCGTGGAGACGACGACCGTGCCGTCGGACGTGCCGACCTCGGTCCAGCAGCGGTCCGACGCCGTACGGGCGTCGACGAACCGCACGTCCGCGCCCTCCGCGTCCCGCAGCGGCACACCCGCGTACGCGGGCACGCCCACGCCTGCGGCGATGCCCGGCACCACCTCGAAGGTGATGCCTTCCGAGGCGCACTTCAGCATCTCCCCGGCGGCGTACGCATCGAGCCCCGGATCGCCCGAGACGGCACGGACGACCCGCTTGCCGCCCCGCGCAGCCTCCATGACAAGATTGGCCGCATCCCTCGGTTCCGGGGGTACGACGGTTGTTGACGCCTCGTCAACTACCGTCAGCTGGGGCGTGCCTGTGTCCACGACGGCCACGCCCGGCTGGGCGTGGGTGCGGACCACGTCGAGCACTTCCGGCTCGGCGATCAGGACGTCCGCTCCGGCCAGCGCTTCAACGGCGCGGAGTGTCAGCAGCCCGGGATCCCCGGGCCCGGCACCGAGGAAGGTGACGTGCCCGTGTGCGGGAACGGCTGGGTGGTTCGAGGTGGTGGGGCTCAATGTGCTCGCTCCCCCATCAGACCGGCCGCGCCCTTGGCAAGCATCTCGGTGGCGAGTTCGCGACCGAGCGCCACTGCCTGGTCGTCTGTCTCGGGCACGGGACCGGTGGTGGACAGCTGCACCAGCGTTGAGCCGTCGGTGGTCCCGACGACGCCGCGCAGGCGCATTTCCTTGACAATCTGCCCGTCGGCCAGAAGGTCGGCGAGTGCACCCACGGGTGCGCTGCAGCCGGCCTCCAGGGCGGCGAGCAGGGACCGCTCGGCGGTCACGGCGGCCCGGGTGTACGGGTCGTCGAGCTCGGCGAGCGCGGCAGCCAGCGACGCGTTGTCCGCGGCGCATTCGACTGCCAGTGCCCCCTGGCCGGGGGCGGGCAAAACGGTGTCGACCGACAGGAAGTCGGTCACCTCATCGATCCTGCCGATGCGGTTGAGGCCGGCGGCGGCGAGCACGACGGCGTCGAGCTCCCCGCTGCGGACGTATCCGATGCGGGTGTCGACGTTGCCGCGGATGGCGACGGTCTCGATCTCCATGCCGTGCGCGCGGGCGTACGCGTTGAGCTGCGCCATGCGGCGCGGCGAACCGGTGCCGATGCGTGCTCCCTTCGGGAGCCGCGTGAAGGTGAGCCCGTCGCGGGCGACCAGCACGTCGCGGGGGTCCTCGCGCTGCGGTACGGCCGCGAGGACGAGGTCGTCCGGCTGCGCCGTCGGCAGGTCCTTGAGGGAGTGCACGGCGAAGTCGATCTCGCCGCGCAGCAGGGCGTCGCGCAGCGCGGTGACGAACACGCCGGTGCCGCCGATCTGCGCCAGGTTCTCGCGCGAGGTGTCGCCGTACGTGGTGATCTCGACGAGCTCGACGTCCCGTCCGGTCACCTGGCGCACCGCCTCCGCCACCTGTCCGGACTGGGCCATGGCGAGCTTGCTGCGCCTGGTCCCGAGTCGTAGTGCCTTCTCGGTCATGACAGCCCTCGGTTCTTGACGTTCTGGACGCTGTTGACGCTCGTGACGTCGGCGTCGTTCATGTCGGCCCGGGAGACTGAGGCAACCGTCTCCGGGTCGAGATCGAAGAGGGTCCGCAGCGCGTCCGCGTACCCGGCGCCGCCGGGCTCGGCCGCGAGCTGCTTGACCCGCACGGTGGGCGCGTGCAGCAGCTTGTCGACGACGCGCCGCACGGTCTGCGTGATCTCACCGCGCTCCTTGTCGTCGAGGCCGGGCAGGCGCCCTTCGAGGCGCGCGATCTCGCTCGCCACCACATCGGCGGCCATGGTGCGCAGGGCGACCACGGTCGGCGTGATGTGCGCGGCCCGCTGGGCGGCACCGAACGCGGCCACCTCGGCGGAGACGATCCCGCGCACCATGTCCACATCGGCCGCCATCGGAGCGTCGGCCGAGGCCTCGGCGAGCGACTCGATGTCGACGAGCCGCACCCCGGCGATCCGGTGCGAGGCGGCATCGATGTCACGGGGCATGGCGAGGTCGAGAAGCGACAGGACGACCGGGTGTGCGGGCGCGGCGACGGCGGCAGGTCCGCGACGCTCGGGCACCCGCCCCGCGGCGGCCGCGGCAGCGGCCAGTGCGGCGATCGCCTCAGCGTCGGCACCCGGGTCCGGCGCCGCGGTGCGGCTCTCGCGACGGTCCGCCGTGGCGTTGTCGACCCAGGCTCCGTGCTGCTCCAGCGTGGCCGCGTCCATCCCTGCCACTGCTGCTTCGCCCATGACGGAGAAGCCCGTGGCCCCCTGCATGGGGGACAGGTCCACCGGGCATACGTCGTCGCCCTTGAGCACGGCCGCGCCCTCGCCGCGGTGCGCGGCGGCCGACCGGTCCGCACGGCCGGCCGGGAGCGGACCGGAAGCGTCCGCTCCGAAGCCGGAGCCAAAGCCCTCTGGCGCCCGGCCCGAGATGGCGTCCGCCACCGCGTCCGCGGTCAGGACCAGACCGGTCGCGCCGGTACAGGACACCACCACGTCGGCACGTGTCAGCTCCTGGGCCATCGCGTCGACCGGGACCGCGCGGGCGGTCACCTCCGTGTCGTCCTGCTCCGCGAGGATCTGGGCGAGCCGCTCGGCGCGCTCCAGCGTGCGGTTGGCGATGACCACCTCGGCCACCCCGGCCCGCGCGAGCGTCGCCGCGGCCAGCGAGGACATCGAACCGGCGCCGATGACCAGCGCGCGCTTGCCCCGGGCCCACTCCCCGACCGGCGTACCGACCGCGAGCTGCTCCAGGCCGAAGGTGACCAGGGACTGCCCGGCACGGTCGATGCCCGTCTCCGAGTGCGCTCGCTTGCCGACCCGCAGCGCCTGCTGGAACAGGTCGTTCAGCAGGCGGCCCGCGGTGTGCAGCTCCTGCGCCGTCGCCAGCGCGTCCTTGATCTGACCGAGGATCTGGCCCTCGCCGACCACCATGGACTCCAGGCCGCAGGCCACGGAGAACAGGTGGTGGACGGCCCGGTCCTCGTAGTGCACGTAGAGGTACGGAGTCAGCTCCTCGAGCCCGACTCCGCTGTGCTGCGCGAGCAGCGTGGAGAGCTCGGCGACACCCGCGTGGAACTTGTCCACGTCGGCGTAGAGCTCGATCCGGTTGCAGGTGGCGAGCACCGCGGCCTCGGCGGCCGGCTCCGCGGCCAGCGTGTCCTGGAGCAGCTTGGCCTGCGCGTCCGCGGACAGCGCGGCACGCTCAAGGACGCTCACCGGAGCGGTGCGGTGACTCAGCCCGACGACGAGAAGACTCATGCCGGCATCACGACGGGTACGTCCCCGTCGGGTCCCTTCGGCGTGTTCTTCGGTACGGAGGCGGTGACGGCCTCTTCGCCCGCAGTCTCCTCGCCGGCCTTCCGCTGCTCGTGGAAGGCGAGGATCTGCAGCTCGATGGAGAGGTCGACCTTGCGTACGTCGACGCCGTCCGGCACGGACAGCACCGTCGGCGCGAAGTTCAGGATGGAGGTGACACCGGCGCCGACGAGCCGGTCGCAGACCTGCTGGGCCGCACCGGCCGGGGTCGCGATGACGCCGATCGACACGCCGTTGTCCTTGATGATCTTCTCGAGATCGTCGGTGTGCTGCACCGGGATCCCCGCGACCGGCTTGCCGGCCATCGCCGGGTCCGCGTCGATGAGCGCCGCGACACGGAAGCCACGCGAGGCGAATCCGCCGTAGTTGGCGAGGGCGGCGCCGAGGTTACCGATACCGACGATGACGACCGGCCAGTCCTGGGTGAGGCCGAGTTCGCGGGAGATCTGGTAGACGAGGTACTCGACGTCGTAGCCGACGCCGCGCGTCCCGTAGGAACCGAGGTACGAGAAGTCCTTGCGGAGCTTCGCGGAGTTGACCCCCGCCGCCGCGGCGAGCTCCTCCGAGGAGACCGTGGGTACCGAGCGCTCGGACAGTGCGGTGAGTGCTCGGAGGTACAGCGGAAGACGGGCGACGGTGGCCTCGGGAATCCCTCGGCTGCGGGTCGCCGGTCGGTGAGTTCGGCCAGTTGCCACGGTGCTCCTGCGGGTAGAGCGGGGCTGCGGGCGGTCGTACGTCCCAGGACCGCCCCGTCGGAAGCAGGCTATGTCTTTGTGAACGCGTGCACAAAGATGGTGTCCGATTTGCCCGGCCAAAGTGACCGGGGTCACGCGGCTCCGGCGAGTGTTCCGGGAACTGACCCCGCAGCGCATTCGTCCCTGGCCGGAGGGTGTCGTTGTAGTGATCATGGAGTTTCGCCCGGCTGCCGGGGTCACTCGGTGAGGGCCCGGCGGAGACGGTCTTCGTCCACGCGCCAGAAGTCGTGCTGGGCGCCGTCCACGAGCACCACCGGGATCTGCTCCCAGTACTTGCGGTGCAGCTCCTCGTCCTGGGTGATGTCCCTCTCTTCCCACGCGGCCCCCAGCTCACCGCAGACCTTCTCGATCACCGCGCGGGCGTCGTCGCACAGGTGACAACCCGGCTTGCCGATCAGCGTGACGAGGCGGTCCTGCGGCACCTTCTTCTCCGTACGGCGGTCGGCCCGCCGAAAAATGGGACTCATACGGGCCATTCTCGCCCGGCCGGCGGACATCGGAACCCCACTGCACCAGACCTCCCCAGCGCCCGCCGCCCCTGCGCGACGCGCGGACGGGACCGGCATCGGATCACTCCTTTAACTGCGCGGTCGCAGAGAGTTCACAGCGCTGAATCCTCCTGACTCCGGAACCACAGGGCGAACTGGCTATGCTCACGCCATGGCCGCTCTCGCATGGCTCACCCCTCGTAGGCGCTCCGCCACGGCCCGCAGCGTGCTGGCGGGCGAGGCCTCGGCGGAGGCAGCGCGCAAGACCTCCCAGGAGCTGGAGGAGCTCGCCCCGGCCCCCGCGCCCGGGAAGGTCGCGGAGGAGCCGGAGTTCCCGGTCGCCGGTGACCACAAGGCCGCCGCGTTCTTCGACCTCGACAACACCGTGATGCAGGGCGCCGCGATCTTCCACTTCGGCCGGGGCCTCTACAAGCGGAAGTTCTTCCAGCGCCGCGAGCTGGCGAAGTTCGCCTGGCAGCAGACATGGTTCCGGATCGCGGGCGTCGAGGACCCGGATCACATGCAGGACGTACGCGAGTCCGCCCTGTCCATCGTCAAGGGCCACCGCGTCGCCGAGCTCATGTCCATCGGCGAGGAGATCTACGACGAGTACATGGCCGAGCGCATCTGGCCCGGCACGCGCGCGTTGGCGCAGGCCCACCTGGACGCGGGCCAGAAGGTGTGGCTGGTCACGGCCGCACCCGTGGAGACAGCGACGATCATCGCCCGCCGGCTCGGCCTGACCGGCGCGCTCGGCACGGTCGCCGAGTCCGTCGACGGCGTCTACACCGGCAAGCTCGTCGGCGAACCGCTGCACGGCCCCGCGAAGGCCGAGGCGGTACGCGCGCTTGCGGCGGCCGAGGGCCTGGACCTCTCCCGCTGCGCGGCGTACAGCGACTCGCACAACGACATCCCGATGCTGTCGCTCGTCGGCCACCCGTACGCGATCAACCCGGACACCAAGCTACGCAAGCACGCACGCGACCGGGACTGGCGCCTGCGGGACTACCGCACGGGCCGCAAGGCCGCGAAGGTCGGCATCCCGGCCGCGGCAGGCGTCGGCGCCGTGGCCGGCGGCACAGCAGCCGCCATCGCCATCCACCGCCGCCGCCGCTGACACACG
This sequence comes from Streptomyces sp. DSM 42067, assembly GCF_055792885.1. Classification (NCBI taxonomy): domain Bacteria; kingdom Bacillati; phylum Actinomycetota; class Actinomycetes; order Kitasatosporales; family Streptomycetaceae; genus Streptomyces; species Streptomyces sp. DSM 42067. Next base: position 5,217,380 of record NZ_CM147706.1, on the reverse strand, counting down.
CGCCGCCTGGCCGCTGTGGACAGTCGCGCCTCCTCCAGTGCCTCATTGGGCCTGGGATCTGCGCCCAGGGCGGCACGGGTAGGGCACAGCGGCCCCCTCCGCGCAGGGCAACGCACTCGCACCCCCGGGCGACCACGACGCGGGGCAACCCTCTGCAGTACAGAGCACCCACACGTGCAAGGGACCGCACGCCGTGGCTTGCCCACCCTCCCCCCCCCATTGCCTCACGGGCATGGAAGGGATCCCCATGGCCTGGGGGCACCTCCTGGGGGCACCCCCAGCGGTAGCTGAGGGAGAACCGCCTGCCCACAACGAGTCGGCCACGCCTACGCGCACAACACGCCCCCCGCTCGAACGCAACGCGAACTAATCCGATCAACAACCGTTCACGTCCTGGTACTTGATCGGCCGTCGATCAGTAACAGAAGCGACGGAATCGGTGATTTGAGCAACTGGGTGTAGCGCTGCCTGTACGAAGCGTTATTCTCCTCAGACGCAAATCGGTACCCACGCGTCGCCACGACGAGTGAACGGTCCCGTACTGCACGTGATGGAAGCTCTGCCTCTGGGAGTCCCGTGTACCCATACGTCGGGGTTGACGCCTCGGGCCTGGCTACGCTGCGCGCAGTGGTCGTCGACCACTTGCGCGGCTTCGTCCCCACCGCGTATCCCGTCCCCGCTATCGCCGCGCCGCGCATCGCCACCAGCGGCCCCGCGGGCCCCTGCTATGCCCTGACGGACGGCATCGACAAGGGGCCGGCGCGGAGCTCCGTCGTCGAGGGGCGGCGGTCGGGCGACGGGCGGGGGGTCGCGAGACGGGGTCGCGCGGGCGCGACCACCCCCACTGCACGGCGCCCCGCGGCGGACAGCGACAGCGCCCGGATGATGGACCTCGTGGAGCGCGCCCAGGGCGGCGAAGCCGAGGCGTTCGGCCGGCTCTACGACCAGTACAGCGACACCGTGTACCGGTACATCTACTACCGCGTGGGCGGCAAGGCGACGGCCGAGGACCTCACGAGCGAGACCTTTCTCCGCGCCCTGCGCCGTATCGGCACGTTCACCTGGCAGGGCCGCGACTTCGGCGCCTGGCTGGTCACGATCGCCCGCAATCTGGTCGCCGACCACTTCAAGTCGAGCCGTTTCCGTCTCGAAGTGACCACCGGCGAAATGCTCGACGCCAACGAGGTCGAGCGAAGCCCCGAGGACTCCGTTCTGGAGTCCCTCTCGAACGCCGCGCTCCTCGACGCCGTACGCCGCCTCAACCCCCAGCAGCAGGAGTGCGTGACCCTGCGCTTCCTCCAGGGCCTCTCGGTCGCCGAGACCGCCCGCGTGATGGACAAGAACGAAGGCGCCATCAAGACCCTCCAGTACCGGGCCGTGCGCACCCTGGCCCGTCTCCTCCCGGACGATGCCCGCTGAGCGACCACAGACCCGGATGCACTCAGCGCGACCTTCAACTCACGTTCGGTGAAAGCGCGTTGGCTGCACGGTCTGCTCATGCTCCGTCCGTAACCCAAGTGCCGAGCCGCTCGTTGTGCGGGATACAGGCTCCCTGTGGTCACACCCTGACCGCCACCGCTCACTCGATCGTGTGGATGTGCTCAAGGCGTGCAACCCTCAGGAACCCCTGGGGAGTCGACCGTCATGACGAGAGGAGGTGCCGCCAGTGATCGCGAATGTATCGGCGCACCGGCGGGCGAACGCCTTCGCCCAGACCCTGGAGGAGCATTCCGACAGGGTCACGGCGGCCGAGCAGCCCGGCGAGTCGGCCGAAGAGGCCGAGAAGCAAAGGATGTTGGCCCTGGCGGCCGGTCTCGGCAGGATGCCGAAGCCGGAGCTGGACGCCGACGTCAAGGTCGTCCAGCGGGCGCGGCTCGTGGCAGCCATGGAAGCCATGGTGCTCGAAGGCACGGAGGCGGGCAGCGAGGGCGCGGGTCCCCCGGTGCCGGAACAGCGGTCCCGCCGCGGCGCGCACCGGGCGAGTCCGCTGCGCAAGCTGCGGTCGCGCTCCCGTCTGTCCAAGAGCATCGCCGCGGGCGGGCTGACCGTCGGCGTGGCCGCCGGGGCACTGGGCGGAGTGGCCGCCGCCAGCACCGACGCCCTGCCCGGCGATTCGCTGTACGGGCTCAAGCGCGGCATGGAGGATCTCAAGCTGGGCATGGCCGCCGGCGAATCGGACCGCGGCCGGCTCTATCTGGACCAGGCGGCGACCCGGCTGAACGAGGCCCGCCGGCTCATGGAGCGGGGTCGCTCCGGCGATCTCGACCACGAGTCCGTCTCCGAGATGAGGCGCGCACTCTCCGGCATGCGGCACGACGCCGGCGAGGGCCACCGCCTGCTGCACTCGGCATACGAGCGTGACGGCTCGCTCGGCCCGATCCAGGCGCTGTCGTCGTTCTCCCAGTCGAACCGCGACACCTGGACGACCCTGCGCGAGCGGCTGCCCGTCCAGCTCGGCGACGTGAGCCAGGAGGTCAGCTCGGTCTTCGACGCCATAGACCAAGAGGTCGATCCGCTGCGGTCGATGCTGCCGGGATCCCCTTCCTCGGGAGACGGAACCACCCAGCCGGGCACCGGCCAGGAGTCCACCGGCTCCTCCGGTTCCGACCGTCCGTCGCCCACGACATCCGGGTCGTCGGCGGGCAGCACGAGCGGCACCGGCTCGCCGGAGCCCTCCACCTCCGGCGCCAGCGAGGACGAGGGCCTCCTCGGCGGCAATACGGGCGGCCTGTTCGACCCGCCCGTGGAAGAGACCAGCCCGAACCCGTCCGGCGAGGCCAGCGCGTCCCCGGAGCCGGACATCACGGTCCCCCCGCTGCTGCCCTTCCTTCCGGGCCTGGGCATCGGCGGCGAGGACACGTAGGAACCCGTCCCGTCCCCGGCATACGTTGATGGGGCGCCCCCAATCGGGGGGCGCCCCATCAACGTATGCGCGGCAGCTGCGAGTCCGACGTCAGACGAACCCACAAGACCTCCGACGTCAGAAGACCACAGAAGAACAGGTCAGAAGAACACAGACCGCCGCTGCACGAGCAACTTGTACAGCGTGTGCTGGATCTGTTCGCGTACCTGGTCCGTCAGGTTGAACATCAGCATCGGGTCCTCGGCCGCCTCCGGCGGATAGCCGTCCGTCGGGATCGGCTCGCCGAACTGGATCGTCCACTTCGTGGGCAGCGGCACCGCGCCCAGCGGGCCGAGCCACGGGAACGTCGGCGTGATCGGGAAGTACGGGAACCCGAGCAGCCGCGCGAGCGTCTTCGCGTTGCCGATCATCGGGTAGATCTCCTCAGCACCGACGATCGAGCACGGCACGATCGGGGTCCCGGCCCGCAGCGCGGTCTGGACGAAGCCGCCCCGCCCGAAGCGCTGCAGCTTGTAACGCTCGCTGAACGGCTTTCCGATGCCCTTGAAGCCCTCCGGCATCACCCCGACCAGCTCGCCCCGCTGCAGCAGCCGCTCGGCGTCCTCCGCGCACGCCAGGGTGTGCCCGGCCTTGCGCGCCAGCTCGTTGACGACCGGCAGCACGAACACCAGATCCGCGGCGAGCAGCCGCAGATGCCGGCCTTCGGGGTGGTTGTCGTGCACGGCGACCTGCATCATCAGGCCGTCGAGCGGCAGCGTCCCCGAGTGGTTGGCGACGATCAGCGCCCCACCGTCCGAGGGGATGTTCTCGATGCCCTTCACCTCGACGCGGAAGTAATTCTCGTAGAGCGGCCGCAGCAGCGACATCAGGACCTGGTCGGTGAGCTCCTGGTCGTACCCGAAGTCGTCGATTTCGTAGTCGCCGGTCAGCCGCCGCCGCAGGAAGGCCAGGCCGCCCGCGATCCGCCGGTCCCAGCCGGCTGTGGCCGGCTCCCGCCGGGGCTCGTGCGGTTCCTCAGGCTCACGCGTCATCGGCGCACCGCCCTGCTCCTGTGCATACGGTCCCGGCAGGACCTGGACCTCGCGGGCGCCCACCGGCTCCGCCTTCCGCCGGGCCGGGGCCCGGCGGCGTGGCGGGCGCTGCGCACCCCCGCGCGAGCGATCGTCGTCGAACGGAATGACCTTGGCGTCCGCCATCGTTGATGCGCTCCTCATGTGGCGCTCTGCGTCGGGGGGTGGCCGCTGCCCAGGACGGGCAGCGCGGCGATCCGGTCGACGGCCCCTGCAAGGGCCTCCGGCGGCAGCAGTCCCGGGCCGCGGCTGCGTACGAAGTCCGCGAACGTCTCCGCGGTCGTGTACTTCGGCTGGAACCCCAGTGTCTCGCGCATCTGATGGGTCGACACGACCCGGCCATGCGTGAGCAGCCGGAGCTGCTCGGGCGAGAAGTCGGTCATGCCCAGCGTGCGCAACGCCGTACCGACCCAGCTGACGGCGGGCAGCAGCACGGGCACGGTCGGGCGGCCCAGACGGCGCGCGCACTGCGAGAGCAGCAGCACGCCGTCACCGGCGATGTTGAACGTGCCGCTGTTGAGCGTGCCGCGTGCCGGCTCGTGCGAGGCGATCCGCAGCACGTCGATCACATCGTCCTCGTGCACGAACTGCAGCCGGGGGTCGTAGCCGAACACGGTCGGCAGTATGGGCAGCGAGAAGTAGTCGGCGAGCGGCGAGTCCGCGGTGGGGCCGAGGATGTTGGCGAAGCGCAGCACGCACACGGCCACATCGGGGCGGCGCCGCGCGAAGCCGCGCACATACCCCTCGACCTCGACGGTGTCCTTGGCGAAGCCACCGCTGGGCAGCGACTTGGGCGGCGTCGTCTCGGTGAAGACGGCGGGATCACGCGGCGCCGACCCGTACACGTTCGTACTGGACTTCACGACCAGGCGCTTGACGCTCGGCGACTTCTGGCAGGCACCGAGCAGCTGCATGGTGCCGATGACGTTGGTCTCCTTGACCGAGGCCCGGCTGCCTCCGCCCAGCGGGTAACCCGTGACATCCAGGTGGACGACCGTGTCGACGGCGTGCTCGGCGAGCACGCGGGCGATCGTCGGCTGCCGGATGTCGGCCCGCACGAAGTCGGCGCCCCCCAGATGATGCTCGGGCGGCACCGCGTCCACGGCGACCACCCGCTCCACTTCGGGATCGCGCTGGATCCGCCGTACGAACCGGCCTCCCAGCTGACGGGCCACCCCCGTCACGAGCACGACCTTGCCCAAGATCAGCGCCTACCTTCCCAGCCCTCGTCGCGCCCTGTCCTGCCGCTCCTGCGCGCCACGTTAGCGGCTGGATGTTGCGCTGTGATGACCACTCGATGCAGGAAGTGACGACAGCCACAGATGTACGTACAGACCATGTGCACAGCTTGCGCAGACCTACGTACAGATCCGCGCAGGGACCAAGCTCTCCCGGGCCAGCGTACGACCGCGCATGCGACAGGGGAAAAGACCTGCGCCCTGCATGCCCTGAAAAGGCGACTGATTTCCGGTGAACGGACTGTGGCCCTCCCACCGTGCGGTGGAAGGGCCACAGAGCGCGCTTGATGCAGCGGCCGCCTACTTCTTGTTGCGGCGCTGCACGCGGGTGCGCTTCAGCAGCTTGCGGTGCTTCTTCTTCGCCATCCGCTTACGCCGCTTCTTGATAACAGAGCCCACGACTACCCTCGCTCACTTCTCGGACAACCCCCGCGGGGGCGGGGACAATCACTCGGTGCGGGGCTGACTTGGGCCCACACGACCTACGAGGGGTTAGCCTACCCCGCCCGAGCTCCGCATCTGTAATCGAGGGTCCCGGAGGACGCCGTCAGGCCGTTTCCACCCCCACATACGACTCGCGAAGGTACTCGTGAACCGCTTGCTCCGGGACTCGGAAGGACCTCCCCACCCGGATCGCGGGCAGATGACCGCTGTGCACCAGCCGGTACACGGTCATCTTCGACACTCGCATCACCGAGGCGACTTCCGCCACGGTCAGGAACTGAACCTCATTCAGAGGCCTCTCGCCAGCAGCCATGACACACCTGAACCTTCCACACATGACGGGCACCGGCTTCCCCTCCGGTGACTCCTCGTCGCTGTGCGCTCACTCCCCAGACTAGGGGCGGGTGATGCGAGTGGGGAAGAGGAGCAGCCATCGGCTGCTTACTGTGACAGACACGCTCGATTGAGTACATAGCGAGTAAGCGGTCGGTAGTAATCAGACCGCACAGCGTCATCAAGCGGAACGACGACGGACACCCGCCCCTCCGCCTCCCCCACGAACAGCGCCGGATCGTCCGTGTCGGCCACCCCGATGGTGTCAATACCGAGCTGACCTGCCCCGCAGGCCCATCCGTGGTCTCCGACAACGAGCACCGGCAGAGGGCCGCCGGCATCGGCGGCGGCCGCCAGGGCGGTGCGAACCGGGAGTGGCGAGTGAGTGTGTGCGCCGGTGTCACAACCGGCGCCCTGGGCGCCTGCTTCCCGCACCAACGCGACTCCTCGTACGTAGTCGAGGTTGTACGTACGTAGACCGAACCGGGTCGTTATGTCGACACGACGACCCTGCGCCGGGGTGAGAACGGGACAGCCGGCCGCTGACAGCGCACCGGCCAAAGCGGCGTAGAAGTCAAGGAGCCGATGCGGGTGACCCGTCCCCAGGAGCACGGGTTCGCAGCGCCGCGCCGCCTCGCCGAGCCGCTTCGCGAAGGCGTCGAGCCCCGCCAGAGTCCGCTCGGGATCGATCACGTCATGCCCTGTCGTGTGCAGGGGATCGGCCGATACACCGCACTTGTCGGCCATGAGCGCGATCACATCCCGCTGGCCCCAGCTCCACTCGGGGTCGAGTCCGAGCAGCACCCGCGGATCCCGGGCGGCGAAGAGCCGGTAACTCCGCAGGCTCTCCTCGCGCGAGGTGGCCACGGGCCCGGCCAGTCTGGCCGCCAGGAGATGCGCACGCAACGCTCCGGTGCTCAACACGCCCCGATGCTGGCGCACCGGCACCGGCCGGACCTCGAAAACCGGGGAAAGACCGCACAGTTGGCGTAACACCACTTGTCCGAGCCCTGCGATCCGCTAACGCGAACCCTGTGACGCCGCTGCGGGCCAGCTCGTGGCTGCTGCGCGGTGAAGGCCCGCGAGCCAGGGCGCGGCCGTGGGCGCGGATCAGGGCCCGTGTTGGCGCCGCGCCACGGGCCTAGGGCAGGAGTCCCCGCAGCGGGAACACGGCACGACGCGCGGCGAGGACCGCCTGGTCCAGGCGGTCGGCCGGGTCGTATCCGTCCTCCCATCCCTTCCAGGAGGCGGGCCACCGCCCGTCCGTCATACGCGCCGGCGCCAACTGCCGTGTCCGCGCATAGACTTCCTGCCGCCACTCCTCGGGGATCTGGGTCTCCGGCTCGATGGGCCGTCCCGCCGCGATCGCCACCAGATGCGTCCACGACCGGGGCACCACGTCCACCACCGCGTAACCGCCGCCGCCGAGCGCGACCCACCGCCCGCCGGCGTACTCATGGGCGAGGTCATGGCACGCGACCTGCACCGCCCGCTGTGCGTCCAGCGACACCGCGAGATGCGCCAGCGGGTCCTCGAAGTGCGTGTCCGCGCCGTGCTGGGTCACCAGGACCTGCGGCCGGAAGTCCGCGAGCAGTTCCGGTACGACCGAGTGGAACGCCCGCAACCAGCCCGCGTCCCCGGTTCCGGGCGGCAGCGCCACATTGGCCGCCGATCCCTCCGCCGAGTCGGCGCCCGTCTCCTCCGGCCACCCTGTCCCCGGAAACAGCATCCGCGGATGCTCGTGCAGCGAGATCGTGAGCACCCGGGGGTCCTCCCAGAACGCCGCCTGTACGCCGTCACCGTGGTGCACGTCCACATCGACGTACGCGACGCGCTCCGCGCCCAGCTCCAGCAGACGCGCGATCGCCAGCGACGCGTCGTTGTAGATACAGAATCCCGCGGCGCCCCCGGGCATGGCATGGTGCAGCCCGCCCGCGAAGTTCACCGCGTGCAGCGCATCGCCGCGCCACACCGCCTCGGCCGCGCCCACCGACTGCCCGGCGATCAGGGCCGACACCTCGTGCATGCCGGCGAACGCCGGATCGTCCATCGTCCCGAGCCCGTACGTGCCGTCCGCGGCATCCGGATCGGCGGAGGCGGCCTTCACCGCCTCGATGTAGTCCTCACGGTGGACGAGCCGCAGCGTCGAGTCACCCGCCCGCTTGGCCGCCACCACGTCCACCGCGCTGTCCAGCCCGAACGCGGCGACGAGTCGCCTGGTCAGCGCCAGTCGGACCGGATCCATGGGGTGGTCCGGACCGAAGTCATAGCCCGTTACTGCTTCGTCCCACATCAGCTGTGCGCGGCCGCTCATGCCCGTCACCGTATCGGTGTGGTCCAGCGCTGAACGACTTGGCATACAGCAACGTCACAAGCACGAGCACCATGGGGACGAGCATCGCCCCCCGGTAGTTCCACGCGTCCCCGAGCGCGCCGACGAGCGGGGAGCCGATCAGGAAGCCCACGTAGTTGAAAACATTGAGCCGCGCGATCGCCGTGTCGGATGCCCCGGGGCTGTGACTTTCAAAAGCGTGCCGCCCTGCCGCCGCGAAAGTCTGCGGCACGATCACGCACAGCCCCAGCCCGACCAGCGTGAAGCCGAGCATGCCGACCCACGCCCCCGGCGCGGCCGCCACGACGGCGAACCCGAGCGCGGCCACCAGCGCCCCGCCGCGTACGACGGCGACGGCACCGAATCGCCGCACCCCGAGATCCCCCAGCGACCGCCCGATCAGAGTGGTCACCATGTAGACGTTGTACGGAACGGTCGCCACCTGCTCCGAACTCCCCAGCACATCCTGCAGATACTTCGCGCTCCAGTTGGAGACGGTCGAGTCACCGATGTACGCGAAGGTCATCACCAGGCACAGAGGCAGCAGCATTCTGAAAACGACGGGGCCGGCTTCGGCGGTCGGTTCCACCGCGCCTTCGGACAAGGGGCCTTCGGGCAAGGGGCCTTCGGCGACCGGGCTTGCGAGGGCGCCCGAGTCGACGTACCACCGACTGCCGACAAGCGCCGCCGGCAACAGCACGACGACCACCGGCAGGTATGACAGCAAGAGCTCGAGCTCCCAGTGCGCGCCCGCCCAGGCCAGAGACGCTCCCGCGATCCCGCCCAGGCTGTACGCGGCGTGAAACCCGAGCATGATGCTGCGTCCGTAGGACCGCTGCAGACTCACACCCAGCATGTTCATCGACGCGTCCAGTGCCCCGACGGCAAGCCCGAACGCGGAGAGGGCCAGGGCCAGTTCCCACATACTGTCGCCGGCCGCGACCCCGAGCAGTGCGAGCAGCACGACAGGCTGCGACCAGCGCAGCACGCGGCTCGGCCGCACCCGCTTCACCAGCCACTCTGTGGCCACGCTGCCGACTCCGGCGAGTATCGGCACGGCGGCGAGGAATGCGGGCAGCAGCCCGTCGGATATCCCGTAGCGGTCCTGGATCGCGGGTATGCGCGTCACCAGCAGGGCGAACGCGACACCCTGTGCAAAGAAGCTGAACGCCAGAGACGCCCTACCGCGCCGCAGCACTTCTGTCATGGCGGGAGCGTAGGGCCCCGGGATACCCGTGGGTAGCGGATCAGAACATGAATTTCGCTCAGCTCTTGAGGAGGTCGACCAAGACGCCCATGTCCGGGAAGAGTTGCGTGGCGCCTGTGAGCCGGTGGGCGGGCGTCATGGCGGTGTAACCGTAGACGTCCATGCCGGCCGCCAGAGCCGCCTGTACGCCGAGCGGACTGTCCTCGATCACGACGCAGCGCTCGGGGGCGACCCCCATCGAGGCGGCGGCGTGCAGGAAGAGGTCGGGTGCGGGCTTGCCCCGTCCGACGTCCTCGGCGCTGAAGAGCCTCGTCTCGTCGAACCAGTCGTCAAGTCCGGTCGTCCGGTGGGAGAACCGGATCCGTGCATGCCGCCCGGAGGAGGCTACGCAGTACGGCACACCATCGACCTGGAGCCATTCGAGTACGTCGACGACGCCGGCCACGGGCTTCAGATCCCTCTCAAAGGCGGCGAGAGTCCGAGCCAGGACCTCTCCATCGAATTCGCCGGGCAGTTCCTTGCCGTACCGCTCACGGATGGTGTCGTGAACGCGATGGATGGAGCCGCCCATGTAGTCGCGTATGGAGTCCTCGTACGTCGTGGGGTGCCCCAACTCGGTGAGATAAGCGGCGAGAACCGTGTTGGACAGGGGCTCGCTGTCGACGAGGACGCCGTCATTGTCGAAGATCACGAGGTCGTAGCGCATAACGCCGAGCCTAAACGAGCCGAACGCAGAAAAGCCCCACACCATACGGTGTGGGGCTTTTCTCAAGAATTGTTCGGCGGCGTCCTACTCTCCCACAGGGTCCCCCCTGCAGTACCATCGGCGCTGTGAGGCTTAGCTTCCGGGTTCGGAATGTAACCGGGCGTTTCCCTCACGCTATGACCACCGAAACACTATGAAACTCTCAACCGCACCACGCTGCGCAACGCAACGCGGGGTTGTTCGTGGTTTCAGAACCAACACAGTGGACGCGAGCAACTGAGGACAAGCCCTCGGCCTATTAGTACCAGTCAACTCCACCCATTACTGGGCTTCCATATCTGGCCTATCAACCCAGTCGTCTACTGGGAGCCTTACCCCATCAAGTGGGTGGGAGTCCTCATCTCGAAGCAGGCTTCCCGCTTAGATGCTTTCAGCGGTTATCCCTCCCGAACGTAGCCAACCAGCCATGCCCTTGGCAGAACAACTGGCACACCAGAGGTTCGTCCGTCCCGGTCCTCTCGTACTAGGGACAGCCCTTCTCAAGACTCCTACGCGCACAGCGGATAGGGACCGAACTGTCTCACGACGTTCTAAACCCAGCTCGCGTACCGCTTTAATGGGCGAACAGCCCAACCCTTGGGACCGACTCCAGCCCCAGGATGCGACGAGCCGACATCGAGGTGCCAAACCATCCCGTCGATATGGACTCTTGGGGAAGATCAGCCTGTTATCCCCGGGGTACCTTTTATCCGTTGAGCGACGGCGCTTCCACAAGCCACCGCCGGATCACTAGTCCCGACTTTCGTCCCTGCTCGACCCGTCGGTCTCACAGTCAAGCTCCCTTGTGCACTTACACTCAACACCTGATTGCCAACCAGGCTGAGGGAACCTTTGGGCGCCTCCGTTACTCTTTAGGAGGCAACCGCCCCAGTTAAACTACCCATCAGACACTGTCCCTGATCCGGATCACGGACCCAGGTTAGACATCCAGCACGACCAGACTGGTATTTCAACGACGACTCCACAACCACTGGCGTGGCCGCTTCAAAGTCTCCCAGCTATCCTACACAAGCCGAACCGAACACCAATATCAAACTGTAGTAAAGGTCCCGGGGTCTTTCCGTCCTGCTGCGCGAAACGAGCATCTTTACTCGTAGTGCAATTTCACCGGGCCTATGGTTGAGACAGTCGAGAAGTCGTTACGCCATTCGTGCAGGTCGGAACTTACCCGACAAGGAATTTCGCTACCTTAGGATGGTTATAGTTACCACCGCCGTTTACTGGCGCTTAAGTTCTCAGCTTCGCCATGACGAATCATGACTAACCGGTCCCCTTAACGTTCCAGCACCGGGCAGGCGTCAGTCCGTATACATCGCCTTACGGCTTCGCACGGACCTGTGTTTTTAGTAAACAGTCGCTTCTCGCTGGTCTCTGCGGCCACCCCCAGCTCGAGGAGCAAGTCCTCTCACCAAGCGTGGCCCCCCTTCTCCCGAAGTTACGGGGGCATTTTGCCGAGTTCCTTAACCATAGTTCACCCGAACGCCTCGGTATTCTCTACCTGACCACCTGAGTCGGTTTAGGGTACGGGCCGCCATGAAACTCGCTAGAGGCTTTTCTCGACAGCATAGGATCATCCACTTCACCACAATCGGCTCGGCATCAGGTCTCAGACTATGTGCCAGGCGGATTTACCTACCTGACGTCCTACACCCTTACCCCGGGACAACCACCGCCCGGGATGGACTACCTTCCTGCGTCACCCCATCACTCACCTACTACCAGCTCGGGTCACCGGCTCCACCACTCCCCTCAACTCCGAAGAGATCAGGGCGGCTTCACGGGCTTAGCATCACTGGATTCGATGTTTGACGCTTCACAGCGGGTACCGGAATATCAACCGGTTATCCATCGACTACGCCTGTCGGCCTCGCCTTAGGTCCCGACTTACCCTGGGCAGATCAGCTTGACCCAGGAACCCTTAGTCAATCGGCGCACACGTTTCCCACGTGTGTATCGCTACTCATGCCTGCATTCTCACTCGTGAACCGTCCACCACTGCCTTCCGGCGCGGCTTCACCCGGCACACGACGCTCCCCTACCCATCACAGCGGGCGTTGGCCCTTATGCTGCAATGACACGACTTCGGCGGTACGCTTGAGCCCCGCTACATTGTCGGCGCGGAATCACTAGACCAGTGAGCTATTACGCACTCTTTCAAGGGTGGCTGCTTCTAAGCCAACCTCCTGGTTGTCTCTGCGACTCCACATCCTTTCCCACTTAGCGTACGCTTAGGGGCCTTAGTCGATGCTCTGGGCTGTTTCCCTCTCGACCATGGAGCTTATCCCCCACAGTCTCACTGCCGCGCTCTCACTTACCGGCATTCGGAGTTTGGCTAAGGTCAGTAACCCGGTAGGGCCCATCGCCTATCCAGTGCTCTACCTCCGGCAAGAAACACACGACGCTGCACCTAAATGCATTTCGGGGAGAACCAGCTATCACGGAGTTTGATTGGCCTTTCACCCCTAACCACAGGTCATCCCCCAGGTTTTCAACCCTGGTGGGTTCGGTCCTCCACGACCTCTTACAGCCGCTTCAACCTGCCCATGGCTAGATCACTCCGCTTCGGGTCTTGAGCGCGCTACTAAACCGCCCTATTCGGACTCGCTTTCGCTACGGCTTCCCCACACGGGTTAACCTCGCAACACACCGCAAACTCGCAGGCTCATTCTTCAAAAGGCACGCAGTCACGAGGTAGGAACAAGTTCCTACCCGACGCTCCCACGGCTTGTAGGCACACGGTTTCAGGTACTATTTCACTCCCCTCCCGGGGTACTTTTCACCATTCCCTCACGGTACTATCCGCTATCGGTCACCAGGGAATATTTAGGCTTAGCGGGTGGTCCCGCCAGATTCACACGGGATTTCTCGGGCCCCGTGCTACTTGGGTGTCTCTTAAACGAGCCGCTGATGTTTCGACTACGGGGGTCTTACCCTCTACGCCGGACCTTTCGCATGTCCTTCGCCTACATCAACGGTTTCTGACTCGTCCCACGGCCGGCAGACCGTAGAAAAGAGATCCCACAACCCCCTGCATGCAACCCCTGCCGGGTCTCACACATACAAGGTTTAGCCTCATCCAGTTTCGCTCGCCACTACTCCCGGAATCACGGTTGTTTTCTCTTCCTGCGGGTACTGAGATGTTTCACTTCCCCGCGTTCCCTCCACATGCCCTATGTGTTCAGGCATGGGTGACAGCCCATGACGACTGCCGGGTTTCCCCATTCGGAAACCCCCGGATCAAAGTCTGGTTGACGACTCCCCGGGGACTATCGTGGCCTCCCACGTCCTTCATCGGTTCCTGGTGCCAAGGCATCCACCGTGCGCCCTTAAAAACTTGGCCACAGATGCTCGCGTCCACTGTGCAGTTCTCAAACAACGACCAACCACCCATCACCCCACTGGAGATCCAGTGAGTGCACTGGGGTCGGCATCGAAGGCTTCCCGGCCATACGGCCGCACCTTCAGACACCCAACAGCGTGCCCGACACACTCCCCGGCTCCCCTCAACGTTCCACGCTCAAAAGAGCAGTACTGGAAGGAGAAGACGATCAAGTGTGCCGAATAATCAACGTTCCACCCATGAGCTAACCACCGTCGATCGTTCGCCGACGTAGTGGCTCTGGACCACCAAGCAAGCTTGGCGGCCTAGATGCTCCTTAGAAAGGAGGTGATCCAGCCGCACCTTCCGGTACGGCTACCTTGTTACGACTTCGTCCCAATCGCCAGTCCCACCTTCGACAGCTCCCTCCCACAAGGGGTTGGGCCACCGGCTTCGGGTGTTACCGACTTTCGTGACGTGACGGGCGGTGTGTACAAGGCCCGGGAACGTATTCACCGCAGCAATGCTGATCTGCGATTACTAGCAACTCCGACTTCATGGGGTCGAGTTGCAGACCCCAATCCGAACTGAGACAGGCTTTTTGAGATTCGCTCCACCTCACGGTTTCGCAGCTCATTGTACCTGCCATTGTAGCACGTGTGCAGCCCAAGACATAAGGGGCATGATGACTTGACGTCGTCCCCACCTTCCTCCGAGTTGACCCCGGCAGTCTCCTGTGAGTCCCCATCACCCCGAAGGGCATGCTGGCAACACAGAACAAGGGTTGCGCTCGTTGCGGGACTTAACCCAACATCTCACGACACGAGCTGACGACAGCCATGCACCACCTGTATACCGACCACAAGGGGGCGACCATCTCTGGCCGTTTCCGGTATATGTCAAGCCTTGGTAAGGTTCTTCGCGTTGCGTCGAATTAAGCCACATGCTCCGCTGCTTGTGCGGGCCCCCGTCAATTCCTTTGAGTTTTAGCCTTGCGGCCGTACTCCCCAGGCGGGGAACTTAATGCGTTAGCTGCGGCACCGACGACGTGGAATGTCGCCAACACCTAGTTCCCACCGTTTACGGCGTGGACTACCAGGGTATCTAATCCTGTTCGCTCCCCACGCTTTCGCTCCTCAGCGTCAGTAATGGCCCAGAGATCCGCCTTCGCCACCGGTGTTCCTCCTGATATCTGCGCATTTCACCGCTACACCAGGAATTCCGATCTCCCCTACCACACTCTAGTCTGCCCGTATCGAATGCAGACCCGGGGTTAAGCCCCGGGCTTTCACATCCGACGTGACAGACCGCCTACGAGCTCTTTACGCCCAATAATTCCGGACAACGCTTGCGCCCTACGTATTACCGCGGCTGCTGGCACGTAGTTAGCCGGCGCTTCTTCTGCAGGTACCGTCACTTTCGCTTCTTCCCTGCTGAAAGAGGTTTACAACCCGAAGGCCGTCATCCCTCACGCGGCGTCGCTGCATCAGGCTTTCGCCCATTGTGCAATATTCCCCACTGCTGCCTCCCGTAGGAGTCTGGGCCGTGTCTCAGTCCCAGTGTGGCCGGTCGCCCTCTCAGGCCGGCTACCCGTCGTCGCCTTGGTGAGCCACTACCTCACCAACAAGCTGATAGGCCGCGGGCTCATCCTGCACCGCCGGAGCTTTCAACCCTCACAGATGCCCGTGAGAGTGTTATCCGGTATTAGACCCCGTTTCCAGGGCTTGTCCCAGAGTGCAGGGCAGATTGCCCACGTGTTACTCACCCGTTCGCCACTAATCCACCCCGAAGGGCTTCATCGTTCGACTTGCATGTGTTAAGCACGCCGCCAGCGTTCGTCCTGAGCCAGGATCAAACTCTCCGTGAATGTTTTCCCGACTGCGCCTAATTAAAGGCTGCGGGCCGACACCACGAGAGCGGAACAGCCAGGCGGAATAAGCCCGGCCGTTCACAGCGTCCTCGCTGTGTTATTTCAAAGGAACCTCGCCCCAGCCGAACCGGCCGGAGACGGGGTATCAACATATCTGGCGTTGATTTTTGGCACGCTGTTGAGTTCTCAAGGAACGGACGCTTCCTTTGTACTCACCCGAAAGACTCTCTCAGGCTTTCCTCCGGGCGCTTCCCTTCGGTCTTGCGTTTCCGACTCTATCAGATCGTTTTCCGATCCGATTTCCTCGGTGCTTTCCAGGTTCTCGCTTTCGCGTTTCCCTTTCCGGCGGTTCCGACTCTATCAGATCCTTTCGGGCCTGATTCCCAGTCGGCGGGTTTGTCTTCCCGGCTGTTGGGCCGTTCCGACGAGTGAGACTTTAGCGGAATCCTGCCTCCCGAGCTAATCGGGGGTCGCGCCCTTTCGAACGCTGATTCCTCATTTCGCAAACACGCATGAAAACGAGCCGACGACGAGTCGTCGTTCGTTTGGATGGTTCTTGCGGAATGGCTGTCCGGGGCCGACCGGAGTCGGTGCTCACGTCGGACAACTCGGAGAACACTACGTATGTCGGCCGGTCATGTCAACTCGGCGCCGGGGGGCGTACTCTTGTGGGCATGTCCAAGCATGCGTTCACCCAGCAGTGGTGGGCCGCCTGACGGCGGCCGTACTTACGCATGCACTCAACGGCCGCCGCTCCGGCGGCCGTTCGCGTATCTCCCTCCTGGAGGAACCTGAGCCGGCCGGCGGGCAGCGGCGGCCGGCGACCAGGAGGTGGAGAGATGACGCGGATCTTCAGCGGGGTCAAGCCGACGGGGCATCTGACGCTGGGGAACTATCTAGGGGCCGTACGGCAGTGGGCGGAAGTCGACCAGCACCGTGCTGATGCGTTGTTCTGCATCGTCGACCTGCACGCCCTGACGGTGGAGCATGATCCGGGGCGCGTGTGCAGGCTCAGCCGCCAGGCGGCGACGCTGCTGCTGGCGGCTGGACTCGAGCCGGCCCAGTGCACCGTGTTCGTACAGAGTCATGTGGACGAGCACGCGCGTCTGTCGTATCTGCTCGAGTGCGTCGCAACCGACGGCGAGATGCGGCGGATGATCCAGTACAAGGAGAAGTCCGCGCGCGAGCGGGCGCGTGGCGGGAGTGTGCGGCTCTCGCTGCTGACGTATCCCGTGCTGATGGCGGCGGACATCCTGGCGTACGGGGCCGACGAGGTGCCGGTCGGGGATGACCAGAGACAGCACGTCGAGCTGACGCGGGATCTGGCGGTGCGGTTCAACCAGCGGTACGGCCACACGTTCGTGACGCCTCGCGCGACGCATCCCGTGGTGGCGGCTCGGGTCATGGATCTGCAGGAGCCGACGTCGAAGATGGGGAAGTCGCACGATGCCGGAGCCGGGATCGTCTATCTGCTCGACGAGCCGGATGTGGTGCGGAAGAAGATCATGCGGGCGGTGACCGACAGTGGGCAGGAGGTCGAGTACGACCGGGAGGCCAAGCCGGGGATCTCGAATCTGCTCGAGATTCTCGCGGCTTGTACGGATGGGGAGCCCGAGAAGCTGAGTGGTGCGTACACGTCGTACGGGGCCTTGAAGAAGGACACCGCCGACGCCGTGGTGGAGGTGCTCAAGCCACTGCAGGAAAGGCACAGGGAGCTTGTTGCCGATCCTGCCTATGTGGACGGGGTGTTGAAGGAGGGGGCGGAGAGGGCCAGGGGAATGGCCAGGCCGACGGTGGATGCGGCCTATCGGGCGATCGGGCTGCTGCCGCCTTCGTGACCGATGGGCGCGGCGGTCGGTCGGGCCGGCCGCCGCGCCGGGCGGCGCGTCAGGTGTTCTTGCCGGAGGCCAGTTCGCGGCTGCGGTCGCGTGCCGCTTCGAGGGCGGCGATGAGGGCCGCGCGTACGCCGTGGTTCTCGAGCTCACGGATGGCGCTGATGGTGGTGCCGGCCGGCGATGTCACGTTCTCGCGGAGCCTGACCGGGTGCTCGCCGCTGTCGCGGAGCATGGTGGCGGCGCCGATCGCGGACTGGACGATCAGGTCGTGGGCCTTGTCGCGGGGCAGGCCGAGGAGGATGCCGGCGTCGGTCATGGCTTCGACCAGGTAGAAGAAGTACGCCGGGCCGGAGCCGGAGAGGGCGGTGCAGGCGTCCTGCTGCGACTCGGGGACGCGGAGCGTCTTGCCGACGGCGCCGAAGATCTCTTCGGCGTGGGCGAGGTGCTCGGCGGTGGCGTGGGTGCCCGCGGAGATGACGGACATGGCCTCGTCGACGAGGGCGGGGGTGTTGGTCATGACGCGGACGACCGGGGTGCCTGTCGGCAGCCGGTCCTCGAAGTACGTCGTGGGGATGCCCGCCGCGCCGCTGATGATCAGGCGGCCGGCGGGGACGTGCGGGGCGAGCTCGTCGAGGAGGGTGCCCATGTCCTGCGGCTTGACCGTGAGGATGAGGGTGTCGGCGATCTTGGCCGCTTCGGTGTTCGAGACGGGCGTGACCCCGTAGCGGGTCCGGAGCTCTTCGGCGCGTTCGCGGCGGCGGGCGGTGACCAGGAGGTCGGCCGGGGCCCAGCCGGCTCGGATCATTCCGCTGAGCAGGGCTTCGCCGATCTTGCCGGTGCCGAGGACTGCGACTTTCTGGGTCATGGCTGGGGTGCCCTCCGGGGGGTTGCGTCGTCCGGGTTCATCCTCGCACCGGGGGCGTGGGGGTGGCTTGGTTGTCCGGTGGGCGGACGTCGGGTGGCGGGTTTGCCTTGCAGGGGTTTTCGCCCCCGCCGCCCCTTCCCTTCCCGTCCCTGGGGGCTGGGCCCCCAGACCCCCTTTCGGCCTGGACGGCCTCGTCCTCAAGCTCCCCCAGCTAACGCTGGGAGGTGCCCCCAGACGGGCTGAATGGGTCGATCACGCGGTACGGCGGCGTAGCGTCGCCGCGCCCAAGCTCAGCACCAGCAGCGCGCACCCGGCCACGACCAGCGCATCCCGTACGAAGTTCGCCGTCATGTCCGTGTGCCTGAGGACCTCGTTCATGCCGTCCACGGCGTAGGACATGGGGAGGACGTTGGAGATCCCTTCGAGGACCGGGTGCATGTTGGAGCGGTCGGTGAAGAGGCCGCAGAGGAGGAGCTGGGGGAAGATCACCGCCGGCATGAACTGCACCGCCTGGAACTCCGAGGCCGCGAAGGCCGAGACGAAGAGGCCGAGGGCCGTGCCGAGCAGGGCGTCGAGCAGGGCGACGAGGAGCAGCAGCCAGGGGGAGCCGGTCACGTCGAGGCCCAGGACCCACAGGGCGAGGCCGGTGGCCAGGGCCGACTGGACGATGGCCAGGGTGCCGAAGGCGAGGGCGTAGCCCGCGATCAGGTCGGCCTTGCCGAGCGGCATGGCGAGGAGGCGTTCGAGGGTGCCGGAGGTGCGTTCGCGCAGGGTGGCGATGGAGGTGACCAGGAACATCGTGATCAGCGGGAAGATGCCGAGCAGCGAGGCGCCGATCGCGTCGAAGGTCTGCGGGCTGCCGTCGAAGACGTAGCGGAGCAGGAAGAGCATCACGCACGGGACGAGGATCATCAGCGCGATGGATCGCGGGTCGTGGCGGAGCTGGCGCAGGACGCGGGCGGCGGTGGCGAGGGTGCGGGACGCGTTGATCGCGGTGGGGCGGGGTGCGACAGCCGCGGGGCGTGCGGGGTGTGTGCTCGTCGTGGTCATCGGGCGGTCTCCTTGCGGGCGTTGCCGCGGGTGTCGGCGCGGGCATCTGCCGCGGCGGCTTCGACGGCCTCGTCGACGAGGTGGAGGAAGGCCGCTTCGACGGTCTCCGAGTGCGTGCGCTCGCGCAGGGCGTCGGGAGTGTCGTCCGCGAGGATCTCGCCCTCGCGCATAAGGAGCAGACGGTGGCAGCGTTCGGCCTCGTCCATGACGTGCGAGGAGACGAGGATCGTGGCTCCGCGCTCGGCGGCGATGGAGTGGAAGAGGTTCCACAGGTCGCGGCGGAGTACGGGATCGAGGCCGACGGTGGGTTCGTCGAGTACGAGGAGTTCGGGGGCGCCGAGCAGGGCGACGGCGAGGGAGACGCGGCTGCGCTGTCCGCCGGAGAGATTGCCGGCGAGGGCGTCGCTGTGCGAGGTGAGGTCGACGTCGGCGATTGCGCGGGTGACGTGTTCGTGGCGGCGGTCGGCGGCAGCGCGGCCGGGGTCCAGGACGGCCGCGAAGTACTCCAGGTTCTGGCGGATCGTCAGGTCGTCGTAGACGGAGGGTGCCTGGGTCACGTATCCGACGCGGGACCGGAGGGTGGGGTCGCCGGCGGGGCGGCCGAGTACGTCGAGGGTGCCGGTGACCTTGGCCTGCGTACCGACGACCGCCCGCATGAGGGTCGACTTGCCGCAGCCGGAGGGGCCGAGAAGGCCGGTGATCTGGCCGCGGGGGACGGCGAAGTCGAGGCTGCGGAGGACGGTGCGCGTGCCTCGTACGACGGTGAGAGCGGCGGCTTTGATGGCGGGTGGGGGCTCGGCGGGGGTCCCTTCCCGGACGGGGGGTCCGGAAGCGAAATTCATCATGCGGTGAATAATGCGCGTGGTGGGTAGTGGCGTCAAGGTGGGTGAACCCCTGTGAACCCCCGCGGGAGGAACGGGCGGTTTCCGGTGGTGTGATGCGCGGCTGTCATGCGAGGCGGCCGGGCCTGCGTACGACCGTGAGATCCACGGCGTACGCCTCCTCGACCAGGCCGTCCGGGAAGTGCCGCAGCAGGTGGCGCCGCTCGTCGGCCAGTACGGGTGCGGACTCCTCAGGGCCCAGGGCTGCGAAGTACGAGCGGCTGCCGAAGTGGGCGAGATGGACGTCGACGGGGACGCGGCGGGTCCAGTGGAGACGGCGGTGCGCCGGACCCAGGCCGGGGACCAGCCGGTCGATGATCTGCGGCGCCTCGCCGGTGATGCCGTGCGCGTGGTACCCGGGCAGGCGGGCCTGCAGTCGTCGCTCCTGCTCGGCGCACCAGGGCACGTCCGGGTCGGGGATGTTCCACCAGTACCTGGCGAGCAGTTGCCGGCAGGCAGGTACCTGGCGAGCAGTTGCCGGCAGACAGGTACCTGGCGAGCGGCTGTCAGGTGCGGTCGGTCGGTGGGCGGCGGCCTCAGCCTTTCCGTTTCCGCTTCGACGGGTTGCCCGCGCGGCGTGCCGCACGGCGTTCGTACTGCTCGCGTGCCGCCTCGTACTCCTCGCGGTACAGCTTCTCGC
Source organism: Streptomyces sp. DSM 42067 (assembly GCF_055792885.1). Taxonomy (NCBI): domain Bacteria; kingdom Bacillati; phylum Actinomycetota; class Actinomycetes; order Kitasatosporales; family Streptomycetaceae; genus Streptomyces; species Streptomyces sp. DSM 42067. The sequence goes on along the minus strand of NZ_CM147706.1, from coordinate 5,196,667 downwards.
CGGGGGCCTCGGTGAGGGTGCGGAGGAAGTAGGCGAGGAGGGAGCCGACGAAGCCGATGGCGAGGAGACCTCGGAGGGAGGCCTGGCGGTCGGGGTCGGGACGCTTGCTGAAGCCGTCCCAGGTGTGACGGAACGCGAGCGCGCTGCAGACCGCGAACATCACGACGACCAGGACGGTCGCCAGACCTCCGATGGCAGCGATCTCGAGACCCTCGTACGCGAAGCGCAGGACGAGGCACGACACGGCCGCCGCGGCGAGCGAACCGGCGGCTACGGCCGCGCGGCGCGCCGCGTAGCCGCCGTCGTGGTTCACCCAGGTCGTGCCGAAGAATCGGATGGGTTCGGGGCGGGGGCCCGCGGGGGTGGCCGGGGTGCCGGTCTTGTCGTCCTTCTCGTCGCTCACGCGTCGATTATCGGTCCGGCCCGCCGTGATCCCTGCTGGCACTCCTCTTCCGCTCCTAGGGGTGGCCCCACCGGTCGTGCGGGCGAGGCCACCCCCGAGGCGTCAGCCGCAGCGCGGTGCCACGTACCCGTCGCTGCCCGTGTACACGTATGCGTCCGAGATGTACTCGCCGTCGGCGATGTTGTCCCAGAGGTTCGTCGTGCCGTACGGGCCGGTGATCGTCTGGCCTGGCGTCTGGCAGAAGATCGGCACCTTGGCGCCATCGGGCAGGATGCGGACGATGCCATAGCTGGTGCTGGGGCCGCTGCGCACGTTCACGCGGTAGCCGGGCGCGACCGAGTAGTACCTGAGCGCCGAGGCCTCCGCCGCGGCACCCAGCGTCAGTGCGAAGGCCGCGACGGTGGCGCCTGCCGCCATCCTGGTGCGTCTGCCGGCCAAGAGCTTCATGGTGATCCCATCCCCTTCATCAGGCGCAGCGCGGCCTGATGAAGCCGTCGCTGCCGGTGTACACGTAGGCGCCGGAGACGTACTCGCCGACGGCGATGTTGTCCCAGAGGTTCCTCGTGCCGTACGGACCAGTGATCGTCTCTCCCGGACGCCGGCAGAAGATCTGCACGTGTGCCCCTTCCGGGAGGACGCGGATGAGGCGATAGGTCGCGCCAGGCCGCTGCGGGCTCGGGCAGCCGTCCGCTCGGCCGTGCTGCCCTCGTGCGGCATCAGGAGCAGCGCGGTGCCACGTACCCGTCACTGCCCGTGTACACGTACGCGTCCGAGACGTACTGGGCGTTGGCGATGCAGTCCCACAGGTTCGTCGTGCCGTACGGGCCGCTGATCGTCTCTCCCGGGCGCTGACAGTAGATCGGCACGCTCGCGCCCTCGGGCAGGACGCGGACGATGCCGTAGGTCGTGCCCGGGCCGCTTCGGACGTTGAGGCGGACGCCCGGTGCCACCGAGTACGTGCGGGTCGCCGTCGCGCTCAGCGAGGTGACGTTCCCGGTCTTTGTGGCGGTTTGGTGGGTGGTGCTGGTCTCGCCTGTCCCGGCCGCCGCCGTCTCCCCCGCGGGTGGGGTTTCGATGTCCTCCGTAGCCATGCCGGCTCCCCCGTTGAATAGTTCACGCCAAATAGGTGCGGAGCGCCGAGGCTAGCAAGCCGCCGAGGTTTCGTACGAATCATCGACTAGGCTCTGCGCGTCGCGCATGCGGACGGACGCACGGGGGTGAGTGATGCCGCCACAGCGCAGCGCCGGTACGGACCCGGAAGCGGAACGTCCGCGGTATGCCGGGCAGTACCTGCTGGAGGCGCAGCTCGGCTCTGGCGGAATGGGCGTCGTGCATCTGGCCCGGTCCGCCTCCGGGTTGCGGCTGGCTGTCAAGGTCGTGCACGCCGAGTTTGCCCAAGACCCCGAGTTTCGGGGGCGATTCAGGCAGGAGATCGCCGCTGCGCGGCGGGTCAGCGGTGCCTTCACCGCGCCCGTCGTCGACGCCGATCCCGACGCCGGACGCCCTTGGATGGCAACCCTGTTCATCCCCGGCCCGACCCTCGCCGAACACGTGAAGCGGAATGGCGCGCTACCCGCGGCACGGGTGCGACAGCTGATGGCGGGGCTGGCGGAGGGGGTGCGGGACATTCACCGCGCCGGTGTCGTTCACCGCGATCTCAAGCCGAGCAATGTGCTCCTGGCCGAGGACGGCCCGAAGGTCATCGACTTCGGCATATCCCGGCCATCTGACAGCGAACTGCGGACCGAGACCGGCAAGTTGATCGGCACCCCTCCCTTCATGGCTCCGGAGCAGTTCCGCAGGCCACGCGAGGTCGGACCGGCCGCCGACATATTCGCGCTCGGGTCCGTCATCGTCCACGCGGCGACCGGAAGCGGGCCCTTCGACTCGGACAGCCCGTACCTGGTGGCATATCAAGTCGTTCATGACGAACCAGACTTGACAGGCGTGCCGATGGAGCTGGCCCCGCTCGTCGCCCGCTGTCTCGCCAAGGAGCCGGCAGACCGGCCCACCCCGGACGAGCTGATGACGGCACTGCGATCCGTGTCGGCCTCCTACGACACCCAGGCATTCATCCCCGAACAGCGCGGCGGGAGCGATGGGGAGTCGGCGCGCCGAAGAGCCGCGGCCGACGGCCACGATGCCACGCACAGCGCCGCCCGGCGGCCGAAGGGCGTCTCCGACGGCACCCCGGGTGTCGACGGAAGCGCTCCGGAAATCCCCGGCGCCGAGAAGAACGCCGCCGCCACGAAGAGCCTTGCGCGCCGCCTGTGGCTCCCCGCCGTCGTCGCCTTCACCGCATCCGCGATCGTCGCGGGTGCCTTCGTCCTCCTCGACTCGGGCGCCGAGTCCCCGGCCAACCACACCGCCGGGAAGCCGTCCAAGAGTGGCTTCCAGCCGTGGGCCATCGATCTTAGGGCACAGGGCGCCAACGCCTCCGGCATGCCTCAATGCTCGTACGCACCCCACACGTTGTACTGCGCCCGCTCCGGTGTCCTGGCCGCCGCCGTCGATCCGGCCGACGGCAAAGTCCTGTGGTCGCGGGGATACGCCGGGCAGCGCGGCAGCGACGCTGTGACGGCGCCCGTGCTGTCGGGCGGACTCCTGCAGGTCGTCAGCCAGGACGGCGAGCGGCTGACGGCGCTCGATCCCACGACCGGAAAGACCCGCTGGAGCCACGACATCAAGCGGTACCGCGGCCTCGTCACCCACGCCGGAGGTGTCGTGCTGCTCACCGGCGCCGACTCGAAGGTCACCGCGCTGGACGCCTCCACCGGCGAGGAGAAGTGGCACCACGCGATACCGGGGCAGCCGCTTCCGAACTTCTGGTCGTACGGGGACGGGCTCGCTTACGCGGTGGGTACGGCCGGATCAGGGACGCGGGTGACCGCCGTCGACCCGGAGACAGGCGCCACGCGCTGGCAGCGGCGCCTGGACGGTGCGCTCACCCTGGTGGGCGCCCGTGACGGGACGCTCTGGTTCACCTCGACCGCCATCGACTCGTCCACGGACGCCGTCGTGCGCTACGACACCGCGAGCCGCACCACCCGCCGTATCGCGCTCCCCCTCTCCCCAGAGGGAACCCAGGCCGTCGTCGAGAAGGACACGGTCTATCTCCTGGCGACGGGCGGCACGGTCATGGCCATCGACACCCGGACCTCCAAGCAGCTCTGGCGACTGGAAACCTCCGTCACGTTCTCCTCTCCGCCCGTGGTGTCCGGGCGACGGCTGTACTTCACGGCGGCGGACGGCCGACTCCTCGCCATGGACACCGTGGAGGGCACGCTGCTGGGCGAGACCAAGACGCGGCTGGGCGGCGAACAGCAGTGGCTGGTCTCCGGGCTGTCCGCGCCGGTCCCGGCCGACGGCAAGGTGTACTCCGGGGCTCCCGACGGGTCGCTGTTCGCCGTCGACGGACGTGATCCTGCGGACTGGTAGTACGCACCGAGTGGGCGCAGGCACGTACGCGAAAGGGCCGCCCCCGCAGGAACGGCCCACACAACGCGCAGTACGGACGCGAAAGCCTCAGCCCAGCTTCGTCACGTCCCGCACAGCCCCCTTGTCCGCGCTCGTCGCCATCGCCGCGTAAGCCCGCAGCGCCGCAGAGACCTTGCGGTCGCGGGACTTCGGGGCGTACGCGCCGGCGAGGGCCTCGCGGCGGGCCTCCAGCGTCGCGTCGTCGACGAGGAGTTCGATCGTGCGGTTCGGGATGTCGATGCGGATGCGGTCGCCGTCCTCGACCAGGGCGATCGTGCCGCCGGAGGCCGCCTCGGGGGAGGCGTGGCCGATGGACAGGCCCGACGTGCCGCCGGAGAAGCGGCCGTCCGTCACCAGGGCGCAGGCCTTGCCGAGGCCGCGGCCCTTCAGGAACGAGGTCGGGTAGAGCATCTCCTGCATGCCGGGGCCGCCCTTGGGGCCCTCGTAGCGGATGACGACGACGTCGCCCTCCTTGACCTGCTTCGTGAGGATCTTGTCGACCGCCTCTTCCTGCGACTCGCAGACGACGGCCGGGCCCTCGAAGGTCCAGATCGACGCGTCGACGCCCGCCGTCTTCACGACGCAGCCGTCCTCGGCGAGGTTGCCCTTGAGGACCGCGAGGCCGCCGTCCTTCGAGTACGCGTGGGCGACGTCGCGGATGCAGCCGTTCGCCGCGTCGGTGTCCAGCTCCTCCCAGCGCTCGGACTGCGAGAAGGCCTCGGCGGAGCGCTTGCAGCCGGGGGCCGCGTGCCACAGCTCGACGGCCTCGTCGATCGCCGAACCGCTGCGGATGTCCCAGTCGTCCAGCCACTCCTTGATGGAGGGGCTGTGGACGGTGTGCACGTCCTCGTTGAGCAGACCGCCGCGGTACAGCTCGCCGAGGATCGCGGGGATGCCGCCCGCGCGGTGCACGTCCTCCATGTAGTACGTCCGCGTCGGCGCCACGTTGGGCGCGACCTTGGCCAGGCACGGGACGCGGCGCGAGACGGCGTCGATGTCGGTCAGGTCGTAGCCGACCTCGGCCTCCTGAGCGGCGGCCAGCAGGTGCAGGATCGTATTCGTGGAGCCGCCCATGGCGATGTCGAGGGCCATGGCGTTCTCGAAGGCGGCGTGGGTGGCGATGTTGCGCGGGAGGACCGAGGCGTCGTCCTGCTCGTAGTAGCGCTTGGCCAGCTCGACGACCGTGGCGCCCGCGTTCTCGTAGAGGGCCTTGCGCGCGGTGTGCGTGGCGAGCACCGAGCCGTTGCCGGGCAGGGAGAGGCCGATCGCCTCGGTCAGGCAGTTCATCGAGTTGGCGGTGAACATACCGGAACAGGAACCGCAGGTCGGGCAGGCGTTCTCCTCGATGCGGAGGATGTCCTCGTCCGAGATCTTGTCGTTGACGGCGTCGGAGATCGCGTCGATCAGGTCGAGCGTGCGGACCGTGCCGTCGACGAGCGTCGCGCGGCCGGCCTCCATCGGGCCGCCGGAGACGAAGACCGTGGGGATGTTGAGGCGGAGGGCCGCCATCAGCATGCCCGGGGTGATCTTGTCGCAGTTGGAGATGCAGATCAGGGCGTCGGCGCAGTGGGCCTCGACCATGTACTCGACCGAGTCCGCGATCAGGTCGCGGGACGGCAGCGAGTACAGCATTCCGCCGTGGCCCATCGCGATGCCGTCGTCGACCGCGATCGTGTTGAACTCGCGCGGCACCGCGCCCGCGGCCTTGATCGCCTCGCTGACGATCCGGCCGACGGGCTGCAGGTGCGTGTGGCCGGGCACGAACTCGGTGAAGGAGTTGGCAACCGCGATGATCGGCTTGCCGATGTCCTCGCTCGCTACACCGGAGGCGCGCATAAGGGCGCGGGCGCCCGCCATGTTGCGGCCGTGGGTGACAGTGCGGGACCTCAGCTCGGGCATCGTCGCTCGCTCCTTCAGGCAGATGCCTACGGCTGCCTGCGGCACGGTCGTCGCCGGGCTCTCGCGGCGTTGTCCGTACGGCTGGCGGACGCAGGCAGGGATGACTGCAGTCGAGCCTACGCCGCTACTCCAAGATCTGGACAGCTCGTCCGGAATGCGGGACGCCCGTCTCGGTCACCGGCACCCGGCCGGGCCACGAACGGGCCCAGGGGCGGTCAGGTGACCTTGTACCGGGCTCAAGGGCCGGTCACATGCACCCGCACCTGCACCGGGATCAGGGCCCGGTCAGATGACCCTGCACCACCGGCGCCACCCGGACGATGATCTGCTCGACGTCCGCCGAGGCCAGCGGCTCCAGCTTGATCACGTACCGCAGCATCGCGACCCCGACCAGCTGGGCCGCCGCCAGCTCGGCCCGCAGCTCTGCGTCGGGCGTGCCCACATGGCCCGCGACCCTGCGCAGCAGCTGTGTGGTGACGAGCCGGCGGAAGACCGCGGCGGCCGCCTCGTTGTTCATGGCCGACCGGACCACGGCAAGCAGGGGCGTACGGGTGACCGGGTTCTCCCAGACACCGAAGAGGAACCGGGAGAACCGCTCACCGACCCCGTCGAGCGGACCCTCGATGATCGTGTCCGGCGCCTTCAGGGCCGGCGCGAAGACGACCTCGATCGCCGCCTCGAAGACCTGTTCCTTGGTGCCGAAGTAGTGGTGGACCAGCGCCGGGTCGACGCCCGCTCCCTTGGCGATGCTGCGCACGGACGTCTTGTCGTAGCCCCTCTCGGAGAACTCCTCGCGGGCCGACTGCAGAATGCGCTCGCGCGCCGCGGGGCCCTCCCCCGCCTGCGTACGCGAGGGGCGTCCCCTGCGCCGCGGAGCCGTGTCGGTCATGATCTCTGCACCCTCACCGCGGACGCCAGATGGAGCCGGGTGAAGGCCAGGGCCTCCGCCAGATCGGCCTCGCGCTCGGCGCTGGACATGGCCCGCCGTGTGTTGACCTCCAGGACGACATGGCCGTCGAAGCCGTTCAGCGCCAGCCGTTCCAGGACCTCTGCGCAGGGCTGTGTGCCGCGGCCGGGGACCAGGTGCTCGTCCTTTCCGGATCCGCTGCCGTCGGCGAGGTGGACGTGGCCGAGCCGGTCGCCCATGCGGTCGATCATCTGCAGCGCGTCGGTGCGGGCGGTCGCCGTGTGCGAGAGGTCGATCGTGTAGTGCCGGTAGTCGTCCTTGGTGACGTCCCACTCCGGGGCATACGCGAGCATCTCGCGGTCCCGGTAGCGCCACGGATACATGTTCTCGACGGCGAACCGTACGTCCGTCTCGTCGGCCATGCGCCAGATGCCGCGGACGAAGTCCCGGGCGTACTGCCGCTGCCAGCGGAAGGGCGGATGCACGACGACCGTGGAGGCGCCCAGCTGCTCGGCGGCGGACTTCGCGCGCTGGAGCTTGACCCAGGGGTCGGTGGACCACACCCGCTGCGTGATCAGCAGACAGGGGGCGTGGACGGCGAGGATCGGGATGCGGTGGTAGTCGCTCAGGCGGCGCAGCGCCGCGATGTCCTGGCTGACGGGGTCGTTCCAGACCATGATCTCGAGACCGTCGTACCCAAGGCGCGCGGCGATCTCGAAGGCCGTCGCCGTCGACTCCGGATAGACCGAGGCCGTCGACAGCGCGACCTTCGCATCCGGGATGCGCACCACTGGTTCTGCCACGAGGGACAGGGTACGGGGCAAGGTCCCCGCGACGGGGCCGTCCCCCGGCGGTGCCGCCCCAACAGGGACGCTCCCCACGTACAACGTGGTTGCCGTCCGGCTGAGGGATGTCCCGGTGTCGGGGTTCCCCCCAGTCGCACGCTGGGAGATACCCCAGTGCCCACCCTCCGCAGCGGGGGCGACCCGGCACCTCTACGTGCTCGACATGTGGTCCAGCCTGCGCAGGATCACGCCCTCGCGGAGCGCCCAGGGGCAGATCTCCACCGACTCCACGCCGAACAGGTCCATCGCGCCCTCCGCGACGAGTGCGCCGGCGAGGAGCTGACCGGAGCGGCCCTCGGAGACGCCGGGGAGCTCGGCGCGCTCCTCGGCCGTCATCTCGATGAGCCGCGGCACCCAGTCCTCCAGGGACCTGCGCTTGAGCTCCCGCTGGACGTAGAGGCCGTCGGCCGAGCGGGCGGCGCCCGCGATACGGGCGAGCTGCCGGAACGTCTTGGAGGTGGCGACCACATGGTCCGGGGTGCCGAGGCGGCTGAACTCCCCGACGGTCCGCGCGATCTGCGCCCGCACATGCCGCCGCAGCGCCTTCACGTCCGCCGGGTCCGGCGGGTCGCCCGGCAGCCAGCTCGCGGTCAGACGTCCTGCGCCCAGCGGCAGCGAGACGGCGGCGTCCGGCTCCTCGTCCATGCCGTACGCGATCTCCAGCGAACCGCCGCCGATGTCAAGGACCAGCAGCTTTCCGGCCGACCAGCCGAACCAGCGGCGGGCGGCGAGGAAGGTCAGACGGGCCTCCTCCTCACCGGTCAGCACCTGCAGCTCGACACCGGTCTCGTCCTTGACGCGGGCCAGTACGTCGTCGGCGTTGCTGGCCTCGCGGACCGCGGAGGTGGCGAACGGCAGCAGGTCCTCGACGCCCTTGTCCTCGGCCGCCTGCAGCGCTTCGTGGACGGTGCCGATCAGTTTGCCGACGCCGTCGGGTCCGATGGCTCCGTCGCCGTCGAGGAGTTCAGCAAGCCGCAGTTCCGCCTTGTGCGAGTGCGCGGGCAGCGGGCGTGCGCCCGGGTGCGCATCCACCACGAGCAGATGCACCGTGTTCGAACCCACGTCGAGGACACCGAGTCTCATATACGGAACGCTACTGCGCGTGGGCCGGACGGAAGTCCCGGGGCGGGGTTCCACCCGCATACCCTGGAGGCGTGCCAAAGACGAAAAAGGCGAAGACCGACAAATCCGCCAAGGGTTCCTCGAAGGCGCAGGAGCCGGAGCCGAGGCCGTCGGAGCAGAGGCAGTCGAAGCCGCCGAAGCAGTCGAAGGGATCGAGGGGATCGGTGCAGGAGCAGCAGCCGGTACCCGACGAGAAGGGCCTGGACTTCGCCCGCGCATGGGTCGAGTTCCCTGATCCGGCGGACGACGAACAGGTATTCCGCTGCGATCTGACATGGCTTACCTCCCGTTGGAACTGCATCTTCGGAAGCGGCTGCCAGGGCATCCAGGCCGGCCGCGCGGACGACGGGTGCTGCACGCTGGGCGCGCACTTCTCCGAGGAGGACGACGAGAAGCGCGTCGCCGGACATGTGGCGAGGCTCACTCCCGAGATCTGGCAGCACCACGACGTGGGCACGCAGACCGGCTGGGTCCAGGAGGACGAGGACGGCGAGCGCCAGACCCGCCGTTTCGAGGGCTCCTGCATCTTCCAGAACCGGCCCGGTTTCGGGGGCGGCGCAGGCTGCTCGCTGCACATCCTGGCGCTGCGCGAGGGGCGTGAGCCGCTGGAGACCAAGCCGGACGTCTGCTGGCAGCTGCCGATCCGCCGGACGTACGAGTGGATCGACCGGCCCGACGACACCCGCGTCCTGCAGGTGTCGATCGGCGAGTACGACCGCCGGGGCTGGGGTCCGGGCGGCCACGATCTGCACTGGTGGTGTACGTCGGCGACCTCGGCGCACGGAGCGGGCGAGCCGGTGTACGTCTCGTACCGGCCGGAGCTCACCGAGCTGATGGGCAAGGCGGGATACGACCGGCTGGTCGAGCTGTGCGAGGCCCGGCTGGCGTCGCAGCTGCCTCTGGTGGCGCCGCACCCCGCCGACCCCGCGGGCTGAGGCGGGGCCGTTCCGGAGCCGACGCCCCGCCCGGCCTTTGGCCCATCGGTCACTGTCAGAAGCACCCGCCGTCGACAGCAGGAGCGTCGTCGTCCTGCGGGCGGGCCGCCCGCCTACGTCCCTCAGCTGGGGCTCGCCCCTCCCCCGTCGCTCGGCGGCGGCGACGAGTCCCCCGGGTCCGACGGGGCCGGCGAGTCGGAAGGGGCGCTGTCGCTGGGCGCGGGGTCCGGGTCGGAGGGCGACGGGTCGCTCGGGGCGGGATCCTGCCCTGACGGGGGCGGATCGGACGACGGCGGTGGGTCGGACGACGGGGGCGGATCCGACGAGGGCGGGTCGCTCGGCGCCGGCCCCGGATCGGACGGGGACGGGTGACCGGGCGAGGACGACGGCGGGCTGGACGAAGGCGGGCTGGAGGGTGGCGGGGACGACTCTCCGTACCCCTCGAGGGCGATCACCGCACCCGACGGATCGATCACGATCTGTGCGCGCCAGTGGCCGGGAGGCTCGCGATGGTGATCGACGTACACCTCGATCGTGAGCGACTCGCCCGGCGTGAGCGTTCCCGAGGACTGGCTGAAGTAGAGCCACGGGGCGTCCGCGCGCGCCGACCAGTGCACCGGTGCGCCCCCCGATGCCCGCAGCGTGATCAGTGTCGTGTCGCCGCCGCTCGGCTGCGCCTCCACCGTGAGCCTGCCGGGGCCGACCGCGCTGTGGGACGGCGGTGCTCCCGGGCTGATCACCTCCACGGACACGTCGGGTGTGCGGCTGCCGGCGGTGAAGCGCGCGTCGGGCTCGGGGCTGGCGTTGCCGGCGTTCTCGTAGCCGCCCGCGTGGTCGCCCCCGAGCCCGCCGGGGCCGTCCGCCTCGCTGACGGAGATGGAGCGGCCGTCCTGGCCCTCGCCGGTGAGAGGCGCGCCGCGGTAGGCGGCCCAGAGGGCGAGCACCGGGGCCGCGACGACCGTGGCGACGACGGTCGTCGCCACGGCACGCGCGCGTAGCCGACCGCGGCGGGCGGCACGGTCCCTGGGGTCCATCGGGAAGCCGCGCCGGTCGAAGCGCGGTGCGCTGTCCCGCGCGCGGGGGGCATGCGTCATCGCGGCATGCAGGGCGGGGCGCGGGGCCTCGATCACGGGCAGCGCGGCCGGGGTGACGCTGGTGCCGGGCCACGCGGCCCCGGCGCGCTCGGCGGTACGGCGGCAGCGGGGGCAGTCGTCGACGTGCCGGACGAGCTCGCTGCGCAGGGCCGCGCCGAGGAGCAGCTGGTTGTCGCCGGTGAGGCGGGCGACGGCAGGACAGGTGCCGGTCTCGACGACGGCGAGCGCAGCACGGGTGCGCTCCACCTCGCAGGCCGCGGTGGCCAGGAGTTCCCGGGTCGACGCGAGGTCCATGCCGAGGACCGCGGCGACCTCGTGGGCGGCGAGGTGGTGGCGTACGGCGAGTTCGAGCGCCTCTCGCTGTTCGGGGGTCGTCCCGGCGGCCTCCGGCCAGGCCAGCAGCGCCAGTTCGCGCCGGCGCTCCTGCTCGATCTCCGCGGAGACCGAGGGGCCGGTGGTCCGGTCGTTCTCCGCCGAGACCGAGGGGGCGGGGCTCCGGTCGCTCTCCGCCGAGACCGGGGCGGCGGCCGTCCGGTCGGCATGCCGCCCGGCGGCACGCGAGCTCTGCCGCTTCCGCTTGGCCTCGGCGAGCTTGCGCAGACACGACCAGCGTGCGAGCGCGTACAGCCAGGCCTTGCGGTCGCTCTCGGAGTCCGGCCCGCGCGAGCCGCGGCGCTCGGCACACGCGAGGGCTTCACCCAGTGCGGCGGTCGCGGCGTCGTGGTCGCACAGCACGGACAGGCAGTACGTGAACAGGCCGTCGAGATACGGCTCGTAGCGCGCGGGCGGCCGCTGGACCAGCGTGCGGTGCGCCGCCCCGCGGTGCCGCGCATCACGATGCGCCCGGCGGGCTCCGGGGGTCTGTCTGGAGTGCTGCGGCCTACTGCTCGTCACCCGTGCGACCGTAGGCGGGTGGCGGTGGGGCCCTCCTCACCGTCGCGCACATTTAATCCTTACGGGTGAACAGATCCCTCAAAAGGGGACAGGAACCCGTCATTCCGCGATGCGAGCGTTACAGGGACCGGGGCGCGGGGCGGGCTCGGGTGGCGCGCGGCGCCCGGCGGGCGCGGATGGCGCTCGGCACTCGTGGGCTCGGGCGTCGCTCGGCGCCGGCGGGCGCGGATGGCGGCCGACAGCCGGGCGCCGCGATATCCGGCGAGCAGCCGCAGTCGGCGGCCGGGGGTCGGGTTGTCGGTGGGCACCGCTACGGTTTCGTCCATGGCTGCCCGTACGAAAACCGGCAAGGACCGGCCGTCCTACCGCTGCACCGAGTGCGGCTGGCAGACGGCCAAGTGGCTCGGCCGCTGCCCCGAGTGCCAGGCATGGGGCACGGTCGAGGAGTACGGCGCGCCCGCGGTCCGTACGACGACGCCCGGCCGCGTCACCACCACGGCCGTGCCGATCGGCCAGGTCGACGGCCGCCAGGCCACGGCTCGCACGACCGGCGTGCCCGAGCTGGACCGCGTGCTCGGCGGCGGGCTGGTCCCCGGCGCCGTGGTCCTCGTCGCGGGCGAGCCGGGCGTCGGCAAGTCCACGCTCCTGCTGGACGTGGCGGCCAAGTCGGCCAGCGACGAGCACCGCACGCTCTATGTGACAGGTGAGGAGTCCGCGAGCCAGGTGCGGCTGCGCGCGGACCGCATCGAGGCCATCGACGACCACCTGTATCTGGCGGCCGAGACCGACCTGGCCGCCGTCCTCGGTCATCTGGACGCGGTCAAGCCCTCACTGCTGATCCTCGACTCCGTACAGACCGTGGCCTCGCCGGAGATCGACGGGGCGCCCGGCGGCATGGCCCAGGTCCGCGAGGTCGCCGGGGCCCTCATCCGCGCCTCCAAGGAGCGCGGCATGGCGACGCTCCTGGTCGGCCATGTCACGAAGGACGGCGCGATCGCGGGCCCGCGGCTGCTCGAGCACCTCGTGGACGTCGTGCTGCATTTCGAGGGCGACCGGCACGCGCGCCTGCGGCTGGTCCGCGGCGTCAAGAACCGGTACGGGACGACGGACGAGGTCGGCTGCTTCGAGCTGCACGACGAGGGCATCACCGGTCTCGCCGACCCCAGCGGCCTCTTCCTCACCCGCCGTGCCGAGCCCGTTCCGGGCACGTGCCTGACCGTGACGCTGGAGGGCCGCCGCCCGCTCGTCGCCGAGGTCCAGGCGCTCACCGTCGACTCGCAGATCCCCTCACCCCGGCGCACCACCTCCGGCCTGGAGACGTCCCGCGTCTCGATGATGCTCGCCGTCCTCGAGCAGCGCGGCCGGATCAGCGCGCTCGGCAAGCGCGACATCTACTCCGCGACGGTCGGCGGCGTGAAGCTCTCCGAGCCCGCGGCGGACCTGGCCGTCGCGCTCGCGCTCGCCAGCGCCGCGAGCGACACCCCGCTGCCGAAGAACCTCGTCGCGATCGGCGAGGTGGGCCTCGCGGGCGAGGTCAGACGGGTCACCGGCGTCCAGCGCAGGCTCGCGGAGGCCCACCGCCTCGGCTTCACGCACGCCCTCGTACCGACGGATCCCGGCAAGGTCCCGGCCGGTATGAAGGTCCTGGAAGTCGCCGACATAGGGGACGCTCTGCGTGTGCTGCCGAGGTCGCGTCGGCGAGAGGCCCCACGGGAGGAGGAGGACCGCCGGTAGACTTTGCCCCGGTCTCGCCCATCCGTACGAACCGAGGGCGCCCCAGAACCTGCGACCGGAGGAGTGCAGTGGCAGCCAACGACCGGGCAGCAGCTCCCGGAAAGTCCGGTGGGAGCTCCGGTGCCGATGGGCTCATGCGCGCCTCTCTGAGCGCTGTCGCGCCGGGTACGGCGCTGCGTGACGGCCTGGAGCGCGTCCTCCGCGGCAACACCGGAGGACTGATCGTCCTCGGCTCCGACAAGACCGTCGAGGCCATGTGTACGGGCGGTTTTGTCCTTGATGTCGAGTTCACGGCGACGCGGCTGCGCGAGCTGTGCAAGCTCGACGGCGGCATCGTCCTCGACAAGGACCTCACCAAGATCCTTCGGGCGGGTGTCCAGCTCGTGCCGGACCCGACGATCCCGACCGAGGAGACCGGCACGCGGCACCGCACCGCGGACCGCGTGAGCAAGCAGGTCGGCTTCCCGGTCGTGTCGGTGTCCCAGTCCATGCGGCTCATCGCGTTGTACGTGGACGGACAGCGGCGGGTCCTGGAGGACTCGGCCGCGATCCTCTCCCGGGCGAACCAGGCCCTGGCGACCCTGGAGCGGTACAAGCTGCGGCTCGACGAGGTCGCGGGCACGCTGTCGGCGCTGGAGATCGAGGACCTGGTGACGGTCCGGGACGTCTCGGCCGTCGCCCAGCGCCTGGAGATGGTGCGGCGCATCGCCACCGAGATCGCCGAGTACGTGGTGGAGCTCGGCACGGACGGGCGGCTTCTCGCCCTCCAACTCGAGGAGTTGATCGCGGGCGTGGAGCCGGAGCGGGAGCTCGTCGTCCGGGACTACGTACCGGAGCCGACCGCGAAGCGGTCCCGTACGGTCGAGGAGGCGCTGGCCGAACTCGACTCTCTGACGCACACCGAGCTTCTCGAACTTCCCGTGGTGGCAAGAGCCTTGGGCTACACCGGGTCACCGGAGACGCTGGACTCGGCGGTGTCGCCGCGGGGGTTCCGACTCCTTGCGAAGGTGCCGCGGCTGCCGGGCGCCATCATCGACCGCCTCGTGGAGCACTTCGGCGGCCTGCAGAAGCTGCTCGCCGCGAGCGTCGACGACCTGCAGACGGTGGACGGGGTCGGGGAGGCCCGGGCGCGCAGCGTTCGGGAGGGGCTGTCGCGGCTGGCGGAGTCCTCGATCCTCGAGCGCTACGTCTAACCTCCGGCGGGCTGCGGTTCTCGGGCGCCGTTGTTCTTGCAGTGCCCATGTTCTTGCAGTGCCCGCTGTTCTTGGAGTGCCCGCTGTTCTTGGAGTGCCCGCGGTCGGCCCGCCAAGGGCTAATCGTTCTCCAGGACAAAGGACGTCCGTGCCGTTCCGAGGCCGGAGGCCTTCGCCTCGACAAGGTACGTACCCGCCTTCGCCGAGCCGGCCGCCGGCGTCGCGCACTGAGGTGCACTCGCGTGCCGATCCCACACCACGGTCTGCGTGACGCTCCCGTCCGCCGGCACCCGCAGCAGCAGGCTCCCGCTGCCCTCCGGGCAGTCCGACGACGTCCAGAACGCGTCGTCACTCCCGGTCAGCGTGATCGTCAGCACGGCCTCCTTCGGCCCGAGATCCACCTTGCAGGCGGTGCCCGACGTGTTCTGCGCGATCAGCTCGAACTCCGGCTTCTCACCGGGCTCGTACGTGTTGCGGACGCTGCGTACCGTGAACTTGACCGCACCGGCAGCGCAGTTGGGCAGGCTGGACCCGGCCGGAACACGGTCGCCCGAGCCACCGCCGCCCGTGGCGCCGTCCGGGGAAGCCGTGCCGCCCTCGCCGCCCGAACCGCCGGAGCTTCCCGTCTCGCCGGAGCCCTCACCGTCCCCCGATCCGTCACCGTCCCCAGAGCCGTCGCCGCTGCCGCCCGACTCGTCGCGGCCGCCCGGGTTTTCGCTGATCGCAGGCCCGGATCCGGAGGGACCCGGCGTGATCGAGGGCGCGGGGTTCTTGCCGTCGGAGTCGCCGGCGTTGTTGTTGCCGCCGCCACCGGAACTGACGACCCATACGACGAGCAGTGCCAGCAGGGCGACCATGGACAGCAGAACGGCCCTCCGTCGCCAGTAGATGCTGGAGGGAAGCGGCCCGACAGGATTGCGCAGAGATCCCACGGCGCAAACTGTACGAGAGATCAGCGGGTTATCCTGCCCCACCCGCCGCCCCGCGCCGCAACTTTTGCGGATCATCATCACGGCCGCGCAGCCCGTTCACACCCCTCCACCGCTCCGCCGCCCCTGCCTTTCGGCAGATACGGGACTGAACCATCGCATCATGTGATGTGCCGACTTATTGCGTACTGTCCTTGCTCATGCAGGACATCGACTCCGGTCTGTACCGCGGCATCAGCGACTTCGCGCATGACACCCCGGTGTGGGTGCAGCACCTCGTCGAGGCATGGACGGAGGCCGGACTGCTGCTGTTCGGCGTGCTGTTCGCCGCCGCGTGGTGGCGGGCGCGGCGCGGCGGGCCCTACGCGCTGGCCGTCGCGGTTCTCGCGCCGCTCGCGACCGCGGTGGCGTCTGTGTGCAGCGAGTTGGTCAAGTCCGCGGTGGACGAGGTGCGTCCGTGCCGCGCCGTGGCCGGCGCCCCCGCCTCGCTCATGGCCTGTCCGCCCCACGGCGACTGGTCGTTCCCGAGCAACCACGCGTCGATCGCGGGCGCCGCGGCGGTGGCACTGACGCTCGCCTGGCGCGGTCTCGCCCGGCTCGCCTTCCCGATGGCGCTGCTGATGGCGTACTCACGGGTTTTCGTGGGCGTCCACTATCCGCACGACGTGCTCGTGGGGCTGCTCCTCGGCGCCGCCGTGGCATACGCCGTGGTGCGTCTGGGCGCCCGGCCGATGACGCACGTGGCCGAGGCACTGCGGGCGTCCACCACGAGACCGGTCCGGTGGTTCGCCGGTCCGGGTCCCGCGGCACCGGACCGGGACACGCCCCAGCCGCGATCGGCCCATCGCGGCTGACGGCGCCGCGGCCTCGACGGCCACGGAGACCGGGCAGCACCGGGTCGGCGATCGGCTTGTTCGGCCTGTACTGCGCCGCGCCGGCTGTGGCGGGCCGGCTGTGGCGGGCCGAGGCGGCAGCCGCCATTGCCGCTGCCGAGGGCTGCGCCAATGGGTTCGGCGTCCACGTACGCGCCGTATGAGCTCTGACCGGGGAGGGCTCAAGGGAGTCGGCGGCGGCGTCCGGAGGCCGCCGTGGCGCCCCTCCGATCGTCAGGTTTCGGGGCTACAAGGCGCCTTGAACCGCCCCGGTACGGCCCGAAACCGTGTCGCCCGGCGTGTCACTCCCGCCTCTCACCTGGCCTTCTGTGGGGCCGCGGCCGCGGATGTCCGCTCGGCGTGCGGCACCGTGGCAGGATCGTGCGTGCCATGACTGCTCCCACGAAATCCATGCCGCCCACCCCGTCCACGGCGCCCATGCCGTCCTGCCGCGCCGCCTCCGGCACCCCGGGGGCCGCCCCGGGCGCCCCGGACGGCGCCGCCCTGCACCCGCCCGTCATCGCATGGTTCGAGGAGAACGCGCGCGACCTGCCGTGGCGTCGGTCCGAGGCGGGGCCATGGGGTGTGATGGTCAGCGAGTTCATGCTGCAGCAGACCCCGGTCAACCGCGTGCTGCCCGTGTACGAGCAGTGGATGGCCCGCTGGCCGCGCCCTGCCGACCTGGCCGAGGAGGCGCCCGGGGAAGCCGTCCGCGCCTGGGGCAGGCTCGGCTATCCGCGGCGCGCGCTGCGGCTGCACGGTGCCGCCGTCGCCATAACGGAGCGGCACGGCGGCGACGTACCGACGCAGCACGCGCAGCTGCTCGCGCTCCCCGGCATCGGCGAGTACACCGCCGCCGCCGTGGCGTCCTTCGCCTACGGGCAGCGGCATGCCGTCCTCGACACCAATGTGCGCAGGGTCCTCGCGCGCGCCGTGACCGGTACGCAGTACCCGCCCAACGCCACCACCGCCGCCGAGCGCAAGCTGGCCCGCGCGCTGCTCCCCGAGGACGAGCGCACGGCATCGCGCTGGGCCGCCGCGTCCATGGAGCTCGGGGCGCTGATCTGCACGGCCAAGAACGAGAGTTGTGTCCGCTGCCCCATCGCCGCGCAGTGCGCATGGCGGCTGGCCGGGAAGCCGGCGCACGACGGGGCGCCGCGCCGCGCCCAGACGTACGCCGGGACCGACCGCCAGGTGCGCGGCCGACTGCTGGCCGTGCTGCGGGAGGCCGTCGCGCCCGTGCCGCAGTCCGTGCTCGACCGTGTGTGGGACGAGCCCGTGCAGCGGGCGCGGGCGCTGGACGGACTGGTCGCCGACGGTCTCGTCGAGCCACTGCAGGGCGGCCTGTACCGCCTCCCGCTGGCCTGACCGGCCTCCCGCCCCTGCTGGCCTGACCGACCTCCGGCTACCGCTACCGACCCCCGCCGCCCACTATCGGCCACCCATCACTCGATACTGCCGCTCACCACGCTTTACGGCAGTCCGGCTTCTGTTACACAACCGCCGGACAGCCGTGCGTCCGCCGCAGGCTGCTTCGGACAGCCTCGTGACAACCGTTCCGTAGCTTCTGCCGTACCGCACAGGGGCGCGCACCAGCGCGAACACGGGACGGACGGAGGCGGTTCGGAATGGCGCACGGCGAGGTGCTCGAGTTCGAGGAGTACGTACGCAGTCGGCAGGACGCCCTGCTGCGCAGCGCCCGGCGCCTGGTGCCCGACCCGGTCGACGCGCAGGACCTGCTGCAGACCGCGCTCGTGCGGACGTACGGCCACTGGGAGGGCATAGCCGACAAGCGGCTGGCCGACGCGTATCTGCGCCGCGTCATGATCAATACGCGGACGGAGTGGTGGCGGGCCCGCAAGCTGGAGGAGGTCCCCACCGAGCAGCTGCCGGACGCGAGCGTCGAGGACGCCACCGAGCAGCACGCCGACCGCGCCCTGCTGATGGACGTCATGAAGGTGCTGGCACCCAAGCAGCGCAGCGTCGTCGTGCTGCGACACTGGGAACAGATGTCCACGGAGGAGACAGCTGCCGCCCTCGGCATGTCGGTCGGCACGGTCAAGAGCACGCTGCACCGGGCGCTCGCCCGGCTCCGCCAGGAGCTGGAGAACCGCGACCTCGATGCGCGCGCGCTCGAACGTGAGGAGCGGGAGCGTTGCGCGGCCTAGGCATGGGGGCCATACGAGGGATACGGGCCCTACGACGCGTAGGGGCACTGCGAGGTGTGGGGGCCCTACGGGGCGACGTCCCCGCCGCCGGACGCGGCGGCCGGACGGGACGAACCCTGACGGCGCGGGGCACAGCGGCGGCCGGGCTCGCCGCCCTCGGCCTTTCCCTCGCCGGATGCGGCGCGGGCGGCACCGGTGCGCGCGACGAGGGCCCGGCGCGGGGCGCCTCGGTCGCCCAGTCCGCACCCTCGCCCTCCTCATCGCCCGCTCCCACGGCGAAGCGCGTCGACGCGGTCGCGCTGGTCAAGAACGATCCGAAGGTGAGCGCCGAGGTCAAGCGGGACCTGAAACCGTGCGTCGCGGACGAGTACCCGGTCGACGTGTCCTACGGCAAGCTGACCGGCGGCTCCTCGGACGACATCGTCGTCAACGTGATGACCTGCGGCGATGCGGTCGGCGTCGGCTCGTATGTGTACCGCGCGGTCGGCACGGAGTATCAGAATGTCTTCCGCGTCGAGGAGCCGCCTGTCTATGCGGAGATCGACAGGGGCGACCTCGTCGTCACCACACAGGTGTACGAGAAGGGCGATCCCGTGGAGTACCCGTCCGGCGAGAACGTGATCACCTACCACTGGTCCGCGAACAGGTTCGTGGAGCAGGCCCGTACGCACAACGACTACAGCAACGCGGTGGGCGGGGGTTCGCCCACCGCCCCGGAGAACTGACACAGAAGGCAGCACATTCGGATGGCAGAGCAGACCCACGTCCTGTTCGTCGAGGACGACGACGTCATCCGCGAGGCCACCCAGCTGGCGCTGGAGCGCGACGGCTTCGTGGTCACCGCCATGCCCGACGGCCTGTCGGGGCTCGAGGCGTTCCGGGCCGACCGGCCCGACATCGCGCTGCTCGATGTGATGGTTCCGGGCCTGGACGGTGTCTCGCTCTGCCGCCGCATCCGCGACGAGTCCACCGTGCCGGTGATCATGCTGTCGGCGCGCGCCGACTCGATCGACGTCGTCCTCGGCCTGGAAGCGGGCGCCGACGACTATGTGACCAAGCCGTTCGACGGTGCCGTGCTGGTGGCCAGGATCCGCGCCGTGCTGCGCCGTTTCGGGCACGCGAGCGGGGCGGCCTCCGGTGCCGGTAAGGCCGACGGCACGGGGCAGGTGAGCGGCGGTGTGCTGAGCTTCGGCGATCTGCAGATCGACACGGAGGGCATGGAGGTACGGCGCGGTGGCGCGCTGGTGGGGCTGACGCCGACCGAGATGCGGCTGCTGCTCGAGTTCTCCTCCGCGCCCGGCACGGTGCTCTCCCGCGACAAGCTGCTGGAGCGCGTGTGGGACTACGGCTGGGGTGGCGACACTCGCGTCGTCGACGTCCATGTGCAGCGGCTGCGCACCAAGATCGGCCAGGACCGGATCGAGACGGTCCGCGGCTTCGGCTACAAGCTCAGGGCCTGAGGAGCACACCGTGGACCTGGGGGGTTTCGGCGGCCGGCGGCTGCCGGGCGTGGGCAGACGGCTGCCGGGCGTGGGCAGACGGCTGCCGGGCGTGGGCAGACGGCTGCACACCGGGGTGCGGTGGAAGATCAGCGCCGCGATCACGCTGGTGGGCGCGCTGGTGGCGCTCGCGCTGAGCCTGGTCGTGCACAACGCGGCGCGCGTCTCGATGCTCGACAACGCACGCGACGTCCAGGACGAGCGCATCCAGGTCGCGCAGCGCATGTACGAGACGACCGGCCGGCTGAACTTCATGGGCCTCAAGATCAACGATCCAGCCATCCCGAAGGACCTGCTGGCGAAGGCGACGGCCGGGCGCCGGGCCACCTACGTGGCGGACAAGCCCAACGGCGTGCCCGACATCTGGGCCGCCGTCCCGCTGAACGACGGCCGCGTGCTGTCGCTGCACACCGGGTTCACGGACCGCAGCGCCGAGGTCATGAAGGACCTGGACCAGGCGCTGATCGTCGGTTCGATCGTGGTGGTCTTCGGCGGCTGCGCGCTCGGTGTGCTCATCGGCGGCCAGATGTCGCGGCGACTGCGCAAGGCCGCGGCCGCGGCGGGAGAGGTCGCCCAGGGGCGGACGGACGTACGGGTGCGCGACGCCATAGGCGGTGTCGTACGCGATGAGACGGACGACCTCGCGCGGGCCGTCGACGCGATGGCGGACGCCCTCAAACAGCGCCTGGAGGCCGAACGCCGGGTGACCGCCGACATCGCCCATGAGCTGCGCACACCCGTGACCGGACTGCTGACGGCGGCCGAACTGCTGCCGCCGGGGCGGCCGACCGAGCTCGTACGGGACCGGGCGCAGGCCATGCGCACACTCGTCGAGGACGTGCTGGAGGTGGCGCGTCTCGACAGCGCGTCGGAGCGGGCCGAGTTGCAGGACATCATGCTGGGCGAGTTCGTGACCCGGCGGGTCGCGGTGAGGGACGCGGACGTCGCGGTGCGCGTGGTGCACGAGTCGGAGGTCACCACCGACCCGCGGCGCCTGGAGCGGGTTCTCGGCAATCTGCTGGCCAATGCCGCCAGGCACGGCAAGCCGCCGATCGAGGTCACGGTGGAGGGCCGGGTGATCCGGGTGCGCGACCACGGGCCCGGATTCCCGGAGGAACTGCTCGCCGAGGGGCCCAGCCGGTTCCGGACCGGCAGCAGGGACCGCTCAGGGCAGGGCCATGGGCTCGGCCTGACGATCGCGGCGGGCCAGGCACGGGTGCTCGGCGCACGCCTGACCTTCCGCAACGTACGGCCTCCTGGGGCGCCCGACGACGTACCGGCGGAGGGCGCGGTCGCGGTGCTGTGGCTGCCGGAGCACGCGCCGACGAACACCGGGAGCTACCCGATGCTGGAGGACTGACGGCCGACCTTCCGATCGTTCGGGTCGGCCTCTCGATCAGGCTCGGGCAGGCGTCCAGATCAGGCTCGGGCCGACGTCGTCGCCCCCAGACCCACAGCCGAGAGCCGGTCGACCGCCGCCAGACCACAGCCGAGAGCCGGTCGACCCGGACCCATGTCGAGAGCCGGTCGCCCCCAGACCCACGGCCGAGAGCCGGTCGACCCGGACCGCCGGCTGAGAACCCGGTCGGCCCGCGCCCGGGAGCCCGGTCACACGCGGAAGACCCCGGCACGCCGTGCGCGCCAGGGCCTTCAACCCCGCAATCTCTCGACTCGAGGGCCGGATCACACGGACTCGGCCACCGTCTTCCCGGCGCGCGCGCCCTCCCCGTCCGCGCCCCCGGCCCCCTTCTGCGGCGCCGCACCCCGCAGCGGAACCTCCGTCACGAACACGGCAGCCAGCAAGGCGGCCACGGCGACGGCCGAGCCGAGCAGGAACGCCGAGTGCGTACCGGCCGACACCGCATGCTGGTAGGCCTCGCGCGCCGCCGCGGGCAGCTTGGCCAGGCTCGCCGCGTCGAGCTGAGCGGACTTCTCGGTGACCTGGCTGCCGAGGTCCCCGGCGCGCTGGGCCATCACGTCCTGCACCCGGTGGTTGAAGAGGGCGCCCATGATCGCGACGCCGAAGGACGAACCGAGCGTACGGAACAGGGTGGTCGAGGAAGACGCGACGCCCATGTCCTTCATCTCGACGCTGTTCTGCGCGACCAGCATCGTGATCTGCATCAGGCAGCCCATGCCCGCGCCGAGCACCGCCATGTACAGACCCGAGGTGAGGCGTGACGTCTCGGTGTCCATCTGCGCCAGCAGGAACAGCCCGGCGATCATCAGCACGCTCCCCGCCACGGGGAAGATCTTGTACCTGCCGCTGCTGGTGGTGACCCGTCCCGCGATCAGTGAGAGGACCATCATCGACAGCAGCATGGGAAGCAGGAGCAGACCGGAGTTGGTCGCGGACGCCCCCTGTACGGACTGCTGGTACAGCGGCAGGAACAGGACCGCGCCGAACATCACGAAGCCGGTGACGAAGCCGATCACGGACATCAGCGTGAAGTTGCGGCTACGGAAGATATGCAGCGGCAGTATCGGTTCGGCAGCCTTCGTCTGGACGAAGAAGAAGCCGACGAGCGAGGCGACGCCGATGCCGATGAGCTCCATGATCACGGCGGAGCCCCAGGCGTACTCCGTACCGCCCCAGGTCGTGACCAGCACGATCGCGGTGATGCCGACGGCGAGCAGGGACGCGCCCAGGTAGTCGATCCGGCTCTGCGTCCGCTTCTTCGGCAGATGCAGCACCGCGCTGACCGCGGCCAGGGCGACGACACCGAGCGGCAGGTTGATGTAGAAGGACCAGCGCCAGCCGAGGTGGTCGGTGATCGTGCCGCCGACCAGCGGCCCGCCGATCATGGCGAGCGCCATCACGCCGGCCATCATGCCCTGGTACCTGCCGCGCTCCCGCGGCGGAATCAGATCGCCGATGATCGCCATCACGCCGACCATGAGCCCGCCCGCGCCAAGCCCCTGGATGGCGCGGAAGCCGATCAGCTGCCCCATGTCCTGGGCCATGCCGCTGAGCGCGGAGCCGATCAGAAAGATGACGATGGACGTCAGGAAGACGCCCTTCCGCCCGTACATGTCGCCGAGCTTGCCCCAGATCGGGGTGGATGCGGCGGTGGCGAGCGTATAGGCGGTGACGACCCAGGAGAGGTGCTCGAGACCGCCGAGCTCGCCCACGATGGTCGGCATTGCGGTGCCGACGATCATGTTGTCGAGCATCGCGAGCAGCATGGTGATCATGAGGGCGAGCAGCACGACCCGTACGCTTCGGGGCTGCCTGCCGCCTTCCGCCGCCGCGTCCGGGGTTCCTGCCGGCGCGGTTTGTGGTGCCCCTTCCGGGGGTTGCGGTGCGTCTTCCGGTGCGGAGTCGGCCGGTGGCCTGGCCTGGGACATTTCTGCACTCCCCCTGGGACGATAAGGAAGCGAGGCGACCGGCGTGGCCCACTTGGCCGCGGTACTTACTTGCCGCCCGGCTAGCTCTCTACACTGAGGAAGCTAGGCGCCTACTTGCCGGGCGTCAAGTAAGTTTGTGGCAAAGCGGGGTGCCCGGCAGATGCGCGGATTGCGATCCGGCCGGCAGGACCGTTTCCGAGGAGTGCGAGGAGCAGCCGCCATGGGCAGCACGGGGAGCAAGCAGCAGCGCCGAGGGGACACGCGCCAGCGCATCCAGGACGTGGCGCTCGAACTCTTCTCGGCCCAGGGCTACGAGAAGACCTCACTGCGCGAGATCGCCGAGCGCCTGGAGGTCACGAAGGCGGCGCTCTACTACCACTTCAAGACCAAGGAAGACATCCTCATCAGCATCTTCGAGGATCTGACGAGGCCCCTGGACGAGCTGATCAAGTGGGGCAAGGAGCAACCGCACACCCTGGAGACGAAGCAGGAGGTGCTGCGCCGCTACAGCTCGGCCCTGACCGATGCGGCCCCGCTCTTCCGCTTCATGCAGGAGAACCAGGCGACGGTGCGCGAACTGAGCATCGGCGAGATGTTCAAGGACCGCATGATCGCCCTGCTGGACATCATCAAGGAACCCGACGCCCCGCTGACCGACCAGGTCCGCTGCATCAGCGCCCTGTTCTCGATCCACGCCGGCTTGTTCGCCCTCAGGGACGTCGTAGGCGACCCCGAGGACAAGCGCAAGGCTGTCCTCGAGGTCGCCATCGATCTGGTGACGCAGGCCCACTCGGGCGCCTGAGTCGTCGGACGGGGTTCGCCGCGGTCATCCGGTGAGCGGCCGGCGGCGATCCGTCAACGGTGATCAGCCGTGATCAGCGGCGATCAGAGGGCGACGCCGTGCGCACGCAGGAAGGCCGCCGGGTTGATCGCGGAACCGTAGTTCGGGGTGGTGCGGATCTCGAAGTGCAGGTGCGGGCCGCTGGAGTTGCCGGTGTTGCCCGACAGGGCGATCTTCTGCCCGGCCTTCACGGCCTGGCCGACCCGCACGTTGACCTTCGACAGGTGCGCGTACTGCGAGTACGTGCCGTTGCCGTGCTTGATCACGATGGCGTTGCCGTACGCCGGGCCGTCACCGGCGCCGTTCGGGCCGGCCTTGACGACGGTGCCGCTGCCGGCGGCGGCGACCGGGGTGCCGGTGCGCACCGCGAAGTCCTGGCCGGAGTGCTTGGCCGCCCACATGCCGCCGCTCTGGGCGTAGCTCGCGGAGAGCGTGTAGCCCTTGACCGGGACGACCCAGCCGCGGGCCTTCTTGGCAGCGGCCTCGGTGACCGACGTCTGGGCGGCGGTGGCGGCCTTGGCCTGGGCCTCGGCCTGCGCGGCGACGGAAGCGGCGGTGGTCTTGGGCAGCGCGGAGGCGGTGACGGTGTCCGCAGCAGCCGCGACCCCGGAACCGAGGAACGCCGAGGCTCCCAGGCTGACGGCTACGACGGCCGCCCGCGTACGAAGCAGGGACGAACCGGGGATACGGGACGTGGCGAGCTTGGACATTCGGGATACCTCCGGGCTTAAGCGAATCCAGCACCTAAAAGCCATGTGCCGGTCGGGACTCCACATTGGTAACCCACTCCATCGATCCCGCCCAAAACCCCTTTCTACTAGCCTTCCTCGTAGGAAAACATCACATTCTGGACCTCTTGACATCCCCCGTCAGGCCACCAAAACGTCCCAAATCATCGCAAGAACCTCTTACCTGGACGAGGTTTAAACGCACTTGGCAGTCGGTACACAACGCTCAAACATGGATGCTCCTAGATCTTCCGGCCGCATCGGCCGATTCCCGACCCTGATCCAGAACGGGAATCCAGGCCGACCCCACTCCATCAACCACTATTCCGCCTAGTAACGGACAAAACGGCTGTGTGCCATGTCACCGAAAGGCAAGATCCCGCACCGGGAAATGTGACCTGCACTACTCATGGGAATGTGACCTGCATTACTCGGCGCTCCTTGGAATATGTGACCTGGGCTACTCGAATTCGCCTTTCCTGCAGGGGGCTGGCATCGAGCGTGGTCACCCCGCTGATCAAGAAGCTCTTCGTGAGCGAGGGACCGGGCGCGGGGCTCGTAGAGAAGCGGACCCGCATCTCGGCTATGTCTCGTTCAAGGGCGAGAAGCGCAACGCACCCTCGACGAGAGGGACCTGACGAAGCTCGCCGCCGAACTGGTCGCGCGAGCCCTGCGTACGGGCGAGCGCCCCTTCCTCACCGACGAGGAAGAGGCCGCCGCACACGCCCTCGCCAGGACCCTGCACGCTCTCGGCGACCTCACCATGACCGACGTACAGGCGTGGAGCTCGGCCATGCGGGCCTGGCGGTCGGCGTTCGTGCCCCGGGCGCTCGTCGAGCAGAGCCGTCGCCAGGCCGAGCTCATCGCGAAGGTCGACGCGCTGATCGCCCGGACGCCGTTACCGGGCGACCGGGACGCGGCGTTCGAGCTGCCCGTAATCTTCCCGAATCTGCGGTCGGTCGAATGAATTCGTCCTGGCTTCGGACGAGGACGGGACAGCGCTCCCCGAGCACATCACCGGCCTCTTCCGGGCAGACACAGGGTCAGGGAAATCCACAGCGTGCTGTAACGCAAAAAGGGGCCGGCCCCGGAACCGAAGTTCCGGGGCCGGCCCCTTCCGGCGCTCAGCTCAGCGCGAGCGTCACGCGTCCTTGCTCAGGTTCGGACCCGAGCCGCCGCCCGCCGCCGACTCGACCGGCGGCACGTCCGGCAGGGCCGACTTCTCCTCGCCGCGGAAGGTGAACTTGCGGGCCTCGCCCTCGCCCTCCGTGTCGACGACCACGATGTGGCCGGGGCGCAGCTCGCCGAAGAGGATCTTCTCGGAGAGCAGGTCCTCGATCTCGCGCTGGATCGTCCGACGCAGCGGCCGGGCGCCCAGAACGGGGTCGTAGCCCTTCTTCGCCAGGAGCGACTTGGCGGTCGAGCTGAGCTCGATGCCCATGTCGCGGTCCTTCAGGCGCTCGTCCACCTTGGCGATCATGAGGTCGACGATCTGGATGATGTCTTCCTCGGTGAGCTGGTGGAAGACCACCGTGTCGTCGACACGGTTCAGGAACTCCGGGCGGAAGTGCTGCTTCAGCTCGTCGTTGACCTTGGCCTTCATGCGCTCGTAGTTGGTCTTCGTGTCACCCGCGGCGGCGAAGCCGAGGTTGAAGCCCTTGGAGATGTCCCGGGTGCCGAGGTTGGTCGTCATGATGATGACCGTGTTCTTGAAGTCCACGACCCGGCCCTGGGAGTCGGTCAGGCGACCGTCCTCCAGGATCTGCAGCAGGCTGTTGAAGATGTCCGGGTGGGCCTTCTCCACCTCGTCGAACAGGACGACGGAGAACGGCTTGCGGCGGACCTTCTCGGTCAGCTGGCCGCCCTCTTCGTAGCCCACGTAGCCGGGGGGCGAACCGAAGAGACGCGACACCGTGTGCTTCTCGCTGAACTCCGACATGTCGAGGGAGATCAGCGCGTCCTCGTCACCGAAGAGGAATTCCGCGAGGGTCTTCGACAGCTCCGTCTTACCGACACCCGAGGGGCCGGCGAAGATGAACGAGCCACCGGGACGCTTCGGGTCCTTCAGACCCGCACGCGTACGACGGATGGCCTGCGAGAGCGCCTTGATGGCGTCCTTCTGGCCGATGACCCGCTTGTGGAGCTCGTCCTCCATGCGCAGCAGACGCGAGGACTCCTCCTCGGTCAGCTTGAAGACCGGGATGCCGGTGGCGGTGGCGAGGACCTCGGCGATCAGCTCGCCGTCGACCTCGGCGACGACGTCCATGTCGCCGGCCTTCCACTCCTTCTCCCGCTTGGTCTTCGCCGAGAGCAGCTGCTTCTCCTTGTCGCGGAGAGAGGCCGCCTTCTCGAAGTCCTGGGAGTCGATCGCCGACTCCTTGTCCCGGCGCACGGCCGCGATCTTCTCGTCGAACTCGCGGAGGTCCGGCGGAGCGGTCATCCGGCGGATACGCATCCGGGAACCGGCCTCGTCGATCAGGTCGATCGCCTTGTCCGGCAGGAAGCGGTCCGAGATGTACCGGTCGGCCAGCGTGGCGGCCTGGACCAGGGCCTCGTCCGTGATGGAGACGCGGTGGTGCGCCTCGTAACGGTCGCGCAGGCCCTTGAGGATCTCGATGGTGTGCGGCAGCGACGGCTCCGCGACCTGGATGGGCTGGAAGCGGCGCTCGAGCGCGGCGTCCTTCTCCAGGTGCTTGCGGTACTCGTCGAGCGTGGTCGCACCGATCGTCTGGAGCTCACCGCGGGCCAGCATCGGCTTCAGGATCGAAGCGGCGTCGATGGCGCCCTCGGCGGCACCCGCACCGACCAGCGTGTGCAGCTCGTCGATGAACAGGATGATGTCGCCGCGGGTGCGGATCTCCTTGAGCACCTTCTTCAGGCGCTCCTCGAAGTCACCGCGGTACCGGGAGCCGGCGACCAGGGCGCCCAGGTCGAGGGTGTAGAGGTGCTTGTCCTTGAGGGTCTCGGGCACCTCGCCCTTGACGATGGCCTGCGCCAGGCCCTCGACGACGGCGGTCTTGCCGACGCCGGGCTCGCCGATGAGCACGGGGTTGTTCTTGGTACGGCGGGACAGCACCTGCATGACCCGCTCGATCTCCTTCTCGCGCCCGATGACCGGGTCGAGCTTGGACTCGCGCGCGGCCTGGGTGAGGTTCCGGCCGAACTGGTCGAGGACCAGGGACGTGGAGGGGGTGCCCTCGGCAGGACCACCGGCGGCGGCGGTCTCCTTGCCCTGGTATCCGGAGAGCAGCTGGATGACCTGCTGCCGCACCCGGTTGAGGTCTGCGCCCAGCTTGACCAGGACCTGGGCGGCGACGCCCTCGCCCTCACGGATCAGGCCGAGCAGGATGTGCTCCGTGCCGATGTAGTTGTGGCCCAGCTGAAGGGCCTCGCGGAGCGACAGCTCCAGGACCTTCTTGGCACGGGGGGTGAAGGGGATGTGCCCGGACGGAGCCTGCTGGCCCTGGCCGATGATCTCCTCCACCTGCTGGCGGACCGCCTCGAGCGAAATCCCGAGGCTCTCCAGGGCCTTAGCGGCGACACCCTCACCCTCGTGGATCAGGCCCAGGAGGATGTGCTCGGTGCCGATGTAGTTGTGGTTGAGCATCCGGGCTTCTTCCTGAGCCAGGACGACAACCCGCCGCGCGCGGTCGGTGAACCTCTCGAACATCGTTAATCGCTCCTCAGAGCGGTCAGGCAGTAAGGGGACGCTCCCCTCCCTGTCCTTCCGCAGCTTAGTCCCGCAAGCGGGGACCGCTCATTCCAACTGCCGACACCCGTCCTTGGCCTCCCAACCCGGAACGCCGACAACTGCTCCAACCCGATGGTGCGAGACGATGTTCCCGCAGGCCAGGTAGTTACCCACGCCGCCAGTACGCCGATGGCGAACGCGAGACGCCCCAACACTGCGTGTCGCCCCTCCCCACTAGGGATGTCTTACCCGTAACGACTGACACTCCATGCGGCGTGCCCCGGTTCCCTCCGCTACGGGCGAACAACCTTGCGCGCCCGCATGCATCCACACGCCCCCACCACGGATACTCTGCGCATCGATCACACCACCTTGCGTAACTCAGAGCCACTCCCTGGGGTTGCTCCTTGCATGGTTCCTACGGTCCCCCCTCCTTCGCGCCCGGTCCACCCGAGCCGCCCGGCCGATCCGGTACGGCATTGGTACGAGCACGAACTGGGCTGGGCGGTGGCCGAGGGGACGCCCGAGGGGACGCCGGTGCAGCTGCTGACGGGGCTGCGCTTCGACGTAATGGAAATGCCCGCAGATGCGGGTCACGCGGTCCTGGGGCGGCTCGCGCCGCGGTGCCCGGTGGCACTGCAGGGGCCGGTGATGCGGCTGCTGGTGGCCGCGGGAAGCGCCGAGGAGCTGCCGGGGCTGCTCGACTGGCTGGAGTGGGGCGCTCTCGCCCGGGATCTCACCGCGATCGGGGCGGGCGGGCGGATCGACGCGCCGACGCCCCCGGGGTGGCCGGGCTCGCCGGGGGCCGCCCGCTGGTTGCGGCCCCCCGAGTCAGGTCGCGAGGCGGAACCGGCGCTGCCGGCCCTGGCTTCGCTGGGGGGCGGTGGGGGCGCCCCCGCTCTCGATCTCGTACGACTGGTGGACGCGGCGGCGACGGAGTGCCACCGGGCCCGGCTGCGGCGTCTGAGCGCTCAGGCGTTGGCCTTCTCGTAGGCCTCACGGATGGTTGCGGGGACACGGCCGCGGTCGTTGACCTCGTAGCCGTTCTCCTTCGCCCAGGCGCGGATCTGTGCGGTGTCCTGGCTGCCGCCGGACGCTGCTGCGCGTGCCTTGCCGCGGGCGCCGGCGCCGCGGCCTCCGGTACGACGACCGCCCTTGACGAAGGGCTCCAGCAGTCCGCGGAGCTTGTCGGCATTGGCGGTGGTGAGGTCGATCTCGTACGTCTTGCCGTCCAGCGCGAACGTCACGGTCTCGTCCGCCTCGCCGCCGTCGAGGTCATCGACAAGAAGGACCTGAACCTTCTGTGCCACCGGATTTCCTTTCATCGAAACTTCAGGACCGGGGCCTGCGGCTTCAGCCGCTGATTCGCCGGCCCCTGTTATATGCAGTGCTGCAGTACGTCGGAAAGCAAACCGCTTTTCCCGGAAAAACACAAACCCCTGACAGAGACCGGGGACCCAAGGACGCCTGGAAACGTGCGCGTTTCGGACATAGGGCACCCGGGAACAGGGTCCGGCTTGGAATAGCGCCCGATGATCACAGATGCAGAAGCATCCGACTGTTGCCCAAGGTGTTCGGTTTCACTCGTTCGAGACCGAGGAACTCCGCGACGCCCTCGTCATAGGAACGCAACAGCTCGCTGTAGACATCTGTGTCGACGGGCGTCTCGCCGATCTCCACGAAGCCGTGCTTGGCGAAGAACTCCACTTCGAAGGTGAGGCAGAATACGCGGCGAACACCGAGCCAGCGGGCGGTCTGGAGCAGCTTCTCCAGCAACTGATGTCCGACCCCCGCACCCCTGACCACGGGGTTCACGGCGAGTGTGCGGACTTCTGCGAGGTCTTCCCACATCACATGCAGGGCACCGCAACCGACGACCTCCGCGTTGTCGTCGCGTTCCGCCACCCAGAACTCCTGGATGTCCTCGTAAAGCGTCACGGTCGCTTTGTCGAGCAGGATCCGCTGACGGACGTACGAGTCGAGGAGACGGCGTACGGCCGGTACATCCGCGGTGCGTGCCCTGCGCACGGTGACGGCTTTAGCGGTGGCTTCCGGTGACTCTGCTGGCATGAGCGGACGCTATCGCCCGGCCTCACCCTCCGCTGAACCGGGGCTCTCCCGGCCTTCCAGGATCTCGGGGCCTTGCACGATGCGGATGGCCGCGCGTAGTGCCTCGCGCTGTTCCGGCGACATCATGCCGAAGAAGGCGACGAGTGCGGCGGCCGCGTTGTCGCTCTGCGACCAGGCTTCGTTCATGAGTGCGGCGGCGTAGGCGGCACGTGTGGAGACCGCCTCATATCGATAGGCGCGGCCTTCCGCCTCGCGGCGTACCCAGCCCTTCTGATGGAGATTGTCCAAAACGGTCATCACGGTGGTGTACGCGATCGACCGCTCCTGCTGGAGATCTTCCAGGACTTCTCGAACGGTCACCGGGCGGTTCCACTTCCACACCCGCGTCATGACCGCGTCTTCGAGTTCTCCCAATGGGCGAGGCACACCAGAACAATAGTGGGAGAAGCCGCCAATGACGCGCCGAACGTGGCTTTTCTGCAACAAAAAGGGCGTATGACTCGAAAAGCTACGAGCCATACGCCGCTTTGGGGCCCCTGCGACGGGTCAGGCGTCGCCGGGCCCACGGGTCGGACGGGCGGCCTCGGCACGCGCGATGGCGGCGTCGACGGCCGCGTCCTCCTTGGCCTTGTTGGCGCCGCCCTGGGACTTCACGATCGTCACCACCAGGCCGGTGAAGAACACTGCCATCACTACCGGGGGCAAGAGCGCGGAGACGTATTCCATGCCCCCAGGGTAGCTAAGCGGTGCCGGGGAAGTGCGGGTGCGTTCCCGCGCCGCCGCGGCAGCGGCTTGTGTCAACAGCCGGTGCGTGCTCTCGGCGTGCCGGACGAAGGCCCTCGATGGGCCCCTCCCATGCCCTTAAGGCAATGGGGGAGGAACTACCCGGGCCTTTGGCCGGTGCGGCGAGTGGGGACACCTCCCACGCCCTTAAGGCAGTGAGGGAGCGTGCCGGGCGGCGTGGGGCGTGGGGGCGTGCCTGAACTTCCCCGGGGCCGCTTAGACAGCGGCGAGCTTCTGCGGTGGGGCGGGCGGTGGCGCGGGCTTGCGCTTGGGAGGGAAGACCTCGGCCGGGGTCGGCACGGGGCGCTGCGGGGCGGGGCGCTCGGCCGGGGGCTGCTCCGGCTTCGGCTTCGCCGGTTCCTTGGCGGCGGCGCGGCCGCCGGGGAGGGCCAGCAGGCGGATACGGGGGGTGGCGGCCAGGAACGGGCGCGGGCGCCCCGCCGTGGCGGCCGCCGACGTCTGGCGGCCTGGCTGCCGAGCTGTCTGCCGAGCTGCCGCGGGCTCGCCGCGCACGGCGGTGTCGCCGCGTACGGCGGTGTCGTCCCGTACGGTCTCGGCTGCGGCCTGATCGGTGTGGCCGGGGCAGCGGTCGAGGAGGGCCCCGGCGACGGGGTTGCCGTTGGCACCCAGTGCGCGGAGGGCCGTGACGTCCTCCGGGCCCGGCTGGTGGCCGGTGTTCAGGGCGTCCTCCAGCAGCGCGAGATAGCCGATGGCGCTGCCCGGGAGCGCGGCCCGGTAGCGGGCGAGGTCCGCCACCAGGAAGGCGCAGAGCCGGTCGCCCTCGCGGACCGCCTCATCGACGGACTCGGCGAGGCGCAGGCAGGCCTGGACGTCCTCGGCGGAGACGGAGCTGGGGTGAAGGGCAAGAGCGAGGGCACGTCGGAGCACACGCAGCTCCTCCGCACCGAACGCCATGCCACCGCGGGATCCGTAAGGCGTGGGCATGGCCTGACGATACGCGCTAATCAGACAAAAGCCAGCTTTCGCCCAATCCTGGGCGTGGCTCTCCTACGGGGTTCCCGTGGCTGCCATTACGGGGTTCCCGTGGCTGCCATCGGCCGCCGACGGCGGCGGAGCGGGGCGGGGGCGCCACCTGCCGGTGGCGGGTCCAGGCGCGCACGCGGCTACCCGCTGGCGGTCGGCTGGTGCGCCACCTGTCGGTGGCCGGGTCGGGCCGCGCCGGTCCGTTGTGGGCAGGCGTTCCGCAGGGCTGGGGCACCTCCCAGCGGTGGCCGGGGGAGGTGGGCACAAACCACGACGGCGGGTCACGTGGCGTATGGCATGCAGCACGGCGGGGGGGGCGCAACCGACGACGGCGGGTGGCGTGGACGGTGCCCCAGCCCCCGGTACGGGGGACCGGGCGCGCCGTCAGGTGCGGGAAACGTTGCGTTCGTAGACCAGGCGGAGCCCGATTAGCGTCAGCCACGGCTCGTGTTCGTCGATGGTCGAGGCCTCGCCGAGAACCATCGGCGCAAGCCCACCGGTGGCGATGACCGTGACGTCGTCCGGATCGCCGGCGAGCTCACGGGCCATCCGGTTCACGACACCGTCGACCTGCCCCGCGAAGCCGTAGATGATGCCCGACTGCATGGCCTCCACGGTGTTCTTGCCGATCACACTCCGCGGGCGCGCGATCTCGATCTTGCGGAGCTGCGCGCCTCGGACGCCGAGTGCCTCGACCGAGATCTCGATGCCGGGGGCGATGACGCCGCCGGCGTACTCCCCGCGCGCGGAGACCGCGTCGAACGTCGTCGCCGTGCCGAAGTCGACCACGATCGCCGGGCCCCCGTAGAGCTCGACCGCCGCGACCGCGTTGATGATGCGGTCGGCGCCGACCTCCTTGGGGTTGTCCATCAGGATCGGCACGCCGGTCTTGATGCCGGGCTCGACCAGGACGGCGGGCACGTCGCCGTAGTACCGGCGGGTGACCTCGCGCAGCTCGTGCAGGACCGACGGGACGGTCGAGCAGATCGCGATGCCGTCGATGCCGTCGCCGAGCTCCTCGCCGAGGAGCGGGTGCATGCCCATGAGGCCGTTGAGCAGGACGGCGAGCTCGTCGGCGGTGCGACGGGCCTCGGTGGAGATACGCCAGTGCTCGACGATGTCCTCGCCGTCGAAAAGCCCCAGCACGGTGTGGGTGTTACCCACGTCGATGGTGAGAAGCATGTGGTTTTACTCCGCCTCCGTCGCGGCCGGGGCCTCCCGCAGGTCCAGGCCGATGTCGAGGATCGGCGAGGAGTGCGTGAGGGCCCCCACCGCCAGGTAGTCGACGCCCGTCTCCGCGTACGCGCGGGCGTTGTCCAGGGTGAGGCGGCCGGAGGACTCGAGGATCGCGCGGCCGTGCACGAGCGACACGGCTTCCTCCGTGTCGCCGGGCGTGAAGTTGTCCAGGAGGATCAGGTCGGCGCCCGCGTCCACGGCCTCGCGCAGCTGGTGCAGGGTGTCCACCTCCACCTCGACCGGCAGGCCCGGGAACTCCTCGCGCACCGCCTTGAAGGCCTGTGCCACGCCGCCCGCGGCGACCACGTGGTTGTCCTTGACCAGCGCGGCGTCGGACAGCGACATGCGGTGGTTGACACCGCCGCCGCAGCGCACCGCGTACTTCTCCAGCGACCTGAGGCCCGGCGTGGTCTTGCGGGTGTCGCGGACCTTCGCCTTCGTGCCCTCCAGGATGTCCGCCCACGCGCGCGTGGCCGTCGCGATGCCGGAGAGGCGGCACAGCAGGTTGAGCGCGCTGCGCTCCCCGGTCAGCAGATCGCGCGTACGGGCGGTGACGCTGAGCAGCTTCTGGCCAGCGGCGACCCGGTCGCCGTCCTCCACGTGCCGCTCCACCTCGAACTCGTCGGTGCAGACGACGGACAGGACGGCTTCGGCGACACGCAGACCGGCGACGGTGCCCGCCTCGCGCGCGGTGAAGTCGCCGGTCGCGACGGCGTTCTCGGGGATGGTCGCGACGGACGTGACGTCCACGCCGCCGGCGAGGTCCTCCGCGACGGCCATGTGCGCGATGTCCTCGACCTCGACCGGGTCGAGCCCGGCGTCGGCCAGGAGCTGGGCGAGCGCGGGGTCGAGCCCGCACTCCATGGGGTCGTGCTCGTCCTCGCCGCTGCAGCCGCAGCCGTCGCCGCAGCCACCGCTCGGGAAGACGGGAAGGTCGGGAGTGCTCACGTCGGTCACTGCTCCTGGGGACGGGACTGCGGGTGGGTCGGGGGGAGGTCGCCGGACGGGGACCGGGCCGGGTCCGGGGCCGGGGTGTCCTGGGCCGGCGGCGGCAATGGCCGGCCGGGCCGGGTGGGGGAGAACGCGGCACTCTCGGTCGTATGCACGGCCAGGGACCGGTCCGGGTTCAGCCGTACGACGATGTGGCGGCCCCACACCTCGTCGTCCCGGTTGGCGTAGTCCTCGCGCCAGTGGCAGCCGCGGGTCTCCTCGCGCTGCCTCGCGGCGGCGACCAGCACGCGGGCGACGCACAACAGGTTGGTCGTCTCCCAGGTGTCGACGCCGGGCTCGGCGGTCTTGCCGTTCTCGGCGAGGGCGTCCTTCGCGTCGGAGTGCAGCCGCTGCAGCTCCTCGGCGGCGCGCGCCAGGGACTCCGCGGAGCGCAGGACTCCGGCGCCCTCGGTCATGATCCTCTGGATCGCGAACCGGGCCTCGGGCGCGAGCAGCGGGTGCGCGGGCGTCTCGGGGTGCTCCTCGGGGGACGGCACGCGCGCGTGGAGGCCGTTTTCCCGAGCCGCCTCTGCGATGTCGGCCGCGATGCGCTCCGCGTAGACGAGGCCCTCCAGGAGGGAGTTGGAGGCGAGGCGGTTGGCGCCGTGGACACCGGTGCAGGCGACCTCACCGCACGCGTACAGGCCGGGCACCGTGGTGCGGCCGTGCTCGTCGGTGCGGACGCCGCCGGAGGCGTAGTGCGCGGCCGGGGCGACCGGGACGTGCTCGGTAACGGGGTCGATGCCGTGGGCGCGGCACGCCGCGAGGATCGTCGGGAACCGCTGCTCCCACATCTCGGCGCCGAAGTGGCGGGCGTCCAGGTACATGTGCTCGGCGCCCTGCTCCTGCATGCGGCGCATGATGCCCTTGGCGACGATGTCCCGGGGCGCGAGCTCGGCGAGTTCGTGCTGTCCGGCCATGAAGCGCACGCCGTCCGCGTCGACGAGGTGCGCGCCCTCGCCGCGTACCGCCTCGGAGACCAGCGGCTGCTGGCCTTCCGCGTCGGCGCCGAGGAACAGCACCGTGGGGTGGAACTGGACGAACTCCAGGTCGCTGACCTCGGCTCCGGCGCGCAGTGCGAGCGCGACGCCGTCGCCCGTCGACACGGACGGGTTGGTCGTCGCCGAGAAGACCTGGCCCATGCCGCCGGTCGCGAGGACCACGGCGGGTGCGTGTACCGCACCGACGCCGTCGTGCTGGCCCTCGCCCATGACGTGCAGCGTGACGCCGGCCGCGCGGCCCTCGGCGTCCGTCAGCAGGTCCAGGACGAGTGCGTTCTCGACGGTTCGCACGCCACGCGCGCGTACCGCCTCGACGAGCGCGCGGGAGATCTCGGCGCCGGTCGCGTCGCCGCCCGCATGCGCGATACGGCGGCGGTGGTGGCCGCCCTCGCGGGTGAGCTCGATGTCGCCCGTCTCCGGCGATGTGTCGAAGTGGGCGCCCGTGTCGATGAGACGGCGTACCGCGTCGGGGCCCTCGGTGACGAGGATGCGCACGGCCTCCTCGTCGCACAGGCCCGCGCCCGCGACGAGCGTGTCCTCCAGATGCTGCTCGGGGGTGTCCCCGTCACCGAGGGCGGCCGCGATGCCGCCCTGCGCCCAGCGCGTGGAGCCGTCGTCCAGCCGGGCCTTGGTGACCACGACGGTCTGCAGGCCCGCCGCCTCGCAGCGCAGCGCCGCGGTGAGTCCGGCCACGCCGGAGCCGACGACCACGACGTCGGCGGCCAGGGACCAGCCGGGAGCGGGCGCGTGCAGCCGTATGCCGGTGGCGCGGCCCGGCGCCGTGGTCGTGCCGCCCGGAGGGGCTATCGCGGGTCCTGTCCCGGAGGATGACGTTCCTGTGCCGGTCACGAGGCGGCTCCGAAGGTGAGGGGAAGGTTGTCGATCAACCGGGTCGTGCCGACCTTCGCGGCGACCGCGAGGACCGCGTCGCCCGTGAAGTCGTCGGGGACCTCCGTGAAGTCGGACGGGTCGACCAGGGCGAGATAGTCCAGTACGAGCGGCGGATCGAGGCGGGACGCCTCGTCGAGGACCAGCTGGGCGGCGGCGCGGACGGCGGCGGGGCCGCCGGGCACGGCTGTGGCGACGGCGTGGGCGTCAGCGGCGGCGCGGGACTCGCCCAGCGCGCTCAGCGCCTCGGCACGCGCGTGCGTGGACGGTGCGAGAACGGCACGCGCGCGGAGCGCCTCCTGCGCGGCATGCCGGTCCTGGCCCGCGAAGAGGGCCTGGGAGAGGGCGAGCGCGGTGCGCCGCTCGGCGGGCGAGAGGTAGCGGTTGCGGCTGGACAGGGCGAGCCCGTCCTCCTCGCGCACGGTCGGCACGCCCACGATCTCCATGCCGAAGTTGAGGTCGCGCACCATGCGGCGGATGAGGGCGAGCTGCTGGGCGTCCTTCTGCCCGTAGAGCGCCATGTCGGGCGCGGTGAGGTGGAGCAGCTTGGCGACGACGGTCAGCATGCCGTCGAAGTGCCCGGGCCGCGACGCGCCCTCCAGGCGCTCCCCCATGGGGCCCGCGGAGATACGCACCTGGGGCTCGCCGCCCGGGTAGACCTCGTCCACGGACGGGGCGAACACCACGTCGGCGCCCGCCTGTTCGGCGACCTTCACATCCGCGTCCAGGGTGCGCGGGTAGCGGTCGAGGTCCTCTCCCGCGCCGAACTGCAGCGGGTTGACGAAGACCGTGACGACGACCTCGCCCTCGCGTCCCGCCAGCCGCCGCGCCTCGCGGACCAGGGTGGCGTGCCCCTCATGCAGGGCGCCCATGGTCATGACGACGGCCCGGCGGCCGGCACGCGCGCGTGCGCGCAGTTCCTCGGCGGTGTGCAGCAGCGTGGTCATCGCACCTCTCCGTCCGCGCCGTCGATGTCCGCCCCATCGGCCAGTACCCCGAGCAGATCCTCTGCGAGCTCGGGCTTCAGCAGGCCGTGGGCGAGCGCGCGGTCGGCGGTGGCCCGCGCCATGGCGAGATATCCGGCGACGGTGCCCGGCGCGTGCTTGCGCAGCTCCGCGACATGGGCCGCGACCGTGCCGGCGTCCCCGCGCGCGACAGGGCCGGTGAGCGCCGCGTCGCCGGACCGCAGCGCGTTGTCGAGCGCGGCGCCGAGGAGCGGGCCGAGCATGCGGTCCGGGGCCCCGACGCCCGCGGCGCGCAGCAGCTCCATGGCCTCGGCGACCAGCGTGACCAGGTGGTTCGCACCGAGGGCGAGCGCCGCGTGGTACAGCGGGCGGTTCTCCTCCTCGATCCACTCCGGCTCGCCGCCCATCTCGATGACCAGCGCTTCGGCAGCGAGCCGCAGTTCCTCGGGCGCGGTCACGCCGAAGGAGCATCCGGCCAGCCGCTGTACGTCGACGGGAGTGCCGGTGAAGGTCATCGCGGGATGCAGGGCGAGGGGCAGCCCACCGGCGCGCAGCGCGGGATCGAGCACCTTGGCGCCGTACCGCCCGGAGGTGTGCACGAGGAGCTGCCCTGGCCGCACCGCGCCCGTCTCGGCGAGGCCCTCGACGAGGCCCGGCAGGGCGTCGTCGGGCACGGTCAGCAGCACCAGCTCGGCCCGCTCCAGGACCTCCGCAGGGGACACTATCGGGACATCGGGCAGCATCGCGGCGGCCCTGCGCCTCGATGCGTCGGAAACCCCGGAGACGGCGACCGGGCGGTGCCCGGCGAGCTGGAGGGAGGCGGCCAGCGCCGGTCCGACCCGGCCTGCTCCCACGACCCCGACGGAGAGCCGCGCGGGGCGGTCCTTCGGATCGGGCGGTTGAGGTGTGTTCACTCGACGACGGCCTTCCGTTCCAGTCCGCTCGGGGTACCGGACGATTTCTCGTCATGCTAACGCGATCGGTTCGGGGGGTTCTTCCTCTGTCCACAGGCTCGGGGTTTGTCCACAGGCTGTGGGCACCCCTGGGGCCGTACGACATGATCTGTGGATGCCCGATCCGACAGAGCAGAAGCGCAAGCGGCGCCTCGCCGCGCTGCGCAGCGCAGCGCAGCGCCGAGCGGACGTTGTCCCGCACAGCGATGGAGAGCACCCTCCGGGAACAGCTCGCTCAGCTGACGGACGGCGCACCTTCCGTATACGACCTCGAAGAGGCCTCCGACGTCTACGGGGATGGTGTCGTCGAGGAACTGGAGCGCCGCGTCGCCTCGCTGCTCGGCAAGGATGCCGGGGCCTTCTTTCCCACCGGGACGATGGCACAGCAGGTGGCGCTCCGCTGCTGGGCAGGGCGCACCGGCAACCCCACCGTCGCCTGCATCCCCTCCCGCACCCGGAGCAGCACGAGCGCGGCGCCCTCGAGACCCTCAGCGGTCTGCGTACGGTCCATCCGACGACCGAGTCCCGGCTGCCGTACGCCGCCGGCGGGAACGCCGCAGGTGGGTAGTGAAACGTCCCGCGTTGGCCCGACGACCTGGGCCGAGCAGGGCACCGACTGAGTCAGGCCCCGCCGCCCGCCCGGACAAGCCCCGTCTCGTACGCGAGGACGACCACCTGTACCCGGTCCCGCAGCCCCAGTTTGGTGAGGATGCGGCCGACGTGCGTCTTCACCGTCGCCTCCGACAGAACCAGCCGCGCCGCGATCTCGCCGTTCGACAGGCCCTGCGCGACCAGCACCATCACCTCGCGCTCGCGGTCCGTCAGCCGCTCCAGCTCCTTGTGCTGCGGCTCCTTGCCGGTGGTCGGCAGCATCGGCGCGAAACGGTCGAGCAGCCGCCGGGTCGTGGACGGCGCGACGACGGCGTCGCCGCTGTGCACGGCCCGTATCGCGGCCAGCAGCTCGCCGGGCGGCACATCCTTGAGCATGAATCCGGAGGCGCCCGCCTTCAACGCCGAGAAGGCGTACTCGTCGAGGTCGAAGGTGGTGAGGATCAGCACCTTCGGCGCGCCTTCCCGCTGCCCGTCCGCACAGACGCGGCGGGTCGTCTCCACGCCGTCCAGCTTCGGCATGCGGACGTCCATCAGCACCACGTCGACCGCGGTCGACCGCAGCACCTGAAGCGCCTCGACGCCGTCGCCCGCCTCCGCGACGACCTCCATGTCGGGCTGGGCCGCGAGCACCATCCGGAAGCCGGTGCGCAGCAGCGCCTGGTCGTCGACGAGCATCACGCGGATCGGCGGCATGGGGTGAGTCCCTTCGTGGACCTCAGAAGATCATGAGGAGAAGACGTGAGAGCGGAGGTCAGACACATGAGGAGGTCAGAGACATGAGAACGTGTCAACCGTGCCAGCCGGCGGGCTTGAGCGGCAGCAGGGCGCTGATACGGAAGCCTCCCCCGGGCCGCGGCCCGGCGTCCAGCGTGCCGCCGACCATGCCGATGCGTTCCCGCATGCCGATCAGGCCGTGGCCCTTGCCGTCGGGCCCGCCTTCCTCGCACAGCTCGTGCGGGGCGCCCTTGCCGTCGTCCTCGACGAGCAGGCCGAGGCCGTCGTCGAAGTAGACGAGCCGCACGCTCGCCCCGGCGTTGGGGCCGCCGTGCTTGCGGGTGTTGGTGAGCGCCTCCTGCACGATCCGGTACGCGGTGAGCTCCACGCCGCTGGGCAGCGGGCGCGGGGTGCCCTCGACCTTGAAGTCGACGGGCAGGCCGGCGCTGCGTACCTGTTCGATCAGCTCGTCGATCTGCTCGACATCGGGCTGTGGAACGTACTCGCCGCTCTCCTCGTGCTCCCCGGTGCGCAGCACGCCGAGCAGCCGCCGCATCTCCGCGAGCGCCTGGCGGCCGGTGCCGGAGATCGTCTCCAGGGCCTTCTTCGCCTGGTCGGGTGCGGTGTCCATGACGTAGGCGGCGCCGTCCGCCTGCACCACCATGACCGACACGTTGTGCGCGACGACGTCGTGCAGTTCCCGGGCGATCCGGGCCCTCTCGGCGGCGACCGCGACCTTGGACTGCGCCTCGCGCTCCTTCTCCAGGCGGGCGGCGCGCTCCTCGAGCTGGTCGAGGTAGGCGCGGCGGGTGCGGAGGGAGTCGCCGAGCACCCAGGCAAGCGCGAAGGGCACGGTCTGGAAGACCGTGACGAGCACGTGCCCCGCGCCGCTGACATTCTCCGCCGGCCAGCGCAGCTCGGACAGCGGCGCCGCACACAGGCCGCCGAACAGCGCGAGGCGGGACGCCCAGCGTCGGCCGCCCCCGTCCGCCGCCACGGTGTAGATGATCACCAGCATCGCGAAGTCGGCGGGCATCACCTCGACGTCCAGGATCAGCTGGGCCACGCCCGTCGCCGCCGCGACCAGCAGCATCTTCTCGGGCATACGGCGGCGCAGGGCGACGACGAGGCAGAGGACCAGCGCGATCGGGACGGACGCGAGGGGCGGATCCTCCTCCCGCGGAGAACTCAGCCCGCCCACGACATGCACGCCGGCGATCCCGAGGAGGACGACGGCCCAGAAGACGTCGACCCATGTCGGGTGCCTGTGGAGAAAGTCGTAGACGCGCTGCACGTCACCCAGAGTAGGGAAGCGTGCAGAGCACAGGAGTCAACCGGAGGTGCGATCCGTACCTCGGCCTTGTACTCCCCAAGGTGGAGGTCCGCATGGCCATTGCACATAACCTGGCGCCGTGACGGATGAGCGGAACGAGGACGGGTGCGGCTGGCGGGAGGCCACCGTCGAGGCGCTGTACGGGCCGGCCGGTTTCTATCGTGGGCCGGAGGGTCCAGCGGGCCATTTCCGCACGTCAGTGCATGCGTCGCCGCTCTTCGCCGCAGCGGTGGCACGGCTGCTGTGCCGGGTGGACGAGGCGCTGGGGCACCCCGCCGAACTGGCCTTCGTCGACATGGGCGCGGGCCGGGGTGAGCTCGTGTCGGGGGTTCTCGCCGCGCTGCCCCCCGATCCGGCGGCCCGCACGCGCGCGTACGCGGTCGAACTGGCCGTGCCCAGACCGGCCGGGCTCGACCACCGGATCGAGTGGCTTGCCGAACCGCCCCGGGATGTGACGGGGCTGCTGTTCGCCAACGAGTGGCTCGACAACGTCCCCCTGGATGTCGTCGAGACGGACTCCGCCGGTGTGCCGCGGCTGGTCCTCGTACGCGCGGACGGCACCGAGAACCTCGGGGCTCCGGTCGACGGCCGCGACGCGGAGTGGCTCGCGCGGTGGTGGCCGTTGGGGGCGGGGGGCGGGTCGAGCGCCGGGGGCCGGTCTGGAGCCAGGGGCCGGTCGGGCGCGGGGCGCCAGTCGGACGCGGGGGGCCAGTCGGACGCGGGGGGCCAGTCGGACGCGGGCCCCGAGGCATACGCAGCACCCGGGCCGCCGCACGCCGAACCCGGCCTGCGTGCCGAGATCGGTCACCCCCGGGACGACGCATGGGCCGCCGCCGTCGCCACGCTTGCCCGCGGGCTCGCCGTCGCCGTCGACTACGCCCACCTCAAGGACGCGCGGCCGCCCTTCGGAACGCTGACCGGTTTCCGCCAGGGCCGGGAGACGACGCCGGTGCCGGACGGCTCCTGCGACATCACGGCGCATGTCGCGCTGGACGCGTGCGCGCTGCCGGGTGCCCGGATTGTCACCCAGCGCGCCGCCCTGCGGGCGCTGGGCGTGACGGGGGCGAGGCCGCCCCTGTCCCTGGCCTCGTCGGATCCTGCGGCGTACGTACGCGCCCTCGCGGACGCGGGGGCAGCCGCCGAGCTCACCGCGCCGGGCGGACTCGGCGACTTCGGCTGGCTCCTGCAGGCCGTCGGCGTAGCGGCGGACCTGGTGGACGTGCCGGCCGGGGACGTACGTACCGACGGGTGACGCTCTGGTCGGGCTACTTGTCGATGTCCCCGACGACGAAGAACATCGACCCCAGGATCGCCACCATGTCCGCGACCAGCGTGCCCGGCAGCAGCTCGGTGAGCGCCTGGATGTTGTTGTACGAGGCGGAGCGGAGCTTCAGCCGGTACGGGGTCTTCTCGCCCTTGCTGACCAGGTAGTAGCCGTTGATGCCGAGGGGGTTCTCGGTCCAGGCGTACGTGTGTCCCTCAGGCGCCTTCAGGACCTTCGGAAGGCGCTGGTTGATCGGGCCCGGCGGCAGCTCGGCCATGCGGTCGAGGCAGGCGTCGGCGAGGTCGAGCGAGATGTGCGTCTGCTCAAGGAGGCACTCGAAGCGGGCCAGGCAGTCGCCCTCCTGGCGGGTCACGACCTCGAGGGTGTCCTGGAGCTCGCCGTACGCGAGGTAGGGCTCGTCGCGGCGCAGGTCGAAGTCGACGCCGGACGCGCGGGCGATGGGGCCGCTCACGCCGTACGCGTGGACCGTCTCCGGCGTGAGGACGCCGACGCCGCGGGTGCGGCCGCGGAAGATCTCGTTGCCGAGGACCAGCCGGTCGTACACGTCCATGCGGGAGCGGACGTCGGCGACGGCGTGCCGGGCCCGCCCGAGCCACCCGGCGGGCAGGTCCTCCTTGAGGCCCCCGACCCGGTTGAACATGTAGTGCATGCGGCCGCCGGAGATCTCCTCCATCACGGCCTGGAGCTCCTCGCGCTCCCGGAACGCGTAGAAGACCGGGGTGATACCACCCAGTTCAAGGGGGTACGACCCGAGGAACATGAGGTGGTTGAGGACGCGGTTCAGCTCGGCGAGCAGCGTGCGCATCCACACCGCGCGCTCCGGAACCTCCATGCCGAGCATGCGCTCGACGGCGAGCACGACACCGAGTTCGTTCGAGAACGCGGAGAGCCAGTCGTGGCGGTTGGCCAGCATCACGATCTGCCGGTAGTCGCGCGCCTCGAACAGCTTCTCGGCACCGCGGTGCATATAGCCGATGACCGGCTCCGCATGCCGGATCCGCTCGCCGTCCAGGAGGAGCCGCAGCCGCAGCACGCCGTGCGTTGACGGGTGCTGAGGACCGATGTTGAGCACCATGTCGGTGCTCTCGGCGGCGCCGCCGATGCCGATCGTGGTCTCCGTC
Organism: Streptomyces sp. DSM 42067; assembly: GCF_055792885.1. NCBI lineage: Bacteria > Bacillati > Actinomycetota > Actinomycetes > Kitasatosporales > Streptomycetaceae > Streptomyces > Streptomyces sp. DSM 42067. The sequence goes on along the minus strand of NZ_CM147706.1, from coordinate 5,153,153 downwards.
GTAGGAGTCATGGGAACAGTCTCTCGTACGTAGGCTTGCGGTATGGAGACGGGGACTGGGGCAGGGGACGGCACCGGGGCCGGGGCGGGGAATGGAGCCGAGGCCCGGGCTGGGGTTGGCGTTGGCGTTGGCGGTGGGGGCAGCGTAAAGGCCGCTGGGACAGGAAACGCCGGGGCTGAGCCCGAGTGGACGGGACTGCCGCCGGGGCTGCTGCGGATGCGGCGGCTGTTGCTCGTGGTGTGGTTGGTGCCGTTGACCGTGGCGGCGGGGTTGCTGCCGGGGCTGCTCGCCGGTCCCGGCTGGGCGGCCTTCGCACTGGTGCCGTTCGCGCTGCTGGTGTGGGGCTGGTCGATGCTGGGACGCAACTGGCGCTCGTGGCGGTACGCGGAGCGCGCGGACGACCTGCTGATCAGCCGGGGTGTGCTGTGGCGGGAGGAGACGATCGTGCCGTACGGCAGGATGCAGCTGGTCGAGGTCACGTCGGGCCCGGTCGAACGCCACTTCGGCCTCGCAAGCGTGCAACTGCACACGGCGGCCGCAGCCTCCGACGCACGCATCCCCGGCCTGCTCCCGACCGAGGCGGAACGCCTGCGCGACCGCCTCACGGAACTGGGCGAAGCCCGATCGGCCGGACTGTGAACGGCCAGGGGTCTGCGAACGGCGAGGCGCCCTCGAACCCCGGACCGGCCGACGAGGGGCCGGCTGCGGACCAGCCGCAGGAGCCAGGGGCCGCCGCGAGCCGGACGCACACAGCCGAGGGCACGGGTACGGGCACCGGCACGGGTACGGGCCGGGGCGACGGCGAGGGCGTGGCCGAGCGGCGGTTGCATCCCGTCACGCCCCTGCGGCGCGCGTGGGCGCCCATCGCCGTTGTCGCCGGCTGGGCGGTGCACGACCCGGACCAGGCGCAACGGCGGCTGACCGAGCTCACCACGTTCACGCTGCTGCTCGGCCTGGCCGTACTGATACCGGTCGCCGCCCTCTACGGCTTTCTGACCTGGTGGTACACGCACTTCGCCGTCACCGGCACGGAACTGCGCATCCGCACCGGGCTGCTGTTCCGCCGTACCGCCCATATCCGCCTCGACCGGCTCCAGGCCGTGGACGTCACCCAGCCCCTGCTGGCCCGATTCGCAGGCGTCGCGAAACTCAGACTCGACGTCATAGGGACGGACAAGAAGGACGAACTCGCCTATCTCGGCGAGAAGGAGGCCCGCGTCCTCCGGGCCGAACTCCTCGCCCGCGCCGCCGGGTTCGCGCCCGAGACGGCACAGGAGGTCGGCGAGGCCCCGGCACAGCGGCTGGTGCACGTTCCGCCGCGGATGCTCGCGGTGTCGCTGCTGCTCACCGGCGCGCCCTGGGTGATGCTGCTGGCCTCGCTTGTCGTACCGCCGCTGATCTGGATGGCCACCCACAACGTGTGGACGGTGCTGGCCACGGCACTGCCGCTGCTGGGCGCCGCCGGGGCGAACAGTGTGGGCCGGTTCATCGGCGAGTACGACTGGACGGTCGCCGAATCCCCGGACGGGCTCCGTATCGACCACGGGCTGCTCGACCGTACGCACGAGACCGTGCCGCCGGGCCGGGTGCAGACCGTCCGCATCATCGAACCGCTGCTGTGGCGGCGGCGCGGCTGGGTCCGTGTCGAGCTCGACGTGGCCGGTTCGTCCAACTCCATACTCGTTCCGGTGGCTTCGCGGGAGGTCGCGGAGACGGTGATATCGCGGGTTCTGCCGGGCGTGACGGTGCCGGGCGTGTTGTCCCGCCCGCCGAGCCGGGCGCGCTGGTGCGCACCGTTCTGGTGGCGTGGTTACGGTCTCGCCGTCACGGACACGGTGTTCGCTTCGCGCCACGGGCTGCTGCGCCGCAGCCTGTCGCTGGTGCCGCACGCGAAGGTGCAGAGCGTACGGCTTGTCCAGGGGCCCTGGCAGCGCGCCCGGTCGCTGGCCGACGTCCATGTGGACACGGGCGCCAACAAGACCGTGACCGCCGGCCTCCGCGACGCCGCCGAGGCGGCGACCCTCCTCCACGCCCAGGCGGACCGCTCCCGTACGGGCCGCCGCAAGGCCCGCCCGGACCGCTGGATGGCCTGAGCGACGGCCTGCGGCGGCCCGCACGCGGGTGCGTTCGCCGTCTTCCGGTGGGCGGTTCGGGACCCGTGCGACGGCTCACGGTCGGCGGCGCTGCGCAACCTGCCGGTGGGCGGGTCGGGCAGCGCCGGGATGTGCGTCACCTTCGACCGGAGGGCGGCTGACACCCGGGCGGCGGGACCCTCCCGTTGTGGGCGGGCAGGCGTTCCTCCCCCAGCTACCGCTGGGGCGTGCCCCCAGGAGGTGCATGGGGGGTACCCCACACGACGGCGGGTGCCCTCGTGCCCTCGCGAGACGAAACGCCGTCAGGCCTGCAGCGCCGACCTCAGGTCCGCCACGTCGATCTGCTCAGTCTCGTCGTGCTCCGTCAGGTCGATGACCTGGCCGACCGCCCGACCGTTGTCGGTGGCCGGCTTGAACTCGGCCTCGGCCTCCGACTTGTGGAGGGCCAGAACCTCCTCGCCGACGACGTCCGCCAGGTCCTGGTTCTGCACCGCTGCGAGTGCGGCCGGCGCCACGCTCTTGGTGCCGAAGAAGTCGAAGCTCCCCTCGACCGCTCGGCGTCGCGCGGGGGCGGGCGGTACGACCGCCGCGGCAGTCGGCACCAGATAGTGGCCGATGGGTGCGGCGGCCGCGCGCGTGTGCTCGCCGGCCGCCACGGACTTCCCCTGCGACTCACCCTCCCCAGCGGCAGCGCCCTCCCGCGCGGCAGCGCGCTCGCCGGCGGCCGCATGCTCCGCCGGGGCCCTGCCGCTCTCCGCCCGGCCGGTACCGGCCGAGTCCGTCTTCACCGACGCGCCACCCCTCGCAAGGCGGTCCAGCGCGGAGTTGGCTCGCAGGAAGAGTTCCGGACTCGGAGCCGCCTGGCCGGAAGCCGCGGACACGCGCCGGGCGGGCTCAGGCCCCGCACCCGCGGACCCGTCGGACGCGCGCTCGTTGGACACAGGCTCCGCAGGAGCGGGAACCCTGGACGCAGCCCCCGCGGGAGCGAGCACCGTGGACGCCGGCGCCACCCCGGCCCCCGTGGCCCCGCCCGCCGGCGGCAACGCCCTCGCCGGGGCCGCCGCCTCTATGGCCAGCAGCCGCCGTCCCTCCAGCGCGGAGGCCCGCTCGGTCTCCGCGGTCGCGTAACGCCGCAGCAGTGCCGCGTGCTCGGTGCGCAGCGCAGCCAGCTCGGCGCGCTTCGCCCGCAACTTGTGCTCCAGCTTGATACGCAGCTCACGCGACTCGTCGAGGTCGGACTCGAGCTCGGCCGTCCGCTCCTCGTAACGCCATTCGTCGCTCTGGCGCGCCCGAATGAGCTCCGCGACACGTTTGCCCGCCAGCCGGTCCCAGCGGCGCATGACGACCGCACCCGCGACGGTCACCGCCGCGGCGGCCCCGGCCAGCCCACGGAGCACCACCGGCTCCGTGAACAACCAGGCGCCGGCGGCGCAGACGAGCGAGGCGCCTGCGATCGTCGAGGGCGGCAGCAGCCTGTGCAGGGGTGGCGAATGGCGGTGACGTCCACGTGGCATGGCCAGAAACTTACCGCGCGTAGGCGAATCATGGTGCCCCGGCAGGCAAAAACATGGTACGCCGGTCGCGCCCTTCTTGATCAGCTTGCGTTCCGCGTTGACCTACCCGCCGAGTTCGACGAGACCGGCCGTCGTGATTGTCTTCGTCAACTTCCCCAGTACGTCGGCTATATCGGTGCTGCCCGCGTGATGCGACCGGCAGCCCGACGCCCCGTGCGGCGAACCGCGTTGCGGAGGCTCGTGGAGCACGCGGGGGCTAAAGCTGCTTCCGGCGGGCGACACGGTCGACCAGAACGCGTTCGCGGTGAGTGCGGAATTCGCGGTGAAGCACCACCTCATCACTCGAGGCGACCTGCTTCGTGTTCGGCCCGTTCTCCTTGAGATCGAGGAATTCGGCGAGTGTCGCGGCGTATTCGGGAACGACGTCGATTGCGCCCTTCTCCCACTCCCGTTCCTGAATCTCGCGGGCAGCCGGCCGACCGCAGACACAACCGCCCGACACGACCGCGTGCCGGCTGTTGCGGTCGTTCGTCGGACCCAGGCCTGTACCCCCTGCATACCTTTGCCGTCGCTTTTCCCCCTGTTGTCCTTCCCTGGGTGAACCCGCCCCGCCGGTGCGCCCTCCTAGAGAACGCACCGTCCCCCCGACGCCGGTTCGGCGTCGGGCCTCATGGGCCCCCGGAACCGCCTGGGGTCAAGGTGTTGGCCGACAAGGTGTTGGCAGAGCTACGGGAGACGATGCCCGCCAGGATAGATAGGGGCATATCGGGCATGACTCCTGACGGCACCGTGCAGGGCGGCAGGATTCGCGGGCACTTGGCGCCCGAAGACGCAGGCACGCTTCGGCACACCGAGCCTCAGCCCCTCACATTCGGGCGCATGCTTCGCGGCCCCCGTGCCGACGCCGTGCCCGCCATCGTCACCCGGGCCTGTACGTTCGTCGGCCTGGTAGACATCGCGGCAGGCGTCTTCCCGCGCTTCCGGCACAGCCGCGTGCACGCCATCACAGAAGTACTGCCGGGCGCGCTCGGCCCGTTCGCCGCCGCCCTCTCGCTCAGCGCCGGCATCCTGCTTCTGCTCCTCGCCCACGGGCTGCGGCGCCACAAGCGGCGGGCCTGGCGGGCCGCCGTGGGGCTGCTGCCGGCCGGCGCCGTGGCGGAGTTCCTGTACCGGCACTCGATCGTCGGCGTGCTGATCTCCCTCGTGCTGCTGGCGCTGCTGCTGCGCCACCGGGACCAGTTCGCGGCGCTGCCCGATCCGCGCAGCCGCTGGCTCGCGCTCGCCAACTTCGTCCTCGTGGGCGCCGGTTCTCTCGCCCTCGGCCTGGTCATCGTCAGCGTCCACCCCGGCGAGACGGTCGGCGACCCGAGTCTCGCGGAGCGTCTCGAGCACGTCTTGTACGGACTGTTCGGCTTCGAGGGCCCCGTCGACTACACCGGTCGTACGTCATGGACGGTCGCGTACTCGCTCGGGGCCCTCGGCCTGCTCACCGCCATCACCACGATCTACCTCGCGCTCCGGCCGGAGCACCCGGTCGCGCGCCTCACCGCGGACGACGAGGCGCGGCTGCGCGAGCTCCTCGCCCGGCACGGCGCCCGCGACTCGCTCGGCCACTTCGCGCTCCGCCGCGACAAGGGCGTCGTCTTCTCGCCCAGCGGCAAAGCCGCCGTGTGCTACCGCGTCGTATCCGGCGTCATGCTCGCCAGCGGCGACCCCATCGGCGACGTCGAGGCCTGGCCTGGCGCGATCGAGCGCTTCATGGACGAGGCCAGGATCCACTCGTGGACGCCCGCCGTCATGGGCTGCTCCGAGACGGGTGGCGAGGTGTGGGCCCGCGAGACCGGTCTGGACGCGCTCGAACTGGGCGACGAAGCGGTGGTGGACGTCGCGGATTTCTCCCTCTCCGGGCGCGCGATGCGCAATGTGCGCCAGATGGTGAGGCGGATCGAGCGGGCCGGCTACGAGACCCGTGTACGGCGCGTCCGTGATCTCGGCGACCAGGAGCTGGACCGGATCCGGAGAGCCGTCGACGACTGGCGCGGCACCGACACCGAACGTGGGTTCTCCATGGCCCTCGGACGCGTGGGCGACGCCGCCGACGGCGACTGCCTGATCGCGACGGCGCACAGAATCGAAGGGGCGGCGCGATGGGGGTCCCCCCAGGCTTTCGGCTCTGGGGGAGCCTCGGGTAGGGCGGTGGTGGGAGACGGGCGGGACGACCCGGCACCGGGGTCGTACGGCGACCTGAAGGCCGTACTCCACTTCGTCCCCTGGGGTACGGATGGCGTCTCGCTCGACCTCATGCGCCGCGACCGCGCCGCGGACCCCGGCATGAACGAACTGCTCATCGTGGCGGCACTGCAGGCCGCCCCGAGGTTCGGCATCGAGCGCGTCTCCCTGAACTTCGCCATGTTCCGCTCGGCCCTCTCGCGCGGCGAGAAGCTCGGTGCGGGCCCGGTCCTGCGCGCCTGGCGCGGTCTGCTGGTGTACCTCTCGCGCTGGTTCCAGATCGAGTCGCTGTACAGGTTCAACGCGAAGTTCCACCCGCGCTGGGAGCCGAGGTTCGTGGTGTTCCGCAGCACCCGGGACCTGCCGCGTATCGGCTTCGCCGCGCTGCAGGCGGAGGGCTTCGTGACACCGAGGCTGACCCGGCTCACCGGCATCGGTGCGCAGGCGCGGCGGCAGTGCGCGCATGGGGCGGAGGTGGGGCGGAGGCGGAGGGTCGAGGCGGCCCCATAGGGGCGCGGGGTTCGGGCACGTTCCGCCGGACACACCCCGCCCAAGGCGGGCAAAAGAAAGGGCGGGTGCATGGGAACCGGCCGCGGTGCGGCCCACAGCCCCCGCCGGAGGCGGGAAAGCCCCGCCGCAGGCGCATCGGGGCGCCCCGCCCCTGGCCGCAAGAGTGATCCCCCGCCGAGGCGGGGAGACCCAAGCACCCCGCCCTCGGGCCTAGGCTGGAAGCCATGAGTACGTTGCGTAGCCACGGCCAGGTGACCGGTCTGCCCAAGTGGGACCGCTGCGCGGTCATGGGCGTCGTCAATGTGACCCCCGACTCGTTCTCGGACGGCGGCCGCTGGTTCGACACGACGGCCGCCGTCAAGCACGGCCTCGACCTCGTCGCGCAGGGCGCGGACCTGATCGACGTCGGCGGCGAGTCGACCCGTCCGGGCGCGACCCGGGTGGACGCCGACGAGGAGCTGCGCCGGGTCATCCCCGTCGTCCGCGGCCTCGCCTCCGAGGGCGTCACCGTCTCCGTGGACACGATGCGCGCCTCCGTGGCGGAGCAGTCCCTGGCGGCCGGTGCCGCGCTCGTCAACGATGTCAGCGGCGGTCTCGCGGATCCCGCGATGGTCCCCGTCGTCGCCGAGGCCGGCGCGCCGTTCGTGGTCATGCACTGGCGCGGGCTCCTGGAGGGCGGGAACATCCCCGGGACGTACGACGACGTGGTCGCCGAAGTCGTATCGGAGCTGCACGCGCGCGTGGAGGCCGTCATCGGGGGCGGCATCGCCCCGGACCGGATCGTCGTCGACCCGGGCCTGGGCTTCTCCAAGGAGACCGCGCACGATCTGGCGCTGCTTGCGCACCTGGACCGCCTGCACGCGCTCGGCTACCCGCTGCTGGTCGCCGCGTCCCGCAAGCGGTTCCTCGGCCAGGTGCTGGCGGGCCCCGACGGCGCCCCGCCGCCCGCCCGGGAGCGGGACGCCGCCACCGCCGCGGTTTCGGCCATCGCCGCCCACCAGGGCGCGTGGGCGGTACGTGTCCACGAGGTCCGGGCCACCGCGGACGCGGTCCGCGTCGCCCGCGCCGTAGAAGGAGCCCGGTGACCGGCCCCCGTACCGACGTCGAGCAGGTCGAACGCGCCAACACCGCCTTCTACGAGGCGATGGAGCGCGGCGACTTCGAGGAGCTGTCGGCCCTGTGGCTGACAGCCTCGGACAGCGAGGACGGAGCGGATGCCGCGGTCACGGCAGACGCACTCGACGAGACCGACATCACCGACGAGGAGGACATGCCGGACGCCGTGGTCTCCGCGCGGCCCGAGATCTCCTGCGTGCACCCCGGCTGGCCTTTGCTGACGGGCCGCGGCGAGGTCCTCAGGTCGTACGCGCTGATCATGGCGAACACCGAGTACATCCAGTTCTTCCTGACCGATGTGCACGTCTCGGTCAGCGGTGACACCGCGCTGGTGACCTGTACCGAGAACATCCTCAGCGGCGCCCCCGCCCCGGACGGCGGCCCCGAACCCGGCCCGCTCGTCGGCCAGCTGGTCGTCGCCACGAACGTGTTCCGCCGCACTTCGGCCGGCTGGAAGCTCTGGTCCCACCACGCCTCTCCCGTACTGGCCGAATCCAACGGGGACGAGGACGACGAGACCCCCGCCTGAGTGGGTAGGGGCCTGGCAGGGACGAGGAGTGGTTGGAATCACGTCGGCCCGGGTATGGACGGCTACCACCCCGGTCGTGGCCACGTCCGGCCGCCCGGAGGGCCCTTGATCCAGCCCGCCCTGACCCTCCGTGGGCTGGGATTGTCGGTGCTCACGGGTAGATTCGACCGTGCTGGTGAGCCAACCGCTCTCGGACGAGGCGGTTCGGATCATGGGCGTTGACCCCACTGCGGCCGGGCGCCCCGGCCGTGGGGAACAGGTCGTGTCCGCCAAATGAAAACCGTCCGACGACTGCAGGAGTGATTCGCGTGGATCGTGTCGCGCTGCGCGGCCTCAAGGCCCGTGGGTACCACGGCGTCTACCCGAAGGAGCGCGAGGAGGGCCAGGTCTTCATCGTGGACCTGGTGCTGGGGCTGGACACGCGGCCTGCCGCGGCCGACGACGACCTGGCGAAGACCGTGCACTACGGCATCGTGGCGGAGGAGGTCGTGGCCGTCGTCGAGGGCGAGCCGGTCGATCTCATCGAGACGCTGGCCGACCGCATCGCGCGCACCTGCCTGAAGCACGACGGGGTCCAGGAGGTCGAGGTCTGCGTCCACAAGCCGGACGCCCCGATCACCGTGCCCTTCGACGACGTGACCGTCACGATCACCCGGAGCCGAGTATGACTGCGTTTGTCAGCTGGGGACAGAGCGACCCGACCGTCCAGCCAGTGCCCGCGTCCGTGGTGGAACAGGTGGACGCCGCCGACACGACCCTGAGCAATCCGAAACGGGCTGTGATCTCCCTGGGGTCGAATCTGGGCAACCGCCTGGAGACCCTGCAGGGCGCCATCGACGCCCTGGAGGACACGCCGGGCATGCGCGTCAAGGCCGTCTCCCCCGTCTACGAGACCGAGCCCTGGGGCGTCGAGCCGGGCAGCCAGCCCGCCTACTTCAACGCGGTGATCGTCGTGAAGACCACCCTCCCGCCCTCCTCGCTCCTGGATCGCGCGCACGCGATCGAGGAGGCCTTCAGCCGCGTACGGGACGAGCGCTGGGGCCCGCGCACGATCGACGTGGACATCGTCGCCTACGCCGACGTGGTCTCGGACGACCCGACGCTGACGCTCCCCCACCCGCGCGCCCATGAGCGCGCCTTCGTCCTCGCGCCGTGGCACGACGTCGAGCCGGAGGCCCAGCTGCCCGGCCGCGGCCCCGTCGCCCAGCTGCTGGCCGGCGTCACCCGAGCGGGTGTGACGCCGCGCGCCGACCTGGAACTCCGGCTGCCCGAATAGTCGTTAGGGTCTACCGGACCCACGTTAGGGTCGAGCGGACCAAGCTTTCGCCGAGGGCTGCGAAGGCCGGTGGCGACGAAGGGACGACGTGAAACAGCTGCGCATCAGGGTGCTGGCCGGCCTCTTCGTGGTAGCCGGGGTGCTGTCCTGGGCGGGCGCCCGGCTGTGGGACTCGGTCGGCACCCTGCCGCGGGTTCCGCTGGCCGCGCCCATCGTGCTGGCGCTGATCGCCGTCGTCCTGCTGGCGACGGCGCTCTCCATCCGGACGCGGCTCCGGGCCCAGCGCGAGCGCCGCCCGGGTGCGAAGGGCGTCGACCCGCTGATGGCGGCCCGCGCCGTCGTCTTCGGCCAGGCCAGCGCACTCGTCGCGGCCCTCGTCTCCGGGATGTACGGCGGGGCGGGCGTCTTCCTGCTGGAGTCCCTCGATGTCCCGGCCCGCCGCGACCAGGCGATCTACGCGGGCTTCTCGGTCCTCGCCGGTATCGCCGTGATCGCGGCCGCGTTCTTCATGGAGCGTGTGTGCAAGCTTCCCGAGGACGAGGACACCCCCGGCCAGGGCGCTACGCCGGCGACGTAAACCGCCGCGCGGGCCCCGGACCCGAGCGGCACCCGGCACCCGGCATTCGGCACCCGGCACCCGGCACCCGGGCGGCACCGCACCAGGGTCCTCCGTGCGATGGAGGAAACGCCTCTCACGAGGCACCTGCAAGCGCGCTCACTTCGCCATGATCAGGCTCATCGCCTCAGCGCGCGTGGCCGGATCCCGCAGCTGGCCACGGACCGCCGAGGTGATCGTCTTGGCCCCGGGCTTGCGCACACCCCGCATGGTCATGCACATGTGCTCGCACTCGATGACCACGATCGCCCCGCGCGGCTCCAGGATCTCCATCAGCGAGTCGGCGATCTGCGTGGTCAGACGTTCCTGCACCTGCGGGCGGCGCGCGAAGACGTCCACGAGCCGTGCCAGCTTCGACAGCCCGGTGATCTTGCCGTCGTTGGACGGGATGTACCCGATGTGAGCGAACCCCACGAACGGCACGAGATGGTGCTCACAGGAGCTGAGCACCTCGATGTCCTTCACCAGGACCATCTCGTCGTGCCCCAGGTCGAACGTCGTCGTCAGGACGTCCTCGGGCTTCTGCCACAGACCGGCGAATATCTCCTTGTACGCGCGCGCCACGCGCCCCGGCGTATCGCGCAGGCCCTCCCGGTCCGGGTCCTCGCCGACCGCGATCAGCAATTCGCGTACGGCGTTCTCGGCGCGCTTCTCGTCGAACTCGCCGATGGTGCCCTCGCCGTCCAGCGTCACGGGGTCGGTCATGTGTGCCTCGTTCCTGTGGTGTCGCATACGGGCAAACGACAATGCCGCGCCCCCCAAGGCTAAAACCTTGGGGGGCGCGGCATCATTCCGGTACAGCTGTGAGCTGCGCGACCACCGAAGTGATCACCCTCGGTGGGGCCGAGGCGGTCAGCTGTCGGTGCGCTCCTCCGGGGCCGGAGCGATCTCGGTCGACGACACGGGTGCCGCCTCCGAAGCCGCGCCTGCCGTCACCGCGGGCGTGGAGCCGTTGGCACCGGTCGTCAGCGACAGCTCCTTCGGGGAGAGCACCGGCGGACGGGTCGACGGCGTACGCCGGGAGGAGCCGGTCCACGCGGGACGGGCCGGGCGCTTGACGATGGGAGCGAAGATCTCGGCGATCTGCTCCTTGTTCAGCGTCTCCTTCTCCAGCAGCGCGAGGACCAGGTTGTCGAGGACGTCGCGGTTCTCGACGAGGATCTCCCAGGCCTCGTTGTGCGCGTTCTCGATGAGCTTCTTGACCTCTTCGTCGACGAGCGCCGCGACCTCTTCCGAGTAGTCCCGCGGGTGCGACATCTCGCGGCCCAGGAACGGCTCGGTGTTGTCGCCGCCGAACTTGATCGCGCCGAGCCGCTCGGTCATGCCGTACTGCGTGACCATGGCCCGCGCGGTCGCGGTCGCCTTCTCGATGTCGTTGGCCGCACCCGTGGTCGGGTCGTGGAAGACGAGCTCCTCGGCCGCGCGGCCACCCAGCATGTACGCCAGCTGGTCGAGCATCTCGTTGCGCGTGGTCGAGTACTTGTCCTCGTCCGGCAGGACCATCGTGTAGCCCAGGGCACGGCCGCGGGACAGGATCGTGATCTTGTGGACCGGGTCGGAGTTCGGCGAGGCCGCCGCGACCAGGGCGTGACCGCCCTCGTGGTACGCGGTGATCTTCTTCTCCTTGTCCGACATGATCCGGGTCCGCTTCTGCGGGCCCGCCACGACGCGGTCGATCGCCTCGTCCAGGAAGTGGTTGTCGATCAGCTTCTTGTCGCTGCGGGCGGTCAGCAGCGCCGCCTCGTTCAGCACGTTCGACAGATCGGCACCCGTGAAGCCCGGGGTGCGCCGCGCGACGGCCGACAGGTCGACGTCCGGGGCGACCGGCTTGCCCTTCTGGTGGACCTTGAGGATCTCCAGACGGCCCTGCATGTCCGGGCGGTCGACGGCGATCTGCCGGTCGAAGCGGCCCGGGCGCAGCAGCGCCGGGTCGAGGATGTCGGGCCGGTTGGTGGCGGCGATCAGGATGACGCCGCCCTTCACGTCGAAGCCGTCCATCTCGACGAGCAGCTGGTTCAGCGTCTGCTCGCGCTCGTCGTGGCCGCCGCCGAGGCCCGCACCGCGGTGCCGGCCGACGGCGTCGATCTCGTCGACGAAGACGATCGCCGGGGCGTTCGCCTTGGCCTGCTCGAACAGGTCACGGACCCGGGAGGCACCGACACCGACGAACATCTCGACGAAGTCGGAACCCGAGATCGAGTAGAACGGCACGCCCGCCTCGCCGGCGACGGCGCGCGCGAGCAGCGTCTTGCCCGTACCAGGCGGGCCGTACAGCAGCACGCCCTTGGGGATCTTGGCGCCGACGGCCTGGAACTTCGCCGGCTCCTGCAGGAACTCCTTGATCTCCTGGAGCTCCTCTACGGCCTCGTCCGAGCCCGCGACGTCGGAGAACGTCGTCTTCGGGGTGTCCTTGGTGATGAGCTTGGCCTTGGACTTCCCGAAGTTCATGACCCGGGAGCCGCCGCCCTGCATCTGGTTCATCAGGAACAGGAAGACGACCACGATGAGGACGAAGGGGAGCAGGGAGAGCAGGATCCCGACGAACGGGTTCTGCTTCGACGGCGACACGGTGTAGCCGTCGGGAATCTGCTTGTCCTCGAACTTGGCCTGCAGGTCCTTGGCGAGGTCGACGCCCTGGTCGCCGATGTAGCTCGCCTGGATCTTGCCGCTGTTCTCGACCTTCTGGCCATCCTTCAGCTCGACCTTGATGGTCTGCTCGTCACCGGTGGTCAGCTTGGCCGACTTCACCCGGTTGTCGTTGATGGCCTGGACGACCTGACCGGTGTCCACTGTCTTGTAGCCGCCGGACGAGCCGACGACCTGCATCAACACGACCACGGCAAGGACGGCCAGCACGATCCACATGACCGGCCCACGGAAGTATCGCTTCACGTCCATCCATACGGAGCGGTGCCGCTCCGTCCCTCCTGCCATAGTGAGTTTGATAAAGACTGTTCTTCGGACGGTACCCCAGGATCGTCACCCGACGCTGCGGAGAAGACCGGCAATACCGCCTCGGATGGTCCAACGGCGGAAAACGCCTGGGGGTTCCCGAATGTCCTGTGGGCCCGGGCACACCCGGACCACCGGCTGAGGGAACACCCGTCGCCGCTCAGGAACCGCCGTAGACGTGGGGCGCGAGCGTACCGACGAACGGGAGGTTGCGGTACTTCTCGGCGTAGTCCAGGCCGTACCCGATGACGAATTCGTTGGGGATGTCGAAGCCGACCCACTCCACGTCGATCGCGACCTTGGCCGCCTCCGGCTTGCGCAGCAGCGTGCACACCTTCAGCGACGCCGGCTCGCGCGAGCCGAGGTTCGAGATGAGCCAGGACAGCGTCAGCCCCGAGTCGATGATGTCCTCGACGATGAGGACGTGCTTGCCCTTGATGTCGGTGTCGAGGTCCTTGAGGATCCGCACGACACCGGACGACTGGGTGCCCGCGCCGTACGACGACACGGCCATCCAGTCCATGGTGACGGGGGTGGACAGCGCACGGGCCAGGTCGGCCATGACCATCACCGCGCCCTTGAGGACACCGACGATCAGCAGGTCCTTGCCCGCGTACTCCGCGTCGATCTTCGCGGCCAGCTCGGCCAGCTTCGCGTCGATCTCTTCTTTGGTGATGAGCACCGACTTGAGATCGGCACCCATGTCTTTCGCGTCCACCCGCATCACTTTCGGTCGTGTCCGCCGACGTCCCGGTCGTCTGCCGTACCAGGCGTACCGGGGCTCTTCGTCAGCCTTGCCGAATCACCAGTCTGCCACCCTGCCGCTGGGCGACGACCCGGCCGGGGAGATTGATGGCGCCCTGACCGCGCCACCCGGTGATCAGCCGGTCGACTTCCTCGATGTGGCGGGCGAACAGCGAACCGGCCGGGGCGCCCGCGGCGATGGCCGCGCGGCGCAGGATGCGGCGGCGTACGGCGGGCGGCAGCGCGTAGAGCTTGGCGCATTCCAGCAGGCCGGAGGCGTCGCGGACGGAGGCCTCGGCCTCGGCGGCCCAGGCGTCCAGGGCATCGGCGTCGTCGCGGGAGAGCTGGGCCGTGCGGGCGAGGGCCTCCACGACGCCCTTGCCGAGCGCCTTCTCCAGGGCGGGCAGGCCTTCGTGGCGCAGGCGCGAGCGCGTGTACGCGGGGTCTGTGTTGTGCGGGTCGTCCCAGACGGGCAGCGACTGGACCATGCAGGCCTTGCGGGCGGTCTGCCGGTCGAGGTGCAGGAAGGGGCGGCGGTAACGGCCGGCGGCTCCCGGTCCCCCGGAAACAGCAGCCATTCCGGACAGGGAGCGGATGCCGGAGCCGCGGGCGAGGCCCAGCAGGACGGTTTCCGCTTGGTCATCGCGGGTGTGGCCGAGCAGGATCGCCGCGGCGCCGTGGCGCTCTGCGGCGGCGTCCAGCGCCGCGTACCGGGCCTCGCGGGCGGCAGCCTCGGGACCGCCGTCGCGGCCGACCGACACGACGACGGAGTCGACGGGGTCCAGGCCGAGGGCGGTGAGCCGCGCGACGACTTCGGCGGCGCGGAGGTCAGAGCCGGGCTGCAGACCGTGGTCGACGGTGATGCCACCGGCGCGGATGCCGAGTTTGGGGGCTTCGAAAGCGAGGGCGGAGGCGAGCGCCATGGAGTCGGCGCCGCCGGAGCAGGCCACGAGTACCAGGGCATCCCCGGGCGCGCGCTCGGCGTGGGCCGCATGGGGCTCAGGAGTGCGCTGGGCGCTGAGGTCGATGAGGACGTCGTGGAGGACGCGGCGGACCGCCAGGCGTATCGCCGCGACCGCTGGATGGGGACCCATGTCCGGTTCCCTTCGGGAGTTCGGGAGTGTGCCTCGGAATCTGTCACTCGGTCACCGAGTGCCTGCGCCGGCCGCCCGTCTCGCACGGGCCGTTCAGTCACTCAGAGTGGTTCGATGGTGACAGAGCCGAGCCGTTACCCGAGCATTGCACGCCTTCTCAAGCCTCACGGTCCCTCGGACGGGTGATAACGGGCGTTCTTCGCGGTCGGTGCATCCAGATCGTCGCTGCCCGGCTCATCCCAGCTCACGACTCCGCTTTGCGGTGCACCCGCGCGACCCAGTCCGCCGGTTTGGAGATCTCGGACTTGGTGGGGAGCGTGTTGGGCGAGGTCCAGATCCGGTTGAAGCCGTCCATGCCGACCTCTTCGACGACGGACCGTACGAACCGCTCGCCGTCCTTGTACTGCCGCAGTTTCGCGTCGAGGCCCAGCAGCTTGCGCAGGGCCACGTCCAGGCGGGAGGCGCCTCGGGCGCGGCGCTGCTGGAACTTCTCGCGGATCTCGCCCACGGACGGCACGACCGCCGGGCCGACGCCGTCCATCACGAAGTCCGCATGGCCCTCGAGGAGCGACATCACGGCGGTCAGCCGGCCGAGGATCTCCCGCTGGGCGGGGCTCTGCACCAGCTCGACGAGGGAGTGGCCGCCGTCGTCCTCCTCGCCCTCCGGGCGGCCGCCGGCCAGCGACTGCGCGGCCTCCCTGATCCGCTCGAGGACGGTCATGGGATCGACGTCCGTCTCGGCAAGGAACGACTGGATCTCGCCCTCGAGGTGGTCGCGCAGCCAGGGAACGGCCGTGAACTGGGTGCGGTGCGTCTCCTCGTGCAGGCACACCCAGAGCCGGAAGTCGTGCGGGTCCACGTCGAGCTCGCGCTCCACGTGGACGACGTTCGGCGCCACGAGCAGCAGCCTGCCGCCGCCGTTGCTGCCGGCCGGGAGCTCGCGCGTCGCCGGGGCGAAGGTCTCGTACTGGCCGAGGACGCGCGAGGCGAGGAAGGACAGCAGCATGCCCAGCTCGACGCCGGTGACCTTGCCGCCGACGGCGCCGAGGACGGCCCCGCCCGGGCCGCCGCCGCGGCGCTGCTGCATCTTGTCCAGGAGGGGCTTGAGGAGTTCGCGGAACCCGGCGACGTTGGCCCGGACCCAGCCGGGCCGGTCGACGACGAGTACGGGGGTGTCGTGGGCCTCGTCGGTGCCCAACCGGGTGAACCCCCGGACGTGCTCCTCGGAGGCCTTGGCATGCCGGCGCAGCTCCGCGACGACGGCGCGGGCCTCGTCGCGGGTTACCTCGGGACCCGGCCGTACGAGCCGGGTCGCGGTCGCCACCGCGAGATTCCAGTCGACCATCTCGGCACCACCGATGCTCGTCATGCGTCAACGGTACGTGAGCATGTCCGGCTGCGGAGGTTGTTGGAGCCCCCAGCCTTGGCGGACCTCCGGGTCGACGGCACCGTGCGTCGTGGTGCTGTGCCCGCCCTCCCCTATTGCCTCAAGGGCATGGGAGGTACCCCCATCGTCTGGGGCACCTCCTGGGGGCACCCTCAGCGGTAGCTGGAGGAGGAACGATTGCCCACAGCGGTATCGGTCAGTTGCAGCCGCAGGCCGCCAGTGCTGACGCTGCTCTGTCCAGCGTTGACTGGGCCGTCTTCGGGTCTGTCGTGCCGGTCGTCAGGAAAGCGAATGCCAGGAGGCGGCCGTCTGTGTCGACCACTGTGCCTGCGAGGGTGTTCACGCCGGTCAGGGTGCCGGTTTTGGCGCGGACGAGGCCGGTGCCAGGGGCGTCCGCGTCGTCGGCGTAACGGTTGCGCAGTGTGCCGGTGAAGCCTGCGACCGGCAGGCCTGTCAGGACCGGGCGGAGCTCCGCGTGGTCCGGGTCGGCGGCGCGGGCGAGGAGCGCGGTGAGCAGGCTCGCGCTGAGCCTGCCGGCACGGTTCAGGCCACTGCCGTCGGCGAACTGAGCGCCGGACAGGGGGAGTTTCAGCTTCTTCAGCTGCGTACTGATCGCCTTCGCTCCGCCGTCGAAGCTCGCGGGTTCGTCCGTGGCGAGCGCCGTCTGCCGGGCCAGCGCCTCGGCGATGTCGTTGTCGCTGTTCGTCAGCATCCGCTCGACCAGCGCCGCCAGGGTCGGGGACTGCACCGAGGCCAGTGACTCGGCATGGTCCGACGCCTTGGCCGAGGACGGGTCGGGCGTCTCGGTCTTGATGCCGCGGTCGCGCAGCAGCTCCGCGAACGTACCCGCCGCATCCGCCGCCGGATCCCCGCTGCGCGGCGCCGGACCGCTTGCGGAGTCGTCGAGGCGGCCTTCGTCGGCCATCAGCGCGCTGACCGGCGCGATGTTCCAGTTCGGGCCGATGGGGTGCAGCAGCGGCCCCGAGTACAGCGACGTGTCGTAACCGAGGGAGATCTTCTCCACGCCCCTGGCCTTGAGCGCGCGGGCGGTGTCGTCGGCCAGAGCGCGCAGGCTCGCGTTGCCTTCCGCGTCCTTGCGGGCAGTGAGCGTCGGGTCGCCACCGCCGACCAGCACGACTTTCCCGACCTTGTCGGAGCCGGGCTCGACGACCGCCCGCGTCGTGATGCGGTGGTCCGGGCCCGCCGCGGTCAGCACCGCCACAGCCGTCGCGATCTTGGTGGTCGACGCGGGCGTGAGGGCCTCGCCCGCCCCCTTGCCGTACAGCTGCTTGCCCGTGGCGGCGTCGACGACGGCGGCCGTGCGCTGGGCGCCCAGGGAGCCGCTGTTCAGCAGCGGGTCGAGCGCCTTGGCGAGTGCGCGCTCGTCGGGGACCGGTGCGGAGCCCGTGCCCGTGGGTGCCGCGAGCGCGGCCAGTACGGATGGAGCGCTCGGGGCGGCCGCCGGTGTCTTCCGGGCCCGCGTGTCCTTTCCGTTGCCGTCCTTACGGGAGGCGGGGCTGCCGTGATCTGTGCCACCCCCGTCCTCGAGTGCGGCGGCCCGGTCCCGCTCGGCCGTACGCTGGCCGGAGTCCCAGGGACCGGCCGCGGCAACCGAGCCGACCGCGAGGGCCAGGCCGACCACGGCCGCGCCCCCCGTGAGCTGCCAGGTTGTGAGTTTCGCGAACCGTACCCCGCACCGCCTCGCGAACCGCCCAGCCGTCAGCTCTGGCACGAGCACCAGCCCCTTTCGCGATCACACACTTGCGTGAGGGACACTTAATCACTGCGTCTTGCCGCGGGACCGCTCCACGGCAGGCCCGGCCACACGTCCGGCCGGGTGTCCGGGGGCCCTGCGGCGGAGCCGTTGACACATACGGCCCCGGGAGGATGCAGCACCACCCGATGTATGTGCATGCATGTGCTGATCATGGAGGAGCCACCGGTGGAGTTCGACGTCACGATCGAGATTCCGAAGGGATCGCGGAACAAGTACGAGGTGGACCACGAGACCGGTCGGATTCGCCTGGACCGTCGGCTCTTCACCTCGACCAGCTACCCGGCGGACTACGGCTTCGTCGAGAACACCCTCGGCGAGGACGGCGACCCGCTGGACGCCCTGGTCATCCTGGACGAGCCGACGTTCCCCGGCTGCCTCATCCAGTGCCGTGCCATCGGCATGTTCCGGATGACGGACGAGGCGGGCGGCGACGACAAGCTGCTGTGCGTCCCGGCGCACGACCCGCGCGTGGAGCACCTGCGTGACATCCACCACGTGTCGGAGTTCGACCGCCTGGAGATCCAGCACTTCTTCGAGGTCTACAAGGACCTGGAGCCCGGCAAGTCCGTCGAGGGCGCCAACTGGGTGGGCCGCGCGGACGCCGAGGCCGAGATCGAGCGTTCCTACAAGCGCTTGAAGGAGCAGGGCGGTCACTGACCCCCGCGTTCCCGAACGGGCCGCGTGATCCCTCACGGGACCGCGCGGCCCGTTCGTGCATCCGCGCCGGACGGGTGGTGCCCCTCGCGTGCGCATACTGGGGCGTATTGCGACAGCAACCATCAATTGAGGAACCACGACGGCGAGCAACCAGGTCCGCGAGAGCGGCGGCGGTTTAGCCGCAAAAAGGAGGGCAACAGTCAGTGGCTCACCCCGAGGCGGAGGACCGCAAGCCGCAGTCGGACGAGGCGAGGAGCGCGTTCACCCAGCCGACCGGCGTGGTGTCCCAACCACCGGAGGCCGAGGACGAGTCGCAGACGACGTCCGAGTTCGCCATCCCGGACGGGCTGGCCTCGCCTCCGGCCGCCACCGCGGAGCCGGAGGGCTCGGCGTTCAGCACACCCAGCGCGTACAGCGCCCGGCACAGCATCCCCACGTTCACACCGCCGTCGGGCATCCCCATGGTCCGGCTGACCAAGGAGGCTCCCTGGCAGGACCGTATGCGCACGATGCTGCGCATGCCGGTGGCCGAGCGCCCGGCGCCGGAACCCGTACAGAAGCACGACGACGAGTCCGGGCCTGCGGTACCGCGTGTGCTGGACCTGACCCTGCGTATCGGCGAACTGCTGCTCGCCGGCGGTGAGGGCGCCGAGGACGTGGAGGCGGCGATGTTCGCCGTCTGCCGCAGTTACGGCCTGGACCGCTGCGAGCCGACCGTCACGTTCACGCAGCTGTCGATCACGCACCAGCCGTCGCTCGTGGACGATCCGGTGACGGCCTCGCGGATCGTCCGCCGCCGGGGCACCGACTACACGCGGCTCGCGGCCGTCTTCCGGCTGGTCGACGACATCAGCGACCCGGACACCGAGATCTCCCTGGAGGAGGCCTACCGGCGCCTCGCGGAGATCCGCCGAAACCGGCACCCGTATCCGGGCTGGGTGCTGACCGCGGCGGGCGGCCTTCTCGCGGGTGCCGCGTCGATTCTGGTCGGCGGCGGCTTCATCGTCTTCGTGGCGGCGGCAGTCGGCGCGATTCTGGGCGACAGGCTCGCCTGGCTCTGCGCGGGGCGCGGGCTGCCGGAGTTCTACCAGTTCGTGGTGGCCGCGATGCCACCCGCCGCGATGGGCATCGCCCTGACGCTGGCACACGTCCCGGTGGCGGCCTCCGCGGTGGTCACCGGTGGGCTCTTCGCACTGCTGCCGGGGCGGGCCCTCGTGGCGGGCGTGCAGGACGGGCTGACCGGTTACTACATCACCGCTTCAGCGCGTCTGCTGGAGGTTCTGTACCTGTTCGTCGGCATCGTCACCGGCGTCCTGGTGGTGCTCTACTTCGGCGTGAAGTTCGGCGCCAAGCTCAATCCTGACGCGGCGCTGCTCACCGTCGAGCGCCCGGTGTGGCAGATCGCCGCGTCGATGCTGCTGTCACTGGCCTTCGCGGTGCTCCTCCAGCAGGAACGGTCCACCGTGCTGCTGGTGACGCTGAACGGCGGCGTGGCCTGGGTGGTCTACGGCGCGCTGCACTACGCGGGGGGCCTCTCGCCCGTCGCGTCGACGGCGGTCGCGGCGGGCCTGGTGGGCCTCTTCGGCCAGCTCCTGTCGCGCTACCGGTTCGCGTCCGCGCTGCCGTACGTCACGGCCGCGATCGGCCCCCTGCTGCCCGGTTCTGCCACGTATTTCGGCCTTCTGGCGATCGCTCAGAACAACGTCGACAAGGGCATGGTCTCGCTCACCAAGGCCGCCGCGCTCGCGATGGCCATCGCGATCGGCGTGAACCTGGGGTCAGAGATCTCCCGGCTGTTCCTCCGGGTGCCGGGCGCCACGGCGGAGGGCCGCCGAGCGGCCAAGCGAACCAGAGGTTTCTGAGTCCCCAGGTCACCTCAGCCATCAGTTGAGGAACCAAGACGGCGAGCAACCCGGTCCGCGAGAGCGGCGCCGGCTTAGGCGCAAAAAGGGGCCGAGCAACCCGGTCCGCGAGAGCGGCGCCGGTTCAGGCGCAAGAAGGGGCCTCAGCGCTTGGCGTGACGGCCGCGCTCCCGATCCCTGTTCGCCCACGCCGGTGTGGTCTCCGCCCCGGCCGCGGGGGCCTCGGCGGCGAGGCGCTTCTTCTTGGACCGTTCGCGCAGGTACTCGATGACGAGCGGCACCACGGAGAGCAGCACGATCAGGATGAGGATGGACTCGACGTTGTCCTTGATGAAGTCGATCTGGCCCAGCCAGTACCCGGCGACCGTGACGCCCGTGCCCCAGGCGACACCGCCGATGAGGTTGTACGTGATGAACGTGCGGTACTTCATACGGCCGGCGCCCGCAACGATCGGGGCGAACGTGCGCACGATGGGCACGAACCGGGCGAGCACGATGGCCTTGGGGCCGTACTTCTCGACGAACTCGTGGGCTTTCTCGAGGTTCTCCGGCTTGAAGACCTTCGAGTTGGGCCGGTTGAAGATCTTCGGTCCGAAGAACTTGCCGATGAGATAGCCGACCTGGTCACCGAGAACGGCCGCGAGCACGATCAGGAAGCAGACGAGCCAGAGCGGCTCGCTGATGTACTTCCCCTGGGCCACGAGGAGACCCGCCGTGAACAGGAGCGAGTCACCGGGCAGGAACGCGAAGAATCCGGATTCGGCGAAGACGATCAGGAGGATGCCCGGCAGGCTGAAAGTCTCGATCAGGTAGTCCGGGCTGAGCCACTCCGGGCCGAGGGCAAGCGTGTTCACGGGTTCCGGGCTCCTGGGGCGTCATGGGACAGTCGGGCGTCCTGGCGGGCGGTCTTGCCGCACAAAGCTACCAACGCGCGGTGACTCCGCCAGGTTCCACCGGCGGCCTCGGGGTGCACTGTGAGCGAACTGGGGCAATTCTGTGGGCGCCCCGGCGAGCTGCACAGTTGTCCGTGGCTCGGGCCGGTGGTGCGCCGGGCCGACGGCCTCCCGGCACCCCACGGCCCGGCCCGGGTCAGCCCTGGCGCCGTGTGGCGTTGGCCACGATCGCGTCCCGCAGATGGATGGCAAGCCCTGGCCGCATGGAGTCGTAGAACTCCTTGAACCGCTCGTCCGAGACGTACATCTCGCCCAGGCCCTGGTGGATCTCGAGGGTGCACTCGTAGAACCACTTGGTGATGTGCTGCCGGTGCTCCTCGGCCATGTCCATGGCCCGCTCGCCCGACGACGGCTCCCCGTCCGCCATCAGGGCGTCGTAGCGCGCACTCCAGTCAGCGACCTCGTCCTGCATCCGCTTCCAGTCCGCCTTCGTGTAGCGGGCGGCACGCCGCTGGGATTCGGCGTACGCCTCCGTGCCGCCCCAGCGTTCCTCGGCCTCTTCCGCGTACGCCTCTGGGTCCTTGTCCCCGAAGACCTCGAACTTCTCCTCGGGCGTGAGATTGATGCCCAACTTCCTCGCCTCCATGGCGTGCTCCACGGCCTCGGCCATCTTCTGCAGCTCGGCGATCCGGGCGGTCAGCAACTCGTGCTGGCGCCGCAGGTGCTCCCGCGGGTCCGCGCCCGGGTCGTCGAGAAGGGCCGCGACCTCCTCGAGCGGAAATCCGAGCTCCCGGTAGAAGAGGATCTGCTGCAGCCGGTCGAGGTCCGCGTCGCTGTACCGGCGGTGGCCGGCGTGACTTCGCTCACTCGGTACGAGCAGCCCGATCTCGTCGTAGTGGTGCAGAGTGCGCACGGTGATCTTTGCGAACCCGGCCACCTGTCCCACGGAGTAGCTCATCGTTCCCGCTCCCTTCTCGGTACTCCCCTCACGATGAGCCCTCACGCGACGTGAGGCGCAAGCCCCGTCTCTACGGCACGCTGCCACATGAGGTGCAGGTCCCATTTCGCCCCATGGACATCAGGAGCGGCCGAGGTGGAAGTCCGCCCAGTGAAGGCCGTCGGTGGATATGCGATGGCTCCCGCCACCGATGCTGTCGCTCCACAGATAGCCGAGTGGTGTCACGGCCACGGACCCCGAAATACCTCGCGTGCCGCCGACGTGCTGGAACGTGCGGCCACGGTCCGTACTGCGCCAGACTCCGTTCTCGCCATGGACGGTGAGGCTCGAGTCGTCGGCTACGACGAGGGCGCCGAGCAGCGAGCGCGGCTCGACGCCCTTGCGGTACTGCCAGATCCGTTCCCAGGTGCGGCCGCTGTCGACACTGCGGTGGATGGTGAGCAGCCCGTTCTTCACCGTCTCGTCCTCGGGCAGTTGGCCGGGCTGAGCCGCGAAGAGTCCGTCCCTTCCCGCGACGACCTGTAGGGACCAGCCTTGTTCGGCGACGCCGGGCATCTGGGCGATCCGCCAACTCCGACCACGGTCTTCGCTCACGGCGAGCGTGGGAAGGCCGGACTCCGGGTCGGTGCCGGAGGCGAAGAGAAGATCGCCGGTGGGCTCACTTGCCGGGCGCATCACGCCCTTCAGCGGTGGTTGCGTGGCGAGTACGCGGTACTTGCCCGTGTCGGGCATGACCACGGCCAGCCTGCTGCGCACACAGCCGTTGCCGTCGGCGTCCATCCGCAGGCAGTCGTCGACGAGGGCACCGCCCGGCGGCACCGACGGTGTGCTGCCCACGGCCTCCGTCGTGCCGCGCCGCCAGGTGCGGCCGCCGTCGCGCGTGAACCAGGTGCGCTCCCCCTCCGGCGTCCAGCCCTCGGTGATCAGCGCACGGCCGGGGCCCAGCGACATGAGCCCCGATCCGATACCGAGGTCGCCCGTCACGTCCGGCAGCGGGGATCGACCGAGCCGCCAGGCGCGAGCTCCCTTGTCGAGCACGGCCACCCGTTGCCGGCAGCGCGCCTCGCCCCCCGACGTGCAGTCAGCGAGCAGTACGAATCCGCTGCCGTCTGCGGCGAATCCGACGCTGTGCGACCAGCCGGGCAGGTGGGCCGCCGACGGGATGTGTGGGGGCGGCGCCGCGTACGGAAGGGCCGGGTACGACCGCAGCGGCTTCCCGCCGGGCAGGGTGACGGTCGTCGACCCGCCGGCCCCGGTCCCACCGGACCGCGCACCGGTGTCCGCACCCGCACAGCCCGCCAGCAGCACCAGGAGCGCCAGCACCGTCGCGGGTGCGAACCCGCCCACCGCCCCGAACGCCCGCCTTCTCGCCTGCGCCGGTGCCCCGGTCCTCGCCCGTGCCTTCCCCCATGCCATGGCAACCCCCGGTCTGCGACGAACGGCAACTGCCTCTGGTACACCGGGGACCGGCTCCGGGTTCCCCCTTGGCGCGAACTATTTGCTGAGCGCCCCGAACCTCCGTACCGCCAGCGGGAAGAACACCGCCACCAGTACCAGAGGCCAGGCCACGGCCAGCATTCCCGCGTGCTCGGCCGCCCATGACGCCCCCGAGGACCCCGCCGCGCCCGGGCTGCCGAACAGATCCCGTACCGCCGTCGCCGTCGCCGACATCGGGTTCCACTCGACCGCCGCGCCCAGCCAGCCGGGCATCGACTCAGGCGTCGCGAACGCGTTGGACAGGAAACCGACCGGCCAGACCAGGATCTGCACTGCCTGCACCATCTCCGGGCGGCCCGCCACCATCGCCAGGTGGATCCCGATCCAGAGCATCGCGAACCTGAGGAGCAGCAGAAGCCCCACGGCCGCCAGGAAAGCACCGAAGGAGGCGTGCGGCCGCCAGCCGATCGCGTAACCGACCCCGATCAGCAGGGCCAGACTCAGCGCCGACTGCAGCATGTCGGCGGCCGAACGGCCCACCAGGACCGCGCCGTTGGTCATCGGCATCGACCGGAACCGGTCGATCACCCCTTTGTTGAGGTCCTGGGTGACGGCCAGCATCGTCGACTCCAGGCCGAACGCCATGGTCAGCGCGAGCATGCCCGGCACCAGGAAGTCGACGTAGTCGCCCTCGACGCCCCGGCCGCCGCCGATCAGATAGCCGAACATCAGCAGCAGCATCACCGGGAAGACGAGCCCGACGACGACCTGCACGGGCTGTCGCCCCCAGTGGGCGAGTTCGCGGCGGGTCATGGTCCAGCAGTCGGCGAGCGCCCAGCCCAGCGGCGTGCCCCTCACGTTCGCGTCGACCGTTCCGCTCATGCCGCTCATGACGCTCATGCCGCGACTCCCTTCGTGAGGTGCAGGAAGACCTCGTCGAGCGTCGGCCTCCGCACCGCGATGTCCTCCGCTTCGATTCCGGCCTCTTCCAGGGCCCGTACGGTGCCGGTGAGTGCGGCCATGCGGTCGGCGACCGGGGCGCTGATCAGCCGGCGGTCCGTGTCGACCGAGACGTCGTCCGTCTCCTCCGGCAACAGAGCGACGGCCGCTCCCAGTTGGCCCGCGTCCCTCAGCACCACGTCGATCCGGTCGCCGCCCGTCTTCGACTTCAGCTCGTCCGCGGTGCCCTCCGCGATGACCCGGCCGTGGTCCACCACCGAGATACGGTCGGCGAGCTGGTCGGCCTCTTCGAGGTACTGGGTGGTGAGCAGCACCGTCGTACCGCCGTCGACCAGCGAGCGCACCGCACCCCACACCTCGGCGCGGCCGCGCGGGTCGAGCCCCGTCGTCGGCTCGTCCAGATACAGCACCTCCGGTTCGGTGATCAGCGACGCGGCGAGGTCCAGGCGGCGCCGCATGCCGCCGCTGTACTGCTTGACCGCCTTGCGTCCGGTGTCCGCGAGCCCGAACCGCTCCAGGAGCTCGCCGGCGCGCACGCGCGCGTGGCGCCTGCCCAGGTGGTACAGCCGTCCGAACATCTCGAGGTTCTGCCGGCCCCCGAGGTCCTCGTCCAGGGCGGCGTGCTGCCCCAGCAGTCCGATGCGGCGGCGCACCTCGTCGGCACGCGTGCGTACGTCCTGTCCCGCCACTTCGACGCGGCCCTCGTCGTGCCGCAGCAGCGTGGCCAGCACCCGCACCAGCGTCGTCTTGCCCGCGCCGTTCGGGCCGAGCACGCCGTGGACGGTGCCGCGTCCGACCGTCAGGTCGAGGCCGTCCAGTGCGCGCTTGCCTCCGTAGTTCTTCCGTACCCCTTCGACGAGGATCGCCGAGTCGGTCACAGACCTCTCCCTAGGTATTAGTCAAACTTGACTATCAGCAACAAGCTAGTACCCGAGCAGCGACTGGTCAAACTTGATTAATCGCGCGGATGAACTACCCGCGGCAGCGCACGCCTGAGCGCCGGGAACTACTGGCGGTCTCCCGGATGGGACTCACCCGTCGCATACGGGTTCTCTTCACCCTCCGCCAACACGCCCACAAACGGCTCGCCCTCGCCCGCGAACGTGTACGCCCCGCCCTTGATGCGCTCGATCAGACCCCGGGTCCACTCGGCCCCCCGGTCCGCCGAGTACACCCAGAAGTTCATGATCTCGCCGATGTGGCCGAGCTGTTCGGGGCCGTCCGCCGGGGTGTAGTACTCGGTGACGGACGCGCGCCACTCCTCTATGACGCGCACCCGCTCCTCGAGGAGTTCGAGCGCCTCCTCGCGCTCCAGATCCACCATGAACCCGATGGCGGCCGACAGGACGTCCGGCTTCTGGTCGTACGCCGTCAGGGCCTCGCGCAACAGCTTGAGGTATTCCTGGGTCCCGTTGTCGGTGATCTCGTACTCGGTGCGCGGCGGGCCGCCGGCCGTGGAGGGCGCGATCTCGTGGGCGAGCAGCAGGCCCTGCTTGGCCATCTGCTTGAGGGCGTGGTAGATCGACCCCGGCTTGGCGTTCGACCACTCGTGGGCGCCCCAGTACTCGAGGTCGTTGCGCACCTGGTACCCATGGGCCCGTCCGTGCTGGCGGACCGCACCGAGCACCAGCAACCGGATCGCCGACATCCCCACGCCCCTCGCTTCCACGCTGGTCAACTTTGACCAGCGTAGCCCTGCTCCACGGCCACCAGCTCGAAGGCCGTCCTGCCGTCGAGCGACTCGCGGATGATGTCGGCGTGTCCGGCGTGCCGGTCCATCTCGCTGATCAGCCGGAGCATCAGCCAGCGCATGGAGACGCGCTCCTTGGGGAACCAGGGCTGGTCCGGCAGCGCGAACGTGTCGTTCAGGCTGGGCACCGCGCGGATGAACTCCTCAATCTGACCGGCGATCTCCGCCCAGTGCGCGAGCTGCTGCTCGACGGTCTCCTCGCCGACGAGCTGGAAGCACTCGTGCCAGTTCTCCTCGGTGCGATGGACCGGCGGCTCCTCACCCTTGGCCCGGGCCAGCCAGCTCTGCTCGACCTCGGCCACGTGCTTGAGCAGTCCGGACAGCGACAGCTCGCTCGCGCTGGGCTTCTTCGCCGCCTGCTCCTCGGTCAGGCCGAGGAGTGCCCGCCGGATGCCACCCCGCGCCTCCTCCAGGAAGCCGAGCAGGGCTCCGCGCTCGTCGCCGTGTGCCTCTGCGGAAACGTGCATGACCATGAGGGGCCGCCTTTCGTCGTTGCGTCGCGCTTTGCGTACGTACGACGTTAGAAACCCTTGCGGTCAGGTTCGGTCCGCAACTTCGCGGCGGGGCGCAGGAACGTGGACTCCGCGAAAGTACGCGGGATCAGCGAACGGAACGCGGGCTCAGTGAAGGCAACGCGGGCTCAGAGCGGGAACTCGCTCCGCCCGTGCTGCACCGAGATCCACCTCTTCGTGGTGAACGCGTCCACCGTGGACTCGCCGTTCAGCCGCCCCAGCCCCGAGTCCTTCTCGCCGCCGAAGGCGACCAGCGGATCGTCGTGCACCGTACCGTCGTTGACGTGGATCATGCCGGTCTCGATGCGCCGTGCGAAGCCCACCGCACGCTCGATGTCGGCGGCGTGCACGGCGCCGCTGAGCCCGTACGGCGTGTCGTTGGCGATACGTATCGCCTCCTCCTCGCCGTCGAACGGGATGAGGAGGGCCACCGGGCCGAAGATCTCCTGGCGCAGCACGGGCGAGTCCTCCGGCAGGCCGGTGAGGACGGTCGGCTCGACCAGGTTGCCCATGGTCCGCCCGCGTACGAGCGCCGTGGCGCCGCCTTCGATCGCCTGGTCGACGAGGGCGGTGAGCGCGTCTGCCTGGAAGGCGTTGATGAGCGGGCCGATGTGGGTGTCCGGGTCACGCGGGTCGCCGGTCTTCAGCGCCTCGACCCGGGCGGTGAACTTCTCCGTGAACTCCTGTTCCACGGAGCGGTCGATCAGGATGCGGTTGGCGGCCATGCAGACCTGCCCCGAGTACACGTAGCGGCTGAAGACCGCGGCGTCCACGGCGTAGTCGATGTCCGCGTCGTCGAGGACGACCAGCGCGCTGTTCCCGCTCATCTGGAGGACGACGCGCTTGAGGTGACCGGCGGCCACGGAGGCGATGTGCCGACCCACCTTGTCCGACCCCGCGAACGAGATGACCTTCGCGAGCGGATGCTCGATGAGGGCGTCGCCGATCTCCGCTATGTCCGTGACGATGACGTTCAGCAGCCCGGCCGGCAGGCCCGCGTCCTCGAAGATACGGGCGATGAGTCCGCCGCCGACGACGGGCGTGTTCTGGTTGGGCTTGACGACGACGGCGTTGCCCAGGGCCAACGCCGGCGCTACCGACTTGAGCGTGATCAGGAAGGGGAAGTTGAAGGGGCTGATCACCGTCACGACACCGACCGGCTGCCGGAAGACGCGGCTCTCCTTGCCGGGGACGGGCGAGGGCACGATCTGCGCCTCAGGCCACATCGAGACCTGCACCGCCTCGCGGATGAACTCCTTGGCGAGATGCACCTCGTACCGCGCCTTGGACCAGGTCCCGCCGAGTTCGTCGACGATGGCCTCGACGATCTCTTCCTCGCGGGCCTCGGTGATCCGCAGCGCCTTCTCCAGCACCTGCCGTCTCGCGTAGGGGCCCGCCTCCGCCCAGGACTTCTGGGCCCGCTCGGCCGCACGGAAGGCGTCGTCGACCTCGGAGACGGTCGCCACCGTCAGCGCGGCGAGCTTCTCACCGTTGTACGGATTGAAGTCGATGATGTCCCACGAGCCGCTGCCGGTCCGCCACTCGCCGTCGATGTACTGCTGGGCCAGGTCGGTGAAGAAGGACATACGATCCCCAACTGCGAGAGGCAGACGCCTAATGAGACGTCATCGTACTTGTGTCTTATATGAGTTGGAGCAGTCCTCGGAGAACGTCCCGTGACCGGGCCGGATCCGGACTCTCGCTCTGCAGCCGATCCATGGCCTTTGCGTACTGTGTGACGTCTTCCCGCTTGTCCAGATACAGCGCACTGGTGAGCTGTTCGAGATAGACGACGTCGGAGAGATCGGACTCGGGGAAGCTGAGCACGGTGAAGGCACCGCTCTCCCCCGAGTGCCCGCCGAAACTGAAGGGCATCACCTGGAGCTTGACGTTCGCCCGCTCGGACACGTCGATCAGATGCTGGAGTTGTCCGCGCATGACGTCCCTGCTCCCATAGGGCCGTCGCAGCGCTGCCTCGTCCAGTACGACGTGGAAGTCCGGGGCGCGTTCGGACACGAGCAGTTTCTGGCGCTCCAGGCGCAGCGCGACGCGCCGATCGACATCGGCCGGATTCGCGCCCTCGCCCATGCCGCGCTCGACGACCGCGTGCGCATACGCCTCGGTCTGCAGCAGGCCGTGCACGAACTGGACCTCGTAGACACGGATGAGGGAGGCGGCACCCTCCAGACCCACATATGTCTGGAACCAGCCGGGCAGCACGTCCGAGTAACTGTGCCACCAGCCCGCGACGTTGGCCTCTTTCGCCAGGGCGAGGAGCGCGTTGCGCTCGGCCTCGTCCGTGACGCCGTACAGCGTCAGCAGATCCTCCACGTCCCTCGCCTTGAAGCTCACCCGTCCCAACTCCATGCGGCTGATCTTCGATTCGGACGCGCGGATCGAATAGCCGGCCTTCTCGCGCGTGACGCCGCGCGCCTCCCGCAGCCGCCGGAGCTGTGAGCCCAGCAGGATGCGCCGCACCACGGAGCCGCCCCCAGGACTCAACGCCTGGGGAGACCCCCATGACTCGCCTGCGGTCACTTCGTCACCCTTCCCAACGTTTCAGAGCCCGAAGTCTGCCACTAAAACGCTCCAGCCCGTACTCGTGCGGTTACAGAAATGGAAAGGCTTTCGAGGAGTGACAGAAGTAGAGAGAGGAAGAAATGCGCAAGAAGTGGTACTAGAGTGCTCAACTCCGGCGCGTGCACGTGCATCTGCCCTTGCATCTGCCGTACGCATTCGGAACCATGGTCTCGCACCACCGCAGTATCGCCGCGACCGCGAATCCCGGGAGTGCCTCGCATGGGGATGAATGGATCGACCATGCTCGAGCCGTTAAGGCAGGGGCTTCCCCCGATCGACCCCGCAGCCGTCTCCAGCGCGGCGTCCTGCGCACTGCCCGCCCGCTACGAAGCGGTGCGTGAGGCGCGGCAGTTCACCGGTCGAACCCTCAACCAGTGGAACCTGTCGGAAAGATTCGACGACGTCGCACTGGTGGTGTCCGAACTGGTCACCAACGCACTGCGGCACGCACTGCCGTCCGACACCCCGCGCGACGACGAGCCTCCCGTGCGGCTGCACCTCATGCACTGGACCTCGCGCCTGGTGTGCGCGGTGCGCGATCCCAGCCGCCAGAACCCCGTCGCCCGCGAGACGGAGGAGGACTGTGCGGCCGAGTCGGGCCGCGGCCTTCTTCTCGTGGACTCGTTCGCCGACAGCTGGGGCTGGCATCCCTCCCCAAGCTCTCAATTCGATTCGAGCAGGGGAGACTCCAACGCCGGCACGCTGGGCGGCAAGGTGGTCTGGGCGCTCTTCCGCCTGCAGACCGACTAGTCGCACCCGACAGATTTGCATGTCGGTTGTCTACGCGCGTTGTTACGACGAGTTGCTCCCTGATTGCGGTCAGTTGCCCGCAATCAGATGGTCGAACTCGCCGTCCTTGATCCCCAGCAGCATGGCCTCTATCTCTGCGCGTGTGTAGATGAGCGCGGGGCCGTCGGGGAACCGCGAGTTGCGTACGGCCACGTCGCCGCCCGGCAGTTTCGCAAACTCCACGCATGATCCCTGCGAGTTGCTGTGCCGGCTCTTCTGCCAGGCCACCCCGTGAAGCTCTGTGGCCGCCATGCCGTTGTACACGTCGTGCACAGATCGCTCCCCGGTGAGGCTGGGCTGATGACAGCGGTCAACGTTCCGGATCATAGCTGTGTTCACGTGCGGCTGCATGGGCAAATGCACGTGCACGGCGGGTGGTGCTCTGGTTACAGCTGGCGTTGCGTCTGCCCCCGTGGGCGCATTGCATGCGGGAAGGGACCCTTGGCCCCCGACCGTGCGTGGCCCGCCGTCGCATACGTTGCTGCACAAGGAAGAGACGTGTGCGGGGGCGTTCTTGTTCCAACGGGGCGGGCCGCTGCCGGCCGCGGGGCCAGACACGCTGCCGCTCCGCGGCGGGTTCTCCCCCACCCACCCGCCCGTATTTCCTTGACGGCGACCGCCGTTGGGGGCGCCCGCCAACCCACCGGCCGAAGGCCTGGGCCCCCCACCAACAGACGCCGCCGCAGCCCGCGGAAGGTGCGGGCTGCGGCGGCGGCATTCAGCGGCGTCGTCGCTGGGGCTACCGCCCCGAGGTCCCGTACGGCAGCAACGCCATCTCCCGCGCGCTCTTGATCGCGCGGGCCAGCTGCCGCTGCTGCTGCGCGGAAACCCGCGTCACCCGCCGACTGCGGATCTTGCCCCGGTCGGAGATGAACTTCCGCAGCAGGTCCGTGTCCTTGTAGTCGATGTACGTGACACCGGCCTGGTCCAGCGGATTGGGGCGGGACTTGGGGGACTTGGGCCCCCGGTCGCTCTTACGGGGCATGTCAGACCTCCAGGAGGGAGTCGAAGGCGGGCGGCAGCCGCTTCCAGGCGTCCCGCCCGGCCGCGTACTCCGCATCGGTCAGCAGGCAGGACTCGAGGAGCCGTTCGAGCCCGTCGCGGTCGAGCCCGGGCGAGGTGAAGACGAGGTGCTGGCAGCAGTCCCCGTGCTCCGGGTGCCAGTCGAGCGCGGCGGCGGCCCGGCGCATCGGCGGCACCATGTCCCACGCGGCGTCCGGTAGCGAAGCGAGCCAGGGGCCCGCGCTCTCGACGCACAGGGCGCCACCGGCCGCATCCCAGGCGAGCAGCGTGTCCGGCTTGTCGGCGAGCCAGAACCGTCCGCGGCTGCGTGCCGCCGCGCAGGTCAGGTCCTCCAGGGCCGCGTACAGCCGCTCCGGGTGGAAGGGCCGGTCGCGGTGCCATACGAGGGTGGAGACCCCGCTCTCGTCCGCCTCTGTGGGCAGCAGGGCGCATGACGGGTGCTGCGCGGCCGCGGCGGCCTCCACGTCGAAGCCCGCCAGCGCCACGCCCGCCAGGTTCCTGTGGTCTATGGAGACATGACGGGCCGTCGGGTGGAGCTGGGCGAGCAGCGCCCGGTCCTCGTCATCGGCCTCGTCGGAGTCGGCGACGGCGAGCACGGGGGCGTACTCGAGCTGGCGGGCCCAGGTGTCGGCGACGGTGCGCTGGTCGGTGGCGGCCGCGGCGAGCCCCGCCTCC
The DNA here is from genome assembly GCF_055792885.1 of Streptomyces sp. DSM 42067. NCBI lineage: Bacteria > Bacillati > Actinomycetota > Actinomycetes > Kitasatosporales > Streptomycetaceae > Streptomyces > Streptomyces sp. DSM 42067. The sequence goes on along the minus strand of NZ_CM147706.1, from coordinate 5,121,220 downwards.
ATGAGGTCGTCGCCGTTGGTCAGGTAGGGCAGCAGCAGGGCCGGGTCGACCGCGGTGATCACCGCGGTCACGGTGAGGCCGCTCGCGACGACGACTTCGGCCATCGCCTTGGGCTCGACCGAGTCCCACAACTCGACGATCGCCAGCCGCCGGCGGCCACCGGCGGCACCAACCGCGAGCGGGGGTGTACCGCCGGCAGGCTCGTCCGTGAGCCGCTCCAGCTCCGGCACGAGGTCCTCGCGCAGCGCGCAGCACGCGCAGTCGTTGACCAGCGGCGCCTCGCCGGTGGAGAGCACACCGGTCGCGTCGCGGACGGTCCGGAGAACCGTTCCGCCCACGGCCGTCGAGAGGTCGTGATGGAGCGCGACGCTTCCCGGGACGGTGGCGAGCAGCCGCTCGACGGCCGCCTTCCGGGCGTCCGCGTGCAGCCCGCCGACGATCGCGACGGCCGGCGAGCTCCGCTGCGCCGACGACCCGGGCGTCGGGGGTGTCTCCATCAGCGGGCCTCGCGGCGGCCGTAGCGGCGCTCGAAGCGCTCCACGCGGCCCGCCGTGTCCAGGACGCGGGCCGTGCCCGTGTAGAAGGGGTGGCTGACGTTCGAGATCTCGACGTCGACGACGGGGTACGTGTTGCCGTCCTCCCATTCGATCGTCTTGTCGCTCGTCATGGTGGACCGCGTCAGGAAGGCGTGGTTCGCGGCGCGGTCGCGGAACACGACAGGGCCGTACGCGGGGTGGATACCGGGCTTCATCTCTCCAGGCCTCCCGTTCAGCGCTCTTCGCGGAAGTCGACGTGCCGGCCGACGACCGGGTCGTACTTGCGCAGGGTCATGCGGTCGGGGTCGTTACGGCGGTTCTTGCGGTGACGTAGGTGTAGCCGGTCCCCACCGTGGACCGGAGTTTGATGACGGGGCGGAGTTCGTTGCGGGCCATGCGGCTAGTATATGAAAACGAATCCCATTTCCAAATGAGGGGCTTCGGGGGCACGTGCCGCCCCTCGCCGACCAGACGACCAGACGACCAGAGAGGTGCATCACCCTTGTCCGCCCACTGCATGCTGACCGGCGCACAGCCCGGATTCGGCAACAACATCTCCCACTCGCACCGGCGCACGTCGCGCCGCTTCGACCCCAACGTCCAGCGCAAGCGCTACTGGCTGCCGAGCGAGGGCCGGTACGTCCGGCTGCGGCTCAGCGCGAAGGGCATCAAGACCGTCGACACGATCGGCATCGAGGCCGCCGTGGCCCGTATTCGCGCGCGCGGGGTGAACGTCTGATGGCGAAGAAGAGCAAGATCGCGAAGAACGCCAAGCGGCAGGAGATCGTCGCCCGGTACGCCGCGCGGCGCGCCGAGCTGAAGGAGATCATCCGGCGTCCGGCCGGCAGCGAAGCCGAACGCCTGGCCGCCCAGCGGGAACTGCGCAGGCAGCCGCGTGACGCCAGCGCGACGCGGGTGCGCAACCGCGACAGTGTGGACGGGCGGCCGCGCGGCTACTCGCGCACCTTCGGGCTGTCCCGTGTGAATCTGCGCGCGCAGGCGCACGCCGGATTCCTGCCGGGAGTACGGAAGTCGTCCTGGTAACGGCCGCAGGGGCTCCTGGTAGCTTGCTGCGGTCTACTGAGCAAACACCAGTGCCATAGGGGGACACCAGTGACCACCGCCGCTACCGCGTCTGCCGCGTCTGCCGCGCTTGGGCGGATGCGGATCGCCGCTGCCGCGGCAGGAGTCGCGGCAGCGCTCGTTCTGACCGGCTGCAGCAGCGACGGAGGTGACGGCGGCGGCGCGGACAAGAGCTCGGACACCAACTCCTCCGCGTCCGCGTCCGCGTCTCCGGACTCGGGCGACGGCAGCGGTGGCGGTGGCGGTTCGGGGTCGTCCGGTGGAGGCCTCGAGGGCAGTTGGCTCGCCACGACCGACGGCAAGGCCATCGCGCTGGTGATCAACGGCAAGCAGACCGGCCTCTTCACGAGCGGCGGGACGGTGTGCAGCGGGACGGCCGGTGAGCAGGCGGGCATGCAGACGATCGCGCTCACGTGCACGGACGGCAACGACGACCGCAGCGAGGGCACGGTCGATTCCGTCACGGACGCGACGCTGAAGGTCACGTGGGAGGGCGGCCTCGGAGAGGAGACCTACCGGAGGGCCGAGGGCGGGAAGTTGCCGGAGGGACTGCCGACGGCTTCGCTGCCGGCGCCCTGACGGCTGCGCCTGCGCTCTGACAACTGGGGCTGCCTCCTGTTGGCTGCGCTCCTGCGACCTGACGGCTTGGGTTGCGTCCTGACGGCTGCGCCTGCGGTCCTGCAGCCGCGCAGATGCCGCGCGCGTGCGGTGCCACGTGGCGCGCGTATCCGGGATGACACGCGCGCTTCCTCTGTACGGGGCGCGCGTGCCCGACATGACACGCGCTTCATCCGCCCGTACGGAGCGCACGTGCTCTTCCGTGCGACGGCTTCGCCTGTGTCCTGATGACGGCTTGGCCTGCATTGGCAGGCAGGCAGAAGGCCTCAGGCGGACCGGAAGCTCAGCGGGCCGCGGGATCCTCCGGGTTCCGCGGCCCCTCCGCGGTCCCGGACCCGCCGCCCACCCCCGTCCCGCTCTCCGCCCCCGTCCCGTCGAGTGACATCGGGGGCACGGCCGTGTCGAGGGCGTCGGAGAGCTCGTCGAGAGTCTCCAGGAGCAGGCCCGCTCCTCTGCGTACGACGCGGTCGGGGACGCCCTCCCCGTCCCACTCGTCGAGGGCGGCGCGGACGGAGTCCCACTTCGGGACGCGCCGTTCGCGTACCGCCTTGGCGCCCTGCTCCGTCGAGGTGCGCAGTGCCTCGGCGAGACGGCCCGCGGCGGGCACCGGCGTCGTACCGCGCTCGGGGAGGTGGGCCTCCATCAGCATCGCGACGCGCGCCATCTGCGCCAGGGCCTCCTCGGCGTCGTCGGCCGCCGCGCGGGACAGGCCGCGGTGGCGTACCGGCTCGGTCCTGGCCCGGGCCGAGGCCTGCTGCCAGGCGATACGGGCGTCGCGGGCAGCCAGCAGCGTCTCGCGCACATCCGGGGACGTGCGGCCCGCGGGGGCGGCGTAGCGGCCGACGACGGCGGCGGCGTAGCGGCCGTTCTCGAGTAGCCAGTCCGCGAGGCGCGTCCGCAGCCGCGGGGTCTCCCAGGCCGGGTAGACCGCGTACGCGAGCATCGCCAGGACTCCACCGAGGAGAGTGAGCAGTACACGCTCGGGGACCGTCTGGGTCCATTCCTCGCCGCCCATGCCGAGCAGGAAGACGACGTACGCGGCCACGCACGCCTGCGCGGCGAACTGGCCGCTGCGCATCAGCAGGTACATCAGGCCGGCGCAGACGACGGCGAGTGCGCCCGAGACGTACGGCCCCAGGTCCGCGATCTGCCCGATCCCCGTGGCCACGGCGACGCCGACGAGCGTGCCGGCGAGACGGCCCACCGCGCGGGAGTACGTCTGTGAGAAGTCCGGGCGCATGATCATGACAGAGGTCAGAGGGGCCCAGTAGCCGTGGCCGAGGGGCAGTGCGTCGCCGATCAGATAGCCGGCGCCTGCGACCGCGGTCACGCGGAGCGCATGGCGCAGTACTGGAGAGCCGCGGCGGAACTCCTTGCGCACGGACTCAAGGGCCTCTGGAATCAGGCCGATGAGGGTGGGCCGGACGAGGACGATCGGGCGGGTGTCGGACTGGCTGCCGTCGGGGTGGGCGCGCTCGGTACTGACGCCCTGGGGGTGGGCGCGCTCGGTACCGATCCCTTTTGCCGGTCGCGGAGGTTCCGTATGCGCGTCCGGACCCGCCGCCTCTGGCGTCGCGGAGGCCGCCGAGGCCGTGGGCGCCGTAAGGGCAACGGGTGTGCGGGACGCGCCTGCCGTTTCGACCACGTCCTCCAGGAGCGCCGCCAGCCGGGTGGCCGCGCGCTTGGCCGGCCCGGACAGGACTGCGGCCGTGTCCGGGGTCCTGAAGGCGTCGGCCGCGGTCGGCGGGAGGTCGACGGGTGCGCCGTGCCGGATGGCATGGGCGGCGGCGTCCAGGATCGCGCCCGAGGCGGCCAGCAGGTCGCGCACCCGGGCCCGTTCGGGGCCCTCCTCCGGGACGCCCACCGCCGGATCGGCGAGGGACGCGAGCACCGGACGGATACGTTCCGCGAGGCCGCGGGTGCCGTGCAGCTCGGCGGGGCGGGTGCGGGCCTGGCGGCGGGTGACGGCGGCCGCGTTTCTGGCCTCCATCAGGGGGCCGGGGTCGAACGGCGCGACCGGGTCGTGGCGGAGCCGCCGGGCGTAGTCGGCCTCGCCGGCCAGTGCGTCGGCGAGGGCGTCGCGGTGGGCGCCCCATCTCCGGACCGGAAAGAGGACGATCAGAGCCGCCTGCACCATGCCTCCGAAGACCATGATCAGGGCGTGGCCCGCGGCCTGGGCGACCGACGTCGGGAGCGTGACGGTGATCACCATCATCGCGACGTTCGACGAGGCGATGAGGCCGATGGTCGGGCCCGCGGCCCAGGCCAGTCCGGCGAGGAAGGACCACAGGACGAGCAGGGCCAGGAACAGGCCCTTGTGGGAGATCGTGAGGTAGCCCAGGAAGGTGGAGACGGCGAGGCTCGTGCCGGAGGCGAGGGCCAGTTCGGGACGGGGGCGCCAGCTGCGCTGGAACGTGGCGATGGCCGCCTGGAACGCGCCGAACGCGGAGCTCACAGCGGCCACGGGGCCGACGGCCCACACGCTCACCGCGATCACGATCGCGAGCCCGGCGGCGCCGCGGAGCGCGACGAGGGGTTCGAGGCGGGTCCGCTCGATCTTCAGCCCTGCACGGGCGGTCTCCGTCAGCGCCCGGAGCCAACTCACTCCGCCAGCGTACGGGAGGGTTCGGAGCAGGTCGGGTAAGCCGCGCACCATGAACCATGGCGTCGACCGGCGCCTGACGATTCGGTGAGCCCTGTCCGGCCTCCGGCCCTCCCGATCCCGGAAGTCACCTGATCCCGGAAGTCACCGCAGACGCGGCCGCGCCTCCACCTGTGCCCGATCGGCCGCCCCGGCCCCCTCTGCCCACCCGGCCGCGTCTCTGACGCCGCGCAGCCGGGTGGTGACCGTCCTCGGGAACATCTGCTCAAGACGGTCCGCGACTGCCACGTCCCTGGCGGCGAGTACGGGCAGCAGGTCCCCTTCGGACGAGGCCACCTGACTGTCCGCGGCCGCCGACAGCCGGTCGCCGATCCGATGCGCGTATGCGGCTAGGAAGGACTGCCGAAACGTCTTCGTACGCTTGCGGCCGCCCGCCCGCTGGGCCGCTTCCGCCCTGGCCATGGCGGACGTGCCCTGGACGAGAAGTGAGGTGTAGAGGAGTTCCACGGACTCCAGGTCGGGCGCGAAGCCGACGACCGTCGAGAAGCCGAGCGGCTCGTTCCACACCGCGCGGCAGCGGTTCGCGGTGGCCACCGCGTCGAGCAGGACCGCCTTGGCCGTCTCGTACGGCGGGTCGACACCGATACGGCAGGCGCCGGGCGCGTCCTTGTCCTCCGCGCGGGCGGCGAGCAGCGCCTCGTCGATGCTGTGCCGCGCCATGAGTTCCTGCGCCTTGGCGGTGAGCGCCTCCGCCTCCTCCGGGTAGCCGGTCGCCTCGGCCTTGGCGAGGAGAGCGCGGATGCGGGTGAGCATGCGGGACGCCGCCGACTGGGACCGGTGAGCCCTCCCCCGGGGGTCCGGGGCGGCGTCGAGCGGCTCGATCCCCGGCAGCCGCAGCAGCAGCCGGTAGAGCTCCAGGACAGCGGTCGCGTACGAGAAGCGGTCGGTGCGCGCGGCTTCGGCCCCAGGCTCCTCCAGCTGGGCGAGCTGTGCCTCCCAGCGTCCGTCCCGGTTCTGCCCCTTCGGCTGACGCCGGGCTTCGGCGAGGATCAGCGCCGATACGAGGCGTACGTGCGTCTCGTCGAGTTCGCGCCGGACGATGCGTACGACATCCGCGGGCTGCCAGCCGCGCCGCCACGCCCCCGCGACGAGCTCCTCTCCGCGCAGAGCGAGTTCGGCGTCCGTCGTCGGTGACGGATCGGCGGCGAGCAGCGATGCGCCGGTGTCCAGGGCGTCGTCGGTGTCGGCATGGAGCGCGGCCGTGAGTGCCCGCTCGACCGTCGTGGGGTTGCTCATGTGGCGTTCGCCTCGTCCCAGGTGCGGCGGGCCTCGGCGATGGCCTCGCGGTGGTCGAGCGACCAGTCGGCGAGCGCCCTGATGAGGTGCGTGAGGCTGTGGCCCATCTCCGTCAGCTCGTACTCGACCTGCGGCGGGATGGTGGGGTGCACGGTGCGGCTGATCAGCCCGTCGCGCTCCAGGCGGCGCACCGTGACGGTGAGCATGCGCTGCGAGATGCCCGGCACAGCGCGCTGGAGCTGCCTGAACCGGCGTATCCCGGCGGCGAGTTCGGACAGCACCATGACGGACCATTTGTCGCCGAGCCGGTCTTGGACGTCGCGGATGCCGCAGTCCTCCGGTGGGCTTCCACAGCTGACGACGGGGTCGGGGATGTCCCGGCGCGCCGCGTCCGCCGCGACAGGGGCGGTTACCCCGGTGTGCCCCAGTGACATGAAAGTGCCTCCTTACGCGATGGCTCGCGCTTCCACAGGATGGTCGCAGCCGTCGCGACCCGGTCACCCCTCACGAACCACGAGCCGAAGGAGCTGCTTCCCATGATTCTGCTGACCGGCGCATCGGGCGGACTCGGCACACTGATCGCCCAGGGCCTCGCGGGCCGCGACGACGTGACGCTCGGCAGCCGCGCCCCGGCGCCCGGCTCACCCGCCCGCCCCACCCGGCGCGTCGACTTCGACGACCCGTCCTCGCTGGTGGAGGGATTCGCCGGGGTCGACACGCTCCTGATGGTCTCGGCCGGATACGGCGAGGACGACGTCGTCATCGCCCGGCATGAGGCAGCGGTCTCGGCAGCCGAGCGGGCCGGTGTCGAGCACGTCGTCTACACCAGCGTCTCGGGCAGCGGGGACCACCTCGCCTACGCGCTCCCGCACCGCTGGACCGAGCGCCGCCTGCGCCGGTCCGGTCTGAACTGGACGATCCTGCGCAACGGCCTGTACGCCGAGCTCCTCACCGGACTCGCCGCCCCCGACGCCGACGGCGTGATCACCGCGCCGCTCGGCGAGGGGCGGCTGGCCGCTGTCGCCCGCGAGGACCTGGCCGATGCAGCGGTCCGCGTGCTCGCGGATCCGGCGAAGCATGCGGGACGCATCCACGAACTGGTCGGCGAGGAGCCGCTGGGCGGCGCGGAACTCGCCGCGGCCGTCTCGGGCACGTACAGGCCTGAGACGCTCGCGGACGCGCGGGCGCGGATCGCCGCGACCGGCGCCGAGCCCTTCCAGGTGCCGATGCTGGTGGGCACGTACTCGGCGATCGCGGCCGGGTTCATGGAGGAAACGGGGAGTGAGCTGAGGGAGCTGCTGGGGGGCGCGCCGCGGCGTGCGGTGGAGGTGTACGCGTCGGGGATCCGGCGGCAACGGGGGTAGGGGGACGCGGACGGTGGATCCAAGCGCATCGCGGGGATCAACGTCGGGAGCAGGCACATCCGCACTGCAAGCAGGCACACCCGGCCCCGCAAGCAGGCACGCCCGTCCCGTCGGCAGGCACACCCGGCACCCCCTCCGGCCGGCAGCCATTGTCAGTGCCTGCTGCAAGACTCGCGAACATGACCGAACGGTGGGCCCTGGCTGCGACCGAGGACGGCGGGGCAGAGCTCGCCGCCCTCGGGTCCGACGGGCTGCCCGCCGGACGCGTCCGCCGGGAGCCCGACCTCGCCGAGTCCGTGCGTTCGCGTCCGGGCGTCACCCGCTGGGTCTGGCGGTCGACCGCCGAGATCTATCCGCGTCTGCTCGCCGCGGGCGTCCGGGTGGACCGCTGCTACGACATCGAGGACGCCGAGACGCTGCTCCTCGGCCATGAAGGCCGGCTCGGGGAGCCCCGTTCCGCGGCGGCCGCCTGGGCAAGGCTGCGCGGCGGTCCCGTACCGCCGGATCCCCCGCAGCGGGCCGCGGAGCCCGGTGCGCAGTCGCCGCTGTTCGAGCCCCGGCCTGCGGACATACCGCTGGACGGGCTCATCGAGGTGTACGCCGACCAGCAGCGCCGTCATGCGGCGACCGCGCACCCGGACCGGATGCGGCTGCTGACGGCCGGCGAGTCCGCCGGGATGCTGGTCGCCGCGGAGATGAACGAGGCCGGGCTGCCGTGGCGGGCGGACGTGCACCGCGAGGTGCTGCACGAACTGCTCGGCGAGCGCTATGCGGGCGGCGGGGAGCCCAGGCGGCTGGCGGAGCTCGCCGACGAGGTGTCCGCTGCCTTCGGGCGCCGGGTCCGCCCCGACCTGCCCGCGGACGTGGTGAAGGCGTTCGCGCAGGCCGGGATCAAGGTGCGCTCGACCCGCCGCTGGGAGATCGAGTCACTCGACCACCCGGCCGTGAAGCCCCTGATCGAGTACAAGAAGCTGTACCGGATCTGGGTGGCCCACGGCTGGTCGTGGCTGCAGGACTGGGTGCGGGACGGCCGGTTCCGGCCCGGGTATCTGCCGGGCGGGACCGTCACCGGTCGCTGGGTGACCAACGGCGGCGGAGCGCTGCAGATCCCCAAGGTGATCCGGCGTGCGGTGGTCGCCGACCCCGGCTGGCGGCTGGTCGTCGCGGACGCCGACCAGATGGAGCCGCGCGTTCTGGCCGCGATCTCCCGGGACCCCGGCCTGATGGAGGTCGCGGGCCGCGCCACGGATCTCTACCAGGCCGTCTCGGACCGGGCGTTCTCCGGTGACCGGGCCATGGCCAAGATCGCGGTACTGGGCGCGATCTACGGTCAGACGTCCGGCGACGGCCTGAAGAACCTCGCTGCCCTGCGCCGCCGCTTCCCGAAGGCCGTCGCGTACGTCGACGATGCGGCCCGTGCGGGCGAGGAGGGCCGCCTCGTCCGCACCTGGCTGGGCCGCACCTGCCCCCCGGCGGCGGGCTCGGGCGACGCCGCGGAGGAGGCCGGCATCCCTCAGGACGACCCCACCGAGACCACCGCCGGAGGCACCGGATCGGCTGAGGACACCGAGTTCACCCCTGGATACGCGTCCACCAACACCCGCGCCCGCGGCCGCTTCGCCCGGAACTTCGTCGTCCAGGGCAGCGCCGCCGACTGGGCCCTGCTGATGCTCGCGGCCCTCCGCCGCAGCTGCGCCGACCTGGCGGCCGAGCTCGTCTTCTTCCAGCACGACGAGGTGATCGTGCACTGCCCGGCGGAGGAGGCCGAGGCCGTGACCGAGGCGATACGGGAGGCCTCGGAGCTGGCGGGCCGCATCACGTTCGGAGAGACACCGGTCCGCTTTCCGTTCACGACGGCGGTGGTGGAGTGCTATGCGGATGCGAAGTGAACTCCCCGGTCCGTGAGGACCGAGCGCCACAACTTCCGGCCGTCTGTTGCCCCTTCCGGCCTGCCGGTCGATGGTGGAGAGAGCGAGGCGGAAGCGGTGAGGGCCATGACGGGATCGGAAACCGCCGGGCGCGACGACAGAGCGGCATGGCACGAAGATCTCGTCGACGAGACCGCCACGGCCAGGGCCACGGTGGATCCGCAAGGCCGTGTGACCGGCTGGAGCGAAGGAGCCCGTCGGCTGCTCGGATACGAGTACTCCGAGGTCGTCGGCCGGTCCGCGGCCCTGCTGCTGGCGGACGATCCGCCCGCCGAGCTGCCCCGGTCCCTGGCGGGGTTGAGACGGTGGAGCGGTACGGCGACGCTGCGGCACCGGGACGGCCACCGCCTCGAAGTGGGCCTGTTGGCACACCGGCGCATACGGAACCAGAGCCAGGACCAACGCCAGGACCAACGCCAGAACCAACGCCAGAACCAACGCCAAGACCAGAGCCAGAACCAACGCCAAGACCAGAGCCAAGACCCGAATCAGAACCGGCAGCAGGACCGGAACCAGCCCCCGGAGCAGCACAGCCTGGACAGCGAGTGGCTCCTGGTCTCGCCGCTGACCTCTCCAACCGGCCCGTCACGGTCTCCGGGGGACGACGCCCTGGTGATGTGGGGGTTCGCCCAGTCCGCGTGCCTGATGGCCCTCTACGACACCGGACTGCGGCTGCGGCGGGTGAACGCGGACATGGAGCGGGCGATCGGCCTGTCCGAGGACGCCATGCGCGGCCTGCGCCTGCCGGAGATCCTGGCCGACCCCCAGGGGGACCTGACGGAAGAGCGCATGCGCCGGGCACTGGAGACGGGCGAGCGGCAGCATCTCCAGATCGCCGTACGCCTGCCCTTCCATGACCGCGCAAGTATCTGGACGACTTCACTGGCCCCTGTGCGGGACGCCGGCGGAGAGATCCAGGGGGTACTGCTCTCGGCACACGACACCACCGAACAGCACCTGGCCCGACAGCGGCTTGCCCTGCTCAACGACGCGAGCGTCCGCATCGGCAGCACGCTGGACCTGACGCGCACCGCGCAGGAGCTCGCCGACGTCGCCGTCCCCTCTCTCGCGGACTTCGTCACGGTCGACCTCCTCCCCGCCGTCGAAGGCAGCCAGAATCCGCTTACCGGTCCGCCGTCCAGTCCCGTCATGCTGCGCCGCGTCGCCTGTCAGTCGGTCCTGGAGGGATCCCCGGAGGCCGCGATCGAGCCCGGCGCCGTGACCACCTACCCGGACAGGTCGCCCCCGGCCGAGTGTCTGGCCGTGGGCCGGCCGCTGATCCGCGAGGTGACCCCCGACGCCATAGCCGAGTGGGAGAGCGGGCACCCGGACCGCGCCGAGCGGGTACGACGGTACGGCTTCCACTCGGTGCTGGCCGTCCCGATGGAGGCCCGCGGCATCACCCTCGGGGTGGCCACCTTCTCCCGCCACAGGCGCCCCGAGCCGTTCGAGACCGACGATCTGCCGCTCGCCGAAGAGATCACGGCCAGGGCGGCCATGTGCATCGACAACGCCCGCCGCTACACCACCGAGCGCAGTACGTCCCTCATCCTGCAGAGCAGCCTTCTGCCCCAGCGGCTGCCCCAGCAGGCCGCCGTCGATGTCGCATCGCGCTATCTGCCGGCCAGCGGACAGACCGGCGTCGGCGGCGACTGGTTCGACGTGATCCCGCTGTCCGGCGCCCGGGTCGCCCTCGTCGTCGGCGATGTCGTCGGCCACGGCATCCAGGCCTCGGCCACCATGGGCCGGCTGCGCACCGCCCTACGTACCCTGGCCGATGTCGATCTCCCGCCCGACGAGCTGCTGACGCATCTGGACGACCTCGTCAACCGCGTGTCAGCTGAGGGAGAGGACTCGGGCAGCGCCAGCGCGATCGGGGCGACGTGTCTGTACGCCGTCTACGACCCGGTCTCCCGCTGCTGCACCCTCGCCCGGGCGGCCCATCCCGTACCGGCGCTGGCGACGCCCGACGGCAGAGTGGAGTTCCTGGACGTCCCCGCAGGCCCGCCGCTCGGCCTGGGCGGCCTGCCCTTCGAATGCCTCGAACGGGAGATCCCCGAAGGGAGCCTTCTGGCGCTGTACACCGACGGCCTCATCGAGGTCCGCGGCCGCGACGTCGACGAGGGCATCGCCGCGCTGCAGGAGGTACTGGCCCATCCGGCCGCGTCCCTGGAGGGCACCTGCGACGCCGTGCTCCACACCCTGCTCCCGGGCCGCCCCGTCGACGATGTGGCGCTGCTGCTGGCCCGTACCCGCGCGCTGGGCGCGAACCAGGTGGCGACCTGGGACGTGCCGCCGGACCCCGCCGCGGTCGCCGAGACCCGTAGGCGCGCCTGCCGGCAGCTGGCCGACTGGGGTCTGGACGAGGCGGTGTTCGTCACCGAGCTGGTGGTCAGCGAACTGGTCACCAACGCCATCCGGTATGCCGCGCCACCCATCCGGCTACGGCTGATCCACGACCGCAGCCTGATCTGCGAGGTCTCGGACGCCAGCACGACCAGCCCCCATCTGCGCCGCGCCCGCACCTACGACGAGGGCGGCCGCGGCCTGCTCCTGGTCGCCCAGCTGACCCAGGCATGGGGCACCCGCCAGACGCACCACGGCAAGACGATCTGGGCGGAACAGGCGCTGCCGGTGGCCGTCTGACGGGTCCATTTCTTTGTTCGCGTTCCCTTTTACCTGCGTTCCGCGGTCAGATTCCGCAGCTGGACGCGGACCAGTACTGGCTCGACCGGTGGTCGACGTGGGTGTGGTCGCTGTGTCCGGGGTAGCCGGGGCCGAGGATGCCGCGGAAGCCGTGGTAGCGGGCGCGCTGCGCGAGGGTGCACAGGGAGTGCGGGCCGGCGCCGAGGTCGGCGGCGTCGCCGTAGAGGTGGCGGCTGTCGGATGCGCCGCCCACGGCGCTGTTGCAGGCGTACGAGCGGAAGCCGCTGGTGACGGTGATCGGCTGGTCGCCGAGGGCGTGCCGCAGGGCCTCCAGCTTCCACATGGTGCGCAGGGCGTTGGACTTGGCGGTGGCCGCGCTGACGGCGCCGCCCGACCAGTCGCTGTTGCAGTCGTTCAGCTCGCTGTACGAGAAGTGGATGGGCGTGCAGTCGTCGTCCTGGAGGGCGTAGAGCTTGTTGAAGGTCTGCTGGCCGGCGATGCCGTCGGCGGTCAGCCCGTACGCCTGCTGGAAGCGGGTCACGGCGGCCTTGGTGGCCGGGCCGAAGGCGCCGTCGGTCGCGAGCACGCCGCCGTATCCGGCGTAGCCGCCGAGGCGGATCTGCAACTGGGTGACGTCGGCGCCGGACGCGCCCTCGGAGAGGGTTCTGGACCAGGTGTAGCAGCCGTCAGCGTGCGCGGTGCCGGTGGTCGCCACGGTCCCGGCCAGCACGCCAGCCATGATCATGACAACAGAGAGGACGAGTCTTACGGTACGCCGGAGCACGGGGCCTCCATACCGAGACGGATGTCGGGAAGGGTGTCGAGACGAACGTCGAGACGGGTGACACGAAAGGTGCACGGAGCAGAGGGTGGCGGCGTTGTCGACGCGCGTCAACCCCGCACCTACGGCGCAAGGCTCACCCGACCCCCGCGTGAGTACGGCACGTCGTCCTGCCGGTGAGGGTGCCCGGCCTGGTGGCGATGGCCGGGCTCTCCTTCTTGCTACTCGCCGGCTTCCGCCTTGCTACTCGCCGGCTTCCGCGACCCGGCCGCCGGGACGCGCCAGCCCCCGGATCGACAGGCCGCTGTCGGCGGTGACCATGGTCCCCGTCATCGCGGCCGACTGCGACGGCGAGGCGAGCAGGGTGAAGATGCCGTTGTACGCGTCGACGCCCGGGACCTCCTGCAGCGGCAGCACCTCCCGCGTGCCGTCGAGGACCGAGTCGGCGGCCGTCTGGCCGAGGGAGGTCGTGCCGCGCAACCGGGTCGGTGCCACACCCGGCGCCACGCCGTTGACCCGCACATCTGGGGCGAGCTCGTACGCGAGCTGCCGGACGAGCCCCTGCACCGCGTGCTTGGAAGCCGTGTACAGCACACCGCCGCCCGCGGCGTTCGAGCTTGCGAACGAGCCGGTCAGGATGATGCTTCCGCGCGACTTCACGAGATCGTCGACCACGGCTCGGGCGCCGAGCATCGGGGCGAGGACGTTCACCCCGAACAGTTCCGAGAAGGCGTCGGTGAGCCGCTCGCCGGGGATCTCCTCCAGGGGCCGGGCCCCGTCCGTGATGCCCGCGTTGCCGACGAACACATCGATGCGGCCCCATGTCTCCCTGGCCGCGGCGGCCGCCCGGACGTTGCCCTCCCAGGACCGTACGTCCGTGACCACCGGGACGACGGCGTCCCCGAGTTCCTTGGCCAGCTGTTCGACGGTGTCGGCGACGTCCACGGCCACCACGCGGGCGCCCTCCGCCACATAGTGCGTGACGACGGCCCGTCCGATGCCTGATCCGGCGCCGGTGAACACCACGACCTGCCCGTCCAGTGCACCCATGACCGACCTCCTCTTTCTGTGTTTGCTTATGGAACCTCGTGTGGGGCGCCGCCCCGCTTCCGGGGGCGGCGCCCGTGGACGGGATCAGGCGCGACGGGCCTCGAAGAACGCTCCATGCAGGGCGTCGAAGACCCGGCCGTTGCGCGCGGCGCTGCCGAGCGTGACGACCTCCAGCCCGGGGGCGGCCTCGCGCAGCGCGCCGGCGAGCTCGCAGGCGCTGTCGTTGCCGATGGCGGCCAGGACGGTGGCGGCGGGTATGACCCTGCCGTCCGCGGCGCGGGCACCGTCCTCGCCGAGTCCGGTCACCTCGGTGTCGGTGAGGACCGCAACGCCCTTCTCGGCGAGGATCTTCGGCAGCACCCCCGCGTCGGTGAAGACCTCGCGGTTGGCGAGGATCGCCGGGCCCGCCTCCGCCAGCGTGACGTCGTGTCCGGCGTCGGCCAGCCACAACGCGGTATCGGCTCCGGTCATCCCGCCGCCGACGACCACGACCGGCGATACGACGTCCTTGGGATCCGCGACGTCCCGGGCCAGGCGCACCCCGGGCAGAGTGCGGGGCACCGCCCCCGTGGCCACGTACACCAGGTCGAAGCCGCCCTCCGCGAGAGCAGAGGCCTCGGCGCGCTCGGCGATGATCTCGACCGGGCGGGAACGCACCTGGTGGACGAGGTGGTCGCGGAGTGCCGCCAGGTCCTGCTTGTACGGCGAGCGGGTCGCGGGCACCAGGGCGCCGCCGAGCTCCCCGGGCTCGTAGAGCGTCACGTCGTGGCCGCGGTCGGCGAGCACTGCGGCGGCGCGCAGCCCGGCGGGGCCGCCCCCGGCCACGGCGACGCGGCGGCGGACGGCCGCGGGTTCGACGGGGTAGCGGTACTCCTCCCCCATCGACGGGTTCACCGTGCATCCGGTGCTGCGGCCCGCGTTGAGCGCCCGGTCGAGACAGCCGTCGTTGCAGCGGATGCACGGGACGATGTCCAGCAGCCGCCCTTCCTGGGCCTTGCGGGTCCAGTCCGGGTCGGCGAGCATCGCCCGGCCGAGAGAGACGAAGTCGGCGCCGTTCTCCAGCACTTCGGCCGCGACCTCGGGGGTGACGAGGGAACCGGAGCCGATGACCGGGATCGTCACCTCGGGCTTGATCTTCTCCCAGCCCCAGCGGTGCAGGGCGCGTGGCATGTACCAGGGGCTGACCTCGTACTCCATCAGCGCGTGGTGGCCTCCGGAGGCGTGGATGACGTCCACGCCCGCCGCTTCGAGGAGTTGGGCCAGCCGGACGGTCTCCTCGATCGGAATCCCGTCCTCCTCGTAGTCGGTGACCGAGAGACGGACGCTGAACGGGAAGTCGCGCGGGACGCGTTCCCGGATGGCGGCGACGACCTCCAGGGTCAGCCGGGCGCGGTTCTCGAAGGAGCCGCCGTAGCGGTCGGTGCGCTTGTTGGTGTGCGGAGACAGGAAGTTGGTGAGCAGGTAGCCGTGGCCCGCGTGCACCTCGACCAGGTCGAACCGGGCCAGCCAGGCGCGCTCGGCGGCGTCCGCGAAGGCGGCGACGACTCCCTGGATCTCCTCCTCGGTCAGAACCTGGGGCCGCTCGCCGTACTGGGACTCGACGTAGTCCCAGGAGACGTCCGACGCGGTCTTGATCGGCTGGGTGCCGAGGAACTTCTGCCGACCGCAGTGCTCGAGCTGGATGCCGATCTTCGCGCCCGCGGCGTGGACCTCGTCGACGAGCCAGCCGAGGCCGGGAATGTGCTCGCGACGGGAGATCCCGAGCTGGGCGTGGATGGACTTGCTGGCGTTGTCGTCGACGTAGCTGTACTCGACGATGATCAGGCCGGGGCCGCCCTCGGCGAGCCGCTTGTAGTGGTTGACCAGCCGCTGGGTGACCGTTCCGTCCTGGTTGGCCAAGGCGGTGGTCTGGGGCGACTTGATGACGCGGTTCTTCAGTTCGAGCGAGCCGATGCGGCCGGGGCGGAACAGGGTGTGCAGTGCCATGGCATCCATCTCCTGGTTCGGTTCCTCAGCGGTGCCGGACGGCTCCGACCGGTTCGGCCGGAAGGGTCCGGACAGCTCGTGCGGGTGGTACGAAGGCGGCGCCCCCGCGCCGGAGTCCCACTCAGCGCTGGTGCATGCAGAAGTGCATGCACCAGCAGCGCCAAAAAGGTCAGCCGCGGTCGGCCAGCAGCCAGCCCGCGCGCGGCACGACGGGCTCCAGTCCGAGTTCCCGCAGTGTCTTCCAGACCGTGGCCACCGAGGCGGTCACCACCGGGATGTCGAAGGCGTTCTGGATCTGCTCCACGACCGGCAGCGAGGGCATCTGCACGCACGCGCTGAGCACCAGGGCGTCCACGCCCGAGGTGTCGACCTTGGCGGCGATGTCGACGAGCTGCGCCGGGTCCAGCCGGCCGACCTCCAGGTTGTCCGGGACCTCCAGGCTGATCGAGTCGTGGACCTCCACGCCCTCGGCCTCGATGTAGTTGCAGACGGTCTGGGTGAGCGGCTTCATGTACGGCGCGATCACCGAGATCTTCTTCGCGCCGAGGTGCTCGAGGCCCTCCACCAGCGCGCCGGCGGACGAGACGACGGGGGTGCCCTCCGCGATCTCGGCCAGGCGCCGCTGGCTCTCGCGGTGGTAGCCGGTGGCCCGCGCCATGATCGCGACGAGGCAGGCGTAGGCCATGACGTCGACCTCGGCGTCCGCGAGTTCGCGGGCGCAGCGCAGGGACTGGTCGTCCATGTCCCGCAGCTGCTCCGGGGTCACCTGCCGCATGCGCATGCGCGACGAGTGGAAGGTGAACCGCTCGGGGCGTATCTCCTCGCGGGCCCGGAGCATCGCGGGGATCTCCGTCTCCATCGTGGTGTTCGAGCTCGGCACGATGAGGCCGACCCGGGTCGCGGTCATGAGCTGTCTCCTTCGGTGCGCGGCAGGCGCAGGTTGGACGTGTGCAGTTCGAGGTCGGCGCGTGCGCCGAGGCGCCGCCAGCGCAGCGACGCGGGGCGGTCCACCCGGTTGTCGGCGGTCGTGCCCAGCTCGATGCCGAGCCCCCGGGTCGCGACGAGCAGCGCGTCGAACCGGTGGTCCGGATCGCTGTCAAGGACCAGGCCGAGCGCGGCGTCGATGAGGTGGAACTCCAGGATCTGGCGGGCGAGTTCGGTGTCGCGTGCCCGGACCGCCTCCAGGAAGCGGCGGTCGACGCTGGTGAAGTGCTCGGGGGCGTGCGGGTGCGACAGATAGAGGCGCTGGTGGCGGTAGATCTTCAGGGTCAGCGACTCGGTGAGCTCGGCCAGTGCCTTCGGGTAGCGGCGCAACGCGTTCTGGTGGAAGCGGTGGTGTGCCTCCTGGAAGTCGCGGATGCGGTGGCGGGCCGCCTCCATCGCCTCCAGGTCCTCGGTCATCCGTGCCAGGTCGTCCTCGGTGAGCTGGTCGATGATGCCCGAGATCGTCGGCGGCTCCACCAGCAGCCGCAGCACATAGTGCTGTTCGACGTCGGCAGGGCTGGTCGGGGCGACCTCCATGCCGCGGTTGGCCTCGGCCACCACCAGGCCGTCGGCCTCCAGACGGTGCAGTGCCTCGCGCAGCGGCGTACGGGAGGTCTCCAGCTCGGCGGCGAGCGCGCCCTGCGACATACGGAAGCCGGGCATGTACCGGCCCTCTATGATCCGCTCCCGCAGTGTCCGGTAGATCTCCTCGACCGTCGTCCCCGGCCGGGTTCCCGCTGCCATCAGACGCCGCCCTCCCCCGCCACGGGTTCCTCGGCTCCGAACGAGATGGCGAACAGCTCGCTGAAGCGCTCGGGTTCCTGGGCAGCGATGATCTCCAGCTGCATGGCGTCGAGCAGGATGCGGTAGCCCCGCTTGGGCACGAAGAGCTCCAGCCTCTCGCCCTGTCGCGTCCACACCTTGCGCACGCGCACCCCGGTGAACTCGTTGCCGATGCCGAAGCTCTCACCGGCCCGAACGATGCCCTCACCCAGTGGCGGTTCGGTGGTCATGTTCCCTCCCTCGCGTCTGCGTCAATGATCTCAGGAGGGACCCCGTAGACGCCGGTCTTCACACCGCTCAGCACGGGCAACGTCTGGCGGCGCGCCGCCACCTGGGACAGGTCCAGGTCGACGACGTGCCAGGCCGCGGCATGGTCCCCGAGGTCGGCGAGCACCTCGCCCCAAGGGCCGACCGCGAGGGCGTGCCCATAGGTGGGGAAGGCGTCGTCCGCGTCGTCGCCCTGCCCCCGGATCGTCGCCGAGGCCACCACGTATGCGGCGTTCTCGATGGCGCGGGCGCGCAGCAGCACCTCCCAGTGGGCCTCGCCGGTCCGCTGTGTGAACGCCGCCGGGACCAGCAGGACTTCGGCGCCTGCCAGGGCGAGCGCCCGGTAGAGCTCCGGGAAGCGCACGTCGTAGCAGATCGTCAGGCCCACCGTGGTGCCGCCGATGCGCAGCAGCGCCGGGCGGTCGCCCGCGGTCTCGACGCCGGACGCCTCGAACGACTGGCCGTCGACGCGGGCGTCGAACAGGTGGATCTTGTCGTAACCGCCGGCGATCGCGCCCTGGGCGTCGATCACCAGGGCGGTGTTGCGGATGCCGTCCGGGCCGCGCCGCTTGAAGCCACCGAGGACGACCGCCGCGCCCGCCTCCTTGGCGGCCTGCCGCAGGCTGGTGATCTCCGGCGAGTCCACCGTCAGGGCGGCCTCGCGCATCTCGGTGTTGGTGCCGAGCATCAGGCCGTTCTCGGGCAGCAGCACCAGATCCGCTCCGGCGGCGGCGCACTCGCGCACCATCCGGGCGCCCGTTGCCGTGTTGGCGGCCAGGTCACGGGTGGCGTGCCACTGGGTGAGGCCGACCCGCAGTGTCCGGTCAGTCACGGCCGCCCGCCTCCGACGGCTCGCGCTCCGGCAGGAGCATGTCGACGACCGTCCAGCCGCCGCCGGACGCCTCCATGGGCTCGTACGCGAGCACCTCGCCGCGTACGCCGGGGCCGGTGAGACCGAGCATGATCAGCCAGTTGGGGAACTCGTACTGGCCGTGGTCGAGCAGTGCGTACGGCTCGAGGTTCGCCAGGTCGCATCCCCGTCCGGCCTGCAGCATCTCCAGGATGTAGGTGTCGAACTCGACGTCCACACCACCGAACTTGCCAGGGTCGAGCCAGTGCGACAGACCGCCGGTGGCCAGCATCGCCACCTTCAGGTCGCGCCCGTCGACCACGCAGCGGAGCACCTCGCCGAAGGCGCGGGCGCCGAACGGCGAGAACGAGCGGGCGGGCTGCGTGATGATCGGGATCACCGGCAGGTCCGGGCGGGGCAGCAGCTGCCGCAGCGGGACGATCAACCCGTGGTCGAGGTCGATCTGCTCGGACTCCTCGACCTCCATGCCCTCGGCGCGGATCGCGTTGGCCATGGCGCGGGCGTACTCGGGCGCGCCGGTCAGCGTGAGGTCCAGGTCGGGGCGCTTGAAGAACTCCATCGACCCGACGTGCTCCTTGCCGGTGCCGATGACGAAGGCGCCGGTCCGGAACGACTGGAAGTGGCAGTCAGCCGTCACGATCAGCACGTCGGGGTCGGCGGCCGCGATCCGCTCGGCCAGCCGCTGGTAGCCCTCGGTCAGGCGGGCCACCGCGTCTGCGGGGTCCACCTCGGGCCGGGCCAGCAGGTCCGGTACGTGCGAGCAGCCACCGGCGAACACCAGGTTCTGCGGTACGTCCGGGTCGGGCAGCGGCGTCGACGTCTCGACGTGGAAGCGGCCGGAGCTCGTCGAGTCGCTGAGGTCGTCGGCGAACCAGCGGCTGACCAGGATGGTGATGCCGTCCACCACCCCGGCCGAGCGCAGCCGGTCGCGGTCGCCTCCGGCGATCACGGCGGCCCATTCGGCGTCCAGGCCGAGCTCGGCGGCGCCCACGCCGGCCGGGTCGGCGCGGAACCGGTCGAGCAGCCCGGTGTCCTTGCCGAGCGCTAGGATCGCGCGCTCGAGTGTGCGGGTGTCCATCTACGCTCCCTCGCCGGTCAGCTTGCCGTCCCGGACGACCGCCGTGCCGTCGATCTCGACGGTGCAGCCGCGCATCGGGATGTCGAGGTGCGCGGGGGTCTCGCGGTCCGCGAAGCGGTTCGGGCCGGTCGACCACATGAAGTTGCCCGCGGTGGAGCGCAGTTCCTGCCCGTACAGGGAGCGCGGCTCGTACACCTCGAAGGCCGACCAGCGGGCGATCGGGTGCACGCCCCAGCCCATGTGGGAGACCGCGAACACCTCCGGGTCCTCCCAGGCGTCGAAGTAGTCCTGCAGAACGAACGCGTCGTTGCCCTTGCCCTCGACGCCGGTGATGAAGCCCTTCTCGACGGTGAGGGTGACGGTGTCACGCACGGCGCGCTGCCACGGGATCAGCACGTCGCCCGGCTGCAGCACGATGGTGCCCTCGGCGGTGCGGTCGTGCGGGAAGCAGGCGACGAAGCCGCTCGGCCAGTGGTCCCAGCGGCCGGGCTCGTCGACGTAACCCCACTGGTGGGTGATCGGGAGGTCCTCGCCCGAGATGTCGGCGGTCAGGTCGGTGCCCGCGGCGCTGGTGACGCGCAGCGTGCTGCCCGCCTTGAGCAGGCGGCCACCGGCCTCGACGGTCTTGCGGAGGTCCTCGTCGCCCATCAGGCGCTCGAGCACGTCGGCGGGCTCGGCGACGAACAGCATCCGCTTGCCGTTGCCGGTGATCCGGGTGCGCACGTCGGAGTGGATGAGGCCGCCGACGGTCACGTCGATCACCAGGTCGCACTCCGCGGCGGCGGCCAGCAGCGCGGCGACCTCGCGGCCGTCGGCCTCGTACGGCGGCAGCATCGGGTTGGACAGGCTGGAGGCGGTGAGCACCAGGGCGCCCGCGCCGATGTCCCGGGCGGCGGCCACCGCGGCTTCGGCGTACGCGGTCTTCTGGCCGAGTTCCTGGATGACGGCGACCGTCTCGTTCGGGGCGAGCTTGCACAGCCGGTACTGGTCGACGAACAGTTCACGCAGGGTCTTGGGCATGACTTCCTACCAATCTTCTCGGTGGTCAGAGGGTGGAGCGGATGGCGCCGCCGTCGACGGCGAGCGTCTCGCCCGTGACGAACGCGGCGGCCGGGGAGACCAGATAGGCGGCGGCCCGCGCGATCTCCTCCGGTTCGGCCCAGCGGCCCAGCGGAATGGCGGAGACGACCTTGCGGATCTCCTCTTCGCGGGTCGTGCCGTTGGCCGCCGACTTGGCCGCGACGATGTTCTCCATCCGGTCGGTGCCGGTGGCGCCGGGCATGAGCTGGTTGACGCGCACGCCGTGCTCCGCGAGTTCCAGCGACATCTGCTTCGCCAGGGCCGAGAGCAGCGAGCGCATGGACGCCGACAGGGCGCCACCGACTGCGGGCTGCTTCACCCAGGTCGAGGTGATGAAGAGGATCGAGCCGCCGCCGTTCGCCGCCATCGCCCGAGCCCCGGCCGTGGCCAACTGCACGGCGGGCCGCACGAGCTGGTCGTATGCGGTGTCCCAGTCGGCGCGCTGCGTCTCGAGCACCGGCATGATCCTGGGGCCTGGCGTGTTGACGACCAGGATGTCCAGGGCGCCGTGCGCGGCGATCACCTCGGGGATCAGCCTCTCGACGGCCTCCGGGTCCATCAGGTCTGTGGAATACGGGGTCTGGCCTTCCGCCTCGACCGGCGTACGGGCACTGACGGCCACGACCGCGTCCTCGGCGACGAGTTGCCGCGCGATCGCCTGGCCGATGCCCTTGCTTGCGGCGGTGACCAACGCCACCTTGCCCTTGAGTCCGAGATCCATGACGCCCCCGCTCAGTCGTGGAGGGTGATGGCGCGCTCGGGGCAGCCCTCGGCGGCACGGCAGGCGGCATCCTTGTCGGTCACCGTGCCGTCGCCGATGACACCGGCGTAGCCCCACTCGTCGAGCTGGAAGACGGTGGGCGCCTCGTCCGCACAGGTGCCGTATCCGTTGCATTTGGTGGAGTCGACGGTTGCCTTCATGGTGTTCTCCTTCGGAGGTCGCTGGTGCCGGGGTCGCTCGTACCGGCGCAGCCGTGCCTGTGTCTCAGTTGCCGCTGTCGTCCGCGTTGGCGGCGTCGCCGGCGTCGATGTGCTCCGGGAACTCCGTCAGCACGGTGCGCGCCCAGGTCGCGGCGCCGTCGAGGAAGGCGCAGGCGCCCCGGCCGGGCAGGGTCTGCCCCCAGCGGGCGAGGTTGTTCCGGTCCGTAGCCGTGGCCGTGCCCGCGCCGAGCGAGGCGAAGGCGTCCCGGATGGACGCGGTGCCCTTGACGCAGACCCCGCACTGCTGCGCGGATTCCACCGCGTACCAGGCCGAGACCTCGGCCGCGACGGCGAGCGGGTCGCGGTCGGCGTCCAGCGCGGTGATCGCCCCGCAGCCCAGTCCCGATCCGGCCGCCCGGACGTCCTCATACGTGCAGACGGTCTCCGCGTGCGCCGGGCCGAGCAGCCCGCCGAACCAGCCGCCCATCAGGAACCCGGCCGGAGGCGAGGTGAACCCGCCTGCGATCTCGAAGAGTTCGGCGACGGTCAGCCCGTAGGGGACCTCGTACACACCGGGCCGGGCACAGGCGCCGCTGAGCGTCACCAGGGTGGTGCCGGGCGAATCGGCGGTGCCGTGAGTGCGGTAGGCCGCGGCACCGTTCCGGGCGATCCAGGCGGCGTGGGCCAGCGTCTCGACGTTCGATACGAGCGTCGGCAGGCCGTCCACTCCCTTCTCCCCGACCCGGGGCGGCCGGGCCGTCGGCAGCGCCGGACCTCCGCTGATCGACCGGCAGACCGCCGTCTCGTCGCCCGCCACATACGTCGGCTCCACGACGTGCACGTCCAGGCGCACCCCGGCCGCCGGGGTCACCAGGGCCGCCGCGTCGAGCTCGGCGATGGCGGCGCGCACGGCGGTCTCGGTCTCCGGGTGGGAGAGGTAGACGACCGCGCGGTCGGCGCCGACGGTGCGGGCGGCGAGCAGCAGCCCGTCCAGCACCAGATGCGGCCGGTGCGTCAGCAGCCAGCGGTCCTTGCATGAACTCGGCTCGCCCTCCTCGCCGTTGGCCACGACCACCCGGGGCCCGCCCGCCTCCGCGACCCCGCGCCACTTGATGTGCGCGGGGAATCCGGCGCCGCCGCGGCCGCGCAGTCCGGCGGCCTCCAGTTCGGCGATCACGTCGGAGCGGGTCGGCGGTCCGTACGTGCCGCGTTCGCGTTCGGCGGCGAGGTCGAGCGGGCGGTCGACGGCCAGGCGGGGTTCGATGCCGGGGGCGTGCCCGGCTGTCGCTGCAAGGGCGGCGCTCGTGTCGGGTGCGAGGCTCGTGTCGAGTGCGGTGCTCGTGGTCAGCGTCATCGGGCCATCACCGCACCCGGCAACTCGTCCAGCACCTCGTCCAGGGACACCACATCCGCGTACTTGGCGTCGATGTCGAACAGGTTGGCCTCATGCGGCCCTTCGGCCCGGTCCCCCACACACTCGCGAGGGACGCGCACCGGATAGTTCTCCGCACACGCGTCGATCACGGTGGCCCGGATGCAGCCGGAGGTGGTGGCGCCACAGACGATCAGGCTGTCCACCCCCGCGGCTGCCAGCCGTTGGGCGAGATCCGTGCCGTGGAACGCCGAGGCCGCCTTCTTGACGATCACCGGCTCGGTGTCCCGGGGCGCCAGCCGCTTGTCGACCTCAACCCACCGCGAACCCGCGGTGAGCGCGCGCAGCGCGGGCATCTTGCGCAACCAGATGAGTTCGTCCAGGTCACGGGGCTCGTACGAGATCGTGGTGAAGAAGACCGGCAGCCCGGCAGCGCGGGCCTGCTCCAGCAGCTCAGCCGTGCATTCGACGACCGCGTCCAGGTCGGAGCCGGGAGGGCACGCGGGGTCGGTGAAGCCGTTGATGAGATCCACGACCACCACACCCGGCCTCCGGCCGAGTGTGCCGCCCGCACCGGCTGACAGCCGCTCACCGACTCCCCGCCCGCGGTACTGCTCCCGCACCGCCTCCATCCAGTCACCCGTCGACTCACTCATCGAAGCTCGACTTCGGCCAGCTACCGGGCTCGGCTCGCATCATGTCGGCGTAGTGGCGGTACAGGTTGCGCTGCACGCCCTCCTCGTAGCGGGTCCAGAAGGCGATGCCCGGGCCCGGCCAGTCCTCCACCTGCTTGGCGATACCGACACCCGGCATGCCCATCTGGTAGTTGAGCTTGAAGTCCAGGAGGTCGGCGGCGACGGAGCGGCCGGTGCGGCTGACGGTGATCCACGGCTCGGTGTCGTCCATCTCGAACGCGCCGCCCATGGAGAACGTGCCGAGTCCGGCCTTGTAGGCCCGGTCCTTCTGCTCGGGCGTCATGTTCTTGTAGACGCAGAACCAGTTCCAGATCTCGACCTGGCCGACTCCGTGCGGCTGCCACATGCGGATGGTGACGACGCCGGTCGGCGCGTGGTTGGCGCCGTCCTCGGTCATCGGCAGCGCCAGCATCGAGAAGTTGGGGAAGACGTTGGCGACCATCACGCGGGAACGCCGCGCGATATCGAGCTGATGGTCGCTGATGCGGCTGGTGTCGAAGGTCTCGGCGAGCTCCTCGGGGAACCCGAAGAACTTCGGACCCGGCTCGTCCTCGGTCGGCGCCATCGAGAACGACAGCGAGTGCCCCGGGGACGCCTGGATGTGATAGCCCATCATGTTCTCGCGGAACGGCACCGGGAAGGCGCCGATCTCCCACACCGACCGGTGCAGCGTGCCCAGGTGGTAGTCATCGCCGGCGAAGTTCTCGCTGCCCGACTTCCAGTTGGCGTCGATGACGAACCGCTGCGGCGGCCCGACGACCTCCATGCCATGCTCGTTGAGACCGAACAGCAGGTCCAAGTACCAGGCCATGCCGCCCAGATACTCCTCGAGCGGCGGAGCCGACGGGTCCAGCGTCGCGAAGATCAGCCCGTGATACGACTGCACCCGCGCGGCCTTCGACAGCCCGTTGCCCTCCTTCGACATCCCGCCGAACGCGTTACGCCACAGCGGCGCCCCCACCAAGTCGCCCTTCGCGTTGTACGTCCAGCCGTGGTACGGACACCGGAAGTGCGAGGTGTTGCCCGAATCCGCGCGACACACCTGCACACCGCGGTGCCGGCACGCGTCGAACAGGACGTTGATCCCGCCCTCCTCATCGCGGATCACGATGAAGTTGTCCTCGCCGATCTTGCGCAGGACGTAGTCGCCCTTCGCCTCGATCTCCGACTCGTGGGCCAGGAACACCCAGCATCGGCCGAAGATCGACCGCAGCTCGCGGTCGTAGATCTCCTGGTTGCCGAACAGCCCCGCGGGAAGCTCGCCCTCGGCCAGCCCCGTGTCGAGTTCGTCGAGAAGCGCGTCGGCTCTCGTGCTCTTCGCCTGCGTCATCGCCGCGTTCCTCTCAGAAGAGTCAGAAGAAGATGGAAAGGTTGTGGGTGCCGATCACCGTGAGATCCAGCAGGACCTCACGGCGCAGGAGGCGCAGCGCGCCGTCCTCCCTGCGCAAGCGGTCCTGCCGCTCACCCGAGAGCAACTGCGGCTGGGTCTGCTCCTGCCGTGTGCGGAAGATCAGCAGATTGCTGCGCACGCTCACGAGGTCCGCGTCCTCGGCGTCCTCGGCGTCCTCGGTGACCCTGACGCCGGTCACGAAGTGGCGGATACGGGACGGCGGGTCCTCCGCCCAGGCGTACGCGGTCTCGTTCCGCGCCACCCGGCTCTCCAGCGACCCGTACGTCTCGTCCAGGTGGAACGCCCCCGCCACGAACCCGGTCCCGCGCGCCCGCTCCACGGTCTGGCGGATCGGCACCTGGTACACCACATCGCGGCTGACCATCGCCTCCAGCCACTCGCGTTCCCGGTATGCGTCCAGCAGCTCGGCCTCGGTGTCCATCCACTCGACGACCTCGTTGTAGAGGGCGCTGCCCACCCTCACCCTGGCTCCAGTCCCGACCACGGGATCCCTCCCTTCCAAGATGAACACACTTTTGCATGCACTTTTGGCCACGGCAATAGGTCGCAGTTAATTGCTAGTTACATCCATCGGGGCCCGCTGGAGGGGGTGGCCCTGCCAGTCCTGCGAGCACGACTGACGAGTCGGATGCGGGGGCCACATGCGCTGACCCGTCGCTGTGCGCGAACACGAATGACCCGCGCCCAATAACAAGAGTTTTGTTAATCTGGCTCCATGGCCACCTCCCCCGTTCCCGGCGAAGGCCCCGTCCGTCCGGTCTCCGTCTCGCTCCACGAAGGCACCATCGCCGCCCTCAAGGCACGGACAGGCAAGCGAGGCATGTCCGCATACGTCGAAGCCCTCATCCAGCGCCAGCTGGAACGCGACCGACTGCGCGAACTCATCGAAGACGCAGAAGCCGGCCACGGCCCTGTCGACCAGGCCGCAGTCGAGGCCAAGCGAGCCATTCTGCGCGGAGACACGGCCGGCTCGGCGGACGCCGCGTGAGCGGCATGCTCGTCCTGGACTGCGAAGGACTGTCCAAACTCGTACGACGAACGCCCGAGCTCACCGAGTGGCTTGCCGCCGCCGAGGCAGAGGACATCCGCGTCGTCGCGAGCTCGGTAACACTCGTCGAAGCCCGCGACCCCAAGACCAACCAGGCACGCTTCGACTACGCCGTCTCCCGCGTGAACATCATCCCGCCCACCGAAGCCATCGCCCGCCACGCCAGCAAAATCCTCGCCGCAGCCGGGCTGCACGGCCACAAGTACGCCCTCGACGCGATCGTGGCCGCCACAGCACTCGCCTCACCCGCCCCGGTAACGATCCTGACCTCGGATCCCGAGGATCTACTGATCCTGTGCGGCCCTGGCATACGCGTCCTCAAGGTCTGACGCGACGCGGGGCCGTACAAAAACCCCAGCTCAGAAATCGTCTGAGCCGGGGTTAGATGGAGCCGCCTTCGGGATTCGAACCCGAGACCTACGCATTACGAGTGCGTTGCTCTGGCCATCTGAGCTAAGGCGGCTTGTCGCGATCACTATGCTGCGATCAGCGGCGTCGCCAAGTCTACACAGTTTCCGGGGGTGCTCCGCACACCCCCGGAGTCCACCGCCCCCTCCGTGCTACGAGCAGCGAGTTCCGTCCTTCGGGGCGGTTCCCTCGATCAGATAGCGGTTGATCGCGGAGTCGACGCACTCGCTCCCCCGGCCGTACGCCGTGTGGCCGTCTCCCTCGTACGTCAGGAGCCTGCCGGAGGAGAGCTGGTCGGCCAGGGCCTCGGCCCAGCGGTACGGGGTGGCGGGGTCGCGGGTGGTGCCGACGACCACGATGGGGGCCGCGCCGTTCGCCTCGATGCGGTGCGCCTTGCCCGTGGGCGCCACCGGCCAGTACGCGCAGTTCAGGGAGGACCAGGCAAGTCCCTCGCCGAAGACGGGGGACGCCTTCTCGAAAGCGGGGAGCGACTGCTCGACCTGCTCGGGCGAGGTGAAGGCGGCCGGAAGGTCGAGGCAGTTCACGGCGGCGTTGGCGAACATCAGGTTCGAGTACGAGCCTTTCTCGCCCCTCTCGTAGTAGCTGTCCGCCAGTGCCAGCAGGCTCGTGCCGTCCTTCTCCTTCATTGCCGCGGTGAGGGCGTCGCGCAGCTGGCCCCAGGCCCCCTCGTCGTACATCGCCGCGATCACACCGATCGTCGCCAGTGACTCCGTGAGCCTGCGTCCGTCCGTGGAGCCGCCGGCGAGAGGCTCGGCGTCCAGCTGCTGGAAGAAGGCCTTGAGGTTCTTGCCCGCGGCCTCCGCCGTCGTGCCCGGGCCGCCGAGTGGGCAGTCCTGGTGCTTCACGCAGTCCTCCGCGAAGGAGCGGAACGCGGTCTCGAATCCGGCGGTCTGCTCCTCGTTCAGCTGGCGTGCGGCCAGCGTCGGGTCCATCGCGCCGTCCAGCACCAGGCGGCCGACCCGCTCGGGATACAGCCCCGCGTATGTGGCACCCAGGAACGTTCCGTACGAGGCACCGACATACGTCAGCTTCTTGTCACCCAGCGCCGCGCGCAGGATGTCCATGTCGCGGGCCGCCTCGATCGTGGAGACATGCGGCAGGATCGTGCCCGACCTGCTCTCGCAGCCGCCCGCGAACTTCTTGAACGCGGCGGCCAGCTGGTCGGTCTCGCGCCGGTCGTCCGGAGTGATGTCGGTCTGCGTGTACGCGTCCATCTCGCGGCCGTCGAGACACTCGACGGGCTCGCTGCGCGCCACGCCGCGCGGGTCGACGGCCACCATGTCGTACCGCGCGCGGACCTCGGCCGGATAGCCGAGCGCCGCGTACGACTGGAGGTAACCCACCGCCGAGCCGCCCGGGCCGCCCGGGTTGACCAGCAGCGAACCGAGGCGTTTGCCCGGGCCCGTGGCCTTCTTGCGGGCTACGGCCAGCTTGATGTCGCCGGAGTCCGGCTTCTCGTAGTCGAGCGGGGCCTTCATCGTGGAGCACTCGAATCCGGGGACGCCGCAGTCGCGCCAGCGCAGCTCCTGGCCGTAGTACGCCGAGAGCGCGGTCGGCGTGGACCTGGGCAGCGCCGCCAGCGCGGCATCGGTCGTCGATCCGCCCGGCGAGCAGCCGGTGGCGAGCAGCCCGGCGGCGACGAGAAGGGCACCGGACGCCCGGAGCCCGTTTGCCTGGATGTGACGCATGGTGTTCATCAGGCGAGCCTAACTGTCCGCGATGGGATGAATGCACTACGTAGCCATCGGTGTCTTGCGAGTTGCTTCGGTCGGCGCCTCTCGCCTGTCGGGTTCCGTCGGCGGACGGGTCACGCAGCCCGCTGGCTCGCCCGGCGGCCGAGCATCAGCTCGGTCCCCGGTCAGCCCGGTCAGCCCGCCCGCAGGGCGACCGTCATCGCCTCCACCGCCAGCAGCGGCGCGACGTTGGTGTCGAGGGCCTCCCGGCACGCGACGATCGCCTCGATGCGACGCAGCGTCGACTCGGGCGAGGTGCTGCGGGCTATCCGCTCCACCGCGTCCTGCACCTCCGTGTTGGCGAGAGCGACTCGGGAACCGAGCTGCAGGGCGAGCACATCGCGGTAGAAGCCGGTCAGATCGACCAGGGCGAGGTCCAGGCTGTCGCGCTGGGTGCGGGTCCTGCGGCGCTTCTGCCTGTCCTCGAGCTCCTTCATCACACCTGCGGTGCCGCGCGGCATCCGGCCGCCCTGTCCCGCGCCGAGGGCCGCCTTCAGGTCCTCGGTCTCCTTCACGTCGACCTCTTCGGCGACCTGCCTGGCGTCCTCCGCCGCGGCGTCGATCAGCTCCTGGGCGGCCTTGAGGCAGCCGCCGATGTCGCCGACACGGATCGGCACCTTCAGCACGGCGGCGCGGCGCTCACGCGCCCGCTCGTCCGTCGCGAGGCGCCGGGCTCGCCCGATGTGCCCCTGCGTGGCGCGGGCCGCGGCGGCCGCGACGTCCGGCTCGATGCCGTCGCGCCGTACGAGTACGTCGGCCACCGCGTCCACCGAAGGCGTGCGCAGCGTGAGGTGACGGCAGCGCGAGCGGATGGTGGGCAGGACGTCTTCGAGGGACGGCGCGCACAGCAGCCACACCGTGCGGGGGGCGGGCTCCTCCACCGCCTTCAGCAGGACGTTGCCCGCACCCTCGGTGAGGCGGTCGGCGTCCTCCAGCACGATGACCTGCCAGCGGCCGCCTGCCGGCGACAGCTGGCACCGGCGTACGAGATCGCGGGTCTCCTTGACACCGATGGAGAGCAGGTCGGTGCGGACGACCTCGACGTCGGCATGGGTGCCCACCAGGGCCGTGTGGCAGCCGTCGCAGAACCCGCAGCCGGGGGCGCCGCCGAGCGCCCGGTCGGGGCTGACGCACTGGAGCGCGGCCGCGAAGGCACGGGCGGCCGTGGAGCGGCCTGAGCCGGGCGGGCCCGTGAACAGCCACGCGTGCGTCATCTTCGACGCCTCCGGGAGCGGGGCGTCCGAGGCGGCGGCGGTCACCAGAGCGTCGGCGTCACGGGCGGCAGCGGCGAGCTGGGCGCTCACCTTCTCCTGGCCGACCAGGTCGTCCCACACGCTCATGGGTCCACCGCCCTTTCGTCGTACTTCGGCTTGCCCGGTCCATTGTGGGGCTGCCCACTGACAGTGGCGGACCGCCGGACCGGCGGAGGGAGCCGAAGGCGTCAGCGGCGGCCCCTGCCCCACCGTCCGCCGTCGTTCCCGTCCTGGTCCTCCTGCGGTCCCAGCAGCTCGTCCGCCAGGGTCGGGAGGTCGTCCAGGGGAGTCTCCTCCGCCCAGTCGGACCGGGGGCGGCGCGCGCGGCCCTCGGCGTCGGCGCGGGGCAGCTCGTGGGTCCTGGCATTCGAACCGTCCGGCTGCGGCCCGTCCTGGCGCTCATCACGGAAGAAGCCCGGCGGCACCCGGTCGGCGGGGTCCTCGCCCTGCTGGTCATCGCGTACCGGAGGCAGAACAGCCGTCTCGTCCGCCGCACCCGCGGGCCCGGCGGGAGCCGCGGGCGGCTGCGGCAGCACCGCGGTCTCCTCCGCGTCCTGGCCGGTCCGGTCCTGGCCGGTCCGGTCCTGGCCGGGCCGGTCCTGGCCGGGCCGGTCCTGGCCGGGCCGGTCCTGGCCGGGCCGGTCCTGGCCGGGCCGGCCCGTCGCAGCGCCACCGTGCTGCACGGGAGGCAGCACAGCCGTCTCGTCCCCGGCACCCGGCGCCTGCACCGGCGGCAGCACCGCCGTCTCGTCCACCGGTCCGCCGGAGGCGTTGGTCGGCGTCACGATCGGAGTGGGCACCGTCCGCTCGTTGTCGGGCGAGACGCTGGAGGTCTCCGTGGCCTCCGTAGCCCCGCCTGCCGACTGCGCCGCGGACGCCGCCGAGGCAGCCGCCGCCTCCGCCGCCAGGCGCCGTGCCTCCTCGGCCCGCAGCAGCGCCTCTTCCGCCTTGCGCTGCTTCTCCATACGCCGCGCTTCGGCCTCCGCGCGCAACCGGGCCTCTTCCTCCGCCTGCCGGCGGAGACGCTCCTGCTCGGCTGCCCGCACCTGCTCCTCGGCCTGCCGCCGGGCGCGCTCCTCCTCCGCGAGGCGGCGGGCCTCCTCGGCGCGCTGCCGGGCCTCCTCCGCCTGGCGTTCGGCCTCGCGGCGCTGGGCCTCCTCGACCTCGCGGCGCTTGCGCTCCTCTTCCTCGGCGCGGAGCTTCGCCAGCTGCTCCTGGCGCTCGCGCTCCTGGCGCTCCTCCTCCGCCTTGCGCGCGGCCTCCTCCTCGGCCTTCCGCCGCGCCTCCTCCTCGGCGGCCTTGCGGGCCTCCTCCTGGGCCTTCACCTCGGCGGCGGAGAGCGGCAGCATCACGTCGAGCCGGTGCCGGATCACGGTCGTCACCGCCTCCGGCTCCTGAGCCGCGTCGACGACCAGGTAGCGGCCCGGATCGGCGGCAGCCATCGTCAGGAAACCGGACCGCACGCGCGCGTGGAACTCGGCAGGCTCCGACTCCAGACGGTCCGGCGCCTCCGTGAACCGCTCCCGCGCAGCCTCCGGCGAGACGTCCAGCAGGACGGTCAGATGCGGGACGAGCCCATCCGTAGCCCAGCGCGAGATACGGGCGATCTCGGTCGGAGACAGATCACGGCCCGCGCCCTGGTACGCCACAGAAGAATCGATGTAGCGGTCGGAGATGACGACGGCGCCGCGCTCCAGGGCGGGCCTGACGACCGTGTCGACGTGTTCGGCGCGGTCGGCCGCGTACAGCAGGGCCTCCGCCCGGTGCGACAGACCCGCGGACGACACGTCCAGCAGGATCGACCGCAGCCGCTTGCCGACCGGCGTCGCGCCGGGCTCACGCGTGACCACGACCTCATGGCCCTTCGCTCGGATCCACTCCGCGAGCGCCTCGGCCTGCGTCGACTTCCCGGCGCCGTCGCCACCTTCGAGGGCGATGAAGAAGCCGGAGGCGGCGGGCGCCTGGGCGGGGTCACCGCCACGCATCGCGTCCCGCAGATCGTGCCTCAGCGGCACCCCGGACCGGTCGTCGGTCTTCGCCAGCACCAGCGCGGCCACCGGCAGCAGCAGCGCCCCGACGAGCATCAGCGTGAACGCCGCGCCGCCGTGTGCGAACACGAACTTGCCGCCGGCCAGCCGATACGGCCCGATCGCCGCCGCCAGCACCGGCGCGGCCACGACGCCGAGCGCTACGCACACCCGTACGACCGCGTGCAGATGCTCGGTCGTACGCGCCCGCCGGTACTCCTCGGTCTCCTGGTCGAGCAGCGTGTGCCCGGTGTTCGCGGCGACACCCGCGGCGACGCCCGCGAGCACCATGATCAACCACACGCTCGTCACATCCGGCACGAGACCCGCGGCGAGCAGCGCCACGCCGGTGAGCGCCACGGCGAGCGCCAGCAGCCGGCGGCGCGACAGCGACGGCAGGACGGACGGCGCCGTACGGATGCCGACGACGGTGCCGCCTGTCAGCGCCAGCACCAGCAGCCCGTACAGCACCGGGCCGCCGCCCAGGTCCTTCGAGTGCAGGACCGCAACGGCGACCGCGGCCGCGATGGCCGTGGCGACCGCGGCACAAGCCAGCACCAGCAGCGGGATCGCCTTCGTACGTCCCTTGTCGACGCCGGAGCCCGTCTTGGGGCGGCGCAGGCCCTCGAGCGGCGAACGCGCGCGCGGCGTCTGCGCGTCGGGCAGTTCGAGGAAGTACAGAACGGACAGCGAGGCGGCGAACAGGCCCGCCGCCACGTAGGAGGCGAGGGCGGCCTGGTGCTGCCCGAACCAGGCGATGCCGGCGCCCAGCAGATTGCCGACGAGCGTGACCACGACGAGCGCGGCGGCGGCGATCGGCAGCGCCACGAAGCCGGTACGCAGCGACAGCCGCCGCAGCGCGTCCATGTGGTCCGGCAGCGGTCGCACCGCGGCGCCCTCGAGCGGCGGCGGGGGCAGCAGCGCGGGCGCCGCGCTCTCCCGGCACACCGTCCAGAAGCGTTCCGCGACGCCGGTCACGAAGGCGGTGACGAGCAGGAGGGCGAACGCGTTGTCCGGGGTCCAGTCGATCCACAGCGGAGCGACGATCAGCAGCGCGGCGCGCACGCCGTCCGAGCCGATCATGGTCCAGCGGCGGTCCAGGGGACCGCCAGGGGACGTGAGAGAAGTGAGCGGACCGAGCAGGACCGCCCCGAACAGCAGGGTCGCGAGGATCCGCGCCGCGAAGACGGCGGCGACTCCGAACGCCACGCCGCGGTAGCCGCCTCCGAACGAACTCTCGGAAATCGCTGCCTGGAGCACCAGCAGCACGAGGACGAGAAGGGCGAGTGCGTCCCCCACCCCGCCCACGAGCTGGGCACTCCACAACCGCTTCAACTGCGGCCCGCGCAACAGTGCGCGGACGGCGCGCTCTCGCGAATCTGCGACCAGGGCGTCGTCAGGGGCCGGATTCTGGGCCGGTGGCTGCTCGGCTCGCGTCATCCTGCAAGGGTATCCGGACGCGAGTACTCCCCGGAGGGGACCCGAACAGACTGACGCCCCGGCGCCGGGTGGCACCGGGGCGTCGCAGTTCAGCACGCAGGTCCGGAGACTGCTCTGTTCCGTACTGTGCGGCTGTTCAGTCGTCCGCGGCTACTCAGCCGTCCGCGCCTGCTCAGTCGTCCGCAGCCGAAGAAGCCGTCGCCTTCTTGGCGGTGGTCTTCTTCGCAGTGGTCTTCTTCGCAGCCGTCGTCTTGGCGGCCGTCGTCGTCTTCTTCGCAGCGGTCTTCTTCGCAGCGGTCTTCTTGGCGGCCGTCTTCTTCGCCGGTGCCTTCTTCGCGGCCGCCTTCTTGGCGGTCTTCTTGGCCGGGGCCTTCGCCCGCTTCTCGGCGAGCAGCTCGAAGCCACGCTCAGGCGTGATCGTCTCGACGCTGTCGCCGGACCGCAGCGTCGCGTTGGTCTCGCCGTCCGTGACGTACGGGCCGAAGCGGCCGTCCTTGACGACCACCGGCTTGCCGCTGACCGGGTCCTCGCCGAGTTCCTTCAGCGGCGGCTTGGCCGCGGCCCGCCCGCGCTGCTTGGGCTGGGCGTAGATCGCGAGGGCCTCGTCCAGCGTGATCGTGAAGAGCTGCTCTTCGTTCTCCAGGGAGCGCGAGTCCGTGCCCTTCTTCAGATACGGCCCGTAGCGCCCGTTCTGCGCGGTGATCTCGACGCCCTCGGCGTCCGTCCCGACGAGGCGCGGCAGCGACATCAGCCTGAGCGCGTCCTCGAGCGTCACCGTGTCGAGGGACATCGACTTGAAGAGCGAGGCCGTACGCGGCTTGACGGCGTTCTTGCCGGTCTTCGGGGTGCCCTCGGGGAGCACCTCGGTGACGTACGGGCCGTAGCGCCCGTCCTTCGCAACGATCTGATGACCGGTCTCCGGGTCCTTGCCCAGCTCGAAGTCGCCGCTGGGCTTGGCCAGCAGCTCCTCGGCGTACTCGACCGACAGCTCGTCCGGGGCCAGATCGTCCGGAACGTCCGCCCGCTGGTGGCCGTCGTTGTCGCGCTCGCCGCGCTCGATGTACGGGCCGTACCGCCCGACGCGCAGCACGATGTCGTTGCCGACGGGGAACGTCGACACCTCGCGGGCGTCGATCGCGCCCAGGTCGGTGACGAGCTCCTTGAGGCCGCCGAGGTGGTCGCCGTCGCCGTTACCGGCGTCCGCCGCACCACCGTGGCCCTCGCCCTCGCCGAAGTAGAAGCGCTTCAGCCACGGCACGGCCTGCGCCTCGCCCCGCGCGATGCGGTCGAGGTCGTCCTCCATCCTCGCGGTGAAGTCGTAGTCGACGAGCCGGCCGAAGTGCTTCTCCAGCAGGTTGACCACGGCGAAGGACAGGAAGGACGGGACGAGCGCGGTGCCCTTCTTGAAGACGTAGCCGCGGTCGAGGATCGTGCCGATGATCGACGCGTACGTCGACGGGCGGCCGATCTCGCGCTCTTCCAGCTCCTTGACCAGGCTGGCCTCGGTGTAACGAGCTGGCGGCTTGGTCGCGTGGCCGTCGACCGAGATCTCCTCGGCGGACAGCGCGTCACCCTCGGTGACCTGCGGCAGCCTGCGCTCACGGTCGTCGAGCTCGGCGTTCGGGTCGTCGGCGCCCTCGACGTACGCCTTGAGGAAGCCGTGGAAGGTGATCGTCTTGCCGGACGCGGTGAACTCGGCGTCCCGGCCGTCGCTCGCGCGGCCGCCGATCCTCACCGTCACGCTGTTTCCGACGGCGTCCTTCATCTGGGACGCGACGGTCCGCTTCCAGATCAGCTCGTAGAGCTTGAACTGGTCGCCGGTCAGACCCGTCTCGGCGGGGGTGCGGAAACGATCGCCCGAGGGGCGGATCGCCTCGTGCGCCTCCTGCGCGTTCTTGACCTTTCCGGCGTACGTGCGCGGCTGGGCCGGCAGGTAGTCGGCGCCGTACAGCTGCGTGACCTGCGCACGGGCGGCGGCGACAGCCGTGTCCGACAGCGTCGTGGAGTCCGTACGCATGTACGTGATGTAGCCGTTCTCGTACAGCTTCTGCGCGACCTGCATCGTGGCCTTCGCGCCGAAGCCGAGCTTGCGGCTCGCCTCCTGCTGGAGGGTCGTGGTGCGGAACGGAGCGTACGGCGAGCGGCGGTACGGCTTGGACTCGACCGAGCGCACCGAGAACTGCGTGTTCTCCAGCGCTGCGGCGAGCGCACGGGCGTTCGCCTCGTCGAGGTGGAGCGTGTCGGACTTCAGCTGCCCGAGCGAGTCGAAGTCACGGCCCTGAGCGACGCGCTTGCCGTCGACCGTGTTCAGGCGTGCGACCAGCGACGACGGGTCCGACGAGTCGCCGGGGCGGCCGGTCGCGAAGGTGCCGGTCAGGTCCCAGTACTCGGCGGAACGGAAGGCGATGCGCTCGCGCTCCCGCTCGACGACGAGCCTGGTCGCGACGGACTGGACACGGCCCGCCGACAGTCGCGGCATGACCTTCTTCCACAGGACCGGCGATACCTCGTAGCCGTAGAGGCGGTCGAGGATGCGGCGGGTCTCCTGGGCGTCGACCATGCGCTTGTTCAGGTCGCGCGGGTTCTCGACGGCCTCGCGGATCGCGTCCTTGGTGATCTCGTGGAAGACCATCCGGTGGACCGGGACCTTCGGCTTCAGCACCTCGAGGAGATGCCAGGCGATCGCCTCGCCCTCGCGGTCCTCATCGGTGGCGAGGAAGAGCTCGTCGGAGTCGCGGAGCAGGTCCTTGAGCTTCTTGACCTGGGCCTTCTTGTCGGCGTTCACGACATAGATCGGCTGGAAGTCGTGTTCGACATCCACGCCGAGGCGGCGCACCTCGCCGGTGTACTTCTCCGGCACCTCCGCGGCGCCGTTCGGAAGGTCGCGGATGTGCCCGACGCTCGCCTCGACGGTGTAGCCGGGGCCGAGGTAGCCCTTGATCGTCTTCGCCTTGGCAGGCGACTCGACGATGACGAGTCGGCGGCCGCCCTGTGCGGTCTCGCTGGTCGGGGACAACTTCGCTCTTCTCTCCGGTCGGCACTCGATGACTGTGCGGTACGTAGGGTGACGCTGCGGAGTGTGACGGTACATCCCGCCCCCGTGTCAAACGGGAAAAGCCCACAACGGCCACTCGAACGGTAACCCGAGTACCGGTATTCCTGCCGCACGGAGTGGCGACCTGGTCTTTTCGGGCAGACCCGCGCACCGAGCGGCGCGATGCCCGGCGACATGGCCGCCGCCGACGTCACAGCCCTGCGAAGCACCAGATCCCGAGCAGCAGCGCGCCTGCTCCGGCGACGGTCGCAAGCGTCGCAGATGCGACCGGGTTCACACCCTGTGCCACGGGTGCCCGATGCAGCACCCGCGCCCCCGTCCACACCAGGAGGGCGGCTCCGAACAGCACGAACACCGTCCCCGCGAAGATCGCCGGCCCGCTCTCCATGCGCTCTGCCCTCCGCCGCTGCTCGTTGGCTCCCCGGGAGCTGCCCCGGACCGACCAGGTCCGGGCGGGAGGCTGGCACAGCCGGGAAGCCGCGGCACGAACCCGAGGTGAACAGCAGACGGCATCGCGGCGCGCACTCGGAGGTGCCGGCGCGCACCCGCCAGGTGACCTGCAACCGGTCAGCGAGAGGCCTGCAACCGGTGAGCGGGACGCCGCCTGCGGCCCACGCCGAGACCGGCCCGCTCAGACCTCAGACCGTGCCGGCCTGCCCACATCGCTCCCACCGGCTCGGGCCGCGTCAGGCCGGCTCAGGCCGAGCCCGGCGCCGGTATCTTCCCGCTCGTCTTTTCACCGTCGGCCCTGCCTACCGTGCACACGACCTTGGTGAACCCCTCCTCCCAGTCGTCCTCGCCTGCGATCCAGCCGTACACGACGAGCTCGGCGCCAGACGCCCAGGTCGACTCGAATGTGTTCTTGCAGAGCTTGTTCGCGTTGTCGAGGGCCTTCTTGTGCGCCATGTTCTCCGGGGCCGGGACCATCCCGATGACCTGGTCGGTGTGCGGCTTGGCGCAGTCGACGAGCGGCGCCCGGTAAGTGTCCTCCTCCTCGATGTAGTTCCAGCAGTCGCCGATGCTCATCTGGCTGACCCACAGGTCCGTGCCCGAGTCGCGGAAGTTCCCCACCTCGCCACCGATCGGGACGTGGCGCCCCAGTACGAGACATGGCGTACCGCCACCGCTCGCCTGGAACCGGTCCTTCGCCGGCGTCAGGGCGTAGGAGCCCGCGTCGGGGAGGGCCGTCGCTATCTCCTCGGTCTGCTGATCGCAGCGCCTCGCGCCCTCGTTGACGGCCTCGTCGTAGTCCTTGGATATGTCGACGGCCACGACCTGCCCGTCAGGAACGTCCTCCGCGCAGTCGACGACGCCGAGGTTGGGCACGGACTTGAACGGCTCGCCCGACCAGACCGCGTTCACGCAGTCTCCGACCTGCAACCGCTTGGTCAGTCCCGCCTTTTCTCCGTACGGGTAAACGGGGCCTGTCGGTGTCGGCGATGGCGTGGCAGTTGGTGACGCCGACTTCTTACCCGCCGAGTTCTTCTTGCCGTCGCCGCTCCCGTCTCCCACGAGCGAGACCGCGGCCCAGGTGCCGCCGCCGACGGCGAGCACCACGGCGACCACGATCGCCACGAGGGCCGCGGCGGGCAGTCGGCGACGCGGCCCATCTGGCCCGCCCGGCCCCGG
This sequence comes from Streptomyces sp. DSM 42067, assembly GCF_055792885.1. Lineage (NCBI taxonomy): Bacteria > Bacillati > Actinomycetota > Actinomycetes > Kitasatosporales > Streptomycetaceae > Streptomyces > Streptomyces sp. DSM 42067. The sequence continues at coordinate 5,083,254 of NZ_CM147706.1, read as the reverse complement.
ACCGCCCGGACCACCGGTCTGTCCGGGCCCTCCGAAGTGAGCTCCCGGAGCCCCTGAATAAGGAGAACCGGAACCGGAATGTGTCGGGCCGGAGGCCCCGGACCCGACCGCGTAGGGGTTCCATCCGTCGTACCCGGGGGCACCGCCCTGTGCGAGCGCCGGTGAGCCGAACGGTGTGCCCAGGGGCGTTCCCGCCTGCGACCCGGCCGGTGTGCTCGGTCCGGACGCCGGGGTCTGCGGTGTGTGCGGCGTCTGCGGGGCCTGGGCGGACCGCGGCGTATGCGGAGTGCCGGCGCCCATGGCCCCAGGCGTAACCGGAGTTCCCGGTCCGGATCCGTACCCCGACGCGTGCCCTGCCGGATGGCCGGAGCCGTCCGGCGTCGATCCGGATGCCCATCCGCCCGGTCCGGACGCCGGCCCCGGCACCTGCGTGACCACCGGCGGAGGCCCGAAGAAGCCACCCGACGGCCCCTGAAGGACCCGTTCCAGACCACGGGCCACGGCCTCGGGCGCCGACCGCCGCACCGGGTCCTTGATGAGCAACCCGTTCAGCACGGGAGCGAGTTCACCGGCGCGTTGCGGCGGGTTGGGGTCCTCGGTGAGCAGGGCGGTCAGCGTCGAGTACTCGTCGCTGCGGTCGAAGGGGCCTCGGCCCTCCACGGCCTGGTACAGCGTGGCACCCAGTGAGAAGAGGTCGGCCGCGGGCGTCGGCGGCTCGCCTCGGGCCCGCTCGGGTGCCAGAAAACCGGGAGTTCCGAGGATCCCCGCGGTCGAGGTCAGCCGGGGCTCCCTCGACTCCGGCTGCAGCGCGATGCCGTAGTCCGTGAGCAGCACACGCGCGTGCGGATCGCCCGAAGCGTCCGGCGCCAGAAGGATGTTGGCCGGTTTCACATCCCGGTGCAGGATGCCGATGCGGTGCCCGGCGGTGAGCGCGTCCAGCACCGCTAGCCCGATCCGGGCCGTCTGCTCGGGCGACCGCGGCCCCGACCGGCGCACGAGCTCCTGGAGATCGACCGCGTCCGGCACATACTCCATGACGATCCACGGCAGCCCCTCGTGCAGCAGCACGTCGTGCACCGTCGCCACATGTGGATGGCCGCGCAACCGGGCCGCGTGCCGGGCCTCGCTCCGCGCCCGCGCGATCCTTTCCCGAGCTCTCGGCTCCGCTCGAGCAGGGGAGACCCCATCGGCGGGCTCGGAGGCTTCCATCGGCACATCCGGCATGGCGATCTCCTTCATGGAGACCTCGCAGGCCAACTCCCCGTCATACGCGAGCCAGACGCGCCCCATGCCGCCCGCGCCCAGCGTCCTCAACAGCCGGTAACGACCGTTGATGACCCTGTCTTCACCGTGATCCGGCGTCTCCCCCGCCATGGCGCCTCCCCCGAGACAGCGCGCCTCCCCCGAGGACGCGTGAAGCTGGTCTCTCGAAGGTAGCTTCGCAGACACCACTGACAGGAGGCCTTTTGCGGATCAATCCCGTCATATCGGCCCCCTGAGCCCCAGTAGCCATGTCCGACCCCACAGGCAACCGCGCGCTACGGCGGGGAGGCGCAGGGGAACACCTACGGAACCGTGGGCTCCAGGAAGCCCTGCTCGATCAGCAGCCGGATCTGAGCGGGCGTCCGGTCGCGCAGCAACACAGGGTCCTCGCCGACCAGTTGTGCGATCGCATCAAGGATCCGTCCGGCGCTCAGCGTGCCGTCGCACACGCCCGCGAATCCGGCGCCGACCGTGTCGACCTTTGTCGCCCGGCGCATCCCACGGTGCTGACGCAGCACCACATGCTCGGGGTCCTCGGCTCCGGGTAGCCCGACCTGCTCCTGCACGACCTCGGCGGCGAGCGCGAAGTGCGAGGTGAGCAGCGCCGCGTCGTCGTGCGTCCGCAGATAGTCCTGGCGCTCGAAGTGCCTGAGCACGGTCTCGCCGAGCGGCTGTTCGACCGGGTGCGGCCACTCCTCCACCGTGATGGAGGGCTCCGCCGAGTCCGTCCTGTGCAGCGTGATCCATCCGAACCCGACGGACTTCGTCTTGCGGGCCTCGAACTCGTCGAGCCACGCGTCGTACCGCGCGGCGTACTCGGCCGGGTCCGTGCGGTGGTCGCCCGCGTCGCGCAGCCACAGCTCCGCGTACTGCGTGATGTCCTGCACCTCGCGCTGCACGATCCAGGCGTCGCAGCCGCGCGGCACCCAGGAGCGCAGCCGGTCGGTCCACTCCTCGCCCTCCACGTGCTGCCAGTTGGCGAGGAACTGCGCATACCCGCCCCGGTTCAGCCGCTCCCCCGCCTGCTGGACGAGCGTCCGGCACAGATCGTCCCCGCCCATCCCGCCGTCCCGGTAGGTGAGCCGAGACCCTTCGCGAGAGAGGGGCGAGATCACGAACGGCGGGTTGGACACGATCAGGTCGTACGTCTCGTCGGCCACCGGCTCGAAGAGCGAGCCCTGACGCAGATCCGCCTCCGGGGCCCCGGACAGCGCGAGCGTGAGCCGTGTGATGTGCAGCGCGCGGGGGTTGAGGTCGGTCGCGGTCACCCGGGTCGCGTGCTGGGCGGCGTGCAGCGCCTGGATACCGGAGCCGGTGCCGAGGTCCAGGGCCGATGCCACGGACCTGCGCACCGTGATCCCAGCCAGGGTCGTGGACGCCCCGCCGACGCCCAGCACGACGCCCTCGTCGCGGTTGCCGATGCCTCCGGCACCCCCGACCGCGCACCCGAGGTCCGAGACGATGAACCAGTCCTCGCCGTCAGGTCCGCCGTACGGCCGCACATCCACCGTCGCCGCGACCTCGTCGCCGCCCGCCCGGACCAGCCACCCGCTGTCGAGGCACTCCTCGACCGGCAGAACGTCCGCCACGCGTGCGTGCGGCACGGGTTGCTGCAGCAGAAAGAGTCGTACGAGCGCTTCCAGCGGGGTGTCCCCTCGGGTGGCGCGCAGGGCGGGGACGGTCTCGCTGCGCGCCAGCGCCGCGTACGCGGGTGCGCCGAGCAGTTCGAGAAGCCCGTCGGCGGTGAAGTCGGCGGCCAGGAGGGCGTCGCGCAGCCGGGCGGCGACGTCGGCCCGGCCGGACGAGGGCAGGGAGGACAGGGAGGACAGGGAGGACTGACTGGCGCTACTCACGCGACCCATTGTGTCGCCCAGAGCCCAGAACGGCGCGCTGCCCTGCCTTGCTGTGGGCAGGCAGGTCCGCACCGCTGTGGGCAGGCGTTCCGCAGGGCTGGGGGCACCCGGCACCCCCTGGGGGCACCTCCCGGACGGAGTCTGGGGGAGGTAGCTGGGGGAGAGTGGCACAGCACCACGACGGCGGTCGCCTCGGCGACGTACGAATTGAACACCCGGGCGTCGGGGCGGGCCCGGCCGGAAGCCGCCCCCAAAGGGCGGCGCCCGTCACCCCTGCGTAGCCGCCGGCGAGGCAGACTTGCAGCTCGCCTGCCGCTGCATGGCCTCGCCGACGTCGCCCTCCTCGAGCTTCTCCAGCGCGTCGTTGCCGCTCTTGCTGAGCTTGTCCAGCTCGGTCGCGATGTCCTTGAGACCGTCGGCGAACTTCGCCTGGTCCTCGGTGTTGAGGTCGTCGACCTTCTTCTTCAGGTCCGCGTACGCCGCGGAAATGCTCTTGAGCTCCTCGACGGCGTTCTGCTGCTTCTTCTCGCCGCCGTCGACCGGCGGCGCACCGGCCTTGTCCACGGCGGAGCCGATCGACTTGTACGCGTCAGACATGTCCTGGAAGGCCTGGGAGTCGGTCTTCTGGACGTCCTCCGGCGTGCTGTTGTCCGAGGTCTGCTTCTGGATCGCGGCGTTGGCGTCCTCGATCGCCTTCGCCTGCGGCTTCACCGCGTCGCAGACCGACTTGGCCCAGGAGTCCAGCTCCTCGTTGCTGTCGCCACTGCATCCCGACAGCGCCAGTACCAGTACCGCACCGCCGGACAGTGCGGCCGCGAGCTTCTTGTTCACCGGATTGGTCCCTTCCATGGCTCTCGGCCCCGGAACTTACACGCCAAGTGGGCGACTATCGCATGTCGGACGTCCGCTATGGGCCCTATTGAAGCCATTTGCACCAAGAGAGAGAAGGCTCACGAGCGCACGAAAGCGGGCGCGCAGCGCGCATTAGCGCGCCGCACGCCCGCCCGTCGAGCCCAGTCTGACCAGGCCTTCTGACCAAGGGTCAGGAAACCACCGCCGGGTCGGCCGGCTTGGACGTCCGCTCGGCGTTGTCTTCGTCACTCACGGCGATGCCGCGCCGCTTGGAGACGTACACCGCGCCGACGATGACCACGATGGCCAGCGCCGCGATCAGGACACGGATACCGACACTGGCATCGTCGCCGTAGTTGAATTTGACTACCGCTGGCGCGATGAGGAGCGCCACCAGGTTCATCACCTTCAGCAGCGGGTTGATCGCCGGTCCCGCGGTGTCCTTGAAGGGGTCGCCGACTGTGTCGCCGATCACCGTCGCGGCATGGGCCTCACTGCCCTTGCCACCGTGGTGACCGTCCTCGACGAGCTTCTTCGCGTTGTCCCAGGCGCCCCCGGAGTTGGCGAGGAAGACCGCCATCAGCGTGCCCGTGCCGATCGCACCCGCGAGATACGCACCGAGCGCGCCGACACCGAGCGTGAACCCGATCGCGATCGGCGCCATCACAGCGAGCAGACCCGGCGTCGCGAGCTCGCGCAGCGCATCCTTGGTGCAGATGTCGACCACGCGCCCGTACTCCGGCTTCTCGGTGTAGTCCATGATCCCGGGGTGCTCGCGGAACTGCCGCCGCACCTCGTAGACCACCGCGCCCGCCGAACGCGACACCGCGTTGATGGCGAGACCGGAGAAGAGGAAGACGACGGCCGCACCGGCGATCAGACCGACCAGGTTGTTGGGCTGCGAGATGTCCATCAGCAGGTTCATCGGCGCGTCCCTGCCGGTGACGCTCTCGCCGACCTCCTGTGCGGCGGTGACGATCGCGTCCCGGTACGAGCCGAAGAGCGCCGACGCCGCGAGGACGGCCGTGGCGATGGCGATGCCCTTGGTGATGGCCTTCGTGGTGTTGCCCACGGCATCCAGGTCGGTGAGCACCTGAGCGCCCGAGCCCGTGACGTCACCGGACATCTCGGCGATGCCCTGCGCGTTGTCGGAGACCGGACCGAAGGTGTCCATGGCGACGATCACGCCGACCGTGGTGAGCAGACCGGTACCGGCCAGCGCCACCGCGAAGAGCGCCAGCATGATCGACGTACCGCCGAGCAGGAACGCCCCGTACACGCCGAGGCCGATCAGCAGTGCGGTGTAGACCGCCGATTCGAGACCCACGGAGATACCGGCGAGGACGACAGTGGCCGGGCCGGTGAGGGAGGTCTTGCCGATGTCCCGCACGGGTCGCCGGGTGGTCTCGGTGAAGTAGCCGGTGAGCTGCTGGATCAGCGCGGCCAGGACGATGCCGATCGCCACGGCGACCAGCGCGAGGATCCGCGGGTCACCGCTCTTGGCCTGGATCACCGCGTCGGTGACGCCCTTCAGGTCGGCGTACGAAGACGGCAGGTAGACGAAGACCGCGGCGGCCACCAGCGCCAGCGAGATCAGCGCGGAGATGAAGAAACCGCGGTTGATCGCGGACATGCCGCTGCGGTCCGCACGGCGGGGCGCCACAGCGAAGATGCCGATCATCGCCGTCACGACGCCGATCGCGGGAACGATCAGCGGGAAGGCGAGACCTGCGTCGCCGAAGGCCGCCTTGCCGAGGATCAGCGCGGCGACCAGTGTCACGGCGTACGACTCGAAGAGGTCCGCGGCCATACCTGCGCAGTCGCCGACGTTGTCGCCCACATTGTCGGCGATGGTCGCGGCATTACGCGGGTCGTCCTCCGGAATGCCCTTCTCGACCTTGCCGACCAGGTCGGCGCCGACGTCGGCGGCCTTGGTGAAGATGCCGCCGCCGACACGCATGAACATCGCGATCAGAGCGGCGCCGAGACCGAAGCCCTCAAGGACCTTCGGCGCATCGGCCGCGTACACGAGCACCACACAGGAGGCTCCGAGCAGACCGAGCCCCACCGTGAACATGCCGACGACGCCGCCTGTACGGAACGCGATCTTCATGGCCTTGTGCGAGACGGCCGTCAGATCCTTTTCGGGTTCTCCTTCTGCGGGAGTCGCTTCGCGCGCGGCGGCTGCCACACGCACATTGCTCCGTACGGCGAGCCACATGCCGATATAGCCGGTGGCCGCCGAGAATGCCGCGCCGATCAGGAAGAACACCGAGCGTCCGGCGCGCTGATTCCAGTCGTCCGCGGGCAGCAGCATGAGCAGGAAGAACACCACGACGGCGAATACCGCGAGAGTGCGCAGCTGCCGGGCCAGATAGGCATTCGCGCCTTCCTGCACCGCCGCCGCGATCTTCTTCATGCTGTCGGTGCCCTCGCCTGCCGCGAGCACCTGGCGCACCAGCACTCCGGCGACCACCAGAGCCGCGAGCGCGACGGCCGCGATGACGGTCACGATGAGGCGGTTGTCGTCGGTCAGAACTGCGGCTGCGAAGGTTGAGGGATGGTCCAGCTGATGAGGGGTAGAAAGCCCCGCCATTCGTCCTCCTTGACGCTTGGGCTGAGCTCAAGATGTGGACGGATTGTAGGTAGCAGGCCCTGATCAAAACAGAGCGCGACAAACGGAATCGGACTTCATGTGCTCTTCAGCAAATGATCCCTCAACGCCGGCGACATCCAAAAGGAGTAATGCCTTGAAAGCGTTGACGCCAGATGAATGATCTAGGTAAATGAAAAAGGCCCTGTTCAACAGGGCCCGAAAGAGAAAAAGATCAGAACATGTGTGCGTCGCCAGGCGCGGGTAGATGGGTCAGCGACCAGCGCACGCGATCACGGCAGCACCGCCGCCGACGCGGTCGGCCAGCTCATGCGGATGAGGCCGCCGTGCTCGTCGGCCCTCACCTCGACATCGTCCACGAGACCACTGATGACTGCGAGGCCCATCTCGTCCTCTTCCGGCTCGAGCTCGTCGGCTGCCACACCGTCCGCGCCAGGCGCGCCGTGAGAAGCAGCCGCATGCGGCACCTCGTCGCCGACCTCGATGGAGAACTGCTTCTCCTCCTCGGTCAGCACCACCCGCACCGGCGCGGTGACGCCGCCGCTCTGGTGCAGCCCGACGGCCCGGCTGCAGGCCTCGCCGACAGCGAGCCTGACCTCGTCGAGAACGGCCTCGTCCACCCCAGCCCTGCGCGCAACTGCTGCCGCCACCAGTCGGGCGGTCCTGACATGCTCGGGTAGCGCGCTGAAGCGGAGTTCAACGGTGGCCATGCATCCCCCTCGGACGTATGGGCGTGCTCTCGGAAGACCGGGCCACAGCGGCCCGGTCTCCCTACTTGTGCACCCCGGTTCGGAGCCCGGGGAGACCGGCTCAGTCGGTGGCCGCGACCGCTTCCTCAACTGAGGTGTGGATCGGGAACACCTTCGTCAGGCCGGTGATCCGGAAGATCTTCAGAATGCGCTCCTGGTTGCAGACCAGGCGCAGCGAGCCCTCATGGGCACGCACCCGCTTCAGTCCGCCCACCAGCACGCCGAGCCCGGTGGAGTCGAGGAAGTCCACGCCCTCCATGTCGACGACGAGGTGGAAATTGCCGTCGTTCACCAGCTCGACCAGCTGCTCGCGCAGCTTGGGCGCGGTATATACATCAATTTCGCCACCGACCTCGACGACCGTACGATCGCCGACGGTACGGGTCGACAGGGACAGGTCCACGGATCCTCCAGCACCTTGCTATCGAGCGGTCGCCCCTAGGGACACCTCGGCTTGAGCCCCCGGGACGGATCGCCAGCCGCGATGGCATTCAATCACTTACCGGCAGGCGTGCACGACGCCTTAGGCCATTGTCCGTCACGCCAGTGACACACTCGATGCCGATGGCCAAGAATCACCGATCCGATCGACGCACGGGGGACACCACGGTGCGCCCCTCCCCTCGTGCTGTCCTGGACCGGCTCGCCCCGGGCCCGAGCCGGGCTTCCCGTATCACTCATACGGAGCACTTGCCCCCAAGAGCGGGACACCATGCCGTCTGGCCGGACCGCATCCGCCCCGAGGTCCTCGCGGCCGTGCAGGCCGCCGGTATCGAGCACCCCTGGTCCCACCAGGCACTCGCCGCGGAGTACGCCCTGGACGGCGAGTGCGTGGTCGTCTCCACCGGCACCGCGTCCGGCAAGTCGCTCGCCTATCTCGTGCCGGTCCTCAGCACCCTGCTCGACGGCTCCGACGCACCCAACGGGCGGGGCGCGACCGCCCTCTACCTCGCTCCCACGAAGGCGCTCGCGGCCGACCAGTGCCGGGCCGTGAAGGATCTCGCCCGGCCCCTGGGCAACGCCGTACGGCCGGCGGCCTACGACGGCGACACCCCCGTCGAGGAGCGCGAGTGGGTGCGCCAGTACGCCAACTACGTCCTGACCAACCCCGACATGCTGCACCGCGGCATACTCCCGTCCCACCCCCGCTGGTCCTCCTTCCTGCGTGCCCTGCGCTATGTCGTCATCGACGAGTGCCACACCTACCGCGGTGTCTTCGGCTCCCACGTCGCCCAGGTAGTGCGCCGCCTGCGCCGCCTGTGCGCCCGCTACGGCTCCGAACCGGTCTTCCTCATGGCCTCCGCCACCGCCGCCGAACCCGCGGTGGCCGCCCAGCGCCTCACCGGACTCCCCGTACGCGAGATTGCCGACGACGCCTCTCCCCGCGGAGAGCTCGTCTTCGCCCTCTGGGAGCCACCGCTCACCGAGCTCCACGGCGAGAAGGGCGCGCCCGTGCGACGCACGGCCACCGCCGAGACCGCCGACCTCCTGACCGACCTGGTCACGCAGGGCGTGCGCACGGTCGCCTTCGTACGGTCCCGCCGGGGGGCCGAGCTGATCTCCGTGATCGCCCAGGAGCGGCTGGCCGGACTGACGTCAGCAGCCGAGACTCCCGGCGACCGCTCGCTCGCCCAGCGCGTTGCGGCCTACCGGGGCGGCTACCTGCCCGAGGAGCGCCGCGCCCTTGAGCGCGCCCTCCACTCCGGGGACCTCCTCGGTCTGGCCGCGACCACCGCCCTCGAGCTCGGAGTCGACGTCTCCGGGCTGGACGCCGTCCTCATCGCCGGCTATCCGGGGACGCGAGCCTCGCTGTGGCAGCAGGCAGGCCGCGCCGGTCGCTCCGGGCAGGGCGCACTGGCCGTGCTTGTCGCCCGGGACGACCCGCTGGACACCTATCTCGTCCACCACCCCGAGGCCCTGTTCCAGAAACCGGTGGAGTCCACGGTCCTGGACCCGGACAACCCGTACGTCCTGGCCCCGCACCTGTGCGCCGCGGCGGCCGAGCTTCCCCTCACAGACGACGACCTTCCCCTCTTCGGTCCGGCCACCGCCGATCTGCTGCCGCAGCTGGAGGCCGCGAAGCTGCTGCGCCGACGTGCCAAGGCCTGGCACTGGACCCGCAGGGAACGGGCCGCGGACCTGACCGACATCCGCGGCGGGGGCGGCCGTCCGGTGCAGATCGTGGAGGCGGCGACCGGCCGGCTGCTCGGCACCGTCGACGCCTCCGCCGCGCACGCCACCGTCCACGACGGTGCGGTCCACCTGCACCAGGGCCGCACGTATCTGGTGCGGCAACTGGACCTGGAGGACTCGGTCGCCCTGGTCGAGGAGGCCGATCCGCCCTATTCGACTGTGGCCCGCGACACCACCTCGATCTCCGTACTGGAGACCGACGTCGAGGTCCCGTGGGGCGAGGCACGTCTGTGCTACGGCTCCGTCGAAGTCACCAACCAGGTCGTCTCCTTTCTGCGTCGCAAACTCATCACTGGCGAGGTGCTGGGCGAGACCAGACTCGACCTCCCTCCTCGTACGCTCCGCACGCGCGCCGTGTGGTGGACGGTCACCGAGGACCAGGTCGACGCCGCGAGGGTCAACCCCGAACAGCTCGGCGGTGCTCTCCACGCCGCGGAACACGCGTCGATCGGCATGCTGCCGCTCTTCGCGACCTGCGACCGCTGGGACATCGGCGGCGTCTCCATCCCGCTGCACCCGGACACCCTGCTCCCCACCGTTTTCGTTTACGACGGCCACCCGGGCGGCGCCGGCTTCGCGGAGCGCGCCTTCCACACCGCTCGGGAGTGGCTCACCGCCACCCGCCAAGCCATCGCATCCTGCGAGTGCGACGCGGGCTGCCCGTCGTGCATCCAGTCCCCGAAGTGCGGCAACGGCAACGATCCCTTGCACAAGCGCGGAGCCGTGCGCCTCCTGACCGTGCTGCTTCAAGGGGCTCCCGAGGACGAGGACGAGGCACCCGGTCCTGTGAAGGCCGCGGAGCGCACCGAGACCTGAGCCTCCGCCTCCGGGCCCGGCCCCGCCACCGGGAGTGAAGCCTGCTCGGGGGCCGGGGGCGGCGGTCCCGGAGCAACCGGTCCCGACGGTCCCGCCCGTGATCTGACCTCCGCCGTCCACGGACCGAGGCCGGCCGCCGCCGTTACGTCCGAGATCTCGCCGGAAACAGTGCATCGCACGAGCCGAGCGCCCTGTGCCTCTGCCACCCGTTCCGCCCGGGCGCACGCGGGCATACCCCCCTCCATCCAGTGGTCCGCCGCCGCAAGTGCGGCAAGGTCGGCTGCTCCACCCGCCTCATGACGAGCGATCACGGCCTGGCCCATGGTGAGCACGGCACCGAACACCAGGCACAGCACCGCGACCGCCCCGACGACCCAGACGGTGGCGGAGCCCCGGTCCGACGCGCGAGCCTGCGACCAGCGGGTTGTCCAGCCGTGCCGCTCGCACCGGCGCCTGTACCGGGAGCGCCTCATCAGCCACTCACCCCCACCGTCTCCTCCGCCAGCGCCACGGCCTCGTGCCGCAGGCGCAGGGACAGTGCCCCGAGGCCCGGTGAGTCCGCTGTGACCTCCACCCGGACCAGGTCACCGTCCCGCCGCACGGTGACCCGTGCCCCGTCCGGTGCGGCCTGCTCCGCCGCCGCCACAGCTACCTTCTGCGGATCCTGGCGGGCGGCGGCACGAGCCCCGGCCCGCGCGGCGTCCACACACTGGATCTGGGCGGACGCGGCCAGCAGCGCCCACACCAGTCCCATCGCGAACAGCACCAGAGAGGGAAGCACCACCGCCGCCTCGGCCGTCGCGAAGCCCTGGTCCCGAGGCCGCCGGACCGAGCGCCTCACAGGGGTCACATCCCTCTCGCCCCCACCCGCATGCGTCACATCGCCCGCATGGATCTCAGGCCCGCCCGCATGCGTCACACCCTCGCCCGCACGCGTCTCACTCCTGCCCGCGTGCGTCTCGTCGCCGGCCGCATGCGGCTGGTGCCAATCCTTTGTCGGCCACGCCTCATCAGAACTGGACATCGAGCGCCTTCTCCACGATGCCCTGCAGCGCGGCCTTCACCTGCCCACTCGTCAGCACCTTGTAGAGCAGGGAGGCGAACCCCACTGCCGCGATCAGGCCCATCGCGTACTCAGAGGTGACCATCCCCGCGTCCCTCGGCCGCTCCGCGGACGCCGTACGAACCTTGCGCAACAGGCCACGCACGCGTGCCCGCATCACTTCACACATCTCAACCCCCAGAAAGATCCAATGGAATTCGGTACTTGAGGCCCGCTCGTGCGACGGGCCCTGCGTTGCACGGTCCGGTGCCCGGACTCACGCCCCCCTCTCAGCCACCACCCCCGCCCAGCACGCCACCCGCCAGCCCGATCAGCACCGGGACGACCCCGACGGCGATGAACGCGGGCAGAAAGCACAGCCCGACGGGAGCTGTGATCAGCACCCCGGCGCGGCGCGCCTTGGCCATGGCCGTACGCCCCCACTCGGCCCTGGCCTCCGTGGCCAGCCGTGCGACCGGTACGGCCGCCGGTGCACCCGACTCTCCGGCCCGCTCCAGCAGCCGGGCCAGCGCCTCGGCCCCCGGTATCGCGGCCAGCCGCCGCCATGCCTCGGCAGGTTCGCCGCCGAGCCGCACCTCGGCCGCGCCCCACGCCAGCCGCTCGCCCACCGGACCGCCCAGCGATCCGCCAACCGCCTGCGCGGCCCTGACGGGGTCGGCGCCAGCCGCGATGCATGCCGCCAGCAGATCGGCGGCGAGCGGCAGTTGCCGTGCCGCGGCATCCGCATCGACGTCCGGTGCCGGCGCACCTGTCCGCCGCCAGCGCAAGGCGCCGTACCCGGCGACCGCCCCGACGAGGCAGCCCACAACACCGCCCACCAGCGCATATCCGGCACACGCCGCGCCCACCACCGGCGCCCATCTCCGTACCGCATGCCGCACTCGCGCTTCTCTGGCAGGAGCCGCCCGGCGCACCGTGCCCAGCAGTGCACTCAGCCGGCGCCGCACCGTCCGTTCACGCCGCCCGGAACTCAGTAGGTGCACCAGCGACAGCACAGTCACCGCGACGCACACCGCCGCCCCCAGCCTGTGGACAACGTTCACTGCCGCTCCGCCCCTCGTACGATCCTCAGTGCCCACCACAACCCCGCCCCCTCCAGCACCCCGCCCACGAGCAGGCAGCCGAGCCCCGGCCCGGTGTGCAGCAGCACCCGCAGCGGGTCGGCGCCCAGTGCCGTACCGAGAAGCAGGCCAAGGAGGGGAAGCGCCGCGAGCAGTACGGCCGTTGAGCGAGCTCCCGCCAATTGGGCTCTCAGGTCCGCCCTTTGATCGCGCTCCGCACGCAGTGCGCTCTCCAGCCGGTCCAGCCCGGCGGCGAGGCCGGCCCCTCTGTCCACAGCGACCCGCCAGCACGCCGCGAGCCCTCGCAGACCTTCGGCCCCCGGCTCCCGCGCGGACTCTCCCAGCGCCCCCGGAACGTCCCCGCCGAACCGGGCTGCTGCTACCACTGCCGCCCGGGCCCCGCCGAGCCCACCGGAATCGCGGGCCGCCACGAGCAGCGCCTCGGCGGGCTGCCGCCCCGCGCGCACTTCTCCGGCGAGCGCTCCGCACAGCGCGATCACCGCGTCGGCCCGTTTCTCGCTCAGCTGTCGTGCCGTACGGGCACGCAGCGCCCGCCCGGCAAGGGGCACACCCACTGACCCCACGACAAGCGGCACCAAGGACTCCCCGATGAGCGCGACGGTCACCCCGGCCATAAGGCACCACCATTCGGGCCGCAGCCGAGCGCGGCACCAGGCACTCGCCCAACCCCATGGCGACCGGACGGGTCCTGTGGGCCCACCCTCCGCCAGCAGCCGCCGAGCACGTCGCACCACTCGGTCACGCCCGGCCATCACCCAGGCCGCCGCTCCCGCGCACACCATCGCCGCGCACATCGGCGCTGAGGGCACAATCGCTGTCACAGCGCCCCACCCCCGAGCAGTTCCCGTAGCCGCTGCCAGCCGCGCTCGTACCGGAACGCGTCCGCGCCCCAGCGCAGAGCGGGCACCGTCACCACAAGCCCGGAGGCCTCCCGCTCCAGCACGTGCACCTCTGCGATACGCCGCCGTCCGTCGCGATCGCGGACAAGATGGAGCACCACAGACAGCGCGGCCGCCAACTGGCTGTGCAGCGCCGCCCGGTCGAGACCGGCCGCAGTGCCCAGTGCCTCCAGTCGCGCCGGCACATCGCCCGCGGCATTGGCATGGACGGTGCCACAGCCTCCTTCGTGACCCGTGTTGAGCGCAGCAAGCAGATCGACGACCTCCGCGCCCCGCACCTCGCCGACGACCAGCCGGTCGGGCCGCATCCGCAGGGCCTGGCGCACCAAGTCCTCGAGCGTGACGAGCCCCGCACCCTCTTGGTTGGCGGGCCTGGTCTCCAGGCGCACCACATGAGGATGGTCGGGCCGCAGCTCCGCGGAGTCCTCGGCGAGTACGATCCGCTGGCCCGGTCCGACCAGTCCGAGCAGGGCACTCAGCAGAGTGGTCTTGCCCGAGCCCGTACCGCCGCTGATCAGGAACGACAGCCTCGCCTCGAGCAGCGCTCGCAGCACCCGCTCTCCGCCGGGCGGCACCGTGCCCGCCGCCACCAGCTCGTCCAGGGTGAAGGCACGCGGCCGCACGACCCGCAGAGACAGACAGGTCGAGCCCACGGCGACCGGCGGCAGCACCGCGTGCAGTCGCGTCCCGTCCGGAAGCCGGGCGTCCACCCAGGGCCGTGCGTCGTCGAGCCGCCGCCCGGCCACGGCCGCCAGACGCTGGGCAAGGCGTCGTACCGCCGCCGCGTCCGGGAAGGACACACCGGTGAGCTCCAGGCCGCCCCCTCGGTCCACCCACACCCGGTCGGGCGCGGAGACCAGGACGTCGGTCACCCGCGGGTCGGCGAGCAGCGGCTCCAGGGGCCCCGTGCCGACCAGCTCGGAACGCAACTGTTCGGCTGCGCCCAGTACTTCGGCGTCGCCGAGCACCCTGCCCTGCTCCCTCAACGCCTGGGCCACCCGGGCCGGGGTCGGGTCGGAACCACTTTCGGCGAGCCACTGCCGCACTCCGTCCAGCAGCCCGGCACCCCTTCCGGCCTGCCCCGCGTGTCCGGGGCCACCTGCCACCGCGATGGGCCGGCGGCTCATACGCCCCCTCCTTCAGCGGGCACCCGCTCCCAGAAGGCGCTGCAGAACCGCGCCAGCGGACCGCGCGCGGCCGCCCCGGGCGGCGTACCGCTCGCCTGAGCCGCCAACAGGCCGGGCTCTACCGGGAGTTCTCCCGCCAGCGGCAGCCCCAGGAGCCGCGCGACCTCCTCCGCGGGGAGCCCGCCGAGCCCACCGCTGCCACGCCCGGCACCCACCACGACCCGCAGATCCTGCAGCACCATGCCCACCACCGACGCGACCCGTCTCGCCGCGGCCACCGCGCGAAGTTCAGGTGGCACCACCAGCAGCCCCAGGTCCAGCTGAGCGAGGACCTCGGCGGTCCCGTCGTCCACCCGGCGCGGCAGATCCACGACCACCGAGCCGCCCCGCCGGCGCGCGGCGGCGAGGACCGCGCGCACGGCCTCCGGCGGCACGACCACCGAATCGCCCCGGTCCCAGCTGAGGACCCGCAGCGCATGCAGCTCGGGCAGCGACTCCTCGAGGGCCGAGCCGCCGACCCGCCCGCGTGACTCCGCGAACGCGGGCCAGCGCAGCCCGTCGGCGGTCTCACCACCCAGCAGTACGTCGAGGCCGCCGCCCAGCGGGTCGGCGTCCACGAGCAAGGTGCGGCGCCCCTCCCGTGCCGACGTCACCGCGAGCGCACACGCGAGCGTGGAAGCCCCCGCGCCTCCGCGCCCGCCGATCACCCCGACTGTGAGCGCGGGCAATCCCGCGCCCTCGGCCACGTCGGCGATCCGGTCCACCAGCCACTGCTCACCGTCGGGGAGCCGCAGCACATGGTCGGCGCCGATCTCCACGGCCCGCTGCCACACGTCCGGGTCGTCCTGGTCGTGACCGACCAGTACCACTCCCCGTCTGCGGACAGCGCCCCTCACCCGGACGGCGGCATCGTCCCCGACCAGCACGAGGGGCGCCGCTTCCCAGTCGCCTCGCTGCTCGGGCACCCCGTGGTGCACCTCGGGTCTCGCCCCTGCCGCGGCACACAGCCGCAGCAGGTCGTCCAGCAACTCCACGTCCTCCGTGACGATCAGCGGTGCGCCCTGCCGCCTGTCGGCGGCCGGCGACCGGTCGTATGCGATGGCTCCCGCCACGATCCCCAGCCCCTCTCGCTGTACACGTCATGCGCCCGTGAACCCGCGAGCACGGAGGACCGGCTGCCAATTCGCCAAACAGAAGTGGCGACTGGAAGCGGCCGCAGGAACCGGCGAAAGCGAGCCGGGTCTTGAACTCCGCGAGCGGGACGAGCGGAATCACCGTGCAGCGATCCCGGAAATCGTGTGGATCTTGGTCAATAACTGTGGACAAGCCTGTGGTTGTGAATATCCCCCTCACCCATACCGGTGACATCGCCGGAACTTCCACAGAGCAGCGCAACCACTACACAGAGTAACCAGTTGAGACAGTCGGACGGCAGCACCGCTGAAGCCACAGGGAGGGCTCGATGATCGGAGAAGAGGGGACGAAATGCGTCCGGACATGCGACGACCCCCGCCGGGGGGGAGAGCGGGGGTCGTCCCCACGGCCGACTCGGGGGGGGAGGAGTCGGACCGGGTTAGCACGGTCGCGAACGATCCGTGACTTCCATGGTGTACCCGAGAGCCCTCTCAGGCAAACCCACGCGCCACACCTTACGCCGAATGGTGGGCCCCTATGCTCTGGCACGTGGAAAACCACTCGTCGCCTCGCGCAGCTGCCTTCTTCGACCTGGACAAGACGGTCATTGCGAAGTCGAGCACGCTCACCTTCAGCAAGTCGTTCTACCAAGGCGGGCTGATCAACCGCCGGGCCGTACTGCGCACCGCGTATGCCCAGTTCGTCTTCCTGGCGGGCGGGGCCGACCACGATCAGATGGAGCGCATGCGCGAGTATCTGTCGGCGCTGTGCCGAGGGTGGAACGTGCAGCAGGTGAAGGAGATCGTCGCCGAGACCCTGCACGACCTGATCGACCCGATCATCTACGACGAGGCCGCCTCGCTCATCGAGGAGCACCACACCGCCGGCCGCGACGTCGTGATCGTCTCCACCTCGGGCGCGGAGGTCGTCGAGCCCATCGGGGAACTGCTCGGGGCGGACCGGGTCGTGGCGACACGGATGGTCGTCGGCGATGACGGCTGCTTCACGGGAGAGGTGGAGTACTACGCGTACGGACCCACCAAGGCGGAAGCGATCAAGGAGCTGGCGGCGTCGGAGGGGTACGACCTCGCGCGATGTTATGCGTACAGCGACTCGATGACCGACGTGCCCATGCTGGAGTCCGTCGGTCATCCATATGCGGTCAACCCCGACCGCGCACTGCGCCGCGAGGCCGTCTCGCGCCAGTGGCCGATTCTCGACTTCCATCGACCTGTCCGGCTCAAGCAGCGGATCCCCGCGTTCAAGGTGCCCCCGCGCCCGGCACTGGTCGCCGTGGCCGCCGTCGGCGCCGCCGCTGCAACCGCGGGTCTCGTCTGGTACGCGAGCCGCCGCCGCACCACGACGGCATGACCCTCAGACCCGGCGCGGGGCACCTCTGCCGCGCCCGCCCCGCCACCAGCGCAGACGCCGCGCACAGCGTCCGAATCACCCTTGTTTGAACCTAAAAGTAAAAGAAGTTCAGCCAGCACTTCCGCTTGCCCTTGACCCTGGAGTACAAAGGACTCAACGGCCCGCGAGACCAAGGCAATATCCGAAAGGATCACCTTTAACGCAACGAAGGCCCACGGACCGATGCATGAACACCGGGCACCCACGCGACGTCGACCCGTCGATTACGGGCCAGCCGCACCAGGCGACGGGCAGAGTCCCCGGCCTGATGGGCAGATATCGAGGACGCTTGGTAACGCGGTGAACATGCCAGCGGCGGTACGAATCCTCGTACCGCCGCAGCCCTGCCCGGGACCCGCCCGCTTTACGCCGCTCCGCGCTGGAGCGCCTCACAGACGGCCGTCGACTCCCTGACGCCCAGCTCAACTGCCCGCCCGCAGTGGGCGATCCAGGCCGCCATCCCGTCCGGCGTACCGGACGCATAGCCCTCGAGCGCGGCCGCATAGGCCACCCGTCCCTGCTCCGCGTGGCCGACCTCGGCCGGGCAGACGGACTTCGGGTCGAGGCCGCTGCCGATCAGCACGATGCGCTCGGCCGCGCGCGCGACCAGCCCGTTGTGCGAGCCGAAGGGTCGCAGCGCCAGCAGCTCACCGTGCACCACGGCAGCGGTCACCAGCGCCGGGGCCTGGCTGCCCGCGATGATCAACTGCGACAGGCCGTCCAGGCGGGCGGCCACCTCGTCCGCGCCGGGCAGCGGAAGGTCGATCAGCGGTTCGTCGACCGGTTCGCCGTCCCGCCGGGGGCGTCCCACCTCCTCGGACCGCCCGGCGGCCGCCACCAGATGGAGGCGCGCCAGCACCCGGAGCGGCGACTGCCGCCAGATGGAGAGCAGTTGACCCGCCTCGGCGGTCAGCCGCAGGGCCGCGCCGACGGTGCGCGCCTCGTCGTCGCCGCTGAAGTCGGTGCGCCGGCGTACTTCCTCGAGCGCCCAGTCGGCGCCCGACAGCGCCGCGGATCCGCGTGCGCCACGCAGCGCCGCCTCAGAGGTGATCTCACTGCTGCGGCGCCGCATGATCCTGTGGCCGTAGACCCGGTCCACCGCCCTGCGCACCGAGTCCACGGAGTCGGCGACACCGGGCAGGGAGCTCAGGGCCGCGAGCGGGTCGGCGGGCGCACCTTTCATACTCATGAGTACGACATTACGCGTCGGACGATCTCCCACGACCACTGCTCCGATGAGCTTCTCGCCACACCGCCTTCGCCCACGAAGGGGTGGTCTTTCCTCATGCCGTGTTGCCACGCTCCGAGATCACGCCATTACGCTTGGCGAACATGAAGATCGCTTTCGTAGGGAAGGGCGGCAGTGGCAAGACCACACTGTCTTCCCTCTTCATCCGTCATCTCGCCGCCACCGGCGCTCCGGTGCTCGCCGTCGACGCGGACATCAACCAGCACCTGGGCGCCGCTCTAGGTCTCGAGGAGGCGGAGGCCGCCGCGCTGCCCGCGATGGGCGACCGGCTGCCGCTGATCAAGGACTATCTGCGCGGCACCAACCCGCGGATCTCCTCCGCTGAGACGATGATCAAGACGACACCACCCGGCGAGGGTTCCCGGCTGTTGCGGGTGTGCGAGGACAATCCGGTCTACGAGGCGTGCGCCCGCCCCGTGGAACTCGACGGCGCCGCCGCCCGTTTGATGGTCACCGGCCCCTTCACCGAAGCCGACCTCGGCGTCGCCTGCTATCACTCGAAGACGGGCGCGGTGGAACTGTGCCTGAACCATCTGGTGGACGGCCGCGGCGAGTACGTGGTCGTCGACATGACGGCAGGCTCGGACTCCTTCGCGTCCGGCATGTTCACCCGCTTCGACATGACCTTCCTGGTGGCCGAGCCGACCCGTAAGGGAGTGTCCGTCTACCGCCAGTACAAGGAGTACGCGCGGGACTTCGGCGTGGTGCTGAAAGTCGTCGGCAACAAGGTGCAGGGGCAGGACGACATCGACTTTCTGCGAGCGGAGGTGGGAGAGGACCTGCTGGTTACGGTCGGGCACTCGGACTGGGTGCGCGCCATGGAGAAGGGCCGCCCGCCCCGGTTCGAGCTCCTGGAGGACGTCAACCACCGCGCCCTGCAAGCCCTTCGGACGGCCGCAGACGCGACGTACGACGTCCGTGACTGGGACCGCTATACGCGCCAGATGGTGCACTTCCACCTGAAGAACGCGCAGAGCTGGGGCAACGCGCGGACGGGCGAGGATCTGGCGTCGCAGGTGGACCCCGGCTTTGTGCTGCGGGAGAGCCTCGACGGCTCGGAGGTCAGTGCCCCTCAGCCGGCATGACCGCCGGGCTGCCGTCGCGTCGTCGGCAGCAGCCCGGCCAGTCGCCGGCGCCTCCCCGAACGACCCGCGACATGCCCTCGACCCGCGAGACATCGTCGACCCCGAGACTCCCTAGCCTTCCCTGGACGTCGAAGCCCCCGACGTCGAAGCCCCCGACACCGAAGCACCGGAGGTCGAAGCACCTGGTGCCCCCTTAGGGGCCGGCGAGGGTTCGGCGGCGAGGTAGTGGGCCCAGCCCGCCTTCGGGGCCTCGCCGACCTTCAGCTCCCGCAGCTTGTCGAGGACGGCCGGGTCCTGGGCGTCGAGCCAGTCGGCGAGCTGACGGAAGGAGACACAGCGCACGTCCCGCTTGTTGCAGACACGTTCGATGGTCTCCTCGATGGCCCGCATATAGGTGCCGCCGTTCCAGGACTCGAAGTGGTTGCCGATGATCAGCGGCGCCCGGTTGCCGTTGTAGGCGCGGTCGAAGCCCTGCAACAGGCCGTCGCGCATCTGGTTGCCCCAGTACTCGTGCTTGGACGGGTCGCCCTGGGTCGAGGTACCGGACTGGTTGACCATGAAGTTGTAGTCCATGGTCAGCGTCTCGAAGGACCGTCCCGGTAGCGGCACGAGCTGCATCGACAAGTCCCAGAGGCCACCCTTCCGCTCGGGCCAGACCTGGTTGTCGACGCCGCTGGTGTCGTAACGGAAACCGAGCTCGCGGGCCGCCCGCCGGAAGTTCTCCTTGCCCTCCAGGCAGGGCGTGCGGGCGCCGATGAGCTCCTTGTCGTAGTCGAAGGGCAGCGGCGCCGTCGTCTTCAGGCCCGCGTTCGTCTTCCACGACTTCACAAAGGACTTGGCCTGCCGGACCTCGTCCTTCCAGTCCTCCACCGACCACTCGCCGACGCCCCCTCCGCTGCCGCAGAAGTGGCCGTTGAAGTGCGTGCCGATCTCGTTGCCCTCGAGCCAGGCTCCGCGGAGCTGTTCCACGGTCGCCTTGATTCCCTCGCGGTCGTTGAAGCCGATGTCCGAGCGGCCGGGCGAGTGGTGCGGCGGCCGGTAGAGGTCGGCCTTCTCCTCGGGGAGCACGTACACGCCGCTGAGGAAGTACGTCATGGTGGCGTTGTTCTTCTTCGCCACCTTGCGGAAGTACGAGAACAGTTTCTGGCTGTCCTCGCCCGCGCCGTCCCATGAGAACACCACGAACTGCGGGGGCTTCTGGCCGGACTTCAGGCGCTGGGGTTTCGCCAGATTCGGCTGCGCCCCGGTGAACGCCGTCGAACCGTCACCGATCAGGCGCACCGCACTCTTCGGCGCCGGAGCAGGAGCCACAGCTCCCTTCGGGCCCTTGGCGCCTTCCTTGGCACCCTCCTTGGTGCCGGTAGCGCTGCCGGAGCAGCCGGCGAGGACGGCGGCGCAGGCCGCGGCAGTCGTGATCCCCGCGGCGATCCTCATGGTGACGGCCATCTTCCGCCCACCTTCTTCCTTCGGGTCGGGGCAGTGCCTCGAGTCCGGGCAACGCGTCGAGTCGGGGGGCAGTGCGCCCAGCCGGGGCAGTGCGCCGAACCCGGGCAGTGCGTCGATCGAGGCCTTTTTGCCGGGAATGACACCGGCGCGCCCAACCTCGCACGACGCCGCGGAAGAATTAGTCCGACGAGCCGATAAGGAGCCGCATTCACTCGCCGGGGTGAATGTATGACCCTTTTGCCCCGATAATCAGGCACTCGCCTTTACTCTGCATTACGGTTCATTTACCAAGTGTTGAGAAATCCCGCCGCTGCAACGCCGTGACCCACGGCCGCGACCCACCCGGCAATGGCCGGGCCCCCAGTTCCGCGACCGCGCCGCCCCGGAGGAGACGGGAAAAAGATGTCAGCCTGCGTCCCCACTCGCATCGACGACTCTTCGCTCACGACCGACGCCCATGGACCCCACAGCCCGCCGCCGAACCGGCACGGAAGGTTCCGGATCGCCGGCGCCGACCTGTCCGCCTCGGTGGCCGTCTTCCTGATCGCGCTGCCCCTGTCGCTGGGCATCGCCCTCGCGACCGGAGCACCGCTCCAGGCAGGCCTCGTCGCCGCCGCGGTGGGCGGCCTCGTGGCAGGCCGGTTCGGCGGCGCACCGCTCCAGGTGAGCGGGCCTGCCGCCGGGCTCACCGTCGTGACCGCCGAGATCATCCAGCAGTACGGATGGCGTACGACCTGCGCCATCACCGTCCTCGCCGGACTCGCCCAGCTCGGTCTGGCCTACCTGCGGGTGGCGCGTTCGGCGCTCGCCGTGAGCCCCGCCATCGTGCACGGCATGCTGGCCGGCATCGGTGTCACCATCGCCGTCGCCCAGCTGCATGTCGTGCTCGGCAGCACCCCGCAGAGCTCCGTGGTCGACAACCTCAAGGCGCTGCCCGGCCAGTTGGCCCAGCTGCATCCGGCGGCGCTCTCGGTGAGTCTGCTGACCTTGGCCGTTCTGCTGGCCTGGCCCCGGATTCCCGGGCGGGCAGGGCGTGCCGCCCGGAAGATCCCCGCCGCCCTCGCGGCCGTTGCGCTGGCCACAGCGGTGGCGGCGCTGGCCGGGCTGCGGCTGCCGAGGGTGGATCTGCCCTCCTGGTCCAGCCATGCGCTGCCGCAGTTGCCCGATGGACCCGTGCTGGGCATGGCGGCCGCCGTGCTGACCATCACGCTCGTCGGCAGCGTCGAATCGCTGCTCTCCGCGGTGGCCGTGGACAAGCTGGCCGCAGGACGCAAGGGGCCCCGCGTGCCGCGGGCCGACCTCGACCGGGAGCTGCGCGGCCAGGGGACGGCGAACATCGTCTCGGGCGCGCTCGGCGGCCTGCCCGTCACCGGCGTCGCGGTGCGTAGCGCGGCGAACGTCCATGCGGGCGCCGTCAGCCGCAACTCCGCGATGCTGCACGGCCTGTGGGTCGTGGTGGCTTCGCTGCTTCTGGTGCCGGTGCTCGACCTGATCCCGCTGGCCGCGCTTGCCGCGCTGGTCATGGCCGTCGGCATCCAGATGGTGAGCATCACCCACATCCGTTCGGTCACCCGCCACCGCGAGGTGCTGGTCTATGTGGTGACGACGGTGGGCGTGGTGTTCCTCGGCGTCCTGGAGGGCGTGGGCGTCGGTATCGCCGTCGCGGTCGCCGTCGCACTGCACCGGCTGACCCACACCCGCATCACGCACGAGGAGGACGCCTACGGCATCCACCACGTCCGCGTCCGCGGGCAGCTGACGTTCCTCGCCGTGCCCCGGCTCAGCCGCGCCCTGCACCTGGTGCCCCATGGAGCCCGAGTCGTCGTCGAGCTGGACGGCTCATTCATGGACCATGCGGCGTACGAATCGCTGCAGGACTGGCAGGACGCCCACCGCGCACACGGCGGATCGGTCGAGATGACCGGGCGCGCCGGGATCGCGGCCTCCCCTGCCCATGGGGCCACTCAAGGCGGCAAGGCCGCTCAGGAAGATGTCCCCACTCGAAGGAGGTCGAGAGTCATGGAGAAGGCGCGAGCCTGGGGAAGACTCGGTGAGCCCACGGTCGCCTCGCACTCCTGCTGCCGCCCATGGACGCCGTGGCACAACCACCACTGCGACCGGCCCGGGCACACGCCGGAGGACGGTCTGCCCAGCGGGCACCAACTGGCCAGCGGGATCAGCGCGTTCCAACGCGACACCGCTCCCCTGGTGCGCGGTGAGCTCGCCCGGCTGGCGCGCGAAGGGCAGCGGCCCACCCAGCTGTTCCTGACCTGCGCCGACTCCCGGCTCGTCACCTCGATGATCACCTCCAGCGGTCCGGGCGACCTCTTCGTCGTACGGAATGTGGGCAATCTGGTGCCGTTGCCCGGCGAGGAGAGCGGTGACGACTCGGTTGCGGCAGCCATCGAGTACGCCGTGGACGTCCTGAAGGTGCAGTCGATCACCGTGTGCGGGCACTCCGGATGCGGTGCGATGCAGGCACTTCTGCAGTCCGGCTGGCAGTCCGACGACCAGGCCGGGCGACAGGCCACGGCCTCGCGCCCGGAGGAGCCCGACGGTGTGCAGACGCCGCTCAGGCGCTGGCTGCGGCACGGGCTGCCCAGCCTGCGGCGCATGGCCGACGCGGAGCAGCCCGGGGCGCGGCTGGACAGACGGGGGCCGGCCGATGACGTCGAGAGGCTCTGTCTGACCAATGTGGTGCAGCAGTTGGAGCATCTGCGGGCGCACGAGTCGGTGGCTCGGCGGCTCGCGGACGGCACGCTCGAGCTGCATGGCATGTACTTCCATGTGGGCGAGGCCCAGGCGTATCTGCTGTCCGACGCCACGCCGGACGGCATGGTCTTCGACCAGGTCGGCGACGCGCCCCTCCACGACGTCGGCAAGGCGTCCTTCGACCAGGTCAGTGGCGCGCCCCTGGAGGACTCGCGCGCCTGAACCCTTCCCTGATCCCGTCCGTGAATAGGTATGACCCCGTGCCGGTGCGCGGGGTCATATCGGCGTAAAGGTCTAAACCAGTGTTCGGCAGACCCTTGCACCCGTGGCCTCGGACTGATGAGCTATGGCCTGGGACACAACGGACACCCTGGGAAAGGGAGATGTCGTGAGCAACGAAAGCCTGGCCAACCTGCTTCGTGAGGAGCGGAGGTTCGCGCCGCCCGCCGACCTGGCCGCGCACGCCAACGTCACCGCGGAGGCGTATGAACAGGCCAAGGCTGACCGGCTCGGTTTCTGGGCCGAGCAGGCGCGTCGGCTGACCTGGGCCACCGAGCCGACCGAGACGCTGGACTGGTCGAACCCGCCGTTCGCCAAGTGGTTCGCGGACGGCAAGCTCAACGTCGCGTACAACTGCGTGGACCGCCATGTCGAGGCGGGCCTCGGCGACCGTATCGCGATCCACTTCGAGGGTGAGCCGGGCGACAGCCGGGCCATCACCTACGCCGAACTGAAGGACGAGGTCTCCAAGGCCGCGAACGCGCTGACCTCGCTCGGTGTGCAGAAGGGCGACCGGGTCGCCGTCTACATGCCCATGATCCCGGAGACCGCGATCGCCATGCTGGCCTGCGCCCGCATCGGCGCCGCGCACTCCGTGGTCTTCGGCGGCTTCTCTGCCGACGCGCTGGCCACCCGTATCGAGGACGCCGACGCCAAGGTCGTCATCACCTCCGACGGCGGCTACCGCCGCGGCAAGCCGGCCGCGCTCAAGCCCGCCGTGGACGATGCCATCGCGCGCGTGGACCGTGTCGAGCACGTCCTCGTGGTACGCCGCACCGGGCAGGACGTCGCCTGGACCGAGGGCCGCGACGTGTGGTGGCACGAGCTGGTCGAACAGCAGTCGGCCGAGCACACCCCGGAGGCCTTCGACGCCGAGCACCCGCTGTTCATCCTGTACACGTCCGGTACGACGGGTAAGCCGAAGGGCATCCTGCACACCTCCGGCGGCTACCTCACCCAGGCCGCGTACACGCACCACGCGGTCTTCGACCTCAAGCCCGAGACGGACGTCTACTGGTGCACCGCCGACGTCGGCTGGGTCACCGGCCACTCGTACATCGTGTACGGGCCGCTGGCGAACGGCGCGACGCAGGTCATGTACGAGGGAACGCCCGACACCCCGCACCAGGGGCGCTTCTGGGAGATCGTCCAGAAGTACGGGGTGACCATCCTGTACACGGCTCCGACGGCCATTCGTACGTTCATGAAGTGGGGCGACGACATCCCCGCGAAGTTCGACCTGAGCAGCCTGCGCATCCTGGGGTCGGTCGGTGAGCCGATCAACCCCGAGGCGTGGATCTGGTACCGCAAGCACATCGGGGCCGACCGGACGCCGATCGTGGACACCTGGTGGCAGACCGAGACCGGCGCGATGATGATCTCGCCGCTGCCGGGCGTCACCGAGACCAAGCCGGGCTCGGCCCAGACGCCGCTGCCCGGTATCTCCGCCACCGTCGTCGACGACGAGGCGCGCGAGGTGCCCAACGGCGGGGGCGGCTATCTCGTCCTGACCGAGCCGTGGCCGTCGATGCTGCGCACCATCTGGGGCGACGACCAGCGGTTCATCGACACCTACTGGTCCCGCTTCGAGGGCAAGTACTTCGCGGGCGACGGCGCCAAGAAGGACGAGGACGGCGACATCTGGCTGCTGGGCCGGGTCGACGACGTGATGCTGGTGTCCGGCCACAACATCTCGACCACCGAGGTGGAGTCGGCGCTGGTCTCGCACCCGTCGGTCGCCGAGGCGGCGGTCGTGGGCGCGGCGGACGAGACGACCGGCCAGGCCATCGTCGCGTTCGTGATCCTGCGGGGGACGGCCGCCGAGACCGCCGACCTGGTCGGCGAGCTGCGGAACCACGTCGGCTCCACGCTGGGCCCGATCGCCAAGCCGAAGCGGATCCTGCCGGTGGCCGAGCTGCCGAAGACCCGCTCCGGCAAGATCATGCGGCGCCTGCTGCGCGATGTCGCCGAGAACCGCCAGCTGGGCGACGTCACGACGCTGACGGACTCGTCCGTCATGGAGCTGATCCAGTCGAAGCTGCCGGCTGCGGCGAGCGAGGACTGAGGCCCCGCAAAGGTCTGGGAAGGGCACCTGGCAGCGCGCCGGGTGCCCTTTCGCTGCACGGCGTCGCGGGGTCCTCCCCCAGCTGACGCGCTGGAGGAGGAACGCCTGCCCACAGCGGCGGCAAAGATCATCAGGTAGGTCTTGCGGTCACCCGGTAGGGTGGTTCTCGCGTCAGGAACGCGTAAGCGATCGCGTAACGATCGCGTCAGGGTGCGCCGGGAAGTCTGGTCGGCAACGCAGTACAGCCAGCTGTCTTGCCGATCATGACCAGGAGGTCCCGCCCGTGGCCGCGCCCGCACCCGCACCCCCGAAGAACCGCAAGGTACTGGGCCGTCTGTCCCTGCCGGAGCGGAACTACGTCGCGGACGCCCTGCGTACCGAAACCCTCGGCGGAGTCCTCCTCCTCGTCGCCGCCGTCACCGCGCTGATCTTGGCGAACACCCCGCTCCACGGTATCTACGAGGCCGTCCGCGACTTCCACATCGGACCTACCACACTCGGCCTGGACCTCTCCCTCGAGCACTGGGCCGCCGACGGGCTGCTCGCCGTCTTCTTCTTCGTCGCCGGCATCGAGCTCAAGCGCGAGCTCGTGGCCGGCGATCTGCGCGATCCCAGAGCCGCGGTGCTCCCGGTCGTCGCCGCGATCTGCGGCATGGCCGTACCCGCGCTCGTCTACACCCTCGTCAACACGGTCGGCAGGGGTTCACTCGCAGGGTGGGCGGTGCCGACGGCGACCGACATCGCCTTCGCCCTCGCCGTACTCGCGGTCATCGGCACGTCACTGCCGTCCGCACTGCGCGCCTTCCTGCTGACGCTCGCCGTCGTCGACGACCTCTTCGCGATCCTGATCATCGCCGTGTTCTTCACGAGCGACCTGAACTTCGCGGCGCTCGGCGGCGCCGTCGTCGGCCTCGCCGTCTTCTGGCTGCTGCTGCGCAAAGGCGTGCGCGGCTGGTACGTCTACGTGCCGCTCGCACTGATCATCTGGGGGCTGATGTACAACAGCGGCGTCCACGCCACCATCGCGGGCGTCGCCATGGGTCTGATGCTGCGCTGCACACGCCATGAGGGCGAGGAGCAGTCCCCCGGTGAGCGCATCGAACACCTCGTACGCCCCCTCTCCGCGGGTCTCGCCGTGCCGCTGTTCGCGCTGTTCAGCGCCGGGGTCGTGATCTCCGGCGGAGCACTGGGCGAGGTGTTCACGCGGCCCGAGGCGCTGGGAGTGGTGCTGGGCCTCGTCGTCGGCAAGGCGGTGGGCATCTTCGGCGGCACCTGGCTGACGGCCCGGTTCACCAGGGCGTCGCTCAGCGAGGACCTCGCATGGCCCGACGTCTTCGCGGTTGCCTCTCTCGCGGGCATCGGCTTCACCGTCTCGCTGCTGATCGACGAGCTCGCCTTCGCCGATGACCCGGTGCTGTCGGACGTGGTCAAGGCGGCTGTCCTCATGGGCTCCGTCATCGCGGCCGTGCTCTCAGGAGTGCTGCTGAAGATCCGCAACGCCAAGTACCGCAGGCTGTGCGAGGACGAGGAGCGCGACGAGGACCTCGACGGCATTCCGGACGTCTACGAGCTCGGCAAGCCCGAGTACCACCTCCGCATGGCCCGGATCTACGAGGCCAAGGCGGCCGAACACCGCAGGCGTGCCGAAGTGGCATCCGGGGCAGGCGGACAGGGCGACGGTCCGGCATGATCTGACACCAGGGGCGAGTACGCACATGCAGGGCGCACTCACCCGGCTACCGCTGGGGGCACCCCCAGGTGTCACACCCGCAGAAGAGAAGAGGGAGACCGCGATGAGCGCACCCGACGGCCCTGTCGGCGCCGACCGCAGCATCGGCCAGCTGTTCGCCTCGGCGTCCAGCGAGATGTCCGCGCTGGTGCACGACGAGATCGCGCTGGCCAAGGCCCAGCTGCGCCAGGACGTCAAGCGCGGTGCGGTCGGCGGTGGCGCGTTCGCGGTGGCGGGCGCGGTGCTGATCTTCTCCCTGCCCATGCTGAGCTTCGCCCTGGCGTACGGCATCAACGCGTGGAGCGGCTGGCATCTGTCGGTCTGCTTCCTGCTGTCCTTCGCCGCGAACGTGCTGCTGGCCGGGTTGCTGGCACTGATCGGCACCGTGTTCGCGAAGAAGGCCAGGAAGGGCGGCGGCCCGCAGAAGACCGTCGCCTCCGCCAAGGAGACGGCCGCCGTCCTGCAGAAGGCCAAGCCGCATCCGCGTGTCGCCGCGCCCGCCTCCTCCCGGCTCGGCCTGCCGGAAGGCGTCGGCGGCAAGGCCGACGCTGTGGCACGCTCGTCCTCATGACGGACCCCTCCACCCCTTCGGCCCACTCCGCGCAACCTGCCTCAGCCGTACGCATCGACATCCCCGGCGGCAGAAAGGTGACGCACCGGGACGTCGCCGCCAACGGCGCGCGCTTCCACATCGCCGAACTGGGTGACGGGCCTCTCGTCCTGCTGCTGCACGGATTCCCGCAGTTCTGGTGGACCTGGCGCCACCAGCTTGTCGCGCTCGCCGACGCGGGCTTCCGCGCGGTCGCGATGGACCTGCGCGGCGTGGGCGGCAGCGACCGGACCCCCCGGGGCTACGACCCCGCGAACCTCGCGCTCGACATCACAGGAGTCGTACGGTCCCTCGGCGAGCCCGACGCGGCGCTGGTCGGCCATGACCTCGGCGGCTATCTCGCGTGGACGGCGGCCGTGATGCGGCCCAAGTTGGTGCGCCGGCTCGCCGTGTCCTCGATGCCGCATCCCCGGCGCTGGCGTTCGGCGATGCTCTCCGACGTCCGGCAGACCGCCGCGGGCTCCTACATCTGGGGCTTCCAGCGGCCGTGGCTGCCCGAGCGCCGGCTCGTCGCGGACGGCGGCGCACTGACGGGCCGGCTGATCCGGGAGTGGTCGGGGCCGCGGCTTCCGGATGACGAGGCGGTGGAGACGTACCAGCGGGCGATCTGCATCCCCTCGACGGCGCACTGCTCGATCGAGCCGTACCGGTGGATGGTCCGCTCCATGGCACGGCCCGACGGCATCCAGTTCAACCGCCGTATGAAGCGGCCGGTGCGGGTGCCGACGCTGCATCTGCACGGCTCCCTCGATCCGGTGATGCGCACGCGCAGCGCGGCGGGCTCGGGCGAGTACGTGGAAGCCCCGTACCGCTGGCGGCTGTTCGACGGCCTGGGGCACTTCCCTCACGAGGAGGACCCGGTGGCGTTCTCGGCCGAGCTGGTCAACTGGCTGAAGGACCCGGAGCCGGACCGCTGATCGGCCTCCGTCGGGCTGCTTCGGGCTTCTTCGGGGACTTCTCCGGGCGGCCGTCCAAGTGACCGTTAATCGGACGTGAACGCCAGTCCTTCGAACGCCAAATGCCTGCCGCATAGGCCAATTGGGGGCCTAGCGCGAGGTTACCGACCTTGAGGCACGGGCAGACCTCGGGGTATGGGCTGGACGCACGACTACAGTGACGCAGCACGAAACCGCCGCTCGGCCGCGGGGCTGAACAGTCATCAGGAGGGCGGCCCGCGACATGCGGGTCCCGACGATTCCTCCCAGGTGATCGGCATTCCCCGCATCCTCCGCCGCAGGGCCCGCTGGGTCTCGGCGCGCCTGCGACACACGCGCGGCTAGCCGCGGCGGCATACGCGCGGCGGCCTGCGGCTTCTCCGGCATCCCGGACGTACGGGCTTCCTCTGCAGGGCACACGCCTGCTCCAGGCACGCCCCTGCACAGGGCGCATGCCTCCTCCAGGCACACCCGTGCACAGGGCGCACCTCGCTACAGACGCACCCTGCTACGGGAGAGACGCCTGCTACAGCGCGCACTCCTGGCTGTCGACCTGCTGGTTCGCGGTGCGGCCCCGGTTGACGTCCTGGCGAACCTCGGCCGCGGTGAGCGCATAGCCCGTGTCGGGGTCGTCGAGCGACTTGGCGAAGACCACGCCGTAGACCTTGCCGTCCGGGGTGAGCAGCGGGCCGCCGGAGTTACCCTGGCGCACCGTCGCGTAGAGCGAGTACACATCGCGGCTCACCGTGCCGCGGTGGTAGATGTCCGGGCCGTTGGCCGGGATGCGGGCGCGCACGCGCGCGGGACGCACGTCGTACGAGCCGTTCTCCGGGAAGCCGGCGACGATCGCGCTGCTGCCGCTGGTCGCGTCGGTGGACGTGAACTTCAGTGCGGGCGCGTTCAAGTTCGGGACGTCCAGTACGGCGATGTCCCGCTGCCAGTCGTAGAGAACGACCGTGGCGTCGTAGAGCTTGCCCTTGCCGCCTATCTGCACCGTGGGCTCGTCCACGCCGCCGACCACATGGGCGTTGGTCATGACGCGGCGGTCGGAGAAGACGAAGCCGGTTCCTTCGAGGACCTTGCCGCAGCTCTCCGCGGTGCCGAGGACCTTGACAATGGAGCGCTGTGCGCGGGCCGCCACCGGGCTGTTGGCGAGGGCCGGGTCAGGCGCCTGCACCTCGTTGATCGGCTCGTTCGAGAACGGGCTGAAGACCTGCGGGAAGCCGTTCTGCGCGAGGACCGAGGAGAAGTCCGCGAACCAGGTGTCCGCCTGATCGGGCAGCGCCCGGGAAACTCCCTGCAGCACCTTGGAGTTGCGCACTTCCTTGCCGAGCGTCGGCAATGTCGTGCCCGCGAGTGCCGAGCCGATGAGCCAGGCCACCAGCAGCATCGCCACCACGTTGACCAGGGCCCCGCCCGTGGCGTCCAGGGCGCGGGCAGGGGACCACGTGATGTACCGGCGGAGCTTGTTGCCGAGATGCGTGGTGAACGCCTGGCCGACGGAGGCACAGACGATGACCACGACGACCGCGACGACGGCGGCCGTGGTCGTCACCTGTGCACCTTCCGTCACCTCGTTCCAGATGACGGGCAGGAGGTAGACCGCGACGAGACCGCCGCCGAGGAAGCCGACCACCGACAGGATGCCGACGACGAACCCCTGGCGGTAGCCCACGACCGCGAACCACACCGCGGCGATCAGCAACAGGATGTCCAGCACGTTCACCGATTCAAGCCTCGCCTCGCATTGCGGCCGCCGTCTCCTGGCCGGGGCCCCGAGGGCCCGCGGCTTCAGCGGCCGATGTCAGGTCCCCGAGATCACACATCACGTACGCCAGCCTGTCACGCACGCCAGTCGAGCGGGACCTGCTTATTGGTGTCCCAAGGGCGCTCCCAGCCCGAGTAGTGAAGGATCCGGTCGATCACTCCGGCCGTAAAACCCCAGACCAGAGCCGATGCGACCAGGAACGCTGGACCTCGGTGACCGCTCGGGTGCACTGTCGTCGCACGGTTGTCCGGATCCGTGAGATCCGCCACGGGGACCGTGAAGACACGGGCCGTCTCGGCCGGATCGACGACGCCGACCGGTGACGGCTCGCGCCACCAGCCCAGCACGGGTGTGACGACGAAGCGGCTCACCGGGATGTACAGCTTCGGCAGGACGCCGAAGAGCTGGACGCCGCGCGGGTCGAGTCCGGTCTCCTCCTCGGCCTCGCGCAGGGCGGCGCGCAGCGGCCCCACGGTCGCCGGATCGCCGTCCTCCGGGTCCAGGGCGCCCCCGGGGAAGGACGGCTGCCCGGCATGCGACCTGAGGGAGCCGGCGCGCTCCATCAGCAGCAGCTCGGGGCCGCGCTCGCCCTCGCCGAACAGGATCAGTACGGCCGACTGGCGGCCCGCGCCGTCCTCAGGCGGCAGAAAGCGGCTGAGCTGCCGCGGCTGCACCGACTCGGCGGCGCTCACCACGGGCGCCAGCCACTCGGGCAGGCCCTCGGCACTCACCGCCGGCGGGCCGTCCTGATCCCAGGCCCTGCTGGTGTCCATGTGGCTCGCGTGCGTCATCGCCACCCCCGTCCCTCTGAACACAACGCCGGCGGCCATGCGGATGGTTCCACCGGGCGGGTCGCGGACGGTGCCGTCGGCCTCCTCATTCGGCCCCCAGCGGTGGCGCGGGCCGGCCCGGATAGTCCGGGGGCGGCTTGAGGCGCTGGCCCGGCATGCCGCCCTTTTCGTACTTCAGCAGCTTCTTCGCCTTCTCCGGGTCCGTCTCGCCCTCTCCGTACGCCGGGCAGAGCGGGGCGATGGGGCAGGCGCCGCAGGCCGGCCTGCGGGAGTGGCAGATGCGCCGGCCGTGGAAGATCACGCGGTGCGAGAGCATCGTCCACTCGCTCTTCGGGAACAGCGCTCCGACGGCCGCCTCGACCTTGTCCGGGTCCGTCTCGTCGGTCCACTTCCAGCGGCGGACGAGCCGGCCGAAGTGGGTGTCGACGGTGAGCCCCGGGACGCCGAAGGCGTTGCCGAGCACGACGAAGGCGGTCTTGCGGCCCACTCCGGGGAGCTTCACCAAGTCCTCGAGCCGACCCGGGACTTCGCCTCCGAACTCATCCCGCAGGGCGGTTGCGATGCCCATGATCGACTTGGTCTTGGCGCGGAAGAAGCCCGTAGGCCGGATGAGCTCCTCGACCTCTTCGGGGTTGGCCGCGGCCAGGTCCTCCGGGGTCGGGTACTTGGCGAAGAGCGCGGGCGTCGTCTGGTTCACCCGCAGGTCCGTGGTCTGGGCGGAGAGGACGGTCGCGAGCAGGAGCTGGAAGGGGTTTTCGAAGTCGAGCTCGGGGTGGGCGTACGGATAGACGTCGGCGAGCTCGCGGTTGATACGGCGGGCGCGGCGGACGAGCGCGGCACGGGACTCGGGCTTGGCGGCCTTGGTCGCCGGGGCGCTCTTGGCAGGGGCGGCGGTACTCGCGGGGGCGCTCTTGCCGGGCGCCGCCTTCTTGGCTGCCGCCTTCTTGGCTACGGCCTTCTTCACGGCCGCCGCTCCCCTGGCGGCCACCGTTCCTTTGGCGACTACCGGCCCCTTCGCGGCAGCCGTCTTCTTCACGGCCGTGCCCTTCTTCGCAGCCACAGTTCCCTTCCCGGCGGCCGTTCCCTTCCCGGCGGCCGCCTTCTTCGCTGCCGTCGCTTTCTTCGCGGCCGTCACCTTCTTCGCAACCGCGACCTTCTTCACCGCGGCGCCTGTCGCCTTCTTCGCCGCGGCCTTGGTCGGCGCCGGCTGCCCGGCCGCCCCATCCGGCGTCAGATTTGTCGCTTTTGTCCCATTCTCTGGCTCGGCGGCGACCTGTTCGCCCATAGCGGAATTACGGCGTACCACCACCAGCCCAGCCCCCTCTGCCCGTGCTCTCACTGGCGTTTTGGACACCCGACCAGCCTAAAGCCAGCAACTGACATCCGCCTTGGACCCGGCGGACCGGCCCCCGATTGGCCCCCTCCCGCACAGCTTGCGACGCGGGTGCGGCAGACTTGTGACTGATCACACTGTTTGGACCGTCCGGCAAAATGGGGAGCACGGTCCCCTGATGCAGGTCGACAAGGAGAGAACTCGTGGACGACGTTCTGCGGCGCGCCCCGCTCTTCGCGGCGCTCGATGACGAGCAGGCCGCGGAGCTCCGCGCCTCCATGAGTGAGGTGACCCTCGCCCGAGGTGACTCGCTCTTCCACGAGGGCGACCCCGGTGACCGCCTCTACGTGGTCATGGAAGGCAAGGTCAAGCTCCACCGCACGTCCCCCGACGGCCGCGAGAACATGCTGGCCGTCCTGGGCCCCGGCGAGCTCATCGGCGAGCTGTCGCTGTTCGACCCGGGCCCGCGTACGGCGACCGCCACCGCCCTCACCGAGGTCAAGCTGCTGGGCCTCGGCCACGGCGACCTCCAGCCGTGGCTGAACGCACGCCCGGAGGTGGCCGCCGCCCTGCTGCGCGCCGTCGCCCGGCGCCTGCGCAAGACCAACGACCAGATGTCCGACCTGGTCTTCTCGGATGTCCCGGGCCGTGTGGCCCGAGCGCTCCTGGACCTGTCGCGCCGCTTCGGTGTGCAGTCCGAGGAGGGCATCCACGTCGTGCACGACCTGACGCAGGAGGAGCTCGCCCAGCTGGTCGGCGCCTCCCGCGAGACGGTCAACAAGGCGCTCGCGGACTTCGCGGGCCGCGGCTGGCTCCGCCTGGAGGCCCGCGCCGTGATCCTGCTGGACGTGGAGCGGCTCGCCAAGCGCTCGCGCTGACGCGCGGTCGTCTCTCGACGTTACGGCGACGGGGTCCCGCCCAACCGTGGGCGGGACCCCGTCGTGCGTGCCGGAACCAGGCACCAGGGACCAGGCACGCCGCGCGTACCGACGTGCCACGGGTCCCCGGACCGGCTAGATCAGCCCGTGCTCCCGCAGATAGTCCAGCTGCGCCCTGACCGACAGTTCGGCGGCCGGCCAAAGGGAGCGGTCCACGTCTGCGTACACGTGGGCCACGATCTCGGAAGCCGTGCGATGGCCGTCTTCGACAGCCGTCTCGACCTGCGCGAGCCGGTGGGCGCGGTGGGCGAGGTAGAACTCGACGGCGCCCTGGGCGTCCTCGAGCACCGGCCCGTGGCCGGGCAGCACCGTGTGCACGCCGTCGTCGACGGTAAGGGAGCGCAGCCGGCGCAGGGAGTCCAGATAGTCGCCCAGCCGCCCGTCCGGGTGAGCCACCACGGTCGTGCCGCGGCCCAGGATCGTGTCCCCCGTGAGCACCGCGCGGTCGGCCGGCAGATGGAAGCAGAGCGAGTCGGCGGTGTGCCCAGGGGTCGGTACGACGCGCATCTCCAGCCCGTCGAGGCGCACCACGTCGCCCGCGGCCAAGCCCTCGTCGCCGAGCCGCAGGGCGGGGTCGAGGGCGCGTACCTTCGTGCCCGTCAGCTCCGCGAAGCGCGCCGCGCCCTCCGCGTGGTCCGGATGTCCGTGCGTGAGCAGCGTCAGCGCGACCCGCTTGCCGGCCTGCTCGGCTGTCTCGATCACATGGCGCAGGTGCGTGTCGTCCAGCGGCCCCGGGTCGATGACCACGGCGAGCGCGGAGTCCGGTTCGGAGACGATCCAGGTGTTCGTCCCGTCGAGCGTCATCGCCGAGGCGTTGGGAGCGAGGACGTTGACGGCACGTTCGGTCGCGGGGCCGGAGAGGACCCCGCCGCGGGGCTGGCCCGGGAGAGCGGTGGCGTCGGTCATGTGGCGGGTCCCCGGGTCGGGATCGGGATGGACTTGGTGAACTCGTCGTGCCCCGGCCAGGTCAGGACCACGTTGCCGTCCTCCAGACGGGCCTGGGCCAGCACCGGCGTCATGTCGCAGGAGGGCGCGGCGGCCAGCGCCTCGGCTGCCGAGTCGTACGCGGCGAGCCGGCGCAGCATCGCGATGGTCGGCGGCATCATCAGCAGTTCGCCCGCGTCATAGCGGGCGGCTGCCTCGACGGGGCGGATCCACACGGTACGGTCGGCCTCCAGGGAGGCGTGGAGGGTGCGCTGGCCCTCGGGGAGCGCGGCCACGAAGAACCACGTGTCGTAGCGGCGCGGTTCGAACTCAGGCGTGACCCAGCGGCCCCAGGCGCCGAGCAGATCCGAGCGCAGGACCAGGCCGCGGCGGTCCAGGAACTCGGCGAAGGACAGTTCACGGCCGATCAGCGCGACGCGGTCCGCCTCCCAGTCCTCGCCGGTGATGTCCCCCACGACGGTGTCCGCGGTCGGCCCGGCGAGCAGGACGCCCGCCTCCTCGTACGTCTCGCGCACCGCCGCGCACACGATGGCCTGCGCGGACGCCTCGTCCACGCCGAGGCGGGCCGCCCACTCCGCGCGAGTGGGGCCGGCCCAGCGGACCAGGCGGTCGTCGTCGCGCGAGTCGACACCGCCGCCCGGATATGCGTACGCGCCTCCGGCGAAGGCCATGGAGGCGCGTCTGCGCAGCATATGGACGGCAGGGCCGCCGTCGCCGTCCCTCAGCAGCATGACGGTGGCGGCCCGGCGCGGGGTCGCCGGGGTGAGCTCGCCGCTCGCCAGGGCGCGGATGAGGTCGGGCCACTCCGGTGGGTACCACTGACCATTTGCCATGGCCGGAGGCTAACCCGTGGCGGGCGAATGTTCGAGGGGCATGATCCGCCGCGCCGCGCCGCCGGGCGGCACACGCCACAACGTCTCAGCCCTCGTCCGTACGGCCCGTAAAGCCGTCAGGTCTCAGCCCTCGTCCGTGAGCTCCACCTGGATCTCGACCTCCACCGGAGCGTCCAGCGGCAGCACCGCGACACCGACAGCGCTGCGCGCATGCACGCCCTTCTCGCCGAGGACCTCGCCGAGCAGCTCGCTGGCGCCGTTGAGCACGGCGGGCTGGCCCGTGAAGTCGGGGGCGGAGGCGACGAAGCCGACCACCTTCACGACGCGTGCGATCCGGTCGAGGTCGCCGGTCACCGACTTGACCGCGGCCAGGGCGTTCAGCGCACACGTACGGGCCAGGTCCCTGGCCTCCTCGGGTGTGACCTCCGCGCCGACCTTCCCGGTGACCGGAAGCTTGCCCTGCACCATCGGGAGCTGGCCCGCGGTGTAGACGTAGGCGCCGGTCCTGACGGCGGGCTGGTACGCGGCGAGCGGCGGCACGACCTCGGGCAGGGTCATCCCGAGCTCGGCGATCCGCGCCTCGACGGCCCCGCTCACGCGGTCTTCTCGCGCTTCAGATAAGCCACCAGCTGCTCGGGGTTCGGCCCGGGCACGACCTGGACGAGCTCCCAGCCGTCCTCGCCCCAGGTGTCCAGAATCTGCTTTGTCGCGTGCACGAGAAGAGGCACGGTCGCGTATTCCCACTTGGTCATGAGGCCGACTGTAGCCGCCCTGAACGGTGGCCTCCTGCGTAGCCCGGTCCGTCACTGGTTAGGCTCGAAGACGTGAGCAGGCTCCAGGTCGTCAGCGGCAAGGGCGGTACCGGCAAGACCACGGTGGCCGCCGCCCTCGCGCTCGCCCTCGCGACCGAGGGAAAGCGCACCCTTCTGGTGGAGGTCGAGGGCAGACAGGGCATCGCGCAGCTCTTCGAGACGGAGGCCCTTCCGTACGAGGAGCGCAAGATCGCGGTGGCTCCCGGGGGCGGGGAGGTGTACGCCCTGGCCATCGACCCCGAGCTGGCGCTGCTCGACTACCTCCAGATGTTCTACAAGATGGGCGGCGCCGGCCGCGCGCTGAAGAAGCTCGGCGCCATCGACTTCGCGACCACCATCGCACCAGGCCTGCGCGACGTGCTCCTCACCGGCAAGGCCTGCGAGGCGGTCCGCCGCAAGGACAAGCGCGGCCGCTTCGTGTACGACTACGTGGTGATGGACGCGCCGCCGACCGGCCGCATCACCCGCTTCCTCAACGTGAACGACGAGGTCGCGGGCCTGGCGAAGATCGGCCCCATACACAATCAGGCGCAGGCCGTCATGCGGGTCATCAAGTCGCCCGAGACCGAGGTGCATCTGGTGACGCTGCTCGAGGAGATGCCGGTCCAGGAGACGGCGGACGGCATCGGCGAGCTGCGTGCCGCGCAGCTGCCGGTGGGGCGGGTCATGGTGAACATGGTGCGGCCCGCCCTCCTCGACGAGGCCTCTCTGGAGCTCGCGCAGAGCGTGCCGCGGACCGCCCTCGCCAAGACGCTGTCGTCGGCCGGTCTCGGCGGCGCGCGCCGCGGCGGTCTCGCTGAGCGTCTCGTGGACCCGTTGCTCGAACAGGCCGAGGAGTACGCCGAGCGGTACGCGTTGGAGCGCGACCAGCGCGCCGTACTGGCCGAGCTCGGGCTACCGCTGCACGAACTGCCGCTGCTCACCGAGGGAATGGACCTGGCAGGCCTCTACCGGCTCTCCACGGAACTGCGGAAGCAAGGGATCTCATGACGCTGGACGCGGTGCGCACGCTCGACGTCGACCCCCTGCTCGACGACCCGAAGACCCGCATCGTGGTCTGCTGCGGCTCGGGCGGTGTCGGCAAGACGACCACGGCCGCGGCTCTCGGGCTGCGCGCCGCCGAGCGCGGCCGGAAGGTGGTCGTGCTCACGATCGACCCGGCCCGCAGGCTCGCCCAGTCCATGGGCATCGACACCCTCGACAACACCCCTCGCCAGGTGAAGGGCATCGATGAGTCCGCGGGCGGCGAACTGCACGCCATGATGCTCGACATGAAGCGCACCTTCGACGAGATCGTCGAGGCACACGCGAACGGCGACCGGGCCCGCCAGATCCTGGACAACCCCTTCTACCAGTCCCTGTCGGCCGGTTTCGCCGGTACGCAGGAGTACATGGCGATGGAGAAGCTGGGCCAGTTGCGCTCCCGCGACCAGTGGGACCTGATCGTCGTCGACACCCCGCCGTCGCGCTCCGCGCTGGACTTCCTGGACGCACCCAAGCGCCTCGGCTCGTTCCTGGACGGCAAGCTGATCCGGGTCCTGATGGCGCCGGCGAAGATGGGCGGCCGGGCCGGGATGAAGTTCCTGAACGTCGGCATGTCGATGATGACGGGCGCCCTGGGCAAGCTCCTCGGCGGGCAACTCCTGCAGGACGTACAGACGTTCGTGGCCGCGATGGACACCATGTTCGGCGGCTTCCGCACCCGCGCCGACGCCACGTACCGGCTGCTGCAGGCGCCCGGCACGGCGTTCCTCGTGGTGGCGGCCCCGGAGCGGGACGCGCTGCGCGAGGCGGCGTACTTCGTGGAGCGGCTGGCCGCGGAGGACATGCCGCTGGCCGGTCTCGTACTGAACCGGGTGCACGGCAGCGGAGCAGCCCGGCTGTCGGCGGAGCGGGCGCTCGCAGCGGCGGAAAATCTCGATGCAGAAAATCTTGACGAGAGCCGCATTGTGGATCAGGACGGCGGGAAGGCTGGAGTTCGTAACTCCCCCGAAACACCGGCCGACTCTGCCAAGTCTGCTGCCTCCGACAGGAGTTCGCACAATCCCGGCCCATCCGCCGGTTCGGAATCTCCCGATGAAGGCTCCCCCGCCTCGGACCGAACCGACGGCACCGACGGCACCAACAGGCCAGCCGAGCAACCAGCGGAACAACTGACCACTCTGACCGCAGGCCTGCTGAGGCTGCACGCCGAGCGGATGCAGCTGCTCGCCCGTGAGCAGCGCACGCGCGATCGCTTCACCGCGCTCCACCCGGAGGTGGCCGTGACCGAAGTGGCCGCTCTGCCCGGTGATGTGCACGACATCGCAGGACTGCGGGCCATCGGAGACCGGCTCGCGGACGGAGAAGGTCCGACCGGAGCTGCCTGAACCCCGTATCCGCAGAGGGGTTTGTCACCCCGCTGCCGCAGAGGGCTTTGTTGCTGCAGAGGGGCTTTCCGCGCCGACAGCGTCGGGCGGTCAGCCCACCGCCGCGTAGCTCTCGTACACCTCTTCTTCAGCGTCCATCGGCAGCAGACCCGCTCCGCGCTCGTATTCCGTGCGCGCGGTCTCGAGCAGCCTGCGCCACGAGGTGACGGTGGGCCGCCTGCGCAGAAGCGCACGGCGCTCCCGCTCGGTCATGCCGCCCCACACGCCGAACTCGACGCGGTTGTCCAGCGCGTCGGCCAGGCACTCGGTGCGCACCGGACACCCGGTGCAGACCGCCTTGGCCCTGTTCTGCGCTGCTCCTTGTACGAACAGTTCGTCCGGATCAGTAGTGCGGCAGGCCGCCTGCGCACTCCAGTCGGTTACCCAGCCCATACCGGCGCCGTCCTCTCCCGAATCGAGGCTCCCCCACGGCGGCAGCGGCATATTCACCGCCGCCAGTTGAGGACGTTACGGAAGGTGGGCACAGCGCAACACCCCCTTCGGGCCCAATCTTGAATGGCCCGAACGGACTATGCGTACGCGGCAGATCACCCAACGGAGTGAGCTGGCGACATGCGTAAGGAACCCGGCAAACCGGGGCAGTTCAGTTGAGTCACAACGGACGACCGATGACACATAAGGCAGATTCGGACACGCCCCCACCACAGGGGAAGGTTGACATCCAGTAACGATTCGGGTTCGCGGGACGCTACGCCGTGACTTGCGGTGGGGCCGTCGAGGGGACCAGTTGAGGGCTGCCCCAAAAGTCCCTGAACGACCGGGTATGACCGACACTGCCGTGACAATCGAGAGCAGCTTAGGCCAAGGGATATACGGCTGTCCGGCGAATCAGAACGTAGGCTTCCCCCCATGGCAAACAAGCGCTCGGGTGGTGGTCTGTCGCCCACGCAGCAGGCGGCCAAGTTCCTCGGTGTTAGTGTGCTCGCTGGAGCCGTGCTGGCCGGTATCGCGCTGCCCGCCGTGGGCGCGCTGGGACTTGCGGCCAAGGGGTCGGTCGACAGCTTCGACGAGATCCCGGCGAATCTGAAGCGTCCGCCCCTGAGCCAGCGCACCACGATCCTGGACAGCAAGGGCGGCACCATCGCCACGGTCTACTCGCGTGACCGTACGGTGGTCGAGCTCAAGGACATCTCGCCGTACATGCAGAAGGCGATCGTCGCGATCGAGGATGCCCGCTTCTACGAGCACGGCGCGGTGGACCTCAAGGGCATCCTGCGCGCGCTCAACGAGAACGCGCAGAGCGGCGGGGTGGCCCAGGGCGCTTCCACGCTGACCCAGCAGTACGTCAAGAACGTCTTCGTCGAGGAGGCCGGCGACGACCCGACGAAGGTCGCCCAGGCCACCCAGCAGACCATCGGCCGCAAGATCCGCGAGCTGAAGTACGCGATCCAGGTCGAGGAGAAGCTGGGCAAGAAGCGCATCCTCGAGAACTACCTGAACATCACGTTCTTCGGGCAGCAGGCGTACGGCGTCGAGGCGGCCTCCCGGCGGTACTTCTCCAAGTCGGCCAAGGACCTGGACCTGGAAGAGGCAGCGCTGCTCGCCGGCATCGTCCAGTCGCCCAGCCGCTACGACCCGATCAACGACGAGGCCGAGGCCACCACGCGGCGCAACGTCGTGCTCCAGCGCATGGCCGCCACCGGCGACATCTCCCAGGAGGAGGCCGACAAGGCCAAGGACAAGCCCCTCGGCCTGAACGTCAGCAGGCCCAAGAACGGCTGCATCACGGCGGTCAAGGGCGCCGGCTTCTTCTGCGACTACGTGGAAGAGGTGTTCATGAGCGACCCCGTCTTCGGCAAGACCAAGAAAGACCGGGCGAAGATCTGGAACCGGGGCGGCCTGACGATCCGTACGACGCTCGACCCGCAGGCGCAGAAGTCGGTGCAGGCGTCGATAAAGCAGCACGTGAAGCAGAGCGACGACGTGGCAACGGCCGCGACCATCGTCGAGCCCGGCACCGGCAAGATCCTCGCGATGGGCCAGTCCCGGCCGTACGGCTTCGGGAAGAGCGAGAGCGCGATCAACCTGTCCGTGGACAAGTCGATGAACGGCGGCGCCGGTTACCAGCCGGGATCGACCTTCAAGCCGATCGTCGCGGCGGCGGCCATCGAGGGCGGCAAGCCGGCGACGCAGTCGTACTCGTCGCCGTACGAGATGGCGTATCCGAGCCCGGTCGCACAGTGCGACGGCAAGACCTGGGTGAACACGGATGGTGCCAAGCTCACCAACGAGAACGAGTCCGAGAAGGGCCCGTACGCCATGAAGGAGGCGACCGCCAAGTCGGTCAACACCTATTACGTACAGCTGATCAGCGACATCGGCATCTGCCCGGTGACGCAGATGGCGAAGAACATGGGCGTCGAGCGCGCCGACGGCGGCAAGATCTCCCAGGTGCCGTCGATCGCCCTGGGCACGCAGGAGATGTCGCCGCTGACGATGGCGAACGCGTACGCGACGTTCGCCTCGCGCGGCACGTACTGCACGCCGATCGCGATCGAGTCGATCACGCAGAAGCTCGGCGGCGAGGAGGAGAAGCCGCTGGCCGTGCCGAAGTCGACCTGCACGCGCGCGATGTCGGAGAAGACCGCCGACACGATCAACACGATACTGAGGGGCGTCGTCGAGGACGGTACGGGCCAGCAGGCCGGCCTGGACAGCCGTCCGAGCGCGGGCAAGACCGGTACGACGGACTCCCGCTACGCCGCCTGGTTCGTCGGCTACACGCCGAACATGTCGGGCGCCGTCTGGGTCGGCGACCCGCAGCACAAGCGGCGGATGGTCGACATCACCATCGGCGGCGTCTACCACGACAAGGTCTACGGCGGGCAGGTCCCCGGACCGATCTGGAAGGACGCGATGACCGGAGCGCTCGCGGGCAAGCCCGCGCCGGACTTCAACCTCATCCACATCCCCGACCCGGTCAAGGACAAGGACAAGGGCAAGAACCGCGACGACAAGGGGGACAACGGCGGCGCCACCCAGACCCCCCTGCCCAGCATCTCCATCCCGCCGGACTTCCTCGGCGGCACGGGCAACGGCGGGACGACCAATGGGAACGGCAACGGCGGCAACTGGCCCTGAGGCCCCCTGGGCCTGACGCTGTGCCCGAGCCCGACCTCGTCGTGTCGGTGACCGAGGCTGTTACGTGGTGAGGGCGCCCCCTGAGGAAGGGGGCGCCCTCACCGACGTATGCGGATGTGCGAATGGGTGCTGCAGACGCGGTCAGCCCGCGAGGAGCTTCTTGACGACGGCCGCGACGCGACCGCCCTCCGCCTGACCCGCGACCTTGGGGTTCACGATCTTCATGACCTGCCCCATGGCCCGCGGCCCCTCGGCGCCGGCCGCCTTC
Source organism: Streptomyces sp. DSM 42067 (assembly GCF_055792885.1). Taxonomy (NCBI): domain Bacteria; kingdom Bacillati; phylum Actinomycetota; class Actinomycetes; order Kitasatosporales; family Streptomycetaceae; genus Streptomyces; species Streptomyces sp. DSM 42067. Next base: position 5,040,891 of record NZ_CM147706.1, on the reverse strand, counting down.
GCCTCCTCGACCGCCTGCGCGACGATCTGCTGGAGCTCGTCGTCGGACAGCTGCTTCGGGAGGTACGCGGCGAGGACCTCGCCCTCCGCCTTCTCCCGCTCGGCCTGCTCGGGACGGCCGCCCTGCGCGAAGGCGTCCGCGGCCTCACGCCGCTTCTTCGCCTCCTTGGTGATCACCTTCAGCACGTCGTCGTCGGAGAGCTCACGGGCCGTCTTGCCCGCGACCTCCTCCTTCGTGATGGCGGCCAAGGTGAGCCGGAGCGTCGAGGAGCGCAGCTCATCGCGCTCCTTGATCGCCGCGGTGAGGTCTTCCTGCAGCTTCGACTTGAGCGTGGTCATGCAGTGATTCTCGCAGGTACGTCCAGCCGGACGCCCGCTGATTTCCGGCGTCCCAAGGGTCTGACACGATGGGCGTATGCGCGCGCGATACGGAGTACCCCTGGGCATCACGGCGACCGCGGCGGCGGGACTCGTCTACGCGGCGGGCTTCGAGGCCCGCTCCTTCCGGCTCCGACGGGTCACCGTGCCCGTACTGCCGCAGGGCATGCGTCCCCTGCGAGTCCTCCAGGTCTCCGACATCCACATGGTCTCCGGCCAGCGCAAGAAGCAGCGCTGGCTGCGCGCCCTGGCCGGGCTGCGCCCCGACTTCGTGATCAACACCGGGGACAACCTCTCCGACCCGGAGGGCGTACCGGAGGTACTGGACGCGCTGGGCCCGCTGATGGAGTACCCGGGCGCGTACGTCTTCGGCTCGAACGACTACTACGGCCCCAAGCTGCGCAACCCTGCCCGCTACCTGGTCGACAAGGTGCGCGGCCGGCACGGGCTCAACGGCAACCCGCCCGCCGTCGGCGCCGTCCACAACCCGTGGGAGGACCTGCGCGACGGCTTCGACGAGGCGGGCTGGGTGAACCTGACCAACACCCGCGGTTCGCTGAAGATAGACGGCTTCGAGATCGCACTGACGGGCGTGGACGACCCGCACATCAAACGGGACCGGTACGCGCGCGTGGCGGGCGGCCCCCCGGCGGGCGCCGACTTCGCGATGGGCATCGTGCACGCCCCGTATCTGCGCAGCCTCGACGCCTTCACCGAGGACGGCTATCCGCTGATCCTCGCGGGCCACACCCACGGCGGCCAGCTGTGCATCCCCTTCTACGGCGCGCTGGTCACCAACTGCGACCTGGACACGGACCGCGTGAAGGGCCTCTCCACGCACTCGGCGGCCGGCAACGTCTCCTACCTCCACGTCTCAGCAGGCTGCGGCACCAACCGCTACACACCGGTACGGTTCGCTTGCCCGCCGGAGGCTACGTTGCTGACCTTGACGCCGCAGGTCTGAGCCGCAGGGTCTGGGACGCACGGTCTTAGGCTCAGGGTCTGGGACGCAGGGTCCAAGGCGCAGGGTCTGGGTCGCAGGTCCTGAGCCGCCGGGGCCGAGACGCAGGGTCTGGGACGCCGGGCTTGCGAGGGCGCGTGCCGGCGGCAGGACGCGCCCCAGGTCAGCCGGCCCCGCAGGCGTCGGAAAACCGGATTTCGTCTCCGGCCGCCGGTCCGCTAAAGTAATCGATGTCGCCGCGACGTGAACGTTGCAACAGCGACATCGGGGTGTGGCGCAGCTTGGCAGCGCGCTTCGTTCGGGACGAAGAGGTCGTGGGTTCAAATCCCGCCACCCCGACAGAGAAACAGCAGGTCAGGCACCTACTCACGTGAGTAGGTGCCTGACCTGTTTCGTCTGACAGCACCCCCGCTCGGGCCGTCTCTGGGCCGTGCGAGGGTGCTCAACGGCGACCAACGCTGACAACCGTTGACGGCTCAGCCACAGGTCACAGCGCGTTGATCGGTTAGGCGACCGCAGGTCAGAGACCCGGCGCGTCACTTCTTCGACTAGGGCGCCGGGGTGGCGCGCCTGGTGTGTCACGCGAGGTCAGGTGCGATTCTGGCCAGCGCCCAGATGGCCAGCAGATCGAGCACCATCACGCTGATGGACCACACGGGGTAGTACGGGATGAACATGAACTGGGTGACCAGGCTGCAGGCGCCCAGTGCCACACCGGCGCCACGGCCCCAGCTCCTGGTGGTCAGGATCCCCACGGATGCGGCCAGCAGCGCCAGCCCGATCACCAGATGGATCCAGCCCCAGGCGGTCAGGCCGAATCGGTACTCGTAGTGCGGAGGGGTGCCGAACAGAGCATCACGTGCGATGCCTGTGACGCCCAGGAGGACGCTAAGGACGCCGCTCAGCAGCAAAGCAACGCCGGCAAAGAAGGAGACGTTGGCGGCCGTCTCTCTGCTGGTGCCGACCCGTCCCGTACCGCTGCGATTCTCTGCCATGGCCGTCACCCTCCTGAAACAGCGCGGACATCGTCGACCACAGGACCGCCAAGGCCGCGCTCTCCTGCGATCCTCAGCCTCGCCTGGCTCTCTTCACGCTGCGACCTCAACAATCCATCCGGGTGATGCCGTGCCGACGGAGACTGCGCTCGACCGGCACACCGGGCTCTGGTGTTCACTGCTGTGGGCGGCGGTGACGGCAATGTTGACGGCAACGGCGGCGGACGGCAGCGGCCCTCGGAGGCCCGGCACGGTGGCGTCACGGGACGACCGGACCGGCCCACGCCCCCTTTTCCCGCAAGGTCGAACTCCGGACCACGATCCCGGGAGTCAAGGATCGGCTTGCGCCGGCCGCCCAGGCATCAGTCCCCGCAGGTAGCAGTCCCCCTTCGCCCGCTGATCCCGCCGTGACACCGAGGCGAACACATCCGCCGCGAACTCGACTAACTCTGTCCGCAAGTCCTCCACTTGATGCACATGCGGCGGCCACGGCCAACCATGCACGAGGTCGTAGGGTTGCTCGCGGCTCCCAACCAAGAATTGGATCACGCATGAAGGCGGTGACGGGAGTCACAACACGGTGCTGTGGTCGACGTTTTGAGATCGTCGACCCGAGGCGCGGCAAGAACAAGAACCGAGAACGGCAACCGTCTATCCCGGACGGACAGTGTGCGCCGGTCAGAAGGGAGCAACGTGGGTTGCTCGCACGCCGCAGGATGTCCCCTGTTCCCCCTACTCAGGGCGAGCTTGCAGGGTTGGCGCGACTACTACTGCGACAGCGAGGATCGGTGGCGCGACTGTGCGCGCTACAAGTTGTCACTCACCGGCGAGCGCGTGCCGATCAGCCTGCTGCCCAACGGACACCACGCGCATCACCTCGGACAGCCGGCCGACGTGGGCTCGTCCGGCGCGGCCGACCCAGGGCAGGCACCTGGGCAGGACCCGCCGTCACGGCCCGATCCGTGGTCGCCGCAGACCACGGCCCGGTTTGAACCAGCTCCCCCGCCGACACTGGACGGGTATGACCAGCCGTCACCACTCACACAGACTCCCCAGCCGCAAGACCGCCTCGCTGGACGCAGGCGGCAAGCACCCAGCTCGAAGCGCGGCTGGTGGGCTCGGCTCGTCGATTGGATGAAAGGCCCCGCATGAGTACCTACTGGCCCTGGTGGGCGGGCGCTATAGGGCTCGCTCTGGTCACCATCGCCTACACCCTCGCCACCGATCGGTCTTTCGGGGTGTCGTCGGCGTGGGATCGCGTGTTGCACTGGCGCAGAGAACGCGACCTCGAGCGGCTCGAGGAGGAGTTCACCGACGAACGTGCTCTCGCCGACGCGCTCGCCGCAGCCACCGCCGAGCACTTTGGAACCAGCCCCAGCGCGCCCACCTCGCCGCACAGTCCGTATGAGCAGACGCAGCCGCAGGATCCGAACGTCGAGCCGACCGCGGCCGAGAGCCCCTCGGTCACGACCCTGCGCCCGGTTCCGGTGGTCACCCAGGCTGCCCTGCTGGTGTCGATTTTCCTCGGCGGACTGATCGCCGCGGTCACTTCCGGGCGGTTCCAGCTCCGCTTCGATATGGGCCCGGGTTTTCGGAACCTGGTCACCGCCAATCCGACGACCATGATCGCCCTGTTGTTCGTGGGGGGCGTGCTGGTCGGCTTTGGCACTCGACTGGCCGGCGGGTGCAGCTCCGGCCACGGACTCAGCGGCTGCGGCAGGCTGAGTCCGGTCAGCATCGTCGCGACCGCCGTGTTCTTCGGCACCGCCGTCGCGGTGTCGTTTCTCCTGTGGAAGGTGATCTGATGCGTACCCGAGGCGCAATTCTGCTGGCCAACATCATCACCGGACTGGCTCTCGGCTACACCGTCACCAACATCGGCTTCGGCGACTATGCCGAACTGAACCGCATGTTCACCTTCCAGGACCTGCGCATGTTCCTCGCCTTCGCCGGCGCCGTCGTGATCATCGTGTGCGTGTTCGCTCTGCTGCGGGTCCGCCGCACCCATGGGCGCATCCACGCCGGCGTGATCCCCGGCGCGGTGTTGTTCGGTACGGGCTGGGCGATCTCAGGTGGATGCCCGGCAATCCCGATCATCCAGGTCGCCAGCGGGTACCTGCCCGCCGTGGTCACGATCGCCGGCGTCGTCGTCGGTATCCGGCTGTGCCGCTGGGCCAACGCCCGATACCTCCACGTCGACAGCGGCTCCTGCGGGCTGTAACCAAGGGCGCCCACCGGATAACCAAGGCGGAGGAGGGAGGCGACGCGGTGGGGGCACCTCCCACGCCCTTAAGGCAGTGGGGGAGCGTGCCAGGCGCCGCGGGGCGGGGCACCCGCGAATGCGGCCCGAGGGCGGCTGCGGCTGCTCTCACCTGACGCCCGGCCGGCCTGGGCCGCCTTCACGGTCCCGGTGTTCGGAGACGGTGGCGTGGGCGCGCAGGGAACCCGCGTGGGCCTTGGCCGACGGATCGCGTCGGGTCTTGATCAGACTCGCGATGGTCACGACCAACAGCACCACCGCGATCACCAGGAGGCTGACCGGTGTGGGAATCTCCGGGACGCGCTCGTCGATGTCCACGTGGGCCCAGTGCAGGATCAGCTTGACACCGATGAACGCCAGAATGATCGACAGCCCGGTCGAGAGGTACACCAGCCGGTCCAGGAGCCCCTTGACCAGGAAGTACAGCGCACGCAGGCCGAGCAGCGCGAACGCGTTGGCCACGAAGACGATGTAGGCCTCCCTGGTGACGCCGAAGACCGCGGGGATGGAGTCGAGCGCGAACAGCAGGTCGACGCTGCCGATCGCGAGCAGGACGAGGAACAGCGGCGTGACCATCCGGCGGCCGTCGATCCGGGTGAGGAGCCTTCCGTCCACGTAGTGGTCGGTGATCGGCAGGATGCGGCGCGCCGTCCTGACCACGGCGTTGTCCTCGACGTCGGGGTCCTCGTTGCGGTGCCGGAACAGCTGGACGGCGGTGTAGATCAGCAACAGCCCGAACAGCAGGAACACGAAGGAGAACAGCGACAGCAACGCGGCGCCGAGTGCGATGAAGATCGCGCGCAAGACGAGCGCGAGCATGATGCCGAAGGTCAGCACCTTGTGCTGGTATTCCTCCGGCACCGCGAAGGTCGTCATGATGATCACGAAGACGAACAGGTTGTCGACCGAGAGGCTCTTTTCGATGATGTAGCCCGCGAAGTACTCGGTGCCGAACTCGCCTCCGTACCGGAGGGTGAACCACACGCCGAAGGCGATCGCGACGAGGACGTAGAACACCGACCAGAAGGTGGCCTCGCGGAACCCGACCCGGTGCGGGCGCACGGCCGCCAGGACCAGGTCCAGTGCGAGCAGCGCGACGACCAGGCCGATCGTGAGGCCCCACGTCAGTCCGCCGATTTCCAGCACCGCCACCTCCGACTCCGTTCGGCGCTGCCGCGCCGACGGTCGCAATCGTCCCGGTGATCACCTCGCACGGTACTTCATCCGTCTGACACGGCGTCGGACCGAAATGGCGAACGTGACGCCATGCTCGACTCGCGAGACACCGCTCGGCGTCTGGCCGGTGCCGTCCCGCACGCAGTGGTGCTCCTGGCCGGTGCCATCCCGCACGCAGCGGTGCTCCTGCTGCCCGGAGTCGGGCATTCCGTGGTGGGCCAGAGCGGACCCGTTCTTGCCCACCTGCGGAAGGCGACGACGTCAGGCAACACGGTGCGTCGAAGACGGGCGACGAGGGCACCGCGGGACCGGGTGCCCGCGGACGGCCCGCACAGCGAGGTGCGGGCCGTCGGCGATCCCGCGTCAGTTGTTGTCTGCGGCCCGGCGGCGGCGTACGGCGAGAACCGCTCCGGCGCCGAGTACGACGGTGGCGGTGGCCGCGAGGGCGAGTGGCATCGTCGCGGAGGACGTACCGGTCTTGGCGAGGTCCCCGCTGGCCGTCGCCTGCTCGGACGTGCCGCCCTGCGCCGACGGGCCCGTACCCGCGCCGGGCTTCGCGGCACCTGGCCGCGTGTCGTCGTCCTCGCCGGGCTGGCCGGGCTCGGCGTCGTCGACCGGACCGGGATCGCTGCCCGCGGGCAGCAACTCGAAGTCGTAGCGCTTCATCGGGCCCAGGATGCAGGGGTTGTACGCGTCGGCGGCGTCACTGGCGAACAGGGCGAAGGCGTCGGCGGCCTGGGCCGCGGAGTCGACCTTCATACGCAACTTCACGTCGCTGTGGCCGCCCGGCTTCATGGTGTCGATGTGCGCGATGTGCTCGGGCTCGTTGCCATTGAGGGTCTGCCAGTCAGAGCCGTTGGACCACTCCACCTTCAGCCGGCTCTTCTCACCGCTGCTCTCGCCGTCCGCGTGGAGGAACACCAGCGGGTCCACCGTCAGCGTGCGCTCGGTGCCGTTGGTCACGCGCAGGGTGAAGTCGACGGTGGTCCCCGCGACGACCTTCGACGGCAGCCCTACCGCGAGCGAGGTCAGCCCGTCCTCGCGGACGCATTCCTTGGCGGCGGCGAGCGCCTCTTCGGCGGCCTCCTTGGCCTCGAGGGCCTTCTCGGGGGCGTTCTGGACCAGGCTGTACTTGCGGAACGCCTCCACCCTGGCGTCGTCCAGCGCGGTGTGGGCCTCCTTGGCCTCGGCGTCGGCCTCCTTCTTGGCCGTGACCGCCTTCTCCAGATCGGCTTCGGCGGCTTCCAGGGCCTCCTGCGCCGCGGCCTTCTCGGCGTCGCTCTCGGCCGTTTCGAGCTGGGCCTTGGCGTCCGCGACGGCCTCCTCGGCAGCGGCAACGGCGTCGGCTGCTTCCTCGGCCGCCTTGTCCGCCGCGATCGTGGCCGCCTTGAGCGGGTGCTCGTCGGAGTCCAGGGCGGCCAGGGTGGCCTCGAGCTCCTTCTGCCCCTCTTCCTTGGCGATGACGGCTTCCTCGTATGCCTTCTTCGCGTCGGCGGCAGCCTTTTCCAGCTCCGCGTACGTCGGCTGGTTCTGTGTCTGTGCCGCGGACGGCCCGACGGCGAGTGCGGGAGTAGCGGTGAACAGCACGACGGGCGTGGCTGCCGCGACGGCGACGGCCACAGCGAGGGAACGGCGAAGCTTCACTGGGGGGACCTTTCCTAATGAGAGAGAAAGGAGAACGGCCACCGAAAAGCATGCAGCAGCCTGAATTTCGATGAGTGTATAGCTCACGTAAAGGAGCCGTTTAGCGCCTCTTCGGCTCCACCGTTTACCCCTGGAGGCTTCACCGGAATAAATCGGACGGACAAGGATCGTTGCGCACGACGTCCGTACTTTTTCTGTGACTCATGTCACCCCGGTGCAGGCGGCGGCGTCCGTGGCCGTCGCCGGTGGCCAGGCCGTACGACGCCGCTCATTGCAGCGACTCATTGCAGCGGCGGGTTGAGCTGTCCTCACTCCCTCACTCGCTTAACCACATCACCCCACCACGTCAAGTCCCGTTTTTTTGGGGCATGACGGTCATCTTCCGATCCTGTCTGCTGACCTCAGGGCCGCATCAAAAGGGTGCAGTCCTCAGTCAGGTCTTTGAGATCGAGTCGAGGTGGATTCCATGAGCACTCTCAACCATGCACCGGTAATAGAAGCGCCCCGTGATGTCGGCCAAGTACCCCCACCGAAATCACGCGTGATCGCCGCATCGGCCGGAACGCCCTACCACCGGTTGGCGCGAACCGACCTGCACCGCTGGTGGCGTCCGCTGGTGGCCACGCTTGTCGCCGTGGTCGTCTGGTTTCTGCTCCAGCTCAACGTGGGAATCGGACTGGGCGTGGCGGCCGGGCTGACCGGGGTCGAGCCGGGCACGGGCGGCCTGATCTTCGCCGATCCCCTCTGGGACAACGCTGCTCTGCTGCTCACACTCGCGCTCCTGATCCCAGGGGTGCTGATCGCGGCGCGCCTGGTGCAACGCCGACCAGCCGGATCCCTGTCCTCGGTGACCGGTCGGCTGCGCTGGCGTTGGCTGCTGGTCTGCATGGTGGCGGCCGTTGCCGCGGTGGTGCTCCTGTTCAACCTGATAGCGGTCTTCACCGCCGCATCCGGGGACGTGCCCTGGGACGGGATGTTCGCCTTGCCGGCCGGCGTCTGGGCGGACTGGCCGACATTCCTGACCGCCGCCGCGGTGCTCGTGTTGCTGGTGCCGTTCCAGGCCGCCGCAGAGGAGTACGTCTTCCGCGGCTGGATCCCGCAGGTCTTCGGCTGCTATCTGCGTACCCCTTGGGTCGGGATCGTCGTCGGCGGTGCGCTGTTCGCCCTGGCCCACGGGCTCGGCACGCCATGGGGCTTCGCGGAGCTGTTCCTGTTCAGCCTCGTCCTGGGCGTGCTGGTGCTCCGTACCGGTGGCCTGGAGGCGGCCATCGCCCTCCATGTGGTCAACAACCTCTTCTTCTTCCTCCTCGCCGCCACCTACGCGGACGGACTCGGCGATGCCGGCGGCGCCGGCGCCGCGGTCGCCCCCTGGCCTGTGCTGGCGGCCGGAGCCATCGTGTGGCCGCTGTACGGGTGGGTGATCCTGCGCTTGGCCCCCCGGTTCCGTATCGCAGGCACCGCCCCCGAATCCCCTCGCCGACTGGTGGAGGCGGAGGCCATCGCGGGGTGAAAGGCGTACGCAAAGGGATATGTCTCGGCGGAGGGCCTGGTGCAGGAGTTGGACCAGGCCCTCTGTCGTACGTGCAACGGTGGTCGATCGCCTGAGGCCCGATCGCTGAGGTGTCCGGTCGCTGACCCGCTACTCAGCGGTGCCGGGAACGCACCCGCACTTCCCCGGCACCGCTTAGCCCGCGTTCAGCCTGTGGACGCCCCCTTGACGCTCGGAGTGCGGCGCTGGCACTGTCGCGATCATGAAGGCTTCTGCTGATCACCTGTGCGCGTCCCTCGCGCTGGTGGAGCGGCGCCATGTCGATCTGTGCCGGCAGTCCAGCGCCATCTGTCGCTGATCCCACGGGTCGCCCTGCTTCTCTTTCTTTCTCTTTCCTTCTCCCTTCGTCGCGCTCTCGCGCGCCTTCTCCCTGCACTCCCGCGCGCGCACCGCCTTGGTTCCGCGCGCGCTCCTCCTTGGCCCTAAGGAAGACGTATGCCACGCATGTCCGATGACTCTTCTGTGCCCTCCGAGCCCGCGCCGACCGCCGACGCCCGTGACGGCATCTCCCGGCGGCTGTTCGGCGGGCTGATCGGCGGCGGCGCCCTGACAGCTGTGGCCGGGCCGGCTGCCGCCGCGTCAGACGCGACCACATCAGACACGAACACATCAGCAACGAACACGTCCGGCACGACCGCGGCGGACAGAACCGTGGAGAAGCCCTTCCGTGCCCGCCCCGGCGCCCGTAGCGGCCGGCGTCCGAACCTGCTCGTCATCCTCGGCGACGACCTCGGCTGGGCCGACCTGTCGTCCTACGGCGCACCGCACATCAAGACGCCCAACCTGGACCGCCTCGCCCGTGAGGGCGTCCGTTTCACCGACGCGTACTCCGGTTCGGCGACCTGCTCTCCGACCCGGTTCAGCCTGTACACCGGCCGGTATCCGGGCCGTACGAAGGGCGGGCTCGCCGAACCCGTCGGCGACAAGAGCCAGGGGCTCGGCCCCAATCACCCCACGCTCGCCTCCCTGTTGAAGGGCGTGGGCTACTCGACCGCGCTCATCGGCAAGTGGCACTGCGGCTGGCTGCCCGACTACAGCCCCACCAAGTCCGGTTGGGACGAGTTCTTCGGCAACTTCGGTGGCGTACTGGAGTACTTCTCCAAGCTCGGCCAGCTCGGCGAGTACGACCTCTACGAAGGCGACGCGACCTACCAGGATCTGCGCTACTACACGACGGTGCTGACCGAGCGGGCCGTCGAGTACGTCAGCCGGGACCACGACAAGCCCTGGCTGCTCAACCTCAACTTCACCACCCCGCACTGGCCCTGGCTCGCCGAGGACGACGCGGAGACCGGGGCCGAGATCGCCGCGAAGGTACGCGCGGCGAGCAACCAGGGGCAGGTCCTCAGCGCGCTGCTCCACAACGACGGCGGTTCGGTCGAGAAGTACACGGAGATGGTCGAGAGCCTCGATGCCGCGGTCGGCGAAGTGCTGGCGGCGCTGCGGCGTTCCGGACAGGAGGACAACACGCTGGTGTTGTTCGCCAGCGACAACGGAGGCGAGCGCTTCTCCTACAACTGGCCACTCAGCGGGAACAAGTCCCAGCTGCTGGAGGGCGGCATCCGCGTGCCGACCATCGTGCGCTGGCCGGCCCGGATCGACGGGCACCAGGTCAGCCACGAGCCCGCCTTCTCGCCCGACTGGACCGCCACCCTTCTGGAGCTGGGCGGCGCCCGGCCCGACCCCGCGTACCCGCTGGACGGCACCAGCCTCGCCGGCTACCTGCTGCGCGGCGAGGAGATGCCCGAACGCGACCTGTTCTGGCGCGTACGGGCCAACAGGGCGCTGCGGCGTGGCGGCTGGAAGTACTACCGGGACGCCGCGGGCAAGGACCATCTGTACAACCTCGCCCAGGACTCCCGCGAGCAGGCCGACCTGGCCCCCGACCGGCCGGAGCTGCTCGCGGAGCTCAAGGGGGCCTGGGAGACGACGGCTGCGGAGTTGCTTCCGTATCCGACTGCCTGAGGACGTTTTCTGCTCGGCTTCTGCTTGGCCTTGTTCTGCTTGGCCTTGTTCTGCTTGGCCTTGTTCTGCTTGGCCTTGTTCTGCTCGGCCTTGTTCTGCTCGGCCTCCACGGGACCGGTCAGCCATCTGATATCTGACCGGTCCCGTGCATCGGTGCATCGCTCTGGGATCACGAAGGTTCCTCGATGACGGACAGCACGTTCCCGGCAGGGTCGGTGAACCACGCGATCACCGGGCCATCACCGCGGAAGACGCCCTTCTCGTCCGTCTCGATATGGTCGTAGCGCTCGAACTTCACACCCCTTCTGCTCAGTTCGTCGACCGCCGCGTCGATGTCGTCCACGGGGAAGTTGAGGATCGTGTACGTCGCCGGCGTGTGGTCCGGCTTGGGGTAGACCAGGATGTCCCGGTCACCCGCGATGTGCAGCGTCAGCAGCCCGTTCTCCTCCGACACCCTGAGTCCGAGCGTCTCGCCGTAGAACTTCCTGGCCGCGTCGATGTCGTCCACCGAGAAACCGCTGTACGCCTTCGTCGTGCCGAACATGATCGCCTCCGGGCGGGTCGCTGCTTGTCCCCCACTTGTGGATACCGGCACTTGTGTAGACGGGTCGGCGGTATGGAACTCATCGCCCGGCATCCCTCGCCCGGGCGTTGTCCACAGAAAGTTATCCACAGGCTGAGGAGCCCGTCGGCGCGTTGTCGGCGCGTCCAGGCACTATGGGGCCATGACTGAGACCAACGGGGCCACCCCGGACAGCACAGTTGTCCCGCGCGATGCGGCGGCCGTCCCACGTGTCGCGACCGCACCCGACGGCGCGGACATGCCCGACTGGGAGAAGCGCTTCCGTGCGCCGAGAGTGTCCCTGCCGGACTGGGCACAGGACGCGCCGGAGCGGTCGCTGTTCGTGTCGAACGCTTCGGGGACGTACGAGCTGTATGCGTGGGACCGGGCCACGGGCGAGCAGCGCCAGGTCACCGACCGGCCGAACGGCACCACGGACGGCGTGCTCTCACCGGACGGCGAGTGGATCTGGTGGTTCGACGACACGGACGGCGACGAGTTCGGCGTCTGGCAGCGGCAGCCCTTTCACGGCGGTCCCGACGAAGCCGCGGTGCCGGGCCTCAAGGCGTCGTATCCGGCAGGCCTGGCCATCGGCCGGGACGGGCGCACGGTGGTCGTCGGCCGTTCGACCGACGAGGAGGGCTCGACGATCCATGTCGTACTGGGGGCGGGCGGGCCGTCCGAGGTCTATCGGCACCCCGAGTCGGCGGGCGTCGGAGACCTCTCCCACGACGGCTCGCTGATCGCGATCGAGCACACGGAGCACGGTGACGCCATGCACTCCGCGATCCGGGTGCTCCGGCCGGACGGCTCGGTGGTCGCCGAGCTGGACGACACCAAGGGCGGCACGGTCGAGCTCGGCCTCGAGGTGCTCGGGTTCGCACCGGTCGACGGGGACACGCGGCTGCTCGTCGGGCATCAGCGGCGCGGGCGCTGGGAGCCGATGGTGTGGGACGTCGACTCGGGAGAGGAGACGGATCTGGCGCTGGAGCTGCCCGGCGATGTCTCGGCGGAGTGGTATCCGGATGGATCGGCGCTCCTGATCGCGCACAGCTTCGAGGCACGCAGCGAGCTGTGGCGCTTCGAGCCGGCCACGCGCGCGCTTGTCCGTCTGGACACGCCCGCCGGTTCGGTGTCCGGAGCGACGGCGCGGCCCGACGGCAACGTCGAGTTCCTGTGGTCCTCCGCGGCGGAGCCCCCGGTGGTGCGGTCGACGTCCGGTGATGTGGTGCTGGATCCGCCCGGGACGAAGTCGCCGGGTTCGGTGCCCGTCGAGGACGTGTGGGTGGAGGGCCCGGGGGGCCGTATTCACGCCCTCGTCCAGAAGCCCGCCGGTGCGACCGGCCCGCTTCCCACCGTGTTCGAGATCCACGGCGGCCCGACCTGGCACGACAGCGACTCCTTCGCGGCGGGCCCGGCGGCCTGGGTGGATCACGGCTATGCGGTGGTCCGGGTGAACTACCGCGGCTCGACGGGGTACGGGCGGGAGTGGACGGACGCGCTCAAGCACCGGGTGGGCCTGATCGAGCTCGAGGACATCGCGGCGGTCCGGGAGTGGGCGGTGGCGTCCGGCCTCGCGGACCCGGCGAAGCTCGTGCTCGCCGGCGGTTCGTGGGGCGGCTATCTGACCCTGCTGGGCCTCGGCACCCAGCCCGATGCCTGGGCGATAGGGCTGGCGGCGGTCCCGGTCGCGGACTACGTCACGGCGTACCACGACGAGATGGAGGCCCTGAAGGCGATGGACCGCACCCTTCTGGGCGGTACGCCGGAGGAGGTGCCGGAGCGCTTCGAGGCGTCGTCCCCGCTGACCTATGTGGACGCGGTGAAGGCGCCCGTGTACATCTCGGCCGGCGTCAACGACCCGCGCTGCCCGATCCGCCAGATCGACAACTATGTGGACCGGCTCGCGGCCCGTGGTGCGGTCCACGAGGTCTATCGCTACGACGCGGGGCACGGGTCGCTGGTGGTGGACGAGCGGATCAAGCAGGTGCGGCTGGAGCTGGACTTCGCGGAGCGGCACCTCAACGACTGAGGCGACCATGACGCCCGACAGCTGATGCATCCGTGATGCCCGACGGCTGAGGGGGCTGCTCGCGACGGTGAAGCGGAACGGTGGGCACCCCCACGCCGGGCCGCCCGCGCGGCCCCCGTACCGTGGAGGTGTGTACCGGTTCCTGCTGACCCCTCGCTGGTGGGGGATCAACGTCTTCGTCCTGCTGTCCATCCCCTTCTGCGTTTTCATGGGGTCGTGGCAGCTGGGCCGGTTCGAGGACCGTATGCAGGACCACCGGTCCGCCGCCGAGCAGTCCACTCAGGACAAGCACGCCGCGGCCCGGCCGCTCGACTCGCTCCTGCCCGTCGACAAGGAGACGTCGGGCGACCGCGCCACGGCGACCGGCCGGTACGGCAAACAGCTCCTCGTCCCGGACCGGGAGCTGGACGGCAAGCGCGGTTTCTACGTGGTGACGATGCTGCGCACGGACAGCGGCAAGGCCCTGCCCGTCCTACGTGGGTGGCTGCCCGGCGATGCGTCCGCCGCGAAGGCGCCGGCGGCGCCCGCCGGCGAGGTCACCGTGACCGGCGCCCTGCAGGCCTCGGAGAACGCGGACTCCGACGGGGTGAGCGCGACGGGCGGGCTGCCCGCGGGACAGCTAGGCATGATCAGCGCCGCATCGCTGGTGAACCTCGTGCCGTACGACGTGTACGACGCGTGGATCACCCTCGACAAGGCCGACGCGGGCATGAAGGCGGTGCCCGCGACGGAACCGCAGGGAGGCGGGCTCGACCTCAAGGCGTTCCAGAACCTCGGCTACACCGGGGAGTGGTTCGTCTTCGCGGGGTTCGTCGTCTTCATGTGGTTCCGGCTGCTGCGCCGGGAGGCGGAGTTCGCCAGGGACGCCGCCCTCGGGCTGGCCCCCGAGGGCAACGAGCTGAACCCCAAGGACGAGGACAAGGGCCCGAACGCCGATCAGAACCCGGACGGCAGCGGCACCGCTGACGCGGACCCCGCCGGGGCGGGCCGGGTCCCCACCGCCTGAACGCGGCCCACGCCGGAGCGGCCCGGTCCCACCGCCTGAACGCGGACCCCACCGGGGCGGGCCGGGTCCCCACCACCTGAACGCGGATCCCGCCGGGGCGGGCCGCGGTGCCGTTGCCTGAAAGGGGCAGCAGTACCCAGCCCGCCCCGGCCTCTCCTCCCCCACCCGAGGTCTGTGGCGAGGCCCCTGGCGACCGCTCGGTCCGACCGCCGGTCCTACTGCGCCGGGAGCACTCCCGTGTGGTAGATCGTCCCTGCGCACGCGTTCGAGATCGTCGCCGACACCGTCGGGGTGCCGGGTTCCGCGGTGAGGGTGACGAGCACGCTGCCGTCGGCCGTGCCGCCGTCCTCCGTGACGAGCTGGGTCGTCGTCCCGCTCTGCTCGGACGTGCCACCGGTACCACCGCTGGCGCTGTCCGCCGAAGGCGTCGGGTCTGGTGAGGGTTCCTCTGGGCCACCCGTCGTCGGACAGGTCTCCGACGGCACCCAGGCGAACCGCACCTGGTACGACATGCCCGGCTTGAGGATCAGCTGGCTTGCCTCCTGGGACGGATCGGGAAGCCCGGAGTCGTCCCCGGCGGTGTGGTCCACGAGGTTGATCTTCGTGGCGTCGGCCGCGCCCTGCGCCGCGAAGGCCATGCTTCCGGCGGCTTCGACCGTGCAGTTGGCGCTGGAGACGTTCGAGATCGTGAAGGTCCCGTAGACCTTGCCCTCGGCGTCCGCCGGTTCGACGCTCGGCGTGGCGTTGCCCAGTTCGTTCACGCCGCAGGGGGGCGAGCTCGCGGCCGCCGTGCCCTCAGGGTTCGGGCCGCCGGTGGGGCTGCCGGTCGCGCCCTTCCCCTGGTCGTTCTTCTTGCCCTTGCCGCTGTCCTTGCCCGTGGACTTGGATGCGCTCGAGGTGCTGCTGTCGCTCTTCTCGCCGCCGTCCGTGCTCTTGGCGTCCTGGCCGCCCTGAGCCTGTCCGGCGTGTCCGACGACGGAGGACGTGTCCGCGGAACCTGTGGAGTTCGAGACATGGACGAGCGCCGGGATGGCGGTGCCGACGAAGAGCGCGGCGGCGGCCATGCCGACGGCGGCCTGGTGCTTGCGCGCACGGCGCGCGGGCACGGCACGCCGCAGATGGTTGAGGGCACCGTCGGTCGGCTCGATGTCATCGACCGCCTGGTGCAGCATCCTGCGCAGGGCCAGTTCGTCGGAGCCCAGCTCGCCCGGATGGGCCCCATCAGGACCGGCCCCGTCAGCACCCGTCCCGTCCAAACCCGGCCAGTCAGAACCCGTCCCGTCCGAACCCGGCCAAGGGGAGCTGTCGGGCCCGTCGTAGGAGCTTTCGGGGCCGTGATTCACAGTTCCGTTCCCAGCTTGCTGTTCGTGCTCGTACCACTCGGGCCGCTCAGGCCGCCCCCGCCCGGTCTCACCGCCGCCCTGCCGCTCGGGCCGTTCAGGCCCCCAGTGCTGATCGCTCATGCGGGCGCCTCCATGGCGACGCGCAGGGCCGCGATGCCGCGCGAGCCGTACGCCTTCACCGAGCCGAGCGATATGCCGAGGGTCTCGGCGACCTGTGCCTCGGTCATGTCCGCGAAGTAACGCAGGACCAGCACCTCGCGCTGGCGCCGCTGCAGGCCGCGCATGGCCTTGATCAGCGCGTCGCGCTCCAGCTGGTCGTACGCACCCTCCTCGGCGCTCGCCATGTCGGGCATCGGCTTGGAGAGCAGCTTCAGCCCGAGGATGCGGCGGCGCAGCGCGGACCGCGAGAGGTTGACCACCGTCTGCCGCAGATACGCGAGGGTCTTCTCCGGATCCCGGACGCGCTTCCGCGCGGAGTGCACGCGGATGAAGGCCTCCTGGACGACGTCCTCGCAGGAGGCGGTGTCGTCGAGGAGGAGCGCCGCCAGCCCGAGGAGCGACCGGTAGTGGGCGCGATAGGTCTCGGTGAGATGGTCGACCGTCGTGCCCGCGGCCAGGGTCTCCTCAGCGCCCTCGCGCTGAGACGGAATGCGGGCGGGCCGCGCATGGGGCATGGGGGCGATCACCGGCATGCCGCCGCCGGCCGGGCCGGGCATGCGGGTGCGGCGGGGCGGCCGAAGGGTCGCGCCCCTCGCCCGTACCGCTGTGAATTCGAGTACCTCTGCCACGCCAGTTGGACACGGCTCCCCTTGAGAGGGTTGTACGCGTCGGGCATCACATTTGCCCGGGGCACCACTTTTGGCGGTGCGTCACTTGCCCTCATGGGTACCAGCTCTTCCTTTATGCCCCACTTGTCACAGCATCCAGGGGCCCTGACGGGCGACCGCTAAAGACGCTCCCCGCCCCGTGCGCGGTTGCACGGGGCGGGGAGCGAAATCTTCGAACGTCGGCAGGGCTCAGTTCAAGTGGTCTGGACTTTTTTCACAGACCGTTGAACCTTCACGGATTCTACAAAGGATCCCGACTATGGCCAGGCCGTTTCCGGATACCGGACGGGAAGGTGACGAGCCGGCAAACCGTCGGCACCCCCGCACACAGGGCAACCGGCCCTCACGCCGCCATGAACTCGGCAGCCACGAGCTCGGCGATCTGTGCCGTGTTCAGCGCCGCGCCCTTGCGCAGGTTGTCGCCGCAGACAAAGAGTTCGAGAGCCGTCGGATCGTCGAGCGCACGCCGCACCCGGCCCACCCACGTCGGATCGGTCCCCACCACATCGGCGGGCGTGGGGAACTCACCGGCGGCCGGGTCGTCGAAGAGGACGACGCCGGGCGCCGTCGCGAGGATCTCGCGCGCCCGGTCGACGGTGACCTCGCCCTCGAAGCGGGCGTGGACGGTCAGGGAGTGCGTGGTGACGACGGGGACGCGCACGCAGGTCGCGGCGACCTTCAGCTCCGGCAGTCCGAGGATCTTGCGGGACTCGTCCCGCACCTTCATCTCCTCCGACGACCAGCCGTCGTCCCGCAGGGAACCCGCCCACGGCACGACGTTCAGCGCGACCGGCTCGGGGAACGGTCCGGTGGCGTCCCCCACGGCCCGCCGTACGTCGCCGGGTGACGTCCCGAGTTCCGTACCGGCGACGAGCTTCAGCTGCTCCCGCAGGGTGTCGACGCCCGCGCGCCCGGCGCCGCTCACCGCCTGGTACGAGGAGACGACCAGCTCGCGCAGCCCGAACTCCGCGTGCAGCGCGCCCACGGCCACGATCATCGAGAGCGTCGTGCAGTTGGGGTTGGCGATGATGCCGCGCGGGCGCACGCGCGCGGCGTGCGGATTGACCTCGGGCACCACCAGGGGCACGTCCGGGTCCATCCGGAAGGCGGCCGAGTTGTCCACGACGACCGCGCCCTTGGCGGCGGCGACGGGCGCCCACTGCGCGGAGACCTCGTCGGGTACGTCGAACATGGCGATGTCGACGCCGTCGAAGGCCTCCTCGCTCAGGGCCACGACCTCGACCTCCTCGCCGCGCACGGTCAGCTTGCGGCCGGCCGAGCGCGGCGAGGCGACGAGTCGGATCTCGCCCCAGATGTCCGCGTGCTGGGACAGGATCTGGAGCATGACGGTGCCGACGGCCCCGGTCGCTCCCACGACAGCGAGCGTCGGTCGTCCGGTCATCTCCGTACGCCTCCCTGACCAGCGGTCATCGTCGTACGCCTCTCTGTGGCAGACGGCGCGGTCAGCGACCGGTGCCGCCGTAGACGACGGCCTCGTCGCTGTCGGAGTCGAGCCCGAACGCGGTGTGCACCGCGCGCACGGCCTCGGGGACGTCGTCGGCGCGGGTCACGACCGAGATGCGGATCTCGGAGGTCGAGATCAGCTCGATGTTGACGCGCGCATCGCTGAGCGCCTCGAAGAAGGCGGCCGTGACACCCGGGTTGGTCTTCATGCCCGCGCCGACCAGGGAGATCTTGCCGATCTGGTCGTCGTAGCGCAGGGACTCGAAGCCGATGACCGACTTGGCCTTCTCCAGCGCGTCGATGGCCTTGCGGCCCTCGGTCTTCGGCAGCGTGAAGGAGATGTCGGTCAGGCCCGTGGCCGCGGCCGACACGTTCTGCACGACCATGTCGATGTTGATCTCCGCGTCGGCGATCGCGCGGAAGATCGAGGCCGCCTCACCGGGCTTGTCCGGCACGCCGACGACCGTGACCTTGGCCTCGGAGGTGTCATGAGCGACACCGGAAATGATGGCCTGCTCCACCTTCTGGTCCCCTTGCGGTTCGTTGCTGACCCAGGTGCCCTGCAGTCCGGAGAAGGACGAGCGGACGTGGATCGGGATGTTGTAACGGCGTGCGTACTCGACGCAGCGGTGCAGCAGCACCTTCGAGCCCGAGGCAGCGAGCTCCAGCATGTCCTCGAACGAGATCCAGTCGATCTTGCGAGCCTTCTTCACGACGCGCGGGTCGGCGGTGAAGACGCCGTCCACGTCGGTGTAGATCTCGCAGACCTCGGCATCGAGGGCGGCGGCCAGGGCGACGGCGGTCGTGTCCGAGCCGCCGCGGCCCAGCGTGGTGATGTCCTTGCTGTCCTGGGACACGCCCTGGAAGCCGGCGACGATGGCGATGTTGCCCTCGTCGAGCGCCGTCCTGATGCGGCCCGGCGTGACATCGATGATCCGCGCTTTGTTGTGGACCGAGTCGGTGATGACGCCTGCCTGGCTGCCGGTGAACGACTGGGCCTCGTGGCCCAGGTTTTTGATCGCCATCGCCAGCAGGGCCATGGAGATCCGCTCTCCTGCGGTCAGCAGCATGTCGAATTCACGCCCGGTAGGCATCGGAGATACCTGCTCGGCGAGATCGATCAGCTCGTCCGTCGTGTCGCCCATCGCGGAAACGACCACAACCACCTGGTTGCCGTTCTTCTTCGCTTCCACGATCCGCTTGGCGACGCGCTTGATGCCTTCGGCATCGGCTACGGAGGAGCCTCCGTACTTCTGCACGACAAGGCCCACGTGCGCTCCTCGCTCAATCCGTTTCGTTCCGCACATGTGCGGGCGATCCGCATGACTGCGGTCGACTCAGTTTAACGAGCGGCCGAAATCAGCCCCTGTGATATCGCATCGTGAGATGTCCCGCCCACGGCGCGTATCGACAGTCGATCGCGGGGTGACGCTCCGGCCGCTCGGACTGGCGCATGCCCCATCCCGCACCGAGCACTCGGAAAGTGGGGCGGGTCACACCCCCGCGGGTGAATCGTTAAAGTTCAAATACTAGGGTTCGCCCGTGCGCGTACTCCTGGTGGAAGACGACGAACCGGTCGCCGAGTCGCTCCGGCGCGGCCTGCTGCGCTACGGCTTCGAGGTCGAGTGGGTCACCACGGGCCGGGCGGCCCTGACAGCGGCCGGCGCCCCTCATGACCCGTACGACGTCGTGCTGCTCGATCTCGGACTGCCCGACACCGACGGGCTCGACGTGTGCAAGGCGCTACGGGCGGACAGCGATGTGCCGATCATCGTGATCAGCGCCCGCAGCGAGGAGACCGACCGCGTGGTGGGTCTCGAGATAGGCGCCGACGACTACGTCTCCAAGCCTTTCGGCGTCCGCGAGGTCATCGCACGGATACGAGCGGTTCTGCGCCGCGTACAGCCGCGGGCGCAGCAGGCGGGGACCGCGCCCGACCGCTACGGTCCTCGGCTGACCGTCGACCGCAAGGCCGCCCGCGTCCATCTGGACGGGACCGAGGTGACGCTCACGCCCAAGGAGTACGACCTGCTGGCGTTCCTCACCGAGGAGCCGGGCGCGCTGATGTCCCGCGAGCAGATCATGGAAGCCGTCTGGGACGCCAACTGGTTCGGGCCGACCAAGACGCTGGACGTCCATGTGGCGGCGCTGCGGCGGAAGCTGGCGGGGGCGGTCACGATCGAGGCAGTGCGCGGAGTCGGCTTCCGCCTGGTCGTGAACGAAGACGGACAGCCGGCATGATCCGGCAGCTGATCGTCAGCTATGTGCTGCTCGTCGCCGTCGCCGTCGCGGCCTTCACCGTTCCGGTCGCCTTCACGCTCACCGACCAGCTGCGCGGGGACACCGAGCTGTCCGTACGCCGTGAGGCCAAAACCATGGCCCTGCTGCTGGGTGCCGAGAACGATCCCTCGCGTGACGCGCTGGCCGAGATGGCCGAGGCCTACGAGCTGCAGACGCCCAGCACCGTCCAGGCGATCACCGCCGACGGCTCCGGCGTGGGCACGATCTCCCGGCTCTCCCTGGACGACCCCGCCGTGACCCGGGCTCTGGAGGACGGCCGGCCCACCGTCGACTGGGGCTCCTCGTTCGTCTGGGGGCCGTACCTGGTGATCACCGTCCCGGCGGTTTCGCGGACGGACGAGGACGAGACCGTGGGCGCGGTCCGCATCCGCTACAAGACGTCCGAACTCACCGAGCGGCTGTGGACGATCTGGGGCTTCCGGGCGATCCTCGCCGTCGCCGTACTGGCCTTCGCCGCCGGACTCGGCGCCGTCGCGGCACGCCGTCTGACCCGTCCGCTGCGCCAACTGAACGACATGGCGAGCCGGTTCAGCGACGGCGACCTGACCGCGCGTTCACCGGTGACGGGACCGCAGGAGACCCAGACGCTGGCCCGCACCCTCAACCAGGGCGCCGAGCGGCTCGACACCCTGATGGCCGCCCAGCGCATCTTCGTCGCGGACGCCTCGCACCAGCTGCGCACCCCGCTGACGGCGCTCCGGCTGTCCCTGGACAACATCGCGGACGGCGTCGACGACGAGTTCGTACGCGAGGACGTGGAGCAGGCCACCGCCGAGGTGGTGCGGATGAGCCGCCTCGTCAACGGCCTGCTGGTACTGGCCAGAGCGGAGGCGAAGGTGTCGGCGGCGGAGCCGCTACCGCTGCGGGACATCGTGCAGGAACGCCTCGACGTGTGGAGGCCGGCCGCCGAGGAGCGCGGAGTCACCATCGCGCTCGGGGGGGTTGCCGACGGCCGGCTGCTGGTGATGGCCACCCCCGGCCACCTGGACCAGGTCCTGGACAACGTGCTGTCCAACGCCCTGGAGGTCTCACCGGACGGCGCCACGATCACCGTCCGGGTGGAGCCGCGGGGCGACGAGGTGGAGCTGGCGGTGCTCGACGAGGGCCCCGGCATGTCCGACGCCGAGAAGTGCCGCGCCTTCGACCGCTTCTGGCGGGGCCAGGGCCTCACCGGGCGCTCCGGCTCCGGCCTCGGCCTCGCCGTCGTCAAGCAGTTGGTGACGGACGACGCCGGGACCGTGGCGCTGCGGGACGCTCCCGGCGGTGGCCTGTGCGTGGCGATCAGCCTTCGGGCATCGCAGAGGAGTGGTGGTTGACGATCTTCCACTCCCCGTCCACCTTCTCGTACGCGTACGTGTAGCGGGCCTCGACGGTGCGCTTCTCGCCGGTCTCGTGGTCGGTGAGCGCGAACTCGTACACGCCGGTGTCGATCGCCGAGTTCGAGTCGAGGACGTCGACGTGCGTCTTGACCTTCGTGCCGACCGGCTTGTTCTGCAGGAAGTGCTCGAAGTAGTCGACGATCCCGGCGCGGTCGACACGGACCTCGTTGGACACCGTGGGGAGGAGGACGGCGTCGCTCGCGTACAGGTCCGCCACCTTCTCGGCGTCGCCGGTCCCCAGCGCGGCGTTCCAGTCGTCGAACAGGCCGGCGATCTCGGTCTTGCCGGGCTTCCCGTAGTACTCGCCCCCTGCGACGCCGACACCGGCGGTGATGGTGCCGGCGGCAACGAGGGCGGTGGCGGTGACGATGGCGGCACGCTTGCTTATGGAACGACGGGTCATCGCAGTCTCCGTTGCAGGTCTGGGGGTTTGCTCCCTCCGCTTTCCTCTGCGGTGGAAGTGACTCCAGACTCGCGTTTCACCGGTTAGGGCCCGTCCAGCGCACGTCCAGCCCTCGTACAAGCCTCGTCCAATTCACGAAAGGCGACGGCCCACATACGGCTTCTCAGTCCACGAACTCCTTGAGTGCCTCGGTCTCCAGGGTGAGACCCACGGGGTCCGGAATCTTGACGGCCGCGCCGTAGGACTCCTTCACCTGGCGGCGGTAGCGGCCGTCTTCCGGGTTCGTGAATACGGTGACCGAGCAGTCGTCGCGGTCGATGTTCACGACCTTCCCGTTGACGAACTCCAGCCACACGGTTTCGGGCGCGTGGCGCTTCAGCTCCTCGAACTCCTCGACGGACATCTGGGGCCGGTCTGCGGTCCTGGGGGTCATGGCGTCGCCTCCTCGACTCCATGGTGCCCTGACCGGCGTCTCCTGCACGCTCATACGTCGCTCCCGTCCAGCGGGCCGCCCTCGTGAGGACCGCCCTGGTCGTCGTCGGCGGGACCCGTGATCCGATCGATCCGTGCATCGACCTCCGCGCGTTCCACCTCGGTGAAGGGCCCGTACTCCGCCTCGTACTCCCGCATGGCCGCGAGCCCGGCGGCGCGCAGTTGCTCGTGGTTCGGATGCGTGCCGAGGTACTCCTCCACCGCGTCCGCCACCACGGCATCGATCGGTCGCCGGTCAGCCGCGGCGTATGCCGTCAGGCGGGCGGCCAGATCGGCGCCGAGATCCACGGACAGGCCCCCAGCCTCATCCGGCCCGGTCACATCCTCCTCCCGGCCTTCGACCGCAGGCCGCCCGCCGCACGCACCTCCGCCGCCCAGCGGGCGACGTCCACCACGTCCACGTCAGGTCGCGGGCCTGCCAGGAAGGTCTCCGGCACGGGCGAATCGGCGTCCCGTCCGGCGTCTCCAGCCCGAGCTCCACACGGCACTCGCGGCACAGACCGTCGATGATCTCCGCCGTCCGCTCGTCCGCGTCGCAGGTGTCGCAGGTGTCGCAGGCCATGATCACCCCGCTCGATCTGTGAGACGCGGGCCTGGGAGATCCCCAGCGACTCGGCGACCTGAGCCTGCGTCAGCCCCTGCTCCTCACGGATCTCTCGCAGGTGGTAGCCCACCACGTGCGCTTCGGTCGCCGTACGCGCCGCCTGCTTGCGGGACTCCCATTCGGCGTCGGACACCTCGGGTTGGTTCTCCCGCATCCGGCGCTTGACCTCTGCCCAGCTGCTGTACTGGCTCATCGGGCCTTCCCGTCCGCAGCCGCTGCGGTGGTACGGGGAAGCCTCCCCGCCCGGCTGCGCGTAAGGCGCTGCCGGGGGAGGCTGCGTGCGGCTTCGTGCCGCACTAGCCGGCGTACCGGCGCCGGACTCGCATTCCGGTGGTTGCCGTGATCGCGGCGCCCGCCAGCACCAGCCCAACGCTGGTCGCGGCCAGCCTGGCCACGGGAACGGGCGCACCGGTTTCGGGCAGGGCGCCACCGGGGCAGGTGCCGCCGTTCCCATCGGCACCTCCAGTGCCACCACCGCCGCCCGTGCCACCAGCGCCTGGGCATCTGTAGCTGTCCGTCACGGAGACGCGACTGGTGACCCCCTCACTGATCGTGGTGACAGCCGGGTCGATCACGACATCGGCGCCGAGGACGGCCCGCTCGTTCTCGCCCGTCGCGGTCTCCCTCACGGTGCACCGCGTGCCAGTCGGGATGCCGTTGACCACCGGCTGCGGATAGGTGCCGGCCGCCGCGCCCGCGGCGATGGCGAACTGGCGGTCGAAGGTGCCGTCCGGATCGTCGCAGTCGAGTTCGATGACCGCGATTCCCTGCAAGCCGGCTCGCGGACCCGCGATGGTCTTGACGACCTGCAGGGAACCGAGCGCCCGCGCATAGGTGTTGGTGATGGATACCTGCTGGGTCTCCTCGGAGGCGATCGTGATGGTGGTGGGGTCGATGACGGTCGTGGCACTGACGAGGCCGTTGTCGCCGTCCGAGCTCTCGGTGATCGTGCACACGCTGCCGGCCGGGATGCCGGTGAGCGACCGGGAGTGGTCACCAGCGGGCGTGCCCGCTGCGAAGGTCACCGTGCGCTGCTGGTCGAGGTCCGAGTCCGGGTCCTCGCAGTCGACCTGGATCACCTTCTCGGCCTGGAGCCCTGCCGCTTCACCGCCGATCGCGAGCCCGAACTGCACGGCGCCGGCGGGGAACGGCTGGAGCACGGCGCCGGCCCGCACCACCAGTTCGGTCTCCTGCGCCAGTACGAGTGTCTGGGCGTCCTCCAGGGCGGGGTTCGTCCCGTCATAGAGCAGGACATTGCCCTCCAGCACGTTGGCGACGCGTTCGAGGACGAAGCCCTGCGGGTCGTCGTCCGAAACGCTGCGGGCCCACAGTCGCGCGCCGGGCTGCACGGTGTTGCCGTCCTGGAGCTGGTTCTCGCCCGCGGCGTCGGTGAACACCTCGACCCCGGTGATCTGGATCGTCGACGGGCCGTCAGCGGTGACCGTGAACGGGCCTACGATCTCGCCGGTTGCCGGCGCCGGCATCTGCTCGGGAGTGACGGACAGCTCCGGTTCCTGCGGCTCCGGGCTCGGCCCGTTCGCCAGTGCGTCCGCGACGATGGCCGCGGTGGACTGTCGGATGGGTGAATTGGCGAGCTCGGCGGGGGACAGCACGTAGTTGTCCGTGAAGAACCAGATGGCCGCCTGCACTGCGGCCGCTCGCTGGGCTGCGGTGATGCCCGCGGGTTCGCCGGTGGTCGGGTAGTAGTTCTGCAGGATGTACTCGACGTAGCCGAGGTTCGTGACGTGCGCCTCGCTCCACTCACCGAGCTCATAGTGCACCCCGACCTCGGTGTCGGTGTGCAGGTCGATGCAGTACGTAAGGCCGGTTCGCCCGCTGACCGGGTCCTCGATCACGATCGCCCCGGCGAACGCCGCGGCGTGCACGGTTGATCCGTCGGGGATGGTGGCCGGGTATCCGTCGAGCGGGTCGAAACTGTCGGGCGCCGTGGAGCCGTTGACGGTGGACCCGCTGCCGACACCGGTGATCGTGGCCTCCGTGAACAGGCCCGCCGGATCGTTGAACACGGGGGTGGGCTGGAACTCCGCAAACGCGGCCGTGGAGTTGGCCAGGGCTACGAGCACGCCAGCCACACCAAAGACCACCGTACGCATGGCCGTCTTCGCGAGCGACCGGCACAGCCGGAGCACGCGGTCTTGGTACCTGATCAATATGTCCCGTCCCCTGCAGAGGTGAATGGGGTATGGAAGAGGTTTCAATACCCCATGCGGCCATTCAGTGACTTTTCGGACATATATTGACAGCGTGTCACGCAGGGTTGACGGCGACATGATGACAGCCGGTACGGGCCACGCTCACGACGGACCAATCACACATGCGTACGAAAATTCCGGCAGCTCCGGAAGAAGCTCTGGCCGGACTCCGGTGATTACTTGACCGTTCGCTCCCGCATCCCCAGCGGCCCCGCGATCTCCCGGGCCATGACCTTCCCCGCCTCCTCCGCGAGCGCCTCGTCGCCGAGGTCCTGGTCCGTGTCGAGACCGTCCAGCTCCTCCAGGGGCTGGTTCAGGCGGACATGGGCGACCAGGGACTGCAGCGCGCGCAGGGCGGCCGAGGCCGTGGAGCCCCAGTTGGAGAAGTACGAGAACTGCCACCACCACAGGGCCTCGACGGTGCGGCCCTCGCGGTAGTGGGCCATGCCGTGGCGCAGGTCCGCGACGACATCGGCCAGGTCGTCCGAGATCCGGCAGGCGACCGGCGCCTTCCGCGGCTCGTACGGGTCGAAGACCTCGGAGTAGACGTCGACCGGGTCGAGGATGACGGCGAGGCGCTCGCGCAGCTCGTCCACGTCCTGCTCGGGGCCCAGGTCCGGCTCGTAGCGCTCCTCCGGCACGAAGTCCTCGTGCGCGCCCAGCCTGCCTCCCGCCAGCAGCAGCTGCGACACCTCGAGGAGCAGGAAGGGCACGGCCGAGTCCGGCTCGTCGCCCTTCGCGACCTCCTCGACGGCGACGAGGAAGCTGCCGACCTGGTCGGAGATCTGGACGGCGAAGTCGCCCGGATCGTTCGTGACCGTGTTCAGCGTGGCGTCAGACATCTAGGAGTCGTCTCCCCTCGAAAGCGCGGCCCAGAGTGACCTCGTCCGCGTATTCCAGATCGCCTCCCACCGGGAGTCCGCTGGCCAGACGGGTGACCTTGAGGCCCATGGGCTTGATCATGCGCGCGAGGTACGTGGCCGTGGCCTCGCCCTCCAGATTCGGGTCCGTGGCCAGGATCAGCTCGGTGACCGTGCCGTCGGCGAGACGGGCCAGCAGTTCCCGTATCCGGAGATCGTCGGGGCCCACGCCCTCGATCGGGCTGATCGCGCCGCCCAGGACGTGGTAGCGGCCGCGGAACTCCCGGGTCCGCTCGATCGCCACGACGTCCTTGGGCTCCTCGACCACGCAGATCACCGCGGGGTCGCGGCGCGGGTCGCGGCAGATGCCGCAGTTCTCCTCCTGGGCGACGTTGCCGCAGACCGCGCAGAAGCGGACCTTGGCCTTCACCTCGAGGAGCGCCTGGGCCAGCCGGCGCACATCCGTGGGCTCCGCCTGCAGGATGTGGAAGGCGATCCGCTGCGCGCTCTTGGGACCGACGCCGGGCAGCCTGCCCAACTCGTCGATGAGGTCCTGGACCACGCCTTCGTACAACGGACTGCCTTCCTTCTGCTGCTTCGGTACGTACCGTGCTTCTTCGTCCTTGGCACGTACGGTAGTTGGCCGCGCCTGTTCCTAGAAGGGAAGGCCCGGAATGCCGCTGCCGCCGCCGAGTCCCTGGGCGAGCGGGCCCAGCTTCTGCTGCTGCAGCGCCTGTGCGTTCTCGTTCGCCGCCTGGACCGCCGCGACGATCAGGTCGGCGAGGGTCTCGGTGTCCTCCGGGTCCACGGCCTTCGGGTCGATCTGCAGGGCGAGCAGCTCGCCTGAGCCGTTCACCGTCGCCTTCACGAGGCCGCCGCCCGCCTGGCCGTCGACCTCCGTCGCCGCGAGCTCCTCCTGCGCCTGGGCGAGGTCCTGCTGCATCTTCTGGGCCTGCTGCAGCAGCTGCTGCATGTTGGGCTGGCCACCACCGGGGATCACGATCAGCTCCTGGGACTGGCTGGGACTGGGAAGTACGGCTGGATTCCCGACCGGCCGGGTTCTCGCCGGGGCTGGATTCTCGCCGTGTTTCTGCGGTTCTTCACCTGGCACGAGCCTACGTGGTCAGGGTGGCGCGCGCTCCAGCACTCTTTCGAGTGACGCGGCGGGGACCCCTATATCTGATCAAGACCCCCTTCCGGGCGGAAAGACCTCGAAACAGCCCTCATGCCCACCCATTGGGCGGTAGGAAGGGTGCCGCGCTTCAGCATCAGGCGCCGCACATTCATCGCACGTTCATCACGTACCGCAGCAGGTGCAGCAGGTAGGGAGTGCCGGGTGAGCCAGCCGGAGATGCAGCCCGAGGGGCCGCCCCAGGTGGGGCGGGGCGAGCGTGGAGGGGCCGGGCGGGACGACGACCTGGCGGGGCGGCCGTTCCCCCTCGGGGACTGGGGCGAGCCGGCCGAGCGGCTCGACGAGCTGTACCGCTGGGTGGAGCGGGGCGCGCTGACCACCGCCGAGTGGTATCTGAGGGACCGGACCTGGAAGCGGCGGGGTGCACGTGCGCTGCGGGCCGGGACGGCGCTGGGCGCGGTCGTGGGGGCCGCACTGCCCGTACTCGATCTGACACGGGTGGTCGGCGGTGTGGCGCCCTGGGGGTGCCTGGCACTGCTGCTCGCGGTGGCCTGCGCCGTGGGCGACCGGTACTTCGGGCTGACCGCCGGGTGGATGCGCGACGTGGCCACGGCGCAGGCCGTGCAGCGGCGGCTACAGGTTCTGCAGTTCGACTGGGCTTCGGAGTGCGTACGGGAGGTGCTGGGGCCCACCGAGGGCACGGCCGGTGAGGCCGCCGAGCGGTGCCTTGGGGTGCTGCGGCGGTTCTCGGAGGATCTGACAGAGCTGGTCCGGGCCGAGACCGCGGACTGGATGGTGCAGTTCCGGTCGGGGGCTGTGCCGCTGGGGATGCGGGCCGGGTGCGCGGACGGCGGGGCGCGGATGCCCGAGGGGCCGCCGCCGGGGCGGCTCCTCGGGCCGCCCGTCGCGCCGGGGGCTCGGCCCAATATGCCGCGGCAGCGGCCGCCGGAGCCGAGGTGAGGGCTCCCCCTGTGGGGATCAGCTAAAGATGATCATGGAGCCTTGGGCGAGGCTCCGGGTCGCGGCCGCGTGAAGCCCCAGCCACACATGGCGTTCCCGCGCGAAGGGACTGTCTTCGTGGGGAGGCTGCGCCGCCGGTTCCTCCAGGGCCGTGGGCGCCGCGGGCGGGGCGGGGGCCGCCGGAGGGTTGGCCGGGTCGATGCCTATCGAGGGGGCCACGTACTCCAGTTCCCGCAGGAGCGCCTGTGAGGAGCCCAGCGGGCCGCCCCCGGCCAGGAGCTCGTCGTTGGTGAGCGGCGTCGGGAAGTCCACCGGGACGTACGCCCCCGCGTGGTCGTAGTGCCAGACCAGGTGGGACTGCTGGGCCGTCGACTCGAACATCTCCAGGAGCTGTTCGTAGTCGCCGCCCAGCTCGTCGACGGGCGTGACGGCCAGCCCGCAGATCTGCAGCAGATACGCGCGGCGCAGAAAGTGCAGCGCGTCGTAGTCGAAGCCGGCCACGGGCGCCACGTCCCCGGACAGGCCGGGCATGTACGCGTAGACGGGGACCGGCGGCAGTCCGGCCTCTCCCAGTGCCTTGTCGTAGAGCGCGAGTTCCTCGGCGAACGGATTGTCGGGGCTGTGGCACAGCACGTCGACGAGCGGGACCAGCCAGAGGTCACATGCCAAGGGAGCTCCTCGCGTAGCACTTCACGGTGGTCAGGGCAGCGTAGTGCCGGAGCCGGTCCCTCAGCTGCCCTGCTGCAGATCCCATATCCAGACACGCAGCGGTCATTCCGCAGCCAGTCGCTCGATGAGCTCGAGGGAGTGCGCGTGGTACCCGGCGATGATCGAGAACGCGGCGTTTCTGTCCCGGCGCACGAATGCGTCGACGAGTTCGGTGTGGCCGGACCACAGCACGCCTTTGAGATCGTCGACACGGCGCAGATAGCGGACCGCGCAGGCCCAGGACTGGACGAGCAGGCGGTGCAGGAAGTCGGAGAGATACGGGTTGCCGAAGAGCACGGCGAGCTCGCGCCAGAAGCGGATGTCGTAGCCGATGAGGACGATCAGGTCACCGGCGACCGCGGCGCGCCGGGCCTCCTCTCCTCGGCGGCGTACGGCGAGCAGCGTGGCGGCGATGGTGGCGGCCTGCCCTTGCCCGGGGGCCTGCCCTTGCCCGGGAGCCTGCCCTTGCCCGGGAGCCTGCCCTTGCCCGGGAGCCTGCCCTTCCCCGGGAGCCTGCCCTTCCCCGGGAGCCTGCCCGTGCCCGGTGGCCTCGGACTCGGACTTGGCCGTGGGCGGTGCGGGCGTCTCGCGCCGGCGGCGGAGGGCGTCGATGTCCCGGAACATCGCCTCCGCGATGAGGCGGCGGGCTTCGACGAGGCTGCGGTAGTCCGCTGCCGAGAACTCGTGGACGCAGAATCCGCGGTGCTGGACGGAGTCCAGCATGCCCTGCGCGGAGAGGTCGACGAGGGCCTCGCGGACAGGGGTCGCCGAGACGCCGTACTGCTCGGCGATCTCCTTGACCGTGAACTCCTGCCCCGGCTCGAGACGTCCGGCCAGCACCTCGTCACGGAGCGCATCGGCGATCTGCTGTCGCAGAGTGCTGCGGGTGACGGCGCTGCCGCGCATGGTGAGGTCCCTCTCGGTGTTGCTTTACGGGCACGCCAGCCTACGCGGATCGGTGCGGTGTGCACCGGTTGTGGTGCAGACCACTTGTGGTTCAGACCACGCGACCTGTGCCGCCTGCGGCGACCGCGCCCCCTTGCCGGAGGGCGCGCACCTCTCCGTCGGGTGGATGATCGCCACCTGCCGGTGGGCGGGTCGGGGCCGCGCACCCACCTCCCAGCGGTAGCTGAGGGAGGAACGATTGTCCACAACGGTGCCGACCGCAGGCCTTCGGAAGCTGCGCACAGGCCGTACGCGAACGCGCCCGCCGTCGTGGGTTGTGGCGGCCTGGGGCCGCTCGGCGGCTGCCGGGGCTCACCGTCGGTGGGCCCCGGCAGCCGCCGGCAGCTCAGACGGTGTGCTCGTCGGCAACAGACAGCGCCTCGTCCAGCGCCGCCAGCCCCTCCTTCGCCTCGGCCTCCGAAATGGTGCACGCAGGCACGACATGGGTGCGGTTCATGTTCACGAAGGGCCACAGACCGTTCTTCTTCGCGGCGGCGGCGAACGCCGCCATGGGCGCGTTGGCCTCACCCGCCGCGTTGTACGGCACCAGCGGCTCCCGCGTCTCCCGGTCCCGTACCAGCTCCACGGCCCAGAACGCACCCAGACCGCGCACCTCCCCGACGCTCGGGTGGCGCTCGGCGAGCTCGCGCAGGCCGAGTCCGAGTACCGTCTCCCCGAGGTGCGCCGCGTGCTCCACGACGCCCTCCTCCGCCATGACGTTGATCGTCGCGACGGCGGCAGCGCAGGCCAGTGGGTGCCCGGAGTACGTGAGCCCGCCCGGGTACGGCCGGCGCGCGAAGGTCTCGGCGATGGCGCCCGAGATGGCGACGCCGCCGAGCGGCACGTATCCGGAGTTGACGCCCTTGGCGAACGTCATGAGGTCGGGCACCACACCCGAGTGCTCGGCCGCGAACCACCTGCCCGTACGGCCGAAGCCCGCCATCACCTCGTCCAGGACGAAGACGATGCCGTACCGGTCGCAGATCTCGCGCACGCCCGCGAGATAGCCCGGCGGCGGCACCATGATCCCGGCCGTGCCGGGCACCGTTTCGAGGATGATCGCGGCGATCGTCGCCGGGCCCTCGAAGGCGATCGTGTCCTCGAGGTGCTGCAGCGCGCGCTGGCATTCCTGCTCCTCGGTCTCCGCGTGGAACGGCGACCGGTAGAGGAACGGCGCCCAGAAGTGCACGACGCCCGCCGACCCGTTGTCGGACGGCCAGCGGCGCGGGTCGCCCGTGACGTTGATCGCCGTCGAGGTGGCGCCGTGGTACGAGCGGTACGCGCTGAGGACCTTGTGGCGGCCCGTGTGCAGCCGCGCCATACGGACGGCGTTCTCGACGGCCTCCGCGCCGCCGTTGGTGAAGAAGATCTTGTCCAGATCGCCGGGGGTCCGCTCGGCGATGAGGCGCGCGGCCTCCGAGCGGGCCTCGACGGCGAAGCCGGGCGCGAAGGTGACGAGCTTCCCGGCCTGCTCCTGGATGGCCGCGACGACCTTCGGGTGCTGGTACCCGATGTTCGTGAAGACGAGGCCGCTGGTGAAGTCCAGGTAGCGGTTGCCTTCGTAGTCCCAGAAATACGACCCCTCGGCACCGGCGACGGCAAGCGGGTCGATGAGGTCCTGCGCGGACCAGGAGTGGAAGACGTGCGCGCGGTCCGCGGCCTTCACGGCGGCGCCGGCCTGGGAAAGGGGCTGAGAGGTCATGCGGGCGAGCGTAGGTGTGGCCGGCAGCTACCCGGTATGGGCGTCCTGTCTGCGGTCCGCTGCTTTCCGCGACAGTGTGTCGCGTGCCCGGGCCGCCGGGAAGCATTGACAGCAAGCTGTCGTTTTGACAGCATGCTCACAGCTGGAGAACGGCATCCAGCCCCATCCCTCCCGGAGGCCACCATGACCGGCACGACCAGCCAGGGAACCGTCCGCAAGCCCGTTCATCTCGCCGTCTACGACACCTTCGCCGACTGGGAGACCGGCCACACCACGGCGTATCTCGCCCGGGCCGGCCACGAGATCCGCACCGTCGGCCCCTCCACCGAGCCGGTGACCACCATCGGCGGCCTCCGCATCCTGCCCGATCTGGCACTCGACGAAATCCGCCCCGAGGACAGCTCGTTGCTGATCCTCACCGGCGCCGACCTCTGGGACTTGGGCGACGACCTCGCACCCTTCGCCCGCAAGGCCCGCGCCTTCCTCGACGCCGACGTGCCCGTCGCCGCGATCTGCGGCGCCACGGCCGGACTCGCCCGCGAGGGACTGCTCGACGAGCGTGCCCACACCAGCGCGGTCTCCTTCTACCTCGCCGCCACCGGCTACCAGGGCGGCAAGCACTACGTCGAAGCCGACGCGGTGACCGACGGGAACCTGGTCACCGCCGGCCCCACCGAACCGGTCGCGTTCGCCCGCGAGGTGTTCAAACTGCTCGGGGTCTACGAGGGCGAGGTGCTGGACGCCTGGTACCGGCTGTTCCACGACTCGGACCCTGCGGCGTACGAGACGCTCCAAGCGGCGGAGGCCGGGAAGTGAGCGCGAATCCGACGGCCAGGCGGCACGAGGAAGAGGCCACCCGGCACCATCAGGACCTGCTCAGCAGCACCGCGCTCACCGCTTTCCGGCTCAACGGCCAACTCCTCGCAGTCGCGGATGAGTTGGCTCGCCCCGCCGGGCTGACGGCCGCCTGGTGGCAGGTGCTCGGCGCGGTGCTGCGCGAGCCGCTGCCCGTCGCCGGGATCGCCCGCGCGATGGGCATCACCCGGCAGAGCGTGCAGCGCATCGCGGATCTGCTCGTCGGCAAGGGCCTCGCCGCGTACGCCCCCAACCCCGCCCACCGCCGCGCCAAGCTCCTCGCCCCCACGGATGAGGGCCGCGCCGCCGTCGCAAGGATCGGGCCGCGCCACGCCCAGCTGGCCGACCGGCTCGCGGACGAGCTCGGCGAGGAGGCTTTCGCCGAGACCGTACGGGTGCTGGGGCGGCTCTCGGCGGCGCTCGACGCTGTTACGGAACCGTAGAAGCGGCTTGTCCGCTCTTGTCCCGGGGCCGCACTATTCTCGGTCTGGTGCAGGTACGGGGGAACGTACCCGGGGGGAGGGCGCCGTGGCGCTGGAGAAACTGGGGTCGGGGGATCCGCGGGGAATCGGGGCGTACCGGCTGCTGGCGCGGCTCGGTGCGGGCGGGATGGGGCAGGTCTATCTGGCCCGCTCCGACCGCGGGCGCACGGTCGCGGTCAAGCTGGTCCGCCAAGAGCTCGCCGAGCAGGAGGAGTTCAGGAACCGCTTCCGGCTCGAGGTGCAGGCCGCGCGGCGGGTCGGCGGGCAGTGGACGGCGCCGGTGCTCGACGCGGACACCGAGGCGGCGATTCCGTGGGTGGCCACGGGGTATGTAGCCGGGCCGTCCCTCGGGGCCGTCGTGTCGCAGGACCACGGGGCGCTGCCGGAACGTTCCGTTCGGATTCTCGCGGCCGGGCTGGCGCACGCGCTGAAGGACATTCACGCGGCGGGCCTCATCCACCGGGACCTCAAACCGTCCAACGTCCTGGTGACCATCGACGGGCCGCGCGTCATCGACTTCGGCATCGCGCGGGCGCTGGAGACCGTGACGGACGGAGGCCTGACGCGGACCGGCGCGCTGGTCGGTTCCCCCGGCTTCATGGCGCCCGAGCAGGTGCGGGGCGACCGGATCACGCCGGCGTGCGACGTGTTCTGCCTCGGCTCGGTGCTGGCCTACGCGGCGACGGGCCGGCTTCCCTTCGGTACGGCCAACAGCGGTGTGCACGCGCTGATGTTCCGTATCGCCCAGGAGGAACCGGACCTGGACCGGCTCCCCGAAAGCCTCACCGACCTGGTCCGCGACTGCCTCCGCAAGGACCCCGCCGCCCGCCCCTCGCTCGACGACATCCTGCAACGCACGGGCGCGAAC
This sequence comes from Streptomyces sp. DSM 42067, assembly GCF_055792885.1. NCBI lineage: Bacteria > Bacillati > Actinomycetota > Actinomycetes > Kitasatosporales > Streptomycetaceae > Streptomyces > Streptomyces sp. DSM 42067. Next base: position 5,006,826 of record NZ_CM147706.1, on the reverse strand, counting down.
GACACGGTCAGCGACGGCCGCGCCCGCGATCCGTGGCTGCCGAGCACGCTGGTCGCCCAACTGGGGCGGCATGCGGTGCGGTTGCTGGATACGGAGAATCCGGATGGTGGGGGCGTGGCGGGGGCGGGGGCCGCTGGCGGGGGCGGGGCGGGAGCGGCCGCCGCGGGTGTGAGCGCGGCGGCCACCGCGCCGGGCGCGGCGTCCACCGGCTCTGGCGGGGCCGGAGCGCCCGCCGCGGGTGCGGCCGGGACTGCCGGAGCGCCCCACGCGGGTGCGGCCGGGACACCCGCCGCGGGCGTGGCCGGAACATCCGCCGCGGGCGCGGCCGGAGCACCCCACGCGGGCGGGGCGTCCACCGCCGCGGGCGCGGCCGGAGCAACCGCCGCGGGCGCAGCCGGAGCACCCCACGCAGGCGCAGCCGGAGCACCCCACGCAGGCGCAGCCGGAGCACCCCACGCAGGCGCAGCCGGAGCACCCCACGCAGGCGCAGCCGGAGCACCCCACGCGGGCGCAGCCGGGACACCCGCCGCGGGCGTGGCCGGAACATCCGCCGCGGGCGCGGCCGCCCACGCGGGTGCGGGCGGGGCGTCCGCCGGGGGACCGGGCGGGGCGTCCACCGCCCCCACGGCCGGGGCGATCGGGCCCGCGCGGCCCGACGGGGCTCCCGGAGCGAACTCGGCGGGGGCACCGAGGTCGGGTGCCGCGGAGGCGCGAGGATACGGTTCCGCAGCGGCGCCCGGCACCGCTGCGGCGGCAGCCGCGGACGGGCGTGGCCCCTCCGCGGCGCAGGGCGCCGCGCCGACGGGAGACAAGGGCCCCGGCCCCACCCGAGAGCCGGCCTCTACGCCCGCAAGCGCGCACAGTCCCGGAGCCGCCGGACCACACGGCACCGCCGGGCCACACGGCGCCGCCGAGCCACACGGCGCCGCCGAGCCACACGGCGCCGCCGGACAACGAGGGCCCGCCCCGGCAGCGGCGCACAATGCCGGACCCGTCAGCGCACAAGGGCCAACACCCCCCGGAGCCCAAGACGGCTCCGGCCCTGCAGGCCACGCCTGTGGCCCGTCCGAGGTCGCCGGAGAGGACACCCCACCGCCGCCCGGCGAGCCCGGGCAGGCGGCCGTGGACCACCTCCCCACGGCCGTCGACCACCTCCCCACGCAGATCTCCGGCTCCGCGCCGGTCCCCGCCCCGCGGCCGGCGAGCCACCCCGGTGCGCCCGGTTACGGCTATCCACAGGGCCACGCCCAGCCCCACCCCTCGGCCTACGGTTACCCGCAGCCGGACGTGTACGGCGGCTCCACACCCCCGACCCCGCACGGGCCGGGCGCCACCTCCCCGTACGGACCGGGCGACGCCACATCCCCGTACGAACCGAGCGGCGCCACTCCCCCGTACGGACCGGGCGACGCCACATCCCCGTACGAACCGAGCGGCGCCACTCCCCCGTACCGACCGGGCGACGCCACATCCCCGTACGAGCCGGGCGGCGCCACTCCCCCGTACGGACCGGGCGACGCCACATCCCCGTACGATCCGGGCGGCCCCACTCCCCCGTACGGACCGGGCAGCACCCCGCCCCCGTACGGCCCGGTCGTCGGCGCCGCGGCGATCGGGTACGAGCCCCCGCCCAGGAGTCGTCGTTCGACCATCGCCCTGGTCGCCGCCGCGCTCGTCGTGGCGGTCGGTGCGGGTGGGTCCGTCTATGCGGTGATGAAGGGCGACAGCGAACCGCTCGCCGGGGGCGACGCCAAGCCGTCGGCTTCCTCCAGCGCCCCCGCGGAGCCGGGCTCGCAGGCGCCCGGGACGAGCGGGACGCCCGGGTCCGGGAGCCCCGGGACGTCGCAGACGTCCCCGGCCGCCTCCGCCGGCGGCGGGGTGCCGGAGAAGTACCTCGGCACCTGGACCGGCAGCATCGACAGCGACGCCGGCCACAGCACCCGCCGCCTGGTCATCCAGCAGGGCGAGGTCGGTGACACCGTGCTGTCCCTGACCGCGGACGGGCCCGCCCAGGGAGGCGGAACGTATCACTGCGTGTTCCGGGCCGAGCTCGCGTCCGCCCCGTCCGGCGACGGACCTCTCCGTATCGGCCCGTCGACGGTGACGGTCGGCGAACCGGCGTCCTCCTGCACCCCGGGCGCCGCCACCACCCTCACGGTCCTGCCGGACGGCCGCCTCCGGCGCGTGAACACGGAAACGGGCGAGCAGTTGACGTACACGAAGGCCGACTGACCACGCTCGTTGAACTCCGGACGAACATCTGACGACCATTCAGGTGAACCGTTCCACCCCCTGCCCGCGGGCCGTACGGTGACCGGACCGGAGGGCCGGTGACCGGGCAGCGAGGGGGCGGGGGAACGTCGTGGAGTGGCTCAGCGCCGAGAACGTCGTGGCCGTCTGCACCGCCGTGCTCGGCATCCTGACCTCGGCCGGCGTGCTCTGGTACGAGCGTCGCGTGCCCCGCCGCAAACGCATCGGCTACCGGGTGCAGCTCGACACCCCCATCGGCCGGGACGGCCACGGCGGGCGGGCGAACGTACGTCTCGGCTGGTTCGCCGAGGCCCCCGGCATGGAGGACGCCACGCTCGTCCTCCTGCGGATAGAGAACGACGGCTCACAGAGCATCGACGAGAGTGACTACACCCGCCGCGAAGTGCACGGTCTGGAGGCCGTCTTCAGTGACCGGACCATCCGGGGCGTCGTCGTCAGCGTGCCCCGGGCCGCCGCCTATCTGATGGGCCATTTCACGGAGACCGCGGGCCTGCGCTACCACGGCGGGACCCTCTGCATCCCCCGCGTCCCGCTGAACAGGGGCCAGCACTACAAACTGCTCGTCGTGCTCTCGGGTGGGCGCGTCGGCCGCGAGGTCAGGATCGAGGGCGGCATCAAGGAGGGCGAGATCAAGCCCAACCGGTCCACCACGCCGGACGACAAGCCGCCGCTCTTCAGCCGCGCCGCCCGCGTGATCACCGTGCTGCTCACCGTCTGCGTCGTCGTCCTGGCCGGCATCATCGTCGTACGCGACGACTCACGCCCCCCGATGGGCTGCGCCAAAGGTGAGCTGACGATCACGGGATCCACGGCCTTCGCCCCGGTCGTCGAGGAGCTCGCCGACAAGTACGAGGAGGACTGCGAGGGTTCCACCGTCACGGTGGACACCCACGGCAGCACCGCGGGAATCCGCGCCCTGGCCGAGGCGGGCGCGGACGCGCAGGGCGGCTCCCCGGCGGTCATCACGCTCTCCGACGGCCCGAAGCCGAGCGGCTATGCGCAGCTGCGCGAAAGCCGGGTCGCCGTCTCCCTCTTTGCTCTCGTCCTGAACGACGAGGTGCCCCTGAAGAACCTCGAACTCTCCGACGTACGCCGCCTCTACCGCGGCGAGATCCGCAACTGGAACGAGCTCGGCGGCCCCGACCTGCCCGTACGCCTGGTCAGCCGCGACGCCAACTCCGGCACCCGGCAGGTCTTCCAGCGCCGCGTACTCGAGGCCGGCGAGCTCGCCAACACCTCGCTCGACTGCCTCAACAAGGACACCCCGGACGCCCCGGTGGTCCGCTGCGAACTCGACAGCACCGAACAGGTGCTCAAGACCGTGGCCAAGGTCCCCGGCGCCATCGGCTACAGCGAACTCCGCGCCGCCACCAGCCTCAAGGGCCTGCACCGCCTGAACCTCGACAACAGGCAGCCGTCCCTGGACGCCCTCGAACACGGCGACCGCGACGGCTACCCGTACCGAGAGATCGAGTACGCCTACACCTACGGCCAGCCCCCCGCCGACTCCCTCGCCTCCAGCTTCCTGACCTATATGCGCCGAGGCAGCGGCCAGGACGTCATCCGCACCCACGGCCACCTGCCGTGCGCGACACCGGAGGGCCTGCGGATCTGCGGCGAGGACACCTGACGACCGGGCTGCTGATCTGCGGCGGGCGTAGCCCATGCCTGTGCCTGTGCAGCCGCAGCCCGCGGCCCGGTGCTCCCCGTGCCGCAGATGACCGAGACCTGCTCCATGGAAGCCAATGGCGTTCATTCGGACGAGCCCAGCTCCTTGAAACCGATCAGTAGAACAGGTCTCCCATCCATACCCCTCGGCCCAGCTCGTCCAGCTCGACCTTCAGACGACGGCATTCCGGGAGCGACCTGCCTAGCAGCCGCCAGTACTCAGGTCCGTGCCCGGACACGCGCACATGCGCCAACTCATGTGCGACGACGTAGTCGACAAGATGAATCGGCAATTGGAAGGTGGCCCAGTGCAGTGAGATCACTCCGGCGTCGGCTCCTGAGGAGCGATAGCTTCCCCACCGATGTCCCAAGTCACGGACCCGAACGGCTGGTTCGGGGACATCCATCCGGGCAGCCCACGGCTGGAGCCGCCCCCGCATCCAGCGCTGTCCGGCAAGGCTGTACCAGTCCGCCAGAGCCTTCCGTGCGAGCGCTGGATCGGCAGCAACCGAGCTGTCTAGACGCAGCCGTCCCGCGACAAGCCGAACAGGGGGTACCGCGGCCACGCCGACCGAAGCGGAGCCCTCGTCCGGCTCTTTGCCGACGACGAGGAGCCGGTAGTCCCGCCCCAGGTAACGGTGAATCTCGCCGTCCCGGAGGGTACGGAGGGGATGGAGTTGGCGCCGCTCGTCGCTGAGGCGGGTCTTGGCGGCGATCCAGGCCTCGCTGTCCCGCACGAAGGCCTCTACCCTCCCGACCGCGCAACCTTTGGGAGCGTGCAGGGTGAGAGACCGGTCCCGCTCGACCGTCAGCCCCAGCCGACGTCGGCGAGGGCTGATCCGCACCTTCAGTTCCCGCCCGTCGACGACCAGCGTCCCGCTCTCGGTGAGCACGGGCTCATCGGAGCGGGACTTAGGGTGAGCGGGCTGCGCAGGCATGGACCTATTCTCTCCGTGCCTCAGCCCGGAACTCCTCCAGGTGCTCCACCGCGTACCCGGCGAGTGCCGAGGCAAGTCGCTTGACCTCTTCCCGCCCCGGGCCCCCGCGCCTCAGTCCGGCCGCCTTCAGCCGATCGTAAAGCCGCGCTTCCAGCAGCGTCACATGACGCTCCCGGCCGCCGAACGACGCCAGCCGCACCTGGCTGGTGATCTCGTCGTACGTCTCGGCGACGAGATGACGCAGCCGCTCCGAAGGCGCATCGTCCAGGATCTCGCTCACTGTCAGCTTCTCGTCGATGAGCACGTACAGCCGCTGCTCCATCGGCGACAGATCAGCGACGGTGGGATGGGCCTGCTCGGCGCGCCGGGCCCTGTCGACCAGTGGCCTGAGCTCCCGGGAGATGTCCTCCCAGTTCCCGGCAAACTCCTCCAGCACCCGTTCCAGTTCGACGGAGAGCTGCCGGTACACCGGACGCTCCTCCACCGCCAGGCGTTCCTCCAGGTGGTAGCGCAGTGCCTGCACCTGCTCGGCCGCGGCCTCACGCACGGGGAGGGTGCCGACCACTTCGTCGAAGTCCGGAGCGAGGATGGAGACGGGTGGGATCCGCTGCTCGACTTCCTGTGCCTGAAGGTGGTCGGCGATCAGCGCGCGTACCTTCCGCCCGTATCCACGCATCACGAAGCCGCCGCCGGTGTCGTCGCGGTAGTGGCGACGCACACGCATCTGGAGCACGCTCCAAGCCCGTACGTCGTGCAGGTGGTCCAGCGCCTTCTCGTGCGGCAGCACCCGGTCCACGGCTCCCAGGAACTCGTTCAGCCTGGTGTCGAAAACGGCTCGTACCGTGGGGTCCGCGAGCGCGAGTACGGCGCTGCCGAGCCCGGCGCGCGTCATGAGCCCGTCCGGGTCGACGCCCGCCCCCGCGAGGAACTCCCGCACCTCGTCAGCCGTCCGCTTCATCTCAGGAATCTCGGCTGCCATGCTGCGCAGCGAGTCAAGCGCGGGCGGGTTGCCCCGGTACGCGGCCAGTGTCACGCCGAGGTTGTTCAGGACGCCGTAGTAGTCGACAACCAGCCCCTCCCTTTTACGGCGGGCGGGACGGTTGACGCGGGCGATCGCCTGGAGCAGTTCGGCGTCGCGGATGGGCCGGTCCAGATACAGCGCCTGCTCGATGGGCGCGTCGAAGCCGGTGAGCAGCATTGACTTGACGATGAGGAACGCAATGGGCTGCTCAGCCTCCTCCCCTCGGCTGTCGCCGCCGCGAGCACCACCGCCGAAGACCAGGTCGCTCCACGGGTTCATGCCGCCCACGGCTCCGGCCGGCACCGGGTCGGGCTCGGCAGCTGGCCTGGTCACCCAAGGGTTGTCGGGCGGCAGCTGCGGGAACGGCCGGAGGAAGCGCGCGATGTGCTCACCCTGCTTGTCGCTGTCCGTCCACTCGCGCCACACACCCTCTTTCTGCTCGGCCCCCGCGGAGATCACCGGTACGAAGTCGATGCGGCGTAGCAGCTCCTGGAACTGCCAGGCGCGCAGCAGGAGCGATTCCTCAGCGGTGTACGTCTCAGGGGCCTTGCCTCGCAGTGCTTCGCGCCGCCCGCTGCGGTCGAACGCCGCGACGCGACGCAGCAGATCGGCCCGGGCGTCCCGCAGGGCACTGCGGTAGGTGACCGCTGCCCGCCGGCTCACCGCGGCGACCTGGGCCTTGAATCCGCCGGTGAGCGGCCCGGTGACGTAGTGCTCCAGCATGTCGATCGCTTTTCGCCGGATCAGCGGCGCCGACTCGGCCACGGCCCGCGCGGAAGGCGCGCCGTACTTCTTCCGCACCCACTCCTGCTGGTCCTCGTCCAGCGGCTCGATGAGGTCCTCGAAGCACTCGTCCATTCGCTCCTTGTCGCGCACCTCGGCGGTGGTGGCGCGGCCTTCGTAACGGACGGGCACGACGACCCTGTCGCGTTCGGCCTCGGTCATGCGGTATGTGTCGAGGAACTCGGGGTTCCCGCCGGATTCGGTGCTCGGCTCCAGGCCGAAGATGCGCCCGGTGTCGGTGAGTCGGCCCTGCATCAGCGGGGTGCCGGTGAAGCCGATCCGGGCCGCGTTGGGCAGGGCCTTGCGCAGACAGGCGTGGAGGACGGAGGTGTGCGAGCGGTGCGCCTCGTCGACGAGCACCAGGACCCGGTCAGAGTCGCTGCACTCGGGGAATATGCGCTCGGCCCGGCTAAGCGTGCGGTCGTCCGGCGCGGGGTCGGCGACCTCCTCGGCGCTCTCGCCCGCCTCGACCCGCCGCCGGGCCTGCTCGAAGTCCTCGGCCAGCGCCCGGTCCTCGCCGTCGGCCGTGTCGTTCCCCTCCCCCGTGCCGGGCGCCAGGTCGCCGAGGAACTTCTGGATCGTCGCGAAGATCACCGCCCGCCCGCCGGAACGGCCCGCCCGGCGGAGCAGGCTCTCCAGGTCCGTACGGGAGGTGGCCTGCCGGATCTCGGAGTCACTGAGGGCCACGGCCCGCCGCAACTGCCGCTGGAGATCGGTGCGGTCGGTGACCGCGACCAGTGTGATCCCGTTCAGCTCGGGGTCCCGGCTCATGTGCAGCCGCCGGGCCAGGAATTGCATGGTGAAGCTCTTGCCCGCGCCCTGCGTGTGCCAGATGACGCCGCCTCTTTCGTCCCGCTCCCCGCCGGTGACGCGGCGACTTGGGCGGGTGCGCAGCCGGGCCATGATCTTTTCGGTGGCGCGGTACTGCTGGTGGCGGCAGACCACCTTGACCGTCTTCGGCCCGGCGGCGCGGGCACGACGACCCGTATCGTCGCCACTGTCCTCGTCGACGGGCTTCTCGAAGACGTAGTGCCTGATGATGTTGAGCAGGTTGCCAGGCCTGAGGACGATCGCGGTCAGCTTCTGCTGGAGGGTGGGAGCCTCCTCCGGACCGAGCAGCCCCCAGCCGCGCAGCTCACGGCGCAGCTCCTCCACACCGTCGTCGCCCGGCCGCGCCGGATCTCCGTAGTCCGGGCTGACGCTGCGCCACAGCGCGTAGTGCTGCTCGGCCGAGGAGTACGTACCGAGCGCGGCCTGCGTTCCGTCGGCGGCCACCAGCAACTGCGCCGGGGCGAACAGGTGCGGTATGCCGCGCGGGGCGCCCGCGCCGTGCCGGGTGTCGTCGTTCAGCGGCCGCCCCGTGTAGGCGCGCAGGTCGCTGATGGCCTTGCCGAGCGGGTCGCGTACGTCCGGTGACTTGCACTCGACGACGACCAGCGGAACGCCGTTCACGAACAGGACGAGGTCCAGCACGGACGGCCGCCCGTCAGCGTCACACACGCGCAACTGGTCGACAACGAGGTAGTCGTTGCGGGTCAGGATCTCCTCGCGGCTCCCCTCCAGCGCCTCGCGCGACCAGTCGAAGAACGGCGTCTTCACGTCCTTCTCGTCCGGTCCCGGCTGCATGACGCCGTGCAGCAGAAGCGTGGTGGCGTCACGGTTGGCCCCCGGCAGGGACTGGGCGGACACATGGCGGGCGACGGCACGCAGTTGGGAGACAGCGGGATCCGTGTGCGCGTCGCTCTGCATCCAGGCCGAGGTGCGGCGCAGGGCAGCCCGCAGGCGCCGCTCCAGCAGCACCTCCCGGTAGTCACCGCGCTCCCCCAACTCCTTCAGGCGGGCGCCCTCGATGTGCTGCCAGCCCATCGCCTTGAGGTGCTCCAATAACGGCCGCTCCGCCTCGACCTGCTCGCCGGTTTCCCTGACCACTCCGGCAGCCATGCGCCCGAGCCCTCCCCTGCGTCACGGTGAACGTGTGAGGGTCCATTGTGGTCCACGAAGGAGGGCGCGTGGGCGGTTCGCGCGCCCCTGGTCGAATGGGGGACGCTGTCGCCTCCTCGGCACTGCGCAGTGACACGCCGTCAACTCGCGCGGATCGGCTGCACTCCACTCCGAGAGAATCTCTCCATAGCGGCCTATGAAGAGAGTTGAGCGCTACGATGGAAGGGAGAGGTCAGGAATCAGAGTTCCTGCCGCTCCGTGCATAGCTGTGCGCAGACACACTCAAGGGGGCTGGAATGGACGAGAGTTACCAGGAACTCCGTGCGAAGGTCGAGGCCGACGGCGGGCTTCGCGTCGTGACCATGCGCGACTTGCGCGACGTCGAGGGGGTGAGCCGGATCGGCAGCCAGGTGCCCGGGAAGATCTCTCAGCGGCTGGGATCCCACGGGATGGGTCACGTCCCCGCGCTACTGCCCAACAACCAGAACAGCCCGGTCCGCCTCTACCTCCTCGGGACCCCGATCGCGGACGCCGTCGACGCGATCCTCGACCCGAGCCCCAAGGGTGACGAGATCCTCCGTGGCGTGGGCGACTCCGAGGCCCGGGAGGACCGGCTGCGACAGATCCGTGAGATCGTCCGCGTCTAGGACCCGTCCGGTCGATCGACGGACCACTTCAACGCTCCGTGTCCAGGGGCCGGCGGTCGCTGCCGTCGGTCCCTGGCCGTTTGCGGAACGGACCCGGTTCCGTCGAGGAGTGTGCCCCCGGAAAGGCAACAGTGAGGACCAGCGAAATGCCCCCGACCCATACACACCGACTTGCGGACCTCTGCGATATCGCCTCCGGACCCTCAGGGCAACAATTGGAAGGGCTCTCGGCGAACCTGGAGGGCGTCCCCGTCATCTCGCCCCCCGACCTGACGACCGAGCACAAGGTCGACCCGCGCAACATCAAGCGCGTCGGCTTCGGGACCGCGGCAGGTCTGGAGCGGTTCCGGTTGCGCACGGGAGACCTGGTGTATGTACGCCAGGGGACGCTCGGGCGGCGGGCTGTCGTCGGTCCATCGGAGGCGACGTGGCTCTTTGGCGCCGCATGCCTGCGGATCAGGCCCAGAGCAGATGTGATCCTGCCCGACTACCTTCTCCACTACCTCGGGCATCCACTCGTCCATGAATGGATCACCTCGCAGTCGAACCCCAGCAAGACCGTGGAGACACTCCCGTCCCAGGCACTGGTCACGGCACCGATCTTCGTCCCGCCGCTCGAACGGCAGCGGGCCATCGCTGGCGCGATGAACGACATCAGCACGCAGATTGAGGCTCACAGGCAACTGATCGCAAAGCACGAAGTGTTCCGGTTGGGGCTCCTGACAGAGCTGCTCAGCGACGCGTTCGACGAGCCGGTCACGTGATTCCGAGGTGCGACTACGCGGCGCGGCTCTCGAAGCGGAACTCTGGTGTCGCGCGAGGATCGATGAGATCACCGGAGTGCAGTGCCTCGGCCAGGCTCTCGATCAGTTCGAGGGTCGGGTCGACACCACTCTCCTCAATGCGTTCGATCTCCTCTGCGGTCAGCCCGGCCCATTCAACGAGTTCCGCGCTGCTCAGCCCCAGCGCCGAGCGCCGTTCGTAGACCCCGAGAGCGAAGTCCATACGCCCGCCCGGCTGCCCTACCGTAACTTGATCAGGTCAAGGCGGAGGGGGCCTCGACACTGTCCTGATCACTTTCATCCGTTCCAGACGATGTTGCAGATGTAGACGCACTCATGCCGGGGAACGGCGAGGAACTGGATGAAGCCACGTCCACTGAAGAGGGGAAAGTTCCTCAGCCCTCCGGGCTTGTCCTCAGGCCTGCTGCCCGCCGTCTCGGCGTCACGCCCGAGCGCGGCGAGTTCCGTGGCGATCCGTTCCACCTCGGCGATCACTCCGACGGGAAGTCCGTCGGTCAGATACTCCTCGCTCGGGTTGTAGTCCCACTTCCAGTCGGTCACAGCCCGGCCTCGGCCTCGGCATCCGCGTGGATCTTCCTGATCTCGGCGATGGCGGCCGTCGGGTCCCCCACCCCGGTACTCACCATCTCCTCCAGATGGCGCAAGCGGGCAGCCCGCGAGGGATACCTCTGGATCGCTACGAACACACCCCACGTATGGACAAACGTACGCAGCGGTGCGAACGACTGGAGCTGCTGGGCTTTGGTAGTCGCGTCGACAAGATCGCTTACGAACGTCGGCATCCGGCTCGGCGTCAGGCTTTCGACGGCGGTACGCAGGGCGCCAGGGGTGAGCGCGGGCATCGGGATGAGCGGCTCGTCGGCCTGCGGGTCTGCGGGCAGGGCGGTCACGGTGTGCTCCCGGTCGGTGGACGTTCGCTGTGTTCTCGACGGTACCCGCAGGCGTCGGCCATCCGAAGGGTACGAGTCGACTACGCCCCGTGGGGGCGACACGGTGATGTGCGTGCCGCCCCCACGCGGAGAATGCGTTCCTACGGCCAGTGGACTCCCTGGCTGCCCACGGCGGGCCTGCGGCAGTCAGGGAGCTTGGACACCGGCGTGATCACCGAGGCCGTCTCGTCGTCCAGCGCGTAGCAGAGCTGAGCGTGCAGGACCTCCGCCTCGGCGGGTGTGAGGCGCAGAGCGAGGTCTGTCTCGAACCCACCGTCCCTTGTCAACCAGAGGTCGATCGTGAGTTCGCCGTCCTCTCCTCGCCGTACGGGCTTGCTGGGCACGCGCTTGATCTGCAACTGGGGTGCGCTCATCAGGCGGCCACCCCCATGGGCGCAGCAATCTTGCGCGCGACTGGTCGGCCGATGCGGTGCCCGTGGATCACCCGGGGCCCCACATCGATCCCGTACGTCGCGAGGACCAGTGCCCTGCAGCGCATGCGCTGCTCGTGCGCGACAAAGTAGGGGCGGATGCGGGAGGCGGGGCTGGGTGTGGGTGTCGTGGTCCTCCTGCGGTACCGCAGAAGGTACGGCGGCAGTACGGGGATCTCCGCATCGACGGCGAAGGCCCAGTACCCGGGCGGTTGCCGGACCCCATGCGGCAAGGGCGCAGGGACAGGGACGAGCACGCGCAAAAGGCACGCGAGGACGAGGACGGCCGCACGCACGAGTGTTCGCGCGAGACCGGGCCGGATACGGTGGGACATGCTGACGCTCCTACGAGGCGTTGGCCATGCCCCGGGGTGGTCGCACACCGCCGGGGCGCTTTGCGTGACGGCACGCCACCCTCACTCAGCGCGCCGCTTCCACTACACACAGTACGACTCACAGAATGCGCGAGACAACATGTTGTCTCGTCTCACAAAGATTGGCATATGCCGTCACGGTCACCCAGGGGGCGCCTTACGTGAAGTCGTCGAACTCCCCAGCCTTGGCACCTTCGAGGAAGGCGCGCAGCTTCCGGCGGGTAGTGCGGACGATCACGTCAGGATCGTCACTCTCGCGGAGAAAAACGACGCCGTCGTCTTCCGCAACCTCGATGCAGGCCCCGGTATCCGCCGAGAAGGACGACTTACGCCAGCGAAGTTCCACCGGTCCCCAACCCTCAAATCTCTCTGGCCGCCTGCCGAATGAAGTCGAGCGACGCCTGCGGTTCAAGCGCCCGCTCCCTCATACGGTCAAGAACCGCACGGTAGTTCACAAGGTAGGTCTCGGCATGGAGGAAGGTGACACCGGTCGGCACATCGATCTGGACCGTGTCCAGTTGCGGCACTGGCCCGCACGCGTAGAGCGTCGAACTGCCGGCGTTCGCGAAGCCACCGGCGCTGAACGGTACGACCCGGGTAGTGATGTTGGGCCGCTCCGCCTGCTTCAGCAGGTGGTCGATCTGCCTGCGCAGAACCTTCGGATCGCCGAACCTCATACGCAACGCCGTCTCATGGATCAGGAACTCGCACGAGGGCGGCTGGGGGCGGTCGAGCAGCGCCGCACGCCTGACCCGGAACTCGATGTGCCGCTCCAGATCCGCTGGGTTCATGGCCGGCACCGCTTCGGCGAAGATACCGCGCATGTAGTCGGGGATCTGGAGGATGCCAGGCATGTGCATGATCTGAGCCGACCGCAGCCGAGCCGCGTAGTGCTCCAACTCGGCGATATCCAACAGGCCCGTGGGAAGCGACTCCCGATACTCATCCCACCAGTACGGCCCACGCTCCCTGGCCATGTCGGCCAGGGCGTCGACGTACTGTGAGTCAGGACAACGGTAGTTGGCTGCCCAGACCCTCACCCGGTCACTGCTGACCCCTGAGCGGGCCGACTCCGTGTTGCTCACCGTCGTCCGGTCCGTTCGGTGCAGCGTGGCCGCCTCGTTGATCGTCATCCCGATGTGCTCGCGCATCCTGCGTAGCTCGGCACCGAGGCGGCGCTGGCGCTCGGTAGACGGCTTTCTGACGGGCACGAAGGGCCTCCCGGTAGTACGCGCCGACGCCGTTCTTACGCGGCTGCTGAGGTGAGCTCTCCACTGAGCAACTGGGAAGCCAGGCCTTGCTTCATCGTGCGAATCTTCTCAAGGTTGTCGATCTCCGCAGCGATTTGCTGATCGCAAGTATCCAGGGTGGAAACCAGCTTGGCCTGGTCCGACAAGTCGACGGGTAGGTCGATTTCCAACTCGCGGAGTCGTGAAGGGTTCACGTTGACCTGCTGGACTGCGATCGTTGCAATCGAACGCACTCGTTGACGGATCACTGGATGCTGGAGCCATTCCACCAGGTAGCGCGGGTCGAGTCGCCTGACATCAGGATTCAAGCGAACCAAATAGGATGCGAAGGTGGCCCTTTCGAGTTCCCCTCGCCAGATCCCTGCGCGGCCTACATGCTCGATACTGTTGGTCCTGTTGAACAACACGTCACCTACTCGCAGAAGATAACGAGATTCCACCTCTTGCGGCGAGTAGCGCAACTCCTTGAGATCGGGTCGACCGTCACGGAGGTTGTTCATGCGGAGAGTAGGGATTCCGCTCGGGTCACCATTCAGGGCGACAGAGATGCCGTAGTCGGCTGACGGAACGACGTCCTTCAGCGGAACGCGTTCCCAACCTCCTGGTACGGCAGTAGCCTCGATCGCTTTCATACCACTCAGCACAACACCGAGCCGGACAGAGCGTAGCTTGGAGATCGCTACCTCCGAAGCCCGCTCCCTTTGGGCAACCGCATCCAAGGTCTCAACGATCCATCGTTGCTCTGCCATCGAAAGTAGCGGCACGCGCAAAGATCGAACAGCTTCTGCGGAGATCTTCACCATGCTTTCCGATGTTCCTTGAGCCTTACCTGACAAGGATCGGCGGACAGCAGGTGAGCGCAGTACGATCTCCATGAATTCAGGGATGCAATTTCCGGCCGTCTCTAGCCGCATCATGAGGTCGGGGTAGATGCAGATTGAACCCACATCACGGTACCTGCCGACAAGCCCGACCAACTGCCGCGTGTTGGCCCGACTCATCAAGAGGTCACCATCCCGGAGAATCGCCGGATGTGTCGCCGTGATTCCACTAGGCGCATTTTTGAGCTGCCTGGGGACGAATCCATCCGGCGTCAGGCACCCAAGACCGAGCATTTGCACTCCGGTCCAATCCGCGCTTTCAACCGGCGAATAACCATTTCGAGGCGGGCTGGCCAGGTAATACTCCAGAGGCACCAATGCGGCCTGCTCATCCGGCATAGCCCAGCTCCTTCAGGAACCCGTTCAACCGCTCGGCGGCAGCCTCGCGCCGCGCCTCGATGTCGCGCAGCGAGACCAGGTATTTGCGCTCCCAGCCCAGGTACGTGTCGATCAACTCGCGCCGTCTGCGGACGACATGGCCCTCCAGCTTCGATGCCAGGTCGTCGCGGAGGATGCCGAGGACGATGTCGCGGGCGCCCGCCTCGTCAAGTGCGTCGCGGGCCTCGTGCAGACCGGGCGTGGGGCGGTCGGGCTCGGCGGGGAGCGTCACGTCGAGGGTCGTCTGGCCGGCCGCGTCGTCGGAGGTGGCGGCGGACTCAGCGGCCTTGGACGACTTAGCGGCCTTCGACGCAGCCCCCGCGCCCAGGCCGTCCAGCGGATAAAACGCCTCCTCCAGCGCCTTCACGGCCTTGCCCGCAGATGTGCGATCCCGCTTCGCCCTCTTCAAGTCGGCCTCGGTGAGCAGCGCTTCGGCAACCGCCGGGTCAAGTACGGGTGCGCCCTCGGTGGAGTCGGAGGACTCGTCGTCCTCCGCGACCCCCAGCGCCGCAGCCGCCCGCGCTGCCTCCGCCTCCTCGGCCGCCTTCACCTTCGCGTCCAGCCGCGCCTTCTCCGCGTCAGCGTCAGCCAGATCCTTCAGGAACTTGGGCGCGATGCGGGCGACGACCTTGTGCCCGTACGCCTGTCGCCGCTCGGCAGCGGTCCGCTTTCGCGCGCCACCCGTCCATGGGTTGGGTTCCGGCTCCAGCAGGGTCTCGACCGTGTCGACCCAGCCCTCGACGACGCCCTTGAAGCCGTTCTCCGCAAGCGCCTTCAGTTCGTTCCGGGCCTCCTGCCACCACCCGGCGACCGCGCCGGCGAGCGCGTACTGGTCCAGCAGGCCGACGTTCAGCAACTGTTCGCGGAAGGAATCGATCAAGTCGGCGCGGAGCCGGGCGAGTTGTGCACGCTTCTCGGACTCCGTGCGGTCATCGCCCTCGTACGGCGCCAGCTTGGCGATCTTCTCCGTCTCCGTGGCCCACCACTTGGCGAACGTCTCCCGGAGTTCCCGTTCCCGGTCCTCCGCCAGTGCGGACAGCCGGTCGGCGTCGGGGCGCCGGTCTTCCGGCAGGAAGTCGACGTACTCGGACGAGTCACCGTCGCGCTCGGCGAACAGGTCCGTGAGCTCGACCTCGTACGCCGACAGCACCGCTGCCTTCTCCGGCGCCTCGATCTCCGCCCTCGGCACGCCACCCGTCAGGTGCGCCCGCACGTCCTGCGGCTCGGGCGGCGGGGTGTTGTCGACGTAGCGGCGGATGTTGAGGTTGTACTTGTTCTTCCGGATCTCGTCCCGCTTCACCCACCGCGCGAAGCGCGGCACGTCCGTTCCCGCCTTGGCGTGGAAGGTGGAGACGATCTTCTCCACGTGTTCGGGCAGCAGCACGTTCTGGGCCCGCTCGGAGTGGAACTCGCGGTCCGCGTTGATGAAGAGGACCTTGTCGTCCCGGCCGTCCCGCTTCCGGCCCCGCGAGCGCAGCACCAGTACGCAGGCCGGGATGCCGGTGCCGTAGAAGACGTTGGAGGGCAAGCCGATCACGGCCTCCAGCAGGTCGTCCTCGATGATCTTCGCCCGGATCTTCTCCTCGGCGCCGCCGCGGAACAGCACGCCGTGCGGCATGACGGTGAAGACGGAGCCGCCACGCCCCTTCACCATGTGCAGCATGTGCTGGAGGAACATCAGGTCGGCCTTGCCCTTCTCGGACGTCTGGCCGTACTGCATGCGGTCGTCGATGTCGTCGATGTCCGCGGCCCGGTAGTCCATGGAGAAGGGCGGGTTGCTGAGCACCACGTCGAACGAGCGGTCCAGATGGAGCGGCTGCGTCAGGGTGTCGCCGGTCTTCAGGTCGAAGTCGTGGGCGCCGTGGAACAGCATGTTCATGGTGGCCATGACCCAGGAGCCGTTGTTGGCGTCCTGCCCGGCCAGGGCCAGATCCTCGGTGTTGCCGCCGTGCTCCTCGACGTACTCCTTGGCGTGGATGAGCATGCCGCCCGATCCGACGCACGGGTCGTACACGCTGTGGCCGGGGCGGGGCCGGGCCAGTTCGACCATCATCCGCACCACCGCGCGCGGGGTATAGAACTCACCGCCCTTGGCGCCCGCCGAGTCGGCGAAGTCCTTCAGCAGGTACTCGTACGCAGCACCGATGACGTCGGGGAACTCGAAGTCGTCGCCGCGCAGCCCCAGGGTGCCGAAGTGCCCGATGAGCGCGGCCAGCCGCTTGTCCGCCAGCTTGGCGGCCGCCGCCCCGGTGCCACCGCCCCCGCCGATGCGGTTGAAGTTGATGTGGTTGAACAGTCCGCGCAGCCGCTCGTTGCCCTTCTGACCCTCCATCGCGTCGAGCGCGGGTTGGAGGTGCTTCGTGGCTACGTCGTCCACCGCGTCGGCCAGTCCTTGCCAACGCGCCTCCGGCGGGACGTACATGATCCGGCGGGCCGTGTAGTTGGCCGGCTCGTCGGCCTCCTCCTCCGCCTCCGCGCGCGAGGCTCCGGCAGCCATCTCCTTCTCGATGATCTCCTCGCGCGCGGCCTCGAACTCGTCGTTGGCGCGCTTGAGGAAGAGCAGGACCAGGAGGAAGTCGCGGTACTCGGCGGCGTCCATCGTGCCGCGCAGGATGTCCGCCGCCGCGAAGAGGTGGCGCTCCAGTTGGTCGAGCGTGAGCTTGGCCACGTACGGGCTCCCAAAGGTATGAGCAGGCGGGCGGGCAGAGCGGTGCACCGCTCCGCCACGGAGTAGTACGACCCCTCAGCCTAGTAGCCGCCGAGGAGCAGTCCTTCCTCCACGAAGCGCCAGACGTCGGTATAGGGGTCCCAGTCGTTCGGATTCGGCGAATCGCAGCGCTTGTTGATCGCCTGCGCGTACCTCTTGGCGTCGCGGTAGCGGCTGCCGTCCGCGCTGAGCACCTGCTCCTCGCGCACGTGCTTGGCCTGCGCCTCGCTCACGGCGCGCACATTGCGCCCGTACGTCGCCGCGAAACCGGGACGCGACCGCAGGCGGCTGCTGGCGTCACCGCAGACGCCGCCGAAGCTGCTGGTGTAGTTCGTGTAGTGGAGCAGCCGCCACAGTTCGAAGCAGGGGTGCGAGTATGCGATCTTGACCCCCTCCTTGTCGGCGAGGCGTCTGGCCTCCGCAATGGACGGGTGGTCGTCGCGGTCGAAGAGCACCCACACCTGCGGCCAGTTCCAGTCCTTCTCCTGCTTCAGCCCGGCGTCCTTCGCCTCCCGCTCCACCCTGCGCAGGGTGCGAACGGCCTCCTGGACCAGGCGTAAGGGCTTGCGCAGCTTGCTCTCGGCGTTGGGGTTGCCGATGTGGTGCTGGACGGTCTCCCCTGCCTTGGCCGGGGTGCCGTTCTTCACGATGATGTCGACGTACTCGGGCTCGGTGACCTCGCCCTCGGTGAAGACGTAGACCTGGCGGGGCCTGCTGGATCGGCCCTTCGTCCCGCCTCCGCTCTTCCTCCGGTTGATGCCGTCCCCGCCCCTTGTCCTCGCCATCAGCCCTCTTCCGCCTCCGTCCGCGCCAACTCGTCCGCCCGCAGCAGCCGCCGTCCGATCTGCCCCTCCGACACGTTCGGCACCGCTCCGAACGAACCCGCGAGGTAGGAGGTCATCAAGTCCTCCTCCTCCGTCGGCTCCCAGTCGGCGACGGAGGACAGAGCGGTGGCGCCGCGCTCGTCCTTCTCCGTGAGCCAGATCTGGCCCGGTTGCAGCAGCCGGCCGCCGCCCGGCGCGCGCAGCAGGGAGGGATCATGACCGGTGAAGACGAGTTGCGCGCCCTTGCGGTTCACCCGGGACGACTGGAAGAGACGCACGACCTCGGCCGCGAAGCGCGGATGCAGGCTGGAGTCGAGCTCGTCGACCAGGAGCACCGCGCCGGTGTCGAGGGCCAGCAGCAACGGGCCGATCAGGGCGAACCACGAGCGGGTGCCCCAGGACTCCGCCTCCCAGTCCATGAGGGTCTTCCCGCCGCCTCCGGCATGCTCCAGCCGGACCAGTGGCCGACCGGACGAGGTCTGTTCGACCTCCACCCCGGCGATGCCGAGATCGGCCACGCGCAGCAGTTCCTCGGCCCGCCGCCGGAAGTCCTGGTTGCGCAGCAGACGCAGGGCCGTGTAGTCCTCGCGCTGGGTGCGCTCCGTCTCCGGGGTAACGTCCCAGAGGTTCTCTCTGAACCAGTCGAAGACGGGCATGAGCTGTTCGTGGCCGGAGTTTCCGGCACGCGTGAGCAGCAGTGCGTCCGGGGCCATGGTGCGGGCCAGGCGGGTGCGGTCGTGGACCCGGTCACCAGGGAAATCGAAGGGGTTCTCGCGGGTCGCGTCCCGCTCGTACCAGACCTGACGGCGGCCCTTGGGGTAGGCGTAGAGCCATTCCGCCTCAACCCGGCGGGAACCCAGTTCGAAGCCGTAGGTCCAGCGGACGCCGTCTCCAAGGAGGATGTCCGCCTCGTAATGGGATGTCTCCGACGCGGCCTTCGGGTCGAGGGCGAACTCGTCGCGCGGAATGCCGTCGTAGGAGGTCCAGTCGGCGTAGGAGCGCAGCACCGCGTGGCGCATGTTCTTCAGGGCGGCCACGACGTTGGACTTGCCGGACGCGTTGGCGCCGAAGACACCGAGCACGGTGTGGACGGGGAGCCGACGGCCGTCGGAGAGCACCGTCTCGCGGGCGACGGTGCGCTCCGCCTCGGCCTCCTCAGGCGCGACGAACGACAATTCCTGCTCGTCGCGCAGCGACCGGACGTTCGCCACCCGGAATCTCAGCAGCATCCTGGCTCCTTCATGGCGGAAAGATTAGTCACGCCGCCGGGTCTGCGGGTCGGATGCGCGGCCCTTGTACGCGTCCGGCGGCCGGCTCTCGGGGAAGGCCGACCGCCGGACGCGTACTGGGGGTTGTCCTAGAGGAACGAGTTGATCTGGATCGTCTCGTCGCGGCCGGGGCCCACCCCGATCGCGGAGATCGGGGCGCCGGACATCTCCTCCAGCGCCTTGACGTACGCCTGGGCGTTCTTCGGGAGGTCGGAGAACGACTTGGCGCCCGTGATGTCCTCGGACCAGCCCGGGAGCGTCTCGTAGACCGGCTTCGCGTGGTGGAAGTCGGACTGGGAGTACGGG
This sequence comes from Streptomyces sp. DSM 42067, assembly GCF_055792885.1. NCBI lineage: Bacteria > Bacillati > Actinomycetota > Actinomycetes > Kitasatosporales > Streptomycetaceae > Streptomyces > Streptomyces sp. DSM 42067. Next base: position 4,987,406 of record NZ_CM147706.1, on the reverse strand, counting down.
AGCTCCTCGACGCGCTTGCCGTCGATCTCGTACGCGACGCAGACCGGGATCTCCTCCCAGCCGGTCAGGACGTCCAGCTTGGTGAGGAAGAAGTCGGTCAGGCCGTTCACGCGGGTCGCGTAACGCGCGATCACCGCGTCGAACCAGCCGCAGCGGCGGTCGCGGCCGGTGGTCACGCCCCGCTCGCCGCCGATGCGGCGCAGCGCCTCGCCGTCCGCGTCGAAGAGCTCGGTCGGGAAGGGGCCAGCGCCGACGCGCGTCGTGTAGGCCTTGAGGATGCCGATGACGCGGCTGATCTTCGTCGGGCCCACACCCGTGCCCGTGCAGGCGCCGCCCGCGGTCGGGTTCGAGGAGGTGACGAAGGGATAGGTGCCGTGGTCGATGTCGAGCAGCGTGCCCTGGCCGCCTTCGAAGAGGACGACCTTGTCCTGGTCGAGGGCGTCGTTGAGGATCAGGGTCGTGTCGGCGACGTAGCTCTCGATCTGGGCGGCGTAGCCGAGCAGCTCCTCGACGACCTGGTCCGCGGAGATCGCGCGGCGGTTGTAGAGCTTGGTGAGCAGCTGGTTCTTGACGTCGAGGGCAGCCTCGACCTTCTGCTGCAGGATCGACTCGTCGTACAGGTCCTGGACGCGGATGCCGACACGGTTGATCTTGTCGGCGTACGTCGGGCCGATGCCGCGGCCGGTGGTGCCGATCTTCCGCTTCCCGAGGAAGCGTTCCGTCACCTTGTCGACGGTGACGTTGTACGGCGTGATGATGTGCGCGTTGCCGCTGATCAGCAGCTTCGACGTGTCCACGCCGCGCTCGTTCAGACCGCTCAGCTCGGAGAGCAGGACCGACGGGTCGACGACGACGCCGTTGCCGATGACCGGGACGCATCCCGGGGAGAGGATTCCGGAAGGGAGGAGGTGGAGTGCATACTTCTGGTCGCCGACGACCACCGTGTGGCCGGCGTTGTTACCACCCTGGTAGCGCACCACATAATCCACGGATCCACCGAGCAGGTCGGTGGCCTTTCCCTTGCCTTCGTCACCCCACTGAGCACCGAGCAGCACAAGTGCGGGCACAGGCGTACACCCCTTCCGGGCGGGGCATGTCCAGGGTCAGGGGGCCGAAGCCGCCCGTACCGGTGTGCCCCGGAATAGACGAAGCCCCTGGCGCAATAGCGCAAGGGGCTCTTGCACCAAGATGCTACCCGAGGAAGCGAGGCAGGACCGAGGTGGCGGCTTCCGACCAGCTGCTGGTGGTGATCGATCCAGTGGCCCGGCGCAGCGATGGCGAGTCGGTACGGATTGCGAAAGACGTGCTCAGCGCGGGTGCGGCGACGAAAATCTGCCTCCCGGACGGGCCCGAGGAATTTGCCAGGGCTCTTGCCCGGAGAGGGTCCCGGAGACCCGTGGTGATCGGCGACGACCGGGCCCTGGCGAGCGCGGTCGCCCTGCTGCACCGGGAGCGGGAGCTGGCATCGGCCGTGCTCTCGCTGGTGCCGGTGGGGGCCTCGCTGTCGCTGGCGGAAGCGCTCGGGGTGCCCACGGGGACGGTGGCGGCGGCACGGGCCGTACTGGAGGGCGTCGAGCGGCGGCTGGATCTGCTGGTCGACGATAGTGACGGGGTGGTGCTCGGGGCGCTGCGGATCCCCCCGCTGACCTTGCGGGAGGCCGCCGCGCATGACGGCCAGGCGGGGGCGACGGCGGCGACAGTGGTGCCGAGGGTACGCCCCTGGCTGCACACCTGCCGGTCGCTCGTGCGGACGCTGGTGCCGGCGCGACCGTCCCGGGTCGCCGTGCCCGACACCGGCGCCGGGCCCCGGCCCGCCCGGCTGCGGGTAGAGGTGGACGGCGTGACACTGGTCGACCTGGACCAGCCCCTGGAGGCGGTGTCCGTGACCCCGAACGGCTCGGGCGCCGCCCACGTCGAGGTCCACCCGTCCTCCGTGGGCGCGGAGGCGGCCCCCCTGCGGGCAGCGGGCCACAGCGTGACGGTCTCGGGAACGGACTTCCGCTACCGCGCGGACGCCCTGGTCTCGGGCCCGGTACGAAGCCGGACGTGGACGGTGCGGGCGGGGGCACTGGGGTTGACGTTGCCTGGGTGAGGCGTTGCCCAGGTGAGGGTGGGTCGTCCCGGATCAGCCGTCCTGGGATCTGCCGCTGCCGAAGGTCCTGTCGGGATCAGCCGCTGCCGAAGGTCCTGTCGCGATGCAGGCGCCAGCGCTCCATCATGGCGTCCACCTCCCCCTCCATGAACTCGAAGAAGGCGAGGGTCTCGGCGAGGCGGCGGCCCGCCGGGGTGTCGGCACCCAGGCTGGAGACGCCCTCGCGCAGGGCGTCCTCCCAGCGCTTGATGAGCGCTTCACGATTGGTGAGGGCCTCGTACCACTGGTCGCTGTGCACCCGGTACCGCTCCCGCCGGGAGCCGGGCTCGCGCTCGCGGGACACCAGGTGCACCTGCGCGAGGTAGCGCACCGCGCCGGAGACCGCGGCCGGGGAGACCTTCAGCCGTTCGCCCAGCCCGGCGGAGGTGAGCGTGCCCGTGTCGGAGGCGAGCAGCGCGGCGAAGACCCGGGCCGGCATGCGCGGTACGCCCGCCTCGACGAGCTGCGCCGCGAAGTGCTCCACGAACCGCGAGACGGTCTCCGGGTCCCGTTCCACGCCAGCCGTATCCGTCATGTCCTGATCATCTCCCTGGCTCCCCGCACCCGTCGGAAGTTTATACGGTTTCTTAACTTCACAACTTTGTGAAAGTACCGTAGCTTCGAAGCATGACGAAGGCGATCACTGTCTCGGGCCTGCACAAGGCGTTCGGCAGGACCCGCGCGCTGGACGGCCTCGACCTGGAGGTCGAGACCGGTGAGGTCCACGGCTTCCTCGGTCCCAACGGCGCGGGGAAGTCCACCACCATCCGCGTCCTCCTCGGGCTGCTGCGCGCCGACTCCGGCGCCGCGCAGATGCTCGGCATGGACCCCTGGGCCGACGCGGTCGAGCTCCACCGCCGCGTCGCCTACGTCCCGGGCGATGTCACCCTGTGGCGGAACCTCAGCGGTGGCGAGGTCATCGACCTCTACGGGCGGCTGCGCGGAGGACTCGACAAGGCGCGGCGCGCGAACCTCATCGAGCGGTTCGAGCTCGACCCGACGAAGAAGGGCCGCACCTACTCCAAGGGCAACCGGCAGAAGGTCGCCCTGGTCGCCGCCTTCGCCTCCGACGTGGACCTGCTGATCCTGGACGAGCCGACCTCCGGGCTCGACCCGCTCATGGAGGAGGTCTTCCAGAACTGCGTCGCCGAGGAGCGCGAGCGCGGGCGTACCGTCCTGCTCTCCAGCCATGTGCTCAGCGAGGTCGAGGCGCTCTGCGACCGCGTGAGCATCATCCGCAAGGGCCAGACCGTCGAGTCGGGCTCGCTCGCCGAACTGCGGCATCTGACCCGTACGAGCGTGACGGCCGAACTCGCCGGTCCACCGAACGGGCTCTCGCACCTGCCGGGCGTGCACGACCTCGACGTCCAGGGCCATCGGGTCAGGCTGCAGGTCGAGACCGACAAGCTCGACGCCGTGCTGCGGTCGCTGACGGAGTCGGGCGTACGGTCGCTGACCTCGACGCCGCCCACGCTGGAGGAGCTGTTCCTGCGCCACTACCAGGACGACGTACGGTCCGACGCGGAAGGGGCGATGGCCCGATGACCGCCGTGACCGCACCACGGTTCGCGACTCGCGCGGGCGGGACGCGTCCGCTGGCCGGCACGGGCACCCTGCTGAGGCTCGCGCTGCGCCGCGACCGGGTCATGATGCCGGTGTGGGTGGCCGTGGTCGTCCTGATGGTCGTCAGCGGCGTCTCGTCCATCGGGCAGCTCTACGACACGACCGCCAAGCGCGCGGAGCTTGCCGCGGACATGAGCGCCAACGGCTCGATGCGCGCGATGTACGGGCCGGTGTTCGGGGATTCGCTCGGGGCGATCGTCGCCTGGCGGTTCGGCGGCTTCGCGGCCGTCCTGGCAGCGGTGATGAGCCTGATGATCGTCATCCGGCACACCCGGGAGGAAGAGGAGACCGGCCGCCACGAACTGCTGGCCTCCGCCGTGGTGGGCCGCAGGGCACCGCTGACGGCTGCGCTGCTCGCGGCGCTGGTCGCCAACACGGCGGTGGCTCTGCTCATCGCCGCGGGACTGTCGGGTCAGGGCATCGGCGGTGCGCTCGCGCTCGGCCTCGCCATCGGCGGCATCGGCATGCTCTTCGCGGGTATGGCGGCGATCATGGCGCAGCTCACCGAGAGCGCCCGGTTCGCCAGGGGCCTCACGGCCGCGGTGCTCGGCGCCGCCTTCCTGCTGAGGGCGACGGGCGACTCGGCGGATGACGACGGTTCGTCCGTGCTGACCTGGCTCTCGCCGCTCGGCTGGGCCGAGAACGCCCGGCCGTACGCGGACGAACGCTGGTGGGCCCTGCTGCTCCTCGCGGCGGCGGTCGTGGTCCAGCTGGGCATCGGATACGTCCTCACCGAGCGGCGCGACGCCGGGATGAGCTTCCTGCCGACCCGCCCGGGCCCGGCCGAGGGCCGGATCACCACCGCGACCGGACTGGCCTGGCGGCTGCAGCGCGGCAGCGTCGTCGGCTGGAGCACCGGCTTCCTGCTCGCCGGGCTCGTATTCGGCGGAATGACGGAGGGCGCGGCCGATCTGGTCGGCGACAACGAGGACGCCCGTCAGATCTTCGAGCGCATGGGCGGCCAGGCGGGCCTGACCGACGCGTTCCTCGCCGCGATGGTCGGCATGCTCGGCATGGTCGCCGCGCTGTACGTGGTGCAGTCTGTGCTGCGGCTGAGCGCCGAGGAGACCTCAGGGCGCGCCGAACCGGTACTGGCGAACGCGGTCGGCCGACTGCGCTGGGCGAGCGGCCACCTGCTGATCGCCTTCGGCGGCGCGGCGCTGATCACGCTGATCGGCGGCCTCGGCCTGGCGCTCGGCTACGGCAAGGAGTTCGGCCCCGTACTGGGCGCCTCTCTGGTCCAGGTCCCGGCGATCTGGACACTCGGTGCGCTGGCCCTGTTCCTCTACGGCATCTTCCCGAGGGCGGCGGTGGCGGGCTGGGCGGCCGCGGGCCTGGCCCTGGCCCTCGGCTGGATCGGCCCGGCGCTCGACATCCCCCAGTCGGTGATGAACCTGTCGCCGTTCGGCCATCTGCCGAAGCTGCCGGGGCCGGAGATGGCGTGGACGCCGGTGGTGGTGCTGACCTTGATCGCGGTGGCGCTGGCAGCGGCGGGCCTGGCGGGGCTGCGACGCAGGGACCTGTCGACTTGACGGCCGGCGCCGTGTCCGCAATGTGTCCCGGTCCCTCACGGGCCGGGACACGGTGCCGTCCCGTCAGCGCACGTAGTTCTTGAGGGTCTCCGTGTCGAGCTCGATGCCCACGGGGTCGGGGATGGTGACCTTCTCGCCGAACTTCACCGTGTGGGTGTCACGGTAGCCACCGACGCTCCCGTCCGGGTGGCTGTACACGGTGACCGTGCAGGCGTCCCGGTCGATGAGCAGGAACACCGGGATCCCTGCCTCGCCGTATGCAGCAGGCTTCTCGTGCCGATCCCGCTGGTTGGTGTCGGAGTCGTACGAGGTGACCTCGACGACCATCAGCGCACCCTCGGGGTCAGCCCACTCGCCGTGCCCCGCGAAATGCGCCTCGGGCACGAGGGTCGCATCTGGACGCGCCCGGCCCTCGCGATACTTCTCCACCCTGAGACCCCGTCCCTGATACAGGTCGAGATCCGGCCGGGCCTGCATGCATCGCCTGGCCAGCCACATCACGATGGTGTCGTGATCTCCGTCCGCCACCCTCTTGACCCCGATCCGTCCGTTGATGAACTCGAACCTGACGGCGTCTTCGGTTTCCTTGGCCGCGAAGATGGCGATCCTCTCGAAGTCCTCCACCGACATCTGCAACGTCTGCGGCGTGCGCTCTGCCATGACCGTCATGGTGCCCTCCTTTTCAGGCAGGCACCAGCTTGCCGAGGCCCGGCAGACCGCAGACCGAATTCCGCATGTGATCAGCCCATCAGGTGATCAGCCGAGCTCGACCCGCAGCTCCTTCAGCCCCCGGATCACGAAGTTCGGCTTCTGCTCCGGTTCGGCGGCCGGGCCCAGCGTCGGGGCCTGGTCCAGCAACGCCGCCATGGACGCGGCCAGTTCGATACGGGCGAGCGGGGCGCCGATGCAGTAGTGGATGCCCGCGCTGAAGGAGATGTGCGGGTTGTCCGTGCGGGACAGGTCCAGGGTGTCGGGGGCGGCGAAGGCGTCCGCGTCGCGGTTGGCGGAGCCGAAGAGCATGGCGATCTCGGAGCCGCGCGGGATCGTCGTACCGCCTATCTCGATGTCGTCGAGCACCCAGCGCTCGAAGAGCTGGAGCGGGGTGTCGTAACGCAGCAGCTCCTCCACGGCCGTGGGCAGCAGGGAGCGGTCGGCGCGGAGGGCGGCGAGCTGGTCGGGGTGGCGGAAGAGGGCCCACCAGCCGTTGACGGTGGCGTTGACCGTGGCCTCGTGCCCCGCGTTCAGCAGCAGCACGCAGGTAGAGATCATCTCCTGCTCGGTGAGCCTTTCGCCCTCGTCGTACGCGGCGATCAGCCCGGAGATCAGATCCTCATCCGGCTCCTTGCGCCGCGCCTCGATCAGGTCCCTCAGATACGCGGAGAACTCGACCGACGCCTGCACCGCGCGGCGGGCCGTCTCCTCGGGCGGGTTCAGCTCGTACATCCCGCAGATGTCCGCCGACCAGGGCCGCAGCAGCGGCCGGTCCGCCTCCGGAATGCCGAGCATCTCCGCGATGACGGCGACCGGCAACGGTTCGGCGACGGCGGTCAGCAGATCACCGCCGCCCTCCGCGACCAGCCCGCCGACCAGCTCGGACGCCAGCCGGTGCACATACGGACGCAACTGCTCGACGGTACGCGGCGTGAACGCCTTCGACACCAGGCGGCGGATCCGGGTGTGGTCCGGCGGCTCGAGATCGAGCATCCCGTGGTCGTTGAGCACGTGGAACGGCTCGTGCTCGGCCGGCGGGGCCTGGCGGCCGAACTCCTCGTGCGAGAAGCGGTGCTGGTACGTGCGCCCGAGCCGCCGGTCGCGCAGCAGAGCGGAGACGTCGGCGTGGCGCGGGACGAGCCACTGGTTGGTGGGCTCGTAGTAGTGCACTCGGCCACGGGCGCGCAGCTCCGCGTAGGCGGGATAGGGGTCGGCGACGAAGGCGGGCGACCAGGGGTCGAACAGTGCGTCCATGCGGGGACGCTAGCCGCTTGCCCACGAGGTGGAAAGCGCCGAGAAGCAGAGCCCCCGTCACCCAGGGGTGACCAACCGCGCCTCGTATGCGAAGACCGCTGCCTGCGTACGATCCCGCAGCCCCAGTTTCACCAGCACCCTGCTCACATGCGTCTTGATCGTCGACTCGGCCACCACGAGCCGCTCGGCGATCTCCGCGTTGGAGAGCCCCTGCGCGATCAGCACCAGCACCTCCGTCTCACGCTCGGTGAGCTCCCCGTACGCGCCGCGGCTCACCGCCGGCAGGGTCGGTGCGTCCGCGAGCTTCGAGAACTCGGTGATCAGCCGCTTGGTGACGCTCGGCGCGAGCAGCGCCTCTCCGGCCGCCACGACGCGTACGCCGTCGGCGAGCTGCCGGGCCGAGGCGTCCTTGAGCAGAAAGCCGGAGGCCCCGGCGCGCAGTGCCTGGTAGACGTACTCGTCGAGGTCGAACGTCGTCAGCACGAGCACCTTGGCGGCGCCGTCCGCCGCCACGATCTCGCGCGTCGCCTCGATGCCGTTCATCTCCGGCATACGGATGTCCATCAGGACGACGTCGGGCGCGAGCTCCCGTACCCGCTGGACGGCTTCACGGCCGTTCACGGCCTCTCCTGCGACCTCGATGTCCGGCATTGCGTTCAGCAGGACCGAGAAGCCCTCGCGCACCATCATCTGGTCGTCGGCGATCAGGACCCGGATGGTCACCGGTCGCCCCTCTCCGACGCGGGCTCCTCCACCACCGGAACCGGAAGGAACACCGTCACCTCATAGCCCCCGTCGGCCGCCGGCTCCGCCGTCATCTCACCGCCCAGCATCGCGACGCGCTCCCGCATGCCGGTGATGCCGTGACCCGCCCCGTGCGTGGACTTCACCATGACAGGCGCGGACGCGGGACCGTTGACGATACGCAGTCCGAGGCCGCCGATGACGTAACCGATCTCGACGCGGGCGGTCGAGCCCGGCGCATGCCGCAGCGCGTTGCTGAGCGCTTCCTGCACGATGCGGTACGCGGACAGCTCGACACCCTGCGGCAGTTCACGGACCGCTCCGGTGACCGCCTTCTCCACGGGCAGCCCCGCATCCCGCACATTGGCGAGCAGCCCGTCGAGGTCCGCAAGCGTCGGCTGCGGCGCGTCGGGCGCCTCGTAGTCCTCGGCCCGTACGACACCGAGGACGCGGCGCAGTTCGGTGAGCGCGGCCACCGCGTTCTCGCGGATCGTCGCGAAGGCCTGCGCCAGCTCGGGCGGCGGGTTCTCGACTCGGTACGGTGCGGCCTCCGCCTGGATCGCGACCACCGACATGTGGTGGGCGACGACGTCGTGCAGCTCGCGGGCGATGGTGGTGCGCTCCTCGAGGAGGGTGCGCTTGGAGCGTTCGTGTGCGGTGACGGTCTGCTGCGCGGTGACCTCCCTCGCCGCCTCACGGCGGACGTGCCGGACGGTGACGACCAGCAGGGCCAGCGCGGAGACGAAGAGGAACGGCACGGTGTCGCCGCCGTAGTAACTCGGCGGCAGCGCGGCCTCGGCCAGCAGCCCGTACAGCGCGGTCAGCACCCACATCCAGCCGGCGGTACGCGGCCGCGTCCGGGCCGCGACGACCGTCAGCACCACGAGGTGCGCGACGAACGTGCTGGGTGCCCACGGCCATTCGCCCCTGCCGGCGAGGATGCTGACGAACGGCGTCACCGCGAGGGACATCCAGAACGCGGCGACCGGCCGGACCAGGGTCATCAGAAGCGCGCCCACGGGTATGAGGCCGATCAGCAGGGCCACGAAATCGCTGGTGTAGTACCGGGTGGTCTCGACCCCGATCAGCAGCGTCAGCAGTGCGCTCGCCACCACGAACGCGTGCGGCGTCCAGGGCGTGTACCCGCGCAGCCGGCGCGGGAACCGGCGCAACAGCGTGCCGTCGGCGCTCATGGGAGGCAGCAGGCGATACGCGAACACGTCGTGGAACAGGTCCGTGCGCAGCCCACTGAGCACCCCGACGGCGAGGTGGTACTCGGGACTGCGGGACTTCGGCTTGGCCGCCGTGAGGGGCTGGGTACGGGTCTCGGTCACGTACAGCAAGGTAGGGCCGCGCCCGTCCGGAGTCGTCAGCAGAAAGAAGGGTCCTGCAGGGTCCGTCTCAGGTACTACGGAGGCGTTTCGGGAACGGCGCGCGCCCACAACCGGCGGCATCCGGAGGCGCGTTCACCACGCGAGCTGCGCGATCTCCTCCGCCACCACCGCGCACGCGTCCGCCGCCGGATCGATGAGCGGGAAGTGCCCCACGTCCTCAAGCAGCGTCAGCCCCACCACTTCGCCCGCCTTCGCCGCCGCGTCCGCGTACGCCTCGGCGACCTGCTGCGGCACGTCGATGTCGCCCCGGCCCTGGACGAGCGTGGTGGCGATACCCGTGGGCAGCAGCGCGGCGGGATCGGCATACGGCAGCCGCTCCGCGAACGTCTCCTCTCCACCGAGGAGTTGCTCCACCGCGCCCGAGCACACGTCGAGCTTGCGGGCGACCGCGAAGTCGGCGATCGGCGCGAGCGCGACGACACCGCGCAGCGGCCCGGGCCGCGCGATGTGCCACGGCGCGTCCTCGGGGAGGAGATGGCGCGCGGCCGCCCACAGCGCGAGATGCCCGCCCGCGGAGTGCCCCGTGACGACGGTGCGGCGCGGGTCCGCCTGCGGCAGCGCCTCGCGTACGAGCGCGGGCAGCGCGTCGAGCGCGGCGGCGACGTCGTCGAAGGTGTCCGGCCAGCGCCCGGCGACGGGCCCTTCGCCGCCCTGCGCCGGAATCAGACTGCCCCGCCGGTACTCGACGTTGGCGACGGCGAAGCCCCGGCGGCCCAGGAAGTCCGCGAACGGCGTGATGTGCGCCCGGTCGTACGCGGCACGCCAGGCGCCGCCGTGCAGCACGACGACGAGGGGTGCCGACTGGGCGCCGTCGCGGGGCGCATAGAGGTCGATCACCTGGTCGGGATGGTCGCCGTAGGTGACGGTGGCGTCCGGCGGGACGGCGGGGTGCGAGAAGGCCGACTCTTCCTCGGCGGCGCTACGCGCGGCGTCCTCCGACATGATCCAACCTCTCAGCGCTCCGGCGGTTGGCCGGGACATTATCAGCGCCACGGCACACAACCGCGGCACCCCCGTTGTGTGCAGGCGCCCTGCCGGAACGCCTGCCCACAACGGGCGCCGGTCAGGCCAGCACGTCCCCCAGCACCCGAGCCGCCCTCTCCGCCTCGGTGAAGCTCACGTACAGCGGTGTGAAGCCGAAACGCAGGATGTCCGGCGCACGGTAGTCACCGACGACTCCGCGCTCGATGAGACGCCGCATCACATCACCCGCGCCCTCACAGCGCAGCGCGACCTGGCTGCCGCGTTCCGCATGAGCCGAGGGCGTGACCGACTCGACGAGCCCCCGAGGGACATACGCGTCCACGCACTCCAGGAAGAAGTCCGTCAGCGCGAGCGACTTGGCCCGCACCGCCTCGATCGAGACGCCGTCCCAGACCTCGAGCGCCGCCTCCAGGGCGAGCATGGACAGGATGTCCGGCGTGCCGACCCGGCCCCGTACCGCGCCCGATCCGGCCTCGTACTCGGGACGCATCCCGAACGGCTCGGCGTGCGAGTTCCAGCCCGGCAGCGGCGAGTCGAAGCGCGGCTGGAGCTCCCGGCGCACGTACAGATACGCAGGTGAACCCGGCCCGCCGTTGAGGTACTTGTAGGTGCAGCCGACCGCCAGGTCCACACCGTGTGCGTCGAGTTCCACGGGCAGCGCGCCCGCGCTGTGGCACAGGTCCCACACGGCCAGGGCGCCCGCGGCGTGCACGGCGGCGGTGAGCCCGGGCAGGTCGTGCAGGCGGCCCGTCCGGTAGTCGACGTGGTTGAGCAGCACGGCGGCCGTACGCGGACCGAGCGCGCCCGGCACGTCGGCGGGGAGGACCGGAACGATCCGGCACCCCGTCATCCGTGCCGCGGACTCCGCGATGTACCCGTCCGTCGGGAACGTCGAGGCGTCCACGACGATCTCGTCGCGCGGAGCGGCACCGGCAGAACCGCCCTCCCCCGCCATACGCACAGCGGCCACCAGCGCCTTGAACACATTGACGCTGGTGGAGTCGCCGACCACGATCTGCCCGGGCGCGGCCCCGACCAGCGGCGCGATACGGTCGCCGATCCGCTCCGGCGCCGTCCACCAGCCGCTCTCGTCCCAGGACCGGATGCGCAGCTCGCCCCACTGCCGGCGTACGACGTCCTCGACGCGCCCGGGAACCGCGCGCGGCAGCGCACCCAGCGAGTTGCCGTCCAGATAGACGCCCGCGGCGCCGCCCGCATGATCAGACGCAGTGTCGAGCACGAACCGGTCGCGCAGGGCCGCCAGTCCGTCGGCGGCATCCAGCTTCGCGGCCTGCGCCGCCTTCTCCTCGTACTTCTCCGCGAACTCGTACGTCTCAGACATGGCTGCGCGCCGTCCACAGCTCGGGGAACACGTTCTTCGAAGCGCGCTTCTCCAGCCAGGCCACGCCCGCCGAGCCGCCGGTGCCGGTCTTGGCGCCCATCGCCCTGCGGGTGGCGACGAGATGGTCGTTGCGCCAGCGCCACACCAGTTCGGCGACGTCGGTGAGCGCCTCGCCGAGCCGTACGAGCTCGGCGTCCTGGTCGCCGCAGTACAGCTCCGTCCACACGGCCTCGACCCTGGCCGACGGCTCGTAGCGCAGCGCCAGGTCCCGCTGAAGGACCTCCGCCGGGATCGCGTACCCGCGACGTGCCAGCAGCCGCAGCACCTCGTCGTAGAGGCTCGGCTGCTGCAGCGCCTTCTCCAGCTCGGCGTGCACGCGCGGCGCACCCCGGTGCGGGACCAGCATGGACGCGGACTTCTCGCCGAGCAGGAACTCCATCCGCCGGTACATCGCGGACTGGAAACCGGAGCCCTCGCCGAGAGCGGACCGGTACGAGTTGAACTGTGCGGGGGTCAGCCCGGCGAGCGGCGTCCAGGAGGCGTTGAGCGCCTCCAGCTCGCGTACGGACCTCTTGAGCGCCGCCAGCGCCACCGGCAGGTCGTCCTCGCGCAGCGCCCGCGACGCCGTCTCCCACTCGTGGACGATGACCGTGAACCACAGCTCCATGACCTGGGTGGTCACCAGGAAGACCATCTCTCCCGGATCGTCCGAGAGCGGGTGCTGGAGGTGGGTGAGGACGTCCGCCTGGACGTAGTCCTCGTAAGGGGTGGTTCCTTCGAAGTCGAGGTTCGGGGTCTCGGGCTGCTCCTGAGCCCCGTCGAAGACCTCGTGGGACATTGCTGTCTCCTACGTACTCCGGGTAGCGGTCCGCCCCTGCCGTGACGGCACGGGGGCCCCGGTCCCCACCGCGCATTCTTACGCAATCGTCCCCGGAGACGGCAAGGCCCGCCTGGTCACAGGGGCCAGGCGGGTCTCAGGGTCACCGCGGGGCTCAGCTCAGCGTCTGGGCCGCCGTCGGCGAGGAGTCCTTCAGGAACTGGCTGCAGCGCTCGTACTCCTCCTGCTCGCCGATCGCCTGCGCGGCGCGGGCGAGGGCGTGCAGGGCGCGCAGGAAGCCGCGGTTCGGCTCGTGCTCCCACGGCACGGGGCCGTGGCCCTTCCAGCCGCTGCGGCGCAATGCGTCCAGGCCCCGGTGGTAGCCGGTGCGTGCGTACGCGTACGACTCGACGACACGACCGCCCTGGAACGCGTCGTCGGCCAGCTGGGCCCAGGCCAGCGACGATGTCGGGTGCTTCGCGGCGACGTCGGCCGGCGCGGTACCGCTCGCCAGGAGCTCACGGGGCTCCGGGTCGTCGGGCAGATGGGTCGGGGGCGGTCCCCCGAGCAGGTTCTCGTGAATGGCCATGGCCCCAGTCTGCCTTGCCGCGCAGACGGGCCCGGCACCCCTGGGGGGTGCCGGGCCCGGATACGCACAGGCGGCCGACGAATCAGCCGGTCATGCAGGCTGTTACTTCAGCTTGGTGCCGGCGGAGCGCAGGTTGGCGCAGGCCTCGCTGACGCGCTTGGCCATGCCGGCCTCGGCAGACTTGCCCCAGGTGCGCGGGTCGTAGGTCTTCTTGGAGCCGACCTCGCCGTCGACCTTCAGGACACCGTCGTAGTTCTTGAACATGTGGTCCGCGACGGGCCGCGTGAAGGCGTACTGGGTGTCGGTGTCGAGGTTCATCTTCACGACGCCGTTCTCCAGGGCGGTGGCGATCTCCTCGGCCGTGGAGCCGGAACCGCCGTGGAAGACGAAGTCGAACGGGTCGGCCTTGCCGTACTTCGCCGCGACACCGGCCTGCAGGTCCTTGAGCAGCTCGGGGCGGAGCACGACGTTGCCCGGCTTGTAGACGCCGTGGACGTTGCCGAAGGAGGCGGCCAGCAGGTAGCGGCCCTTCTCGCCCAGGCCGAGCGCCTCGGCGGTGCGGATCGCGTCCTCGACGGTGGTGTACAGCTCGTCGTTGATCTCGTGGCTGACGCCGTCCTCCTCGCCGCCGGTCGGGGTGATCTCCACCTCGAGGATGATCTTGGCAGCCGCGGCCTTGGCGAGGAGCTCCTGGCCGATGGCCAGGTTGTCGGCGAGGGTCTCGGCGGAGCCGTCCCACATGTGCGACTGGAAGAGAGGGTTCTGACCGGCCCTGACGCGCTCGGCGGAGATGTCGAGCAGCGGGCGGACGTAGCCGTCGAGCTTGTCCTTCGGGCAGTGGTCGGTGTGCAGCGCGACGGTGATGTCGTACTTCGCGGCGACGATGTGCGCGAACTCGGCGAGCGCCACGGCGCCAGTGACCATGTCCTTCTTGTACTGGCCGCCCAGGAACTCCGCGCCACCGGTGGAGATCTGGATGATGCCGTCGCTCTCCGCCTCCGCGAAGCCGCGCAGCGCCGCGTGCAGGGTCTGCGAGGACGTCACGTTGATGGCCGGGTAGGCGAACTTGCCTGCCTTCGCCCGGTCGAGCATCTCGTTGTAGACCTCGGGGGTTGCGATGGGCATCTGTCCGCTCCTTGTGATGTGCGGGTGTCTTCTTGGCCCTGACCTAGGGGGCGACGTCATCGTCGTGCCACATCTTTCCAGACCTGGCGGAATCCTCCAGCCACGGATGGGACCTTCTACGCGCAAAGGGCGGAAGGTTCCACGTGAAACCTTCCGCCCTCTACTAAAACCCCAGGTCAGAAGCCTGGTGACCGCCCCATGGCGACACGTCACGAGTTGACGTCGACCGCATGCGCTCAGTGAGCACCGCTCGGTCGGCCCTCAGTCCAGCCCCAGCTCGTCCTTGGAGAAGGCGAAGAGATACGGCACACCGGCGCCCTCGGTGATCTTCTCGGCGGCCCCGGTCGCGCGGTCGACGATCGTCGCCACGGCGACCACCTCGGCACCGGCCGCCCGGACCGCCTCGACGGCGGTGAGCGGCGAGCCACCGGTCGTCGACGTGTCCTCGACGACGAGGACACGGCGGCCCTTGATCTCCGGACCCTCGACCTGTCGCTGCAGGCCGTGGGCCTTGGCGGCCTTGCGTACGACGAACGCGTCGAGGGACTTTCCGCGGGCGGCGGCCGCGTGCAGCATCGACGCGGCGACCGGGTCGGCGCCCATGGTGAGGCCGCCGACCGCGTCGTAGTCGAGCTCGGCGGTCAGGTCGAGCATGACCTGACCGACCAGGGGTGCGGCGACGCCGTCAAGGGTGACCCGGCGCAGGTCCACGTAGTAGTCGGCCTCCAGACCCGAGGAGAGGGTCACCTTGCCGTGCACCACGGCCTTGTCCTTGATCTGCTGCAGCAGCGCGCCGCGTACGTCACTCATGTCTGTCAGCTTAAAGGCACGCCAAAGCAGGGCAGGCTGTCGGCTAGAGGCGCCGCCAGCTCCAGGTCGTCGCGGTCTCCAGCGGCTCCAGAGGGGTGACGAAGCGCGGGGTGGAGTTGAGGCCGTCGGGGGGCCCGGTCTGCGGCTCCACGCACACGGCCTCGTTCTGCTCGTCGTACACGACCACCCACTGCTCGCGGCTCTTGACGTTCAGCTCCAGCTGCCCGGGCCAGGTCAGGGTGACATCGACGCCGTCGGGCATCCCGAAGCAGTCGTCCCAGGGACCGGGCCGCGGCGCGATACGCCGCCCGGTCGGCAGATGATCACTCCCACGCTCCTCCTGCCACTCCGCGGCGAAATCGAGTCGTACGTCCTCGCCGCCCAGGTTGCGGTTGAACCAGGGGTGCCAGCCGGCCTGGGCCGGGAAGGAGGACTCGTACGTCTCGATGGACATGGTCAGCGTCAGCGCGTCCTCGGTCAGCTCGACGACCTGGCTGACGCGTCCCTGGTACGGCCAGGGGTCCGTGAGGTCGTATGTGAACACGGCCGACGACTTCTCCACTCGCGCCGCTCGCCACTTGCCGTCGCGGGCCGTGCCGTGGATGGCGTGCGGCGGGGCGTTGAGCGGCATCTGGTGCACGACGGCGCCGTCCCGGAAGCGGCCGTTCCTGATCCGGCCGCACCACGGGACCATGGGGAAGCAGCCGTAGCGGTTGCCCTGGCGCAGCAGTTCGATGCCGTCGGTCCGCAGACTTCCGAGTCGGCAGCCGTTGGAGGGCTGCACGGTCACCTCCGCGTTGCCCGCGGTCAGCGTGATGTCTCCACTACTCACGTTGCCGACCCTACGCGTCGTGGGGGTCTGTGCCGCCCGGGTCCCCCGGGCCGGGGGCCGCCCCGCGGGCAGGTCCGCGCAGGAGGTACCCCCAGCGCCTGGGGGCACCTGCTGGGGGCACCCCCAGCGGTGGCTGGGGGAGGAACGACTGCCCACAACGGTCAGCGGCCCCAGCCGTACAGCGGAACCGGCCAAAGGCCACCGGCCGGAAGAGAGCCGGAGTCAGCGGCGCCGGCGAAGGGCTCGGGTCACGACGATCGCTGAGGCGACGACGAGCGCCGCGGCCGGGGCCACCCACCGCAGTGTGGCGGTGGTGGAGACCGACTCCGGCGCCGGCACCGGCGCGTACCGACCACGCGGCGGAGCGTGGTCGACCTCCTCCGCGCTGCGGCCGATCATCGTCCGACGCGCATGCGCGGCCTCCGCCGGAGGCTCCTCCCCCGCCACCTCCTCGTCCTCCACGAAGGGATCCAGCGACGACGGCGGCACCTCGGGCTCGAAGACAGAGACTTCGGGCTCCTGGGCCTCCTCGGGCAGTCCACCCGCGGGGCCGGGCGCCCCGGCGGACTCCGCGCCCGCGGAGTCGTCGGCGCCCTCAGCACCCTCTGACGCCCCTGGCACCTCTGAAGCGGCTCCAGCCGCCCCCGCGGCCCCCGCCCCGGCAGCGGCGCCGGCCCCCAATCCCTCCCCGAACCGGTTCAGCAGCCGTCGCGCCGCCGACTCCACCGACTCGGGAGTGAGTTCGGCGGCGCGGCCGTCCACGGTCGCGTTCGTGGTGAAGGTGAGCGTCGTGCCCCCGTCCGTGGGGGTGAGGCGGAGCATCAGCGCGAGTTTGACACCGCCGGTGCCACGGGCCTCCGTGGCCTCGCCCTCGACCGCGTACGAACCGTCGGCCTGCCCGCTGAGCCGCAGGGCACCGCGGTACGTGATCGTATGGCCGCCGATGCGGACCTTGAGGCGGCCGGACACGGGCGGCTCCCCCGCGTCCTGTTGGAGCCCGGGGACCGCGCGGGCGACCCGCGCGGGGTCTCCCAGCACCTCCCGCAGAGGCTCTACCGGAACCGGAACGAACACCTCATGCTCCATGCCGCCGAGCCTACTCATGACAACCGCCCCCTGTACCTGCGTCCGCGCAGAAGTCCCGCACATTGCGAACCCGGCGGCCCGCCCACCCAGCAACTCACCTACCCCAGCAACCCACCCACCCCGGCCCCCACCGAACCCAGGCACCACCCACGGCACAACGACCCGGCCCCCACCGAACCCAAGCACTCACCCAGGGCACAAGCGACCCGGCCCCCACCGAGCCCACGCCAGCCCCACCGCCCTCGGCCCCCACAACCCCGCCGAACTCAGCCCCTCAGCTCCCCGCCCCATACCGCGGATGCACCAACGTGGAAGGCCGCAGTCCGTCCACCCGCGTACGGCCGAGCTCCCGCGCGCCCGCGTCCAGCACGGCCTGGGTGAGCGAGTCGGGCCGCGGCCCCGACGGGTCGAGCGCCAGGCCCGGCCGCGTACGCCCGGCCAGCACGAACGACCAGTCGTGCGGCGCGGGCGAACCGCCCGACGCACTCTCGAACGCGGACGCGGAGCGGGTGAGCCGCCCCTCCACGCGGTACGGCGCGGTCCGCAGCCCGGCGGCGCGGACGGTCGTCTCGACCGTCCAGAAGACACGCGGGCGGGAGTCGGCCGAGCCCGCGTGGACCACGAGCCGTCCGTCCTCGGCCAGCAGCCGGGAGGCCAGCCCGTAGAACTCCTGGGAGTAGAGCTTCGCGCTCCTCGTGAGCGCGGGGTCGGGGAGGTCCGAGATCACCACGTCGTACGTACGGTCCATGCCGCGCAGCCGGCGGAAGGCGCCGCCGTCGATGACATGCACCCGCGGATCCCGGTACACATGCCCGTTCAGCGCGCTGAGCCCCGCGTCGGTGCGCGCCAACCGCACGACGCCCGAGTCGAGTTCCACCACGTCGACCCGCTGCACCCCTGGATGCCGGAGCACTTCGCGGGCTGCGAGGCCGTCGCCACCGCCGAGGATGAGCACGCGCGCGTGCGGCCCGTTCATCGCGGGGTGGACGAGCGCCTCGTGATAGCGGCGCTCGTCGCGGCTGCTCATCTGCAGGCGCCCGTCGAAGTAAAGATCCAGAGAACCGTTACTGCCACCGGTGAGAACGATCTCCTGTTCGTCGGTCCGGACGACGGCCCGCACGTCCGGACCGTACAGCGCCTCCCGTGCCGCCTGCTCGAAGTCGTCGACGAGGACGACGCCCGTGGCGAGCACACCGAGCACGGCCGCATTGACGGCGATCAACCCGCGTCGGCTGCGCGCCGAGAGGTCCCGCCGGAAGAGGCCGAACACCAGCGCGGTGCCGGTGAGTGCGTTGACAGCGCCGGTGACCAGCGCACCCGTCAACTGGCCGCAGAGCGGCAGGAGAAGAAAGGGGAAGGCGAGCCCCCCGATCAGCGCACCCACATAGTCGGCGGCGAAGAGATCGGCGACCGCGCCCCCCGCGTCCTGCCGCCGGATGCGCTGGATCAGCACCATCAGCAGCGGCACTTCGGCGCCGATGAGCACACCGATCAGCAGCGCGAACGCCACCAGCAGATAGCGGGGCCCGCCGGCCCAGGCTCCCCCGAGGCCTCCGGTCCAGACGAAGACCGCATACAACGCCATCGCGCTGCACCCGCCGACCAGCGCGAGGAGCGCCTCGATCGCGCCGAATCCGGCGGCCGCCCGGCATCGCAGCCGCTTGGCGGCGAGCGAGCCGATGCCCATGGCGAAGACCATCACGGACAGGACGACGGAGGTCTGGGTGACGGAGTCGCCTGTCAAGTAGGTCGCGATGGCGACCAGTTCGAGTTCGTATACAAGACCACAGGCCGCGCAGATGAAGGCGCCGAGGAGAACGAGGGACCTGCCCGCCCCGGACCGCACGGGCAGGGGAGCCTGTCTCCGTCTTCTCCGGGAGGGTGGGGCGCCCGTCGGTGCGGCGCGCGCTGACGTTTCGACCACCCTGCGAACGCTACGTCACCGCACAGCCGCGTCCAGTCACCCACACGCGTGGAAACTGGTGCGGCGAACGCATACTCGGGAACACCTCAACACCGCAGCCTCACAAGGGCGTTCACCATACGAGGACACAACAGGCCGACAAGGCATAGCGGACACAAAAGGCCGAATGTCACGACCTGCGTGGCAGAGGGAGCCGCCGAACGAGAGGACAAGCGCTCACAACAGGGCGGCCTCGACGCGGCCCGTCACAACGCGACCGGCACCCTGACACCCACGCGCGTACGCGTCGCCACAAGCTGCCCTTCCTGCGGATACGCATGCCACGTACGCCAGTGCACCTGCCCCTCGTGGCGCTGCGCCAGCATCGCGGTGAACGCGTAAGGACTGCCGGGAAAGACGCCTGCCAGGCCGTTCGGATGATCGGCGACCAGCGCCAGGAGCTCCTGTGCGCGCCCGGCGAACGAGCCGGGTGAGAGCGTCTCGACGCGCGCCGCGAACTCGTACTCCCAGTCGCCGACGCGCTTGGCGACTCCCAGCGGAAGCGGTGTCCTGCTGCCGGGGATGCAGGCGACCGTCTCCGAGCAGGTGCCGTGCTCCTCCTCCAGAAGCACTTGATGGGAGGCACCGAGGAGCCGCAACTGCAGGCCGGCGCCGGGAAGTTCGACGTCGAGAGTGGCGAGCGCGGGGAGCGGCTCCCTTCCGAGGGCCCAGGCCAGGTCGGCCGCGCGCGTGTCGGTATAGGCGGTGTTGAGGGTGGTGAGCATGGGGGCTCCGCATAACACGCAATGAGGGGGAGGCCGGCGCGCCCCGGAGGCATCAGGAGATCGGCCCGGTCGGGAACCGGGCGACCGGTGAGCCGGCTCGTGCCCACGAGAAGGTCCCCCGAGGGCTGCGTTGACGGTCACGGAAAGCTGTGTTGACGGTTAAGAGCGACTATGTTGACGGTTAAAAGGAAATCATGAACAACAGCGGTGTCACAGCGCTTTTACCCAACTTCGAAAGCTTTCCATCCGCGCGAGGGCTCCACTGTTCACCTGTTCAACTGCGCAGCGCCCGCAGGGGACTTGCCCTGCGGGCGCTGCTCTGCACTCCACGGCCGGACCGCTTCACACGGCGAACCGGCGTCGCACGTACGGGTGTGTCACGTACGGATGTATCGCGCGCCGGCAGCCCCGATTCGCGCCGGGAACCGCCCCTTCGCGACCCGGGGGTTCGCAACGCTGTGTAGCGCGTTCCGGTCACTCCCGTGTCAGACGACCCCATGAGCGACCGGCCTCAGCTGCCGCCTCCGCAGCCGCCTCCACCGCCGCACGAGGACCCGCCCCCGCAGGACGAACCGCTGCTGCAGGACGACGACCCGCCGGAATCACCGGCCCACGAGGCGGTGTCCGACGAACCCCGCGAACGTGAACCCTTCCGGACGTGCGTGCTGCTGCCGCCCAGTTTCGCCGCCCCGATCATGAGGACGATCACGACCGCGATCACTGCCACCAGGATGATGCCTACTGCCATGGCTTCACCCCTCCTCTCATTCCCCCGAAGCAGGCCCCCGTGGGTCCCCGCTTTCTGCGTGGCATGGGGATGCCCCGGGCCTCTCGAAGCCAAAGCAGAATTGAGCAAGTCCAGAGCTTCGGCGCAGGATGGCCGCCATGACCTCCTCTTCCGGCTCCCCCGCCGCTTCCGGCACGGAACGACGCCCGCTGCTCAACCGCCGTCTTGCCGAGTTCGGTACGACGATCTTCGCTGAGATGTCCGCTCTCGCCGTACGGACCGGCTCGATCAACCTCGGCCAGGGCTTCCCCGACACCGACGGCCCGGAGGAGGTCCGCGAGGCCGCGGTCAGGGCGCTGCGCGACGGGCGCGGCAACCAGTACCCGCCGGGCCCGGGCGTGCCGGAGCTCCGCCAGGCCGTCGCCGCGCACCAGCAGCGGCGGTACGGGCTGTCGTACGACCCCGACACCGAGGTCCTCGTCACGGCTGGCGCGACCGAGGCCATCGCGGCCTCGCTGCTGGCGCTCCTCGAGCCGGGCGACGAGGTGGTGGCGCTCGAGCCCTACTACGACTCGTACGCCGCGTGCATCGCGATGGCGGGCGGCACCCGCGTGCCCGTGACGCTGCGCCCGCACGAGGAGGCGCCCGAGGGCCCTGACGGGGACGTGGGCGACGCTGCCCGAAGCTTCCGGCTGGATCTCGACGAGCTGCGTGACGCGATCACGGAGCGTACGCGCGTGCTGCTGATCAACACCCCTCACAACCCGACCGGCACGGTCCTCACCCGCGAGGAGCTCACCGCGATCGCGGAGCTGGCCGTGGAGCGCGATCTCCTCGTGGTCACGGACGAGGTCTACGAGCATCTGGTCTTCGACGACGCGGAGCACATCCCGCTCGCCACGTTCCCGGGGATGCGTGAGCGCACGGTCACCATCGGTTCCGCGGGCAAGACGTTCTCGTTCACGGGCTGGAAGGTCGGCTGGGTGACGGGGTCGCCAGAGCTGGTCGGGGCGGTCCGCTCGGCCAAGCAGTTCCTGACGTACGTCTCGTCGGGCCCGTTCCAGTACGCGGTCGCCGAGGCGCTCGCGCTTCCCGACACGTACTTCGAGAGCTTCCGTCAGGACATGCAGGCCAAGCGCGACCTGCTCAGCGAGGGGCTCAGGGAGGCGGGATTCGCCGTCTACCAGCCGGCCGGCACGTACTTCGTGACGACCGACATCCGGCCGCTGGGCGAGTCCGACGGCTTCGCGTTCTGCCGGGCGCTGCCTGAGCGCGCCGGGGTCGTCGCCATCCCGAATGCCGTGTTCTACGACCACAGGGCCGCGGGAGCGCCCTTCGTCCGCTTCGCGTTCTGCAAGCAGAGGGAGGTTCTCGAGGAGGCCGTGAAGCGCCTGAGGTCGTAGGCGGCCGCGCACCCTATTGGGGGATTTCCGCTCGCGCTGGCGTGTCGGTCGACGGAGGGTGCGGATGTGACCTTCCCGCGCACTGTTGCCCCTGCTCCGCTCGAGGCGGCCGGTACCGCGAGTTGTGCCCAACCGTTCGTCCCCCAGCGCCTCAAGCGCCTGGTGGGGCCCCGGACGGAACGCCTCATGGCGACGGCGGCCACGGCTCTCGGGCTGTTCGTCGCGGCCCGGCTGTGCGGCGTGCTCGTCCTCGCCGCCACCGCGCACCTCACCGGAAAGAGCACGTTCGCGCTGCTGGGGCGCTCCTGGGACTCCCTGTGGTACCTCGGGATCGCCACCCACGGGTACGGCCGGACCCTGCACTTCGAGCCGGGTGTCATCCACAGCGACCTGGCGTTCTTCCCGCTCTATCCCGCCCTCGTACGGACCGTCACCGCCGTCGTCCCGCTGAGCGGAGGCGCCGCCGGACTGCTGGTCTCATGGGCGGCCGCCATGGCCGCCGCATGGGGCATGTACCGGGTCGGGGTGCTGCTCCACGGACACGGCGTGGCCACCATGCTGGTCCTTCTGTGGGGCCTGCTCCCCCACTCGGTCGTCCTCTCCATGGCGTACACCGAACCGGTGCTCACCGCCTTCGCCGCCTGGTCGCTGTACGCGGTGCTCACCGGGCGCTGGCTGTGGGCGGGGACTCTGGCGGCGCTCGCCGGGGCCTCACGGCCGAACGGGTTCGCGGTGGCCGCCGCTGTCATCGCCGCGGCCGGGTGCGAGGCCTGGAAGCGCCGCGGGCGCGTTCCCCACACCCTGTGGACGGGCGCCGCGCTCGCGCCGCTCGGCTGGTGCGCCTTCGTCCTGTGGGTGGGGTTTCGCAAGGGCGATCCGCTCGACGGCTACTTCGCGGTGCAGCGCGGCTGGGGCTCGCGCTTCGACTTCGGCGCGGACTCGCTCGACTTCGTCAGACATGTGCTGCTCGAAGGCGACCGCATGGTCTTCCCCATGACGATGGTGATCGTCGCGGCCGCCGTACTCCTGTACGCGCTGCTGATCGCCGACCACGCGCCGCTTCCGCTGCTCGTCCACAGCGGCACCCTGCTGCTCATCACGGTCGCAGGATCGGGCTTCTTCGAGTCCAAGCCGCGCTTTCTGCTGCCGGCGTTCCCGCTGCTGCTGCCGCTCGCGTGCGCGCTCACACGAACGGCGAGAGCCCGGCCTCTGCACGCCGTCCTGGTGGTCGGCGCCCTGGCCGGGCTCTCCATGGCGTACGGCACGTATCTGGTAGCGATCGCGGATACGCCTCTGTGACTGCTGGCCCTACTCGTCGTCCTCGGGCTTCTCGGTGTTGTCGATCTCCTTCTCGAGCCCGAGCTGCTCTACGAGCCAGCGGTCGAACTCGATGGCGGCCCGCACCCAGCTGACGGTCGACGACACGAAGTGCTCCAGGCTGACGCCGGTGCCGACCAGCATCTGCGCCTCGCCGATGAGACGGACCGAGCCGTCGTCGTGCGTGTGGCTGTACACCTTGGGCCACAGGGTGCGGCGGTTCCAGTCGTCGATGGACTCGAGCAGCTGCGGCTTCTCGTCGATCTGGTGCGGACGGTCGTAGAACGTACGCACAGAGAAGATCTGCTGGTCACCCTCGCCGCGGAACATGAAATACGTACGGAACTGCTCCCACGGCGCCGCGAGGTCACCCTCGTCGTCGACGACGTACTTCAGCTCCATCTGCTCGAGGAGCTGCTTCACGAGGTCCTGATCCGGGACGACGGGGCCGGCCGGCCCTTGGGGCTGCGGCTCTGGCTGGCCCCCGAAGTTCGGAATCGAGGACGGGTCGATGCTCACCGTGTTTTTCCCTTCGTACGGATCCCGCCATCCTCCCTCAGGAGGGGCGGGGCATGGCAAGCCCCGCCCCCGGTGGTTCGGGTTCTGTGGCCGGATTCCGCTGAGAGCGTCCCGCCGGTGGCCCGGACCCGTGTTCAGACCGTCCGGGCGGCGGCCGGACCTGCGCTCAGAGGGTCTTGCCGGTGGCCGGGCCGACCAGCAGCCCGTCGCCGAAAGTGTCCACGCGGACCGTGTCGCCGTCCTTGACCTCGCCGGCGAGGATCTCCTTCGCGAGCCGGTCGCCGATGGCGGTCTGCACGAGGCGGCGCAGCGGCCGTGCTCCGTACGCCGGGTCGTTGCCCTCGTCCGCGAGCCAGGCCAGTGCCTCGGGGGTGACCTCCAGCGTGAGGCGCCGTTCCGCGAGCCGCTTGGCGAGCCGGTCGATCTGGAGCCTGGCGATGCGCTGCAGCTCGTCCTTGTCCAGGGCGGAGAAGACCACGATGTCGTCGAGCCGGTTGAGGAACTCCGGCTTGAAGGACGCGCGGACGATCTCCAGGACCTGCTCTTTCTTCTCCTGCTCGCCGGTCGTCGGATCGACGAGGAACTGGCTGCCGAGGTTCGAGGTCAGGACGAGGATGGTGTTGCGGAAGTCCACCGTCCGCCCCTGGCCGTCGGTCAGCCGTCCGTCGTCGAGTACCTGCAGCAGGATGTCGAAGACCTCGGGGTGCGCCTTCTCGACCTCGTCCAGGAGGATCACCGAGTACGGGCGTCGGCGCACCGCCTCGGTGAGCTGGCCGCCCTCCTCGTAGCCGACGTAGCCGGGAGGCGCGCCGACGAGCCGGGCGACGCTGTGCTTCTCGCCGTACTCGCTCATGTCGATGCGGACCATGGCCCGCTCGTCGTCGAACAGGAAGTCCGCGAGCGCCTTGGCCAGCTCCGTCTTGCCGACGCCCGTCGGGCCGAGGAAGAGGAACGAGCCCGTGGGCCGGTCCGGGTCGGCGATGCCGGCGCGGGTGCGGCGTACAGCGTCGGAGACCGCCCGGACGGCCTCGGTCTGGCCGATGAGGCGCTTGCCGATCTCCTCCTCCATGCGCAGCAGCTTCTGCGTCTCGCCCTCGAGGAGACGGCCCGCGGGGATGCCGGTCCAGGCGGCGACCACGTCCGCGATGTCGTCGGGACCGACCTCCTCCTTGACCATCGTGTCCTTGGCGACCTCCTCCTCGGCGGCGGATGCCGCCTCCAGGTCGCGCTCGAGGGCGGGGATCTCGCCGTACAGCAGCTTGGACGCGGTGTCGAAGTCGCCGTCGCGCTGGGCGCGTTCGGCCTGGCCGCGCAGCTCGTCGAGCTTCTCCTTCAGCTCGCCGACGCGGTTGAGGGACTGCTTCTCCTTCTCCCAGCGTGCGGTCAGCCCGCGCAGCTCCTCCTCCTTGTCGGCGAGGTCGCGGCGCAGCTTCTCGAGGCGCTCGCGGGAGGCCGGATCGGTCTCCTTCTCCAGCGCGAGCTCCTCCATTTTCAGCCGGTCGACGGCGCGCTGAAGCTCGTCGATCTCGACGGGTGAGGAGTCGATCTCCATACGCAGCCGGGACGCGGACTCGTCGACCAGGTCGATGGCCTTGTCGGGCAGGTACCGCGAGGTGATGTACCGGTCGGACAGGGTCGCGGCGGCCACGAGGGCGCTGTCCGCGATCTGCACCTTGTGGTGGGCCTCGTACCGCCCCTTGAGGCCGCGGAGGATCGCGATGGTGTCCTCGACGGTGGGCTCGGCGACCAGGACCTGCTGGAAGCGGCGTTCCAGGGCCGGGTCCTTCTCGATGCGTTCGCGGTACTCGTCGAGCGTCGTGGCGCCCACCATGCGCAGCTCGCCGCGCGCCAGCATGGGCTTGAGCATGTTGCCCGCGTCCATGGACGAGTCGCCTCCGGCGCCCGCGCCCACGACGGTGTGCAGCTCGTCGATGAACGTGATGATCTGCCCGTCGGAGTCCTTGATCTCGGCGAGGACGGTCTTCAGGCGTTCCTCGAACTCGCCGCGGTACTTCGCCCCGGCCACCATGGCGCCGAGGTCGAGCGCGACGAGCCGCTTGTTCTTGAGGGACTCCGGCACGTCGCCCTTCACGATGCGCTGGGCCAGCCCCTCGACGACGGCCGTCTTGCCGACGCCGGGCTCGCCGATGAGCACGGGGTTGTTCTTCGTACGGCGGGACAGCACCTGCACCACGCGCCGGATCTCCTGGTCCCGCCCGATGACGGGGTCGAGCTTGCCCTCGCGCGCGGCCGCGGTGAAGTCGGTGCCGAACTTCTCCAGGGCCTTGTACTGGCCCTCCGGGTCCGGTGTGGTCACGCGGCGCCCTCCCCTGGTCTTCTGGAACGCGTCCAGCAGTTTCTTGGCGCTTGCGCCCTGCTGGGAGAGTACGTCCCCGGCCTGGCCGCCCTTGGCGGCGATGCCGATGAGCAGGTGCTCCGTGGAGATGTAGTCGTCGCCCAGCTCCTTCGCGCGCTCCGTGGCGTCGGCGATGACGGCCAGCAGATCGCGGTTGGGCTGCGGCGGTGCGACGGTGGAGCCGGTGACGCTGGGCAGCGCGGAGAGCAGGCGTTCGGTACCCGCGCGCACGGCGGCCATGTCGGCCTCGACCGCCGCGAGCAGGTCGGTGATGTTCTCGTTGTCCTGCCCCTCGAGCAGCGCGAGAAGCAGGTGGGCGGGGGTCAGATCCGGATGCCCCTCGGTCACGGCCCGGTTGCTCGCCGCGCCGAGCGCGTCCCGGCTCCTGTTCGTCAGCTCGGCGTCCACGTTCGCTGTCTCCTCCTTGCGTCAGGCCATCCTCAAGCTGACCTGGCCAACGTACACAAAGTTGAGTCTATTCCACTCAAGGGCGCCCGGGGAAGTAGATTCGCACCCATGGCTGCGTACCCCGTCGATCCGCTCCGACCCGACCCCGTCTACCTCAGCTTCTGGCGCGAGCGGCATCTGTGCACGTTGACGACGCTCCGGTCCGACGGCACGCCGCACGTGGTACCGGTGGGGGTGACGTACGACCCGGAGGCGGGCCTCGCACGCGTGATCACGAACAAGTCGAGCGCGAAGGTCGGGCACGTGCTGGCCGCCGGGCCCGAGGGGGCGCGGGTCGCGGTCTGCCAGGTCGACGGCCGCCGCTGGGCGACCCTCGAGGGCCGCGCGACCGTGTGCACGGAGCCGGAGCGGATAGCGGAGGCCGAGCGGCGGTACGCGGAGCGGTACGGCCGCGTACCGTCCCCGAACCCGAACCGCGTGGCGATCGAGATCGCGCTTACGGCGGCAATGGGGCGCGGCTGAACCCGCTGCGGCTGGCCGCCGCACCCCTGCGGGCATACGTTCCGCTAGGGGCGGAACGACTGCCCACAACACTGCGGGGCCGCGCGCCGGCGCAAACTGCAGCGGCGCCACCGTGTTCAGGTCACGGTGGCGCCGCTGTGGGGGAAGCACCTGAGCGATCTGTTACGACGGGGGAATCGCGTCAGGCACTGCGGGGGGTGGCGGAAAAAGTTTCTGGAGCTTCCTGCTCGGCCGGCTGATGGTCACGCTGGTCGAGGTTCACAAAGATCATTCCGTACCGGACCGCACACCGCACGGGCTGTGGGGCGCCCCTCGGCCGGCGCAGGCACCGGTAGGCCCGTACGTCCTCGTCCTCCTCGCGCACCACGACGATCGGTTCACCGACCAGCGTCACCATCAACGAGTCACCGCGGTGGGGGATCGCCGTGACGAGATCGATGAAGTGCCAGCCCGATCGATAGGCGGTCGCCATTTCGCGACGGAAGGACCGGTCGTCGGGTGGGATGGTCATGCGTCCGCGCCCACCGGGGCCGTGTCCCAGCCGAGGTCCGGCGGTGCACTGGCGACACTCGAGCCCGGCACGCTGTCCCAACCGAGATCCAGAGGGCTCACTGCGCCGAAGACCAACCCGGCGGAGAAGGCAACGGCAAGCACCGTGCGAAGCATTTTCTTGCACATAGTGGGCTTCGTCCTCACTTCCCAGATGTCTCTCCCCCGCTTTCAAGACGATGGCTCATCAAGCCACGTCAAAGCCACAGAAGCGATGCATCATGTTCCTGCACGTTCAGGACCCTGGGGGGTGGAGATTTGCCTCAAACAAATACACAACGGACGCATCCCCACGGTGTGACCGAACTGTGCGATGCAGGGAAGCGTTTGTACGCCGACGCTTTGCGCCTGGGGCGCATAGGGCGCGCGGAGGTGGCACCCGCTCCCTGCCTCCTCGAGTTCGCGCTCCTGCACCCCGACCCGGACGACCCCAGCTGGCTTCACCCTGTTCCGCCGACGGCGGCGCTGGCGCAGCGACTCCATCCCATAGAGCGCGAGATCCAGGAGCGCAGGGCCTTCGCCATCGAACTGACCGACTCCTTTGAGCCATTCATGGGCATCAGCGCTCAGAACCTCCAGGCCAACCATGCGGTGACGGTGCTTGAGGGCATCGAGCGGATCAACGCGGCCATCGACCTCGCCACGGCCGAATGCCACTCCGAGGTGCTCACCGTGCAGCCCGGCGGCGGACGCAGCGAGAACGTGCTCGGCGCGGCGCTGAAGCGCGGCCAGGCCGTCATAGAGCGCGGCATCTCGATGCGCACGCTCTACCAGCACACCGTGCGGCACAGCCAGGGAACCCTCGCCTACGCCGAGATCATGGCCAAGGGCAAGGTGGAGATACGCACCCTCGAGGAACTCATAGAGCGCCTCATGATCTTCGACCGGACCGTCGCCTTCATACCGGCCCGCGATGACCGCCGCGTCGCCCTGGAGCTGCGCCACCCCGGCCTGGTCGAATATCTCGTGAAGGTCTTCGAACAACTCTGGCGCCGCGCGGTCCCCCTGCTCGACGAGCCTCCCTACGCCCCCGCCACGGACGGCATCAGCGGCGTCCAGCGCTCCATAGCCAAGCTCCTCGTCGAGGGCCACGTCGACGAGGCCATAGCCCGCCGCCTCGGCATGAACGTACGCACCTGCCGCGCCCACATCGCGAAACTCGCCGCCGCCCTCGGCAGCGGCAGCCGCGCACAACTCGGCTACCTCATCGCCCAGTCGGGGATCCTGGAACAGGACCACTGAGCCGTCAGCGGCCGGCCCGAACCCCCGTGAGCTGCCGGAAACCACCGGGAGACCGGGATGTTACGTATCGCATCTAACGTCGCGCCATGGCGGACATATTCGACGCATACGCGTTGGCCGATGCATGGGACGAAATGTTTGAGCGGCCGGGTGAAGTCAGGACCGCCTATGAGCCGGTGCTGGCGGCGCTGCAGCCCATGGATCCGGCCGAACTGCGGTTCAGGGCGGACCAGATGGCGAGGTCGTTCACGGACCGGGGTGTGACCTACGCCTTCGCGGGCGAGGAGCGGCCCTGGCCGCTGGATCTCGTGCCGCGGATACTCGACGCGCTCGAGTGGGACCTGATCTCGCGCGGGGTCGCCCAGCGCGTGAAGGCGCTGGAGGCGTATCTCGCCGATGCCTACGGGCCGTGCCGGGCCTTCGAGGACGGTGTGGTGCCTTGGCGGCTGCTGCTGAACTCGCCGCACTTCCACAGAGCGGCGGGGCCCGTCGAGCCACCGGGCGGGGTGCGTATCCACGTCGCCGGGATCGATCTCGTACGGGATGTGCAGGGCGATTTCCGGGTGCTCGAGGACAACGTGCGGGTGCCGTCCGGCGTTTCGTACGTCATCGAGAACCGGCGCGCGATGACGCGGATCTTCCCGTCGCTCTTCGCCGAGCAGCATGTGCTGCCAGTCGACGGCTACTGCCAGCGGCTGCTGGCCGCGCTACGGGCCGCCGCGCCGGACGGAGTCGCAGACCCGCGCGTGGTCGTGCTGACGCCGGGCCCGAGCAACGCCGCCTACTTCGAACACGCTCTGCTCGCCCGGCTGATGGGTGTGCAGCTGGTCGAGGGGCACGATCTGGTCTGCCGGAACAACCGGGTGTGGATGCGTACGACGCGCGGTGAGATGCCGGTCCATGTCGTATACCGGCGGCTCGACGACGACTTCCTCGATCCGCTGCACTTCCGGCCGGACTCGGTGATCGGCTGCCCGGGCATCCTCGGCGCCGCGCAGGCGGGCACGGTCACGCTGGCGAACGCGGTCGGCAACGGCATCGCGGACGACAAGCTCCTCTACACGTATGTGCCGGATCTGATCCGCTACTACCTTTCTGAGGAACCGATTCTGCCGAACGTGGAGTCGTTCCGTCCGGACGAGCCGGGGCAGCTGGAAGCCGTGCTCGACCAGCTCGACCGGCTGGTCATCAAGCCCGTGGACGGGGCCGGCGGCCAGGGCATCGTCATAGGTCCGCACGCCGACAAGGCCACGCTGGACCGGGTCCGCAAGGAGGTCGTGGCCGATCCGCGCGGGTGGATCGCCCAGCGTCCCGTCGCCCTGTCGACCTCGCCCACACTGGCGGGCGACGGCATGGCGCCGCGCCATATAGACCTCCGCCCGTTCGCCGTGAACGACGGCGACGAGGTGTGGGTGCTGCCCGGCGGACTCACCCGGGTGGCCCTGCAGGAGGGGAACCTCATCGTGAACTCCAGCCAGGGCGGCGGCTCCAAGGACACCTGGGTCCTCACGAACGGCCAGCCTGCGTCCGCCGTGGCGGACGAACCGGCCGGTACCCCGCCGCCGGTCGCGCCGCGCCAGCTGGGCCCCGACGGTGCCACCCTCCAGGGCGTACAGGAAGGAGCGCAGCAGCAGTGAGGACCACCCCTGCAGGACAGCAAGGACAGCAAGCACAGCCAGGACACCCAGGCCAGCCAAGCCAGCCGGGACAGACTTCCGGACAGCCCTCCGGCGCAGGAGGTACCGCTGTGAACGACGTGATCCTCTCCCGCATCGCCGAAGCCCTCACCTGGACCGGCCGCTACGTCGAACGGGCCGACGCGACCGCCCGCATCCTCGACGCGTATCTGCACCGCCTGCTGGAGGACCCGTGGCGCGACGAGGACACCGCGTGCCGCTCGCTGTACGCGATCCTCGGCCTGGACGCGGGCGGCGAGCCCGTCGACATGCAGCAGGTGCTCGACCAGCTGGCCTTCGACGCACGTTCCACCGGCGCCATCGAGGGCGCGCTCGGCGCCGCCCGGCTCAACGCCCGCAGCGCCCGCGAGGCCGTCTCCTCCGAGATGTGGGAGTGCCTCAACTCCACCTGGCACGCGCTCGCCGACCAGCGCACGGCGGCACGCCGCACCGGCCCGTACGCGTATCTGGAGCTGGTACGCCGCCGGGCAGCGCTCTTCTTCGGGCTCGCGGACTCAACGATGAGCCGGGACGACAGCTGGCGGTTCGTGGTGCTCGGCCGCAGCCTCGAGCGGGTGGACATGACGGTCCGCCTGCTGTCCGTGCGTGTGCTGGACGCCGCCCACGCCCCCGACTGGCCGACGCTGCTGAGCGCGAGCGGTGCGGACGAGGCGTACGCGCGCGTGTACGGCGGTTTCGGCGACACCCCGCGGGTAGCCGAATTCCTGTTGCTGGACAGGGACTTCCCGCGCTCGGCGCTGCATGCGCTCACGACTGCGGAGGAGTGCCTGGCCGCGCTCGGCCGTCCGCGCCAGGACCCGGCGCGCCGACCGATAGGCCGGACGCGGACGCGCCTGGAATACCTGGACTCGGCCGCGCTGGAGGACGGACTGCCGCACCTGCTGCGCGATCTGCAGCAGGCCTGCATGGCCTCCGCGGAGGCGGTGGCGGAGAGGTTCTTTCCGTACCAAGGCCCGGTCGAGTGGGCCCAGGAAGGCGCGTGAGCGGGATGACAAGAAGGACGACGACCGTGGACACAGTGAGCACGATGCGGCAGACGAGCAGGCTCCGGATCAGGCACGAGACGCGTGTCTCGTACGCGCAGGCGGCGGTCTCCTCGCACAACGAGGTCCGGATGACCCCGCTGACCCTGCCGGGCCAGACCACGCTGGACGCGCGCGTGACCATCAGCCCGGCGACGGCGACATGGGCGTACTGGGACTACTGGGGCACCCAGGTCACCGGCTTCGATCTGATGGAGCCGCACGAGGACCTGACGATCACGGCGCTGAGCCTGGTGGAGACCGCCCCTCCGGAACCCCTCGCGTCCCCGCCCACCTGGGCGGAGGTGGCCGAACGGAGCGCTGACTCGCGCCTGTTGGAGTACGCGGTTGCCACCCGGCGTACCGCCGTGACAGAGGAGCTGACCGACCTGGCCCGCGCTGCGGCCCACGGCCTGGACGCGCACGAGACGGCGGTCGCCGTGTCGGACCTCGTGGCGGACCGGGTCGCGTACGTCCCCGGCGCGACGGGCGTCCAGACCGTCGCCACCGAGGCGTGGGAGCAGGGCGCCGGCGTCTGCCAGGACATCGCCCACCTCACGGCGGGCCTGCTCCGCGCCCTCGGCCTCCCCACCCGCTATGTCTCCGGCTACCTCCACCCGGAACGCGACGCGGAACTCCACCGCCCGGTCGCGGGTCAGAGCCACGCCTGGGTCGAGTACTGGGCGGGCGACTGGTCCGGCTACGACCCGACGAACCGCACCCGCGCGGGCGAGTCCCACGTGATCGTGGGCCGGGGCCGGGACTACGACGACGTGACGCCGCACAAGGGGGTGTACCGGGGAGTGGCGGGTGGTCCGCCGGAGGTGTTGGTGGAGTTCACGCGGGTGGCGTGAGGGCGGGTGGGGGCGCCTCCGCCACGGGTCCATGGGTTCGGGGCGCTCCCGCAGGCCCGTACGAGGTCAGGCTCGTGCGGGACCGGTGATGGTCCTTGGCCTCTCAGCAGCAAGAGCGGTCACGGTGGCGCACCTCCTTTCCAGTGTGGGCTTGGCGTCCGTGGGGCACAAGCAACGCCGCCACGATAGGCGGCACACGGCCTCACCTGCGGAAATGTCCCCGGTTCACCCGAACCGGGCAAGCAGAAACAACTAACCGGGGCCGAGCTCGAACCAAACGCCCTTCGCGTACCGCCCCGCGCGTTCGTCCGCGACGCCCCAGGTGTCCGCGACCTCGGCGACGAGCGCGAGTCCGCGGCCCCAGCAGGCGGCGGCCCCTGCGGCGGGGCGCGTCACCACCGGCGGGTCCGGGCTCTCGTCGAAGACGCTGACCCGGAGGCGCGCCGGGGTGAGCCAGACCCTCACCATCGCGGAGCCCTTGGTATGCAGGTGGACGTTCGTGACGAGTTCCGACGTGCAGAGCGTTGCCGCGTCGGCGAACGGGTCTCTACCGAGGGCGAGCAGGACGCCGCGTACGAAGTCGCGGCACACCTTGGGGGCGGTGGCGTCGCCGGGGGCGAAGAGGCTGTACTCGTACGAGGGTTGGACGGGGCGGTGCGGAGCGCTTCGGGCGGGGTGCATGAATGACGACTCCCATCGACAGGCGTGAGCAGGGCCTTCCCGTGCCGAGCGATGGCGTTGCCCGCACACTCCTGGCGAGAGGAGCGGGTGCTCTGTCGGCTTACAGGCAAGGGGAGTTGAGCGGCTCCGTAGCGTTATCGGCGCCACACTCACAGTAGGGAAGAAGGGTTACCGCGTGCAACCCGTTCGTCAGATTGAGTAGACCGCGCAGCTCAGTCGGGGCACACTGACGCCAACCCAGCCGGAAGAGGACGCACGTTGGCACTCCGCACCAGCACCACAGAACGGCAGCGCCGCCTCGGCGCGGAATTGCGGAAGCTGCGTGAAGAGGCGGGCTACTCCGTGACGGAGGGCGGTGAGTTCATCGGCATGGCGCGCGCCCACCTTGGTCACGTCGAGGCCGGCCGCACCGCCATCCCGCCGGAAAAGCTACGCACCCTGTGCCGGGCATATGGGTGCACACGGGAACCGCTCATCGAGGCCCTGGTAGCCATGGGCGAGGACAGCGGGAAGGGCTGGTGGACCGATTACCGGCACGTAGTCGCGCCAGCTGCCCTGGATCTCGCCGAACTTGAAGCAGCTGCCGATGCCCTGCTCTCTTACGAATCCCTGTTCATCCCGGGAATCCTTCAGATCGCGGACTACACGCGGTCCATCTTCCGCTCCAGTCAGAGTGAGCGCTCCGAGTACGACCTTGACAAGGCTGTCCGGTTCCGGATGGAACGGCAACGGATCCTCGCCCAGGAGCAGCCCCCAACGTTGCACGCCGTCATCCACGAGGCCGCGCTCCATGTGCGGTTCGGCGGTGCAGCCGTCATGCGCAGGCAACTGCTGCACCTGATCCGCATGGCGGAGCTACCGCACGTCACGATTCAGGTGCTGCCCTTCACTGCCGAAGGGCTGTCGGCCTTCAGCACCCCGTTCCTGTTCGCCGTCTCCCACAAATCGGCACTCGAGACGGTCCTCGTGGAAAACCCAGCGGCCTCGCACTACGTCCACGAACGCGACGCGGTACTCAGATACCGCACGCGCTTCGACCGCCTTCGCGCCGCATCCCTACCCCCCGTGGACCCGGGAGTGCCCGCTTCCTCACATGAGTCACGCGACTCCCTCGCCCTGATCCAACACCTGCTCTACAGCCTTCAGGAGGACTGACCATGCGCCCCGAACTCGCCTGGATAAAGTCGTCGTTCAGCGAGGACCAGGCGAACTGCGTATACGTCGCCGCTGCCCCCGACAGCACCATCCACCTCCGCGAAAGCGACACCCCAGACGTCGTCCTCCACACCACACCCGCCGGCCTCGCCGCCCTCCTCCACCACCTCAGGGCAGGCTCGCCCGGCGCGAAGTAAGTCCCCTGCTCATTGCCTGCCCGCCGCAGATGGGGAACCCTTGGCAGCTCAGCCCCAGCGCTGCCTTGGTGCCGGGACTCGTCGACAAGGGGGAGGACCAGAATGCGGTTCACGTTGGTCGGTATGGCCGTGGCGGCGGAGGATCCGGCGCGCAGTGCGGCCTGGTTCAGTGCGCACTTCGGGTTCAAGGTCGGTATCGACCTGGGGTGGTACGTGAACACCCAGCACCCCGAACACCCGAACCTGAGCCTGGACTTCGTCCAGCGCGATCACGAGTCGTGGCCTGAGGCGACCCGGGGCAAGGCGGTCGTCGGCACGCTCCTCGCGTTCCTGGTCGAGGATGTCGACGCCGAGCATGAGCGGTTGCGGGCGGCCGGTCTCGAGGTGGTCCTGCCGCTGGTCACCGAGCCGTGGGGACAGCGCCGGTTCCAGGTCGCCGGGCCCGACGGCGTACTGGTGGAAGTACTGCAGACGGTGGCGCCGGATCCGCAGTGGCTGGCCGCGAACGGCCTGGCCGGCTGAGCGGCGACGAAGCACCCCGGCCTAGCAGAACCCGAGCCGCCCGAACCGCGACCCCCACACGGTCGCGCTGACGTGCCGCTCGTTCACGATCCAGGCCCGCTGGCCCACGGGGCAGCTGCTCGTCCCCACCGGGTCGATCGAGACGGCGGAGTAGTCGCCCCAGCGTTCGACGAGGTCGGACGAGGGGTTGTACGCCGCGGGTGCCTGGGCGAAGTCCGAGCCGCCGACGACGTTCGCCGTGTCGGTGGACAGCCGTCCCCCGCCCTTGACCCTGGCCTGGTGGGGGGCTGGACCGCCCGGGACACGGGTGGAGGTCCAGGTGAAGAACATCCGCCCGATCGGGTTCGCCGATGTGCCTCCCACGGCGGAGCCCGCCACCGAGGGATTGAAGTCGTCGGAGTTCGCGGACTCGAAGACGAATCCGGAGCGGCCGACGGGGACGGTGTTGGTCGCCGTGTCGATCTGGTACCACTTCGCCGTCGCGCGGTTGTCCGCGTTGATGGTGTGGACGTTCAGCAGCTGGTTGCCGATCTGCGTACTGACGTTCTGGAAGCGGGCGTTGAGGGTGTCGAGGCGGTCGGTCGTGCCCGGCTGGCGGGCGTCCGGCGGAACGGAGAACGCCGGCACCGGCACATGGGCCTGGAGCGCGATGCTCGCGGTGCTCCGGCCGATGCCCGTGGCCCGGAACAGCTTCAGATGGGACGGGTTCCCGGCGCTCGCCGCCACCAGGAACGCGTTCGCGTTGTTGTCCTCCACGATCGGAGGTGCCACGGTCCCGGGCGTACCGAGGTCGAAGTACGGCCGCGAGAACGACCGTCCGTTGTAGGCCGCCGCCTTGGGAATGCCGAAGGCCCGCGTACGGACGTAGGAGTCCCCGCTGAAGATGTTGGCGGTGACGATCAGGGCGTCCTGGTCCATGCCGAGCTGCGGGTAGTCGAAGAAGTTGCCCGTCGACTCCGGCACGTCGAACTTGTAGAGGTAGTACGCCCCCGTGGGGTCGGGGGTCCTGGACACCCCGAGGAAGACGTACTGGACCGTCGAGCTCTCCTGGAAGGCCACGCCGAAGACGACCCAGCGGTCCCACCGCCGGTCGTACACGACCCGGGGATCGAAGATGGTCCTGGCCGTGTAGCCGAAGAAGCTGTTGAGGGTCGTGTTCTTGACCAGCGCGCCGTCCGACTTCCGGAAGATGCCCACGCCCCTGTGGTTGGTGATCTCGACGAAGTGGTTCACACCCACGGCTCCATGGGTGTCCGGCGGGCGGGCGCAGCAGGAGCCCGCGTTCAGTCCCTCGAAGCTGAGCTGAGGGGCGGGTGGTGCCAGGCGCCGGGGGGTGTCACCGGTTCCGTCCGCAGGGCGCTCCTGCGGACGGATCTTCATGGACCTGCGCAGCTCCTCCTCGGTCTCCGTGGGCCTGGGTCCGAGCGGGGGCAGCTGGGCGGCCTGGAAGTGCCCGGACGGAGTGGCGGTCCTGGCCGCGGGCGCCCGGATCTCATCGGTGGCCTCGATCGCCCGTTCCGGGGACCGTTCCTGAGCCTTCGTCGGCCCCGGAGCCAGGCCGATGAGCAGTCCGAACACCACCGGTACGAGAGGTACGAGAGGCAGGAGGTGACGCGCTCTTCGCCTGATCATCAAGGTGGGACCTCTTCTCGTCACCGAGGGGGTGCGCAAGCGCCGCGTACAGGCCGACGCCGTGCCGGGCCGACGCCCTGGGGGACACCTTGGTGAGCGCGTCGAGGACGGAGAGGGAACGGACCGGCGATTCCGCCCGATATCACCCTTTTCAGTCAGCGCAATGCGCTCCGATCAGACCTGGCCAGACCCGGGAACCGCCCTCATGACGGCATGACGAAGGGGCCCGGAGGTTTCTTCTCCGGGCCCCTTTTCGCGTAAGCGCCTGAGTCAGTCCGAGAACTGCGTCAGTCCGAGGACTGCTGCCGCTTCGGCCGCCACACCACCAGCGCGCTGGTCTGCTGCACCTCCTGGTACGGCACCAGATCCCGGCGGTACGACGCATGGACCGCCGCCTCGCGCTGCCGCATCGTCGCCGCCGCGCCGTCCAGCGCGTCCTGGAGCTCCGCGACGCGCTGCTGGAGCGCGACGACCTGGTTCTCCAGCTCGATGATGCGCTTGATGCCGGCGAGGTTGATGCCCTCGTCCTGCGACAGCTGCTGCACCTGGCGGAGCAGCTCGATGTCACGGGCCGAGTAGCGCCGGCCCCGGCCCGCGGTGCGGTCCGGGGAGACCAGGCCGAGACGGTCGTACTGACGCAGGGTCTGCGGGTGCAGCCCGCTCAGCTGGGCCGCCACCGAGATGACGTACACCGGCGTCTCTTCGGTGAGTTCGTAAGGGTTCCGCCGACGGCCGTCCATTGCGTCATGCTCCCTTCGCGGCCTGGAACAGCTCCGCCCGCGGGTCGTCCCCCGCGGTCGCCTCGCGATACGCCTCCAGGGCGTCCCGGGCCTTGCCCGTCACGTCCTTCGGCACGGCGACCTCGACGGTGACCAGCAGGTCGCCGCGGGTGCCGTCCTTGCGGACCGCGCCCTTGCCACGGGCGCGCATCGTGCGCCCGTTGGGCGTGCCCGGCGGCAGCTTCAGCGTGACCGGCGGGCCGCCGAGCGTGGGCACCTTCACCTCACCACCGAGCGCGGCCTCCGCGAAGGTGACCGGCACGGTGACGGTGAGGTTGTCGCCCTTGCGGCCGAAGACCGGGTGGGCGTCGACGTGCACGACCACGTACAGGTCGCCCGCCGGGCCGCCCCGCTCACCGGGTGAGCCCTTGCTGCGGAGCCTGATCCGCTGGCCGTCCGTCACCCCCGCGGGGATGCGGACCTGCATGGTGCGGGACGACTTGGCGCGGCCACTGCCATTGCACTCCAGGCAGGGGTGCTCGGCGATCAGGCCGCGACCCTTGCAGTCGGGGCAGGGATCGGTCAGCGAGAAGCCGCCGCCCGAGCCGCGCGCCACCTGGCCGGTGCCGACGCAGGTCGGGCACACACGCGGCGTGCCGTTCTTGTCGCCGGTGCCGGAACAGGCCTTGCACGGCGCCTGCGACGACATCCGCAGCGGGACGGTCGCGCCGTCCACGGCCTCCGTGAAGCTCAGCGTGACCTCGGACTCGATGTCCTGGCCGCGCCGCGGCTGCGTCCGCGTGCCCGCGCCCGCGCCACCGCGGTTGAACAGTCCCCCGAAGACGTCACCGAGTCCGCCGCCGAATCCCCCGGCACCACCCGCGCCGCCCTGGGGTCCCCCGCCGAAGAGGTCGCCCAGGTCGAAATTGAACGTTCCGCCGCCCGCGCCCGGCCCGGGGCGGAAGCCGCCGTTGCCGAAGAGGGCGCGCGCGTCGTCGTACTCCTTGCGCTTCTTGGGGTCGCCGAGGACGTCGTTCGCCTCGGAGATCTCCTTGAAGCGCTCCTCGGCCTTGGCGTTCCCCTTGTTGGCGTCCGGGTGGTACTCGCGGGCGAGCTTCCGGTACGCCTTCTTGATCTCGGCCTCGGTGGCGTCCTTGGGGACGCCGAGGACCTTGTAGAAGTCCTTCTCGATGAAGTCCTTGGTGCTCATCCCCGACGTCCCTCCTTCCTCGTCCGTACGGCGATCCGTACCGTTCGTATGACGTCAGCCCTCGTCCGGGCCACCGTTCTCCTTGTCCGCCGCTTCCGAAGAACCGTCGTTCCCGTCGGCCTTCTCGGCCTTGACGGTCTGCGCGCCGGGCTGGGGCTCGGCGACGGCCACCCGCGCGGGGCGGATGGTGCGCTCGCCGAACCGGTACCCCGGCTGCAGAATCGCCACGCACGTCGTCTCCGTGACGTCGGGCGCATACGAGTGCATCAACGCCTCGTGGATCGTCGGGTCGAAGGGCTCGCCCTCCTTGCCGAACTGCTGCAGGCCCATCTTGGCGGCGACCGTCTCCAGGGATTCGGCCACCGACTTGAACCCGCCCACGAGTTCGCCGTGCTCCCGCGCGCGACCGATGTCGTCGAGCACGGGCAGGAGCTCGGTCAGGAGGTTCGCGATGGCGATCTCCTTGACCGCGATCCGGTCCCGCTCGACCCGGCGGCGGTAGTTCTGGAACTCGGCCTGCAGCCGCTGGAGGTCCGTCGTGCGCTCGGCGAGCGCGGTGCGCACCTGGTCCAGCTCGGCCGTCAGGCCTGCCGTCTGAGTTGCGTCCCCGGCCGGGGCCGCCGCGCCCTCCTTGGGCTCGGCGGCCTTCGACTCGGCGTCTTCTGCGGTGGCGCCGGAGGGGACGTCGGGCTGCTCTTCGAAGCCCGGGGTCTCCTCCGTCACGCGGCACCGTCCTTGCGGTCCTCGTCGACGATCTCGGCGTCGACGACATCGTCGTCAGCGGCCTTGGCCTGACCGGCACCGGCGTCACCGGCGCCGCCCGCGGCCTGCGCGGCCTGGGCGTCGGCGTACATGGCCTGGCCCAGCTTCTGCGAGACGGCCGCGACCTTCTCCGTGGCGGTGCGGATCTCGGCCGTGTCCTCGCCCTTGAGCTTCTCCTTCAGCTCCTCGACGGCGGACTCGACCTCGGTCTTGATCTCGCCCGGGACCTTGTCCTCGTTGTCCTTGAGGAACTTCTCGGTCTGGTAGACGAGCTGCTCGCCCTGGTTGCGGCTCTCGGCGGCCTCGCGGCGGCGGTGGTCCTCCTCCGCGTACTGCTCGGCCTCCTGGCGCATGCGGTCGACCTCGTCCTTCGGCAGCGAGGAGCCGCCGGTGACGGTCATCTTCTGCTCCTTGCCCGTGCCGAGGTCCTTGGCCGTGACGTGCATGATGCCGTTGGCGTCGATGTCGAACGCAACCTCGATCTGCGGGACACCGCGAGGGGCCGGCGGCAGACCGGTCAGCTCGAACATGCCGAGCTTCTTGTTGTACGCCGCGATCTCGCGCTCGCCCTGGTAGACCTGGATCTGCACGGACGGCTGGTTGTCCTCGGCCGTGGTGAAGATCTCCGACCGCTTGGTCGGGATGGTCGTGTTCCGGTCGATGAGCTTGGTCATGATGCCGCCCTTGGTCTCGATACCGAGGGACAGCGGGGTCACGTCGAGGAGCAGGACGTCCTTGACCTCACCCTTGAGGACACCGGCCTGCAGGACGGCGCCGATGGCGACGACCTCGTCCGGGTTGACGCCCTTGTTGGCGTCCTTGCCGCCGGTCAGCTCCTTGACCAGCTCGGCGACGGCGGGCATACGGGTCGAGCCGCCGACGAGGACGACGTGGTCGATCTCGCCGAGCGCGATGCCCGCGTCCTTGATCACGTTGTGGAACGGGGTCTTGCAGCGCTCGAGCAGATCGGCGGTGAGCTGCTGGAACTGGGCGCGCGTGAGCTTCTCGTCCAGGTGCAGCGGGCCCTCGGCGGACGCCGTGATGTAGGGCAGGTTGATCGAGGTCTCGGTGGACGAGGACAGCTCGATCTTGGCCTTCTCGGCGGCCTCACGGAGGCGCTGGAGGGCCATCTTGTCCTTGGACAGATCGACGCCGTGGCCATTGTTGAACTGCTTGACCAGGTAGTCGACGACGCGCTGGTCCCAGTCGTCACCACCGAGGTGGTTGTCGCCGTTGGTGGCCTTCACCTCGACGACGCCGTCGCCGATCTCCAGGAGGGACACGTCGAAGGTGCCGCCACCGAGGTCGAAGACGAGGATGGTCTGGTCGTCCTTGTCGAGGCCGTACGCCAGGGCGGCGGCGGTCGGCTCGTTGACGATACGCAGAACGTTCAGACCGGCGATCTCGCCGGCCTCCTTCGTCGCCTGGCGCTCGGAGTCGTTGAAGTAGGCCGGGACGGTGATGACCGCGTCGGTCACCTTCTCGCCCAGGTACGCCTCGGCGTCCCGCTTCAGCTTCTGCAGGATGAAGGCGCTGATCTGCTGCGGGTTGAAGTCCTTGCCGTCCAGGTTGATCTTCCAGTCGGTGCCCATGTGGCGCTTGACCGACCGGATGGTCCTGTCGACGTTCGTGACCGCCTGGCGCTTGGCGACCTCGCCGACGAGCACCTCACCGTTCTTGGCGAAGGCGACGACGGACGGCGTGGTCCTGGCGCCCTCGGCGTTGGTGATGACGGTGGGCTCACCGCCCTCCAGAACGCTGACGACGGAGTTAGTCGTGCCCAGGTCGATGCCGACCGCACGTGCCATTTCAATTCCTCCAGCATGACTTGAGTGGAACAGGCTCAAGGATGCATGAAGGATGTGGGCGAGTCAACAGAGCTGAGTCGAGGGGGCTCAACTTTTATCTGGGGCTTACGGGCAAGCGTCCGTGGCTTACGGGCGGGCATCCGGGCTTATGGGCAACCGGGACCCTGGCTCACGGGCGAGCGCGCGACTTGCACGTGGCGCTGGCGCCGTCTTGGAGACTACGCCCGTTTTGTCTGCTGCGGAGAGTCCAGAGGTCCGTATATGAACCGTACGAAGGTCCCTGCATGAGCCCTCCGAAGGTCCCTGCATGAGCCCTCCGAAGATCCATCGCCCGGCAGGCCATCGCAAGCCCGGACAGAGGTGCCCCGGCGCAGGCGCAGGGGCCGTGGGCCGTCAGGGCGCGGCCCCCTGGGGTGCCACGGTCCCGCCCGAGGCGCGGTCCGTATTACCCAGCCCTGTCGTCGAAGGGGCACCCAGCCGCGACACCGGAGAGCGTCCGTGCAGATGCCGGGTCCAGCAGCCCTGCGAGCCGGGTCACCGCCGCGTCGATCTCCCGCGCACACTCGCGCAGGACGTCGAGCGGCTGCATCCACGGGTCCGCGACGTCGTCCTCCGCGCCGGGGACCGCGGCGACGAAGCCCCTGCGGCCGGCGGCCTCCGCGACCACATCCGCGGAGGCCCCGTCAGCGAGCCGTACGAACTCCTTGAGCGTGAAGCAGCGCCGCATCGCCAGCGGTGAGATCCGCACCGCGGCCTCCCGGTGCTCGCGTGCGAGCCCGAGGATCAGGTCCGCCCCGCCGACGAGGTCCTCGGTGAGCGGGCGGGACGCGAACCCGGCCCCGTCGCCGCCCAGTTCCTCCAGAACCCGCCGGGTGGCCCGTTCCATGCCGCTGCGGTGCGGCGCCCCGGTGCCGGCGCTCTCCGGCCACACGGCCGACGCGGGCGCGAGCCTGGCCGCGAGCAGCCGCTCGGCGAGCGCCGAGCGGTGCACATTGCCCGTGCAGACGAAGAGCACCCGGGTCATTTGTCGCCCGCGAGGTGGGTCAGAGCGGGCTCGGCAGCTTCCTTGCGCCGGGCGGACGGCCGGGGGGCGGGCAGATCGCCGTAGTTCCCGTAATTGCCATAGCCCTTGCCCTTGTTCAGCGGGGCCATGCTGAAGACGGTGCCGAGGGTGCGTACGCCCACCTGGCTCAGGGATTCGGCGGCCGTGCGGACCTGGTCCCGACCGGTCTTCGAGGCACGTACGACGAGCAGCGCGCCCTGGGCGAGCGGGGCCAGGCCGACGGTGTCGGCGACCGGCAGCAGGGGCGCGGTGTCGACGATCACCGCTTCGTAGCGCCCGGCGAGTTCCCGCAGCAGCTCGCCCATCCGGTCCGACGCGAGCAGCTCCGTCGGGTTGGGCGGCACCGCGCCGCTGGTGAGCACCGAGAGGCGGCTCCCTGCCTGCTGCATCACTTCCTCGATGCGGGCCTGTCCGATGAGCACGGTGGTCAGTCCGGCGTTCTGCACCAGGCCGAAGGTGCGCGCCACGCACGGCCGCCGCAGATCGGCGTCGACCAGGCAGGTCACGATGCCCGCCTCAGCGAGCGAAAGCGCCAGGTTGGCGGCGGTGTTGGTCTTGCCCTCACCGGGTACCGGGCTGGTCACGACGATCACCCGCGGCCGGTCGTCGACCTGCGCGAACTGCAGGTTGGTGCGCAGTTTCCGGAAGGCCTCCGCGCGGGTCGAGTGCTTGGCGGCACCGGTCGCGAGCGGCTGCTTCGTGGCGTCCTTGTCGAACGGGATGGAGCCGAGGACCGGCAGCGAGGTGAGCTGGCTGAGTGCCTCAGCGGTCTTGAGGGTCGTGTCGAGCGTCTCGCGCAGGGCGACGAGTCCGGCGCCGAGGAGCAGTCCTCCGATGAGCCCGGCGGCCAGGTTGAGCAGGAGGTGCGGCGAGACGGGGTCACTGGGAGCGCTCGCCTGCTCGGTGACACGGAGCGAGACCGGTGAGGCGGGCGAGGCCGCCGGGACGGCTTCGGCGGGTTGGCCGCTCGCCGGCTGACCGTCCGCGGGCGGGCCGTCGACCACAGAGCCGGGCGCCGCCCCCTGCTTCGGCACCTCCAGCTGTTCGACAACGGCACCGAATCGCACCGCCACTGCATTGGCGATGCGCGCGGCACGCTGCGGAACGGTGTCGCGGACCGTGATGTCGATGAGCACGGTGTCAGGGAGCGCCTGCGCGCTGATCTGGGACGCCAGCTTCTCCGGAGTGGTGTGCAACCCCAACTCACGTACCACAGGTGCGGTCACCTGACGGGTGGCTGCGATCGACGCGTACGACTTGACGCGTGCCTGCGAGAAGCTCTGCCCCTCGTTGAGCTGGGTGGTGTCGACACCGGCGCGGGTGGCGACGAAGAGCTGAGTGCTGGCCTCGTAGACAGGCGTGCTCAGCTCGGTGGCGGCCTGGCCCGCCCCGGCGCCGAGCGCCAGGCAGACCATGACGGTCGGCCAGCGTCTGGCGAGAACCTTGAGAAAACCACGGAGATGCAACGTCCACCCCTCACAGGGCTGAAGAAATGGTCTTAGAAAGGGTTGGTTTATTCCCTATGTGCACGGCGAGGATAGACAGTTGAGCCACTCAGACCGCGGGAGCCACTCGTTCGAGGGCACGTCAACATCAGCGGTTCGACATCGGGGAGCGGTCGTTGCGGAGTGCGGTGTACAGCCTTGCGCACTTTGTCGGCATTGCCGCGTCACGTGGGCCGCGCGGGTAGCTACT
The DNA here is from genome assembly GCF_055792885.1 of Streptomyces sp. DSM 42067. Taxonomy (NCBI): domain Bacteria; kingdom Bacillati; phylum Actinomycetota; class Actinomycetes; order Kitasatosporales; family Streptomycetaceae; genus Streptomyces; species Streptomyces sp. DSM 42067. Next base: position 4,943,684 of record NZ_CM147706.1, on the reverse strand, counting down.
GCGGCCGTCGGCTGACAGGCCGACCGCCTGGGAAGGTCTGCCTCAGCGACGCAGATCACCGCCCGCGCGACTACAGCGCGGCGGCATATGTTGGGTAGTCTCAGACGGACTGCATAAGTTACTGCTTAGTAATCACTGAAGATCCGCTGAAGCACCCCGCTGAAGCACCACCTCGCAGGCCCGAGGAGCCCCCAAATGCAACTCGCCGCGATCATCGTGTCGCTGGTGCTGACCGTGGTCGGCGTTGCGCTCATTGCCCGAGCCGTCGCCCAGATCTACCGGTTCATCACGCTCGGTCAGCCCGTGCCCGCCGGCAGCCGCACGGACAACCCCAAGCAGCGGACGATCACCCTGGTCAAGGAGTTCCTGGGCCACACCCGGATGAACCGGTGGGGGATCGTCGGCTTCGCGCACTGGTTCGTCGCGATCGGCTTTCTGACCCTGCCGCCGACGCTGGCCCAGGCGTACGGGCAGCTCTTCGAGGCCGACTGGACGCTGCCCGTGATCGGCGGCTTCCTGCCGTTCGAGATGTACATCGAGTTCATCGGCCTGATGACGGTCGTCGGCATCCTGGTTCTGATCGTGATCCGGCTGCTGAACCTGCCCTCCCGGGCCGGCCGCAAGTCCCGGTTCGCGGGCTCCAAGGCCTGGCAGGCGTACTTCGTCGAGTACGTGATCCTCACCATCGGTCTGGCGATCCTGGGCCTGCGCGGTCTCGAGGGCGCCATCCACCATGTGGAGCACTACGAGGCCGCGTACTTCGTCTCGTATCCGCTGGTCCTGGCCTTCAAGGGCCTGAGCGTCGGTGCGCTGCAGAACCTCATCTACTTCACCGCGATGATCAAGATCGGCACCTCGATGATCTGGATGATCACGGTCTCGCTGAACACCAACATGGGTGTCGCCTGGCACCGCTTCCTCGGCTTCCCGAACATCTGGTTCAAGCGGAACGCCGACGGCTCCACCGCGCTGGGCGCACTCCAGCCCATGACGTCCGGCGGCAAGCCGATCGACTTCGAGGACCCGGGCGAGGACGACGTCTACGGCGTCTCCCAGGTCGAGCAGTTCTCCTGGAAGGGCCTGCTGGACTTCTCGACCTGCACCGAGTGCGGTCGCTGCCAGTCCCAGTGCCCCGCCTGGAACACCGGCAAGCCTCTGTCGCCGAAGCTGCTGATCATGTCGCTGCGCGACCACGCGTACGCCAAGGCCCCCTACCTGCTCGCCGGTGGCGGCAAGACCATGGAGGGCGAGGAGAAGGCGACCGAGGAGCAACTGAAGGACGTCCCGGCCGCGGCGCTCGCCGAGGCCGAGCGGCCGCTGATCGGCACCGTCGAGGCGAACGGCGTCATCGACCCGGACGTGCTGTGGTCCTGCACCACCTGCGGTGCGTGCGTGGAGCAGTGCCCGGTCGACATCGAGCACGTCGACCACATCGTCGACATGCGCCGCTACCAGGTCATGATCGAGAGCGCTTTCCCGAGCGAGGCCGGGACGATGCTCAAGAACCTGGAGAAGAAGGGCAACCCCTGGGGGCTCGCCAAGAAGCAGCGTCTCGAGTGGACCAAGGAAGTCGACTTCGAGGTGCCGGTCGTCGGCAAGGACATCGAGGACCTCAGCGAGGTCGACTACCTCTACTGGGTCGGCTGCGCAGGCGCCCTGGAGGACCGGGCCAAGAAGACCACCAAGGCCTTCGCGGAGCTGCTGCACATCGCGGGCGTCAAGTTCGCGATCATGGGCGGCGACGAGAAGTGCACCGGTGACTCCGCCCGCCGCCTGGGCAACGAGCCGCTCTTCCAGCAGCTCGGCCAGGAGAACGTCGCCATGCTGAACATGGCCTTCGGCGAGGACGACGAGGACGAGAGCACCAAGAAGCCCAAGTCCGCCAAGAAGATCGTCGCCACCTGCCCGCACTGCTTCAACACGATCGCGAACGAGTACCCGCAGCTCGGCGGCGAGTTCGAGGTCATCCACCACACGCAGCTGCTGCAGCACCTCATCGACGAGGGCAAGCTGATCCCCGTCACACCCGTCGACGGTCTGATCACCTACCACGACCCCTGCTACCTGGGCCGCCACAACAAGATCTACACGCCGCCGCGCGAGATCATGGACAAGGTCCCGGGCCTGCGCCAGCAGGAGATGCACCGCCACAAGGAGCGCGGCTTCTGCTGCGGCGCCGGAGGTGCCCGGATGTGGATGGAAGAGCGGATCGGCAAGCGCATCAACAACGAGCGCGTCGACGAGGCCCTGTCCCTCAACCCGGACATCGTCTCGACCGCCTGCCCGTTCTGCCTGGTCATGCTGACCGACTCGGTCAACGGCAAGAAGAACGATGGCAAGGCCAAGGAGTCGCTGCAGGTCGTGGACGTGGCCCAGCTGCTGCTCGACTCGGTGAAGACGCCTGTCGACCCGGCGGGCGAGGCCGAGGCGGAGAGCGAGCCGGAGCCGGAGCCCGTCAAGTAGGCGAGGTTCGTACCGTTCCGTACGCTTCGTACGCAACGCGAAGGGCCGGGTTCCCGTCTGGGGCCCGGCCCTTCGCATGCCTCCTGGTGCCGCCTGGTGCCTCGTTGTCCGCCCTGCCCTTACGTGGCCGGTGAAACAAGAGCATCATGAGCCGGTTGTTGTTCTCCGTAATGCCGATGCCTTTGAGGTGGATGGTGCGTATACCGAGCGCAGGAAGCAGAAGTCAGCGCCACCGCCACATCGGTCTGCGAGCCACCACCGCCGTCCTGAGCTGCGCCCTTCTGCTCTCCGGCTGCGGCGAACTCGCGCACGACGGCGGGTCCGCCACGAAGCATCAGCCCGCGACCAGGACCGCTGGTGCTTCCAGGGCTCCGGGCAAGGACGGGGGCACCCCGCGCCTGCCCGTCCCCCGCGGCAAGGGCAGCCGCGTCGCCGACGACTTCAATGGCGACGGGCACCGCGATCTCGTCCTCAACGACCTGGTGAAGGGCCCGGACGAGCTGCACGGCGACGACGCCGGCATCGGGGTCGTGTACGGCGGCGGGCAAGGGCGAGGGCAGGGACTCGTGCCCGGTGCGCGACAGTTGCTGAGCCCCGCCGAGTACGCCGCGCCGACCAAGGGGCAGCTGCCCGCCGCCTTCGACGCCGAGGCCTCCTGCGATCTCGACGACGACGGCTTCACCGACCTCGTCGTCTCCACCGACCCGCCGTACGACGGTCAGGGGCAGCCGCCGGTGCCCTTGCAGCTGCTCTTCGGTTCGCCGAAGGGTCTGGCCGGCAAGGCCGTGACCGTGCGCATCCCCGCCCCTGCCCGGTTCGGCAACGACTGGCCCGACCAGCCCGTGTGCGGCGACTTCGACGGGGACGGGGCCATGGACCTCGTCGTACACGCGTCGGACAGCCGGATCAGTTATCTGCGCGGGCCCTTCAGCCGTAAGGGCTCCCCCCGTGCCGCCGGCACTCCGCTGGCCGCGCCAGGGAACGCCCCCGTCGGGCCCTCCGTCGACGTCGACCGCGACGGCTACGACGACGTGCTGGTGCGCGCCACCGCCTCCCCCGAGTCGGCGTCGAGCCTCGTCCTCGGGGGTCCGGCCGGCCCCACCGGTACCGGCGTCGTGTTCCCGGCGGGCTCCACCGTGGCGTTCGGCCGTTTCGGCAAGGGCCGGGGCATGGACGCCGCGATCGGCACGAGCGACGGGATCGCCTTGCGCTACGACGTGCCCGGCACGCTTCGCGAGAACCTTGCCCGGTCCGGTAACGCCGGAGCCGGCGCAGTCCTGGCGGCCGGTGACCTCGACGGCGACGGGCTGAGCGACCTCGTCGTCGGCGGCGACCGGTTGCAGATCTTCAAGGGGCGCCCGAAGGGTCTCTCGGCGGCAGGCGCGGTCACCGTGGCACCAGCGGCGCCGGGCTCCACCCAGCTCCTCGCCGTCGCCGACTTCGACGGGGACAAACGGGCTGATCTCGTCGTACGGACGTATCGCGGGGAGACGAAGGATACGGTGGCGCTCTTTCCGGGGAGGAAGAACGGTCTGATCGCGGTGGAGCCGGAAGTGACGTTCTCCACCGCCGAGTTCCTGGGGGGATCCTGATGACGCGGAGGCCGCGGAGACAAGCGGAGAAGCGCAGGGCGGTCAGACGGTGCGCGGTCGCCCTGTGCTGCGCCATGGCGCTCGCCGCGTGCGGCGGTGGCGGGGGTGGTAACGGTGACGGCGGCACTGACGCCCGGGAGTCCAACGGCACCCCGCCGCCCGGCAAGCCCGCCGCCGACCCGGATCCCGGGGACTTCAACGGCGACGGGTACGACGACTACATCCACGTCGTCACCGCCACCGACCGCGACCGCAAGCGGTCCAAGACGACCCTGGTCATCGTGTACGGCTCGAAGAAGGGTCTCAACACCGACTGGGCGGTGCGCATCCCCGCGGGCTCGGGCGACGACGCATGGTTCACCGGTCCCCTTCTCCGCGCCGACCTCGACGGCGACGGCTTCACGGATCTGGTCGGCAGCCGCGGCCCGTCGGCGCCGGACGCCACATCGCCGCGCCAGCAGGTATTCGTCATGTACGGCGGTGCGCGCGGGCTGGACACGCCCAAGGCGCTCGACGTCCCTCAGGACACCCGGCCGCTCGCGGTCGCGGACTTCGACGGCGACGGCTCGGCCGATGTGCTGGATGCCGGCACCAAGGGCTCCGGCCCGCCGATGGGGGGCAAATCGGCGACCGCCGGGCGCCTGCTCTACGGACCGTTCGGCCGCTCGGGAAAGCCGGAGCGGACGGCCGATCTCGATCTCGGGCAGCACGGTTACGCCGCCCCGTCCTCCGCCACGACGGGCGACTTCGACGCCGACGGCCGCGCCGAAGTGGTCCTCACCTACGGCTTCGACGCGGAGGAGGACGAGAACGCACCCTCCGACCTGCACACCGTCGCGTACTACGAGGGCAGCGAGCAGGGCCTCGTGCGCGTCGGCGGCCCGGAGGCCCGTATCGCCGAGGCCGTTTCCACCTTCGACGGCCCCCGAACGCCGGCCACGGGCGACGCGGACGGCGACGGCACCGACGATCTGCTGCTGCCCACCCAACTCGCCGTCGCCCCCGCGGACATGCCCGGCAGCGGTGGGGCGCTCACCATCATGTACGGAGCGAAGTCCGGCCTCGGCACGGGCCGGGAGGCGACCGTCATCGCTGGAAAGCGCCGTATCGACTTCGGATCGACGCCCGCCGTCGGCGACGTCAACGGCGACAAGAGGCCCGACGTCGTGGTGAACACCCCGGACTTCCGGAGGCACGACGGCAAGGTCACGCTCCTGCCGGGCAGTTCGGCGGGCGTGCCGTCCGCCTCGGGCGAGCAGTCCGTCGACGCAGAGACCGGGGGCCTGCCCGGCACCCCCAACCCGCACTACTGGAACGCGTTCCACCATCAGCCGCCGCTGCTCGACGTCGACGGGGACGGCCGCTCCGACGTGATCGTCTTCGGGCCGCTGTACGAGAAGCGGCGGGGAGCGTTCCTGGTACTGCGCGGTACGGAAAAGGGGCTCGACCCACAGCAGGTCCAGTTCTTCACGCCGGCCGACGTCGGCGTCTCACTCCGGCTCACGTAGGACGCGTCCACCGCCAGTCCGCCAAGTCGGGGGCGGTCGCGTAACGGAACGGTGCTCGGCACGCAGGGCGTGGGTGTGCGGGGTGGCCGACAACCGAGTGCGGGGTGGCCGACCTCCTCCTCACACACCCCTCTGGCCACAGAAAACTCCGAACTTCCTTACAACCGTCACCCGGTCCCATCGGTCTCCTGATCGCCGACCGCCGTGCAAAGCGCGGATGAACCCCGGGCAAACCCGGGTGGTTCGGCACCCATCGACTGCGGGCGCCCGCCAGGCGCCCCCGCATGCCGCAGGAGAAACCCGCATGCACAAGCACCTGCGACTCGCCCTCGCGACGGCCTCCGCGGCCACGCTGACGGCCGGTCTGCTCGCCTTCTCGGCCACCACCGCCTCGGCGGCCCCCTCCGGCCTTTCCGGCGACTTCAACGGCGACGGCTACCGCGACCTCGCGATCGCCGCGCCCATCGCCAAGGTGGCCACCAAGTCCGGCGCCGGTTACGTCGCCGTCGTCTACGGCACAGCGAGCGGCCTCGACACCTCGAAGCGCCAGATCATCAGCCAGGCCACCACCGGCATCCCCGGCACCCCCGAGTCGTACGACTACTTCGGCGACCGCCTGACCACGGGCGACCTGGACGACGACGGCTACACGGACCTGGTCGTCGGCGTGCACGGCGAGCAGATCGGCTCGACCGGCGACTCGGGCACGATCACCGTGGTCTGGGGCGGCGCCGACGGCCTGAAGACCGCGACCAATCTGACCTCTCCGCTTCCCGAGAACCTCAACGAGCTGGGCTGGTCCGTGGCCACCGGCGACTTCGACGGGGACGGCGACACCGACCTGGCCGCGGCGAACCTCGCCTACCCCGAGCTGAACATCTTCAAAGGCCCGATCTCCCGCACGGGCGCGGCGACGGAACTCGTCGGCATCGACACGTACGAGCAGACCGGCATCAACACCGACAAGATCGTCGCCGGTGACGTCACCGGCGACGGCACGACGGACCTGCTGGTCATGGGCCAGCAGGAGATCACCGGCGGCTACCGCACCCGCGGCGTCCTCTACAGGGGCTCGGCGAGCGGCCTGACGGCCGGCAGCAAGGTCGCGGGCGGCTACGACGCGGTCATCGCGGACGTCGACAAGGACGGCTACGGAGACATCGTCACCGGCAACTTCATGGAGAAGTCGGCCAGCGAGCCCAACGGCGGCCTCGGCGGCGCGGTGACGGTGACGTACGGCGCGTCCACCGGACTGAGCTCCCGCACCCCCGTCCGTATCAACCAGGACACCACCGGCGTGCCCGGCACCGCCGAGAAGGGCGACGCGTTCGGCTGGAGCCTGGCGGCGGGCGACGTGAACGGCGACGGGTACGCGGACATCGCGGTCGGCGTCGCGTACGAGACCATCGGCTCGGCCAGGCGCGCGGGCTCGGTGGTCGTCCTGCGCGGCTCGGCGTCGGGCCTGACCGGCAGCGGCGCCAAGGCCTTCTCCCAGAACACCTCGGGCGTGCCCGGCACGGCCGAGTCCGAGGACCACTTCGGCGACGCGGTCCGCCTCGTCGACGCGGCCGGCGACGGCCGTACGGAACTCGTCGTGGGCGCGATGGGCGAGAACGACGGCGCGGGCGCAGCCTGGCACCTCAAGGCCGCCTCGACCGGCATCACCACCACGGGTTCGAAGTCCTTCAACAGCACGACGCTGGGCGGCCCTTCGGGCCTGGCGTACTTCGGCAACGTGCTCGCGGGCTGACCAGGAAGGGGGGCGTGGTCGGCAGGTGGCCGCGCCACGCCCCAACAACCCCAGCAGCACGAATAAATTCATGGGCCACGTACAACCCTTCGGCCCCGGCGTGAGTCTCCTGTTCGCCGACCGCCATCGTGAACCCTGCGCCAACTTCCGGCGAATTCCTGGCAACACGGGCGGAACGCACCCCATCGACTGCGGATGCCGCACCAGGCATCCCCGCATGCAGCAGGAGAAACCCGCATGCACAAGCACCTGCGACTCGCCCTCGCGACGGCCGCCGCGGCCACGCTGACGGGCGGTCTGCTCACCTTCTCGGCCGTGACGGCGACGGCGGCCGACTCCGTCCACCACCCCGTGGCGGACTTCAACAACGACGGCTACGGCGATGTCGCGTACTCCGCCGGCTCAGCCACCGTCGGTGGCAAGAAGGGCGCCGGCCAGATCGTCGCCCTGTACGGCTCGGCCAACGGCGTGACGTCCACGAAGCGCGCCACGATCAGCCAGAACACCACAGGCATCCCCGGCACCGCCGAGACCAACGACGGTTTCGGCTGGATGAGCGCGTACGGCGACTTCAACGCCGACGGGTTCGACGACCTCGCCGTGGCCGCGGACCTCGAGGACGTGGACGGCGACACCGACGGCGGCACCGTTCTCATCGTGTGGGGTTCGGCGAGCGGTCTGTCCGGTGCCACGACGATCAAGGATCCGGCAGTCTCGTCCCACGACCGCTGGGGCAAGGCGCTCGCCGCGGGCGACTTCGACGGCGACGGCACGGAGGACCTCGCGGTCGGCTCCTCGTCGAACTCGGTCTACGTCTTCAAGGGCGGCATCACCAAGTCGGGTACGTACGGTGGCCGTTACTCCTTCACGACGGACATCCATTCCGGTGGCGACTCGGGCACGCTCATGCTCACCGCGGGTGACGTCAACGGCGACAAGCGGACCGACCTGGTCGTCGACGGCTACGAGACCGACAGCAACTACGGCTACAACACCAACTTCTACGTGCCCGGCACGGCCTCGGGCCTGGACGCGGCGTACGCGCAGGAGCTGAAGCGGGGCGTCATCACCGGCATCGGCGACGTCAACGGCGACGGCTTCGGCGACATCGTCACCGGTCAGGACTGGGACCCGTCCAAGGACGGCAGTGAGCCGTCCGTCCCCGAGTCGTCCACCGGCGGCAAGGTGCACATCATCTACGGCTCCGCCGACGGCCCGGCCACCACCGTCGCCGTGACCCAGAACAGCGGCAACGTGCCTGGCTCCTCCGAGCGCGGCGACTGGTTCGGCAGCGAGCTGTCGCTCGGTGACATCAACGGCGACGGCAAGACGGACCTGGTGGTCGGCGCGCCCGGCGAGAACCTGAACGGTGTGGTGAACACGGGCGCGTTGACGGTCCTGTACGGCTCGGAGTCCGGCGTGAACACCGCCTCCGGCTACCAGTACTTCGCCCAGTCCACGGCCGGTGTCCCCGGCTCGGACGAGAAGGACGACGCGTTCGGCGGCGAGGTGAAGCTCACCGACGTCACGGGCGACGGCAAGGCGGACCTGACGGTCGGCGCGTACGGCGAGAACACCGGTAACGGATCGGTGGTCTACCTGCCCTCCGACGGCACCAAGATCACCACCACCGGTGCCCGCTCCCTCTCTGCGACCTCGGTGGGCGTCTCGACGGACGCGTACCCGCTCTTCGGCGCGAATGCCGCCAACTGACGTACGTCGCTGCCTGGTTGGGCCCGCACCCCCACCCGGGTGCGGGCCCGGCCCGTAGACCAGCGCCGGTACGAACCGGCCGAGTGCCCCACACATCACTCGATCCCCCCCACTTCAGGAGACACATGAGCACAAGGCACCCCCTGCGCACGACCTTGGCCGCCGCGACGGCGGTCGCCCTGACGGGCGGGCTACTCACGTGGGCGACGGCCCCGCCGGCCGCAGCCGCCGCCAAGTACGCGGACGACTTCAACGGTGACGGCTACCGGGACCTCGTGACGGCGGCCACCCGCGCCACCGTAGGCGGCGCGAAGTACGCCGGTGCCGTGGTCGTCAACTACGGCTCGGCGTCCGGCGTCAGCGCCTCCCGACGCACGGTCCTCACCCAGAACACGAGTGGGATCCCCGGTACGGCCGAGGCGAACGACTTCTTCGGCTCTGCTCTCGCTTCCGGCGACCTCAACAACGACGGGTACGCGGATCTCGTGGTCGGAGCGCCCGGCGAGGACGTCGGCGACGACACCAACGGCGGGACCGCCGTCGTCGTCTGGGGAAGCGCGTCCGGCCTGTCCGGCGGACGGACCATCGGCGACCCCGCCGCCTCGGCCCACGACTGGTTCGGTCAGTCGCTCGCCGTGGGCGACTTCAGCGGGGACGGCAAGGCGGACCTGGCCGTGGGCAGTTCGGGCAAGGACATCTGGATCCACAACGGTGGCTTCACCAAGTCCTCGGGGGCCGCGTCCAGGTACAAGCTCACCACGCCTCTCCAGACCGGCACCGACCACGGCGCCGTCTCCCTCCTCACCGGCGACGTGAACGGCGACGGCACCGTCGACCTGATCGCCAACGGCACGTACTTCCCGAACACGTCCACCAAGTACGACGGCACCCTGGTGTACCTGGGCTCGTCCTCAGGACTCGCCTTCCAGGCCGTACTGGAGAGCGACATGGAGGCAGCTGTCGGCGACATCAACGGCGACGGCCACGACGACGTGGTCACCAGCGCGTACTGGGGCGGCCTGGACGGCAACGAGGGCGGCTCCATCAGCACCTACCTCGGCAGCGCCGAGGGGATCGCCACCGAGGCGTCGCAGACCATCGACCAGGACACGTCCGGAGTCCCGGGCGAGGACGAGACGAGCGACTACTTCGGGTACGCCGTCTCGCTCGGAGACATCGACGGCGACGGACGCGCCGACGCGGCCGTCTCCGCGTTCTACGAGACCATCGGCGCGGACACGCTCACCGGCGCCGTCACCGTGCTCCGCGGCGCGCCCACCGGGCTGTCCACCACCGATGCGAAGACCTTCCACCAGGACACGGCCGGCGTTCCCGGCGCCGCCGAGGACAACGACCACTTCGGTTCGGCCGTACGCCTCGCCGACCTCAACGGCGACGGCCACGCGGATCTCTCCGTCGGCGCCGACGGAGAGAACAGCGCGGACGGCGCCCTGTGGAGCCTGCGCGGCTCGTCATCGGGCGTGACCACGAACAACGCGGTCGCCTTCGGCGCTTCGTCCGCGGGCGTCTCGACGTCCGGCTACCCGGGGTTCGGCGGCCGGATGCTTCAGTAGCGGTCGTCGCGCAGGTGACGTATGAGAGCGGCGAGTCCGGAACGGGTGGTTACCAACACCGTGCCGGGCTCGTCGCTTTCGCGGAGCAGGGGGATGCCCTGGCGGGCGGCGAGCTCCAGGCAGTCGGCGTCCTCGTCATCACCGGAGAACGACGACTTCTGCCATACGAGGGCCTCTGCCATGTCGGGGCCTTTCAGACGTCCTGAGCCAAGCGGTGGATGAAGTCCCTCGACTCTACGACGCCCAGCGCTGACTTCTGCACGTGGACGAACGCCCGCCGGTACCGGTTGAGCTGCGCCTCTGCGTCCAGGAGGTTCCCCCCGTGCGGGGTATCCATCAGGACGGTGTCCAACTGCGGGACGCGGCCGCCCAGGATCAGCGGCGAATAGCCCATATTGAAGCCGTCCAGGTCGAAGGGCACCACACGCACGGTGACGTGAGGTCGTTCGGACTGCTCGAGGATGTGCAGCAACTGCCGCCGGGCAACACCGTGGTCAGCCCTTCTGATACGCAGAGCCGCCTCATGGATCACCACCTCGTACATGAGGTCGTCTCTGTCGAGGATCTTCTGGCGCCGCAAACGGAACCGCGTACGAAGCTCACGTTGCTCCTCAGCCATCCCCCAGGTGGATTCGGCGTAGACGGCCCGAACATGCTCCTCGGTCTGCAAGAGACCAGGGATGAACACAAGCTCGAACGACCTCACGTGGTTTGCATGGTGCTCCAGTTCCGCCAGATCGAGGAAACCCCTCGAGAGCTGGCCGCGGTATTCCTCCCACCAACCGCGCGCCCGCTCGGTCGCCATGACCGCCAGCGCATCGACGAGCGGGGTATCCCCAGCTCCGTAATAACTGGCCAAGAACCGAACGCGTTCCGCACTCACGCCGACGCGCGCCGACTCCACGTTGGAGAGCTTGGCCTCGTTGATTCCCATCGAGCGGGCCGCCTCCCGAAGGCCCAGTCCCGCCTGTTCCCGCAGCTTGCGAAGCTCCCTGCCCAGGCGCTCCTGCCGCACCGTGATGACGCTCCTTGCGACCATGTGCCCCTGCTTTCACGCGAGTTGAGGACACAATAATCGGGGAGCAGCTTGACCCGGGTCAAGCTGCTCCCCTACTTTTAGTGACGCGACGCACACGCTGCGGAACGCCGGGACCCCGGATGCGCACCGCCCCGCCCTGCCATGCCGGCCGCGACAAAGCCACCGCCCGACTCCGCCGCTCACCCTCAACTCCCCTCCTCCACCGGAGTTCCGTATGCCTGAATGCGCTGACGAAGAAGAACCGTGGGAGTACACCCTCTACATCCCCCACGACCCCCGCGCCGTGGCGATCGGTCGCCGCACCCTTCGCGACATCCTCACCACTCACCACCTCCCGGCCCTCCTCGAACCCGCCGAACTCCTCGCCTCCGAGCTGCTGAGCAACGCCATCCGGCACACGAAAGGGCCCGCCGCCCTGAAACTAAGGCGGTCCCGCGGGGCCCTGCGGCTGGGGGCGTGGGACACGGACCCCGCGCCGCCGGAGGCGCCCGTCGCGCCACCGCTCGCCGCCGAGGCGGGCCGCGGGCTCCGGCTCGTGCGGGCGTACGCAGACGACTGGGGCTGGTTCCAGGTCAGTCCGGGGTACGGCGGCGGCTCGGGCAAATACGTCTGGTGTGAACTCGGGGCGAGTCCGGTAACCCCTGACGTAAGCCCGGCGTAAGCCTCTCGCGTCCCCCAGAAATCCCCCAGAGTTCCCCCAGGTCCCCCGGAGGGTCCCCGTAAGGGATGTCACAGCTCGGCCGCAAAGCCCACGCCTTGTCCCAGGCTGGGCACGTCACCCGTCGGGACCAGGTACGTTCGATTACGTGGCTGGATTCAGGATCGGACGCGGCCGGGACAACCGCACTCCGCAACAACAACCGCGGCAGCAGCAGCCGTATGGACAGCAGGCCCCGCACAGCGGCGGCGGGCAGGCGCCGTACGGCTACCCGCCGCGCGGCCCGCAGACGCACCCGCAGTACGGCGGGACGCAGCCGGGCGGACAGCAGCAGTACGGCGGACATCAGTGGGCCCAGACGAACGGCGCCGGTGGCCATGGCGAGCCGGAGTACTTCGGCGACGGCGGCCACCAGCACGGATACCAGCAGGGCCCCGACCCGTACGCGGCGGACAACCCCGGTCACACCCAGGCGTTCTCCGTCGGCGAGGACCCGTACAACCAGGGCGGGACGTACCGCGCCGGCCAGACCACCGCGCCTCCCGCCGGCCCGCGCCTGCACTGGAAGCAGCTGCTCAGCGGCATCGTGCTGCGCCCCGGCGCGACCTTCCTGCAGATGCGCGACTACACGATGTGGGGTCCGGCCCTCGTCGTCACCTTCCTCTACGGCCTGCTGGCCCTCTTCGGGTTCGACGGCGCCCGCGAGGACGCGATCAACGCCACCCTGTCGTCGGCGATCCCGTACGTCCTCTTCACCGGCGTCGCCATCGTCATCAGCTTCTTCGTCCTGGGTGTGGTGACGCACACGCTCGCGCGCCAGCTCGGCGGTGACGGGGCGTGGCAGCCGACGGTCGGCCTGTCCATGCTGATCACGTCCCTCACGGACGCGCCACGCCTGGTCGTGGCGCTGTTCCTGGGCGGCGACGAGTCCTTCGTCCAGGTCCTCGGGTGGGTGACGTGGATCGCGGCGGGCGCGCTGCTCACGTCGATGGTCTCCAAGTCGCACGACCTGCCGTGGCCGCGCGCCCTGGCGGCCTCCGCGATCCAGCTGGTCGCCCTGCTGTCGCTGATCAAGCTGGGCACGTTCTGACGAGCGACGCCCAGCCCAGTTAAGGGCCTTACCGGCCGTACCGGCCCCGTCTCCTGCGGCACTATGCCGCCGGGGCCGGGGCCGGCTTGATGTTCTGGGTCGCGTGGAAGAGGTTGTGGGGGTCGTACGTCCGCTTGATCTCCGCCAGGCGGTCGTAGTGGTCGCGGTACGTGGCCTTGACGCGGTCCTCGGTCTCGCCCTCACCGATGAAGTTCACGTAGGAGCCGCCCATCGAGTGCGGGTGCATCTCCTCCCAGTAGTCGACGCACCACTGCTTCACGGTCCCGGCGTTTGCCGGGTCGGGGTCGATGCCGGCGAACACGCCGGACCAGAGGGCGTGCCGGTACGCCCATGCCGTGTCCTCCGGGGCCACGCGGTGGGCCGCCCCGTCGACCGGATACAGATGCATCAGCGACAGGTCGGTGGGGATGCGTTCCGCGTACTTCGCGTGCACGGCGATGGATTCATCCGTGATGCGGTCGAAGAAGTCCCCGCGCCAGTACCACTGGAAGCCGGGGGGCAACAGATCGTCGAACATCGACTGCAGCGCGGGATACGGCATCGGCGCGGCGAAGTGGAAGGCCGGCTCGGCGGGCTCGTTCACCGCGGCGAAGGCCTGGTCGACCCGGCCCATGTCCCCCGTCCAGCACCACACGACGCCGCACATCCTCCGGCCGTGGAGCTCTTCCGGGAACGGCGGTCCGGGCGGCACGACGAAAGAACTGAAGAAGCCGTTCAGGTCCTCGTTCGCCTGCGGAATGAAGCCGCGGTACCACTCCAGCACCTCACGAATGTGGTCGAGCGTCCACACCGTGATCCCGACGGCCACGGTGTGCACGGGGTGGAGCTGGAAGGTGAACGACGTGACGACCCCGAAGTTCCCACCGCCGCCGCGCAGCGCCCAGAAGAGATCCGCGTGCTCCTTCTCGTTCGCGGTGACGAAGCTGCCGTCGGCCAGCACCACGTCCGCGGACAGCAGACTGTCCGACGTCAGGCCGTACCTGCGAGTGAGGTAACCGTGTCCGCCGCCGAGGGCGAGGCCCCCGACTCCTGTCCTCGAATTGATCCCTGACGGGACCGCGAGACCGAAGGCGTGCGCGGCATGATCGAGGTCGCGGAGCAGACTGCCACCACCGACCTGCGCGGTCTTCGTCGCCGGATCGACGCGCACCCAGCGCATCGGGGCGAGGTCGACGGTGACACCGCCGTCCACCAGGCACAGCCCGGCGCCGCTGTGTCCGCCGCCGCGGACGGCGAGCTCGAGACCGTGGTCCCGTATGAAGTCGACCGCGTTCATGACGTCCGCGGCATCCATGCAGCGCACGATGGCCCCAGGGCGGCGGTCGATCATGGCGTTGTAGATCTTGCGGGTCTCGTCGTACTCCGGGTCCTGCGGGGAGATGACCGGACCGCGCAGCACGGTCCGCATCGCCTCCAGGGTCGTGTCGTCCACGTTGGCCATGACGATCTCCTTGCGAGGCGAGGTACGGGAACGGGTGCGGGTACGGGTGTGGGGATGAATGACGGTTCCGTCGTCCGTGACCCTCCGGGCGGTGGCCGGGACAGGTGGTGCGCGCCGGTGCCCGTCCCGTCCGGATTCGGGGACCTCATGGGCCGCAGAGCAGAACCGACGCCACATGGCTGACGTCACCAGCGTCCCGCTGTACGGGGGGACTCGCAATCGCCGCCCTCGCGCGGCCCGGGGCACGAGCGCACCATGGGTACATGGGCGGACGCGACGGTGAAGCACACGAGGCCGGCGGTCAGGCACATGAGGCGGGCCGTCAGGCACGCGAGGCGGACGGTCGGACACATGAGGCCCATGAGACGCATGAGACCCATGAGGCGCACATCAGCGCCCTACGGGCCGTCAGCGCACCGGCGCGCGTCGCCGAGCCCGTCGAGGGCATCAGTCCGGAGGAACTCGCGCTCGCGGCCCGCAACCACGGGCTGCCGCTGGAGGCCCTCCGCTACGACCTCACCCCGCCCGGACTGCACTACGTACTCGTCCACTACGACATCCCCGTCGCCGACGCCGACGACTGGACGCTCACCGTAGGCGGCCGCGTACGCACACCGCTGAGCCTCGACATGACGGCCCTGCGCTCGTTCCCGCCGGTCACCCACAGGGTCACGATGGAGTGCGCGGGGAACGGCCGGGCCCGGCTGACACCGCGGCCCGTGAGCCAGCCCTGGCTGGTGGAGGCAGTCGGAACCGCCGACTGGACCGGGGTCCCGCTGCGGACGCTGCTCGCCGAGGCCGGTATCGAGCCGGACGCCCTCGAGGCCGTCTTCACCGGCGCCGACCACGGAGTCGAACGCGGCGTCGAACAGGACTACCAGCGGAGCCTGCCGCTCGAGGACGCCACCGCCGACGACCCCGAGGTACTGGTGGCGTACGAGATGAACGGCGCCCCGCTCCCCCCGCAGCACGGACACCCGCTACGGCTGGTGGTCCCCGGCTGGTACGGCATGGCCCATGTGAAATGGCTCCGCGACATCGCCCTGACCAGCACGCCCTTCACCGGCTTCCAGCAGGCGGTGGCCTACCGCTACCGCCAGTCGCCCGACGACCTCGGCGACCCGGTCACCCGTATCGCCCCACGGGCGCTGATGATCCCGCCGGGTTTCCCGGACTTCATGTCCCGGACCCGCGTCGTACGGCCGGGGACGGTCCAGCTGGAGGGCCGGGCGTGGTCGGGCCACGCCCCGGTCACGAAGGTCGAGGTGAGCACGGACGACGGGGAGTCCTGGCAGGAGGCGGAGCTGGCATCGCCCGAGGGCCCGGACGGGGACGACGGCCGCGCACGATGGGCCTGGCGAAGCTGGCGGACGACATGGACGGCCGCACCCGGCACCCATGTCCTGAGTGCCCGCGCCACCGACGCCGCGGGCCACTCCCAGCCTCTCGCCCAGTCCTGGAACCGAGGCGGCTTCGGCAACAACCTCGTCCAGCGGATCGCCGTGTTCTGCCTGCCACAGGGCGACTGAACCGGACAGGCTGGACCACCACCGCCAGAACCGCCTGATCCGCCTGAACTGAAGCACCCCAACCACCCGAAGCACTCGAACCGCCCGAAATGCGCGGCCCCCGAGGGCCGGGAAAACTGGGTTCATGGCGACAAAGGCAGGCGCATCAGGCAACGCAGGCAAGGCGGCTGAAGCAGGCAAAGCGGCAAAGGCGGACAAGGCGGCTCTCGAGGGCGGCCCGGACGATCTGCGCGAACAGATCGTGCCCCTCACCGCTCCCGAACCTGCCGCCCAACAGGACCTGAAGATCCCGCACCGCGGCGGCTACGAGCACTACCGCGCCACCCAACGGCAGAAGAAGACGCCGGAGGGAAAGGTGCCGGTCTACGAGTGGTGGGAGCGGACGGAGATCGCCGAGTAGCGCGGCGCCACCACCCACCCGTCAGGCGTCGAGAACCTGCCCACCGCGCCGCACGACCGGCGGCTGAACACTCCACGGGAAGTTGATCCACTCGTCGGTCCGCTTCCACACGTACTCGCACTTCACGAGCGACTGCGACTTCTCGTAGATCACCGCGGAGCGCACCTCGGCCACGGTGTCGAGGCAGAAGTCGTGCACGAGCTTCAGGGTCTTGCCGGTGTCGGCGACGTCGTCGGCGATCAGGATCTTCTTGTCGGTGAAGTCGATCGCGTTGGGGACGGGCGCGAGCATGACCGGCATTTCGAGGGTCGTCCCGACTCCGGTGTAGAACTCGACATTCACAAGGTGGATGTTCTTGCAGTCGAGCGCGTACGCGAGCCCGCCCGCCACGAAGACGCCGCCGCGCGCGATGGACAGCACGATGTCCGGCTCGTACCCGTCGTCGGCGATCGTCTGCGCCAGCTCACGGACGGCGACGCCGAAGTCCTCGTACGTGAGGTTCTCGCGCTTCATGGGATCGCTCACAGCGCTCACACCTGGGTCCGATGGAAGTTGACGAACGAGCGCGAGGCGGTGGGCCCGCGCTGCCCCTGGTAACGGGAGCCGTAGCGCTCGGACCCGTACGGGAACTCGGCCGGCGAGGTGAGCCGGAACATGCACAGCTGGCCGATCTTCATGCCCGGCCAGAGCTTGATCGGCAGCGTGGCGAGATTCGACAGCTCGAGCGTCACATGGCCGGAGAAACCGGGGTCGATGAAGCCGGCGGTGGAGTGCGTCACCAGCCCGAGCCGCCCCAGCGAGCTCTTCCCCTCCAGCCTGGAGGCGAGATCGTCGGGAAGCGAGATGACCTCGTACGTCGAAGCGAGCACGAACTCACCGGGGTGGAGAATGAACGGCTCGTCGCCGTCGGGCTCCACGAGGCGGGTCAGATCGGCCTGCTCGACGGAGGGGTCGATGTGGGGGTAGCGGTGGTTCTCGAACACCCGGAAAAAGCGGTCGAGACGCACGTCGATGCTGGAGGGCTGCACCATCGATTCGTCGTACGGGTCGATGCGCACACGCCCCGCGTCGATCTCGGCCCGGATGTCCTTGTCTGAGAGAAGCACGTCCTGAGGATACGCAGAGGGCGCGGGCTCGCCGAAACGCGGTCACTGCGACACTGCGACGGACCCGCGCTCCTCGGACGTACGTACGCGCGTGCCGCTAGCGCTTCTCGAGCGCCACCGGGACGGCGTTCCTCAGCCGGGAACACCGCGGACACCGGATGAGCCGGCCGGGGCCGAGCCGGTCGGCCTGCTGCATCGGGAACGAAGATGTGCTGAACACGTGCCCCTCGGCACAACGGACGACGGTGCGCTCCACCAAGACCTGGAGTCCTTCCCCACGAGCCGCTGAATGACTGCCGCCGAACAACCGGAAACGACTGACGGCGAACGCCACATTACGGGATGAAGAGGACGGCTCTTCAAGCGGCACTCCGGCCACATTCAAGCCCCCGGGAACGCGCGGGCCGCGCCCCACCGTACGCCTCAACTCACGCCGTCCGCAGCCGAGTCCGGCCCATGCCCCCAGCCGCGTCGAAGGCACGTCGGCGTCGTGTCGACGGCCGCGCCCGAGCCCACCCCGAAGCCCCATCCAGGCCCAGCCCGCCTCCCCCAGGTCCAGCCCGCCTCGGCCCAGGCCCGGACAGCAAGCGAGCCCCCAACGCCTGAGCATCAGGGGCCCTGCATGAGGTACAGTGTGCGACGGTAACGACACCGATCAGGTCGGCGTCTTACGCGGGTGTAGTTTAATGGTAGAACATCAGCTTCCCAAGCTGAGAGCGCGAGTTCGATTCTCGTCACCCGCTCCATGCGAAACCCCCAGGTCAGAGACCCGGGGGTTCTTTGTTGTCCAGACCGGCGGACCGGTCGCGTCGCTCACCACAACCGCACCATCAGCTCTCGGCAGCCTCCTCCTTATGGTGCGCGGGATCGTCGACGTCGCCCTTGTGATGCTTCGCGCGCTCGGCGCGGACTCGGCTGGTGATGCGGGGCGGCCCCACCATCTGCGGAGGCTCCGGCGCAGTGGGCGAATGCTGCCTGCCCCCGGGCGGGCGGCGGAACGAGGTCGGCATCTCATGCTTTCGGCGTCCCCATGTTCGTCGGATGCGGTTCCCCCTGGATCTCCGTTGGATCTGCGTTGGAACTCCGTCCGCGCGATCCACGCGGATGCCCCGGGACCAGCCTCAGTCGACTTCGCTCCCTCTAGGATCACCGCAGGATCACCGCGTGAAGCTCGCGTGAAGCTGGAGGGGGCTGGCAAGCATGCGTGAGGAATTGGCGGGGCAGTTACGGCAGTTACGTGATCTGACCGGGCGGAGTCTGCGGGAGCTGGCCCATGATGTGCGCGGGAGCAGTTCCTCGTTGTCGCGGTACTTCTCCGGGCAGGCCGTTCCGCCTTGGCCGACGGTGGTCGCGCTGTGCAAGGCGGCCGGGCGCGACCCGAGGCCGCTGCGTGAGGTGTGGGAGCGGGCCAAGGACGCGTCCCAGCCGAGCGTCACCGCCGCGCTCGCGCCTGTGCGCAACGATCTGCCGCACGACATTACCGCGTTCACCGGGCGCGGCAAGGAGCTGGCCGCGCTGCTCGGCTCCGCGCGGGCCACGACGATGGTGGCGATCGACGGTATGGGCGGGGTGGGCAAGACCGCGCTGGCCGTGCACGGGGCGCATCGGCTGACCGCCGAATTCCCCGGTGGCCAGCTCTATTTGGACCTGCACGGGTTCACTCCGGGCCGGGAGCCGGTCGAGCCCGTGGAGGCGTTGCGGGTGCTGCTGGCCGCGCTCGGGGTGCCGCCCGGCAGGATTCCCGACGGGGTCACCGAACGGGCCGCGCTGTGGCGGTCGGAGCTGGCGGCGCGGCGCGCGATCGTGCTGCTGGACAACGCCGCCGACGCCGATCAAGTGCGTGATCTGCTGCCCGGTGCCGGGCAGAGCTTCGTCCTGATCACCAGCCGTCGGCGGATGGTGGGGCTGGACGGCGTCCAGCCGATATCGCTGGACGTCCTGCCGGCCCAGGAGGCGGCGGAGCTGTTCGTCGAGTCCGCGGGCGGGGCCCGTCCCGGTGATGTCGGCGAGGTGCTGCGCCGCTGCGGGAACCTGCCGCTGGCCATCCGGGTGGCCGCCGCACGGCTGCGGCACCGGCCCGCGTGGACCCTCGACACCTTGGTGGTGCGGCTGCGCGAGGGCGAGTTGGCGGTCTCGGACGTGTTCGAGATGTCGCTGCGGCAGCTCGACTCCGCTCAGCGGCGGATGTTCGGGCTGCTGGGTCTGGTGCCGGGCGAGGACATCGACGCGTACGGCGCGGCGGCCCTGGCCGGGATCCCGCTGGCCAACGCCCGTTCCCTGCTGGAGGACCTGGTCGACGTCCATCTGCTGCAGGAGCCGACGGCGGGCCGTTACCGGATGCACGACCTGCTGCGGCAGGCCGCCCGCACCGAGGACGCCGCGGCGGACCCCGGAGCGGCGATCGCCCGGCTGGCCGACTACTACCTGAGCGGCATGCTGGCCGCGACGGAGCTGATCGAGCTGGTCGTCGTCCCCGTACCGGTCATCGTGTCGCAGCGGCCTCCCGCACTTCCCGACCTCTCCCATGACGAAGCCCTCGACTGGTTGGACACCGAGTGGGCCAACGTCACCGCGACGCTCTCGCTCGCCGTGGAACTGCGCGTCGACGCACCCGCTGTCGGACTCGCCCAGTTCGCCTTCGTGATCTCCCTCGGACGACGCGGTGGCATGCCGCAGCTGTGCCGCGGACTGGAGGTGAGCAGACCCGCCGCCGAAGCGCTCGGCGCGCGCCGGATACTCGCCTCCCACCGGTACCTGCTGGGCGCCGCGCTGCTGCGGGTGGGCCGGCTGGAGGAGGCGGTGCCGGAGCTGGAGGGAGCCCGCACGCTGATGGCCGCTGAGGGCGACATCGTCGGCGAGGCCCTGGCCGTCGAACAGCTGGCGGAGGTCCGGCTGTACGCCGCCGACTCCGAAGGCGCCATGGAACTCCTGCGCGAGGCGGCCGGACTGGTGCCTCCCCGCGAGGGCGCCGTCCGCGTGTACATAGGCGTACGCCTCGGGCGGGCCCTGGTGCTGCGGGGAGAGCACGGCGAAGCCCACGAGGTCGTCTCGGACCTGCTGGAGATCGCGCGCGAGCTGGACCGGCAGAAGGTGCGCATGTGCCTGGACGTGCTCGGCCGGTCGGCACTCGGCCGGGGTGACGCCCGGACCGCGCTCGACCTGGCGGAGCAGGCCGTCGCGATCAGCCGGGAGACCCGTCATCCGGTCCTGGAGGCCGTCAGCCTGACGGACGTCGCCGTGGCCTTGCGCCACCTCGGTGACACCGAGGAGGCGATGGCCGTGCACGCCGAGGCCATGGCGTTGCTCGAAGAGGCCGGCGAGTCTCATCGGATGGTGCGCAGCCTCCTCTCGTACGCGGAGGCATGCCTGGCCACGGGCGACCGGGAAGCCGCGGCGCGGCACTTCCGGCAGGCGCTGGAGCTCGCCACCGCGCACGGCGTCACCTATCTGGTGCCGACTGCGCGTTCGGGACTGGCGCGGGTGCCTGGGGCTGTTCCAGGAGTGCCCCGGGTGCACTGAGCTCGTCCCCATGCCGGCCCGGGTGTCCCGTCCCGTCCCGGGACACCCGCAATGCAGCCGTACGCCGACGTGACAGCGCAGGTCGGCCGGATGTCGGTGGGGTGTCCCCCGTCCCGGAGGCGCGGCAAGGGCTGTCCCGGACGGGACGCCGCGACGAACCTTCTCGCCATGCACACCACGCCTTCCCTCCTCGCCGAACTGGACGCGCTGCCCGCCCAATGGGAGGTGCAACGGACGCTCGCCGCGCCCGTCGCCGCGGTCGCCGCGCTCCTGCTCGCCGTCGCCGAGGGACGGGTCGGCGGCGACAACCTGCTGGTGCTGGCCAGGGCTTCGGCCGCTCGACAGGGGGCGATGACCGTCGTGGCCGGCTCCGGCGCCGACACCTACCGCGCCGAGTTCGCCGGGCCGGTGGAGCCGGTGGAGATCCAGGTGGACCGGGCCCGGTCCAGGCTGGCGGTGCAGAGCTGGTACGCCGGAGTGCACACCGTCACCACCTGCCCTGACGGCACCCGGGTGACCCATCGCGTCCATCGGGTTCTCCCCGGCCATCCCGGGTTCGCGGCCGGGATCGCCGAGCTCGGCATGCACGCCCGCATGTCACGCGATCTGAAGCAGGTCCTGGACGTGATCGCCGACCGGCTCGGCTGCTGACGCATCGCACCACCCGCCCGCACCACCCCTCCGCTCAATCGACAAGGGAGCACACAGCCATGTCCATCGGCCACACCGACCAGCACCACGGCTTCTCCAAGACGGGACTGCAACGAGTGCGCGACGTGCTGGCCCGGCATGTCGACTCGGGCAGGATCCCGGGAGTGGTCGCCCTGTTCAGCAAGGGGGACGAGACGCATGTGGAGACCCTCGGGACGATGCGGCACGACGGCGGCGCGCCGATGCGCCGGGACACGATCTTCCGGATGGCGTCGACGTCCAAGCCGGTCTCGATCGCGGCGGCGATGGTCCTGCTCGACGAGTGCCGGCTGCGCCTGGACGACACGGTGGAGGAGTGGCTGCCGGAGCTGGCCGACCGCCAGGTGCTCAGGACGATCGGCAGTCCGGTGGACGACACCGTGCCGGCGCGTCGGCCGATCACCGTACGGGACGTGCTGACCTCCACGTTCGGGCTCGGCATGGATATGACGGTGATCGGCACGCCGATCATGAACGCGGTCTTCGAGCAGGGGATCACGCCCAACGGACCGGTGCCGATGCCCGAGCCGGACGAGTGGATGCGCCGCCTCGGCTCGCTTCCGCTGATGTACCAGCCGGGAGAGCGCTGGCAGTACCAGATCAGCAGCGACCTGGTCGGCGTTCTGGTTTCCCGGGTCACGGGCCAGTCGTTCGAGTCGTTCCTGCGCGAGCGGATCTTCGAGCCGCTGGGCATGAAGGACACCGGGTTCCACGTCCCCGCGGACCAGATCCACCGGCTGCCTCCGCTGTACGCCCCCGACCCGGAGACCGGCGAGTTCCAGGTGTGGGACGAAGCCGCGACGGGACGCCACAGCGCGCCACCCGCGTTCCAGGGAGGTGGCGGCGGGCTGAACTCCACCGCCGACGACTACCACGCCTACTTCCGGATGCTCCTCGGCCAGGGCAAGCACGGCAGCGAGCGGATCCTGTCCAGGCCCGCCGTCCGGCTGATGACCACCAACCGCCTCACCTCCGAACAGCAGGCCGCCCGGCAGCAATTGGCCCTCAACAACGTCCACATCTCCTTCGGCCAGGGCCAGCACGGCGGCTGGGGCCTCGGAATGGCGGTGCGGACCTACCAGGGCGACTACGCGTCCGTCGGCCAGTTCGGCTGGGACGGCGGAAGCGGTACGTCGACGTACGCCGACCCTGTCAACGGGATCACCGGCATCCTGCTCACCCAGGTCGGCGCGACCGTCCCGGACGGAATCCGGATCATGCTCGACTTCTGGACCACGCTCTACCAGGCGATCGACGACTGACGACGTCGAACCGGCTCGCCCTCACCCATCGCCCCAGCCCTTCGTCCCACGGAGACCACCATGTCCGTCACCCTGACCGAGCAGGACGAGACCACCCTGCGGACCGCCGCCTACGGCGCCGTCACGCTGCTTGCCGCCGCCGGCGCCACCGACAAGCCCCACAAGATCGCCAAGAACGGTTCCATAGCCCTGGCCTCGGCGACCGGCCTGGTCGGCCACGTGCTCGCCGAGTACCCCGAAGGCAAGGACCTGGCGGGCAGGTCCGCGGCCGAGATCGCCGACCGCGTGCTGCCGGCCCTGACCGCGGCCATGGGCCTGCTGAGCAAGCAGGACCCCGCCGAGGCCGACAACTTTCGCCGCACCGTCCTCATCGCGGTTGAAGCCGCCCAGGCCCACCAGAGCAAGCCCAGCCCCGTCATGGCCGAGATGACCCGCAAGATCACCGAAGTCCTCGACGCGGCCTGACTGGACGCCTGCCCGCGCGGGGCGACCTGATTGGCATGGGCGTGCAACGTGAACGCACGCTCATGCCATATGGCGCGCCCTTGCACACCGCGAAGGATTGATCGCCGGCTTCTCGTCCGGGCAGCAGAGCGAGTCGGCTCCGCCGCTTCGACCACCGCGCTCACGCATGTCCCGCCGATCCAAGGGCGACTTGCGAGAGCCTCCTGCACGGCCATGTCGGCCACCGACCGGGCGACCACGCATTTTCGGGTCCGCGTCGAGTGGGGCTCAGCTGCTCTTCCCCGGCTCCGGCGAGGTGACGCCTGCCGGGCTGGCGCGGAGCATGGCCTTGTAGAGGCTGTCGTGCTCGGGCGAGGCAGGCAGGGGGCCGCGGGCAGGGGCCTCCAGGGACTGGATCATCAGGGCGACGACGCGTCGCCAGGCATCGGGAGCGGCATCGCCGCAGGCGTTGACGACACCGGCGTTGGCCATGTGGATCAGCACCAGGTCCGAGGGGTCGAAGTCCTCGCGCAGACGGCCCGTCGCCTTGGCACGGTTGATGAGCTCCACCATGGCCTCGTACGCCTCGTTGCGGCGCTTCTCCAGAGCCTTGGCGGTGGGGAAGGTCATGGTCAGGACGTCGGCGAAGCCGTAGTCGGCGGCTTGCATCGCACAGGCGGCCTCGATGTAGCCGGTGAAACCGTTCCAGGGGTCGGGGTCGTCGAGGGCGACGGCGACCGCGTCGGCGTAGGCGTCCATGCGGTCGAGGAAGACGGCGGCGACCAGGTCCTCCTTCGCGGGGAAGTGGCGGAGGATGGTGGCGATCCCCACTCCTGCCTCACGGGCCACGGAGGCCATGGAGGCGTTCAGGCCGTCGCGTCCGAACACCGTGCGCCCGGCAGCGGTCCATGAGCGTCACCAGGGCGATGGTCACTACTGGGCCCGTGGAGAGGAACACCAGCAGGAGAAAATGCCGGGCGAAGTCCCGGAGCGCAGCACCAGCGGAAATCGCGGAGATCAGGATCGCGCCGGCCTGACCCGCACGGCCCGAGCACGGGTAAGGGCGTGATCCCGGTGTGTGTCCCGGCGCACACGTCGGGGCGGGCGCTCCCTTCCGTGGGCACCGGTGCCCCACTCCGCGAGGCCGGAGGCCGGCCATGGAACTTCGGGGAGCTGGGAGGAGTTGGCAGGAGGAAACGCGGAACGCACGCGGACGACCGGAACGACATGGGCTGAAGCAGAGGTGGCACGGATGGCGATGTGGGATCGGATCAAGGACCAGGCCAAGGGTCTGCAGCAGCAGGCGCAGGGGGCGAGGGGCGCCGGCGGACACGGGCGGCCCGGCGCAGGGTCCGCCGGGGGATCGCGGGCGCAGCTGGTGAACACGCTCAAGTCCCAGCTCACTTCCCTCAAGACGGAGCTGAAAAGCGGCGCCTACCGGGACGCCAGCATGGCCATGTGCGCCCTGGTCGCCGCCGCCGACGGGCATGTCGACCCGGCCGAGCGGCAGCATGTGGAGTCGCTGATCCTCCACAACGACGTCCTGCAGAACTTCCCGTCCGACCAGTTGCGGCAGCGCTTCAACAAGCACGTCGACCAGCTGGCGCTCAACTTCCAGCAGGGCAAGGCCGAGGCCCTGCAGGAGATCGCCAAGGCTGCGAAGAAGCCGACGGAGGCCAGGGCGGTCGTGCAGACCGGCTTCGTCGTCGCGGGTGCGGACGGATACGTCGCGCCGGCCGAGGAGCAGATCCTGCGCGAGGCGTGCTCGGTACTCGGCCTGTCCACCCAGGAGTTCGGCCTCTGACGACACGTACCGCCGTAGGTGGCCGGACCACTCGGCGGACGCGAGCGCACGGCTGCTGCCCCGCTCAGGACTCCCGCTTTCGAGCGCGGAGGCGAGTGCCGACCGGCCGCGTGGCGTTCGTACTGGTCGTGACCCGCGACGTCGTCCCCGTGCAGGGGACGATGCCCGGCGGAGCCGTTGCCAGTCGCATCGCGCTGTTTCCTGGATGGATCACCGCCCGGCGTCACATGAGCGGCCGGTCCCGCCGACCAGGCAGGAGCGGCCGCAAACCGGGCGACAGAACTCTTCGGTTCCATAGCGCGCGAGGTCGCGCGGGACATGGGGCCGGCCGACCCCCTGAGCGCGGTATCGGCCCCCGCCGCACGTCCCCTTGGCAGAAACGCTGCGGTCCGGGCGGGCCAATATCTATGGCCACGAAATGAGAAATCGACGCGATGCGCGATGAGGATTCCCGCGATACGCGATGAGGATTCCGCCGTCCACGGGCGGCGCGGAATTATTGACCGTGCATGACCGATCGCGCCGTGCTACTGTCGATCTCAGTTGCAGTTGTGGTTACCAAAAGCTTTAGGCCTCCGCACCGGTTTTATGGACCGGTGGAGCATTTTCGTGTGCCCGGTTATTTTCCCGGCGGGGTGATCATCACGGCGACACGGAGTCCGCACACGGCGAACTCCGAGCACCGCCCCGAAGGAGATTCGACATGGCCTCTGGCACCGTGAAGTGGTTCAACGCGGAAAAGGGATTCGGCTTCATCGAGCAGGACGGCGGCGGCGCCGACGTCTTCGCCCACTACTCGAACATCGCCACCCAGGGCTTCCGCGAGCTGTCGGAAGGCCAGAAGGTGACGTTCGACATCGCACAGGGCCAGAAGGGCCCGACGGCCGAGAACATCGTTCCCGCCTGACGCGACGCTTACTTCGCAGCTGGGGCCCGCACCTTGGGGTGCGGGCCCCAGCTCGCTGCATTTCAGGGCGCCTTACGGGAATGCTCCACCCGCCAGCACTCTCGGCATGAATTCATCTCGGCGTGAATTCACCAAGCCGACCGGGTGGAATATCCGATCCGGCCCCATCACCTTTGGCTCGTTCTTGCGATTTCTGGGCTGCCCATTCGCTGCGGGAATTCCTTGATACGTGCCACATCAAGGAAGGTTCCGCATGAACCGCGCACGCACAAACGATCGATTCTCCCGCACTCGCACGGGGAGTTCGGGCTCCGGGAGGAGCGACAGCCGCATAGGAGCCTCTGCCACCAACCGCTCCGGTGCCCAGCGCCGCCCCAAGGGCTACGGAATCCGACAGGCCGCAGCACCAGGCGAGTTCGCGCTGCCGGCGACGATCACGCCCGCCCTGTCCGCCGTCGAGTCGTTCGCCGATCTCGCCATGCCGGCGCGGTTGCTGGCAGCGCTTGGCCACGAAGGCGTGACCGTACCGTTCCCGATCCAGGCGGCGACCTTGCCGAACTCTTTGGCCGGCCGTGACGTACTCGGCCGTGGCCGCACCGGTTCGGGCAAGACTCTCGCCTTCGGCCTCGCGCTGCTGGCCCGTACAGAGGGTCGGCGTGCCGAGCCACGGCAACCGCTGGCCCTCGTCCTCGTACCCACCCGCGAGCTCGCCCAGCAGGTCACCGACGCCCTCACTCCGTACGCCCGCTCTGTGGGGCTGCGGCTGGCCACCGTGGTCGGCGGGATGTCGATCGGCAAACAGGCCGGTGCGCTGCGTGCCGGGGTGGAGGTCGTCATCGCGACGCCGGGGAGGCTCAAGGACCTCATCGACCGTGGCGCCTGCCGACTGGACGACGTCGGCATCACCGTCCTCGACGAGGCCGACCAGATGACCGACATGGGCTTCATGCCCCACGTCACCGCCCTGCTCGACCAAGTGCGTCCCGAGGGGCAGCGGTTGCTCTTCTCGGCCACCCTTGACCGCAACGTCGACCTGCTGGTCCGCCGCTATCTGACCGACCCGGTGGTCCACTCCGTCGACCCGTCGGCGGGTGCGGTCACCACGATGGAGCACCACGTACTCCACGTGCACGACGCGGACAAGCATCGGACGACCACCGAGATCGCGGCGCGAGACAGCCGGGTGATCATGTTCCTGGACACCAAGCACGCGGTGGACCGGCTGACCAAGCACCTGCTGAACAGCGGCGTCCGGGCCGCGGCCCTGCACGGTGGCAAGTCCCAGCCGCAGCGCACGAGGACCCTCGCCCAGTTCAAGAGCGGACATGTGACGGTACTCGTGGCGACCAATGTCGCGGCGCGCGGCATCCACGTCGACAACCTCGACCTGGTCGTCAACGTGGATCCGCCCAGCGACCCCAAGGACTACCTGCACCGCGGCGGCCGGACGGCCCGCGCCGGCGAGTCCGGCAGCGTCGTCACCCTGGTGACCCCCGACCAGCGCCGCGGCATGAGCAGGCTGATGGCTTCGGCCGGCATCACCCCGCAGATCACCCGAGTACGTTCCGGTGAGGCGGAGCTGAGCCGCATCACAGGGGCCCAGGCCCCTTCCGGTGTCCCGGTCGTCATCACCGTGCCGGCCGTGGAGCGTCCCCGCCGCGCCGCGTCTTCTTCATCCCGGGGAGGCCGTGGCCGCACCGGTCAGGCCCGGCCCACCGGTGAAGCGGCGCGCCGTAGGGCGCAGCGGCAGTCCGCCTTCGACCCGGCGGCCTAGGCCGCCTCGGGGAAGTGGGGTGCGTTCCCGCGCCCGCCGCGGAGCGGCTGATGTCACCGCGGTGCGGTGCATCGGCGTGCCGCCGGATCGCCCTCGTACGGGACGTACTTGGGTGATTCGGCAGTGCGGCGAGGTGCCGTGCCGGGCGGCGTGGGGGCGTGCCTCACTTCCCCGAGACGGACCAGATCCGTCTACGGGACGTCCTCGGCGGACCGTTCAGCTCGCCTGTCGCCGCGATGGCCGGAGCCGGACACCCGGTACGGCACCGGCAGCGTACGGCACCGGCAGCCCGGCGCTCGACCCGCCACCGTCGGGGAGCATGGCCGGGCCCTGGGCGTTCGCACCCTCTCCCGCTGACCCACCTCGCCCCGGCTGGCCCTTTCTCCTTCTGTCTGTGAGGCATCATGCGCTGTGTCATCGCCCGGTACCCGTTCGACCTCTCCAAGAGCGGAGTGCTGGCCTTGATGAAGGGCGTCAAGCCCGAGCTCATCACGGGTGAGTCCGTGACCATCGGCCGCCGCCGCTACCCCGTCAAGCAAGTAGGCGAAGTCATCACCCGACAGGACCGCCGCGACTTCACCAGCGGCGAGGTCACCCGGGCCATGGCACGCCTGGGCTTCACGTGCCACGACCACCCCGAGGCCGCGCCCGTGCCCGTCCTCACCCCGCTCCAGACCGCGTCGGCACTGCTCGGCAGCCCCGCCCCCCTGGAAGTGTGAGGACGGGCGGAGACCGCCATCAGGTCAGCGGTGAGGGCCCTGTCGACAGATGTCGACAGGGCCCTCACCGCTTCTCGTCGTCCTCCCGGAGAGTCCCGGCCAGTAGAGGGCGGCGACCGAGCGGCGGTGACAGCTGGAGGGCGTTAACAGCGTCCTACTGGTCGGAGTAGCTGAAATCGCCCACGGTCCAGGCGCTGACGTCCTTGATCGCGACACGGTACATTCCGCCCGTCTCGGGGATACCGAGGCTGCCCTGCAGGATCCGGGCGAGATGGAAGTGCAGATGCGTGGGCGCCTCGCCCCGGTCGGGCCGGCCCTCTCGCCGGTCGAAGGTGAAGACGTCGGCGAACGGGCCGAGACGGGCGGAGTCCCTCAGGACCTCCGACACACGCTCCCTCCACACGGCTTCGGGAGCCAGTCGGCCGGTGATGACGGCACCGCCGACGACCACGGTCAGTGACATCTGATTGCTCTGCTCGGACTCCACCATGGCGCAGATGGCGACCAGCAGCTCGTCAGCGTTCGGCATGAGAGCCCATTCTATTCAGCGGCCTGTCCAGGCGGACCCCTGGGCGTAGCGGCTGCGGGGGCGTCGAGAGACAGGTGCCCCATATCTGCGGCCCACGAGCGCTGAAAATCTACTTTTGCTGGAGTAGACATTGCCCCTTGGGCTGGTTAAGGTTTCTCTCGTAGATACGGTCAGAAGAGACCCGGCAGACACGAACTGGCGGGTGGAAGTACCGCAGTACCAGTTCTGCAAGTGGTTGATTCAGAGGAAGGACGGAGGAGCAGACGCCATCAGGATCGCCCGGCCCGAGAAGCATTCGGTCCGGGTACCGCAAGACCCCGGAATGGAAGGTGGTCCCCGGTCACGCAGCCGCGATCCCCGCACACCCGCCCGTCTGCCGGGCCGGGTAGCGGAAGCAGAAGGTCGGCACAGCAGTAGGGCCGACAGATGGTGTTGAATTTCCTTCGGGGCCCTGGTGCCGTACGGCGCCAGGGCCCCTCGACGCGTTGCACTACGAGGTGACATGACAGCAGATATTCCGCTCAGCGGTCGTCTGGACGACGACGACTACCCCGCGTACACGATGGGCCGAGCCGCGGAGATGCTCGGTACCGCCCCGGGCTTCCTCCGAGCCATCGGCGAGGCCCGACTGATCACTCCCCTCCGCTCGGAGGGCGGGCACCGCCGGTACTCCCGCTACCAACTGCGGATCGCCGCTCGCGCCCGCGAGCTCGTCGACAAGGGCACCCCCATCGAGGCTGCTTGCCGCATCATCATCCTTGAGGACCAGCTCGAGGAAGCTCAGCGCATCAACGCCGAGTACCGCCGCGCCGCGAACGAAGCGGCCGACGGTTCGCGTCCCGGTTCCAGCTGATCACGTGGGCGCCGGGCCGGTCGGCTCGAACAGCGTCCCGCGAGAGGCCTGGCGGCACCTGTACCGTCCACGCGAAACACTGTGCGCCGCGCTCCCCAGGGCTGCCACCGCCCTTGCCGACAGGCGCTGAGCCCATGGCCCGGCGACGAGTCGCCGCGGTCCCGCCAACCGCCCGGAAAGCCGCTTCGCGGAACTGCTCGCGTTCAAGGTGCGATGCCCACGGGATGAGCGCCACGTCCCACGATGCCCGGCACCATGCCCTCGCACCGGCGACCCAACTGCCCGCGTGCAGCGAGGAGTTACGGCGGCTGTGGGACGGCACGAGGTGGCCTCCTGCGCCAGCGGCACGGCCCATGTACGGAAAGGCCGTGCCTCGCCCTTCTGCACGGCCGGGAGTACCGTGGCCGTACCGAGGGCACTTCGCGCAGCGCGACCACGGCGGTGCCGTTCCCGGCGAATGACGACACGGGGAGCCGAGAAGGCACCCGGAACGGGATCGCGTGATGGACCTGGCGAAAATGCCCGCCGCATGCACGTCACCAGTGGGGGCACGAACGTACTCGATGCCCCTGCCCCGTCTGGCCCTCGCGCCCGACGTCAGCCACGGCCCGCTGGACGGAGCCTGGTGGCCGCGATGTTCCGCCCTCGAACTGGAACTGCCCTCGCTCGTCGGGGCGCTGGACCCGGGCTGCGGCACTGTCACCCGTGTCACCGTGGGCGCGGCTTCGTGGCCTCACGCCCCGGGCACGGTCATGGCGCCTGGCCACGTGATCGAGGTGACACGGACGGACACCGCGACCGGGGCGCATGTCATCACCGTGGACTGCGGCACCGTGGGCCGCTGGGAGCTGCTGGTCATTCCGCCCGACGAGCCCGCCGGAGCGGCCTCCCGCATGCTGACCGCCGCGGCCGATCCGTGGAACCCGCTGACGGCCGCGCGGATGCTGGCGCTCGCCGAGGCCGACCTTGCCGGAGAGGCCGCCTGGGAGACAGAAGGAGGGCACCGCGGCTGACCTCTCCCCTGTCCGCTCCGCATGGCCACCCAGCTCCGCGCCGCGCCACCTCGCGAGGCGTCGATGACACGGCCGGGTCAAGTCGAGATTTTCAGCCCGGTTCCGGTGTCGATCAGGATCTGTTCCGCCTGGGCGACATTGTCGGCCCTGACAGCCTGGGCCATCGCGGCGCGCGCCGCCTCCGGTGTGGCGTGCGGGGGGACCACCAGCAGCGAGAAGTGGTCCTGGTCGCCTCGGGTGATCAGGACGGTGTCGTCACCGACCGGGGAGGAGTCGATGTGCACCACGCGGTCATCGACGACCAGACGTGTCGGAAGCGCTTCCCAGGCCGCAGCGTCGAGGCCCACGCGGGTGACCGGGCCCAGGTGCTCGGTGAGGGCTCGCACCAGAGCGGGCAGCTCGCCCACGATGTCGCGTGACCGCGGCCACCACGCTCCGTCGAGGATGCCCTCGCGTGACGGCGTCGTCTCCAGGCGGAGGAGCGCGCTCCCCGGCTTCACAGCCTCTCGGATGCTGCTCGGCAGATGCCCGAGGGCGGAGGGGGTGTCGGAGTCGGCCATGAGGAGGACCGCCCGTCTTCGAGGTCGGTGCGTCCGGCGAACAGGGATTCGCCGCTACCACGCTACTCCGCGTGCCGACGAGCATCGGCCCTCCGGGGACCCCCGTGACCGTGACTGCCGGTGCCCGTTCGGCGGGCAGGGACCACCGGACCGGGCATACGCTGCAGAAGGGGCGTACGTGGGAGTGCGGCGCTTTGTGCCCCGACCCGGACATGTGAAGCGGCGACCTCATCGATCCTCAGCGCCGCCGCCCTGCAGGAGGTACGCCATGGATCACGAACCACTGCCTTCCGCAGGCCGCGCCGAGGTCCGTATCGTCGCGGCGACGCCCGAGGTCGCTCGTCGCGTCGCCGAAGTGCTCCGCCGCTGCTTCTCCTCGACCGAACAGCGCAGCTACCCCGCCGGCGACGAAGGGGCGACGCGCCTTCATCTCACCATCGACACCACGAACGCCGCGGAGCCCGCACGGACCTGGCTGTCCACCAGCCAGTCGTCCTTCGAGGACCACCAACAGGCGGACGAAGTGTGACCGGACAGAGAGGACCGCGAAAAGCCCGGCCTCACACCCGCGCGCCCGCACCGCCGGCCACGATCGGGAGAGCGACAGCCATGGCGACACTGCGTGAACGCAAGAACTACCGGCAGGCGGTCATGAATTCTCTGTACGCGGCCGTCGCAGCCAATCGCCCGGAGGTCAGCGGATCCGCACTCCGCGACGCGCTCGGTATGCCCGACGAGGACCTGTCCGCAGCCTGCGCCTACCTCGTCGGCGAAGGCCTGATCACCGTCGACTGGACATCGCACAAGACACCCGCGACCGTCTCGCTGACCCATGAGGGCATCCGGTTCATGGAAGCGGAGGAAGAACGCGACTGAAGCACGAGAGGCATCCCGCCGTCACGGTCGCCCGCCGCAATGCCGCGGCGGCTGGGCGGGCGTCGTGCGTCAGGGGCCGGGGCATCGATCCCCCGGCCCCTGACGGGCGGGTCTCTGGTCGGCGGGTCTCTGGCCGGCGCGGGACGGCGCGCGAGAAGGCGGGAACTGCACGAAGGACGGAAAGGACGGAAACGGCGAAGAGGACGGGAACGGCGGGAACGGCGAGAAGGACGGGAAGGGCGCCGAACCGTCAGGTGCCGGGTCGCTGTGACGTCGTGCCGAGCCAGGCCGTGGTGTCCGGGCCGAGGTGGCCGTTCTCGAGTGGTGTGCTGGTCAGGAGGAGTTCGCCCGGGGGCAGGGGGACCGGTTCGGGGGACAGGTTCGTGATGCAGCTCCAGCCGCCGGAGCGGGCGAACTGCAGTACGCCGGGGGCGCTGTCCGCCCAGGTCAGCGACTCGTCGCCGAGCAGTTTGCGGCGTAGGCGCAGGGCCGTGCGGTAGAGCTCCAGTGTGGAGCCCTCGGCCTCTTCCTGGGCCTCGACGGAGTAGGAGGCGAAGCTCTCCGGCTGCGGCAGCCAGGCGGCGCCCGGGCCGAAGCCGTACGACGGGCCGGTGCGGGTCCACGGGAGCGGGACACGGCAGCCGTCGCGGCCCTTGCGGACATGGCCGGTCTGCTCCCAGATCGGGTCCTGGAGAACCTCTGGGGGCAGGTCCGCGACCTCAGGCAGGCCCAGTTCCTCGCCCTGGTAGACGTACGAGGAACCAGGCAGCGCCAGCATGAGCAGGGTCGCCGCGCGGGCCCGGCGCAGTCCGCGTGCCGCGTCGATCGCGGGGGCACGGCCGCCGGACAGCAGCCAGGCGTCCGGGTCGGTGCCCTCGGGGAGGACGAGCCGCGAGGCGTGTCGCACCACGTCGTGGTTGGACAGCACCCAGGTGGCGGAGGCACCGGCGGCGCGTGCGGTGTCCAGCGAGACGGTGATGACCTCGCGCAGTTCGCGGGCCGACCAACCGGTCTTCAGGTACTCGAAGTTGAACGCCTGCCCGAGTTCGTCCGCGCGGGCGTACAGCACGCGCCGGTGGTTGGGCACCCACGCCTCGGCCACCGCCATCCGCGGCGGAGTGTAGGCGTCGAGGACCTTGCGCCAGTCGCGGTAGATCTCGTGGACCTCGTCCCGGTCGTAGAACGGATGGGTGCCGTCCGCCATGGCGACCAGTGCTTCCTCGCCCTGCAGGTCGTCGCCGAGGTCCCGCAGCGGTTCCGTGAGGTCCTTGGCCAGACCGTGCGCGACATCGATACGGAAGCCGTCGACGCCGCGGTCGGACCAGAAGCGAAGTGTGGTGCGGAAGTCGGCGCGGACCTCCTCGTTGTCCCAGTCGAGGTCGGGCTGCTCGGGGGCGAACAGATGCAGGTACCACTGCCCGTCCGGCACCCGCCGCCACGCGCTGCCGCCGAAGACGGACTGCCAGTCGGAGGGCGGGAGTTCGCCGTGGGCGCCTCGGCCGTCCCGGAAGACGTACCGGTCGCGGGCGGCCGAACCCGGCCCGGAGCGCAGCGCCTCCTGGAACCAGACGTGCTGGTCGGAGGTGTGGTTCGGGACGATGTCGACCAGCACCTTCAGGCCCAGGCGGTGGGCCTCGGCGACCATCGCGTCGAAGTCGTCGAGCGTGCCGAGGCGCGGGTCGACGTCCCGGGGGTCGGCGACGTCGTAGCCGCCGTCGGCGAGCTCGGACGGGTAGAAGGGGCTGAGCCACAGGGCGTCGACGCCGAGGGTGCTCAGATGTGTCAGACGGTGGGTGATGCCCCGGATGTCGCCGAGGCCGTCACCGTCGGCGTCGGCGAAGCTGCGCGGATAGATCTGGTAGATGACGGCTTGGCGCCACCAGCTGGGGTCCTTGGGTGAGATGTCGGGCGCGGACGCGGAGCGTTCGGTCACGCGGTCTCCCTGGGGGTGCGGAATTCGTCGGCGGGTCCAAGAGCACGTGGCTACGATCGGGACTCTCACATGCCTTCCCCCTGCGGCACGGAATCAAGGGCGCCGGATGCCGCACACGGCGGCGTTC
This sequence comes from Streptomyces sp. DSM 42067, assembly GCF_055792885.1. NCBI lineage: Bacteria > Bacillati > Actinomycetota > Actinomycetes > Kitasatosporales > Streptomycetaceae > Streptomyces > Streptomyces sp. DSM 42067. The sequence continues at coordinate 4,908,790 of NZ_CM147706.1, read as the reverse complement.
ACCTGGCCCGGGCATTCATGCCCGGGAATCTGGCGCAGGCGGACGGCCTCGACTTCAACGTGCTCACCCGACCGTCCGCTCCCTACGACCTGTTGTGAGCGCGGCGTCCGGGTCGTCGAGCGCGTCGGCGAGCCGCGCCAGGAGGGTACGGAGCTGCTCCCCGTTGTCCTTCGTGAACAGGTGGCCCAAGTCCACAAGGCACGCAGATATCTGATGGTCCATCTGTTGCTGGCGCTGGAGTCCGCGCGGGGTGAGCTGGGCGAGTACGCGGCGCCGGTCGGCGGGGTCGATCCGCCGGTACACCAGGTTCTGGTCGACGAGTTGGTCGACGATCTTGGTGAGGCTGGACATCGGCAGGAAGACGCAGTCGGCGATGGCCGACATGTTGTGCCCCCGGCCGTCGGAGAGCAGGTCCAGCACCCGCCAGGCCTCGATGGAGCAGTCGAACTCGTCGAGTACGGACTGCACTCGGCGTACGGAGAGGCGTTCGGCCCGCGTCAGCAGCCGGAGCAGTTCGTGGGGCCGGCCGGCCATCGGCACTCCTCAACTCGGTTCCTTGGCCCGCCAGTCCGCGGGAACCCCCAGCAGCGTACTGCCGGGACCTGCACTCTTGACAGCCTTCAACGGAAAGCCAATACTTCCCGCAGGAAGCATTAATTGACCTTCCCCAATCCGTTATCAAAGCCGTTGCCGAGATGCCGAACGCGCGCATCTCCGGTGGCGGCTTTTTCTTTTCACCGGCCGGTTCCGTGCGCGAGGCGAAACCGCTCTTTAAGTCCGCCGAAACGCCGTGGAAACGGCATCCCCCCAGGCTGTGGACCGCACTTCAGCGGATCCGGCCCGGACACCACCACTGGACGGCTGGGAATTCGCGCGCCAACGCCGCCGCCTCTGAAGCGCCTTGTGTCTCTTTCCCCAACCCCCTCCGCTCCCCTCCCCCCATTGCCCTCTCATTCCCCTCACACACCTCACCGATTCGCCCTCGATTTTCCCACCGCCCTTCTTGGGCAAGGAGGTATTCCATGTCCGGGCTCAGCATCACCAGACGCGGACTTCTGACGGCCGCGTCGGCCGTCGGCGCGTCCGCCGCCCTCAGCGCCTGTGGCGCGAAGACCGGCAGCGACACGTCCTCGGAAGCGGCCGGGGCCACGGCGGACACCTCCGGCAGCACGGTGAAGATCGGCCTGCTGAACTCGCTGTCGGGCACCATGGCCATCAGCGAGGTGACGGTGCACAACGCGCTGCTGCTGGCCGTCAAGGAGATCAACGCCGCCGGCGGCGTGCTCGGCAAGAAGCTCAAGGCCGTCAGCCAGGACGGTGCGTCGGACTGGCCGACCTTCGCCGAGAAGGCGGAGAGCCTGATCAAGGAGGACAAGGTCGCGGCCACGTTCGGCTGCTGGACCTCGGCCAGCCGCAAGGCCGTCAAGCCGGTCTTCGAGAAGTACAAGTCGCCGCTCTTCTACCCCGTGCAGTACGAGGGCCTGGAGCAGTCGCCGTACATCTTCTACATCGGCGCGACGACCAACCAGCAGATCGTCCCGGCCCTCGACTACCTCAAGAAGCAGGGCCTGACGCGGCTCTACCTGGTCGGCAGCGACTACGTCTTCCCGCGCACCGCCAACAAGATCATCAAGGCGTACGCGAAGGCCAACGGCATGACGGTGGTCGGCGAGGACTACGCGCCCCTGGGCTCCACGGAGTTCAGCACGATCGTCAACGAGGTCAAGGGCTCCGGCGCGGACGCCGTGTTCAACACCCTCAACGGCGACAGCAACGTGGCGTTCTTCAAGGAGTACAAGTCCGCGGGGCTCACCGCGAAGAGCATGCCGGTGCTTTCGGTCTCCATCGCCGAGGAGGAGGTAGCGTCCATCGGCACGCAGTACCTCGAGGACCAGCTGACGGCGTGGAACTACTACGAGACCACGCCCGGAGCGGCGAACGAGAAGTTCGTCAAGGCGTACCAGGCCGAGTACGGGGCGAAGAAGCCGACCAGCGACCCCATGGAGGCCGCGTACATCTCGGTCTATCTGTGGAAGGCGATGGTCGAGAAGGCGGGCTCGTTCGACGTCGCCAAGGTGAAGGCGGCGGCCGACGGGATCACCTTCGACGCCCCGGAGGGCAAGGTCACGGTCGACGGCGCCACGCAGCACGTCTACAAGACGGCCCGGATCGGAAAGATCGGCTCGGACGGGCTGATCACCGAGGTGTGGAACTCGGGCAAGCCGGTCAAGCCGGACCCGTATCTGAAGGGCTACGACTGGGCGTCCGGCCTCTCCTGAGTCGGGGCCTCGGTCCCTGTCATGCGGACCCGGCCTTCGTACAAGGCCGGGTCCCACCGCGCCCGCACCCCGTCCCGACCCGGAGCCGCTCCATGACGGTCATCCTCAACCAGTCCTTCACCGGCATCAGCATCGGTGCCGTCCTGCTGCTCATCGCGCTCGGTCTGACCCTCACCTTCGGGCAGATGGGCGTGATCAACATGGCGCACGGCGAGTTCATCATGGCCGGCGCCTACACCACGTACGTCCTGCAGAAAGCCATCAGCGGCGCCGGAGTCTCGCTGCTCGTCGCCCTGCCCGTGGCCTTCCTGGTCGCCGGTGCCATGGGCGCGCTGCTCGAATGGCTGCTCATCCGGCGCCTCTACACCCGGCCGCTGGACACCCTGCTGGTCACCTGGGGCGTCTCGCTGATGCTGCAGCAGCTCGCCCGGGACATCTTCGGCGCGCCCAATGTGCAGACCCGCGCCCCGGACATCCTCACCGGCAACATCGCAGTGGCAGACGGCATCTCCCTTGCCAACAGCCGCCTGTTCATCCTCGGGCTCGCGCTGCTGTCCGTACTCGCGCTGACCCTCGTACTGCGGTTCACCCCGCTCGGCCGGCGCATCCGGGCCGTCGTGCAGAACCGTGACCTCGCCGAGGTGTCCGGCATTGCGACCGGCAAGGTCGACCGGATGACCTTCTTCATCGGGTCGGGCCTCGCGGGCGTGGCGGGCGTCGCGATCACCCTGGTCGGCCCGATCGGGCCGACGACCGGCACCAACTACATCGTCGACGCCTTCCTCGTGGTGGTCGTCGGCGGCATCGGGCAGCTGAAGGGCAGCGTGATCACGGCCTTCGTCCTCGGCGTCCTGCAGTCCGTACTGGAGTACTCGACGACGGTCAGCGTCGCCAAGGTGGTCGTGCTGGTGGCGATCGTGGCCTTCCTCCAGTGGCGTCCGCAGGGCCTGTACACACTGCGCACCCGGAGCCTGGCATGACGACGACATCCGCACCCACGACCCCGGAGCCCGGGACCGCTCCCGAGCGCGTCTCGCCGGTCACGCGGTTCCGTGTTCCCGGAGGCTTCGCCCTGGGCGCCGTCCTCCTCCTCGGCATCGCACCGCTCGCGCTCACCGACTTCCGGCTCGCGCTGCTCGCCAAGTACCTCTGCTGGGCGATGGTGGCGGTCGGCGTCAGCCTCGCCTGGGGGCGGGGCGGGCTGCTCGTACTCGGCCAGGGCGTCTTCTTCGGCCTCGGCGGCTACGCCATGGCCATGCACCTCAAACTCGCCGACGCGGCCGACACGGGCATCCCTGGCGCGCTGCCGGACTTCATGCAGCTGTACGGCACCGGAGAGGCGCTGCCCTGGTGGTGGAAACCCTTCGGCAACCCGGTCTTCGCGCTCGCCGCGACCGTGCTGCTGCCCATGGCCGTCGCCGCGCTGCTCGGCTTCTTCGTCTTCCGCCGCCGGGTGCGCGGCGCGTACTTCGCGATCCTCAGCCAGGCGCTCGCCGCGGCCCTCGCGATCTGGCTGGTCGGCCAGCAGGCGACCACCGGCGGCACCAACGGGCTCACCGACTTCCAGGGCTTCTTCGGATACGACCTGGACGACCCCGCAAACCAGCGGACGGTCTACTTCATCATCGCCGTCAGCCTGCTGCTGCTCATGGCCGCGGCCCGGCAGCTGTTCGTCAGCCGCTACGGCGAACTCCTCGTCGCCGTAAGGGACTCCGAGGAGCGGGTCCGGTTCCTCGGCTACGACCCGGCCAACGTCAAGCTGGTCGCGTACGTCGTGGCGGCAGGCATGGCGGGCCTCGCAGGGGCCCTCTTCGTACCGGCCGTCGGGATCATCTCGCCCGCGCTGATCGGCGTCGTGCCGTCCATCGGCTTCGTCATCGGCGCGGCGGTCGGCGGACGGGCGTCCCTGGTGGGCGCGGTGCTCGGCGCGATCGCGGTGGCCTGGGCGCAGAGCACGCTCTCGGACGCGTTCCCCGGCGCATGGACGTACCTCCAGGGGCTTTTGTTCGTCGTGGCGGTCGGCTTCCTGCCCGGCGGACTCGCATCCCTCGGGGCGGTCATCCGGCGCAACCGCATTCGTACTCGTACGGGAGAGGCAGCATGAGCGGCGAGGGGCTGACCATCCGCGGTCTGCGGGTGTCGTTCGACGGCTACACGGCGGTCGACGGCGTCGATCTCGACGTACACCCTGGCGACCTGCGGTTCCTCATCGGCCCGAACGGGGCGGGGAAGACCACGCTGGTCGACGCGGTCACCGGCCTGGTGAAGGCCACCGGATCGGTGCGCTTCGGTACGAACGGCGACGGTACGGAACTCATCGGCAAGCCCGTGCACAAGATCGCGCGGCTGGGCATCGGCCGTACGTTCCAGACGGCCACGGTGTTCGAGGAGCTGACCGTACTGCAGAACCTCGACATCGCCGCCGGGGCCGGGCGCGGGCCGCTGACGATGCTGCGGCGCCGCAAGGGCATACCGGACACGGTGGCGAAGGCGCTGGAGACCACCGGCCTGACCGAACTGCGCGACCGGCCCGCGGGCGTGCTGGCACACGGCCAGAAGCAGTGGCTGGAGATCGGCATGCTGCTGGTCCAGGACGTACGGCTGCTGCTGCTCGACGAGCCGGTCGCGGGCATGAGCCACGAGGAGCGCGAGGCGACCGGGGAGCTGCTGCGGCGGGTCGGCGAGGACCGTACGGTCGTCGTCATCGAGCACGACATGGACTTCATGCGCGCCTTCGCCCGCAGCGTGACGGTGCTGCACGCGGGCAAGGTGCTCAGCGAGGGCACGGTGGCGCAGGTCCAGGCGGACCCGAAGGTGCAGGAGGTGTATCTGGGGCGCGCCCGTGACGAGGAGTCCGCCGACGCGGCACCCGCTGTTCTGTCACCGGCCACCGGTGAAGCCACCCCCACCACGACGGCCTCGGCCCAGGAGGCGTGATGCTCGAGATCGACGACATCCGGGTCGGCTACGACCGCAGCCCGGTCCTGCACGGCGTCACCGTCGCCGTTCCGAAGGACGGCGTGGCCGCCGTGCTCGGCCACAACGGAGCCGGGAAGAGCACCCTGCTGCGCGCGGCCATGGGACTGCTCAAGCCCGGCAATGGCACGGTGCGTCTCGACGGGGAGGACATCACCCGCCTCGCCCCGCACCAGCGGGTGCCCCGCGGCATGGCGTACGTACCGCAGGGCCAGCAGGCCTTCCCTCACCTGACCACAGCCGAGAACCTCCAACTCGTCGCGGACGGAAGGCCGGACGGAAAAGAGGCGATCGCGGAGGCGCTCGACCTCTTCCCCGCCCTGCGCGAGCTGTCCGGTCGCCGCGCCGGGCTGCTCTCCGGCGGCCAGCGCCAGCAACTCGCCATCGCCCGCGCCCTGATCACCCGCCCCCGGCTGCTCCTGCTCGACGAGCCGACCGAGGGCATCCAGCCCTCCGTCGTCGCCGAGATCGAGGAGACGATCCTCGCCCTGACCCGGCGCGGCGGCCTGTCCGTACTCCTCGTCGAGCAGCACGTGGGCTTCGCCATGCGCGCGGCCCAGCGGTACTACGTACTGGAGGCGGGCCGGGTCACCTCCTCGGGTGAGGGCGGGGCGGAGGCCGAGCAGGCCGTACGGGCGGCGCTCAGCGTATGAAGCAGGGCCCCGGCGGCCGCTGGAACGGGCCGCGTCCGGGGCCGGTCACCGGCATAGGATGCACGGATGAGCGAGAAGGCCACACAGCAGAACGGCGCCGCGACGGGCTCCAGGGTCACCGGATCCCAGACGCTCGCGCGGGGGCTGTCGGCGCTGGAGCTCGTCGCCGCTCATCCTCAGGGACTCGCCATCCAGGAGGTGGCCGAGCGGCTCGGGGTGCACCGGACCATCGCGTACCGGATCCTGGCCACGCTCTCCGACTTCCACCTGGCCGTTCGCGGCCCGGACGGCCGCTATCGGGCCGGTTCCGGCACGGTGACGCTCGCGCGCGGGTACGCGGCCGGGGTGCGCGAGGCCGCGCTGCCAGTGCTGCGGCGCGCCGCCGACGACCTGGGGGCGACCGTCGCCCTGATCTCGGCCGAGGGTGACGAGGCGGTGGCCGTGGCGGTCGTGGAACCGCGCTCTGTCGATTACCACCTCTCGTACCGGGTGGGCAGCCGCAACCCGATCGGGATCGGGGCGGCCGGGCTCGCGCTGGCGGCGATGCGGCCGCCGTCCCCGACGGAGCCGGAGGAGGTCCGCGAGGTGCGCTCTGCTGGGTACGCCCGGACGTTCGGGCAGATCGAGCCGGGGGCGTACGGGGTGGCGGTGCCGCTTCGTACCGCTGACCCGGCGTTGCACATGTGCGTCAACCTGATCACGTCCCGGGAGGACGTGGCGCGGGATGCGGTTCCTGTGATGCGGGCTGTGGCCGACGAGATCGCGGGGCTCGCCGCGGCGGGCTGACCGCCCGTCGTCTGAGGGCGCCCGCCCTCTGGCCTGGCGCAGGTCATACGCGACGGCACCGTACGGCGTGGGTTGTGCCCACCCCTCCCCCAGCTTCCGCTGGGAGGTGCTCCCATGCCCTTACGACAATGGGGGAGGGATGTGCGCCCGCTGGGCGTGCCCCCAGACCCTTAAGGCACTGGGGGAGTACATCCCTGCGCGGCCCCGACCCAGCCGCCGGCAGGTGCCGCACCCACCCGCGGCGTGCGGCCGCGGACGCCCGAGGCACCCACCGGCAGGTGGCGAACCAGCCACCGGCCGGAGGTCGCGCACGCGCCCCGGCCCGCCACCGGCAGGTGGCGAACCGCCCCCGACGCGCCCGCAGGGCCGTGTGGGCCACATCTCCGGTTCCCCGTCAGGGGTTGACAGTTCCACGCATCGCCCCAGACGATGCATCTATCGCACGGTTGTGAGCGATAAATGAACAACCTGCGTCAGCCTCGTTACCTCGACGGAGAGCACGCGATATGCCTGAGAACCCATCTCCAGCAGCCATGGATCCCGTAGACGTCGTGATCGTGGGAGCCGGCCCCACCGGGCTGACGCTGGCCAATCTGCTGGGTCTCTACGGCGTGCGCGCCCTGCTCGTCGAGGCGAACAACGAGCTCATCGACTACCCGCGTGGCGTCGGCATGGACGACGAGAGCCTGCGCGCGTTCCAGCAGATCGGCCTCGTGGACGAGGTCCGCAACCACACCACGCCGCACCAGATCATGCGGTTCGTGAACGGCAAGGGCGTGCTGCTCGCCGAACTCGACCCACAGACCGACGAGTTCGGCTGGCCCCGGCGCAACGCCTTCATCCAGCCGCTGGTGGACGCGGAGCTCCACCGCGGCACCACCCGCTTCGAGCACGTCGATGTCGTGTTCGGCCACCAGATGACGTCCTTCGCCGAGACCCGCGACGGCGTCACCGTGGACCTGATCGGCCCCGACGGCGACCCGCTGACCGTAACCGCCCGCTACCTGGTCGGCGCGGACGGCGGCCGCAGCTGCACCCGCAAGGCCCTCGGCCTGCCCTTCGAGGGCAAGACCGAGCCGTCCAGCTGGCTGGTCGTGGACATCCGCAACGACCCGCTGGGCACCCCCAACGCGTACATGGGCTGCGACCCGGCCCGTCCGTACGTCTCCATCGGCCTGCCGCACGGCATCCGCCGCTTCGAGTTCATGCTGATGCCCGGCGAGGACCAGACGTTCGCGGACGACGACAAGAACCTGCACAAACTGCTCGGCCAGCTCATCCCCGACCCGGCCCGCGCCGACATCATCCGCCGCCGCGTCTACACCCACCACTCCCGCGTCGCGGGTTCCTTCCGCAAGGGCCGCGTCATGGTGGCGGGCGACGCCGCGCACCTCATGCCCGTATGGCAGGGGCAGGGCTTCAACAGCGGAATCCGCGACGCCGTGAACCTCGGCTGGAAGCTGGCCTGCGTGGTGCGCGGCACGGCGAGCGAGCGGCTGCTCGACTCGTACGACAGCGAGCGCCGTCCGCACGCGGCCGCGATGGTCGACCTTTCCGACAAGGTCGGCAAGGTCATCTCACCGACCAGCCGGGTGCTCGCATCGGCCCGTGACCTGGTCTTTCGCGGCCTGGGCGTGGTGCCCGCCGTCAAGGACTACGTCGCGCAGATGAAGTTCAAGCCGATGCCGTTCTACGAGCAGGGCGCAGTCGTCCACCGCGAGGCGGACACGACCGGCTCCCCCTGTGCCGGACGCCTGTTCATACAGCCGCGGGTCTCGACCCGGGACCAGACGGACGTGCTGCTGGACGAGGTCACCGGCCCCTGGTTCACGGTCGTCGCCTGGAACAACAACCCCCTGGCACTGCTCGACGACCAGGCCCGAGCCGTCTGGCGGCAGCTGGGCGCCCGCTTCGTCGAGGTCCGTCCCGACTCGGGCCTGCACTACGGCGAGCAGCCCGAGGGCGTGACCCTCGTCGGCGACACGACCGGCCGTCTCAAGGCCTGGTTCGACCAGCGCCCGGAGTCGTTCGTCGTGGTGCGCCCCGACCGTTTCGTGGCCGGCGCCTGCCTCGCCCAGAACGCCTCGTCCCTCACCCACCGCATCGCCGAGTCCCTGCACCTGATCCCCGGAGGCAACGATGCCCCTCGCCCTGTGCTGCCTGTCGCACTCCCCGCTGATGGAGTACGTGCAGCCGCAAGCTGACGTCCGCGGCCGGGTGGACGAGGCCCTCGCCTCCGCCCGCTCGTTCGCCCGGGACTTCGACCCCGAGCTGGTCGTGATCTTCGCGCCGGACCACTACAACGGCTTCTTCTACGACATGATGCCGCCGTTCTGCATCGGCGGACGCGCCCACGCCATCGGCGACTTCAAGACGCCCGAGGGCCCGCTGTCCGTGGACCACGACGCGGCGCTCGCGATCACTCGCGGAGTCCTCGATGCCGGGATCGACACCGCGCTGTCCGAGGACATGGTCGTCGACCACGGCTTCTCGCAGCCGCTGGACATCCTGCTCGGCGGCATCGACAAGAAGCCGGTCGTGCCGGTGTTCATCAACTCCGTCGCCGAGCCCTTCGCGCCCGTGTCGCGCATCCGGCAGCTCGGCGAGGCGGTCGGCCGGGCCGCCGCGGCGATGGACAAGCGCGTGCTGATGGTCGGCTCCGGCGGCCTCTCGCACGATCCGCCGGTGCCGCGTATGGCCCAGGCGGACACCGAGGAGAAGGTCCGCAAGCTGATCAACAACCGCAACCCATCGGACGAGGCACGCGCCGCCCGCCAGGCCCGCACCATCGCCGCGGCCGAGGCGTTCGCCAAGGGCGAGTCGGACATGCACCCGCTCAACCCGGAGTGGGACGAACTCGTCCTGGACACCCTGGGCGACCCCGCGCGCCGCCCGGACGTGGACGGCTGGACCACGGACTGGTTCGCCGAGCAGGCGGGCAATTCCGCGCACGAGGTGCGCACTTGGATCGCCGCCTACTCCGCACTGGCCGCTGCCGGCGACTACCGCGTCACCAGCCGCTTCTACGAGGCCATCGAGGCGTGGATCGCGGGCTTCGCGGTCACCACCGCCGTCACCGCCTGACTTCGCTCCCCGCACAACCCACCTACGGCAGGAGAGACATGTCCGCCATCTACCCCTCCGTCTGGCTCGGCTTCTCCCAGACGTCGTTCACCCTCGAGCAGGTCCAGGTCGGCCAGTGGAGCACCCGCGTGCTGACCGCCGGCCCCGCCGACGGCGAGCCCCTCGTGCTGATGCACGGCACCGGCGGCCACCTGGAGACGTACGCGCACAACGTGAAGGCGTTCACGGACGCCGGCTACCGCGTGATCGCGTACGACTTCCCGGGCCACGCGGGTACCACCCACGCCACCGAGGACCTCGAACTCCCGCACTACGTCGAGCATCTGCTCGGCCTCCTCGACGTCCTCGGCATCGAGAAGGCGCACCTCAGCGGTGAGTCCCTGGGCGGCTGGGTCGCGATCAAGTTCGCCGCCCAGTACCCGGACCGCACCCGGAAGATCATCCCGAACACCCCGGGCGGCACCATGGCCCGCCCCGAGGTGATGGACAAGATCCGTACGCTCAGCCAGGCCGCCGCGGACGACCCGTCGTACGAGCGCGTGAAGGCCCGTCTCGAGTGGCTGATGGCCGACCCGGCCACGGTCACCGAGGAGCTGATCGCCACCCGCCGCGCCCACTACTCCCGCCCGGGCTACGCCGAGTCGGCCCGCGCCCTGCTCTGCCTGCAGGACCCGGAGATCCGCCGCCGCAACCTGATCACCGACGAGGAGCTGGCCGCCGTGAAGGCCCCGGCCCTGGTGATCTGGTCGTCCGACGACCCGTCGGGTCCCGCCAAGGCGGGCCTGGACATGGCCGAGAAGATGCCGCAGGGCCGCTTCGCGCTGGTCGAGAACGCGGGCCACTGGCCGCAGTGGGAGCAGGCCGAGTACTTCAACAAGCTGGTCATCGACTTCCTGGCCGAGGACAACTGAGGCACTGAGTCGTCCCCGGCAGCCTGGGCCGCGCCGAGCCGCGCCCCGGCGCCACTGAGCCGGGCCGGGCTCCAACGAGCCGCGCCCGACGCCACCGAGCCATGCCCGACGCCACTGGGCCGTGCCCGGCGCGCCGCCAAGCCGTGCCAGGCACTGCTGAGCAAGGGCCGGCTCCCCAGACCGCGGCCGCTCGACTCTGCCCTGACCGAGCGACCGTCCCGCCGAGAGGCGGTGTGGACCTTCCCCCCTGAGGTCCGCATCGCCTCTTCGGCATGCCCGGAGGCCTGGCGACCGGCGCTGAATCGTGTGGACCGGCGCTGAATCGTGGGCACCACTCCGCATCACATCCCACCGGGCGCCCGATGATCGATCATTCCGGCAACTCTTGACACGGCCGGACAACCCCCGCACTGTGTTCGCTATCTACACGCGATGGTGCGGAGTATGCACAGGAGTCGAGAGGCCCGGCTGCGCGCACCCACGTGCCCACCCATCCGGAGAGCCGCAGATGCCCACCAACGACGCTGCCCGTCGCAGCCAGTCGCGACGGATCGCCCTGTCCAGCTTTGTCGGCAGCGCCATCGAGTTCTACGACTTCCTGCTCTACGGAGCCGCCGCCTCGCTCGTCTTCAACGAGCTGTTCTTCACCAGCCTCAACCCGCTCACCGGCACGATCGCCGCCTTCGGCACCCTCGCCGCCGGCTACGTGGCCCGCCCGCTGGGCGGCATCGTCTTCGGCCACTTCGGCGACCGCGTCGGCCGCAAGTCGATGCTGGTGCTGACCATGACGCTGATGGCGCTGGCCAGCTTCGCCATCGGCCTGCTGCCCACGTACGACCAGATCGGGATCTGGGCGCCGGTGCTGCTGATCGCGGCCCGGCTGGTGCAGGGCATCGCCGTCGGCGGCGAGTGGGGAGGCGCCGCCCTGATGGCCATGGAGCACGCCTCGACGGAGCGGCGCGGGCTCGCGGCCAGCTTCGCGAACATGGGCGGTCCGGCAGGCGCCGTGATCGCGACCGCCGTGTTCGCCGCCTTCTCCGCCCTGCCCGAGGACCAGTTCATGTCGTGGGGCTGGCGGGTGCCGTTCCTGCTCAGCGTGGCGCTGCTGGCGATCGGCCTGTTCATCCGGCTGAGGGTCACCGAGAGCCCCCTGTTCACCGAGGCCCAGCGCCGGGCGCAGGAATCGGAGGTCAAGCAGGAGGCCCCGCTGCTCACGGTGTTGCGCCGGTACCGCAAGAACATCGTGCTGTCCTGCCTCGGCGGCTGCGGCGCCCTGGTCCTGCAGTCCCTCCTCGCCACCTTCATGCTCACGTACGCGACGGGGCTCGGCTACGAGCGCTCCACGGTCCTGCTCGCGCAGACCGTGTCGTCGGCGCTGCACATCTTCACGATCCCCGCGTTCGCGGCCCTGTCGGACCGCGTGGGCCGAAAGCCCGTCATGATCAGCGGCGCGCTCGTCGCCGCGGTGGCCGCGTTCCCGCTGTTCTGGCTGGTCAACAGCGGTTCCGTGGCCCTGCTGTTCGCGGCGTACATCCTCGGCAACCCGATCCTCCAGGCGTCGATGTACGGACCGATGGCGGCGTTCGTGAGCGAGATGTTCGGCACCCGCGCCCGCTACACCGGCGCCTCGCTCGGCTACCAGCTCGCCACGACCCTGGGCGCCGGCACAGCCCCGCTGATCGCCAGCAGCCTGCTGTCCCGTGCGGGCGGCGGCTCCAACTCGACGACCGTGAGCCTCTTCATCGCCGTCGTCTGCCTGGTCAGCGCGGCGGCCATAGCCCTGACCCGCGAGTCCCACCGCACCGACCTGAGCGACACCGCCGAGACCGCCACGGCGGACGGCACGAAGGACCGGACGCCGACGGCGACCGCCGACGCCACTTCCTGACACGGCACATCCCCGTCCTGGCGCCACGCGCGGCAGGCGGCACCCCAGCGGACGGCGGACTCTCAGCGGACGGCGGGCCCCGGCGACGGAACCGGAGGCCCCGCCGTCCGCTGCGTTCATCCCGGAGCGCACCCGTCGGGCCCCTCTGTCCCGGAGCGCACCCATCGGCCCTCTGTCCCCCGAACGCACCCATCGGCCCCTCTGTCCTGAAGCCCTCTGCTGCACTCCCGTCGCACGGGCGCTCGATCCCCCGCAGGGCGACACTGGAGACATGACCCCGCAAACCGCGAGCCGACCTGGGGTGATCCGATGAGCACTCTCGAAGAACATGTCGACATCGATGTTCCGGTCGATGTGGCCTGGGACTCCCTCCACCGCGTGGAGAGCTACCCGCGGTTCCTCGAAGGAGTACGCGAGGCGCGTACGGAGGGCGCGAACAGAGCGCACCTCGACGTGGAGGCGGGCGGCCGGGCTCAGGCGTTCGACACCCAGATCACCGACCGCGCCGACGCACACACGATGGAGTGGAAGACCACCAGCGGCCCCGACCTGGCCGGATCGTTCTCCCTGCTGCCCATCGACCAGCAGCACACCCGGGTCCAGGCCCGGATCGAGTACGACCCGAGTGCCGTGAGGGAGGCGTTCGGCGGACCCAAGGGCTTCGCCCAGGCGACCGCGATCGAGCGGCTCGTACGGAACGACCTCGAGCAGTTCAAGGGCCTGGTCGAGCAAGGGCGCTGAGGCCGCGCGCGGCGACGACTCCCTGCGGGGCGGCCAGGCGGCCGCCCCGCGGGTTCTGCCCTGATGCGCAACCGGTGGGCACCGGTGGGTAGGCCGGTTGCCGGGTTGCAGAGGCTCAGGATCCGATGTACGCCCCCCGGTGGGCCCGGACGACGCCGTGGGGCGCTGAGCTGCCACGACCGGCCACGAACGCGTGCCGTGAATTCCGGCTTCCCGGGCGAGGGAAAAGCCGACACGGCGGAGGCGGGACTTTCTCTTTTGTGTGAACCCCGGAGCGAACATCCGCGCGTCGGGTCGGTGCCCCGTGGCGTCGTGCAAGCCTGACCTACGCAATTTCTGTTCGCAGGAATTCGCAGAAACGACCGTTCACGCCAGTGCGGCAAACGGGTGAATCCGGCTTCGAATTGACTAGGAGAAACGTTTCCTCACCCTGCATCGCATCGTTCACGGGTTGCAGGTCATGGTGCGAGTCGAGTCGTTCAAGGTCCGGCCCGCTCGGTTGATCCGTCACATTGGCATGACCGCAGAAAGGGAAAATCCGTGCAGTTCAAGAAGACCGGGACACTGGTCGCGGGAGCGCTCATGGCCGTGGGCATGGCGTCGCCGGCACTCGCCGACGCCGATGCGAACGGCTACGCCTCCGACTCCCCGGGCATCCTCTCCGGCAACGTCATCCAGGCCCCCATCCACGTGCCCGTCAACGTGTGCGGCAACACCATCAACGTCATCGGCTTCCTGAACCCGGCGATCGGCAACGACTGCGTGAACAACGGGTCCGGGCCGGACGGCGGCCACGACGGGCCGCCCTTCGGCCACAAGCCGCCCTACTACGACGGTGAGCACGACCACCACCCCTGGGACAAGGACAAGTGCAAGCCCTGTGAGGAGCCGGAGCCCTGCAAGCCCGACTACCCGGAACCCTGCGAGGAGGACGGCAACTGAGCCCGCGCCTGATAGTCGGTAAGGGAATCCTCGCGGCCGCGGCCGCGACGGGCTTCCTCTCCCTGCCTGGCGCATACGCCCTTGCGGACGCGGACGCGTCCGGATCGGCGTCGGACTCGCCCGGCGTTCTGTCGGGCAACGACATCCAGGCACCGGTCGACGTACCGGTCAACGTCTGCGGCAACACTGTGGACGTGGTGGCCGCTGTCAACCCCGCCGTCGGCAACACCTGCGGAAGCGGCGACGCTGACGCACCTCGCTGTTGCAGTAACGATCCTGCCGGGTCGGGCCACTGCTGCGGCAGCGAACCGACCGGTTCGGGGCTCGGCAACGAGTCACCAGCGGTTCCGCGCACCGCGGAGCCCGGCGCGGGTCAAGGTCCCCGCGCCAACCCGGCTGGACCCCTCGAAGGACAGGGACAAGAACGAGAGCTCGGCGCCTCCCCGCAGAGCGGCTCCTCGATCCCGGCCCAACGGGTGCACAGCTATGGCGAGCTGGCCGCGACGGGTGATCCCGGCAACGCGATCGGCATTGCCGCTGCCGGAGCGGGGCTGCTCACCGGCGGTGCGATGCTGTATCGACGCGTCGGGGCCACGGCTCGCCGTTGACGGTCGCTGCAGGCGGTCCGCTGGCGTTCCGCCGCCGGCAGCACCGATAGGCCCGTTCCCGTTCCGGAGCCCAGATCCGGAACGGGAACGGCGCCTTTTTATGGGCGATCCATTCGCCCGAGCCACCATAACAACGGATCATCCGGCACCGAATTCGGCGCAGAAATCAGGCATGAGTGCGCGGCTCCGGATAGCACCGAGGGCCTTCGGAACCCGCCCCATTTGGGCTTGTACGTAAACGTGCATCACCCAATCGGCGGCACAACCCGGGTGAAAAAGAACCGTTGTGCATAGGGTCGGGCACCCGTTCCGGCCACGCAACCGAATACCAAGGAGCATTTCTCCATGTGGCGTACCGCGAAGGTTCTTGTTCTGTCCGGCGTTGCCGCCGCCTCCGTGGCGGGCACCGCGGGCGTTGCCGCTGCCGACGCTGACGCGACGGGCAGCGCCGCCAACTCCCCGGGTGTGGTCTCGGGCAACGTCATCCAGGTCCCCGTGCACGTCCCGGTGAACGTGTGCGGCAACACCGTCAGTGTCATCGGCCTGCTGAACCCCGCGGCCGGCAACTCCTGCGTCAACGACTGAACAACCGGGTCGGCTCCTCTTCACGGCCGGTCCCCTTCCGTGGCCGCTCTCCGCATCACAGGGGGGCGGCCACTCGGTCACTACGGAGCCTTTGACACCACGGTGCCCCTCACACGGGGCGCAGCGTCTGGGGCGAAGCAGCCGCTGCCGCCTCCGCGTCGTGCCGGTCCTCCCGGGCCGGCACGACGTGTGTCCGGCGTGCTACGAGGTGGTGAGGCGGACCGCGAACACAGTGGTGTCGTCGGCGAGATGGCCGCCGGTGTGCAGCAGCGTCGCGTCCTGTACCAGCCGGACCAGTCGTGACGGCTCTGCCACGCGGGGGTCGTCGACGAGCGCCGCGGCGATCTGCTCGCGCAGCGGGAAGAACTCGCCGCTCGCGTCGCGTGCCTCCGTCACCCCGTCGGTGACCAGCAGCAGCGTCTCGCGGGGCGCGATGCGGACCCGCTGCAGGGGTGGCGGCCCACCTGCCAGATCGCCGAGTCCGATGGGCAGCCCGTCGCCGGCCGCCAGTTCGCGTACGCCGTCCGGGCCGACCGCCAGCGGCGGTTCGTGCCCGAAGTTGACGACGTCGATGTACACGCCGTGCCCGCCGTCCTGGTCGTCGTCCGCGTCGTGGTCCGGTGGCGGGAAGCCGATCAGGACCGCGGTGGCGAAGCGCTCGCTGTCGAGTGCGGTGTCGGCCTGGATGACGTCTCCGCTGGCCGTGACGGCGTCGCCTCGGACGGCGTCCATCACGCCCGTCGTACCGTCTGTGTACGCGCTGTCGTATGCAGGGTCGTAGGTGCTGTCGTATGCGCTGTCGTGCGCGCCGCCGTATGCGCCGACACGGCCGCGAGCCGCCTCGATCAGCGCCATATGGGCGCGGTGGCGGCGCATGCGGATCTCCAGTCGCTCGGCGACGGTCGCTAGGTCCGGCTCGTGGTAGCCGGACTCGCGGAAGCTGCCGAGCAGCACCGATGCCACGGCCACCGCGCCCAGGCCCTTGCCCTGCACGTCGCCGACCAGGAGGCGGGGACCGTACGGACTGGGCTGGATGTCGTAGAAGTCGCCGCCGACCAGTGCCTCGCTCTCCGCCGTGAGATAGATCGCGGCATGGTCGAGCCCGTACCAACGCGACGGCAACGGGCGCAGCACGGTGCGCCGGGTGGTCTCGATGATGTCCCGCATGTGCCGCATGCGCCGCTCCTCGCGGACCCGGATCCAGCACGCCGCCGTGGCCAGTGCGCCGCCGACCGCGACGAGGATGAAGTCGGACAGACCCACCCGGTACTGGCGCTCCCAGGCGGTGTCGATCAGGAAGTACGTGACCATGGCGACGGCGGCGTAGCCCGCGGTGGTCCACACGCCGCACATCGCCGCGGCCGTGGCGGGGACGACGACGAGCCACGAGATGGTCCGGAACTCACCGGACGTCTTCCCGTCGATGATGACGACCACGAGGAGCACGACGAGCGGCAGGATCCAGGCGATGCTGTGGCCGCGCACGCGCAGGTACGACTGCGGTGGCCGGGCCTCCAACTTGTCCATCACCCGCCCCACCGGCTCAGTACGCGACCGAGATCCGGGTACGCGGATGGGCGTTGCTCTCGAGCTCCTCGACGAAGGCGGCCGCGTAGTCCTCGACGCTGATGCGGCTGTGGCCCTCGGCGTCGCTGAGCAGCTGGTCGCCGCCGATGCGGAACTTGCCGGTGCGTTCTCCGGGGCCGATCTCCGCGGCCGGCGACACGTAGGTCCAGTCGAGGTCGCCGATGGTGCGGTAGAAGGCGAGGACGTCGCGGTGCGCGAGCGCCTCGCCGAGGTAGTCGGCGGGGAAGCCGGGCTGGTCGACCAGGGCCTCGCCGGGTGCCACCTCCAGGCTGCCCGCGCCGCCGACGACGACCAGCCGCGAGACGCCGGCGGCCCGTACCGCGTCGACCAGGGCCCGGTTCAGGGCGAGGAAGGGCTCCCTCGGGTCGCTGCCGTCGCGCGGCGGCACCAGCGCGGAGGCGACCGCGTCGTGCCCGGCGGCGAGGGCGGCGATGCGGGGCGTGTCCGCGGCATCCGCGGCGGTCGAGGTGACGCCCGGTGCGGGGGCCTTTCCGGAGCGGCTGACGCAGGTGACGTGGTGGCCACGGGTGGTGGCCTCGACGGCGATGCGGCTGCCGACCATGCCGGTGGCGCCCAGCAACACGATCTTCATGTACGGCTCCTGTTGTGCGCCGCGCGGACTGCGTCCAGCCAAGCATGATGGGGTACGGGGCGCATCCGGACGGTTCGATGCGCCCGCCGTCGTGGGCACCGCACTGAGACCGGTCGGTCTTATGACCAGACAGCCCCTGCCAGGGCCGTGCCGACGAAAGCCGCGCCCAGGGCCGCCATGATGCTTGCGGCGACGTTGGCCGCTGCCAGGAGACGGGCGCCGGTTTCTGCGAGGCGGAGTGTCTCGTACGAGAACGTCGAGTACGTCGTCAGAGCTCCGCACAGGCCCGTGCCGAGCAGCAGTTGTACGGGGGACGAGGTCGCGCCGGCCATGACCGCGCCGGTCACCACGCCCAGGATCAGCGATCCGGCGATGTTGACCGCGAAGGTGCCCCAGGGGAAGACGGTGTCGTGGCGGGACTGGACCGCGCGGTCGGTGAGGTAGCGCAGGGGGGCGCCCACCGCGGCGCCGACGACGACGAGTAGCCAGTTCACGTCTCCCGCTCCCGTCCGGCGTATGTGACGACCTCGCAGTCGTCGAGCATGACCAGTCCTTTGGCGACGAGATCGTCGAGTTCGGGCAGGAACGCGCGTACCCGCTCCTCGGCGTCGACGATGACGACGGCGACCGGCAGGTCCTCGCTGAGCGACAGCAGCCGCTGGGTGTGGACGAGCGAGGACGCACCGAACCCCTCGATGCCCTTGAACACGCTCGCGCCCGCGAGGCCCGCCCGGTGCGCGCGGTGCACGATCTCCGTGTAGACCGGGATGTGGTGGTACTGGTCGCTCTCACCGACGAAGACGGTCAGGCGCACGGCGCGGCCGGTGAGGCGCGGGCTGGGATTCGTCATCGTCTCCTCCTGGAGGCTGCCACGGCCACTGCCGCGGCCGTCGCGCGGCGGGTGGCCGCGGATCCGGCCCAGACCGCGGCCAGCGCGGCCACCGGCGTCAGGGCGAGATACGCCAGGGCGGTGCGCACCTCCCCAGAAGCGGTCAGGCGCTCGATGTCCACCGCGTACGTGGAGAAGGTGGTGAAACCGCCCAGGACACCCGTGCCGAGGAAGGGCCGCACCAGCGGGTGCGCCTGCCGGCCCTCGGTGATCACCACCATGAGGACGCCCATGAGCGCGCAGCCCACGGCGTTCACACCAAAAGTCGTCCAGGGGAAGGTGCCGTGTGCGGTCGGCCAGAGCAGCGAGGCACCGTAGCGGGCGGCGGCGCCCATCACGCCGCCCAGCGCGACGACGGCGAGCACCGGACCCTGCCCGCGCAGCAGCAGCGGCACACGCGTGACCACCGGGCCACCGTCGGCACCGACACCGCCCGCCACACCCTCGGCCGCCTCGGCTCGACGCGCTCCCATGGGCCCAGGCTACGGCGGGCGGCTGTGCGGCTCCTCCAAGGGTCCGGCGCCCTCGGGAGAAGCCCTTCCGCCGGCCTCGAATTCGCCTCCGACCCGCCTCCGATCCGCTTCCGATCCGCCTTCGATCCGCCTCCGACCCGCCTCACCTGACGCTTCCCGCCCGCCTCGCATCCGCTGTGCGTACGACTTGCCACCGGTCGCTCCCAGGTGTGCCCTGGAAGTCGGGGCGAAGACGGGGGTCAGCAGAGAGAGGAGCCTCGTCATGGCTCACGTGGCACGCGCATCCGGCGGCACCGGCACTTCGGGCATACAACGAATCTTCGACAAGCTGCCTCCCGGCCTCCGGCCGGCCACCACCGCGGCATGGGCGGTACCCGTCGTACTCGGCCTCGTCTACGGCCTCTGGGCCTCCGGCATCCAGCGCGATGCCGGCCCGGTCACCGTGGGCAACGTCTTCTTCGGGATCCTTATGGGAGCCCTC
This sequence comes from Streptomyces sp. DSM 42067, assembly GCF_055792885.1. Taxonomy (NCBI): domain Bacteria; kingdom Bacillati; phylum Actinomycetota; class Actinomycetes; order Kitasatosporales; family Streptomycetaceae; genus Streptomyces; species Streptomyces sp. DSM 42067. The sequence goes on along the minus strand of NZ_CM147706.1, from coordinate 4,889,315 downwards.
GTCGCGGCGATCACGTATGCGCTGCACAGCGCCGGGCCCCGTATGCGGCGCGAGACGCGTGCGCTCGCCTGGACGGCTTTCGCGGGCATCGCGATCGGCTATGTCTTCAGCCTGACCGGAGCCAGCGTGCTGTGGTCCACGGTCCTCGCTCTGTGCGTGGCGGCCGGCGTCTTCGCGGCGGCCTTCTACCACTACTACTCGAACGAGGGCGAGACGGACATCGGCCAGATGAGGCGGACGACCGGACCCACACGGTCCGAGGAGTAGAAGCGAGCCGCACGGTCCGGCCGGATCAGATCCGGCCGGACCGCGGTGTTTCTTGCGCCTGTTGGGCCGTCCGGACTTCGGCGTCCCCAGGCCTGTCCGGACTTGGGCATCTCTAGGCCTGTCCGGACTTCGGCGTCCCTAGGCCTGTCCGGACTTCGGCGTCCCTAGGCCTGTCCGGACTTCGGCGTCGTGTCGGGCGTCAGCGCCGTCAGCCATGGCTGACGCAGCAGCGGCTGGTTCTTTCCGTCGTACGACAACGGGTCCGTGCACCTCTGGTACGGGCACGGGTCCGTGCAGTCGGGCACGGACCGGCCACGGGTGTCCACGTACTCGGCGTTGGCCCAGCCCTTGGCTCCCTCGAGCCAGTACCAGTACGGGTTGTCGGCGACGGTCGGGCCCGTCGTCCTGCACTCGACGCGGTCATGGGTGCCCCGCGCCAGTACCGCCACGACCGCGGAGGTGTTGTTCGGGTCCTCGCGGACCTTCAGGTCGGAGGGAGACACCACCGTGCCCTGGATGTCCTCCTCGACTGCCGGGACGCCCGCGGACGCGGGAGCCGTGGCGGCAAGGGTCAGGGCGCCGCCCGCGAACAGGCCTGCGGCCACGGTTCGGAAAGCCGTAGTACTGCGCATGATCGCCTCCTTTGCCCCTCGTCCAGGAAACACCCGTTCAGGTGAACGCTCCACCGGAGCGATCACGCAGCGTGAGCGGATCCTCGATGAAGGGCCGCCGTACGGGACGAAACCGCCGTCGTGGATCGGGACCGTCCCGCACCGGCCGCCCGGATCCATCGGAAGGGCGTCTTCGCGCGGCCGGATGCAGTCGCCCCGATGGTGGCCGGGGCGACCGGGGTGGGTCATGGAGGGGTGCGGAGAGTCCTTTCAGCGGTGCTGATCATCGTCGCGTGCGCGCTCGTCGCGCCAGGCGCACTGTCCGCGTGGGCGAGGTACGAGATCGGGGACACCGACGCGTATGTCGCCGCGATGGCGCCGCTCGCGTCCGACGCCGATGTGCACACCGCCGTCGCCGACGCGGTCGCCGACGCGGTGGTGAGGGAGATCGACACGAGTGAGCTCGGATCCGACGAGGCCGTCGAGAGCTTCGTGCACGAGGCGGTGCGGTCCTTCGCCGGTACCAGCGCCTTCAGGACCGCGTGGGACGCGGCGAACCGCGCCGCCCACGGCGCGGTGATGCAGGCGCTGTACGGCGGCGGCAGCCGGAGCACGGGCGACGACACCCTCGCGGCCGGTCACACCGGCGACGACACCCTCGCGGCCGGTCACACCGGCCACGATGCGGGTGACGGCGAGGGCGGTGGCGGCGTTGGCGACGACGGTGACGGGGGCGGTGTCACGATCGACCTCGCGCCCATCACCGAGCAGGTCAAACGCCAGCTGGTCGCCGACGACGTGCCGTACGCCGACCGCATTCCGGTGCGGCACACCGAGGTCACCGTGATGGATTCGGCGTCATCAGGGGCCTTGCCGCAGCTGCGCAAGGGGTTCCGGATGCTTCAGATCACCGGCTTCTGGCTGCCCGTCGCGGCGTTGGTGCTCGCCCTGGCCGGGATCGCGCTGGCCGTCCGCAGGCGCCGCGCGGTCACGGCGGCGGCGTTCGGCATGGCGCTGGGCGCGGCGCTCCTGGAGGCCGGGATCGTCGTGGGCCGACGCCTCACGCTGGACGATCTGCCACCGGACGTGTCCCGCGCGGCCGCGGGAGCGGTCTACGACGCGCTGACCGAATCGCTGCGCACGGTGGCGTGGATCATCCTCGCGGTGGGCGTGGCGGTGATGCTGGTCGGCTGGGTGCTCGGGCGGTTCGGGGGAGTCGGGCCGGTCCGGCGGCTCCGGGAGATCCGGACGCTTCGGTCACCTCTGATCAGCCGTGACGCACGAGCTCAGCCAGCGTCCGAAGAGCCGCCGCAAGATCCGGCGGCGGAGCAGACGCAAGTCCGAGCCTGACGGCGTCCGGGGCGGCGCCGGGGCCGACCGCGAAGGCGGAGCCCGGCGTGACGGCGATGCCACGCTCGGCGGCGGCCGCGGTGAACGTATCGGCGCGCCAGGGCGGAGGCAACTCCCACCAGACGTAGTAGCCGTACGGGTCGACACGCACGGCGAACCCGTCCAGATACTCGGCGACGAGCCGCTGCCGCCGGGCGGCGTCCGCCCGTTTGGCGGCGACGAGCCGGTCGACGACGCCGTCCTCGATCCAGCGGACCGCGGCCTCCAACGCGAAGCGGGAGGCGGTCCAGCCTCCCGAACGGAGCGTTGCGGCGACATGGCCGCCGCCGCTCCCCATCCCCGGCGCCCCCGCCGGCACCGGCGTCGGCATCGGCATCGGCATCGGCATCGGCAGGACGAGGAACCCGACCGTGAGCCCAGGGGCCACCCGCTTCGACAGGCCGTCGACGACGTATGTGCGCTCGGGGGCGTACGCAGCCAGCGGCGGTGGGGCGTCCGCGTGGAGGAAGGACCAGATGCGGTCCTCGACGACCGGCAGCCCCAGGCGCCGTACGGCGTCGGCGAGTTCCTGCCGCCTCCGCCCGGTCGTCGTCAGCGAGGTCGGATTGTGCAGGGTCGGCTGCACGTACAGCGCGCTCAGCGGCGCCCTGCGATGGGCGGTCTCGAGCGCGGCCGGCAGGATCCCCTCCTCGTCGGATGCGAGCGGCACCAGCGTGATGCTCAGCCGCTCCGCTATCTCCTTGACCAGCGGATACGTCAGCGATTCGACGCCGACGCGGCCTCCCGGCCGGGACAGCGAGGCGAGCGCACCCGCGATGGCCTGGCGCGCGTTGCCGGTGAACAGGAGCCGGTCGGGGGCGGGAGACCATGCCCCGTTCTCGCCCCCTCCGCACTCGCGGGCGAGCAGCGTGGCGACCGCCTCGCGCGCCCGTGGCGTACCCGCGGCGGGCGCGGTACGGGTGGCATCCGCGAGGACGTCGGGCCGCAGCAGCGGCGTGAGCGCGTTGCCGAGCAGCTCCGACTGCCCGTCCATGACCGGGTAGTTGAGCTCCAGATTGACCGGTGCCGCCGTCGCGGGCTCGGCGAGCGCCCGTCCCGAGGGCGGTGCTGCGGCGCGGACGAACGTGCCCCGCCCGACCTCGCCGACGACCAGCCCGCGGCGCACGAGCTCGGCGTACACCCGCCCGGCGGTCGAGGGGGCGATGCGGCGCCGACGCGCGAAGGCGCGCTGCGGCGGCAGCCGGTCGCCGGGTCGGAGCCGCCCCGAGGCGATGTCCTCGGCGACCAGATCCGCGATGCGCCGGTAGTCGTTCACGGCCGTACCACCCCTCTTGCCTGCGTCCTTCTTTCCCACCCGCCCGATTGCACCGAGGGCAAAGAGCTTATTGCACCGAGAAGTTGAGGCGTTCTAGCCTCCTGCCCATGGCACCCTTCCTCGCATACGAGGACAAAGGCGCGGGAATGCCCCTTGTCCTGATCCACGGTCATCCCTTCGACCGGACGATGTGGGCCCCGCAGGTCGCGGCCTTCGCCGGCAGCCACCGGGTCATCGTCCCCGACCTGCGCGGCTACGGCGCCTCCCCGGTGACCCCGGGGATCGTCCCGCTCTCGACGTTCGCCGAGGACATCGCGCAGCTCCTCGGCACCCTCGCCATCGACCGCTTCGTCCTCGGCGGGCTCTCCATGGGCGGCCAGATCGCGATGGAGTGCTACCGGCTCTTCGGCGAGCGCATCCGCGGCCTGGTCCTGGCGGACACGTTCCCGGCGGCCGAGACGCCCGACGGCAGGCAGTGGCGGCGCGACCTGGCCGACCGTCTGCTGCACGAGGGCATGAAGGGGTACGCCGACGAGGTCCTGTACAAGATGGTGGCGCCGGACGCCCACCCGGACGTCGCCGCCCATGTGCACCGCATGATGACCGCCACCGACCCCGAGGGCGCGGCGGCGGCACTGCGCGGCCGCGCCGAACGCCCCGACTACCGCGACCTCCTCACCCGTGTGACGGTCCCCTCCCTGGTGGTGGTCGGCCGCGACGACACGTACACCCCGGTCGCCGACGCCGAGGCCATGCACGCGGCCCTGCCCCAGTCGACGCTCGCGGTCGTCGAATCCGCGGCCCACATGCCCAACCTGGAACGCCCGGCGGAGTTCAACGCGGCCCTGGCCGAGTTCCTCGCGCGCATCGGGGACTGAGCGCGCCCCCATGCCCGCGTGGCTACCGTCGTGCGCTGCTGGGCGGCAGACGGCAACCGTCTGCCGCCCAGCCCCGTCTTTGAGGGAGGATTCGGGCATAGCGCGAAACCTCGGAAACCTCGACGGAAGGCGGGCCTTGGAGAGCACAACGGCCAGGGAGGTGCCCTCGTGCCCTTGACGGTATGGGAGAGGGCGGGGGCCGAACCAGGGGCCAGGGAGGACGAGCCTGTGTCCTACCGGGGCAGCCGCCGGGGCGGGCGGCGGCTCGGTGCATGGCTGGCCGGGCTGCTGCTGCTCGGGGTGAGCGTGGTCGTCGGATGCCGGATCGCCGACACCGACGGCATCACGCCCGTGCCGCAGCTGCTCGCCTTCCTGCCGTGGCTGCTCGCCCCCACCGGCGCCGCCCTGCTGTTCGCGGCACTCGCACGATGGCGTACGGGACTGGTGTGGGGCGTCGTCGTCCTCGGCGCACTCGCCTGGTTCATCGAGCCGTACGGCCAGGCCACGCAGGCGCGCGGCACACCCGTCGCCGAGCTGCGTGTCATGACGTCCAACGTCGAGTTCGGGCAGGCGACCCGGTCGCTGATCGCGGCGGTGAAGCGCGAGCGCCCGGACGTCCTTTTCGTCCAGGAGTGCGATCCCGGCTGCTTGACGGCCCTCACCGAGGAGTTCGGCGACGATGGGGGTCCTTCCAATGCGCTTGAGTCAACGGGGGACTACCCGTACCGCCGGGCCGTCGAGGGATACGGGTCGGAGGGATCGGTCATCCTCAGCCGGTTCCCTCTCGAGTCCGCAGCGGGCGTCCCCGGCACCATGGGCATGCCCGGCGCGGTCGCCGATGTGAAGGGCCATCCCGTGCGGCTCCAGCTGGCGCACCCGATGCCGCCGGTCCCCCGCCAGATCGGCACCTGGCGCCGCGAGCTCGGCGCCCTGCGGGACTTCGCGGCCCGCGCCGGCGACGGGGCGACCGTCCTGGCCGGCGACTTCAACGCCTCCCAGGACCACACGGCCTTCCGCCGCATCCTCGACACCGGTCTCCGCGACAGCGCCCGCCTCGCCGGCGCCTCCCGCACCCCGACCTGGCCGGCCCGGACGTCTCCCCGGTTCGGTGTGCAGATCGACCACGTGCTGGTGTCGGAGGAGTTCTCCGTGCGCTCCGTACGGTTCCTGGACCTCGCCGACACCGATCACCGGGCCGTACTGGCGGATCTCACACTGCACCGCCGGGACGGTACGGAGGGCTGACGACGCCGGCACGTCGGTACGCCGGAAGGGGCGCCCCGGTCCGGGGCGCCCCCTCTTGCTTCTCAGACGTGCAGTCGTACCGCCGGTCAGATACCGATGTTGCAGCCGTCCTCGCGCCAGACCGCCACCACCGACGGGCGGACGATCTTGCCGGGGCCGTCGGGCCAGGCGCTCGCGGGGTTCTCGACGGAGGCGCCGTCGACCTCCCCCGGGTGCTGGACCGCGACGAGGACCCGGCGGTCCTGGATGATCGGGCCGCAGGTCTCCGCGCCGGTGGGCATCGTCAGGAACTGCTTGAGCTCACCGCGCCGCTCGCCGCGCGTCGCGACGCCGAACAGGCCGTCGTGCGTGCCGAGCGCGTTGCCGTCGGTGGAGATCCACAGGTTGCCGTAGGGGTCGAAGGCGACGTTGTCCGGGCAGGAGATCGGGGACACCTGGTCCTTGGGGAAGCCCGCGAAGTAGGTGGCCGGGTCGTTCGGGTCGCCGGCGACGAGGAACAGCGACCAGGCGAAGGTCGTCGACTCGGCGCGGTTGCGGGACTCGGTGAGCTCCAGGACCTGGCCGTGCTTGTTGAGGTTGCGCGGGTTGGCCTCGTCGGCCGGGGCCTTGCCGGCCTTGCCACGGTCGGTGTTGTTGGTGAGCGCGACGTACACCTTGCCGCTGTACGGGGACGGCTCGATGTCCTCGGGGCGGTCCATCTTGGTGGCGCCCACCTTGTCGGCGGCGAGCCGCGTGAAGACGTACACCTCCTCGGCGGTCATGCCCTCGACGTGCGAGACGGCGCCGTCGGGACCGGCCGTGGCCAGCGGAATCCACACGCCGCTGCCGTCGAACTCGCCGTCGGACGGCAGCTTGCCCGTGCCGTCGATCTCGGCCGCCGGGGAGTCACCGGTGAGCTTGGCGACGTAGAGCGTGCCCTCGTCGAGGAGGGTGAGGTTGTGCTCGTGCGCTGCGCGCGAGCCGCCCTTCGCCACCTGCTTGCTGGAGACGAACTTGTAGAAGTAGTCGAAGCGCTCGTCGTCGCCCATGTAGACGACGGGACGGCCGTCGTCGGTCAGGCGCGGCTGCGCGGCCTCGTGCTTGAAGCGGCCGAGCGCGGTGCGCTTGCGCGGGGTCGACTCCGGGTCGTACGGGTCGAGTTCGACGACCCAGCCGAAGCGGTTGGCCTCGTTCGGCTCCTTGGAGAGGTCGAAGCGGTCGTCGTACCGCTCCCACTTGCGCTCGGAGACGGCGGTCGTGACGCCGTACCGCTTGAGGCGGGCGACGGTGGTCGGGTCCGTCACCTTGTCGAAGCCGCCGAAGTACTGGTTGAAGTTCTCCTCGCCGTGCAGCGTGGTGCCCCACGGGGTCTCGCCGCCGGCGCAGTTGTTGAGCGTGCCGAGGACCTTGGTGCCGGTCGGGTCGGCGGTCGTACGGACGAGGGCGCTGCCCGCTGCCGGGCCGGTGAGGCGGAACTCGCTGGTGGCGGTGAGGCGGCGGTTGAGGCGGTGGCGCGGGACGGCGGTCAGCTTCCCGCTGCCGCGCTCCTCCTGCACGACCACGACGGACAGGCCGTGCGCGGCCCAGGCGACCTCGACCTGCTCACGGGTCGGGTTCGCGGCGTCGTAGCCCTCGAACATCAGGATCTCGTCCGTGTACTCGTGGTTGGCCACGAGGACCTGGCGGCCGTACTCGCCCCGCAGGGGCAGCAGGCTGAGGAAGTCGCAGTTGTAACCGAACTGGCCCGCCTGGGCCGCGGCGGTCTGCTTGTCCGGGTCGAAGGCGGGGGCGCCGCGCAGGATGGGCTCGCCCCAGCGGATCACGACGTTCTGCGCGTAGCCGTCCGGGACGGTGACGGCGTCGTTCTTGTTGGGCGCGACCGGCGTGAAGCGCAGGCCACGCGCACCCTTCGCGCTCGTACCGTTCCAGCCTTCGGTGGTCGTCGCGGCCGCGGCCTGCGGGGCACCCGCCCCCACGACCGCTCCCCCGGCGGCCGTGGCGACGGTCACGACGGCGGCGGCCCGCATCATGGACCGCCGGCTGAGCGCACCGGCTATGACATCGCCTACGTACTCGTTCTCGCTCGTGTTCGGCACCTCGTGAAAGCAGGCGTCACCACAGCGGAACCGGCAGGTCATGGCGGACCGTCCGCCCGCGTGCGAGGTGATGATCGGCAGCAGTTTGCGCACTGTCCCCTCCGTATGTGCACATGAACCGGCGCTCCCTGCGCCGACACGGACCGGAGTCCCCCCGGGCCCGCGTTGCTGCGTGCGGCGGCCGTCCGCCCTGCGCTGCCCGCGCCCATCTGGCTGATTCCGGTTGTTTCCGGCGTGACGTTAGGGGCGGAGGCCAGCAGAGTGACGGACTTCGGATGAACGCCGGGTGAACCCCGGGCGGACTCACGGGAGTTGGCGGCCCGGACGCCGTCGGCCACCCGCCCCTGGGAAGCCGCTGGAACGCTGGGCAGTGCGCGGAAGCCGCCCCTCCCCAAGATCGTCGAATACGGCGGCTACCCTTACGTGTCCTTCCTGGCCAGGAATTACGGGTACCAACTCATGCGAAGGGTTGCGCACATGGGCATTCTGAGTCTCCTGCGGAACGCGTTCGGACGGTCGCGCAAGGGGCGTGACGGGGACGCCGTCGGGGAGCAGGGGCCCTCGTCGGCTGCCTCGTCGGCCTCCTCGTCGGCCGTCGAGTCGTCTACGGCGACCAAGTCCTCGACGGCGACGGAGGTGAAGGTTCCCGCGCCCGCGAGCGAGCCGGAGCCGTCCGTGGTGGACGAGCTGGTGTCGCAGGCGTTCGACAAAGTGACGGTGCCGGGGGCGCGGGCCGCCTCGGCGACGCGGGAGCCTGAGGCTCCCGAGCCTGAGGCTGCGGCTGCGTCCGCGGCCGCGGCTCATGCCCCGAAGCCCGAGGCCGACGCTGCGGCCGTGGCTCCCGAGCCGGAACCCGAGGCCGAGCCCGCTGGCGTGGCTCCCACCCCGGAGCCCGAGGCCGAGCCCCTCGCCGTCGCGTCTGAGCCGGTGGTTGCTGTTGAGGCTCCCGAGCCAGCGCCTGAGGCCGAGGCTGCGGCGCCCTCGCCGGAGCCGGAGCCCGAGGCCACGGCTGCCGCGCCGGAGCCTGAGGCCGAGGTCACAGCTCCCGAGCTGACGCCGGAGTCTGTCGCCCCCGAGGCGGAGGCCGGGGCCGCGGCTCCCTCGGGAGAGGCGGAGGCCGAGGCCACGGCTGCCGCGCCGGAGCCTGAGGCCGAGGTCACGGCTCCCGAGGCTGTCGCCTCTGAGACGGAGCCGGGGGTCGAGCCGGTGGCTGTGGCTTCCGAGTCTGAGGCGGAGGCCGAACCGGCGGTTGTGGCTCCTGAGACGGAGCCGGAGGCCGAGGTTCTGGCCCCGGAGTCCGAGCCCGTCGCCGCCGAGCCTGAGCCCGAGATCGCGGCCGCCGAGCCCGTTGCCGAGCCCGTGGCTGAGGCGCCCGCCGCGGAGCCCGAGCCCGAGCCCGTGGCAGCAGAACCGGAGGCCGTGACCGCGGCTCCCGAGCCGGCGCCGGCGGTCGAGGTCCCGGCCGCTGTGGAGGCCGTGGCCGCCGAGCCTGAGCCGGAGATTGTGGCCGCCGAGCCCGTGACCTCGGCGCCGGCCCCCGAGCCCAAGCCCGAGTCCGTTGCCGAGGCGCCCACCCCGAAACCCGAGGTCGTGGCCGAGGCTGTGGCCGAGGCGCCCGCCCCGGAACCCAACGTCGTAGCCGAGGCGCCCGCGCAGGAGGCAGAGCCCGAGGCTCCCGCCCCCGAGCCCGAGGCCGAAGCCGCGAGCCCAGCCTCCGCCCAGGAAAGCCCGGCCCCCGCCGAACCGGCAGCCGCCACGGCCGAGGTAACCGCCGCCCCGCTCGAGGTAGCCGCCGCCCCGGCCGAAGGCCAAGCGCAGGCCCCCGCCCCCGCAACCCCCACCGCCAAGCCCGCCCTCTCCCTCGCCCGCGTCAAGGCGAAGGCGCCCGGGCTCGTGCCCGCGTACAAGGCCGCGGGTGCAGTGCTCGAGGAGCAGGGCCTGGTCGGCAGCCGGGCCCGGGTGTACCTCGTGCTGGACCGGTCCGGGTCCATGCGCGGGTACTACAAGGACGGCTCCGCGCAGAGCCTCGGCGAGCAGGTGCTGGCGCTGGCCACGCACCTCGACGCGGAGGCCACGGTGCACGTCGTGTTCTTCTCGACGGAGATCGACGGAACGGGCGAGCTCACCCCGGCCGCGTACGAGGGCCGCGTCGACGAGCTGCACGAGTCCCTCGGCCGGATGGGGCGTACCAGCTACCACCGCGCCGTGGAGGAGGTCGTCGCGGACTACGAGAAGTCGGGCTCCGAAGGCCCTGCCCTGGTGATCTTCCAGACGGACGGCCCGCCGGACACGAAGGGCGTGGCCACGCAGGCGCTGGCGGAAGCGGCGAAGCACCCGCTGTTCTTCCAGTTCGTCGCGTTCGGCGAGCACGACGCCAAGGGCTTCGACTACCTGCGCAAGCTCAAGGCCGACAACGCCGCGTTCTTCCACGCGGGCCCGACACCCCGCGAACTCACGGACGAGGAGCTGTACGAGGGCCTGCTCGCGGCCTGGCGTCCGTAGGGCACCAGGCACCCGAAGACCCGCTCCCCCAGGAGCAGCCGCACGACCCCGACGGGGCCCGGCCTTACGGTCGGGCCCCGTCCCCGTAGTCCTCGCCGTCCTCACCGCCCGTAATCGGTGTGAGTCGATCTTCACGGGACCAGTAGGATTTCGACCATGGCGGCCACTGGATCAGAGAAGCAGGGTGAGAAGGCGTTCTACGTCTCGACCCCCATTTACTACGTCAACGACGCTCCTCACCTGGGCCACGCCTATACGACCGTCGCAGGCGACGTGCTCTCGCGCTGGCACCGTCAGCGCGGCGAGAAGGTGTGGTTCCTCACCGGCACGGACGAGCACGGTCAGAAGATCATGCGCACCGCGGACGCGAACGGCGTAAGCCCGCAGGAGTGGTGCGACAAGCTCGTCGAGGAGGCCTGGAAGCCCCTCTGGGAGCACCTGGAGATCGCGAACGACGACTTCATCCGGACCACGGAGAAGCGGCACACGGACCGTGTGCAGGAGTTCGTCCAGGACCTGTACGACAAGGGCGAGATCTACAAGGGCGGGTACGAAGGCCCGTACTGCGTGGGCTGCGAGGAGTACAAGCTTCCGGGCGAGCTGCTGGACGGCGAGGGTGAATTCGCCGGGCAGAAGCTGTGCCCCGTCCACAAGAAGCCGGTGGAGATCCTCAAGGAGGAGAACTACTTCTTCAAGCTGAGCGAGTACGGCGAAAAGCTGCTCGCGCACTACGAGGCCAACCCGGACTTCATCCAGCCCGAGTCCGCGCGCAACGAGGTCCTGAACTTCGTGCGCCAGGGCCTGCAGGACCTCTCCATCTCCCGTTCCACCTTCGACTGGGGCATCCCGATCCCCTGGGACGAGAAGCACGTCATCTACGTGTGGATCGACGCGCTGCTGAACTACGCCACGGCGGTCGGCTACAACGAGAACCAGGCCAAGTTCGACGAGACCTTCCCGGCGAACGTCCACCTCGTCGGCAAGGACATCCTCCGCTTCCACGCGGTCATCTGGCCCGCGATGCTGATGGCGCAGGGACTGCCGCTGCCGGGCAAGGTCGCTGCCAACGGCTGGCTGATGGTCGGCGGCGAGAAGATGTCGAAGTCGAACCTGACCGGCATCAAGCCGCAGGATCTGACCTCGCACTTCGGCGTGGACGCGTACCGCTGGTACTTCCTGCGCGCGATCGCCTTCGGCCAGGACGGCTCGTTCTCCTGGGAGGACTTCTCCGCCCGCTACACGAGCGAGCTCGCCAACGACTACGGCAACCTGGCGTCGCGCGTGGCCGCGATGGTCGGCAAGTACTTCAGCGGCGAGCTGCCGGCCTCGGCGGCCGACGGCGAGGCGGAGACGGCGGTCCATGAGGGCCTGGCCAAGGCCGTCGCGGAGGCCGATCGGAAGATCGGCGAGGAGCTGGACTTCCAGGGCGGCATCCTGGCGATCTTCGACTTCGTCAAGCAGGTCAACGGCTACATCACGGAGCAGGAGCCGTGGAAGGTCGCCAAGGACACCAGTGACGAGGGCAAGGCCCGCCTGGCGACGATCCTCTACACGGCAGCGGAGTCCCTCCGCGCGGTGGCGGTCCTCCTCAACCCGATCATGCCGGACACCTCCCAGAAGCTCTGGGACTCCCTCGGCGCGGAGGCCTCCCTGGGCGCCCTCGCCGACCAGCGGCTCCAGGACGCGGCCACGTGGGGCGGCCTCCCGGCAGGCACGACGGTGACGAAGGGCGCGGTGCTGTTCCCGCGCCTGGAGGAGAAGCCGACGGCGTAACCGCACGTAGTACGCGCGCGGGCCCCGGAACCGTTTCGGTCCGGGGCCCGCTCCTTGGTGGCGATCAACCTGTCCGCGAAGTCGTGAACAAGACCGCGGGGATGAGCGCGAGGCCGACGAGCTGCGCCGGGCGGATCGGCGGGCCCGCGCCGTCGTCTGTGAGAAAGCTGTTCCTTTCTGATCACGTGTGCCGCTACAGTGACGCAGCTGTCGTAGAGGAACGTGAGGTTTCCGTTCATCGTCGGGGAGGCGAACGACAGCCCTTTCATCACTCTTGTGGGGGCACATGAAGATTCGCAGACGCCGCGTGCTCGCGGCACTGGCCACCGCCGTTGCCGTAGCGGCGGGCACGGCCACCGCGCCGGGCGCGACGGCGGCAGAACCCGTGACGTGGCAGGCCGCGGACGGCAAGCTGATGTTCGTCAACGGCGCACGCCACGTCCTGCAGACGCACCAGCTCGGCACCAGCACTTACACCGACTTCGTCGCCGACGGCTGGCAGCCGGCCTGGTCGCCCGACGGCAGCCGGGTCGCATACGTGAAGGACGGCCGGGTCGAGACCCGGCGGTACACCGGCTCCACCCTGGTCAAGATCCCTGAGAGGGACACTCCGAGAGGGGTGAACCATCCGACGTTCCTGTACTCCGGCCACACGATCGTCTACTCCGAAGGCGGCCGCCTCCGCTACGCCCCGTCGGACGGTTCCCGCTATGCCGAGCCGCTGTTCTCCACCGCGGAGGACGGCTGCGACCGCGAGCCGAGCGCGTCCGTCAACGGTCTGATCGCCTTCGTCCGCACCGGCGACACCTGCGGCTCGGCGACCGGGTCGGCGATCTGGCTCTACGACGACACCACCGGCGGCTTCACCAAGCTGACCGACAACGGCGACAACCCCGCGATCTCGCCCGACGGCACCCAGGTCGCCTTCGTGCGTGAGGCGGACGGCCTCAGCCGGCTGTTCGTCATCAACGTCGACGGCACGGGGGAGCGCCAGCTCACCTTCACCGACGCGGCGTACACCCCGGCGTGGTCCCCCAGCGGCACGCGCATCGCCGTCAACAACGGCTTCGACGAGGACGCGTCGAGCACCCGCATCGTGGACGTCGCCACCGGCGAGGTCACCCCGGTGCCGCAGCCGCCGGGCACCTCGTCGACCATCGACGTCGCCTGGCAGCCGCTGCGCAGCCAGAATGTCGCCCGGGTCTGGGGCGCCGACTCCTCGGCCACCAACGTGGCCGCGTCCCGCTGGACGTGGAACACGGTCGGCCAGAGCGAGCCCGGCCTGATCGACGCGAGGACGGCCGTCCTCATCAGCAAGGACAGCCCGTCCTACGCCCTGACCGGGCAGTCGCTCGCCGGCCAGAGGCAGGGCCCGCTGCTGATGACGTCGAAGACCTCTGTGTCGACCGCTGTTCAGACCGAGCTGAAGCGCACGCTGAAGCCCGGCGCCACGGTCTATCTGGTGGGTGGCACGGACATCCTCTCCAGCGCGGTGGCGAGCAAGGTCAGCTCACTCGGCTTCACGCCGAAGCGGCTGGCGGGGACCTCTCGTTACTCCACGTCCGTGGCGGTCGCCAAGGCCGTCACCAGCGCCCCGCAGTACGTGTTCCTCGCCACCGGCACCGACTACCACTCGGCGCTCGCGGCCTCCGCCGCGGCCGGGGCGCTCGGCTACGGCGGCAAGGGCACGGTCGTCCTCAACGACGGCAACAAGCTGACGTCGTCCGTGAAGTCGTACCTCAACTCGCTCGACCCCGACCAGACCATGGTCATCCCGGTCGGCTCCTCGGCGAAGTACGCGCTCACGCACACGTACCTCTCCAACTGGCCCGACACCTGGACGTACTTCCCGGTCAGCGGCACCGGCCACGACGGCACCTCCGTCGCGCTCGCCCAGCTCTGGTGGAGCTCCCCGTCCCAGGTGGGCCTGGCCTGGTCTGACAGCTGGCGCGGCGGCGTCTCCGCGAGCACCGGGATGCTCTACTACGGCCCGGTCCTGTGGACCGACGAGACCACACTGACGGAGACGGACGCGACCTACCTGCGCCAGCAGGCGGCCGGGGTCAATTCCGTCATCGCCTTCGGCGGGACCGGCTCGGTCTCCGCGGCCGAGCTGACCGCGGCGGGCTCCGCCATCAGCGCGGGCAGCTCGCTGGTGGACTACCACCCGTACTACAACGGTCTCGCCCCGGCGCAGCAGTCGGCGCTCTCGGCGCCCCGCGCCGCGAGCGACACCGGCACGGACGCGCCGCGGGCCGGGACCGCGGCACCGCAGCCGGACCTGGACGCGGTGCGGACCACGAACAGGTAGCGGACGGGCAGCACTGTCCGCCGGCCCCGGGCGTCACGTACGCCCGGGGCCGGTGCGCGTATGTGACGCCCGGGGCCGGCGCGTACGCGCCACCCTCTCGCAGCTGGCCCTGGCCTGGCTGCTCGCGAAGAAGCCCTACATCGTCCCGATCCCGGGCTCCCGCAACCCCGCCCGCGTCGCCCAGAACATCGCCGCCGCCGACCTCGTCCTCAACGCCGCCGACCTCGACCGCATCGCCGAGATCGCCCCCGAAGGCGGCATCGGCGGACGCCTGAGCTGACACCCATACCCGACCCGCGAGTGCCCCTGCCTCCTGGCAGGGGCACTCGCGATGACACCTCCGGTCAGGCTTGAGCCAGAGACGAACCGAGGCTGCGGTGACGGTGCCGTGGAAGACATAGGCCCGCTTGTCGAAGCGTGTCGCCTCAGCCCTGGAGTGCTTGAGCCGGTTGTTCGTGCGCTCGACCTCGTTGCGGCGCTTGTACATCTGCCGGGCGAACCAGCGGCTATGCCGTCCAAGCCCATGGCATGGTCGACCGACTACGGCTTCAAAGCGATCAATATCAGCTACGCCGCCGCACGGCCGTGGTCGTCACTCGCAGGCATGCGCACCGTGTGGTCACCGAAATCGGCGACCAGATCCAGCCTGCCACCGAGAGCTTCGACATAGCGAGCAATCACATCGAGAGTGGCAACCTCTCCATGCTCGATCTGAGACACACGCGCGATACTCACACCCATACGGGCGGCCACGTCCTTCTGAGCCAGCCCGTACTGCTTGCGGGCTTCGGCCAGTTGGTGGCCGCGCGCCTCTGCCAACAGACGGCGACTACCGGCCTTCACCTCAGCGGGGTCGACGCCGGCCGCGTACAGCTCCTGCTCCAGGCTCTCCCAATCGTGCGGGGCCTTCTTGGGCATGCCCACTCCTCAGTCCTCCGTGTCACCGGTGTAGTCGCTGTAGAGCTGTTCGGCCAACGGAATGTTGTCGCGGTACCAGCGGTCCCAGTTTCCAGCCTTGTCGCCCCCGAGCAAGAGGAGGGCCGAGCGCGTCGGGTCGAAGGCGAAGATGATCCGGATCTCGGACCGCCCACCCGATCCCGGTCTCAGCTCCTTGAGGTGATGCAGGTCCGAACCCTTCAGCCGATCCACGAGAGGACGGCCCAGGGTGGGGCCCGCTTCGCGTAACGCAGCGACGGCTTGCGCAACCTGGGTAGCGGAACCGAGATCATCCTTGATCAGCCGCCTGAACCAATCCGCGTACTCATCGGTTACCTTGATCGCCCAACCCAAGACGACCCCCTCTGCACCTCGAATTTAAGGCTTTCCTTAACCAACGAGCAAGTTGCACCACCGTTTCTCTCCACGGTGACGTCAAGCGGCAACGCGGTGTGCAGTGGATCCGTGGGTGTCAGCGGAACCGGCGCCAGCCAATCCGGCGGCCATTCAAGACCGCGCACGGAGCCAGTCGGCAAGCGGAGGGAAATCGACGTCGGTAAGGCCTTTGTGCGGGTCTACGCGGTGAAGTAGCGACGGTGCTTGGTGTTGCACGGAGACCCATAGGCGATCCATATCGCTGATCTCGTCGTCGACCCAGATGAACGGGCGGCGGCCGGCCCACTGGACAAGGTGGCGGGTCTTCCAGTGCAGGCCGCGTGGACCATCGTCAGTGGATGCTTCAGGCCACTCCACGACAGGGAGGCTCGAAAGCCCGAGCAGTGGGGCGATGATCTCGTTCGCGTCGCCCATCCAGGTGGTGGCCCACACCAGGTCGCAGCCCAGTGCCATCAAAAGCGGTCCCAAGGCCGGGTCGAGTCGCCCAAGCAATGGGTTTCCTTGATCAGGGAGCACCTCCGAGCCGGGGGCAGGGAACTGGACCCGGCTGGACGACGGCCCAAACGGGATGAGCGGTCCGTCGACGTCGAGGAATAGGATGGGGCGCTCCAGTGGGCCGGTCACGACCGCACGATAGCTCCAAGGACGTCCTACGGTCAGGCGGCTCAGTCGGTCAGGTCGACCCGTACCGTCAGCAGGTTCGTGCCGACCGCCCGGACCGCTGCGCTGTTCAGTCGCGGCAGGCTCTTGAGCCGCGCCCTGGCGTCGTCCTCGGGCACGAGGTGCGCAGTGCCCGCGTGCCACTTGCCCATGATCCGGACCCGGACCCTCGGGTCGGCCTGGATGTTCCGTACGTACTGCGACTTCTCTCCGTACTCCGATACGAGCCAGAACTCACGCCCAATGCGGCGGCCGCCGAGCGGTGTCCGCCGGGGCAGACCGGACTTGCGCCCCGTCGTTTCCAGGACCGTCTGGATCGGCAGCCGCCTGGTGATGGGGTTGGCGATGTGCCTCTGAACCCATGTGACGGCACGGAACTTGTTCTCGTCGAAGCGCGACACTGGTGGCTCTCCCGTTCGTCCGAAGCCCTGCGGTTCGGTCTTCCCCGCCAGTGTGCGGGATACCGCAGCCGGCCCGCCGACCGGGCTAGTCGTCCGTTATCGGCACATGCTGGTACGCCCGCGGATCTGGAGCAGTAGGGCCGCCAGTCCGTCATGGCTGACGGTGATTATTCGGGCGGGGTCGTCGCTTTCGCGGAGGAGCAGCGAGTCGTCGCCGTGGGCCAGTTCCACGCACTCGTTGCCGTCCGCGCCGCCAGAGAAGGACGACTTCTGCCACTCGGTCACGTCTTACAGCTCCTTCGCCAGACGGTGGATGTAGTCCCGCGACTGCGCGGGTTCAAGAGACGCCGACTCCACCTTACGGAAAAGTGTTCGCATTGACTGGAGTTGAGCAGCAGCATCCAGAAAGGCAGAGCCGTACGGTGTGTCCCTCTGAACGGTATCCAGCGCGGGAACGCGCCCGCCCGCGTAGACGAGAGCTGAACTGGCCCCGGCGAAGCCGTCTACGTCGAATGGGATCACGCGAACACTAGTGCTGGAGCGCTCCGACTCGCGAAGGATTTCGTCGAGCTGGGCGCGGGCAACGCGCCGATCCGCGACGCGTGTGCGCAGCACAGACTCGTGCAGCACAGCCAAGTACGTGGGCGCCCCCTCTCGGGCAAGGGCTGCCCTGCGGCGCATTCGGTGCTCCACCCTCGGCTCTAGTTCGCTCTCCGGGAGTTCCGGTCGCCAGTACGCGAATACCGCACGCGCGTAGTCCTCAGTCTGCAACAGTCCCGGGACGTGCGCGGTACCGATCGCCTGGATGAACGTGGCGTGGTGCTCAAGCTCCGCCAGGTCCAGGAAGGCAGGGGGAAGCACCCCGCGGTAGTCCTCCCACCAGCCGCGCGTACGGTCACTGGCCATCGCCACCAGCGCCTCGATCAACTCCTGGTCTGCACAGGCACAGTGGGCGGCCAGCCTGCGTAGGCGCTCCTCGCCGATAGCCGAGTTGCCAGCCTCCATCTGACTCATCTGCGCAGAGGTGGCCCCCAGGACGCCCGCCACGTCTCGAGCCGAAAGGCCTGCAGCTTCCCGGAGTTTGCGCAGCTCAGCACCAAGGCGGACCTGACGAGCGGTTGGCTGGGTCCTCGCTGTCATGCAGTCCCTGTCTCCTCAACCGGCGTGCCTGCTTGTGGCGTTGGACAACTCATTCGGGTGTCAGAGTAGGGGAACCGCTTGCGCGGGGGAAAATTTTCACCGTACCGTCGGTGACGCGACGCACACAGTGCGGCACCACCGGGACCCCGGAAGCGCACCGCCCCGTCATGCCGTGACGGCCGCGGCATTGCCACCGCCCGCCGAACGCCGCGCAGCCCACTCCCCCTCCTCCACCCGTCACCGGAGATCTCGTATGCCTGAAAACGACGACGAACCGTGGGAGTACACGCTCTACGTCCCCCACGACCCCCGTGCCGTCACCATCTGCCGCCGCACCCTGCGCCTCGTCCTCGCCCTCCACCAGCTCCCCCAGCTCACCGAAGCCGCCGAGCTGGTGGCCAGTGAGCTGGTCAGTAACGCCGTGCTGCACACCAAGGGGCCCGCCGCCATACGGCTTCGCTGGGCGCGGGGCGTCCTGCGCGTAGGCGTCTGGGATGCGGACCCGCGCCCACCGGAGCCCGCGCCCACACCACCCGCGGTCACGGACGCGGACGCCGAGGGAGGCCGCGGCCTCAGCCTCGTCCGGGCCCGGTCCGCCGACTGGGGCTGGTACCCGCTCACCGGCACCGGCAAGTACGTCTGGTGCGAGCTCGTCGGCGCATAGAGCGCGCCTCACCCCGTCGGCCCGGCGGGCGTGCGCACCCCCGGCCGTCCTTCCATGCTGGCTACGGGGGCAGAGGCACGAAGAAGCCGTAGGAAACCGAAGAAGCGGAGACCTCATGAGGCTTGTCGTCGATCTCAACCGGTGCCAGGGGTACGCGCAGTGCGCCTTTCTCGCCCCCGATGTGTTCACGATGCACGGTGACGAGGCGCTGATGTACGACCCTCAGCCCGACGACGTGCAGCGCGAGCACGTGCTGCGAGCGGCGGAGGCGTGTCCGGTGAAGGCCATCACCGTGGAGGGCGGGGACGTCACCGCCTCGGTTCCGGCGCGAGCGGGTGCCACCTATGCCACTTGACGGATACCTTCAGAGGCTGAGGCGCGAGGGCCACATCGTCGTCGTGGGTGCCTCGCTGGCCGGGCTGCGGGCCGCCGAGACGCTCCGCGAGGAGGGCTTCAGCGGGACGCTGACCATGATCGGTGACGAGCCCCACGAGCCGTACGACCGGCCGCCGCTGTCCAAGCAGGTGCTGCTGGGCAAGGTGCCGCCCGACCACACGGCGCTGCCCCGCCGCCGCGCGATCGACGCGGACTGGCGGCTCGGCACCGCGGCCACCGGTCTCGACATGGGGGCCAAGCGGGTGCACCTCGCCGACGGCACCGCGGTCGAGTACGACCGGCTGCTGATCGCCACCGGCGTACGGGCCCGTCCGTGGCCGAACGAGCTGGAGGCCGACCTCGACGGGGTCTTCGTCCTGCGCACCGTGGACGACGCCGCCCGCCTGCACCACCGGCTGAAGGCCGGGCCCCGCCGGGTGCTCGTCATCGGAGCCGGATTCACCGGCTCCGAGATCGCCTCCGCCTGCCGCGAGCAGCAGCTGCCCGTCACGGTCGCCGAGCGCGGCCCGGCACCGCTGGTGGGTGCGCTGGGCGCCGTGATCGGGGAGGTGGCCGCGGAACTGCAGCGCGAGCACGGCGTCGACCTGCGGTGCGGTGTGCAGGTCACCGGGCTGGAGGGGGACCCGGCGGGACGTCTGCGGTGCGCCCATCTCTCGGACGGGTCCACGGTCGAGGCGGACATCGCCGTCGTGTCGCTGGGGGCCACTCGTAACACCGAGTGGCTCGCCGGGTCCGGGCTGGGTGCGGGCCCTCGCGGGATCGCCTGCGACGCCGGCTGCCGCGCCTTCGACGTACGGGGCATCGTGACCGACGACGTCTTCGTCGCCGGGGACGTCGCCCGCTCCCCGCACCCGCTGTTCGGCTACCAGTTCCTCTCCCTCGAGCACTGGGGCAACGCGGTCGCGCAGGCCGAGGTCGCGGCCCACAACATGATCAACTCCAGTGCGGACCGACGCCCCCACGTGTGGACGCCGTCCTTCTGGTCCGCCCAGTTCGGCGTGAACATCAAGTCGGTCGGCGTCCCGCCCATGGGCCAGGAGATCACCGTCACCCAGGGGTCACTCGCCGACCGCCGCTTCACCGCGGTCTACGGCTTCCAGGGCCGCATGATCGCCGCCGTCACGTTCGACCAGGCGAAATGGCTGGAGTTCTACCAGCGGCAGATCGAGCAGGCCGCGCCGTTCCCGCCCCCGTACCCCAGCGTCGACCGGCGGCCGGACGGGATGCGGCCGGTATCGGCCGGCTTCCCGGACCCCTCGCTGCCCACGCACGGCCCGACCGTCACCCTCAGCGGCCACTCACCGACCGACCGGCGCGTCTCGTTCACGCCGATGCGCGCGTGACCCGCCCAGGATGCCCGCACGGACGTACGGACGACCTCAACGTACGGACGACCTCGACGTACGGACGACCTCGACGTACGGACGGCCACCGGCCGAAGCACCCGCGACTTGAGAAGGGACCCGCCATGACGTCGGTCGCACTCCTGCGCCAGATCACCGACTACGCCAACCGGGCCGACCCGTACCCCCTGTACGCCGAACTCCGCAAAACCCCGGTGGTGCAGGACGAGGAGGGCCCCTATCTCGTCAGCACGTACTGGGAGATCAAGGAGCTGCTCCATGATCCGCGGATCAGCTCGGACGCCCGCAACCTGAGCCCGGACGCTCCCATGGGTCCGGCCCAGGACGAGGACCCCAACCTGCCGCCGACCTTCCTCAGGCTCGACCCTCCCGAGCACGACCGGCTGCGTGGACTGGCGAACCGGCCGTTCGGGCCTCCGCACAGCCCCCGGCGCGTGCACGACATGCGCAGCGAGCTCGGCGAGATCGTCTCCGAGCTCATCGACGGGCTCGGGGACCGGCAGGGAGGGGACGGGATCGACCTCGTGGACACCTTCGCGTACCCGTTCCCCGTCACCGTGATCTGCAGGCTGCTCGGCGTCCCCCGCGAGGACGAGGCACATTTCCACGAATGGGCCGACACGATCGCCGCCAGCCTCGACCCGGTCTCGGGAGAGGACCGCGAAGCGCGGATGCAGACCACCCGGAAGGCACGGGCCGACCTCGCCGTCTACCTCGCCGGCC
Organism: Streptomyces sp. DSM 42067; assembly: GCF_055792885.1. Classification (NCBI taxonomy): domain Bacteria; kingdom Bacillati; phylum Actinomycetota; class Actinomycetes; order Kitasatosporales; family Streptomycetaceae; genus Streptomyces; species Streptomyces sp. DSM 42067. The sequence goes on along the minus strand of NZ_CM147706.1, from coordinate 4,868,308 downwards.
TGATCGAGGAGCGCCGCAAGGCTCCCCGCGACGACATGCTCTCCGCCATGGCCGCAGGTCACGGTCCGGACGGTCAGCTGTCGCCCGTGGAGATGATCAGCACCGCGGCTCTGCTGCTGATCGCCGGGCACGAGACCACCGTCAACCTCATCACCAACGGGATGCTCACGCTGCTGCGCAACCCGGAGGTCCTGCAGCGGCTGCGCGACGACCCCGGCCTCGCCGTGCCGCTCGTGGAGGAGCTGCTGCGGTACGAGCCGCCCGTTCAACTGCTTCCGCAGCGCACCACGCTGACCGATATCGAGGTCGGCGGGACGATCATCCCCAAGGGCGCCTCACTGTGGCTGCTGCTCGCGTCCGGCAACCGGGACCCCCAGCGCTTCCCGGACCCCGACCGGTTCATCCCCAACCGGACCGACAACCAGCACCTGGGCCTCGGCAGCGGCATCCACAGCTGTTTCGGCGCGCCTCTCGCCCGGCTCGAGGCACAACTCGCCCTGACGGAGCTCGTCCGCCGGCTCGACAAACCCCGTCTGCTCGAGGATCCGCCCGAGTACCGCCAGAACGCGGTCCTCAGGGGTCCCCGGCATCTGAACATCGCCTTCGACGGCATCAAGTAGCACCCACACGGCATCAAGTAACACCCAAGTAGCACTCAAGTAGCAGCTGTCGTGCGGTCGGGTCGGCGGAAGGAGGCCCAGAGCACGTAACCGCTCAGGGCCAGCACCCAGACGGGGAAGACGAGTTCGGACCAGGGGACGCTGCTGATGACGAACATCAGCACCAGTGCGGCGACGGCCCCCAGCCACTTCAGCCAGCGCGGGAACAGTCCGAGATGGTGCCCGATCACCGTGGTGGACACGGTGAACACCGCTGCCATACGCATCGCGTAGTCCCTCAGCAGTGAGAGGCTGAGGTGACGCCCGAGCTCCCACGACTGCTGCTCGCTCGGCGGAGGGGAGACACCGCCCCCTCCTGTGAGGCCGTCGACGCCGACGGCGAGTCCGAAGAGCATGGCGGCGAACAGCAGCCCGCTGCCCACAAGAAGCGTGTCGAAGAACCTGTCCTCCCCACCGTGCCCGACGTAGTCCCGTACCGCGCCCATGAACCAGAGAAAGAAGATCCCGGCGAAGGGCACCAGGCCGAGTGCGGTTTTCAGCGCGTTGCGGTGGTCCTCATCGGCGAGCCAGTCGGCTGCGCTGTCCGCATCCACGGGGATCGCGATACGGACCAGCACCAGGGCGGTACCCAGCAGCAGCGCGAACAGGACGCCGGCGACGCCCGCTGCGCGCGGCGTCCGCAGCACCCTTGCCGGCTCCGTTTTCGCGCTCTGCATGAGCCCTCCTCCCGGCGGCCACCGCTCCACGACCACCGCGGTGCGCCGCCGGGTCCCATCGTGCCGACCGGCGGCGTGATCGGCGGCCCGGCCGCACTCGCCGCTGAGACGATCACTCCCATGGCCCCAGACGGGACCCAGCCGCGGGGGCGGCGGCCACATGCCGAGCGCGACGGCGATGGCCGCCGCCCCCCTGATGTGGCCGCCGCCCCCTGTGGCCGCCGCCCCCTGTGGCCGCCGCCCCCTCACCGCATGAAGTCCCGCACAGCCGCCGCGATGGTCTCCTCGTCCAGGCCGTCGTCGGCGAGGCCGTCGCCGGCCAGGCCGTCGTCGTTCAGCCCACCACCGCCCAGTCCGCCACCGCCCAGTCCGCCGTCTTCCGTGCCGCGGTCTTCCGTGCCGGTCTCCGAGCCGCGGTCTTCCGTGCCGGTCTCCGAGCCGCCGGCCGGGGCGGCGCTCAGACCGTCGTCCTCGTCCTCACGGTCACCCGACCCACCGTCGTCGCGGCCGGTGCCGACCGGCTTGTCGTCGCGGTCGGTCCCCAGCGCGAGCAGGCGGTGGGGTACGTGGAGCAGGGCTTCGGCGACGTAGTGAGAGGAAGTGCCGCGGGCGCAGGGCTCGACCAGGACCACGTTCGGCTGGTCGGCGGCAAGAACCTCCGTACGGAGGCCGGCCGAGTCGAAGGGGCGGATGGTGGCCGTGTAGAGCACGGCGAGATCGAGCCCGGCCGTGGCGCGCAGCACTGGGTCGAGCAGAGGACCGACCGCGACCACCACGCCGGAGCGGCCCTCGCGGACCGTCTCGAAGCCGCGGCCGTCGCCGAGGCCGCGCGGCTCGGAGTTGGACCGCGGTGACACATGGATGTAGGCGCGTTCGCCGCGGTCGACGGAGTCCAGGACCACACGGCGCACCTCGTCGGGGTGGCCGGGGACATGAACGGTCCAGCCGGACCGGGAGCAGAACATCGTCAGTACGTCCGAGGCGCCGTAGCCGAAAAGAAGGTTGCCGCCCGTGTCCCCGGCCGTCGGGGTGATGGCTCCGTCCGGCCCGGGGCCGGCGTCCATCAGCTCCCGGACCGTTCCGGTTAAGGCGCGCAGCATGTCGGAGTGCACGAGGGCGTCCTCCTTGCAAGTGGGGGGTTGCGGGGTGCGGCGGGATCGATTCGACGCGCTAAGAAAGCGTCAATAAATAGGCATGGACGAATGCAGTATTCGATTACGGCTCGGCACCGGCAGGTACCCGCTCACAAATCTCTCCCCGCCCCCATGCCTCGGCCCAGAGCTCACCCCGCACCAAGTGTTGAAAGTTTTACAACGCGAAAGAATGGTTGACGGTTCTTTAGTATGTCAAGGCATACCCGACGTGTCTCCGGGACGGCCGGGCCCGAGTCGCCGTGACTGCTTCACCAGCCGGGCGCCTGGCCGCGGAGCTCGCGGCCAGCGACTATTCGAAGCCCCTGTCAACGGTTTCGAAGGCTTCTCGAATTCTGAGCCAAGCATTCACTCCAGGTGAAGGCCATCCGACCGACATCCACAGGCGGGAACTCACCGACTTCCCACATCAGGCTTTCAGTGACACTTTCGAACGGCATATTCCCGGCCACGGATTCGGCCGACTCCGGGCACGCCTGAACACTGACAGCGAAGGAATTGACACGCAGCGCGAATGATTTCGGCCATATCGTCGTGCCCGCCCCTGGGAGTCCGCACCCCGCGTTCCACGGTCGGCATCGGGCGCCGTCCCTGCATCGGCCCGCGCGGGCAGCCGGTGGCCGCCGTCGGCGGCCTGATCCGTTGTCCCCGAAAGAGTGATCGCATTACGTCGGCGGGATAACAGGTCCTTTCCAGGACAGGGCCACGGCCAAGTGGGCAACCGGCCCCTTCGACTGCGGCGCCCGGGGCTGGACAGCCCAGCGGACGTACCCCATGGTCATCGGGCCGGACAACCTGCCGCTGATCACCGACCAGAGGGCGGCCGCGGGGAACCTCGCGATGGCGTCCTTCTCCGCACTGGTGCATGCCCGCAGCCCCCACATCGACGCCATACTGGAAGCGCTCGGCCGAGCCCTTCAGGCGACCGACGGGAAGTCCACCGACTACTTCTACGAGTTCCTGGAACTGAACCTGAGGGCTACCCCAGCCGGAGACAGATGGAAGGAAATCATGTCTTTCGTCACCTACTTCCCCGGTCGGGGCACCGTCCGTGAGACCGCCTACCTCGAAGGCAAGGCCGAGGGCAAGGCCGAAGATCGTGCCTCACTGATCCTTCGCCTCCTTGAGAAGCGCGGCATCCCCGTCACTGACGACACCCGGGAGCGCGTCACCTCCTGCACCGACCTCGACACCCTCATCCTCTGGTTCGACCGCGCCCTCGCCGCCACCACGGCCGACGAACTCTTCGCCGAGGATGCAGAAGAGACCTGAAGCCCTCAGACCGGCCCGCTCCCTGAGGGGGACAGTTGCGGTTCCCGCAACCGACGCCTGCGTGTGACCTGCGTGGATGGCGCTGATACCATCCGCGCACTTGTGAGGGGGCGCAGGGTCCCCGGGGGAGGAAACATCACGTGGGCCGTCATGCCCTCAGCCGCGGCCGGCTGGCCGTGGCCATCAGCGCTGCGTCGCTGATCATCGCCGGCGGGTTTGTGTATCCACTGGTCTCGGCGGAATCAAGCAACGCCGCGGCACTCGTCCCCTGGGGCGAGGCGACAGCCATCACAGGCGCCGACGCGGAAGCCTCGGTGAAGGGACTCGTCACCACGGCCAACGGCTCAGCGGTAGTGCTGTGGAACCAGCTCTCCGACAGCAGCACCGAGCGAAAGCTGTACGCGGCCGTGCGCCCGGCGGACAACGACACGTGGGGAGCGCCGGCGCTGCTCGCCACGACCCCCACGGAGGCGGGTGACATCAAGTTGCTGGCCTCCGCAGACGGCACGGTCACCGCGCTGTGGGCGGAGTTCCCGAACGAGACCTCGCCCGGATCGGGAACGTATGAGATACGGCTCGTCAGTTCCGTGCTGTCGGCAGATGGAGCGTCCTGGTCGGCACCGGTCGAGGTCGTCGGCACCGACGCGGCTTGGACCGACGGCGGCATCGACCTCGCCGAGGCGCCGGACGGCACGGTCACCGCGGTCTGGGGCACACGTGCGACCGCCACGTCGAAGCTCGAGGTCAGCGCCGCAACGCGGGCCGCGGACGGGAGCTGGTCCGCTCCGGTCAAGATCAGCGCGGCCATCGCGGAGGGTGCCGACAGCGCGGCGGCCCCGAGCGTGGCCGTGGATGCCGACGGCACCGTCGTGGTCGTATACAAGCAGTCGGACAGCGGCCTCAGTACATTGCGCACGGTCTCCAGGGCCGCGGGAGAGACCAAGTGGACCGACCCGGTCGCCCTGACCGAGGCGTCCGAGTCGATGGGAGATCCCCAGCTCGCGGCGGCGAATGACGGCTCCCTGACGCTGGTCTGGTCGGCCGCGGTCACCGAGTCGGACCCCAGAGCGATCTACACGGCCCGCGCTGCGGACGGCACCTGGTCGGCGGCCGAATCCGTGTCCACCACGGACGACCTCGTGGAAACGCCCGAGCCGCTCATCGCCACGAACGGCGACGTGACCCTCGTCTGGGTCGACTGGACCACGACCTACAGCACGCGCTCCGCCACCCGCAGCGCCGCCAGTGGCACCTGGTCTTCGCCCGAGACACTGTCGACGGGGTACGTGCCCGAGCAGTACGACGCCTCGATCGGCGAGGACGGCACGGTGCACGCCGTCTGGACGCAGACCGACCCGGATGACTCCGGCCGGGTGCTGATGGAGTCCGCACGCACCGAGGGGGCATGGGAGTCAGCTGCCGAACTCCCCGGCTCGGCGTCCGAGTTCGTACGCGGTCAGGTCGCCGCCGGGACCGACGGCGCGGCCACGGCCGTCTGGTCGGACACCCAGAACGACGTCACACGGCTGTACGGGTCCAGAACCGAGTGGCCCGTGCTCGCTGTGAGCGGGTCCACCGTCCCGGGCACCGCAGCGCTGCGGGGCACCACCGCCTCCAGCACGGCCTGGGCCCCCACCTGGCAGCTCACCCGGCCCACGTCCTCATGGTCCCTGGTCCTCACCGACAGCGCGGGCAGGACGGTACGGACACTGACCGGCACGGCGAACGGCCTGACGGTCGCCCCTACCTGGAACGGCCGTACGGCCTCCGGCGTTCACGCCCCCAACGGGCCGCTGAAGTGGAAGCTGAGCGCCACCTCCACCGACGCCACGTCGGCGACCATGCTGGACTCCGGCACTCTCACCGTGACGGGAGGCGCCGCCGTAAGCCGCGACTTCGGCGGCACCTCCGCCACCCCCGACGGCACCGGCGACCTGCTCACCCTCAACTCCTCCGGCGGTCTCACCTTCCAACTGGGCAAGCGCTCCTCCGGGACCTTCTCCGGGAAGCTGTCGGGCAGCGGCTGGGCCACCTCGATCAAGGCCGTCCCGTTCGGGGACCTGAGCGGCGACCGGTGCAACGACGTACTGGTGCGGCTCAGCAGCGGCTCCCTCCGGTTCTACAAGCCGGGCTGCGGCAAGGCCGTCACGCCCTCCACCTCGTACACCTCGCTCGGCACCGGCTGGGGACAGTACAACCTCCTGACCTCGCCCGGGGACATCTCCGGCGACGGCCAGCCGGACCTGATCGCCCGCAGCTCCTCCACCGGCGCCGTCTACCTCTACAAGGGCACCAGCACCGGCAAGTTGTCCTCGCGCGTGAAGCTCTACTCGGACTGGTCCGGCTACAAGAAGATCGTCGGCGTCGGCGACATCACCGGCGACGGCATCGGCGACCTGATCGCTCAGAACAAGGCGAACGACCTGTACCGCTACAACGGCACCGGCAGCGGCACCTTCAGGGCCCGCGCCAAGGTCTTCAGCGCCTGGGGCAGCTCGTACAACACGGTCGTCGGCGTCGGCGACATCACCGGCGACGGCAAGGCGGACATCGTCTCCCGCGACACCTCGGGCAACGTCTGGCGCAACAACGGCACCGGCACCGGCTCGTTCAGCAGCCGCACGAAGATCGCGACGGGCTGGGGCGGCTACAAGTCGCTGTCCTGATCGTCCGTCCGGACAACAGAAGGGGCGCCCGGGACCTGATCGTCCCGGGCGCCCCCGCGCGTGCAGCGGAGATGCGGTTTTACGAGGCTGAAGCCGAAGCGGGAGCCGATGCCCCCGGCTGGACGGCGTCGTCCGTGCCGTCGTGTGTGACATCCGGGTCGACGCCCACCGTGATGGTGGCGATGACGCCCTTCGCGATGTCGTTCTTCTTGTACTTCAGCTTGAGCAGACCGCCCGCGGTGCCGCTCTGATCGTAGATGGTGTCCTCGGTGAGCGTGGTGCGCTCGGTCGTGCTCGTGGAGTACGGCTCGACCTCGGCGGAGGCGAGGACGGCCTCCTCCTCGAAGAAGAACTGGCCCGTGTGGCAGGTGTGGCCACCCTCGTAACCGGCGTCGGTCCACTCGCCGTCCACGTGCACCTTGGTGTGGATGTGGACGCAGCGGCCCCGGTACCAGCCCGGGAAGACCGTCTTGAACTCGACACGGCCGGCGTTGTCCGTCTTCCATGTGCCGCGCAGGTAGCGCTCGTCGTCGGTGGGCTCCTCGTGGATGCCGCCGCCCGTGCCGCCGCCGGGGGCGCCGGACGGCGGCTCACCCGTGGGCATGCCGGAGGGGTCCCCCGAGGGGGCGTCGGTCGGGGCGCCGCTCGGCGGCGTGCCCCCGCCACCGCCCGTGGAGAGGCTCTCGTAACCGGAGTAGATGCCCAGCGCGTCGCAGTGCCAGATGTCGACGGCCGCGTTCTTCAGCGGCTTGCACGTCTCGGAGTCGATCACCTTGAGGCGGAGGGTCAGCGGGATGCCGTCCTTGTCCTCGGTGATGTCCTGCCGGATCTTGTCGGCGTCGATGTAGTACGGGCCCTCGGTGGTCTCCGAGGTCAGCTTGTAGCAGGTCTCCGCGCTCTCCGTGCTGCCCGTGGCGGTCGTGTCAGTCGTCTCGTCCGCGAAGGCGTTGACGGCGATCCCGCCGCCGACACCGACCGCGGCCACAGCCGCTCCGCCTGCGATGACGACCTTACGGCGCGTCATGTCCCTCTTGTGGGCCGGTCCCTGGTGCTCAGTCATGGCGGGGAGGCTAAGGCTCGCGCCTGTCAGGGACGTGGGAAAGCCCTGTGGGCGCACACAGGAAACGTAGGCGCCCACAGGAAACAAAGAAAAAGCACGCGCCAAACGCACGCGACGCAGAAAAGCAGCGGGGCGCCGCGCAGCCTCAGCCGCGCGGCGCCCCCGGCGTCCACCGCCGCATACCGCCTACTTCTCGCCCGCCGGCTTGCGCACCTGGATGTGCAGCTCCCGCAGACGGGACTCCTCCAGCTCCGTCGGCGCGCCCATCATCAGGTCCTGCGCGTTGCCGTTCAGCGGGAACGCGATGGTCTCGCGGATGTTCGGCTCGTCCGCGAGGAGCATGACGATGCGGTCGATGCCCGGGGCGATGCCGCCGTGCGGCGGGGCGCCGAAGCGGAACGCGCGCAGCATGCCGGCGAACTCGCGCTCGACCGTCTCCTCGTCGTAACCCGCGATGCCGAAGGCCTTGAGCATGATGTCCGGCTCGTGGTTCCGGATGGCGCCCGAGGACAGCTCGACGCCGTTGCAGACGATGTCGTACTGCCAGGCGAGGATGTCCAGCGGGTCCTGGGTCTCCAGGGCCTCCATGCCGCCCTGCGGCATCGAGAACGGGTTGTGCGAGAAGTCGATCTTGCCGGTGTCCTCGTCCTTCTCGAACATCGGGAAGTCGACGATCCAGCAGAAGCGGAAGACGCCTTCCTCGAAGTGGCCCGCCCTGCGAGCGGCTTCCACCCGCACCGCGCCCATGATCTTCGAGACCTCGTCGAACTCGCCCGCGCCGAAGAACACGGCGTGGCCGGGCTCCAGGCCGAGGCGCTCGGTGAGGACCTTGACGTTCTCCTCGGTGAGGAACTTCGCGATCGGGCCGGTCAGCGAGCCGTCCTCGGCGACGCGGACCCAGGCCAGGCCCTTCGCGCCCTGCTCGACCGCGTAGTCACCGAGCTGGTCGAAGAACTTGCGGGGCTGCGACGACACGTCCGGCACAGGCAGGGCGCGTACGTGCTTGCCCGCGAACGCCTTGAACTCCGAGCCCTCGAAGACGTCGGTGATGTCGACGAGCTCCAGCTGCGCGCGCAGGTCCGGCTTGTCCGAGCCGTACTTGAGCATGGCCTCGCGGAACGGGATCCGCGGGAACGGCGACGTCACATGACGGCCGCCGCCGAACTCCTCGAAGATCTCCGTCATCAGCTGCTCGATCGGCCGGAAGATGTCCTCCTGCTCGACGAAGGACATCTCCACGTCGAGCTGGTAGAACTCGCCGGGCGAGCGGTCGGCGCGGGCGTCCTCGTCGCGGAAGCAGGGCGCGATCTGGAAGTAGCGGTCGAAGCCGGAGATCATCAGCAGCTGCTTGAACTGCTGCGGCGCCTGCGGCAGGGCGTAGAACTTGCCCGGGTTCAGGCGGGAGGGGACGACGAAGTCGCGGGCGCCCTCGGGGGACGTCGCCGTCAGGATCGGCGTCGCCATCTCGTTGAAGCCCATCGCGGCCATCTTGTGGCGGATCGCGGAGATGACGGCGGTGCGCAGCATGATGTTGCGGTGCATGCGCTCGCGGCGCAGATCCAGGAAGCGGTACTCCAGGCGCCGCTCCTCGTTCACCCCGTCCTCGGTGTTGATCGTGAACGGCAGCGGGGCGGCCTCACCGAGCACCTCGACCTCGGCGGCCTCGATCTCGATCTCGCCGGTCGGCAGGTCCGGGTTCACGTTCTCGGCGCCGCGCGAGACGACCTTGCCGTCGACGCGGACCACCGTCTCCTTGTGCAGCTTGTCCAGGGCCTCGGCGGCCGCGGTGCCGGGGCGGGCGACGAGCTGCGTGATGCCGTAGTGGTCGCGCAGATCGATGAAGAGGATGCCGCCCAGGTCTCGGCGATTGTGCAGCCAGCCACTCAGCCGGACGTCGGTGCCGACGTCAGAGGCGCGGAGCTCGCCGCAGGTGTGGGACCTGTACCGATGCATCGTCGTTCATCCAGTCTTCGCGTCAGTGATCTGTACGATCCGTGCGATGGTCTTTGCGATTCGTGTGGACCGGCCCATCTGGATGGACCAGCCTTCCCAGGGTACCGGCCATGCCACGATCGCTTTCCGATGATTACGGGCCGGCGGCTGCTTTCCATGAATACGGGCGTGGCGGCTTCCGCGATACGGGCGTGGCGGCTTCCGCCGAATGCCGAAGACGGTCGGTGGCGACGTGCTGCCCGTCCTTCTTAGAGTGGGGCAATGCGTACCGAAGATCCCCTGCCCCGGGTGGGGGACGTCCTGGCCGCCCTGGCGACCGGCCTGTGGCGCTGGGACAACGCGGCCGGAACGGTCACTCTCGACGCCGAAGCCGCCCGGCTCCTCGGGCTGCCCGCGGAACAGGTCACGCTGACCGAGGCGGCCGTGCGGTCCCGCTTCCACCCCGTCGACTGGAACGAGATCCACGGCGTCGTCCAGCTCGCCGTCGCCGAGGGGACCCTCGCCGAGGCCCGGCTGCGGATCATGGACGAGCAGGGCCGGGTGATCCGTACGGTACGCAGCCGCTCGAAGCCCGTCGTACACGGCGCCCCGGGCGCGTACGAGCTGATCGGCAGCCTCCAGGAGGTCAGCGAGCCGCCGCCGGGTGCCGCCGCGCGCACGCCCGTCACGGGCGACTGGCGGCGCTCGCGCGAGGCGTTCCTGCTGGACGCGGGCCGGGCGCTGGCCGAGGCGCGGTCGACGGAGGAGGTGCTGCGGGTCGCCGCGGGCCTGTCGATGCCGGGCTTCTCACCGGACGGGCTCGCCGTCTTCGGCGCGGAGGGCGACCGGCTCACGCTCATCGGACACCACGGGCACCAGCCCGGCGACGAGGGCCCGTTCGCCGCGATGTCGCTGGACACCGACTATCCGGCCGCCGAGGTGGTGCGCACCGGCCGTGCGGTCTACCTCTCCTCGCCGGAGGAGTACCGGCGCCGCTATCCGGTCTCCTGGCCGCTCGCCCAGCGCTTCAACCGCCAGTCCTGGGCCTTCCTCCCGCTGATCGTGGCGGGCCGCACGATAGGCGCCTGGCTGGCGGCCTTCGCGTATCCCGTCTCGTTCACGCCGGACGAGCGTTCGGTGCTGACGACCGTGGCGCGGATGCTGGCGCAGGCCCTGTCGCGGGCCGGCACCGCCGAGTCGGAGCGGGAGCTGACGGACGGGCTGCAGCGCTCCATGATGCCCACGCTGGGACCCGAGATCCCGGGGATGAGCGTCGCCGCACGGTATGTCCCGACGGGCGGCGGCCTGCAGGTCGGTGGCGACTGGTACGACATGATCCCGCTGCCGTCCGGCCGGATCGCGCTGGTCATCGGCGATGTGCAGGGGCATGACGTACGGGCCGCCGGGCTGATGGGACAGCTGCGCATCGCGCTGCGCGCCTATGCCTCCGAGGGACACCGCCCGGACGCGGTGCTCTCCCGCGCCAGCCGCTTCCTGTACGGCATCACGGACACCTTCACCTACGGCTCCACCGGCGGTCCCGACCGGGCCGAGGAGCACGAACCGCGCTTCGCGACCTGCCTCTACGTGGAGGCGGACCCCACGACCGGTGTCCTGGAGATCGCCCGGGCCGGCCATCCCGACCCCGCGATACGCATGGCCGACGGCACCGTGCTGAAACGGCCCACCGTCGGCGGTCTGCCGCTGGGCGTCGACCCGGACGTGGACTATCCGATGACCCAGTTCGCCCTCGAACCGGGCGAGACCATGCTGATCTGCACGGACGGACTGATCGAGACCGGCGGCCACGACCTGGAGACCGGCTGGTCCCGGATCCGCTCCATCCTGGAGGAGCACCGGCCCGAGACCCCCGAGGGCCTCGAGAGCACCAAGGGCCTCGAGGAACTCGCCGACGTACTGGTGCAGGCCGTGCACGGCCCCTCGTCCCACCACACGACCGGCCCGCTGGCGGACCGCCGCGAGGACGACATCGCGGTCCTGCTTCTGCACAGGAGCAGCGAGCCGGGACGGGCCACGACGGCGCGGCGGACCGTGCTGACGATCGCGCAGGCCGAGCCCGAGCGGGTCGCGGCGGCCCGTCAGCAGATGCGCGAGATGCTGCACGACTGGGCGGACGCCGACCAGACCGACTCGGCGGTCCTGCTGGTCTCCGAGCTCCTGACGAACGTCCTCGTCCACACGGACAGCCACGCGCTGATGGTCGCCGAGGTCATCGGTGAGGAGGGCGCGCGCCGTATGCGGATCGAGGTGACGGACGCCAGCGACGACCTCCCGCACAAACGCCGGCCCGGCGAGCTGGCCTCGTCCGGCCGCGGTCTGCTGCTGATGGAGCTCCTCGCGGGCAGGTGGGGCGTCGATCCGCGGGGCGAGGGCAAGAGCATCTGGTTCGAGTTCTACGAGTCGGCGGGGCCGGGTGGAGGACCGGTGGACGGCCGGGGTCCGGAGGACGGCGGAGGTCCGGAGGACGGCGTAGGCCCGGTGGACGGCGTAGGCCCGGAGGACGGCGACGGCCCGGAGGACGGCGACGGCCCTTTGGCGTAACGGGCGCGCAGTGCGCCGATGACGCCGAACACGGCGGCGATCAGTGGGACGGCCAGCAGGATGCCGAGGATGCCCGCGACGGAAGCGCCCGCAGTGATCGCCAGCAGCACGGCCGCCGGGTGCATCTGCACCGTCCGGCTCTGGACGATCGGCTGCAGCACATGCCCTTCGAGCACCTGCACGGCGAGGACGACGCCGAGCGCCCACAGCGCGATCACGACGCCGCGGTCGGCGAGTGCCACGAGGATGGCGACCGCGCCGGAGAGGAACGCCCCGAGATACGGGATGTAGGCGCCGACGAAGACGAGCGCACCGAGCCCGACGGCCCCCGGCACGCGCAGGACCAGCAGCCCGATCGTGATGATGACGGCGTCGATGAGCGCGATGAACGTGGTCCCGCGCATGAATCCCTCGACGGCCCGGAAGCCGAGGCGCGCCATCGACTCGACGGTTTCGCCCGTACCGCCCGGCGACAGCGACCGCAATGCCGCCGACACCCGGTTCGAGTCGCGCAGGAAGAAGAAGACGAGCAGCAGCGCGAGCACGGCCATGGCCATGGTCTCGGCCACCACGCTGATTCCGCTGACCACGCCGGAGGCGGCGGTCCCGCCGAACCTGCCGAGTAGTTCCCTGGCGTTGGCCGCGACGTCCTCGAGCGACGTCCCGGCCGCGCCGAAGTACCGCGACAGATCGGCGGCGGCCTTCCGTACGGACGCGAGGATCTGATCGCCCGTCTCGATCAGCGACCGGACGACGAGGTAGATCGCGCCGCCGACCACGGCGAGGACCGCGGCACAAGTGATCCCGGCCGCGAGCGAACGGTTCACCTTCACGCGCACCAGCCGCCGGTACAGCGGCCGCAGCAGCGCGGTCCCGAGCAGCGCCAGCAGCACCGGGACGACGGCTGTCCGGAACACCATGCACAGCCAGATCCCGACGGCGGCCACGGCCATGACGAGCAGGATGACGACGCACCACGCGGCTGTGCGGCGCGCGGGTTCGGGCAGGAGGGAGGGCGGCGTTACGGGGGTCTGCACACCGTCCACCCGACCACGGGCGGGACGGGGCGGCGCGGCAGCGGCCTCCGGCCGGGTGACGGACAGTCAGCAACCCGGCCGGAGGCCGCACCGTAAAACCCGGGCACCCCTGGGGGCTTCGCCCCCAGACCCCCGATCGCCCTTCGGGCTCGTCCTCAAACTCCCCCAGCTACCGCTGGGAGCTGCCCACAGACGGGCTCAATTTGCCCGTCTCACATGCCGTGCACCGCGGGAATCGTGCCCAGCCGGCCCTTCTGGAAGTCCTCGAAGGCCTGCTGGAGCTCCTCGCGGGTGTTCATCACGAACGGCCCGTAGTGCGCCATCGGCTCACGGATCGGCTGCCCGCCGAGGAGGACCACCTCCAGGTCCGGAGTGTGGGAGTCCTGCTTCTCGTCTGCGCGGACGGTCAGCGAGGAGCCGGCGCCGAAGACGGCGGTCTGGCCCAGGTGGATCGGACGCCGCTCGGCACCCACCGACCCGCGCCCGGCCAGCACGTACGCAAGGCCGTTGAAGTCCTCGCGCCAGGGCAGGGTGATCTCGGCGCCCGGCGCCAGCGTCGCGTGCACCATCGTGATCGGTGTGTGCGTGATGCCGGGACCGTTGTGACCGTCCAGCTCACCGGCGATGACGCGCAGCAGCGCGCCGCCGTCGGGGGTGGTGAGCAGCTGGACGCTGCCGCCGCGGATGTCCTGGTAGCGCGGGGCCATCATCTTGTCCTCGGCCGGGAGGTTCACCCACAGCTGGAGGCCGTGGAAGAGGCCGCCGGACATGACGAGCGACTCCGGCGGAGCCTCGATGTGCAGGAGGCCCGAGCCCGCGGTCATCCACTGGGTGTCGCCGTTGGTGATGGTGCCGCCACCGCCGTTGGAGTCCTGGTGGTCGAAGATCCCGTCGATGATGTAGGTGACGGTCTCAAAGCCCCGGTGCGGGTGCCACGGGGTCCCTTTCGGCTCCCCAGGCTCGTACTCCACCTCGCCCATCTGGTCCATCATGATGAACGGGTCCAGGTACTTGTAGTTGATCCCGGCGAACGCACGGCGCACCGGGAAGCCCTCGCCCTCGAATCCGCTCGGTGCCGTCGTCACCGTGAGCACGGGACGGGCCACGGCGTCAGCCGGCGCCACCACACGGGGCAGGGTCAGCGGGTTCTCGATCGTCACTGCAGGCATGTCGGGACCTCCTTTACCTCTACATTAGTTGAATGTAGAACTTTCTGCCACCCAGAACGACGAACGCCCGGAGGGAATTCCCTCCGGGCGTCGGGTGCGACAGGGGTGCGGGCCTACATGGGCCCCGCAGGGGCAACGGCGTCTAGCCGTACATACGGCGCATCGCGAAGTCGACCATCTGCTCGACCGCCTTGGCGTCGAAGACCATCCGGTGCTCGCCCTCCATGTCGAGGACGAAGCCGTACCCGGTGGGCAGCAGGTCGATCACCTCGGCGCCTGTGATCACGAAGTACTTGGACTCCTTGCCGGCGTACCGGCGCAGCTGCTTGAGCGAGGTGAACATCGGGATCACGGGCTGCTGGGTGTTGTGCAGCGCGAGGAAGCCCGGGTTGTCACCGCGCGGGCAGTAGACCTTCGAGGTCGCGAAGGTCTGCTGGAAGTCCTCGGCGGACATCGACCCCGTGGTGAAGGCCCGCACGGCGTCCGCGAGGGAGGGCGGCGACGGCTCCGGGTACAGGGGCGGCTGCTGGCCGTAACCCTGCTGGGGCGGCGGGGCGTACTGCTGCTGGGCGCCCTGGTTCTGCTCGTACCCGTACATGGCGCACAGCGTACCGAGAGCGCCGGGGCGGGCGGGGCGGTACGGCCCCGCACCCGGGGCCCGAAGCGAGCGGACTCGCTAAGGGAGTTCACGGAAACGGCACTGGCCGCTCACAGCGGGCACTCCTAGCATCCGTCACACAGCGGGCAATCGGCACGCACAGCGAACGATCAGGCACACAGAACAATCGGGCACAGAAAGCAGGGGGCACAGCCATGCACGAAGAAATCCACGACCACGACAGAGGTCTCTCCTTCGACCTCCCGGTCCTCGCCCGCCGCCGGATGATCCGGCTGATGGCCGGCGCGAGCCTGGTCCCGCTGGTGGGCTGCGCCGCCGAGGACGACGCCTCCTCTTCGTCCTCCTCCTCGGCCGCCTCCACCTCGTCCGGCGGCTCGTCCTCCTCGTCCGCGAGCTGCGAGACCATCCCGAACGAGACGGCCGGCCCGTACCCCGGCGACGGCTCGAACGGCGTGAACGTCCTGAAGGAGAGCGGTGTCGTCCGCAGCGACATCACGTCCAGCTTCGGCGACTCGGCGGGCGGCACCGCCGAGGGCGTGCCCCTGACGATCTCGCTCACGGTCGTCGACGCCGCCTCCGGCTGCGGCACGCCCAAGAAGGGCGCCGCCGTGTATCTCTGGCACTGCGACCGGGACGGCAACTACTCCCTCTACTCCGAGGGCGTCACCGACGAGAACTACCTCCGCGGAGTCCAGGAGACGGACGACAAGGGCCAGGTCACCTTCAAGAGCATCTTCCCGGCCTGCTACTCGGGCCGCTGGCCGCACATCCACTTCGAGGTCTACGGAAGCCTGGAGGACGCCACCGCGGCCACCTCGATCACGAATACCTCGCAGCTCGCGCTGCCGAAGGACGTCTGCGACACGGTGTACGCGACCGACGGCTACAGCCAGAGCGTGGAGAACCTCAGCCGGCTCTCGCTGGAGTCGGACAACATCTTCAGCGACGGCTACGACCAGCAGATGGCGACGGTGAAGGGCAGCGTCGAGAAGGGCTACACGGCGACGCTCACGGTTCCGGTCTGAGCAGACCACTGCTCGTCTCAGCAGACCAGCGCCGGTCTGAGCAGGCCAGTGCCGGTCTGAGCAGACCGGTGGCGGTCCGAGCAGCGGTTCGGGAGGGTCCGGCGCGAGCCGGCGGACGCGTAACGCGTCACAGATGCCCGATAGGGGTTGCTTTTTATTACCGACGGGTAGCATCATCCTAGCTACTTGCTGGTACGTGTATGAGAACCCTCCCGAACTGCTAACGGAGCCGTCGCCATGGGGCACTACAAGTCGAATCTCCGCGACATCGAGTTCAACCTCTTCGAGGTGCTCGGGCGCGACAAGCTGTACGGCACCGGCCCGTTCGCGGAGATGGACACCGACACCGCCAAGAGCATCCTCGAGGAGCTCACCCGGCTCGCGGAGAACGAGCTGGCCGAGTCCTTCGCGGACGCCGACCGCAACCCGCCGGTGTTCGACCCCGAGACCAACACCGCCCCCGTCCCGGCGTCCTTCAAGAAGTCCTACAAGGCCTTCATGGACTCCGAGTACTGGCGCCTGGGCCTGCCCGAGGAGATCGGCGGCACCACCGCCCCGCCGTCGCTGATCTGGTCGTACGCGGAGCTGATCCTCGGCGCGAACCCGGCCGTCTGGATGTACTCGTCCGGCCCCGCGTTCGCCGGGATCCTCTTCGACGAGGGCAACGAGGTCCAGAAGAAGATCGCCCAGATAGCGGTCGAGCGGACCTGGGGCTCCACGATGGTGCTCACCGAGCCGGACGCCGGTTCGGACGTCGGCGCGGGCCGCACCAAGGCGATCCAGCAGGAGGACGGCTCCTGGCACATCGAGGGCGTGAAGCGCTTCATCACGTCCGGTGAGCACGACATGGAGGAGAACATCCTCCACTACGTCCTCGCCCGTCCCGAGGGCGCGGGCCCGGGCACCAAGGGCCTGTCCCTCTTCCTCGTCCCGAAGTACCTCTTCGACTTCGAGACCGGCGAGCTGGGCGAGCGCAACGGCGTCTACGCCACGAACGTCGAGCACAAGATGGGCCTCAAGGCCTCCAACACCTGCGAGATGACGTTCGGCGACCGCCACCCCGCCAAGGGCTGGCTGATCGGCGACAAGCACGACGGCATCCGCCAGATGTTCCGCATCATCGAGTTCGCCCGCATGATGGTCGGCACGAAGGCGATCTCCACGCTCTCGACGGGCTACCTCAACGCCCTCGAGTACGCCAAGGAGCGCGTCCAGGGCCCCGACCTGGCGAACTTCATGGACAAGACCGCTCCCAAGGTCACCATCACGCACCACCCGGACGTGCGCCGCTCGCTGATGACGCAGAAGGCGTACGCGGAGGGCATGCGCGCCCTGGTCCTGCACACCGCGGCCGTCCAGGACGAGATCGCGGTCAAGGGGGCGGCGGGCGAGGACACCTCTCAGCTGCACGCGCTCAACGACCTGCTCCTGCCGATCGTGAAGGGCTACGGCTCCGAGAAGGGCTACGAGCAGCTCGCGCAGTCCCTGCAGACCTTCGGCGGCTCCGGCTTCCTGCAGGAGTACCCGATCGAGCAGTACATCCGCGACGCCAAGATCGACACCCTCTACGAGGGCACGACCGCGATCCAGGGCCAGGACTACTTCTTCCGGAAGATCGTCCGCAACCAGGGCGCCGCGCTGAACTCGCTCGCCGAGGAGATCAAGAAGTTCCTCGCGGTCGGCACCGGCGGCGACGAGCTGGCCGCGGCCCGCGACTCGCTCGCCAAGGCGGCCGTCGAGCTCGAGGCGATCGTCGGCGTCATGCTGACCGACCTCGCGGCCACCGAGCAGGACGTCAAGAACATCTACAAGGTGGGCCTCAACACCACCCGCCTGCTGCTGGCCTCGGGTGACGTGGTCGTCGGCTACCTGCTGCTGCGGGGCGCCGCCGTGGCCGCCGAGAAGCTCCCGACCGCCTCCGCCAAGGACAAGGCGTTCTACACGGGCAAGATCGCGGCCGCGAAGTTCTTCGCCGCCAACATCCTGCCGGGCGTCGCCGTCCAGCGTCAGCTGGCCGAGGCCGTCGAGCTGGACCTGATGGACATCGACGAGGCAGCCTTCTAGTCAACCCGGCTACAGACGCCCCCCTTTACGAGGGCCCGCTTCCCACCCCCGGGAGCGGGCCCTCGTACGTCGTTAAGGTGATCCCATGACCTCTCCCGTCCGCTTCGACCGCGGCCACACCGACGACCTCATGTCCTTCCTGACGGCGAGCCCGTCGCCGTACCACGCTGTGGCCAGCGCCGCCGAGCGGCTGGAGAAGGCGGGCTTCCGGCAGGTCTCGGAGACCGACGCCTGGGAGGGGTCGACCGGCGGGAAGTACGTGCTGCGCGGCGGCGCGATCGTCGCGTGGTACGTGCCGGAGGGCGCCGCACCGCATACACCGTTCCGGATCGTCGGCGCGCACACCGACTCGCCGAACCTGCGGGTCAAGCCGCTGCCCGACACCGGAGCCCACGGCTGGCGGCAGATCGCGGTCGAGATCTACGGCGGGCCGCTGCTCAACTCCTGGCTGGACCGCGACCTGGGCATCGCGGGACGGCTCTCACTGCGGGACGGCTCGAGTGTGCTGGTCAACGTCGACCGGGCACTGCTGCGCGTACCGCAGCTGGCCATCCATCTCGACCGGTCGGTGCACACCGAGGGCCTCAAGCTCGACAAGCAGAAGCATCTGCAGCCCATCTGGGGTCTGGGCGAGCCCGGCGAGGGCGGCCTGATCCGCTTCCTGGAGGACGAGAACGGGATCGAGCCGGGCGAGGTCACCGGCTGGGACCTGATGGTCCACTCGATCGAGCGCCCCTCCTATCTGGGCCGCGACCGCGAGCTGATGGCCGGACCGCGCCTGGACAACCTGCTGTCCGTGCACGCGGGCACGGCGGCACTCGCGGCGGTGGCGGGCTCCGCGACGTCGGGCGCCGACCTCCGTTCTGCGAAGCAGACAGACAAACTCAGCATCCCGGTGCTGGCCGCCTTCGACCACGAGGAGAACGGGTCCCAGTCCGACACCGGCGCGGACGGCCCGCTGCTGGGCTCGGTCCTCGAGCGGTCGGTGTTCGCGCGCGGCGGCTCGCTCGAGGACCGGGCGCGCGCCTTCGCGGGGACGGTGTGCCTGTCCTCCGACACCGGCCACGCCGTCCACCCCAACTACGCGGAGCGGCACGACCCGACACACCACCCGCGCGCGAACGGCGGACCGATCCTCAAGGTCAACGTCAACAACCGCTACGCGACAGACGGTTCGGGCCGCGCCGTGTTCGCGTCGGCGTGTGAGAAGGCGGGCGTCCCCTTCCAGTCCTTCGTCTCGAACAACGCGATGCCGTGCGGCACGACGATCGGCCCGATCACCGCCGCCCGGCACGGCATCAAGACCGTCGACATCGGCGTCGCGATCCTGTCGATGCACAGCGCCCGCGAACTGTGCGGCGCGGACGACCCGTTCCTGCTGGCCAATGCGCTGGTGGCGTTTCTGGAAGGCTGAGGACCCGTCAGCGGCTTTAAAGTCTCCGCCTCCGCATGGCTGTTCGGGCTCGGGGTACTCGACCTGGGCCCGGAACAGACATACGGGACCTCAGGGAGGCGAGACCTATGGGCCTGGGCGGATGCATCATCCTGATCGCCGCGGGGGCCATCCTCACGTTCGCGACCGACTGGGACATGCAGGGCGTGAACCTCGACGTGGTCGGGATCATCCTCATGGCCGTCGGCCTCATCGGCGTGGCCACGTTCAGCAGCATCGCAAGGCGCCGCCGGGTGGTGATGCCACCGGGTTCACCGGTGGTGGAGGAGGAGCGGCACCATCACCATGGGGGCGGGTACGGCGGGTACGAGTGACGTACACACCGCTGCGGGCGGTGGGCCCGCCCATCCCGCTGTGGGCAATCGTTCCGCTGGGGCGGAACGGGTGGGCACAGCCCCACGACGGCGGGTAACCGACGTCATACGGTGCCCACCCGGGCGGACGTCAGCCCGCGTCCATGCCGGCCAGAACGAGCGGCAACCGCCCCGCCCCGCCCGCCGCAAGGCGAACCGGCACCCCCCAGTCCTGCTGGTGCACATGGCACGCGGGGTACTCATTGGCGGGATCGTCATCGCACGACGCGGCCATCGCCGAGACGTGCAGCACACCTTCCGGCACGGACGGGTTGAGCTCGACCACGCGGTCGAGATCCGTGCCCGCGCCCTCCCCCGCAAGCAGCAGCTCCGGCGGCGTGGACGACACAAGCAGCCTCGTCGACGGCCCGTACCGCGTATCCAGCTTCTGCCCGGCCGGCGCCTGGAAGATCACATCCAGCTGAAGCTTGCCGGGGGCGACCTCGGTCGCGGCCCGCTGCGTACGGTGGGCGACCGACTCGACCCGTACGGCCTCCTCCGGCAGCCGCAGCCGCGTCAGCCGGTGCCGGGCCGACTCGACGACCACGATGTCGCCGGGCTCGGCGAGCAGCACGGCGTCGCTCGGCTCCCGCAGATCGGTGGCGAGCGTGGTCACCTCGCCCGTCGCCGGGTCGTAGCGGCGCAGGGCGTGGTTGTACGTGTCGCTGACGGCGACGGAACCGTCGGGGAGGGCGGTGACGCCGAGCGGGTGCTGGAACAGGGCCTGGTCGGCGGCCCCGTCGCGGTGCCCGAAGTCGAACAGGCCGGTGCCGACGGCGGTGTGGACGGAACCGTCCAGGTCCACCCAGCGCAGGGCGGACGTCTCGGAGTCGGCGAGCCACAGCCGCTGCCCGTCCACCGACACGGCGAGACCGGACGGCTGCGCGAACCATGCCTCGGCGCCGGGCCCGTCGACGAGACCCTCGTTGGTCGTACCGGCCGCGACGGCCACAGCCGCGTCCGCCGGGTCGTACGTCCACAGCTGGTGGACACCGGCCATCGCGATCCACACCTGGCCGCCGAAGACGGCCACGTCCCAGGGGGATGAGAGGTCGACCTCGCGGGCGGGGCCGCTGGTCGGGGAGCCCTGCCACCACTGGCGGCCGGTCCCGGCGAGCGTCGTGACCGCGCCCGTGGCGAGGTCGAGGCGGCGCAGCGCGTGGTTCACGGTGTCGGCGACGACGACGGCCGCGCCGTCCTCGATCAGGGCCAGACCCTGCGGCTCGCTGAAGGCCGCCGCCTCCGCCGGTCCGTCGGCGAAACCGCGCCCGCCCGAGCCGATACGCCGTACGACGCTCTCGCCATCGGCGGCCAGCTCCACCAGCTGGTGCCGGGTCGTGTCGCTGACCAGGAAGTTCCCGGACGGCAGGAGCACCGCCTTGCCGGGAAAGCGCAGGTCGGTCGCGACGGGCTCCGGCGGTACGTACGGCCCGTCGCCGCGCCGCAGCGTGCCCTTCGCCTCGTGCTCGGCCTCCAGATCCTCGACCAGCTTCGCGATCGCGTGCGCATGGCCCTCGCCGGCGTGCTGCGCGACGACGTACCCCTCGGGGTCGATGACGACGAGGGTGGGCCAGGCACGGACCGCGTACTGCTTCCAGGTGGCGAGCTCGGGGTCGTCGAGCACCGGGTGCTCCACGCCGTACCGCTCGACGGCGTCCACGACGGCCTGGTGCTCGGCCTCGTGCACGAACTTCGGCGAGTGCACGCCGATGATCACGACGGTGTCGCGGTGCTTCTCCTCAAGCTCACGCAATTCGTCGAGGACGTGCAGGCAGTTCACACAGCAAAATGTCCAAAAATCCAGGACGACGATGCGTCCCCGCAGGTCGGCGAGGGTGTACTGCCGGCCGCCCGTGTTGAGCCAGCCGCCCTTGCCAATCAGCTCGGGGGCACGGACACGGGCGCGGCGCGGCTGCGCGGAGGAGACGTCGTTCATCCCTCAAGGGTGCCATCACGCGAGAGCGTGCCCGGTCGTGGCGTCCACGTGGGCGGGGATCTCGTCGTGGCGGTCGCCGACGGTCAGGGTGCCGGTGGGCTCGAACATCAGGATGGAGGCACCGTTCGGCGCGGTCGGCTTGTGCTCCACTCCGCGCGGGACGGTGAAGACCGAGCCCTTGGGGAGGGTGACCGTGCGCTCGCCGGCTCCCGGCTCGCGCAGCGCGATGGTCAGCTCGCCGTCGATGACCAGGAAGAACTCGTCCGTGTGCTCGTGGGCGTGCCAGAGGTGCTCGCCTTCGACCTTGGCGATGCGTACGTCGTAGTCGTTGACGCGGGTGACGATGCGGGGGCTCCACAGGTCGTCGAAGGAGGCAAGGGCGGAGGCGAGGGAGATCGGTTCGTCGCTCATGCGCCCATCCTCGGGCGGGACGTACCGCGCCCGCGAGTGCTAGAAATCGCACATGCCGCAAGGATCCTCGCACCCGCCGGAGCCCACGCAGCCCACGAGGCACCACCGCGTCGTCGTCATCGTCGACGAGAACTCGAATCCCTTCGAACTCGGCTGTGCGACGGAGGTGTTCGGACTGCGCAGGCCCGAGCTGGGGCGGGAGCTGTACGACTTCGCGCTGTGCTCGCCCGAGCCGCGCACGCTCATGCGGGACGGCTTCTTCACGCTCACCGGCGTCGCGGATCTGGAGGCCGCCGACACGGCGGACACCCTGATCGTGCCGAACCGGCCCGACACCGAGGTGCCGCGCCGCCCCGCCGTGCTGGACGCGGTCCGGCGGGCGCACGCGCGCGGCGCGCGGCTGGTGGGCTTCTGCTCCGGGGCGTTCACGATCGCCGAGGCGGGGCTGCTCGACGGGCGGAGGGCCGCCTGCCACTGGATGTGGGCGGACTCCTTCCGGGCCCGCTTCCCGCGCGTACGGCTGGAGCCGGACGTCCTGTTCGTGGACGACGGCGACATCCTCACCGCGTCGGGCAGCGCCTCCGCGCTCGACCTGGGGCTGCACATCGTGCGCCGCGACCACGGTGCCGAGATCGCCAACGCCGTCAGCCGGCGCCTCGTCTTCGCCGCCCATCGCGACGGCGGGCAGCGGCAGTTCGTGGAGCGGCCCGTCCCCGACGTACCGGACGAGTCCCTCGCGCCGCTGCTGGCCTGGGCCCAGGAGCGGCTCGGCGAACCGCTGACCGTCGCGGACCTCGCCGCGCGGGCCACGGTGAGCCCGGCCACCCTGCACCGGCGGTTCCGGGCCCAGCTGGGCACCACCCCGCTGGCCTGGCTGACCGGTGAGAGGGTGGCGCTGGCGTGCCGCCTCATCGAGCGCGGCGAAGTGCGCCTGGACGTGGTCGCCCAGCGCAGCGGCCTCGGCACCACGGCGAACCTGCGCGCCCGGCTGCGGCGCGAGACGGGACTCAGCCCGTCGGCCTACCGGCGGCGTTTCGGACCGGCCGTCGTTTGAGTGGTACGATTAGTTGTACCACTTCGGAAGGGCTGGTCGTCATGTCCGTCACAGCGAGCGAGGCACGCAAGAACCTCTTCAAGCTCATCGAGGCGGTCAACGATGACCGCGCCCCCGTCGAGATCGTCTCCCGCAAGGGAACTGCGGTACTCATCTCGCTCGAGGACTACGAGGCATTGCAGGAGACCGCATATCTGCTGCGGTCCCCGGCGAACGCCCGCCGCCTGCTCGACTCGATCGCCGAAGCCGAGAGCGGCAGCGTTGAGCACCACGAGCTCCTGGAGGACGAGAGCGGGGACGTCGTAGCGTGAAGCTCACGTTCACCTCCCGAGGTTGGGAGGACTACACCTACTGGACGGAAACCGACCGCAAGATGACCCGGCGTATCAACCGGCTCATCAACGAAGCGCTCCGTGACCCGTTCACCGGCATCGGCAAGCCCGAGCCCTTGCGCCAGCAGCTCGCCGGGTACTGGTCGAGGCGCATCGACGACGAACACCGCCTCGTGTACAAGCCCAAGGGGGACGAGCTCATCGTGGTCCAGGCCCGGTACCACTACGAGTGACCCGAACGGCGGCACCCTCCGGCGCCGCCGTTTCGGCAACGTCAGCGGCGCGGCGCGTCCAGCCCCAGCACCCGGTCCTTCAGCGCCGGGAACTGCTCCCGGGTCGTGGACACCCGGCCCGGGTCGAACTCCACGGTGAGGACCTCCTCGCCGGCCCCGGCCTCGCCGAGCACCTCGCCCCAGGGATCGACCACGATGCTGTGCCCCGCCTGGGGCACCCCCGCATGCGTACCGGCCGTCCCGCACGCCAGCACATACGCCTGGTTCTCCACGGCGCGCGCCTGCGCGAGCAGCGTCCAGTGGGAACGCCGCCGCTCCGGCCAGCCCGCCGGGATGACCAGGAGCTCGGCGCCCGCGTCGACCAGCCCCCGGAACAGTTCGGGGAAGCGCAGGTCGTAGCAGGTGGCGAGGCCGGCCGTCGTGCCCGGCAGCCGTACCGTCACAAGGCTGCTGCCCGCGCCCATCAGCACGGCCTCGCCCTTGTCGAAGCCGAAGCGGTGGATCTTGCGGTAGGCGGCGGCGAGCTGCCCGTCGGGGGAGAAGACGAGCGAGGTGTTGTAGAGAGGGCCGTCAGGGTCCCTTTCCGGGATCGAACCGGCATGCAGCCAGACACCCGCGTCGCTCGCGGCCTTGGCCATCGCCTCGTACGTCGGACCCTCCAGGGGCTCGGCCTCGGCGGCGAACGACTCATAGGCGAAGGCGCCCGTGGTCCACAGCTCGGGCAGCACGACGAGATCGGCGCCCGCCTGTTCGCTCACCAGAGAGGCCGCGCGCTTCCGTCGAGAATCGACCGATTCGTCGTCATCTACACCGATCTGGATGAGCGAAGCGCGCACACTACCACCGTCCTGGCATTCGACCCGTCCACGCGGGCCTACGATCGTCACACGAAAGCACTGCCGGGGTGCCTTCAGGCAGCGTAACTTAGCTGCCGAGCCTCCCACCCAGTTCCGTTCCGCCCGCGCACAAACCGCCCGAGGGGTCCCGTGAGTCTCCATCCCAGCCTTCAGACCTATGCCGACGCCTGGACCCACTCCGTGGAAGCCATAGCCGAGCTGGTGCAGCCGCTCGTGGAGGGGGAGTGGAACAGGGCGACGCCATGCCCGGGCTGGTCCGTGCGCGACATCGTCTCCCACGTCATCGGCCTGGACTGCGAGATGCTGGGCGACCCGCGGCCGATCCATACGCTGCCGCGCGATCTGTACCACGTGAAGACCGAGCACCAGCGCTATATGGAGATGCAGGTCGATGTGCGGCGCCACCACACCGCGCCCGAGATGACCTCCGAACTGGAGTACACGGTCATCCGCCGCATGCGGCAGCTGCGCAACGAGGGGCGGCACCCGGAGGCCACGGTCCGCGGGCCGCTGGGCACCGAGCAGACCCTGGAACACGCCATGCGGATGCGGGCGTTCGACATCTGGGTGCACGAGCAGGACCTGCGCGCGGCTCTCGGCCAGCCGGGCAACCAGGACTCCCCCGGCGCCTACGTCACCCGGGACTGCCTCCTGGCGGCGCTGCCCAAGGTGGTCGCCAAGGACGCGGGGGCGCCGGCGAACTCCGCCGTCGTCCTCGATGTGAACGGGCCGGTGGACTTCCTGCGCACCGTCCGCGTGGACGCGGAGGGCCGCGGCACGATCGACGGCGCCCCGTCCCTCGGCCCCGCCGTGACGCTCAGCATGGACTGGGAGACGTACGTCCGCCTGGCCTGCGGCCGCGTACAGCCGCTGGACGTCGCGGACCACGTGAAGTCGGAGGGCGACCAGGACCTGGCGGCGGCGATCCTGCGGCATTTCGCGGTGACGCCGTAGGCGCCGCGCTGCGGGCGTCGCACTGTGGGCGTCGCGCTGTGGGCGTCGCACTGTGCCCACGACGGCGGGCAACTCCTCAAGTGACGGTGCACGAGCCTATGCAGGCACGTGCACCGCCTCCACCCGGGAGGCGACCAACCGCTCCCGCTCCCGCCGAACCGCCCGCTTCCGCAACCGCAGAACCTGGCTCAGCCCCAGCGCCTGCAGCACGAACACCACCGAGAACGCCACGCGATAGTTGTCACCGGTCGCGTCCAGCAGCACGCCCACCGCGAACAGCGTCGTCATGGACGCGGTGAAGCCGCCGATGTTGACGATGCCGGACGCCGTGCCCTGACGCTCCGGAAGGTTCGCGGGCCGAGCGAAGTCGAAGCCGATCATCGAGGCCGGCCCGCAGGCGCCGAGCACCGTGCACAGCACGACGAGCAGCCACATGGGCGCGTGGTCGCCGGGGTACGCGAGCGTGGCCGCCCACGCCGCCGCCGTCGCGGTGACCGTGCCTAGCGCCAGCGGCGTCCGCGCCGCATGATGCCGCGCGACGACCTGCCCGTAGACGAGGCCGATGACCAGGTTGGACACGACGACCAGGGTGAGCAGCCGGCCCGCCGACGCCCGGGACAGGCCCTGCGCCTCGACGAGGAACGGCAGGCCCCACAGCAGCAGGAACACCATCGCCGGGAACTGCGTCGTGAAGTGCACCCACATGCCGAGCCGGGTGCCGGGCTCCCGCCAGGCCGCCGCGATCTGGCGGCGTACGTACGCGGCGCCCTGGTGCGGCAGCGGCTCCGGCTCGTGTCCCTCCGGGTGGTCCTTGAGGAAGAGCGTCACCAGCACGAGGACGACGACACCGGCCAGCGCGCTGCCAGCGAACGCCGCGGTCCAGCCGACGCCCTGCAGCAGCTGGGCCAGCACCAACGTCGAGACGAGGTTGCCCGCCACGCCCGCGAGGCCCGCGAGCTGGGCGACCAGAGGCCCGCGGCGAGCCGGGAACCAGCGGCTGCCAAGACGCAGCACGCTGATGAACGTCATTGCGTCACCGCAGCCCAGCAGCGCCCGTGCGGCGAGTGCCGTCCCGTACGACGGGGAGAGCGCGAAGCCGAGCTGGCCGGCCGTGAACAGTACGGCGCCCATGGTCAGCACCTTCTTGGTGCCGAGCCGGTCGACCATCAGGCCGACGGGTATCTGCATGCCCGCGTAGACGAGCAGTTGGAGTATCGAGAAGGTCGACAGCGCGGAGGCGTTGATGTCGAAGCGGTCGGCGGCGTCCAGGCCCGCGACTCCGAGGGAGGTGCGGAAGATGACGGCGACGAAGTAGACGGAGACACCGATCGACCAGATGGCGACAGCGCGCCGGCCGCCGGAGGGATCGCCGGGCAGGGAGCCCGCGGAGGAAACGGAGGACGCCGAGGAGCTCATCGGACCTCGCCCCGCGCCAGGTGGGAGAACCAGTCGATGTGCCGGTGGACTGCGGCGACGGCGGCTGTTCCGTCGCCCGAGCGCAGGGCGTCGAGGATCTCCTGGTGCTCGACGAGGGTCTTGGCGATCCGGTCGGGGTGCGAGTGCAGCACGGCGACTCCCATCCTGAGCTGACGGTCACGCAGTTGGTCGTAGAGGCGCGAGAGGATCTCGTTGCCGCCGCTGCGCACGATCTCCGCGTGGAAGCAGCGGTCGGTGATCGCCGCCTCGGCCAGGTCACCGGCCGCGGCCTGAGCCCTCTGCTTCTCGAGCAACTCCTCGAGGCGGGTGATCAGTTGAGGGGTCACGGGCACCGCCTTGCGCGCGGCGTGCTCCTCGACGAGCAGCCGGGTCTCGACGACGTCCGCGATCTCCTGGGCGGAGACGGGAAGGACCAGCGCGCCCTTCTTCGGATAGAGCTTGATGAGCCCTTCGACCTCCAGCCTGAGCAGCGCCTCGCGTACGGGGGTGCGGGAGACGCCGACGGCCTCCGCGAGCTCCCCCTCGGTGAGCAGCGTCCCGCCCTCGTAACGCCGGTCGAGAACTCCCTGCTTGACGTGGTGGTAGACGCGGTCGGCGGCAGGGGGCTGCTTTGCGGCGGAGGTCTTCGCTGTGTCGGAGGGGGACGGCGCTGAGGGCATGCGCACATCATAGATACAACACGTACGCATGGTCGGCCTCGTCCAGGATGCGGACGGCGCTTCCCCCCTATGTCGAGGGTCACCCGCACGGGACCGGCTCTGCTTATCCCGATTTACCCCACGAGCCCCACAGTTCTCGTATATTTCTTCAGCTTTCGTACATCCCTTCGGGGCATGTCGCGCGTCTTCTGTACGGAAGCACCTTCATGTGCCGTTCTTTCATGGGCATTTCGCGCATTCGGAGCGTTCATTTTGATATCGAGCATCAAGGGCATGCGCATCCGCAGAGCCGCCGCCGTCGTCGTGACCATCGGCGCCGTGCTGGCGGGCGGAGCCCTGGCGTCGCCCGCGCAGGCCGCCACCGCGCCCACCGTCAGCGCCAAGGGCGCCTACCTGCTGGACAACGCGTCCGGCACCCAGATCTACAGCAAGTACGGGAACACCCGGCGGCCGATGGCCAGCACGACGAAGATCATGACGGCCCGTGTCGTCCTCAGCCAGACGAATCTCGACCTGGACCGCAAGGTCACCATCCGGCAGGCCTACCGCGACTACGTCACCGCCAAGGGCGCCAGCACCGCCGATCTGAAGACCGGCGACAAGGTGACGGTCCGCCAGCTGCTCTACGCGCTGATGCTGCCGTCCGGCTGCGACGCCGCGTACGCCCTCGCCGACACCTTCGGCAGCGGCGACACCCGCGCCGCGCGCGTGAAGTCGTTCATCGGCAAGATGAACAAGAAGGCCGCCGACCTGGGCCTGACCAACACCAGGTTCGACTCCTTCGACGGCATCTCCACGACCGGGAACAACTACACGACGCCGAAGGACCTCGCGAAGCTGGCCCGCAGCGCGATGAAGTACTCGACGTTCCGCGCCGTCGTGAAGACCCAGAAGACCGTCCGGTACGCGACGACCAGCACCGGCGGCACCCGTACCTACACCTGGTACAACACCAACAAGCTGCTCGGCTCCTACAGTGGCGCGGTCGGAGTGAAGACCGGCACCGGCACGGCGGCCGGCCCGTGCCTCGTGTTCGCCGCGACCCGCGGCACCAAGACCGTCATCGGCGTCGTCCTCAACGACACCAACCGCTTCACGGACGCGGCGAAGCTGCTGGACTACGGCTTCGGTACGAACACCGCGTCGACGATGCAGCTGCGGACGCTGCCCAGCGGCGCACAGCAGGACTGACGTGTACGGCTCGAGGGGTGTCCAGCACCGCCGGACACCCCTCGAGCCGTTCGACCGTCCCTGATCTGGTCGCCTACGCCCAGGTGATCAGCCGCTTCGGCTGCTCCAGGATCGCCGCGACATCGGCCAGCACCTTGGACCCGAGCTCCCCGTCGACCAGACGGTGGTCGAAGGACAGCGCGAGCGTGGTGACCTGCCGGGGCTTGACCTTGCCCTTGTGGACCCACGGCTGGAGCTTGATCGCGCCGATCGCGAGGATCGCGGACTCGCCGGGGTTGAGGATGGGCGTACCGGTGTCGACGCCGAAGACGCCGACGTTGGTGATGGTGACCGTGCCGCCCTGCATCGCGGCGGGAGAGGTCTTGCCCTCGCGGGCCGTGGACACCAGCTCGCCCAGCGCCTTGCCCAGCTCCGGCAGCGTCTTGGCGTGTGCGTCCTTGATGTTCGGCACGATCAGACCGCGGGGCGTGGCGGCGGCGATGCCCAGGTTGACGTAGTGCTTGAGCACGATCTCCTGGTTGGCCTCGTCCCAGGAGGCGTTGATCTCCGGGTTGCGGCGGATCGCGACCAGGAGCGCCTTCGCGATGAGCAGCAGCGGGTTGACCCGCAGGCCGTCCATCTCCTTGTCCTGCTTGAGCTCCTCGACCAGCTTCATCGTGCGCGTCACGTCGACCGTCACGAACTCCGTGACGTGCGGCGCGGTGAAGGCCGAGCCGACCATCGCCTGGGCGGTGGCCTTGCGGACGCCCTTGACGGGGATACGGGTCTCTCGAACGCCCTCGAACGTGACCGCGGGCGCGGGCACGGCGGCCGGCACGGGGGCGGCAGGCGCGGCCGGGGCCTCGGTCACCGCAGGCTGTGGAGCCGGGGCGGCCGCGGCGTGCACGTCCTCGCGCGTGATGATCCCGCCGGGCCCGGTGGGCGTGACGGCCGCCAGGTCGACACCGAGGTCCTTGGCGAGCTTGCGGACCGGGGGCTTGGCGAGCGGTCGGGCCTCGGTGGTCGCGCCGCCGTGACCGTTGAGCTCGGTCTGGAGCGCGGCGGTGGCCTCGGCGGGCGCCGGCGGGAAGTACGGCTCCGCCGGTGCCGGCTTCTCCGGCCCGGGCTGCCGCGGCTCCGGCTGCTGCGCCGGAACACCCGGGGCCGGAACGCTCCCGCCCGGGACACCCGTGCCCTTGCGGGGCCGCCGCTTCGTGGAGGACTGCGATACCCCGTACCCGACGAGGACCGGCTGCCGTCCTTCCGGCTGAGCCTCCTCGGCGGATTCGGCGGAAGCCTCGGGAGCGGGCGAACCGGCGTCGGGCGCTCCCCCGCCCGCCACGTCCACGGAGATGATCACCTCTCCGACGTCCACCGTCGCGCCCTCCGGGAACCGCAGCTCCCGTACCACCCCGTCGTAGGGGATGGGCAGTTCGACGGCCGCCTTGGCGGTCTCGACCTCGCAGACGACCTGCCCGTCGGTGACCGTGTCACCCGGCCGGACGTACCACTTGAGGATCTCCGCCTCCGTGAGCCCCTCGCCCACGTCTGGCATCTTGAACTCGCGGACCGCGGTCGGCGAAGCGTCTGTCATCGTCGTCACGACCCTCTCCTCAGTACGCCAGCGAGCGGTCGACGGCGTCGAGCACCCGGTCCAGGCCCGGCAGGTACTCCTCCTCCAGGCGCGCCGGCGGATACGGGGCGTGGTAGCCGCCGACCCGCAGCACGGGGGCCTCGAGGTGGTAGAAGCACCGCTCGGTGATGCGCGCGGCGATCTCCGCACCCGTCCCCAGGAACACCGGGGCCTCGTGGACCACGACCAGGCGTCCGGTCTTCTCCACCGACGTCTGCACGCTGTCGAAGTCGATCGGCGACATGGAGCGCAGGTCGAGGACCTCGAGGGACTTGCCCTCCTCCTCCGCGGCGGCCGCGGCCTCCACGCAGACCTTCACCATCGGGCCGTACGCGACGAGCGTCAGATCCGACCCCGGGCGCACGACACGGGCCTTGTGCAGCTGTCCGGGGATCGCCTCGGTGTCGACTTCGTCCTTGTCCCAGTAGCGCCGCTTCGGCTCGAAGAAGATCACCGGGTCGTCGCTCTGGATGGCCTGCTGCATCATCCAGTAGGCGTCGGACGAGTTCGAAGGGGAGACCACCTTCAGGCCCGCCACGTGCGCGAACAGCGCCTCGGGCGACTCGGAGTGGTGCTCGACCGCGCCGATGCCGCCGCCGTAGGGGATCCGGATGACGACCGGCAGCTTGACCTTGCCGAGCGAACGCGCGTGCATCTTCGCGAGCTGCGTGACGATCTGGTCGTACGCCGGGAAGACGAAGCCGTCGAACTGGATCTCCACGACCGGGCGGTAACCCCGCAGCGCGAGGCCGATCGCCGTGCCGACGATGCCCGACTCGGCGAGCGGGGTGTCGATGACCCGCTCCTCGCCGAAGTCCTTCTGCAGCCCGTCCGTGACCCGGAAGACGCCGCCGAGCTTGCCGACGTCCTCACCCATGATCAGGACCTTGGGGTCGGTCTCGAGCGCCGTGCGCAGCGATTCGTTGATCGCCTTCGCGAGGGCCATCTTCTCTGCAGCCATGATCAGGCCCCTTCCCCGTCTGCGAACGACGCCTGGTAGGCGGCGAACTGGGCGCGCTCCTCGTCGACGAGCGCGTGCCCGTCCGCGTACGCGTTCTCGAAGATGGCGAAGTGGTCCGGATCCGGCATGGCCCGCACCTTCTCTCGCACGTGCTTGCCCAACGCCTCGCTCTCCGCTTCGAGTTCCGCGAAGAATCCCTCGTCCGCGTGGCCTTCGGCCTCCAGATAGGTGCGCAGCCGCAGGATCGGGTCCTTGGCCTCCCATGCGAGGCGCTCGTCGTCGAGGCGGTAGCGGGTCGGGTCGTCGGAGGTGGTGTGGGCGCCCATGCGGTAGGTGAAGGCCTCGACGAGCGTGGGCCCCTCACCGCGCCGGGCGCGGTCCAGGGCCCACCTGGTCACGGCCAGGCAAGCGAGTACGTCGTTGCCGTCGACGCGGACGCCCGGGAAGCCGTAGCCCTGGGCGCGCTGGTAGAGCGGCACGCGGGTCTGCTTCTCGGTCGGCTCGGAGATGGCCCACTGGTTGTTCTGGCAGAAGAACACGACGGGAGCGTTGTAGACCGCGGAGAAGGTGAACGACTCCGCGACGTCGCCCTGGCTGGAGGCGCCGTCACCGAAGTACGCGATCACGGCCGCGTCGGCGCCGTCCTTGGCCAGGCCCATCGCATAGCCGGTGGCGTGCAGCGTCTGCGAGCCGATGACGATCGTGTACAGGTGGAAGTTGTTGCTGTTCGGGTCCCAGCCGCCGTGGTTGACGCCCCGGAACATGCCGAGCAGGTTCGTCGGGTCGACGCCGCGGCACCAGGCGACGCCGTGCTCGCGGTAGGTCGGGAAGACGTAGTCGTCCGGGCGGGTGGCGCGGCCGGAGCCGATCTGGGCGGCCTCCTGGCCGAGGAGCGAGGCCCACAGGCCCAGCTCGCCCTGGCGCTGCAGGGACGTCGCCTCCGCGTCGAAGCGGCGGGTCAGCACCATGTCCCGGTACAGCCCGCGCAGCTCCTCGGGGGTGATGCCGGCGATGTACTCGTCGTACTCCGCGTGTGGGACCCGCTTGCCCTCGGGGGTCAGCAGCTGTACGAGTTCAGGCTCCGATTGCGCGCCCGGCGATGCCTTCGGCGACGCCTTCCGGGCGCCGGTGCTGCGCTTGCGCGGTTTACGCGCGGCAGTGCTCTCCACGGTCACGTGTGCTCCTCCGTCGGTCCGGCCCCCCGGGTTTGCCGGGTGGCAGGTGCGGCTCGCCTGATCCGTACGCTGCACGGGGTGGGTGCGACTCGGCCGGGAACAGGCGTGGAAGGTGCCCCGGCGAGCACCCTGCAGTAGGCACGTTACCCAGTGCCCCGCGCATCTGCGAAACCCCTCTGACCTGCGATTTTGCTTGGATTTCCAAGTAAATCGAGGATCGGGGGAACAGCCGCTGGTCACAGCACTGGTCAGCGCCCTGCAGAGGGCCGGAACACCGGCACGTTATCCCGGCGACACCGGGCGCGGGAAGAGTACGTGTGTGAGACTTATCGGGTGCAGGAAAGCGGACATATCAGGGTATTTCTTCTCGATGACCATGAGGTAGTACGCCGCGGCGTCCACGATCTCCTCTCCGGAGAGGACGACATCGAGGTCGTCGGCGAGGCGGGCACGGCCGAGGAGGCGCTGGTGCGGATTCCGGCCACCCGCCCCGACGTGGCGGTGCTCGACGTGCGCCTGCCGGACGGCAGCGGCGTCGAGGTCTGCCGCGAGATCCGCTCCCGGGACGAGCAGATCAAGTGCCTGATGCTCACCTCGTACGCCGATGACGAGGCCCTCTTCGACGCGATCATGGCCGGCGCCTCCGGCTACGTCCTGAAGGCGATCCGCGGCAACGAACTGCTCTCCGCGGTACGCGACGTGGCCGCCGGAAAGTCCCTGCTCGACCCGGTCGCGACGGCCCGCGTCCTGGAGCGCCTGCGCACCGGACAAGCCGAGAAGGGCGACGACCGGCTGTCGAACCTGACCGAGCAGGAGCGGAAGATCCTCGACCTGATCGGCGAGGGCCTGACCAACCGCGCCATCGGCGAACGGCTGCACCTCGCCGAGAAGACGATCAAGAACTATGTCTCCGGGCTGCTCTCGAAGCTGGGGATGGAACGGCGTTCGCAGGCGGCGGCGTTCGTGGCGCGGATGCAGGCGGAGAAGCCGGGGTCGGGGTCTGGGTCGTCGGGGGGTTGAGCTCTTCAGCCCGTCTGGGGGATGCGGCGTTTCAGCCCGTCCGGCGTTGGGGCCGTGTTTCACCCCGTCTGCGTTAACTGGGGGAGTTTGCGGACCGCCATGTCAGCCCGTCCGGCGTTTGAGGACGAGCTCGAAGGGCGATTTCGGGGGTCTGGGGGCGGACCCCCCAGACGGGTCACCCCCCGGTGCTGCCGCCGCCGAAGTCCGTCGGCGGGACCGTCACGTCGTCCGAAGGCGTCTGTCCCGTCTCCGACGGAGTCGGATCGTCGGACGGCTCCTCCGTCTCCGACGGAGTCGTCTGCGTCGGCTCGTCCGTCGGCTCCGTCTCGCTCGGCGACGGGCTCACCTCGCCGGTGGACTGCGACGGCGACGGCGTGTAGTCCGTCTGACCGCCCGTGTCGTCGTCCGGGACGGAGGTGTCCTCGGTCTCCTCGTCGGACGCGGTCTCGCTCGGCGTCTTCTCCTCGTCGGACTGGGTAACCGTCGGCGACTGCGTGGTGTCCGGGCCGCCGCCGTCCCCGCCGCCGTTGTTGAGTGCCAGCGCGACGCCCGCCGCGATGGCGATCACCGCGAGCACGGCGAGGAGCCACAGCTTGCCGCGGCCGCTGCCGCCCCCCTCGCGGTAGCCGCCGTCGAAACCGCCGTCGTCGCCGCCCGGCGGCCGCAGCATCGGCTGCGGGATCTGCGCGGTGCCCGGCTCCCCGGGGTGCGGCAGGGCGGTCGTACCCGCCACGCCCATCGCCGGCGTGGAGCCGCCCTCGTGCATGTCGACGGGACCGGTGTTCCACGTACCGGTGTGGCTGCCCTTCTCGTAGAGCATCTGCAGCGCGTACTGGACGAGCCCACGCATCTCCTCGGCCGTCTGGAACCGGTCGTCCGGCTCCTTCGCGAGCGAGCGCATGACGAGGCCGTCGAGCTCCGGCGGCGCCGCGTCCGAGGCCTCGGACGGCGGCACGGGGATGTCCTGGACGTGCTGGTAGACGACGGACAGCGGGGTCTCGCCGGTGAACGGCGGGCGCAGCGCGAGGAGTTCGTAGAGCAGGCAGCCGGTCGCGTACAGGTCGCTGCGGTGGTCGACGGCCTTGCCCAGGGCCTGCTCGGGCGAGAGGTACTGCGGGGTGCCCATGACCATGCCGGTCTGCGTCATCGTGGACTGCGCGCCGTGCAGGGCGCGCGCGATGCCGAAGTCCATCACCTTCACCGCACCGGTGTTGGTGATGATCACGTTCGCCGGCTTGATGTCGCGGTGCACGATGCCGTGCTGGTGCGAGTAGGCCAGCGCCTCGAGGACTCCGGAAACGATGATCAGCGCCTGCTCGGGGCCCGGAGCCTCCGCGTTGATCAGCAGATCGCGGATCGTACGGCCCTCGACGATCTCCATGACGATGTACGGCACGGTGCTGCCGCCGACCTGGTCCTCGCCGGAGTCGTAGACCGCCACCACCGCATGGTGGTTGAGGCCCGCGACCGACTGCGCCTCGCGCGTGAAGCGGGCCTTGGAGACGGGGTCCTCGGCGAGGTCGGAGCGGAGAAGCTTGACGGCGACCGTGCGGCCGAGCCGTACGTCCTCGGCCGCGAACACCTCGGCCATGCCGCCCCGGCCGAGTCTGCGGGTCAACCGATACCGGCCGTCCCCAACAAGTCCTCCGTTACCCCACATTTCCGGCGCATCTGACATACCGCCGCCAGTCGCCTCGGGGTCGGACGGGCCCTGAGCGCGCTGCGTCTGTGCCATCAGTCCTCGCCGTCGTTTCTGCCCCGCGTCCGCGCGGTGGTTCTTACGGTCTTCCGTCGGCCCACGCTACAGCCTCACGCAACGCGCCGGTCCGAGATGGACCGGCCATCAAACCTCCGGCACCCGTCACCATGCAAATCCGGGGCTCCGCCCATGCACACCCTGTGTACCGCCTGTACAGGCCCTGTAACGCTCCCGCGAACGCATCCTGCCCGTACGGTCACGGAACGGGCACCGAGCTCGACCACGTGAACACGCCCTCCCCGAGCTGTTCCAGCGCAAAGTCCAGGCCGTGGCCAAACTCACGCACAGAAACATCGTCTCGGGGTGCCGGACGTCGCCTTCAAGAACGACAGGCGACCCGGCGTAGGCACAGCTCAAGCTCCGCGGAACGCTGAAGAGGCCCGGCACGCGCGCGATGCGCCTGCCAGGCCTCTTCGTCCGTGTGATGCGGTTTGGCGCCGCGAAGCCGGTCTCGTGATGCGACTCGTCGCCGCGAAGCCGGTCTCGTGATGTGGCTTGGCGGCCCGAGGCCTTTCTACAGGTACGGGCCTCCGGAGCGGCCGCCCGCGCGCGGGTCCTGGCCGTCGTCCATGCCGCCGACTCCCGGGGGCAACGCGCGGCGCATCTGCTCCAGTTGGGCCCGCGCCGCCATCTGCTGGGCGAACAGGGTCGTCTGGATCCCGTGGAAGAGGCCTTCCAGCCAGCCCACCAACTGGGCCTGCGCGATGCGCAGTTCGGCGTCCGAGGGGACCGCTTCGTCCGTGAAGGGGAGGGAGAGCCGCTCCAACTCCTCGACGAGTTCGGGCGCGAGTCCGTCCTCGAGCTCCTTCACGGAACTCGAGTGGATCTCCTTGAGACGCTGCCTGCTCGCCTCGTCCAGAGGCGCCGCCCGCACTTCCTCCAGCAGCTGCTTGATCATGCTGCCGATCCGCATGACCTTGGCGGGCTGCTCCACCATCTCCGTCACCGG
This sequence comes from Streptomyces sp. DSM 42067, assembly GCF_055792885.1. Classification (NCBI taxonomy): domain Bacteria; kingdom Bacillati; phylum Actinomycetota; class Actinomycetes; order Kitasatosporales; family Streptomycetaceae; genus Streptomyces; species Streptomyces sp. DSM 42067. The sequence goes on along the minus strand of NZ_CM147706.1, from coordinate 4,832,069 downwards.
GACCTCGCGGGAGTCGTCGTCTCCTACGCCGCCGAGCGCCATTCCGTCCTGGCCCACGACCAGGACCTGGGGGCTCTCCGGCGACCTTTCGTTCCTCGGCATCTCCATGCCGCCCATTCTCTCGCACGCGTACGTCTCTTCTCGGTGGTGCCCCCGTGTGGGCGTGATCCACCGTGTACGCGCGCGTGCGTTCTGTCGAATACGGGCCGGTCAGAGGCGGGGTTCGGGGTGAGCAAGTCCGTCGTGAGAAATGTCGCGGGGGATGCGGCGGGCGGCGCGGCGCGTGCGCTTCACGGGAGCCCGCCCGGCAACGAATCAGCCGGTCCGGCAACGAATCAGCCCGTCCGGCGCTTGAGGACGAGCCCGAAGGGCGATCCGGGGGTCTGGGGGCGAGCCCCCAGCGGGTCCAGGGCCGGCCCCTGGTTACGGGAAGGGGCGGGGTGGGGGAGCATCAAAAACAGTCAGCCGCGACGCAGCCGCAGGGCCAGGAAGCCGAGACCGAACCCTACGAGGACCAGCCCGGTGCCCAGCGGCAGAACCCCCAGAACGGGCCCGGTGGGACCGCCGGCCTGCCCGGCCCCCGGTGCAGGGCTGTCGTCGGCTGTCGCGGTGGACGACGTGGTGGGCCCCACGGCCTCGTCGCGGTGCACGGGGGGATCCGACACCGAGGCGCTGGACGACGGGAAACCGAGGGACGGGGACGCAGAGGACGGGAAGACGGGGGACGGGGAGGCAGAGGACGGGGCGCCGGTACCGCTCGACGTCGGACCGGAGGCCGTGCCCGTCGGCACGGCACTCTCCTCCGGCGGCGGCGAATCCGCACGGCCCGGCCTGCGCCGCCCCTCTCCGGGCCGGCTCCCGGCCCGCGACTCCTCGGCGGCGGGAGCCGTACGGCCAGGGCTCGGCGAGGTGGCCCGCGCGTGCACATACGCGGGACCAGCCATGGGGGATCCGGGAGCCGGGGGCTGAGGCGAACCGGAGGTGAGCAGCCCCCACCCAGGGAAGAGCAGCAGCCCGGCGAGCAGCAGGAGCCCGGCAGGGCAACGCGTACGGAGCCGTGGAGTCACATCGGTGACCCCCTCCCGGTGCCAGGTCGCCAAGATCGGTGGTGCCAGTGAGGCACGTCTGCCATGAGCCACGATGCGGAGCACTCGTTACATTGCATGACAATTCAGGCATCGCGCCTGATCTCTTGGCTACCCGGACCGCCCGGGAGGGATGCAACCGCTACTGCTAACGGGTGAGCAGCACCTTCCCGGTGTGCGTGCTCTCCTCCAGTACGCGATGGGCTGCGGCGGCCTCGCTCAACGGCACCGTACGGTCCACGACCGGACGCACATGACCGCCGCTGATCAGCGGCCACACATGCTCACGCACCGCCGCCACGATCGCGGCCTTCTCGTGCACCGGCCGCCCCCGCAACGACGTCGCGGTGACGGCGCCGCGCTTGTTCAGCAGGGTCGCGATGTTCAGCTCGGCCTTGATGCCGCCCTGCATCCCGATGATCGCCAGTCGGCCGTTGACCGCGAGAGCCTTCACGTTCCGGTCGAGGTACTTGGCCCCGATGATGTCGAGGATGACGTCCGCTCCCGCACCGTCCGTGGCGGCCCGCAGCTCCTCGACGAAGTCCTGCTCGCGGTAGTCGATGAGGATGTCCGCACCCAGCTCCGCACAGCGCTGCAGCTTCTCCTTGCCGCCCGCCGTGACCGCGACCTTGGCGCCGACCGCCTTCGCGAGCTGGATCGCCATGGTGCCGATACCGCTCGACCCGCCGTGCACGAGCAGCGTCTCGCCGGGGCGCAGGTGGGCGATCATGAAGACGTTCGACCAGACGGTGCACGTCACCTCGGGCAGCGCGGCCGCCGTGACGAGGTCGATGCCTTCCGGTACGGGCAGCAGCTGCCCCACCGGGACGGCGACCTTCTCCGCGTAACCGCCGCCCGCGAGCAGCGCGCACACCTCGTCGCCCACCGACCAGCCCGAGACTCCGGGGCCCAGCGCGGCGATGCGGCCGGAACACTCGAGCCCGGGATAGGGGGACGCGCCGGGCGGCGGGTCGTAGAAGCCCTGCCGCTGCAGCAGGTCCGCGCGGTTGACCGCGCTGGCCGCCACCTCGACCAGAACCTCGCCCTCGCCGGGCACGGGATCGGGGACCTCGGCCCACACGAGTGCTTCGGGACCGCCGGGTTCAGGGATCGTGATCGCATGCATGGCGGCGAGGCTACTCCTGCCGACTGCCCGAACCTCCGGCGCGCTCAGTCCTGTGGCAGCGGGCGTGTGTCGGGGGTGACCCGGGTGCCCGGGGTGGCACGGACGATGGTGATCAGGCGGTCCGTGGGCTTCAGCGTCCCGACGGACGGATCGTCGAAGCCGAGCACGCGATGGCCTCGTACCACGCTGACCACCAGGTCCTCGACCTCCCGCGGCCCGCGTCCCACCTCGGCCTTTATGACCGGCCGCTCGACGATGTCGAGACCGCTGCCCTGCTGGATGAGATCCTCCAGCACCATGCCCGCGCTGGGGCTCAGGACGGACAGTCCGAGCAGCCGCCCGGCGGCACTGGCGCTGGTGATCACGACGTCGGCCCCCGACTGGCGCAGCAGCGGGGCGTTCTCCTCCTCACGGACGGCGGCCACGATCTTCGCTGCACGGTTGAGCTGCCGCGCGGTGAGGGTGACCAGGACCGCCGTGTCGTCGCGCTGGGTGGCGATGATGATCTGGCGGGCCTTCTGCGTCTCGGCTCGCAGCAGCACTTCACTGCGGGTCGCATCGCCGACGATGCCCGTGTATCCGTTGGCCGTCGCGGACTCGATGGCCCTTTCACTGGGGTCGACGACCACGACCTGTTCCTTTTTCAGCCCCGTCGCGCACACGGTGTGGATCGCCGACCGGCCTTTCGTCCCGAAGCCGATGACGACGGTGTGCTCGCGCAAGTTGGACCTCCAGCGGTTCAGCCGCCACTCCTCCCGGGTCCGCTCGGTGAGGACCTCGAGAGTCGTGCCGACCAGGATGATCAGAAACAGCACGCGCAGGGGCGTGATGACAAAGATGTTGGTGAACCGGGCGGCGTCACTTACCGGTGTGATGTCGCCGTATCCGGTGGTGGAGAGGGTGACGGTCGCGTAGTAGAAGGCGTCGAGCAGATCGACTCGGCCGTCGGAGTCGTCGTGGTAACCGCCGCTGTCGGCGTACACGATGAAAGCGGTCCCGACCAGCACCGCCAAGGCCATGGCGAGCCTCTTGGCGACCTGGCGCAGCGGCCGTTCGACGACCCGGCGGGGAAGCTTCACCCTGTGGGTGACGAGGTGTTCGTCGGCCTGGCGGGCGATCGCGTCCTGGCCCGGAAGTTTCACGTGAAACACACCCCGATTCCGGACAGCGCCCACGGCAGATCGAGGATTTCGAGGTGCTGCCCCGGCTGCGCGCCGCCCGGAGGAACGACGGCAAGACCGTCGGCCCCGGCGATACCGCGCAGCATCGCTGGGCCGTAGTAGTGCAGCGGCACCGCCTGGTCGTCCCGGATCACGACGGGCACCAGCCGTGTGTCGCTCGGGTGCCCGTGCACGGCGTCACGCACCGGCACTGTGTACGGCTCCGGGGGCCCCTGGCCGGCGAGCAGCCGTAGCAGCGGCTCGGCGAGCGTCAGCAGTCCGGAGACGGCGGCGAGGGGGTTGCCGGGCAGGCCGACGAGATGCTGGTTCTCCCTGATGCGGGCAAGCAGCATCGGGTGGCCGGGGCGCACTTTGACACCGTTCACGAGGAGCTCGGCGCCGAGGCGGCTCAGGGTGGGGTGGACATGGTCGACGGGGCCCGCGGCCGTTCCACCGGTTGTGAGGATCAGGTCGGCGTCGGACGTCGTGATCGCCGTGTACAGCGCCTCGGCGTCGTCGCCCAGCCGGCGGGCGGCAACGACCTCCGCGCCGAGCGCGCGCAGCCAGGGCGGGAGCATCGGGCCGAGCGCATCCCGGATCAGACCGTCGCGCGGCCTGCCCTCGGTCAGCAACTCATCACCCAGGACGAGGACTTCGACGCGGGGCCTCGGCACGGTGGAGAGCTCGTCGTATCCGGCAGCTGCGGCGAGCCCCAGCACCGCGGGGGTCACCAGCGTGCCGGGCGGCAGAAGCTGGTCGCCTGTGCGGCATTCCTGCCCTCGGGGGCGGATGTCCTGGCCCGGGACGACTTCGCGTTGGGCGTGCAGACGGCCCTTGTCGTCGAGGCGCCCATGCTCGCTGCGGACGACGGCGGTCGCGTCCCCCGGCACCCGGGCGCCGGTGGCGATGCGGATCGCTTCTCCGTCGGCGAGCTGCTCCGGAACCTCGTGGCCCGCCAGAATGCCGTCCGCGCATACGTCCCAGGGGCCGGGCCCCGCGACGGCCCAGCCGTCCATGGCCGAGGAGTCGAAGGACGGCAGGTCGGTGAGCGCCGTGAGGGGCGCGGCGAGAACGAGTCCGAGCGCGGCATCGAGCGGTACAGGGGCCGGGACGGTGGGCGGCACCGAACGGGCCGCCCGAGCGGCGATGGCACGCGCCTCGGGCCAGGGCGTGGCGGCGTGCCGGTGGTGCTGCCGGTTCTTGTGGCCGGGGGGCGGATCGGAGAGGGACTGACCGGCCTGGCGGGCGGACTGGCCTGGTCGGCCGGTGTGCGGGGGCTGACCGGCTTGGCCGGTGTGCGGGGCGTGCTCGGCTTGGTGGGCCCGGTCGCCTTGGTGGGCGTGCTCGGCTTGGTGGGCGTGCTCGGCTTGGTGGGAGTGGTCGCCTTGGTGCGCCGGGTCGGCGTGGTCGGCCTGTTCGGCTTCGTGGGCGGCCTGGTCGGCCTGGGCTGTGGCGCGAGGGGAGCGGGGCGCGCTGTCGCCTCCTGCGGCGACCGGTGCGTGATCGCCTGTGCTCGGCGCGGCGGCGGGGCGGGGGGCGTGGTGCCCGGGCCTCGCGGCAGTACCGGACGTGCCGTGCCACGTGCCGTGGCGGCGGGCGGGATCCTGACCGCGCCCCTCGCTGGCCAGGGCGATGGCCTCGTCCATGTCGAGATCGTCGGCGTCGACGTCTGGGTCAGCGGCCCCGGCAGCCCAGGTGCCGCGGTCACCCTGCGCGCCCGGCGCATCCTGGCCGTTGTACGCGGCCGGGGCATCCTGGCGGCCGAGGGCGGCCGGGGAGTCCGGGGCGATCCGGCCGTTCTGGGCGGCACGAGCGCCCTGGGCAACCTGGTCCTCCCCGGCCACCCGGGTCGGCTCGGCCTTCTGCCCGGTCATCCGGCGTCCGGCCGTGCGTCGGGCCGGTCCTCGTTCGCCCAACGCTCCGCGAGAGCCGCGGCCTTGCGGGCTGCCTCCGCCACGGCCTCCGGGCCCCCCTTCCCCTGAGCGGCCGCGTAGCCGACGAGGAACGTGGTCAGCGGCGCCGCGGGCCGGTCGACGCCGTGCGCCGCGTCCCGGGCCAGGTCCAGCAGCAGGCGGACGTCGACGTCCAGGTCGATGCCCAGTTCGTCCTTGACTGCGGTAATCCATTCATCCAACACGTGTCCATGCTCCCTGATACGTGCCCGGGCGACAGCGACGTCCTCCCAGGTGTCGCAGTCGAACGACGCGACGGGGTCGGAAATACGCGTGAGTTCGAGCTCCGCGGTGAGCAGCCGCAGCGGCAGACCGCTCAGACTGCCGTGTTCGGCGGCGAGCAGCGCCAGTTCGCGGCGCAGGGGTTCGCTGCGGTAGGCCGCGACGAGTGGTTGTTCCCGGCCGTCGCGGTCGGTCAGCACCGCACCTTCGGCGTCTCGTTCGCGCAGGGTGGCCAGGAGGCGGCGCACCGTTTCCCGGCCCAGGAACGGCAGGTCCCCGGACAGGACGACCACGGTCTCGGCGGTCGTGCGGCGCAATCCCGCGTCGAGTGCGGCAAGGGGGCCGGCTCCCGGCGGCTCCTCGCGCGCCCACACCACGGGCCGGACGGTAGGCCTGCGCCCGGCCACGACCACGGTGGTGGCGGCACCGGTGCAGGCAGCCAGCACCCGGTCGAGCAGGGCCCGGCCACCTACGCGCAGCGCTGGTTTGTCCGCACCGCCGAGCCGCCGCGCGGCTCCCCCGGCGAGGACCACGGCGTCGAAGGCGGCCACCGGGATGGCCTCGGGCTCGGGGGCGTCCTCTGCCTCGTACGCGCTCATGCACCGAGTATGGGCGTCCGAAGGATCATTGCCATCCCCGAGAACGCAACCTCACAGATTCCGTCGCAGGTCACATCCCCCGCCGTCCAAGCTGGCCGGCGTGCAGGCAACGGCCGCCCTCCCTGCGGTGCCGTCGGGCCGTCGAGCGGCCCGACGTTTCAAGGACTGGGGCTCAGAGCGTGCGCAGAAGCACCGCCGGCTGCTCCACACAGTCCGCCACGTAGCGCAGGAAGCCTCCCGCCGTGCCGCCGTCGCAGACCCGGTGGTCGAAGGTCAGCGAGAGCTGGACGACCTGCCGCACCGCCAACTCTCCCTGGTGCACCCAGGGCTTGGGGGCGATCCGGCCCACGCCCAGCATGGCCGCCTCGGGGTGGTTGATGATCGGCGTGGAGCCGTCGACCCCGAACACCCCGTAGTTGTTCAACGTGAAGGTGCCGCCGGTGAGCTCCCCCGGTGTCAGCGTGCCGGTCCGGGCCGACTCGGTCAGCCGGGCGATCTCGGCGCTGAGTGACTCCACGTTCCGCGTGTGCGCATCACGCACGACGGGCACGACGAGCCCACGCTCGGTCTGCGCGGCGAAGCCCAGGTGCACATGGCCGAACTGGACGATCTCGCGGGCCTCCATGTCCACCGTGGAGTTGAGCTCCGGATAGCGGGCGAGGGCGGCGGTGCAGATGCGGGCGAGCAGGGCGAGGAGCGAGATCTTCTGACCACCCGCCCCCTCGGCTGCCCGGACGTCTCCCCCGGGGTAACGCTGCATCGCCGCGAGCGCCTGCATCAGCTCCGTGGCGTCCGCGTCCACCCAGCAGGTCGCGTCGGGTATCTCTCGGCGGCTGCGCGCCAGCTTGTCGGCGACCACGCCACGAACGCCGCGCAGCGGCACGCGGACACCGGGGGCACCGGAGACGGGTGCGCCGGGCCGCGCTGCCGCGGGCTCCGCAGCGGGGGCATGTCCGGTCCGCAGGACTGCGGGCTCCGGCGCGAGGCCGTGCCCCGCCCGCGCTGCCGCGGTCTCGGACGGTGACGGGACGCCGAGCCCTGTCCGCGCTCCGGCCCGCCCTGCTGCCCGTACTGCATCCTCGACGTCGGCCCGCGTGATCAGCCCTTCGGGTCCGGAGCCGGCCACCTCATGCAGGTCCAGGCCGTGTTCGCGGGCCAGCTTCCGTACGAGGGGCGAGATGACCGGCACCGGGCCCTCGTCGCACCCGGGCCCTCCAGGGGTCGCCTGAACCTCGGCCGCCGATTGGGGTACCCCCTGCTCGAGCGATGCCGAGAGCTTGGGGGAGGGAGCCGACGGCCGAACCCTCCTGCGCCGCGCCGGCGCCGCCCCTGTGCCATAGCCGACGAGGACATTGCCGGACGACTCGCCCGACGCATCGCCTCCGGACGAGGCGGAGGGCCGCCCTCGAGACGTCCCAGCTCGTGGCCGCCCCTGGGCCGGCGCCGTTCCTTCAGAGCCTGCTCCCCCGGGAACGAGGGCTCCCGGCTCGCCCCCGGCCTGCCCGGACCCAGCGCCCTTGCGCCCCGACGCGCCATTCCCGTCCGCCACGATCCCGGGCTCATGACCACGCTCTCCAGCCTGGTCGAACGGCTCAGCAGCCCCATTGGTCTCTGGATGCACACCCCCGGCAGGCGCGCCCACCGCGACCGTCAACAGCGGGGCGCCCACGGGCAGTTCCGTGCCCTCCTCGCCGAAGCGCGCGGTCACCACGCCCCCGTACGGGCAGGGGACCTCGATCATCGCCTTCGCCGTCTCCACCTCGACGACCGGCTGGTCGACGGCGACGAGATCGCCGACCTCCACCAGCCAGCGGACGATCTCCGCCTCCGTGAGCCCTTCCCCCAGGTCGGGCAGCCTGAATTCGAGGCTGTGCATCTCAGAAGCCTGCGCCATCAGCTCTCCGCCTCCCACTGCAGCCGTGCCACGGCGTCCAGTATCCGGTCGACGCCCGGCAGGTGGTGCCGCTCGAGCATCGGCGGCGGATACGGGATGTCGAACCCGGCCACGCGCAGCACCGGCGCATCGAGGTGGTGGAAGCAGCGCTCGGTGACCCGCGCCGCGATCTCCCCTCCCGGACCGCCGAACCCACCCGACTCGTGCACGACGACCGCGCGCCCGGTCCGCCGCACCGAGGCGCACACCGTCTCGTCGTCGAACGGCACCAGGGAGCGCAGATCGACGACTTCGAGGTCCCAGCCCTCGGCCCGCGCCGCCTCGGCCGCCTCCAGGCAGACGGGCACCGACGGGCCGTACGTGATGAGTGTGGCGCTCCGGCCCGAGCGCCGCACCACCGCGCGGCCTATCGGTTCAACGGCCAGCGGATGCTCGGGGTTCCAGTCCGCCTTGGACCAGTACAGGCGCTTCGGCTCCAGGAAGACCACCGGGTCGTCGGAGGCGATGGCGGCCCGCAGCAGCCCGTAGGCGTCGGCGACCGTGGAGGGCGTGACGACATGGAGCCCGGGTGTCGCCATGTAGTACGCCTCGGAGGAGTCGCTGTGGTGCTCGACGCCGCCGATGCCGCCGCCGTAGGGGACGCGCACCGTGAGCGGCAGCGGCATCCTGCCCTTGGTGCGGTTCCGCATCCTGGCCGCATGGGAGACGAGCTGCTCGAAGGCGGGGTAGGCGAAGGCGTCGAACTGCATCTCCACCACGGGCCGCAGCCCGTACATCGCCATGCCGACGGCGGTCCCGAGGATTCCCGCCTCCGCGAGGGGGGTGTCCGTGCAGCGGTCGTCGCCGAACTCCCTGGCGAGCCCGTCGGTGACCCGGAAGACACCGCCGAGTGTCCCGACGTCCTCGCCCATCACATGGACGGCCGGGTCCTCGGCCATGGCGTCGCGCAGCGCACGCCCGAGTGCCTGTGCCATGGTGGCCGGCTTGGCGGCGACGGCGGCCGGCTTGGCTGCGACGGTGGTCATCGTCCGGTCCCTTCCGGCGTGGTGGCGGTGTCCTCGGCCTCGGCATCCAGCTCGGCCCGCAACTGTGCGGCCTGCTCGCGCAGTTGCGGGGTCGGTTCGGCGTACACGTGGGCGAAGAGGTCCATGGGGTCGAGCTGCAGGTCCTGGTTCATGCGGGCGCGCAGGTCCGCGGCCATCGCCTCGGCATCATCGCGCGCCTTGCGTACGGCTTCCTCGTCGAGCAGCCCGCGCTCGGTGAGCTCGCGCTCCAGCAGTGCGATCGGGTCGTGATCGCGCCAGGCCTCGACCTCTGCGTCGCCCCGGTAGCGGGTGGCGTCGTCGGCGTTCGTATGGGCGTCGATGCGGTAGGTCACCGCCTCGACGAGTGTCGGGCCGCCGCCCGCGCGCGCGTGCCGCACGGCGTCGGTGAGCACCTCGTGCAGCGCGGCCGCGTCGTTGCCGTCCACGAGCCGGCCCGGCATGCCGTAGCCGACGGCCTTGTGGGCGAGTGACGGGGCCGCGGTCTGCTTGGCGAGCGGCACCGAGATGGCGAAGCCGTTGTTCTGGACGAGGAAGACGACCGGCGCCTGCCACACCGCCGCGAAGTTGAGCGCCTCGTGGAAGTCGCCCTCGCTGGTGCCGCCGTCGCCGACCATGGCCAGCGCGACGACGCCGTCGCCCTTGAGGCGGGCCGCGTGTGCGAGGCCCACGGCATGCGGCAGCTGCGTCGCCAGGGGCGTGCAGAGGGGGGCGATGCGGTGTTCGCGCGGGTCGTAGCCGGTGTGCCAGTCGCCGCGCAGCAGGGACAGTGCCTGGACGGGGTCGAGGCCGCGGGCTATGGCGGCGAGCGTGTCGCGGTAGCTGGGGAAGAGCCAGTCCCGGTCCTCCAGGGCGAGCGCGGCGGCGACCTGGCAGGCCTCCTGCCCGGTGCTCGACGGATAGACCGCGAGCCTGCCCTGCTTGGTGAGGGCCGTCGCCTGCGCGTTGTACCTGCGGCCGCGCACCAGCTCCGCGTACAGGCGGCGCAGCAGCCCAGGGTCGGCCTGGCGGGCGGCCTCCGTGCCCAGCACGCGGTACGGCTCCGCGTCGGGCAGCAGCGGCGCTGCGTCCATACGGGGCTGCCAGGCCGGGGGCGGAGCGGGCCGGTAAGTGCCCCGCTGGTCCATGACCGTCAGGCTGCGACTCTTCACCGCGTGCACCTCCTCGTGCTGTGCCCCCGGCTCCACCGGCCAGGGGAGGGCTCCTCGTGGGAGCGGCCGAGAGGCGCGGCGTGTGGTGCGCCTCACCTACCGATTGTTCGGTCGTCGGCACATTTTGGCTACAGGCGGCTCCAGGCTGTGGACAATCGGTTCTCCACAACCTGGGATAGAGGCAGTACGTCCATGGTAGGGAGGCGGGGGGACATGGCATCTGAACGAATGGCCGAAGGGATGGAGTCCGGCCGTCCGGAGAGCCCGTCCCGCACGCCGGCCGGTCGTGCGGAAAGCCAGTCCCGTCCACCGGCCGACCGCCCGGAGAACCGGCCCCGCCCCCTGGACGCCATAGACCGCGACATCCTGCAGATGCTGCAGGCCGACGGGCGCGCGTCGATACGTTCGGTGGCCGAACACGTCCATGTGTCCCGCGCGAATGCCTACGCCCGCATCAACCGGCTCATCGAGGACCGCGTGATCCGCGGGTTCAGCGCGCGCATCGACCACGAGCGGGCCGGGCAGGGCGCCTCCGCCTACATCACCCTCAAGATCGTGCAGAACTCCTGGCGCACGGTGCGAGAACAGCTGCGGGCCCTGCCCGAGGCGGCCCATATCGCTCTGGTGAGCGGTGACTTCGACGTTCTGCTGCTGGTGCACACCCCGGACACCCGGGCGCTGCGCGATGTCGTACTCACCAAGCTCCAGGCCATCCCCGAAGTGCTCAGCACGCGCACGTTGCTGGTCTTCGAGGAGGAGGATCTGGACGCGGAGGCCTGACGGATCACGGCCGCGGGACGGCGCATCAGTCCTCCTTGCGGAGCCCCGAGAAGACCAACTGCACGACAGCGTCGGCGATTTCCTGCACTCCCGCCCCACGGGCGTCGGGCCGGTACCACTCCACGATCGAGTTGATCATGCCGAAGACCAGGCGAGTGGCCAGCCGGACCTCGACGTCGCCCCGTACGTTGCCGTCGGCAGCCGCGGCCTTCAGCAGGTCCGCCACCTGGTGGTCGAATTCACGGCGCCGCTCCAGGGCCCATCGCTCGGTGCCGGTGTTGCCGCGCACGCGCAGCAGCAGCGTGACATACGGCAGTTCGGCTATGAGGACCTCCACCATGCGGCGCGTGACGTACTCGAGACGCTCCACGGCACGCCCCACGCGCGCGTGCTCCTCGTCGAGGATCCCGAACAGCCCGTCGAGCGCCCGGCTGACGGCCCGCCGCAGCAGCTCCTCCTTGCCCGCGACATGGTGGTAGATCGACGACTTCGAGATGCCCGCCGCCTTGGCGAGGTGCTCCATGGAGGTGCCGTCGTAGCCGCGCTCGTTGAAGACCTCGACGGAGACGGAGAGCAGCGTCTCGGGGGTGTAGGTATCGCGCTTGGCGGCGGTCATGAGGCGGACTCCCGCTTCTCGGAGGCGTACGCGCGGCCGAGACCAAGACCACCAGGGCCGGCGCTCGGGCCGCCACAGCCGGGCCCGATGCGGCTGGGGGCGGAGCGCCCGGGGACGAGTGCTGTCATGCTCGCGATCCTCCCGCACCGGGTTTTCCACAGGTTCGGGGGTCCCCCTTGTCCCGACCGATCGTTCGGTTACTCTAACTCTGTCCGCCTGTTCTGCACAGCTCGCCGGCTCGACGAGGAGCCGGTCCGAGGAGGAGTTGGTCCCCGATGGCCGCCGCACTCACCGCGCACCAGCTGATCGACAAGCACCGGCCCACCCTCGACCAGGCGCTGGAAACGATCCGCACGCGCGCGTACTGGTCCCCGCACCCCGAGCACCCCAAGGCCTACGGCGAGAACGGCAGCCTGAGCGCGGCCGAAGGCAAGGCCGCCTTCGACGCTCTCCTGGGCAGCCGCATGGATCTCGGCCAGCCGGGCACGGACGACTGGGCCGGCGGCGAGGTCTCGCCGTACGGACCGGCACTTGGCATCACCTATCCGCATGCGGACATCGAGGTCCTGTTGCCCGCCATGCGTGCGGGCATGCACGCGTGGCGGGACGCGGGCGCGGAGATGCGTGCGGTGACGTGTCTTGAGATCCTGGCCCGGATCAGCGCCCGCACGCACGAGTTCGCGCACGCGGTCATGCACACCAGCGGCCAGGCGTTCATGATGGCGTTCCAGGCGGGCGGCCCGCACGCCCAGGACCGCGGCCTCGAGGCGGTGGCGTATGCGTACGTGGAGCAGGCCAGGACCCCGGACACCGCGGAGTGGACCAAGCCGCAGGGCAAGCGGGACCCGCTCGCGCTGAACAAGCAGTTCACGGCCGTGCCGCGCGGTGTCGCCCTGGTGATCGGCTGCAACACCTTCCCGACGTGGAACGGCTACCCCGGCCTCTTCGCATCCCTGGCCACCGGAAACGCCGTGCTGGTCAAGCCGCACCCTCGCGCGGTGCTGCCGCTCGCGCTCACCGTCCAGACGGCCCGTGAGGTGCTCGCCGAGGCGGGCTTCGACCCGAACCTGGTGGCCGTGGCCGCGGAGCGGCCGGGCGAAGGCATCGCCAAGACCCTTGCCGTACGCCCCGAAATCAAGATCATCGACTACACGGGTTCGACGGCGTTCGGCGAATGGCTGGAGGCCAACGCCCGCCAGGCGCAGGTGTACACCGAGAAGGCCGGCGTCAACACGATCGTCGTCGAGTCGACCGACGACTACCAGGGCATGCAGGCCAACCTCGCGTTCTCCCTGTCCCTCTACAGCGGCCAGATGTGCACCACCCCGCAGAACCTGCTGATCCCGCGCGACGGCATCACCACGGACGCGGGCCACAAGACCTTCGACGAGGTCGTGGCCGATCTGGCAGCCGCGGTGAGCGGCCTGCTGGGCGACGACGCGCGGGCCAACGCGCTCCTGGGTGCCCTGGTCAACACTGATGTGAAGGCCCGCCTGGACGCCGCGTCCGGCCTGGGCGAGGTCGCCCTGCCCTCGCGGGAGATCAGCAACCCGGAGTTCCCCGACGCCGTGGTCCGTACGCCGGTGATCGTGAAGCTCGACGGCGCCAAGCCGGACGCGGAGGCGGCCTATCTGAGCGAGTGCTTCGGCCCGGTCTCCTTCGCTGTGGCGGTCGACTCGGCGGCAGACGCCGTGGAGCTGCTGCGGCGCACGGTGCGCGACAAGGGGGCGATGACCGTCGGCGCCTACACCACGTCGGACGAGGTCTCCGAGGCGATCGAGGAAACGTGCCTGGAGGAGTGCGCGCAGCTGTCCCTGAACCTGACGGGCGGCGTGTACGTCAACCAGACCGCGGCGTTCTCGGACTTCCACGGATCGGGCGGCAACCCGGCGGCCAACTCGGCCTTGTGTGACGGCGCGTTCGTGGCGAACCGGTTCCGGGTGGTGGAGGTGCGGCGGGAGGCGTGAGTTACTCCGCGCCGCTCGCGGACCAGTGGAAGAGCGTCATGGCCACGCTTGTCGCCAGGTTGTAGCTGGAGACCTGGGGGCGCATCGGCAGGGACACCAAGTGGTCCGCCCGCGCGCGGACTTCGCCGGACAGGCCGCTCCGTTCGGACCCGAAGGCGAGGACCGCGTCGTCCGGGATCTTCAGGCCGCGGATGTCCTCGCCCGCCGCGTCGAGCGCGAACAGCGGCCCCCGCGGCAGATCGGCGACGTCCAGGCGCTCCACCGCTGTCGCGAAGTGCAGGCCTGCGCCTCCGCGTACGACCGTCGGATGCCAGGGGTCGAGAGTGCCTGTGGTCACGACGCCCGTCGCCCCGAAACCGGCCGCGAGGCGGATCACCGCTCCGGCGTTGCCCAGGTTGCGCGGGTTGTCGAGCACCACGACCGGCGCTGACCGCGGCATACGTGCCAGCGCCTCAAGATTGGCCGTACGCGAAGGACGTACCGCCAGAGCAGCCACGCCGGTCGGGTGGATACGCGGGACGAGGGCCCGCAGCGCCTCGTCCGTGACCTCGACCAGCAGCGCACCGAGTGGTTCCCGCAGGTCGGGGGCGAGGTCGTCGGCCAGACCGAGAGCGGCCGCCCGGTCGCTTGTCAGGGCGACGGGGATCTCGGCGCCGAAGCGCAGGGCGTGCTTGAGGGCGTGGAAACCGTCGAGCAGTACGGCCGTGTCGGCGAGCCCGCGCCAGATACGTACCGCGGCGGTGGCCGAGGTAGCAATGACCAATGCAGAGGGCTCGTTCATGCCGTGAAGCCTACGCGCGCTTGCTCCGCGGATTCCGGGTCCGGCTCCTCGCCCCGGCGCTGTCCAGGCACCCGGAGTTCTCCACGGGAACCGCGCCCGCGCCCCGGAAGCAGCACTCCACGCGCGCGTGCCGCCCATCCGCCCACGCGCCGGAGGAACGACGTCGGCAGGAAGACCGCATCAGCGGTGATCATCGCGAGCGAGAAGAACGGAAGGCCGAGCACGACGGCGATGACGGCGTGCTCGCAGATCATGGCCGCCAGCAGGACGTTCTTCACGCGCCGGTTGAAAAGGGTGAACGGGAAGGCGACCTGGACCGCGACCGTCCCGTATGTCACCAGCATCACGAAGGTGCCATGGGCGGCGAGCGCGTCGGAGAGGGCCGGCCAGGGCGAGAAGGAGTCGAGCTGGAGCGGGTAGTAGACCGCGGTGCCGTCCTGCCAGCGGCTGCCCTGGATCTTGTACCAGCCCGCGGTGGCGTAGATCAGACAGGCCTCAGCCATGATCACGAAGAGTGCGGCGTTGTGGACGAGGTTGGCGACGATATCGAGGAGAAGACGCAGCTCTCCGCCGGGCGCGCGTCGCTCTACGGCCCACCACAGACCATGGGCGCCCCACAGTCCCCAGAAGATCAACAGCCAGCCCCAGCCGAGCTCGCCCATGAACGTCACGACGGAGAGCGCGAGCCCGAGGACCCACCACAGGCCCGGCCCGACCCTGTCCCTCGTCTCGTCCGTCTTGTTCGTCTCGTCCCGGGAGTGCCCGCTGTCGTCGAAACCGTCCCGGGTTTCAGCCTCGTCGACCCCGTCCCGGGGTTGCGCAGTCTCGTCGACCGCGTCCCGGGGTTGCGCAGTCTCGTCGACCGCGTCCCGGGGTTGCCTGGCCTCGTCGACCGCGTCCCGGGGTTGCCTGGCCTCGTCGGCCCCGTCCCGGAGTCGCCTGGCCTCGTCGGCCCCGGAACGCTCGCCACGCGCGCGTGCCTCCTGCGCGCGCCGCAGCCTCCGCGCGTCCAGCGACCAGACCTGCCCACAGCGCGTGAGCACCAGATAGACCGACATCAGGTGAATGACGTTGTCACCGCCGTCACCCATGAAGATGCTGCGGTTCTGCAGCGAGAGCACCCCGACCATGAAGAGCACGGACATGGTGCGGGTACGCCAGCCGAGCATCAGCAGCGCGCTGGAGAGCATCGCCAGCACGTAGACCGTCTCGAACCAGAACGTGCTGTCGGACCACATCAGCACCGTGAAAGCGTGGTTGTTCGCGATGAGCTGCTGGGCCATGTCCCAGTCCCAGGGGCCGTCGGGCCCGTACATCTCATGGCGGTTCGGCAGCTCGCGCAGGAGGAACAGCAGCCAGGTGGCGGCGAAGCCGATACGGATCACGGCGGTCTGGTACGGGCCCAGCGCGGTTGCCGTGACGCGCGCGATGCCGCGCGCGAGCGATGCGATCGGGCGCTCGAGACGGTGGAGACGGTCGAGACGGTCGAGACGGCTCACCGGGCGGTCACCTCCACCTTCGTAGCTCGAGCCAGAGGCACGTCGTCCGGCGTCACCGACCACCAGGGGAGCTCACGGAACACAGGCCGGGTGTCGATCTTCTCGTCGCTCCACTCGGGCGGCGGCACATTGTCGGTCCTGGAACGGACCTGCACGCGCTCGATGACAGCGCCTCGTCCGCCCGGGTTCTCACCGTCGAGACGCAGGACGACTATGCGGCGTATGTAGCGCTCCGAGAGGTCGCCGCGCAGACCGGCCGGGCGGTTCTCGGTGTCGTGTGAGGAGACGTAGAAGTCCCAGGCCCGGCGCAGTTCGTTCTGCTGAGTGTGGCTCGGGAGCAGATTGCCGTCGATGGCGGCTCCGTCGTGCGCGGAGAGGTCGTACCACCCGGTCGTCCGGGTCGCTCCGTCCGCGGTACGGACCTCGGCCCGCGCCTGCACCGAGATGTTCTGCTGCAGGGGATTGGGGGCGAAGAGCTTCCAGTTCTGCTCGAACTCGGGATATATCCACTCGTCGATCGCCTGCCCGTGCTGCTTTGTCACGGTGTTCGACGGTGCGACGTGCAGAAACACCATCGCGAGGTGCGCACACGCGGCAAGCGCGACTGTCCCGAGCGCGAGCGCGGCGACGATCTGGTAGCGGAACGAGAGCGCGGCTATGCCGATCCGGGGAGCGTGGGGAGGTGGTGCGGGCTGGGGGCGGGCGCTCGCGCCCTTGTCGTATGCGTCCATTCCGCCCCGATCCATCCACGCTTTCCGATGCGATTCCTGATTGCTGATCCGGATTCGGATTCCTCGGGTTCCGGATTCCGGTTGCCGCCCGTTTCCGTTTCCCGCGGCCCGCCCGCTACGGCTCCCCGGCCCCCGACCTTCGGACCCTCGGGCCCCGGCCCCCGACCTTCGGACCCTCGGACCTCGGGCCCTGACCCTCGTCGCGACGTTCGCACCGGACGGTACCCAGGTCTGCCCGCCCGGCACAGCGATCCGTGACGTTGTCCACAGGGTTGACACCTTACGGCGCCGGTTCACATCCCTCGTCCCGTCCGGCACGCGGCCTTCAGGCCAGCCGATGGCCGGGGGTTGCAGGTAGCGCCGACCGGGGGGGTGCAGGTGGCGCCGGCCGGGGGTTGCACGTGGGCGCCGGCTGGAGGTTGCAGGTGGGGGACGGGCGCGAATCCGGAATCTGCTCGTGCCGTTCCCTTCTCGTAGAACCTGTTCTATCTTGACGCCCCGTCAGATCGATTGTCAGTGCCCGTGCTCACAGCGGTCGCCGTATCGCGGAAGGACAGGCCGTGGACTTCACCTTCACCGAGGAACAGCAGGCGGCCGCAGAGGCGGCGAAAGCAGTGTTCGCCGGGGTCACGCCGGACGGCGTACCCAGCCCGGCCCTCACCCCGGGCCCCGTCGCAGAGGACTTCGACCGTGCACTGTGGGCCAGGCTCGCCGACAGCGATCTGCTGAGTCTGCTGGTCGGACCCGAGTACGGCGGGGCCGGCCTGGACGCCATCGCCCTCTGCCTCGTACTGCGGGAATCCGCGAAGGTGCTCGCCCGCGTCCCGCTGCTGGAGAGCAGCGCCGCGGCATACGCCGTACACACCTACGGCGGTGAGGAACTGAAGCGCGACATACTTCCGCCCGCCGCACGTGGCGATCTCGTCCTGACCGTGGCCGCCAACGGCCGTACCGGCCACGACCCGGCGGAACTCGCCGTCACCGCACGTCGGGACGGCGACGCCTGGGTCCTGGACGGCGTCCAGACAGCCGTGCCCTGGGCACATGGCGCCGACCTGATCATGGTCCCCGCGCACACCGGCGATGGTCGCACCATGCTGGCGCTCGTCCCGCGCGGCCACGAGGGCATCAGCCTCTACGAGCAGATCTCCACGAGCGGCGAACGCCTCGGCGAAGTCCGTCTGGACTCCGTACGCATCAACGCCCACGACGTCATCGAGGCCGAGGGCGCCTGGGAGTGGCTGCGGAACCTTCTGGCCACCGGCACCTGCGCGCTGGCGCTGGGCCTCGGCGAGGGGGTGCTGGCCATGACGAGTACGTACACCGGCAAACGCGAGCAGTTCGGGTTCCCGATCGCCACCTTCCAGGCCGTCGCCGTACAGGCCGCCGACCGCTACATCGACCTGCGCGCGATGGAGGCCACCCTCTGGCAGGCCGCCTGGCGCATCAGCACGGCCGCAGGCGGCGCGTTGCCGGCGTCGGGCGATGTGGCGGTCGCCAAGATCTGGGCGTCCGACGGCGTACGACGCGTCGTACAGACCGCGCAGCATCTGCATGGCGGCTTCGGCGCCGACACCGACTACCCGCTGCACCGCTACCACGCGTGGGCCAAACACCTCGAGCTGTCACTCGGCCCGGCCGCGGCGCACGAGGAAGCGCTGGGTGATCTGCTCGCCGCCCATGCACTGAGCTGATCGGCGGGCGGCCGCGGGCCCGGCAGGCAGCCTTGGCTCGCAGCAGGACAGTCTCGGCTGGCGGCGGGGCAGTCTCGGCTCGCGGCAGGACCGTCTCGGCTGACGGCGGGACAGTCTCGGCTCGCGGCGGGACAGTCTCGGCTCAGCAGGCCGTCTCGGCTCGCGGCGGGCGATCTTTGTGCAGCCGGCCGACGCGGCCCGCTACAGCACGAATCCCGGCTGCCCCTTGGCGTCCACGACCGGGCGGCCGGCGGCAGCCCACACCTGCATACCGCCGTCGACGTTCACGGCGTCGATGCCCTGCTGCACGAGGTACATCGCGACCTGCGCCGAGCGCCCGCCGGACCGGCAGATGACATGGATCCTGCCGTCCTGCGGCGCCGCCTCGGTCAGCTCGCCGTACCGGGCCACGAACTCACTGATGGGGATGTGCAGCGCCCCCTCGACGTGACCCGCCTCCCATTCATCGTCCTCGCGGACGTCCAGCAGGAAGTCCTCGGCCGACAGCTGGCCGACCTCGACCGTGGGCACACCAGATCCGAAATGCATAACCCCGACGCTACCTGACCACGCCCCACCGCTTCACGGCTGCGCCGCCCACTGTTCCGGGAGCCGTATCGAGGCACCGGCTCAGCCCCGGAAGACGATCCGCTGGATCGCTGGTCCGCTGGATCCGCTGGTTCACCGGATCCGCTGGTTCACTGGATCCGCTGGTTCACTGGATCCGCTGGATCGCTGGATCGCTGGATCCGCTGGTTCACTGGATCCGCTAAGCGGCCAGCAGCCGCGCCAGCTCCGCCTCACGCTCCGCGACCTCGGCCAGCAGCTGCTCGGCGATCTCGTCCAGCAGCCGGTCCGGGTCGTCGGGCGCCAGCCGCAGCATCGAGCCGATCGCGCCCTCCTCCAGCTCACGCGCGACCAGGGTGAGCAGCTCCTTGCGCTGCGCCAGCCACTCGAGCCGGGCGTACAGCTCCTCGCTGGGGCTGGGCCGTCGTTCCGCGGGCACCGGCCCTGCGGCCCACTCCTCGGCCAGTTCCCTCAGCAACGCCTCGTCACCACGGGCGTATGCGGCGTTCACCCGCGAGATGAACTCGTCACGCCGGTCCCGCTCCCGCTCGTCGTCCGCCAGATCCGGATGCGCCTTACGCGCCAGCTCGCGGTACAGCTTGCGGGCCTCGTCGCTGGGGCGCACCCGCTGCGGCGGCCTGACCGACTGATCGGTGAGCATCGCGGCGGCCTCGGGCCGCAGCCCGTCCGAGTCCATCCAGTCGTGGAACAGCTCCTCGACCGCCGGCATCGGCATGACCCGCGCCCGCGCCTCCTGCGCCCGGCGCAGATCCTCGGGATCACCGGTACGGGCTGCTCTGGCCTCAGCGATCTGCGCGTCGAGCTCGTCCAGCCGTGCGTACATCGGGCCGAGCTTCTGATGGTGCAGCCGGGAGAAGTTCTCCACCTCGACCCGGAACGTCTCGACGGCGATCTCATACTCGATCAACGCCTGCTCAGCGTTGCGCACGGCCTGCTCGAGCCGCTCCTCGGGCCGCCGCCCATCAGAACCGGCCCGCTGCCCGGTCCCCGCCTGCTTCGCCTGCTCGCCAGCACCTGGGTGCTGGTCGCCGCTGGGCTGCTGGTCGCCACCGGGCTGCTCGCCGGCACCCGCCTGGCCACCGACACCGGCGGGCTCATCCGTGCCGGACCGCTCACCTGCGCCAGCCCGCTCCCGCGGCTCCTGGGCAGGCGGCTCGGGCTGGGGCGTCTCGGCTTCCGGGGTCGTCACCGGTCCAGCCTAGGCCACGGCCGCGAGACGGAGACCAGCGCTCCGAAGGGAAGCCGCGGGGGCCCCGAATCTGGCCGGTCGCCCCTGGCTGGGAGGGGCCCGCCCCCGCCCCCACCCCGCCCCCACCCCGCCTCGCCCCGCCCCGCCCCGCCCCCTACCCCCTCAAACCCCAATCTCCGCCGCCACCCTCCCCTCCCTCACCGCAGCCACCAGCCCCGCATGATCAGCTTCCGTGCGGTCTGCGTAGGCCATCGCGAAGTGTGCGATCGCCTCGTCCAGTTCCTCGGTCTTGCCGCAGTATCCGGCTATCAGTCGTGGCTCGGCGCTGTGTGCGTGGGCGCGGGCCAGTAGGGCGCCGGTCATGCGGCCGTAGTCGTCCAGCTGGTCGGCGGCCAGCGCCGCGGGGTCCACGCTGCCCTTTCGGTTGCGGAACTGCCGTACCTGGAAAGGCCGTCCGTCGACCGACGTCCATCCCAGGAGGATGTCGCTGACCACCTGCATACGCTTCTGGCCGAGCACCACTCGGCGGCCCTCGTGGTTCTCCTCCGGCACCTTGAAGCCGGCGGCCGGCAGGTGCGGCAGAAGAGCGGACGGGCGCGCTTCCTTCACCTGCAGCACGAGGGGCTCGCCCCGGTGGTCGAGGAGCAGCACCACGTACGAGCGGGTTCCGACGCTGCCGGTGCCGACCACCCGGAACGCGACGTCCTGGATCGCGTACCGCGCCAGCAGCGGCAGTCGGTCGGCGGACAGGGTGCTCAGATACTCGCCGAGGGAGGCCGCCACCGCGGCCGCTTCGGCGTCGGGTATGCGGCGCAGCACGGGCGGGGCGTCGACGAACCGCCGTCCGCCGTCGACTGTCGGCTCGGTGGATTTGGCGGCGAACCGCCCGCTTGTGTTGTTCCGTGCCTTCTGCGAGACCCGCTCCAGCGTCCCGAGCAGGTCGTGTGCGTCCGTGTGCGAGACCAGTTCCTCGTCGGCGATGGCGTTCCACGCGTCCAGTACCGGAAGTTTCGCCAGCAGTCGCATCGTGCGCCGGTAGGCGCCGGCGGCGTCGAAGGCCGCCTTGCGGCAGACGTCTTCGTCCGCTCCCGTTTCACGGCCCGCGAGAACGAGCGACACGGCGAGCCGCTTGACGTCCCACTCCCACGGTCCGTGCACGGTTTCGTCGAAGTCATTCAGGTCGATGACCAGGCCGCCGCGCGCGTCCGCATAGAGCCCGAAGTTGGCCGCGTGTGCGTCGCCGCATATCTGTGCGCCGACGCCCGTGAGGGGCGTGCGCGCCAAGTCGTACGCCATGAGTCCGGCCGAACCGCGCAGGAAGGCGAAGGGACTTGCGGCCATCCGCCCGACGCGTATGGGTGTGAGCTCCGCCAGCCTGCCTCGGTTGGACTCCTCGACGGCGGTGACGGCGTCCGGGCGACCGCTGTCGGCCGAGAACTCGGCGTGCGAGGACCGGGGCACACGCGCACGCAGTGCCTTGCCCTCCTGCTTGGGCGAATGCCCGGGCGAATCCTCCGCGGGCCATTCCGCGAATCCCCGCACCCGCGGCAGCCGGGCCGCCCGAGGCCCACCCCCCAGCTGGGGCGCTTCCGCTGCATCGCGCGCCGCCGTCTCGTCGCGCGACGTCTCGTCGTGCTCCGTCTCGACGCGCCGTCCGCGAACGCCCGTGGCTTCCAGCCCGGCTTCCGTACTGATCTCGGTCACGGCGACCGCCTCCCCCGTGTCTCACCGCCTTCTGCGGCGGTTGCAGCAGTGGCGGTACGCAGCGCACGGAACGCCGTACAGCCCCCGCGGAGCGCGAACATACGGGCGTTACGGACCGCGGACGCACCGCGTACCGACGTTCAGATGAACATCAACCGGCAATGACCGTACCGCCGGTGGCGAGAGTGCGTCAGAGCCTGTGGACAACTCCGCACCTGTGGACAACTCCACGTCCGCACCCACGGCAGGCTGTGGACAACTCGGGCCGACGAACTCGCCGAGCGCCTACGAGCGTTGTAGTGCGCACCATTTCAGCCGCCCTGTGCAGCCGCCCATTCAGTCGCCCTATGCAGCCCCCCGCCCTACTGCTGGAACTACCCCGGACACCCCGAGCCGTCCGGCAGGTGCTTCTCAGCCCACTGCCCGAGTTCCTTGAGCGAGGGCTCCAGCGCAGCACCCGCCGCTGTGAGGCGGTACGAGACGCGCAGCGGGGGTCCCTCGGACACCTCCCGTACGACGAGCCCCGCGGTGGCGAGTTCCGTGAGCCGGTCCGAGAGCATGCGTTCGCTGATGCCGGGGATGGCCCTCCGCAGATCGGCGAAGTGGACGGGCTGCTGGATCAGCACGGACACGATGAGCCCGGTCCAGCGCTTTCCGAGCAGCTCGAATACGCGCGTGATGCCTTCGTCCACGCGCTTGCACGCCGTCTCGCTGTGGACCCCGTTGGCCGCCATGAGTCCAGGGTACTGCCTTACCTTCGGGAGGTGAAAAAAAGTAAGGACCTGTGTTATCCATAGTTACGCACGGAGTGGCAGTGCGTCGGTAGCGGCGACGCGGCACGCCCATGCCGCCTCACGCTCACGATTCCTCCCACTCCGCTCACCACTCATCGCCACATCCGCCCGGCCCGCCGGGCGGGGCATTACCCACGGAGATCCCCATGGCCACCCTGTTGCATCTGGACTCGTCTGTTTTCCCTGGTTCCGCCTCCGCTTCCCGGACCGTCACGGACACGTTCCGCAAGGTATGGGAGGAGCAGCACCCCGAAGGCACGGTGATCTACCGGGATCTGGCCGCGAACCCCGTGCCCCATCTCGACGGCGCCGGCGCCTCCGCTGCCTTCGCTGACCCGGCGACGCACACCCCCGAGCAGGCGGCGGCCTACGCCGAGCGCATCAAGCTGGTGGAGGAGCTGGAGCAGGCCGACGCCGTGCTGATCGGCGCCCCGATGTACAACTTCACGATTCCGTCGACCCTGAAGGCCTGGCTGGACCAGGTGATCATCATGGGCCGCACCGCGGGCGAGACGTCCACGGTCAAGGGCACCCCGGTCACCGTCGTCGCCAGCCGGGGCGGCTCGTACGCCCCCGGCACGCCGCGTGAGGGCTTCGAGTACGTGCAGAACCTGATCGGCGCTCTGCTGTCGGACATGCTCGGCATGGACGTCGACTTCATCGTCCCCGAGCTGACGCTTGCGCACTCCAACCCCGCCATGGCGGAGCTGATCCCGCTCGCCGAGGCGTCCCGCGAGAAGGCCCTGAACGACGCGGCCTCGAAGGCGAAGACACTCGTCCAGCGCGTCGCCGCCGCCTGATCCACCAGGCCGTCTGATCCAGCGGCGGCCTGATCCACAGCGCCGTCGACCTGCGGCCGGCCGCAGCCGACCGTACGACCGCAGTCGCTCCAACCGGGGCCCGCCCGAACCGGCGGGCCCCGGCAGGCGCACCCCGGCAGGCATACACACCGACGACGCTCCAGCGGTGAGATACGTCACCGCGGAGCCCTCGCCGCGCACCAGGCGGGGCACCCGCACCGCGGCGCCGTACGACACAGCAGTACAGCAGTACAGACGCAGCAGTACAGACGCAGCAGTACGACACAGCCGCGCAAGACGCCCACAGCGGGCATATCACCAAGCGACTGCCACCAAGCAACTGCCCGCCAAGCGACATGCACCACGGTGAGATACAACACAAAAAGCGAGTCCCCGCCAGGACTTTCGTCTCTGGCGGGGACCCGCTTCATGTTGTGCGCGAGGGGGGAGTTGAACCCCCACGCCCTTGCGGGCACTGGAACCTGAATCCAGCGCGTCTGCCTATTCCGCCACCCGCGCATTGGGTGTTGTCGTCCGGTCCCGCGTTTTCGGTGCGAGCGCCTGCCGACATCCAGAAGATTAGCACGCTGTCGAGGGTGGATTCACATCCGTATCCGCGAGCAGCCGTGAGACCGGATCCCGGCGCATCGCGAGGCCGCGTACGCCACGCACGGCACCGGACCAGGGGCATCGGACCAGGGGTATCTCCAGCACACAGCGCACTCTCCAGCCCACACCGCACCCGGCCGGGCCGCACGTCCCGACGGAGGCCGGCCGGGACCCCGGCCTCCCCGGCGCGCGTCAACCACCGGCCGCCCAGCACCCCCGGACACCTCTACTCGTCCTCCCGGCGACCAGCCCGTTCCCCCGACGACCGCCCCACCCCCCAGGACGACCGCCGTCGTCGTGCCGACACCCGCCCCGGCACCGGATCAGCACTGGCGCGGCACCGGATCAGCACTGGCGCGGCACCGGATCTGCACCGCCTCGGCACTGCCGCTGCACGGCCAGGCACCCCCGCGCTGCCGGACCGGTGCCGGATCGGCAGCGGATCCGCATCGGCCGCGTACCAACCTCGTACCGGTCCCGGCCCGGACCCCCGGCAGTGACCGAGGTCCACAGCCGGGTGCGGGACACTGTTCTCAGGCCCCCTCTACGATCCCTTGTCGGGAAGGTTCAACGGAGAACTTCACCGAGCCTCACCGGAGCGGTTCGGCAAGGAGTGCGGAGAGGTTCGCCGAGGAGTTCAGAGCGGAGTTCAAAGGGGAGCCCCGAGGTGAAGGAGCCCCGGCACGAGTCTCAGGAGGAGGCTGCACAGGTGCCCCGACGAGGTCCGGCCGGCGTCCGGAATCGGCCTTCGAGGAGGCCCGGAAGGATCCCGGCTCTTCCGCCAGGGCATGTCTTGTGAGGGTCGACACTCATGGTCCGGGCAGACAAGGGGAACCAGCCGATTTACCGGCGCGTGGATACGATCAGTAAGCAGTACCAGGGCGACATCGAAGGAGGAGGTGCCCCATGGGAGTCCTGAAGAAGTTCGAGCAGCGTCTCGAGGGTCTGGTCAACGGCACCTTCGCCAAGGTGTTCAAGTCCGAGGTCCAGCCCGTCGAGATCGCCGGCGCCCTGCAGCGCGAGTGCGACAACAACGCGACGATCTGGAACCGCGAGCGGACCGTCGTTCCCAACGACTTCATCGTGGAGCTGAGCACGCCGGACTACGAGCGTCTGAGCCCCTACTCGGGACAGCTCGGCGACGAGCTGTCCGGCATGGTCCGCGACTATGCGAAGCAGCAGCGCTACACCTTCATGGGACCGATCAAGGTCCACCTGGAGAAGGCCGACGACCTCGACACGGGTCTGTACCGGGTGCGCAGCCGCACGCTCGCTTCCAGCACCTCCCAGGCTCCCGGCCGCGCCCCTGCGGGCCCGGCAGCCGGTGGCCGGGGTGCAGCCTCGGGCGGTGGCTACGGCTACCCGGGGCCCGCAGGCGGGTACCCGCAGCAGCCGACCGGTGCTCCTCCCATGCCGTCCACGCCTCCGCCCGGCCGCCCCGGACCCGCGTCCGGACCCGCGTCCGGACCCGCGTCCGCGGGACAGCGGTCGGCCGCGGGCCCGCTGCCGGGCGCCCAGGTGCGGCGCTGGATCGAGATCAACGGCACCCGCCACCAGATCTCCCGCCCGACGATGGTGCTGGGCCGCAGCACCGACGCCGACGTGCGGATCGACGACCCCGGCGTCTCGCGCCGGCACTGTGAGATCCGGACCGGAACGCCCTCGACGATCCAGGATCTCGGGTCCACCAACGGAATCGTGGTGGACGGGCAGCACACCACCCGCGCTACGCTCCGCGACGGCTCGCGGATCGTCGTGGGCAGCACCACCATCATTTACCGGCAAGCCGAAGGGTGAAGCGGGGGCAATGTCAGAGCTGACCCTCACGGTCATGCGGCTGGGTTTCCTGGCCGTACTGTGGCTGTTCGTGATCGTGGCCGTGCAGGTCATCCGCAGCGACCTGTTCGGTACGCGCGTCACCCAGCGCGGGTCGCGCCGTGACGCCGGGCGGCCGCAGCAGGCCGCCCGCCAGGCCGCGCCGCCGCAGCAGCGCCAGCAGAGCGGCGGCGGCCGCCAGCGCCGCGGCGCTCCCACCAAGCTGGTCGTCTCCGAGGGCACCCTGACCGGCACCACGGTGGCGCTGCAGGGACAGACCATCACGCTGGGCCGGGCACACGACTCCACGATCGTGCTGGACGACGACTATGCGTCCAGCAGGCATGCCAGGATCTACCCCGACCGTGACGGCCAGTGGATCGTCGAGGATCTCGGGTCGACCAACGGCACGTATCTCGACCGGACCCGGCTGACCACGCCGACACCGATTCCGCTGGGCGCGCCGATCCGCATCGGCAAGACCGTCATCGAGCTGCGGAAGTAGTACGACAATGAGCGAGCGGAGCGAGCGAGCGGACGCGGTGGTCCTGGCACAGGACGCCGGCGCGCTCCCGACCGGAGGGTGGGCACCGTGCGGATGTACCCGGAGCCGACGGGCGAGGTGCGCATGAGTCTGTCACTGCGCTTCGCCGCCGGATCGCACAAAGGCATGATCCGCGAGGGCAACGAGGACTCGGGCTACGCCGGTCCCCGCCTTCTCGCGATCGCCGACGGCATGGGTGGCCAGGCCGCCGGCGAGGTCGCCAGCTCCGAGGTGATCTCGACACTCGTCACGCTCGACGACGACGTCCCGGGCTCGGACATCCTCACGTCGCTGGGCACCGCCGTGCAGCGTGCCAACGACCAGCTGCGGATGATGGTCGAGGAGGACCCCCAGCTCGAGGGCATGGGGACCACCCTGACCGCACTGCTGTGGACCGGTCAGCGGCTCGGTCTCGTACACGTCGGCGACTCGCGCGCGTACCTGCTGCGTGACGGCGTGCTGACGCAGATCACACAGGACCACACCTGGGTACAGCGGCTCGTCGACGAGGGCCGCATCACCGAGGAGGAGGCCACCACCCACCCGCAGCGCTCCCTGCTGATGCGCGCGCTGGGCAGTGGCGACCACGTCGAGCCGGACCTGTCGATCCGTGAAGTCCGCGCTGGCGACCGGTACTTGATCTGCTCCGACGGCCTGTCCGGGGTGGTCAGCCATCAGACGATGGAGGACACCCTCGCCAGCTACCAGGGCCCGCAGGAGACCGTGCAGGAGCTCATCCAGCTCGCGCTGCGCGGCGGCGGCCCGGACAACATCACGGTGATCGTCGCCGACGTCCTCGACATCGACAGCGGCGACACCCTGGCCGCGCAGCTCTCCGACACCCCCGTCGTGGTCGGCGCGGTCGCCGAGAACCAGCACAACCAGCACCATCTGCACGACAACAGCGCGATGCAGACCCCCGCGGGCCGCGCATCGGGCCTCGGCCGTCCGGCGCCCGGTCACGGCGGAGCCGGCGGCGAGTTCGGCCCGCCCGGCAGCGGCGACATCACCGGGTACGTTCCCCAGCCCGACTTCGGCGCCTACACGGACGACGACTTCGTCAAGCCGCGCAGGGGCCGCAAGTGGCTCAAGAGATCCTTCTACACCGCGCTCGCTCTCGCGGTCATCGGCGGCGGCCTGTACGGCGGCTACCGCTGGACGCAGACCCAGTACTACGTCGGGGCCAACGGCGAGCATGTCGCGCTGTACCGCGGCATCAGCCAGGATCTGGCCTGGGTCTCGCTGTCGAAGGTGGAGAAGGACCACCCCGACATCGAACTCAAGTACCTGCCGCCCTACCAGCGCAAGCTGGTCGAGGCGACCATCGCCGAGGGCAGCCTCGGCGACGCCCACGACAAGATCGACGAGTTGGCCCTTCAGGCGTCGGCGTGCAAGAAGAACGACGAGCGCCGCAAGGCCGAGAGCGACAACGCCAAGACCGGCGAGGGCGAGGCGGGTGGCACCACGGGAACGACCACGAGCGCCACGAAGACCTCGGTCGTCACGAAGGCCACACCCACGCCGAGTCCCTCGGCGTCCTCGACCGACAAGTCCACGACCGCACCCACTCCGACACCCGGCCCCAGCCTCTCCGACGAAGAGCAGAAGCTGGTCTCGCTGTGCGGTAAGCAGTAAGCAGCCGTGAGGGGCCCTGTCACACCATGAGCACGAACACGTCGACGCACCACACGTCAACGATCGGCGCCATCGGCGCGCCCAGCCGGCGCAACACCGAGCTCGCACTGCTGGTGTTCGCCGTCGTCATCCCGGTGTTCGCCTACGCCAACGTCGGCCTGGCCATCAATGACGAGGTGCCGACCGGCCTGATGGGCTACGGCATCGGTCTCGGCCTGCTCGCGGGCGTCGGCCATCTGGTGGTCCGCAAGCTGGCGCCGTACGCCGATCCGCTGCTGCTGCCACTGGCGACGCTGCTGAACGGGCTCGGGCTGGTGTTCATCTGGCGCCTGGACCAGTCGGAGCGGCTCCAGCAGCTCGCCGAGAAGCAGTACGGCGTATTCAGCCCCTCGGCCCCGAACCAGCTGATGTACTCCGCGGCGGGCATCGCACTGTTCGTCGTCGTGCTGTTCGCGCTCAAGGACCACCGCATCCTGCAGCGCTACACGTACATCTCGATGGTCGCCTCGCTGGTGCTGCTGCTCCTGCCGCTCGTGCCGGGACTGGGCGCCGACGTGTTCGGCGCCAAGATCTGGATCAGCGTCGGCGGCTTCTCCATCCAGCCCGGCGAGTTCGCGAAGATCATCATCGCGGTCTTCTTCTCCGGCTACCTCATGGTGAAGCGCGACGCGCTGGCGCTGGCCAGCCGCCGCTTCATGGGCCTCTACCTGCCGCGCGGCCGCGACCTCGGCCCGATCATCACGATCTGGGCAGTCAGCCTGCTCATCCTGATCTTCGAGAACGACCTCGGTACGTCGCTGCTGTTCTTCGGCATGTTCGTGATCATGCTGTACGTCGCCACCGAGCGGACCAGCTGGATCGTCATCGGCCTGCTGATGTCCGCCGCAGGCGCCGTCGGCGTCGCCTCGTTCGCCAGCCACGTGCAGGCCCGCGTCGACGCCTGGCTCGATCCCTTCGCCTGCTACGAGACTTCGGGCGCTTGCGAGCAGATCGGCCAGTCGATCATGTCCTTCGGCTCAGGCGGTGTCCTCGGCACCGGCCTCGGCCAGGGCAACTCCGACCTCATCGGGTTCGCCGCCAACTCCGACTTCATCTTCGCCACCGTCGGCGAGGAGCTCGGCCTGGCCGGCGTCATGGCGTTCCTGCTGATGTACGGCCTGATCATCGAACGGGGCGTACGCACCGCACTGGCCGCCCGCGACCCCTTCGGGAAGCTGTTCGCGGTCGGTCTGTCCGGCGCCTTCGCCCTGCAGATCTTCGTGGTCGCCGGCGGTGTCATGGGCCTCATCCCGCTGACCGGTATGACCATGCCGTTCCTCGCGGCCGGTGGCTCGTCCGTCATCGCCAACTGGGCCCTCATCGGCATCCTGATCCGCATCAGCGACACCGCGCGGCGCCCTGCCCCGACCCCCGCCTCCAACCCCGACGCCGAGATGACCCAGGTGGTCCGCCCGTGAACAA
Organism: Streptomyces sp. DSM 42067; assembly: GCF_055792885.1. Lineage (NCBI taxonomy): Bacteria > Bacillati > Actinomycetota > Actinomycetes > Kitasatosporales > Streptomycetaceae > Streptomyces > Streptomyces sp. DSM 42067. The sequence continues at coordinate 4,802,630 of NZ_CM147706.1, read as the reverse complement.
GCCCCTGCGCCGGATCGCGATCTTCTGCGGACTCCTCGTCCTCGCCCTGCTCATCCGTGACAACTGGCTGCAGTACGTCCAGGCCGACGCACTGCAGTCCAACAAGAACAACCGCCGCGTCGCCATCGAGCGGTACGCCGCTCCGCGCGGCGACATCATCGTCGACGGCAAGTCCATCACCGGTTCCGTCGAGACGACCGGGACGGACTTCAACTACAAGCGGACGTACAAGAACGGGGAGATGTGGGCCCCGGTCACCGGCTACGCCTCGCAGCTCGTCGGCACCAGCCAGCTCGAGGGCATCGAGGACGGCATCCTCACCGGCAACGACGACCGGCTGTTCTTCCGCAACACCCTCGACATGATCACGGGTAAGAAGAAGGAGGGCGGCAACGTCGTCACCACCCTCAACGCCGCCGCCCAGAAGGCCGCCTTCGAGGGCCTGGGCAGCAAGAAGGGTGCCGTCGCCGCCATCGACCCGTCCACCGGCGCGATCCTGGCGCTCGCCTCCACGCCCTCCTACGACCCGTCGGTCTTCGCGGGCCTCAACGACGGCGACAAGTTCGCGAAGCTGGACAAGGACGCGGACAAGCCGATGCTCAACCGCGCCCTCCGCGAGACCTACCCGCCCGGCTCCACCTTCAAGGTGGTCACGGCCGCCGCGGCGCTGGAGAACGGCGAGGTCACGGACATCGACGCCAAGACCGACTCCCCGGACCCCTGGCCGCTGCCGCTGTCCACCGACAAGCTCACCAATGAGCACGGCGAATGCCTGAACGCGACGCTGCGCGTGGCCCTGCGGGACTCCTGCAACACGGTCTTCGGCAAGCTCAGCGACGACGTCGGCAACGAGAAGATGATCGAGCAGGCGGAGAAGTTCGGCTTCAACGAGGAGCAGTTCGTCCCGGTCCGCGCCGTCGAAAGCGTCTACCCCGAGGACAACCGGCCGCAGAACGCCATGGGCGGCATCGGCCAGGCGTCCAACCGCGCCACGCCGCTCCAGATGGCCATGGTCGCCGCGGCCGTCGCCAACGACGGCACGCTCATGGAGCCGTACATGGTCGACAAGCTGCAGGCGCCCAGCCTCGACACCATCGAGCAGCACACGCCCAAGAAGCTGAGCGAGCCGATCTCGAAGGAGAACGCGCAGAAGCTGCAGTCGATGATGGAGACCGTCGTCAGCGAGGGCACGGGAACCAACGCCCAGATCCAGGGCGTCACCGTCGGCGGCAAGACCGGTACCGCACAGCACGGCCTCAACAACAGCGAGAAGCCCTACGCCTGGTTCATCTCGTACGCGAAGACCAGCGAGGGCTCCCCGGTCGCCGTGGCCGTCGTCGTCGAGGACGGCAGCGCCAACCGTGACGACATCTCGGGTGGCGGTCTGGCCGCCCCCATCGCCAAGGCCGTGATGCAGGCAGTGATCGACAGCAAGAAGTGAACCCGGTCACGTCGCCTTCACAACGGTGCACGTTGCGATACCGGTCCTGTATCGGGTGACGTTCTCGGCCAGGTCAAGCAACGCGAGCCAGGTACGGTATGCCCGGACAGCACACCGCCGGACCACACATGGGTGCGGTCGGGACCGACGGAGAGGGCTGGTAGGTAGCTATGGAAGAGCCGCGTCGCCTCGGCGGCCGGTACGAGCTGGGCCAGGTGCTCGGCCGTGGTGGCATGGCCGAGGTGTACCTCGCGCATGACACCCGGCTCGGCCGCACCGTGGCGGTGAAGACGCTGCGGGTCGACCTCGCGCGCGACCCGTCCTTCCAGGCCCGCTTCCGCCGGGAGGCCCAGTCGGCCGCCTCGCTCAACCACCCCGCGATCGTCGCGGTGTACGACACGGGCGAGGACTACGTCGACGGGGTCTCGATCCCGTACATCGTCATGGAGTACGTCGACGGGTCGACGCTGAGGGAACTCCTGCACTCCGGGCGCAAGCTGCTGCCCGAGCGCGCCATGGAGATGACCATCGGCATCCTCCAGGCCCTGGAGTACTCGCACCGCAACGGGATCGTCCACCGCGACATCAAGCCGGCCAACGTCATGCTGACGCGCAACGGCCAGGTCAAGGTGATGGACTTCGGCATCGCCCGTGCGATGGGTGATTCCGGAATGACGATGACGCAGACCGCCGCCGTCATCGGCACCGCCCAGTACCTCTCCCCGGAGCAGGCCAAGGGCGAGCAGGTCGACGCCCGCTCCGACCTGTACTCGACGGGCTGCCTGCTGTACGAGCTGCTGACCGTCCGGCCCCCGTTCGTGGGCGACTCGCCGGTCGCGGTCGCGTACCAGCACGTACGGGAGGAGGCGCAGCCGCCGAGCGTCTTCGACCCCGAGATCACGCCCGAGATGGACGCCATCGTCCTGAGGGCACTGGTCAAGGACCCCGACTACCGCTACCAGTCCGCCGACGAGATGCGCGCCGACATCGAGGCCTGCCTCGACGGCCAGCCCGTCGCGGCCACAGCGGCCCTGGGTGCGGTCGGCTACGGCGGCCACCCGGACGACCAGCAGACGGCGATGCTGCGCCCGCAGGGCGGCGGCGTCGGCCAGACGTCGATGATGCCTCCCGTGAACCCCGACGACGGCGGCGGCTACGGCTACGACGAGCGCCCGGACCGCCGCCGCCA